>NZ_CP042171.1:2400000-4800000 GCF_005938645.2 Pedobacter sp. KBS0701
GCGGTGCAAATTCAATAATACTGGTTTTTTCAATCCCCAGATCAATCAATGCTTTAGCGGCTTCTAGTCCTAATAAACCGCCTCCTATAACTGAAGCTGTTTTGGCCTTTTTTGCATAACTACTTATGAGGTCAAGATCTTCTATAGTACGGTAAACAAAAACACCTTCTTTTTCAATGCCGGGGATATTTGGCACAAAAGCGCCGGAACCGGTAGCAAAAACAAGAACATCGTAGTTATAATCCACACCATTGGCAGTATAAACTTTTTGAAGGTCGCGATCTATTTTAGTAACAGGGTTATTGAGAAATAAGGTAATACTTTGCTCCTGGTACCAGTTTTCTGTAGAAAGGGAGAGGTCATCGGCGGTTTTGCCATTAAAATATTCACTTAAATGAACACGATCATAAGCCCTGCGGGGTTCCTCTCCAAAAATGATAAGATTAAAAGAAGAAGTTTTTGATCTAAGCTTTTCGCAGAATTTATATCCCACCATTCCATTTCCTATTACGATTATTTGTGGTTCTTTCATAAATCTTAAAGGTGTTTAGTGTTTTTTGGTTTCTGTATGTTGTTTTTTTAGATTATTTATTCTGATGTATGTTTTTTTTTCGCTAAACAATCCATTTAAAAATACATAATTCAACATTTATATGATTTTTGATATTCAAATATAGAATATTACTGAACTAAAACTCATATAAAAATGATTTTTATCATAAAAAATTTAAACTTTTTAATATTTTTTCATCACTTTTATACTTAAATAGCTAAATCATTAAAATTATGAATCAAAAAACTAACGATTTTGGACTTTTTATAATGGGCGGAGGTCCTGGCGACCCTGAATTAATTACAATAAAGGCGTTTAATGTATTAAAAAGAGCCGAAGTTATTCTTTATGACAACTTGAGTAATGAAAAATTGCTGGAAATTGCTCCGAAAAGCTGTAAAATGATCTATGTTGGTAAGCAACCTTATGGAAAATACACACCACAAGAGAAAATAAATGAATTAATTGTCGAGAATGCCCAAAATCACCAGGTAGTAGTGCGTTTAAAGGGCGGAGATCCCTTTATTTTTGGTCGCGGCTTCGAAGAATTGATTTATGCAGAGGCCAGAGGCATTAAATGCCATTATATTCCGGGTATAAGTAGTATGCAAGGCGCAGGTTTTATCGATGTGCCTTTAACACACCGTGGAATCAGTGAAAGTGTTTGGATACTTACCGGAACTAAAAAGGATGGAAGTTTAACCAACGATTTAAAATGTGCCATGAAAAGTTCGGCTACCGTAGTGATATATATGGGGATGAAAAAGGTTGGCGAAATTTCTAAAGCCTATTGTGATGCAGGTTTGGGTGATATGCCTGCCGCAATTATTCAGCATGCTACCTTACCCAATCAAAAGCAAGTAGTATGTTCGGTACAGCGTTTACAGGAATCTGCAGAACAGGCGGGCTTAACTTATCCGGCTATTATTATTATAGGTAATGTGGTGCAAGCTAAAGCCTATGCGAATCTCAATCAGGCAGAATTGTTGTCGGCGTAGATAGGTTCATTAGTTCAATGATCATTGGTTCATTAGTCATTGGTTTAACCTGTTAATTGATACAACTTAACTCTCTTAACGTCTTAATGGTCAGCTAATGGGATAAGTGTTTAAATCGGTTTATTGACTCCCAGCTCCAAACTAAACAGCCCTTCGACTCCGCTCAGGGTGACTAATCTAGATAACCTACTCAAGACTTTGGACTACAGACTGAGGACTTCGGACTGAATGCTAATCTAAAAATACTTATCAAGCGTTAAGCCATACGTAAGGTTAAGGTTTTCGCTACGCGTAATGTTCAATTTATTATAATTCAGTGCCACGGTAAGGCTTATCCATTTGCGGAGTTTTAATCCAAGGGTAGTGGTAGAGCGGATGATATGATCGCCTTTTCTATCGAAAGAATTTTGTAAAAAATGATTCCCATCAAGCGTAATCAGCTCTTTTATGGCGAAATGATATTGTAATCTTAGTGAATTCCGGTATGTATGGTAACTATCACCTGCAATTAAGCTACTTTGATCAAATAATATCCCATCACTTAGGTTAATATAGGCATTAGGTTTATCCAATACACTATAGGCGATGCCTCCGCCCGCAAGCAATTGGTTTTTTAATTTTAACGAATAACTGGTATTGTAATTGACCAAACCCCAATAATAAAAATGCGGGAAGGTTTTATACAGGTTAAAGTTTAAGGTGGTAGAAAAATCGTTGTTGGTTAAATTACTGTTCTGCTTGCCATAAAGCCATGCGGTAGTTGAATTTAGAACAAAACTTTTCTTTTTCATGCCGAAATTAAGCGCATTGTTTAATAAATAGGCACGATCGTCATTTGTGCGGTTAATCGATCCGGTTGAAGTAAGCAGTACATGGTAATTGGTACTATCGGTATATTGAGCGTTTGATTTAAAATAGCTTATGAAAAAGAAAAAAGGCAATACAATAAACTTCATAAGCTACTTAACATTTATCGCTATCAATGTGTTTAATTAGAATTTAATTCTGGTCGTACCATTTTGGTACTGGTATATATTCCCGGTTCCAGGTTATTTCATTATTTTCATTTTTATAACCGGCTGATATTAATACGATACGTGGCTCTTCTGCTACAATTTCTTTTTTAAACTGGTAAGCATCAACGGCTAAGTGCTGATAAAGCTTATCTTGTTCTATTTTATTATCTGCTAATAGAATCAAAGCACTTTCGCCTGTTTTAAGGGTATGGATAAACGCGCCTTTTACTTTCATGATAGCTTTTAATGTAAGACAATTAAAACCATGATATGTTTTGTTCAATTCTAGTTAGAAAATATAAAACCCGACCAACAATAAAGCCTGCAAGATGTAACTCGCAGGCTCCTGATGACTAATGCAGGTTGATTAGTTTAGTGTTAATTCAATTACAGGGATTTCAAAATCAGGCTTTTTCTTGGGTAGTTTTAATAACAGCGTATTAGCATTTGATTTTTCATTGTCGATCTGTACTTCCGAATTATCATGTAAAAACTGTGCATATTTCGTTTTGTCTTTATAACCTTCTAAGGTAATGGAACCAGTATTAGGATATTCGAACAAGTGCACATATAATTTTTTGGTGTCTTTGTTATAGGTAAGTTTTACACCTTCAGGTGCTTTAAATTCGGCCGGAGCAAAAGTACAGTGGTAAATTGATTTCGAGTTGGCATGCATCCATAGGCTTAGACTATCTAAAGCAATGTTTGCTCTGTTATCAAATTCGCCACGGGCAGTAGGACCAACATTTAACAATAAGTTGCCGCCATTGGCTATCGAAGTAATTAATAAATCCAGTAATTTCCTGTTGCTTTTCCAGGTATTTTCATCGCGATGATATCCCCATGAGCCTGAAAAGGTTTGACAGGTTTCCCAAACTTTTCCATGGTATTTTTCTAATTCTTTCGGACTAACCTGTTCAGGTGTTTCGAAATCTGCACCATCTTCATAATCATTGAGATCCAAACGGTTATCTACAATAATTTGTGGCTGCAGTTTTCTAATTTGCTTAAGTAGCGCAACCGAACCCCAATCATCACGGCCTTTACCATATTTGCCGGGATAAGAAAAGTCGGCCCATAGAATATCGATTTTTCCATACCGGGTTAACAGTTCAGTTACCTGATCGAATAAATATTTACGATATTTAGCCATATCCCTATTTTTGTTTAATGCTGCATATTCAGCTTCGTTATCATTATTTGGTTTTAAGGGATGATACCTATCAACTGTAAAATCAGGATGGTGCCAATCAATAAGCGAATAATAAAAACCTACTTTGATGCCTTCTGCGCGGAAAGCTTCCACAAATTCTTTTACCAGGTCTCTTTTTGCCTGTGTATTGGTGGCTTTATAATCGGTGTATTTGCTATCAAACAAGGTAAAGCCTTCGTGGTGTTTGGTAGTGAGCACGGCATATTTCATTCCCGCCGCTTTAGCTTCCTTTGCCCACTGTTTGGGGTTATATAAATCGGGATTAAACTGATCGAAATATTTCTGGTAGTTTTCGTTGGTGATGTGTTCATTGCTCTTAACCCATTCGTGGCGCGCTGGCATTGCATATAAACCCCAGTGGATGAACATGCCGAAACGGGCATCTGTCCACCATTCCATTCTTTTGGTTTTTTCAGCAGCGGTTTAATTGCTCAGCCGATTTTGGGTAAAACCAGAAAAAGTTAGGCTGAACATCAGCAAAGCTGATAAAATTAGTTTTCTCATTTGTGGTTATTTTGGTTAGGATGAAAAGCTAATTTACTATGCTATGAGCTTCTAAAATGTTGGGATATGAGCAAAATATTAAGTTAAATTGGTTTAAATGCTAACGGCTAAGGCTGAAGTTCTTAAAACTTTGAAGAAGATATTCTTGTTTAATTAGCAGTATTGAAACTTAATTAGACAAGAAGCAATGAAAACACAAAAAACACCTGCCAAACAAAACAAACAACCGGGGATAGAAGCGAAGATGGATCCAAAACCTGAAGTAATTAAAGCAACCTATAAGGGAGCGGGTAAACTGAATGATAAGGTCGCATTAATTACCGGTGGAGATAGTGGAATTGGCCGTTCGGTAGCTGTCCATTTTGCACGAGAAGGTGCTGATGTGGCCATTGTTTATCTGGATGAAGATATTGATGCAAAAGAAACCCAAAAAATGGTTGAAGCTGAAGGTAAAAGTTGCTTATTGATTAAAGGAGATGTAAAAAAGCCTCCGTTCTGTAAAAAGGCCGTAGAAACAACGGTTAAAAAGTTTGGAAAGATCAATATTTTGGTCAATAATGCCGGGATGCAGGTTCCGCAGAAAGATCCAAAAAATATTGACAGTAAGCAATTGGAGGATACCTTCCGTACAAATATATTCGGCTATTTTTACTTTGCACATGAGGTGTTACCCTATCTCCAGGCGGGCGATGCCATTATCAATACTACCTCAGTAACAGCTTACCGTTCTTCGCCTAATCTGATCGATTACTCTTCAACAAAAGGCGCAATAACTTCATTTACCCGTTCGCTCGCTACAAATTTAGCCAAAACAGGTGTCCGGGTAAATGCCGTTGCGCCAGGCCCGGTATGGACACCACTCATTGTATCTACCTTTGATGAAGAAAAGATTAAGTCATTTGGATCAGAAACGGCAATGGAAAGGGCAGGGCAACCTTCAGAACTTGGCCCATCTTATGTATTCCTTGCTTCAGACGATGCCTCGTTTATTACCGGACAGGTAATACATGTTAACGGTGGGGAAGTTGTAAATGGGTAATTTCTGTTACCTTTAAAACTACTTGAAAAACTATGTCATCAGATTCATCTAAAAATTGGCGTTTTAAGCTTCACGAAATTATTTACGAATCGAATACACCGGCTGGTAAAGCTTTTGATGTGGGGCTGTTAATTGCCATTTTTTCCAGCATTATTGTGGTGATGCTCGATAGTGTGGTCAGTATCCATCAGCAATATGGCAAGTTGTTTAACATTACAGAATGGATTTTTGCCGCGCTTTTCACCATCGAATATATTTTAAGGCTGGTCAGTATTAGAAAACCGATCCGGTACGTAATCAGTCCTTTAGGAATTATTGATCTGATCGCCTTACTACCATCTTATTTAAGTATATTTCTTATTGGTGCACAATCTTTGCTGGTTTTTAGAGCGTTAAGGCTGCTTCGTGTTTTCAGGATATTCAAACTCGGACATTTTTTAACGGAGATTAATTTCTTAACCCATGCATTAAAAAACAGTGTCCGCAAGATTAGCATATTTCTGCTTACCGTTTTAACCATTACCGTAATTCTGGGCTCTATTATGTATTTGGTAGAAAAACGGGAAAATGGGTTCTCAAATATCCCAGAAAGCATTTATTGGGCTATTGTAACCATCACTACAGTAGGTTATGGTGATATTTCGCCCATTACACCGCTTGGAAAATTTGTGGCTTCTGTAGTGATGCTCATCGGTTATGCCATCATAGCAGTACCTACCGGAATTATTACCCACGACATTGCAGTTGCTGCTCGACAGAAAAAAGAAATGCCCGAATCTTGCCCTAGCTGTAGCAGGGAAGGACATGATAGCGATGCCTTGTTTTGTAAATACTGCGGATCGTCATTGTTTAAATAAAAATGCCAGACAATTTTTGCCTGGCATCCGGTATTCTTGCTATAAAACTACTTTATAACATTTCGTCATCTTCCTTTTCGTAGGCGTTTGGATCTTTATCCAACTCTTCAATATCCGATTCGTTGTAATCTTCCGATTCACTTTCCAAACTTGCATCATCTTCTAATACTTCGTCATCTTCTTCAGGGTTTTCAATCTCTTCGTTAAGCTGTGTGCCTTCACCATCAGCAAAGGGAATCTCATCCTCTGTATACTCATCATCTTCAGCTGGTTCTGGAGTAGCATGACCTTCAGATGCATTTCCTTCCGATCGGTTGATCTGGAACTGTTCAATATTTTGAATTTCTTCTTCCGGTTGGTTGTTTTCTTGATTTTCCATAGTATATGTTTTTATAATAGAACAGGATAAAATTGGATTAAGTTTAGTGAAAATTTAAAATCTTAACCCCCTGGTGTTGTATCGTTTTAAATAATGAGGTTATTATTCAAACTTTTTTAATGTTAACCGGGTTCTATTAATGCATTTTTACCTTAATTACTTAATCATGAAAAACCGCTTCAATACCAGGGAAATAGCAGTAGTGGGAATGATAATTTCAGCTACTTCATTTAATGCGATTGCAAAAGCTGATTGGCATTATTCTATGTTAACTGATTATATCCATCAGCAAGACTCATTAACAACTGCGCAATTTTTGCAACAAGCGGCAATTGCAGGAATGAAAGAGGTTTTAACAGGAAAGCTTGCTGACAATAAAGCTACTGATAAAAAAGTCAAAGCTTTTGGCCAGATGATGGTTGATGATCATACTAAGGCCAATGAAGAATTAAGGATATTGGCAAAACTTAAAAAGATAGGGCTGCCCATGAGTACCCCGGAGGGTGGGCAACGGCCGGATGGAAGAATTGATTCTGCTCCTGAAAACATGAAAGATACCTCCCGTACCAAGAATGCCGGAGGAGAAGCCGGTAATACTGGTTTGGCAAAAAAAGCGGCTAACGGAACAACAGAAACTGAAGTAACCCAATCGATTGACCGGCTCAATAATTTAAGCGGAAGCTCCTTTGATAAGGCTTATATAGAAATGATGGTTTCAGATCATCAAAAAGCTGTTGCCTTGTTTGAAAAAGCATCTCAATCTTCCGATGTTGACGTTAAAACGTATGCACGGAAATATTTACCCATATTAAAAAAGCATTTAAAGAAGGTGAATGCTTTAGCCGGAAAATAGTTTTCAATAATATTTCAGGGAAATAGAAGGGCTGGTTTAATTTATTAAGCCGGCCCTTAGCATATATGGTGTTTTTTTCTTTTCCTTATAATATCACAAAGAAATCTCTTACGAAATCAAAAACTTGTTTAACTTTATTAAACTAAAACGATTTATTAAGCTTTTTGATGTAAAAAACTAATCAACTATGAAAAAACACTTATCGCTATCTATTTTATTGCTGTGTTTTACAATGAAATTATTTAGCGCACCTATTGAACTGTTATCGCCCGATAAACGCATTAAAATATCGGTAAATATTAAAGGTAGGATCGGTTATGCGGTTACTTTTAATGGCGATTCTTTTTTAACCGATTCATATCTTCAGTTAAATCTGGATCAGGCTAAACTGGGTGCTAATGCCAAACTGATCAAAAAAACACTTTCTATAGTCAATACTACTTCTAACCCGGTAATTCCACTTAAAAATAGCACGGTGGTAAACCACTATAGTTTGTTAAAACTCGATTTTAAAGGCGATTTCAGTATCGAATTCAGAGCTTATAACGATGGGATTGCTTATCGCTTTATTACCAATAAAAAAGATTCAATCAGGATAAACAGTGAAGATGTGCATCTCAATTTTAATGATAAGGTAAAAGCAGCATACCTGGAAACGGGTAGTTTTAAAACCGCTTACGAAATTCTTTACCGTCAGGATGAACTTGGAAAGGTAAATAAGGATAATATGAGTGTGCTGCCAATTTTATTCAATACCGGTAAGTATAAAGCACTACTGTCAGAAGCTGATCTCTACGATTATCCATGTTTGTTCGTAAAAGCAGTAAATGATAGAAGTATTGATGCTGTTTTTCCGAAAGTGCCTTTGGCTTTTGGTGAAGATGGAGACAGAAGCAAAAAAATATTAAAAGAGGCTGATTATATTGCTAAAACAACTGGTAAAAGATCCTTTCCCTGGCGATTTTTGGTCATAACCGATAAAGACACCCAACTGGCGGCTAATCAAATGGTGTATAAATTGAGTACACCCAACCAGTTGGAGGATACCAAATGGATTAAACCTGGTCAGGTAACCTGGGAGTGGTGGCACAATGCTTATGTTTATGGAGTAGATTTTAAATCTGGTTATAATCAGGACACCTATAAATATTACATCGATTTTGCTTCAAAATTTGGCATTCCTTACATTATCATGGATGAAGGATGGGCAAAAACCACTTTAAATCCTTTCGAACCAAATCCAACTATCAACCTGCAGGAACTAATTGCTTATGGCAAACAAAAAAATGTAAAAATTGTACTTTGGTTTACCTGGCTGGCGGTAGAAAATAACTTCAATATTTTCGAAACGCTTGAAAAGTGGGGCATTGCCGGAGTAAAAATTGATTTCATGGATAGGAGCGACCAGTGGATGGTGAATTATTATACCCGCGTAGCCAAAGAAGCGGCCAAACACCACATTTTAGTCGATTTCCATGGAGCATTTAAACCCGCAGGTTTAGAGGTTGCCTATCCAAATGTGCTTTCTTATGAAGGCGTTATCGGAATGGAGCAAAACATTGGAGGCGGTCTGGCTACACCAAACAACAATTTGTTTCTTCCATTTTTGCGTAATGCAGTGGGGCCTATGGATTACACTCCGGGAGCCATGCGTTCGGCACATAAGCAAGATTATAAACCCAGCTGGGTAAATACCATGAGCATTGGTACTAGGGCGCATCAACTGGCTATGTATATTGTTTTTGAAAGTGGTTTTCAAATGTTGGCCGATAATCCTTTTAACTATTTAAGAGAGCCTGAAACCACTTCGTTTATTACCGGCGTTCCAGTAACCTGGGATGAAACCAGAATTCTGGATGCCAGCGTTGGAGAATATATCGTTACCGCAAAACGTAAAGGCGAAAGATGGTTTATCGGTGCTATGGGTAACGATCAAAAACACGACCTGAAAATGGAGACCGGTTTTTTGAAACCTAATATTAATTACCAAATTACCCTGATCAAAGATGGCATCAACGCCGATTTTCAGGCAATGGATTTTAAACGCATCTTAAAACTAATTAAAGCAGGAGAAACGATCGATATCAAGATGGTTAAAGACGGTGGTTTTGTTGCTGTGATAGAACCTGTTAAATAATGAAAATAAAGTTTGTGAAGGCTAAAAAGTGAAATTCATTAAGTATAATTATCTTTGTGTTGTCGCGTTATTCTCGCGTATGCAGGAATCTTAAAGCATACAAATAACTTTATAATGCATTAAGGTTCCCAATCAGATTGGGAATGACGGCTTCTCGATATATTATTCTTGCCACTTTTTTATTGGGATGAACTTGCTACTATACCAAAGGATAGCGCTATCCTTTGGTATAGTAATAGCTTTTTGATACTTCGTATCTGTAATTTTGCCAGACATAAAAAGGCAAAAAAAATGAAAATATTACATCTTATATCAAGCCCAAGAGGCGAAGCATCTTTCAGTATTAAATTGGGAAATGCCATCGTAGAAAAATTACAGGCTGCAAATCCAGGTAGCACTTTAACAACTCACGACCTTACCAATACCCCTTTTCCGCATTTGGAGGAAGTACATATCAATTCTTTCTTTACACCGCAGGAAAATCACACCGCAGAATTTACGGAAGCAATAAAACATTCAAATGAGGCCATTGCCGAACTTAAAGATGCCGATGTGATTGTAATCGGTGCGCCATTGTATAATTTCGGTATCCCTTCTACTTTAAAAGCATGGATCGATCATATTGCAAGGGCAGGGCAAACATTCCGTTACTCAGAAAAAGGTCCTGAAGGTTTGGTAAAAAATAAAAAAGTATATCTGGCGATCTCCTCCGGTGGGGTGTATTCAGAAGGACCAATGAAACCTTATGATTTTACCGAATCTTATCTAAGATCGGTTCTTGGTTTTATGGGTATGACCGATATCACCGCATATCGCGCAGAAGGCGTAAGCATTCCAGATTTAAAAGATGTGGCTTTATATAAAGCAATTGAAAGTATATCACTTTAGATAGTTAATTAATCATTAGTTCACTGGTCATTAGTAAAATTAAATAATCGACTAAAGACTGTGGACTAGTGACTTTTGACTAAAAATTATGCTGCTAAATATTTCTCAACCCTGCTGGCAAAATCATTCAGATCAAAAGGTTTATTGATAAAATCTTCTGCATCACACTTTGCTTTAACTGTATTTAAATGGTTATTGGCCGACATCATCATTACCGGAATATTGTATGTTTTAATATTTCGTTTTAGCGCATTGCAGATATCCAGTCCGTTTCCATCAGGTAACATAATGTCAAGAATTACCATATCTGGCAGATGCTTGCTCATCTGGAGCCAGAAATCGTTGATGTTTGGACAGGTCTTTACCTCGTAAAGCTCTTCAATTAATAGAAATTCGATAATTTCTCTAATATTCGGATTGTCTTCCACTACATAGATGCACTTTTTCATAAGCTCAACTTTAGTTATATGGATAACTAATCTAGTTATCAGATGTTTAAGATAGTTATACACAATTTCTGAGTTATTAACCTTATTAGTAGCTCTTGTCATCAGTTTCTATAATTTTTACGCTAACTAAAAAAAATATAAAAATAAATTTTGATACTAATTTTTTTAGTATAGATTTGCTTTTGGAGACAAGATACAGGAGCTATCATCAAGATAATTCGATGTATTTAATTGATGATTTTAAACAAAAAGCTTCTAGCTTGGTTTGTTTGCTGATATATTTATTTTTCTATGACCGTTACCGTTTTAGCCATATTCGAAACAGATTTCAGACCAGATCTTTCATTAGGTAAAATCATGAATGAAAGACTGAGGATTGCTGCCGCAGATTTGCAGGATATCCATTTGCAGCATTTACATGCCATTGGGCAACGTAGTGATGATTTGGTGGTTTATATCAGTTATAACCCAAAATATAAAATCAGATGGCGTGTAGTTAACGATGTGCCGGAGGATGTAGAAAACTTTGTAGCTCAAACCTGCGGTAATTTAGGTTACATTCATTGGAAAACCGCATCGATTAATGTTTTTAAGGGAAGTGAATAATAAAGAAATACGTTTTAAATAATATTTTTTATAGCGATCTTCATTCTCGCGTATGCGGGAATCTTAATTGATAAATTTACTATTATGATTAATAGAATTATAGAAGTTAAAAACAAGTAGGTAGCATGAAAGATGCTGAACTAAATTCAGCATGACGATTTCTCCACTATATCGTAATAAAACTCAAATAAAAAAACGAGTTACCAAATGGTAACTCGTTTTTTTATAACATAGTAGAGGAAGTATTAAACTAAAAATCCTCCGCCTAATAAATCATTTCCTTCGTAAAATACAGCCGATTGACCAGGAGCAATTGCTGAAACATTATGATCGAACACTACACGCATTTTATCCTTTTCCTGGACGATTGTACTTAACATACCCGCGTCCTTGTAACGGATTTTGGTAATCACATCATTCATTGGCTCCTCAATGCTTGCATATTTTATCAGGTTAATGTTACGAACCATAGCTTCGCGACGTTCAAGTTCCTCAGCTTTACCTAAAACTACGGTATTACTTTCTGGCAGGATTTGCGTTACAAACATGGGCTCACCAAAGGCAACGCCTAAACCTTTACGTTGACCAATGGTATAAAAAGGATAACCCTTGTGTTGCCCAACGATCATTCCATTACTTAAAATAAAATTTCCACCGGCTACTCTGTCTTCTAAATCCTCTACTTTATGTTTTAAGAAAGCCCTGTAATCGTTATCCGGAACAAAACATATTTCATAACTCTCCGATTTTTTAGCCAGTTCCTCTTGCCCCATATCTAAAGCCATCTGTCTGATTTCAGATTTGGCAAAACTACCCAACGGGAATTTAGTGCGCGAAAGGTTTTCCTGTGAAACACCCCATAATACATAAGATTGATCTTTATTTTCGTCTTTTCCCTTCGAAATTACATAACGGCCACTGTCTTGCTGACGGATATTGGCATAATGCCCGGTTGCAATAAATTCGCAATCCAGTTTATTGGCACGTTTTAAAAGCGCTTCCCATTTAATGTGTGTATTGCATAATACACACGGGTTTGGCGTTCTTCCGGCAAGGTATTCATCAACAAAATTGTCGATTACGTAATCGCCGAATTCATCCCTGATATCGAGGATATAATGTGGAAAACCATAATTTACTGCAAGAGTACGAGCATCGTTAATGCTGTCTAATGAGCAACATCCAGTTTCTTTGCTGCTACCGCCAGAAGTGGCATAATCCCAGGTCTTCATAGTTAAGCCAATAACCTCATAACCCTGCTCATGCAACATTACAGCCGCTACCGAACTATCAACCCCGCCACTCATGGCAACCAGAATTCTACCGTGTTTACTCATCTTAAAAATATAGGATGCAAAAATAAGGTTTATTTAGCTGAAATTATTTAAAGGAAGTCAGTTACTTGTAAAAAGCGGTTACTTAGATGTGCTAAGGTGGCTTTGGTGGTCAATATTTTTTAAAAAGGAGTGATTCAGTGTTAATCGCTGCCGGTAGCCCTGCTATCGCTGCAAGTCCTCTCCCGATGAAAAATCGGGATGTGGGCTTTACACTTATATCAGGTTTATTTAACAGGGCCTGTAGTCTAAGCAACATAAACCTCGCGGGTTTTAAAAACCTGCGAGGTTTGAAAATGCAATAAATCGTATCTTCAACAATCTAAAATGTATTTTTTGTTTCACTTAAACGTTTTAGTATGTGTTTTATGCATATTTGAAGATAAATTTATACCTTAGAATTTTCAACAAAAAACAAGCTAATTTTAAAAGATATGATTAAAAAAGTTATCCTGCCTTGCCTTTTGCTTTCAGCCATGATAGCATCGGCACAGCAGAATCTGGTACAGTATGTGAAGCCTATTATAGGCACCTCAAAAATGGGGCATACCTATCCTGGTGCAACCGTTCCCTTTGGCGCAGTACAGTTAAGTCCAGAAACCGATACTTTATCTTATGAAGTAAACGGAAAATACAATGGTGATGTATATAAATACTGTGCGGGTTACAAATACGAAGATAAAACCATTACCGGCTTTAGCCATACCCATTTCAGTGGTACAGGCCACTCTGATCTGGGCGATTTCCTGATCATGCCTACACAAGGAAAACTGCAGTTAAACCCTGGCACGGCATCAAATCCTAAAGGAGGTTACCGTTCGGCGTTTTCTCATGCCAATGAAGTGGCAGAAGCGGGTTATTATAAGGTAAAACTGGATGACGATAACATTACTGCAGAACTCACCTCAACTACAAGGGTAGGCATGCACCAATATACTTTCCCTAAATCGGATCAATCGCATATTATCCTCGATTTAATGGCCGGTATTTACAATTACGAAGAAAAAACCGTTTGGACTTACGTTCGTGTAGTTAATGATACTTTGGTTACCGGTTACCGCCAGACGAATGGATGGGCGAGGACCAGGACCGTTTATTTTGCGATGAGTTTTTCTAAACCTTTTAAAAGCTACGGACGTAAAAGCTACGACGCCAAACAAGCTTACAGAGGTTTCTGGGGTAAATTCAACCAGGAACAAAACTTCCCTGAAATTGCAGGCAAAAAGTTAAAAATGTTCTTCGATTTTGATACCCGGGAAGGGGAGAAGATCAAAATTAAATTTGCTTTATCGCCAGTTAGTCAGGAAAATGCTTTGCAGAATATGCGTGCAGAAATTTCGGGCTGGGATTTCGAAAAAGTAAAAGAACAGGCACAGGCTACCTGGAACAAAGAGTTGAATAAAATCCAGGTAAAAACCTCAAACGATAATAAAATAAACTTTTATACCGCTTTATACCATGCTTACATCAATCCAACTACTTACACAGATGTTAACGGTGAGTATAAAGGTTTAGATCAGGGTATACATAAGGCTGACGGTTTTACCAATTATACCACATTCTCACTATGGGATACTTACCGTGCTTTACACCCATTCTTCAACATTACCCAGCCGGGCCGTAGTAACGACATGGTGAAATCGATGCTGGCGCATTACGATCAGAGCAGTTTGCACATGCTACCGATTTGGTCGCACTATGCCAACGATAACTGGTGTATGAGTGGTTACCATAGTGTTTCAGTAATTTCTGATGCGATTATAAAAGGTACTTACACGGGCGATCCTAATAAAGCACTAGATGCCTGTATTGCAACAGCTAAACACCGCGATTATGAAGGCATTGGCTATTATATGGATAAAGGTTATATCCCGGCAGAAAAATCGGGCATTTCGGTTTCTAATAATTTAGAGTATTCTTACGATGATTGGTCGATTGCACAACTGGCCAGGAAATTAAACCGGATGGATGTTTACGATGAGTTTATCAAACGTTCTAACAATTGGAAAAACAACTACGACAGCACTTCTGGTTTTATGCGTCCGAAATTGGCAGATGGAACATTTAAAAAACAATTTGATCCAAAAGATACCGAAGGACAGGGTTTTATTGAAGGCAACAGCTGGAATTACAGTTTCTTTGTTCCACAGGATCCTGCTTCACTAATCGAAATGATGGGCGGTAAAAAGAAATTCGCCACCCGTTTAGATACTTTGTTTACCATGCATTTACCAGATGAGTTTTTCGCACATACTGAAGACATTACCCGCGAAGGTATTATTGGCGGTTATGTTCATGGAAACGAACCGGCACACCACATTGTATATTTTTACAACTGGGCCGATCAGCCATGGAAAACACAGGCACAAGTTCGTCACATTTTAAACATGCAATATAAACCTACAGCCGATGGTTTGGGCGGAAACGATGATTGCGGACAAATGAGCGCCTGGTACATGTTTTCCTCTTTAGGATTTTATCCTGTAGCACCAGGTTCTGATGTATATTCGTTAGGAAGTCCTTTAGTTAACAATGCGGTAATCAACTTAGAGAATGGTAAAACTTTCACGGTTGAAGCCATTAAACAAAGCAATAAAAATGTATATGTAGAAAAAGTTTTATTGAATGGCAAAGAAATTACCGATCATAAAATCAAACACGCTGATATCACCAACGGTGGAAAGCTTACTTTTTACATGAGCGCAAAACCGAAGAAATAGCGATACATCCATTTAGCATTTAACCGTTGACCAATTTTTTGGTCAGCGGTTTTTTTATTTACCCTTCAAATGTCGTTCGAGCGTAGTGCAACGCAGTCGAGAACCCGAAGGCTCTGCGAAGCAAAATCTATCTCGAGATAGATCTCTCTATTCCACTGCATTCCAGTCGAGATGACGATACTTTTTATTAAATTCTCTGCATTTATAACCAGGGTGAAGGCAAGAGCCATTATCGACCAAATTTCCGTGTTTTTCCTTACCTCTGTGGCAGAAAAATATCAACTCTTTCTCTAGATAATCTGTTTTTGATGAAAACCTATAATTAAAACTAAATTTTGATATCTAAATTATCTATCGTAATATTGCGATATAAATTATGGGACTTACCAAAACAGAAATATTCACCGAAGAGCAAAATCAAATGGCAACTTTATTAAAAGCGATGGCCCATCCTGCGCGGATTGCGATTCTTCAGCGTATCCTGAAATCAGATACCTGTATTTGTGGTGATCTGGTTGAAGAACTTGGCTTAGCTCAGGCGACCATTTCTCAGCATTTAAAAGAACTTAAAAATGCCGGTATTATTCAGGGGACTATTGAAGGGGTGAGTATCTGTTATTGTATCGAACCTAAAACCTGGAAGTTATTACATACACAACTGGCCGATTTCTTTGCCTCGTATAAAGGCAAGCAAAATTGCTGTTAAAATTTTTTACATAAATAAATCGTTAAATTGCAATATTATGATTAATACATTATCAACAGAATGGAGCAGCTTCAAAGCTGAACTTCTACAATATCCTGAATTGCTGTTGCAGTTTCAATATGCTACTGATAAGTGGGTAAATGCCAGTTACCACATCACTGAAATTAAACAAGCGCCGATTACCTCAGTGGATTGCGGAGGCGTAATGAATGCCTGGACTGAAATTATTGTGCAGTTGTGGGAGCCTGCTGAGAAGGAAGAGGGCAGGGCCATGCAGGTTAAAAAGGCATTATCCATTATCAACCTGGTAGAAAGTAAACTGGCTTTAAATCCCAAAGGTATTGTGAAAATTGAATTCGGTAATTCAGAATTTGATACCAGGCAGATGTATCCTGGTGAATTTAAAATTGACGGCGACAATCTGATTATCAACCTGACACCCGATGCTACACAATGTAAGGCGATAAGTCGCGGTGGAAGTTGTGGTACAACCGCAACGGGTGAAGAATGCTGTGCACCTGCTGAGCCTGTAAAAAGAAAAATAGGGTTAGTTAACCTTACTGCTGATCAAAATAGTTGTACACCGGGTAGTGGTTGTTGCTAAGAATTTTAAATTTTAAAATAATGAAAAATGTATTGGTGCTCTGCACCGGAAACAGTTGCCGTAGTCAACTTGCAGAAGGATATTTGAAAAACTTTGCTCAAAACAAAGCTAAAATCTATAGCGCGGGTATCGAAGTTCATGGTGTTAATCCAAGGGCAATAAAGGTAATGGCCGAAGATGGAATTGATATTTCTGGTCAAACCTCTAACAATATCGAGGAGTATTTTGCTGTTTCTTTTGATTATGTGATTACCGTATGTGATCATGCGAAAGAAAGTTGTCCATATTTTCCAACGCAGGCCATAAAACTGCACCACAACTTTCCCGATCCTGCAAAAGCGGCAGGTAGTGATGAGGAAATTATGGTCGAATTTAGAAACACGAGAGATCTGGTAAAGGCTTATATGGAAGATTTTGTAGACAAAAACTTAAAAGGCTAATATGTCAGCAAATGTTTGTGCACCGTCAATTCAAAGAAAACAACTAAGCTTTTTAGATCGGTATTTAACTCTGGTTTTTTTTAGCCATGTTATCGGGAATACAGAGATCTATCCAGACAGATGTAGCTTCTTTGAGCACTCCATGGTTCTGGGTTTTGTTGAACTCCGCTCGAAATGAATGACTGATTTTTACAACCTTTCATGTTATAATTCATTCCATGATTTGTTGGCTCACCCAGCCAATCTTTTACAGCCAGGATTTATTCGGCAAATGTATTTCTGCCAGCATACATCTTGCGCTTCCACCACCATTTTTTTCAATGGTGTAAAGTGGTGCATAAATGATTCTGCTGTATTGTTCAAGCGCAGCAATCTGCTCAGCAGTTAAGGATAGATAAGCCTGTTCCGACATCACCAATAAACTTTCGTTAACTGCATTGCTCAGCTGTAACATGTTGCCTGCAAATTTGTTCATCTGTTCCAGGCTGATTTCGATGATTTCTTTTCCGGCGCCTTTTAAACTGATGGTTACATTCAGTTTTTCTTCAGGATCTTTAATCGAATCCAGACAAATTACCGCAAAACGGTCGCCGATGCACATCATGACATTGGTATGGTAAATCGGGAAATTTGATTCATCAACTGCCTGGAATGCCACCGGTTCATATCCGGTCAGCATGCAAAAATTGTTTAACACTTCTTCATCAGTACGCACACTTAAGCAGGCATAAGCAATTTTGTTAGTACGATCTAATACCATGCTTCCTGTTCCCTCTAAAAATGCATGTTGATGTTCGTAAAAGCTTAAATCGCTGATGTGATTAACTTCAAAGTTTTCTTTTAAACCATCCAATATCTCTTTTCTGCGCTCCAATCTTCGGTTTTCAGAAAACATCGGATAAAGATATACTGAGCCATCCTCATGAAAGGAAACCCAATTGTTGGGAAAAATAGAATCAGGTGTTTCAGGTTGTAAGGTATCATCAACCACCGTCACATCAACATTATTTTTCCGCAGTAAATCAACAAAGGCATCAAACTCTTTTAAGGCCTCTGTTTGTACATTGGTTTCACTAGAAGCAACTTGAAACTTGTTATTTCCAGCCGTTTGCTCGTTGAATTTAAAATCAATAGGGCGGATCATTAAAATGTGATTGGTCGTCTGCATATTGGTAAAAGGTAAAAGGCGTAAGGTTTAAGGTTGCATACTGCCCCAAAAAGTTTTCAATAAATATCAGGCACTTATGCTATAGGCAAATTTAACCTTAAACCCTATACCTTACGCCTTAAGCCTCAAATATTGTCTCTAAATATCGGCAAACTCATACAATGGAAACCGCCACGTGCCCGCGATAATTCTGCTGAAGGCATTAAAATCAACGTATCGGTTATGGTTTCGGCATTTACTTTGCCGCTTTCTAAATCCTGGATCAAATCTTTTACATCCACTACATCAAAGCCAGCAGTTTTAAAGGCTTCAACGGTTTTATCGTTTCTGTCGTAACCTAAAACCACACCTTCTTTAATGGCTAAAAGGTTACAAGAATCTGTCCATTGTTCTCTCGAATCGTAAGGAAACAGGTTATTTCCGCTATAAATAATCTTAGTTGGTTCGGTGCTTTTTAAATCGTTCCGGCTAATGTCATTTAATAAAGCTTCTACATGTTCGAAATGTTTAGGCTCTTGTGGATTAGCTTTTGTAAACTGAATAGCAGTAGTAGCCTCCAATTTTTCAGGTTCTTTTAAAAAGTTGATTGGCTCGTAAGGATTAAATTTCGGAGAATGAGCAATTGAGTTCAAAATTACCCATGTATTGCGTTTAACCTGCGTAAAAACTGTGTCCAGGTGCATGTAATCACGTTTGCTTGGTATTTTTACCACCGTAACTTTTTCTACTACATCCTGGTCGAACAACAATTTAATAGCCTCATTGGCGCCATGTTCTGATGTTCTTTCACTACAGCCGATCAATACATGGTTTGGACTTACCATCATCACATCGCCGCCTTCTAAAGTAGTACTGAAAGCTGGTTCATCACCTGGTCTTAAAAAATGCATGGTCACATCCGGAATTTCGAGGATATTATTGCGGTAGTGCTCAAACAATGGATGGTTGAAGAAAATGTAACGCATTAAAAGTGTTTCGCGCACACGGGCTTTTTTTGCCGGTTTGTTTAATAAAATGTGGTTATTAATCGTTGTACCCAAATCCCTGGTAAAAATTAAATTCGGGATCGGCGCAAAAATCATGGTATCGTTAGCCAATGTTCCGGAGATAAAAATCTCTGCCAATTGTTTCGGATCGGTATTGGTTAATTCCAATTGAACCTTATAAGTACAGCCTTCAATCGCACAAACGGCGGCAACCAGTTTTTTGCGAATGGATTCGTTCTCCAGCATTTCGCTTAACAGGTTCTGAATCTCGATTACAGATTTAGAATTGTGGAAATCGGGGTGGTTGGGTTTGTAAAAATTACGGTCTGATGCTTCTGAATCTATTTCGGCCAGTTTTCCTTTGATCTTTTCAGGATCAAGAAAATACATCAGCAGTTTAATATAATAATCATATTCATCTTTTCGGATGGTATCTAAATGTACAATATCTTCGAAAAGCCAATCTTGTGCCTTAGAGGGTACTACTTTGCCTAATCCACTATCAGGACTATGTATTAATAATTTACGCAATCTGCCGATTTCGGTGTTTACGCTCACTTTAAAATTGGGGTTCTGCTCGCTCATAAATAAGTTAGTTGTTACAAATCTATTAGAAAAATTTAGATATGAGAATTGAGAGGTGAGATTTAAGGTAGACTGATACTTAGAAGGGTTTATTTATTGCACAGAGCCGGGATCCCTAACTATTGGAATTTTTGCGCTTCGGAAAGTCCGATGTCAGAAAGTCGGAAGATATAGTTTGAAAGTGCATGGCCTGAAATTTTGAAGACTAATAAGTTTTATATGATCGGCATCCTGTCTTCCGACCTCGGACCTCCGACTCCGGAATTTTTAATGCACAGCACCGACGTCCCTAAACCTTATTGAAGCGGCAGCTCCCAATTTCTTCAATCGGGACTACAGCGGAAAGAAGGACTAGCGGCACCGATAAGCACTACAGCACCTTTCCAAACCTTTTAAAAATTATGAAAATTAAAGTCTTAAGTGAAATATTAGAATTTTAGAGCGTCCGAAAGTCCGAAGATATAGTTTGAAATTGCATGGTCTGAAATTTTGAAGACTAATAAGTTTTATATGGTCGGCATCCTGTCTTCCGACCTCGGACCTCCGACTTCGGACTTTTTTAATGCACAGCACCGTCATCCCTAAACCTTATTGAAGCGGCAGCTCCCGATTTCTTCAATCGGGACTATAGCGGAAAGAAGGACTATCGAAAACGACTGGCACTACAGTAGCTTTCCAAAGCCCTTATAGTGATGAAAATTGAAATTTAGGCTAAAAAAATCTTCGGACTTCGGTCTCCCGACTTCGGACTTTTTTCTCTATTTTTGGCGCATGAATTTTATTATTGCCGAAACACAGAAAGCCATTTTTGAACTTTATAAGGAAGAAGTAGCCGAAAGTGTGATCAACATACAAGAAACCCGCAAAGAATTTGAAGGACAGGCAACCATTGTTGTTTTTCCAATCACCAAAATTTCAAAGAAATCGCCGGAACAAACAGCCACAGAAATTGGCGAATATTTAGTCGCTAACGTAGCTGATATTACCAAATTTAACGTAGTTAAGGGCTTTTTAAACTTAAGCATTGCCGAAAGTTATTTCTTAAAACAGTTTAACGAAGAAATTTTATCGCCTGATTTTGGTGTGTATGCAGCGAATGGTAAAAAGGTAATGGTTGAATATTCGTCGCCGAATACCAATAAACCACTTCACCTGGGGCATGTTCGTAATAATTTGCTGGGTTATTCGGTTTCTGAGCTGCTTAAAGCTTACGGTTATGATGTGGTGAAGGTAAACCTGGTTAACGACCGTGGGATCCACATCTGTAAATCAATGCTGGCCTGGCAAAAGTGGGGTAATGGCGAAACACCTGAAAGTACAGGCTTAAAGGGCGATCACCTGGTTGGAAAATACTATGTAGTTTTTGATAAGGAGTATAAAAAAGAGATTGATGCTTTAAAAGCGGAAGGACAAACAGAAGACGAAGCGAAGAAAAATGCCCCATTAATTAAGGAAGCACAACAAATGCTGTTAAAATGGGAGCAAGGAGATGAGGAAGTGGTTTTGCTTTGGAAAACCATGAACGAATGGGTTTACGCTGGTTTTAACGTGACTTACAAAAACCTTGGGGTTGATTTTGATAAATTCTACTACGAAAGTAATACTTACCTGCTAGGAAAAGGTACGGTTGATGAAGGTTTGGCTAAAGGTGTTTTCTTTAAAAAGGACGATGGTTCGGTATGGATTGATTTAACTGCCGATGGTTTAGACCAGAAACTGGTTTTGCGTGCTGATGGAACTTCGGTTTACATTACTCAGGATTTAGGTACTGCCGAAATGAAACACGATGATTTCAATATGGATGAGTCTATTTATGTGGTCGGCAATGAGCAGGATTACCATTTCAAAGTGTTGTTCCTGATTTTAGAAAAACTGGGCAAAAGCTGGGCAAAAGGTTTATACCATTTATCGTACGGGATGGTCGATTTGCCAAACGGAAAAATGAAAAGTCGAGAGGGAACAGTTGTAGATGCCGACGAATTAATTGAAAGCATGGTAAGCACTGCCCGCGAAAAAACAGAAGAATTGGGTAAAACCAATGATTTTAGCGAAGCAGACAAAGAAGAACTGTATAAAAATATAGGTTTAGGTGCCTTGAAATATTTCCTTTTAAAGGTTGAACCGAAAAAACGTTTATTGTTTAATCCGGCTGAGAGTATCGATTTTCAGGGGAATACCGGGCCGTTTATTCAGTATACACATGCGCGGATTAAATCATTGCTGAGCAAGTCGGATTATCAATTTGCAGTTGGCAGTGAGCAGTTTTCAGGAATATCAGGTGTAGAACTAGAAATGATTTTGCAGTTGGCTAAATATCCTGAAGAGATTGCCATTGCGGCAAAAGCTTACAGTCCGGCGAGTTTGGCCAACTATTTATATGAACTGGCTAAATTGTTTAACAAATTTTACCATGAGGTACCGCCGATTGTAAAAACGGAAGAAGGTGAACTGAAACAGTTCCGTTTAAACCTGAGCAAAAAAACTGCTGATATCATTCATGCAGGAATGTTGATTTTGGGGATTACTTCGCCGGAAAGAATGTAAGATGGATGATGTGAGATGGAAACATATACTGCGTTCCTTAATTATTACACAAAATAGGGGAGTCGTGATATCATTTAATTATATAAATAATCTGAATTAGTAAAAACTAACCAATTGTCAGATTAAGCAGTGGCTATTACAAATAATCACCCCTGCCCTTTTGTTCTGTCTTTACAGATGAAAGGGCAGGAGTGATTTAATTATTTTGCTTTAGCCGATTCTGGCAGCAGTATTAACCTGATATAATTCTTACCGGTCAGGTATTTATCTGCAATATCTTTTACCTCTTTTGCAGTCATTCCTTTGATGATCTGGTTATAGTTACTGATCTGGTCCAGCGGCTCTCCATTGCTAAGTTGTCCAGTCAGATAATCCAGCCAGAAATTATTTGTTTTCATCGTGGTTTGCATCGTATGTAGGTCTTCCGCCTTAAACTTTTCAATGTTTTCCGGTACCGGGCCAACTTTCTTTAACTTTTCAACTTCATCCACCGCAGAGGCAATCATCCTTTCTACATTTGCTGGTGAACAGCCGAAATAGATAGATATACCATATCTGCCATCAGGCAATTTACGGGTACTTACTTCCGCAGCCGGAGAGTAAACCCCACTTTCTTCCTCACGCAGTCTTTCCAGTAAACGGATTTCCAAAGCTTCTTTTAGCGCCTGCATCTTCAGGGTACTCGCGTAATCATAATCAAACTTTCCAGAAAAAACCAGGTAAACCACGGCCTTATCCTCCTTACCAGCGTACACTGTTTTGGATATCAAGCCTTCAGGGAGGTGGATGTCCAGATTTTTTGCTGTCTCTATGGTTCCGTTTGCAGGAAGGGAAGCGATGTATTTTTCCAGGTAAGGCTTCAGTTTTGCCTCGTCTATATTTCCTACAAGAACAAATTTCATTCCCGTTACATTGGCGAATCTCTCCTTATATATCGAATATGCGCGATCAAGGTTGATCTGTGCAATTTTCTCCAGGTTAGCAGGCGTACGGCGGACATTGTAGTTCCCCAAAACTGTAGTCATTGTATCACTGAAAACCGATTCAGGATCATCGTCCTTGTTCACCAGGGCTGCTTTTGCATTCGAGATAATCCCTTTGAAAATCTGCTCATCTTTACGCGGTTCTGTAGCGTAGGCATACAGCAAACTAAAGGCACTGTCCATATCTTTGGCATTTGTACTCCCAATAAAGCCTTGTGTACGCTCATCTATAAAAGGAAAAACCGAGACCTGTTTACCTGAGAGGTATTTTTCCAGCTGACTGGCATTGTAATTTCCTACACCTGCTGAAGAGATAATATTTGAGGCATTAGCTGCACTTTCATAATCCGCATCACTGTATAAGGATGTTCCCCCATTGGTAAAAGCCTGGAAAACAATCTCGTCATTTTTGAAGTTCGTTTTCTTCAGTATCACATTTACACCATTGCTGAGGGTAAGGTAAGTAAGTCCGGTTTTGGCATCTTTTTCCTCTTTCACAATTTTTCCGGCTACCGGTACATGAGCCTGTAACGGCAACTTACTTACATCGTCTTTAAAAGCATCCATCTTTTCGGCATTGACTTGCTTTATCCAGGCTAAAACAGCTGACTCGGCCGGTAAAGTTGCCTTATCCTTTTCGGGTGCGGTTACAATGATATCCCTGTCGGTTTCCCTGATGTATTCTTTGGCTAGCGCATTTACCTCCCCAAGCGTAATTGTAGGAATAAACAGGTTTACCATTTCATTTTGTTTGCTTAATCCAGGAGCGGCCCCGCCATAAAGGAAATGGTTCAGATAAGCATTTACATAGGTATCGGAAGTCATTTTATCCTTTTCCTGCATCATCGCTTCCATGTCATTCAGATACTCTCTTTTGGAACGCTCCAGCTCTGTTTTAGAAAAGCCCAGCCGTTGCAGTCTGGCCGTTTCCCTCCACACTGCTTTAAATCCACTCTCCACTTCTCCTGGCCTGCAGCTAACATAAAGTTTAAATGCTTCCAGTCCTGGCATAAATTCACGAATTGCGGCACCACCTTGTAAAAACGGAGGATTGGCCTGCCGGGATAACTCTGTGTAACGCCTGCTCAGCATTCCGTTGAACAGATTTCTCAGCAGTGAGGCACGGTAATCAGTCTCTGTATAAATTTTCTGCTCTTTATGCTTGGCATTAACTTCTATAACCGTATTGGTCAATTCTTTATCCGTTACCGCAAGAAACTGGTTTTTCCCTGTTAAGGAAGAACTATATTTTACCCTTGGTTTTTCATTTGGCGGGTTTTTCAGGTCAGCAAATTTTTGCCTGACCAGTTGTTCCATTTTTGCCACGTCGATATCACCTACAATAATAAGAGCCTGCAGGTTCGGACGGTACCAGTTATGGTAATAATTGCGGATCACTTCTGGTTTGAAATGAAGGATTACATCAGCCTTACCAATAGGCAAACGGGAGGCATAACGCGAGTTATTTACCATCAACGGAAGGGTTTGTCTTAGTATGCGATCTTCAGCGCCTCTACCCAACCTTTCTTCTTCCATAATCACACCGCGCTCCTTTTCAATCTCGGCCGTCTCAAGTGTCAATCCTTGTGCCCAATCGCGCATAATCTGCAGCCCGTTTTTCATCACCTCAGGATCATCTGTGGGCAGCGGTAACTGATAAACTGTTTCATCAAAACTGGTGTAAGCATTTAAATCGGCACCAAACCTTACACCAGCTTTCTGGAGATAATTGATCAGCTCACTTTTAGGGAAGTGCTCCGTTCCATTGAAACTCATGTGCTCCAGAAAGTGTGAAAGTCCCTGCTCTTCATCCGTCTCCAGGATAGATCCTACTTTATTGGCAAGATACATCACCACCCGGTGCTCAGGCTCATTGTTATGGCGGATATAATAGGTAAAACCATTCGCCAGCTTTCCGGTACGCACCGAGGGATCCAGCGGAATCAATTTTGTAACCGGCTGAACAGTATGGTGAACGGCAACAGTAGATTTAGCAGGCTTATGTTGTGCTCCTGCAAGCAAAGGCAGGCAATTGCCTGCAATAAACAGGGCTATAATAATTTTGTAGATTTTCATATTAGGTAATAAAATTTATAATGCTGGTTGGTCATCAGCTATACCGCGCTGTGCCATGGGCTAGGATCTACCCGATTAGTGGGGCAGCACTTCTGCCAGTTTACGTTCCAGTGCTGCTCCCCGTAGGTTTTTCGCAATAATTTTACCATCCGGGTCAATCAGGAAATTAGAAGGAATCGCCGAAACATCAAACAGTTTACCGACTTTGGAGCCAACATCCTGTAGATTTGGCCAGGATAATTTATCCTCACGCAAGGCGGTCATCCAGGAGCCTTTATCAAAGTCTGAAGAGATGCCCAGTACATTAAAATTGTGTGCAGCAAATTTTTGATAGGCCGCAACTACATTAGGATTTTCCTGCCTGCAAGGTACGCACCAGCTGGCCCAGAAATCAACAAGCACATATTTTCCCTTGTAGAAAGATAAGCTAACTAACTTTCCGGTAGAATCAGGCAGAGAAAATTCGGGTGCCACCATCCCGACACTTACTTTCTGCGCACGTTTAAGGTCTGCAGTCAGTTTCTTCCCAAGTAAAGTCAGTTTCAAAGGGGCTTTAATTTGTTTAAACAAGCCCATGGTTTTTTCAAAAGGCATACCGTGCCTGAAAGACTCTGATAAAAGATAAAGACTAAAATAATTGGCGGGATGACGGGCTATATATGAACTGTCTGTTGTGATTTTTATCTGATCCAGCGAATCTGATGCCTTTTCTATTGCCTTCATCTGCTGCTTAAGCTTGGCCCTATCTTGCGTACTGTCGCCCATTAGATCCTCAATGCTGAAATAAGCAGACCTTACATCGTTTAAAGCCACTGTAAGCTTCGTTGTTTTACTTTCATAAGCTACCTTTTCTGCATTCAAAGGAGAGCCTGAAAATACGGCTTGTGAAATGTTTCCCAAGGGAAAAGAGACGTTAAAAACCCCTTTCTCAATAAACAATTCATAAGAAGGGCGTACAGTTTCCTGTTTCTTTCCTTTAGTAGCCTGGGAATAAGAAAGGACTGCCCATACCGGATCCTTTACGTTCCCGCGGAAACTGAAGGTTCTGTTTTTCACCAGGGCAGAATCCTGTTGCATATCATCGTCTATATAACGTTCAAGATAAACAGTCACTTTATCAGCGGGTTTCATGCCGGTTATTTTTCCCTTTAATGTATAATTCGGAGTTTTCTTCTGCGCAAAAGACACAGCGCTGCCTGTGATAAGCAACAGGAAAAGTATAAATTGAATTGATCTGTGATAATATGTGTTCATTCTTATAGATTTAGTTGTAACCTGGGTTTTGTGTCAATTTTAGATTATTTTGTATTTCTACTCTTGGTACAGGATATAGTGCAGCGGTAGACTTCCAGTAGGTGGGTTTATTTTCTGACATCACCTGATCAAGGTGGCCCAGTCTGCGGAGATTAAACCAGCGATCACTCCATTCAAAACACAACTCCACTCTTCTTTCCTGTTCTACAGCATCAAGAATCGAACTTTCGGTTTGTCCATCATCCAGATTTTCAAGCCCCGCACGATTACGGATGGTATTCACATCCTGAACCGCAGCATCAGGTTGTCCAAGTTTAGCTAAGGCTTCTGCACGAATCAGGTACTGCTCCGCAAGTCTGAAAACTACCGTATATTCCTTATATGCTGAATTTTCAACGTCTAATCTATATTTGTAGATCCGGTAACCGCCGGTTTCCTCATTGATATAATTCCACCTGCGTTTATCGCCGTCTTCAAAAGCATCGATAAGACTATTGCTACCTTCATCCGCAACGGCAACATAAGCACCATCACCCAGGGTTTGCCCCCCTATACCATACCCGATTTCATTCCACATTTGAAAGATAGATTCTTTATTATCGCTGTGAAAAATATCCATTTCCGCATCATCTGCACTGGTTCCTTCCATCACACCAAGGCTATACTGATTGCGATTTTCGATAATTTCGGAAGCTTTAAGACTGGCATTCTTCCAGTCACCGGTATATAAATATACTCTGGACAGCAATGCTTTAACCACCCATTTATTTGCCCTTACACGACCAGCGGTAGGATATTGATCACCAAGATAACGCTCGGCTTTTAGCAGGTCTTCCAGTATTTGTGCGTATACTTTAGCGACTGGTGTCCGGGGAAAATTCTTAGTTTCTTTATAAGCTGTGCTGGTTACCAATGGCACATCGCCAAAAAAATTGACGAGATAGAAATAACAAAAAGCACGCATAAATAATGCCTCACCAATAGCTTTTTGTTTCCCTGAAGTAGTCATGCCATTCGAAGTTGCGACACCTTCTATGATCGAATTTGCGGTATAGATTATACTGTAATAATCTGACCAATAGATTTTGGTAGAAGAGTTGACAGGGTCTAAGCGGTTATTGTACCTATTCAGGAAGTCATCGTCTAATGATGCTCCCGGCTTCAATTCATCAGAAGAAAGCCCTCCGGCCACAGGGATATCAAATAAATTACTGTTACTTGCCCATTGAGCATACATACCAACCACTACACTGTCTGCAGATTTATCATTGGCATATACTTGTTCGGTAGTTCTGATGAACTCAGGCTTTACTTCTAATATTTTTTTACACGATGTGCTAACCACAGTCAGCATCAGCAGGAAAGCTATGCGGTATATCAAATTTTTCATTGTATAATTTTAAAATGTTGTTTTCAGACCAAAAGTAAACGACCGGAGGGTAGGCATACTTACACCTGTTTCCGGATCAAAGCCAGGATAGTTGGTCAGGGTAAACAGATTATTTCCCATCGCGTATACACGCAAATTTTTCATCCCCAATTTCCCGGCTTGTTTTTCTGAGAAGTTATATCCCAGGGAAATATTTGAAAGCCTGATGTAAGAATTATTAAAGGCAGTAGCCAAACTTGAATTATAAGTATATATCAGGGCACCATCTGTAGTATAAGCGATGCGGCTACCCGGATTTTGCGGACTTTGCCATCTGTCGAGTACTTCTACGGGCTGGTTATCCAAAGTAGCACCAGGGCTCAGATTCAGGATGCTATTTCGGCCGCTCTTTTTAAAACTTAGGAAAATATCCAGATCAAATCGCTTATAAGAGAAATTATTAGTAAAACCTCCGTAAAATGTTGGCAAAAGATTACTTAAGGGAACAAAATCATTTGGATATTCTATAGTGCCATTTCCATCCACATCCCTGTATACAGGTTTACCGGTTTGAGGATCTATTTTCTGAAAGTCGAATCCCCAGAACAGTGATAAGGATTTGCCGATGGCATATAGATCCTTATATGAGGAATTTTCCAGGTCAGGGAACGATAGCAATTTATTTCTTCCAACGCTTAAATTAAAGCTTGAGGTCCAGCTAAAATCTTTGTGTTTAATCTGTGAAGTGTTCAATATAAATTCCCATCCGCTATTCTGGATTTTTGCATCCATATTCTGATTTACATTGCCCACTCCAACTTGTGAAGCCAAAGGATACGCTACCAGCTGGTTACCAGAACGGTTCCGGTAATAGTTTACGGTAAGCATCACCGCATCGTTCAGGAAACCAAGCTCTATTGCAGCTTCGAATTTTTTATTTTCTTCCCATTGATAA
The DNA here is from genome assembly GCF_005938645.2 of Pedobacter sp. KBS0701. Classification (NCBI taxonomy): domain Bacteria; kingdom Pseudomonadati; phylum Bacteroidota; class Sphingobacteriia; order Sphingobacteriales; family Sphingobacteriaceae; genus Pedobacter; species Pedobacter sp. KBS0701. The sequence continues at coordinate 2,429,217 of NZ_CP042171.1, forward strand.
TCACTGTTGAAAAGGTTTTTAGGAAAAAGTCCGGTCCCCTGATATTTGTTGAAGGTTTTTTCGTAGTTCACGAAATAACTGTAATCACCTATATTGTCATTACCGCTCAATCCGTAACTTGCCCTCAGTTTACCCATGCTTAAGAAGGGCATTGCCGATTTCATCCATTGGCGTTCTGTAAAAATCCAGGCTGCACCGAGCGACCAGAAATCACCAAACTGTTTACCGGGTGCGAAACGGGAGGAACCATCACGTCTTAATGTTGCATTCACGAACAATTCATTCTGGTATTCATACCCTATACGGGTAAAAGCAGAGAGAAAACGATACTGGCTTGCCAGTTGTGTGGTGTCAGATCTTTGGGCGGCTGAGACATTGCCCAACAGCACGTCATCCGTATAGCCATAGGCATTTAAGGCATAATTTGAAGATTTGTTATCAATATAGGTACCACCAAGTAAGGCGCGGAAAGTGCTGTTTCCACGGTGAAGGACATAATCTGCCTGGGGCTCAAAGGTGAATGAGTTATTTTTGTTATTTGCATAATAGGTATAGCCTTGAGGATTAGATGATTTAGGATCTTGTGCAGCGATAGGTGTCAACATCATTTGCCTGATCCGCAAATCAGTATAACCAACACTGGCTTTCAGCGTTAGGTCAGGCAATACTTTGTAACTGCCCACAAAATTGGTGATGGCACTTTTAGATTTGCTTTCCATCTTGCTTAAAGAAGAGGCAATCGGATTGGGCACTGCCCAGTTTAAAGAGCCATCTTCATTATACAAGGAGTAATTTGGTGGCAGAGCATAAAAAGAAACAGGATCCAGGGCAATAGCGGTATTCTTATCACCCGAATAACTGAGGGTCAAAGCAAGATTCAATTTATTATCCTTTGAATTGTGATCTGCATTGAATCTGATATTCCCACTTTTTAGCCCGTCCATAGTATTGTACACGGTTTTCTCATTTCTATATCCTCCTCCCAGCAAAAAACGGGTCTGATTACTTCCACCAGTAATATTCAGCTCTGCATTTTGCGTTAACGCCGTTTTATCAAAAAACTCCTTTTGCCAATTGGTATATTTCGTCTGACTCCATTTGGTTAAATCAGGGAATGCATCTTCGGTGATTTCTATCCCATCATTGATTGCAGCCTGTCTGCGCATGTCAAGATATTGTTCCGTATTCAGCATATCGATGTAATGTGGAATTTTAGCAATAGAAGCGTAAACGTCGGCCCCGATTTGTATCTGGCCCGCTTTACCTCTTTTTGTCGTAATCAGGATTACTCCATTAGCTCCTCTCGCGCCATAGATCGCCGTCGCATCCGCATCTTTAAGGACCTCGATATTTGCAATTGAATTGGGATCTATACTTTTAAATGGACTTTCACTTGATCCATTAGTCAATATGCCAAGATTGGTTAAACCAGCAATAGAACTGGAAGTAAAAGGCACCCCATCTACGATATACAGCGGCATTCTGGCTTTTCCATCAAGATTCAATGTATTTATCCCCCTTATTTGTACACTAACTTGTGCACCAGGTAACCCACTGTTATTGGTAATCAACAAGCCTGCCGCCCTGCCCTGTAAGGCAGCGATAGGGTCTGAAGTGGGTGTTTTCTCCAATACAGCTGCATCTATAGAAACTGTAGAGCCGGTATTTGTCCTTTGTGAGGTCTTTTGTCCGTAAGCCAGCACCCGAACTTCATCCAAGACATTGGTACTGAGCTTCAGTTCAATGTTGATTACCCCATCAACATCTGCCACACGTATTTTCTGCTGCTGATAGCCAATATAACTTACTACCAGTACATCTTCTTTTTCAAGCCCCTCAATGAAAAAACTGCCATCCTCCTTTGTCCGGCTAATCTGGTGTGTGCGTTCCACCAGGATGGATACACCCCCAAGTGGTTTTTGTTGCACTTTCACCACTCCCTTCACTGTTATTTTAGGGATGAATAAGCTGATTATTTTTTCGGCTACAGACTTTTCTTTCCTCCTGATAATCACCGAATGTTCCTCTATCGCATAACTGAAAGGAAGATTTTCCAGGCATTTGTCCAGTACTTTTTCGAGAGCTGTGTTCCTGAAGCCTGCATCTATTTTTACCGTTTGAAAAAGCTGATCTGAAGAGGCGACAACATCGTAACCTGTCTGCTTTCTGATCGCTCCGAAAATTTCTTTGAGCGTAGTGTTTTTCTGTACAAAAGTAACCTTTTGGGCGAATCCGGTGGCGCTCACCTGAAGCAACGTTGTTAAGAGTATTATAGTTGTTAACTTCATGATAAACAATATTTTATAAAAGCAGCACAAAGGCTTGCATAAAATCTTATTATAATTTTTATACATTTGATATCTGTTAAAATTGAATTGATTCATTACCTGATAAGATTAGGTTTTAGCAAACACAGCCAGGGATGTTCCACCATCCTTGGCTATTTTGTTTTTGAAAGATCAATATGCTAAAAACCCTTTTCGTCGGTTCCTTCCTAAGGATCGTGATGGTGGTTCTTCATGTTGGTTGGTTTGTTTAAGTAATTAGTTGATTAGTGATATTGCAGGCCTTTTAATGATCAACGAAAACCTTATTTCCGGTAATTTCAAATGATACATCTTTGGTCTTGGCCAAAAGGTTTAAGGTTTTAGAGAGCTGGTCATACTTGGTTATAGTACCCAGGAATTTATTCTTCTTGATCTCCTGGTTTTTGTAAATGATCTCCACATTGTACCATCGGGCAATTCTTGACAGGATATTTTCAAGAGGTTCATCATTGAACATAAAGTAGCCCTGCGTCCAGGCAACAGCTTCATCAGTGTTCACCACTACGATCTGTTCTGCTGTGGCCGAACGTATAAACTGCTGACTGGGCTTTAGTAACTGGTTATTGATTTTTACGCTTCCTTCAAGAAGTGTAGTTTTGGAAAGATTATCATCAGGATAGGCCGAAATATTAAAGTGGGTACCCAATACTTCTACCGTTTGTCCTTTACTGTACACAAGAAACGGATGTACTTTATCCTTTGCTACTTCAAAATATGCTTCACCTGTTAGTTCTACTTTACGGTTGAGGGCCCCGAGGAAAGATGAAGGATATTTGATAGAAGAAGCCGCGTTTAACATCACTTTGGTTCCATCCGGCAAACGCACTTCATAATTTTGTCCGCGTGAAGTAGACAGGGTATTGATCTGATTGTTACCAGCTGTACCCCGGTCAACTACTTCGTACACAATTTGCCCATCGCTGGTCTTGCGGATAACTACACCCTGCTCTTTTGCCACCTCACCTTTATGGGCATCAGATAGTATGATGATTTTTCCGTCAGGAAGTGTAAGTGTGGCGTTGTTTTTTCCGGGGCCAATATCTTTTGTGTAAACTACCTGTTCCTGCTTCTGTTGCGTTTTTACTACATAAAAAAGTGCAGCGCCAAAGGCAATACATAATGCTGCTGCAATGGATATCCTTTTCCACAGCGCAGGCCTCTGTATTTGTTGAGATGATACAATGTTTTGTTTCTCAAAATCTTTAATGCCATTAACAGACAACACTCTTCTCCAGATCTCATCACGGAGCGGGCCATCCTCAATAACTTTTCTGTCTTTTTTTTCAGAATTGGCCGAAAAAATATATAAATATTCAACAATTCCCTTCTCTTCTGGCGTACAAATCCCTAACTGGTACTTTTTAAGTAAATTATTATGCTCATTCTGATGATTTTCCATCCTTTAGTTGCGCTTACTGTTGCTAATTACTGTGATAACAACTAAAAGCGGGGCTGGTAGTAGACGGAATTAAAAAAAAGTTAAGAAAATATTAAATGAATCACCCATTTTACTTTTGAGGATCCGCAAAGCATTATTTATTTGCTTTTTTACGGTTTTATCAGAGATATTCAGTTGTTCAGCAATTTCTTTATGTGTTTTATGCTGTTTTCTACTCAGTTCAAACACTTCGCGCATTTTTGGTGGCAGGCTGTTTAATCCCTCTTCAATCACTCGTTTCAGGTCCTGTTCCCGCACTCTGCTATCCGGCATTTGCGAAGGATGCTGAATGATATGCTCCACCTGTGCTAAATATTTAGCTTCTATCTTAAAATGCTTCAGACGGTTTAAAATTCTGTTGCGCGTAACTGCATAGAGAAAAGCTGCTAAATTAGGATAAATGTGATGGCTGTCAGATCTGGACCAAAGGGCGGTGAAAACTTCCTGAACCACATCTTTTGCTTCTTCCTCATCATTCAGCATTTGGTTGGCATGGCGAATAAGCAGCAACCAGTAGCGGTCATAGATGATTTCAAACGCCTCTTTATTTCCTGAATGGAAAGCATTTAGAAGATCTTCATCACTTTTAGGAATAAATGCTGCCATGTTCAAAAGTAACAATAAATACCATTTCAAGCAATAATTCCAATATCCATAGGAAGCTTAAAAACCAACTCTTTTTTAAACTCTTCATTTCCGGTGCCCCGGGAACAAACGCCTTGGCGTACTGATCCATACGTAGGCCGCATTATCTTTCATTAAACACAAGCAGCCGGCAATAAAGCCATCGCTGCAACAGCATCTATTTTAATTTGCTTTTCTCATTTGATAAAATACTTAAGGTTAAATATCCGTAAGAAATAAAATAGGTTAAAGAAATGATTTTTAGTGGAGGAAATGAAAATCTAAACCCTTATCTGTTACTTTTGTATATTCGAAACCTTTAAAATCACGATGATGATATTAACGGAAGAGGGCTTTAACATTATTTGTAGAATCTTAATCAGTTTTCCAACTATATAAATGAGCGAATTATCGGCAAGTGAAAAGCGCTTTAGGGCATTAGTGACCGCCACCTCTGATGTGGTATACAGGCTCAGCCCGGACTGGGAGATCATGTATGAACTGGATGGACGGGGATTTTTGAGTAGTACCAGTGCTCCGATAACGGGGTGGAGGGAAAGAAATGTGCATCCCTATGATATGGAAATGGTGAATGCCGCAATTTCGCAGGCCATTGAGCGCAAAGGGATTTTTGAATTGGAACACAGGGTTGTCCGTGCTGATGGGAGCTTGGGATGGACCGTGTCCAGGGCCGTTCCCATTCTGGGGGATGATGGGGAAATAGAGGAATGGTTTGGTGCGGCTAGTGATATTACCATAAAGAAAAATATAGAGGAGGAGAAATCCAGGTTAAGCCTCGATCTCGCCGCTTTAAATGAAGAAGCCGCTGCAACCAATGAGGAACTGCATGCAGCCAACGATGAACTTATGTTATCGCAGGATAAGCTCGGAGAGGTAAATAGCAGGCTTGAACAGATACTCAACATGCTCCCTGCTTCCGTTGTAGTAATCAGGGGCAATGAGCTCCTGGTGGAGATGATCAATGATAGTAACCTCCTTTATTGGAACAAAACACGTAAGGAAGTTATTGGCAGGCCTTTTCTTGAAATTTTGCCCGATCTGGCTGATCAGCCTTTCGCAGGTCAACTCCGAAAGGTAATGGAAACAGGACAAATTATCGATGTTAAAGAAAGCCCGGTAATTTTCACATCCGCTGACGGAAGCCTCAGAGAAACCTACGTTGATTATACCTATCAACCGCTACGTGATACTGATGGAAATATTTCAGGGGTACTTGTAATGTCGTTTGAAATCACAGACAGGGTGATTTCCAGAAAGCTCCTGGAAGGGTATACTGCTCAACTTTCTAATACAAATGATCAGTTATCAATATCCAATAACAAACTCTATAAAAGTGAGCAGCGTTTCAAATTCCTTATTGAAGAGGCACCTGTTGCCATCGGCGTACTTCATGGAAGAGAACTGACCGTTGAGACGGCCAATGCAAAATTGCTTGAGGTTTGGGGGAAAAACAATGCTATCGTAGGGTTTCCACTAAAGGATGCGCTCCCGGAGATTAATGACCAGCCTTTTCAAAAGATACTTGAAAAAGTATTCGATACAGGTGAGGCCTTTTATGCCAATGAAATCAGGGCGATGCTGCAACATGGGCAGGCCCTAAAAGAATATTTTTTCAACCTGGTGTACCAGCCCGTGATGGATTATACTGGAAAAACCGCTGATATCCTTGTGGTGGCCATTGATGTGACCCTTCAGGTAAACGCCCGCAAAGCGGTTGAAAGGAGTGAGGAACATTTCCGGAGACTTGCCGACCTGGTACCTGCCAAAATATCAAATGCACTTCCCAATGGTGAAGTCACTTTTTTTAACAGGCAGTGGCTGGATTTTGCGGGAATGGGTTTTGAAGATCTGCGGGACTTTGGATACCTGGAGATGTTGCACCCAGATGAGATCCCTGTCTTTCAGCAAGGGCTGGCTGCTGCAGCGAAAAGCGGAGTGCCGTATATTTCAGAAATGCGTTTTAAAAACACAGAAGGAAGTTATGTCTGGCACTTAAACGTGGCTTCCCCGGTAATGAATGAGGCTGGTGAGGTGATTATGTGGGTGGGCTCCACAACGAATATCCAGTCAATCAAGGAAGAAGAACAACGGAAAAACGACTTTATCGGAATGGTGAGCCATGAACTCAAAACGCCACTCACTTCACTCAACGGATATCTACAGTTTATGCAACGAAAGGCGCAGAAATCCGGTGATGATGCACTTTATCAGGGCTTTAAACAACCGTTAAAACAGGTTTCCATTATGACTGCCATGATTAATGGCTTCCTAAATGTGGCAAGGCTTGATGCAGGCAAGATTCCCATTGAAAAATCAGCGTTCAATATGGCAGAACTGATCCAATCTGCCCAGGATGAATTCAGGGCACTGTACAGTTCGCATATTATTATCTGTCCGCATCTGGATGAGGTAGCAGTCCTTGCCGATCGTGATAAAATTTTACAGGTATTGAACAACCTGGTAAGCAATGCAGCAAAATATTCTGCGGCTTCTACCACTATCGAAATTTCCTGCCAGCGCGTAGCGCATTGGGTAAGGGTTAGCGTACTGGACCAGGGTATCGGAGTAAGTAAAGAAGAACTGGGAAAACTCTTTGAACGTTATTACAGGGTGGAAAAGAATAACAATATTGCCGGATTCGGGATCGGTCTATACCTGTGCGCCGAGATCATAAAAATACATAATGGTAAAATCTGGGGAGAAAGTGAAGCAGGGCAGGGTTCAGTCTTCCATTTCGAACTTCCATTAAGTGGTTTTCTATAGACTCATTTAAAATCTTAAATATTAAAAAGGAAAATTTTTCCAGTAAACAAACAAATTGGTTCAAGCAGTAGAATAATAAATTCGAACCAATGTTTGATATAGGACTGGGTACATTATTTTTCTTATTTTAGCTGGATCAGAATACTGAAAATTATTTTCTATATGACTAAACAACTCTTATTTAGTTTGGTGTTAAGCTTAGTGTTTAGTTTGAAATCTAAAGCACAGGACAAATCAATAGTTCCTTCGGATGTAATTCCGTTTCAGGTAACTGTCGAAGAATCTGTCTATAAAGGTAAAAATGCCTTAGCCCTTGAAATAAAAGGCCAAGCTAATGGAGACAATACGCTTGCTATTCTGAAGGATATTGAATTTCATAACGGCGTAATTGAAGCCACAATTAGTGGGCAAGCACTTGCAAACGCAGGGGAAACAGCCCGTGGGTTTGTGGGTATTGCGTTCAGGGCGGCATTAGACGCTTCTAAAATGGAGGTTTTTTATTTACGTCCCACCAATGGTCGGGCAGATGACCAATTACGCAGAAACCATTCCAGCCAGTATATTTCTATTCCTGGATATCCCTGGGAAAAATTAAGAAAGAAAACACCGGGGAAGTATGAAGCGTATGTAGATATATTACCTGCGGAATGGATCAAAATAAAAATTGTAGTAAAGGATGAAACTGCCAGGCTGTATGTTAATAGTGCTACTGAGCCTACTTTAATTGTAAATGACTTAAAGCAAGGTAAAAATATTCGGGGAAGCATTGGGTTATGGGTAGGCCCAGGTACACTAGGCCACTTTACTGATGTTAAAGTAACTAAAGAAGATTGATCAATATTATATAAATTCCAGCATCTCACCTGCAATTATTTTTGAAATAAATCTATAGCTCTATAAACTGCATTTTTTCAAAACAATAGAAAGAAATAGAATTACGTGGTGCAATACCATTCGCGGATTTTCTCTTTCCATGTCATATCCACGCTCGAAATATTCCTGAATACGGTTCATTTTTTTTTGCGGAGATATCGCTGTTAATATACTTATCCGTGGTTAAATTATTTTCACCTGAGCCAATGGCTTAACTTAATGACATTGGGGTAATGCCAGGCGAAAAAACTAATGTCCGTCTAGTACATTCGCAATATTACCATGATCAATAGAAACGTTCTAAATCGAACGCTATGTTTCAATATCGAACATTTTTCAAAATCTAAATAAATGTAATGCACATAAAATCAGTTACTTGTGCTTGGCATAGCTGTTGTAAACCATACGATACAGCGGGTTATGCTGGAAACCAACACTTAATAATATTACTTTATGCGATCAATGTTACGTATTTTATCATTACTCTTATGCTTAAGCCTTTTTGCCCTGGAAGGCTTCACGCAAACATCTTCCGCCAGGCCAACCTTCCAGGATTGCCGGCAAGTCTTAAATGGCGTCAATTTTAGTGTCGATCCGAGGATTGAACTTTTTCATACCATGGAAGTGCTCAGTGGTATTCCACTGGTTAATTTTATCGAAACGGATTACAAGCAGAAGATTTTAGCCAATTTTGCCGCCCATAAAAATCATCCTCTTTTTGACTATCTGAAACGAAATGATCTTTACGGAAAAATTTTCAATTCCATTGATGCGCCGATTTGGGCAATGCTCCACATGACTGATAATTTAGAATGGCGTAAAGATATTCCTGTTCCCGAAGCTGAAAATCCGATGCAGGATTCTCTGAGGATACTGATGAAGGATTTTGCGAAAAAATCGAATTATGTGCTGTTCTTTAATAGTAATACAGATTTTTACCGGATTTCTTTGGCAACCTTAACCTACAATCTGCCAAATTTTAATGAAAAAGAACGCCTGCTGAACTATTGCGGAGACGGTAACGGAAAAAATATTCAGTTCAATGTGATCCTGAATTTTCTGGGCTGGGGGAATTTTGGACCCCGTATTTTTAAAAAAGGCGGAGCAGAATTGTACGCGGTGATTGCACCGGAAAAATCCGCTATCAGGGTGCCCACTTTTGATGTTTCAGCTTTGTACCGATTGTTATGGCATGAATTCGCGCACTCCTTTGCAAATCCGGCAGTTGAAAAATACGAAGCGCAGTTCGATCAGTTTGAATGGATGTGGACACCCATAAAAGAATCTATGAAAAGACAGGGCTACGGTTCCTGGCGATCGGTGGTTAAGGAGCATCTGACTGAAGCAATTGCCTGCCGTATGGCAGCATCGAAACTCGGTGAAAATGCTGCAGATCTGAACTTTGTACGGCGACAATATGGTATGCGCTGGATATATCTTCATCCCTTACTGGATGCGCTTAAACACTACGAGAAAAACCGCCGGCAATTTCCTACACTGGAAAGTTTCATTCCGGAAATTATAAAATCTTTTAAGCGGGTGAGCCCAGGTGATATTGACCGGTGGATGGCTGTAACCGATGCGATCAGAAAACCTGATGTTAACAATATGCCGGCAATCGATGCTATCTATGGTCAGAAGAACATTTTGTTTATTGTTTCTACTGGCGAATCGGATCAGGTAGCAGATAAAAAATTAAAAGATTTTATGAATAACTTTAAGAACCGGATGGCTGATTTAAAAGACGCAAGGGTGGTGGCTGATACGATAGCACTAAAAATGGATCTGTCTGTTTACCACCTTTCCGTTTGGGGAACACCGAAGGGTAACAAATTCCTGCAGAAATATTTTGATCAAATTCCACTGCAGATCGAGGATAAGCGGGTGATTGGTGAGAATATATATGAGGGTACAGGTTATGGCATATTGATCGGTTGGGTTAATCCATTTAACAAGGAAAAAGTAATGGCTATTTATACAGGGCAAAATCCTGCAGATGTTGTGGATTTTAACAACATTCCAAATGGCTCAGGAAATTACCATATTTTCAATAACAAGATTACGATAAAGCAAAGCACTTTCAGTCGTCAGGGCGAGATTTGGTTCGCAAAATAGTAAACTGGAGAATTGTCTGGAATTGGCCACTTTCTTGCTGCCCTAAAGATGAATGAACTTGTTTTAAAGTTTGTGTTGACAAATTTTTAGCTTTTTATTGGCCAGATAAAAAAGTAATTGTGGTAACAGGCCTTTTAGCATCGGAAATTTCGGCCAGCACTGTGGTTAATTTCAAATAAAACATAAAAAGTTTTGATATTGTTGTCGTATATATTATATTTGCGACAACAATTAAATTTATTTATATGAGATTATTAACATTTGCATCACTACAGGTGAAAAATCTGGGGGCATCAAAAGACTTTTATGAAAAAAAATTAGGATTTGAAATTGGAGACACTAATCCGCAAGCCTGTGTTTTCAAATATAACCGGGGAGAGGCAAGTTTTGCTATTCGCACCCCGCTTGAATCACTTGAAGGAAAAGAGTTGGGTATCGGTGTGGCACTGTGGTTTGCCGTTGATAAAAATGTAGACGAACTGAAAGAAGAATTTACTATCAATGGAATTACAACAGCCGGACCGATTATAGATACGCCTTTTGGAAAAGCTTTTCATGTTAAGGACCCTGACGGCTATAAACTTACTTTTTTGAATGCAAAATAAGAATAGATTTTGGTTACTGTTTAAGGAGTAAGACAATCTCGCTAACTGAATTTTAAAGCAAAATTATCGGAATTTTAGCATCTATAAATCTACATAATGAGTGAAAAAGACCCAAAGTATTGGATAATTGTAGCATCCAAAGATCACGTAAAATCAGCAGTTGAACTGGGAATTGTACAGGCTTGTCATGGAAAATCTTCACCATTAAAAAGAATGGGAAAAAGTGATTTTGTTGTATTTTACTCTGGAAAGCAGACGATAGACAAACCGGACAAATGTCAGGAGTTTACTGCTTTGGGAAGGGTAGTAGACGGCGAGATTTACCAGTTAAAAGTCCCGGAAAACTTTTCTCCTTCAAGACGGAAGGTAGAATTCTTTAACTGTAAAGCCATTTCTATTTTACCCTTAATTGATGATTTGTCTTTCATTCAGAATAAAAAACGCTGGGGCTATCCGTTTCGTTTTGGGTTCTTCGAGATCAAACGGAATGATTTTGAACTGATTTCTTCACAGATGCAACAAACAAAAGATGAGCAAAAAAATTGAATTTCATTTTAAAAAACCTGAAGACAGTCCGGGTTACCTTCTTGGCCAGCTAACCATGCTGTGGCAAAGGAAATTAAAGCGCGTCCTTGATCCTTTAGATTTAACGCATACACAGTTCGCATTACTATGTGCACTAGCATGGCTCTCCAGGGACAGTGATGTGGTAACACAAGTGGATATAGCCAATCAAAGTAATGCAGACCGCATGATGGTATCTAAAGTGCTGAGAACACTGGAAGATAAAACGTTTATTACCCGTTTCGAACATCCTACAGATACAAGGGCTAAAACAATAAGATTTACAGCTACCGGGGAGATAATCCTGCAAAAAGCGATTATCAGCGTAGAGGCTGCAGATCTGGACTTTTTTTGCGGCTTAGGAATAAACCTAAAAACTTTTAACTCAGATATGGCATCCCTTATTAAGCAAAATAATAAAGAGATATCAAATATTCCCTAATTCTCGTGACTTAACCCAATCCGAATATTTTTATAATTTGTACATATGGTGCGCAGAAAGAAATCCATTGCATTTAAAAAAGGTGGGTATCCTTCAGCCTGTAAAAGATCCCAGTTGCCGCACATATAAGATGCCGCAAAAGGATCTCCTTGTTTATCGTCCGCCAAAAAAATCAGACATAGTTGACAGGGCATTGGCGTGATGCATCCTTTCCCCGTTTTCCAATGACTCCCCTGCAATTCCGGAGGCTCTTTTTCGCATCGCTGTTTCATACGATACAATGGCCTCGTATATCGAAACATAATGGCTGCCTGTCAGGCTTTCACTCAATTCCAGGGCATCAAGCATCGCCATATTAACCCCTTCTCCTGCAAACGGTGGCATTACATGGGCAGCATCACCGATGATGGTAACATCTGAAAGAGTACCCCAGGTCTGGTCCAAAGGCATGCAGTTGATTGGTCTCGGAATAAAAGGAACCGAAGTATTTTCAAATAGCGGGTACCAGAGGTCACTCCATCCCATATATTCTTTCTTAAACCATTCCAATACCTGCCACCGGTCGGAAAAATCTAAACCGCTTTTTTCCGCCCAATTTTCTTCGGCTTTAAAACTTGCATAGAATCCGATTACACCGTTTGCTTTCTGTCCCATAAGAATATCCTTTTCATTTCCGAAAGCCATTAATTTACCGCCACGAAGAAGCCTGGTAACTTCGGGTACCCGTTTTTCGGCATCATATATATTTCCCTCAAGCATCGTAATACCTGAATAAAACGCATTAATGCCAGTAATGTAGGGCCTGATTTTTGAGTTGGCACCGTCTGCTCCAATAACCAGATCAGCATACGCTTCCAATCCGTTTTTAAAATGTAACAGCCAGCCGTCTTTTTGTTTTTCCATAGACAGGAATTGGCTGTTCCAAATTATATTCTCAGGCTCTAACGAGTCCAGTAATAGCTTACGTAAAGCACCCCGGTCTATTTCAGGCCGGAAATGTTGATCCCCGAAATCTTCTTCTCTCATGCGTTCGAGGTCATGGTCGCTAAAAACTATTTCACCTTTTTCATTGGTAATCGTTGTTTTGTCGGCTCCAGGCATATAATTGTTTTTAAATGCATCCAGCAATCCTGCCTTCCGTATCGCGGCCAGCCCAGAATCTTCGTGCAGATCAAGCGGCGAACCCTGTACCCTTGCACTTCGGTCAAAATCCCTTTCATATACTTTAACATCAACGCCTTTCAGTTGTAAAAGCCTTGCTAATGTCAGTCCGCCGGGGCCGCCGCCTATAATCGCTACCTGCTTATTTTGTAATAACATATCTTTAAATTAGACTACAAAATTACTTTTGACCGTAGACTAAAAATTGTAAAAAACGGTCGTTTTTATTTTTATACAACTCTTTGGGTGAAACCCCCGAAAGTCGTTTAACCTCTTTAATAAAATGAGACTGATCGGTAAAATTGCGCTGGGGATACAGCGTTCCATCCCTGATGTGTGAAAGCGAAGCCTGAAAACGAAGTATTTTACAATAAGCTTTCAACGGAAGCCCGAACTGCTGATTAAAATACCGGTTAATCTGGCGCGGGCTCCACGAAATCTTTTCAGAGAGTTCAGCAACGGAAATCTCGCCGTACGAAGCAAAAACCAGTTCAAACAATCTGCGTTTGCGCACATCCACATCTTCAGGTAAAAGCGCAATGATTTTACTTGTCATCGTATCACAAAAGGCTTCAAAATGATCCAGGTCTTCTATTCTTAAACCCCAAAAATCATCTGGCAGCAGCTTTCCGCTATTGATGATATCAGCCACCGGAAAGCCGAAAATATATTCTATCGCCAGCGGATTAAAACTGACCGAACAAAAATCCGATACTTCATGATCAGGATATTTAGGTTGGGTTTCCAGTCCCAGCAAGGCAACCTGTATTCGGTTATCTTTAGTCTTTGAATAAATCAGGTCAATTCTTCCATTCGGAATAACCACAGCCTGATGATGATTGGAAAAGTTCTGTAGTGAGGAAAAACAATAGACAAAATCTTTTATCGATTCCTCAGGTTGAACGAGTTTAAAATCCAATGTGTCTCCCATGGTTAAAAATATTTCCGGTAAAACTAATGTCTTTGCTCTTTTTTAAAAAGGTAATGCAGGTTAAAAACAAGAACTGATAGGAAAATGATACTGTATGCTGCCATTTGTAATGAACTAATGGGTTCATGGAATACCAAAGCTGCTATAACAAATCCAATAATTGGATTAATATTAAGCAACATCCCCACTGTTGACGAGTTTAATCCCTTAAGGGCATATAAATTCAAAAACAATGGAATTACTGTAAAACCAACTGCTATAACTTCTATTAGTAACCAAAATAACGCCTCGGTAGGCAAAGGTCCGCTGTAAGCAGGATAAAAGGGCATCAATATCAGCGCGGAAAGCGAAATATGAAAGGTGAGCAGGATGAACTTATCAAACCCAACATTTTTACGTTGGCTTACCAGGTAAGCGGCATAAGTAAACCCAATAACAATACCGTAAACCATGTCCATAATATTCGCATACGATAGTATCAGGCAGCCCATTATACTTAACCCAACAGCCGTCCATTGTACTTTGCTGAGCTTTTCGTGCAAAAGCCAGTAAGCAAGCAATGTGGTCATAATAGGGCAAACCAGATAGGCAAGCGAAGTAGCCTTGATGCTTACATGATTAAGCACGTAAATAAACGAGAACCAGTTGATATTTAAGAAAACACTTCCGCTTACATTCAGCAAAAGCATGTTTCGTCTTTGCTTCGAAGGTAAGGCCTTCATATCAGAAAAGGTTTTAACCAATTCACCGCGTTTAAATAAAGCGGTAGCTAACAGCATCAATATCGCGCAGCTAAAAATGCGGTAAAATAAAATATCTACCGAAGAATATCCGCTTAAAGGTTTCAAAACTAAACTAAAAAAGCCCCAGGTCGCATAAGCGAATATAGCGGCCAGGTAATATTTTGCGATTTTCAAAAGACAGTTGCTATAATTTTACTTCTGTTGGCAATGTAGATATTACTCATGAAGATAATACCTGTTGTTTTATTGAAAAGTATGTTTGCGCTTGCACCTGGGTCATCTCCATCATGCTCAATATATCCATTATTGTAAATATTCCAGAAAACTCCCTTATTTCGTGTTTGCAAACTCATACTCTCGGGTACGTTTTTTTTTGGGGCGGGGGGTAAACACTGGGCCAAACATTTCAATAGCCGACGCGCTTTTAATCAGACCATCTTAATATCTGTATCCAGATCAAAATAACCAAGCTCCATAGCTTTCATGAGCGATACAGCAATAAATGTTTTACTAACCGACCATATTTTGAATTGTTTGTGGCGTATATGCCTTTCTTTTTGCAATATCAGCATAGCCAAAACCACTTTCAAAAACGACTTTGTCTTTATTTAAAATAGCTACAGAAAAGCCAGGTGTATTATCTTCTTTAAGCTTTAGTCTCAAAGAATCCTAATAATTTTGTGACTTAACTGTTAAAGTACAGCAAACAATAATAAAAAAGAATATTGATTTTAGATACGTCATTTTAATTCTTTTTGTGCTGTTTGCTACCTCACCGCTGTAAAATACTCTTCCCTTTCTGTAGTATGCGACTTAATTACATTGGTTAAAATTAGATTGACCAATACTTTTTGGGCTTTCCGGTACGAACTGCGTAATAGTTTGCTAAACTCTTTCAGGGTAATCTTTTCATTCTGTTCCAGGTATTCGAGCAGTTTTTTCTCGTTCTCAGAGTAAGAGATTAACACGCCATCATTTTTATATTCCTGTTTAAGTACTTCAAGAATAATCCGACTGGCTAAAACGCTTTTATCATCAATGCGGATATAAGCCCACCATTTTTTTTGATCATCAAGTGCATAATGCGGCTTGGTATCACTTTCAGGAATATTAACTACCAGCACTAATTTATCATCAACATAAATTTCCTCAAAGTAAGGTTCAATCGCAGGCTTACAAAACTGATGTGCAGAAGTTAAGATCATATACTTTTCTTCTTCCTCTGATTTTACACCTTTAATCGAGCCATCATCAGCTACACCAATTAATAATTTACCACCTTTGTTATTGGCAAAAGCAACCAGACTCTTGGCAATTTTCTCAGTATTGGTAATGGTTTTCTTAAAATCGAGCATAACGCCCTCACCCTGCAAAATTAAATTCTTAATACTCGGCATAATCTAAAAATTAGTAAGCAACTCTGGGCGTTTCACCCTGATGCAGATTTCGGATATATACTTCATTCATTACGGTGGCACATACTTCACCCTTCTTATTGGTTATTTCCATAGGGTAGGCTTTTACAAACTTTCCAATGGTTTTTAAGGCATGCTCAGCTTCATTAAGCATTTCATCAGTTACTGTTATGGTAAAATATAATGTAGAACGACCAGGTTTTAAATATTGTATAGAGGCACTCTTTAACCACACACGTACTTTAAATCCCCGGCGTTGCATCAACTGATCAAATAACAAAGCATAAAATGGGTCTGTAGCTGCATAAATAGTCCCTCCAAAAATAGAGCCGTTATAATTTTTATTCAGAAAACTCTTGCTAAGCTTAACTGTACAGCTTCTAAATTCATTTTCAAATCTCTGAACCCAAATGCGTTGAAAAAATAGGGGAGGATAAAAACGCATTACCCATTTAAGGGTATTTTGAGAAATAATCATACTTACTAATATCAGAAAGTTTTATCACCTTTTAAAGTTTTGTAAATATTGTTTAAGTAATATTTTATTTAATCGTAAAATATGCATATTAATAATATTTCACCTGCAGCTCCATAATTACCTAATAATCAGTATTCTTTTGCGAAAAATATTCTTTTCAAGAAAAAAAATAAAACCAAATTATTATAAGGTTGTTAGGATGATAGATAACATTAAAAACTATGAAAAAAATAATCTTAAGTCTTGCTTTTGCGGGTTCTCTTATGATAGCCACATCAGCATGCAATTCGTCAAAAAATATGGCTGGTTCTTCAGACAGTACTAAAACGGATTCGACAACTACGGCACCAATGGATACAACATCTAAAAAAATGCCAGACACGACCACAAAAATGCCACCTGACACTACAAAAAAGAACCCTACTATGTAGGATCTTAAAAGCCACTCTAACGCAGAGTGGCTTTTATTTTTAAAAATCTATTTTAATTATTTGTGTTATTGCGTACTTTCAGCATTTAAACCAAATAATTAAATGGATCATCAAGCAAAAACCAACAGCCGTAATGTAATTTTCTTAGTTATTGTAGCCGCGCTGGGCTATTTTGTTGACATTTACGATCTTGTTCTATTTTCTGTTGTACGCCTCAAAAGCTTTACTGATATAGGTGTTTCTGCCGAGCACATGCGTACTGAAGGGGAGTATGTGATTAATATGCAGATGTTCGGTTTGTTGCTTGGCGGCTTGCTTTGGGGCATCATCGGCGATAAATTTGGCCGTATCAAAGTGTTGTTTGGTTCTATCTTAATGTATTCGTTAGCCAATATAGCCAACGGTTTTGCGACTGATGTGCATACTTATGCCATTATCAGGTTTATAGCAGGGATTGGCCTGGCAGGAGAACTTGGAGCCGGAATTACTTTGGTTACTGAAACCATGGATAAAGAAAAACGGGGATATGGAACCATGGTTGTGGCCGGTATCGGATTATTGGGCGCAGCAGCAGCAGCTACAATCGGAAAACATTTTACGTGGCAAACTTCTTATTTTGTAGGTGGCGGAATGGGGTTGTTGCTGTTACTTTTACGTGTGGGTACTTTCGAATCGGGAATGTTCAAACATGCTGAACAAAGTTCAGAGGTCTCAAAAGGGAATTTCTTTATGCTGTTTTCTAACCGGAAGCGGTTTTTAAAATACCTGGCCTGCATCTGTTTAGGACTTCCGCTTTGGTTTATTGTCGGGATTCTGGTTACCCAATCGCCAGAAATCGGAAAAGCACTTGGCGCTAAAGAACTGCTTAACGCCGGTACAGGTATTATGTACACTTACTTCGGTATCGCCATCGGCGACGTAGTATGCGGTTTTTTAGCACAGGTATTAAAGTCCCGCAGGAAAACGGTACTTATTTTTCAAAGTCTGTCGGTAATTACGGTAATTGTTTATTTAACCAGTACAGGCTTAACCGAAAGCAGTTTTATTCTGATCTGTTTATTTATGGGCTTTGCGGTTGGCTATTGGGCCACATTTGTAACCATCGCCGCCGAGCAGTTCGGTACAAATATCAGATCGACTGTAACTACAACTGCGCCGAACTTTGTGCGTGGCGCTTTAATTCCTATAACTTTAGTTTTCGAATTTTTTGTTCACCGCTACAACATCGTGTCGGCTGGATTTATAGTTATGGGGATTGTAACCGTGATCGCTATGATTTCGGTAGTTTATTTAAAAGAAAGTTTTAACAAAGAGCTTAATTACTTAGAAAATTAGCTTTAAGACTAGGGACTAAGTAACAATGTCAATAAAATGTACTATCTAAACATAAATCAATATAGCTGCTTTAATAGGCTTAAATTTGTATAGAAATAGAAAGAGCCGTCATGTTTAAAGAAGAAGTAGCAGTGCGATATAAGCAAATTCAGGATGAAATTTGCCATGGATTGGAAATTGCCGATGGCAAAGGAAAATTTGAAGAGGAACTGTGGGAGAGAAGCGGCGGGGGAGGCGGACGTACCCGGATTATGCAAAATGGTGCTATTATCGAAAAGGGTGGTGTAAATTTCTCTGCTGTACATGGAAAGCTTCCGGAAGCGGTAAAAAAAGCCTTTAATGTGACAGAAGATGATTTTTTTGCCACTGGCGTTTCAATTGTGATTCACCCGAATCATCCTTTGGTGCCAATCATCCACATGAATATCCGCTATTTTGAACTCAATGAAGAAACGCGTTGGTTTGGTGGCGGCATCGATTTAACGCCGCATTATGTGTTCGAAAACGATGCACGTTTCTTTCACCATAAACTAAAACAGGCTTGTGACGATTTTGGTGCTGAGTTTTATCCAAAATTCAAAATACACGCTGATGATTATTTTTTTATTAAACACCGTGAAGAAACGCGTGGTATTGGCGGTATTTTTTACGATCGCTTAAAACCTGAGAACACCAATTTATCATGGGAGCAGATTTTAGATTTCTCTATTAATATTGGCGAAACATTTTTGCCGATTTATACCGAATTAATAGACCGTAACCGGGATAAAGAATTTACGGAGACACATAAAGAATGGCAATACCAACGCCGTAGCCGTTATGTAGAATTTAATTTAGTTTACGATTCGGGGACCAAATTTGGCTTAGAAACCAACGGACGGATTGAGTCTATTTTAATGAGTTTACCACCGCAGGCTAACTGGGGTTATAATGTTCAGCCCGAAATTAATTCTGAAGAATACAAAACGATACAGCTGCTTAAAAAAGGAATTAACTGGGTCTAAAATTGTATAGAACCGTCGTCATCTCGATCCGAGGACTTATAAGTTTTTTAAAACAAAGTTAGCGGTGCTGATACCTCGTGAAAACCAGCTTTTAATTTGCCGGTTCTAAAATCATTTACAACATTGTGGGCCATACGGGTTGGTTCAGGAATACGGTAATTTCCGATACAATTTTTTATGATCGTTAAGCTTTGATCAGCTGTAATTAAATGCCCGGCAGATACGTAAACAGGTGCACAATTGAGCTTAGTGCGTAAGGCAAAACCCAGGGTTTCACCATGACTGTTGATTTCTGTACTGCTTAATTTTTTGGTTTTGGAGAGTTCAATCTGGTAAGCAGCGGCATCTTCGAAGCTAT
The DNA here is from genome assembly GCF_005938645.2 of Pedobacter sp. KBS0701. Lineage (NCBI taxonomy): Bacteria > Pseudomonadati > Bacteroidota > Sphingobacteriia > Sphingobacteriales > Sphingobacteriaceae > Pedobacter > Pedobacter sp. KBS0701. Next base: position 2,448,845 of record NZ_CP042171.1, read on the forward strand.
AGTGGTCGTACATTCTTATTAGGACAAATTGACTGGTATATTTGTTTATATCTATGTCTTGTGTTAAATAGCATTAGTGATACATTTGAGTAACCATTTTCCATTAACATTATGATTGCTTTACCATCGTTTTATATACTCACCAGTAATGGAGCATCTGTTCTTCCGGATGCAATCCAGCGAGAAAGAGCTATAAATCAAAACCGACCAATCCTCTTTTACTTGGACGCCAATCTTTGTTTGGATGTAATTAATTATTTTGAGAACAAGCAAGCACATCCACAATCAAAAACAAATATAGAAATACTCATACTATTTTGCCAGCGATATAATATAGAAGTAGTACCCAAGTTTGGATCAATGGAGCTATGTAGAGAACATTTTAACAATCTAAATATATCCAAGTATAAGGATTTTGTAAATAAAATTACTTATGCTTTCGATACTCCACTTGATGAAAATGTTAAATTAAATGACCGCATTTTTAATTATGATGTGGAAGTAAATGACACAGACAGTATAGCCTTTAAAGGATTGTTCCCCTTATTGCTTATAAGCTATATTTCACTATTGAAAATTTATTTCCTATGTAAAAAGAACAAACCTAATAAAGGGAGTGTACTCAAAAATCTGAAGTTATTCTTTCATTGGTGCAATAAACATATCAACACATCAATGGCCTCAGAGATCCAGTTGGCAATTAAAATATTTGGCGGAGATTCTGGAATTGGAAAAATGATCTGCATAGATAAAAAGGGAGGTCATCAAGATGTTTTTAGAACAATTTGGGGTACTGCGTGGGACTTGTTTCATATACGTATGGTGCATTTTAATGCGATTAATACAGGTATAGATCAGGGTGTATATTTTATTACGCGTGATGAAAATTTATATACATTATTTAAAACCTGTCAGATCAAGGGCGCGTTATCTTTTTCAGGTCAGCCAATAGTCTCTTTTGTAAATTATGATATTGATATTCAATATAAAGATAAGTCCATTAAAGAAAGTATAGAAGATGCGTTAGAAATTTTCACATTTGAAAGAAGCATTCTTAATTCCACTGAGCCATTAGATATTAAGCTATTGGAAGAATTAAGAACAAAACTTGAATATGATATATGTAGTGTACGAAACGAATTATGACAACTGTCTAAAACAAAATGTGACGCCCAAAAAGTCCTTAAGACACTAATTCCTAAGGAAATAATACAAGTCAAAATGAAAAATGTGCTGCACAGTATATGCCTGTCTAAAGCAATATAAATGTCTTATAATTAATATTATGTTAAGTTGTATTTTCGAACACTATCTTATCCTTATCAGATTCTCAATAAAATTACAGTTCCTGAAGTTTGCGGTTAAGTTCCTGTACCTTGTTTGTTGCACCTTTTTTGCTATAGATATCAATCAGCAACTGTACAGTTTTTTTATCGTTTGGATTAATTTCGTTGGCACGTTGTAAAGCAAATTGTGCGCGATTAATTAAACCTTTATATTTTTCGGTTTTGTCCGCATCGCTTGTGTGCAAAGTTTCGTTTGCGGTATTGATATAAGCTAAACTCAATTGATACAAGGCATCGAAATAATTCTGATCCGTGGTTAAAGCTTTATCGTAAGCTAAAATTGCTGTAGCATTATTTCCGCCAACTTGTTGCAGGTAACCATATAGAAAATAAAGCAGTTTATTTCCTTTTTCTACTTTTAAATTATTTTCGATCAATCCTTGTGCTTTACTGTAATTTTCTGTGTCTAGCAAAAGATTAATATAATCATTCGTTAAAAAACGGTTGAATGGATTTAGCAGCAACCCTTCTTCCAGGGTTTTAATGGCAGTTTCGTTTTCTGATTTCACTACGTACATCTGGGCCATTTTCTGAAAAACAGATGGATTTTTAATGCCATTTTCTTTTGCGCGTTTAAAATAAGCTAAAGATTCATCGTAAGATTGAATGTTTAACGCACAGATCGCGGTATTTAATGCCAAAGTAGTATCTGCAGGAAAATTATCTGATACTTCTTTCAGGTCAGCAAATGCTTCTTTAAATTCATTGTTAAAATAAGCTTCATTGCCTTTATCCTGCTTTTTGATCAGTATGTTGTGGTCAGACGCCTTAATAAGTCCGCCATTGTCGTTGTAGCGGTCTAATGATTTTGCTTTGGCAACTGCCTCTACTGCACTATCATAAAATTTATTCGCATTGTTCGGGTCGGTATCAATCAGCGATGCAAATGACGTGAGGTAAGATTTTATAGACCAGGTTTCCGTCCAATTTTTGGTTTTAATATCTTTTTCGGCAGATTCAATAGATTTTAAGCCCTCTGTAATAATGCTCAACTGCTTTTTCTCATCTTCTTTGTTGGCTATAGCAGCCTGAAGTTTGCCAACTGAATTTCTGGCAATCAGGATCTGACTTTTTTGGGCTACAGCATTAAAAGAGACGAAAATTAGCGCGGTTAAAGATATTCTAAGGCAATTCTGCATAATGTATTGATGTAATAAAACCATAATAAACCATAAAAATAAACATAAAAAAAAGAGCCCCGAAATTTCAGGACTCTTTTTTTAAATCGGTACCAGAATTATTGTTTAGGTAATGCGTCTAAACGTTTTTTGATATCTTCATAATTTTTGGTGTCATTTCTAAAAGCATAGATCGTTTTCAATGTTTCTAATGCACCCTGGTTTTTGGCATCAATTTCTAAAGCTTTTTTGTAAAAAGGAAGCGATTTATCTAATAAAGCATTCATTTTACCCGTTACTTCGTTAAATTCTTTTACTTTTTTAGGATCGATTTTATTTCTGTCGGCCTGTAATTTTAAAGCCTGACTGAAATAGATGTTGCCTAATAAAACCTGATAACTTGGGTTATTTGGCTCTTTTGTAGCTAAAGCAACCAACATTTGCTCAGATTTTGCTGCATCACCCCTATCAATATAGATCTGTGTTTCAGTTTTAATCCAGTCGGTATTTTCAGGGAATTTAGCAGAAGCTTCTTTAATAACGGCCAAAGCAGCTGTAGTATCTTTCTGTTTGCTTAAAACAGCATTGATAATTTCAGAATATAAATCTTTGGATTGTGGTGAGTTTAAAGAGATTACTTTTTTAAACTGGGTAATCATACCTGGATAATCTTCAATATTTCTTGCTGCAATACCAGCATTTAAATACATCGCAGTATCTTGTGGGTTAATTACCGTTGCAGCAACAAATTTTTCGTAAGCCGTTTTGTAATCTTTTTTGTTGTAAGCAATTACGCCCGCATTTCTAACCGCATTGCTTACATTCGTTTCAGCTGAACTGATGTTGTCTTTTTCAGCACCTTTAGTATCCAGTTTTTTTGCTTCAGCAATAGCTTCTTGTGCAATTTTCAAATTTGCATCAGCGTTTGCAGTACTGGTTGAATCTAAAATAGCTGCAGAAGAAGCAAATAGCGCACGGTAAGACCATGCTTCAGGCATTACTTTAGATTTTTCATCAGCAATGGCTTTATCAGTATGGGCCAAGCCTTTAGCTAACGCTTCAAGCTTTTTTGCCAATGGCGTTGTGGCGCTTGAAGAGGTTAGCTGGAATAAACCCCAGTCGTTTTTTGCCGCGGTTACTTCACTTTTCTGAGCAAAAGCAGCGCTTACCGCACCTGCTAGAAATATACTTAGAAATACTCTTTTCATAATTTTTAATCTAATCTTAATTTAGTTAATTTTCTTCTTCGGTTTCGTTATCTGATTCTCCTTCTTCTTCAGTATCATCAGCTTCAGGAGTAGTATCGGCTTCTATTTCTTCACCGTCTGTAACTACAACATCTGTTAAATCTACTGTTTCTTCTTCATCTTCTTCGTGGTCAATTTTGGTAACCGATGCAATTTCGTCATCACCTTTTAACGATATTAAACGAACCCCTTGTGTGGCACGCCCCATTACCCTTAATGCTGATACCGGAATTCTGATTACAATGCCTGAACGGTTAATAATCATCAAATCTTCGCTATCAGTAACGTCTTTTATAGAAACTAATTGCCCGGTTTTTTCAGTAACGTTAATTGTTTTTACCCCTTTACCACCACGGTTAGTTACACGATAGTCTTCAATATCGGTACGTTTTCCGTAACCTTTTTCTGATACTACTAACACCGTAACTTCAGGATTGTTTACAGCAATCATGCCAACAACTTCATCCTGATCGTGTGCAAGCCTTACACCACGAACACCGGTAGCTGTTCTACCCATCGGACGAACAGTTTTCTCATTGAAACGGATGGCTCTTCCTGAACGTAAAGCCATTACAATTTCGCTTTCGCCGTTGGTTAAACAAGCTTCTAATAAGATATCGCCTTCGTTAATGTTAATGGCGTTGATACCATTTACACGTGGACGTGAATATGCTTCGAGAGATGTTTTCTTAATGGTACCTTTTTTAGTACACATAATGATGAAATTGTTCTCTAAGTATTCCTGGTCTTTAAGGTTTTTAACCTTGATATAAGCTTTGATTTTTTCTTCTTTCGGAATATTGATGATGTTCTGGATCGCTCTTCCTTTACTGGTTCTCGAACCTTCCGGAATTTCGTATACCCTCAGCCAGAAACACCTTCCGGCTTCAGTAAAGAACAACATGTAATTGTGGTTGGTGGCTACCAGCATGTGCTCAATAAAATCTTCATTTCTTGAGGTACTGCCTTTAGAACCTTTACCACCCCTGCCCTGTGCTTTAAATTCGCTTGCCGGAGTACGCTTTACGTAACCTTCGTGAGAAATGGTGATCACAACTTCTTCATCGTCGATGAAATCTTCCATACTCATATCTTCTGCCGAGTGAACGATTGTAGTTCTGCGTTCATCACCAAATTTCTGCTTCACCTCTTCCAGTTCATCCTTGATAATCTGCATCCGCAAACCTTCATCTGCTAAAATAGATTTCAAGTATTCGATGGTTTTCATTAATTCAGCATATTCTTCTTTAATCTTATCGCGCTCTAGTCCTGTTAAACGACGCAATGTCATATCCAGGATCGCACGTGCCTGAAGGTCGCTCAGCCCGAATTTCTCCATTAAGCCTAAACGGGCTTCTTCTGGCGTTTCGGATGCACGGATCAATTTAATAACTTCATCTAAATGGTCTAAAGCAATTAGATAACCTTCTAATATGTGCGCACGTTTTTCAGCCTCAGCTAGTTCGTATTTGGTACGGCGAACAATTACGTCATGACGGTGATCCACAAAGTGTACAATCAAATCTTTAAGATTCAACATCTGTGGACGGCCTTTCACCAATGCAATGTTATTTACACTGAAAGAGGTTTGTAGCGCTGTATATTTATATAGGTTGTTTAAAACGATAGAGGCATTTGCATCACGTTTGATTTCGTACACAATACGGATACCATCTTTGTTGGATTCGTCTTTGATGTTTGAAATGCCTTCCAGTTTTTTCTCGCCCACCAATTCAGCAGTACGTTCAATCATCTGGGCTTTGTTTACCTGGTACGGAATTTCAGTAACAATAATCACTTCACGGTCTTTAATGCTTTCGATCTCTGCTTTTGCACGCATTACAATACGTCCGCGGCCAGTTTCGAAGGCTTCTTTTACACCGGTATAACCATAAATAATACCACCTGTAGGGAAATCCGGAGCTTTTACAAACTTCATTAATTCCTCAATTGTGATATCTCTATTGTCGATATAGTTGACCACACCATCAATTACTTCGGTTAAATTGTGTGGTGCCATATTGGTGGCCATACCTACCGCAATTCCGGAAGAACCGTTAACTAAAAGGTTAGGTATTTTTGCAGGTAAAACCGTAGGTTCCTGCTCTGTATCATCAAAGTTTAATTGAAAATCAACCGTATCTTTATTGATATCTGCAACCATTTCTTCAGCAAGTTTGCTAAAACGTGCCTCGGTATAACGCATTGCAGCTGGTGAATCACCATCAATGTGCCCAAAATTTCCCTGTCCATCTACCATTGGGTAGCGCAAACTCCAATCCTGAGCCATGCGAACCATGGTAAAATATACGGATGCATCGCCGTGTGGATGATACTTACCTAAAACCTCACCCACGATACGGGCTGATTTTTTATAAGGTTTTCCGCTGGTTACACCTAACCCCAACATGCCGTAGAGCACACGGCGGTGTACTGGTTTCAATCCATCGCGTACATCAGGCAAAGCCCTTGATACGATTACCGACATTGAATAATCAATGTAGGCCGATTTCATCTGCTCTTCTATGTTAATTTGAATGATTTTGTCGTTCTGCTGATTTTCTAAATCTTCTGCCATAAATTATTATTCTCGTTACTTAAAACGATATTAAAAAAGGGTATTACTATAACCTTGCGAATTTAACAAAATTATGCCGGATTAAGGCATTGTGGAAAATTTTTGACCTTTGTTATAGGTTTTTTACTCCCGATGTAATTTTAAGTCATTGAAGGCCAGTTTAAGAGTTTTTGATCTAAACCCGATCATGTTTTTTAAACCCGATAGGTTTGCCGGATTGGATTGATGATTTTCTTGGAAATGTAGGGTTCGGTGTTAATGGCGGGCGACACTCCTGCTACCGCTGCAAGTCCTCCCCGATAAAATCTGTGAAACAAGCAAGCACTCAATAAAAGACAACATAGACAGTGCTTAAATCGGGTACGGGCTTTCCGCTGTATCAGGTTTATGAACAAGGGTTCTGTATTTATATGCTGATTTAAAAACAATAGGTTTGTAGAACTAAAATTTACATTCTTCAGTAATTCTGATACTTTTGTTTTTCAACCTTTTATAAGATGGCAAACGAGAAAAAATCTGCAATGAGTTTTATTATGGTCACCCTCCTGATCGATTTTACAGGTTTTGGGATCATTATTCCGGTTTTACCAAAACTTATACAGGATTTTACAGGCGCTGGTTTTGGGTTGGCAGCTGAATATGGCGGTTGGCTTACCTTGGCTTATGCATCCGTTCAATTCATTTTTTCGCCGATTATTGGAGCATTAAGCGATCGTTACGGTCGGCGACCAGTATTATTGAGTTCCTTATTCGGGTTGGGGATTGATTATATCTTTCTGGCTTTCGCGCCTTCAATTGTTTGGTTGTTTGTAGGAAGAATTATCGCCGGAATTACCGGAGCGAGTTTTACTACTGCCCAGGCTTATATCGCCGATGTTTCACCTCCTGAAAAAAGAGCGCAGAATTTCGGTCTGGTTGGTGCTGCTTTTGGTGTAGGTTTTATTTTAGGCCCGGTTTTAGGTGGTGCATTTAGTCATTTTGGTACCCGGGTTCCTTTTATGATTGCTGCAGGCTTATCTTTGATCAACTGGCTTTATGGTTATTTTATATTACCTGAATCATTACCGGTTGAAAAACGCAGGGCTTTTGAATGGAAAAGGGCAAACCCAATCGGCTCACTGGTTAGTATCGGTAAATACCCCGCCTTACTGGGTTTAATGATTACTTTATTCTTATTGTATTTCGCAAGCCACTCGGTTCAATCAAACTGGACATTTTATACTATGGAAAAATTCGACTGGGATACCTCCTGGGTGGGCTATTCGCTGGGCTTTGTAGGTTTGGTGATCGGTATTGTGCAGGGCGGATTAATCAGGGTGATTCTCCCGAAAATTGGAGAAAAGAAAGCGGTTTATTTTGGCCTGATTTTATACGTAATTGGCTTTACAGCCTTTGCTTTTGCGTCAAAAGGCTGGATGATGTTCGCTTTTATGGTGCCTTATGGTTTGGCAGGAATCGGCGGACCAGCAATGCAGGGGTTGATTTCTAACCAGATACCATCTAATGCACAAGGTGAAATGCAGGGTGTTTTAACAGGTTTACAGAGTTTGGCGGCCATATTTGCACCATGGGTAATGACACATATTTTCGCGTATTTTATAGAGGGTGAAGCACCTGTTTATTTTCCGGGGGCACCGTTTATATTAAGTGCAGTGTTAACGTTGATTGGGTTGTTTATTTGTTTGAGAAGTTTGAAGAAGTATCATTAGTTACAAATGTGGCTGTATCTCTAATAAGAAAAATCGTCATCTCGACTGAAGCGCAGCGGAATGGAGAGATCTATCCTCGAGATAGATTTCTCAACTTCGTTGCACTCCGCTCGAAATCACGATCACTTGGTTGGGAGTAGAAATCTTACAACAGTTCATTCGCTAAATTAGCCAATTCACTCCTTTCGCCTTTTTGCAAAGTAATATGGGCATACAGGGGATGATTTTTCGCGTTTTCAATTAAATAAGACAAGCCATTACTTTCTGAATCGAGGTATGGCGTATCAATCTGGTAAATATCGCCCGTAAAAACAATTTTAGTATGCTCACCTGCCCTCGAAATGATTGTTTTAACCTCGTGGGGAGTTAAATTTTGGGCCTCATCAATAATAAAGAATATCTTGGTTAAAGTTCTGCCTCTGATAAAGGCCAAAGGTGCAATGGCTATTTTCTCAGTAGTAATCAGTTCATCAATTTTTTCTGACATTTTATCATCACCAATAAACTGTTCTTTAATAAAACGCAGGTTATCCCAGATCGGCGCCATAAAAGGATCAGTTTTCGATTTTGCATCGCCTGGAAGGAAGCCAATATCTTTATTGCTCAAAGAAACTATCGGTCGGGTAACATAGATCTGTCTGAAATTTTTACGCTGTTCTAAAGCGCTGGCCAGCGCCAGTAAAGTTTTTCCGGTTCCGGCATTGCCCTGTATACTGACTAACTTGATTTCGGGATCTAAAAGGGCATGAATGGCAAATGCCTGCTCAATATTTTTGGGTTTGATCTTAAAAATGGCATCTGTAGAAACGGTCGAGATAGTTTTTAAGCTATTATTGTAAAATACGTTGGCGGTTTTCCTTTTATTTTTAAGGATATAAAAGTGGTTGGCATTTTTAGGCGGTAATCCCAGTTCAGCTGCATCAACAAAAGCATGTTTTTTTACCGCTTCAATCACTTCGATCGGAAAATCAACAAGCTCTGTTTTACCCGCATAAAGCTCGTCTACATTTTTGATTTTACCCGTTTCGTAATCTTCGGCATTTAAATCCAAGGCTTTTGCTTTTAACCTCAGGCAAATGTCTTTTGATACCAGGATTACTTTTTTATCAGGATGTTCCTCTTTTAAGCTTAAGGCAGCATTTAAAATTTTATGGTCTGTTTTGCCTTTTCCATAAATGTTCTCTGCATCTACAATTAAAGGTTTCTCGTTCAGCACTACCCTAAATTTACCAGAATCCGGACTTTTTAACGAAATCCAGTCGCTGATCAGTTTTTGTTTTGAAGTTTCATCTATCAGACGGATAAAACTTCGGGCTTCAAAGTTCCTGGTATCATTACCACTTTTGAAATTATCAAGCTCTTCTAAAACCTGAATGGGAATGGCCACATCATGCTCATGGAAGTTATTTATCGCATCATGATCGTATAAAATAACCGAGGTATCTAAAACGAATATTTTTTTTGACGGATTGGAGATTAATTTACCTTTTTTGGCCATTTGGTAAATTTAATATTTTAGGAATTATTAGCAGAAAAATCTGTTATTCTTTTTTTTGCCACGATCCAAAATCCTGGGCAAATAAAAACGGGGAATTCTTCTTTCGATTCATTTCCCCGTTTTAACTTTAAAAACAGCCATAGCTGTATTTTAAAGCATCTAATTCTTGTTACTTTGATTTTTCCGTTTTCGTTAGGTTTTGCAACTTTTGCGATCCGTGAAAATTTATTTCCAACTCTTCCGTCCGTAAACTTCTTAGTTTTCCATAAGCTCTGTTTGGGCCTGTTCGATTTTCTCATTCTCCAACCTTGCGGTGGTCGTGTATATTCTTACTCAGTTTAACCCTTTCTGAAATTAATCGTTTTCCCTGTAAACTATCCGAAACAATTTCCCTTTCGGTTCTTTATCTCTTTTGGATTGTTTTGTCAGAATTCAAAGTACTTCGTATTTGATATGATCTAATTTAGTAGGAAAACAGCCATTTTGCAAGAGAAAAATAAAGGTTTTTATAAACAAAGTTATCAACTTAAATATACTGGTTATCAACAGCTTAATTCTTATAAATGGGCGTTTCCAGTGTTGATTTATGCTTTTATTGACCTTATTAACAATCCGGGGGTATACACTTATAAACATTCGCTATTATTTTGTTAGTCAGTTATTTAAGTTTTTTCAGCTTAAAAGTTAAAAAAAAGCAAAAAACTTAATTTTAATCACAACAAAAAACTTCGCTATTATGTTATTTTTGTAACATGCAGATCAGGCAACCCATTAGAAATATACAAGACTTTTTACTGAGTACGTATTTTGCCGACGGTCTCCGTATTACTATTGGTGTGCTGCTCCCCTCTTTAATTCTGGCCCAGTTTGGTATGTTAAAGTACGGGATGACCTTGTCGCTTGGCGCATTGTGTGTAAGCGTAGTAGATAGTCCGGGGCCAATGGTACACCGGAGAAATGCGATGCTGGTTACTACAGCTTTAATTTTTACATTCTCCATTCTAACAGGTTTAACCAATAGAAGCCATTATTTTATCGGCTTCCTTTTGGCCGTATCAAGCTTTGTATTTTCGATGTTTTACATTTACGGCATCAGGGCAGCATCAGTAGGTACTGCAGTTTTGCTGATTATGGTGCTGAGCATTGATGATATCAGGCCTTGGCAGGATGTTTTGTTGCATGGGTTAATGGTACTTGCGGGCAGTCTTTGGTATACCGGATTGAGTTATTTTGTATACCGGCTCCGGCCCTTCCGTTTGGTACAGCAATCATTAAGCGATTCTATTTTAGAGGTAGCAGAATTTTTAAGGGAGAAGGCCAAATTTTATCATCAAAACAATAATTACGATAAAACCTATTCTGATTTATTACAACTCCAGGTTTCAGTTCATGAGAAACAGGATGCCGTAAGGGAATTGCTTTTCAGAACACGCGAAATTGTAAGGGATTCTACTCCTGAAGGAAGATTTTTGTTATTGGTATTTGTAGATATGGTCGATCTGTTTGAGCAGGTAATGTCTACTTACTATAATTACCAGCAGTTGCATGATCAGTTTGATAAAGCAGGCATATTATCAGATTATGAAATGGCCATTAAGCGGATTTCGTATGCGCTTGATGATATTTCATTTGCACTGAAAAGTGGCGGAACACCTGTTGTCTCCAAACGTTTGTTAATTGAGATTGAAAGGTTAAAGATCAAAATTAATGATCTGGAAAAGAATAATCAGAATCAGGAGTACAATACCTTAGGTATTATTGCCTTAAAAAATATTGAGGTGAACATTGAGAATATCCTGTCAAGGGTTAAAACTATCTTCAGCTATTTTAAAATCCGAAACAGTAAAGATATCAGACAGGCCGAGGTTGATACAGAGAAATTTATCACCAGACAGAAATTCGACTTTAAACTATTTTCAGAGAATTTAACTTATACTTCCTCCACTTTCAGGCATTCGCTGCGGGTTACCGTGGTGATGCTTCTGGGTTTTATAGTTGCTCAGATACTCAATTTCTCGCATAGCTACTGGATTCTCCTCACCATCCTGGTTATTTCGAAACCGGGCTTTAGTTTAACAAAAGAACGTAATTATCAGCGTTTAATCGGTACCACAGTTGGAGCGTTTATTGGTATGGGGGTAATTACTTACATCCACGATCGAAACACTTTATTCGTGATCCTGTTAATCTGCATGATTGGCTGTTATAGTTTCCAAAGGAAAAATTATGTAGTGAGTGTTCTCTTTATGACACCCTATATCTTAATCCTCTTTGATTTTCTGGGTATGGGATCTATAGCGCTGGCGCGTGAAAGGATTTATGATACTTTTATAGGCTCTGGTATTGCGTTATTGGCCAGTTATTCTTTATTCCCCACCTGGGAGTATGAAAAGCTCAAAGAGGCTATGATCGATATCTTAAAAGCAAATAAGGGTTATTATGAACAGGTGATTAAGTTGTATTTTGAGAAAAATTATAACAGAACGGAATATAAACTGGCAAGGAAAGAAGTGTATGTAAGTACCGCAAATTTGGCTTCGCTTTTTCAAAGAATGTTTTCTGAACCAAAAAGCAAACAGTTGTTTATTAAAGAGGTGCATCAGTTTACAGCGCTGAATCATTTGTTATCCTCTTATGTGGCCACACTTTCCTTATACAATAATGAGCATCAATTTATCTTCGAAAGTTTCGATACCCTAAAACCGATTGCCAATAATACCAATTATTTATTGGATACATCAATTGATAATTTGGAGCTGGGGACCAGTACAATTGATAATGTACCATTAATCAGGTTAAATGATAATGGTTTGGGAATAAAAAAAGGTGAAGATTTAATTCCGGAGCAATTTGATCTGATTCAGAAGGTTGCTTACGATATCTATAAACTATCGGTGAAAATAAAGCTTTAGTTAGAAGAACATCTCGCTAGCGACCACCTAACCACTTGCTGAATTGAAAAACTGCGAAACAATTTCAGATCTTACTGATAGCTACACCGGCAACCAGCTTACATTAATTTTTAATATATCCTTAGCAGTACAATTATACAGTCTTTATGGCTGCTAAAAACAAAGGCAGGTATAATTTGTTAAACTTAATCTAATTAAGAAATTATTATGGAAAAGCTATATACAGCTGAAGTTACAGCTACTGGAGGAAGAGACGGACACATTAAATCAAGTGATGGAATTTTAGATTTAGAGTTGAGAAAACCCAAAGAATTGGGTGGCCAGGGTGGAGCAACAAATCCTGAAGAATTATTTGCAGCAGCATGGGGACCTTGTTATTTAGGTGCTTTAGGCTCTATAGCCGAACGCGAAGGTGTTGATGTTAGCGAAGCTAATGTGAAGGTATTGGTTTCTTTTAATAAGGATGGGAATTCATTTGCACTTTCAGCCGATTTGGATGTGCATATTCCTGGAATCTCTCATGAAGAAGCACAATCCTTAGCAGATAAGGCACATAGGACTTGTCCATACTCGAAAGCAACAAAAGGAAATATTGAAGTAAGGGTAACGGCTGTGTAAAATGAAATTGGAGGTAAGGTCAAATGTCACCATCTGATTCCAAAATAAAAATTAACTTAGTGTCAGACAATAATCTGACACTACGACAGTAACAAAGAAGTCCCGATTTTGGTCGGGACTTCTTTTTGGATTATATTTTCTGGTTAAACAGCTTCTTGTTCAATTCTTGTATTTGCGGGTCTGCCGTTTTTAAAGGCATCACGGGTTTTTAGTCCTAATAGTTCAAACATGGCCATATCATCTACAAAAGCAGGATTTGGCGTAGTTAATAATTTATCGCCCGCGAAAATAGAACTTGCACCCGCCATAAAGCAGAAAGCCTGTTCTAAAGTACTCATCTCATTTCTACCAGCTGATAAACGCACTACCGAATTTGGCATTACAATACGCGCGGTGGCAATCATTCTCACCATATCCCAGATTGGAACACGTGGCTGATTTTCTAAAGGTGTTCCTTTTACCGGAACTAAAGCATTAACCGGAACCGATTCAGGATGTTTTTCCATGTTTGATAAAGTCTGTAACATCGAAACTCGGTCTTCTACCGTTTCACCTAAACCGATAATACCTCCGCTACAAACTGTTAATTTTGCTTTACGTACGTTTTTTATCGTATTTAAACGATCATCGTAAGTTCTGGTTGAAATAATACGTTTATAATCATCTTCCGAAGTATCAATATTGTGGTTATAAGCATATAAACCGGCATCAGCTAAACGCTGCGCCTGATTTTCAGTAAGCATACCCAAGGTACAGCAAACTTCCATATCCATATCATTAACCGCCTTAACCATTTCGATCACACGATCAAAATCGCGGTTATCGCGTACTTCGCGCCAGGCGGCACCCATGCATAGACGTGATGCCCCACCCTCTTTTGCTTTAACTGCGGCACTAACCACCTGACTAACCTGCATCAATGGCTGAACTTCTAATTCGGTATGGTAGCGGGCTGCCTGTGGGCAATATGAACAATCTTCGGCACAACCTCCGGTTTTGATCGAGATTAATGAACTTACCTGAACTTCATTGTAATCTTTATTCTCTCTATGGATACTTGCGGCTTCGTAAACCAGATCTAAAAATGGCCTGTTGTAAATTTCGTATATTTCTTCTTTTGTCCAATCGTGTCTTGTTTCTTGCATTGGGATCAGATTTTGCAAATTTAATTATGTAGTCTTAGTTAAAATTAACAGGCGCTCAATTTAGTTTGCAAGCCTTAACTCTTGGTATGCTAAATCAAATAAGTCCTGATTATAGTAAAAGTTTGCTGGCCAATCCTAAAATTAACAGGAAGCCAAAAACATCGGTAAAAGTAGTAATAATTATAGATGATGCAATGGCAGGATCAATACCTACACGTTTTAAAATAAGTGGAATACCTGCACCAGTGATGCCTGCAATGACCAGATTACCCGTCATAGCCAGGAAGATAACCAAACCGAGCATTGGGTTTCCGTCAAAAAAGAAGGCAAAAATAAATACAATTAAACCGTTAGCTGCTCCATTGATTAAGCCCACTGTAAATTCTTTCAACACAGTTCTATAAGCCTGCTTATCTGTTAAATCATATAGCGAAATACGCCTTACGGTTACTGCAAGCGCCTGTGTGGCAGCATTCCCACCCATCCCGGCAATTATGGTCATATAAGCTGCTAAGGAAGGGATTAATTTAATGGTGGGATCGAAATATCGGACTACTGATGATGCCAGGAAGGCCGTGCCCAGGTTGATGATTAACCATGGTAAACGCGATTTTACCGCCTCTACCCAGTTACCACTTAATTCCTCATCTTCTGATACCCCTGAAATTTTTAAGATATCTTCTGTACTTTCCGCCTCCATTACATCAATCACATCATCGAAAGTTACCCTTCCCAATAATTTCTGATGCTCATCTATTACCGGAATACTGGTTAAATTATATTGAGAAATGAGGTTGGCTACTTCTTCCTGGTCGGTATCAGGATGAACATAAACGGCATCCTCTTTAACCAGTTCGGTTATTTTGGCATTGTGTTTTGCCTTAATAATATCTTTTAACGAAACAATGCCTTTAAAAATTTCCTCGTCATCTACCACATAAATGGTATAAAACTCTTCCATTTCCTCACTTTGGCGGATGATCTCGTCAATTGCATCTTTTTTTGTCAGGTTGATATTTACACAGATCAGTTCTGTGTTCATCAAACCACCAGCGGTTTTTTCGTCGTAGGTTAAAAGGTTACGGATTTCTGAAGCGTGATCTTCTGTAAGGTCTTCCAGAATTTCTTTCTGCTCGTGGTCTTCCAGTTGCGAAATAATATCTGTCGCATCATCATAGTCCAGCTCCTCAACAATTTCCGTACGTTTATCGGGGTGAAGCTCAAAAAGCAAATCCTCCGGGTGGGATTCTTCATCCATTTCCGAAATAATTTCGGAAGCGATCTCTGCCGGAAGAAGGTTTATAATATGCCGCTGTTCGGATTTATCCAAACGTTCGAACAAAATCGCGATTTCTGAAGCATGGTATTCCTCTAAAACTATTTTTAAAGTTTCATCACCAGCTAAAATTGCATTTTTAACCTTAAGTACGTCGCTTTTATCTATTTCGAATGACTGCATCTATAACCTAACCAAAACGCCCTAAAGCTACAAATATTAAAAATTGATTTTTTACAATAATTGATTTTTAATGCTAACCATTTACAGTATAATTAAAGTTCTGACATTTTAGCTCCTAAATCCATCTTAGTATGTAAAATCCTAGCTATTTCGATTTCTCCATTATCAATTATCTGATAGAAAATGATATGTTCACCAGCCCTGAATCCTAATACATTTTGGCCTGTCTCCTTATAATTTCTACTCATTTCAGGTTTCTTTGCAATCTGAATACAAAATCCAATCAGTAGCTTATAATATTTGTCTGCTTGATTTTCAGACCAAACATCATAAGTGTAATCCCAAATTTCACTTAAATCTTCAAGCGCTTTGTTACTAAGAGAGAACCTAGCCATTTTTCCTCTTTTTGGCTTTCAACATTTCAAGATGTTTTTTCGGATCAAAATCCTTAACCATTCCACTATCAATTCCCACCTGAAGTGCTTCTCTTAAAATTTTGATCTTATTTTCTTCATCTTCCAATAATCTTAACCCTGCCCGAATAACTTCACTTGCATTTTTAAATCTTCCTTCGGAAATTCTTTCATCAACAAAATTTTCAAAATGATCTCCTAAAGCCATAGATGTATTTCGTCCCATTGTTTTAATGTTAAAATATTACTAAAGTTACCAAAAAATGGTACATTTTAAAAATAAAGTTTTATTTAAACCATCCTTTACGCCAAAAATAGATCACCTGTAAAACTGCAATCACCGCCATCACAACCCAGGTGTATAAATAACCGTGTTCTGCATACAATTCTGGCATGTTATCTTTCAGTATTTTTCCTGTTGCCGGATCTTCCCTGCTAAAATTCATCCCGTAAATCCCTGCAATAAAGGTTAATGGAATAAATATGGATGAAATAATGGTCAATACTTTCATAATTTCGTTCATCCGGTTACTGATGATTGATAAATTCATATCAATATTGGCAGAGGCGATTTCCTTTAAAGATTCAATGAAATCAATGATCTGGATGCAATGATCATAAGCATCCTTCATATAAGTTTTTGTCAGATCGGATATTAAAGGGCTATCCGTTCGGATAATATCGTTCAATTTATCTCTTTCCGGCCAGGTTACTTTCCTGATGGTGATCAACGATCGTTTAATGGCCTGTGTATCGTACATGATTCTTTTGTCAGGATGATCATATAAGCGGTCTTCAATTGCATCTAATTCTTCGCCCCAAAAATTTAAAAGGCTAAAGTAATTATCTACAATTACATCCATAATGGCGTACATTAAATAACTGCTGCCACCAATGCGGATGTTGCCTTTCCCTATTTCTAAACGTTTCCTTACCGGTTCAAAACAATCTGCATAAGTTTCCTGGAAAGTAATTAGTGTACGTTCAGATAAAATAAAGGAAATCTGATCATTGCAGAGCACATTATCCTCGCCTAAATATAAATGCCTGCTTACTGAAAAAATATACTTATCATTATCATATTCATCCAGTTTAGGTCGCTGATAAGAACTGGTGATATCTTCAAGCACGAGCCTGCTAATGTCCAGTTTAGCATAGAGGGTTTCAAATATATTGGGATCAGCCAAACCTTTGATATCGAACCAGTAATAAAAATCTTTGTTCCCGATCAGTTTATCAATGTCATTTATGTTTTCCAATTCAGTTTTCTTATAACTCTTATCATTATAAGTATGCAATACAATGAGTGGTTTTAATGCATCTTCATCGATGGCGTACAAACCCGGACTGGTGCCAGGCGCTGGAACTTTATAGTGTTTATGACGGTTACGTGGCTTGTTTTTTCCCATACGTTACAAATATAGCCGGGCTTGAGGCCCCTGGTTAAATAACAGATCAACAATACTTAAGTTGGGTAAAAATTGATGTTTATCTTCAAAAACCTGATAATAGGACTTATTGTTTACAATATCTTCCTGTTTTTTAGGATTCATAGCCGAACGGAAATCCAATTCTGGCTTGATGTCATCAAAATACTCGCCCGTTACCTCAAAGCTTTTATTCAATTTTAGCTTTTTGTTCAGCCACTCTAAAAGTTCGAAGTTATAATCGAACAGAAATTCAAATTTGTTGGTATAAAAAC
Source organism: Pedobacter sp. KBS0701 (assembly GCF_005938645.2). Classification (NCBI taxonomy): domain Bacteria; kingdom Pseudomonadati; phylum Bacteroidota; class Sphingobacteriia; order Sphingobacteriales; family Sphingobacteriaceae; genus Pedobacter; species Pedobacter sp. KBS0701. Next base: position 2,466,590 of record NZ_CP042171.1, read on the forward strand.
GCGATAGTTCATCTTCATAAAATTCAAAATAAGCAGAACTCCGGTAACAGCTTTCTAAACTCAACCAATGCAAACGTTGCCAGTTAAAATCGTAACTGATTCGTACATCCTTCATTTTCGTATGTGTTTTAGCACCTTTAACCACCGGAACGGTAATATCAAGTTTGCCATTTGGCGAATAAATACTCGCTCTGTTACGGTAAGTCTGCTTGGCTAAATGTTCGTGTTTTTCAATTAAAAAATCCTCTCCCAGCTTTTGCAATAAACTAAAATAACCTACTGGCGGAAGATAAAATAATGGAAGTATAGCTGTATTCTGCATTTGAAAATTTATGTTTGTAGCTGAAACGTTTTAAAAATAATGATTAAAAGAGGGATTGCGCATGTTGGCGTATTTTTTTTATACCTGTTATCGCTGCTCCCCATGCCTTTGCTGTTTTTTTTTGCAAGATTACTATATTATCTGCTTTATTACGTAATTGGCTATCGAAAAAAAGTTGTCAGACAGAACTTAACCCAGTCTTTTCCCGAAAAATCTGAGGCTGAAATAAAGACCATAGAGAAAAAATTCTTCCTGTATCTGGCAGAACTTATCTTTGAAATCATCAAAATGACCAGTATTTCGAAAACTGAAACCTTAAAAAGAGTAAAGTTTACGGGGCTGGAACAATTGGAGGATCATTTTAAAAGAGGTGAAAGTGTACTGGCCTGTACGGGCCATTATGGCAATTGGGAATTAGGCACTTTAGCACTTGGCTTGAGTATATCTGCTAAAACCATGGTTATTTTTAAACCCATCAAAAATAAAATTTTCGAAACCTGGTTTGATTGTATGCGGACCAAGTATGGAAACATTTTCATTGCTATGCGGCAAACGCTACGTGGCATGGCCGCTTATAAAAATGAGCCTACACTTTTGTGTTTTGCAAGCGATCAATCTCCAACCAGGGAAGAAACCAAATATTTCACAGATTTTTTAAATCAGCCCACTGCTGCACTTCTAGGTGTAGAAAAAATTGCAAAATCGACCAAAAGACCGATATATTACTTTAAGGTAAGTGTGGTTAAAAAAGGTTATTACCATGTAGAAGTATTGCCCATGTGCCTCGAACCAGCTAAAACGGAAGAATTTGAGATCACGGACATACACTTTAAATTTTTAGAAAACATTATAAAAGAACAGCCTCAATACTGGCTCTGGAGCCATAAGCGCTGGAAATTTAAACCCGAATAAAAAGAATGAACCCATCAGTAGCCGTTGTAATTTTAAACTGGAATGGAAAAGCGTATTTAGAGCAGTTTTTACCGGGGATTTTGCTTTCCGAATATGATAACTTACAAATTGTTGTGGGCGATAACGGCTCAACGGATGATTCAGTTTCATTTTTACAAGAAAACTTCCCAACTGTTAAAATTATTCAAAACGATCAGAACTATGGATTTGCAGGGGGCTACAATAAAGTTTTAGAACGTGTAGAAGCCGATTATTTTATTTTACTCAATTCGGACGTAGAAGTTGTTCCAAACTGGATCAAACCTATCATCAGCCTGATGGAAAGTGATGCACAGATTGCAGTAGCACAGCCCAAAATTAAATGGCAACTAAACAAAAACCAGTTCGAATACGCAGGCGCTGCCGGAGGTTATCTGGATATTTATGCCTTTCCTTTCTGCCGCGGCAGGCTATTTAATGTATATGAGTTTGATAACGGTCAATATAATGAACAAAAAGAGATTTTTTGGGCCAGTGGAGCAGCCTTTTTTATAAAAAGCAAATGCTGGAAAGAAGCCGGAGGCTTAGATGCCGATCTTTTCGCCCACATGGAAGAAATAGACCTCTGCTGGCGCTTAAAAAACCTGAGCTACAAAATTATGTATTGTCCGGATGCTGAAGTGTACCATGTTGGTGGCGGAACACTACAAACTGAAAACCCTTTTAAAACTTACCTCAATTTCAGGAACAACCTGATCATTATGCAAAAAAACCTGCCTGCTGGTGATGCTATTTTCAGGATTACAATCCGCATGTTTATTGATTTTATTGCCTGGTGGCACTTCTTACTTACCGGAAAACCAAAATTCACCATGGCTGTAACTAAAGGACACTGGCATTTCCTAAAATCTTTATCGAAAACCAATAAGAAACGTAAAGCTGTTCAAAAAGATTATATTAAACACACCGGGGTATATAATAATAGCATTGTTTGGGCATTTTTCATCAAGAAAATTAGATATTTTTCGAACTTAAAATAGATACAGCCTCATCATGAGGCTGTATCTCAATTTGAATTTGTCACATTGAGCTTAGCCTGTGCTGAGCTTAACGAAGTATCGAAACGCCTTGTAAGACATTTGAAACAGGTCCTTCGACAAGCTCAGGATGACAATATTTATAAGACAGCCTGCGGAAAAATTAGGATCCTTTTAAAAGATTCCTCGACTACGTTATACACTGCTCGAAATCTGGTCCCTAGGGCAAACTACTTCAAAGATTCGTTGATTGATTTTTCTACCCAGTATACGGTATTGGAGGCCAAACCCAATGTACTAAAGGCGATATAACCTTTTTTATCAACCACAACATGGGTTGGATAACCTTTAACGCCATATTTATTGGCTATATACCTCCCACCATCTACAATGTTATATAAAGTCTAATATATTTTTACAAATAAATAAATAAAATGTAACTTGCTCACATGAGCAAGAACGCATTGACAATAAAGAACTACACTTCAGAAGAACTTAGGTCCTTGTTGCGGAAAGACGAAAAGTTCCAGCAAGCTGTAAGGTTATATGCCTGTTACCAAATCTCTCTGGGTAAGCGCCCCCAAGAATTAGAATCAATTTATGAGACCTCATTCAAATCAATCTGCAACTGGGTAAACCGGTTGAATGAGGGCGGTGTTGAAGCCTTAATCGATAAAGTTAAACCTGGAAGAAACAACCGCCTTGGTACCGATGAATTGCAGTCTATAAAATCTGTATTATTGAATAAGCATCCTGATGATTACGGTTATAATAGTGCCACCTGGACCGGGCCTTTACTGATCGAGTTCATTAAGAAAGAATATCATGTCGAGTATAAAAAAGCGCATATCTATAACATATTAAGAAAGTTGGGTTTAACGTTTCAAAAAGGGAAAGGCATTTACCCCGAAGCAGAAGACAGAGCTGAAAAGGTGGAGGCTTTAAAAAAAACTCCGGGAGTCAAGGGAAGCTGAGGCTGTAATTGTTTTTCAGGATGAGGCGAGTTTGTCAAATACCGCTACCGTATCTTACATGTGGGCAGAAAAAGGCAAACAGCCAAGGATCAATCAAAAGCAGCGGAAAAGAGAGAGAAAGACCTTGTTTGGTTGTATAGAGCCGGAAACGGGAATTGTGGTGACAAGCAAAGCTGACAGAGGCAACACAATCAGTTTTTTCAGTTTCCTGTTGCTGGTCGTAAAAACATATCATGAGCGGAAAGTTGTTATGGTCTTGGATAATGTACCTTATCATCATGCCAAAAGACTCAAACCTATACTGGAGCGCTATAAACACCGAATAGAACTCGTTTATCTTCCACCATATTCTCCCGATTTAAATCCGATTGAAAGAGTTTGGTGGTACATGAGAAAAAAGATCACACATAACCGATATGTACAGAATCTGCAAGACCGAATTACTAACTTCGACTTGTTTATCTGTCAATTTAAAGTCGAAAATGAAATTGGAAAGAACATTGCAAAGTTAATTGTAAATATTTAATGTACTTTATATATAATCAAAGGTTGTCGATTTAAGAAAACTTTTCAGATCATATTTTTCATCCAAAGCAATGGCCAGAAAAACCACATCTTTATTGTCTTTATATTTAGCTACCAGTTCATTTAACTGTGGAATTTCGCTTTTACATGGAGGACAATTTATAAACCAGAAATTAAGTACGAAAATTTTTCCAGTACTATCTCTTAAATCGTATTTATTACCATTCATATCGGTAATTCTTAAGCCATTAAACAGTTCGCCTTCCCTAAAAGAATCGCTAGCTCTTGGTTTTGGAATCTTATCCATATAAGCAGATTTCTGATCAGCCGATAACTCATAAATCAAATATTCAGGCTGACCGCTCTCGGTAACAGTCTTCCGGTTTTTAATGCCATACTTCCCCGTTTGCATCAATTTTTTCCAGGCATTAAACGGATACACCAGACCGTCTTCTCCCCTTACAACCGATTGTTCGTTCAATACATTTTTCTTGATGGAATTTTCTTGCGCATAACCAAAAAGAGCAGTAAATAAAAGAGCTATAAAGATTAGATTTTTGAACATTTTAAGATAATTTAAACCAATAAACTTTCGATTGCCAGGCGGTAACCCTTCATTCCAAACCCGGTTAAAACACCCTGACAGTTTTTTCCGGTCAACGAAACATGGCGGTATTCTTCACGGGCATATATATTCGAAATATGCACTTCAACAACAGGCGTTTTAATGGCAGCAATAGCATCTGCAATGGCCACTGAAGTATGTGTATAACCGCCAGCATTAAGCACTACCCCATCATAACTGAAACCCACTTCATGTAATTTATTAATAATTTCGCCCTCAACATTACTCTGATAATATTCGATTTCGATTGTTGGGTAAGCCGTTTTTAATTCTTTGATATAGTCTTCAATACTGGTGCTCCCGTAAATAGATGGTTCGCGGACGCCTAACAAGTTTAAATTTGGGCCGTTAATAATTTGTATTTTCATAATATAATGTTGTAACGTTGCAATGTTATAAAAAATCTCAAATAAAAGCATGCTTTGGCTATCATATATTAAAGGATTTAAGTCGTACCTGAAGTTAGAGCGGTCGCTATCTGGCAATTCTGTTGATGCCTACCTGAGTGATATTGACAAATTGATCCAGTATTTTCAATCTTTGAATGATGAGCCAAAATTAACTGACATTACCATAACCCATTTAAAATCTTTTATATCATGGCTAAATGAGTTGGGGATGCAAGCAAGTACGCAAGCCAGGGTAATATCGGGGCTAAAGGCTTTCTTCGCGTATTTAATGCTTGAAGATGTGATTTCAAATGATCCAACAACATTATTGGAAGCGCCAAAACTCAGCAGAAAACTACCCGATACTTTGAATATTTATGAGATTAATGAACTTATAGCCGCTATAGACGCTTCAAAACCAGAGGGAATGCGCAATAAAGCTATTATGGAGGTTTTGTATGGCTGCGGGTTACGGGTAACCGAATTAACCGAATTAAGAATATCAAATCTGTTCCCGCAGATCGAATTTATTAAAGTAATTGGAAAGGGAAATAAAGAGCGTTTGGTACCCATTGGAGGTATAGCCCTAAAACTACTCGATATTTACATTAACGAAGTTAGGGTGCATGCAAATATTAAAAAAGGGCATGAAGATTTTATTTTCCTAAACCGATTTGGCGCTAAGCTTTCACGGATTTCTATTTTTAACCTGATTAAAAGTCTCGCCATGGCCGTCGGATTAAAAAAAACAATCAGTCCACACACTTTAAGGCATTCGTTTGCAACTCATTTAATTGAGGGCGGTGCAGATTTGCGTGCGGTTCAGGAGATGCTGGGCCATTCGAGCATTACCACCACAGAAATTTATACGCACATTGATAGAGATTATTTAAGAGAGGTAATTACGCAGTTTCATCCGAGGGCTTAGGTGTTGATGGCTAGGGTGCATAAGTAATACAGACAATTTTCAGTGCATCCTTAGCATTATTTTTAACCATACAGGAGGTCAATGTGGAAGGTTTAGAAAGTGTAAGTTTTTTACCGTACACAGAGACAGGAAACAGCGCACCAAGCGTTGATATAAGATGATTTCATTCTTTTTACATCACAATCTTTTCGCGTTTTTTCCTTTTAGCTTCTTTTACTAAATTTGCGGCAATGATTTTATATAAAACCAATGAAGAAGTAGAACTGATGCAGATCAGTGCCCTACTGGTGAGCAATACCCTTGCAGAAGTAGCTAAAATATTAAAGCCAGGTATTAGCACCCTCGAAATTGATAAACTAGCCAACGAATTTATACTTGATAATGGCGCAGTCCCCTCCTTTTACAATTATAATGGCTTTCCTTTTCATATTATTACCTCCGTAAACGATGTGGTTGTACATGGCTTCCCGAATAAAGATGAACTGAAAGATGGCGATATTATCTCTGTAGATGTAGGGACCATAAAAAATGGTTTTCATGGCGATCATGCTTATACTTTTATCATAGGTGAAGTATCGGCAGCGGTATTGAACCTGGTAAAAACAACTAAAGAGTCACTTTTTCTCGGGATTAAAGAAGCTGTTGTGGGCAAACGCATAGGTGATATTGGTGCAGCCATCCAAAACCATAACGAAAAACAGGGTTATGGCGTAGTGAGAGACCTGGTAGGCCATGGTTTAGGTAAAGATATGCACGAAGATCCGCAGGTGCCAAATTATGGGAGGAAAGGCAATGGTTTACTCTTAAGAGAAAACCTGGTGATGGCCATAGAACCAATGATCAATATGGGTAAAAAAGATGTTTTTCTGGATGAAGACGGCTGGACAATCAGAACAGCGGATGGAAGCCCTTCTGTGCATTTTGAACATGATGTTTGCGTCAAAAAAGGGGAAGCACTTATCCTTTCTGATTATGCCCCTATTGAGGCTGCAGAAAAGCAGAACAGTAACCTCAACACTTCATATTATTAGATAGGTAATAACCAGCGCATGGAGATTTTGTGGTGATTAACCTCTCCCTAAAACTCCATGCGTTCTGAAATAAAACAGTATTAACCTCAGTTTGATTAATAATATAGCTTTTGAAACGTACTGCCGATTTTAGGCTTAGCGTCGTAATGAAAGTAAAATCTAGCAGTTAAGGCCAGAATTTTATTTCGTTTCCCGTCATTCTCGCGCAGGCGGGAATCTTAAAGCGCGATACAATAGCATTAGAATTCCAAATTAAATCGGGAATAACGACGTATCAAAATATAATTTGCTTAATGAGCCAGCCTAAATTTTTTTGATACAGGCTCATGACTATCGCATTAGATAAGGGAGCTTAAAAATTCAATCATTACGATAAATACTAATCAAACTGGCGTTATTAATCAGTGTAGAACAGTTCTATCTTCTGGCATTAAGACGTAGTTAGTTACACCAATATTGCATCTGAAACTATCTCTTCAGCACTGTGTTCAAAGAGTATCTTAACCGTTTTCAGGGTAGAATCCGCAATTTCTGTTAAGGCCTCTTGCGTAAAAAAAGCCTGGTGCCCGGTAAGCAAGACATTCGGAAAGCTGATTAGTCGCTGAATATCATCATCTCCAATAATACTCCCGGAAAGGTCTTTAAAAAAGAGTTGTTCTTCCTGCTCATATACATCAATTCCCAGTGCTGCAAGCTGACCTGTTTTTAGTGCTTCAATCACTTCACGTGTATTAATCAATCCACCTCTGCTTGTATTGATGAGCGTAACACCTTTTTTCATCGTCATTAAGCTGTTCGATCCGATCAGGTAATGGTTCTCTGCCGTAAGCGGGCAATGCAGCGAAATAATATCGGCTTCTTTTATCACTTCATGAAAAGGCAAATATTTTACCCCTTCACTTTGCAATGCTGTATTCACAAAAGGATCAAAAGCCAGCACCTTACAACCAAAACCAAGCATAATTTTACAGAAAGCAGCACCGATTTTCCCTGTGCCGATTACTCCTGCTGTTTTGCCAGAAAGATTGAAACCCATTAAACCAGAAAGCGAAAAATTCTGTTCACGCACACGGTTATAGGCCTTATGGGTTTTACGGTTTAAGGTAAGCAACATAGCTACAGCATGTTCTGCAACAGCTTGTGGCGAATAAGCCGGAACACGGCAAACGCGAATACCATATTGTTTGGCCGCACTCAGATCTACATTGTTAAAGCCTGCACACCGCAAAGCAATAATTTTCACTCCTTTTTGTGCCAGTGTAGCGATAACATCAGCAGTTAGTTTATCGTTTACAAATACACACACTACATCGGTACCTAATTTTATCGCGTCGGCAATATGAGGGCCGAGATGGGTTTCCCAAAACTCCAGTTCAAAATCATACTGTTTATTACAGCTTTCAAAAAAATCACGGTCGTAAGGCTTCGCAGAAAAAAACACAATCTTCATATCGTTAAAAATACGGATTAAACAGGATTTTCATGTGCTGTTTTAACTTATGAGGCTTAATGTTTATTCCCAAAATCAAATAGTAGCGTGCCCTTGAAAGTTTTTCCATCCGTTTTGTTCTTCTGGCTTTGAGGCCCCAATAATAAAGCAGACTGAAACTTGGTGCCAATGGCACTTATCCCTTTCAAAAAACCGATACTCCCTTCTGGAAAGGCGGGCTCTACATTGTTATTGCTCAGTGCGGCAGCTTCGCGGGCAGGTTTGTACATTTGCAGATAGGTGTCCTCATCGGGTATATAAACGGTAAACCGTGCTTCCTTATTTTCTACAGTTACCCAGTTCACTTCGGCATGATAGCCTTTAAACTCAGGGTAACCCCAGGTTTCGCCGGTAATCGAATTATTGTAATCTTTATGCCAAACCCCAAACTGCTGCCCTTTTAACCTGTTTTTCCAAACCCGGTACGGTCCTCGGCCTAGGTATTTCATTCCGGTAATTTTATCTTCAGGGTAATTAAAGGTAATGCCCATAAAATCAGCATCGCCTTGCTGCGTAAACTGGTATTCAAGTTTAACCAATTTTCCGGTTTCAAATGTCCACTTTGCATGCAAACCGCCGGCACCCTGGTAATCAGATTCAACAATATACTTTGCCCCTTCTGCTTTATGGCTAAATTTTTTCAATTCGGTATTTATACCAGCCAATACCGGGCCTTTGGATAGAGAAATAACCGTATTGCCTTTAACAACCTGCTCCAGATAACCCGATGTCTTTTCAAAATAATAGCTAATATCGCCCTGTTTAATCAGCAGCAACTGATCCTTTTCTTCAGCTATTACTGCTGAACCGGAGCCAGTCGCACCCTGCTGCGCTACAATTAAACGGGCGGTTTTTATGGGCCAGCTCCAGGTAAATATTTCTTTCTGATCAGCACTATAAGCGGTTAAATATAAGGCGTCACTTTGTGCAAACGATTTTGGCAAAGCCAGATCAAGTGTACCTTTTGCGCCAGGCTTAAGTTTGGTAGTTGTTGTACCGCTGGCATTTATAATAGCCTTTGTTCCTTTTGTATTTGCCGATGGAAAACTAACCAGTTTCCATTTAAATGTACATTTATCCAGATCGGTAAAATTGAAGCGGTTCTCTACAGCGATTTTACCTTTAAAATTACCATCAATTTTGGGCAGGTCGATAAAAACAGGAGACCATATCTCTTTTATAGCATAAAAACTACCTTCTTTCTCGCGATGTGGGCCAACAATTCCATCAGGTGCATGGTTGCCATCGCCATCGTAAATGCCCTTTTTATCTGTCCGGATTACGTTTTCATCCACCAACGCCCAGATAAAACCACCGGCACCATGCGGGTGAATCAGCATTTGGTTCCAGAAATCGTCTAAAGCTGCGCCGGCACCACCATCATACAGCGCATGCATAAACTCAGTAGGGAAGAAAACTTCCTTGCCGGTGGCTGCAGCCTTCACCATATAATTATAATCGGGGTAATGTTTGGTATCGGTTCCGTTAAATTTCTCCCAGGGATGTATTACCGTACGTTTCTGCGGATCATATAAGGCGTAGTCATTGTCGAGATCGGTATTAAAGCCGCCCTCGTTGCCATTGGCCCAAAAAATAATAGATGGATGGTTTACATCCCTGATGACCAGTTCTTTTACAAGCCTGTGCCCTACAGTATTATCGTATTTTGCCTGCCAGCCGGTTAATTCATTAATTACGTATAAACCTAACGAATCGCAAATGTCCAAAAATTCTGCGTCGGGCGGATAATGCGACATGCGGACAGCGTTCATGTTCATTTCTTTCATTAGCCTCACATCCATTAAATGTACCCCGCGACTTAATGTGCGCCCGCTTTCGGGCCAAAAGCTGTGACGGTTAACACCTTTTAAAATCATTTTCGCTCCATTAACATAAAAACCATCGCCATTACGCAGTTCAAGGGTACGAAAACCGAATTTTTGTTTTATTTGATGCACGATCTTCTGTTTATTTTTGATCCGCACCACCACCTGATATAAGTTAGGTGATTCGCTGCTCCACAATAGAGGATTGGAGAATGCAGCCTTCAGGGTTTGTACATCGTTCACTGCATTCGCTTTCATCGCAAATGTTTTACCCACATTCTCGCCATTTAATTTTTTCACTTGGGCTTCAAGCATATCATCAGCAGACAGATTTTGTCCGTAAACATCAAGCTGAAAGCTCCCGTCTGCACTCGCATTAACGGCCACCCTTTCTATAAATTTGTTGGGAACCGTTTCCAGGTAAACTGGTCTGAAAATGCCGCCAAAAATCCAGAAATCACTCGTTCTTTCAGCTTTGTTAATCGATGCATTTGCGGATACTTTATCAACTGTAACTTCCAGTAAATTTTTGTTTTCGGGTTTTAACAGTGCTGTAATATCGTATTTAAAACGATAAAATCCGCCCTGGTGCACATCACCTGCCAGTTTTCCATTAATACTGACCTTGGTATCGGTCATCGCGCCTTCAAAAACCAGGAATACTTTTTTCCCGGTCATTTTCCCGATCTTAAATTCATGACGATACATACCCTGTTCGCTGGCTTTAACTTTATCATGCCCATAGTTGTAACTCCCAAAACCCTGTAATTCCCAGTTAGAGGGCACAGGTATTTTAGTCCATATACCACTTTTTCGACCAGCGGTACAATAAAAGTCCCATTGGATGGTCTGGTCTTTATCTCTTCCGGAAAGATAGGTTTTGGTTGTTTCCTGCGAAAAGCTGGCAGAAGAAACCAACAGCAACAATAGTGGTATTAATCTTTTAATCATGATCTATTTGGCATTAGTATTAACAAGCTGATTCACAAGATAACAGAATTTGCACTCAGATGAGACAAGATAACCAGCATTTTACATCTTAACATCTGCCTAAACTTGAAGGCAACCTTTAAATCAGTAAAACTCCACTTTAAATGCCATCCCCCAACTAACCTAAATCTGCCATTCTGCCTGAGCAAAAGCATTCAAAATCAGTAACATGTTGATTACGCTGAACAGGATTAGCATCCTGTGCCGTATTTTTATGCCACACACAAATAATTCATGAGGCTATTTACTAAAACGTTTTTCATACTCCTGTTCTTTGCAGGTATTTTCACAAACAGTTACGCACAAAATTATATCGTAAAGGGTTTTGTGTTAGATACTGCAGGTTTGTCGCTACCCGGTGCAGTGGTAAGGATTAAATCGGGAAATGATAGCATTGGCACTTCGGCCAATCCCGATGGGGCCTTTATTTTGAGTAAAATCAAGTCCAGGCAATTTACTTTATCAGCCGCCTTTATTGGCTACGATACTTTTATTAAACAATACGTAATAGAAAAAGGTGCGCTTCTGAATATTACCGACATTAAACTTAAGCCTTCTTCGAACACGCTTGATGGTGTGGTAATCTCAGGGGTTCCACCGGTAAAAGTAACCGAAGATACGGTGAGTTTTAACGCGAAAGCTTTTCCGGTAAGAGATGGTGATGCAGTAGATGAGGTGCTGAAAAAATTGCCCGGCATCAAGGTAGATAAAGATGGTAATGTAACCAGTCAGGGAGCACCTGTAACCAAAATTCGCGTTAACGGAAAAGATTTTTTTGGAACCGATGTAGCCACAGCGATTAAGAACCTGCCTGCTGATATCATCAAAAACCTGCAGTTTATCGACGATTACGGCGATCAGGCAAAACTGACCGGCATAAAAACCGGAGAGCCAGAAAAGGTACTGAACCTGACAATTGAAGAAGATAAAAAGAAAGGATATTTTGCCCGTGCATCAGCAGGGGTCGGCAATTCAGACCGTTACAATACCAGCATCAGGGGAAACAGCATGAAGGGGGAAAGACAAATTTCTTTTGACGGAACGTCAGCCAATGCCAATATGCGTGGTGGCGGTGGTGACGGCATCAATACCAGAAATGCCCTGGGTATTAATTATAAAAACGAGTTCAGCACCAAACTTTCTGCCGATGCGGCTTATAATTTTAATAATAATAAGAACAATACCATTAGCACTACCTATACACAGAGTGTTTTACAGGATGCAGGTCAAAATCCCATCAACCGGCTCGAAAATGCGAACAGTATTAGCAGAAGCAATAATAACAATCACTGGTTTGGAGGCAATCTGGAATACAAAATTGATACGATGAATTACCTGAAGATTTCGCCAAATTTCTCTTATAGCAACAATAGCGGAAATAGTGCGGGAGGCTCGGAGATCACCGAGGATACGCTCGCCACCAACAGGCAGAGTACAAACTTTAATACTTCTAAAAATATTAATGCTCATACCAATTTCTTTTTTAACCACAAATTTGAGAAAAAGGGCCGCAACATTACTTCATGGGGAAGCATTAACTATACAAATGGAGAAAATTATAAGGATCTGTTTAATAAGTATATCAATACACATAACAATGCGGTAGATTCTGTTTTACAGAACCAGTTGAACAACCAGGATAACCGAAATTTCGGATTAAATGCTGGTGTATCATACATGGAGCCGATCTGGAAAAAAACTTTTCTGGAGGTAAACTATAACTGGAACCGTTCATCGACAAATAACTCTCGTGATGCTTATGATGTGGCAGGCGGCAATCAGGTATTTAATCCCAACCTGAGCAATATTTACGACTATCAGTTTATTACCAATAAAGTTGGCTTAAATTACCGTTACATTGGGGAGAAACTCAACTATACCCTTGGACTTAATATACAACCAGCCATATTACGTGGAGAGAACCTGAGCAACAACATCCAAACGGTTAACCGTACCTTTAATTTCATTCCTTCGGGCCGTTTTTCTTATAAATTTTCTAACCAGGAATCATTCGATATCAATTATTGGGGGCGGAACAACCAACCTGGCTTTTTGCAGCTGCAGCCGATATCAGATAATTCGAACCTGCAGAATGTAGTTACAGGAAATCCGAACCTGAAGCCCGAATTTGTACAAAGTGTTAATGCACATTATAAACAAGCCGATTGGAACGCAGGGAAAGTGATTCAGGCAAATTTTAAGTATGAGCGTACAAACGACAGGATTGTAACTACTAAACAGCGTGTGCCGGGAACGGTTAACCAGCTTACCAGCTACATCAATGCAGATGGTTATTATACCCTTCAGGGCGATTATAACATCAGTAAACCACTCTCTGCAGAACGGAAATTTACAATTGGCTATTCAGGTTCAGGTCAGCTGAACAATAACATTACTTTTACAGACGATAGCCGGATTGAAGCGCAAAACTTATCGTGGCGCCAGGAACTGGAGTTTCGGGTAGATTTAAAAGATATTGTCAACTTTCAGGTAGAAACCTCTTACTCACAAAACCTCACCAATTATTCGAGCGATAGTTTTGCTGACCGCCAATCGAACCGCTTTGAGTGTGGTATAGAAGGCCGTAATTATTTTTTCAAAGATTTAACGCTCGGCTACGATTTCAGCAAACAGATAAACTCCGGTTTTGATAACGGTGCGGTACGCAATCCAACGCTCCTGCGCTTATCAATGGAATACAAATTTATGAAAAATGATATGGCAGCCATCCGCGTGGAAGGATTCGATCTGTTTGATCAGAACTCGGGTATCTCGAGGGATGTGTTCGACAATGTGATTGTTGACAGGCAGGCGAACCGTTTGGGCCGGTATTTTATGCTTTCGCTGATTTATCGTGTGCGTAAGTTTGGTGGATAAGCAGAGTTTTCTATCTACCAAATTGTGAATGACGATTCTCACAGATTTTCTCCGCTATGGGTCGAGATGATGTAACAAGGGATGACAAATTTAGCTGAGAATTTAGAATAAGATTATCCGTGTTTTCTATGAATCTGTGGCTAAAAACAAATGGAGAAATCTACGAGCTATATCTAAATCACAGATCTCTCCACCGCGGTCGAGATGACGGAACGAGAGATTACTACTTACAATTCCCTTAATGACCTTAACTACATAATGATAAAAAAACTACCGGATGCTCCTCCATTAAAATTTCACTCATAGATCTCTCCGATGCGGTAGAGATGACGAAACGAGCTAAAGAGATGACGGAGCGAGCTAAAGTAAACTTACCGCTTATCGCCAAACGCTAACCGCCTCGCCATCATCCATCCTACATCTTCCATCCCTACTGTTTTCTCAAATAAATATTACCGTACGATGAACTTAAATCATAACTCGGACCGACACCTGGCGCTGCCGTTAAAGAAGTAAAGAAATTTTCCTCTTTCATTTCTGTCGGTTTAAGCACCATATCGGTATAAATCTTTCCATAACGGTTGGTGAGTTTAATTTTACCGATGGCACTTTGGCTGATACTGGCATCAATCCCACCATACCTTGCATCAACTTTTATAGGTCCCTTAAAATCCTTAATCTCTACGATTCCATAAACAGAACTTACCTCAGTGCTAATCCCTGCCGGAAGTTTGATGTTTATCGTAATTTCAATATCCTTAGTTTGGTAGGTTGATATTTTGGTGCCGCCTTTTTCTCTGATGTAAGCATCCAGATCAGCTTTCGAGTTTAAACGCGTTTTAATGCCATTTTCTTTTACATAATAAGCCTCTGGAATTTTATCCATATCGAGTTTGTTTTTGATGGTAATGGTTCCATCGGCACTACTTTCCTCAAGGGTAAAAGCCGAGTCGTTTTTACCATCATTGATCTTAACCGCAGCTTCAATACCAATTTCATTTTTATCCCAGCTCGAAATATGCACAACCTTGGGATAATCGAAATGGAAAGCTACTACTTCACCCTTTTTTAGGGGATAAGATTTATTAATTTTGGTTTGCGAAAGGGCAATACCCGGCACCATGGCCATAAAAAGCCAATATATTATTGTTTTCATAAAAAATGCTTTATTGCCTTTGCCTCAGATAAGCGGCTTTAGGCAGATGAAAAGAGAAACCTAAAGAGAGCGATTATTTCTCTCTCAGGTATACATTTTTGTAACGTGAAGTTAAGATCAGATCAGCACCACCTCCATTAATCTTGCCTTTGATGTTTTCAGAACTATGGCCACCGGTAGTGTATCCAAAAGCAGCTGCATCGCCATTTACCGTTGTTATCGTACTTACTGTTTGACCTGTGCGTACTGTAGTTACCTGACCAGCATTCTCGCTCCCACCCACCGAAGTAAAGCCATTGCGCTCTGCTTTTTCAGTTTTTTCGATCGCAATTTTTAACCCTTCTGCGGCGTAAAGTTTGCCATAACTCGTGCCCAGTTCTACGTTTGCCTTTGTATTGGCAGGAAGCGATACATCTACATAACCGTATACCGAAACAATAGATACTGGACCTTTAATGGCTTCTGTAAAAATAGCATCTACCGAACCGTAAAGTGTTTTAACATTCATCGGACCACTGTTGTTTTCGAGTTTGATTTTGTTGTAGCTGGTAGAAACCTCTATTTCGCTTTTCAGATTTTTCAGGATGATTTCGTTCTGGTACACACTGCTTTTGTTGGTAAAAACAATCTTGATATTCTGAGGTACTTTGATGGTCAATATGCCTTTTATCTCTCTGTTCACTGCGTTTACATTGATTTCTGCTCCCTTTTCAGAAACATCTATACCCAAACCTGTATTATCGGTAAAGCCCGATCCGCTGATGGCACGCAGGCCTTTTGCACGCTCATCTACCTCTTCCTTTTCTCCTTTAGGGATCGAAAATATAATTTCATTCCCGCTATAACCTTCTATTATGGCGCCTGGAATATTCAGGTTGAGCTGCCCTGAGTTTTTGTTTAATTTGTATTCTTTCTGTGCCGATGCGGATACAGCGATGGCGAGCAAAGAAAAAAGAACGATAAATTGCTTTTTCATAATTTTATTGTTGTTTACTTTTTTTATAATTTGTCTTGATTTAATAAGGCACTATAGGCCTCATCACGTACTGCTGCAAAAGTTTCAGGATTATTGGCCAGTGCATAAAGTTTTTCGCCAATTTCTGCATTCTTCATTTTCCCTAAAAAGCTTACCAAACCGAGTTGCACCATTGGATCGTCTTGCTTGTTCAACGAACTGATGAGTAACGAAGAAGCATATTTATCGGTACTGTATTTTTGCAATACATTCAGGGCAGCCAAACGTACATTGGTATTACCATCGTGGTTGAGTGTTTTCGATAACATATCCAGCATGTGGTTGTTGATGCGGTTACTTTTTTCGATTTTTAATATTGCAAGCAACCGTTCACTGGCCGAACTGCTGTCTTTTAATGCGGCGTATTCTTCACCCTTGTTAATGTCTTTTGGTCTTTCTTTTATGGTTTCAGGCAGATCTACTTTGACCTTTGCAATTTGAACCGAAGTATTTTGCTCACCTGAAGTCTTATTTGCTTTTCCTTCAGGCCTGATTAGTAAAGTACCAGTAGCCCCTTTCGAATATGAAATGCTTTCTACTTGTGTTTGCGGGTAAAAAAAAAGCCATGCAGTAGCCGCTATCAGCACCACAGATGCTGCAACCAGCCATTTGCTGTTAAAAAACCTGATCGTTTTTACCTTTGGCTCTTTAGTCTGAACCTGCATCCGTTTAAAGCGGTCAATATCAAAGGCAGGTGCTTCGAGATGATCGAATTCCTCCCGGTGCTGTTCCACAAAATCTTCTATCTGATCATTCATAATAACATTTGTCCTTTAGTGATAATAAAACACGTTTTTTTGCCCTATGATACTGCGTCCTCACCGTACTGGCCGAAAGTCCGAGCATTACCGCAATTTCTTCATGTGTCATCTTTTCAAACACATACAGGTTTAAAATCGTCTTGTAACCTGATGAAAGTTCTTCGATACTTTTTTTCATATCCTCTACCCTGCAATCAAAAATCTCCAAATCATCGTTGTCGTTTCCTCCAGCATCCTCCACATCCATATCTCCCAGATCAGAAAACATTATTTTTCTTTTTCTTAAATGGGAAATGGAGCGGTTAATGGCCATCCGCCGTACCCAGGCCTCGAAACTGAGTACCCCTTTTAATTTGCTTATATCGCTGAACACGGTACAAAAAATATCCTGCAGGATATCTTCTGCCTCACCCGTATGACTTACAATCCGACTGATCGAATTATAGATCTTTCTGGCATAACGGTTGTAAAGCCCGGTATAGCCTGCATCCCTGCCCTCAAGGCAGAGTGCAATTAATTCCTGATCGGTTGTCTGTTCAGCAGCGCGCAATGTTGAGCTTTTAATTTATCTTTCTAATATGTTTCTATTCTCTAGTCGCAGCATGTACAATAGTGTTGCATGTTTTTTAAAAAAAAATCTAAAAAAAGTAAAATGAAGTAAATTTAATCAAACATATAGTCAAAAAATCACATTTAAACCCATCAAATAGCTGATTATAAAATGATGTTATCCGATAATATACACCATCAAGCATTTGTTTTTAAGCACTCATCAAGGATTAAGCGTAAGGATGGACTACGGCATTGGCACAAAACTAAAAAGCCAAGAAAAACAAAATGGTTTTTACATCAGCCTTGGGGAGGTATTTAGCATATTCTACAAAAACTCCGAAAAATCCATTTCTTCAAATTGCTGACCGCCATATTCGCCTTCAATGGCATAATCGTATTCGAGTTCAAAAGAAGTAATCTCAATATCAGCGGGATCGTAAACGATTGGAAAAAACGGTCCGCCGGGTTCATCGTGCAGCTCAAAATCGCCCTGTAGTATATTACAGTGTTTGCAGGTGTTAGCCCAATAGGAAAATTGAATGGCTTTGGAAAAACTATATTTAAACTGCGGATGGACTTTTTTAAAATGTTCCATCGCAGGAGGATCCGCACTCTGGAGGTAACTGAACAGTGTTGGACTTTCGCCTTTAATCCATGCAACCTCATTACCATCAGGATTATCCTCCTCAACTTCTTCCAAATGATAATAATTTACCGCAGCCGGAGCGATTACAGGTATTTTTTGTCCGCATTTCCAGCAAATCCTTGTGGCTTTGGCCAATAGATAAGGTTTTCTTACAATGCAATCTAAACGCCCGGCTGGTATCCATTTCGCAAAACAATTGATATCTGTAATGTGATCGGGAATTACCCACTTTTTGATTTCAATGAGCCAATAAGCCCCGAGCGCTTTGGCCTCGTCTTTATCAACAAAGGGAACGTTAAGAATATAAGGCATGTTTTGGTTAAGCTTGCAGAACGAAAATAATTAAAATCCGGGTATTAGTATAGTGAAATTTAACTATTGGAAAATGTTTGTTGGTTCATGGGTTAGTTAGCATGGCGCTATGACTCTAACCTCCATATCATTAATTTAAGCACCGAGGTCGTCAGATTGATAAATCGCAAATAAATGCCCTTCAACTACGCTCAGGGTAACATCTTTTTACGATTTACCGCTTAATTTAATGACATTGATCTAACCTACACATCAAACTCCTGCAGATTACACAGATTAGCGCAGAATTCATTACATCTTCCTTCTTCCACCCTCACAATCCTATTCCTTTTCTACTCCCGATTTGGTAGCTACTGGTTTTTTACGCCTGAAAACGGGGAAAGTCATCGGGCTTTTAGCCGGGCGTTCATCTCCCAGTAACACTCCCCATTGTTTGAATGATTCTGTACGATCGAAGATAATTTTAAGTACGGCCACAATAGGCAGCGCCAGGAACATCCCGGAAACACCTGCAATGCTGCCGCCAATAAATACCCCGAGGATGGAAAATAAAGCATTAATTTTTACCTTAGAACCTACAATACGCGGCATGAGTATGTTATTATCCAAAAACTGAACAAACGCAATTACCCCTAAAACCGTAAGCACCGGCCATAACTCTTGCGATGAGGTAAGCGTAAGCAATACTCCTATCAAGTTACCAATTAAGGCGCCCACGTAAGGGATCAGGTTTAGTATGGCAAAAATTACCCCGATTAACAAGGCATGTTTTATACCGATTAACATCAATATACCGCCCAGTAAGATGGTCATGTAGGTGATCTGGATTAACAATCCGATCAGGTAGCTTTTAATAATCGATTCGGTTTCATAAATGGCTTCCTTCACTTTAGGGTGGTCATCTGCTTTAAACCACATAAAGATAAAGCGCAGTATAATATCTTTATAAAAAAGCATCAGGTAAATATAAATAGGCAATAACCCTATAAATACAAAAATGCCACTTAAGGTAACCGCAGCACCGCCTGCAAGCGAGGTGCCCATATTCATTAAATCATCGCTTTTAGTCTGTATAAAGGCCTTTTGCTGTTTATCATTATAATGGGTAATCCGGCTGATCCAATCGCTTAACGAATTGATATGTTGTGTTACATTTGCTTTTATCTGTGGAAAATCTTTAACCAAAATGCCAATCTGGTTCGAAAAAAACCAAATAATCAGAGCCACAAAAAGGGCCACTAATAAAATGGGTAAGATAATAGCTAACGATTGGGTACTTTTTTTCTTTTTAAAAAGCGATACAGTGGAAGCAACATGATGCTGATGAAAAAAGCCATCAATATTGGCATGATAATATCCCGTCCGATTACCATTACGGCTGCAATAGCCATTAGCCCCAATAATTCTATCGATCGTTTTACGGTCAGGGGTAAATTATTCGTCATAAAAAGCTTATTCTGATTTGAAATTTAAACACAGCCGGTGTTAAAATGTTTTAAGATGAACTTTAATATTGAAAAGCGGAACGAGTTTATAGTCTTAAGCCGGCAGTCTGAAGTCAATTAGCCGGTTAACCAGTTTGGAGTTGGGAGCCAATTAATCTATTTCCCCTCAATCATGTCACCCTGAGCGGAGTCGAAGGGCTGGTAGTTGTTTCTAGCCTGGCGCTGGGCGTCAATTCATCGATTTCTCCCCCGATAAGTCAACATGGCTGAATGGAAATGCAAGAACGAATTAAACATCTCATTAATAATTAATTACGAAATAACATTAATGGTAGAGGTTAGATTTTTTTCCAATACATCGGAGGGTTGATAACAGATTTACAAGGGATTCGACCGGAGTGGAGAACCCAAAGGCCTTGTGAAGCAAAATCTAACTAAATAGACCTCTCCATTTCGCTGCGCTACATCCGATAGCTATCGGATCGAGATGACGACAATTCTATTAGCGTTTGTCAATGGCATCGGAGTCGAAAGGCAGATAGTTGGTTAGGAGCTTGGCGTTTAGCGGCAATTATCCGGTTTCAACCATTAACCAATTAACCAGTTTTGACGTAAGTACCTGGTCTCTGGCGTCAATTAACCAATTTCAACAGTTAACCGGTTAACCAATGCTTAAAAAAATTACTTCCCTTACACCATATACCCACAGATTAGCCTTATTTTTGCAGCTTTATTACCGCACATGAACAATCAAGATACCATTATTGCTTTATCTACTCCTTCAGGTTCAGGCGCCATTGGCGTTATCCGTTTATCTGGTCCGGAGGCCATTTCACTTACCAATGCCGTATTTGCAGGGAAAGATTTAGAAAAGCAGGCCTCGCATACCTTACATTTTGGCCTGGTTAAAGATGGCGATCATATTGTAGATGAAGTGGTGGCAGGTTTATTTGTTGCGCCGAAATCGTATACCAAAGAAAACGTGGTAGAAATTTCCTGCCATGGCTCTAACTACATTATCCAACAGATTATTAACCTGTTAATCAGCAAAGGTGCCCGTGCTGCCAAACCTGGCGAATTTACTTTGCGCGCTTTTTTAAACGGAGCTTTTGATCTGAGCCAGGCAGAAGCAGTTGCCGATTTAATTGCTTCCAACTCCAAAGCTTCGCATGATGTGGCCATGCAACAGATGCGCGGTGGCTTCGCCAACGAATTAAAGGGTTTACGCGAACAACTGATCCATTTTGCTTCCATGATCGAGCTCGAACTCGATTTTGCCGAAGAGGATGTAGAGTTTGCCAACCGCGAACAGCTAAAAAACCTGGTGAACAAAATCAATTACGTTTTACAACGTTTAATCTCCTCTTTCGAAATGGGAAATGTGATTAAAAATGGGGTGCCCATTGTTATTGCAGGTAAACCTAATGTGGGTAAATCAACCCTGTTAAATGCCCTCCTGAACGAAGAACGCGCTATAGTTTCTGATATTGCCGGCACCACACGCGATACCATTGAAGACGAACTCACCATTGGCGGCATTGTTTTCCGTTTTATTGATACTGCCGGAATCCGCGATACCGCAGATATTATTGAAGCTTTAGGGGTAGAACGCACACTAGAGAAAATGAAACAGGCCAAACTGATCATTTATATGGCCGATGCCGCTCAAAGTATTTCAGAAATTGAAGAACAGATCAGGGGATTGGCACAGTTGGCTATCCCCTACTTAATTTTAGTCAATAAAGCCGACCTCCTGGCTGATGCACAACGTAAAGCTTTCGAAGCTTTAAATGTTGTTTTTATCTCTGCCAAAGAGAAACAGGGCATCGATGAATTAAAAACCACTTTACTGGAGCAGGTTAACTTGCATCACATTAACACCAGCGAAACCCTGGTGACTAATATCCGCCATGTAGAAGCGTTAAAACAAACCGAACATGCGCTGCAAAGGGTTTTGGCCAATGTAGATAATCCGGTTACCTCCGATTTTTTAGCCATGGACATTAAACAGGCGCTGCATTATCTGGGTGAGATAACCGGTACAGTAACTACCGATGATTTGCTGGAGAATATATTTACGAAGTTCTGTATCGGCAAATAACCCAAAAAAACAACCACTAATTTCGACAACTTACGACAATTAACATACTGATTGTTAATAAGTTATGTTAATATTTCCACTTGAATTTCTTGGAAGTTTACCACTATTTTTCGCATTTTTGTTGCTCATTTGTTGCTCGGGCGACTGAAAATTTTCCCAAAAAAATCATGGGTGAAATTATGTCGCTTATCGACACTTAACGACACTAAAATACACTAAACAGCGCTAATGGCCCACTATTTTAGGGGGAAATTACCACTGATGTTTAGGCGTCTAAATTCCTGTCGACTTGCAGCAGATGCAGCAAAAACGGATGAAATGAGTAGCAATATAACAGTTGAGCGAATCTGCGAACACTGCGGTAAGACATTCTTGGCGAAGACTACGGTCACTAAGTACTGCAGCCTGAATTGTAACAGGCGGCATTACAAACAAAAGATCCGTAATCTAAAGATTTCTGCCAGCAATGAACAGACACTTAGTATCCGTACAAAAGCGATTAATGATCGGCCCGCAGAGTTCCTTACGGTGAAACAGGCTGCCCGCCTGCTTCATTGCGGTGAAAGGATAATTTATCAGCAGATCAAGAATGGCAGGATTAAGGCAATCCAGCTCAGCGAACGGAAAACACTGATCAAGAGAAAGCTTTTGGATAAGGCATTTAAACAGGTCAACTTTCAGCCGGTTCAGCGTACTGAAAGAACGAAAAACCCTGCTCTGGTCTACTGTATAAGTATGACTGATGCCCAACAGCATTTTGGTATATCAGAAAAAGCACTTTATGACCTGATCAAACGGAATGATCTTGAAGTTTTCTTTAACGGAAAGTTCAGCTATGTACTCCGATCAGCATTGAACCAAATATTTTATAAAAGTTAATAAGTTATGGGAAGCGTTACACTCAGAAGGAAAAATCTTATTACCGGAAGGCAAAGCCTTTATCTAGACTACTACCCACCATTTTTAAATAGTAAGACCGGAAAAACCCAGCGTACCGTTACGCTGAAATTATACCTGTTCACAAAACCTGAGAATGAACTGCAGCGCGTTCATAACAAAGAAACACTGCTCAGTGCTCAGACTGTCTGTGCGCAACGACAGATCGAAATACAGAACCGGCGCTTTGGTATTATTTCAGAACAGGACCGAAATGCAAGCTTTACCGAGATTTTTAGGCAGGTATGCATAAGCCGCAGGAAATCAATGAATGATCACTGGGAAATGGGACTGCGTTATTTTATCGCTTTTAGCGGTCATGATCTTCGTCTGCCGGAGCTCTCTGACTTTCTATGTGAGGATTACAAAAACTATCTGTTAAGCGGACCTGGAATCTCACGTTATGGGCGGCCGATCAAAAAGAATACAGCAGTTACCTACTATGCCAAATTCCGGGCGGTATTGCGCCATGTCTACAGGCGTAAGCTCATCCCGGTGGATCTGCACGCAATGGTCGATCCTATCTCACCAAAGGAAACGAATCGGGAAAGACTGACTATGGAAGAGTTCCAGCATTTGGCGGACACACCTGCCAGTTCGGACCTGATGAAAAATGCAGCGATTTTTTCCGGACTTACCGGGCTCAGGTGGTCAGACGTAAGTAGTTTGCACTGGTCTGAACTTAGGGGCAGGCCGGGCAGTTTTGAAATCCAGTTTTCGCAAGGCAAGACAGAGAACGCAGAGGTAATGCCGATATCGGATCAGGCGGTTGCCCGCCTTGGAGACCGGATGGAACCGGGAGATCTACTTTTCCCCGACCTGAAGTACAGTCAGCTAAAATCATTCTTTACCAACTGGTGTACTGCCGCGGGCATTTTTAAGAACATCACCTTCCACAGTTTCAGGCATACTTTTGCTACACTTCAGCTTGAACTGGGTACTGATATTTACACCGTATCTAAATTGCTCGGACACCGCTCCCTGAAAAATACCGAAATTTATGCGAAGATAGTAGATAAAACCAAGCGCCAGGCAGCAGCTAGGATGCTGCTTAAAGATGTTGAGGATGAAAGTGTCGGTGATGATCAGGAAAAAAGACAGTCAATTTTTATCCTGCACCGAAATGAGGAAAAACTTGGTACAAGCTAAATGAATAGGTCCCTTTTGTCCAAGTGATTGCTTTTACTTTGCGATTTCTGAATGATTTCAGCAGCGGTTTTACGTCTGGAAGCTGCAACCCAATTTTTGAGTTCCGATTGGCTAAAGTACAATCGCCTGCCCGGCTTGCTTACAGGTATTTCCATTCTACTGACTTTAGAGTATAGGGATTGTACAGAAACCTTTAGGTAATCAGCTGCCTCTTTTACAGTCAAAAGGTCATTCAATCCGTCATCAACCGGATTAAGATCTGATACCATCTCTTCGATCCGTTCTACCTTTTCAAATAACTGACGGATGATTTCGGGAAGTTTCTCAAAGCCAAATGATTCCATAGCACAGTTTAATTTACCGCAATTTTGTGCATTATTTCGCTGGTATCATCCAATATTGGGGGGATTGGATTATTTGTATTACGCACACATCCGCAACATTTTACAATTCCAAGGCAATCGTGATCGACAGGAAAGCCAACCTATATGTTGCAGATGCATCGAACTATTTCCAATTCCCTGTTCCTTTTTAAGCTGCCAGTACATCGGCGCCGTGACCTGATTCAAAGCCTCTTGTTACAAAGCCCATTTTTACTGCGACCATACCGCAAGCTCGTAACCATCTGGATCAAGGAACTGGAACCTGCTTCTCCATATTCGTTTTCGATTATCTGATCTAAACTAGCCATACCTTTTTTTTGCCTTACGGAGACAGCATCAAGTTAAAATTTAGAGGGGAACCGTAGAATAAATAGCGAAGCACTTTATTCAGCGAAATTCCTGTTACAGATTAATACTGCTGTATATTGGCAATAAAAATGAATGGCAACCTTGCCATTCTGACCAATAGCCCGCAAAATATTAAAACTACTTGTTTTTACGCCAGGGGTTTATTAAGTTTAAGAAACGAACCTTTATGAACCAGAACCCAATCGTATTATACATAGACGCCGACAACAACGACAGCTTTCTGAGCTATACTCAAGATCCAGATAAGATTTCTAAAAACATCAAGCATTTTGGAGAAGAATATGCACAGGATATCGAAATACGAAAATCTATATACACCGATGACGTAGTAAGTATAAACATTGTTGGAAAATATATCTGCATTTTACATACCAATGCAGAATTCCAAAGGATGCTGCTTTTTGATTCTATGGCTATTCCGGATGTGGATATGGTGGAGACTTTTTTGGTCAAACTTTTCAATAGCGCGTTATCTGATGATTTCTTATACAAACTTGGATATCTAAAGTCTTATTCTTCCCGGTCTTTTTATCCCGTTTTGTTAAGCAGTGATATCCCTTCTCCTGAATAAAACTTCATATCAATTTCGTATATCCCCTTTGATGCTTTTACCTGTGGACCTACAAAAAACCTGGCCCTGGAAAAACCGCCGCCGACAATCCGATATTTTGGCCCCGTATCCGCAAAAAAGGTGTTCCATTAAAAAATTATGCCGTAGTTAAATTAGCCCTTCGGGATCACAAAACCACGCAGCGACGCCAGTTTACTGTCCCGGAACGGCCAGACATCGCAGTAATCTTACTGGAGAACTTTAAATCATAGGTAGCACTTGCAGATGCATCTAATACAAATCTTTCCATTGGCTCAGGCTCTTCGCAGCCGTCAGAATAATGTCTATATCGTCAATGTTAAACTTTAGGTTTCTGGTAGAGCAAAAAAGCGACCTTTAAGTCGCTTTATATCTAATTTTTATTCCAATCTTTAGGTAGCCAGTAATGTTTTTCTGGGCCCTCATCCTTATTACCGTGCATTTCTGACTTTTTATCTGCCTCTTCCTTTATCAATTCGATATACGCTGGGTTTTCCTCCTCAAATATTTCTCCCCCATCTAGCCGATAAGCACTCATGAAATTGGTTTTTGCTTTTTCAAAATTCTGCTCTTCAAAAAAAAACCTGTCCTATACTAAACCAGATATAAAGCTTACCTGTTCCATCAGGGCTCATCAATGCTTTTTTGATAAATACTTATAGCCTGGTCTGGTTGCTGTTTATTATAGTAAGCATCTCCAATTGTTACATATAGTCAGGTTGCTGCTTCCCAGCCTGTTTCAGGTTCTGGTAAAGAGATAAAGCCTCTTCATATTGCTTCAAGGCAGATGTAAATTGTTCTTTTTCTGCATATTCATCGCCTTTTTCAGAAAGTGATGTTATCTTATCATAAACTTCATCAGCTAATTCCATAGCTATTATTTGATGTACATTTCTGGATTTCGATAAAAATCAAGATATTTTGGATCTTCATCTTCCAAGTAGCTAAAGCGTGCCTCGTCTACTGCATATTTGAATTTATCATAAGCTTTTTGATATGCCCCAGTTTCAAAATAACATTTGGCTTCATAATGCTGTACCTCACCTTCTGAAAGCTGTAATGAATCATTGTTTTTCACCATTTCATCCAGCCACTTCCATAGGCATTAATCATATTACTTTTAGATTTTACCTAAGTCATTTTGCTTCAAGACCGGATCTTTGAGATCAATGGTTAACCTGATCCCGCTTTCCCTCTATCCCACTGCGCGCAATAACACCAAATTATACTTCTTGGCACTTTTAGCACCTGTGCGTTCAGGGTTTACTCTCGGTCTTAACCATATTGCCAACCATCAAACCTTCCGCCATGTATAATATATAAATCCATGCGCAAGAACAACAAATTTAATTTAGAATTGCACCGCCATTATTGTACTCAAAATTGTTTAATTGAAAGAACGTCTGAAATCCAAGGGTGACATACTGGTTTTGAGCTTAAATAGTTTACTAAAGGATGGGGGATGTTCAAATCCCAATTCATAGGCTATCTCGCTGATCGAAGCCTGACTTGTTGATAACTGTTCCTTTGCTTTTTCGATCAGGTGGTTATGAATGTGCTGTTGAGCATTTTGCCCGGTAAGTGATCGCAACATATCACTTAAATAACTGGCACTGACGTTTAATTGCGCAGAAAGAAACTGGACAGTTGGAAGCCCCTGCTTTTGTGCCTGTGGCGACTGGACGTAGGCGAATAAAGTGTCTTCTACCCTTTGAAGCAAATCGTTGCTTACCGCCTTTCGGGTGATAAACTGCCGGCTGTAGAACCGATTCGCATAATTCAGCAGCAATTCGATCTGGGAAATCACAACGTCCTGACTGAAATTATCAATTCTGCCTTTTAACTCTTCTTCGATACTTTCGAAAACAGCAATAATCGTGGTTTTTTCTTTCTCCGATAAGTGCAACGCTTCATTGATCGAATAGGAAAAAAATCCATAGGTTTTAATTTTTTTGGCGAGTTCGTAACCCTGCAAAAAATCCGGATGGAAAAGTAAAGTATAACCAGATTGATCGCTTAATGGTGCATGGCCTCCTGTGATTTGATTCGGTGAAACAAAAAACATTCCCCCTTCGTCAAAATCATAGTAATGCTGTCCATATCTGAACTTTCCCTGGAAGTTCATCTTGTAAGAGATCTTGTAAAAACTTAAGATGTGCGGACTGGGAAGTTTTTCCAGGGGAATGGCTCCTTCGGCATTATTTATTAAACTTACCAATGGGTGCATAGGCGCCGGCATGTCCAGCGCCTTATGCAACCTTGATAAAGAATTGAATCTGTGGTTAGACATTTCTTCCTTCATGTTGCCTGTTTACGATTTGCTTTCAATACTGCCTAACGCACCCTGTACGCCGTGAAGGCTTTTCTTTGCTTGTTCCCAACTTGGATCGGCTGGGTCGAATGTACTCCGAATGTACGCAAGAATACTTTCACATACAAAAGCAACACGCTCCGGATTTTCATCACTTGTCTCGCGGGCATCATATCCTGATATGCCACCAAAAATGTGTTCAGCGCCAAACACGGTCAGCAAGTCCTTTGGGCCAGAACTTGATAATAAGCATCTGCACGCCAATTATCCTCATCAGAGAACATAAGGTTTTTGTCCTGGTCTCCATTTACAATAAGTGCTGGCAAAGTCATGGTGCTGAAATTGCCGGCCGCCAATACAGGATAGTGCTGTCTGGCTGCTCCGTTAAATCCTTCGGGTCCACCAGAAGCACCAATTAGCACCCGAGCCTTTAATCTTGGTTCTGCGGCATTCACTATTCTACCTGTTGCCGGGTCAGTTACTTCCATGCCAGCCAGCATGGCTAAGGTCTGGCCGCCCATCGAATGGCCGATGGCAGCAACTTTTGCTTTATCAACTCTTCCGGTTAACCCAGGTACTGTGGCAATAATTTCGTCCAGATGATCCAGGATAAATGTCATATCCGCTGGCCGCGAGCTCCAAAACAAGGGTGCTTCCGGAAGGGATGCGGAAAGTCCGAGCGCTTTGGAATTTTGATGAGTAGGTTGAATGACAACAAAGCCTTCTGCGGCAAAAAAATCTGCCATGGGGCCATATCCTTTGTACTAAGAGAGAAAGTTGGAGGGGCCATGCCCATGCGAAAGAAGAATAACCGGCAGGTTGTTTCCGCTCGCGGGAGCAGAAACTTTTATTTCGAGGTCTACATGACGGCCCGCAACTGGTAACACAACCGGACTAAAACTGATGATGGGTGTTTTTGACTGTTTCATTTTATTTTGATTTTTATTTTGATACAGGCAAAGTTCATCAACCTTCCTCTCCCCGGCGTAGTGAAATCGAGGCATTTCGTAGCCAAACTCCGGAAAGTATCCATCGTGAAGGAAAATCCATTTTCTTCCCTCATTAATGCCTGATAAAAGTCAGCATCATTGCCGACATTGAAACCGCTCAAAAAGTTGATCTCATTTCCAGGCCGCTGCAAAATACCATCCATCACGATATAACAGAGATCAACATCCGATAACTTCAGCCCACATTCATTACAAAACTGTTCAATCTGATCAAAAGCCCAAGCCCCATCAAATCCTACACTAACCGATTGCGAAACTGCTTCCTTAATATCCAAATAACCAAAAAGACAAAAAGCCTCCCTAAAACTCACTATCTCATTTTCCAGAGTCTCGAAATTTTCCATAACCAATTTCTAAAAATCCTGTTTATTTCCCTTCTCTGCCCTTTTCCAAAAAAATCTCGATCGCTTTCCCTACGGTTTTTCCCGTTTTTTTTGGCTTTCTTTTTTTCAGTGGTGAAGAAGAAAGCTCAATCCATACAGGGGCATGATCGCTAGCCTTTTCCCAGCCCCTGACTGGGCGGTCCACCCCACCTGATCTGAGTTTTTCGGAAACCAACGGACTAAGCAAAAAATGATCCAGCCTCAGTCCCGCATCTCTACCATAGGCATTGCGAAGGTAATCCCAGAAAGTATATATGCGTTGTTCCGGATATAGATCTCTGATGGCATCTGTCCAACTCAGGGCAACAAGGTCTGCATAAGCTTTTCTGATGTCTTTTTGAAAAAGCGCGTTATTGATATACTTCTCGGGTTTATAGGTATCCAGCTCGGTTGGCATAACATTAAAGTCGCCAACCAGCATAACCGGAAGTCCCGTAGCAAGTAGCGTCTGTGCATGCGCATGGAGCCTTGAAAACCAGCGTTTTTTGTATTCATACTTCGGCCCGGGATAAGGATTACCATTGGGCAGATACAGGCAGCCGATGACATAACCTCCGGTAAACCCTTCCAGATATCTGCTGTGGTTATATTCCGGATCTGCTCCGGGAAGGTCCCGCCTAAGTTCCTTTATTTCCGTCCTAGAAAGGATCGCTACCCCATTCCAGCTTTTTTCCCCTTTCCAGACGGCCTGATAACCAGCCTTGCGGATCGCATGTATTGGAAAGTGCTTATCCTCACATTTAAGTTCCTGCAGGCATACAATATCCGGCATGGCTTCATCTAGCCAGCGCAACAGAATGGCCAGTCTTCCATTGATCCCATTGATATTGTAGGTTGCGATCTTCACGGCAAAGGTCAGTCAAAAAGTTTTTGGGATTTTGTATAATAACTTGTTCTGCCACCTATTTTTTCATGAAGCACTTCCTCGCCTTTTTTGGTCTGTTTGATACCCGCTCCATGTATTTCCATAAAGTCCCTGAGTTCACCACGCAACTCATCACCGTTTTCTTTCCCGATTTTCTTTATGGCAGTTTCCAGCACCGAGTGCATACTTTTATGCAGTCTATTAACATCGTCCCCTGGTATCTTGCCGGCAATGGAAAAAGGGGAAATCCCGGCATGGTAGAGTATTTCATCACCATAAGAATTTCCGATCCCCCGGATCTTCTTCTGGTCCATCAGCAGGGATTTGATCACAGTTCTTTTTCCTTCCAACAGTTTGAGCAGTGCTGGATAGTCAACCTCAAGGGCATCGGGAACATCGTTCTCCTGCGGATGAAGCGTCGGGGTAGCCTGTTTCTGCATATCCGTCACGGCAAAACCGGATCCACCTTTAAAATGAAAGCTCATAATGGTAAATTTAGGTGCTTTATCAGTTAGCTCAACAAGTTCTCCCCTGAGCATCAGGTGCATTCCGAGTATGCTGTCTCCGATATGGAACTGTAAAGTTTTCCCTGAGCGTTTTACCAAAGAAAGTTTATGGCCCTCAAGATTTTCTTTCAGTTTTTTTGGAGGGACATTAAGTTTTTTATCAACCGGAATATCAATTTTTTCAAGCACTTTGCCTCTATATCTTCGGGTGAGGATGCGCGCGAAAACTTCAAGATCAGGTAGTTCAGCCATGTTATTATGATTTGAGGTAGTTTTTGATTTCTGAAAGATTCTGTCTACGGATAGCGGCAACTGCTTTAAGCTCTTCGGCACTGATCTGAAACTGTTCGGCCCAGTAACTTAACTGCTTTGGATCAGCGGTATCTATGGTTCCCTCAGTAACTCCAAAGTCTTCGGGCTCCAGTGTATCCTTATCAATAGCAATGTCCTTAAGAACGCTTTTCACTTCTTCTGATTCTCCAAAATACTGTCTGGCCCTTTTTAGTCCGGTGGCAATAGCAATTCCCTCATCCATTCCTTCAGCCAATAACGCATTTGCTATTTCCGCCACTTTCTCCCTAAGAGGTTCAGGCTGGTTTTTATATGATGGCGGGTAATCCCCATTGTACCAAGGCATAGGCGCTCCTTTTTATTCTTAGAACATCGGTTATCCGATGAAAGTTTGGAGGCGGCGAACAAAAAAGGAGGAAGTCTTTGGAACTTCCGCCTCAACGTGTTAATCATCGGCATTTCGTAATGTCAATGTACATTTTTACATTGAATGCAGACCTTATGGATGTTGGGCAATAAAATTATTAATTTGTTTTCTTTTTGTTTTTGATATAGTTTTCGATATCCTTCCGGTCAGAAGATCCGGTTGCCCTTTTGGCACCGACAATGGCCTGCGAGCTTACGCCCAATTTATCAGCAAGATATTTTACCTCGTATGGTTGTGAAGAATTCACTTCCCTTCTTTCTACTTTTGATCCTCTGGTACTCATAGTTTTTCAGTAATTTTTGTGAATAGATAATATAGAAACCATTCTATTACGCAAAAGGTTTAGCTTATTGGAATATTTCAGGCAAACCGGTATCCATTCAAAGTTTTCACGCTTAAGCGTGGTAAAAAAATCAATAGATAAACTTACTATTCAGGTATATCCCTTTTCCCAGATCATCATATCTCCAAAAATAATACCCTTACAACTTCAAGAAAGGATGAATGTTAATTAATCCATTTTGAAATACTAATTTTTTTAGTAAAATTTGCGGTATGAAACCCGTTAACCAGCCACACCAATTCAGTCACCATGATAAAAAACAGGGGGTCTTCACCAACATGGCGATTGTGGCCGAAGCAAAACGTTCTAACTGCTGGCTGTACAACAAGCTGAATAATACGTGGTATACCCCGGAAGAGTTCCATGAGAAATATTCCGGTGAAAAAGACAGCAATATCAACATCAGGACTCTTTTGGAAAATGTATCCATCCGCGATCCCAACGCTGGTATCAAAGCATACCACAAAGCACTGGCAGATAAACTTAACAGGTTTGAAAATGAAACAAGGGAACTGAGAGAACGGGGCGAAGCCTTCTCAAAAAAGGTTATTGACTATTACCAATCAAAAAGTAAAGATAAATTTAGATAATGAATATCAAGGCAGCAGCATTCCATAAGCAGATAAAGATAGGCGGTGACCTGGTGGTAATAGACGGAGTAAAAGGAGATGATTTTTTATACCGGGTCATGATCAATCAAGATTTTAAAGGATACATCCAAAAACGGGACGGCCTGTTCCATAGGATTGACGGCTCCGATATTCATAACCTGTTATTCGCCAGAATCTGCCAGGTCCTAGAGAATTGATCCATTCTGACCGTAAATGGATGGAGTCAATGTAACAATAGGCGATTCCCATCAGGGATTCTTAGTGTAGGATGATGGTGTCAAATTCGGTTGGCGGACAGATAGTCCTTTATACAGGAAATACTACCGGATCTATCCTTGTCGCTAAAGGAACGTTAGGCAATGGAAAATCTTCCTTATGCCATAAAAGAAATGTATCCCGGTGAACTGATCGCCTGGGACTGGACTGAAGATGAAAACCTGAAATTGATTGCCCGCCCCTAACCAGACCTGAAAAATTTTGCAGGTATGACCCGTAACCAGGCAAACGCAGTGGCATTGTTTGAAAGAAGACTTCATCCTATATCTTGGTAAAGAAGGCATTTCAAGCGTTGGAGAAATACGCATCAACTCTTAACCATGGCACAATTTCCAAATGATGAACCAAAAACCGTTAACGGGCACCAGGTATTTGCTAAAACAGGTTTTAATCCAGATAAAACCCGCAACCAAATAAAAATCAATAACACTATGGATAGGTTCAATCAAGCAGATAACTGGAAATAAGAATGGCTAAAAAGATATACCGGACAATACTGCATTTTCTCCAGAACTAATCAAACAGCGTCAGATCAGGTCCGGAAGGATTATTGTTATTTTCGTCCTTATTCCGTGCATTATTAATCTTGGGATCTACCTGCCAGCCTTTCAGCAAAGCATTATCAACGGGATGAAGTGCTTTTAACCGCTGCTCAACCGGAAGTTCTCGGTCCAGCCAAACGGCACTTTCAGCCTGCGAAAGGATACACGGCATACGGTCATGTATCTTTCCCACATAACCATTTGCCTCCTGCATAATCATCGTACATGACGGGATCACAACTCCTGTACGGGGATCTTTCCAACTGTCCCAATAACCGGCCAATAGCAGTATACCGCCATCTTTCCTTTCAAAGAAATATGGCTGTCTGGTACTGCCGCTCCGGTCCCACTCATAAAAACCCTCCACCACGAAGACACAGTGCCTTCTACCGATCAGCGGACGGTAAGTTGGCAGGCTGAACATCGTTTCGATCCTGCAGTATGTGGTAGAAAATTTGGGAACCTCTTTTGATCCAGACGGGATCAGGCCCCATTTTACATAATGAAGCCTTCCCGGCCTCGCATCTAAAATCACCGGCATATCCGTTCCGGGAGGACGGTTGGTATCCTTTTCCCTGTTATCCCCTCCTAGCAACAATCCTGCCTTTGCAGCCATTGCCAGACTTTCTCCTATCAGTGTTCTTCCGCACATATCTTTATTTTTACTGTTAATTAAATAACCTTGATGATATCGGCCCACCTTGTGGTGTAGCCCTTTGACAGATATTCATGTTTCAACCGCCACTTTTTCTCAAAACCTTCAGTGGCCATTCTTAGCGTACCCCTGCCATAGGCAACGTTCAGTTTGTCCAGCACGCCGGATACCAAATCTTTTTTCCCATGATCATGTGGAGTGAATACATTCAGCTGCAGTTCTGCTTCCGGCACCAGACCAGTGGCAATGACCCCAGCCTTTCTGTATTTTACCCCATACTTGAATAGCATCGCAGACACGCGCACCGCAATGCTGACCAGATCTGTGGTGCTGTTGCTTGCGATCAGCAGCTTATGGGTATGACTGGGAAAGTGCTGTGGATGGTCTTCCCTGTTCTTATTGGTATAAAGAAATACCTGCAGGTATAAACACCGCAGTTTTTCCGCCCTGAGTTTTTCAGCCAGCCTGCTCGCATATAATGTCAGGGCTTCGGCCAGGATATCGGGATGCTCGATGTAATTCCGGAAAGACCGGCTCACTGTTATCCCTTTTTTAACCTCCCTGACTGCATCGAACGGGATCGCCGGCCTTCCCCAGAGTTCATTCCACATCCGCTGACCCATAACAGTCATGTGCTGCTTAAACCACATTTCCGGCATTTCCCTCAAAGCTCCCACAGTAGAAATATTCAGCTCCTCAAACTTTTTATAATACTGGCGGCCTACCCCCCAAAGATCATGAACCGGAAAATCCCTGACTGCTGCAGTGATCTTCTCATCGGTATTAAGTACCATTACCCCCCCGGCTTTTTTAGAGAGTTTGTTGGCAAGTTTTGCGAGGGTTTTTGTCGGTGCAACACCGATCGATACAGGTATGCCCGTGTTACGGATAACCGAACTTCGGATCTTGGGCGTATAACTTTCCAGGTCTCCGACACCCCCGAGCCAGCCAAAAGCCTCATCTATACTATAGACATCAAGCCGGGGAAACCACCGGCCCAGGTTATGCATCACCCGTTCGCTAATATCCCCATACAGGACATAATTGCTGGAAAACACATGGATATCAAACTTTTTGATCAGATCCCTCACCAAAAATTCAGGATCACCCATTTTGATCCCACAGGTTTTTGCCTCCTCACTCCTGGCAATAACGCAGCCGTCATTGTTACTTAGGACAACCACAGGTTTACCATTAAGCTCAGGGCGGAAAAGTCTTTCAGCCGAAGCATAAAAATTATTACAGTCACAAAGTGCAAACATCCTTGTACCTCCCCCTTCTTAATGTTTTTGGCAATACGTTTCTGCACACCGAGGTGACAACGCCCCAGATTAGGAGCAAGCCGATTTCAGTCTCGCTGATGGTACCGGTATCGTTTGTGAGTAGGTAAGAACCGTTTTCTTCCAAAAACAACCTACAGCTAAAACTGCCGGAGATAAAAGCAATAACAATCGAGCCGTGATGGGGCTTCAGGGAACGGTCGATGACCAACAGATCAGCATCAGCTATACCATAAGATAACATAGCTGTCCCCTCCATCTGGAAATAAAAAGTGGAATGCGGATCAATGACCAATTTTTCCGCCAGGTCCAGCCTACCTTCTAAATAATCCGCCG
This sequence comes from Pedobacter sp. KBS0701, assembly GCF_005938645.2. NCBI lineage: Bacteria > Pseudomonadati > Bacteroidota > Sphingobacteriia > Sphingobacteriales > Sphingobacteriaceae > Pedobacter > Pedobacter sp. KBS0701. The sequence goes on from NZ_CP042171.1 coordinate 2,501,744, forward strand.
CCGGGGACTGGAATCCTGAAATCTTCTGCTCTGCTCTTTTCTCAAACGACCTTATCATAAACCCATTGCCTTAATGCATACCAAAATTATACTAAAATTATTAGTAATTAAAATTTACTGACATATTAATCTACAACCCAATAGAATAATATTAATTCCGCATATCAAAACCAATCTCTACAAGATTTGTCTTAATACAGAAAATTGATTGTAAATCATTAACAATGGAAAAACTACTTTTATCAGAACAGGTCACAAAGTTTATGGATTACGCTGTAGATACCCTAAAAGCAATGGATGGTGCGCCAGATCACAACGGGCAGGAAAAAGCAGAAGTTTTAGAAAGGATTTCAATATTAAAGGGATACCTTAAAGATCTTCAGCAATCCTATCTTGAAAATTCGCCAGCTGACACCTCTATACCTGTAGATCCCGGATATATCACAGAGGTAGGCCATAGCTAAAATTAAAACCCAAAAAAAATAAAATGGCTAAGATAATAAACATGATTGCCGGACCTGGTGGAGCAATCGCACTGAATATCCTTCACGAATCCATCCATATATCGGATAAACGGATAGGATAATTCCCGGGACAGCCTGTTTAAAGCCGACCTGATATACCTCATTGCAAAACCGTCTTTAGCCATTTCTTGCGCAGCACTATACCTCAGGTCGATGAAGAAATTTTCTTCTGACTGGGAAAAGGATGCCATTGCGTTTAATTTTTTTTCGGTAATCATTGATGAAGGTGTTCTTCATAATGGCCATCCCTTAACATTGGTCCCCCTTTTCAAAAGTTTTAAAAACCACAATGCTTTGATCATTGTATCCTGCATCAGATCATTTGCATCCGCGCATCGCTGGTGAATTTTAATGCAAAGCTTGAAAGTGAAGAGCAGTAAAACCCGATCATCAGTATCAACCGGCTATTGTCCATATTCGGTAAATAAGGTTGAGTTAACAACAAGAATTAAGATTTATGTTTTACTGCTCCCTTAAAAACGTATAGTAATATTTTACAACTGATGCACATAAAGTATAAATACGGATACTGTGGAAAATACCCAAGCTGATTTTTCGCAAGAATTTCAGGATTTCCCATGGTATGTATTTTGTTCCCTGAAATCAAACGCTAAAAATAAAAAACTATGACGCAGAAAGAATTCAGTAAGACCATTGGTCAGCACGCGGCATCTTTGAGGTCGCATGCACTTAATTTCACCAGGGACACAGACGACGCTAACGACCTGTTACAGGAAACGCTGTTAAAGGCAACCAGGTTTGTATCAAAATTTGAGAAAGGTACTAATCTGAAGGGCTGGCTGTTTGTGATCATGAAGAACACATTTCTGAATACCTACAAAAAGAATCTCAAAATTCGCGACCGCACGGTTCAGGAAGATGAAATCAGCTCTGCACACCTTTACCAGAGTGCTACACAGAACGGTGCTGTCAGCTCATTCGCAATGCAGGATATCAATACTGCTCTTTCTCTATTGCCAAATAAATATGCTTTACCATTTGTGAAGTATTTTGAGGGGTATAAATACCATGAAATAGCCGAGGAGATGGATCTTCCACTCGGAACGGTCAAGACCTATATCCACGAGGCCAGAATACTATTGAAAAAATACCTGAAACAGTATAAAGCATAAATGTAAGGAGCATGAGGAAAAGCGGGTAATTCTCCTCATGCTACCACTGTATAATTCTTTGGTCAGACAAAGAAATATCAATTATCAAAATTGAACCAACTGATGTGGAAAATACCTGTTTTGATTATTTTTTTGGAAGCTCAATAGAAAATTCACTGCCCATCCCTTCTTCGCTAACTTCCCAGATCCTTCCATTATGGAGGTTAACTATATCCTTTATAATATCCATTCCAAGGCCTCCGGATTCCTCGCCGTTAAGCCCTTTTCTCAAAATTTTTCTATTCCGATGAAAAAGGTTATTCCTTATTTCTTCAGGCATTTCTATGCCATTATCACTCACTTTAATAACAACTGTATTCCCTCGATCTTCCGCCTGCACTTCAATAATACCACCTATTGGTGTAAACTTAATAGAATTGGATATGAGATTATTGACTACCTGAAGGAATTTCATGCTATCGATGAATAAATATATATTTTTCTGTACGCTGGAAAAGCGGAATTCCCTGACATCCCTGAGATGTGAACGGTTATAGAATCTGACTACATCCTTAGTTCCCAGACCAGATCTGCCCGTTCTTTTTTGATGGCCACAACAGAAGATTTCAGAAATTCATGATTGACCATTCTTCTGACAAGCCTTATGTTCCGCTCGCACAGGTCGGCGAAAAACTCCAACGAATTTTTGACTTTATCATCCTTTACATCGGCAATCCTGTTCTCAATCGATGTTACTGCCATTCTGATCATTGCCAGCGGCTCCTTCAAGTCGTGGGATAGAACCTCAAGGGTCACATTTTTTCTTGCATTGATCTGCTCAATATGTATTTTGTTCTGTTGGGCGACAGTAAAATCCTCAATAATTCCAGTGATTTCTTTTTGGGATTCAGAGATAAATACTGACACCTTGAGAATGCTTTTCATCATCACCGTATGCGACCCTGAATACATATTTCTTAAAACCGCGGTCTTCCAGTAAATCGCGGTAACAATGATTCACATGTATCTTATCCTCTGGATGTACATGCTCCAGAAGTGTGGCAGGATTTCCGGAGACTTCTTCAGCTGTTAACCCAAAAATCCCACAGAATGCGGGATTGATATAATTGAACGTGTTGGAAGCAATGTTGTATATAAAATAACCATCGGGAGATACCACTCCCATCTGGCAAAAAACCTGTTGATCTGTTGCTAGCATATTTATGATTTGGTTTGAGCCTGTCCGTCCACATTTTTAGTCTATAATTCCTTTTGAATAGGCATGGCGCAGTAGCATAGCCGTATTCTTAGCCCCCGTCTTATCGATCAGACTCTGGCGGTGACCTTCTACAGTCCTTCTTGAAATAAAAAGTTTATCTGCCATTTCAGCATTTGTCATTCCCTGCCCGATCAGCTGCAATATCTCTATTTCCCTTTGTGAAAAATCGCCTACCAACATTTTAGTCACCGGAGAAAGTTCAGTTTCAATTATCCTATCCAGAAGTTTTACCGCAATACAGGAACAAATATACCTTTCGCCTGATAAAAGTTTTTTAATAGAAAAGAACAGTTCATCTGCATCAACAGACTTGGTCAAAAACCCTTTGGCCCCTGCTCTGACCGCCTGATAAAGATGCGTATCATCCTCCATCATAGACATGATTAGCACCGGCATTCCTGAGTGGTTTTCTGTTGCTTTTCTGACCATTTCAATTCCGTCCATCACTGGCATTCCTATGTCAGATATAATCAGATCTGCAATGACACCATTATCCAATGCCTCTATTACTTCCTGCCCGTTTCCTGCTTCAAGGATTACTTGATACTGATTTGTAGATTCAAGCAGCATTTTTAAACCGTAGCGTATAACTTTGTGATCTTCAGCAAGAATGATATTTTTCATTAGGTTTAGGCGTGATCAGAACAAAGCTCTTTTTTAATACTCAGATTAGTCAGGCTACTAAAGAACATCTGGGATTCCATAAAGTTTTAATTACTGAATATATAGATTACCGGACCGGGTACCGAGACAGACCGAGCACATCTAAATGTATCCGGACATTGATCTAACGGGATTGGGTTGTTGAAATGATTACTAAAATGGGGTTTTACTGCCTTTATATTTGGAAATTAAATTTTCATCCCGCTATCGGGAAAGTATGCGCGAGACCAGCAGATCCCACTGAAGGTATGACTTCCCTAATGAATTACCTGCATTAACCATTATGTTTCGTACATTATCCAGGATACCCGCCTGGTGGACATAGGGAACTTCATTCCTTCCGTGAACTTCAGCGCTTACAGTGCCCCCTTTTCTAAAGACAAGAAAAGTTGAAGTAGCGCTTAGGGAAAAAAAATGTGCTGCTTTACTTCCCATCTGATCAGGGACCGAACAGGGTCTGGCAACAAATACTGTGAAATCGGTATCAGATTCGGCGTTGGAATAATGTTCCATACTTTCAATATGGAACCAGTCGTATCCTTTCCCCTCTGAGGTACCAGGTCCGGATATATCGATCCTGATAAAATCACCATCCGAGGCTACCCGCTCAGGTTCTAAACCTTTACGATCAAAAAGCTGACAACGGCTAACCTCCATTGTGGAAGCCCTGTGCCAGTTGTTTACATCCAACAGAAGCGAGACTGCCTTATCAAAAAATTCTCTGGCTTCTGGTTCGATGAGAATTTTTTCTCTTTCACGGCATCAGTCTGCTTGCCGATCTGCTGGCTAAGTGTAAAATCATCCTTTTCCATACATTTAATATAATCCTTCCAGTTTAATAATTGTTTTCATTTATGATGTCATCTACAAAATCAGGTATTTAGCACATTAAAGGGAAAAATACCTATTCCTTATTGAGAAAATTACCCGATTATGAAAAACAAAAAACAATGGTATCTGCTCAAGGTTATACCGCTATAACGAAAATTAAAAAACAGAAACTATGGCAACTACAACAAAAGCAGGCGCGGCAAAAAGCCCGGCGAGCCCAACAACAAAAAAAACCACAATGAAAAATGCTAAGATAGAGCCTACAGAATTCCATGAATTCTTCGTTGATGAATTAAAGGACATTTATTGGGCGGAAAAACATTTGGTTAAAGCGCTTCCAAAAATGAAAAAAGCAGCAACAAGTCCTGAACTTGCAGCAGCATTTGATAAACATACCCAGGAGACACAGACCCATATCGAGACATTGGAGCAGGTTTTTGCTTTATTAGAGGAGAAACCTGCAGCAAAAAAATGTGATGCTATGGCTGGTTTGCTTGAGGAAGCTGACGGAATTATCTCAGATACCGATTCAGGCACCATGATCCGTGATGCAGGACTTATCCTGGCCGCACAGAAAGTGGAACACTATGAAATAGCCACCTACGGTACCTTAAAGGTATTCGCAGAAAATATGGATAGAACTGACGTGGCTATATTATTAGACCAGACCTTGGAAAACGAAAAGGCAACCGATGTAGCCCTGACCGAATGCGCAGTAAGCTTCGTAAACCAGGCAGCTGCTGAAGAATAGTCAAAATAGGAAAGAGTGAATCTGAAGGGATCCAGAAACGGGTCCCTTTTTTGCTAATCTAAGGCCCCTTAGATGATGGATTCACATCTAAAAGACTACTGTCCTTACGTTTCAGATAAATTTTAAATTCAGATCCACTTTCTGGTCTACTTTCAACTGTGATTTTGCCGCCCGTTCTTTCTAGCATTCCCTTAACAAGGTATATGCCGACACCATGTCCTTCCGCAGTAGTTGATATACGCTGGTATTTCTCGAAAATAGATTGTTGATTGCTTGCCACGATACCAATACCGTTATCAGCTATACTTACCACCAGACAACCCTCCTGTTCAAATTGATTTGATATAAATTTCAGGTCTACGCTCGGACGAGCTGTATTTGAGGGCATTATTGACCAGACTATAAATGGCACTCTGCAATTTGCCTTGCAAATGTAATCTCTGAGGTCCGAAGTTCGGTCCTTGTAAGCGCATTTGTTTTAGAAAAGAAAACTTTAAGCGCAGCTCGGATATGGTCATCCTCGATATTATGCTCCCTGATGGAAACGGCATTGATCTTTACTGCGAAATCAAATCAGATTATCGCACCGACGATATACCTGTAATGATGATGTCCACACATCCCACCATGGGAGATGTGAGAAAAAAATGCCAGGCGGATGATTTCATCAGTAAGCCCTTTGATATTGATCATTTTATGGGAAGGGTTTCTCATCTGGTATCTTAAAATCAAATCTGTGCACGGGCTTTCCAGAGCTGAAAATACCTGTATTTTAACTGGTCTAAAACAATGTTAAAAAAAATAATGTTGTGGACGAGAATAGTTTAAAAGGTAAAATTGACTGTTATGAAAGGATTATCAGCATGGGCCCTGACTGCGATGGCCCAATTTAAAAACAGTTTCCTGCTCCACGCTGAAAAATACGGGGAACTCCGGTTCAACATTTTTCAGACCACAGATTCCATATGGATCTCGGTCACGCATAAAAAAAATTCACCTATCTATTTTAGAGCCTGCTATTCTCCTGGCGGCTTATCAGAAAGCCCAAAGATAAAAAAGGTTAAATCTGATTATACTTTAAAGCTTAAAACAACTATAGGAATTTTTAAGGTAAGGATTTCGTTTTCAAGGGAAAATTTTACCCTATTAAAATATTGTTGCACCCTGACACCTGCCTCGGAGATTTTTATCCCATTCTGGCCCAGAGACATCCTTACAACAGGTACCAAAGGACCAGTAAAAACCATGGGCAAAATCCACGCAGCCCAAAAGGGAACAAGGTCAGGCCTGCTCTACTTTTCACTGGATGAAAGCGACCTGCGTATCCTTTATTTCCAAAATCTTACTGCCCTTTCTGACTACGCGGAGCAGACCGGCACCTCATTATCCGGCGTTATCGGCGGAATGCTGCCCGAAATCGGTTTGGCCCTTCCCAAAACGGAGGAAAAACCTTTAAAAGCTGGCCAAGAGGTTATTATTTCGGATGCAACAATTGCATTTAAAACAGATAATATAGAAAATCAGGATCAGGCGGAAGAATATCTTGATTTATTGGCAGAAGTATACCTTAATATCCCCAGGCCGGATACGCATTATATCCACTGGCCCGAAATCCTGGACAAAGGTCTGAAAGATCTGATTGAAAACCCAGGGTGCTGGTCAATGGTCGGTGGCAACAGTTATCTGAATGCGTACGTAAGTGACTACCAGACCCCACCGGAAATCATGGTCCAGTTAGCGGTACTGCTTCCCCTGGTGGATTACTCAAAGTGGAGCGGTAAAAGCCTGAAAGTAATGGATACCATAAAAAAGGGTTTACCAGCATTTTATAACCAAAAGCTAAAGACATTAGTGAGGTGGCACCCCGATGCGGAAGACAAACTCCAGGGCGATGAGGAACAGAAAATGCCTATGGTGATGGATTCGTGGTATCTGCATCATCCGCTTTTAAACCTGTCTAGGTTAGCACTCGATGGAGATAAGACAGCGGAGAAACTATTTTTGGATTCACTCGGATTTGCTATAAAAGTTGCACACAGGTTTAAATATCAATGGCCTGTGTTCTACAAAATGGATACACTTGAAGTCATCAAGGCAGAAACCAAGCCTGGAGAGGGCGGCGAACAGGATGTGGCAGGATTATATGCCCATGTGATGCTACAGGCCTATGAAATTACAGGGGAGAAAAAGTACCTGCAGGAAGCAGAAACAGCCGCAAAAAAATTGGGGGACGTTGGATACAAGATCATGTACCAGGCCAATAATACTGCATTTGCTGCAGGAGCGCTGCTCCGGTTATTTAAACTTACAGGCACTCCACTATATCTTTCTTTAAGTTACAGATGTCTGGCTTCGATTTTTGAAAACGTCCAGCTGTGGGACTGTAATTATGGGTATGGAAAGAATCTTCCGACATTTTTCGCGCTGTTCCCCCTCACCGATGCTCCATATACCGCGGCCTATGAAGAACAGGAGGTTTTCTGCGCGCTGCACGATTACCTCAAGCATGCAGAAGGCGTTGATATACTTCCAAGCGTTAGACTCTTGTGTAGCGAATTTATCCGTTACCTGGTTGAGCGCGCACCATACTACTATCCCCCAATGCTGCCCTCAGATATGCTATCTGATGAGGTAAAAACCGGTGAGGTAGACCGCAAGCTTTGGATTGCGCTGGAAGATTTACACGACGGAGTCGAAAAGAGCGGTGCTGTCGGACAGGAAGTTTATGGTGCTGGCAATGCCTTTGGGATCTTGCCGCGTCACTTTATCAGGTTCAGCGACAACCTTTTTTTAATATTTTCAGACTGCCCGATCTCTGGAATAAGGAAAAGCGCTGATTCAGTCATCTTCCACCTTCAGGGAGATTCCCGATTAGCCTACCGGCTGCGCATTACGCCTGCAGAAAGTCAGGGTGAAATGCCAATCATAAAATTTGTTTGCCAATCGCCGTCAGTCAAATTAATACCATCAAAAGACAGAAAACAGGACCTGGAGGCTTTTATAATGGGAAATGAAACCGTACGCATCAGTTGGAAAAAGCAACCGAAGTAATAAATAAATCCATTAACAGCATAATAAACATTACCGAAGAAATAAAAAGAAGAAGACAATACCTATACTTTAAAAAAAGAACAGGGAACCAATATTGAAAAAAGAACCGCTCGTCTCTGCAATATCAGACCTTTACCTCCTAAAAAAAGGAATTGCTGGGATTTCAAGACATCCAAGCTTCGGCAGTAGCCAGGGAAGAGCGTAAGATGGGCATGGAGAAGATTCCTTTCCGCAGGAAAATAGCGGGACCTCATTTCATCAAAAAACGCCTGGCTTTTCTCGTCCAGGCGGGCATTGAGGATACAGGTTGGGCCGGGACTGTCCATCAGCTATTACACATCTTCGTTGGACAGCCCCTCAAGGAACCATTTTGAACAGTAGGTAAATTCTACCTCCTGCTCCCCAGATTCATCAGTAACCTTACTGGTAAAATCATGGGCAATCTGCCGGTAATGCTCGAGGGACAGCTTAGCCAAGTGGGCGTATTCCGATAGGTCCAGACCAGACTTTATGATAAAATAGGGTATCCCACTATCTGTCCAAATGATTTCAAGTACCCCGTCCTCAAATTTTTTCCTTTCGACCTCACCGAACTGAGGTCCATTTGTATCAATGCCCATAGCTATAATATTTATCAAGGTTAATTTCACTGACTATCAGTCACAGATCCTGGAAGGTAACGCGGATGCCTCAATTCTATGGCCTCGCAAAGCAGATCAAGGACATCCCCACTAATGTTGCCCGGATTTTGGCAGAGGTACAAAAGGCCCTGAGTGTCCGGAGACAGAGAGGCTACGGGTTTTCCGTCCTGGAAAACACCATATCGGCAACTGGGCTGCTGGTGATGTGGATAAATGGCGACCTCAAAGGAGTGCACAATCCCATCTCCAAGCGCTATTCTGTAAGTTTCCATCCTATCTCTTATTGATTGCCATCTTCCTGGTGCATATGATGCCGGTCCATAAATCCACCCAGTTCCTGCAAGATTTCCGGGTCGGTATCGGCCCCTGAAAGCTGTACCCATTTTCCATTCTGTTTCTTTGCCTTGCGGACCGTTCCTCCGTTGGGCATAAAGTCGAAGACATCTTCGGAGGCATATTGGACGATAGTATAGGTGATTTCTACTCCTTTTTTATCGTTTAAGGTATAAGCTAGTTCTTCCATTTCTATCCAACAATTATGGATTTAATTGGTTTTGAATTTATCTTATTCCCATGAAAATACAGACTATATCAAATCCTAATTCACCCCAATAAGCACAAAATAGGCATTGTCAGCCTTCTTTACAACAACGTCCGGATGCCATTCGAAATCCACCAGGTTCGGCACTTCGTCTTTGAGGAAAGGAGAAAAAACCGCTAAGTCCGTCTCTGGAGAGATAACAATCTCCAGCGTTTCTGTGCTTTTCCATTCAGTCGAACGGATTTCCGGACAGGCATCTTTTAACAACGAAAGCCCTTGCGCGAAAAAGCTTCCGATAACGGACTCGCAATATCCCAAAGATGAGGTGTTAGACTTTCGTCCAAAGTATTCCACTGCAGGCCACGGTCTTCATCCCGCCACATGCTACCGATGTGCCTGCCAGCAAGGTTTACCATATAACAGTCCCCTCCATTTTCTACAATAAGCTGTTGATCCCCATCAATGGTGGGGATGTCAAAAACATATCTTTCCATTGTTATTTCAATTAAACTAGTCAGTCCGTTTCGGCCCAAACTGGACGTGAATTTGATTGCCGGGCAACCGCATAAATTATCCCTTTCACTTTAAACGCATAGGATCACCAGACTCAAATTTCTTCTCTCTAGTATCCCTCACTTTACCGCAGTACAGCAGGCCCCCCCATCCTTCTCAAAGCTAACAGAACATAGCGCCAGGAAAGCACAGCCCAACACCTCCAAAAGATGCCCGAAGCACTCGATATCATCCAATATACCTAAGATCATATTGAACACAATTTTAACGCCTGAACCTTTATTTTGGCCTGAATTTAAAAAATTAAAGGGAATTACTTGTCAGGAAAATCCTGATCCATAGATCAGCGCGTACAGTTCGGCACGAAACGGCCCGTCAGTTTGCAGCGAAACAGGGTGTCAGCTTAAACGCGGAATGCACATAAACTTTTACCGAAACACCCACTAACTAAAGATTTTGATTTGATGATTATCTTTTGAAAAAATCTTGTTTTTATATAACTTATACCAAATTTAGAAAGTGAACACTTACAAGCACGCTATAGACAACCTTTTCCCTGATGATGACGACCAGCGGGTTGCAGCATTGGGGCGATACCAGGTTTTTAACGATGAACCTGAACCGGTATTCGATAGAATTTGCGAACTGGCCTGTAATATGTTTAATGTTCCGATTGCTCACATATCATTCCTGGATGAGGAGAGTGAGCTGGTTAAATCCAGTATGGGGCTGGGTGAACAGGTTATCAGAGTTGACCGATCGATGAGCCTTTGTGCCATCACGGTATTAAATGGCAGTTCGACCGTTATTCCCAATGCCCTGTTGGATGAAAGGCTTGCGGGGCACCCTTATGTTTACGGAGAATTTGGGCTTAGGGCTTATGCCGGCGCGCCTATTATAAGTAACGACGGCTATATCGTCGGAACGATGTGCCTGGTTAGCCATGAGGTACGCGATTTTACAGGGCATGAGGTAAGTTTGCTGGAAGGATTGGCGAGAATTGTTGCCGAGCAGCTGGAACTTAGACTGGAAAACCTGGAACACAATAATCGGCAAAAGTTTATCCAGGATAGGCTCATGGCCAGCGAAGCCCGCCTGCGTTGTATTTTGGATACCATGGCCGACGGGGTATGCATTGTTGATGAAAACGGGACCACCACCTACATCAACCAGATGGCCGGGCAGATTTTCGGCGTAAATCTGTTGCAAATGCAAAACCGATCATATAATGACCCGCTTTGGATAAATCTTCGCCTTGACGGATCAGTGCTCCCCATTGATGAGCACCCCATGTACACTATGCTTAAAACAGCTGCACCGGTTTACGACCGGGAAATTGGCGTCGCCAGACCTGAAAAGGATACTTTTTACATTTCGGTTAACGCCGTACCTTTGTTCAGCGACCAGAATGAACTTTCAGGCGGGGTCTGCACCTTTATTGATGTGACCGCGAGGCGGAAACTCATGAAGGAAAAAGACGATTTCATCAGTATCGCCAGCCATGAACTAAAAACACCTATTACAAGCCTGGGCGCATCGCTGCAATTAATAAAAAAAATGAAAGACAATCTTTCGCCAATGGTCCCCAAGCTTATCGAGTTGGCAAATGAAAGTATGGAGCGGCTCAATAGTCTGGTCGGAAATCTGCTCGACGCGAACAATATCAATATTGGAGCACTAAGACTGAACAGCAAGGCTTTCAGTATTTATGAAATGATTGATGCATGCTGCAGGCAATTGCGGATAGCTGGCGAGTACCGGCTGATGATAACTGGTGATTGCAGCCTGCGGATGTATGCCGACCAGGAAAGGATAAGCCAGGTGGTGATTAACCTCATCAACAATGCTGTTAAATATGCGCCAGAGTCTAAGGTTATCGAAATCAATATTTCTACGCAGGATGGAATGGCAAAGATTTCTGTGGCGGACCAGGGAGAGGGCATCGACATTGAAAAGATACCCTATCTTTTTGACCGGTATTACCGCGCAGATTACAAAAGCCTTCACTATTCCGGCCTGGGACTGGGCTTATACATCAGTGCAGACATTATACGAAGACATGGGGGCGAAATCGGTGTGGAATCGGTACCGGGCCAGGGCGCCTGCTTTTGGTTCACTGCTCCTTTATCCGATCAATAAAAAGATTCGTTAGCCTTTAAGCAGCATTGCTATTTTTTCAGTGAGCTTGTAGATATCGAAGGGTTTTGCGATAAAATGCTTTTCGCCGGGCCAGTTTGAGACTTCAGCAACATTGGTATGGGCGCTCATGATCAAAACAGGAATGTGTGCGGTTATGGGGTCGTTAGTTAATGCAGCCCTAACTTCAAGGCCATTGCCATCGGGTAACATAATATCCAGCAAGTAAAGATCTGGTACCCCGCCTGCTTTCCCTGCATTAAATCTGCTCACATCGGCGAAGCAGCTTACCTGGTAACCTTCCATTTCGAGCACCATTTGAACAATTTCACTAATTTCCTTATCATCCTCCAGGACGTATATTCTTTTCGCCATACGGTCAATCACTATTTTGCTTTAGCCGGGCGGTTTTAAAAAGACACCATTTCGTGGTTATAAAAATATAATTATAAGTCAAACTGACCAAAAAATAATTTGAAATAAAGAAATATGAACACCCGCTACGCTGATCTAATGTTGCTGTTTCAGAAAGCTGGAAGTTCACCGCCATTACCACAGGCAGCAGGTAAATCAAACCATCTTAATCAGCATTTTGGACGTTTGGGTCACAAAACAACCTTTAATCAGGAGTATAGGCAATGCAACGGCTATGTTAATCCCGATTTCATCCTTCTCCATCATAATAATTGTACAATGGGCTGCTTTTGTCATTTGAGATTGTTAAGCGGCAAAGGCAAATTACATAACCGGATCTGCCAGCAAGCACAAAAATAATTAAAACGAATAGTTTGTTCATGAGAGGTAATTAAAACTCAATAATTCATTATTTCAGGTGATCTGTCATACACTTCTTCTTTGCAAAAGCTCCCCTGCCGGAATGAGTTTAATGGCAGGGTACATTTTAACTGAAAATACCAATTTTTATTGCCTCTCCCGAACAAAACATACTCCTTGACAGTCAGTCGTTAAAAAAGGCGCGGCAACTGAATCCCGGTAAGGACCGGCTTCTGAAAGCTGATGGTCATTCAGAGAATATCGCATCTATTAATAACAGTCAGCTATACCCCTCCCGTCCAGTTCTTCCCCCTGAACAGGTACCGTTACCAGAATGCAGACACCAGCTTCACCTATACAGAATTCCCCGGTAAAAGCCTCGATCCTGAAATAGGCATGACCAGATGGCAACGTTTCAAAACCCTAAACCCAAATAACCCCAACAGAACCCTCTACCGCACATTTACAATTAATCCGCTAAAGTTCTGGGAATGGTAGCAATTCATCATACACGCTGAACGCTATCGCCTTCCGTATAGACCAGCTGCCAAAAAAGCCAACACCTAAACAATTCATAACAAATAGATTACACGCAAAATACCTATTAATGGGTATTGCAAAAAACAACTATTAGGAATAAATTTAACTAACCAGACAACATTTAAATTAATCTCATGAAAAATACCATACTAACGGGTACACTGTGCCTAATGGTGGCAACAGCCGTTGCCCAGACGGTCGATTATAAGGAAATCGACTTCCAGAACGATGCCAGCACCATTTCCACCATCAAGGTCAAAACCGGATCGCGTTACGGCATCAGGATCATCAACCTCAATAAAAAACTCTACATCATCGATAACACGGTTACCAATACCAGCTATCACGAAACCCCACCTGCGCTTTTCGAGGTTTTCTCCAAAGCGGAACTGCCCGGAAAAACAGCGGACGGCGCAGCCCTTGCCAGCGGAAATACCAATCTGGTGACTACCGAAGAATTGGGCGATGCAAAGCTTTCCCCTGCCCTGCGGGAAAAGCTTACAGCCCTTAATAACCTCTACAGCAATACGGCAAATACCATCTTTAGCAATGACGAGCTGTTGACCGGCTTCGGTGACGCTTACCGGGAGATCCGTTCCATACTGACCTATCAAAATAACCTCACTGCGTTACAAAATAACTGTGAGTTGAAGTTCGACCAGATCCGCACCGAAGTGGTCAATCTGACACGGGCCAGCTTCAGGTCTTCCACAATGGAACAGCGGGACAGGGCCAGCCTTGCCTCTGCAGATTATAATGCAATACGCCCTATCCTGATCCGGTATTTCGACCGCACCATTGAGGAAGAGGTAAGAAAACGCTACGAACAGATCAATATCGTTTTCGCCCCGAGCAAACGCGAACAGCTAAGCAAGGATGTAACCAAAATCAATGCCACCATCAAAGAACTCATTGCCGCCATCGAAAAGGAAAAACCAAAAGACGCGGCCTCCCTCGACATCCTCAAAAAACTAAAAACTGAACGCGATGGCAGCGCCCTGCAAAACTTATTGCTGGATAAAATGGATCGTTATGCCAAGGTGGATATCGTTAAACTCAACAGCAACATGGAAACTTTCGCCACATCCGGACAAAAAGATGTACTGAATGTCTATGACTATTTCACCCCCGGAAACTGGACCTATGTAGTGGATGCCCAGCCCATCGAAAACGACCTGACCGTTATCGCGGTAAATATCAAACCAAAGGACGCGGTCTCCTGTAGCATCACCGCAAAAAGCTATGCGATGAATATAAAGGCAAAGGGCGGTATCAAAATCGACTTTTCAACCGGGCTCTTCACCAACTTCGGCGGCAACGACTTTAAGGACCAGACTTACCGTTACGAACCTGTTGAAGGCAGTACCACCCAGCAGCAGATCGTAAAAAATGAAAACAAAAACAGCATATTTCCATCCGTAGGTGCATTAATGCATGTTTATGGACGTACTGGCAATGACGTAAAACTTGCAGGCACCTTCGGTTTAAGTACCAAGGACCTGGAAAAAATCAATTATCATCTGGGTGGCTCACTGATCCTCGGCACATCCAAACGCTTCATCCTCAGTGCCGGTGCCACACTGACAAAAGCCAGCCTCATCACTGATGAATATCATGTCGGCCAGACGCTCGAAAAAGCAATAGCACCTGCCGCTATCCCTACTGCATCTTTCAACCGCTTCGGTTTCTTTGCCGCATTCACCTATAACCTGACCGCCAAATGAAAGCCCTCACGATCCTGGGAATGATCTTCCTCGCATGGGCGCCCATGAAACCCTTTGCCCAAAACCTGTTCAACACAGCCCTGGACACTCCAATGGTCTGTTCGTTCAACTGCAGTACCACTTTCATTGATCTGCAGAAAAACTGTCCGGCTCCCCTTCTGAGCCTGCCCAAACGGATGATTGCCACCAGGGTTAACCCCTTCGTTGAGTTTGACGGCATTATTTCCAGATTAAAAGGCGAACAGGCGAACCCTTTTACTTTGAGCTACTCATTTTTAGCCTGCACTGCGACCTGTAACGCGGCCAGCACCCTGGACCGTTACTCCAACCAGATCATCTACTATAACCCGGACTTCCTGGACAAAATCAAGGGAAGCGATGAAAAAGTAAAATGGGCGGTGCGCTGCATCATTGCCCACGAGATCGGCCACCATATCCTCGGCCATACCCTTCCCGGAAACCCAAGCCCCAATAATGAGGACCGACGGAAAAGGGAAAAACGTGCAGATTTCTTTACAGGCTTTGTAATCAGCCGCTTCCCCGGGGCGACAATTGAAAATACCCTGGAAGGTATCCGCAGCCTGGATGCCTCAACCTACAGTCCGCGTAATGACCAGCAGGAAGCCAACAGTACCTATCCGACCCTGGCCAACCGCATGGATGCGGTAAGGGAAGGTTTTCTCGCATCTACATCATCCCCAATCAACCAAAATACCAACCGCTCGACCGGAACTGCCTTATCCCTTAAAATGTTCAGGGATATTGACAGCATTGCCCTTGCCCAGATGGAAACACTTGGCCGCTCACAGATATTCCGCACAATGGACAAACTCTTTACGTTGGGCATGTACAATGAGGCCAGACTGCTGGCCGAAGACAAGCTCAAAAAACTAAACCTTATCGGCAGAGAACAGCTTTGGCAGTATAAGTCCATAGCCCAGGAACTTAGCAACGATAAAGCGGAGGCCATTAAAAGCCAGCGCAAGGCCGTCCAACTGGGCAAAGATGATCCGGCAACAATCCTGCGCCTTCAGCAGCTATTGAAGCAGGGTACAAGCATCCAGAAAATCGAGGCCGATAAGCTGAAGGAAAAACTAGAGAGCGAAAAAATCAGGCAAAAAATGCTCTTAAGGCAATAAAAAAGGCAGGCAAAAAAAATAAAGCTGATCTGGTCGCGTGCGACGGCAACATACAGCAATTAAAATAACAAAGGCCTGCAAAAATCATTGCAGGCCCTAAATACTACAACGTTTTAAAATCTTCCAAAATTTACAGGTGATATAGATACCGCAATTGCATCGGGGTAGAGTTATTTGCGTAAAATGAGTAAGGTATTATTTAACGACCTAATGAGCAATTATGATCGATTAAAAAAAAATACAGAAATACTTAGGATCACGAATGTCCTGGACCTGCCTGATAAGTATCTGGATTTTCATCTGATGCAATTCATTGATTACACAGATGACGAGGTACAGTGGGCAAACAAAAAATTCGGAGTTGATTTTTCTATCATTAAACATTACGAGGATATAGAAATCAGTTCACATTTTTCAGTAAATGAAAAACAAATCTCTTTTCATTTGTCTATGCCTTTTTATGACGAGGTAAAAAATATTGTTGACACTCCAATCTTATTTGTTATAGCTACTGCAGGACTATTTTTCTTTTCCAATAGTGATATAGACAATTATTCGAACAAACGATACCCCCAAAAGTTTTCCAAATGCAGGAGCTTAGAGATACAAGAGATTTTTTAAGCTCTAAATCGAGTTCATAGCTGACTATTACGCGGATATTACACAGAATGAAACAAAAAAATTAAAGCTCTTGCAAATACCATACTGAATTTTAAGTCCCAATGATTTTTCTAAATGTCAGATTGACCCTTGGCCCCATCGGTCTTGTTGATTTTGCAATCCTATGGTCCCATTTGGTCTGCAGGTCTCCTTTCATCAGGAGCAGCGAACCATGTTCAAGCCTGACGGTATATTTTTCAGCGTGATCAGTTTTCCGGCGGATATCAAAGCCCCTTACCTGTCCAAAAGACACAGATGCGATAACGGGGTGTGAACCCATCACCGTTTCGTTGTCACTATGCCAGGCAACCGAATCCTGTCCATCCCGGTAATAATTAAGCAGCACACTATTAAAGCTGATCCCTGCTGTTGCTTCTACCGAAGCTTTCAGTTTCAAAAGTTCAGCTGTCCATGGCAAAGGTGTGGATTTCCCTAGGGCATTATAATCCGTTCCCTCAGGATCCCCGTACCATGCAGAAAGCCTCGGGGTAATGATTTCTTTATCATAAATCTTCACTATCTTCTGCGTCCAGGGCGTGGTTGAAATAAAAGATGAAAGCAGAACATCTGCCTCTTCAACATCAATAAATCCCGGCACATACTCCAGCACCTCTTTTGGCAGCCCTGGTGTCTGGCCTGATTCCTTAAAAAAACTCAGCTGTTCCATATCCAACACAAATGTGCAAAATAATTTTAAAATACTAATATTTTTAGCATTACATTTGTCCATGTAAAAACAAAAAGGAGGTTGATCATGGAACAGGCAGCAAAAAAACAGGTCATTCAGGGATTAAGGGAGCAGATCCTTTCCATGCAGGGTTATAAGACCATATCCAGAAGTCCACAGCATATCTCCTGTCTTGAACTTTTGGCCGCTGCTTTTCCAGGTCACAGCTTTCCCCTGCAAGGCATCCATGAATTCATATCCGTAAGCAGGGAAGAAACAGCTGCCAGCAGTGGCTTTATCAGCGGGATACTGTCCGCACTGATGAAGGACGGCAGACCCTGCATCTGGATCAGTGCCTCCAGAAAATTCTTCCCGCCGGCAGCCAAAAGATTTTCACTACCAGCCTCCTCCATCATCTTCATCGACCTGCAAAATGAAAAAGAACTCTTATGGGTAACCGAAGAAGCCCTTAAATGCGAAGGGCTCGCTGCCGTGGTCTCCGAAATCCCGGACTTGAATTTTGCCACGTCCAGAAGGTTTCAGCTGGTCATCGAAAAAAGCAAAGTCACTGCCCTGTTCCTAAGAGAAAACCCGAGGATATGCTCCAACACCACCTGTTTAGCCCGATGGAAGATCAGTCCATTGCCCAGCATACTGCCTGAAGGCATGCCCGGTGTTGGCCAGCCCAGCTGGAAAGCAGAACTGTTAAAAGTGCGTAACGGCGAGGGCGGCACCTTTGAGGTACGCTGGTCCGGCAGCGCGTTCGAACGCTTGAAAAAAGAAAACACTAGGATTTTACCTATCCAAGAACTGCAGGCAGGATAAAGATGGCAAAACGATACTTGAGTATATGGTTTCCGTTTCTGCTAACGGACTGGATGGCTATCCGCCGCCCGGAATGGAAAGAACGGGCAATGGCATGCGCAGGTGCCAGCCATGGGCGTATTATGGTCATCGCTACCAATCAACTGGCTAACGTCCAGGGCATCCATAACGGCATGCCACTTGCCGATTCGCGGGCGATTGTCCACGAGCTCGAAGTCTTTGATGAAAAACCGGGAAGAAAAGAAAAACTGCTGGAAGGCCTGGCCAGATGGGCCATCCGTTATACACCACTCTCTTCTACCGATCCGGACGGCATCCTGCTTGACATCACAGGCTGCTGCCACTTATGGGGCGGAGAAGAAGCCTACCTTAAGCACATCACCAGCAGACTCCAGTCATCAGGTTATTGCGTAAAAGCTGCAATCGCAGACACTGTTGGTACGGCATGGGCACTCTCCCGGTATGGAAAGGGAGCTGAAATCGTAGCACCGCATGAGCAGCATTTTGCTTTACTTCCCCTTCCGCCTGCTGCCCTGCGAATCCCCGGTGAAACCACCGAAAAACTGCACAAACTGGGCTTAAACAGGATCGAGCGCTTTATAAAGATGCCCCGCAGTACCTTAAGGAGAAGGTTTGGAGAAAACCTGCTCATCAAAATAGCGCAGGCCATAGG
This sequence comes from Pedobacter sp. KBS0701, assembly GCF_005938645.2. Taxonomy (NCBI): domain Bacteria; kingdom Pseudomonadati; phylum Bacteroidota; class Sphingobacteriia; order Sphingobacteriales; family Sphingobacteriaceae; genus Pedobacter; species Pedobacter sp. KBS0701. The sequence goes on from NZ_CP042171.1 coordinate 2,520,788, forward strand.
TGAGGAACCCGAAGCCTTCTCCCCAATTGCCATCATTCAGGAATTTGAAGAAAGACTGGCCTGCCTGGAGCCCATCCGCACAGCCAGGGCCATTGAAATCGCCATCGAGAAACTGCTCGATACACTTTGTTTAAGGCTCCAGGCAGAAGGCCTGGGCCTGAGAAAAGCAGCACTGAAAGGTTACCGTATAGATGGAAAAACAATATCAACTGCTATCGGCACCAACCGCCCGAGCGATGACCCAAAACACCTGATGAAACTCTTTGCCCTCCACATTTCCGGAATTGCACCCGGCATGGGCATCGAGCTTTTCACCCTAAGCGCCGAAAAGACCGAAAAAATGGAGCGCCCACAGGAAAAAATCTGGGCCGGCCAGGCTGGCCTGGACAGCCAGCCACTGGCAGAATTACTGGACCGCGTGGCTGGAAAAGTGGGTAAAAACGCCATCCACCGTTATCTACCCCAGGCAGACTACTGGCCGGAAAGGGCAGTTAAACAGGCTAAAGACCTCAGCGAGGACAGCGGAATCAGTTTCCATAACCCCTTGAACCGTCCCATACAACTGCTTCCCAGACCGGAACGGATCGAAGTTACCGCACCTATCCCCGATTATCCGCCCATGCTCTTTATCTACCAGGGCCGGCGCCACAGCATCAAAAAAGCAGACGGGCCGGAAAGACTTGAACGTGCCTGGTGGCTGGAAGAAGGGGAACACCGCGATTATTATACCGTGGAAGACGAAAAAGGGAACCGCTACTGGCTCTTCCGCTCAGGCCACTATGCCGCAGAAAACTCGGCCTGGTTCATCCATGGCTTTTTTGCCTAAACCCTAAAAAGAAAAACGATGGAATACACTGAACTCCAGGTCACCAGTAACTTCAGTTTCTTGCGCGGCGCCTCTCACCCCGAAGAGCTGGTGGAAGAGGCTGCCCGCATGGGTTATAAAAAAATGGCCATTACCGATCACAATACCCTTGCCGGGATCGTGCGTGCACACGCCACCGCCAGAAAACTTGATCTCCAGATCATACCTGCCTGCAGGTTGAACCTCACGGACGGTGCATCCCTGCTTGCCTACCCCACGGACACTGAAAGTTATGGCAGACTGTCTGCCCTGCTCAGCCTTGGCAACCTCCGCACCGAAAAAGGAAGCTGCGAACTTTATAAAAAAGATATATTTGAACATTCAAAAGGTATTATTTTCATCGCCATCCCCCCAGATAGCCTGTCCGAAGGCTTTGATTTCCAAACGAACTTTTATGCGGACCTTCAAAGCTATGAAGATGGACTCGGGGAAAACCTGTACCTGGCCATAAACAGAAGCTATCAGGGAGAAGACCAGAAAAGGATGTTCCGCCTTTCAGAACTCTCCAAAAAAACCGGTATTCCACTGGTCGCAACCAATGATGTCTATTACCACAGCCCCGAAAGACGTGAACTGCAGGATGTGCTGACCTGTGTAAGGGAAAAATGTACCATCCATAATGCAGGCTACCTGCTTTTCCAGAACGCCGAGCGGCACTTAAAACCCGAAGAGGAAATGAAAAGACTTTTCCGCCAATATCCCGATGCCCTGGAGAATGCGGTAAAAATCTCACAAGCCTGTACCTTCAGTTTGGATAGCCTGAAATACATCTACCCGGAAGAAATTACCTCGGAAGGAAGAACGCCGCAAGAGGAACTCGAATACCTGACGATGAAAGGCGCCCACGAAATTTTCGGTGAGCACCTGCCCAAAAAAGTAACCGATAACATCAGCCATGAGATGAAATTCGTGGAGGAAATGAACTATGCCTCCTATTTTCTCACCGTTTACGATATCGTCCGTTTTGCAAGGAGCCAGCATATCCTTTGCCAGGGCCGCGGCTCTGCTGCCAATTCCACGATCTGCTATTGTTTGGGCATCACCTCCGTTGACCCCACTAAATTTGACCTGCTCTTTGAACGTTTTATCTCTTCAGCCCGCAACGAACCGCCTGATATCGACGTAGACTTTGAACATGAACGCAGGGAAGAAGTGATCCAGTACATCTATACGAAATACGGGCGCGACCGCGCTGCCATTGTGGCCACCGTCACCCAGCAGCGGCAGAAAGGTGCCATACGGGATGTCGGTAAAGTGATGGGGCTATCGGTAGATACCATCAACCGTCTCTCTTCCTCCATCTGGGAGTTTACCGATGAATGGTTCGAAGGTGGAAAACTTACCGAACAGGGCCTTAATCCCAATGACCCGCTCCTTCGAAAGGTCCTCAGCCTTACCGCACAGATGATGGGCTTTCCAAGGCAGCTCGGCCAGCATACCGGAGGTTTTGTGATCACACGCGGCAAACTGACCGACCTCTGCCCCATCCTGAATGCCCGAATGGAAGACCGGACCAATATCGAATGGAACAAAGATGATATCGACACGTTAGGTTTCCTCAAGATCGATGTACTTGCCCTGGGTATGCTCACCTGCATCCGTAAAGGATTCGATCTGGCTAAAATGCATTATAACCTTGATCTGACCATGGCCAAAATCAACGAAAAAGAAGACCCAAAGGTTTATGAAATGATTAGTCATGCAGACACCCTGGGTGTATTCCAGATCGAAAGCCGTGCCCAGATGTCCATGCTGCCGCGCCTGAGGCCCAAATGTTTTTATGACCTGGTGATCGAAGTGGCCATTGTCCGTCCCGGGCCCATCCAGGGCGACATGGTCCATCCTTACTTAAGGCGGCGTAATGAAGAAGAAAAAGTGGATTATCCTTCAGAAGAGTTAAAAGATATCCTGCACCGAACATTAGGGGTCCCCCTCTTTCAGGAACAGGCCATGAAGATCGCCATTGTTGCCGCAGGCTTTACCCCGGCCGAGGCAGATGAGCTCCGCAGGAGCATGGCCACCTTTAAGGCCAAGGGCATGGTGACCAAGTTTGAAGAAAAACTGATCAGCGGCATGACCGGCAAAGGTTATACCGAAGACTTTGCCAAACGCGTATTCAAACAGCTCGAAGGATTTGGCAGTTACGGTTTCCCGGAAAGCCACGCAGCCAGTTTTGCCCTGTTGGTCTATGTTTCCTGCTGGCTCAAATGTTATTATCCCGATGTCTTTGCCGCTGCGCTGCTCAACAGTATGCCCATGGGTTTTTACCAGCCAGCACAGATCGTTATCGACGCCAAAAAACATGGTGTGGAAATCAGGCCTATTGATATCAATTACTCCAACTGGGATAACCGGCTGGAAGAAAGGTCCGGGAAATATCATGCACTCCGTTTAGGTTTCAGGCAGATCAAGGGCATCAATGCACAAGATATCGAATACCTGACCAATGGCAGAAAAAAAGCATACAGTCATATCCACGAACTGATGGATGCCGGGCTCAGCCTGTCTGCACTCGAACGGCTTGCCGATGCCGATGCTTTCCGTTCCATAGGAATGGACCGAAGACAGGCCCTTTGGGAAGTATCCGCCATGGCCGACCGACCAGTGGCCCTTTTTGAAAACCAGCCTTCAGAAAGCAGCCTGGAAATGCAGGCCACCCTGCCCCTGATGAGCAAAGGCGAGCATGTGATCCAGGACTATGCCTCAACATCCCTATCACTAAAAGCACATCCGGTCAGCTTTGTGCGTGAACAGTTAAGCCTCCTCCGCGTTTTGCCAACCCAGGACCTTGCCCAGGGAAAAGATGGACAAACCGTCAAAGTAGCAGGTCTCGTCCTGGTCCGCCAGCGACCGGGTACAGCCAAAGGCGTATGTTTTATCACCATTGAGGATGAAACTGGATTTACCAACCTGGTCGTATTTGAAAACCTGTTCGAAAAATTCCGAAAAGAAATCATCCAGGCACGGCTGCTTATGGTTGAAGGAAAGCTACAGATAGAAGGCGAAGTGATCCATGTGATCGTCAAACGCTGCTTTGATCTCACCAGCCTCCTGCGATCAATAGACAGGGAGGAAAACAAAAGTTTCCCTGCAGTCACTTTCTCCAGATCTGATGAAAGGACCGCACCCTACTCCGGCAACAAAGATGTACCAGATAAAGACACCCCAGCAGCTTCAGTTATTCCGGGAGGCAGGAATTTTAAATAAATCATCCATGACATCGGATCATTGGAAACCTATTATCCCGCAACAGGGATAGCTGTGGGGTACCAGCCCGTGCTTAATGCCTGAAGGCCTATGAGCGGACAGCCCGGCCGTTACCAAAAGAAACAAAAGCATTAAAACATCTATATACGCAAAAAAGCTACTGATCTCTACCAGTAGCCTTATATCCCAAAACAGTCTCCTGTTTATTTTGCGCTGTTCTTTTTCTCAGTCACCTCCGCCCTGATCTCCTGGGCAAGGTTTTTAAGGTCCTGCATTGCTTTACGTACACGTGTACCGGCTGCCCCATTTCCACCATCATAAAATTTCGTCACATCAGCCTCTACTGAAGCGATCACTTCCTGTACCTGTTTGAATTTGTCCATAACTGTTTTTTAAAGGGCCGGATGGCCCAGGCTATTAAATTATTTTGTATTTGGAAACCGTATTCCAGCTCCAAAACTAAACATTTCAAGCAGAAAGCAAAAAACTATTGAAAATCCAGATGCCCGGCATCACTGCTTACCCCTATCGCGTTTGCCCTCCAGAGGATAAAGCCCAGCCTTGCACAGCATTCAGCAACAAAATACTCGATATCCGCAGGTACATCATTTACAATGCGGTAGCGGATCTTGTATTTCGGATGATAACTGATATAGACCACCAGGTCATCGTCTGAAAATCCCCTACCTGACAAAGGCTTAAAATGCACCTGTTGAAGTTCCTTCGCCATCCGGATCAAACGGTCGTTCATTACTTTGGCCAATGCTTTATCGGGCTTAAAATCTGTCTCTAAAATCGCCAGTACGGTTACGGTCATAAAGCAAAAATAGACAGATCAGGCACATTATCAAGTGCTCAAAAGCAAGCGCCTGAAAATCAACGAAAATATTTTCACGGATAAAACTATCGCCACAGCTGAAAACACTCCCGGTGTTAAGTTAAATCTCCAGAAACGCTGCGCCGAAATCGCTAGAGAAAAGAGGAAGTTACTTTTACAATCCGTTTCTAAATTCCCAATACGAACCTTCTTGAAGTTGTATAATTGACAGGCCAAATCGCTGAGTGCTCAATAATCATAAAAACGGAAGCTCCAAAACGCTATCAGTAGAGTGATATGAAAAATACAAATCTGCCTTCAACAATCAATGGGAATCCTGGCATTTAAAGCGTCTTACATACCTAACAGATTCACTTCATCCATCACTTAAAGCGCCGCAAAAAAAAGCCCTCCCGCAAAAGCGATCAGGACTTTAAGCAGCTAAGCCAAACGAAAAAAATCTAACAGATTTTTTCAAGCAGGATTAGCAAATCCAACAGGAACTCAAGGCGTACCTCCCCGTCTGATAAAAAATCGATCAGCCGTTTTTCTGTGATATCCTCAAAAGAAGTATCTACCCAGATTGTCCCATGCATATCTAAGCGCAGGCCTTCGATATACTGTTCTAGCTCGGCATCAAAAGGAACATGTTCCAGTTCCTTACTATCCACTCGCCTTCCGATCCGACTCAACTCTTTTTGTATTGCGCTGATGATTTCGGTTTCTGTTTCCCGCAGCTTCTCTTTTAACAGCATGGATGCCTTAATTGTGATCATAACCCGATTCCTTTTTATCTCTTAAGAGGTTCAACTTGACAAAAATATCGCGCCAGTAGGCCTGCCGTTTCTGATCAAAACGGTGCATCTCGGGCGCATCATCGCTGTGCAGGTAATGGATATAATCGGCCACCTGGTAAATAGCCGCCTGCAGGTCATCTATTTCAATTAGATTCCCTTCGTCGTCCGTGATGTATTGTTTCATGGCTCATTCGTTTAGGTATACAGAAGTTCTACCGCCTGTTTAAACTTTTTGCTCGCTGAATGTGCGGCATATTTAACAATGCGGTCATTAACAAAAAGAGCCGTATAACCGTAAAAAAGCTGGTCAGAAAACACCTTGCTGTTTTTACGCATGGTGTGGCCATGCTTTTTTAGCAAAGCCGCGCATTCTTCGGACAGGCTGAACCAGTAATCAAAGGACATAAACCCATCCCGCCAATTTTTTTTATACTCCTCATGGTTTGTTCTAAAATCAGCGCAGACCGCTGCAAGATGATCCAGCAGCGCAGGCATTTCATCGGGAAAAAGTTCAAATAAAAGTCTTCCTTTCATTGTATTGGTCAATTCAGGTAAAGCTTTCATGATCTGAAAATTTAAGCCAGGGGGAAACTCCCCCTGTACTGGTCAAACATTAATTTACTTTCGCTGCGATCAGCTTCGCCCAATAGAGGGCATTAACGGAAATATGGCGCTGCCAAGCCCCCTGCGAACCGCTCCAGCGAAAACCGTGGCGTTTTAACTCCTTACGGATTTCTTCATTCGGTTTACCCTCAAAAATCATTTGCAGCCTACCTGCCGCCTTGTTCTCCCATACCCGAACGCTGCCAATCTGCTGATCAAATTCCGCCCTTGCCTCAATTGCTTCGAGCATTTTTATCCTGCTTTCTACCGTTTTGATCTTTGCATTGTTATTGGTCAAACTATAAGAAGGAAAACCAACATAACCGCCACGGCTGGTATCATTCAGCTGCGCCCAGATTTCAGCGGTCGCCGATGGCAACAGTAAAAAAGCTGCCTTATCCTGTTTCCTCAGACACCTGTTTGCAGATTTCATAAAATCTTGCAGGGCTTGCAGCCGGGCAAGTTTCTCCTTTAACTTTGTTAAAGCCCCGGGATCATCGGAAAAAATCGAATCATTTGAGGCAATAGTTTCTGCCTTTTCCGCATAATAAGCCGCTTTCTTCTGTTTATCCACAGCACGCCCCATGGTATCATGTATTTTCTCCCTGTACCTGCGGTCCCGTTTTTCGCTATGGTGACCAATTAAAATCGGCTGCCCCATCGGAATAACCGAAGCCATATCTTTGGCTGCATTATAAAGCTGGTCAGATTTCTGCTCATTTTTTACCACTTGGGATTTCGCATAAGCTAAGCGGCGATCCCTGCGCTCATTAAAATTGTGTTTCATCTCTTTAAAAATTAAATCAAAAAATAAATGCCCTTTGATCATGCGCCAAAGGGCATTGAGCATTTTAAGCAGGAATAAAGATTTCACTTTCAATCTCTGCCAATTTATCCACGCAAAGACGGTTCACATCCGCCGCCACCGCTTTAATGATAAAAGGGTTTTTAGTCGAAAACTCCCTGCCGTTATCGTCCTCAATAGTCAGCGTACAGCCCTGATAAAAATTAACATCTGTCTCCTCCGCATTATCCTGCTGCGCCACCTCGAATGCCTCCAACGTGCCGATGGTTTCCAATAACTTGCCCCTTTGATTGATGCGGCGAGTCAGATCCAAAGCCAGTTTAATCGTAGAATCCAAATTCCTGACAGGCTTAAGCTCCCCGGCAGGCATTTTACCCTCGGTTTTATCCGCAACCTCTGCTTTCCCTTTTTCGGCATCCAGTTTAGCCTTTAGGGTTTCTGCCTTTGCTCCCCCGCCTCCTTTCACCTCTGTTTTAACACTCTCCGGGGATTTATCAAAATCCATGTTCGGCATAATCGCACTGCCACCAGTGGAAGCCGTAGCGGCAGCACCACCACCAGCTAATCCATTAGCTTTATGATCAACTGAACCATTATTTGCAATTGCGCCAGCATTAATTACTGTCGTTTTCATAACTTCTAAAATTTAAATGTGAATGGAAAAAAAATTAAAACGGCCACTATCAGCAGCCAAACCCTGCTAACGCCTCTGGCGCTAACCAGGTCAAAAAACCAGGATCGGTGGGCTTCTGCCTTTTATCGTATTCATGGAACTATGGGTTTAAAAAATATCAGTCGGCAGGAGCCTCCTGCCTTTTTGATAGTCACCCTCACCTGAACACAATCCATTTTTCAAGACAAGACTTTGCGGAAAAAAAAACCTCGTGAGCGTTAGCTCACAGGGAAGATTTTTTTCCAGCAAACCCGCAGGGCACCGGTCTTGGCGGAAAAGGGATTGTTCAGAAATTTGTGCTCAAAAAAGGTAGAAGCAAAATTTTGTGCAGTTAAAAACACCCTAACCGCTCACTTCTATCCTGATTCATCCAAAACCTATTCTTCACCAAAAACGCAGACCTTTTAACCCATAAAAAACAAAATAAAAAAGCCCCCGACGGGCGCCAGAGGCAAAAAATCAGAAAACAACAAATCTAATACCTCCCCAAACGTCTACCCAGTTCCATCGCCGCCATAACCGAACTTGATTTGGCAATCCCCATCCCTGCAAAGCGGCAAAGCCCGGGAAAACCCAAAACAGATAATTCCTGCAAGTTTCCCTCTACACTCCCCAGTATACGGTAAGCCAGATCAATTGCCGATTCATTGGGTGTACCCGAACCGATCAACATGGCCAGCAGCTCGGTATCAGTCATTGCCGCCGGGCCATTCTCCAGCATTTTTTCTCTTGGCCGAAGCGCTACCTCCATTCCTTTAATCCCTCTTACCTCCTGCTGCTGGTTCAAAAGGCGCATATCCTGTACGGATTCATAGCCATTCCCATAGTGAGCGGCCATCGTCATCAAAGAAGAAAAGCTTCCGATCAGCACTTCAAAATCCTCCTGGAATACACGCAGGCGCTCCACACTGTAAGTACCATCTCCTTGCGCATCACTCCTGGTAAAACAGATAAAATTACTCCTGTTACGGGCAATCTTATAATCCAAAAAGTAATGCCTTTTTCCTCGTGAGAAACTCTCCGACATCAAAATATTGTGTTTTTTCATCACTCATAAAATTTAATTACAGACCAAAATTGCCCCCCTTCCCAAAAAATTACAGCAGAAAAAATCAACTTATCTGATAAGGAAAACGGACAACAGTTTCCAGAAAAAGATAACCGTTCCCAAAGCATCCTAACAGTTTTCATAAAAAATTATCCGATATTAGATATTGGAAACCATTGAAAAACAAGAATAAAACTATGATCCGGAACACTGCACCAATTGAAAAACAATACTGCCGTTACTGCGAAAAAGAACTCCATGGCAGAGCAGGAAAAATCTTCTGCAATGTAGATTGCAAAAACAACTTCAACAGCCGCATCCGGGCAACAAAAAGAGCAGAAGAAAACAAACTCTTTCCAGATGTGATCAAGGCAATAAAAAACAATTATAGGATACTATTAAGCTATGACCTCAGCAGACTAACAGAAAATGAATATATTACTATAAATAAGGAGGAATTGCGATCAAAGGGGTTTGACCACCGATACTGCACTGGCGCAAGCCTGGATAACGAACAAAAACTATGGAAATGCTGTTTCGCATTTTGCTGGCATGAAGAAGAAGACTCACTAAGCTTTGCATATGCTCCACACCTAAATAGCAATAATCATTTTCACCAATAACCTGTGGAATAAAATATTTCCGGGCAAAGCCTTCAATCCATTATCTTTGCTCCAATGAGTCTACCCATGCGCATCACCTTTGAGAACAAAGATTATACCTATACCGTTCTCACAAAAATCATCAATACAGAAACCAAGGAAATAAAAATTAGTTTAGAAAGCGAAGAATTAACATTGGTGCGAAACTACGACAAAGAATGGGATGCCCTCGAACGGACTGTCGGTGATGATCACGGCCTAATAAAAGCAATAGCAAAAAACATCGCTTTACGTTACCGCTTATAAGCTAGAATTCAAAATAATTTAGAACACAGCAGAAAAAAACATCCTGTAATATGTAATAAGTCTTTCTCCTTACCTAATTTTTTTTGTGCTCCGGTATCGCTTAACAGGTTTTGTCTTCCCGAAATTCAACCATAACAAAACCTCAGCAATACCAGCTAAATCCATCCTAATCAAGAACTGTCCTGAATATCGGGAACAATACGATGATGCTCATCATAGTCCAACATATGTTTATTGGAACTAGTATTAAGAACGATATCCCTTAAAACTTCATATTCCAATCCCTATCATCTTCTTCAATATCATTGCCCATTACCCTAGCTCGATCTGCTTTGTACTAAGGGATCTACAAGTCTTTATAGAAAACGATCCCTGCCTAAAGCTTTAATTTAGTTACTTTTACAGAGATACTTGATAATAAAAATGCCTGACTAAAACAGTCAGGCATCCAAATAAACCACAAAACCAACCTTAAATTAAACGTTCTTTTTCTTCGTACTCACTTCAACACGAATCTGCTGCGCAAGTATCTTCGCCTGCTGCATAGCAATGCGTAACCTCGTACCTGCCGACTTATTTCCTTTTGCATAAAATTTCAGGGCATCTTCTTCTGCTCCCAAAACAAGCGCCTTTAACGAATCAAATGTTTTCATAACAATCGTTTTAAAAATTAAAAAATCACAAGTTAATAACCAAAGCTGGGCGTTAGGCCATAGTCATTCCGCCATGTTTATCCAGACTCAGTTGGCTTCCCTTAGCCGATACAATAGTTACTCCATATTGGGTCTCAAATTCTGCCTGCTTTAACAATAGCCAACCTACATCCCTGGAAAGATTGCACATCTCTGCCACAACCACCATATCCAGTTTCCCACCTGAATTTTGTACTATACCCTCTAAAATCTGGCAGGACATGCTCCTTTCAGCTTCTTCAGACAGTACAACCCTGAGCTCGATACCATTTTCCTGGCAATAATCACATATACGTTCAGCCTGCTGATCAAGCTCGTGGGGATCCCCGTAGCGATTAAACCTGGCGTAGGCAACAGCGGCCAGTATTTTATTCTCCTCTTCCCCCAGTATGAAATTCCCCTGACCAGTCAACACCACACAGCAAAAAAATCAATAAAATAGGCCTAGCTTCCTATCCCCATTCCAGCTTCCTGCTGTTTGTCCTTGTTTTTTCCTTTCTCCTGCCCGGCATCAAGCAGATTGGTCAGCGCCTCTTTGGTCATGAACATTTCACGTTTTTCCATCTTACCATCAGGGGTGAAAAAATTCATTTTACCGTACCTTGGAACCGCTTCCAGCAAAAGTTTTACCGACTGCCCGTCTTTCTCGACATTTACCAACGGCGTCAATCCATTGCGCAGATCCGCTTCCAGTTTTTCGCGTTTCTCAGGAACAGACAACTCTTTGATCTTGTAATTGTCCAATACCTTAGGCAGATCAAAACCATACTGCGGATCATGGTACTGCTGCAAATTGAAATTACCGTTTGCACCAACCCCTTTATCCATATCAAACTTTACCCATGCCGCGTAAGGCTCACCAGAAAGAAAGTTCACCAGGTCATTGCGGTGAACGGCATAACCCTGGATCATCTGGGCAGACTGTTGAACAGTAAAGCCTTTTCCCCGATCCGGCCACATGGTCTGCGATGCAGGCTTTCCATAAAAGGCACCCCTGAAGTCTTTGGTTACAAAATTGACCTTACCATTTTCCATAGTAGCAAGTGTTTGTTTATGGGCCGCATCTTTACCGATGGCAAGCTCTACAGAACCCTCTCGCTTTTTGAAAGCCTCAACTGCATCAGTCACCAGGTCGAACTGTTTAGCCGAACCAGCTTTACCGTTTTCTCCTGGCGTGATAATCAGGTAATGCTGATCTTTTTCCAAAGGCTTACCCAGGTTATGCGCGACAGTAAATTTATTGAGGAAATAATACTCCGATTTGGAGGACTGCTGGAAATAAAATTCCACGTCCACCTGCCCTTTATTTGCAGGCATCACCTGATGAACCTTAAATTTGGCATCCCCATTCTTCATCAGTTCCTCCATTTTCGCAATGGTCTGCTCAGATGCACCGAGTGCTTTCATTTCGTCCTTCCGGTCTTCTAAATTGTTTAAATTCATAGCTTTTGTTTTTAATGATGTTTTAGGATTATTTAATTTCTCATCACTGCTCATCGCCGCTTTTTCCAAAGCAGAGAGGTGATAAACCATATCAGCGATCGGTATTGACAGGTGCCAGTTCAAGATCTGCTGGTATTCCTCTTCAAAGTCCAAGGCAGAATTTTCGTCAACAAAGCAATCAAGGTCAAACTTAGACGAGATCTCATTGTCACTGTCATACACCACCCATTTACAGCCAAGTGAAACCTGTTCCTCCAGATATTCCCTAAGCTCAGCTGCCAGCCCCGTTTTATTGCCCAGTTTAAACATAAAAGACAGCTTTATCTACCAATCTGTAACTCCAATTCCTTTGAATGATCAAGCTGTTTACCTAGTTCCAGCTCAAGCGAAGGCTGTGTTTTTACAGGCCCCAACATTTCTTTAAGTTTTCCAAAATCGATTTCCTTTTTTGCTGCGTCAAAGAATTCCAGTTTGTTTTCAAACGGCCCCGCACGGATATAAAATTTTTCTTTTCCCGGGACGCTAATGACCATCCTGTTCCCCTGCTCCAGTCCACGCAATACGGCATCGGTGCTGATCGCATAACACTCCAGCGCGATCGCATGGTCCAATAGTTGTTTTTTCAGATCATAATCCTGCCCGATACCAGAAGAGAACAATAGTGGGGCAGTAGAAAAATCCTTACCCGTGTCATTCACCCTCACCCAGCTTTTCTCCCATTTGCCATCCAGCCCCTGATCATTTTTCAGCACCGACCCACCACGCAGCAGGTTGATGGCCTCTGTTAAATTGATTCCACTGGCAGGAGAAAAAAAGCAAGACTTCTCACGCCCATCCACTTGCAAAATCCTGGCATCAAACCCGCTAAAGCGATAATTTCCCAAATCTTCCTTCTCCAGCGAAACCTGAAGCGATAGCTTTTCCCCTGTGTTTAAACCCCGCAGGACTTCCAAAACAACACGCTGCCTTTCATAATCGAGCTGTTCCTCAAGCTTCATGCTCATTCCCCCTAATCCCAATGAAGAAAGCTGCCTTTTTAACGAATACATATTTTCACCCCTGAGCCTGGAAAATCGCCGCAGGTGCATTGGTTTATCGATCAGCGCAGCCTTAAGCCCTACAAAAAACCGCACCACCCGATTTGGGTAAAGCTGCCTGCGAAGCTTAGCCGTTACCGATCGGAGCAGCTGGATATATAGCCGCTCCATTTCCGAAGGTTTGATCGATACCCTAAAAAGCCCCCTAGATAAAAACTGATATTTCAATTGCCTTATCTTCCGCTCATCCAGGCTCACGCCCATTAGCCCGGCAAGGGATTTCTGCCGATCTTCCCAGGCCAGGTAAAGCTGCTCCGCTCTGTTTATCCCCGGGTCCATGAGTTAACGAAGTTTTAGTTTATTGTCTCTGAGCAGCACCGCCTGCCCACCCTTTAATTTTACCTTAATTTTGCGTAGCTTTTTAGTCATCATTGACTTCGCCGCATCGATCCCGGCACCGGCAACCTGCGTAACCAGGGACTGATCGAAAGTGTTCAGCGCCACATCACCAATGGCATTCCCTGCCCCATCATTTACTGTTTCAGTCAATACCGCTTCTGGTGCATCCAGTCCCAACATGCCGTCATAACTGTACAGCGACAGATCAGATGGTATAATGGCATTACCCAAGCGGATCTGTTTGATATCAAGCAGCAGGCGCTGATTAGTAATCTTGCAGGCCCCGAAAAGCTCATGCCCTTTGGGTATCAACACCCCATTTATCCTCAAAGTATCCAGCAGCAAAAGTTTGATCGTTGCGCCCTGCACCACTTTTTTATCCGAAGCGATCACCGCAGGGATAGCTTTGAACAGGCTATCGCTATTTACTTTTTTATCTGCAACCAATCTCGTCTTTACCCGCTCTGGATGCTGGATATCAATAATGTTTTCCATCATCGCATTTAGCTGTTTCATCTCAGGGTCCTCGCCAGCGTTTTTGTTTTCGACCATCATCTTCATCAGCGCCTCCAGCCTGTCCACATCATTTTTCATATTTCCAGCGGCAACAGGCCTCGAGGCCCCATCACCCGAACGCACACCTGCAACGCTCCCGACACCAACGGCATTTTCCGCAGGGCGGTCAATTTCACGTTTCAAGGCTTCGAGTTTTAGCGAAATCTCTCCGGTTTGCTCATCCTGACGATTTTTAAAACCCAGGTTTTCGCTCATACGCGAAAGCGACGCAGATCCCCTGGCCGCAGAATCACGCTCGGCCTGCTCATAAAAAGCCATTTTGTCTGCCGGCTGTTGTTTTTTAATTGCCGCGTCAGGCAGCGAAAAATCCACCTTTCCACGAACATCAGCAGTACCATCAGCTGTACCCTTTCCTCCAACCAGCATAAAAAATCCCATGGTCAGTACAGCTGCCCCCAGCAACGGCAAAAAAATCAGCAGTACCTTTTTCTTATCTATTTTTTTCCTGTTTTCCATCATAATTGTTTTTATAGGTTAATGATTTATTGCAAAAAAATGAGCACTGCTGAAAGGATCAGGTACAGACAGTACATGCAGCCAAGCGCTATACAGCAGACCAACGATAACCGGATCTTTCGTTTCGAAATGTCCCTTGTTTTAGTGTTTAAATAGCTAGCCACGAATCTCTGTACGCTCAGTATTTTCTCAGCCAGGCGGAATGATAGATCGTTTTGATTTATTCGTCTAGCATCCCGCCTAACTTCACGTAAAGCCTCAGCTTCTACCGTAGTATTACTTTCCGCTCCTTTAGCCTTAAAGAAATAATTCCAGATACTCATGGTTCCTCCGGTTTTAGCTGTTCGGCCCTGTTCTCCAGCAGCTCAAACTTTCTGATCAGAAAACCATGTGGATTGTTATCCGTTTGGTTTTTAAGGTCATCTATGATACCCTGACTTACCAATTTCCTAAAAACCGTCGAAGAAGACCGTACCAGTTTTTGTGTTGCAAAACACCTGAACGGATAAGGAAACCGGTCCACATCCAATTGTATACTGTCTATGGTAATTTCCTGTGAGATATTGGCCGCGATCAGATTATTGTAATAACCATTCTCCTGAAAATTATCATATTGTTTTTTGGCCGATTCATCAGCCAGGTACAGCGCCCTGGTTACGCTCGCCTTGATTGCCTTATCGTCAGGAACCAGGGAAAAGAAATATTGGTGGAAGGTGCGGATATGGTCACGGAGCTCTACCGGCAGATTGCTCTTGCGGTCAGAGGCCAACGCTGTTAACAGCTTGCCATTATATAATATATAAATGCGCTGGTCCTTCAGGTTATAAAACCGGTAATACTGGTAAATTGCAAAACAGCTGATCCCTAAACAGGCCAGGATCAGGAAAAAGCTGAACAAGCGGATATGCTTAAAAGCAGTATCAATATTTTTAAACTGGCTGAACATAAAAATTAAATCATCGGTGAATACTTAATAAAAAATGATCAGGGGGACTACCCCTGTGGCTACTTTCCTTCAATGCGCTGCTGCTGGTGGGGATTGTCCGGAAAATAATCCCCCTGTGCCCCGGAAGAAAAACCCTGCTTGATATTGCGGTATCCGTCCCCTAAAGCATCAGCCACCATACCGCCACCCGCTTTCCCCGCCTGCTTTGCAGTACGGGTCGAAGAAGACACAATTGAATTCACCTTTTGCAGGATCGTATTTCCTCCCCCTGCATGTACCACGTAATTGGCCACATTAGGCACACAGAAATACCCTACAATGCCAATGATCAAAAAAATCAGGTAAGCGGTATCTAAACTGGAAAAGAAAGTATCCCCCTGCTGCTCGATCTGCGATAAATCCAGCTTTAACATATTTTCCTGCACTTTCCCCAGGATACTCGAAAAGATATTGCAGATCGGCAGCCACAGAAAAATGTTCACATACCGTGCAATCCATACCGTCAGCGTATTCTGAAAACCATCAAAGACCGCAAATCCAAATACCAGTGGCCCCAGAATGGCCAGCACGATCAAAAAAAACGTACGAACGGTATTGATGCATAGCGCTGCAGCAGCATAAAGTATCTCTAATACCTCGCTCAGCCACTGCTTGATCGAGTTTCTGAAATTATAGGAAGCCTTGGCAATATTGAACTCCAGCCCATACCCCAACCTATCTAAAAAGGTATCTTCTTCTGCGTTTGGATCCTTAGGATACGCATATTTATGCCATTTATCCATATCCCCGCTACCATCTTCCCCGACATACATCTGCCAGTAGCGGCTCTTTTTTATCGCAGCTTCCTTCATTTTAAGCAGCCTCTCAATTGCTTTATTGCTGTTGGCAACCATTGCATTGGTAGCCGATACCGTCGGTTGCAATACCCCGTTGATCATGCCTAGTACCGCCGGAAAAAGCATTACCGCCATGCCCAAAGCAAACGGCCGCAATAACGGGTAAAAGTCAATGGATTCCGCCGATGCTAACTGCCGCCATACGCGGGAAGCGATATACCACAACGCCCCAAATCCAGCCAGTCCCCGACCTACATTGATCATTCCTGAACATAGCGGCAGCATTTCGGTGTATACCCTGTCCAGCACAGGCTGCAGACCGGAAATACTTTGGGCCGCCCCTTGTGCAGCGGTATAAGAAGGCAGCAATATTACTGCTAAGAAGGCTACAAATAGATAAACCACTTTTTTCATAAACCCTTGATTTGTTGTTCTGATTATTCTGATCTGGCTGATAGCGATGCCAAAATCCATCTGCCAATCAAGCTATCCCTTTAAAAAAGACTTAATTCTTCCTCCTAAGCACATCACTCAGTCCTTTCACATCTGCCCTTTCTTTGTTTCGCCCGAGATCCAGCATGGTGGCCTGGCCATTAAAAGCACGCAGAAACAACAGCTTTTCTTCCGTATCTGCAAAAATCCGGTCAATCGCTGCTAACCTTTCCTGATCACTCATGCGTAAATTCGAAGCGGTAATTACCATCAGCAGTTCATCGAGGTTATCCATGCTCAGCTCAAAAAGCTGTTTATATACCCCGGCCATATAAGCGATATCACTTTCTGAAAAATTTTCCGATGCCTGAAAACGCTTAAATGCCCGCTTGTATTCTGAAACGATACGTCCCTGATCAGTGATGATATCCGCTACCTTATGGTATTTTTTAATCTCCGGGCTTACCAGCATCATACCATCCAGAAAAACTTCATGCAAGGAAAAATTCCCTTCAGCGATATCCTTAACCGCTTTATAACCATTCGATATCAATAGATAGCCTTTCTTCATATCGGCTAAAATATTCTTTAGCTGACTGAGCTTTTCGACATTCAAAAGCAGCTGCTGCGCTTCAGCAGACTGGCCATAACCAGCACTGGAAAGCAGCAGCATCTGAAAGCAAAGCATGCCCACTATGCACACCCTAAAATGCCTTATTAATACGCTTAGCATGCTACAAGCGAAAAACGACATCAAAAACCTATTCAAAACCATAAGCTCCCCTCAAGTCTAAAATATCCAGATGATCCTTTTCCCTGTTCCTGGTCAAACGCTCTACCTTTCCCATAAAATCAGCCGTAAAAGCAGCCTTGTTCTGCATCGCTTCATAGAGCAGATCAATACGCCTGATCCGCTCCGGTTCCTCCATCCCGAGCCTGCCCGAAGTCACCACCAACAGCAGCGACTCCAGATCACGCGAGCACTCAGCCAATACCCCAGCTTTCACTTCCAGGATATAAAGCTGATCAGCCGGCGAAAGCATGGCATTGCCCTTAAACTCCCCAAACCACCTTGCGATACTGATCTGGTAAGTCAGGATCTCCGCCACCTTTATATTTTTTCGTACCGATGGACTTACCGTTTTCAAAGAAGAAATAAACGCCCCATGTAAACTGAATTCTCCGTTTGTGATATCACGGACCGTCTCCAGGCCCCCATCGACTAAGTGATAACCTTTTCTGACATAACCCAAATAAACCTGTAAAGCCGCGATCTGTTCCAGCAGGTATTTTTTCTGTGTTTTCTTTTGGTTAAAAAATTCACCGAAAGTCTGCGCATGAACTACACTTCCAAAGCAGAACATCAAAACCAAAACCCCAATAATCAGCGCCCTCACCTTAAAAGCCAAATGCTTTGCTAAACCAGCAGCTAACACCGGAATCCTTCCGGCTTTAGCGCAACACTCAATTTTCAATTCCATAGATTTCTTTTAGTTTAGCGCTTTCCTCCATCGAAGAAGCACGTTGAATACTTAATACCGCATTACCCCGGTTAAAACTTTTCAGGTCCGTATAATTGGTATCCATCTTTTCGGATGCCTCTGAGATAATCTCCAGCCGCTCAGCATCACTCATCTGCGTTTTAAATGAATTCACCACCAGCAATAGCTGATCAATATTTTTGATGCTTTCATTCAGTATCCCTGAATACACCTTCTGCATATAATCCAGTTCCGGGGCTTCAAAATGTTTATCCTGCTTAAATAAGTTCCAGGCCCATTTGTATTCATCCACGATCGCCACCTGTTTCGCCGTCAGATCCTTCACTTTTTTATAATAAGCAATGGCAGATTTGATCTTCCAGAGTTCCTCGTAATACTCCCGGTAAAGCTCCTTCTGCCGCTGCGTCCAGTCCGCGATCTCGGTCAGCTTTAATTTGGATAGCTGGTTTTCTAAGACCTTTTGCGCATTCTGCAGCCAGATCGTCTCATTCTGCAAACGCTGAATTTTCAGGTCCACCGCCTTGATCACCTTTTTCACGCCCGCCTTGATCACTTCCAGCACCGCGATCTGCGCATCCGCTCCTTTCGGAAGCCCAACGATCAGCGTCATCGTGCTAAGCGGCAGAATTACCATATATTGTTTCATCTTCCCCTGAATTTTAGTCAATAGTTTTCCCAGCCGGTCAGAAGACCGGCCCAATAGATTTTTCATACGTTAATAGATTTTTATATCTTAATATAGGTAGCCTTACAAATGACTTGCCTCCAGACTAGTTTCCGGCCAACTTTCGAAACTCCCGGGTCCCCAGCAGTAATACACCTGAATCGGGATAAAAGCTGATGATTTTTGACTTCCCGGGCACCTGGATCGACTCGCTTTCCTCCTCCCAGATCCCCAGCCAGCGCTCAGCGTCGTATTCCAAACGGCCCGGCTTTTGATTCTCCAACCGCCTGAAACCCGTCTTTCGGATAATAGAATAAGAACCCTTGACTCGGTTAAAATCCCCAATGACCAGTGTATCCCAGGATTCACTGTATGCTCCTTTGGCATGATCCACATAGGTACCCGGGATAAAAGATTGCAGATCCCTGGTACCTTTACAGGCCGCTAAACCCAGCGCGCCCAGCAATAAAAAAAAGTATTTTGTTTTCATGATATCTGGATTGGTTGATTGAAATATTGCCTGATTGATAAATTTGTTGCATTGATTTATGGCTTCATCCCTGGTTCGATAAAGCCAGATGCAGGATGCTAACCCGGCTTCGCTCTCGCCCTCATCTCCGATGCCAGCACCGATATGCCTTTCCGGATGCTTCCGTAACGCATAGCATATTCCTGCACTAGTATTTTTTCCCGCGCCTCGGTGGTATAGGCAAGGTATTCTTCAAGGCTTACCTCCAACCGGTATACTTTACTCATCTGCCCGCCCAGCGAGAAAAAGATTTCCTTGTATTTCAGTTTGGGGTTATTGGCCTTATTCATCGAAAGCACCAGCGTCTTGTCCTTATCGGTCAGTCCAAGCAACTTCTGCATCTGTTCAAACTTATTCTGGTATTTACGCTGATCGAGCAGGATCTTGCAGTCCACATTATTGATAATGGCTAGCTTAACAATCGGTGAGGAAATCACGTCTTCTATTTCCTGGGTCACCACGATGGGCTCCCCGAAAAACTTACGCATCGTTTTAAATAAATAACGGATATATTCAGCCATGCCCTCCTTCGCGATGGCTTTCCAGCATTCTTCAATCAACACCACTTTCCTGATCCCTTTCAGTTTCCGCATCTTCGAAATCACCATTTCCATAATGATCAGCGTTACTACCGGAAATAAAATCGGATGATCCTTTACATTATCCAGTTCGAAAACAATAAAACGTTCCTGCAACATATCCAAGTTTTCAGAGGCGTTGAGCAGGTAATCAAACTCCCCGCCCCTATAATAAGGATTGAGCACATAAAGAAAATTTCCTATATCGAAATCCTTCTCCTTTACCTTGCCATCGGATAACACCTGCATATATTCCGACATCAAAAACTCATAAAAGGAATTAAAACAGGGAAAAATATCAGCCCTCGACTCCAGATGTTCATAATACAGTTTCAGGGCATTGGATATCGCCACGTATTCCGACCTGCTGTATGGCTCATCATCCTTTTTCCATAATGCCAAAAGCAAAGTCTTGATGCTTTCCTTTTTCTCGGTATCCATCTGATCCCCATCAGACAGGTAAAAAGGATTGAACTTAATCGGGTCATCCTCTCGATAGGTGAAATAATAGCCCCCGACCAGTTCGCAAAGTCCCTTATAACTATGCCCGATATCCACCAGTATGCAATGCGCCCCTTGCTCATAGTAGCTCCGCATCATGTGGTTGACAGCAAAAGATTTACCCGATCCCGATGGCCCGATCAGGAGCTTCGCCCGATTCGTAATCAGCCCCTTTTCCCAGGGCTCATCACTGATATCTACATGTACTGGTTTCCCCGTTAACCGGTCCCCCAGTCTAATCCCGAATGGGCTCAACGAACTCTGATAAGCCGTTTCCAGGTTAAAAAAACAAGCCGCCTGCTCCAAAAAAGTATCGAAGGAGTCATTCATCGGAAAGTCAGCCGCATTCCCCGGCAGCCCCGCCCACCAAATCTGCGCCTGTCCGTCGGTCTCCCGTTTCGCTGACGCATCGAGCCCCGCCATTGCCGAACCAACCAGGTTCTTCAGATCCAGCGACTTCGAGCGGTCCGAAGACCAGGCCAGTACATTGAAATGCGCCTTTACCGGTAAACGCTGCGAGGCCACTGCTTCATTTAAAAAATCATTTACCGCATCGCGTGACAATGCATTTTCACGGGAATAAGCAGACAGCGACTGCAAACGCAGTTTCTTGGCCTCCAGCCTTTTCAGCACCTTATCCCGGTCCGAAATGAAAATATACTGGTTTAATATGTGATTACAGGATAACAGTGATCCCAGAGGACTTGCAAAGCCAATACTAAATTTTGACCTGTCCGAACTGTATTTATCATAATTGATTCTGGGGCCGCACATTGCCGGCAAATCCTTCACATCCGAAAGCGTGTAGAGCTCACAGCGTTTATCCCCCACCCGGATTTCATCCCGCAAATGGATATCCGAAATCAGCGGCATCTCCTCTTTGCCTAATAAAAAGCAGTAACGTTCGATCAGTCCCGGTTTATTCGCCGTTCCCGCCAGCTCATCATCAGTTAAGCGAACCAAAGACACAAAACCGCTATCCGATAAAATCCGGACAAACTGCCCTACATCATCCATAAAAGAACTAAATAAAGCTGCATCCACCGTCTGCTCCGGCACAATCCGCTTTCGCAGGATATTGCTGTAAGCTGAATTTGACAGCTTCCTGCCCGAGGGTTTCATGGTCAGCATGACATAACACTCATGTTCCAGAAATTCCCGCTCATTAAAAAAGCGTTCGGATGCCCCGGATAAAAAACTATGTTCCGCCGAAAAATCAGCCTTGAACCTGCTTTCTAAAAACCAGTCCTGCTTATGCAGCACCGTTCCCACCGGCAGCACCCGGATCGCCTTTACCCAGGCCTGGTGATAACTTTCATAATCCCTTTCTGAAAGCGTAAAGATTTCCGGCAACATCAACCTGAACACCACCGTCAGATCCCCCTGCATCGACTGGATGCAGTCATGCTCGACTTTGTAAATAGGAAATATATCAGCTGCCTCGATCATGACCGTACATTTTTAAGCCCTGTAAATAACCGCCTTGAACGGAACACCAGATATTCAGGCAAACCACGTTTCGCCAGAAACTTCAAAAGTCCATGCTCCCCGAATTTTGCACTCATGCGGAAGACCACGACAAACAGGCCGCCACCAAAAACCAGCACCAAACCCATCAAAACCACCAGCGGCACGCCCGATACATAACCAATGGCAAAACCAATCAGCATCAGCAGCAGTCCAAAAGCCAGGTAAGCGATGTATTGGGCCTTTAAGCCTTTAAAAACGATCGGCATTCCCACGCCCTTATTGATATGATAAACCGTAGCCATAAATCAAATCCCGAAAAACGATTTTAAAACTGTCGCCACAATCACCAAAAACACGCAGGAACCAAACCAGGCAGAAGCCACTTTGGAAGTATCCGGCTCACCAGCGTTCCACTTATTAAAAACCTTGACCGCCCCGATGATACCCATTACTGCACCGATCGCATACATCAGGTCACAGCCCGTATCAAAATACCCGACAACTTTATCCCTTGCTTCCTGTATCCCCGCATTGCCATCCTGCGCAAAAAGCGGCAGCGATAATAAAACCTGACACCAGCAAAAGATATATACCACCAATAAAAATTTGGCAAAAAGTGTCCTTGAAGGACTATTGAATTGATTTCTCATAGAAATTGGAATAAGTAGATAGATGTAGAATTGAAAAAAAAGGCCGAGCGAAACGCATGGCCTTACTAAGGCTAATACCAAAGGTTTTCTAGCTCCTCAGCAGAAAGATGAAAGGCCGCATGCGAATTGATAAATTCATTGATCTGCCTGATCCTGGGATGCGAAGCCATGCCCGGATAATGCTCCTTCACTGCTTTCATCAGTTCCAGAAAATCCCTTTTTGATCCGTCTTCCTTTGCAAGCAGCGAAAACACATTTTTGATTTCTTCCAGCAGATCCGGCACCAGCCCCTGCTGATCCGCTACACCACGCCCTTCGAAATCAACAAAGCCAACCTCTTCCATCCCCACGGAACTCATGCCTTCGGGCAGTTTTGCTTTCCCCATCAGGTCATCTGCCAACGGAATTTCCGCAACAGCAGAAACTGTATGCTGCTGACCGCTGGAAGCCACACGATCAGTCTGCTTTGCTGCATTCCCAACACCTAATTGCCGCTGCTTTCTTTTCAGATAAAAGAACAACAACACACCGCCATACCAAAGCAATCCAAGAACCAATAACGACGCTAAAAATTTGAGAGTAGAAAAACCATGCAACATAACAGCTTAACTTATCTCCCGGCACCCCATTGTACCGGGATTTGATAAAGCAAAGTTGCGCAAGGCCGAAATCTTCCTATCCAACATTGGACAAGTTGGATTACGAATCAACGCTAAAACAGCTAATAACCCACATTATCATACTATCAAAATCGTCTACTAAAAACCATTTCTACGCCTTGCCTTTTCCGGATCATAGGCATCATCCTCATCCATTTTCTTCAGCACCGCCAGCCTCATCATATCCAGAAATGCCGTTTTACTCATTGTTTTTCTTGCCTTAAGGTCATCAAAGCCGCGTTTGGGCACCCTTAGGTTCACCCCGAAAAACGCACCCACCACCTTAAACAATTCCACAATACCGATACTGCCATTATTGACCTGTCCCGTTAAATGGATACCATGTACCAGCTCAATCAGGTGGATATCCTCCCCCGTCCATTTGAACTCGCGCTGCAAACCGCCCAAAGGGTCAACCACCGTCGAAGACAAGGCCCCCCTTCCCGAAAGCGCATGTAACAGCGCCAGGATTTCATTACGCAAACGCTCCTTCGCCAAAAATGAGCTCACCAGCTCTGCCATCGCAGTACCCAGAAACGGCTCATAACCCAGCACAAGCGGCTGGAGCACATTCCCGGGGTCACGCCTGGTGTAAAAAAGTCCATCCAGCATACCGCCATCCAGCCTGAAATAATCATAATGCAGCGTGTTCTGCTCAAAGAACCCCGCAATAGCGCTCAGCTTGGAGAGGTAATATTTCTTTTTTGCCTTCAGCCCGGATTCAGGTACACCTGCCAAAAAATGATGATATGCGGTGTAATACAAGATTAAAGACTTAAACCTGGGATATATGAATTTATAATAACCGATCTCCTCCTGTACATCCAAAGGCGGATGGGCAACTACAAAATCGGTCAGGTCCTTCAGGGCATCCGCAACTGCAGCAATCTGCGCCTTAAGCAGCTGCACAGGAGACAATTCACCCAGGGATAAAGATTCCAGCCGGGCATGAAGTTCACCCAGCAACTTTTCACTAAACTTGTTATACATAGGTTGATATTTAGATAAGTTCCCACCTCGCCCGTTAACCGGCAACAACTCTCACAGGCAGAAAAATGAATTTATCACAGGCAATGGTCTGTTCAAGATATCAGCATTCTCCCACAGCGGTCAGATCCCTTCTTAAATGCTTTTCACTGTACCTATTTCCGGAAGTCCATTTAACCGAAGACGTCCAGTCGCATCACCACACATCGACTCCACTATCTTTACTCATAATCATTATTTTCCAATTCAAATCATAACCAGGAAGCATCAACATCAGCCAGACCGCAATGCGCGGTACTAAACCGCTCTATAAGCCGTTATAAAAAAGTATCCTTTCCGACAGGACAATATTACTCCGTTTAAAAATAACTCTGGTTGATCTGTGACACAATCGATCAAGATGCCACAATTTAACGACCGTGAAGCTGACCTACTGGAAACATTAAGCTTCATCATCCCTCTTCCTACCCCTATGCAAAACCGCGTAAAAGAAGAAAGCCTTATTGAAACTTTTGAACGCAGGAAACTCCTATTATCGCCCGGCGAAACCGCGCGCCGCGTTTACTTTATACGCCGGGGATTCCTGCGCGCCTATTTCATTGACGAGAACGGAAACGAGTGCACGACCTGGTTTACCGGGAAGGGCGATCTGATGATTTCCGTACACAGCTTTTTCGCCCAGCAGCCCGCAAATGAATACATAGAAGTACTTCAGGACAGCAAACTACAGTCCCTTACCTGGCTCCAACTCAATGCCTATTACGCAGACTTCAGCGAAGGTAATCTACTCGGCAGGCTCATCACCCAGAAATACTTTATCCTGAGCGAAGAAAGGGCCATCTTACTGCGCACCCGGAGCCCCGAACAACGCTATGATCTGTTACTTAGCAACCATCCCGAAATTGAACAGGAGACCACCCAGCAGAACATCGCCTCTTTCCTCAACATCAGCCGCGAAACACTTAGCAGAATCCGCCGTAAAAAAAACAGAATGTGTCACCAGACACAAAATCGCTAAAACAGGACCATCATTTTTTTTAATAAAAAGATCCCTGAAAACTAAATTTAGAATCTCACTTGCCGCAGCACTCACACATCTAAACTGGTGAAAGTGGATCGAATGATTGACATACCTAATTCAGGATCGGAAGACGTTTAAGTGAAACCTTTGAAGGCAAGAAGGCTTAAGCATGAGGATAAAACAGGTAATATTGAATGCATAAAATTGGAATATCAAGGGACTGTTTTATAGGCATATGCACAACCTCGTTCGGCTTAAAAGGGTCACGCTATATTCAAATAATCGATTTTGTACAGGTCAGGGATATTAGATTAGCGAAATGTTCAGTGTTGCAATATAGCGTTCGATTTCGGACCCACTTCTATTTATCATGAAAATATATGATATTTACAGTAGGTCGGGCAGCGATCAAAACATTGGACAATCAATCAAAACCAGGAACCATGACTGAAAATTTAAAACAGATCAAAGCAAAAGACCTTAAGGTTGGAAATTATCTGATCAATTTAGGACAAGTTCAGGACATTGATAAAGATCCTGATTATTACCATGTAGTAATCGTAAAACACAATGAAAAACAGCGTTATAAATTTTTACCGGGTGAAGATTTACTGATATTTGAATATATAATCGTCGACGGCCCCATGGAATTCCTTTTGTCTTCTCGAATGAGAGATACCCTGAAGAGCATGTTTACCACCACGCGCATTGAACACTAAGTCAAAACCGGCAGCGGACCAGGCTAGAAGATTAATGGATATTTCATCACAGACTTTAGCTTAGCTAACCAAAGAAAGCCTTTCTTTATTACAATTTTATCTCCTACACTTCCTGTTGATACAGTTTTTAATACAACTACAGCTTTACGAGCTATTGAAGCCGCTGCTGTAGTTGTATTTGCTGCTTGTCTTCCAACCGCATCGCCAAACGATTTTCCATCACTACTAGCAAGAGCCTTTACCCGTTGAACATTACTGATATTGAAATATTCGGAACCAAATTTTACTAAGAAAGCAGTGTTTAGCAAAAACACAACTCAGTTACAAAATCAGCTGTAAGCTCATCAAAAAGGAAATTTAGGTCTGGATAAGCCCGAATAAATACGGTACCTGCAAAGGTTTAATTGGAGTTGTAGAGGAAGGAATCGAACCTTCGGCGTGCTACCAAAAAGCGCTCTACATCGATCGTTTTCTATTGATCGCCGCAAAAGTAGTCCGTTATATTACATTTAAAAGTGTAAACCAAAAGTTTAACAGTTTGATAATATAGCGCTATTCCTGAGTTTTTGCGGATCTGTTCAACTTAAGCAAACGGTGAATGGCATAATTCCTGATAGTAGACCATCTGTTCGGGACCTTGAAAATGTAGATACGTAATTTAACAACAAGTGGGATAGACAGATCCTAATTTTAAAACCGATAAGTCAGAACATCCGTAATGACTTATCGTGATCAACTAACTAAACTTTGTATAATATCAACCAAATATTTACATCGCAAAGGTATGGCCGGATTATAAAGCCAGCATGATTTTTTTGTTAATTTCAGACATGTTGCTCTTTATGGGCAAAAACTAAAATCTTAAATAGCCCTCCAAATTAGCAATTTGGCAGTCAAAACCGCTTCGTGGGAGATGAGGGGATGAAATCTTCGAAAATGATCAGCACATCTTACCTAAAATTAATATGGAGTTCATACTCGCCCCGTAATTTTGCTTCAGTTTATGAATCTATCGTCCGACAGTAGCTTATTTGAATTGATAAAAGCGGGCAATCACCTGGCCTATACCGCTATAATAGACCGGTATTGGGAAGAGTTATATAGACATATATGGTCGAAGATCAAAAACCAGGACGATGCTAAAGATATGGTGCAGGATATTTTTCTGGGTCTCTGGAAAAACCGAACGAGCATTACCATTGAAACAGGTGACAGCCTTGCCCCCTATTTGTTCAGATCGGCTAAATATGCCGTTATCAACCATTTTTCAAGACCAAGAATAACAATTGCCGACGAGGAGGCTTTATCAAAAGCACTACAGGCCGCTTCAACAGTTAAAACCGACGATACATTGCTCATGTGCGAGCTGCAGGATTTGGTAGAAGATGAAGTCAACCTCTTGCCTGCAAGATTACAGGTCCCCTACCGGTTGTCCCGCGAACACGATCTACCGGTCAGGGAAATCGCCAAAAAATTATCTCTTTCAGAACAGACCGTTAAAAACAACATCAGTACGGCTTTGGGCATCATCAGGTTTAAAATGGGCAAATACAATTCGGATGGGTCTATTATACGCGTCCTGGCCGTTGCCTGTTTACTTCATCACAAATAATTGATGTAATGTTAACATCCGCTTAAAGTACCTGATCGTTACTGGGGTGATATCTATGGTAACGATGTCACAATACAAAGATCAAAAAGCGTTAAAATCGGTACTTAAGAAATACCTGGATCAAAGCGTAAGCCCTGCAGAACGCGCTGCCGTCAATTCCTGGTATGAGGGGCTAGGTAAGGAGAACCATGATGTACCCGCCCTGGATCGCCAGGATGCTGCACACAAACTGGGCCGTTCGATCAAAATACACCTGAACAGACAGATTCTCCTTTCAGGCAAAGCAAGCCCATGGTTGCTGTATTTAAAGTATGCAGCTGTATTTCTTGTCCTGTTGGGCACAGGCCTTTTCACCTATCAGAAATACCATTTCCCCATAAAACCGGAACAGGAAGTTACATTTAAGTCAACGCAGCATGCCGCGAAGGAGATTTCCCTGCCTGATGGCTCGGTGGTACTGCTAAACGTAGGAAGTGCACTCACACTAGCCGCCGACTTTGGAACACATGAGCGGAGGGTAAGGCTGACAGGCGAAGCTTTTTTTAAAATAGCAAAAGATAAAAAAAAGCCTTTCATTATAAAATCCAGTATACTTACCACAACAGTACTTGGCACCTCATTCAATATCAATGCCTATCCGGACATGGATCGGATTAAAATTGCGGTTGCCACCGGGAAAGTTAGGGTAGCCAGAAAGACAGCAGCAGGCGAAGAAGTACTTGCCTTGGGAATGACAAAAGACGCCAGTTTAACCTTTGATAAACCTACCGGGACAGTAAACCTTAAAACAGAAGACGCTTCACTGCTTTCTTCCTGGAAAGACAATAAACTATACCTGGATAATGCAACCCTAAGCGAAATTGCAAAGCAGCTTGAAAGATACTATCACCTAAAGGTAGTTTTTAGTCGGGCGTTGGATAAAGGCAAAAGATATACGGTTCGCTTTAACCGGGAACCGGCAAACAGGGTAATGGAAATCCTTTCCCTACTTACCAAAGCGAAATTTACCTACCAAACCAATCAGATCACTATAAAATAAAGATTATGTAACAGGTACTAAAAAATTAAAAAAGCCGGAAATGAGCCAACACTTCCGGCAGGATTAGGGCATTGAAGCAATGCCCGCCATTTCCAATGATCGATTAAAACATTAAAAACTTATTCAAATATGCAAAATTATTACCCGGGTTGCAAACACCCGACATGGTCACTTTTTATCCTAAAAATGAAGCTAACAATAGCCCTTGTTTTTCTTTCAAACGCACTGCTTTTCGCAGGCCCAACTGCGGGGCAGTCTATGAACGACATCAAAATAGATCTTTCGGTAAAAAACCTGCCCTTAAGAAAGGTACTGGATCTGATTGAAAAGAGAACAACCTTTGTAATCGGTTATGAGAACAACCGCTTTACCGAGACAAAAACCTTTAATATCCAGGCCAGGCAGAAATCCGTAGCAGACATACTCCATAAGCTGATGGAAAATTCACCTGTAGAAATCCTGCAGATCAGCAATAAATACATCCTGATCAATACCAAAAAGATCCTGCCTCCGATACTTGTGACGGGCGCAGTTACCGATAAGCGTACCGGAGAAAGTTTACCCGGCGTGAGTATCAGGGTGAAAGGCGGCACCGCAATAACCCAGACTGACAGCAAGGGCAATTACAAGTTGACTGTTCCAACGGATCAGCAGGATGTAATCATCGAAGCCAGGTCGATAGGTTTTAAAAGCAGGGAGTTTGTGGTTGCAAAAAATTCTACAAGCGTAGCCATCAACATCCAGTTGGAAGAAGACCTTTTGGGCCTGGATGAAATTGTTGTTACCGGACAGGGAATAGATGTGAGCAAAAGAAGGCTCTCATCAAATGTGGTGAGCATTTCTGAAAAAGACATCCGGGATATTCCTGCCTCAAGAATTGACCAGTTGTTGCAGTCAAAACTTCCCAACGCTCAAATCAGGTTAACAGGCGGGCAGGCAGGTGCTACTTCCATCATCCGTTCGAGAGGTGTCAATTCAGCTTTCATCAGCTCTACCCCTATTATTTATGTAGATGGGGTAAGGATGGACAACCTGAATACAAGGGCAGCTCTGGGCGGTGGAAGTGCTACAGGTGCCGCCATCAGTTCGATTTCTGATATCCCAATGGACAATATAGAAAAGATCGAGTTTGTTAACGGCGGTGCCGCAACTACCCTGTATGGTTCTGATGCAGCCAACGGCGTGATCCAGATCATCACCAAAAAAGGTGGAGCCGATAAAACCGACATCACTTTGGAAACCCAGTTGGGCATTGAAACACCGACAACAGATTACCTCCACTTTAAACGCACAAGGGACCTGCTGATGCAGGATGGTTTTTATCAGAAACACAATCTCTCCCTGAACGGTGGCGATGGCAAATTCGGCTACAGTTTCTCGGGCGGCTACCAGAACAGTACGGGTACGCAGATCCACGATCAGAACAGCAACAGGAGGATTGACCTTAGGACAGGCCTCAGGGCTTCTTTAGGTACAAAAGTAACTTACGAAAGTTCATTCAGTTACATCAGCAACAAATACAAAAGAAGCCGTAATGGAAACCAGGGCGGTTATACAGGCCTATGGTTTGCTGAGAGCGGAGCATCATCCATCACAGGGCCAAGGTTTAAGAGTGACCTCGATGCGATGACCGACGATGAGTTTGCGGCTATCAAAGCCTATGTAGATAAAGCAGAAGCCCTCCAGAACAACGGTATCAATGTAAACAGGTTCCAGACTTCACAGGTATTTAAATATCAGCCATTAAAGAACCTGACCTTCAAAGCTACCGGAGGAGTAGATTACCGTGCCCAGCGACAAAACATCATCACCACCAACGAGTACCTTTCGCATACCACTAATACCGCCATTACCAATCAGGGTAGCATCGACAATTTTGACAGGAACTATCTTGGCCTCACCTTCGAATTTAATGGACAGTATGAAGCCAAGGTTGGCGATTTCTCTTTCATTACTACTGCTGGCGGACAGCTCTTCCGTAACGAAGACCACCAGATCCAGTACACCGGAACCAATATCAGGGACGGTGCCCAGACCATCAGCATTGCAGCAACCCGTACAGGTGATGAGTATTATTCTGCTGTAACGAGTTACGGAATCTATCTGCAGGAGAATGCAGGTTATAAGAACAAAATCTTTCTTGATTTAGGCTTGCGTGGCGACGGGAACTCGGCTTTTGGAAAGAACATTGGTATCCAGTATTATCCCAAAGTTGGACTTTCTTACATTCCGAGTGCAGAAAAGTATTTCCAGTCTGTTTCAAAAGTGTTATCATCCGCTAAAATCCGCGGTAACTATGGTATTGCAGGTAACTTTCCTACCCCTTTTGCCAATGAAAGAACAATCTCTTTTATCGGTTTTAACGGCGAACAGGCAGCCTCGTTCGGCCAGGCGGGCAACAGCGATTTAAAACCAGAAAAAACCACAACCATTGAAAGTGGCATTGACCTTGGTTTTTTAAATGACAGGATTATCATTTCGGCCGGATTTTACCATTCCATCACAAAAGATGCCTTATTCGTAGTTCCGCCAGCACCTTCAACCGGACAGACCAGTCAATTACAGAACACAGGAAGAATCTTAAACCGTGGACTGGAATTCAATACTGTTTTAACCCCGATCAAAACGACCAACACCAGTCTGAGGTTCAATCTGTCTGTAAATACCTTGTACAACAAAGTAATCAGTTCTGGTGGTGCAGCACCATTCAACATTAACGGTTTTAGTGCAAGAACGGTACAAACAGTAGTACAGGAAGGTTATCCGATCGGATTTATCAGAGGAAACTATGGAGTGTTTGATGACCAGGGTTTGCTTGTGAGCACCACTGCACAACAAAACCTGGGCACAACAGTACCAGATCTGTTCGGTAGCATGGGTATTAATTTCCAGTACAAATCATTTAATTTCTTTGCCAATGCAGATTACCAGAAAGGCGCTTATGCCGTTTCTTTCGATAGGCAGTTCAGGTTTAATTATGGCACCTCAACTGAAGGAATCCCTCAGGCAGAAATCGATAAGAGTGGCAGAACAAGATGGCTTGATATCACCAATAGGTTTGTAGAAAAAACTGATTATATCAAAATCAGGACCATTGGCATAGGCTATAACTTTAAACCTGCCGCATGGAAAAAAGCCGTTAAAAGCATCAATTTAGGTTTTTCGGTAGTTAACCCGCTAAATTTCGCTACTTCGAGCTTTGATCCGGAAACAACCATCAGTGGAAGTGCCCAGGGACAGAATGGTGCCACAACGGGAGGTATATCGTATTCTACCTATTCGGCACCAAGACAGTTTGTAGGTTCACTAAGAGTAAATTTTTAACGATAAACACATGAAAACATATATAAAAAACTTTCTTACAGCAACAATAGCATGTATCCTGCTTGCAGGCTGCGCAAAAGACAACCCCAACATTACTGATGAGGTTTATTTGACCACAACCAACGTAGCAACCACCTGGTTGTCGGGATTAAAGCGTCAGATGGCGCTGACCATGAACCAGGTCATCGTGAATACAGAGCTGGTATCAGACAATTATTTCAACAACAGAACCCTGAGCAACAAAGTGTTTGATATTCCGCAGATCGACAATTTTGACCTGGATGTGAACAATATCCAGTCTGCAATTCAACGCTTGCGGGAAATGTCAGAATACGGCCTGACTACAGTAGCTGATGCCGATAAATCAACCACTCCGGTACAAAAAGCAGAAATGTATTTTATAAATGCTTATGCGCATGTGCTAAGTGGAGAATTGTTTACAGGTCTCCCAGGTACCGCTAAAGGGGCTGTGCTTTCCCCAGCCCAACATTATGCAATGGCGATTTCCTCCTTGGATCAGGCGATTTCCTTACAAACCAACGCTACTGAAAAAGCAGCATATACACTTTTGAAGGCGAGGGTTTATTACGATCTTGGCGATGCGGCACAGGCAAGAACATTTGCAACGGCAGTAATGGCAACCCCATTATTACTGAAACAACAGGTTTTTGATGGGCAGAATTCAGCTTCAAATGATTTTCAAACCTATCTTTTCTCTTCAACAACCAATGAGTTTGCGCCACTTCCCCGTCTGGACTTTCTGGATCCGAAATATTATAATACCGGAACGATTGCGCTCGACCAGAAACCGGTAAGTTACCTCAAAGGTGAAGAAGCTTATCTGATTTTGGCCGAAATCCAGGTTTCCAGTAATGATCTTACCGGTGCAAAAACAACTTTAAAAAATCTGTTGACAGATGTAATTGCCAAGAGACCAGTTGCTACTTTTAGTGATGTAAAAGAAACGCGGAACGGCGGTAACCGAAACGACTACCCCTTGACCGCGGTGAAGGTAAAGTTTGATGATACTGATGTGGAACGTGCTGGTTATGTATTAGACAGAAAAACAGCCAACATTAATATTTCAACAATTTCAGGCACAAAAGTAACCGCAGCAGATATCGATGCTGCAAGCACCCAAGATGCGCTGTTGTACCTTGTTTATAGAATGAGACAGGAAATTTTCATTTCCGAAGGAAGAAGGATGACCGATCTGGGCATTAAATTTCCAGTCTCCCAAACTGAACAATTAAACAACCCAAATGTAAAACCTAGTGACCTTATTGCGCAGATTCCTTCGTTTATCCCTAAAAACAGGGGAATGGATGATTTTACCAATAATACTGCAAGTGGCGTAGTTACCATGAAATATGACATGAACAAAGTGCTGGTTGACAATAAAACAGCAAAAGAAATTTTCCCATTTATTAATTGATTAAAGAAATGAAACCGAACATTTTTAAAAATACAATAGTCCTGATCTTCCTTATCGCCATTTCTATCAGCACACAGGCGCAAACAGCTAAATACGTGGTTTTGGTGAGCATTGATGGTTTCCGCCCTGATTTTTACCTGGACAAAAGCTGGCCAACGCCAAATCTGCAGCAGCTCACGGCAAACGGATCTTATGCAAAAGGTGTGCGCTGCATTTTCCCAAGCGTAACTTACCCTTCACATACCACCCTGATCACCGGCACTTTCCCTGCCAAACATGGCATTACTTATAACACCATGCCAAATGAGGACAACAAATACGAATGGACTACTGATGCCAAAAAAATTAAAGCAGAAACGCTTTGGCAGGCTGCCAGAAAAAAAGGGTTAAAATCTGCATCTGTTTCCTGGCCGATATCAGTTGGCGCAGAGATAGACTATAATTTACCTGAAATTTGGTCAGAAACCAATATGGCCGATCGTAAGAGCGCAATCTCCATACTGGCAACCCCTAAAGGCTTGCTGGAGGAAATGGAAAAATATGCCATTGGAGATGTCGATATGGAGGATTTAAACCTGAGTTCTTTGGCTATGGATGAGAATAACAGCCGTATGGCGGCTTATATCCTTCGAAAATACAAGCCGAGCCTGTTAAGCATACATATTGCGGGAGTTGATGGTGCAGAGCATAAAGAAGGGAGATCTGGTGACGGCGTAAGCAGGGCTGTCGCATCGGCAGACCATGCAGTAATGAACTTAATGGATGCTATTAAAAAAGCGGGAATTCAAGATAGCACGACCATCATCATCACTGGGGATCATGGTTTTGTTAACATAGAAAAAACACTTTCCCCTAATGTCTGGTTAACCGAAATGGGCATTGACAGTAAAGTGGGGAAAGAAGAACCTGTGGCTAAGTTCCAGTCCGCCGGCGGCTCTGCTTTTTTTCATCTTAAAAACAGTAAAGACTTAACTCTGTTT
Organism: Pedobacter sp. KBS0701; assembly: GCF_005938645.2. Lineage (NCBI taxonomy): Bacteria > Pseudomonadati > Bacteroidota > Sphingobacteriia > Sphingobacteriales > Sphingobacteriaceae > Pedobacter > Pedobacter sp. KBS0701. Next base: position 2,554,998 of record NZ_CP042171.1, read on the forward strand.
AAAAAAGTCCGTCAGAAATTAACTGATTTACCTGCAGAATACAAGCAGATGTTTCGGATTGTGGAACGTGATGAGCTTACTAAAATCGGAGCAGATCCACACGCTAGTTTTGCATTGGCTGCATCCAATGGTGTTTATATCCAGGACGCCGCTACAGGCCCCCTTTCAGTTTCGAAAAAAGGCGGTGCACACGGTTATTTCCCAGATAGCCCGGAAATACGCACCGGTTTTATCATCGCCGGAGCAGGAATAAAAAAAGGAGTTGTCATAGAATCTATTAACCTGGAAGACGTGGCACCGACTGTTGCCAGAGTACTTGGTTTTTCCTTAACGAATCCTGATGGGAAAGCATTAACACAATTTCTAAAATAGTATTGTCTTGAAATCTGTCAAAAGCCCCATCATGATTGGGGCTTTTTTGATTGCCAAAAGAAAGGATTTTCGCCCGCTTTAGTATACTGACCCAAACCACATATATAAGCTTTACGGGGAATAATTCCCCTAGTAATTTACATTTTTTTTCCTTTTAATCCCCGAAAAATTGTTAACATTACCATTTATGAAATAGCAGAGCGTTTTCATTTCCGGACAGTAAACGTACGCTATCGGACAATGCAAGTAATTTAGCGAAAGTGACCATTTAAATCACTATACTTCCATTTTGAGATTTGTTATTAATGGATCTAGTGGTTGTTGATCCTAGACAAATACTGCAGTAGTTCATCTAGACCGTGATGAACATGCAGTTAAATTGGAAAAGGAGAAATCTAAAAATAAAAAGGACTTTTTCAGGTAAACCAGGAACTATTAAATGCCCCAATATGAGAATAGCAATAAAACCATGATCCACTGATATGAAATTTCTGCTGTCTAGCTGGAAATATTACGGCTTCGGACAGCTCATATTTATCTGAGTTCACTGTTCCCGTTATTAAAGTGTTCTAAATAAGGCAGGCCTCTTTTGGTGCCTGCCTTTAGATCTAACCAATTTGCTTTAAACTTAGTTTAAAAAGTGTATCTCGCCCCAACCTGCATCTGCCATCTCGAAGCCAATGGATCAACCGAATAAGGTTTACCCGGAGCGACAAACTGATAGAGCGGATAACCTTGGGATGACTTTGCCGGTATATAAAGTACTAAACCAACGCTTGAAGTAGAATTATAGGTATTTGGTGAGAAATACACTTTTCCCCAATTCTTGTTCATCAGGTTGGTAAAGTTCATCACATCAATACTGATTGTTAGGGTTTGTTGAGCTGAGGTGGCTTTATCAGTATTAAAATTGATGTCTTGTGAGAAGTGAAAATCGGCATTATTGTTCCATGGTGTTCTCGCTGCATTACGTTCGGTGAACCCACCCCTGCGCGAACTCAGGTAGTCATTATCATCAATAAAACGATCAAAGGCATCGGCCTGCTGCTGTACCGTTTGTGTTGATGTTGCAGCAAAGAAGTTCGCTGTTTCTCCTTTTGCCGGGATATAGGCCAGGCCGATCTGTTGCGGCGTATTTTGTGGTGTATAATTCACAAAGCCATAAGTGAAGGGACTGCCCGACTGTGCGGTAACAAATAATGAAAAATTGCTCGCCCACCTCTTGTTCCAGGCTTTGCGGTAGCTGGCACTAAGCACAATGCGATTGCGGATATCAAAATTGGAATTCGCCAGCTGCGGATCATTGGGATTTAATGCCTGGTTTAATTGCCAGTTGGATTCAAAAGAGTTACGGATACCGTTTGACAGGTCTTTAGATTGTCCATAAGTATAGGCAGCAGAAAACCCAAAGCCGTTATCGAAGTTTTTAGAAACTTGTCCGGTAATGCTGTATCGGTAACCCTCCGGGGTGTTGCTCATTTCGTAAGCATTCGCGAACTGCGGGTTGCGCGAATTTTGGCCCGGAAAAACAGGCTGTCTGCGTTTGGTGGCTGCAGTATCATAAGCAAAGTAAGTTGGGTTATCTGTAAGGTTTACCTGCTTGAAAATTACGTCTTTTATGGTTTTGGTATAAATTCCTTCAACGGTGTATTTAAGGCCATTTTGGTCCTTATAATCCAATGCCAGACTTCCGCGGATTACTTTGGGCATCGTAAAATCGTTAGCGATCACATCTACCTGTGTTTTACCGGCATTCACATCGTTGGTGATCTGCCCGTTCTGCCCGGCAAAACCGCCGATACCTGTACCCGCCTGGTGCTTAAGCGGGTCGCCGTTAAAAACATAAGGTGGATTGCCATTGCTTCGCTGATCGTAAGCGCCAAAGGTATCGCCATTATTGTAGAAGGCATAGCCCAGCCAGGCGAACGGGATCCGCGAAGTGAACATGCCCAAACCGCCGCGCAACACCAAAGTTTGATCACCGCGGGCATCAAAACGAAAGCCCAACCTGGGAGATACCTGCACTTTACCCAAATACTTCCCGCTGATCTGGTTCAGGGGGCTATAGGTGTAGGTTGTGCCAAAATAGGGATCGGTAAAAGCATTATGTGTCTTCTCGCTTAACATTTGTTTGGTAGGAATATCCTGGTAATCAAACCTGATGCCAGGGGTAATCCTGAACCTGTCTGTAATTTGTATTTCATCCTGAATATAGGCGCTGTAAAAATTAACGTTAAACTTTGCCCCGGGGTTATCCAATAAATAGTCGCGGCTGTTGTTGGTGTAACTGTAACTCCCCTGTACTCTTTGCGGGTTGTTAGTCAGGAAGTCGTCGATACTTTGATATGTGACCCTGCCGTTCCAGGCGTTCACAAAGCCGTAGTTGATCCGATATAACTCGTTGTGTGTACCAACAGTTAAGGTATGCCTGCCTAAATTCCACACTAAATTATCGGTAATCTCCATAGTACTTTGTTTCATATTGAAGATGGATGCCTCCCTGTCTGTGCCGAAAAAGATAGTGCTTCCCGGCGTACGGCCAACGATCTGCACCTGCGGAAAAGATGGATCGCTGGTTGGGGTACGGTAATCGTGTATATTGCTGTAACCAATTACCGCACTGTTTGAGAAATTGTTGTTAAACCTGGTTTTCAGTTCCGCAACGGTAGAGTTTTGGTTGTTGTTCTGTTTGTAAGCGATACTGCCAAAACGGAAATTCAGCTGATCGCGCTCCATATTAACGGCATCAGAACGGATATAATTATTGCGGACGGAAAGCTGGTTCTTGTCATTAATGTTCCAATCCAGGCGGTTAAAGAATTTTATTGAGTTGGAGCTGGCGTTGTATTGGCCTGCCACACCCGGGTCGAAACCGTAATTTTTGATTGAATAATCGATGATCTTTTGTGTATCGGATGCGCTCAAAATACCAGATGCAGCCGGGCTGCCCGCTACCTGTAACACCGGGTCGCGGCGGCGGGTAATTTCCTCATTCGTAAAAAAGAAAAGTTTGTTCTTGATGAGCGGAAAACCGAGTCTGAAACCGCTTTGGTAGTCATAAAAGGCCGAAGGGAGTTTCTTGTCCAATTCGGTGCCGGTGTGGTCAGGCCCTACTAGTGCAGCATTACGTCCGAAACCGTAAACCGAGCCATTTACGGTGTTGGTACCCGAGCGCGTTACCGCGTTTATACTGCCACCGGTAAAGTTACCGATCTTTATATCATAAGGGGCGATGTAAACCTGGATGTCTTCGATGGCATCCAACGATACCGGGTTGGTGCGGGTGGATGAGCCGGGCATGCCCGAAGCCCCCGTTTGTCCGCCGGCCGAGGGGCTAAAACCGATGGCATCATTGTTAACGGCACCATCGATGGTTACGTTGTTATACCGGAAGTTGGTACCGGCGAAGGAATTGTCCTTTGAGACCTGTGGCACCAGTTTGGTAATATCGGTAATGCTGCGGCTGATGGTTGGCTGGTTGCGGATCTGATCACGTGAGATATTTTGCCCCGTGCCATAGTTGTTGGCTTTCGGAACGGATTTCTGCGCTTTAACAACGACCTCATTCAATGTTTTAGTGTTATCGCCCATTACAAAGTTAAGTGTCAGTGCTTCGCCCAAACTGATCTTTTCGATGGTTCGGTTCTCGGCATTCATCCCTAAAAACTTTACCTCGATGGTGTACGGACCACCAACACGCAGACCGGGAAGGTTATAACGCCCATCGGTTCCGGTAGAGGTGGCATAACGGGTACCCGAGGCCGTATGTACAGCGGTAACGGAAGCACCAGGTAAAGATTGATTGGTAGCATCCAGCACCTGGCCCCGTAAACCACCGCTGGTTTCCTGTGCACAGGCATTTATGGTTTGCAGACAAGCCAGTATGCTGAAAATAAGCGCAAATAGGCCGCTATAAGTATATTTATATTTCATTTAAATATTTTTTACAGTATGTTTAAAGTACGTCGTGAATCAAGAGTTAAATAACTTATCGTTGTACAAAAGCCTGGTCGATAACATGCAATACACCATTACTGGCTATGATATCCGGTTGGGTAATATGTGTTGGCGATACATTTCCCTTTGAAACAAGGGTCATTCCATCTGCAAGCACGTAAAGAAATTCGCCGTTGAAGTTATAACCACCTTTAAAATTAGCTGTTAGATTCACATCAGGGCTGATATAGGCATTGTCGAGAATCCAGTTTTTAAGTTTATCCGGGTCCTCATTTTCAATATCGGCTTCAGAATGATAGCCCAGCTTGTTCCAGGCATTATTATCCGGAGCAAGCACGGTTATGGGCCGGCCATCGAACCACCACCCGGTTTTAACCATTACATCATTACCGCCTCGTTTAAGTGCTGCCAGGAATAAGCTGAGATTAGGCATACCGGCAATGGTGTTATATAAGTTACCCGCAGGAAGCAATGGCAGACGCTGGAGTTCATGTATTACGCCATCATTTAAGCTGATGCTTCCTTTTGCGGAAACCGGTATCCCGTTAAAAAATATACCGTAATAATTTTTAGTCACCGTAGGCCGATAGTCTGGGTTTGCACAGGTAACCGCCTGGCTATAAAAGCCAAGTAAGCTGGTGCTGCTAAGCTTACCATTAACAATACTGTATTTTAATAGCGCTGCCAGGTCTGCAGGGTTCTGTTTTTCGATATTTTCCAAATTTAAACCAGCCTTGATAAAGGCACTGTCTATGGGTACAAAAACGGTGAAGGGGCCTTCATTGCTAAAAGTAGCTTCATTATATATCCCTGCGCGTTTTAAAGCCGCACGGTAGAAGTTAAAATGTTTTCCGGTATCAATATACTGGTACAATGTTGGCGTAGCCTTATTGAAATTTTCAAGATTGTCTTTTTTACAGCTGGTAAATAGTGACAAAAGCAAGCAAGTGATACTGGAAAAAAGAATTGAGATATGATGCTTTGAATGTGGATATGACATGGTTTTCCGAAGTTTATGGGATGAGTACCCTGTTAATAATATGAACGACGCCATTGCCACATGGTAAATTCGAGTTAATGATTGTCGGGCTGTAGTAAACCGGCACGTAAATTTGTGCAGGGATACCTTTTGCACCGGTAGCGGTAAATGTTATGGATTTAAAACCGCCCGGTACACCACCAATGCCAATTTCACCGCCATTAAGCATGGCAACAGGTTTTGCGCCATTTTCGCTCAGACGAAACAGGTCGCTGTCAAAGTAGCGGCCCTTCACCATATGGTATTTAAGTAAAGCGGCAAGCCTGGCAGGGTCTGCATGGCTAATGCTGTCCAGTGTACTTAGACCCAGGTTTTGCCCCAGCTTAGCGGATTGCTGAAGCGCCTGGTTTGAGAGTGCAAGCACCGTATACGCATCCTTAGCGCCGAGTAGTTCAGTGCTTAGCCCTGAGCGCTCCATGGCTGCGTTGAAAAGCGTAAGCGTGGTGTCGGACCGAAGATAGCCAGCAACTGTGGTGTATACTTCTGGGTTCATCATTTGCGGCACTACCTGTATCTGTCCGTTAGCTGCCGGGTTGTCCAGGCTTACGATCCTTACCCCATTAACGGTAGCTATGGTATCAGTCCCCGTCAAATATTTACTTACATAAATATTTCCTCCGTTAAGTGTTTTAAAGACTTTGTTATCTTCCAGCGGCATTTTTTTAAGTTCCAGCTTTCCATTTAAAATGCAATAACTCATCAGGTTGGTAAGCTGGCTATTGGTGTAAAACGTTGAAATACGTGGCAACTCAACTATGCCAAGAAGCGAGAAGGCATTATTATTGGGCACAAAAACAGTGTAGGGGCCTTTTTCGGCCAATTTAATGTTTAGACGTGTATTGTTCACTGCGGCATAAGCCATGCTGAAGTTAAAATTATCCTTCAGCGCAAAATTCAGGTTACTCCCATCTTCGGAAGGTGGAAGCTCGCTGCTTATATCGTCTTTCGTACAGCCGGTAATGGTTGCAAAAGCCATCATGATGATCATGAGATGCATTCGCGAAATATTTAAGATGAATTGCTTTTTCATGGTATGAGATTACTTTACAGCTGGATAAAAGAGTTTGTCAACTTTTATGAGTGTACCATTTGATAAGTTATGGTTGAGAACAGGCGGATTGCCGGGCGAATCCCGAGGAATACGCAATAGTGATTCAACCACGTCATCCGTCCATTTCACATAGGCATCATTGCCCGAAGCAGAAAAGATAAGCGGCTTTTGAAACTTTAATTCAATGCCTGTTAAAGATCCACCTGGGCCGAAATAAGTATTATATACCCCATTATTAATAGCTGGGTTAAGCAGGTCACTGTAAAATATACGGACGTTAGCCGAAAGATTGCCGCTTCTATACAAAACATGCCGTTCAAGCACACTATCGAGCTTGGAATATTCAAAATAAGCACCCGTCGCCAAGTCGTACCCCACATATCCGCTGGTAGCAAACTGTCTGATGTCATCGACTGTATTAAAACCGGCATCAAGAAATGCTTTATTGGTTGGAGCAAGGACAGTCGGCATAAATGAAGTTGCGTTTTCAAGGATATTGACATCAGTAATACTTTTATCCTCGAAACCCAGACCTGCCTGGCGAACACTATCCCCTATTATAACCGCCTCATAATAAAGGCTCAGCTCGGGATCTGATTTTATTGCGTCCAGCAAGGTGCGGCTGTCAAACTGTTTGATGGTGCCGGAAATTGGGTAGATAAAACCGTTTGATGCCTTGATAATCGTTTTGACGGCTCCTTTAGCATCACCGTTTAAGTAAACAGACCCACCCATGCGGGCGTATATTTGAGTAACCCGAATTGTTGTACCATTGTTAGCGGTTGGTACAGTATCCTGATTTAAGGTATTCAGCCCAACTCCGGTAATGGTGTTTTCAAGCGCGGGCTTGTCAACAGCCCCCATTGCTATATGCAGGGTAATCAATTTTCGCAGGTCGCTTACTGGCATGCTGCTGATCAGCTGGGCCGTTATACCCACCGCGTTAAAAGCCGAATCTGTGGGTGCAAAAATGGTATAGCCAGTATTTTCACTTAATTGTCCGGCTAAGGAAAGCCGGGTGAACGCCTGGTTAAACAGGGTCAGGTTCTTTTCGCCAGCCAGTACATCCGCCAGGCCCTTTTCTTCATACCTGATGGATACAGACTTGGGAATAAAACCATCTGTTGACTTGATGCAGCTGGATAACATGGCCAGGCTGCTGAAAAGCATTATGGTGTTAATATATATGGTTTGTAATTTCATGTTTGATATCTTTAAGGCTTTAATGTATAATCAGGCGTGATGAGCAGACTGTTTACCCCGTGCACCATGCCGTTATAGGCCAGATGATCAGGTGAGGAGAACTGTACAGCATTAGCATAATAAGACGGGTCAACCTTATCGGGCAGCAACTGAAAATTGAAGCTGTAGTAGTCAATAAATAGCAGGTAATCCGCTCCTCTTACCCCATGTGGCCCAGTACCGGTTAATGGCGCATCGTCCAGATCAGATTTGAAAAAGAATTTCCCAGGAATTACATATGGTGCAAAAAGAAATTTTTTATAGGTAAGCGTATCAAGCGTAGCCAGGGCACTTTCGTCAATACCGTTTTGCATAAACACCTCATTGCTAGGCGCCAGTACTACAAAAGGCCCCGGCTTATCCAACTGGTCAAACAAGCCAAACTGCTTTAAAGCCTGTACAAATAAACTATAGTCAGGATCATCGTTTAGTATTGATTTAACAGATGCAGCCGGCAAAGTCAATACATTTTCCAACACGTGTATTACACCGTTGGAAGCCATAACATCTGTTTTTTTTGCAGTAATGCCGTTAACGTGTAACAGCTTTGGCTTTGTCCTGTTCGGATCAGGCAGGGTTACCGAAAAGTACACCGGTTGTGCTGTTAACGTGGTAAATTTATAGTCTACCGTCTGCGGGATCTTGTTATAGGGCAAAGTACCTTTAACGATATGATAGCCGATGAGTTTTCTTAATGAGGCCGTATCTAGCTTAGCAACAGTTTCGGTGGTAATTCCTGCAAGTGCAAACGCGTCATTATCTGGCACGAGGAGCGTATAGGCATCATTACCGCTTAGGGTTTTATCCATCCCCAGGCGCTTAATTGCCTGGTAAAAAATACTGAAGCTGTAATTGTTTTCCAGCAACGTTAACAACGGCCTTTGACCAACAGCAAATTCCGGCTGGGTATCAAAATCTTTAACGCAGGAAGCCAGCAATAACAATACTGAAAACAGCAGCGGTTTGATAATATATTTTTTCAGTTTCATAATATTTAATTTTGTGGAATCTCATCAATTCCCCGTTTGATCTGCATCAGGTAAACGCGGTCGTATACCATTTCGAATATGTTGACCGTACTGTATACCCTAAAATGATTATCGTTGTTGATCACCAGGTTTAAGCTTGGCGTAGAATGCGGATTACGGAAGACGTAATTATTAAAAACAGCAGGATCAGCCCCACAGCTAAGTCCAAAACCGGTAGGTGTTGTCACAGGGAGATCTGCATCTAACAGGTTAAAACTTACGTATGGCATTGTCCCTGTTTTTTGGCCTACCTGGGTAACTACCGGGGAGTAAGTACGTAAAACACCCTGATAAGAAAAGGCGCTCTGGGGTAACATAGGCAATGACAGGTAAGATATAGACTGATCAAACCTTGAATTAAGCGTGGTACAATAGGTATTATTATAACCATCCAGCGGGGCATAATAAGACGAGGATGAAGTTGACAGTGCATCAATACAGATATTGTAAGTACTGTTGATACGTACTTTATCCGTAAAATAAAAAGCAGTACCATATTTGCTCTGTTCCGGTTTTTTGCCCGACAGGTTAACAAAGCCAGCGTACAACTTATTCTCATCAAAAGCTTGATGTATGAACTGTTCTTGACGAAGATATAGCCCATATTTGTGATTATCCAGATCACGCGATACGACTTCCAGCGTATATACTTCTCCTTTCTCCATATTAATGGTAGTGTCTATCAGGATGTTGCCTCGCTGCACAGTGCCCAGATCTTTAAAGGGGGTGTTGCTTTGTGGCCGTACCACAAACATAATACGGTGCTTGCCGGATGGGATCTGGGCCCAGGAGGAGAGATCAAAACCATTAATAACCGGAGCTGTAAGCACGTGTAAGTTGCCAGGATATTCATAATTAATGGGATAGCTAAGCGGCGGATTTGGCTGTCCGGATTCATTAAGCGTGCCATTTCCCATCGAGCTATTCCCTTCATTAACAGGATAGGAAGTACTGTACAGCTGCCTTGTGCCCAGGAAATCGCCAATGATACCTGCATTATTGGGTACGCCAGCGGCATCGACTTCCGGATCCATCAGAAAGGTTAAAAATGGCGGGGTTTGGGTATTGCTTAAGAAGTCTACACTAAAGGTCAGGTTGTTAAACACCCTGATATAAGCCGGGTCCTGCTCAAGGGGCTTTTGTTCGTATTTTTTGCACCCAAAAAGTATGCCCCCCAACAGCACTGGCAGTAAAAAAAATAATCTATGTTTTTTCATCTTGTTTTACTTGTTATGTTTAATCACGATCAGCTTTGCCTGGTTTCCGTTCCCGCCATTAGATAGCCGCCCCACCAGCGCTACGGTATAAATACCTGTTTCAGGGCTCTTAAATTGAGGGAATGTATAAAGGCTATTGTTGGCTACAAAGGCTCCATATACATCTAATGGCGCAATACTTGCCTCTAAACTACCGGGCACTTCCGCATCAGGTGCCGGTTTAGAGCGGAAAGCACGTAGTAATTTCGGCAAATAAGATTTCTCAGTGTTCCCAAACGGAACACCGCTGGAAGCTGGCGAGTAATTTGGTATCGAATAAATAACAGAAGCATTTCTTGAAGGCAAAGCGCCAGGTGCCATGTTTACGTAAGCGCTGAAATACCTGATCGAATCCTGCAGGTTTGGACCTATGGCAGGTAGCAGCAATTGGTGATCGCTGGTAAATGTTGCATAAGGCATATCGGAACATAGGTTAATAAATCTTGACTGCAATGCGTAAGGATATTGGACAAGCCTTGCTGCTCCGTTGGTGCCGTCATCCGGAATAACGGCGCCATTGGGATGGTAGGCACTTGCATATAAAGTACCCGTCATGTCATTGGGCTGAAACACCAAAACAGGTTTTCCTTCCTTGTTGTTGTATAACCAAATAGTGTAATTGTCATAAGGGTAAAGCATCAGATCATCCTCGGCAAGCAGGCTGCCATTTTCATCCCTGGCAACAACATGATGTTTGCCCTGTACATAGATCTCGTATTCGGCAGGTACAGCCTTCGATCCGGCAACTTGGCCGATGTATGGATGTTGTGCTCCTAAAGCCTTGCCATCAACAGTAAATGAGATGCTTTTACCGGGAACTGCGTTTACGGCATGCATACGGGCGAAAGTGTTGTTAACACCCGGGTTATATTCGGTAAGTACCCGGTAAGAATTGGCATAAAGTCCTGCAGGCAATATTCCCATCGGACAATCGGTGAATAAACTATGAAAGTTCTCCGATACCAAAATGGTATATACGCCCCCCGGTTTGAATGTACGTACCCTGGTATTTATGCCCTGTTGCGGGTGAAAAGAGGGATTACAGGGATCATAATAGGCTGTTGTAGGAAAATCTGCCAATTGCTTTGTTACATCAATACCAGCACCTCCCGCAATAAACAATTTGAACTGATAGGCACCGTAAGGTAATTCAACATAATCGGATGATGCACCCAACGCAATATTACTTACACGCTGATCAACTACTGTACCATCAGCGTAAGTAAGCGTGACAGAACCATTCAGGTCCAGTATATTTCCCATCAATTTGCTGCCTAAATTAACAATTCGTATTTTGAAGTTCTGAGCAGCCACAGGCTGAATGTTGTTCCGGTCCACCACCCGCAAGTGCCCGTTGCTCATGAAGTAGTAGTCCTTGGGATGTTCTACGTCATTCACTATTATAGTGTCTAAACTGCCGATGATAAAATGGGCCATGCCATTTTTATCAAGCAAACTATTCGGTAAAATGAACGGACCGCCATCTTCGCCACTTATCCATTTTCCGGATGGGAATATAGAAAGACCTATATCGGTACTGCCTTGATTCTGGCCGTTGGTCTGGCGGGCAGTAAGCGGGATATTATTGACGGTTACATCTGTCGATGTTGACAAATTGAACATGCGTATACTAGAAGCTGAAGCATATCCAACATCGGTCTGAATAGGCTTATTGTCCAACTTGTCCTTTGTACAAGCACTCAGGCAAAGCATTGTGGCAAGCAAAAAAAGAAAAGGCCTGTAAGATAATATTGATTTTTTTTGTTTCATGATGATCTAGAATAATTTATAAGTAAGCCCCAATGAAAACTCAGCTCCTTTATGATAACTACGGTAGATGTATTCGCTGCCATAATACTTGCCCTTTTCTCCGGGACCAGTATACACCTGTTTATAAGCCGGGTCAAAAAGATTTTTAGCGAAGCCTTTAACCATCCATTTGTTGCCGAGCTTCTGGCTAAAAACAAGATCCATAGTTGGTGTTGGCCGGTCGTACAAGTCGGGCGTACCATCCAGCTGCACCTGGATAAGCCTTGCACCTACCATATTAAAACTAGCCGTAATATTGGTACCACTACGGGTATTCGCATAGTCCAGATAAGTATTGATCGCATAAGGGGCCTGTTCAAATACCGGACTGCTTTCGGAGGAGCGGCGATCGTTGATACGGGCGGCATCTAAACGTTCTGCGTTCTTTTGAATGCTGCTCACATTAAATAAAAGGTTGATTCCAAAAAACAAATACTTAAGCGGGTCCCATACTTTTCCAAGGTCGCGCCGGGCTTCCATTTCAACGCCATAGACTTTGCCTTTATTTGGGTCATTCTCATAAATGATCAATGGAAATTCAGGAGCGGTAGACAAGTTTCCCTGCGATGCATATCTAAATACCCGTTGCAATGGATTCTCGATGACCTTGGTAAAAACCGAGGCAGACAAAATTTCTCCGGGTGCATCAAACCATTCCCATCTAAAATCTGCACTCTTTGTCAATTGATTGATGAGGTTTGGATTACCGCCAATCACCGCAAACTGAAAAGGGTCAAACTCAAAAATATTGGTCAGTTCCCTTAACTCAGGCCTGGCAAGTGACGTGCTGTAGGCTACCCTGAAATTCATATTCTTTATTTTTGAATACGTAATATTTACGGAATAATAAGGCCGGTAATTCCTGGAATACCTGGTATTGGGTGTAGTAGTATTATAACCTACTTTTTCTGTAGGTAACCCGGTAACCGTATTCAGGTTGAAGGGAACAAATACGTTGGCCGTATCTACCTGCGCCCTGATGTCAGTTGATTCAAAACGAACACCCCCTGCTGCCCGAAGCCCCTCCAGTAAAGTGGCATCAAGCATACCGTAAAATGCACGCGTTTCGTACGAACCGGTATAATTATTGGGCGCCTTCCTGATCTGATACAAAAATCCACCTACCATTGGCTGTCCTTCATTGTCATACTGAACTGGTGCCAGTAAACCAATATTGGCTGGAGATACCAATTGATTAAGATCTCCTTTTACATTGTTGATCAGCTGTGAATTGCCGCCTGTAAGCGTTGAACCTGGCAAACCCAATATATTTTGTGTAAAGTCGCGGTCCCTTTTAAGATAGTTCACTCCAAATTTGAAAGCCTGCTGTAACTTACCCAATTTAAAAGGTTGCGTTACATCGGCCTTGAAGTTATAATTGCGCTCCTCCAGTTTGCGGTATTGTCGGCCGTTGGGGTCGGCAACGATAATATTATTCACATCGGATCCCGCACCATGCACCAGCCCACTTACAAAGGTATAGGTATTGGTTCCTATGCCCACCCCATTAGGGTCCTGGTACTGTACGGTACTCAAATTGGCTACATTTGTAGAGCGAAAATCCGGATCATTGTGGGAGCTGTTAGAGCTGCTGAAATTGTAACTTAGCTTCGGAGACCAATCCTGTTTCAATAATTTATGTTCACCCTGGAAGTTAAAAGTGTTAAAGGTCCGGAAGGTATTTCGTAATTGATTTACCGTATTATACACCGGAAAATTCAACCCGGTATTCTGCCATGAACCGTAGAGGTTACTGCCTTCGGATTCAGCTCCACGGCTACCTATATATTGAAACTGGATCTCGTTATTTTTGTTGAATTGATAAGTTAGGCCGATTAATCCGCCATAATTTAATGTTTTATTACCCGTATTCTCCTTGTAACTAATGTATTTTCCAAGCCTTGGATAATTAGGGCTTATGGTTCCAGGAATGCGTAGAGGGTTATAAATGGCTGCAGAACCGGTTACTACCCCCTGATACAAACTGTACTGATTACGCTCTCCTTGATAAATATCCGTACTGCGCTGATAGTAGTTGCCGTTTGCAATAATACCAAGTGTATGCCCGCCAAACACTTTATAGGAATTGCCGAAAGATAGAGTGTACACCTGGTTTGGATCCGCTTTACTGTAACCTGTAGTGAGTACAGGGTCGAGACTTTGCATCACCTTGCTTACGCGCAAAGCCTCAGCCTTAAGTGCAGGACTGTTGCGACTTTGAATAAAAAGATCCTGAATTTGTACCAGGCCTCCCGGATATTGCCGGCTCAGGTTTAGGAAGTCATTGCTCAAATTATGGTTGCTGACCTTTTGTCCGAAGAAACCCGGGTCGCCATTATAAAAACTATTATACTTACCTCCTAAACCGATGTTAGAATTAAACCCGGTTTGGGCGGTAATTTCAAACACTAGTTTTTCCGGTACTGATTTCGTCTTCAATTCGATTAGCCCGGCAGAAGCATCCGCAGGCCGGTCAGGACTTGACGTCTTATAAATGTTGATGTTATCCAGTAATGCTGCTGGTACGAGGTCTAAGGGTACAGTGCTTCGATCAGGATTGGCGGACGACAGGCGGGCACCGTTCAGCTCCGCAATAACACTTCGGTCACCTAATCCACGAATGGCCACATACTTGTCGTCTGTTATAGTAACACCTGTTACGCGCTGTAAAGCCTGGGTAGTGGTAATACTTGCCGTTTTTTCAATATTCTGTGCAGATATACCATCTGTTACTGATGCGGAATTTTTACGGTCATTAAGCAATACGACCTCATTACCCACCCGGCGCCGGGCTTCAATTTTAACCTCGCCAAGCGCCGTAGAAGATGGTTGTAACTGAATGTTCAAAGGCGTAACCACCGACGATTTGACGATAACCCCGCTTATCGTTTTCGGGTCATAACCGATATATCTTGCATCTACTGCGTAGGTACCAGGGTTGATACTGATCTTATAATGTCCCTTAATATCCGTGAAATAAGAACGACCGGAAATAATTACAATGGCGCTAATAAGCGTTTCATTAGTTTTGGCGTCATAAATGGTGCCCTCTATGACGCCAGGATCCGGGGGGATGACTTTTCGATCAATGGTGACAAAACCATTTACTACCCGGTACTGTAAGCCAGTATGCTTTATAATATCTTCAATTGCATCCCTAACGGTAATCCCGTTTACCTCGATACTTATCTTTTTCTCAACCGATCTTATGAGTTGATCATTAAATAAAAAATTTGTGTTACTTAGCCGCTGCACTTTAAGCAAACTTTCTTTTACACTGGCATTGGTGAGTTGAAGATCTATTTTTTGATCAAGGGTCTGACTTTTAGCCGAACTTGCATATAGCAAACTTAGAAAAGTGGCCTGAACAATCAGGACGATAATTGAACATCTCATAAAAAACAGGATACATTTAGCAGGTTGCGATCCTTTTTTAATATTTTTACACCAGTTATGGTTTATTTTCATTTGAACATAAGCTATTACCTCCCTGAAGCAGAAGTGCCAAAGGGATAATTCATGAATAAGCCGAAACGGGGTTCCAATCCAACGGCTTTACTTTAAGAGTTGCCATCCTGCTGAACACAGGATGGTTTTTTGTATAAGTCGTTTACATAAATATCCTTTCCATTTGTTGATTAATTAATAATGATTTGCCGGCCACGGACCTTGTAGGTAAAGTGTTCCATGATACTTAGGGCCTGGATTACAGCTGTAATTGGTGTTTTCTCTACGGTAAGCCTTGTGGTTACTGACAATTGCTTTCTGGAACGGTTAGTGAAAATGAACTTAACATCGTACCATCGTTCTAAGACTGCGGTTAATTCACTTAGCGAAACTCCGTCGAATACTAAATGACCATCTTTCCAGCCTGAAATATCACTAGTTGGTACCGTACTTGTTGAGAGTTTTTTATTGTCCCAAACACATTGCTGCCCTGGTACCAAGCGTGCTAAAACCTGAATTTTCCTATCTTTTAACCGTTCGACACTCACCTCACCACTTGCCAGCGCAACCTTGACAGGGTGGTTCTTAAATGCAAAAATTTGAAATGATGTGCCAATGTCCCTCGTCTGCAAATCGCCGGTACGGACTATAAAGGCCTGTTGAGGTTTATGTTTAACGTCGAAAAAAGCCTCACCTTCCAGGCTGATATTTCTTTGCTCATCAGCGAATTTTTCAGGGAAGCTGATCTTACTCCCGGCCCCCAGATAAACAATAGAACTGTCCGGTAGTGTTATAATAGACCTCTTACCATGGGGGTTGGAGATGTGACGAATAGCAACACGCATGTTTTCGGTAGATTCACTGATATTTTTGTGAATAAAAAATGCCAGTCCGACGATAACAGCCACACTGACACCCGCATAGCGAAGTAAATTTGAATGGTACCATTTAATTACTTTGGTGCCCGCGATTTGCTCAACCCTTTGATGAAGTTCCTGATTCCATCGAAACAGCTGCAGATCACTAATTTCCTCGGTTTCGCGAGGGGCATCCCACCCTGCCAGCAATACTTCGTCGAATAAGCGTTGTCCGGCAGCGGTATTCAATGCCTTTATGACAACCGTTCTTTCGTCTTCAGTGCATTCCTTTGCTAAAAATTTTTTAATTAAACTCTTGCTTATTTGTTGTTGCATGATACGTCTCTCATTGAAGTAAACAACAAAAACAAATACCAGTACTAATGCAAAGTAAAATAAATTTAATGCATTGAATAGCTCAGAAATAAGTAAGGAGAAAACGTTTAAGGTTATTATTTAAACGATGTCAGAAACGATATCACCAGAAGCAGGGTGGCAAATTCATTTAAATGTTCACGAAAATACTGTATTGATGCACTAATATGGTTTCTTACTGTATGTACTGACAGATTTAGCTGGCGGGCAATTTCAGCATAAGACATGTCTTGTTCCCTACTCATCCTGAAAACCTCCCTTCGTTGCGGGCTGAGTTTGCTTAACTTTTCCTGATATACCTGCTGAAGCTCCTTGTGTGCGAGAGAATGGTCAGTTGAAAACAAAAAAGGCTGAGTAGCTTCTTCAAGTTGATCAATTGATTCGGTAACAATAATTTTTCTTTTCCAATGGTTATATAGCGCATTTCTGACCGATTGGTAGAGGTAAGCGTTGAGATCAGTTTGTATCATGATCTCACCTTTTCTTTGCCAGAATCTTATCATAACGTCCATCGCTAGTTCTTTTGCCATTTCATCATCTCCAAGAGACGATTTGGCAAACGCGTAGATTTTTCTAAAATATCTAAAGAAGAGTGCGTCATAGGCTTTAGTATCGCTTTCTCGGAATTTTTCTAGAAGGATATCATCTGGTAAATCTTTATAAGCCATTAGCATTTACTTTTTACACCACACAAAAGTAAATTGTGAACAATACCTATATGTTAACAGCAGATTATCCATTCATTAACTAATCGACTGCAAGGTTAATTGGATCAACTTTTAGCTTCCCCCATTTTTTGATTCATTCCAATTATTAAAGTTTGTTTAGAATCATGTTACCTTTTACAGTAATTTTTGTGAATTTTTTCTGATTAGCGGTATTTTTAAAATATATTGGTATTGAATTTAGTTTGGCGGCTAGTGAAATACTAAACCTGCTTGACGGCTTCAAGCTGAGCCGCTGTGAAAGACGATCAGTATCGTGATGATCTCACTATCAGCAAGCGACACTTTTCTGTTTCGTATCTTGCAATTACCTGCATCAAGCTGGTATTTACTTATTTGGACTCCTATTCTCTACAGTAGTCATCCACCTTAACGAAAATTTCAATAATTTTTCAGGAGCAAGCATATAATGTTGTTCTTTAAATTAGACACTTAAATACAAATTTTACGATTAATTATTGATATTCAGACAATTACATACTTTACAGATCTCAATCAGCCTTATCACGAACTCACGTTAAATAGATTCATTTTTAGTTAAATAGGTATAAAAATTAACACTATGATAATCCGTTATTAGCATATTTTGCATGCATATTTAATAATTTAGGAGCAGTAAATAGTAAACATACCTATTCCATCTGCATGTATAACAATATCCTGGATACAATTACCGAACTTCTTTCGGGGGTATTGTATTTTACTGAATCAGAAAATCCATTTAAATTAGTCAATTGGGGAAAGATTTCGCCTGATGGCATATTGAATAAAATTGCCGTTCAATATCAGGCTGAGCTTTCTAATTTAAAACAACTGGATGCTGATGCATTTTTCCATCACATTGTTTCCAAAGCAGATCCATCAGATGCGCCAATGGTAGAAAATGCCCGAAAAATTAAGGCCATCCAGCTGTTTTTAAATCAAAACCTGTCTCATTTGCAGGTCATTCGCATAGAAGGTGCAAGCAGGATCCCTGTCCTGATTATCGGCCATCTATCCGATGGCAGCTGCCTGGCTATAGAAACCTTCGCTATAGAAACTTAGAACTAAAATCTAATTACATAACAAACTAATTTAAGCATGAAAGCATTAAAAAAATTAAGCTTACTGGCCATATTGTCCCTGGGCCTTGCTGCCTGTAAAAAAGAAAATCAAACCGAACCGGGAGCAAGTGTCTTTGAGCAAAAACTAAACACCAAAGCTGTTGTAGCAAACGCACAAGCTGTCGTTTCAGGTTTTCCGGAGTCTTTCGAATCAGGTACTAAAAGCAGTTACACTACTGCATCCGTAACCTTAAGCAGCGGAAGCTGGACCATGAACGACGCTTTAATTGGAAATCTGGCTGCTGATGCCAAAAACGGGAATCAGTCGGTAAGGATCCGCAATACCGGGATACTGGGCATGAACTTCGACGTAAGCGGCGCTGATGTTGTTACCATTGCACACGCCAAATATGGTACTGACGGCAATAGTACCTGGCAATTGTGGTATTCAACGAACGGAGGGTCGAGCTGGCAGCAAACCGGAAGCACCATCACCAGTAGTGCAGCCAGCTTATCAACTGTCACTTTTAATACGGCAATTTCCGGAAATGTGCGTTTTCAGGTTCGCAAAATCAGTGGCGGTACTAACCGCATCAATATCGATGATTTCAGCATTTCAACAGGTGGCGGAACTACAATACCTCCGACTACCACTCCGGGAGATAACAATAACCTTTTAATGGGTAACCCAAGTAATGCAGTTGCAAACATTTCTTATCCTGAAAATTATTTAATGGAGCGTACCTATTATACAAGTTCATATAGCAAAAGCAGGGCTACACCTAACTGGGTAAGCTGGCATGTCTCGTCTTCAGATCTGGGTTCAACCTCTCGCCAGGATGATTTCCGGGCTGATAATACTTTGCCTTCCGGCTGGTATCAGGTATCTAGCAGCAGTTACTCCGGCTCTGGTTTCGATCGTGGCCACAATTGTCCCTCTGCTGATAGAACAGCATCAGTAGCCGCCAACTCTTCTACTTTTTTAATGAGCAACATGATGCCACAGGCACCAAATAATAACCAGGGTCCATGGGCTGACCTTGAAAATTATGCCCGTTCACTGGTTACATCAGGAAATGAAGTTTACATCATCTGCGGTTCTTATGGTTCTGGCGGCACGGGTAGTAACGGAGGGATTACCTATACCATTGATAACGGTCGGGTTAATGTTCCATCCAATACCTGGAAAATAATTGTGGTATTGGCAAACGGTAATGACGATTTAAACCGGATTACTTCATCTACCCGCGTTATTTCGGTAAACATGCCTAATACGAACGGCTTAAATACCAACTGGAAAACATACCGCACAAGTGTTAATGCTATAGAATCAGCAACTGGTTATAATCTTCTATCTAACATTCCTGCTGCAATACAAAACGCATTGGAATCGCAAACCGATAATTTATAAAATACTTCTTTCATTTAAAGATAGTCAACGGCAACTCCGTGAACGGGTTGCCGTTTTTGTTTTGAATCCGAAAGGCTGACCCGTCCTGAACTTACTTGTCGTTTTTGAGTTATAATACTAGAATTAGTTTACATCTTCCGAGACCGCATGGTGATTTCAGATTTTCCCAAACCTACTTCGCTAATTTCTGTTGCTAATTATATATAAAACATAAAAGATGGCGAAAGAGAACAAGACCGATGTAATCCGGGTAAAAGGTGCGAGGGAACATAATTTAAAAGATATTTCCCTTGAGATTCCCCGGGATAAACTGGTTGTATTTACGGGTGTCTCAGGATCAGGGAAATCATCCCTTGCGTTCGGTACACTCTATGCAGAAGCGCAGCGGCGCTATCTCGAATCCGTTTCGCCTTATGCGCGCAGGCTTTTTAACCAGATGAATGTTCCCGAAGTAGACTCAATCGAGGGACTACCTCCCGCAGTTGCCCTA
Source organism: Pedobacter sp. KBS0701 (assembly GCF_005938645.2). Lineage (NCBI taxonomy): Bacteria > Pseudomonadati > Bacteroidota > Sphingobacteriia > Sphingobacteriales > Sphingobacteriaceae > Pedobacter > Pedobacter sp. KBS0701. The sequence goes on from NZ_CP042171.1 coordinate 2,575,100, forward strand.
CAACAGCAGCGTTCCGGGACTTCCACCAGATCTTCGGTTGGCAGCGTAACTACTTTATCGAACTTACTTAGAATGCTTTTCTCTCGCGCCGGAGACTATCCACCCGGTCAATCCATCATCTATGCCGAGGGCTTTTCTTATAACACACCTGAAGGTGCCTGCCAGGAATGTCACGGTATGGGCAGTGTCTTCGAGGTCAATGAAGAAACGATGGTACCGGACGATACGCTCAGCATCAGAGCAGGCGCAATTGCATCCTGGCCACGGGCATGGCAGGGTCAAAACCAGCGGGACATCTTAGTATCGCTGGGTTACGATGTCGATACTGCCTGGAAAAAATTACCAAAAAAGCAAAGGGATTGGATACTGTTTACTGAAGAAACCCCTACAGCTCCCGTTTATCCCGGCCTTTCACCGGAGGACACCCGATTAGCAATTGCAAAAAAGCGGCAGCCGGATTATATGGGCACCTTCATTGGTGCCCGGGCTTACGTATTGAAAACCTTCTCATCAAGCCAATCTGAACTGATGAAAAAAAGGGTTTCAAAATATATGATTAGCAAGATATGCCCGGTTTGTGCCGGCAAGCGGCTGAAAAAAGAAGCACTGTCTGTGAAATTCAAAGGCAGAGATATCGCAGAAACTTCCGGAATGACACTAGCTGAACTATCAAAGCTTTTTAGTGAACCTGCAAAGAATGAAAAGTTTGTAAAACCCCAGGAAAAACAACTGGTTATACAAAGAATATCTACAGATATACGCTCAAGAATCGGTGTTATGCTGGAGCTTGGTTTAGGCTATCTTACCCTTGACAGAAGTACCCCCACCCTTTCTCCCGGAGAACTACAAAGATTGCGTCTGTCAACTCAGGTACACTCCAATCTGTTCGGTGTGGTTTATGTTCTTGATGAGCCCTCGGCAGGTTTACACCCTGCAGATACCGAAGCTTTATTGCGTATCCTGGAGAAATTAAAAAGCGAAGGAAACAGCATTTTTGTCGTAGAACATGAAATAGAGGTAATCAAGCGCGCAGACTGGATTATTGATGTCGGACCGGGTGCAGGTGAGCAGGGCGGGCAGATCATCTACAGCGGAACAGTTGCAGGTTTGAAAAAAAATACGGCATCCCTTACCGGAAGATTTCTTTCAGGCACTTCCAGTAGCCCTGAACACAAGCCAAGAACATCCACCGGACAGCTTCAGGTTCGCGGAGCAACAAAGCACAACTTAAGGAATGTGGACGTCGACTTTCCTCTTGGCGTAATGACCTGTGTGACGGGAATTTCGGGTTCAGGAAAAAGCAGTTTGGTTAGCCAGGTACTTGTGGAGTTATTGTCAAAGCAACTGGGAATGAAAACCGAACTCCCGAGTGAACCCACAGGGGAAGGTCCTGTAGTCGACAGCTCACAGCCGGCTAGCGGAAAAATTATCGGCGGAGCCGGGCAAATAACCAGAATGGTTGTTGTCGATCAGCGCCCTATCGGCAGAACCCCCCGATCAAATCTTGCTACCTATACCGGGCTTTTCGACCACATACGCAAACGCTTTGCCAACACACTATCGGCCAAAAAAAGGCGGTATGACGCCGGGCGCTTTTCCTTCAACCTGGTTAAGGGCCGCTGTCCGAATTGCCAGGGTGAAGGCTTTGTGATGGTCGAACTGCTGTTTCTGCCGAGTGTATATACCCCCTGCCCGGCCTGCGGAGGTACCCGGTACAACCCCGAAACTTTAGAAGTTACCTATAAAGATAAAAATATTGCGCAGGTTTTGGAAATGACGGTTGAGGAAGCCTGCAACTTTTTCGACGAAGACCTCCAGATTTACCAGGCCCTGGATGTAGTACGGGAGGTTGGCCTTGGTTACCTCAGGCTGGGACAGTCCGCAACTGAACTATCTGGCGGGGAGGCGCAGCGCATTAAATTAGCAACAGAACTGCAAAAAAGTAATAAAGGCTCTTCCCTATACATCCTTGATGAACCCACAACCGGCCTCCATCCGTCAGATGTTGAGCGGCTGCTCCTGCAGCTAAACAGGCTCGTAGATAGCGGAAACACGGTAATTGTTGTGGAACATGATATGCAGTTAATTGCACAAAGCGATTGGGTAATTGATATCGGACCAGGGGCCGGACATTTTGGCGGAAAGGTGGTGTTTTCGGGACTTCCCGAAGCACTATGCAAAAACTCAGATAGTAAAACCGCTCCGTATCTGAAAGCCTATAAAAACCAGTAATCAGCTATATCAGCATACCTGCTTCAGAAAGAACCAGTGAATGTCCAATTCTGTTAAAACTGATCATCGATATGGATTGATGTAAAATAGGAAAAACTCCTCTTAACAAACAACCTGTAAATCGTAAGCTTGAGCATGCCGAAAAAATCTTCCGCTTTCAAAAAAACCGCAAAAAAAACCTGAGTTGGTTTGAAAAATTTGGGCTATACAATCTTGGTGCGCCCAGGACGATTGCAGCTTAAAAAAATTTAGTCGGGATGGCAGGATTTGAACCTACGACCTCCAGCACCCCATGCTGGCGCGATATCTGGCTACGCTACATCCCGATCAGATCAATTCTGGCGAGCAAATATAAGATTCCGTTCGAAACGGCACAATGTGTAGGCTTTTATATAATTCAACAAAAAAGCGCATCAATCCTGATAGCGCTAGTTTAGATAAAAAGTGCAGACCAATAGGTTTGCAGCACAAAAATAGGAAATAGCTTCGAAATAGAGGATGCTTAAACCATAAAAAGCAATTATTAATTAACATCCGGATCTTGTAGGTGTACTACCCTGTCAGGGACAGACTCGGCATCCTTTTGGAACAAAAGATAGAGCAGCTGGCCCGGCCAGCTGGGGACAGCCAAAACCATCCAAGCCGTTTCTTAATATCAACCAACAGCCCATTTTACCGACACAAACAAACCTTCATCAGCTACCATAAAATTATAGAACTGAATATGAAACTGATTATCGAGATAAGAACTTTGCCCCATAGATGACCGGATGATAACCAATAGTGAAATTCAGGAAAAAACACAGATACTGTATTGCCCATAAAAAAGCATGGCAGCCTTGCCATTCTGACCATTAGCTGCAAAATATGAAAACTACTTGTTTTTATTCCAGGGTTTTATAAGTTTAAGAAACGAACTTTATGAACCAGGACCCAATCGTATTATACATCGATGCCAACAGTAATCACAGCTTTCTGAGCTATACTCAAGATCCGGATAAGATTTCTAGAAACATCAATCATTTTGGAGAAGAATATTCCCAGGATATAGAAATACGAAAATCTATATACACGGATGATGTCGTAAGTATAAACATTGTTGGAAAATATATCTGCATATTACATACCAATGCAGAATTCCAAAGGATGCTGCTTTTTGATTCTATGGCTATTGCGGATGTGGATATAGTGGAGACTTTTTTGGTAAAACTATTCAACAGCGCGTTATCTGACGATTTCTTATACAAACTTGAATATCTAAAGACTCATTCTTCCCGGTCTTTTTATCCGGTTTTGTTAAGCAGTGCTATTCCTTCACCTGAATAAAACTTCATCTCAATTTCGTATCTCCCGTTTCACGCTTTTACCTGTGAACTACAAAAAATCTCGCCCAGGAAAAACCTCTTTCGCATAAACCTGCTTTTAACCACATTTTTCTACCCCTGGTTTGCTTTAATATAGAGGTCTGTTTAGTGCCATTGATTAGGTACAGCTTCGCGCAAAGCTGATCTCTATTTCGGATCTAAGGGGGATCACCAAGGTTGTTATCCAGACAGATATTTATAATTCCACAGAAAAAGCATATACGGGGAATGTTGTATTCTTGTACCGTTTCAGTTAATACCGATCTGATATTTTATTGGGGACGATGGAGCGAAGCCCACTTTAAAGATCCCTCCTGATAACATAACCAATCCAGAATATAACAGAGATGAAGATGTTAAAGTAATTTGTTTAACCACGATCATTTCCACTATTGAAAAATGAAAAATATCGGCTTGATCAAACAGACCTTAAAGCCTATTGACGAAATAGAAGAACTCGAACCCTCCATTAAGGACAAACTCCTTTTCCTGGCAAACGCAATCATACGCGATGCCAAAACCGGTAAAGCCTATGCAGGATAACAACAGACATCTGGAAATGCTCTAGGCGCTGGCCGCCGGCACCGACCCCATAACCGGAGAGGTATTCCCTGCCAATAGCCCATACAACCAGCCCGAAATCATCCGAGCACTTTTCTTCGCCATTAACCAACTCGAAGCCCTCGCCCAAAAAGGGAACCAAGGCTTATCCTGGAGTGAAGAAGAGGATAACCTACTCACACAACGCTTTAACGAAGGCATAAAGATTACACAACTCGCCAAGCTACACTCCCGTACTTATGGAGCCATTAAAGCAAGGCTAATCAAACTCCAACTCCTACTCCTACAGAAATAACAAAGCCTGGCAATTTTTAAACTGCCGGGCTTTAGTATATTTTTCTCCTCTTGCTAATATTACGGACAAAGTCCTTGAGTTTAAATAAAAGGTTTAAGAGTCCACTGAAAAAGTAAACTCTTAAACAAGAGGGGCAATAGTTTTTTTCTATCGATCATTTAATCCAAGACTGTCAGAGCTAAATATATTTCATATCAGGCTTTTGGATAACTTCATCTAGTAATCTCAATGTGTTTTTAGATAATTCTCTCAACTCATTCCATTCAGTACTAGAAAAATCATCTAGATCTAGATTCCTTAGAGACCATTGCATCTTATTATATATCCTTAGAATCGAAGCTATTGATTTAAAAGAGAATATTTCTTCCTCAATGAGACTCGGGATCAATAGGAATACAGTCTCAAAACTTGATATCACTTCATCAGGAACATCAGCAAAATCTGGAAAACACCTTACCTGATCTTCATATGAGGATGATAAAAGCCTCAGGGTTTCTATCGTTTTAACATAATTTTCTGCCATTTTCATTTATTTAAGGTTGTTGCGGAACTCTAACAGTTCCACCAGGTCCTGTGGAAACTTTCCAGTATGGCTGTCCTCCAAAATGCCTTGGAGTACCAGGGTGGTATTGTATCATCCTACCAGTAGGATCAGTTCCTGCTGGATTCATCTCCCGTAGAACCCATCCATCAGCACGCGTACTTCTTCTCATTACATCATTCACCCATCCCTCTGTTTTTCCTAACGCGTTTTGAACCTGACTGAGTGGTTTTCCCTGCAACAAATTTGGGTTGTTAAGCACATCATCAATACTAAGTTTCGTGGCCGTAGAAACTGATACTGATGCTCCAACCTGATATGCACCAGCCATCCAATCTCCTCTGATTTCAGTTCGCGCATCTGCAATCATTTGATTATTGTATGCGCCTAACCCATCTCTATCTAAAACATCCAAAGCATTTGCCTGACGACTATACGCCCCTCCAGAAAAGACATCATATAGAAATTTAGCGAATCCCCCTGTATTGTCTTTGGCTACTATACTCGTCAATCCACTAGTGGATGATGTAACTTCCTTACCTGTCCCTCTGTTAGTAGCTGTTCCATCCGCATTTAAGTTAACAACACCACCATCACTTGATGTTACAGTACCTGCTTCTCCAACATGCCTGTATCCATCCTGTTCCCCATTACCATCAAACCACTTAACAGTTCCCGTTACATTTGATTGATACCAATCATATGGCATCATCCCATCCGGATCCACAAATCTTATCGGATTGTTAAACCCGTAGTTATAAGGTGAATGCCTGCGCATCTTCTCTGCCAGCGGGTCTGGCACATTCCACCTTCCAATGATTGGGTCATAGAACCTGGCGCCATAATCATACATCTTTTCCTGGTCCTGTTTCTCCTTGCCATTGTACTGGAACTTGTTCTCGACACCTAGTAGGTTCCGCTGGATGTCCAGTCCAAAAGCATAATAATCCGTCTCCTGGATCTTTCTTGCCACACCTCCACTGATATCAAAGTACACCCTTCCGTTACCCAAATGATCTGCCAGCGTATGTTCGTAACTGTAATTCGTCGCATTGATCCGCCTCACCCTGCCCGTCTCGGTCGTCACATACTTCAGCTCACCATCCTCATATTGGATACCGCTAATATACTCATTATTTCCATTGGCATTTCCGGTAACCAGTTTTTTTAATTTAGTTCCGTTTGCATCATAGATATAGGTGATCACTGCACCGTTTGCATTGATATTGGTTGGCAGGTTCAGGTGGTTGTAGTCCATATTGGATAGGTTGTTGGCCGCATTGGTGGCATTTGTACGGGAGTTCATATTGCCATTGGCATCGTATCCATAACTGGTAGTTCCCGTAAGCTGAAACGAACCTGAGGTATTGGCATTCGCATCTGCAACACTGTTCAGCCTATTGCCCGTATAACTGTAAGTCAGCTGGTCCACAGTAGCCGCGAGTGATTTTCGCTGGAGACTGGTGATGTTCCCCATCTCGCTGTAGGTAATGCTTTCATCATTACCATCATGGCTCTGTGCGCTGAGTAGCCTGTTCATCCGGTCGTAAGTATAAGTATACTGCTTGTTGACCACTGTATTAGTGCCCCATTTCTGCTGGCTGATGTTCCCGTTGTACTGTGGCACCAGCCCGGTAGAATCCAGCTCATACTTCAGCTCCTGGGTAAACAGTGGTGCCGCCTGCACGCTTAGCCATCCACGCGGATTGTACCGGTACTTTACCGTCTGGGCAAAACTTGCCCCCTCATCCGTACTGTGCAGGCCTTTGGCCAGCTGCTGCCCGATTTCATTATAACTATCCTTCGAAAGGTAGACCAAAGGGTTAGTCGTGGCATCATTGTCGCCGGTACGCTGTTTGGCAGAAATCTTCCTCCCGGTGTGGTCATAGCCATACTCATTGTACACATAAAGCTTTTGTGTCCCTGCAACATAGTGCTTCCTCGTACTGCTGACGATTTCCCCCGCAAAGTTATATTCAAAGGTATTCTGGTCATAACTGCTGGCCGATACCACACCGCCCTTGTAATGCTGCTGCCAGCTTCTTGCTATCCGTCCATCCTCATCATAATAGTTCACCGTCCATAAATAGGTGTCGGTAGTGCCCAATACCAGCGTCTTGGCTGCGGTGAGCAGCCCTCTTGTTTTATTGCTGTAACTGCTGCTCTGGTTGTCAGGAAGGCCCGGAATGTTATAATTGTCATAATAATTAACCACATAAGGCCTTAGGTTGGGAACGTACGATGGACAGCTCAGATTATTATAGCCATGGTAATTTGTCGCGGTATTGTCGCGGGTTTCCCAGTATGGAACAAGGGTATTCACGGTACCCTGCACTTCGGCACGGCTTCCATGATGGCCAATCTCTATACCCGTCATCACTGTTCGTCCCATGGCATCATACTTCACAAAGCTCCTGATCGCCCCGGCCCGCTGCACGGCATCCTGGGTAAAAACAACCTGATCAAGCGGATTGTAGATCATTTCCTCCCAGCTCTTACCCGGGAGCTTTTTCTCGATCAGACGATTCCGGCTGTCGTACCGGTACTGGTAACAGAAATTGTCCAGCGCCGTGGCATCAGGAATACCACCATCGGGATTGGCACCCGGAGGCAGCACAAAGCAGAGGTCACCCAGGTCATCATAAACATAATAGGTCGAAAGGGTTTGCAGGGTGCCGCCTGGCATTTTATTGAAACTGCGCTTCAGTACCACATGCCCTTCCTTATCCTTATATTCATAGCTGCAACCGGCCCTGCCATCGCTTTCCGACCAGTTTTCATCTTTAGTGATCGTCAGGAATAAGGTATTGTAAGACAACGTCCCGTTTTCGGTCAGGCTGCGCAGGTGCTGCTGTCCGGCAGTCGTATTGATGATGGCCTCATAGCGCCTGATATCCCCGTCCTGCTGCCCCTGGTAAAAGTGTCCGGTGTATTCGATCTTCACGGTATGCCCCTGCCCGGGTTGCCACACCTCTCCGGGAGCCCCCTGTTCAATAACTCTTGACAGTGGTGAGGATTCATAATTGGATATCGAAACGGGAAAGCCTGTAGCCACATGGTCTCCCGCAGATGGCGCGTAGAAGTTCTTCTGCGCACTGTTGTCATAACCCGAACTGCCTTTTAAAGCATCACTCCGGTAAGCGCCAGGTGTCCCTGCACTGCTGGTATAAGGCAGGTATTTGATCGCCTCACGCCCAAACTCATCATAGGCTATCGGCTGCACCACATCTTTTCCGGTAGGACTGGCACCAACGTTTATGTTCTGCATCAGCCTGCCCAGTCCATCGAAATACTGTACCTGACGGTTTACGTTGGCAATGCTGGATCCGGGAAGACTGGCCTCATCATCAAGGGCAGTACGCGGGATATAAGTATACACAGCATTGTAATTGGAATTCGAGCTATTGGAAGTTCCCGCTACCGCCAGTGTAAAAGTGAAACTGCTGCTACCGCTGCCATTGGCGGCGGTAACGGTATAGCTGGTGACAGGCGATAAAGTGGCAGGCGTTCCGGTGATCTCGCCGGTGATGCTGTTCAAAGCCAGGCCTGCCGGTAGTGCAGGAGTAATCGTATAACTTCCCCATTGCAGCCAGCGTACCGCATAGCTACCGGTCTGGGCCACGTACAGCGAATTGCCGCGGGCGCTGAGCCCATAAGGGGAACTGAAACGGATGGCACTTCCCAGGCCATTAACCGTTCCTGCACTTGCATTGCCCGCAAAAGTGCTCACTACGCCCTGAAGGCTGACCTTCCTGATCATATTGTTCTGCAGGTCGGCCACGTACAGGTTGCCATCCCCTGCCAGCGCAACACCGTTTACCTGGTTAAAGCTCGCTGAATTGCCATTCCCGTCGGCATAACCTGAACTTCCGTTGCCTGCCAGCGTACTTACCGTACCATTGGTAGCAATCTTCCTTACCGCATGGTTCAGCCGGTCGGCCACATACAGGTTTCCCTGCGCATCAGCACAAAGCCCCATAGGATTGCGGAAACTGGCCGACGAAGCTGAACCGTCTGTCAGTCCGGCTGCCCCGTTTCCGGCATAGGTACTCACATTTCCTGTGGAAAGTTCGATCTTGCGGATGCGGTGGTTGGAATAATCGGCCACATACAGGTTCCCCTGCCCATCCAGGGCCAGCCCGATGGGGCTGCTAAAGCTGGCAGCGTTACCATTCCCGTTGGCATAGCCAGCGCTACCACTGCCGGCCAGGGTACTCACCACACCGCCCGGGGTAATTTTACGAATGCGGTGGTTTTGCTGATCGGAAACATACACATTGCCTGTAGCATCTACGGTTAGTGCCGAAGGGTGTTTGAAAGATGCCGCGGTCCCCGTACCATCTGCCGACCCCTCACTGCCACTACCGGCCAGGGTACTCACCCCACCTGCAGCAGTGATCTTCAGGATCCGCTGGTTCCCCGCATCGGCCACATATACATTGCCCTGGCTATCGGTAGCAGTACCTAAAGGGTTATTTAAAGTATTGCTGCCAGACATAGTAGAGGCTTGTACCTCTGCAGGGACCGCGCCACCATTATTGGTCGGAACTATGCTAACTGCCGTACCTACTGCCGCTGTAATGCTGGCAGATGGATAACTGATATTCGGAGAGGTCCCTCCCGTTGCCATTACGTTCATCGACAGTACAATGGTCCCCGTGTTGCTCCCATAACCTTCCACTGCCAGGTAATAGGTACCACTGCTGGTAAAGGAATAAGCCAGGTGAGACCGTGTACCACAATCTTCCGAATCATCCTGGTAGGTAATCTCACTGGCTGAAGCGTTCAAAATGTGGATATAGGTATCAAAATTACTCTGGCACAGGGAAAAATCAATCGTTACCGGGGCACTGACCACGAAACGGTAATACACTTCAGGACTGGGCTGCCCTATGCTGTTGATATAGGTGGTATTGCCCGAAGAGCTGCTGTTGCGTGTATCGTTAAAGCTGCCGCCACCAGGGCCAAAATTGCCTGCGTTGATGGGCGAAGAGGGCGTAGCCCCTGTTTGTGCCTGTCCCGAAGCGGATAGCAGGCACAAGAGTAAGGTAATGCAGAATATGCCGTTTAAGAGTCGTTTCATATGCCGATGTAGAATTAATGGTCTTTTTGGATTGGAGAAAACAAACGCTCGGACGGAGGGATCATCCGCTGCTGCTGGGCCAGGCTTAACAGCTTTTTCAACTGCCCGTTTTTCCGGCTCATCAGCGCATGGATTTTTTCTTTCCGTACAGCCATGCCCAGCGTGGTATCCGCCATCAGCTGGTTCAGTTCTTTTTTATATTGATCCTGTATACTGTTTACCTGAGCAGCCTTTGCCACATCCAGACCCAGGCTTTTGCGGTAATGGTCGAGCTGGCGCTTTGCATTGCCAAGGGAATCTTTTTCCTGGGCACTGGCCCACAGGCTGCCAAGCAATAAACCGGTGGACAGGTATATCGTGATAAACAATTGTTTCATATTGAGTTGTCTTTAGCTGAATAAATTAATTACTAAACAGAATACAATCGTAAGTCGAACCAGCCTGCAGGTTCAGTGTATCACCGGTTCGTACTGCATTATTTCCTATGGTTAAACGGCAAAGGCTGCCATTGTAATTGGTTTCATAACGGATGGATACCTGGTAGGTACCTGGCTCTACATAAAGCTCTTCAAATGAAGATGTAGGGGTACGGTAGGGAATGCGTTTGCTGACCATAATATTCCCATCCCGGATAAGGTCCAGGTAAACTGCCGTTGGAATAGGCCCTCCCGAAGGCCAGGTATTAAGCCTTAGCTTTACGTTCGCTTCGGGCCGGGAAAGATCTACCACTCCCCCTGCGATGGAATACCATACATCATTAAGCTCATTTTCAGCACCACCATTTGCCGTTAATGAACTGGTAGGATTCGTATATCTGAGCGCCGACTGCCTGGCACTTACCATACGGCGGATATTATCCGATCCGAAAGCATTAAAGGTTAGCATCATTGGGTTGTTGTAAGTAAAATAATGGTTCGCCAATACCGGCGTTTTTGCCAGTATATATTCATGCTTTTTCAGGATATGCTGCTGGTGGTCACGGATGGTCAGTAGCCGCCCATAATCATCATAACTGAAATATTTGGAACGCTCATCGGGACCGGTCAGGACAGTTACCCCCACCATAGGCTTATAGGCGTAAGTACTCACCATGCTATTGGGTAAGGCGGACTGGATGGTGCTGCCCAGCGATTTAATGGCTGAGGCAGAGGCGGCGTTTACCGCATAACCTGCAGATCCGGAAGCGGCACTTGCATCGCTATAGTTGGCTCCTTTTACCTCTACAATCGGGTATACTTCCTGGCTGTCCCAGAGATAACTCTTCACCACACTGTTCTTTTCGGTAAGTTGTAATACATTTTCATGACTGCCATACTGATCAAAGGTCATCACGGTCTCCAGTGGCGCCCCGCCGACAGATTTTAATACCGCGGATGGCAGGATATGCCAGCCCAGGTTTAATGCGGCATAAACTGTTTTGGTACGGGCCGTTTCAACATCCGTACCATTATTGTCACTCCGGCTATAGCTGATCTCTTCAATCGGCTGGGCGATCATGTTGCGGTTCTTCATCGTATCGCAAACGGCATCACCGGTGAAATTATAGGCATATTTCAGCACTTTCGATACTGTACCATTATTCTTTCCGGTGGTAATGATCTTGGTGGGCTGGGGATAGGTGGTATTCCCGTATTCATAAGCAGTTGTGGTCTGAACATAATCATTTTCACCGGAATACCAGCGTTCCATCTCGGTAGCGGGAAGCAGTTTGGCTACCGGTAAACTGTATTGGCCAGCGGTAAATATATCCGGTAAACTATAGCTGCCATTCTGGAAGGAAAGTCCGCTTCTATTCTGGTACAAAAATGAATGCGCCCCAAAATTTATCTTCTGGAAACTGTATGCCACCCTGATCTGCATTGGCCGGCTAAACTTGTAGTAGGTAAAGGCTTTTAAATGCGCAAGGGAAAAGCTGCCATTTTTGTAGGCATAATCCGCTATCGAAGAGGGCTGTCCCATCAGTCCATCCGTCCTGAGCACATCAATATTCGTTTCCGGGATCCTGGATTCATTGAAAAAGCGACCCAGGCCGCCAAAATCGTTCGGCTGGTAAAAAGTGTAGACTTTTTTTCCCGTCATCTTTCCAAAATCCTGGTTATATTCGGTTACTTTGGTATAATAGATGGGCGCACCATTTGGATAGGTATAGTCCAGAGACGATGACGGAATATAAGTAGTCATGTCCTCAATCCCCGGGATAGACATGCATTCGGGTTGGACGCAAGACTGGCTGGCATTGACCACATAGGCGGTCTTCTGTTTATAATGATAGGGTTTGAAGCTCCGGTTGGTGGCATCATATTCCTGGTAAGGGTTATTGATCAGCAATCCGGTGCCCTCTTCCAGTTCCCCATAACGGTAATATTTATAGGAAGCAGGCTTGTTAGATATCCCGTCGTACTGGCTGATGGTCTTGATCCGCAGGCCACCCGTCATAGCAACCAGATCTGCATTATCAGTAGCAGGTGCTATCCTGGTGCTATTCGCTTCGTATTCAAAATCCAAATAGCCCCCGGTTGGATAAACCACCCGCCGCAGCATCCCTGCATACAAAGGCGTCTCATCGGTAGACTCCACGTTGCCCTGAGTACTGCCAATACTGAACACTACATTATCTACATAATCAGCACAACTGTACTGTAAGCTCCGGTAATATCGCTGTACAATATCCGTCTTACGGATCGCCATCACGTTTGTAGAACTCCAGTTGGAGGTGAAAACATTGGGATAGCCCCAAACGTCTTTTCCCAGCAGATGATCACCAAAACAATATTTATTGATATATTGAAACTTATAGGTGTCGAAACGCTTCCCGCCTGCCACAAACTCAACAGAATCCAGGTACCTTGTCCCATTGTTCAAAAATTCCTGATAGCTGGAAAAAACACTTGAACTGGTTGGGTATTGTTTAGTTTGGTAAAAATTAATCGTTTTCACCTCCTCCCCACTGGCATTCTTAACCTGGATGGAATTAAGCGCGTCTGTTCCGTTCAATACCACCGATCCTGTCCTGAAGTTGATCTGTGTCAGGGCCAGCCCACGATTTATCTTAACTCCAGCCCCTCCATTATTACTGGTATAAACGTGATCCTGGGCAGTAGTTCCATTTACATCAGGCAGATGGAACACCAGTTGGCCGTTACCAAAGTTTTCCAGGTAACGTGGAGAGGACAGCCCGTAACCCGGAACATTGCTCATCAGTTGATCATAATCACTGAGTCCCGGATAATGTGCCTGTACCCAGCTGTGCGTAGCGTAGCTTGAATAGGACTCAAGTAATTCGCAAGGATTGGGATTATTAGTGTACTGTATGGATTGCTGACCTCCAAAATAATTCACAGGTGTCTTGGCCTGGTATACAAAATTAAGCTCCTCAGTACGGTTGGCATTAACGATCCTGCTGCATTTAAAGCCTGTTCTTATTGCATCTGTAAGTTCCGTAAATTTCTGAGCATAATTATCGGTACTGAGAACTCCTTTCCCGCCAAAATAGTAAGTCGTGCCATCGGTATCCACAATGGTAAACTCGCCGGCCGAATAACTGATCTTCAGGTATTCAAAAGGAACAGGTACAATACCATAGCCGGTACCATTCTCGTTTTTGATAAAATAAAATGACCCGCTTTTGTTGAGCAGCTGATAGTTAAACTTGTCAGGCATCCCATCGCTTTCTCCAATTGCCAAACGGTAGGCGCTGCCCACGTTCATAGGTGAAGTGTTGCATTCCGGGCAACTCGGGTTATAATAACCTATATCCTCGTTGTAGATATAGCCACCAGGAGCCAGATCATCGGTCCCGTTAACCGTACGGGTAATCTGGATATCTGCACTTAATGACCAGCCCAGTCCCGATCGGGTAGCCCGCTCGTTGGTTTTAAAGCCACCGGCATGATAACTTAGGGTAATGGGCAAACTCAGCCCGCCAGCCTGAAGCGTGTACAAAGGCACTGAAATATCAGGCACGCCTGTATTAAAATTGACAGGATAGTTGACCATTTTGGCCAGCGCGGCAGCTTCAGGGGAAACCGGTATTTTAGGCTGTGCCAATACCAGGGTTCCCAGTGCACACAGCACAAAAAAGGGAACCACCTTAAAAAAAGGAGTTAACTTCATTTTTGAAAGAATGAGATGGAAAGAAAATTATACGGTATGGTAAGTCTGGATTGAAATCCTGAAATCGGCTTCCGCAAGGTAAGCAGAATGGTGAAAATCGGTTATAGCGAACATGAGAAAGTAATTTAGTATGGATTATTTATATTCCAAATTTGAGTAGAAGAAACTAAATTATATGATCATATTTTAACCCGTCATAGTTGTTTTTTAACATTTTTTTTTAAAAGTTTTATCTCAGTAAACATTTAGCTTGAGCTAGACTTTATTAACCATTACTGTTTATTAAATAAAGAAATCTTTTAATCTTCATAACACTGGTTCTGCTTGCTTCAAATTAGATTTTAATCTTGTAATTACGCTAATTACTTACGAACGTAGGTGTTTCTTTTTGATCTGAAGAGGGTTATCCATGCATATATATGACGGACAAATTTTGAACAAAAATTTATATGCTTATGAAATGATCCAAAAACAGCACTGCGGAAAAGAAGTCAATATATTTTGATTTTGAAAAAATATCTCTCGGAATATTTAGATACCTGAGAAGCTGTAGCCCCTTTAAAAAGTACTGCTCATCTGGAACATCGGCAGATACATCGCAATCAATATTACCCCTACTACCAAACCTAAAAAGATAATGATCAAAGGTTCCAGCAGTCCGCTGATCGCATTGGTCTTATATTCCACTTCCTCGGTATACTGCTGGGACAGCTGCTCAAAGAAATGCTCCAGCTTGTTCACCTCTTCCGCTATTCGGATCATCTGAATAAACTTGGCCGGATAAAAGTCATATTTGGACAGGGCGCTAGACAAACTGCTACCCAAAAGAATATCCTCCTGCGCCAGCCTGAGCGACCGCTCCACCGGATAAAAGGTAATCATCTGCCGCACCAGTTCCAGTGCCTGAAGCAATGGAGTATTGGTCTCGGTAAGTGCTATTATTATTTATACAAGGCATTCGAGAAATGGCAGTTTACGACTTCTTTTACAGACAGGTTACCTGGCAACATAAGAGATACCGGTCTCTTTGAAAACTTCCATAACTCCAAACTACTGGCACTTGCTTTCTTAGCCATTTCCCTTCTTGGTGCAAAGGGACGGAAGGATAAAAAGATGGATTACAGGACAGCAATGGCCTACCTGATCACGGGATTATTGCTTTTCTTCTGCTCTGCACTGGCTTTGATTCCAAAGATGGATGTCTTTATACAGGCCATCATCTATGTAGCCATACTGAGCATTGGCTTTATGCTTATGCTCTCCGGTGGAACGCTCCTTACAAGGATTATTAAGGACAGATTAAGATGACATCTTCAATTCGGACAACGAAACCTTCCCTCAGGAAGAACGGTTGCTGGAGAGTTTGCGCACATGCCGGGCGCACATAACAAAGCCCAGCAGTTTTACTGCTGGGCTTGCTGTAATTCCATTATTTCTCACACGCGACACGCGTGCGCCAGCTTTGGGATTCTTATAACATCCTAATGTCGTCTATACTATACTTTTTTGCATTTGAATTATTAATAGTACATTTCAATGTTAAGTCACTTTTCATTCCATCAAACCATAAATAAAAATCTACACTAACCTCTTTAGGATCATCTGTCGGATAAATACTGATTTCTTCAAACGAATTATTTGGTGGCATAGTCATCCTTCCATAGCCGCTTAACGCTTGTCTCATTTCTTCAACAGTTATCCTCTGCTCAAGATCATTCGACCACAAAAGATCTAATTCACCTGCGACCAACAAGGAAACGATATATTTTAGTTTGTCTATAATAAAGCTATCTTTCATGTTATTTTCTAGTATATGGAAACCTAGTAGTAGTATTTGGTGTTACATTTATGCTATTGAAATAGGAATTCGACCGTCTTATAGCTTCTTTGGCATCTGCCGGAGATAATCCAGCAGCACGTAATGCTCGATAACCAATATTCATCTCTGATTTAAAATTTCCTCCGTCCCCTAGTGCGCGTCGTTCTCTCTGGGTAACCGTTGCAAGATTATGTGGTGTTCCTGCTGTTGTTGATGGCCCCTCCAAATGAATGGCAGGCCCATCAACTGTCTTATAGCCTGGAAGATCTCTCACAGCTGCATCTTGTATTATATGATGTGCATCCTTTACTGTTCCTCTTAATGTGCCATATGATCCAAAAAGTCTTTCTCCCAAATACACTGCACCTTTTTTTAAAGCACTACCCGCAACAAAAGGTATCACAGCTCCCAAAACCGAACTGACTTTATCTACCGTGGTAGCAGGAGTTTCATCAATATTTATTGCGCCTGAACCTCTAGTTATAGTTGTTGCTATTACAGTAGCATCGTTAATGTCGGTAAAACTCAATAACTTTTGAGGTAACTCCTTAAATCCTTTTGTGATATCAAACCCAATGAAACCTATTTCCCTAGACATCGACATTCCACAGCTTCCATCGCATGGGTGATCTGGGCAGTTGCCGTCAGGATCAATCAGATTTATGGGATTGTTCCAAGCATAGGCATATGGTGATTTATTGATTTGTACATCTTTATTGGCTAATGCATCCACCACATTCCACCTTCCAATCACCGGGTCGTAGAACCTTGCGCCGTAATCGTACATCTTCTCCTGGTCCTGTTTCTCCTTGCCATTGTACTGGAATTTGTTCTCAACACCTACCACATTCCGCTGGATGTCCAGTCCAAAAGCATAATAATCCGTCTCCTGGATCTTTCTTGCCACACCTCCACTGATATCAAAGTACACCCTTCCATTACCAAGATGGTCTGTCAGCGTATGTTCGTAACTATAGCTCGTCGCACTAATCCGCCTCACCCTGCCGGTCTCCGTCGCCACATACTTCAGGTCACCATCTTCATACTGGATACCGCTAATATACTCATTATTTACATTGGCATTTCCGGTAACCAGTTTTTTTAATTTAGTTCCGTTTGCATCATAGATATAGGTGATCACTGCACCGTTTGCATTGATATTGGTTGGCAGGTTCAGGTGGTTGTAGTCCATATTGGATAGGTTGTTGGCCGCATTGGTGGCATTTGTACGGGAGTTCATATTGCCATTGGCATCGTATCCATAACTGGTAGTTCCCGTAAGCTGAAACGAACCTGAGGTATTGGCATTCGCATCTGCAACACTGTTCAGCCTATTGCCCGTATAACTGTAAGTCAGCTGGTCCACAGTAGCCGCGAGTGATTTTCGCTGGAGACTGGTGATGTTCCCCATCTCGCTGTAGGTAATGCTTTCATCATTACCATCATGGCTCTGTGCGCTGAGTAGCCTGTTCATCCGGTCGTAAGTATAAGTATACTGCTTGTTGACCACTGTATTAGTGCCCCATTTCTGCTGGCTGATGTTCCCGTTGTACTGTGGCACCAGCCCGGTAGAATCCAGCTCATACTTCAGCTCCTGGGTAAACAGTGGTGCCGCCTGCACGCTTAGCCATCCACGCGGATTGTACCGGTACTTTACCGTCTGGGCAAAACTTGCCCCCTCATCCGTACTGTGCAGGCCTTTGGCCAGCTGCTGCCCGATTTCATTATAACTATCCTTCGAAAGGTAGACCAAAGGGTTAGTCGTGGCATCATTGTCGCCGGTACGCTGTTTGGCAGAAATCTTCCTCCCGGTGTGGTCATAGCCATACTCATTGTACACATAAAGCTTTTGTGTCCCTGCAACATAGTGCTTCCTCGTACTGCTGACGATTTCCCCCGCAAAGTTATATTCAAAGGTATTCTGGTCATAACTGCTGGCCGATACCACACCGCCCTTGTAATGCTGCTGCCAGCTTCTTGCTATCCGTCCATCCTCATCATAATAGTTCACCGTCCATAAATAGGTGTCGGTAGTGCCCAATACCAGCGTCTTGGCTGCGGTGAGCAGCCCTCTTGTTTTATTGCTGTAACTGCTGCTCTGGTTGTCAGGAAGGCCCGGAATGTTATAATTGTCATAATAATTAACCACATAAGGCCTTAGGTTGGGAACGTACGATGGACAGCTCAGATTATTATAGCCATGGTAATTTGTCGCGGTATTGTCGCGGGTTTCCCAGTATGGAACAAGGGTATTCACGGTACCCTGCACTTCGGCACGGCTTCCATGATGGCCAATCTCTATACCCGTCATCACTGTTCGTCCCATGGCATCATACTTCACAAAGCTCCTGATCGCCCCGGCCCGCTGCACGGCATCCTGGGTAAAAACAACCTGATCAAGCGGATTGTAGATCATTTCCTCCCAGCTCTTACCCGGGAGCTTTTTCTCGATCAGACGATTCCGGCTGTCGTACCGGTACTGGTAACAGAAATTGTCCAGCGCCGTGGCATCAGGAATACCACCATCGGGATTGGCACCCGGAGGCAGCACAAAGCAGAGGTCACCCAGGTCATCATAAACATAATAGGTCGAAAGGGTTTGCAGGGTGCCGCCTGGCATTTTATTGAAACTGCGCTTCAGTACCACATGCCCTTCCTTATCCTTATATTCATAGCTGCAACCGGCCCTGCCATCGCTTTCCGACCAGTTTTCATCTTTAGTGATCGTCAGGAATAAGGTATTGTAAGACAACGTCCCGTTTTCGGTCAGGCTGCGCAGGTGCTGCTGTCCGGCAGTCGTATTGATGATGGCCTCATAGCGCCTGATATCCCCGTCCTGCTGCCCCTGGTAAAAGTGTCCGGTGTATTCGATCTTCACGGTATGCCCCTGCCCGGGTTGCCACACCTCTCCGGGAGCCCCCTGTTCAATAACTCTTGACAGTGGTGAGGATTCATAATTGGATATCGAAACGGGAAAGCCTGTAGCCACATGGTCTCCCGCAGATGGCGCGTAGAAGTTCTTCTGCGCACTGTTGTCATAACCCGAACTGCCTTTTAAAGCATCACTCCGGTAAGCGCCAGGTGTCCCTGCACTGCTGGTATAAGGCAGGTATTTGATCGCCTCACGCCCAAACTCATCATAGGCTATCGGCTGCACCACATCTTTTCCGGTAGGACTGGCACCAACGTTTATGTTCTGCATCAGCCTGCCCAGTCCATCGAAATACTGTACCTGACGGTTTACGTTGGCAATGCTGGATCCGGGAAGACTGGCCTCATCATCAAGGGCAGTACGCGGGATATAAGTATACACAGCATTGTAATTGGAATTCGAGCTATTGGAAGTTCCCGCTACCGCCAGTGTAAAAGTGAAACTGCTGCTACCGCTGCCATTGGCGGCGGTAACGGTATAGCTGGTGACAGGCGATAAAGTGGCAGGCGTTCCGGTGATCTCGCCGGTGATGCTGTTCAAAGCCAGGCCTGCCGGTAGTGCAGGAGTAATCGTATAACTTCCCCATTGCAGCCAGCGTACCGCATAGCTACCGGTCTGGGCCACGTACAGCGAATTGCCGCGGGCGCTGAGCCCATAAGGGGAACTGAAACGGATGGCACTTCCCAGGCCATTAACCGTTCCTGCACTTGCATTGCCCGCAAAAGTGCTCACTACGCCCTGAAGGCTGACCTTCCTGATCATATTGTTCTGCAGGTCGGCCACGTACAGGTTGCCATCCCCTGCCAGCGCAACACCGTTTACCTGGTTAAAGCTCGCTGAATTGCCATTCCCGTCGGCATAACCTGAACTTCCGTTGCCTGCCAGCGTACTTACCGTACCATTGGTAGCAATCTTCCTTACCGCATGGTTCAGCCGGTCGGCCACATACAGGTTTCCCTGCGCATCAGCACAAAGCCCCATAGGATTGCGGAAACTGGCCGACGAAGCTGAACCGTCTGTCAGTCCGGCTGCCCCGTTTCCGGCATAGGTACTCACATTTCCTGTGGAAAGTTCGATCTTGCGGATGCGGTGGTTGGAATAATCGGCCACATACAGGTTCCCCTGCCCATCCAGGGCCAGCCCGATGGGGCTGCTAAAGCTGGCAGCGTTACCATTCCCGTTGGCATAGCCAGCGCTACCACTGCCGGCCAGGGTACTCACCACACCGCCCGGGGTAATTTTACGAATGCGGTGGTTTTGCTGATCGGAAACATACACATTGCCTGTAGCATCTACGGTTAGTGCCGAAGGGTGTTTGAAAGATGCCGCGGTCCCCGTACCATCTGCCGACCCCTCACTGCCACTACCGGCCAGGGTACTCACCCCACCTGCAGCAGTGATCTTCAGGATCCGCTGGTTCCCCGCATCGGCCACATATACATTGCCCTGGCTATCGGTAGCAGTACCTAAAGGGTTATTTAAAGTATTGCTGCCAGACATAGTAGAGGCTTGTACCTCTGCAGGGACCGCGCCACCATTATTGGTCGGAACTATGCTAACTGCCGTACCTACTGCCGCTGTAATGCTGGCAGATGGATAACTGATATTCGGAGAGGTCCCTCCCGTTGCCATTACGTTCATCGACAGTACAATGGTCCCCGTGTTGCTCCCATAACCTTCCACTGCCAGGTAATAGGTACCACTGCTGGTAAAGGAATAAGCCAGGTGAGACCGTGTACCACAATCTTCCGAATCATCCTGGTAGGTAATCTCACTGGCTGAAGCGTTCAAAATGTGGATATAGGTATCAAAATTACTCTGGCACAGGGAAAAATCAATCGTTACCGGGGCACTGACCACGAAACGGTAATACACTTCAGGACTGGGCTGCCCTATGCTGTTGATATAGGTGGTATTGCCCGAAGAGCTGCTGTTGCGTGTATCGTTAAAGCTGCCGCCACCAGGGCCAAAATTGCCTGCGTTGATGGGCGAAGAGGGCGTAGCCCCTGTTTGTGCCTGTCCCGAAGCGGATAGCAGGCACAAGAGTAAGGTAATGCAGAATATGCCGTTTAAGAGTCGTTTCATATGCCGATGTAGAATTAATGGTCTTTTTGGATTGGAGAAAACAAACGCTCGGACGGAGGGATCATCCGCTGCTGCTGGGCCAGGCTTAACAGCTTTTTCAACTGCCCGTTTTTCCGGCTCATCAGCGCATGGATTTTTTCTTTCCGTACAGCCATGCCCAGCGTGGTATCCGCCATCAGCTGGTTCAGTTCTTTTTTATATTGATCCTGTATACTGTTTACCTGAGCAGCCTTTGCCACATCCAGACCCAGGCTTTTGCGGTAATGGTCGAGCTGGCGCTTTGCATTGCCAAGGGAATCTTTTTCCTGGGCACTGGCCCACAGGCTGCCAAGCAATAAACCGGTGGACAGGTATATCGTGATAAACAATTGTTTCATATTGAGTTGTCTTTAGCTGAATAAATTAATTACTAAACAGAATACAATCGTAAGTCGAACCAGCCTGCAGGTTCAGTGTATCACCGGTTCGTACTGCATTATTTCCTATGGTTAAACGGCAAAGGCTGCCATTGTAATTGGTTTCATAACGGATGGATACCTGGTAGGTACCTGGCTCTACATAAAGCTCTTCAAATGAAGATGTAGGGGTACGGTAGGGAATGCGTTTGCTGACCATAATATTCCCATCCCGGATAAGGTCCAGGTAAACTGCCGTTGGAATAGGCCCTCCCGAAGGCCAGGTATTAAGCCTTAGCTTTACGTTCGCTTCGGGCCGGGAAAGATCTACCACTCCCCCTGCGATGGAATACCATACATCATTAAGCTCATTTTCAGCACCACCATTTGCCGTTAATGAACTGGTAGGATTCGTATATCTGAGCGCCGACTGCCTGGCACTTACCATACGGCGGATATTATCCGATCCGAAAGCATTAAAGGTTAGCATCATTGGGTTGTTGTAAGTAAAATAATGGTTCGCCAATACCGGCGTTTTTGCCAGTATATATTCATGCTTTTTCAGGATATGCTGCTGGTGGTCACGGATGGTCAGTAGCCGCCCATAATCATCATAACTGAAATATTTGGAACGCTCATCGGGACCGGTCAGGACAGTTACCCCCACCATAGGCTTATAGGCGTAAGTACTCACCATGCTATTGGGTAAGGCGGACTGGATGGTGCTGCCCAGCGATTTAATGGCTGAGGCAGAGGCGGCGTTTACCGCATAACCTGCAGATCCGGAAGCGGCACTTGCATCGCTATAGTTGGCTCCTTTTACCTCTACAATCGGGTATACTTCCTGGCTGTCCCAGAGATAACTCTTCACCACACTGTTCTTTTCGGTAAGTTGTAATACATTTTCATGACTGCCATACTGATCAAAGGTCATCACGGTCTCCAGTGGCGCCCCGCCGACAGATTTTAATACCGCGGATGGCAGGATATGCCAGCCCAGGTTTAATGCGGCATAAACTGTTTTGGTACGGGCCGTTTCAACATCCGTACCATTATTGTCACTCCGGCTATAGCTGATCTCTTCAATCGGCTGGGCGATCATGTTGCGGTTCTTCATCGTATCGCAAACGGCATCACCGGTGAAATTATAGGCATATTTCAGCACTTTCGATACTGTACCATTATTCTTTCCGGTGGTAATGATCTTGGTGGGCTGGGGATAGGTGGTATTCCCGTATTCATAAGCAGTTGTGGTCTGAACATAATCATTTTCACCGGAATACCAGCGTTCCATCTCGGTAGCGGGAAGCAGTTTGGCTACCGGTAAACTGTATTGGCCAGCGGTAAATATATCCGGTAAACTATAGCTGCCATTCTGGAAGGAAAGTCCGCTTCTATTCTGGTACAAAAATGAATGCGCCCCAAAATTTATCTTCTGGAAACTGTATGCCACCCTGATCTGCATTGGCCGGCTAAACTTGTAGTAGGTAAAGGCTTTTAAATGCGCAAGGGAAAAGCTGCCATTTTTGTAGGCATAATCCGCTATCGAAGAGGGCTGTCCCATCAGTCCATCCGTCCTGAGCACATCAATATTCGTTTCCGGGATCCTGGATTCATTGAAAAAGCGACCCAGGCCGCCAAAATCGTTCGGCTGGTAAAAAGTGTAGACTTTTTTTCCCGTCATCTTTCCAAAATCCTGGTTATATTCGGTTACTTTGGTATAATAGATGGGCGCACCATTTGGATAGGTATAGTCCAGAGACGATGACGGAATATAAGTAGTCATGTCCTCAATCCCCGGGATAGACATGCATTCGGGTTGGACGCAAGACTGGCTGGCATTGACCACATAGGCGGTCTTCTGTTTATAATGATAGGGTTTGAAGCTCCGGTTGGTGGCATCATATTCCTGGTAAGGGTTATTGATCAGCAATCCGGTGCCCTCTTCCAGTTCCCCATAACGGTAATATTTATAGGAAGCAGGCTTGTTAGATATCCCGTCGTACTGGCTGATGGTCTTGATCCGCAGGCCACCCGTCATAGCAACCAGATCTGCATTATCAGTAGCAGGTGCTATCCTGGTGCTATTCGCTTCGTATTCAAAATCCAAATAGCCCCCGGTTGGATAAACCACCCGCCGCAGCATCCCTGCATACAAAGGCGTCTCATCGGTAGACTCCACGTTGCCCTGAGTACTGCCAATACTGAACACTACATTATCTACATAATCAGCACAACTGTACTGTAAGCTCCGGTAATATCGCTGTACAATATCCGTCTTACGGATCGCCATCACGTTTGTAGAACTCCAGTTGGAGGTGAAAACATTGGGATAGCCCCAAACGTCTTTTCCCAGCAGATGATCACCAAAACAATATTTATTGATATATTGAAACTTATAGGTGTCGAAACGCTTCCCGCCTGCCACAAACTCAACAGAATCCAGGTACCTTGTCCCATTGTTCAAAAATTCCTGATAGCTGGAAAAAACACTTGAACTGGTTGGGTATTGTTTAGTTTGGTAAAAATTAATCGTTTTCACCTCCTCCCCACTGGCATTCTTAACCTGGATGGAATTAAGCGCGTCTGTTCCGTTCAATACCACCGATCCTGTCCTGAAGTTGATCTGTGTCAGGGCCAGCCCACGATTTATCTTAACTCCAGCCCCTCCATTATTACTGGTATAAACGTGATCCTGGGCAGTAGTTCCATTTACATCAGGCAGATGGAACACCAGTTGGCCGTTACCAAAGTTTTCCAGGTAACGTGGAGAGGACAGCCCGTAACCCGGAACATTGCTCATCAGTTGATCATAATCACTGAGTCCCGGATAATGTGCCTGTACCCAGCTGTGCGTAGCGTAGCTTGAATAGGACTCAAGTAATTCGCAAGGATTGGGATTATTAGTGTACTGTATGGATTGCTGACCTCCAAAATAATTCACAGGTGTCTTGGCCTGGTATACAAAATTAAGCTCCTCAGTACGGTTGGCATTAACGATCCTGCTGCATTTAAAGCCTGTTCTTATTGCATCTGTAAGTTCCGTAAATTTCTGAGCATAATTATCGGTACTGAGAACTCCTTTCCCGCCAAAATAGTAAGTCGTGCCATCGGTATCCACAATGGTAAACTCGCCGGCCGAATAACTGATCTTCAGGTATTCAAAAGGAACAGGTACAATACCATAGCCGGTACCATTCTCGTTTTTGATAAAATAAAATGACCCGCTTTTGTTGAGCAGCTGATAGTTAAACTTGTCAGGCATCCCATCGCTTTCTCCAATTGCCAAACGGTAGGCGCTGCCCACGTTCATAGGTGAAGTGTTGCATTCCGGGCAACTCGGGTTATAATAACCTATATCCTCGTTGTAGATATAGCCACCAGGAGCCAGATCATCGGTCCCGTTAACCGTACGGGTAATCTGGATATCTGCACTTAATGACCAGCCCAGTCCCGATCGGGTAGCCCGCTCGTTGGTTTTAAAGCCACCGGCATGATAACTTAGGGTAATGGGCAAACTCAGCCCGCCAGCCTGAAGCGTGTACAAAGGCACTGAAATATCAGGCACGCCTGTATTAAAATTGACAGGATAGTTGACCATTTTGGCCAGCGCGGCAGCTTCAGGGGAAACCGGTATTTTAGGCTGTGCCAATACCAGGGTTCCCAGTGCACACAGCACAAAAAAGGGAACCACCTTAAAAAAAGGAGTTAACTTCATTTTTGAAAGAATGAGATGGAAAGAAAATTATACGGTATGGTAAGTCTGGATTGAAATCCTGAAATCGGCTTCCGCAAGGTAAGCAGAATGGTGAAAATCGGTTATAGCGAACATGAGAAAGTAATTTAGTATGGATTATTTATATTCCAAATTTGAGTAGAAGAAACTAAATTATATGATCATATTTTAACCCGTCATAGTTGTTTTTTAACATTTTTTTTTAAAAGTTTTATCTCAGTAAACATTTAGCTTGAGCTAGACTTTATTAACCATTACTGTTTATTAAATAAAGAAATCTTTTAATCTTCATAACACTGGTTCTGCTTGCTTCAAATTAGATTTTAATCTTGTAATTACGCTAATTACTTACGAACGTAGGTGTTTCTTTTTGATCTGAAGAGGGTTATCCATGCATATATATGACGGACAAATTTTGAACAAAAATTTATATGCTTATGAAATGATCCAAAAACAGCACTGCGGAAAAGAAGTCAATATATTTTGATTTTGAAAAAATATCTCTCGGAATATTTAGATACCTGAGAAGCTGTAGCCCCTTTAAAAAGTACTGCTCATCTGGAACATCGGCAGATACATCGCAATCAATATTACCCCTACTACCAAACCTAAAAAGATAATGATCAAAGGTTCCAGCAGTCCGCTGATCGCATTGGTCTTATATTCCACTTCCTCGGTATACTGCTGGGACAGCTGCTCAAAGAAATGCTCCAGCTTGTTCACCTCTTCCGCTATTCGGATCATCTGAATAAACTTGGCCGGATAAAAGTCATATTTGGACAGGGCGCTAGACAAACTGCTACCCAAAAGAATATCCTCCTGCGCCAGCCTGAGCGACCGCTCCACCGGATAAAAGGTAATCATCTGCCGCACCAGTTCCAGTGCCTGAAGCAATGGAGTATTGGTCTCGGTCAACAGCCGCATCGTATTGGCAAACTGCGCCAGGTAGATCTTCCTGGTGATCTCACCCACCACCGGGATCCGTAGTAAGGTCAGCGCACTATACTTCTTGAACCATGGCGTTTTCCTGTTCACCACGACCAGCATTACCATCAGTACACTGATGCCCAGCATCAGGTAGATATATCGGTCGAACCAATCCGAAAAACTAACAATCAATGAGGTCAGATAGGGCAGTTTGCCACCAAAACGTTTGAAAACATCGGCAAACATGGGCACCACAAACTTGATCATAAAAAAAACCGCAGCAAACGAAGTCACCATGACCAACAGCGGATAGGTGATTGCCCCAATGATCTTCCTGCGCTGGCTGATCTTGGCCCTATAATATTTCGCCAGTTCACCCAACACCTCAGCCAGCCTTCCGGTTTCCTCCCCAATCCTGATACTGTAAAACTCATAGGCACTGAATTTCTTTTCTTCCTGCATGGTTTCGGAAAGGGATTTTCCACCAATCACCAGTTGCAGTACAGAAGCAAAAAGCGCTGCGTCCTTTTTATTGGTATAGGACCCCGCAGTAAGCTCCAAAGCTGACCGGAGATCAATCCCCGAACGGATCAGCGTGCCCAACTCATTATAAAAACCTTCTTTTTTTCGATCACTGAGCTGGCCGTTACCAAAGGAAATGTCCTTTCCCAAAAGGTCCAGAAGTCCATTACCACCAGGTTTTGCTTTTGGTCTGTTCTTTTTTCCGTACGCGGATATATCTATTGATGCCATAGCTGATTATCTGAATAAATCCTGGGCACTGTAAACCTTTTTAAATACCATAGGAACCTTCCCTCCTTTTTCCAGGCTGAGGACAAAGCCCACCCGGTCAACCGTATCCCCGTCAACAGCCTCCCGGCCTTCAAAGTTGAAACCTATTTCTGTCGGCGTAAGCACAAAACTGTCTGTTCTTAGCCCTTCAACTTCCCTGCTGATTACCCCACTGCCGAAACGGTAGCGGACCAGGCTACTGTCCTGATGGATTTCAAGGCCATCACCGTTCTTCAGCATAATCCGGCTCTGATCAATGTCCCTGTCCAATGCCCGCTGCAGGCTAAGCACAAGCTGTGCACTATTGTTCTTTTTCTCAAAGGCACTAAAATAATTCCCGATCAGCCCATAGGCAGTATAACAGATGCTGATACAGAGTCCTGCCAGCAGCATGGCCACCGCAATTTCCATCAGCGTATAGGCCTCAATCTTCCCCTTTTCCATTTTCGCTGCCTAATAAACACTTTACACTGCCCAAGAACCTTCCCCGCTCGCTTGCCCTGATCTCCAACCGGGACATGCCCTGGATATCACTCTCACTGCTGATCAGTTCATAATCCACGCTATCAATCTTGATTACCTGATCGCCCTTTATCCCCTCGTCCCTGAACTGTTTGACGAGCACTTCCATCTGTGCCTGCGCCTGTATTTTTTTTAGGGAAATCCCCCCGCTCAGCACATTGCTAAACACACCAATAGCCACCGAAAATACCACCATGATTACCACCATGGCAATAAGCACTTCGACGAGCGTGGAAGCTTCTATTTTCTTAGCCTTTAGTTTAACCATTTCAATATCCTTTTCTGTTGTCCCTTTGCCTCAAATAACGGCGAAGAAAGATAATGCCGATCCCTTGCCCTGCGGTTCAGCGTTACGTCCACCAAAAAATTCTCATACAAGGTCGTTGGTGTCTGCATGATAAAGCGGTTACAGGAAGTCTTGCCTTCCACGCTCACCTCTTTACCCAGCTTGATCAGTCCTGTTGAATAGACCTCTCCCTCTACTCTGGTCTTTTCTGAAAGGCTGATCATGGTCTGCAGCGCTGATCTTTTCGGCTCATAGCTAAACACCATTCCAGCGATACTTACATCCTTCCCCACCAAAATCCTGGCCTGGTCTACCGTTTTTTCTTTGGCTACCAACCCCAAGACAGAAGGATAGTGAAGCACCACTTTGTCCCCAACAATAATGGAATCCCTGGCAAAAAGCTGGCAATTTCCTTCGAATCCTTCCTCCACAGTAATACTATGGGCATAAACAACAACATTGTTCAGCTTCGCCGCCCTGGTAATAAACACCGAGGTATCCGAATACAGTACAACCTGTCCCGAGAGCTCCCCGGTAACCTCTCCGGCCAGGGGAACCGAAAAAACCTTCTCTGGTCCAAAAAATGAAACATCCATATTTTGCCCGGGCAAGACTTCCATTGCAGAAACATCCTTGTCCAGTTCCTTTTCCAGCGCCTCTATCATATCGCCCGATAAGGGAGAAAGTGTACGGCCGCTTTCCAATATCTTCCCGTAAACGAGTTTGTACCCTGAATAAGGCCTGTTCTCCACATAAGATTTCCGCATCCCCGATTTCGGAACTTGCGCATCTCCCTTAACCCGTGTATCGCCACTCACCGACAACGGGCGGTCTTCATCGCTCAGGTAAAGTGCAAGGGTATCCATGCGCGTATCCATACCAATCAAAAAACTTTTCTTTATGGTATCTCTAGAAACAAATGCACTGATGACCGGACATTCAAATATCCCCCAATAGCGGTTACTTATGCTTACGCTGTCCGTTTCCGCCCCTAAAAGATCCAACGTTACGCTGTCCATTCCCAAAGGCCCCTGATGTTTTAACACATAGGCAACCGAGGAATCCATGTTCCTTTCCAGTCTGACCCGCCTAAGTTCCCTGAGGTAACTTTCCCGATAATAGGCCGCAATCATGATCAGCGAAGCACAGATAACTGCGATCAGAAAAGCGGAGATCACCGCAAAATACAATGCTCCGGCCTTTAACATGGGCATAGGCATTTAGTGCTCTTGGCAATAACACATAGGTTCCACCGATAGCCACCCAATGTTAACCCTCTGAAACAGATTTCACAGGAATCATTTGTTTTTTGGTCTCTGCCGGCCCTTTGTCCCATCTGTCCTTTTTTTATCTTTCCTGAATATTTTTTTCACCCATGCCTTTATCTTTGAAGGTTTTTCCGGGCTGATCTTTCCGTTGTTATACCTGGTCACCAGCACACTGTCAGCCGAAACGCGCCTTTCCAGTTTTCCGTTGATCTTCCCTTTCCGGTATTTCCCTTTCTCCAGTAACAGCCCCTGCTGATCATACCGTTCGAAACGTCCGCTGAGCTTTCCATTTGAATAGTTCACCACCGAATCTGGCACCCCCTTTTCATTCCAGCTTTTCCATTCCCCGCTTTTCAGGCCCATATCAAAGTACCCTTGCGTCTTTAACGCTTTATTCTCATAGAACTCCGAGTAAGGTCCATCCAGGAGCTTACCACTGTAGCCACCCTGCGTCCAGTTGATCCGGTTCCCGCTGAACCAGGCATATTTCAGATCCATCTCGATCACCTGAGGGCTTTTATCTGGCGACTGCAAACGGAAAACCGCCTTATAGCCTTCAAAGTTAAGGGTATGGGTATAGCTGACCGCATCAAAATAATTCTGCATACGCTGCGCCTTGGCCACTAACTTGCACATCGGCAGCAGCAATAAAGTTATATATAAAAATCTCATCTAATAATCGATAAATACCGGCTTGCGCCCTGGTACTCCACTTTGATGGAGTCACCTATACGTTTGATAAATTTCAGTCCTTCCCCACGCTCGCCCTCACCGAGCATCACCTCACGGCCATTGACATTGATAATCGCCACATGCCTGCGCTGCGCACTGTTGTAAAGCTGGCCGCTGTAAACGATCCCCGACCAGTCCGTTTTAGGCTTTAAAGGTACTACGTGGGGTCGGGAAATTAATGCGCTCCTTTCAGGAAGCATTTCCGTCAATGTCTCCGTATAAGCTTCCGAAAACGGATCGCTATAGGAAAGATCGAGCTGTACCGTATCGCCTGCATGGTCGACCAGCTTGAAATAAGCCCCCTTAAGGGTTTTGGCTACCGGCAGCTCAGGCGTTTCGGATGCCAGTCCGGAAAACACGCGGTAAAAGATCACGCCCCATACCACCGCTACGCAACAGATCAAAAGATAGGTCATTTTCTTGTCTTTCATCAGCCTTTATTGAATGGTAAAAGTCCGCAGTTCGCTGTATGTCCCCACGTTGCCTGCCTTATCAAATGCCCTTACCCTCCAGGCCACCACCTCGCCCGGATCCCCCGCATCAAAACTGAATTCGGTTGCGGTCAGGATTTTTGGATAACTGGAATTGTACGGCGTATCCCCATCACTTTTGTATACCCATAGCTCATACTTATCAGCATCAGATACCTTGTTCCAGACCAGTCTGACAGGCCTTGAAACCAGCTGCCTATTCAGGGGTGTACTCAGCGCAGGACTTTCTGGCCCGGTGGCGTCATAGGTAAGCGTTCTTATCGTACTCCATTTGGAATTCTGCGTAGCATTTTCTGCCCTTACCCTAAACTGGTAGTTGCCCTCCGCACTCAAGGTCTGCAGAAAAACCAGGTTTTCAGTCGTAATGTTCAGGTCCATGTTCTTTTCGTCCAGAAAGTTGTTCCGGTCCACCTGCAAGCGATAGGTTGTGGCCCCAAAAAGTTTCAGCCATTCATACCGCACCTGGGGCTTTGATACCGAAAGGCCGTTTGAAGGCAGGCTCAGCTGCAGCACCTGGTCACTCAAAGAAGAAGGATAGATCACCAGCGACCTTACCGCATAGGCGCTTGCGCTACTGCCATTCTCTCCCCTCACACGCCATTCATATCTACCGGGATCAAGGGTGTACACAAATTTATCTTTGCTGATCAGCGTATCCAGCAAAACCTTACTCACGCTGTCAAAACGCGGCGAAACCACCTGAAGCCGGTAATAAAGCGCATCAGC
The DNA here is from genome assembly GCF_005938645.2 of Pedobacter sp. KBS0701. Taxonomy (NCBI): domain Bacteria; kingdom Pseudomonadati; phylum Bacteroidota; class Sphingobacteriia; order Sphingobacteriales; family Sphingobacteriaceae; genus Pedobacter; species Pedobacter sp. KBS0701. Next base: position 2,606,000 of record NZ_CP042171.1, read on the forward strand.
CATCGGGTTCCACCAGAAAGTCTGCTGATAGCTGTTGGTCTCCAGCCGATTGGCAGGAGCAAGCAGATCGATCTCCCGTAATCCGATCGATGGTTCTATAAATTCGCTGCAGCCCGCCAGAAGCGGCAGGAGCAACATTAAAAATCTTTTATTCTTCATTATTAAGCTTTTATAATTATCCGGCTAAATCCTTATGGCCTGGTTATGCATCATTTTTAAAATATAATAAGCGGTCTCATCTCCTGATCGCAGCCATTTTCAGTTTAAGTACCAGTTTTTCTTTCGCCTCACGGTTCGAGGAAGCAGTCTCCCGGCCAAGCTTTGCAGCCGCAATCCTGCCAATCCCCTTTGCCTTCGAAAGGGTATCCAGCAACCTTACCAGGTTATTATACCGGCCCGAAAAAGTAAAACTATCAAAAAGCATAATACTGTCCGCAGTCGCAGTATCTGATAATGCGGTAACCGTTTCGGGAGAAAAACCGATAGCCGTCCCAGTCGTGATTGCCATACCCGATACCGATTGCCAGAGCCTGCTTTCCCGGTCTTCCGAGCGTACCTGATAGCCCTTCAGCACAGCCAAATAAAAACCGTGCTCCCGTTCCAACTGCGCAATCGCCAATGGCGGTTCTGCCCCGCTCTCTCCGACTGCTTTCAGCTGGGCATTGAGCACCGCTGCCGAAATGGCCTTTTTAAAGGAAAGCAGATAAGCCAGGTAAAGCACCAGCAGCATCAAAAGCCCTAAGGCCAGTTTTTTTGTCTTTAGACTTAATTTCTCTAGCATATCAATATCCGATCAAAAGATTAAAGGAATAACTCTCAGAACCCATATCCTGCTGATAGCGCAACAGCCTGACACTGCGCACCCATTTTTTTTCCTTTAGCATAAATATCCAGTTATTTACCGCGCTCAGGTTGGCGGTCTCTCCCGATATCTTTATCGTATTTCCCGCCTGTTCCACATAACCCGTTTTCTTTTCCTCCCCGAACTGCACCTGCGTCAGGTTCAGCAGCCTGGGCCTGGAGCTTCCGATCTCGTTCAGCAGAAAGGCATAACTGTATCCACCGTTCCATCCCATTTTCTTCAGCTGGGCCTTCTGCAGCGCAATCTCTTTTTTCAGTACATCCCCCTGATCTGCTGTAGCCGTCAAATGGCCCGCCTTTTCATTCAAGACTGCATTCTCCGCATTATAATGACTGAGCGTAAAAAAGCTAATGAGCAGCAGGCCTAAAAGCACGAAAATAAATACCGAAGCCATTTTCTTAAGGCCGGAATCTTCCAAAAAGGCACCAAAAGCAAGATCAACCTCCTTATTGTCGGCTTTGACCCTTTCAACCCGGTCATGCAGAAAAAGCTGGAATGCCAGCGCATAGGGCAATACGGACTGGGAAGCCACTTGGTTCCCGCCCAGCGCCACCTTACTTTTCCCTGGCCGCGACTCTGTATTACCATACCCCGAAAAGCTTCCATCCCCTGCCACCGAAAAAACATGTCCATCTACTGAAAACCCAGCATTCGTTTCCCCCAGCAGGTTCCATATCCCGACAATGGGCAGCCCACCAAGACTCAAGGTATAAATCTTAAGTCCTGCCGACCTGAGTTTACCCGACAGGTCATCAGCCAGCGATTTCCGGACAATACTGATCCAGGCCTGCTTTTCCTGCACAAATTCCTGCACATAAAACTCTTTTTTTTCCACCGAGGGAAACGCTTCCCTAAAAAGACCAGACTGTCCATCCCCCTTACGCTCAACCTGTTTATGCAGTATCCCCTTTCCGCTCAGCGCCAATGCCACCGGATATTTCCGGGGAAGGGATTCCAGTACTTTTACCAAAGATCCTTCAAGCTCTTTATGTTCCAGGATCTCCATGGCATTTCCCTTCCTGTACACCACAGCATAGCTGCAGCGATACTGCCCCTCCTGGAGCAGTACGATCTCAATGCCGAGCAGATGGTCAAAACGCACGAACATGATCAGTACAGGATTGTAGGTTTGATAAAGACCAGGGTCACCACTTTGTTATTGGATTTCTCCCTGCTGCTAAAGAGCCATTTCAGTACCGGGATACGCGAAAGTATAGGGATACCTGATCCGCTTTCATTGCTTTCTGTCCTTTCCAGGCCGCCCAGCACGATCATATCTTCATTCCTCGCCCTGATCATCGAAGTAAACTTGCTCGTTGATTTGGGCGGCGGCGCATTCAGCGGCGGATTGCCGATAAAGTCCGAAATATTTACTTTTATATTCAGCGTCACCTGATCATCGCCCGACACTACCGGTCTGATATCGATTTCCAGGTTAGCATTCACCTCTGTAAACTGTTCGGTCACCACCGTCTGCGCATTGAGGGAGGGGATCACATTCTGCGTCCTTTGGCTATAATATCGCGAACTTCCGATACTCAGGCTTGCCGAATGGCCGTTGAGCGTAGAGAGTTTCGGCACCGAGCGGATGTCCACATTACTGTTGTTCTCCAATGCACTGAGCTTGACATAAAAATTCGGGGTCACACGGCCCAGGTTCACCGAGCCGTTCTTCCCCAGTTTCGAGAGAAAATTATTGATCGAATTTGCCCCAAAGGTATAATCGATTCCCGGCAGTATCGTGCCGCCGGTCCTTACACTGTCTGATACTCCTGCAGAAATCCCCGTTTTAACTGTTTTGCCTTTGCGCACATCCACCAAGGTTACCTCGATCAGCACCATCGGCACTACGCGGTCAATCTGTTTAATATAGTTCTCGATCTCATTCACCTGAGGCGAAGATCCTGAAAGCAGGAGCGTATTCTGCTCCCTGAACTCCTTGATCTCCACCCCTTTTTTCCATTCTGCCGGGATCATCATCTGGATGGTGTCCAGTGAGCGGTGTTGCAACTGCACAATCCGGTTGGCCCTAAGCCCTTCAAGTTTCCGGTCCCCGATCAGGTAAACCCCACCGTCCTTTTTATAGGTATATTCGGTACCCTGCAAAAGCGCGGTCAGGAAAGAATCGTAACCGATACCGCTAAGCCTGGTGGTCACCGTACCCTTGATATCAGAATAGATAAAATAATTAGCACCCGCCTCGGCAGAAGCCGACTTAATCAGGTCCAGGATCGGCGTATTTAGCGCGTCTACGCTTACTGTGCGGTTGCCCTGTGCATCTTTTCTGGCACTGAGGTTGAAATTTCCTTGCGTCTGCCCGCCTCCCTGTCCGGAAGGCCTGTTTATTTTTTTTACCGCTGTAGCATTATCCCCGTTCACATAAAGCTCTTCCCCCTCGCCCAAAGGCTGAAAGATAAATACCCCGTCATTGGTGCGGTTCATCTTGAGGGAATTGGCATAGGCCAGTTTTTCCAGTGCCACCTCAAAGGGCGCCGCCGCAATAAAACCACTTACCCTTATGTCCATCAGGCTGACCGGCACTATCACATTTTTCTGAGAAAGCTGGCTGATCTTTTTGGCCACCTGGCCCAAGGTATCATTATTGAGTTCAAAGCCCAGGTATTCGTTCGATGAATTGTAGTTCACCCGGATATCCCTGGGCACCACCGCCCTCCTTGCCACCGCAGCCTTGGTCACCGACATGATCGAACCGATCAGGTTGATGTCAAGGTCATATTCCTTCACCATAAACAATAGCACGTTCAGTGCCGTTTCGTTCCTGAAATTGGTATAGACCTTAAAGGTCAGCCCGGGATCGATATTGATGTTCAGGTTGTTCGACTGCGCCAGTGCCCTTAAAAACTCCTGCGCCGAAGCCCCTGAAATCGAGATCTGAACGGTCTGGTTAAGCCCAGGCACCGTTACTGCAAGGTTCTTCAGCCTTTCTTCCACTGCTTTGAGCCGCTGCGACTGTTCGGTACCCTGCTGTGCCAGTCCTTTAAGAGAAATGAAGGTTAGCAGCAATATCAGTAAACAACCTGCCTTAAGAAATATAGTTGTGTTTTTCATTTATCTGAGCGTAAAAAATATTTAGATGGCTAATAATAAAGGGTAAATTTCTTCTAAGCTGGTGAGGCCACTGGCAAAGAGCGAAAAGGCATTGCCGGACAGGGTATTAATCCCTTTTTCAGCCAGCAGCCCATTAATGGACATGTTCCCGTTCCTGATCTGTTGGGAAAGGTCTGCATCAATCGGCACCACCTCATAAACCGCCTTCCTGCCACTATAACCTGTATAATAACATTTTGAACAGCCCGCCGCAACGAAATGGCGCTCTACTACCGCAGGCGGCCTGAACTGCCTTGGGTAAAGCCCGGCATCCATCACCTCCTCTTTTTTGCAGACCGGGCACAACAGCCGCACCAATCGCTGCGCCACGGTGGTATTGAGCGTATTGGCCACCAGAAAACCTGGTATGCCCATATCCATTAGACGGGCCACCGTACCCCATGCCGAATTGGTATGGATCGTCGACAAAACCAGGTGGCCGGTCAAAGCCGCACGGATGGCCATATTGGCCGTTTCGGGGTCACGGATCTCCCCGACCATGATCACATCCGGATCCTGCCTTAAAAAAGTCCGCAGCGTAGCGGCAAAACCCAGCCCGATATTTTCACGTAGCTGCACCTGGTTCACCCCTTCCAAGGTATATTCTATAGGATCCTCGATCGTAAGGATATTGCGTGTACTTTTATTGAGCAGTTTGAGCGTGGCATATAAAGTAGTCGTCTTTCCTGATCCAGTCGGACCACTGATCAGGATAATTCCGTTCGGGCGCTGTACCCCTTCCAGGTAATGCCGCATATCCTGGTCGGATAATCCCAAAGTATTCAGGTCGATGTCCGTACTGCTATTGTTTAGTAACCTCAGTACCACCTTTTCTCCGTAAAGGGTAGGCAGCACCGATACCCGGATATCAAAAGCACTCTGCCTGGCCGAACTGTACTGTATCCTGCCATCCTGTGGCAGTCGTTTTTCGGCAATATCCAGGTTGGCCATGATCTTGATCTTGTTGATCAGTGCGGGATAATCCTTTTTTTCGATCTGGTAACGCTCGATCATCATTCCGTCGATCCGCACCCGTACCCGGGAGCGTTTTTCAAAAGTCTCAATGTGGATATCACTGCTCTTGAGCCTTCTCGCCTCCTCGATCAGTACACCCAGGAAATCATCCCCCGCTGAGATCACTGAAAGCTCCTTTTTTTCAGCCCCGGCTGAAACATCACCAAGGTAATGTTTGGACAGCAACCTGCTCAGTTCAGCATTTTCAAGCACCGAGAGGCTCACCACGCAGCCCAGAACAACTTCGAGTTCGTCCCTAAGGGAACCTTCATTGCCACTACCGTCCCAGTAAAGTTCGATTCCGCCCATTGGGCCATTTTCCTTTGGAAAGACCCTGTACTGCATGGCCGTTTCCTTGGATACCAACGCCAATATCTCCGGTCTAATTTCCATAGGGCAAAAGATTAAAAAATACCGAGTCCGAATGGATGTTAACGCTTTTTATAAAAAAACTGACAGTCATGATCAGGATCAAGAGCAGTGCCTGATAACCCGCAAGCGGAATCTTTCCCTTTTCTGCACGGCTACGCCCACTAAAGAGCAACGTCAGCACGATCACGATCATCAGGCTCAACAAGTAAAAAGCAATATAATTCAAACAAGAAAAGTAAAATGCTATACACAAGAGAAAAAGAAGATCCCCAAGCCCAAAGTAACCTTTAAAAATATTAGTGAGCCTCCGCTTCCTAAGCGAAACATAACCGGTCAGCAAGCACATCTGTACAATAAGAAAAATGATATTACTTCCAGCCGTAGCTGCCAGGCGGGCAAAAGAGAATCGTAGCCAAACATCCAGCACAAAAAGCGAGAAAAGCAGCGGAAAAAGCCACCAGTAAATGCCCCTGAACCTAAAATCCTGATACATCATTCCAATCAGTACCATCATAATCCCGCCCTGCAAGAACAACATCAGTCCGCCACAATTTCCTTTAAATTCTTGTCCTGATCAATCTGCCAGACATTGAAAGTCCCGTCACCATCAAAATCAGCCACCGCAGTGGCCTTTGCCGTAAAAGTATTGTTTGATGCCGCAGTCACCTCAACCTTATAGTTAGCCTTCCCGTCCTTTGCATCCGAGGTCAGTTTCTCCTGGATAAAACCGATCTCCACCAGATCTGCCGAGTATTTGGAGTGCTCATAGAAATAGCTCTGCTCAAGCTTAGCCACATGTTCCAACTGCAGCTTCGCTTCAGTCGTTTTGGCTTTGGTAATCAACGGCATCAGGTTGGGCAGTGCCAGTAGGATCAGGATCCCGATGATCGCAAGCACGATCAGGATCTCAGTCAACGTATAGGCATCAAGTTTTTTGGTAGTCTGTATTCTCATTTGAAAAAGCGTTAACATGGGTCATATCACAGAAGATAATCTCTGGTCTAAAGTGCATATAATTTCAGAAAAATTCTAATATTTTTTTAGACATTTCATTGATGTACCACCTTTACGAAAAACAGAAATAACAAAGCCCTGTCATAGTTCAGGACCTCACTAATGTAGATACCATTACTGATCCCACTGATCAGCCTGTTCAGTTTATCATAACTGTAGCTGAACACATTGGGCGATGTGGATGGGGAAGCATTAAGCGACCAGAGCTGCCTACTAATATTACCGTTGTATTGCCCACCGCCGTTCTCCTGGTAATCAAGCTGGATGCTGAACTCGCCACCAGTACTGCTCTTCAGCCAGCCACGCTCGTTTGGCAGAACGTTTGGTAATCACTCAAAGATTACAGAACTTGCCAGACTCCACAAGAACTTATGGAGCCATTAAAGCAAGGCTAATCAAACTTGGAATACTCAACAAATAACAAAGCCCCAACATTTCTGCTGGGTTTTGCTATGTAAGTTACATTGTCTTAGCGAGGACGCTAAGACTAGATGGGGTTATTCCCACTTCTGCCAGCCTGAATCCTTATTTTCCCGCCATAATCCCTCACCTATAACCAAATTTACAACTGGTTCCAGAGTATTATCAATCCCCAAAATTGTTCCTAATGGAACAATTCTGATTTCCTCTTCTGTTACATCAGGTCCTGGTTTTGAAAACATTTCCCACTTTTGTTCCTCCCATCTCATAAGTTCGACTATGGGTTTCCCTTTTAATGCATCAAAATCAGTTACTACATAAGAATTCTTTGGTGCTTTTACATTCCAATCTATATCTAACCATTTCCAAAGAGGATCATTTGAAACCATCAATTCAGACATTAATGGTATATCTAATGTTCTGTTTACTGGAAAAATTTGAAAGGCTACAATTTCGGTTTTATCATAGTAATCATATACTCCCAGCATCATTTTTTCAGCCCACGAAGGGTCTACTTTGTTTAGTTGAAAAGTACTCGCATCTGGCAATAAAAATTCAGAATCAACTGCAAATCCAGATTGTAACTCATTAACTATATAATCAAATATCATTTCGTTGTTATTCACTGAGTCAAATCCTCCGGCCATAATCAATTCGAAACCTAGCTTTTCGGTTAACCCTATAGAATAAGAAAATCGAGGATGTTGTCCACCAGTAACAAGCGTAAGATGATAGCCATGTTTTTTAATGTTTGCCTTTATAATATCTAGAAACTCCTTATTTGTCATTTTTTTACTTTTTCTTATGTAAATACTTGGTATGACATGTTTCACAAGCTGGAACAGTTTTCGTTCCACCATCCGCATGTCTAACGGGATAATGATGTGCTCTAACGTCTTTTAGTGGTGTTTCATTTCCGCAATTTGCGCACTTTTTATCACTCTCCTTCCATTCTTTTTCTTTCTGATTGACGCTGGGAACTCTTGGTTTAGCTCTTTGCGAAGCTGGAACGGTGCCTTTACCTGTTGGTGATTTTTCAAGTTTTCCGGGCGTACCTCTTGGCGTTGTTTCAGATTCTGAAGCACTTTGTGGTTCTTTATCCTCACCCGAACTGTTGTCATTTTTTAAATTTGGAATAATCGGTGGCGGCAGTATACCGCGTGGTTGACTATTCCAATTATTAATATCATTGCTTGCAGAACGTTTTAGCGAAGGCAACGAGATTACCCTGCTCGCTAAACTTCATTCACGGACTTACGAAGCCATTAAAGCCAGGCTCGTCAAACTCGAACTCTTACAGAAATAACAAAGCCCAACAGTTTTAAACCGCCGGGCTTTGCTATGTAAGTTACATTGTCTTAGCGAGGACGCTAAGACTAGATGTGTCTAACCAGACACCAACGAACCGCTAAACGCGATGGAACAAGCGGGTCCCAATGAACGAACATTGAAGCCGTTTTTAAGCCTGATCAATTATGGTTTATTTTTAGAATAATTAGCGTATTCTTCCTGTATCATACCACCAGAAACAAACTTCAAGACAGAAGCGCCATAATTTTCTACGGAAAAATCAATCGCATCTTTAATCGATGAAAAGGAAGTGATTATACCAAATGGATAATCAGGATCTAACATAGAAAATTCGTAAACATCAACAAAATTTTCATCACCCTCATCAAAACATTCAAAATAAGTTACTGTATAACTTCCATCTGCTTCTTTTTCAATTCTAAGCCATTTAATAATAACATAGTCTTCTTTTATTTCAGCATTTATCCATTGTTCAACAGCTTTACCTAAGCTGAGGTTCGATTTTAATTGTTCTTGTTGTAAATATAACATATCAATTTCTATTTATTTCCCATTTCTTTCCCCCGCATAAACCAGTGCAATTGAGCATCCTCCATCCGCATTTTTGGTGTAACTCCTTGGTTATATTTATTTGGATGAGGAACATATGAAGGATGTCCAGGGTAAACCTCATGTATAGCGGAACCTGGCATCTGATCTGCATGATGAACTTCTAGGGCATTTCTTTTCCTGCTTTATTTTTTCTAGGGGCGAAATCTAATGGCCCTTTTCCTTCATCAGCCCTTACTAAATCTCGTTTGGTATATGGCCCCTGTTGCCTTATTGGCTCTACCTCCGGCCCAAACCCTGTTCCCTCAGAAATAGCTCTTTCTTGTTTGAGACCTCCCGGCCTTGCCCCATCTAAAACCTCCATTCCTTGAACTACCGCTAAAGCAGCAAAGCCAACCCGTTTAGCAGTTATTTTCTCATCAGAGAAAAACAAATTATCAAGCGCATTAATCCCTAATATATCTGCTGCTCCAGCCGAAAGATTAAGCATAAAGGCACCAAAAGGATCATAATTCTTTTGATCTGCGGGTGCATTCCTAATATAGCCCTGTTGATCACCATCGGGATTTTGCATTGGCGGCAGTTTTCCAACCTTTGGCTTCGGTTTTGGCCCATAATCCGCATACATTCCATCAACATCAATGAAACGAATCGGATTATTAAGCGCATAATTATATGGACTATTTCTTCTAGAAATCTCTGAAAGCGGGTCAACCACATTCCATCTTCCAATCACCGGATCATAGAACCTTGCGCCGTAATCGTACTGCCCCCCAAGCTCATCCTGAACCTCTTTTTCATTGTAAAGATATTTATTATTTCCGGATGTCAAACTGTTGCGCTTACCAAAAGGGTAATAATTGTCCACCTGTAATGGCTTGATCTGGCCGTTATAGACATCGAAGGCATAACGCACATTTCCCAGGTGGTCCGAAAGGTTATAATGATAATTGTAACTGTTGTCACCATTCCGTTGCGACACAACTTCCTCGGTATGGATAATGTCAATATTGTTCCCTTCGTACTCAATTCCATCTATATACTCCCTTACGGTCGTCAGCCCGTTCTCTGTAACAATCTCTCTCAGTTTATTTGCGGTATCATAAACATCCTGGATGCTCTTCCCGTTACCATTGGCCCCTGAAGGTAGGTTCAGTGTATTATAATGTTACTACTCTGGACTGTTAAGTATGATATTCATTGTTTCATATATTTCTGAGAGAAATGGCATTGAATTTCCTTTGCTATAAATATCTTCGTAAACATAGGTAAAAAACTCAACTGGTCGATTATGCATATTTAAATAAGGGTTCCATGTTTTACCGTCTGAACTTAATATCATTTCCCATTGTGTCTTCTTCTTTTTTATCAAAACTTCACCAACAACCGCTATAAAATTTATCATATGCCTCTTGTTAAATTCAGATGAATTGGGAACTTTTTTAAGTTTATCGTCTAAATCTCTTAGTAGCTTTTCATCAACTTCAATATAGTTTACGGAAAGAGTATCTGCTAATTCTCTTATTAAAAGATCGGTTTGACGTGGAAAGTCTTTACCAAATGGGTTTTTATAAGATAGTATCTCCGTTCCATTCGAAGACTTATGATCAGCTAGTACTTTTTCAACATCACCAACATTATCAAAAAGCATATAATATCCCTCGTCACCAGCGATAACTTCACTCTTATTTAGCTGATAAACTTCAACTCCAAATTGCATTTTAAACTTTGCTATTGGACCAACTGCTCCATTTCTCAGTTTATTAAACTCTATATTGCTAAGTGATTTGCATTTAATGAATGTCCCGTTGCTTAATTCAATATTATCCATTTTTTCAGTTTTATTTTTCAGTTTATAAGATGATAACACAAAAAAACCGAATAATATTATCAATAAAATATTTGGCCTAATCATTTCTGTTATCAATTAGTTTTTGTCGATTGCCCAGGTCCTTCAGGAACAGGTCCACATATCCACCTCCGTCCGGATTGCCAAGTACTGTCCTGCTCACAGCCCCACCGGCATTCAATGTCCAGCCAGTCCCGACCCTTGATGCAACCTGGTCAACCTTGAAGCCATCCGCACTGTAATCCATTGTTATGGGCAAGGACAGGTTTCTTGTCTTATATTTATATAAACTAATACTACTTTTTACAGAACCCGTTGACATATTTGTGCTGGAAAGTGCATATTTTCCCAAATCAGACGCTGCTGGCGAAGGCGGCAAAATGTTAGGGATATCAATCGCTGGGACTTGGGCGAAAGTGAGATCAGAATAAATGGCTATACATAAAAGCAAGACGGTAGCCCTTAATACAGGTAATTTACCCCGCAGATTCAGGTACCTGAAATTACAAGAACATTTATTATTAACGGAGACATCGGATTGATGCTTATGCCAGAAAATATGATGACCAAATGTTTTTTTAAATGACCCGATTGAACGGGTGAGGAAATTGGCTAAAAGAGCTGAAAACATATAATATTTAAGTGTGTAAACTTTAGTTGTATTAGAAAAGATCGAATACAGGAAAATAAATTTCACTGAATTTTTCTCCTCAATTTGAAGTAAAAAATTTAAATACTGGAATATCTAGAAAAATTAGAAACTTCATTTTGGTAAAAAAGCCAGCCTTCGTAATTATAAATACAGTATCACAGCCTGAACAGCCATAGTACTATTAATAGATATTTTTACAGGGGAAGCACTGGTTGCGTATTTAACTAAATCTGTACAGTTCATTTCGCCCCAAACCGTACGCGAATTTGGCTGTCGGATTTTTTGCTAAGTCATTCCTTTCCCTTTGAACGTATAGCGGCTTGGCTGCAAATTTACTTCTTCCCCTAGGCGCTCCACGGTTTCCCCTTCGGGGTCCTCCATTTCCCGCTTTCCTTTAGATCATCCTTCGGATGAAACCGGAAAATCTATCAAAAAGACGTTCTGAAGCGCTTAAAATCAATCTGATGAATGCAAAGATCACACCAGGCATAGATTTTATCTCTGGGGCTTTAATTTGACCTGAGCTTAGAAATTTTATTGGAACTGCTGTGTAAAGAAATCCTGACCTGCAGATCAGGTCGTACAGTTTGGAGCGAAACAGGCGTTCAGTTTGGAGCGAAAGAAGGTGTCAGCATAAATGCGAAACGCGCGTAAACATTTGTCGAAATGCCCAATCATGTGATAATAGATGGTGAAGATAACCTGATTATTGCAGAGGGTTACGTCTGTGGCGATTTCAAAAAGGATATAGAAAAAAAATAACTTTCCGGTTAATCAATTCTTTTCTTTCGGACTTTTTAACATTTTCTCTTAATTGTCAAACAAGCCGCAAATCAGTTTGACATCCGGAAAGACTGCATTATACTATTTTATACCATTTTAATGGCATCAAGCCGTTTTTGCAAGCCAGTAATGATATTTTTTGTAGCCACTTTACCAATGGGCAAACGGAAAGGAGGATTTTCCACTGTTGTACATTTAATAATTGCTTCCACAACATCCGCTACATCATCCAGTTCACCAAAGCCTGCATTGATAAATTTCTTAATTTCATGAACCCGGGTGCTTTGATACGCTTCCATTGACTTGGCAATCTTAAGGCTGTTTCCAAAATTAGTTCCGGTCGGTCCAGGTTCTGCAATAGTAAAACTGATATTGAATGATGAAACATCTTGTGCGGTAGCTTCCACAAAACCTTCAATTCCCCACTTGGAGGCATGGTAGAGGCTGAATCCCGGATAGGTAATCTGTCCGCCTTCAGATGATATTTGAATGATGTGGCCACCCTTAAGCTGCTTTCTCAAAAAGGGGATTAAGGCCTTTATCAGCATGATGGAACCTAGTAAATTTACGTTCAGCTGATCTATGATCATTGAGCTATCCAATTCCTCTACCGCCCCAAAAACACCAATTCCTGCATTGCTGACCGCAATATCTATATGCCCTAATTTTGCATAGGCATTAGTGACCGCTTTTTCGATGCTATTAAGATCCGTCAACTCCAAGTAATCCACATGAAGTCTCCCAGGATATATTTCCGCCAGATCCTTCAGCAGTTCCGGCTTCCTTAAGGTAGCGAAAACTGTATGGCCTGCCTCCAAAAGCTGCTTCGTTAAGTTACGTCCTATACCGCTTGATGCACCTGTAATAAACCATTTCTTATTCATATAATATTTTTTTTATATCGCAAATCTCGAACTAAAGATGTCCGGGTAGTTAATGAAATAAAAACCAATAGTTATAAAAATCAAACTTTTCGATAGGCGGACGGAGAAATACCTTCCCACTTCTTGAAAAAGCTGGAAAAGTGGGTAAGCTCATAAAAACCCAAAAGATGGGAAATTTCTGAAACATCAAGATCGGTATGTTTCAGGAACAGCCTCGCTTCTTGTAAGAATCGCTCCTGGATCAGCTGCTTGGTGGAGCTTCCCATGTTTTTCTTTAGAATACGGTTAAGATAGTTCGGATGTACAGACAATGCCTCCGCAAAATCAGAAGCCCTATTTAAAATGCGACCCCGTGGCTTTATTTCGGTATTGAACTGTTGCTCAAGCAGAGCCAGAAATTCTTTAATCATACGGGTAGAAGATTTATTATGCCTTTCCACATTCGGGTTTTCAGTCGATAGCTCCGAAGCAAAATGAAGCAGTTCATATATTTTACTCCTGATTAAATCATATTTGTGCTCATTACCGCTATCATAGGCGTCTTGGATCACTTTAAAAATATTATTTATGCGAAAAAGCTGTTCCTCTTCCAGTTCAAACACCTTTAATCCATCCTGTTGGAAAACGGAGTAAGCCCCCAAAGAACCAAAATTGTGGAAGAAGTCGGCATTAAAAATACAGTAAACCCCGCTATGTTCCCCATCATTTGGTATCCAGTTATACGGACTCAAGGGATTTGCAAAAAAAATAGCGGCTTTGCGAACGTTGTAGGTCTCTTCAGCAAAATGAATGTTATAGGAGCCAATGAGCAAATTTATCTTATAAAAAGACCTTCGGTTATAAGGTATGGGTCTTATGGCACAGGGGTCTTTTTCTGTAATCCAAAAAATATTAAAGTTACCTGGACTTGGTTTGCGTTCAATTTCCGATTGATCTAAAAACTCGGTTATATTCACATTTTGCATTTTCCAAAATTACAAAAAACAAACTATTTTACATTTCCTGCAATTCCTTCTTGTTATGCTCATTGCCTGTAGGCCTTAATCCAATAAAAGCCATCCTTGTGGATGCCCCTTTTGATGAGCCCGGCTGTTCTGCGAAATGAAACGTGACCGATACCGGGCCTCTTCTTATCTGGACAACTCCGGACAACGCTCTATCGCCACGAACAACCCGGGATTTACCTTCCATATCGGAATCACTAAACAGGCTGAACCTGAATGCCTTCTCGACGGGGGAAATCATCGCACTAAAAGAGGACGGCACTGCCGAAAATATTCCTTTTTACTACAAGTTCGGGACTTTTGGATACATCTGCTTAACGGCATTGGCTGAACTTTGCTTAACAATAATGAGAAAAATATGGACTTAACAAATAGCACCGTCCTGATCACAGGCGGAACCAGTGGCATAGGTTTGGAGCTGGTCAAACAACTTATCCGGCAGGGATCAACCATCATCGTCACAGGTCGAAAACAGGAAGCCTTAAATAATGCCAAAAGGCACTCTCCCAAAATCCACATCTTTCAGAGCGATGTCAGTAATCCGCAAGATATTGAGAATCTATATAAAGAGGTAACACAACAGTTCCCTGATCTGAATATAATCATCAACAATGCAGGAGAAATGTGGTTGCTTGATCTCTTGGATGCCGATAAAGGAATGGAAAACATAACCCGCGAAATTGATATTAATCTTACAGGAGCGATCCGGATGGTTCATCAGTTTTTGCCGCACTTGCTTGCAAAGCGTTCTGCGGCAATTTTAAACGTTTCCTCTGCCATTGCCTACATGCCTTACTCCACCGCCCCGGTCTATAGCGCTTCAAAAGCGGGCGTTCATGCTTATACCCAGGCACTGCGCCTGCAATTAAACAAAAGCAGTGTGAAGGTGTTCGAACTCATCCCTCCGGGCGTAAAAACCAATCTTCAGAATGATTGGGTGCTGCCGCCGGACCAGGGCCAAATGATGGATGTGGATAAACTTGTCAATGTAGCGATAAAAGGTCTGCTCAAAGACACCCCTGAGATCAAGCCATTCCTGGTAAATGTGATCAAATTACTAAGCAGGATTATGCCTAAGCAATTGATGAAGTTTGGGCACAAGGAATTCGAAAGATTTCAAAAACTGAATCAGCAAAGCTAAATAATCAACATATGAAAAAAACAATTTTAACAGTCTTTACCCTATTGTTATCAATGGCGTCTTTCGCCCAAAAAATATCCGCAGATCAGATTTCAGGCATATGGCAATGCGAGGATTACAAAATCGAAATATTCAAGGTGGAAAACACTTATTCCGCCAAACTCCTGTGGTCGAAAGAAATGTTCGAAGCAGATGGAAAAACCGCTAAAAAGGATCTTAAAAACCCCAATGAAAAGTTTCGGACCAAATCGGTGCAAGGCCTTACCCATATTACTGGACTTGCGTATAAGGACGGCGAATACGTGGATGGTAAACTTTATAGCGTCGAGGATGGAAATATGTATAGCATCAAAGGTGAACTGCAGGGTGCTGATGACCTTGAAACCCGTGGTTATAAAGGTATCCCATTAATGGGCAAAACATTTAAATGGAAAAGGGTTAAGTAGACCAGAAGAAACCATGTATATGAAAAATAATAAAGATCGACTGTCGAGGTGTTGGTTCCTTGTGTCCAGTGCCCTTCCCCCCGTAGGATTTTTCCTTTATTTCAGGCACAGGCAGGCCTATCCAAACAAAGCCAAAAGGGCTTTAAAAAGCGCAATAATCGAGGTGCCCATGGCTATACTCAGTGCGTGCATCATGAACACTTTTATCTTCAATTAAGCCATGGCAAAAAACATTGTTTCAGCAGCGCTGCTACTCATTTCGGTAACACTTAGCTTTAAACACGCCTGGGACTCGGTATATTATAAAGACAATCCAGGGTCTGCCAAGATGATGGAAAGCTTAGGGGTTAGCCAGACATTCATGCCCTATATGGCTGCTTTAGCCATAGTGATCGGTATACTTCTAATCATCCCCAACACCTTTTTCCTGGGCAACATGCTAAATGCACAGCTGATTGTTATAATAATTGGGCTTGCACTTCGGGCGGGAGATTACCGTATCGCGCTGATAGAGATCCCTTTTTTAGTGATGCCATTAGTTCTGATCTGGCTTAAGTATCCGTTTAAAATAAGTTAATTTGCAGTATGGATGACAGGAAACTTTACCGGATCAGTTCGATAACAGAAATACACCGTTTGATGGGCCTTCCCAAACCCCATCACCCACTTATCAGCATCGTTGATCTGAAGGGCCTGAGAAATGACACCGGTATCAACGCAGTGGTATTCGATTTGTTTGTAATATCCATGAAAAGAGGATGTGACGGATTACATTACGGGCAACAGAAATACGACTTTGACGAAGGACTGATGGCCTTTACGTCCCCCGGTCAGATCTTGCGTGGCGAAGACAATGGCGTACCACCCAATTTACAAGGCTGGATGCTTTTTCTGCATCCTGACTTTCTCTGGAACACATCACTTGTGACCAAAATCGGGCGATATGATTATTTTAGCTATGCGACCAGTGAAGCCCTTTTTCTCTCGGATAAGGAAGAACTGGTAATCAACGAACTGATCAAAAATATCAAAACTGAATATTACGCCAATATGGATAAGTTCAGCCAGGATATTATGATCTCACATCTGGAAACCTTGCTGAATTATGCCGAACGTTTTTACCAGCGCCAGTTCATCACCCGGAAAATTACCAACCATCAGGTATTGAACCGTGTAGAGGTGCTGTTAACTGACTATTTGAACAATGACGCGCTGCTTTCTAAAGGACTTCCTACCGTACCATACTTTGCCGCTGCCCTGAACATCTCCACGAAGTATTTAAGTAGCCTGCTGAAACAACTGACAGGCCAGACGATGCAACAGATTATCCACGATAAGCTGATCGGGAAGGCTAAAGAAAAATTATCTACGACGCGGATGTCCGTAAGTGAAATCGCCTATCAGCTTGGTTTTGAGCATCCCCAATCGTTCAATAAACTATTTAAAAGCAAGACCAAACAAAGCCCTCTGGATTTTCGTAAGGCCTTCAACTGAAAACGCCAGGGCATTATTATTTAAGCCAGAAGCCAAATACCTGTTGTTCTGGTATTTCCAATTATTATCAGGAACCGGCTGAACGTAGGATAGCGACTATTTGGTAACTTTGCTTAATGATATTCGTTAGAAGTTATGCGTGGTAACACTTTTCCCAAAAACCTGAGTCAAAACAAAGGACTCTCTATACGTATCATTTCTCCTGGATTCGGGCATATATCGCCAGAGTCTGCGACTCAGTATGGTCCTGTGCAACGCTTACCTTACTATTTCCTTCTTTTCGTCTTAAAGGGTAATAGTGAGGAGGTTATCGATGGGGAGACTATCAAAGTTGGGAGACACGAACTTTTTTTTGCATTACCCTATCAGCTTAGGCAACTCTCTACAACCCGTCACGGCGCAGACTACTATAAACTAGGCTTCGATGACGAATGCCTTTCGCGATTGCCGAGAAAGTTCCTATTCCTGCTCAACCCCCTGAACCAGATGAAAATAAGCTTTTTGCCCGATACTTCATTTAGGCTTTGTATTACATTTAAAACCTTACATCGCCTGCTGCGTACTGCCGATACCGACCCGGAACTGATCCTGGCTTACCTGAACAGCCTGCTTACAGAAATAAATGCTGCTTATTTTATAATGCATAAAAAGCAGACAACGGGAAATCTTGATAAATTTTTAGGTTTCAAGCTATTTGTGGAAGAAAATCTTACTGATCAACCGCCGATAACTGAGATCGCAGAAAAACTGGCCTTAAGCACAGATGGTTTGTATAGGATTGTAAAACAGCATGCCGGCATCTCACCGAAGGAATTCATTACAGGCCGATTAATCCTTGAGGCAAGGCGTAGAATCTATCACAACCAAAAAACATCTGTAAAGGAACTGGCCTTTGAGCTTGGCTTTAATGACCCGGGCTATTTTTCACGTTTGTTTAAAAAAGTAACCGGTAAAACGATAGCCGGCTTTTATCAGGATTTGTCCTTGTAAAAGCGGTTTTTGTCCGCATCCGTATAGTACCCAAACCCCACCTTTGTCAGAAATAATTTCATTATGGACAGACAATTTGGTAGAATATTGGTAACCGGTGCAAGCGGCTTAGTAGGTTCGAGGCTTTTGCCCCGCCTTTCCAGAGCAGGGTATGATTGTTTCGCCCTCGTACGTGGGAAGGAAGTCGGGGCCGGCGTAACGGCTATAGATGGGGATTTGTTTGATCCCGCAACGCTGGAAAAAGCGGTAAAAGGCGCGAAAGCCATCATTCACCTGGCAGCCGTGTTCCGCTCATCGAATACGGACCTGATCTGGAAGAGTAACCTTCAGGGCACGCAAAACCTCATAGATGCCGTAAAGACCCATGCCCCGGATGCACGCTTCATTTTTGCAAGTACCAGCCACGTTTACGATACAAACAATCCACATCCCGGCCGGGAGGACGATGTGCTTAACCCACAGCATGCCTATCCGGCCAGCAAAGTGGCTGCTGAAAAGGAATTACTTGAAAGCGGATTGAACTGGTCAGTTCTTCGTTTCCCATTTGTTTATGGGGATGGCGACAGCCACCTGGAAGAATTGCCCAAACACGTATCCGCGGCTAAATTTCATCCGGCGATGCGGATGAGCACCATCCACCACCGCGATATATATACTGCTATGATGATGGCTTTGCAGGGAATCATGGACAGCCGGGTGGTCAATATCGCAGATGAGGCACCAACAACACTTTACGAATTATTGCACCTTGTTGGTGAAACCATGATCTCATCCGCGGAGCCGCTGGTCAACCCCTGGTACCTGCATGCTGATACTTCGCTGGCCCGCGGTTTGGGCTTTCAACCCTCCGTGAGAACGGTTTATCAGGCGGTGCAGGAAAACCTGCTCTGAGCGCTTACCTGATTTGTCCGGCCCGCCTCATTTTTTACCATATGGTAAATGACTGTTTTACAATGTGTATTATCTTTACCTGATGGAAGCGATGATAAATCTTATCCTGCAGTTTGGTGACCTGAATAAACAGCAGATCGACTTTTTACTGAGCAAGGTTGAAATGCTCGAATTTAAAAAAGATGATTACCTCTCTGAAGCCGGGAAGGTGCCCCGTTATATGGCGTTTGTGCTGGAAGGCGTGTTCCGCTTCTGTTATTATAACAACAAGGGCGAAGAGGTCACCAATTATTTTGTAGAAGAAGGCAATTTTGTAGTTGATAATGAAAAATTCGAATCGCAGATCGCAGCGTCCGAATATGTACAGGCCGTTACCGATTGCAAAGTGCTTGTGTTCAACAAAAAAAACTGGGATGATATATCCCGCACCATTGTGGGCTGGGAAATGATGAAAGCCAACATGGTAAAAAAGTGCCTGACGCTGGCAATGGAGCGGCGCAGTCCGCTGGTTTCAGAAGACGCCACCAGGCGTTACCTGTCCTTTATTGAGGGCTTTCCCAATCTGATCAACCGCATCCCGCTTTCGCATGTGGCCTCCTACTTGGGCATCACCCAGCAATCGCTTAGCAGAATACGTCGTAACATTCGTTAGCGGTGCTTTTTACCAAATGGTAAATGTTTTCTGCCCATGATTTTCAACATTTGCTTATTCGTTTAAACAATTAAAAAGATGAGCAAAAAGATCGTATTAATAACCGGAACAAATAGCGGTTTTGGCTGGCTTACAGCCCATAGCTTGGCCGCCGCAGGGCATCAGGTATACGCAAGCATGCGCGATACCCAGGGCCGTAACGCCGATAAAGCAGCAGCACTTGCAGCTATAGCGAACGTAACCGTTTTGGACATAACCCTGACTGATGATGAAAGCGTGAGGCAAGCTGTTGAAACCGTTTTGACCAAAGAAGGCACTATTGATGTGCTGGTGAACAATGCCGGTTACAGCATGACTGGTGTGGCCGAAAGCTTTACAACGGCCGATGTGCACACCACTTTTGATATCAATGTTTATGCCCCCTGGCGAATGATTAAACAGGTGCTGCCCACCATGCGCAAACAAGCTGACGGGCTGATCATAAATGTGACCAGTGGCTTCGGGAGGGTATCATTTCCCTTTGCAACCATCTATGCGGCCTCAAAATTTGCCCTGGAAGGGATCAGTGAGGGCCTGCATTACGAGGTGAAACGTTTAGGTATTGATGTCGCTATTGTGGAGCCCGGGGCTTTCCCCACAGAAATGCAGCAAAAGAACAACCCTGCATCCGATCAGACGGTATTTGAGGGATATGGCGCCATTGCAGATATACCTGGTAAAATGATTGCAGCCCTGGGTGCAGAGATGCAAGCTAAAAATCCCGACCCCCAGGACGTTGCTGACACTATATTAAAGCTGATCGCCACTCCAAAGGGCACCAGGCCGTTGCGGACCGTGGTTGATCCTATTACGGGCCAGTACATTGATGCCGCAAACGAAGCCGTAGCTAAACAATTTGCCGCAGGCTTGACCGTGTTCGGTATGGGTGCGTTATTATAAGCGCAAGAGCATTATGAAAACGGCAGTGGCCAGGGCTGCTGCCATTTTCTGCTGTATGGTCCCTGGATCGAATCGGCCAGCAGCGATACTTGACCACGTCAAGCGGGGTTTTAGTTTAGAACGCCTGACTAATAAATTAAAACGTAATGCCCCAGCAGGACAACTTTGCTTTGCGGCTTTGATCCGCATACTCCAAATGTGCGTACCGGCAACTTTGAATGGAGGCATAAAATCCCGACAATCCGGGATAAATTACTTCAATTGCCGATTTCACCAAAGATAATTCTATCCTAACATTTAAGTTTTCAATGGGCTTATAAAATTTAAAACCTGGTGCATCGGGTGTTAAAACAAGTCTATATACCGGCATGCTTTCGCTGAGTGAAGCTAAAAAAAATGTCAGCAGCATTTTACCTGGCAATCACGTGCCCATTTATAGCTTTTTTTCTTTGCGCATCATACTCAGGAAAGCTGCGGTTATACCAAGATAGCTGGCAACATGCTTTTGGGATATACGCTGTTCGAGTCCCGGATAATGCCTGCGGAATTCCCGGTAACGCTGCTCGGCAGTTTTTGATAAGTTTGAGGTCACCCGTCGCTGTAACATATCAAAGCCATTTTGAGTGAGGATGCGGAAAAAGCGCTCAAACTTCGGCACTCTTGCAAATAAGCGTTCGAGATCTGGCAACGAAAAGTAGCATACCGTAGTATCTTCCAGCGCTTGTATCGTATTGGTTGCCGCCTTCGCTTTAAAAAAACTCACAATATCGCAAGCCCACCAATTTTCAGGGTAAAAGCAGAGATTATGTTCATGCCCTTCCTTATCGGTGTGATACATGCGCAGGCAGCCTTGCTCAACAAAATAAATATATCGTTCGATCGCTCCTGGTTTCAACAGTATACTGCGTTTGGGAACTGTTTTATGTTGCAACAAAGCAAGCACTTGCTCCTGTTCGTCAGGAGCAAGTGCTATGTGCATCGCAAAATTTGATAAAATCAACTTAAACATACAACAATTATAACCTTTAAAGGGCAATTTTTCGCGTCATAAACAATTTCAATTCTGCAGTCCCGGCCTCCCGGAGCGGGTTAGCTAATTGCTGATAAACATCGCTTTGCGCAATGGTTTTAAACGCCTCGGCACTTGGATATTCAACCAATACGATTTCGTCCCATTTTTCGCCTTCTTCGGCAACAATATTAGCCACCACCTCGCTTGCCAGTTTTACACTGACGCCTTCAATGCCTAATTGCTGCACCACACGATTAAATGCGGGAATATATTGCTCAAAATAGATATTTTTATCTTTGAATTTAATCATGTTCAGCATCAATACAGGCCCTTGGCCCGGTTCAATATCAGGGAATGTAATGTTCATGAGATCCTGTTAAAAAAAGCCTACAATACAGGTAATGCGGTTTTCACCGTCAAATTCAAAGTAATCCATACCCTCAATCGGGTATCCTTCCGGGCGGGTAGCCTGCCAGCGGAAGCGTCCGCTCTGGTGATGTACCTGCGGTTCTGCCAGCACCTGAAAAGTTCTTGGCCCCATTTGTCCATACGAACTGATGATCAGATCAGCAATCGCCTCCGGCCCGGTAATGCGATCGGTCAACCGGTCAGTGTAAGTGCCCGCCGGCGCCCAGCACCTGCTGATTTTTTCCAGGATGGCCTTCCGGTCAGTTTCATTCCACGCACTTGTGTAAGTGAGAATGGTATCTTCTATGCTTTGGTTATTTTCCATAAAGCAAAGATCGGTCGCCTGTGCCGGAAAAAAGTTCAGGTAGTTGAAGAGTTTAGGATATTTGAAAGATTTTTCGGCCGGACCGGTTAGCTAAAGCAGACTATAAGGAGTCATCCATTCTTGGATCTGCTGATGATCAGCGGCCTTTTTCCCTTAATTATAAGTCTATAACCTTCTTTTGTTCTTTGTTTGATTAACTGAAGCGCTTCATCTCCCAGGTAAAGAAAAGCATATTGTGCTTGATTGTTTCATAAAAATCGGGCATGAACGCTATCAAAATATAGACAAGCACACTAAAGGGCTGGTTGCATCCAATATAGCGTCGCTCCCCCATTACTGCACCCGTTTACGACCGACAATTTATTACACGCGACATTGTAAATAAAGGAATCCTGGATGCTTACCAGATTATTAGCCACAGCATTGCTGGTAAACTCCGAATATTTGAAATAAAGACCGGAAAGAATAATACTTCCAGGTGTCCGTTGATTAAAATTAATCTGATTCAGTGTAGAAACCGGCATAAAGGAATAAGCAGAACCGTTTACCTTTGCAGATTGCAAGGTCTGGTAGATCGCATTAAAACTACCCAGATCTATTTTATTACTGTCAACCAGGTTCAGCCCGCCGTAATCCCCAAGATCGGTCTGTTCGAGGGCAAAATCTTTCAGAAGACCATAAGGCATCCGGCTAAGTTCCAGGTTTCCAAAGATCAGATTCATCTGGTCATAAAACTGGGTATTAATTGTTGGTATGGGTTCATCCGGATCCCCTCCCTCCTCAATCTGAGCGGAAGCGAAAAAAGGAATTGTTAAGAAAAATGCAAAGCCATGCCTTGCGGATAAAAGAATTTGAGCGTCTCATAAAAATAAAAGTTTGCTTTTTTTAAAAAGAGACATCGAAGGATCCACAGCGGACCTCAACCTTTTCTCCGGTAGAAGCTATTGCATCAAACCAAAAAGTACCAGAAACGATATCCTTATTGATTTTTTTAATATAAAGTTCCCCCCTTAGGCCAGAAGTGGTATTAAACTCTCTTACATTTCATGCTGAACCATAAGAATAACTGGCAAAAGCCGCACCCACTTTCCTTTCGGAGGCAAGGCTATACGTTTTTCCCTCCTCTAAAGCTTGCCCCCAAACGATTAAGGCGATTGATGGATTATCCGTATTTTTAGGGGTACCCATTTTGGTATTAGCGTATTGCCCCTGTCCTATTTACTTTGGAGGAGTAGTTTCATTTTCCGGGAAGAGCAAGGTTCCCAGACCTACCAGTATGCCAATACTTCACACTGTCTTTTTTTGATGGTGCCTTAATGCATAATAAGATGTGGTTTCAGTTGGTTGCAATATGGAGCAATTCACGTCGAAATTCCGCTATGCTGTCAGTCCCCTACTCCAGTGGGTTTATGGTGAGAAATGATCCGATAATCATGGCTCTTGTAAACTGAGGATAGAAAGTTGATTAAAAGGCTTGTTAAAAGCCCTACCAATTCCTAACTTTAAAGTGCCATACTTAGCAATCAGCACGTTAATTAATATATTTAATTCAATTGTTTTACCATGGCTGGAGAAGAAACAAAGATTGACGATGATCTCCGTGAAAGCTTCAGGAATTGACGGATAACCATATCGCTGCACTTATTCATAAAGCAATCATCAATTATCCGCATCAAAAGACCAATGCTTTAACTGATAAGTCAACAACTGATTTTTACACCTGTTTATTTGCCGAATTGCCTAATTAGCATTACCTAAAACGAAGAATTATGAAGGAATATCTCTTACAAATAAGTGGAACAATAGGGATTTTGGCTATTGTAATTGCCTTTATCTTTTGGCCAAGGAAATCTTAAAAAAAGAACAATGGTGTAGTTGCTAGAAACTCAGACAATTATTCAGGTTGTTTTCGTGACCAGGTGAGGATATAAATAAATCCTATACGCTCAAATGTTTATGGGTTTAAATCTTAACACCGTTATTGACTATTTGAAATGAGGTTTGATAAATTCCATCAATGAACTAAAAATAAGGATAAGTCAACGAGTTGAAACACGTTGTACATGGACCGGATTTGTGGCGCTTATTTATCATTTCCAATCGGACTGAAAGCAGCTAGGGTTCACCAGCTACGCATGTCCAAGCTGATCGTCCCAACCCTCATGAGCCTGTATGCTTTCGCGTACTGCATGCAATGCAGGAAGATCAAGCAGACAGCCCTGGCTTTCGCAACGGGCATGATCTTTTTCATCCAAGAGAATGGTTCCGATCACTTCGCCATTTTCTGCTATTCATACCGGGCATCTCCCAACGGACGAATGTCATACAATTTTTCTTTGCCCTCTACTGCTACTGCTATTCTGAACTGTTCCATGTTTTGTGATTTGTTGGCTGAATTATTTTCTGTTTCTTCCGGCTTTTCATCACCGGTCCCGTCCTGCTGAAATCTAGCATCCAGTTCATCGGTCTCTGCGGTAACGGCAGGATCCATGAGCACTTTTTGCTCCCCCCCTTCTTTTTTGGGCTGCAGCTGGTCTTTGATGGCTTCCATGTTTACAGTTTTCTATTAAACAATTTTCCAAGCATTTGGTTCGCCTATGGCAACTTATTTTAATTGTTAAACCGAGAATGTAACAAGTCATTCTCAACTTCAAAAGAATTAGTGCCTTATCACAATAATCCTTTTCGGATTTTGGAAAATTCCATCACACCGTATTCTTGCAAAAAACATAGGGATTAAAGCAATTTAATCCCTGTTCTACGCTATTACTGACCGGTATCCAAGCCGCGTCCGGTTTTATGCTGCAGTTCATCTATACGCTTTGAAGCCTCCGATTTGGTCAGGTTTTCATCAAATTCCTCACCGGCCTCATCAGAAAGCGTCTTTAAATAAGACCCCTGCGCTCCCGTCATCGGCTCACCGCCTGTGGTCCAATCATCAGGATTTTTAACCGTATTATCACCAGTAATTCCATTACCGGCATTTCCCGGGCCCTGCCCGCCACTAACCTTTTTGTTTTCTTCGCTATTCATCATCATATTATTTATATTCCTTCCATCAAACAAACCAAAAGGAGTCAAAGTTTGATTTATTCTCTTTAGGAATGGAGATTAGTCTACTAAATAGTTTTGCTGCCTTATCCTATTCATCTCAATAAACACCCTATGGATTAATGTTAGCGACAGTTTCGAAAATACCGAGGAAAGGCGGCTGTTTTATGTCGCCCTGACCCGCGCCCGCCACCAGGTCTATCTTCAATATCATCCACATAATATGAACAAATTCTTAGCAGAACTTATCCAGGACCATGGCATTGCTGAGGGACAAACCGCTCAGCAGAAATGCCCAAGCTGCGACGGCATTATGACAGCCAGAAGTTCAGATAAGTGAAAGTTTCGGGGATGCAGCAATTATCCTCGCTGCAAACAGGTTACGTGCGAGGCTGCTATTGCAAAATAAACATGAAGACAAAGAAGCTCATTAAAAGAACCTAAAAAATTGGACTGTCTATATTTAGGTGTGTACTTCGGTGGAAGTGGTTCCTCCCCACTGTTGGTAGTCGACCTGTGTAAGGAAAATTTTCGGTTACAAAACATCCCTTTAACCAACTACTTGCGTACACTTCTTCAGGATCCCAATCGATATTGAATTTTACCACCAAAAGTGGGGAAGAGCCTGGAAGTGACCGATTATATAAGGCTAGGTTTCTACTACATTATTCCAACATCAATAATGTAGTCACCCCCAATTGTTTTATATCTAATGGTCTTATCTGTAGCGTTCATAATTTCTTAAATTTTTCTTGATACTCTCCATCTATTAAAAAACATAAGAAGACATGTCCTTCAAATTCATCTATATAGTAGGTTCCAAAAAATTTCCGCCCTTCTTTGTCAACACTGAGTTTATAAAATGCATGTTCATGACCGAATTGAATATCGTCATTTACGTTAGTAAATCTTATGGTATCATTGCCTATTATCCATTTTCGCTTACTTGTGAGCGCATTAAAAAGTAGAGTTTTATCGATTTTTTTTTCAATCCTTTTTAATGAATAATAGGTGTAATAATCACTGTCTATCTGCAGTACCATGTTATTTACTGACAAGGATATAATTTTGAATTTCGCCTTTTCAGTTAGAATTTCGTTATTGCTAATCTGATAACTATACGCGGCTACGCTTGAATTTGATCTTCCTCGAGTAATTAGCTTATTAGAAATCGAAACAAAATTAAGGAAAGCTGGAACGATTTTCACATTCCAAAGAGACTTTGGAGCACCCTCTTTTAACATCCAAATTTGCTTTAATGTTGTATCTTGATCATCTATCATAACTTTAATTTTCGAGACTGTGGCCAACATAAAATAATAAAAAGAAAAAATATCAAGCGTTTCATAAAAGTGAATTAAAAACCTAGAGCTTCTAAGATATGTTACATTCCGGCTATTGCCCAGGGTGGCATCTGTGACCCCGTGCTGACTAAAGGTACGGTATATTCTGGCTCTGGTACATAAAACCATCGGGCAGAGTTACGCCCGACGTTGCAGATCTCGCTTTCACCAATATAAACCGACACAATAAACCAACGTCATACACCTGATATACTATGCTAAACTTTTTAAAATCGATTGTTATTTCCGCACGCACCATGTGGTCATTGCCCTCATGTTCTGTACGTTTGTAGTCTTAATCGGCTCGTGAATCTGTCCGCCAAGTTTCTTGGTGAGTCTCACCAACATTTCCTGGTTAACCAAGAACCGCTCTGATCCGTCAGGGAGAATATACCTCCCATTTCCGATAAAACGGACCAGTGATTCAATACCGATTTCTGAGGCCAGCCGACAGAAGAAATATCCACCTGGTCTAAGTACGCGCCACATGGAGTTTAATATCGCTTCAAAATGTTCCTGGTTTTCTGCAAAATGGAGTACAGCAGAACTGATGACCAGATCAAAACTTTCATTTTCAAATGGTAATTGTTCCACAAGCCCTAATTTGAAGTTTTCTTCGGGATTGATATGAGCAAAGGCACTTGCCAGATTTTTAAGCTGTACTATCGCTTCAGGATTCTGATCTACCCCATAAACCTGTGCACCACTTCTTAAAAAGTAAAGCAGGTTTCTTCCCGTACCACATCCAGCATCCAAAACAGTTTCGCACCCATCATAAGTGCCTTTTAATAGCTGGTCGAATAAATAAATATCAATGTTTCCGAAGGTTTCCCGTATATGCTCGCTTTTCATCTCTGATGCAAAGATAATTACAAATAGTCCAGCAGGAACACTGCTGCCAAAAAAAACAAACTCGTTACAACCAATTTTCTTGCATCAGCCATTCGATTGTCGTGTTTACTTAGTGGCTTAATTTCGTTTCAGCTACTATCGCCGGAAGATTTATGATGGCATATCTATGAACAGCCTATTGTTATTGTTAGCCCAAGATATGTAGTACCAGACTTGCCCAATGCAAAGGTGAAATTAAACAAACAAGATTTACAGATTCACTAACTTTTTGAATTCCTGTTTTAGTACGAAGCCGTTACTTAGAAACTTGATCGAACCCTTCGCCGAAGAATTCTGCAAGCGTGATGTCCAATGCGGCGAGTACTTTGAGTAATGACGAGAAATACAAATCCTCCCCATTTTCATAGCGCCAAAGCTGCGTACGGTTAAGATCATGTTTAAAGGCAAATTTCTCATAATTCCGTTCCCCTTTAGCTTCTCTAAGCGAACGAATTCGTGCTCCAACCAATTTCAGAACTTCCTGTATATTCTCGCTCTCCTCTTCGTTTTTGGCTCTACTCATAACGTAAAGTAAACCAAAATGATGCGCGAGAGGTACCTCTAAAAAGAAACAGCACAATAGATACATCTTATTAGAAACAAAAAATGTATCTTTATCACACGTCATGCAATTAAAAATATGGAAATTCAGGAATTATTACACACCCCTATTAACAGACTTGGTTTCAGTACTGGTTTTTGCAAAATTTGTGAGTCCATGAATTTCACCACGCTACTAGATGTAACTTCTATTTCGCCTGAACAATTAATTAATAAAGGAGGGTTTAGCTACAGCTGGCTAGGAGAACTCAGCGGCTACTTAGATAAGAAAGGATTATTGCATCTATTGCAAAAACTACAGGAAAAAAATTACGGTTAATCCGCTGAACCATACGTTGTAAAAGGTCCCGCACGCGGGCAGCAGTATGTTGATCAATACTATAAAATTCTTTACTGAGACTTCCTGGAGAAATAACCGATTGTCTTTTACTTTGATAATGACCGGCAACACTTTTAAAAATGAATTGGAGATTCTGAGTGGCGAAAACACTTTCCTCATATAATAACCTAATCAGGCAGGAAAGGTGTGCGACCGACATCTCCAGTGGTATTTTGGGAACCGCCACTTCATCTTTATTACATACAGCTTTTTCTGTCAGCAAAATCTCTTCCTGCAACCAATCCGTTATCATCGTTTTTATGGAAGGCCAAGCCGGATTATAAACCCAATTTTTCACTTCAGGTAATGACATCATCAAGGCTTTCTGCTCCATTAGATAATCAAGCCTTTCATTTTTATCCCCAAGGTATCCAGGGGAATTCCGAATAGTATCCTGAAGATAAACCAAGAAGGAAAGGTTATTGAAATTCGAACGGACCAGTAATGAAACCAGCGGAATCTCCCCGGCTGTCGATAAAGCGTCGGATTCCAATAGTTGATTGGTGATATACCCAAAATAATGTAATGAACGAAAGCTAAATTCCACCGCCCCGATGTGATCAGACATCAGGGTAAACCACTTGGATAGGCATAAACTCAGAGCAGCATCAATATTACCCGACCGCAGTATTTTTCGGACCGCATTAATATTCCCGCTAAGTTGCGAAACCAGTCTTTGATGATACATTGCAGGTGCAACTGCATCCTCGTTAAAATATTTGGAACAGTATTTCTGCAGATGATCGATCAGCGCTAAAAATTCATTTTGGGAACTGAAGTATTGTTTTGGATTTGGCGAATGAGATAATCGAGTAGAGATAGTCGATATAACTTCAATGTGATAATGAAAATAACGCACCAGGCTGCTCTCGGGGATATTGGAAAATAATACATCTTCCCATGCTTGAAAGATTTGCCCGAACCGAGTTTTAAGATCAGTTCGGGCAGTTGTGTTGCTGTTGGAATATATTTGCTCAATCAAAATTTCTTCTATATCCTTCAGTTCATTTTTAAGCATAGCGAGGTGATTTCCTGGTGCGTCACGACTCAATTTACTTTTTGAAAATATGAGTGCTGGTTATTGTACCAGTAGCGGCGGTGGTATCCGTTTCTGATATATTACCGTTGCGCTGGAATGTCCCGTAGCGACTGTAAGTTTGTGTTCTTTTTTGCGGAAGTTTTTTGGATTTTGTCATGATTTCTATTTTTTATGTTTAAATTAATATGAATTTGATGTGAATGCACATTTATTACAGATCTCTAATGTTTCGAGGTATAAACAGCTATTTTAGCCATGGATTTATTTAAGCTTCCAATCAAGAAATTCTCATCTAACATACTAGCGATTCATGTTATTTGTTGGTCAGCCTTCATAGCGTACGAGCTTTCAATAGTCTATTTTACCATAGGAACGATAGAAAGTCCTTACATCTATTTTATTTATTACCCAATTAACATTTGTTTTTTCTACCTCTATGTGACGCTATTAAACCATACAATCATCGGTTGGAAGGTCAATTTTCTTAAATTGATTATCGGCTATTTCGTATTAGCTGTGCTGTATCTTTTGTTAAAGTATACAGCAGATTGTTTGTTGGAAGATCCACCCAACAGAACGGGAAAATCTTATGTATATATTGGAGCATTCGCTCCCCGGAATATAATAAGAGGTCTGAATTTTACCATATTAGGAACTTTTTATTGGTCTGCCAGTCATATTTCATATTTCCACAAAAAATTTCAACAATCTGAAAACAAAAAGCTAGCAATAGAAAAAACCAATGCAGAATTAGAAACACAGCTAGCGAAAACACACAACGCATACCTCCAACAACAGATCAACCCACACATGCTCTTCAATGCTCTTAACTTCGTCTATAACAATACACAAAAATACTCCGAAGACGCAGCCCACTGTATATGGCTACTTTCAGAGATCATGCGCTTCAGCCTGGAAGAAGCAGGTTCCGATGGAAAAATAAAATTAGCCAGAGAAGTCGAGCAGATTGAAAACCTCGTGGCCATCAACCGATACCGTTTTAGAGAGCCCTTATACCTCAGTGTAGAAATTGGAAACGATTTGAACAGTTACAAAATCATTCCATTGATCTTACTTACCCTAACTGAAAATATATTTAAACATGGGAATTTAACCGATCCCAAGTCACCCGCAAAGATTCAACTATCTACGGACGAAACCGGAAAGTTAACTTTTCACAGCCTGAATCTGAAAAAATCAAAGAACGGACATGCCCGCGAGCGAAAAGCACTAGGCCTTCAAAACATCAGGCTCCGGCTGGATTCATTCTACAAAGACAACTACACCCTTCAGATTAACGAACCGGGCGAATATTATGAACTCACTTTAACCCTCCGATTATGAACTTAAACTGTTATATCATTGACGACGAATACCATTCGATCGAGGTATTGGATAAATATGTTAATCAAACGCCAGGGCTAAAACTCGTTGGCAGTTCCACAAACCCACTACTC
The DNA here is from genome assembly GCF_005938645.2 of Pedobacter sp. KBS0701. Classification (NCBI taxonomy): domain Bacteria; kingdom Pseudomonadati; phylum Bacteroidota; class Sphingobacteriia; order Sphingobacteriales; family Sphingobacteriaceae; genus Pedobacter; species Pedobacter sp. KBS0701. The sequence continues at coordinate 2,636,841 of NZ_CP042171.1, forward strand.
GCGCTTGAAGAACTGTGCCACGTCCCCACACCGGACATTATCCTGTTAGACGTTGACATGCCCCAATTGAATGGCCTGGATGTGGCAGACCTCATTGGTTCAGCCTCCAACATTATTTTTACCACTTCCTACCGGGAGTATGCACCGGAAGCATTTGAAAAAGATGCGGTAGATTACCTGCTCAAACCTATCCATTACTCCAGGTTTTTAAAGGCGGTTACCAAAGTACGGTCCAACCTCAGCAGTCAGACCACTCATGTTGCCTCTAGTCCTTTCTTTTTTGTGAAAAGCAATATTAAAGGAAAATTCAACCGCATCACCATCGCGGATATCCGTTACATCGAAAACATCGGCAACTACATCACTATCCACATGAAAGATGAACCAGTAACGACTTACCTCACCTTGGCAGAAGTCCTAACGAAACTACCTGAAGATAATTTTTCGAGAATACACCAATCTTTTATCGTCAACCACGCCCTTATTCAATCCTTAGAATATGGCCAGCTCAGGCTAACAGGTGGAGAGACCATTCCAATCGGCGTGACTTACCGTTCCGCCTTCCGTGAAAAGGTCCAACCGGCCTTACTGATCAGTAAAAGAGACCGGAGTAATCATTAGCCCCGAGGTTTTTCGCGGGCCAAACATGAACTCATATACTTTTGCAGGCAATAGTAAACCAGCAACTCCTGCTGTCTTTGTTTAACCGAAAAAGCCCTGTTCATCTGCATATGCACCAAATCAGCCAAAAGCCGCATTTTCTTTTCAACGGAATAGCGCTTTGTAAGGTTATCTAAAACTGTCATTTGCTTCAAAACCGGAGAAAAATGTTTGGCCAAGCCCTCATTTTTCACCAAGTCCGCTATAGTTGACTTCTTCTTCCTATACTGTCCATCCATTGCCACCGTAAGCGGTTTATCCGCCCTGAACTCTGCCATAAACTGATCCCTAACCTTTGTGCTATAATCCAGCGCATCAGCCCGGTCAGGGAAGAAACAACCGATCATGTGCATGGCAGTCAGGACAGCCACATCAAATTCGTTAAACGGGAGGCTATTGTTTTCCCTGAGTTTTAACAGCAAAACAGCAAAATGGCTTCCAGCGCCGAAAAGCTTTTCCACATCCGAAATAAGATCAGCGCCATACCGTTCTATTTCCCTCCGGTACGTGTCCCCCTGAAAATCCCGGATCAGTTTATCGTGCCCGGACGATTGAATTTTCTTCCGCAAGGCCACCAGCAAACCACCCAGGTCGGCTTCTTCCGCCCGTATTCGCAAGCGGAGGTGATAACCTTTGTCATTATAACGGATAAAAAACCAGTTTTTGATCCGCTTGGCGTAACGCTTGATAAACGGAAAAACAATTTTGACCAGTATTTCATCTGACGCCCTTGGAATACAGAAAATTTTGAGGTACAGCCAATCACTCCCCATTAAAAAATCACGTTGCGCCTCACCATCAGAAAGTACACCATCCGCTTTCGTTCCCTTAAACACTTGCTGGTCATGTGCCAAAAAAGCAATCATCTGCCCGGCTACCGGTTTCCTGCCCGAAAGAACAGACCGGTCAGGCCATAAATATTCCTGAACCGTAATCCGCTTTAGCCCCTGAATGCATTCCATAAAAAATTTTGCCTCTATTGTATTGGCCAGGTCAAAAACCAACTGCTGGTCGGTTGCCCCCAATGAAATGTGGCGGGGCAAGCGGTGCCTGCTGCGAAACCCATCCAGGGCATTCCTCCAATCAAGGGGATCACCTGCAGATAAAATCTCGAGATCAGCCTCCTTAAAACTCCATTTGGCCAGACAGAGGATTACCTTTCGGTAACAGACCCGCGGATAAAAAGGCAGTCCCGGAAAAAAACTTTCCAGACTAAAGGAAAGCCCAGCCTGTATCCCCTGATATTGCAGATCACACAACAACCTGAAAACCGGCGAATGGTTGTTCCGGAAGTTATAGGCCGTAGCCAGGCGTGGAATAACCCTTTTCTTCAGTTTCGACGACTCCAGGATCAGTTCATCCCCCTCCAGCGAAAGCAAAAGTTCACCGGGAAGGATGAGTTTTTCATCCCCCTGAGCCGGAAAGACATTTAACGGTATTTCATAAGGATATATAGCCCTGCGGCGATTGATATTATCCACGTGCAAATCAGACTGCTGGGCAATGTCCGCAAAAACAACGTCAGGATTTGCGGCAGCCTCTCTTTCCGCCAGCGCTTTGCAAAAATCATGCACCGGTTCACTAAAACAGGAAAACCTTCCGATCAGCGAAGTGGCCGTTACCCCACCCGAACTTTCAATGATCAGGTGCTCACCCGTCGAGCGGTATAGGAGCGCCTGCGTCTGGGGTAAAGGCAAAACCGTTTTTTTCAGATTTTCCAGTTCGGTGACATCCGCCTCGCTGATCTGCAGCGGCGCCCAGGGATCACGAAGGCGGTCCCCTACCCACAGCCTGAACACCAACTGCTGGACAGCCCGCCACCCAAGCGTGCGGTTCTGATCTTCAGGTTTAGGAAAAGGAATGTCTTCCAGGATATCCTGATTAGGCATAACCGGGTCCATATCCCCGTAATGCAGTCCCCCATCAGGATCCAAAGCCAGCAGCAAAGGCACCTTTTCCTGATCAAAGCGGGCACGGAAGTCACGGATAAAACGCGACAGATCCGCAGGCTGCTCCGCATTTGATAATAACTGAAGTACATGGACAGCTTTGGACAGTCCCACCTGTTCAGCACGATCAGGTCCTCCAGTATGGTTTGGCCTTTCCAGGGCAGCATAAAATGGCTGGACAAGAGGTTTATTTTCCCGTGCAATTTCCCGGATATCCCCGGCCAAAGCCGATAGTGATGCTTCACCCGATAAGGGAATCCTGCTATAATTTTTCCAGAAAACATTCCAGCCGGGTACACTCAAAAAATCCTCGATGACTTCATTACTGATTATTTTGCCTTGAGTATCATCGAAAACCGCTCCGGCTTTAAGCAAAAACTGGATGTATTCTTCCGCTTCTCCCTCTGAACAATCACTATGCTGCATAACCCAGTTCAAGACCAGATCCCTGGAGATCTTTTTTGAAGATAAAAATGAAAAGAGCTGTACATTGAATTTTTCGGCTGCTATCCCCTGCAAAGAAAAGCTAAACTCCCCCCTATCATCCAAAGATGACTTCGTATAGCGCAAAACGTCATTAAACCGATACAGCGCAGGGTTGGCGATTATTTCTTCTGGCAGGTCAGCCTCCGCCCTGTTCTTCAGTTTCCTTAAAAATTCCTGGTCTGGCAATAGGTGAAGTGCCGATTCATCGCTTCCGGCAAGCCTAACCTGACCGCCTCCTCCCCAATGGAGTAAAGTAAAAGAAGAAAAGCTCCCAAAAGGCGTGGGCCGGAAGCACATCCGGTTATAATATCTGTACAGCGTATGCTTTTGCCTATCAGAGAGTTGATCGAAATCAAATCCTTTTTTTTCAAGCGAGGTATAAAACTCCACACTGGCCAGGAAAACGGCATTTCGGAAAGCCTGTTCCTGAAGCACCTCAGGCAAACGCGAAAGATCATACCCGCTAAAGCTATAATAGGGTGCCCTTAAAAATACCTGTGGCAAAAACCGATAAACCATAGACCTACTTTCTTTCATCTCTTCATCGCTTTAAAGGGTATACTACCCATCTCATACTGTTTTAACTTTTCTAATCCCCGTTAATTTGTTTCATAATTCTTTTACCATGAAAGCAATTTTTAAATCAACCGTTCCACCACTGCTTGTACTGCTATTTATATATGCTGCTTTAAGTAAGCTTTTTACTTTTTCAGACTTTGACCAGCAGCTTCACAACCAGTCTTTTCCGGGCTGGCTAGCAGATTTTCTGTTATATTTCCTGATACCTGTAGAAATCATTACTGCGCTGCTGCTGTGTTTCAAGCGAACTATTAAAACTGGCCTGCTATTTTCATCCGCATTGCTGCTGGCCTTCACCACCTACATCGCCTTGGTCATGCTCCACTTCTGGGACAGGGTTCCCTGTTCATGTGGAGGAATACTCAGTCAAATGGGCTGGACGGCTCACCTGATATTCAACAGCATTTTTCTAATCCTTAACCTCATCGCTTTGTACTGCCATATTGCTGAAAGGGAGGTATCTAAAATAGTCGCCAACGACCAAACAGGGGAAGCTGAAAACCTGCGAAAAGAGTAAGCATCATTTGTTCACTAAAGTTTTTCTGAATGTTTTTTGATGTAATAAAGCATTCGATCTTATGAAAAGTATCAAATTAAACTTTGCTGCTATCGCATTCCTACTTGGAACAGGCATAGCAGTAGCATCTACTGCTCAAAAGGCCAATGTTAAATGGGGTTACAATGGCACCTCTTATGAACCGGTAACCGGCAATTACAGCTGCGAATCCTCTTCCAACCCTTGTACCCGTACTTATCCTGAAGGTCAAAATCCCAATGTCAATGACAGCGGCTACATTTTGCAGGAACTGGGCAACTTTTCCCAGTAGTATCTAATTAACCTTTTGAACCAGCAACCGGCATCTCGCCGGTTGCTTTTTTATTTACCGCTCATTCTGCGCGATACCGCTGGCAACTACCTCTTCGGCCGGAATTGGAAACACATAACGTTTATCTCCCGGCATCAAGGTATAGACTTGGCCGGCAACCGCCCGGGTGATAGTTTTTGCAAAGCGCGGATCTTTGTTGAGCCTCCTGAGGTCTCCCCAACGAAGTCCCCGGAAAGTGAGCTCCTTCCGTCTTTCCTGAAGAACAATCTTTAGGGCGCCCTCCGCATCTGCAGCAGTGAGGGACTGGTAGCTGCCTTTTGCCCAGCGCGTAACCAGCAGGGTATTGAGTTCTTTCATCGCCTCGGCGAACTGGCCAAGCCTGGCCAGCGATTCTGCGCGGATGAGGTACATTTCATCAACTGCCAGGCCGCCGAAAAGCTGCAGGCGGAATCCCGTATATCGCCCCTTCATATAAAAAGGAGCAGTACCTGCGAAGAATATGCTTTTCCTTAAGTCCTTATCTGCATAGAGCTGGTATAATTCATCAGCAACCGTGGTCCTGGTGGAGGAGGTAAATCCATAAGATATGAGTTTATCATAAAAGATTACTTCAGGATTGTCCGCCGCGGGAGAAGAGGGAAATGGATTGGTTGCAGTCTGACTGACGGTATTATAATCCAGCAGGGAATGATTAAGCGCAAGTGATGCTGCCGCATATTTATCCGCCAGTTCATAATTTCCCATATTCAGGTATACCCTAGCCAGTAGTGCCTCCGCTGCAGCCTTTGAGGGACGGCTTTTGAACTGAGTCTGTTGGGGCAATAACTTTTCTGCTTCAAGCAAATCACCAATCACCTGGTTGTAGACCTCCTGCACGGAAGCCCTTCCCACCTTCGCATTCACGTCTGCAGTGAGGCGCAAGGGTACCCCCGGATCCACACCAGCGGTGTTCTGGTCATAGGTTTTGGAAAACAGCTGCACCAGATTATAAAATGCAAATGCCCGGTGGAACAGCGCGCTACCTTTAGTAATGTTCCAGTTGGTCTTAGCTCCATCAGCCCCTTCCAGGTCGCTTAGGCCATCTAAGATGATATTGGTATAAAAGATTTGTTGATAAGGAAGGTTCCAGTCTGTACAAGGCTGGTTTTGATAGAGATCTACAGTCCATAAGTAGCTGTTTTTCTGCATCGCCGTGGTGAATCCAGCCACGCCGGCATCATTGGCGTAATAGTCATCACCTGAAATTTCCTGCAGTGCAGGACTGGTGTTGAATATGGTCAGGTTGTCCATTAAGGAATTGAAATCTTCCAGGGTTGTGGGAATGAGCAGCGCCTTATCAGGCTTTTTCTCCAGGAATTCCTTTTGGCAGGAGCTGAAAAGCAGCCCGGGCAGCAAAAGGAACTGGAGCAAACATAATCGTTTCATAATATTTAGTTTTAATGATTATCAATTCAAAAATCAGCTTTGATACCTACCGCAATCGTTCGGGCGGGTGGGTAATCAGCGGCAGGATAATCCGGGTCAAACCGGGTTTTTGTCGACTTCCAGATGATCCCGATGTTATTGGCATACAAATAGATTTGCACTTTACTGAGCGATAGCTGTTGCAATAGGATTTTACCAAAATCATAAGACAGGCTAATGTCCTGCAGGCGTATATTATCAGCCTTTTCTACAGTTGCCGTAGAAAAATTATAGAAACTGTCCCTCGCCGTATTGATGCTGGCAGGCATTGATGGCAGGGTTGTCAAGAGTTCATCGCCGGGCTTTTTCCAGCGCTCACTGTACCTGCCCTGAAAATAACCCTGTCCGGAAAGAATGTTCGTATAAGAAATACCTGGCTGCCTGAAATAGTAGCCCAGGCGATAGCTGATGTTTGCAGAAAGGGAAAATTGTTTGTAGCTAAAGGTATTGCGCAAGGCGCCATAGCTTACCGGCCGGGCAGGTCCGCTGTAAATCAGGTTATCTGTCGTCGCGGAGGACAATAGCTGTCCATAGTCTTTACTTATTTTGCCACCGAGATACCCCTGAGGATCGCCGTTCTGTTTATCCAGGCCGGCAAAGGCATAACTGTATACTGCATAAAAGGGTTTTCCCTGTAAAGGATAAATTTCGTCGTCGGAAAACTGTGCATACGTACTTGCTGGCTGCTGCAGCGCGTAATCCACCACTTTATCCCTTACGTGGCTAAAGAAGAAACTGGTCTGCCAACCCCACTCACCGACCAAATTCTGACTATTTAAAGTAACATCAATTCCCGCTCCACGGGTATTTGCCGTATTCCCACGAAAAGTGGTGACACCCGATGAGGGGGCAAAAGCAATGTCGCCGATCAGATCCATGCCCCGTTTTAAGTAAGGCTCTATCGTTCCGCTGATCCGGTTATTCCTGGTTGCAAAATCGAACCCAATATTGATCAGGCGGACGCGCTCCCACCTGAGCTCAGGGTTTGGGGGGTTGATGACCTGCGCATACACGGTATTAATGGCATTGCCTGTCACGTAGAGCGCAGTTGTGAAGGCAGAAAGGCTTTTATTCACATTGCCATTATAGCCGTAGGTCAGCCTCATCTTTAAATAAGGGAGCCATTCGAGCTTATAAAAATTCTCCTTATTGATATTCCAGGCGAGTCCCGCCGAATAAAGGGGCACTCCTTGCTGATTTGTTTTCACCCCGAAAAGATTACTCCGGTCAAGCCTCGCACTGGCCGAAAAGGTATAACGGTCCAAAAAAGTATATGCCGCATTCGAATAATAAGAAATATTCCGGTCGGTCAGATCGGTCATGCTGTTATAAAAAGGGATAGCTGCCAGCGAACCTGGAATGGCATACTGGGGAAACTGGCTGATGTAATCAACCCCTAAAGCCGTTGCATGGCTATCGTCATAACCATAAGCGCGGTTGCTGTTCCCCACCGTATGGAAATCACGAAGCTCGTATCCTGCAATGGCGGTGAGACTATGTTTATCATTCCATTGACGGTTAAAATTTAACTGTCCCCTCATGCTTTGACTGGTGGCGGTGAGCTCATTCAGATCGAGTATTGCACCGCGGGGAATGGCATAAGTGAGTTTCCCGTTAGCATCAACTGAAGAATAATTGTTGATCAGGTTCCGGGTAAAATAAGTTTTTTCGCTGCGCAGGTTCCTCCCGTTGGCTATGGTCTGGCCATACTGGTAAAGCAAGGAAAACGAAAGATAAGGCCTTATTTTATAGTTGGCGCCAAAATTGAGACGGTAATCAATGAGTTTCTGGGTTTTATCCGCCAGAAAGATTTCTTCCAGGGGCTTATAACTCCAGTCGAGCAGTCCCCGCTGCTGCGCGGACTCTATGAATCCCTGACGGTAGTCGTGTGTCATCGCAAGGGAATTGCCCGCGGCATCGGCAAGCCGGGCATAGGGATACAGCGAAGGGCCGTTACCCGTATTGAGCCCGATGAGGCTTATCCCGGAATTGTTGGTCACACTAGTGCTCTGGCTATAATAAAACCCGGTCGTGATCTCCAGTTTTTTATTCAGTAAATTCAGGGACTGTCCCCCATTAAAAGTATAGCGGTTCAAAATGTTTCCTACCAGGTTGTCACGGTTATGGTCATATCCTCCTGAGAGGTTAAAACGTTGGCTCTCACTCCCACCACTAAAATTCAGCGCATACTGCTGGTTAACACTCTTATGGTAAAAGTAACGGTCAAAATCTTGGCGCACATCAAGCCCAGCCAAAGCAGAAATTTGCTCATCCGCCTGGGCCGCCGTAATTTTACCATCCCTTCGGGCAATCAGCAATTCCACCACAGGCGTAATCGCCGGATTATTGAAACCCGTTTCGGCATTCAGATAAAAACCCTTGTCAAAAAGCAGTTTTTCAACGCCAATGAAATCCGCAGCAGACATCCTCGGCTGATAAAAGAGATCCGGTTTATCCCCAACCGTCGCGTTCGCAACAAACCCCATTTTCAATGGCTGGTTGTAACGTCCCTTTTTGGTGGTAATCACAATCACCCCGTTACCCGCCCGCGAACCCCAGATCGAAGCCGCAGCAGCATCCTTCAGTACCGAAATACTCTCCACATCATTGGGATTGATCGTATTGATATCCCCGTCATAAGGAAAATTATCCAACACAATCAAAGGACTGGAATTTCCATAAATCGTATTCTGTCCCCGAACACTGATCAGCCCTGCCCCTGCCGACTTTCCTTTATTGAACAGCAAGCCCGGCGTAACATCTTCGAGCCGTTCCAGCACACCGGTACTCACCCTCCGGCTGAGTAGTTTATTGTCCACCTGGACAAAAGAACCCGTAGCCCTTTCCGCCGGAAGCGTCTGGTAACCCGTGGAAACGACAACCTCATTCAACTGGGCTGCGGTAGCAGAAAGCAAAATCTCCACGGGCTGATCACCAGCAGATACCTTCAGGCGAACAGGCTCATAACCCAGGTAGGATACCAAAAGGGTAACCCTGCCCAGGGTGGTTTTTAATGCGAAACTCCCCGTTTGGTCAGTCAGCACCGCAACACCGGATTCTTCCATTTTGACGGTTGCCCCATGCAGGGGAATGCGCCCATCGGCCGCCACAACCCTGCCCTTAATTTCTTTAGCGGGCTGCTGCGCGTCCCCTGCTAAACTGTAAAGCACAAATAGTGCGGTCAGGTATAGTGATAAAATTTTCTTCATAACTAAAATTTGTGAGTTAGCGTTTACGGATAACAAGCATTTCGATCTCCGCAGGTTTTTCCACAAAGCAGAGATCATAGCGGGCCAGCGCCTTATTGATCTGCTCAATACTGCGCATATTGGCCGTGAGCTCCAGGTCAACCATGCCAGTATATCCGGTCTGGTCAATTATCGGAAGCGGATTCGCCTGTAAAGGAACCTGTAACCGTTCAATGAAAACAAAAAGGAAGCAGCTCGTTAATTTGCAGCCAAAGCCGTCCACGTAAACCGAGGGCTGCCCACCCGAGGTACGGAGTTTATCTTTTGATGAGGTACGTACTAAGGCCAGGGCCTGTACTTTCCTTTTTTCCAGCCCTATCCGGTAATCCGAGAAAAACCCTTTGAGCTCATCCTGCATTAAGGCATATGTCCGCGCACTGGACTGCTGGTTAATCATGAGCTCATAACAATATCCCCTGCCCTGCTTTAACCAGTCCAGGAAATCTGCGCTGGCTAGATTTTTCGGATCAAATTCTTCCACCAGGCCATCTTCGAGCACCGTCTCTTTTTTTTCTTTTTTATAGGCTATCCGGAACAGTTCGGGAATGGTCAGGTTACGCCCGGTAATGCGCCTCACCGGCCCGGCTGACTGTACATCCACGTCTTTATAGATGCCCCGCCCGATATTGACCACATAGCCTGACAACTGCGACCGGAAAATACCATCATTAAAATCCGACGCCTCAAAAAACAAAGGCTTACTGGCATCATAGACCATTTTCTCATCCTTTTTAACTTTCAGTTCCAACGAACCTGCATTTAACAAGGCTTTTATATTTTCAGCAGACACCGCCTCCCGGTCGGTTATCGCCTTCACCACCCCATCCGCACCGATCCACACATAATGTGGCAAAGTATGATGCGGAAAAAGCCCCACCAAAGTCGTATCCTCCGTCACCACCGGCAGCGAAAAAACCTTACCCGGCCCCAACCGCTGCAACGCCAGCTTCCTATAAAAAGCATCCACCACCTCAAAAGACTGATAAGCCACCGGAAGGAACTGCACCCGCCCCCTAAACTCCTCCTGCAAAGCCTCCATCTTGGGGATCATCGCCACACAAGGCGAACACCAGGTGGCCCAAAAATCCAGGATCAGCAGCTTTCCCCTAAAAGCCGAAAGCGGCAAAACCGCCAGATTCTGACCCGCCCCATTAAAACCTGAAACATTCCTGATCAGCACATCCGGCACCTGCTGCCCGATCGCGATTCCCTGCTGACCCGCAGACCCAGGCACAGCAACAACAGATATATTTTTATCCTGCCCATACACCCCAAAAAAAGGGCATAGCAATAGCAGGAAGCATAATTTAAGCATCATTTTGATTGATTTAAACGTAAAAAATAATTAAAAACTGAACCGTAAAAGCCCGCCTCTGCCCGATCTCCTAAACCCTCACTCCCTCAACCTTACCCTCCTCCATCAGCACCCGCACCGCCACAACCAACTCAATCAAGCCATCAAACACCTCACCAACCTCCTCCTCACCAATTCCAAGTTCCAGAAAACCCTTTTTATCATTCAACGCATAACCCTGAAAAGACTCCAGCAACACCAGCTTTACCTTGTCAACATTATAGCGATCATAAAATAATTCCAGCACCTGTTGAGCTGTTTTTAAAGAAGGCTTGCCAGAATTATCACCAGACGATATCATAAATAAATGTTTAGAGAGAAATATTTTAACTGATTAAAGCCAGACCAAAGTTTGACTTTAATCATCCGGTTGTATTCTTTGATTAAGGTTGATTGATAAAAGGCAATTGCCACACGGAATAATATCCCAACTTAATCCCGCCATTTGCCGCTGCACCCTTCCCAGACAGTACATACAGCAGGTATTCCAGCCAAAAAGTTCTGAATAATCCCCCCTACAGCAAACCCGTTATATTTTTTAGAAATAAAAGGGAAAACCTAATCGCCAGAGCAAGAACCCGAAAGCAAAAGCATAAGCCCAAAAGCAAAAAAGAAAAAAACAGGGCAGGCCGCATCATCAAAGAACCATAAAAATCATTAACCATTTAGGTCCCCGCCTGCCCTGCCACCCCTTAAACAGGATTCTTCGGCTTTAAAGCATAAAGCCTGTCAAAACGATACTTCTCATTTGGGCCCATACGCTCCGGTTTATATTTGTGTTAAAAAAAACAGGTAAAAACCAGCCCCCTCCGCATGAGAACAGGCGGATACGGACGAACCGTATTGCGAATCAGGAAAAAGATGCTTACCTTGGGATTGCGAAAAACCATTGTAGTACCCTTGCCTAAAAACCAACGGGGCTGGTACCAGGCTAAATTAACCCGCAAGGACTATGTGCGCTCTCCCACATCAACCCCTGCTCATTCGGGCTATTTTATACCTGGTAATTCCGGCACGTACTACGATGGAGAACAGATGACGTTCTTTAATAATAGTTGTAGGGAATACGCTTTTATCACTTCCTTGAAATGATAACCATTGATGGCGCTTAATTTTTTCGTTTTCATAAACGGTAATTTTATGTAAAACGATGTACCCAAAACGCGGAAGGAAACCAGATTGGAAAAACCAATAGGGCGAACTTCAATGCTTTTGCCAGTGGTACCGTCAAGAACCCCTCAAACCGAAGGTTTGAGTTTCACAAAAGACTGACATGAAGCCCGCCCTATTGAATATAAGGTATCGCGAAGATAGCAAAATCCAATAGATACGGCGAACTCACGATCAGCTCATGTGAAAGTTTGACGGTTTTCTGGCATGAGTGACATCGTAAAAAGAAAGGCTTGCACCTCACTCCTATTTGTCGCTATAATTAACTGATAACAAATATAATAAAGTTCGCACCAAAAGCAAACTTTATTTGATTTTTTTTTGATAGATGGGAAGAAAAACTGCTAAGAACACTTTAAAGATCAATCAGATAAAAGAGATTACAAAAAATGTAGGAGCTTCCTCCCGTTTGATTTCGCTTTGGGTTGATGTAGATTATACAACAGTAAGCGGTTGGAATTCGAATACATCTCAACCCAATTACGAAAATCTTAATGAAATAGGTGAGCTTTTAGAAGAAGACAATGGAAATCTTCTTGCATCTCAAGGTCGAAAAAACACAGGACTTGCTAAAGCTTTAGAAAATGAACTACAAAGGTTGCGCAAAGAAGAAGGGTTGCCCTACGAAATTGAGCAACTCGATAAGAAAAAAGGTGTGAAAGTTAAGGTTAATAACCCTAAGTTGATTAGACGGTTGAGAGAATTCGCAGAAGCGTATAAAAAGAAATAGGGAGTTTGTTTGGACAGCTGAGTAATTGGCATGGCAAAAACAAGCTCCCCCCTAATGAAAGATATTAACCCCATTTAATACTATGTTCGTTTAGGGTAACCGTAAATTAAATTCCCCAGTAAGTGGAAATTATGAAAGTAAGAAAACTTACATAATGACAAGTAAATTACAGATAGGAATGATTTATTAGTTAGTTTTTAAATCGAGATTAAGCTTCCTAGCTAGGATTTGTTTTTTTAAAAACAACTGTACTTCGGGATTTAATTGAGACCATTCAGTCGCACCGTTATCTAGTTTTTTCCAAATGAAAAATTTTTGAAAATGTTTATTTTTACCATCCATTACATCTTCATATACGAAATGAATATAGTATAAAGTTTGATTACCCGTAAATTCACCTTTATACATACTTAAACGAAATCTTGAAATTGAATTTTCATTCATTTCGACATTATCTTTTTCGACATAATTGAAACGGACAGTTTTATAAATACTATTATCGTAGGCAAAAAGTTTACTTCGAATTATCCTAGCAGGTCGTTTGCCGATGTTTCGTATTGAAATGTATGCTAAATTTTGAAGACTATCAAAACTAGTCTCTTGTAAAATAAAAATAGGTCTGTTTTGATAAAGCAATTCAGCTGTTGTTCTAGCTTGTGCATCAAATTGACTTTTTGCAATTTTAGCCTGTAGTTCAATTGCATTGAGGTTCTTTTTATTTATATTGTTTTGTATGTTGAAACGTTCGTTTTGGAGGTCTTCTTCTTCTTCTGCTCTTACTGAATCAATCCTTCGTTGATTTATACCTTCTTTAAATTGGTCTTGAGCTAGCTTCAATTGCTGATTAGCTTGTTTCAGCTGTTCTTTTCCTTGTTCTACTTGCGAAGCGGTTTTATCAAGTGATTGCTGGGAAAAATATATCGTGGTTACTAAAGCTAAAAAAGTAATTATCATCATTATGAATTGTATTATACCTTGGTTTCTTTCAAGCCAATTTTTAGGTACATTTGGTTGATTGTCTACACGCAATACAATTCTATTATTTCTTGATCTCAAAATGTAAGTCGTTAATATTCAATACAAATATATTAAACATCAAACTGACTGATGTGATTGTTGGATAATACTTTTTCCACATAATTCTTTTAAAAGTTACATTAACTAAGTTCTAATATCAATCCCATAAAAAAATTATGCTTTTGTATTAGATGATGTAGGTTCTAGTAAAATTTTGAAAAGTATCACTATTTGGAATTTATATCAAAGTCATAATCTGATTTTTCATAGGAGTGACATCGTAGATCATAGGAATGCGACCAATACTAGTAACCTTGTTGAAAAGGGATACCTAAACTTACCAAAAGATTTATATTGATACCTACACAACGTTAGCGCGTATCTTGATAGTTTAAGACCGTTGAATAAAATTTATTTAATCGAACAGTTACCGTGGCAATACGAAGTTTGGTAATGTGCTATCTGATAGAATGGATTTACCTAATTGACATTTTAAGAAAACATACTGCGCTCAACAATATGATAAAGATTATACAAAACAAGAAAAGATGCAAAACGGAAAGTCCTTTGATGCGTAGATGTGGAAAACTGGAAAAAATAAAATATTTGTTGGGGGTAGCGCTAGAAAAAACAGATCGAGGGAGTATCTATTATGTATTTGGTAATATCGATAGAAAAAGTTCTTAACTTAATGCGAAAGCAAGAAATTTGAGGAGAAGATAATTGAGATTAAAGGGATATAAAAGTTAAGTAAATCTAATATCAATCAAGATGAGAAAAAAAATAAGGAGTTTGTTTGAGCAATTGAACAATAGGCATGCCTACATTTTTATTGGATTAATACTTAGGATGAAGCAATGAGATGATTGGAGTGAAAGTAAGTTGAGGCATTTGAAAACAAAAAATAGATAAAAAGATATTATGGTTCAAAACCCTCGTTTCGTATGTTAATGACTTTTCTACTAGGTGCGGTACTCAGAGAAGCAATCTTTATTTGCACTGGCAACCCTAATAGGCCTAAAGGCGCAAATTATAATGTCATCACCTTAGCATATTTTGCAGGAGTCTATCTATTGTTAACACTCTACGCAAAGCGCAAGAATCGGAAGTCGATTGGATAAATTAAAGAGAGAAATATGCCAGAGGTAATAAACAGAGCTTGTAGAAAAGATGATGGAATTTGCAGGATAGTGATCAGACGATAGCAAGTTTACGATTTTGGTAACCTTTTTTAATACATAAACAGTGTGTTAGAAGACTTTGCAGAGAGCTAAGCAGCGACTATAAGATTTTACAGAAACAAAGTTGATTTATAACTTTAACTAGCTCAGTGATGAGGATCAGCTTTTTAAAGTTACATATTATATGACCCCCATCCAAATTCAGTTTCGAATTTCTGCCTGTAAAGTGTATTAATTTGAATTGGCGTTTTCCTCACGTATTCTTTTGCATTCTCATATTTTTCACCATTTAAGCTCTTTAAATAAGCAACCGCTTCATCTAAAGTTGGCCCAATAGCATTTTCATTGAATTTAGCTGATAAATTGGTCCATACCACAGCATCAAGGTTATGCTCTTTAGCCCAAGTTATGATGATTGATTTTACAGGGTCGGAGGAAACTTCCGATGACAAGACAAAGCCAATGTTATTACAAGTTGTTTTTTCTCTTGAACGTAAAGATTCTTTTGCCTTTGCTAAATCATCAGTCTCCATTTCTATCCATAAGGTTGTTAACTTTATGGACTGAAGATCAATTACAAGCGTGAGTCTTCCATCAGTAGATTGCCTTTTGTATTCCAAGGGCAGTTCCGGTCCATCAGGCTGCCATTCTCCTTTTATCTGTAATTTTTTTGGATCCCAAATCAAGGAGCCCCAACCTAAACAAGCTATTTTCATCCTTTTAGTGTTTCAATGGAATGGTGTTGGATCTAGAATCAATGACCGTTGCATCAAAGATCGACATTTTAAAAATCAACTCACCAGCCTATCAATCTCAGAAATTACAATTTCAGCTCGCTTCTGAAGAAAATCGTTATAGTTATCATTTTCATATAATTCCCGTTTGAGAGGAATTAAGTTACTTGTAAGAATTTCAGATAGCGTCGCTTGTGGTATGACCGTTACAAAATAGTCAGACGGTTTCTTACTAGATATTTTTTTATTTGAATCAGACGACAAAAATGTAAAATTTGCGAGACTAAATATTTTTCCTTGAGGGAACCCCTGTTTCTTTAAAAAAGAATTTGGGAAAATGTGATGATATTGCTTTCTGTTGTACTCTGATAGCGCGTCCGCGACGTCCACATTTGTTCCCTTCACCAAATCCTTAGGTGTTTGTTGAGCTAATAACAATAAAAATGCTCTAGTTAATGGATTTGCTTTTGAAAATTTTGTTTCTATTAGCTCGGCCTCGGTAACGGTTGTTCTTACAGAGTTTATTGCTGTTAGATTATTTTTCCTAATCTCCAATATTGTTTCAATATCTGCATTCATTTTTGCAGTTGTTTGACCAGTCGAATATCGATTCGAAAATGATGTCTTCCAAAACCATCGCTCTAAAGCCTTCAGTTGATCCGGGGTCTCCCGACCAGGTATGCTAAAAAATTTACAGATGGAAATAATTTGCTGCTGATAAGGTAAAAAATCTTGGTGAGCACACTTTAAATGAGTTGACAAAAAATCTATCGTTCTTTTTAAAGCCTCTGTAAACTTCTTCCAGTTATCTCTAACCTGTTCACCAGAAAGCTGGAGAATCGCTTGTGTCGTGGTGTCATTTTGTACAATAGCTGAGATTGTTTGAAGTAAAATATTGGATGTTATATCGCCAAAGTTTTTCTCATCAAGTTCTATTAATAATCCCTTGATAGATTCTAAAAGATGAAAATCATCAGTCCATGTCCAGGCAATCATAAGATCTAAAGTTGTAAGCTTTGTGCCTGTGCTATTTATCCTCTCAAAAATCATCCCCACCTCAGTTTTATTTCTGTTTTTTATTGTGACAACCGGCAGTTCATAATTTATGAGTTTAGAGAATAAATTCTGAGCAGCTTGATGATAAACATTATCTAGTGATTTTAGTGCTTCTATAAGGCTAGCGGCAGACAAAAAATTACGTAAATACATTACGTAATTACAGGTTGTATCAACCTCCGATAAAGGGACAAATCTTTCTGCTTTGAAATCGTAATAAATCTCAAAAATATTTAAATCTGGATTGTAATCAGAAGATGAGTCGTCTTGAACTGTTTTATCGCTGAATGTGGCATATACTGATGATAGTCTTTGTTGACCATCTAATACATAGTTAACCGGGTATTCCAAATCATTATCTGGTATCGCGTATCCTGCGATATTCCTTGTATGTTTTAACCTTTCCGAAGTACTCCAAAGTAGGATGCTACCGATAGGATAATTTTTGACGATACTGTCCAATAGTTCCAAAATTTGATTTTGTTTCCAAACATATGGCCGTTGAAAGGCAGGTATCCTAATGTCCCCAGAATTAATCCTGTTGATAAGTTTATCGATTTTCTCCGAAGTAGCGTTAAGTTCTGGAGTTTTTGCGTTAATTGTACTCATGCGTTAATTGATTATATACAAGTATGTATTCACAAATATAATTTTTTATCCGAAATTCACTTGGAGAAAGTTATGTAATTTACACTCAAAGGGCAACTAAGTATTACTCGAAAATTTATTAATATCCAATAAACATATTTGAGAACAGCATCAAGTGGTTCGAATAACTTTAAATAATTGAGTGGGCTCAAGAGGCTGAGGAAAGCTTGCAGATGGGCATGAAAAGACATAAAGAGTTTTTTTGAGGGTTGAGATATAGCCAACGGAAACACGCATCCTCAGATTGAAAGAGGTGAATCACAGGCTAAAGAAAGTTGTAAAAATAAGGATAGATGTTCGGATAGAGTCATTGTATAAAGTTAAAATAGTTTAGGTGTGATGTTTCATGACATACACAGATATAAAACTTTGAATTGGCGGAAAGGTGATTTAGTTATTTATTAACAGAATTCATAATTTAGCTAAATGGATATTTTTTTTTTACAACAGTGATTTACTTGATATTTTCGTAACACGCCCACTTTCGCACATCACCTTGAATTGGGAATTGACTTGGAATGATGAAACTTCGCAGTACATACCGGAAGACGCGAGCTTTACTCAGCTACTGAATGAATTATTAAATGAATTAGAAACCATCTCACCACCTATTGACTATCATAAGCATGAGGACGCACTTGCGGAAAATGTTGTTAAATTTTTAAAATGGAATATTAGCAAAGTTGAGAAAAGATGGAAGGGTGAAGATTATGACGCTATCTTAACTCAAGGTGGGTGGCATGATAAAGATTTTGAGAACCTATTGCTAGCAGCTGCTGGCAGAATAAATGCAGCAAAAATACATAACCACCTGCATTTTGATGATATGGAGAATGGTCACAGAAAACAACTTAGCTCTATTTTGACTATAATTTTATACCATAGATCTCAGAACATGAAATGAGATAAATAGGTGATTTTTTGATTATTGAATAAATAAAATTAGCATGGGGTTAATATTTTATACCTAAACTTATAAATATCAATGCAGTAATTTATGTCTCATAAAGTTGAGAGATATTCATATCAAAAGCCTGTAGACCTACATGACAGCCGCGACGAAGAAATTGAAGAAAGTATTTGGTTAGCTCAGGCATCTTAAATAAATAAGTTTCTGCTAGGTATTGTTTGATCCTTCGAGGCTTCGAGAAAAAGTAAAATTTGATTAATACATTTATTCAGATTTTTAGTTACGTCATGATCCCAAAATCGCATTACCGTATACCCAACCTCTTGAAGCCTCCTTTGGTTGATCATGTCGCGCCGCATATTGCTTTCAATTTTCTTAATCCAGAAGTCGGCATTGCTTTTTATTTTTGATCTTTTCTTTTCCCATTGATACCCATGCCAAAAGCCACCATCAACAAATATAGCGAGGCGGTGTTTATTAATCACTATATCAGGTTTTCCCGGCATGTTTTTAACATGTATCCGAAAGCGGATTCCATTAGACCATAATGCTTTTCTAAGAAGCACTTCGGGCTTGGTATTTCTGCTCTTAATGCGGCTCATGTTATAAGAGCGGGTTTCTTTGCTGTGAACATCTGCCATTTAATGATAAACACTGACTTTTCAAATTTGTGTGCCTGATGCTATTCCTTTTTTGGTCATCGTTTCAGGTACGACTTTAAACCATTCATCGACGATACTGAACATAGCTAAGATTTAAATAAATGCGCTCAATTAAAAACTATTTATCCGGGATGGGGTGACAATTCAAATTGTTCTAACAACATTCAAAAAAATATATACGTTTTTATTAAACATCAGGATTATTGACGAAATTCTTAAACCTGCTTTAAATTATTCGAAATCCCAAAATCATAAATTCGGAGGTAATTTTAACAGCTAGTTTGTATATTTGGTTCGATGATGAAGAAAACAGGCATATTTTCCTTTTTCGCTGGCGCGGGATTTTTGGATTTGGGTTTTGAAAAGACCGGGAAGTTTGAAACGGTGTTCGTAAATGAATACCATAAACCTTTTATGGACATTTATAAAGGTGCACGAAAAATGATGGACACCACCCCGCCTAAGTACGGTTACGAAATAAAGGATGTAACCAAATACACAGAAAAGGAGGAGCTGGAAAAACTAAGTTCAAATCTTAAAGATGCAAAGCATGAATATGATATTACCGGCTTCATAGGAGGACCGCCCTGCCCTGATTTTTCAGTTGGCGGTAAAAACAAAGGGAAACATGGGGAAAACGGAAAACTTTCGGGAACCTATATTGATCTCATAACCAGTACAAAACCGGACTTTTTTCTTTTTGAAAACGTTAAAGGACTATACCGCACGGTAAAGCATAGGGAATTCTTCGAAGCGTTAAAAACGAAGCTGAAGAGCAATGGCTATTACCTTACTGAAAATCTTATCAATGCCATCGAATACGGCGCACCACAGGACAGGCAGAGGATTATACTTATCGGCTTCCATAAAAGCTTTCTGTCAAAGCACGTAAAACCCGCAAAATTTCAGCAAACCGTAGACGGATTCGACTGGAATGCCCATACTGTTTTTGATAAAAATGAGATTTTCCGGAATGACTGGCCGCTACAGGATCTGTTTGCTGAAAATGAAGAACGGGCATTACCAATGAATATAACAGAAGAACTTACCGTGCAGCACTGGTTTAATAAAAATGATGTTCAAAATCATCCTAATGCAGTTCATTATTTCCAGCCACGTGCCGGACTGGCGAAATTTATGACCATTCCTGAAGGAGATGATAAGAAAAAATCATATAAAAGGCTTCATCGCTGGCGCTATTCGCCCACAGTAGCTTATGGGAACAACGAAGTACACCTTCACCCTTTCTTACCCAGACGGCTGTCTGTCGCAGAAAGCCTTGCGCTTCAGTCCCTTCCAAAAGATTTTGTAATACCAGCTGAAATCTCTCTGTCAGATATGTTCAAGACTATCGGAAACGGGGTGCCGTATCTTGCCGCAAAAGGCCTCGCCAACACTATAGCAGATTTCATCACCAGACTTCAATCAGAAACAAACGCTCCCGTATATGAAGAAGCTCACAGCGGCTAACATTGTTGCCTTTATAAACCAGCTTGACAGATCTTTAACCTATAATTACATCGATCCGAAAAATACAGGGTTGATAGAGATTGTAAGTGTAGACCTGCCCGAAGGGCCGATCCGTATACGCCGATGGAATCCGACTAAAGGAGAGAAACCCACAGGTAAAAAAGTCGAACCTATTTCGCCAGAGCTTATCTGGCGTATAGCTAATGCCATGGCTCCTAACCAGCCCGTTAATTTTGACCGGGTACTAGCGGGCAGCTATAATACCCGGAGTGTACTCGAAGCCCTGTTGGCCTATACCCCTCAGTTCTACTTTGCGTATCCCGGCCGCATAGAAACCAAAGGCGGTAAACCCCAGATTAAAAAAGGTCATAAACACCTGCTTTGGACTCCGGACGAGCCACATCAGGCAGGTATTTTTCAGGAAAAGAAGACCGAGGTTGTGATTTCGGAAGTCCCTGCCCAGGAAATTACATACGATGCCTTGGTCCTTCCCTCAGATACACAGGTCGAGCCAATTGATATTGATATCCAACGCAGGCATGCACAGATACAGATTGCACTATATTTCGTCGGCAAACAACTAAATTTCAGGACATGGATAGCCCAAAATGACAAGGGAATTATTTACCAAAATAAAAAAATAGGTGAACTGGAGGGTGTGATTCCACGTCTGCAGGATGAAAAATTGCTTACAGCATACCAGGATGCTGCTCAGGCAGCACTATTAATAGATTGTATCTGGTTCAAGAACGGGAAGCTAATGCCAGCAGTAATGGAAGTAGAGCACTCGACCGGGGTAACAAGCGGACTAACCAGAATGAAAAAATTCAAGGATCTTTTTATCGGACTTGAAGGGATCAGATACGTCATTGTTGCAGATGATGCTGACCGGGCTAAAGTAGTAAAGGAGGCCAATCACCCACAATTCAGGGAACTAAATATCCGATTCTTTCCCTATTCTGCTGTTGAGGAGCTTTATTCACTTTGCCAGCGCAGAAAAATTCAGGGTGTGACAGAAGCCTTTCTGGATTGCTATATGGAGCGGGTATTGGTGGAATAGTCAGCTGCTTAAGTTATTTAACCTCTAAATAAATGATCAGCCCTAAGGACCGATCATTTTAGCTCTAAGCGGTAAACCGCTTGTCCAATTCACCACGCCAAAAACCGTGTGATTTATTAGAGTTCTTGTCTTCCTTTAAAAAGGCTTCAATCCTTTGAAAGGTGGCAAGAAGTACCCAGTTTTTGTCCGTCATGTACCTGTTTATGAAATATACCATTTCATAAGATTCGCCACGATTTAACAAAGTACTGTCAGGTTTCCCCGTCCGTTTTGGATCGTCATCAGGTAAGGCCGTATCCTTGTAACCGGAGTAAAGTAAATCAGCTTTTGTAAAATTTGCCATATAATACTACTTTTATTACCGCTATTGAACGGTGCACGAGGTCTTGTCAAACCGTGAAGTAATATTATAGAAATAAACCTCCTTGCCAAAGATTTTCCCTCATTAAGCTTTGGCAAGATAAGAGGGTCAAGTATTATACCATTTGTAATTTCCCTGAGACAATCTGACTTATTGTCCTCAACTACAACTACATTCTGTCAGATAGTGTTCGAAATACACATCTCTGATTCTAAGCAGATTACGGGGTAATTCTTATTTAAATAGCTTTTTCCACATTTCCCATCGGTGATATATTGAAATTTATCTAATTGACTGATTATGGCAGAATTTTAGTTATTCTGTAGGCATTTTTCATACGGTATGCTACTGAAGTAGTGCCTGTATTGGTTAAAACCGACAGACGAAGTTATAAGTACAGAATCTAAAAGAAAAGCTTCTGGATGATTACCTGAGCATTTTTCCGAATGCCGATGCCTACCAATTACTTGAAACCGATTTACGGGAGGTTTTTTGGAAAATATTCAGCCGTTGCTTCCCCTTGCGATATGAGAAGATATATGATTTAATTGTGGATGGTTCGGTATCTCATAATGCGGTCCTCCAAGGGACAGCAGCGGCATCTTTGTTGAACAGACAATACGGCGGCCAGAAAACAACCTCTATAAAAACGCCTATCAGAACTTAAAATCGACTCCCAGACCATCCCCGCACACCTCCTATAATAAAACCTTAATCCAAAGCGCGTGAGCGGTTGCAGCGGCATCCTCCCGCAGGAAGATACAGCGGAAGACGCGACCCTTCAGGGGTACGCCCGAATAAAAATAAAAAAACTAAAAATATTTTAAAAACACAGGCAAATAAAAAACCAGACCCGATATGGAATCCCCCGCCCTTTCGCATCCTATATTAAACCAAAGCCCATGAAAAACCTGCAACTGATCCTGACCAACCCATGCACACAGCAATGGAGCGACATTGAACAGCCGGACGGCAAACATCATTGCAACAAATGTGAAAAAAACATCATAGACCTCACCGGCAAATCCGATACCGAACTAGCAGACTTTTTCAAACACAAAAGCGATAAGGTATGCGGACGCCTGCTGGCCAGCCAAATGAACCGCGACCTCATACTGCCCCCGGCAAAGACTGGCTGGCAATGGCTCATGCCACTTGCCCTGGCCGCACTAGCCATCAGCCCGGCCCAGGCACAAAAGACAACACCAGCAGTGGTACAAACCGAAGGACAGCACAAAAACGCAGATGAAACCACACCATCATCATCCCACCTTCCCACCATACCAATCACCATAAAAAGAACCGTAGTTGACCAGACGAACGGCAAAGCACTCGCCAACGTTAAAGTAAGGAAGATAGGAGAAGAAGATGCATTGGCGATAACCGATTCCCTTGGCAGATTTGAGCTCAACCTTTCTGATCGCGAAAAGTTATCCAAATACCTATTCAACCTGCCAGGCTATACCCCCATCGAGACCTATCTAAACGATCACATGGTGATCAAATTAATCGCCGAGAAAAGGATCATGCTCGGCGGAATATCTACAATCTCCCTGAACAGATCACCGCTTTACCTGATCAGGGCCGGTAATAAAAGCTGTACAATCGAAGCCTCGAAATTAGGTGAGCTATCCCCCGACTGGATTGAAAAAATAGAAATACTGAAGGATGCAAATACTACTGCGGTGTACGGCGCAAAAGGCGCTAACGGGGTGATATTGATCGAAATCAAAAAAGCCTACAGGAAAAAGATCAGGTTTTCAAAATAACCATCCGCTCAGAGACATCCACAGGCATTCTTTCAACATATTGATATCGAATGATAAGCGCCAAAATTGCGGATGGAAAAACATCTCAAAATCTCAGCCTCATTTCACCTGCAGTATTGCCTGCGCCATAACTAAATGATCAAAATGCTACTGATAAGAAATGATATGGACAGGGCTTTAAACCCGTCCGTCACTTTAAGTTATTTTAACTTGAGCACCGTTCCATATTCCTTCTCTCTGATTTCGGTTGTTGAAATAATCTCAAAAGTATAAGTTTTAGATTCTTGTTCAATTTTAACTTTTATTTTGGACCCGTTAATTTCGTAAGTCCCGCGATACCTGATGTCGCCGGATGGAAGAACTTCTGCGTAGCCATCTGGCTGCAAAGTTAAAGCGAAACCACCGTCGTAAGCATTAGCCGGAGTATGGTCAACCTGAAAATACTCTTTTACTTCGTTTACAACCAGTTGATCTTTTTTACAGCCCCCTGCAAATATCAGAATGGAAAAAACAAATAAAATAATTAAAGCAGTAGAATTAAAGTGGATGTTTTTCATGCTCAGGTTTTATGGTTTTAAATGAATTTATCTGGCCGGATATTTCAGATTAAACGAGTGGATTAGTGAAAATGCTACAATCAACAGTAAATTCTTGTTAATTACAGCTTGATCAATGCGCTATTTTTGTTGTGACGCCATGTGTTGCAAGCTGGAAGTAAAGGAAAAGGCATAAATCATCCGAGGTCACGGAACACAAACATTAAGCTGTTCAGTGTAAAGCTGTACACATACATCGCGAATAATAGGCAGCAAAACCTATATCAATTGTGCATCCATCACTGCACACCCGATAACCAAACCTGATCCAAAGCGCGTGAGCAATTGCAGCGGCATCCTCCCGCAGGGAGATACAGCGGAAGACGCGACCCTTCAAGGGCACGCCGAGAGAAAAACGTTAAGCGATAATGCTAAAAAACAAAAAAACAACATTACCGGTAGCAACCAAGCTATTACCCATACGCACAATTTATCTCCTATCCTCAATCTAAAAGCCCAGGTTATAAACAAAACACACAATAGTTAACCCAAACACCAACAACACATCACCCCAGGTTGTAAGCAATCTCCCCACACCACTTGGATTTGCTAATATTTTTAGTAATTTTGACCCATAAGCAACAGGGTTATGATTAGAGAACTAGAGATACCAAATAACAATCTGCTTGATACACTGGACAACCCGGGCCGTGTTTCAGGTTTTATATCTCCTGCAGAGGACTACAAACAACGAAGATTACATATTGCACAAAGGATTGTTGGCGATCCAACCAACACCTACTACTTCGAGGCCGATGATGACCACATGCGCTACTTTGGCATTATGAAAGGGAGCATCATCGTCGTTGACAAATCCATCAAGGTAAGCTCCGGCATGCTGATCGTATGCTGCGTGGAAGAGGAATGGCTCACCCGTAAACTCCTCATAACAGAAGACAATACCTACCTGTGCATCAATGATGGCATGGAAGCCTGCATGAACATCACCGGGAAAAACATCACCGTATTTGGCGCCGTTACCTGGACCTGCCTACCCCATTCAAATCAGCACCATGTTCGCACTGGCAGACTGTAATAACTTTTATGCAAGCTGCCACCGGTTATTCGAACCTCAATACAATAATGTTCCTGTAATTGTACTGAGCAACAACGATGGCTGTGTAATCGCCCGGAGCAACGAAGCGAAAGCCTGTGGCATTGCCATGGGTGCACCATTCTTTAAGATCAGAGAAGAAATCAAAAAGCATCGCATCGCCGTATTCAGCAGCCATTATACCCTATATGGCGATATCAGCGCAAGGGTCATGACCAACCTGGCCAGGTTTACGCCTGATGTGGAAGTGTACAGCATCGACGAATGTTTTTTGGGCTTAAGTGGGTTTGAAAACCTGAAAGAATACGGCAAGACGATCAGAGAGACTGTTATGAATCACACAGGCATCCCGATAAGCGTAGGCATCGCACCAACAAAGGTGCTGGCAAAGGTGGCAAACAAAACATCAAAGAAATACAACGGCGTGATGGTACTCGAAACAGCACAGCAAATCCATGATGCACTGGCCGATTACCCGGTCGAAGATTTATGGGGAATTGGCAGACAGTTTGCGCACAAGCTTATCAAAGGTGGTATTGAAACCGCTGCACAGTTCAGGGCCTTACCCATCGACTGGGTGCAAACCCATATGACAATAGTTGGCGCCAGGATGTGGCGGGAGCTATGGGGCGAGAGCTGCATCCCGTTAAAAACAATACTTGACCCCAAAAAAGGGATGTGTACCAGCAGGGCATTTGGAAAGCTTACCGGCGATTATCATGAACTAAAGGAAGCCACATCCAGTTACGCTGCAAGACTTGCAAGCAAGCTCCGCAGGGAGAAATTATGCGCAAGCCTATTATCAGTTAAACTCTTAACCAATAAGTTTATTGCCCAAGAATTGCAGGCTTATCCTTCGATCACCATACCTTTAGAACACCCTGTTAACAACACCCTTGAACTGATAACACAGCACTCTGGGGACTAAAAAAAATTTACCTAAGGGGTTACCTGTATCAAAAGGTCGAGGTAAACGCAACAGGGCTGATACCGGAATCAGAAGTCCAGCTGAACGTCTTTACCGAATTCAAGGGCAAAAAATATGATCAGGTTTCCAAAGTCTTAGATCAGCTTAACTTACATTACGGGGCAGGAACACTGCGAATGGCCGGCGAGGGCAAAAATCAAAAGTGGTCAATGAAGCGCGAGTTCCTGCGTCCGCACTACACTACAAACTGGAACGACATTATTAAAGTAAAATGAAAGAACTACTGGCACTTATTAAAAGGTATTTACTCAAGGAAGCCTCTACCTTAAACCAAATTAACGATCAGCCAAAACCCAAACGGAGGAAGAAATAAAACCAACTGGTATTGAAGCTTGTTATAGCTTTTAAAAACTAACGATGTGCGCCAGATATACCTTGACAGCCGAGGAAAAAGAAATACTTAAAACCCATCCGCACCAGATCCAGGGAGAGTGGACACCTAATTACAACCTCGCCATCACACAAAAAGGACTGGTCATTACCGCAGATGAACCAGACATCATCCAACAGATGTCATTTGGAATCGTACCCTACTTTGCTGAAGGTTTAAAACTCACCCGTGACACCTGGAACATTAAAAGTGAAACAGCAATGGAAAGCAAATTGTGGCGTCCACTGCTTATCCATCATAAAACCTGTTTAGTGATGGCCGACAGCTTCTACGAATGGAAAAAAGATGCTAAGGGTGAACAGCAACCCTACCGCTTCACCGTTAAAGACAGAAAGCTGTTTTGCTTTGCAGGCTTATGGTCTCAATGGGTTGATCCCGAAACCAAAGAAAAGTTCCGTACCTATGGCATTCTGACTACTGAGGCAAATCCACTGGTGGCAGAAATCCATTCCAAGAAACGCATGCCCGTGATCTTAACTAAAGCTGAAGAAGAAATCTGGTTGAGCAAAACGCTCCCGCTTGATACCAAAATGACGGTGCTGGATACCTTTCCCCAGGAACTGATGAACAGGGTTATGGTGAGCAGACGTGTTAATGCGGTTTCCACTTTGAAGAAGCCGAACAACGACTCAGACTTATTACTTCCATTGAATACCGATGATGATGTCTAACTTGTGTAAAGTCCACATTTTCCTTTCATATTGGTTTTATAAACCCTCCGTTACAACGATGTGCTGAGGATCAGTATTAGCATTGTCGTTTTAAAAGCTGATGAACTGTCGTCATGAAAACTTGCACTGGTTTAGTGATGATTCGGAACAGGTAGCCTGTTTAGACTTCAAAATTGATCTCTTCCCCTTAAGAATAAGTGATTGCTCGCGCAGTATCTGATATTACCAGGGTATTAAATGAATGCTTTTTGTTTAAATACTACATCATCAGCAAAGACTTCCAGTGGTTACTCTGCGAGACTCATCATAAACAGTTAGTTGGTATTGGTGAGATTCTAAGAAAGAAAATCAAAACATCTTAGCATGTGATATCCCAAACTTAAACCATCCCCTCAAAAAAATGAGATAGATTCAAAACTGAATAGTGAGAAATCAGCATATATTGTATCTATCTGACTACTGCCCACCGGAGATAGACGTCAAACTGCAGCACTTCATCATTTGGCAAACCATCGCTGCAAACATCCTATAATCCAACCTTCATCCAAAGCGCGTGAGCGGTTGCAGCGGCATCCTGCCGAAGGGAAATACAGCGGAAGACGCGGCCCTTTGAGGGACGCCCAGAAAAAAACCAAACAATAAATCCTTACTTTCCGAAAAATAGTTTCTACAAAAATGTAAGCAAGTTGCCCGCCTGGCAGAATCCCTTGAGATAACTTAATGCTTTTCATTTATCCTCATTCATTTTTAAATGCCAGCACCGTGTTTTGGTATATAGAACCGTTGTAAGACCAGATCATTTCAGGTAGCTGGCTTTTTGATTTTTAATTGACCTAATTTTTTTGCAATAACTGGAATACATTTCCTTCCGGATCTTTTCCATCGCAAACCGAGTATCCATAGTTGGCCGCATAGGATCACCAACCCAAAACTTCTCCCCTCCCTCAAGCGCCTACTTTAGTCCAGTCCAACAAGAAACCAGATCCTTTCAGGCACATCATCTGCCTGCGAATCTTCATGAGGTAAAGCAACATAAGGCAGTCAGGATGCGTCAGTCAGAATGAACATCTCCCATAATCATCGTTATTTGTGGCAACTATTGATTTTTTTTTGTATTTATCATACCTTAGCTTAAGTTATACTTAAAAATACACTACTTACTATGAAAACTTACAAAACATTACTGTTTGCCGGGCTTTTGTTCGCCTCAACTTCAATTTCGGCACAAATTGTGACCGGCCAGTGGCAACCTGTTGCCCCGAATGACGTCCAGCCACTTAGCCCCCTTCCCCAGGAAGGCTTATTCGGTTTCTACCAGGAATGGAATGCTACGGGTAACCTGGTACTGACCTATGGGAATCATTCCACAAAGGCTTTGAACCTCAAAAAAACCACTCCA
Organism: Pedobacter sp. KBS0701; assembly: GCF_005938645.2. Taxonomy (NCBI): domain Bacteria; kingdom Pseudomonadati; phylum Bacteroidota; class Sphingobacteriia; order Sphingobacteriales; family Sphingobacteriaceae; genus Pedobacter; species Pedobacter sp. KBS0701. The sequence goes on from NZ_CP042171.1 coordinate 2,665,275, forward strand.
AGCGGTGCAAATGACAGAATTAAATCCATGGTACTTCAAGGCCCCTTGAGTAATACCCAAATTGTGGTGTTTGATAACCCCGATGGACAAACAGATGACGATTATGCTGTAATTAAGGTAGAAGGGACTTTACCTCCGGGAATCCGGGTGGTCATTCCAAGCTTCGACATTGGTGCAGCACCTGGCGTTTTCTGGGACGGCGGTAATGGTAACCGGGTTGTTGAATATTTTTACTACCACAATGGCTTAGACGGTAAAATTTCTCATATTAGCCGGGCAGTGGGCCAATAAAGCGTTATCACTTATCGAAAAATCACTATTACAGGTAATAGTGATTTTTTAGCTTAGATTTTTACAATTAGGGTAGATGAGTTTTATCACTGAATATGGGACCATTACGCCATTGAGTTCTGACATCAATGTCCATTGAAGATTTGCCCGAAAGCTAACGCCAATACCTGCTGCGTTGGTCCTTCAGTACCCAGGCATTACTATACTCAATACGCTTAGATCGACAAACCATTTCCTACCGACCCTTTACCGTCAATTTGCTAAGATACAAGCCAGCAAAACTTTACAACAATTTCGTTTCCGGTTAGATGGGGTCAATTCACTCTGGCTTTTCCATTAAAGTCACATTTATACCACGGATAATGAATATGGTTGGATGATCAGGCACAAGAGTTTTACAGGGAAATACCCTTTTCGCCTTTAATAGACAAACTCCCGTGCCTGCAGATAATTTAAATACCATAAATAGCTTTCACCCAACCGGCATCTTTGGTGGACGGGGATTTTGTACCACTCCAGGAATTATCGATCCAGGTGGAACCATCCAGTCGTGTCGTAGTTGGAAGACTGCTATTGATCGCGCCATATCCATTGTATGATCCATAAAGCATAATAGAACTGATGTCAAAAGTGGTCCCACCATAATTCATGCCGGTAAGTTTATTATATCCCGATTGTGCAGCTGTAGCGATATTATCCCATTTTACTGCGATATAAGCATCACGATCTGCACGCAGCTGTTCATGGTGTAAACCGATGGCATGACCCAGCTCATGAACCACAATGCCTTTAGCCTCCGGATTCGAAAGATTCATTGTCGCCCCGCTAACATAGCCCACAGTACAATTATTCGCACTTCCCGGCTGTATAGTCAGGTAATAGCCCGAAGTTACCGCCTCAAAGATAATTCCCGATTTTGCGGTCCAGTCGGCCATGGCTGTCAAGATAGTGTTTGTCTGAGCAGTAGTAAATCCAGAGGCAAACCTATAGGAGACTTTGTGGTTTGGCCACTTGTATGCTCCTGCCGGCCCGTGTCCTTCGGTTGTAACTTCCGGTAGTTTTGTGGTAATCTGTTCATCTGGAATAACCATATCGCCATTAAAAATATTTCTACCGTCAACTCGCTCGTAACTGATTAACGAACCCAGGTAATAGCCCTGCCTCAATTCCACAATTTTTCCAGCAGGGTTTTGTTGCGCTGAAACCTGTTGCGCGTTGTTGTCATTTTTTTTGCACCCCAGTGAGAGCAATAGCAATCCCATAAAGGGTAGCGCAAATAATCTTGTATTTTTCATAGTTATAAAAATGTAGTTTAAATACTAATTTAATGTATTTTTTCCTATAATTAAAAACAAAACTTTCTGTCTGCAGCTGGTTAACTGTTGGAAACTGCTGTTTAATTGATCAAATCTAGTACAGACGTCAATCTAAAAGAAAAACTATGATAGGCTCCAGGGCGTTTTTAAAATCTCATGACAACTGGTAAAAGCCTTCTGGGACTTTTAGCAGCCGCCCAAAGCATTTCTTACTGCCCATAATTTAAAAAGCTATGCGTCCCGACCAAAAAAAGGGAGCCGCGGCTCCCTCCTGTATCCAAGAATCCTATAGGATCCGTTTAAAGAACGATGGCTGAAATGATCGGTTAAAAATTGATTATTTCAGGACTCAAGATATGCCCAAAAGGAGTAAAAAAGGAAGTTTATTATAGGAAAGCCCTTCACCACTATACGAAATCCCAAAAATGCCAGGCAATATTTGTCTCTTTTATACTCATATACTTGCTGATTTAAAAGACAATTCCGATATTGGTAAGACATCTAAATTTCTTTCTATGGAACTTACCAGTATCGCTATCGATGATGAGCCGCAAGCCCTTGCCGAAATCGGGGAACTCCTTTCGCTTACTCCAGGGATCAACCTACGCGCAACTTTCAACAATGTAAACGACGCCATCCACAATCTTCAGGAATTCGGACCGGTGGATATCGTCTTCTGTGATATCAGCATGCCGGTTACCGACGGTATTAAAGGCGCAAAGATGCTGAAAGTCTATTGTGACCACTTGGTCTATATCACTGCACACCGCAACTACGCAGAAGAAGCATTTCACGAAGGCGCATCCGGATACCTGGTCAAACCCATCAACCATGAACGCCTGATCGAAAAGGTAGAACAGCTAAAGGAAACCCAGGAAAAAAACCGGCGGATAGAATATAGCGAAAAGAAGTTCGCCTTCATTACCGGAAAGACCAAGCATAGTTTTATCCAGGTGTTCTACAGCGAGATCATATACTTTGAGGCGCTGCTCAACCATATCAAGATCATTACCACCAGAAATACCGAGATCACCTATATAGGTCTTAAACAACTGGAAAGGGACCTGATGCGCCATCCGGACTTTATCAGGATCGGTAAATCGCACATGATCTCCATCAACTACCTGAAAAAAGTCGAAGGTAACATGGCCTTCATGAGCAACGGAGAATGTCTCTCAGTCGGGGAGAAATACCGGAACGCATTTACAGCAATCCTCCGGAAAGGCATGCTTAGCGGAGGTTAACGTTTGAAAAAACTGAATAAAGGAATAAAAGACCTCAGTGGCCTGGACGGCCTAAAGGCCGTTACCGGGCCAAACGGTTACGCCATAACCATCTCGCATAACGAAAACCTGTTATCCCTGCACGGACTGGAGCAGCTCGGCTCTTCTACCGAAGGGATACAGATCATGTATAATAAAAACCTGGCGGATTTCTGCCCGTTGAAACTATTAATGAGCAGCTATAAAAGTTACTTTTCGGCACTGGACAACAAAATCAAGATGGATCCGCAAATCCTGCAGAGCAGCTGCAAATAGGCATCTTAACGCATCCATGTAAAAAAAGTAACGTTGTTCGATCTTGTGGAGGATAATGTGCAGATTTCCATTCTTCCAGCAGCATCAACTCTGGGATCAAGCGGAACGATTTCGGCTCCCTTCCTAAACTCTGCGATGAAACCTCGGATATTATTATTTATATCTGGTTAATTGCACGACCTCATCTCGGCGTCCACCATTACTGGAAACGGTCAGCGGGTGCAACAGCGCTCATTTAAACAAAAGACAAAGCGGCTGACCCGCTCCCATTTTGCAATTAAGAGGCGCTTAGCACAGTCATTCAGCCAATATTATCTAAGGTTTAAAATCTGTTTCGCTTACGTCTGAATTGATCTTCAGCTCCACAACGTTCAGGGCCTGCAAACTGTTCTTGTTCCCTATTTTCATTTCGGATGCGAAGGTCAGGCCTGAATACTTTTGATAATTCAGGTAAATTGTTGTGGAAAAGCTGTTTTTGTTTACATCTTCAACCTTATCATCACGCTGCAGCAATTTGGTTTCCTTGTCAAAATACAACAGCTCAACCAACCCACTTTTCCGGGTTGCCTTAATTTTGTAACAGTCCTTTAGCCCCAGTTTTTCCTCATTCAGAAATTTAAGGGTCCAGAGTTCCGGCCTGATCCAGTCAAGTTCATTAAAAATATTTTTTCTATCAAACTTGTCTTTAAACTCAGCAAGATCGGCTTTTTTAACCGCACCATTAACGGTTTCAAAAGCCTTTTTCCCATCAAACCAGTTTTGAAATACAGTTCTGCCTTTGTATACAATCTTAAAACTACCCTTATTTGGCAACATTTCCCTTGTAATGTAATTGACCTCCCTACCCTCCGTTTCTGTCTTGATATCAGTGTACAATGTTGTAATACTACGGAGAAAGGTTTCTCCACCCATTGCCTCAATGCAATCTTTTACGATGACTGTGGGATCCGGCTTCGCGGCCTCCTGGGCCCGAAGCGTAACGCTGCCAAAAGCGGATAGCAACAGAATTGATATTATTTTGGGAAAGTTCATATTTTATTTTAAATATTAGGTATACTGATCGTACGGTTTTAATCTGGTTTTATCTCACGCAAAGCCTGCGACGGCTCGCTCCCTTCCGCACCCATCATTTTACCCGTCTTAAAGTCATACCCGAATTCATCATAATCCGCATTACCCTCTCCTTTTGGATTATCGCCATACTGATTGGGGCCAAAATCACCTGCAGCAAAAAACATCATCAGTCCGTAAAAAGGGACCAACTGCCACCAACCTGATCTACCCAGATCATGGCAGCGTTTTGCACCCTGAGAAATCAACAGATAAATAGGCAGAAGTAAAATAATCACGATCCAGCTGCCAACTGCCTTATTGTTCTCAAAAACCAGAACAAAAAAGTAGGTAATCATATAGAGAATCTGGGTTAAGGCAAATTCCGTACGACGGATCCTGCCATAAAAAGAAAGGGGGGCTTTGAACATTAGAGAGGTATTTATTTAGCTATTGGTTTGATGCGGACTAAAATACTGATTATTTGATCTGATCTCAAATATTTTTTTCACCTGATGGCCGGAGGCTGCCCCTGGTTGAAACCTGCTGACTACAAAAAATATCAAAACGAAGAACTTTTTCTCTGCCTGTTTCCTTTTAACGGCTTATCAGGATGTTTCCCTGTCTGTAATTCTGACCAAAGGTAGCATGGTGGCAAAGGTCCGGGATTTAAAATTCACAAGGCTTGAAAAATAGGTTTCCAGTAGGCTCAAGTTTAAAGACAAAAAGCTTTATGGACCAATCAAATACTAACCAACTGCTCCCGATCACCATCGTCAACATCAAACTCCTCATTCTTTACCTTATCTTCTTCCGACAACGCCCTACCTTCCGCCCTCGCCAAAATCTTCCCACACTCTTCCTCCAACAAAGCCGCAACCTCATTTTTAATCATCATATAATTTTCCACGATATCCCCATAACTCACCTCCCTCGGCCTTGGAATCGGCAAATAACCTTCCATCTCCTCCGCAATCGCCTGATGGTCATTCTGTATTTCACAATGAAACATTTTCAGTTTAATCTTCTCCTCCGGATTATCCGCCACAATGCCCACAAACTCCCCCGATGACAAAGAAGCGATCTTAGAAGCCGGCACCGCATAATCCATCTGCGTAGACCTCGAAATCGAAATATCAGAACTGTTGATACTTTTGCTTTCCTTATCCTGTACGATCTTTCCAAAATTCTCAGACAGTTTTTTCGCTGTATCCCCACTCACCTGCCCACTGATAATATTGCCTACAATGTTCGTGATGACATCCGCCTGCTCCTGCCCGTAATCCTTCCTCAACTGCGAAAAATCCTGCAATCCTAAGGTAGTTGCACATTTATATCCTCTCGCTACCGCAATATGACTGTCCATTCCCCCCACAAAAATCGAAGAATACTCATCGAAAACAATGCTACTTTTCAGCATCCCCTTTTTGTTCACCAGCTTTAACATCCGGTTCACATAAAGCGAAAGCACCGCCCCATAGGTCTGCACCTTCTGCGGATTATTGCCCATACAGACAATCTTCGGCTCCAGAGGGTTATTGATATCCAAGGTGAAATCATTACCACTCAATACATAATACAACTGTGGTGAAGACAGCCTGGCCAGGCCAATCTTGGCCGAAGCGATCTGGCCCTCCAGTTGTGGCATCGCCTTGCGCTGCAAAGCAGAAATAAATGGATTGATCAATACCCTGATCTCCGGCTCTTCCTGCAACACCGCAAATAACCTGTCATATTCCGCCTGGATCAGCTCAATCGCATGCGGCAAAGTGCAATAACGTCCATTTTTATATTTGCGCAGGAACCAGATCACTGCCGTTACAAAATTGATGGCACTCTCCACAAAAAAATCGCCCTGCTTTTTAATCCAGTCCCTGTTCAGCCCAAGCATTACTGTTCTACTGGCCTCAGTGGCATCGGTAATATCTTCCATACTCTGCGGATCCAGCGGATTACAACGGTGGTAGATCCTGTCAAAATCTATCACCCAGAAGGTGGGTTTAATCTTATAATTACCCTTGTATTTCAGCAATGCATTATAGGCAATGATCGAAAGATCGTCGAACTTGAAATCGTACAAAAACATCGAAAAACCCTTGCGGATATGCTGGGTGATCACATGGCGGATCACAAAATAACTCTTTCCAGACCGCACCCTGATCCGGGGGTACCCGTAACGAGCAGCCCCCGGAAAGGATTAATGATATTGATGTAAGACTTTCTGATTTTTCCTTTTAAATTGTACCTGGCTGGCAGGTTGACCGAATATTCATTCTCCAGCAACCGCTCTTCCTGCGGGAAGGTTTCATTCTCGCTGTTGAATACATCGGTGTTGATAGCGGACTTGATCAACCGGGAAAGCATGGCACCTCCGGAAAGCATCAAAAGATAACCAGTAGAAGTTGTCAGGAAATAAAGCCCAGCAATTAGCTGAGCCCCAAATCCCAACCTAAAAACGAAATAGGCTGCAAAATAAGATACCAGCCCTATCACCAGATAAAGCGTAATATCCTTTTTCCGGATCTTTTCATCCTTCCTGCCTTTCACACCCAACAGCGAAATCGCCAAACACAATAATGCCGCAAGTTTTGGCACCCAAAAACCATCAAAAAGCCCGGTCCTGGAAAGATGCAAAATCAGTCTGTCGGTAATCCCTGCTGTAAAACCCCATATCTTAAAAGCTAAATAACAGCTCATATAAAAATGGATGCTTAAAATAAACAGACTGATGAGCCTGGTAAAATCAGTAATCTTACGCAACCCTTGCGTATCCTCTCCTGTATTCATGTTTTCTGTTTAAAATTTGAGTGCATGCTGCTGCGTTTTTCGTTTTTTCCGTTTTTTGTTCCGCAGGGCTGGTGAAATGGGATCGAATTCTGGCCGGACCAAAAGCAGATCCAATAATGTATCTGATGGTTCAGCCAATAGCTGTGGCGAAACATTCTGGTTCTGTTCCTGAGCTGAAACAGCCCGTACCTTCTCCTGTTTATCTTTTTGCCCGGCCATCGCGAGCCGCTCCTCTAGATTCCCATTCTTCTGCGTATTGGCATAAGTAAAACTCTCGCGATTCTGTCTCTGGTAAGCAAACATTTCATCAAAGGCCTTCCTTTATTGTTACCCGTTTCGCTTGCTGAAATATTGATAAACATAGCCTATAGACTTTCGATCTGTTTACGCGTCAGTTCTGCCAGTTCTTCCTTTTCCCTGGTTTTAAACGTGCCCAGTTCTTCACGTGCTTTGATATAAATGTTTAATAGCTGTAATATCTTAATCTTCAAATTTTCCCGCGATTCCATTTTCTGCGCGATGAGCTTGATCAGCCGATCATTATCCTGAGCTGTTTTCAAAAACAGCTCCTGGTTTTTAACCAGGGTTTTATTGGCATTAAGCACCTGCTCATTGAAGAATTTGACGATATCCTTTTGATTGGTAATCATCTTATCTACACCCTGCTTGATCGGAACCAACAATAAGTCTTCCTGCGCGCGGATAAAAGCCATATAACTTTTATGCCCCTTGGCAAGCGCAACCTTTAACAGTTCGTCGTTCAGGTCAGTCGGATCCTTTTTATTCCGGTAGAAATAATCCACCATCTGCGCGAAAACCGTCCGTTTGGGGCGGCCAAGTGCATGGCTGATTTTTTGCAGTTTATCACCCGTGACCCTGGTATATTTTATGGCATTCAGGTTTTCCATTGCTGTTTTGTCGTTGAACGGGAATTCTTTAAAGATATCCTTTATTGGCCCTGGCGGTACTTTCAGTCTATCAAAGAATTCCCGGAGAATTCTACCAATGCCCCTATAGCTCGCTATAGAGGCAATAAGTAGGGCCTAGCCCAACTTCCGCTTGCTCCTTTTCTTTTAAGGAGAAAAGGACTAACGGCGAGAAACCCGAGCCGGTGCTTTAAACTGAAATGAACTGTTTTATCTTTAGGATTTTGCAATAACCATATCAGTAAGTAGCGGTTTACCCAGTTCATTGGCTTCAACGGTCAGCACCAGTTCGGTTCCGAATGGCAGATACCGTACCTCTGTTTCGCCAGCCATGTATCTACCTTGGTTAGCCGATTTACGGTAAACCGATAGTGTTATCTTTTTATGGGAATCTACCAGCGTAAAAAAACAGTTGATCGTCAGGCCACTTTTCGACCATAACATAAAGTCGAGCTTAGCGGCATAGGTGCCGAGTGGCACTTGTTCTTTGGCATAAGAATAGTTTTTAGGATCATGTCCTGCTTCCAAAGCAGGAAAGAATTCCAGTACGGTTGTTTCCATATTGTTTTGAATTTGTTACCCAAAATTGGCATGTAAAAAATGTATGCTATCCAATGTTGGAAAGGTTGGCTCTAAAACCATATAGATTTCATAATACAAAGGAAAATATCGAGCAAATTATTATCTAATAAATTATACGTTTTTATATATATTTGAGGTTTACTATTTTTATGCCGCCCTCAAAAAAACCAAATATCTCTGCTTTAGCTTTTAAATTTCTACAAGAAAAGGACCCGTATACTTTTTTGGCTTCGCTGAGGAATACAATTCCTGCATCACAATACGGAGTTTTTGTTGACGAAATCCTTAAACGTCCAGCTCTTTTAGAAAAAATAGCAATTTTTAGAGAGCACCCTGCCTATACTGATCTTCAAGAATCTAGAACATTGCCTCCAATTGACCCTTACAAGGAACTAAGCTGGATGAAAGCCTTCCTGATCAGATCAGTTTCGCGTCTTCAGAATTTTATCATTTATTCTGAAAACTTCTCAAAAGAATTTATCAGTGGAAAGTTCACGGAAGCCTCAACTACACTGGAAAAGATAGAAAATGAATATGGCTGTTCGATTTGGCTGATTAAAAACAAAATGGCTCTAATCCAGTTCAGTCAGGGATTACAGGCACAAAAAGCTTATGCCGATCTGATCAAAAATAACATAGAACATACTGGAATCATAGCATATTTAACCTATTGGATAAGCTTGAGAAATGAAGATTCAGTGACTGCAAGCAGGTATGAGCAACAATTCGAGCAGAACTTTCGTCAATGGGGAGAAAAAACTAAGAATGATCTAGGTATTTATATCAGATTCCATCTGCTTGCAGATGAGTCTGGCAGCCCGCAAGAAGCAATAGACTTGCCAAGGATAGACCAATCGAGATCTCTTATCGATTTCTATGAGTCTTTTATTTATCTCTGTCGATCCTGTGCAGTATCAAACTCTGAACTAAAATCAAGCATACTATTCATTATTAAGGCTTTACAAGAAAAAATGAAGGATCAGCGATTAGATTTTCTCTCCGCATTGATCGCAAACGAATACAAAGATACATGTGAAAGTGATATCGCCTTTGAAGTGTATGACCTTTACATACAAGGTAATATTGAAAAAGCTAATGCATTGGCCAAGGAGGGGATAGAACTTACACCAGGAGATCCTTATCTGATATTTCTTCTTGCTTTTACTGATGCATTGCTTTCAGATAGCAAACTGCATGAATTGGGTATCGCAGATGTTCCTGAACCAAATCAGGATACACTTCATCCTGGCAGTATCTCTCCTGGTGCCATGATACAAAAAGCTTTGTTCGATTTGTTTACCAAAGGATTGGGTAACCAGGCTACTCAAAACACTATAGAAAAATCTTTTGATAACTTTGCCAGTTTTCCCTGGGCAGGAGTATTCCCCATGGCCGCGTTCTTTGTTGCTCCAGACAAAATCTCCCAAAGCCTCACTTTAGGGCACCAAATCAAATATGGCCATGCGCACCCTCTGTTGATTAAGGTGGCGCAAAACAGTGAACTACTTTCTTCTTCTTTAGAAGGTTTTTTAAGCTCTAAAAAGGATATTGGTTTAAGATTTGCATCTTACCCGGACAGTTTAGACAACACAAAGGTTATCGCAGAAGAAATTTATCTAAAAAAAGGAACTGACAGTTACCTTTTGGGTGAGACGGACAGTGCAATTACCTATGCGGAATACCTAACAGTCTCTCAATATAGCCATTTTAGACGGTTAGGTATGCAAATGATGTCCAACTCTCTTCTGAAGGCTGGCCGCATTAGCGAGGTTTGCTGTTATATTTCCAAAAAATATGTTCTTGATGATTCTATTGCCGATCTTTTTCCACTCGCCGAACTCGCAAAAATTTTGGATCCAAAGTTAAAGGAATGGAAAATGGTCAACGATAAAATCTCACTTTCCATCGTAATTGATATGATTCTTAAGTACTCTGCTGATACTGAAGAATCATATAGAGCATTTGCATACGAGGACTTTCTTCTTCTTAACGGACATGAAAGACCTTCGCAGCTCGAATATGATGGTTCTAGCGAAATGATATACTATTTGAGGTACATCTGCATACAATCCATAATGGATATTTCTACTGAATTTGATACCCCTGAGGATGTTGAAAAAGAAAGGTTGGCCGTCCTACGGAAACTTCTAGTAATAGACATTGACAATTCTGAGGAATATGAATTGGAAATTAAGAAGATCGTCAGAAAACAGGTTATCAGACAAAAAATGCTGGAGATGGAACAAAATAAGATTTATGTCGATCTGGAAAAGTTCCGTAACTGGGCAAACAAAGAAATAAGGGAAAACTTTTTACGATATCAGGTCTATTTAAAAAATGGGCTGGGACTCGATGCTCAAAAACAATCACACGAAGCGAAAGCAAAAGCCTATGATGACGATCCGACTGCACTTTTAACTATGGCAGTTCCTATCAATGAACCATTTTCATTATTGAGATCGATTTTAATTGAAATTCTTGAGGGTTATAGCTCCTCATCAGAATTTGGTCTCGATAGGTATCTGAGTACAAGGTTAAGACATGGTGCAATAGAAAACCAGCTTAGAAAGTTTATGTCTAAAAATCATCTTATAACTAAAAAAGAGAGTAAGAATGGTGTTTACAAAAAGAATTTTCACTGGCTTGAAAAACTGGGCGCAGATCTATACAATTCCAGAGATTTAGATCCTATATTCAGAAAATTTTCAGAGAAATATGACAAGCTTATCGAAACTATAATATATGAATGGATCGTGATCAACAAGGGAAATAATGACAAGGCCCTTTTTATGCCTCCGCTAAGAGATGGTGAGGTCGCACTGATCCAGTCAAAACTATCTCCCAATACATCCTTCACGCAGTTCATGGACATTGTAATTAGCTATATGGAAGAGCGGTTAACTGGAGCACTTTTCCTTGTACGGGATAAATTAAACAATGATGCTAAACCTGAGGTAATCAAGATGCTTAACAATCTGCAGAATCAAGTGGCCAGAGGTGGAGTTATAAGTGACCTTGACAACGCAATCCACACGTGTAGAACTCAGGTACAACCTGTTTTTGAGCGAATCAGTGACTGGTTTACGCCAGCAAGTTCATTTGAAAACACAGAGTTTCCACTTGAAGATGCAATCAGTGTGGCCGAAGCAATTGTGCAAGACACTACACCAAACTTTTCGGTAAAATATACAATCGTAACCCAAAGACCCGACCCCATCAAAATCAATAAGTTACCGATATTCTTCGATATCATGACAAATGCATTCGAAAATGTAGTAAAAAGATCAGGTTTAGAAATCCCTCATGTTGACATTGAGATTTCTGTTAAGCAAGAAGAAGATGAAGAACTCCTCTCCCTTTTCCTTCGTAACGAACTCGGTGCGGATGTTAATCTTCAGAATTTGGAAAAAATCTTAGAAGCTAAAAGGCAAAAAATTGCAGAGAATAATTATCATTCAGAAATAACAAAGGAGAATGGAACCGGTTTGTTTAAGATTTTACAGAGTTTGAAAGATCTCAACCAATCTCCTAATTATCAAGTATCCATTGACTTCGGCATAATCGATAGAATTTACTTTTTAAATTTGACTCTCCCACCGGTCAAAAAAACAACCGATCCACAATAAAAAAATGGAAAAGATGAAGATATTAATAGTTGAAGATGACGATGATAAGCGGGTGCAGATAACAAAATTCGCATCTGAGGAAATCCATTCGAACTATGTTGAGGCTAAATCACTTCAAAGTGCCGTAAAATGTGTTATCCAAGAACGTTTTGACCTTATCCTTCTAGATATGACGATGACAACTTTCGATATTTCAAAGGGCCACCAAGGTGGGCGTCCCCAATCCTATGCAGGAAAGGAACTTTTACTGCAGATGGTAAGGCGTGGAATCAATTTTCCCGTAATAGTGATAACACAATTCGATGTTTTTGAACCTAAAGGTGAAAAAATAACACTAGAGCAACTTGATCGCGATCTGTTAGAGCAGTTTCCTGAAATTTATTTAGGAGCTGTCCACTTCAACGTCAAGTATGATGACTGGCGTGAGAAGGTAAAACAGATTATAAATTATAATAAACTAAAAAATGTTTAAGATACTTATTGTTGAAGATGAGCCGCAAAAAATTAAATCTGTATACAGGCTACTAGAAAAAGTTATAGAGCTTGATACGGATAATGATGTAATTGATGTGATGGATTCCAATGAGGCTAAAAAACTTATGAAGACTGCACATTTTGATATGCTCATTCTTGACATCGCCATTCCACTGAAAAAATCCGGGGAATTAGACCCTTTGGGTGGAGTAAAGCTATTAGATGAAATTCTACAACGGGAAAGCATATACAAAATCCCAACACACATCATCGGACTTTCCGCAAAGTCGGATTCTTTTGAAGCAGCCAATGAGAAATTCGGAAAGGACACTCTTACAATCATAAAGTACGAACAGAATTCTGATGACTGGGAGACTTCGCTATTGAGTGGGATTCAACATAGAGTGACTTCAAAACAGAAACAACAGTATACACAACAGAATTATAGTTATGATGCAGCCATTATCTGCGCACTGGGAGAGGAACTAAAGGCCAATCTTGAAAACGGATGGTCATGGAAAATTATTGATGCCCTTTCCCATGACGATACAATTTATCATGAGGCAACTGTACCGGGAAATCCAGCGAAAAAAGTGATTGCTGCGCACGCTATGCGTATGGGAATACCAGCTACTACTACTCTGGCAACGAAGATGGTCTATGATTTTCGACCAAGAGTTATGATCATGACCGGAATTATGGCAGGCGTCTCCAGCAAGACAAATCTGGGGGACACAATTTTAGGAAATCCAATCTGGGACTGGGGCAGTGGCAAATGGACAACTGAAATAAATGATAATGCCAAAATTTCATCAAGCGTTTTCCAAATCGAACCCTTTCAGTATAAACCAGACACACGAACAGTCAAGTATTCATCGCTAATCGAAATGGATAAGAATTTTTTCTTTGAAATTAGAAACAGATTCAAAGGGACCAAACCAGACTATGACATAAAGTTATTGGCCGGCCCCATTGCCTCGGGAGCATCAGTGCTTGCTAACAAGTCCAAATTCAATGAAATTTTGGAACAGAATAGAAAACTTCTTGGAATTGAAATGGAAGGTTATGGATTGATGTGTGCAGCTGATTCTGTTGCAGCGCCAAAGCCAACCGCACTGTGCATAAAGACCGTTGTAGATTTTGGAGATAAGGGAAAATCTGATGACTTTCACGATTTTGGATGTTATGCTTCGGCGATGATTGCAAAAAAAATACTCGAAGATCACTTTTTTAAAGAAAATAAGTAAAAAGAAGTCGCATTACTTGACCACCAACCAAGGTAGAACTTTACATCATCCCCTCATCTAAAAAACTATAAAACCCGTACCTGGAAACAATCAGATGGTCATGCACACTAATCCCCAAGATATCCCCACCAGACTTCAGTTTCCTGGTTAAAGCGAGGTCAGCATCACTCGGAGACAATTCCCCACTTGGATGATTATGTGCCAATATAATTGCACTCGCACAGGCCTTGAGCGCTACCGCAAAGATCACCTTGGGATCAGCAACCGTTCCCGAAAACCCGCCTTGTGAGACATTCACCACACCCAATACCCTACCTCTCCTGTTGAGCAAAATCACTTTAAACTCTTCGACAAGCTCCAGCCTTCCATCATCCCAACGGTCCATCAAAACCTCATTCGCTCCCCTAGAAGAAGTAATCTGTGGCAACTCTGCCATTTTCAATGCCGGACGGTAACTGATCTCAATCTCTGCTACTTTAAAACTTAAATTTTCCATAATCTTTCTGATTTAATTATGGAACCCAGCAAGGTTCAGCTTCTGCCAAAGCAAAAGGAGGAACGGAATAAATGGGCCAGCGGGCAAAGGCTACAGGAGCGTTTATGCCGGAAATTCCTTTGCGTGCCAGAAATGAACCTTAAATTGGTCAGAATTGAATAAGAAAAGTACCTGTCTTAAAAAAAGTTAAAATTTCTTACTGTGAAATGGATTGCATGTGTAAAAGCGTCTATGGAAGGCAAAAGCAGATCTCAGTAATATCATCTTCAAAAATATTTGAAGCTGTTACTATAATTTTACACCACTAATGTTCGCTATTGAGAAACAGCACTCTCATGTACCTTCTACGCTACCGCAAAACCACATTAGAATAAGCGACAGCTCGCAAAAAGTCACATTATCAAATATTCACTCATCAAATATCAGGTCCTAAATGGTTTAAGATTCAGCAAGTTATCAACACACGGGCGAGATAACCACCGATGTTATTTTAGTTTTTGCATTGTTACTTTTTTGATATAAAAACCTGATTTACAGATACATGTATTTTCTGTATCGGCAAATAACCCCAAAAAACAACCACTAATTTCGACAACTTACGACAATTAATCGCTTGATTGTTAATAAGTTATGTTAATATTTCCACTTGAATTTCTTGGAAGTTTACCACTATTTTTCGCATTTTTGTTGCTCATTTGTTGCTCGAGCGACTCAAATTTTTCCCAAAAAAATCATGGGTGAAATGATGTCGCTTATCGACACTTAACGACACTAAAAAACATTAAACGGTACTAATAGCCCACTATTTTAGGGGGAAATTACCACTGATGTTTAGGCGTCTAAATTCCTGTCGACTTGCAGCAAATGCAGCAAAAAAGGATGAAATGAGTAGCAATATAACAGTTGAGCGAATCTGCGAACACTGCGGTAAGACATTCTTGGCGAAGACTACGGTCACTAAGTACTGCAGCCTGAACTGTAACAGGAGGCACTACAAACAAAAAATCCGAAATCTAAAGATTTCTGCCAGCAATGAACAAACGCTTAGTACCCGTACAAAAGCGATCAATGACCAGCCCGCAGAGTTCCTTACGGTGAAACAGGCTGCGCGCCTGCTTCATTGCAGTGAGAGGATTATTTATCAGCAGATCAAGAATGCCAGGATTAAAGCAATCCAGTTCAGCGAACGGAAAACACTAATCAAAAGGAAGCATCTGGATAAGGCATTTAAAAAGGTCGATTTTCAGCCAATCCAACCTGCTGAAAGAACTAAAAACCCTGCGATGGTTTACTGCATAAGTATGACTGAGGCCCAACAGCATTTTGGTATATCAGAAAAAGCACTTTATGACCTGGTCAAACGGAATGATCTTGAAGTATTCTCTAACGGAAAATAAATCATCATATACATACTATAAAGTAAGCCATTCCATAAATTTTTCAGCTATGGATTGTGTATTTCAGTAAAAGTGGTTCATCATGGTTTACACAAAGAATATTTTTCTTTGCGTAACTTTATACACCAGTATCATAATTTAATTCATTGTTATCATTTATTTTGTTGTACCATGCGGAGAAAGTACTGCTTTTTTTGAATCCTAGTTCCGCCGATAATTGCTTAACAGTCTTTTCACTTCCCGACAACATTCCAGATACGTAATTCATTTGCAGGTTCCTGAAATATTTAAGAGGTGTCATCCCATGGGCTTTTTTAAAATCGCGTTTAAGCTTAGAAACGGATATACCACAGCCATCTGCAAGAGCAACAACCCCCGGAAATTTATGAGGAAAATGTTGTTCAAGAATTTTCGTAGCTTTCAACATTATATAGGCATTTTTTTCTGTTGATGTATTGTCGGAATGATTTTGTGATATAGATAGTTTTAAAAAAAAAGCAGTCAGCTCAAATAACATACTAAAAAGTGACGCCCGATAATGGTAGCTTTTCCGCTCAAAGCGCAAAATAGCAAAGAGACGATCTTGTAAAAATAATTCTGCTCTTATCGCTGAACGATGGGACAATGTACGGGTAAATTTACTAAAGATATTATCTGAATCGTCGCTGGGGTTAGCTAGTCTTTCCAGGTAATTATTTGCAAAGATTAACTTGCAGCATCTCAACGTAGTCCCTTTCTCGAGGTAAATCTCACTAGTAGTGCCCGGACTCGAAAAAAAAACGTAATTATTTGCCCAATCAATATCCCTGCCATCAAAGTATCCTATTTTTTTGGAGCTGGAAAGAATATTTACCGATGAGTAACCCCTCAGCCCCTTCTTTGTCTCTAAAATGTAGTGGTTATTGTGTTTAATACGAATTTCCATCGCCAGCATCCAGAAACCATCACTTATTTTTTCGTAGAAAACCTCGCACCAGCAGTTTTTGTCATCTAAGTAGAAATGATGCCCGGCTACTAACTCGGTATAGCTTGGTTGTAGCCTGAAATAACGCGGATAAATATAAGGCGCTATTCTGTTAAGTCTGATGTTTTGCCATTTTAATGGTAAGGTTTTCATATTTTTTTAGATATTAATGGAAATCCCTGTAAATTGATTTTTATTCATACCTAATGTGTATTGATGAGGCTATTTAGCATAACATAAATTACGGCTCTACCTTAAACAAGATAATCATCTTAATATCAGCGATTTATTTCTATAACCTACTTTTTTTATTGTTGACTATTCGCCACTGTTTACGCAGACAACAATAACATATATAATTTTTTACAGGGAGCCAGAATAGTACTGTTTTCATAAATATTGTGCGCGGTATACGTGTAAGCTCAGTACCACATTTGCGACAACATGGTTTTGGTACATTGTCCATTGGAGGAGTAAAAGTCAATTCATTATTCATGAGTTAATAGCCTATTATTTAAGTGCAATAGTAAGCAAACACTGTATGCTAATAAAGTCCAAATGGTACCCAATAAGCCCTATTAAAATCCACCCATGATAAAACAAAATGCCTCACTAACGAATCAGTAAATCTAATGTAGATGTGTTTTTTTTATCGTTAAACCAGGGTTAAGTAAGTAAATTGATTCAATT
Organism: Pedobacter sp. KBS0701; assembly: GCF_005938645.2. Classification (NCBI taxonomy): domain Bacteria; kingdom Pseudomonadati; phylum Bacteroidota; class Sphingobacteriia; order Sphingobacteriales; family Sphingobacteriaceae; genus Pedobacter; species Pedobacter sp. KBS0701. Next base: position 2,682,659 of record NZ_CP042171.1, read on the forward strand.
AAATTCTTATAGTCTGTAGCCTGGGGAAGAACCTGAAAGCACCCCTATGTATCGTGCAAAACTGGTAAAGTCTGTATTACTATTAAAGAATCTGGCATTTTACACAATAAATGAAGCCTGAAGGCTGCTGATGAGCAAGAAATTCTTATAAGATGATTGCCTCATTTTGGTGACGTTTCGGCTTATAAGATGGTCTGAAAATCTTTGAGCTGAAAGCTGAGCATACTTAAATTAAATTTCTGATTTCATCAGATTTCAAATTTTTGCTGTTAAAGTCTACACAAACAAAGCTCTATTAGAAGAGGAGTATGAGCTGACAAAATTTGGTGTAACACTTTATTCTTTTGCTTAAAGCTATGCCGGGTGGGGAGCAGAAACCGCAGAAAATAATAAGCGCATAAAGGTTAATGGACTAATGGGAATGAGAAATAATGCTGAACGGCACTGACATTTGAGGAAGCAATTTTTATAGTAGGTTACCTTTTAAAAATTACATATAACTTTTTTAGGCTTAACTAATCTTGGCAACCCAAGCTAATACTTTCAGCTAATGTACAAAAGTTCAATAAAAATTGCTAACGTTAAGCTATGCACAATCGCTGCTTATCTTTGATCAGTGAGCTGAACAATTTATCTGGTCAGATCAATCGTTTTGCAAAAAACTGCCTGAAAAAATTATCAAAGTCCTTTTTGTAACTTCTGCCTACAGGAACCGTAAATTTCCCCAGCAGAATCTCATTGTGGTTCGCAGCCGTAACGGCATTTGGATTGATCAGAAAAGAACGGTGGATCCTTACAAATCCTTTGTTTCGTAAACTGGTTTCCATGTCAGAAATAGAGGTTTTAGAAACCGTCAGGATATCATTGGTAAGAATGAGTTTAACATCATTTCCATTACTTTCGAAATAGAGAATGTCATTTATTTTGATCTTTCTGTTAAATCCTTGGGCTTTAAACACAACAAAATCAGGAATATCCCTTTCTGTATTTCTTAATATTCGGTAAACCGATTTAAAGAATCTTTCGAAAGTAATGGGCTTCAGCAAATAATCTACGGCTTCGAGTTCGAATCCGTCTATAGCGTATTCTCTAAATGCAGTAGTAAATATGGTCATGGGCTTTTTAGTCAGGGATTTTACAAATTCTATCCCATTGAGGTCCGGCATCTGGATGTCCAGGAACATCAAGTCTACTTCATGGTTTTGTAACAGTTTATATGCTTCAAAAGCATTTTTTCCTTTTGCCACAAGTTTCAGATCTTCAATTTTAGAGATATGATTTTCGAGAAGCTTAACAGCTAAAGGTTCATCATCTACAATAATGCAATTAATCATGATTTCTGGGGATTATTATTTCAACTGTAAACCAATTGTTTTTATTGGTTATTTTCATTGAATATTGATCCGGGTAATAGGAGCGCAGTTGTTTTTCCACATTCTCCAGACCTATACCCTTATTCTCTCTTCTACCGGAATTTTCTTCAAATACTGAATTTCCTACTTTAAAAACAGAATAATCAATAGTGGTTATTACCGAAATACGAATATCAATATTTCCGCCTGTTCTTTCTGCACCATGCTTAAAGGCATTTTCAACTAATGACAAATACAGTAGTGGGGGAACTAAATTCACAAATTCAATATTTTCAAATTTGGTAATACTTAAACGTTCGTCATATCGCAACTTTTCGAGTTCAATGTAGGCATCGATTATTTTAAGCTCATCAGAGATTCTCACCAGCCTCTGCCGCCCCTTATACAGAATATAATCCAGGATGTCGGAAAGCCGGCTGATCGATTCCGAGGTATAACTGGAATTGACGATAGATAAGGAGTAGATATTGTTGAGTGTGTTGAAGAGAAAATGGGGATTGAGCTGCGATTTCAAGGCGTTCAATTCGAGTTCAGCTTTCTCTTTCTGAAGTTGTACCGTGTTTTGTTTCTCATTCTTATAGCGTAAAATATACATGATTGAGATGAATATGAATGCGCCCGAAAGAATCGGAATAATATAACAGATCAGGAGGTATTCTATGTCTGTTACAATCTCTATGATACTGTTCTTTGGATAATTGGCAAAAAATGGCTCCGCGAAGTAAACAATGAATATACGGTTGAGCACTCCCAGAACATAGACGGCGAATAAAAGACAAGCTGAAAACAGCACATATTTTTTATGGTCGAAATATTTCCTGATCAAAACGTAGTAAATAAAATTAGCTCCAACGATCTGAAATATTACGTGGCAGATGCCATAATAGAAGAATTCTCTAAAATCAGATTCTCCGCACTCACCATAGTTCCTGGCAGTGCCAAACATCAATAATGCCAACCAAAATAAAGTTTGGTAGCCAATTTCTTTTCTAATTCTTGCGTTCAGCAGCTTATTCACAATACCCCAAAAATAGAAATTAAGTAGTTCTTATCCGTTAAACCTATTTAAACTACAGGCATTGGGTGGCCAACATCATGTTCTTGCGTTTAAATAACGATAGGTACATTGTAAATGATAAACCTTGCATTCTGCATAACAACCCATAAAACAATTGAAAATAGATTGAATTTTACAGAAAAAACAAATGGATAGAGAAAGATTTTATGGCCTGGATCACTTGCGAGCCATCGCTATACTACTGGTACTCCTGTACCATTACAGAATGTTTGAGCATCCGGCCTGGGTAGATACCATCGGCTGGGTTGGCTGGACAGGGGTTGACCTCTTTTTTGTATTGAGCGGGTTTTTAATTTCCTGGCAACTGTTCAGGGAGATCAGAGAACATCAAAATATTAAATTGAGAACTTTTATCACCAAAAGGTTTTTCCGGATCATCCCGCCTTACGCATTTACTTTATTACTGTATTTCTGTCTTCCCTTTTTCAGGGAGAGAGCGAGTTTACCGCCGTTATGGAAGTTCATCTCCTTTACTCAAAATTATGGCCTGGACGTTTTTAATTATGGTACTTTTTCTCATGCCTGGTCTTTGTGCATCGAAGAGCAGTTCTATCTGTTTTTGCCATTGGTGCTGTTATTTCTTCTCAGTGCAAAGGCAATTAACTACATCAGAGTTATCATCCCGTTATTGATCATTATTTCCATTATCCTACGCTATTTCTCCTGGACAGAAGATGTTTTTCCAGATATCAACACCAATGATTTTTGGAGAACGTGGTATATGAAGATCTATTATCCTACCCATACCAGGCTTGACGGATTGTCCATTGGTGTATTGATCGGTTATCTGTTCAGTTTTTCGCAGAAGTTTAAGGCAGCGGTTGACAGTTACGGAAATCCACTGCTTCTCACCGGCATGCTGGCAGTTGTGTTGTCGCTGTGGTTTTGTAAAGACCAGGTCTCTGAAAATACCTCGTTTTTTGGCTTTACCTTAATAGCAGTCAGCTACGGGATCCTGCTGCTGGGTTCGATTTCAAAATCATCTGTTTTAAGCAGGCAAAAATATCGTATCACATCACAACTGGCGGCGCTTTCTTATTCCGTTTATCTTTCACATAAGGGGATCATCCACATGGTACAGTGGTTACTTAAAAAAGAAAATATTCCTACGTCAGGAAATGTTGCTCTTTTTATATGCTTTACGGCATGTATCATCACTGGATTATTTTACCGCCTTGTGATCGAAAAACCGTCAGATCAAGTTAAAAATCTAATACTACACCATAAAAAACAACTCCAATGAAAACAATTATGATCACATTATTCATCTTGTTATCCCATTTCGCAAACGCACAGGATACCACTCACGAGAAGGTCAATATCGAAAAGGTCGTCCAACATTTCAGGCAAAGCATCATCGAAAAAGATACTACACTTTTTAACCTATTGTTCCACGAAAATCCAGTAGTATGGATAGGTGTAGTTAAAGATCGCACGCAAAAGAAAAGGCTGGAGCTAAATCCGGCAGATACCACTAGCTTCTTCAGAGACACTTACGAGCGTTTCTTCAGATACATCATGAAAAGCGGAAAGAAAGAAGAAAAATTCGGAAATATTAAAATCATCAATGACGATGTGATAGCAAGTGTAACCTTCGATTATTCATTTTGGAACGAAAATGCAATAACAAATTGGGGTTGTGAGTATTGGCAGCTGATCAAGGTCAAAGGCAAATGGAAGATCGTAAGCGTCATTTATTCTTATGAACTGACTGAATTTTATCCCAAGCCCTTATAAAAAATAAACATGGTTTAGAAAATTTATTTGAAACCGGTCTTTTTGAGCGCAGAATACTAACAGGTTTTACAAGAGCGATAAGTTTTACATAATAAATGAAGCCTGAAAGCTCCTGATAGGCAGAAATTCTTCTGAGATGATTGCCGGTATATGTTCATTTTGGTAAACGTTCCGGCTTATAAGATGGCCTGAAAATCTTTGAGCTGAAAGCTGAGCATACTTGAATTAAATTGTGATGTCTAAAGTTTACACTTGCAGACACCATTAGAAGAGGAGTATGAGCAGACAAAATTTGGTGTAGCGCTTATTCTTTTGCTTAAAGCTATTGCCGGGTAGGGAGCAAAAACCGCAAAAAATAATAAGCGCATAAAGGTTACGGACTAATGGGAATGAGAATATTGCTGAATGGCACTGCCCTGTTCTATACGCAAAGACCTTTACTAAAGTGAAAGGAGAGATCGTTCTTTTGCCACCTGTTTTACTCCGCCTACCTTGACCCCTTAGGGAGAAGTATCGTTGAAGAAATTCTTTAAATCAAAAAGCATTATTTTACTGTTTTTTTCAACTTATAAAAATTAAGTAAATTGCAGATGAAAGTGAATGATTAGACCTGAGCTTTCAGAATGTAAAAGAAGTGCTTCCTACCATGATAAACACCTTACTTAATAACATACAAAATCTGATCAGCCTAAGCGAAGAAGAAAAAGATATTGTAACCGCTCTGTTCAGGGAGAAGACTTTCAAAAAAGGTGACTTCTTTTTAGCAGAAGGGCAAATTTGCAAACAGGTTGGATTTGTTACTAAAGGATTGATGAGATATTACATCAATCACGACGGCGAGGAAAAGACCTATGCCTTCTCTCAGGAAAATCAGTATGTATGCAATTATGAGAGTTTTCTTCCCCAAAGCCCATCTTCTAAGATTATTCAGGCTTTGGAAGACTGTGATGTTTTTGTAATTTCGCATAGAAATCTGCAACTACTTTATGCAAAAGTTCGCGAAGGTGAACGCTACGGCAGAATTGCCATCGAATCAGTTTTTTTACAAATACTGAAGGACATTAATTCATTTTATACGGAAACACCCGAAACCCGTTACGAAAGATTTTTACATAACCACCCGGATTTGCAGCAAAGGATTTCGCAATACCATATCGCCTCATTTGTTGGCGTAAAGCCTCAATCACTAAGCCGCATCCGGAAAAGAATTTTCAATAAAATTTAATTTGTTAACCCAGGTGCATGAAAGCCGGCCGGCAACCTGATAATTTTGTGTCATGATTAACAGTAAAGCAAATTATTATGACAACTAAAATTTCTTATGCCATCGCGTTTTTATTAGGTTTTGGAATGGTCTTTCTAGGCTCCCGCTTTTTTTGGTCTCCCGAAGCAGCAACAGCCGGGTACGGTATCCGTTTTAATGCACAGGGAGATTATTCATTTCATTATATCAAAGGGATCAGGGATATATTTTCCGGCCTGGTCATTTGTGCTTTCGTCTTGCTGAATGAGCGCCGTGCACTTGGCCTTACATTATTGACAGGAACGATAATTCCACTTGCAGATATGCTTATCGTGCTGGGCAAAAGTTATAACAGCATGTTTCAGGCATTGCCACATATTACTGCCATTGCCATTTGCACCGTATTCGGGATCATTTTATTAGCTGCAAAACCCCAGTCAAAAAAGTTATGAAAACATCAGGATATATCAAACTGATCAGTTCAGTCGAGATTAATGATAAAAGCGTGGCGGAGCTGAATATACTTCCCGGAGAAAAGACACCCTGGCATTATCATACATTATTTTCAGAAACATTTGCAGTCCTTAAAGGAAGCCTTGAGGTTGGGAAAGGTAAAAACATCCTCCATTTAAAGCAGGGAGATACGGCAACCATACTGCCTAATGAGAAACATTATTACCACAATGTTTCCGGCGAAGAATGCATTGTAACCACAACAATTAATCCGGGGAATAAAAACTTTGAAAATGCCCTATATATTTTAAAAGGACTAGCCAATGATGGTTTGGCCACCACCGCAGGAACACCTAAGAGGTTTACAGATTTAGTGCTGTTTGTTTACCTAAGCAACTCCAGAATGGTTGGCCTTCAGAAAATGGCTGAGCCCGTGTTTAACATCTTTGCAAACGCTGCTATTAAAAAAGGAAAACTCAATAAATTAATACAAAAGTATGGTAACCGAACACAATAAAATGTGTATTCATCCCCAAAATTTATCTTTATTACACTTTAACTTTTTTATAACATTAAAAACAAAAAATATGGGAACCTCAAAACCAATACCGGTTACAGTAGAGCCTACAGGCGGAGAAATACTATCCGTAGCTGGTGGTAATTACCGCATACTTGTTTCAGGCAAACAAACCAATGGCGCATTTTCGACTATTGAGATGCTTGTGCCACCTCAAAATGGCCCCGGTCCGCATTCCCATGCCGATTTTTATGAATCGTTTTATATTATTGACGGCGAAGTGGAAGTTCATTCCGAGGCTGGGTCCTATGCCGCAAAAAAGGGCTCTTTTGTAGTGGTGCCTAAGGGAGGTATTGTGCATTATTTTAAAAATGTAAGCGATAAGATGGCTCAATTGCTTTGTACAGTTGTGCCTGCAGGACTTGAAGAGTTTTTTGAGGAAATTGGTGAGCCTGCAGCTGCCGGCGAACTTCTTCCACCGCCAGCAATGAACGCTGAATCAATTAAAAACTTACAGGCTATAGCGTTAAAATACGGACAGGTAGTGTATCCACCAAACTTTCTTGATCAGAAATAAATAATATTCACTAGGCTAATGTAAACTTATATCTTTTTCTAAGAAGATAACTTATAAACTCCTTTATACTGCTTTTTAGAAAAAGTAGTGCTTGCTGTTGTGCAAACCCGCAATAAATTGCAAAAAATGAATGCAGGCGGTTTAAATATTATTGAAAAGAACGTAGACCAATTTTTTAACTAATATAGTATTTGCTAATATTTATTTTCTCGCTGGTCCCTCCCACTTCATAATAGTCACCCACCCTGAATATACTTGTCATCTACTGTTTTTGCCGAAATGCCGGTGGCCATGCAGTGCATTTGTTTTTACCTTGTATTACCAAAATTTGCCTGCAAGCCAAATCGAAGGGTGTTTGCCATTGGATTATTTGAGGGTGTTCCGATTAAATAAGATAGGTCAAGTGAAAGGACATTGTATTTTAACCCAAGGCCGGTGGTGAGATAGGAAATATTCCCCTTCTCAGGATGCTGATAACAGTAGCCTGCCCTAAAAAAGAACTTTTCTTTAAAGGAAAACTCAGCACCGGTTGATAGGCCTACTTCCTTAAGCTCCTCATGGAAGCCACCAGGTGCATCGGCAAAGGAACCAAAAATACCGGAGGGTACGGAACGTTCAGGATCTCTTCCCTTTATAATATTGCCCTGCTGATCATAAATTGGCTGGGTCGGCACCATAAGTTTATTAAGATCCAATGCTATGGTCACCGTGCTTTCTTCCTCACCAAACTGAAGCGCTGAACCTATCCTGAAATTGGCCGGAAGAAAAAAAGATTTCCCTGTATTTCCATAAACCAGTTTGGTTCCTATGTTGGATAGGCTTAACCCCAGGCTCCAAAGGGAGTTAGTCCCCAAAAGGGCAACCCTCGTCCGATACAGGCCCGATATGTCCGCGGCAACTGCATTCCCAGGTCCGCTGCTGCGGCTACTTATACTTCCTCCACCCAAAAGATTGCTGTTGATGTAACGTAAATTACCGCCCAGCGCAAACTCAGGCCCTAGCTGTAGCGAATAACCAATGTCAAATGCCGATTCATTGGGGCTGTAGATACCCAGTTCCTGACTGTTTTCATTACTGAAAGACACATTGCCTATAGAAAAATACCTCAGAGATGCAGATACCGTACTTCTTTCATTCAACCGATAATAACCGCTCAGGTAAGAAATGCTCATATCAGGTACAAGCTGCTTTAACCATGGACTATAATTGGCTGAAAAACCATAATTCTTTGCGGGCAGGAATGCAAGCGCAGCGGTATTTATTGCTGTAGAGTTCGCATCTGCGCTTAATGCAACCCCGGCATTTCCCATCCCTCCCGAACGCGGGTGGGGAATGATCAACAGAAAAGGTACGGCCGTATAGATGTTCGCCTGCCTGCTGCCGTCAGTCCCATAGCCTGAAATATACTGTGCCCCTGCTTTATTTACAAAAAAAAGGTATAGGATAAGGTAAACAAATGTTTTATTCACCATATATTTTTTTTCTATGTAATGGATGTAAAACCTTTCTAAAATACCTCTGTCTGCCTATCGAAACATTAAAATTGTCTGTCAGCATATTTACAGCCATCTGCTTATTCTATTGGAGCTATCGATGTCCTTTTTTGATTTTAGGTACGGCCTGGTATACTCTATCCTGAGGTTCATTTTTTTTAAAAACCCTCAGCACTACTGTATCCGTCTTTTCAATCCTTTTTATGTCACCTACTTTCTGCCTGCTTTCATAATAAAAGTTGCCAAAATACTTGTCGACCTGCATTTTTTTGAACGTATTGTCAATCGGAGAAAGTACGAAAACACTGTCAGCATCTGTCCCTTTAGGCAATAAACGGTATTCGATATGATGTGGCATGGAAACAAGATCCACAGAATCACTGGGATTCAGAGTTGACCTGTATCCAAAATGATGCGGTGCGCCAGGTATAAGGCATCCAGTGAGATAGGGTGCAATAATAGCAACTGCCAAAATTTTAATGATATTTTTATTGTCTTTCATAGTATGATGCTTCTGATTCTTGGTACTTAAATCCATGCAACTGGTAGCTGTATGGCTTAACATCAGTAAATGAGTCGAGGAACTGCTCATAAAATCCCCGTCCTTGAAATATTGCCCACCCCTGTCTTAAATACTGCTGATAATGGAAAAGTTCATGTTTATATGTTGTAAAATCAGTATCATTTGTAATGATGTTGTTCCCCCAGGTAACTTCCCTGGCTCCGGGAAACAACTGATAAAGTCCGCCCTCCCTGAAAACGACACCGCTTGGAATATTAAGTCCCTGTACTTTTGGTTTATAGGTAGCACCAAAAGTGGTAATCATTGCCACAGACTGTGCTGCACCACCCAGTGCCCCGTTCCTAAGCCCCAGCAATGCTCCATTCTTGATATCTTCACCATCAACAGCTGCACTGATGCTACCTGATACAAGTCCTGTTAATGCTCCTCTCGCTGTGTTATGTGCAACCTCTCCTGCGGCATTTCCGAACCAATTTCCCTCTACGGCTTTCCAGCTTGGTAAGCGGGCGCTCAGGAATCCTCCTGCAACTGCACCGGCAATTCCTCCCCATGTAAGTTTATTTCCAAATATAATATCGGTAGCTGCCTGTGAAGTTGTTGTCCTTAAAAGCCCCCATGTTGATGACTGCCAAAAGCTGCTTGCGTTTCCTGCCGCAGCGCCGGCACTGCCAATCGAACTCAGGCCACCCGATATCGCGCCAGAAACTGCTCCGATCAGTGCGGATTTCCCAAGGCCTCCCCAAGAAAAATTCCCTGTGGCAAGACTGGCAATAGTATAAGTTGCAGAACCGACGGCTGCCCCAAGAATCGCCCCCCCTATAATTGCGGCCGCTATTTTTCCGACGATTGGAGCCAAAAATGCAAAAAACAAAAACTCTCCGCTCGGATCAACAAACATTAACGGGTTATTCATTGCATAGCCGTATCGGTTATAATTTTGTGTGTTATATGGATCCTGTACAAAATTATCTGGTGATAGAAAACGGTGCAGTTTGGGATCGTAAAGGCGCCCGTTCATATGGATCAACCCAACCCCCAGTAAGTGCTCATGCCCAGAAAATCCCCTGTCCAGAATAATAAATCCTGCCAGGTTGTTGCCATAGCCATCCTGTAACTTTATAATATTGCCCCACGCATCAAAAACTCTTTTCTCTACAATTCCTCCCTGATCGTCAGTGATCATCACAATACTACCTATATGGTCCCTGTGCAGAAAATAAAGATTCTGGCTGCTTTGGGTTCCTTCATGAACTTCCTTCCAGATTGCAGGGGCATTATACGCATCACCTCCGAGATAAAAAACAAAACTCGTTTTGCCTGTCTGATTATCATGCGTAATTTCCATCCCCCCATCTTCCGAATAGTGTTTCCGGTAACGCCTAAGTGTTTTGTCGGTATGCTCATCACCATAATACATATGCGATCTGGATAGTGCTCCGTTATATTCAAAACCGATACGCTCTTTACCCTGCTCAAAAATCTCTACCGGACTTTTGAAAATATTATAAGTAACCTGTTGGAGTGCATGATCCTGTTGATAGTAAGCATTCGCTGTTGCATTATTACTCAGGTCAAGCTCAGTCTGCTTGTAACTTCCGCTATCATAACTGTAGTCTCCTAGCTGGCTGTTGTTCAAAATCCGTCCCTTATTATCGTAACTCTGGGTATTATTACCATTATTATCATTAAAATTGGTCATTCGGTTTTGGCTATCATAACTAAAACTTTCACTCCAGTTAAAGGCGCTATTGCTACGGTTGCTCAGAAGGCCCTGCTGGGCATCAAAGCTATAGCCCAAATTCATCAATGTAACCGGGGTGGATGATACATTTTCTGTCTTATCTTGTTGTGGAAATCCGTATGTATCATATTGGAATGTTTTTTTGATAGCCCCGCCCTGTATAGCTTCTGTCACTGCTCCACCACCGTCAAGATTGGTTAGCTTCCAGAGAATCTGGCCTGTTCCCTGTAGACTTGTCTGAAGGGGTTCTCCATTCTGATACTGAATTTCTACAGTTTTTTGCGCAGTTAGGTTGTTTGCCTTATTGGTTGCGGAATAACTTTCAGTACTGATCCTTCCAAAACCATCATAAGTATAACCCTTTACAAAATTTGCCTGCAGATTGTCTTCTGTTGTGCTGCTCAGTCGATGGTTGGAGTCATACTGATAAGTATAATTGGTATTGTTGCCATCCGAATTGGTGAGAGACAGGTTGGTCAACAGTTTACTGTTCGAATCATAGGTATAAAAATATACCATATTGGTTTCATCTCCTACCAGCTTTTTCTTGGTCACTTTACCTACTGCATCATATTCGTATTCCGTAAAACCTTTGGGGTTGATTTCCTTGATCATCTGCCCCCATCCGTCATACTGATATTGGTACTCTCCGGCAGACGGATCGACAAGTTTTTTCCGTCTGCCCCATCCATCCTGCTCAACGGTCAGCACAACCCCCATATAATCTGCGGTTTTAAGATTGTCATTGGCAAAATAGGTATAATTTATTGTACCCCCCGGGTCCTGCAAACTCTGCACCTTTCCAAAAGCATTCCTGGTTGTCGAAACAGATTTTGTTCCATCATTGATGGTTGTGGTAAGACCGCTGTAAGCGTAGTTAGATACTTTTCCTGTAAAACTGACGGTCTGTTTGGTACGCCCATATTCATCATAGGTAGTGTAATTCCACTGGCTTGCAGAACCAAGCGGCGCCAACTTGCTCTGTCTATATAAACGTCCATACACATCATATTCAACCGCATTTGCAACATCACCTCCCAAGACTGTTTTTTCATAGCCGCCTTTGTCGCGGCCAAATGCATCGATAAATTTGACTGAAGACCGCCCCTCATCATTACTGGAGGAAATTGTAATGCCGCCAAGGAGCGCCCTGTCATAGGCTTTATGGCTCGACTTACCCAGATAGTCGGTCATTAGCACGAGCCTTCCCCAACTGTCATACTGGTTAGATTCCGTCTGTCCAAAAGGATTGGTAGAACTTAAGATATTTCCCGTTGAATTGTCATAGAATTTGCTGGCTATCATTCCTTCGGCGTCAGTAGATTGCACGAGGAACCTGCCCGTGGCATCATAAATCATTGATCCTGATCTCTGCGCTCCATCTGGCGACGTTACTGTTTTTTGTGATACATTTCCAAATGCATCATAACCCATGTTTTCGGTCATCCAACCAGTGTTATTCCCTTTTCTCCGGATCTGGATAGGAAGCGCGCCACTATAGGTATATTCCTCCTCAGTAGAAAAAACATCGCTTCCATTGCTCAAGGTTACCTTATTGGTTAAAGGCCTTCCGATAAAATATCCGCTTGGGTTATTTGCATAACTAATCTCAGTAATCTTAGTACCTGCCCCGTTGATATTATCAGTGATCTTAACAGGGTTAAAATAAGTGTCATATTCTAAAGCTTCTGTATAGTAGGTACCGCTGAGCATATTTTTCGACGCAGATGCAACAGGAACATTTATAAAGATTTTATTCGCCTGTAGCTGCGTACTGTAAACCTTATCGGACCGTGTAATATAATCGTTTAAAGAGGCGCCGTCTGAAACAGCAGATGAAGGCAAGGCGCTTATCACATAATCTTTTATTGCCGGATTGATGTAGCTGGACTTCGAAGTAAAACTCCGCACTGGAGCTCCCCTAAGTAAAGGGTCAAAGACATCAATATTAAAAATACGGTTATTATCATAGCTATCAATATACCAGTTACTCCTTATGAGTTCCCCAAAGCCAAGAAAACCGAGACCACCGGCGTGGCTTACCGCTTTCCCGTAGCCATAAACCTGGTTGAGCTGTTGCCCGTTATAATAACGGCTGAGTTTACTCACCACGTTTAATCCCGGTATGGATTGTAGATCGACATATGGATAGGTCTGTTCGTAACCTGATTGATAGAGTTGGATATCACTTGAATAATCCTGGCTATTATCCAGACTTCTATATGCTATGGTGTGGGTAATGCCATCATGATCGACCGAAGTCAGTTGGGATTCTTTTTTAAAATCTTTTTCAAATTTGAACAGGGAGACACTATTGTCGCTCATAAATCCAAACTCCAGCTTATAATTAAGCCTGGTCGTATTCAACAAGACAGGAATCGGATAGTGTTTTAAGTTGGCTTGCCTCCAATTGGAAGACTGTCCATAGGTAAAGTTGGGCTGACCGTTTGATGATGCACCTGAATTATAATACACAGTTGCATAAATGGTGCCGTTTGAACTATTATTATATGTAGTGGTCTGAGCTGAGATAATATCGGTCTTTCCATCACCGTCTACATCAGAGGGCATCAGATAGTAAAGGTTCAATGTACCAGGAGGCGCTCCGTTCCAGGTTCCAGCTGTGTTACTAAAGGGCTGGTACTGTTCATGTTTTATAAAAGACTTTCCTGTCGATAAAAATGTAGCAAAATATGAATTGTTTCCTGTAGTAAACATCACATCCAGTTTTCCATCCCCATTATAATCGCCAATCAGAATCTGTTGACTATAACTTATCCTGCTATCGGGAAGGCTCCAGAGCAGTTCAAGCGAATTTGAACTGTTCATGCTATACACACCCATCCAGCCAGATTTTACGTGAAGGATATCGGCCCTGCCATCTCCGTTAAAATCACCTGTTAGCAACTTTTCATAGTAATGATAGGTATCTGCAAGGCTACCCAGACTGGTAATGTAGTTTGAAGTAAGCCTTCTATCCATATCAATAAAATAAGCAGACGAGGTTACCTCTCCGTAGTCAGGTTCGCAGGCCCAATAACTTGCCCTGTCATCAACAGGATCCTGATAATACACATAACGCTCACCGACAACAGTTTGCGCGTCGTTCACAGCCATCAGGTCAGTCAGCCCATCTCCGTTAAAATCTCCTGAAACATAGGTCATTCCCAATTTTGCTCCGTCATGCGTCATTCCATCGCATTCCGAATAATAACTTGGTCCGCGGGGGAAATCCGTCCAGGTTTTTTCGTATTGGTAATAGACGGGCGAGGTGGTTCCGGAGGAATACATTTCAAATTTCGGAATATCCAAAGCACCCTTTACCACAAGCATCCCCTGCCCGGCTATGATCTTGTTGTTCCACGTGAGCCAGTTAGCCGGGAATATATCAGTGAAATAACCAACATTGACCTGGTAGCCCAGTTGATAATATGGAGATCCGGCCTCCACATCAAAAAAGGCCCAGAATTTGTCTTTGGAATATTTTGGATATAACAGGAAATCCATCGAACCGTTACCGGTAAAATCGGCTGTTACTATATCCGAATTATTACTGGCAATGCCAGAAAGGCTCAGGTTTCCGATCACACTGATGCTCATGACATCATTAGTGGCACCGTATGTAAAATATATTGGAGTCAGCGCCTTAAGTTCTGTACCGTCAAACTCCTGGATGTTCGAAAGTCTTTGATAATTCAGGGTTGGAACAGTGTTATAAGTAAGTTTATAATTCCTAAAATTATTTCCGTTTGCAACTACTGTGATCTTCTGTAGCAAACTCGCCTGATAGAAGGCCGTTCCGGCAATATAGCCATGTTCGGCCCTGTACGCATAGCCGTAGTTAAAAATGATCTGGTTAATCGCCTGCGCCGTACCCATCCCACCATAGTCAATCTGAGAGAGCAGAAGGGTATTGTTACTGTTGATATATTGATAGCTGATCCTCGCTCCAGTGGCATTTTCCTTATAGGTAATCGCATATTCAGATGGCGACCGCGAAGAAGAACTGTTGCCATAAAAAGCTTTTGAACCATCAGGATAAAGCACCTCAAAATACTCTGGGCCAATATTGTTTCCAAATGGTGATACGCCATGGGATATGATGCGAATATTGGAATAGTTTTCCGTCTGGTATTCCGCCCCGTCTGTACCATAAATACCGCTCTTTAGCACCAACCGCTGCCCATCTAAGGCAAAACGATCATAGGCGTTAAAGTTTACTCCGTCAATTCTGTCATCATGAAAGCGTGTAGTAGAGATCATCGTAATAGCCGAACGGCCGAGGATTTCCCATCCAAGCCCCACCACACCTTTACCACCCTGGCTATTATAGGACAGTGCAACCTGGGGCACAAAACCCCCAAGACCCGGGGGGAGTGAAACCGGCACCGTATAGATTGCCCCTCCTGTAGCACTTACATCCAGTTTACCGGCTGTTCTGCCTGCATCAAGGGTAACTCCTCCACTTGGCGGATTTCCAGGGTCAACCGGATCTACGGGATCTGTGGGGTCAACAGGATCAATGGGAGGATATCCGGGTTCGCCAGGGTCACCGGGAGCCACTACTTTATTTGTATTTCTAACTGCACCCCTTGTACCGCCGATACGCTGTAACTGCATGCTACCTTTCGATATTGTTGGGATGGCCCCCTTTACAAAGACGATTTCTTTCGAAAGAACAGGGTTCTTTGAAAGTGAATCTTTACTGGCTGAATCTGATGATTTCCTTGTACTGTCTGAAGACTGGGCAGAACATAAGGAAATGAAAAAAATGTAAAAAACGGCTGAGAGCAGGAATTGTTTCATGAGCGTGCTGCAATTTAATCTAGATTTTTATGAGCTTAACTGATTCTGAATTATTGTCTGAATATTTGATGACAAGGAGATAAGTCCCGGGGGGAAGTTTGTTCAAAGTGATTTGGGCGCTATTCTCTTCAGGTTTGTATTTACCGCTAAATACCCTGTTTCCACCCATAGCAAAAACATCCATCGTTTTAACAAAGGCCTTTTTGGGCAATACCCACGAAACGTTGACACTTTCACTAACCGGATTTGGAAAGACCTTAAGTACTTTTTCAGTGATTTCCCCCTCGCCTGTCTCACCCGGCAGTAAGCCTGTTGACATCTTGTTTACAACACTAAGGCCTTGAGCTGGGCGACAACTGATACAGACCCACCGTCTTTCCGACTGGTTTCCTGAGGCATCATAACTGAAGTTTAATTTTTGGGAAAATGCTTTATTGGGGAGATAGCATAACCCTACCAGTAAAAGAGAAAGATAAACTTTTTCCATGTGAGCGCAATAATTAGAGTCGTTTTAATTTAGTTCCGTTACCTAATCAAAAGTGAAAAAACTACAAAATTATGTATATTTTTTTACACGAACCCGCTGCTTTATTACACCAAAGCCTGTATTATTAGAAAATGAAAAAATAAATCTTATTCAGTGTTGTAAAACATCCAATTTAGCACTGTCCAGCCCTATGCAAAGCACCACCCAACGTAGCTTTCTGCTTTTATCAATGTGTTGCACCTTCGTTTTAACTGTGTGCTTTCCAGCTTATGCTTTTGCTGCTGAAGCTCTTGCCTGGTTTGCTGTTGCTCATGGATGACGCGTCGTTTATTGGCCTTTCCGCTTACCATAACTTTTTCGGCCATTCTTTCGAAACCCTTTTCAGCACTGTAGAGAAATTCCCCAATGGTGTAATTTGCACTACATATTCGCTATTACTGGTATCGAGCCGTAAGGTGTTTTCTTTCGCCCAACTTTGCTGGTTGGTTTTTTCGTCGTTATAAGCTGTTCAATTGAAACTCTTGCGTGTGCAGCGTCTTGTTGCTTTTTAAACTTCCGCAAGCCGTAATAACCTCGCTACAGTCTACCAATAGGTTTAACTTAATTTTCATTATCCGCTCCTTTCTTATTGGTCCAATCGGCAAAGTATTTGATAGCTTTTAGTGGCTGCCGTTTCCGGTCCCCCCATCGCCTTCCCTGCTACCCGCAATATTGGTATTCCCTCCGATGGTAATGAGCCAATCGCCTTCCTCCCGCTCCACCTGGAGCACAATGGCCAATGCGCTCCAGGTGGCTAAAGTAAATACCGAATACTACTGCGGGGCTTAACTGTTGGGTACGTTTACTTAACGGAAATTTATTTTAGAAAAGATTTCAAATATTCATCCTCAGAAGTCCATTCTATTGCACCATAATTTTGATTGTCTAGCTTTGGATGTTGCGTAGTGAACATCGAGTACATGTATTGTGCCTGTTGCCATTTGGCATACAATTCCTGCTCACCAGAAGGATTTTCTGACCTTTGTTTTTTAATGTTAGCGGAAAATTCATACAGGTCCGAAAGTTTTTGCAAGGTAAAATCCTGTCCGGTAATCGCTTCAACGCTTACTTTCAACATTTTTGGGCTAATTTGAAAACTGGCAATGTGTAAATCTCTCTGACTTTTATCTTTCAAAGCTACTGCAGCGGTAAATGCCGCCGTGTTTTCCATTGTTGTGAAATCAAGTTTCCAATCTGCTTTATCGCCCCAATAGGCAACAGATTTATTTTTAAGGTTTAAAATCGGGGTGTTGTATTTCAGGATATCAGCAAACGCGCCGTTAAAAATGGAGGTAGGCTGAATATCTTTTTCGTCGATATAACTTCTAAAAGTTCTCCGAAGATCAAAATTTCTGTTTTCTCCAGGTATTAATAACTGATAATCAGTACAAAAATCAGATGGAATAAACCGTTTAACTCCAGCAGTAATGGCACCATCCAGAAGTGCTTTTTGAGTATCGATTATCACGTCGGCAAGTCCGGCCAGAGCAGAAACCACGCAATCTATTCCTTTACAAGTTTTGACAACATCCGAAATTTTATTGAAATCTACTTCAGTTACAACAGCTCCCATTTGAGTGAGTGGTTTTATCTTTTCGGAATCACTTTCTTTCCTTACCAATGCAACCACTTTTGCGCCCTGGCTAAGCAAAGCTTTACAAATCATTAAACCAAGATGACCTGTAGCACCTGCTATTAAAATATTTTTTTTCATTCTTTTTTATTTAAGCTTTTAAAAAATTATAGATGGCTTCAATTACCTGCCCGGGGGTTTCTTCAAACATATAATGGCCACCTTTAGAAAGAGCGACTAAATGCCAGTTTTGGCAAAAATATGGCATTGCCACCTGCATAAACTGATAACTGACATTGCTGCCAATTCCCAACACGGGCATTTGAAGTTGCTGATAGGTTTTCGAATCCTCAATATCCTGTCCAAATGTCTGATACCAGGCGTTTGACGTTCTAATACTCTCTCCATCATTATAAGCTTCAGCGTAAATACTACGCTCCTTTTCAGTCATTTTGGTTTCGTCTATCATTACATAATCAAAAAGCCAGTCAATGAGAAAACGGAAACGACCTTCAAGAATCTTTTCAGGCAAACCTTTCACCTGATTAAAACCCATCCACCAGGCATAGGGCATATTGGCATCCATTTTTTCATCAAAAGTTCGGGGTGCAGGTAATAGCGGCATCTGCATCATGCCTTCGTTGGGGTGCAACCCGTCAGCTACAATCAGTTTTTCCACAACTTCGGGATGATTGAAAGCCAGGCTCATCGCAACCATTCCACCAATATCGTGACCAATGATGGTTGCTTTTTTCAAACCCAGGGAATATATTAATTGTCTGATATCGTCCGCCATCGTCTTTTTATCATAACCACTTTCCGGCTTATCAGAAGTACCCATCCCTCTGATATCTACCACGATTACACGGTGTCTTTTAGAAAGTTCAGTAGCAATGTTTCGGTAAGAATACCATGTCTGCGGCCATCCAGGAAGACAAATTAACGTTTCGCCGGCGCCACCGTCTGCATAATGCAGGCAAACCCCGTTAACTTCTGCATAATGATTGCTAAATCCCGGGAAATCCTGAATGAGCTGTTCGTCTGAAAATTTTTGCTTTGCTGTTCCACTAGATATTGTCATTGATTTCTTTTTAAATTGATGCAATCAAATGTACGGCAACGAATCTGTGGCAAAACTACCAAAAGGTAGAAAATGAATTACCTGATGTTTTTTCTAATGCGGCTAAGTGCATTGGGTGTAATACCCAAAATAGCGGCAAGCTGTTTTACCGGAATTTTCTGTACCAGTTCACTGCTTTTAAGAAATTGCAGATAGCGCTCTTCTGCAGTCAAAGTCTGGAAATTTAATAATTGATCAACCATTCTGGCTGTTGTAGCTTCCCAGATCTTGCGCCCGAATTCTTCCCAACTGCTCAGATGGGCATAGAGAAAATCCATATCTTTCTTATCGATGACGATCAACTCAGTCTCCTCGATAGCCTCGATGTTAAACCGGGTAGGTTTTTGCGGATGAAGGCTGGATATTTCAGTGAAAAACTCATCTTTTAAACAAACCCAGGTGGTGTTTTCCTGCTCGCCAGATGCATTATAAAACCGCAGTCCGCCAGATATGACGAAGTAATACTGATTGGCAATCTGTCCGCATTTTAACAAAAGCTTACCCTTTGGAACCAACTTCCGTCTGCATTTTGATTGGACCAATTGCAAATCCTGTTCATCTATAGCCACTACTCTTTTAACAAAGGTTACAAATTGATCAATTCCCATTTATTTACCGGACTTCAGAAAATCAAAAGAAGCCGCACAAATTTAGTTAAACAAAAACAGTAGTAGTTGATTTCAAAGAGAAATTCTCCCCGGATGTGTATTTATGTGAAAGTATTCTTCCCCAATTTTGGTATTTTTATGATAATATGGACAAACCAATTCTATTAATACTTTCTCGCCAATTTGCTAATATACAGGCCGGCAAAACTTTACAAAAATTTGATTTCCAAACAGATGAGCTCAATTTACGCTGGTTTCTCTACTAGTTGCGCTTTTAAAAATCAAATCATACTCATAATTTATCTCCAATCCTCAATGTTAAAGCCCAAGTTATAAACAAAATACACAACAGGCATAGATCGGCATGTACCACATCAGTTTCCCAAAGTGTATTTTGAATAAGGTAGATTTGACCCTCATCACTAAGCGTTTTTGGCTTTTTCATCCGCCCAGCCAGGCTTGCCTAATGTTTTGAGCAGTTACCTCTGATGCGCTCATATTCATTGATAAAACAAATATCGTATTAATACCCAGTACCGGGTATTTCAGTTCATCAATGTTTTAATAAAATTAGAGGAACAAATCAAAAATTACCTTAAACTAAAATGTGATGAAAATTTTTGCAATTAAAACAGTTTTTCTTGCCGCTTTTATATGTTCAACTGGTATTAACAAAACCACTGATCACTTAGTTTTTAAAAGCGACAAAGGAGCACACTCAAACAGCATTAATGAAAAACATGAACCTGAAACCCAGACTTTTTATGGCAGCGCCGTAACAACGAATAACTGGCATAATGTAACCGGTATTGAAGGTCCGAGAGATGAAAGTAAATTGCGGGTTTTTGCTGGTGCAGTCTGTGAAAAATATACGCTTAGCGTCTCCGCCCCTAAAGGCTGGCATTTTATGAAAGATGCCGTACCCAGGGTAAATTGTGTAAAAAATGACCAGGGCGCATTTGAATGGAACAGATTTGACGTTGCTAAGGACAGGGTCTATCAGAATTCGAGGACGTCAAATTATATTGAATATTCGGTTTGGGCGGGATCAAGGTCGATTGAAATAAATCTGGCCTGTGAGGCAGTTAAAGACTAACTGCAACTATCAATCTAAGCCTTATCGCCTGAACGTAAAGCTTTTCTATCGACAAGCTTTACGTTATAACCCTGTAGAGCCAAACAATCCAGGTACCATAGTAAAAAGTTACTTACCCGGTTTGCCAGCAAAAAGCTTGTTGAATGGTTATTCAATACTTTACAGCCAGGCTGCGAAGAAAATATTTTTGTTCTGGCAGGCTGGATTTTCAAAGGCGGCCGGCAAGAGGATAATAATCCATGGAAAACATACATTGTGAGAAAGAGATTTCGCATCCGGATCAAGCTTCTTTTCAAAATCGATCACCTCAGAAATTTTGCACTGTTTTGTACAAACACTTTCCCGAGCAAAGCCTGCCCTACTACAAGAAAAGATTTTGAACGCTAATATTATTATTATTCTCATGGTATATAGCTACAGTGTGGATTCTAAAAAATGCGGTTTATGTCATTTCCAGAATGAAATGATGCTGAAAGCTTCATGATGGTAACCTGAAAATTATTCTTTTGGCTTAGAAATATATACCTTATTCTATGAGTTGGGACTCTGGTAACATAGGGCAAAGCTATATAATGATTAGAAATTGCGTTATACATTAACACATCAACCTGTTTGTTGGAAAGCACTTTATCGGGACAGATTAACCCGCCAAGGCTATCAATTTTAGCCAGATTAGTTAAATCTCCTTTGGTGCTACTTGCACCACATTTTGGTAAAGCAGGTTAAGAGACTATTGTAACGATCAATTAAAGCTTTATCAAAGGAGATAGATTTAACGTTATGGCCTGATTTTTCGAAGTTCCTTACATCCCATTCATATTCAATGTTATTGGTAACAGAAACCAGGCTCATGCATGAGCTTGTTCGCTGCCTTAAGGAATGCGCCTGCTGTGTTTCAGCAGGTATTAGATCATTTTTTTTCGGGTGAAAATAAAACCTTCAAGAGACCTTCAAGACCCGGCACCAAAGAAAAATGGAAAATAAAAAGCATACTATTAAAAATTAAACGCCTGGACAAAAACTCAAAACCATTCGGCTCAAAAGATTGTACTAGCTATAAGTTTTAAGTAATCAATATGAAAAAACAGAATTTCTTCGAACGCATTTCCACTCAGATAACCTGCTGGACAGGAAGCTCCTGGGCCTTTACCCTCGCATTTGTAACCATTATTTTATGGGGCGTAAGTGGCCCCATATTCCATTTCTCGGATACCTGGCAACTGGTAATCAATACCGGAACAACAATTGTGACCTTCCTGATGGTCTTCCTGATCCAGAAAACCCAGAACAAAGATTCGAAAGCCATGCAGTTAAAACTCAATGAACTGCTGGCTGCCAGCCGCCATGCCAGCAACCGGATGGTAGATATAGAGGATCTTACCGAGTCAGAACTGGACACGATCAGACGATACTACCAAAAACTTTCAGATGTAGCTGAGCAGGATGATGACATCCATAAATCCCATTCCATCGATTCAGCCGAGAAACTTGCCGAGAAAAAAAAACAGGCACCTTAAATCCCAAGTCAAAATAAAATCATTTAATGGGCTAATTTCTTTCAATCAATCAACCTATGTCAGCACGTTCCGATAAAATAAAAGCATTCAACAAAAATCGATTGCCATCAATAGTCAAGCTTAAATACAGTGCAATGTTGGAAAATGCATTCAGGTTCTACCGCGGCACCTGCCACCTTTTCTACGAAAGGATAGCCTCCCTTAAAACAATGCCTAAATCCCCGATCGGATGGATCAGCGGCGACCTGCACCTGGAAAATTTTGGCAGTTATAAAGGTAATAACAAACTGGTATACTTTGATCTCAACGATTTCGATGAGGCTGTAAAAGCACCGGTGCTCTGGGAAGTTGTGCGTTTGGTAACCAGTATCTTTATCGCTTTCCAGACCCTTGAGATTGATGGGGAGCAGGCAATGAACATGGCTGCACTATTCCTGAAAAGTTATGGTACCACCCTGGTCGGTGGAAAAGCCATGGACCTGGATCCGAGGACATCTAAAGGCATCACCGGCGATTTTTTAAGACGTGCGGAAAGAAGTTCTACAAACGATCTTTTACAGAAAAGAACATTAAAAAAAGGGAGAAAGCTGCAGCTTGACACAAGCGATGAACGGCACTTTAAACTGAAAAAAGAATTGAAAGTCCAACTGATCAGCCACATGGAAAAATGGCTATCAAATAACAGCGACAGCCCATATAATTACCGTGTTAAAGATGTGGTGTACCGTCTTGCCGGCACGGGAAGCCTTGGGCAGAAACGTTACCTGTTCCTGCTTAAAAGTATGCGTAAAAAAGACCGCTACCTGCTCATCGATATGAAACAGGCCTATCCATCCTCCATATCGCCCTATTTTGATATTCCCCAGCCCAAATGGGAAAATGAGGCGCAGCGGATTGTTTCGGCACAAAAACGCATGCAGCATGTTTCAGCATCCCTGCTATCTACCGCGACATTCAAAGGCGAAGATTATGTGATTCAGGAATTGCAGCCTGTAAAAGATACCCTCAAGTTTAAACTTATAAAAGAAGAATACCGTAAACTTTACCAGGTGATCGACGACATGGGCATGCTTACTGCATCCTCACAACTCAGGAGCTCGGGAATGGATGGTTCTGCCACAAAAGATGAGTTGAAAGCTTTTGCCATCAAAACAGGATGGCAGAAACAAATCCTGAACATAGCCACCGAACAAGCCGCCCTGGTATGCGCAGACTATGGCGCTTTTCAGCAGGATTATAGAAACGGCGCTTATGAAAACCAGAAGAAAATGGAACCGGTACTGGATTAATTGTGTTGCAATCCACTTTTTCAAATTATTTTATGATGCCCCGAACTATCCTTGCTGAAGAGAAAAGACCAGAATTTATGAAAACGGAGAATTTATATATCAAAAACCTAAAAAACTTTATCAGTGGCGAGAAGTTATACATGCAATATGACGAAAAACGGGAATGGGTAATAATTTTAAATCAAGGAATAATTATCCGGAAGGAATCCAGTTCGGTTTACCACTAAAGGGAAACAGCAGGGAATGAAAATAAGAAAGCGGGAAAAACCAAAGGCTCTTCCCGCTCATCTAAATTAACGCTCTCGGAATATAAACGCCATCGCCGGCAATTTGTTTTGTGCGATTTAAAAAAAACCAAACTAGTCTCTCCATCCAAGTCCCGGTGCAACGTGCTCCAGAATGGCAGACAGCAGATGGATATTGTAATCCACGCCCAAGGTATTTGGAATGGTCAGTAGTACCGTATCCGCTTCCTGTATTGCCTCGTCGGCAGCCAGTTCCTTTATCAGCTGATCGGGTTCAGCGGCATATCCCCGACCGAAGACCGCCCTTTGGGTTGGCTCGATATAGCCAAAACTATCTGTCCCTTTCCCCTGCTGCCCGAAATAATACCTGTCCTGATCGTTCATCAGCGCAAATATTGAACGGCTGACAGAAACCCTTGGCTCACGATCATGTCCCGCTTTTTTCCAGGCTTCCCTGTACAGCCTGATCTGCTCGGCCTGCTGGATACTGAAGGGCTTGCCATTTTCATCAAACTTTAAAGTAGAACTCTGCAGGTACATTCCGTTCTCTGCCGCCCAAACCGCAGTCGCATTGGAAGCGGCTCCCCACCAGATGCGCTCTCGCAGGCCCTCGGAATAGGGCTCCAGCCTTAACAGTCCGGGCGGATTGGGAAACATTGGATTTGGATTAGGCCTTGCAAAACCTTCGCCTTTCAGTCTTTCCAGAAATTCCAAAGCCTTTTGCCTTCCCATATCAGCATCGTTCTCCCCATCCTTTGGTGCAAAACCGAAATACCGCCAGCCTTCGATTACCTGCTCGGGCGAACCCCTGCTGATGCCCAGCTGTAATCTCCCACCAGAGATGAGGTCGGCTGCACCAGCATCCTCCACCATATATAAAGGGTTTTCATAGCGCATATCAATAACGCCCGTTCCGATTTCGATCTTTGAAGTCTTTGCACCAATTGCCGAAAGCAGCGGAAAGGGTGATGCCAATTGCCTTGCAAAATGGTGTACCCTGAAATACGCTCCGTCAAGGCCGATCTCTTCGGCTGCAACAGCAAGATCGATGGATTGCAGCAAAGTATCACTAGCGGTACGCGCCTGATACGAGGGATGTTCCGACCAATGCCCGAACGATAAAAATCCGATTTTCTTCATTTCAATATTGCTAAATCCAAAGTTACCATTACTCCTATGGCGCAAAGGTCATCGTGTAGTCATAACCTTTAACCCCCTTTAGCAAACAATAGCACTGGCTAATTGTTCCAGAATCAGTTATGTCAAGAAGAAAACAGGTACGGTCAAAAGAGCAGTTTGCTGCTGCGCTCGAACTGGAAAGAGCAGGCGATAATGCTGCCGCATTAAAACTCTACCGGAAATCTGCAATAACAGATCCTGCCAATTCCCACGCGTGGAACAGGCAGATGGTGCTTTTGCGCAAAACGAAATCAAAAGAAGATGAGGTCAGGCTCATTAAACTGGCCATAGCCAAATACCGGAAATCGCACGAAACCAAACAACAAGATTGGCTGAAAGAAAACCAGGCCAAGGCAGACAGCACCCGGGAACTGGCCCATGTACTCGGTCTTTTAGAACCAACAGGCCTTCCAAAAAGCAACGACACCATCATCGGGAAATGGCAGACCAGGCTGTACCTGCTTGAATACCGCATCAAAAATTCACGGAAGAAGAAAATCTCGTTAAAAAAGCCTGTAAGCAAATCGCTAAAAAGTGCAGCTCCTGCACCTAAAAAGCTTAAGCAAAAGGCCGCTACTAAACCCAGGCTAGCAAATAAGAAAGCGGGAAAAACCAAAGGTCCTTCCCGCTTATAAATTAACGCTCACAAATACTTTAACGCATAGCTATTTCATCCCCGCAAAAAAAACGAAAACTACTTGTCCGAATATTTCTGTTCCAGAACCTCGATCTCCTTTAAGGCTTCGGCAATACCGTTGCGCTGGGTGGTCAATAAATTTAAATGGTCAGAATGGAGTTCATTGTCCTTTATGACCATGTCATACTTTTCGAGTGCTGCTTTTTCACCAGTCACGACTGCACTTAACAAAGCGGTCTCGCTTTTATCGGTCAGCGCTTCCTTGATATCGAGCCAGGTTCTATGGATCGCTCCCAGTATTCCACCCTCTTGGTTATCCGAATTCCCGCCATGTTTTTCCAGATGTGCCTTCAGCTCGTTTTCATACAAGGCACGTTCTGCAACATATTTCAAAAATACTGCCTTTAGCTCCACATTATCAGTGGATTCTGCTGCTGAACTGTATCCTTCTTTTCCATCGTTGATGATGGATACCAGACCCTTTAGGTCCGAAATGATCTCTTGATTATTTTCCATGATAAATGATTTTTCTAACAAACAGCAACTTACCGTATAAGGTTTTAGCAAAATCACACAAGCAATAAAAACATAACACTAAGCCGACATGTTGCTTAGTTATGTCAGCAGAAAGAAAACCATCCTACCTTGATTTTGATAGCGAAAAATACCCGTGGAAGCAGGACATCGATTATAAAGACAACCCCGAAAAATACAGGGTTGGCAAGGGTGAACAGGGCGTTCTGATCTGCGAGCCCTATAAATCTGAGATCGGCCAATTCTGGAGGTTCAGGACCCCAGAGCTTGCAAAAGAAAGCAGTGAAAAGATATTTGAAATATTTAGTAATTACATCCGGTCAAATGATTTTGTGGGGGCAGACATGGCAAGAAAATACCTGCAGATGGGATACACCCGCGCCAGGCGGTATGCCAATTACAAAGGCGGAAAAAAATACGACAAGGAAAAAGATTATAAGGCACTGGAACGCGGCACCGGATCGGCAGAAAAAGCACAATCGGCTGAAATTTTCTACTCCGCCTACAGACTGGCAGAGGCACACCCGATCTATAAATCGCTGAAAGCAAACTGGAAAAAACGGCTGGGATAACAAAGCTCCCTAACAGGGTATAAACCAACAAAAAACTCAAAGCATTTGTCCTACAAACCCGCACTAAAAGTCCCTGATACAACAGCCTTTACCAGGTAAATGCAATCGTCATTTCAGCCGGAGGCACGATCAGCGTGGAAAGTCAGATTAGAAAACGCCCGATATTCAAGCTTCCAAAATCCTGAAGGTTCCGTTTCCTGCGGTTCGTCCACGTAACTTTTATCCAGTAACTGAACGTCAAATGCCTGCATATTGCTCTTTCTTCCTTAAACACAAATATTTTCCTGATTGTTTTCAGGAATATAATTTCTGTTCGTCGGTATAATAACTGGTCCTTCCGCGTATTTTTTCGGACTTCACGGCCTCCCCGGACGGGGACTTCTCAACCTTTGCGCCATGCACCTTCATGAAGTCACGCAACTCGCCGCGAAGCTCATCCCCGTTCTCTTTTGCGATAGCTGCAATCGCTTCTTTCAAAACCGCCCCCAAGCTCTTAAACAATTTCTTCACGATTTTTTCAGGTATGGCCGAGCTGACTGAAAACGGGGACACCCCGGCATCACACAGGATCTCATCAGCGTATGAATTACCAATTCCTCGCATCTTTTTCTGGTCCATCAGCACCTCCTTCACCATTTTCTTGCTCTTGAAAAGCACTCCGCCAAAATAATCCTCGTCCATTTCCAGCACATCTGGTGCCTTGGCAACATCGGGATTTAAGGTAGGTGTTGCCGCACGCAACATATCTACGACCACAAATCCATCGCCTCCAGAAAAATGAAAAGCAAG
Source organism: Pedobacter sp. KBS0701 (assembly GCF_005938645.2). Classification (NCBI taxonomy): domain Bacteria; kingdom Pseudomonadati; phylum Bacteroidota; class Sphingobacteriia; order Sphingobacteriales; family Sphingobacteriaceae; genus Pedobacter; species Pedobacter sp. KBS0701. The sequence continues at coordinate 2,709,885 of NZ_CP042171.1, forward strand.
GATGGTATATTTCGGAAGCTCCGAATCTCTCTTTAATGCCCCCAGTTCTCCCCTAAGCATGAGATGAACCTGTAAAACTTCTTTACTGAAGTGAAAGTGCAAAGTTTTTCCATAGCGCAAAACCTTCGAAAGCTTTTTACCTTCGAGTTTTGTCTTGAGCTGTGCAGCAGTCACGTTCAGCTTTTTCGCCATTTTCACTTCCAACTCCTCCAGGGTCTTTCCCCTGAACCGGCGCGAGATGATCTGCGCAAATACTTCCAAGTCAGGTAGTTCAGCCATAACAACTTTTAAGATTAAACGCTCAAATATTTTTTGATCTCCCTTACCGAACTCCCGTTCAGGACGATCGCTGCTTTCAGATCTTCTCCAGAAATCTGAAACTCCTTCGCCCAACGGACAACAGATCATCTGCATTGATTTCTCTGTGCTCCGAGCCATCATCGAAAGGCTCCAGCGTATCCGAATCATCCTCAATTGGGTGGCATTCGATGATCGGGATATTTTCCCCGAAACCAAAATTATCCTTGTTGTCTTCCATAATCATCTATTATAAACTCTTTTGGTTGTATTTGTCAAGTCCCATAACTAGTTGATTTGCAGAAATGAAACATTGTTCAGGCTCAAAAAGTTTTAGGCCAAATGCTCAGCAAATACTAATAGGTATCCCTAACGATCTGACGCAGCATATTCAGGTTGGCATGCGCCTCTCCCATAGTATTATTGAAGTACACGAATACCTTCTTGCCCTCTGCCAGCCACCCGGTTACATAACTTGCATACTCATACAATACGTCGTCAGAGTAGCTTCCCCTATAGTTCCCTCCCGGACCATGGAACCTGAGGTAGATAAAATCCGGATGGCTTTCCCTTACAGGAGAACTGGCAGGCGACTTATCATGGATCACCATACCAAGCCCAAACTCATCCAAAAGCTCGTATACCTCATCTATGTATAAAGAAGTATGCCGAAATTCCAAAGCGATCTTCCATTTAACAAAAGGATCATTATGCCTAAGCACCGACATTAGAAAGCGTAGCTGCGCAAAATGAGAAATCCTTACGCTTGGGGGGAACTGTACCAAAAGACAACCCTTTTTCTCTTCAACATGCGAAATGACCGAAAAGAACCTGGACACGACCTCTGGATCAAAGGCCAAATCCTTATTATGGGTAATCTCCTTGAAAAGCTTAAAGGTAAAACGAAATTCTCCGGGCACATCCGCCGCCCACTTTTTCATCGTGGAAACCTGCGGCACCTTATAAAAGGAGGAATTAATTTCGATAGAATCCATCAGCGAGGCGTAATAGCACAGCCGGCTCTTTTCCCGGAATTCTTCCGGGTAGTGCAATTTATTGGGAACCGGTAACAGTAGCCCGCTGGTACCCGAGTAATAGTTTTCAAAGGCGATGTCCATATTTTCCCAACAACTGGGACAGAAAATTGTTGAATGGGCAGATCAGAAGAAACAAATCCTGTCCGAATGTTATTTATCCCTCACCTAAAGTAAAACAACATCCTGACAGAACATAATCCGCCCAATCCTGAAAAGGAATAAATTAGAACCAGTCCGGGGATTTGAAGGACATTATACATGAGAAAAGAACAAAAAATCACTGAACAGTTTTAAGCATGCTTACAAATGCAATAATGAATTCTCATTAGGCTATAAAAGTATCGGCTTGTCTGTTCTCCACCCAAAACACCAATCTTTTCCATATTTTATTTTTTACTAACATTAGCATTATGTTTAGTATTAAATTATAAAGCGAATTAAAAAGGTTAATAATTCTAGCAATTAATATGGAGACTAAAAGCGAATTGGTGCATAAACTGCAACAGGATATCATGATGTGGCAGGGCTTTAAGCCTGCTGCTGCCGGTAAGGCGGAGCGGATTGGCCTTGGTGCTATTGAGGATGCTTTTCCCGGTGGTGTGTTTCCAAAAGGGGCTATCCACGAGTTTATTACTGTTTTTCCGGAAGATGCTGCTTCTGCCTGGAATAACCTTTTGGAGGAAAAATCGGGCAGATATTTTGCCAGCGTCTTATAGTTCATCGCGAAGAACGGGATAAACAAATTGATATTGAAACGCTTCAACTAATTATCAGACAAATAGGAAATATTAAAAAATGAATAATACCTAAATTAAAAGATATTATTCATTTTTTATTGAGCATTATCGCTTACAGCGATTCAGAATTACCATTTACGAAAATTGTTACTGAATAATCATGTTAATGGTTAACCATCTTCATTGCCCCTTCGCTGTACCGCTCGCCGATTACCGGATATTGCTTAATCAACCCATCAATTGCTACAAGATCTGTGCTGGTGAGGTTAAATTCAACTGCACCAATATTTTCTTCCAGGTATTTCCTTTTCTTGGTTCCCGGAATTGGAATGATATCATTGCCCTGAGCCAAAACCCAGGCCAGGGCAAGTTGGGCAGGCGTGCAACCTTTGTTTTCTGCAAATGCAGTAAATTCTTTAATGAGCTTATTGTTATTGCTTATATTTTCTGGTTGGTAGCGTGGTAATGTTCTCCTGAAATCATCTTCGGAAAGAATATTTACATCAAGTGTATTGGTGACCAAACCCCTTGCCAGCGGAGAATAAGGGATAAGTGAAATCCCGAGTTCGCGGGTAGTTTGCAATATACCGTTCTCTACATCCCTTGTCAGCAGCGAATATTCGCTTTGAAGTGCTGCAATCGGGTGTACGGCATGCGCTTTTCTGATAGATGCCTCCGAAGCCTCGCTCAGACCGAGATAGCGTACTTTGCCTTCTTTAACCAGATCGGCCATTGCCCCCACAGTTTCCTCTATCGGGATATTCGGATCTACCCGGTGAGCATAATACAAATCGATTGTGTCAATTTTAAGCCGCTTCAGGCTCTGTTCAACTGCTACTTTTATCCAGGCGGGAGAACCATCAAAATAGGTGCCCGCGGCACTGCTTGGTCCGGCAACTCCATCTTTAAAACGAAATCCGAATTTAGTTGCAATAAATACCCTGTTCCGGTTAGGCACCAGTATTTTAGAGATCAATTCTTCGTTAGCGCCATTGGCATACATATCCGCCGTATCCCAAAAATTGATGCCCAGGTCAAGTGCTTTTTCCAATGTTGCTAAACTTTCTTTGTCATCTGTAGGGCCATAAGCAAAGCTCATACCCATACAACCCAGACCGAGCGCAGACAGCTGCTCGCCGGTTGTTCCAAGTTTTCTGTATTTCATTATTGTCAGATTTTGTTTCTCAAAGGTATACAGCGAATCTTTAACCAGACTTATAGGTATCAAACAGATCGTTATAATATTCAAACAGTCTGTCGTAATTGAGTTGGCGCCAGGCCGGCGTGCTTTTTAAAAAACAAAGTAAAATAGGAAGGGTATTCAAAGCCCAGGCTGTAGGCAATATCTGAAATGTTCCAGTCCGTATGCTGTAATAAAGCTTTTGCCTCCCTAATGATGCGGGCTGCAATATGAGCGGTTGTGGTCTTGCCGGTCACCTCCTTTACTGAACGGTTAAGGTGATTGATGTGTACAGACAGGGCAGTAGCATAATCCACAGGATTTTTCAGTTTTAGTATAAGCGCAGGAGAATCAATTGGAAACTGCCTTTCCAGCAATTCAAGAAATAGAGCCGAAACCCTTGAAGACGCATTGGCATAAGTATGAAAATTAGTAGTCGGGCTGTTTTTCATGGCCTCATGGATGATCAGATGCAGGTGACTTCGCAAAACGTCATACTTATGGAGATAGGTTGAACACATCTCTTTCTGCATTTTTTGAAATATAGTAGAGAGCTCGTTCAATTGCACCTCATCAGGAAAGAAAATCGGATTACCACCAATGCTAAACAGAGGTGAATCCCGCAGATTGCTCACCCTTTCGCTGTGCTGAATGAAATCTTCGGTAAACAGACAGTACCATCCCGACTGTTCCTCCGACTCAGCTTCCCATGAATAAGGTACAACCGGATTTGAAAACAGCAGTGCCGGGCGGTCGATCTGAATCCACTTATCTGCGTAATATATCTTGCCTTTGCCTATAATCAGGGACACCTTGTAGAAATCCCTGCGGCTGTAGGGACTTACAACGGCGCAGGTTTCTCTGCTGAACACATTGATATGACCAATACCCGCATTGTCCATCGGAACATCGGTAGGCGAATGGCCTGGAAGCCTGCTGTAAAAATCGCTAACACTTTCTGTTTGTTTCACGATGCTAATTTATAAAAATCAAACAAACTGTTTATAAGTCTTCTTTTATAGTTGTGTAAATACTATAAACCAAAAGATAAACTTGTGTATAAAATAATTGGCTCCGATAATTCAGTGCAACAGAGCGATCGCCTTTTTGAAAACCCAAATATTAACTTTTCTACATCCCTACTTTTTGAGCTTTAAAAACGCGACCTTTGCAAACTATGTTTTCTAAAATTTACACCAAGTATAAACCTTATTATAAAGAAAATCTTCATTTGGCACTGCCAATTGTAGGTTCTCAGGTTGGTCATACTTTGGTACACATGGCGGATAGTATTATTGTAGGTCATTTTACGGATACTATTCAATTGGCTGCTGTTTCATTAGTGAACAGTATATTTATGCTTATCCTTGTAATCGGGCTGGGTATTTCTTATGGTTTAACACCATTGATTGCACAGGAAAATGGCCGGCAGAATTATGATGAATGCGGAAAACTTCTATCAAACAGTTTAATAATTAATATCTGTATAGGCATATTTTTATATGTATTGGTTCAATTGGGGATATTTTGTGTCATCGATCGACTTGAACAAACCCCTGAGGTAGTACGTTACGCGAAACCCTATCTGAATCTTTTATCAATTTCAATTATTCCATTATTGATTTTTCAGACCTTTAAACAGTTTGCTGAAGGTTTAGGCTTTACCAAGCAGGCTATGTTCGTTTCGATCTGGGGAAATGCGCTTAATATCATCCTTGGAATTATTTTCGTTAAAGGTATGTTTGGCATTAAATCAATGGGCGTCAGCGGTGTAGGTTTAAGCACCTTGATTGATCGGATTTTAATGGCTACAGTAATGTGTTTTTATGTATTGCGCTCAAGGCATTTTAAAAAATACCTGACCAGTTTCAAAGCCACTTTTTTTGATAAAATAAGGGCTGTTAAAATCGCAAAAATCGGAATGCCGGTTGCTATGCAATATTCTTTTGAAATCAGCGCTTTTAGTGGCGCTGCTGTACTAATCGGCACCATTGGTGCGGTAGAGCAGGCGGCACATCAGATTGCCATCAGTTTAGCTGCCATGACTTATATGATTGCCAGTGGTGTAGCTTCTGCAGCGACCATTAAAACCGGAAACAATTTTGGAAAGAATAATTTTGATGATCTGCGCAAATCAGCCATTGCGAGTTATCATGTGATATTACTGTTCATGTCATTTACTGCGGTTATTTTTGTACTGGCTAACAATATTATGCCTTTTATTTACACCGAAGATGCAGCCGTAATTCCGATTGCAGCGCAACTATTAATTATAGCAGGTTTTTTTCAATTATTTGATGGTACCCAGGTAGTGGGATTAGGTGTTTTACGTGGCATTGGCGATGTTAACATTCCTACCTTTATTACCTTTTTAGCCTATTGGGTAGTTGGAATTCCTATTGGTTATGTATTGGGATTTCATTTTAACTTAGGGGTTAACGGCATTTGGTATGGTTTAACATTAGGATTGTTAACAGCCTCTATCCTATTGTTTTTAAGGTTCCAGAACAAGACAAGGAGTTTAAAAGCCGAGCAGTTTCATCCTTAGATAAATCCGTCATTTCGGCCGCAGTGGAGAACCCGAAGGCTCTGCGAAGCACAAAATCTATTAGACAGAATTTCTTGTAGATAGGTTTCTCCATTTCGCTTCGCTCCAGTGGAAATCACGCTACTTGTATAATACAACGAGAATTCTGGAAATTATTTAATTGTTATGCCGCGCGCGGCGAAGAATCCCTTAACCAAGAACAGTGGACTCTGTGACTTCCGTTAGGCTCAAAAGAAGCGTGAAGTTAATGTTCGCTGCTAAGTCAAAACAGATTCTTCGCTGCGCTCAGAATGACAGCAGGAATTATTTCCCTCCAACATTCACCACAACACCAATGGTGAAGATAGAATTACCAGCTGACATGTATTTGCGGTTCTTCAGGCCAATATTACTACTGGTGGTGTATTGTAACTGGAAAGTTTTGCTAAGTGCCATACGGGTAAAGAAAACCGGCTCAAAGAAAATATTATCTTCTTTAGGCTGCACTACCCCATTTAAAAAGAAACGATCCATTTTAATATGGCTGATTCTTAAAGCAGTTCCGTAGTTGATCGGGAAGTCGGTTCCAAACAAACGCAGGTTGTTTTTCTTTTTCGAACTGTAGTTTACCTGTAAGAATGTTTTTCTGTAATCTACTTCCTGCAGTTCAGAACTGGTAAGAATATCGTTTTTGTAATCACGGAAAGTGATGTCACTCCAACCCTTTCCTACACCTGCGTAAATTTCGATAATCCGGTTATTGTCTGGACCAAAGGTATCAAAATACCCTCCGCCAATTTCAATAAGTTTGTGCCCAAAATCTTTGGTTTTTCTTTCGCTGTTCATTCTTGAACCACTAAACAATAAACCAACATGGTCTGAAACGGCGTAAGCGCCATTCACACTGGCATTGCCTTTTAAAGAAATGTGTGCACCGCCACTAAATTCTCCCTGTTTACTTAACATTGGCGTATTTGGAACGTTTGGCATATAAACTGAAGAACAACTGGCTGCGAAAAGCGCTAAAACTGGGAAGGTAAAACGTAAGTATTTAATCATAGATGTTATATAAACAGATTTCGGTGTTAAAAATTGTGCTAAAGTTCCATTTTCATGAAATCCATCACTCTTTTAAACTCATCATGCAGACCGGCTTTTAAATGAATTTTTTCTTTGGTAACTGGATGAATAAATTCCAACTCAGACGCATGCAGCAACATGGTGGTCATTTCCCATTGCTCCTTGAAAAATTTATTCTGTTTGTTGCAGCCGTGTGTACGATCGCCAATAATCGGATGAAGAATATGACTAAAATGACGCCTCAGCTGGTGCATTCTTCCGGTTTTAGGGGTAGCTTCTACCAATGAGTAACGGGATGTTGGATGTTGGCCAAGAGCTACTTCAACCTCTGCTTTTTGAAGCGTTTTGAACGAGGTGAAAGCATCTTGCATGGTTCCGTTTTCTTTAGCTAATGGATAGTCAATATCCATGGCATCAGGGGTGTAACCACGCAGAATAGCCAGGTATTTTTTATCTGTCTCCGCGTTCATAAATTGTTGATGCATAGCAATTTCAGAAGTTTTATCAAAAGCAAACAATAAGATCCCACTGGTTTTCCGGTCTAACCTGTGCACCGGGCTAACCTGTTTACCCACCTGATCCCTCAGCATCTGTAGGGCAAATTCGGTCGCATCTCTGGCAATTGAAGATTGATGAACCAAAAGGCCATGTGGCTTATTAATTGCAATTAAATTCTCGTCCTGGTAAATAATCTCCAACATATTGCCGCGAAGATAAGGATATTATGTTTTTTGAGAGATGGCTTATGCAAATAAATCAAAGGCCAATCGGTAGGTATTGCAATGCGCATCTACGATGTCTTTAATATCTGCCGAGTATCCCCCGCCCATACTAACCTGTAAAGGCAGGCTTTTATCCTTACAGGCCTGCAATACCATGCTGTCGCGTTCCTTGCATGCCGCTTTAGTTAAAGCCAATTTACCCAGTTTATCGGTAGAGAGCACATCAACTCCTGATAAATAAAATACAAAATCGGGTTTGGCTCTTTCGAAAGCCTTTTTCAAATTGGCATCTAAAGCCGACAGATATGCTTCATCCTGTATGCCATCATCTAAAGGAACATCCAAACTTGAGATTTCTTTTCTGAAAGGGAAATTTTTATCGCCATGTATCGAAAAAGTAAATACCCGTTCCTCATTTTGAAAGATTTCTGCCGTACCATTTCCCTGGTGCACATCTAAATCAATAATTAAGATGTGTTTAGCTAATTTTTTATATAACAAATAATTAGCTGCAATAGCCTGGTCATTTAACAAACAAAAACCTTCGCCCCAGTTACTGCCGGCATGATGTGTACCTCCTGCTACATTAAAAGCAATACCATTCTCCATGGCAAAATAAGCACCATCAATTGTACCTTGCGCAATCCTCAGTTCGCGCGCTACAAGCTGCACATCCAAAGGAAAGCCGATACGCCGCTGATCTTTTGACGAGAGGGTTAAATCCCTTAACTGCTCCCAGTAAGCTTTTTGGTGTGTTAGCAGCACAAACTTTTCACTAAGTGGCTCGGGACTAAATAAGTTATGCCGCTCAATGGTTCCTTCGTGCAAAAGCTGTTCAGGTATCAATTCATATTTCAGCATCGGAAAGCGATGCCCCTCTGGCAAAGGATGTGCATAAATCGGGTGCCAGGCAATTTTGATCATTAGCCTAAAATCTCTCCTACATGTTTTTCGATATTGGTACAGATCTGATCTACCGGAAGATCATTTGCATCATAACCAAAAGGATTCTCTATTTCTTCAGCTATCAGTTCCAAACTCGCTAATACATAGAGGATAAAGGGTACAATCGGCACCACAAAATAACCTAAACTGAATACCCAGCCAAAGGGTAAAGTGATCACATAAACAAAAATAAATTTTTTAATAAATGCGCTGTAAGAAAACGGGATTGGAGTGTTTTTAATCCTTTCGCAGGCGCCACAGATATCAGTAAACTGATTAAAGTCACTGGAAAGAACAATAAACTGTTCCTGCGAAATCGAACCTTTTTCTAACAACCCGTAGAATCTGTTGGTTAAACTACCTGCTATCTGGTTTGGAACATGTTTGCCTTCTTCTACTTCTATCAACAAGCTGTTCTTCCCAAAATACATCTTTTCTCTTAAATGTTCTTTAAGCGCAAAAGCATATTTAGGGATTCCATATTCAAAAAAGCGGACATCCTCATCCGGCAGTTTAAGCGCTTTAATCTTTATAGCCAGGTTACGGCTTACATTGGTTAATGACCCCAACAGTTTCCTGCCTTCCCACCACCTGTCATAAGCCGTATTAGTTCTGAAAACCAACAAAAGCGACAAAACAAAGCCCAATAGACTATGCATCATACCAATATTGGTTACATTACTAGTTTTAGAAAGCTGAAAGTAATTCAATTCAGCATAAGCAACCAACCCTGAAAATACGGCTACCCCAAGCATTAAGGGCCAAAGCTTTCTAAAAGTGTCACTTTTATCGATATGAAAAATGAAGGTACTCCAGTCTTTAGGGTTGTAGTTAATCATTTTTATTCTTTTCTACATTATAAAATATCTTTACTCACTTTTAATAACGCCTGTCCGGCCAGATAAACATCCTCATAGGAATTATAGAGCGGCACGGCACTTAAACGGATTACGTCGGGTTCGCGCCAATCGCCAAGGACATGATTGACCATTAAGCCGTCAAAAATCTCTTTACCATTACGCAGGGCAATAATGGATAATTGCGCACCTCTATCGTCAGGGTTTTTCGGTGTGATAATTTTATATTGCTCGAATCCCAAATCCTTATTTACTTCATTTATAATAAATTCTAGATAGCTGGTTAAAGTAATACTTTTATCTCTCAATGGCGCTATGAAACCTGCTTTTTCAAAAATCTGTAGCGAAGCATGATATAAGGCCATCGGCATTACCTGTGTGCAACTTACCTGCCATCCGTCTGCCCCGACTTCCGGAATAAAGCCTTTTTCCATTTTAAAGCGTTTACTTTCCTGGTAACCCCACCATCCTGCAAAGCGATTCAATTGGGTATTGCTGAAATGTTTTTCGTGAACAAAGATCCCGCTTATTCCTCCTGGACCTGAGTTTTGATATTTATAAGAACACCAGCAGGCAAAATCAACATCCCAATCATGTAATTTTACAGGAACATTGCCTGCGGCATGCGCCAGGTCCCAGCCTACAATTGCTCCTATTTCATGCCCGGCCTTGGTAATGGTTTCCATGTCGTACCATTGTCCGGTGTAGTAATTTATCCCGCCAAATAAAACTAAAGCAATTTCATCTGCATTTTCTTTAATTTTAGCTACGATGTCCTCGGTATGGAGTATTTCCTCACCTTCCTTAGGAAAAACCTCTATTATAGCTTCTTTTGGGTTAAAACCATGAAACCTAACCTGGCTTTCTATCGCATATTGATCAGATGGGAATGCTCCGCCTTCCATGATGATTTTGAAGCGTTTGCCTTTGGGCTGATAAAAACTAACCATCAACAGGTGAAGATTTACGGTCAAAGTATTCATCGGACAAACTTCAGAAGGTAATGCACCAACAATCGGGGCCATTAACTTTTTAAGCTCCTTATGGTAGAACATCCAGGGTTCGTTTCCTTCAAACCATCCCTCTACCGCATAGTTAGCCCAGTTGTTAAGCTGACCTTTCAAAACTTCGCCAGCTACTTTAGGTTGAAGACCTAATGAATTACCGCACAGATAAATAAAAGCTTTTCCGTTATGGTTTGGAAATAAAAACTGAGACCTAAATTGATGGAGCTGATCGGCTTCATCTTGTAGTTGGGCAAATGATAGGGTGTTTTCGAAATTCATCAGCCAATATTACAAAAAAAGCAGGTATTGTTTCCAATCCTGCTTTTCAATTCTTGAGATTTATTAAAATTTCATTGTATCGTGCTTACCTAAATCGGGTGTATCTCCAGTTACCGCTGCTTTTAATATACTGAATAACACTACAATTTTTGACGCAGATGCATCCCAGTACTCAGCCTCTTCAGGTGTAACTTTTATCAGAATTAATCTCGGATCATCGATGCCATCCGGAAACCAGGCTTTAATAAATGGAGAAAAATACGCCTCTTTACGGACTTTATCATCTATAAGCTCCGCTTTGCCTTTAACAGTTAAATAGGTGTTGTTAGATGGATCGCTGTAGGCCAGCAACACATTATTTTCTTTTGAAATTTCTTTTGATTTAAGAGAATACTCGTTGGTGTAAAACCACAAACTGCCATCGTCTTCTATTTTCGCAGTTCCCATTGGTCTGCTTCCAAATTCATCGCCTGAAGAAAATGTAGTAAACATACAGGTTCTTACACTTTCTGCCATTTCTTTAAGGATCGCTATATTTTTCTCGTTTTTCATGATTTTTAGTATTTGAAAGAAAACAGGAAGCAACCTAAAAGGTTTGCACGAATTAAATCTTATTTGGTTTGCTTACATATTTATTACCTTTTATAAAGAACCTCCAAGGTAGTAAAGCATGCTCTTTTGCATAAGCAATGCCCACACGAGGTGTAGCCGCAATATCCTCTTCATTATATTTTATACCATGATCTTCGATCCAAATATCATTACCAGAAAGATTTTTTGCATTAAAGGTTTTATCGATCCCTAAGGCTTTTGCCGCTGATCCGGGTCCTGCTGAAATAGCACCCTTTGTATGAGGCATATTTCTCCGCTCTTCAATAATTTCTATACCAATCAACGGTTCTATCCCCCTGATCAATACGGCGTGAGGATCATTTTCAACTGAAGTAACCACATTAAAAAGATGATGCATACCATAACAGAGATAAACATAAGCAATGCCACCCTCTCCATACATGGTTTCGGTCCGGTTGGTGCGGCGACCGCCATAAGCATGAGACGCTTTATCTTTTATTCCGAAATAAGCTTCCGTTTCTACAATGATACCGGCAGTGATTTCATTGCCGATTTTCGTATACAAAACTTTTCCAAGCAAATCTTTTGCAAGACCTACCACATCCTCATTCAGGTAATATTCAGGTTTTAATTTCAATATCAGATGTAAATTATCTATTTAACAAAATACCGATAACCTGCTCTAAATAAAGCTGATCCGTCTCGTTAAATCTATTCAACACTTCGCTATCTACATCAAGCACACCAATCACCTCATTGTTAACGATTAAAGGCAGAACGATTTCCGACTTTGAAGCTGACGCACAGGCAATGTGCCCGGGAAATTCCTCCACATCTGGTACGATGATGGTTTTTGCTTCTGCCCAGGAAGATCCACAAACACCTTTTCCTTTTTTAATCCTCGTACAGGCCACAGGACCCTGGAAAGGCCCAAGTACCAGCTCATCATGCTTCACCAAATAAAAACCCACCCAAAACCAACCAAACTGCTCTTTAAGTGCTGCAGCAACGTTTGCCAGGTTAGCGATAAAATCTGTTTCGCCATAAAGTAATGCTTCAATTTGGGGGATGATGGATTGATATTGTTCTTCTTTCGAAGTATCTCTGGTAATAACTAAATCTTCTGCCATTTTCTATTTTGTGTAATTCAAAGTTAATCATGATTTGTGAGATGTACAGAAATTTTGGTTTTAATGACGAAAATTTGAACGATAAGCTATATTTAAATTCCTTAGTTTTGGCAAATCAACCACCAATTTATGATTGTAGCGTTAACTATTACCAAATTCCGTGGCTTTACTACCCCTTTTGCCTTTATTGGGATGGCGGTTTTGAGGTTGCCCTTATGGTTAAATAAAAAGTGCAGGTTTTGGAAATTAATGGGAAGTGGAAAAGATGCTCAGGTAGATCTTGCACCAGATTATAAACACTGGGCGATACTTACAGCCTGGGATAACCGTATAGCTTGTGATAATTTTTATCGTGATTCTTTTGTGATAAAATGGTTTGGTTTCTTTGGAATTGAAAGCTTTACCATATTACTAAATCCTTTATCCAGTCATGGCTTATGGTCAAAAAGAGAGCCATTTAAAGTTGAAAAAACAGGCAAAAATTACACTGGAAAGATTGCCGTAATTACCAGAGCTGCGATTAAATTTAACAAGCTAAATGAGTTCAGGCAGAATATTAAAAGGGCGGCTGATGCTATGCGGGTTGCCCCTGGTTTTATCTTATCTGCTGGTGTAGGAGAAAATCCATTTTTTGACCAGGCTACTTTTTCGATATGGGAAAGCGCTGAAAGCATGAAAGCTTACGCTTACCAATCACACGATCATTCAGACGTTATCAAACTCACCAGGGAGCGCAAATGGTATAAAGAAGAGTTGTTTGCCCGGTTCTCCATTGTAGATAGTTGGGGTACGCTTAATGGTGTATCTATTGAATCGTAAAAAAAATATAAAATAAATGAGAGTAGTAGCAGAACTTCCACATCCGGAATGTAAGATTACCATTTTTTCGATGAACCAGAAATTCATCATCAAATTTGAACAAGGTACTTTTGAGCAAAGTTATAAACTTGCTGAACTTGACCTGAGTGGAGGAGGCGTAAATGATGTGTTCGAAATTTTGGATGAAGAATTTATCCAGACTGTTATCGCTAAGTTTAAAACAATGCGTACCGATTTTACAGCAGCTTATAACAGACATCAGTATTAGAAATAATTAACTCAACTGATTGATTTACAGCTTATTAATAAGTTATTCAAAATTATATTCCGAATTTAAGGATCTTATTGATGTTAAAATAATGCTTTATTGATAGTTTTAGTTAAGATATGTTAATATAAGTTATTGATATATTGATTTTTGAATCATTATACAAAATATAATTTTGGCATTTGATTTGGCCAAATAAATGGGAGGTTTAGTGATTTCTGGGATGAAAGTATGCAAAAATCAATCATTGCAAGACACGAAGCAATCTTTAATGCATACGCTACTCGGGATCGTTGTAAAGTTGCTTTGTCTTTCCAGCAATGATGATTCCTCGGCACTTAAACTCAATAAACTCACTTGTTTAATTAATTTATTATTAAAAGAATCCAATAGAGTGTTCGTCATCTCGACCGGAGCAACGCGCAGTGGAGATCTTATTTAGACAGATATTTTTTTTGCGCAGAGCCTTCCAGTTTCCGGCTGTTTTGCACTCCGCTCAAGAGGATGGAGTTGCTGCTTTCTTACGAGTAGGAGAATTGCTATCATTTATATTAACGCTATAAAGTAAAAGATAGCAACTCCAAAGATTTCTCCGTTTCGCTACACTTCAGTCGAAAGGACGCCCCATTTGTACCCGACCTCATAGAGAAACTCCTCTGTTTTTCCAAACCTGACCTCTGTGTATAAGCAAAGTGCGCATCAAATAGAATCTATGTTTATCTGTGCAAATCTTTAGTTAAACGGGTAAATTTATCGGCTGGGACCAAAATAAAGAAATGAAAGTTTAAGCAGAAACTACTGTATCGTGTACTACTACCCTATACCAGTTTTGAGAGAATTTTTCTACAGCATCTAAATGCATTTTATCTTCCTGGTAAGCATTATGATCTGCGATGTTGGCAAATGTAATGGTTAATGAATAGGTAAAAGAGTTATCAGTTACGGGGCGCACTGGTGTATTAGCTGCCAGGCCATAATTTAATGTTTTGATATATTTTATTGGTTTTAAACTTTCGAAGAAGTTGGCAAAATCTGCAATTTCGGTTTTGGTTAGTTGAGGTTTTAACCAGAACATTACGAAGTGTTGGATCTGTCCTTTATCAATGGTAGGAATTTCTGTCATGGGTTATTTTTTCTTTAAATATATTAATCATTTTTTATTAGACATAAAAAAAGTCCTGGTGTAAACCAGGACTTTCCATATCTTTTAAAAAAGATTAGTTTTTAGGCTGCACACGGCCAGATTTTCTGTCTTCGCCTCTACCGATTAAATAACCGCCACCAGCTCCAACTAATCCGCCTATTATAGCACCTCTACCTTTTTTCTTATCGATTAAGGCACCACCAACGGCACCGCCGACACCACCGATTACTGCACCTTTAGCGGCATCGCTCCAGCCTTTTTTCTTAGCAGTTGGTTGTGTACCACCGTAAGCACTGCTAGAACTACCGCCAGAGCTTGCATAAGATCTTGATGATCTTGACGACGCTGCTCCTGCCTTTCTGGCTGCTATTAATTCTGCCTGGTGTTTAGCTTCTTTCTCTTGTTCTACTTTTGCAGCGGCAGCTTTATTAAAGCTATCTAACCTTAAACTGTCTTTTACTGCTTTAATTGCTAATTCCTTCTCAGCTTGTTGTTGTTTTAATGCAGCTTCTTCCTTTGCCTTGTTATTACAAGCAAATAAAACTGAAGAACTTAATGCGATTACTACCAATATCTTTTTCATAACTTTTAATTTTTAATATGAAGCTTGTTTCGCTACCTAACCTCGCTAAACAGGTTTCAATGGATTGTGTGATTTAGTTAATTACTAGTACTAAAGAAAAAATGATGCCAAAAAGTTTTGAAAATAGAAAATTATTCCACTAAGTCGATATACCAGAAACCTGAAAATGCTGTGGATGAACATGGTGAATCATCATTTGGTGTGGTTTTGGCAGGTGTATTATAGGTGCGGAATACCTGCTCTCCAATGGTGAATGGTATTTTATTCTTGAAAATCGGCCCTTCAAAAGCAAAGGTATGAAACTCTCCATTTTCGCCACAGGGATCAATTCCTGACGGAAGCCGATCAATCAAATCTTCGCTTATTATTTTTCCACAGATCTCTTTCAAATTCTCCTGTGTACACACAATGATGGTTTTATAGTTCAGATTGATAAATTCGCTGATCAAACCTCTGGTATCTTTATGCCATAGCGGGAATACGGCTTTCAAACCAATTTCAGCCAGTTTATCTTCGCGATATTTACGCAGGTCTTCCAGAAAAATATCACCAAAAATAGAATGCGTAATCCCTTCTGCCTTAAATTTATTCAGGTGTGTATGCATAGTATTGTCGTAAGTTTCCATATCGGGCATTTCGCCTAAACGAATCTGATACAAAGGAATACCAATACTTTCAGCTTGTTTAATCAGTAAAGCTTCCCTTACTCCGTGCATAGAAACACGATTATACTGCTGGGTGACAGTAGTAACCAGATAACGGATTTCGAGCGTTGGATCCTGAAGTGCATAGTGCAATGCAAGAGTACTGTCTTTACCAC
Source organism: Pedobacter sp. KBS0701 (assembly GCF_005938645.2). Lineage (NCBI taxonomy): Bacteria > Pseudomonadati > Bacteroidota > Sphingobacteriia > Sphingobacteriales > Sphingobacteriaceae > Pedobacter > Pedobacter sp. KBS0701. The sequence goes on from NZ_CP042171.1 coordinate 2,725,890, forward strand.
CACTCCAATTAAAAATGCAGCTTTTTTTATCCATTCAATAATATACTTTTCAGTTGCTCCATTCCATTCACCGCATTTTGTTCAATGGTAATTACATTCTGGTAACGTTTAACATCTGGAGTTTTAGGATCGATAATGTATTTATTCACATTACGAGGAACGAAATCGATAAGTCCAGCTGCAGGATAAACGGCCAAGGAAGTGCCAATCAGCACAAACAAATCGGCCTTTCCGCAAATTTTTGCCGCAACTTCAATCATTGGTACCGCTTCGCCAAACCACACTACATGTGGCCGCAATTGTGAGCCCAACTCGCATAGTTCGCCCATTTTGATTTCCGTTCCATTAATAGAATATGTTAAATTAGGCCTTAAATCGGACTGAGATCTGGTAATCACGCCATGGAGGTGGGTAACTTTAGTAGAACCAGCCCTCTCGTGCAAATCGTCGATATTTTGGGTGATGATTTCAACGTCAAAATCCTTTTCGAGTTCTGCGAGTAACAAGTGTGCCTGATTAGGCTTTGCATCTAAAACCTGCCTTCTTCTTTCATTATAAAACTCCAGTACCAATTCCGGATTTCGTTCCCAGGCTTCGGGTGTAGCTACATCATATATATTGTAACCTTCCCACAAACCATCAGCGTCCCTAAATGTTTTTAACCCGCTTTCGGCACTGATTCCTGCCCCTGTTAACACAACTAATTTCATATAATGATTACACTGATTAAAAGATTACACTGATTGTAGTGATTGTGCGTAATTGATAAACTTCTTAGCCATATTTTTATCTGCTTTAAAAATATCAGGATGGAACATGCAAGCTAAAGCTTCAATACCTTCTACCAAAGTACCGATGCTTGGCTGTGTAAACATATCAAAGTCGGCAATATAAACCTGATTATTTTTTACTGCTTCCAGATTACCCCATCCTGGTTTCGAGGTAAGCAACACCATTTCTTCGAGACTTCTTTTTTGATCAAAGCCACATGGGGCAATTACTAAAACTTCGGGATTATACTTCAGAATCTTTTCCCATGGCGTAACAATCGAATCACCCGCAGGGTTCGAAAGCATATCAACACCACCAGCAGCAGCAATCTGAAAAGGAATCCAATGTCCGCAATTATAGATCGGTTCGATCCATTCCATCAGCATGATCCTCTTTAATGGTGCGCGGTTAGCCCTAAGCTGATCTAAAATATAATCTGTTTTCCTTTGCAGGGTTGCAAGGTAATTTAAAGCCACTTCTTCCTTACCCAAAGCTCTGGCAATGGTAATAGCGCATTCGAATACATCCTGTAAGTTATTTGGTGATAAAGGAACCAGCGTAGGTGTTTTGCTTAGCTTCATTACTGCGGTTTCGGTACAAACGGTATCGATGTTGCAAACTTCACATATATCCTGTGTAAAAACCACGTCGGGTGAAATACTCTCTAATAGCTCATCATCTACCCAATACAAACTTTTGCCCTGCGCTTTTGAAGCTGAAAAGATGCGATCGATTTCAATGCTTGAATAATTTTTACCTTCGAGTATACAGTGGACAACTTTTGGTTGATCTGCTGCCTCTTTAGGACATTCGAAGGTTACGCCATGCAGGTATTCTTGCAGGCCCATATCGTAAATCATTTTGGTAGCGGCAGGTAAAAAGGAAACAACTTTCATTGGATGTAAGATGTAATAGGTAAAATGGAATTAATGTTCTAAATTAAAAAAAATCCTCTTTTGAATCGAATCAAAAGAGGATTTCTATGTTGTTTTCACTTATTGGTGTTATACAAAACAATGGATATTTCTAAAACTCTTGTGTTTGCAGTTTTAATACCGGATATTTTGCTTTCAGGATTTCGAAAGCTCCAAAAAGTAATGCAGCGTAAATCACTGTTCCTTCTAAAAATCTAATCTCGAATGGAATGGCTTTAATTAAACAATCTATAAAGCCATTTATGTTTTGTGTATAGAGTGGGTTTTTATACCATGATCCAATGTCACTAACTATCCAATGTATAAACACGATTACAATTGTAGATAATAATAAGCTGGCAATATTTACTTTTTTTAATAAAAAACGACCGGCTAAAACCATTAATGCAATTGCAAGGTATGTCCAAAGTTCCTGAACCAAAAGCATATCTACATACTGTTTGTAAATGGTTGTATAAAGCACTAAATCACTTAAAAATAAACTCAATAACGGAAAAGCGAATGCTTTGAGGTGATCTTTAAAATATGCTCCTCCAAATAAAGCTACCGCTCCTATTGATGAAAAATTGGCAAACTTTAATTCATCAGAGTTGAATGTTACCAGCAAACGTAAAGCCGTTATTGCCAATATCATTAACATCAAAATTAAAGTACGTGGATTAAATTTTAAATGAGACATGCTACTTCTGGTTAATATTTAAGCAAAGTTAAATTTTTATTAGCGGATATTAAAACTTACACCTGTATTAAAGTTAAAGCCAGGCGTATTATAGCCAATAATTTCAGTGTATTTTTTGTTCAGGATATTTTTGGCATCAAAAAATACTTTCACCCGTTTTTTAGCCAGGGCATATTCTATATACGCATTGAACAAATTGTACGATGGCATCTCTTCATTTAAATAAGATATAAAATTGGTATCGAAACGTTTGCCAAAATAACGGAAGTTAACGCTTGCATATAAATTGTCAGTTGCCTGTGCACCTGCATTAATACCGAACGTGTGCTTTGGTCTGCGGATTAAAAAGTTGGTCGTTCCTGTATTTCCTTCAACAAAAGCATAATAACCATTGATATTGAAAACACTAAATTTTGCCGCTGGCTCGACTTCAAAACCTTTGTATTTTTGGTTACCCTCATTTATATAACCTGTTGTGTAAACAATGGCATCAGTTAAATCGCGTTTGAAACCTGCAATGCGCAAAGTAAACGCCTCGTCAGCAATGTTTAAGTTTATACCAGCCTCATAATTTTGAGATCTTTCTGGTTTCAGATCCAGATTGGCACCATATTGACCAAACAACATATTCAGTGTAGGAACTTTGAATGCAGTAGATACTGTTCCAAATAATTTCACTTCTTTAATGATGTTGACGCTTGGGGTAATCGAATAAGTAGAGTTTTCGCCATATTGATCATGTTTGTTGTAACGTCCGCCTACTTCGAGGTTAAAAATGCTTAGATCATGTAAAAACAATGATCCGTAAGCGGCGAAGATATTGGTTGTTGGGTTTTTGGTATCAGTAACCAATTTCATTTTTCTGTTGTCGATACCCACCAATAAATCCAATTTATTACCCAGTTTCTGGTTGTAGAATAGATCAACCACATTAAGTTTACCGAAGTTTAAAAAATTACTTGGAAAACCTGCATAACTAGACTTTACATCGTTCGAGTTGCTTTCGTGGCTATAATTTAGCGTTATTTTACCATTGTTGAATTTGTATTCTGAATTAAAGCCTGCACTAAACTGTTTCAAAATAGAACTATTGGAATGTAAACCATCAGTAAATCCATCCTGATCTATTTTATAATCGCCATAGAAATAACGCAGAAAAGGATTAACGGAGAAATGTTCGTCGAGTTTGATCCCGAAATTCGCGTTTAAACCATCAGTTTTAAAACCATCTTTATCAAATATAGCTGCACTTCCTGGCGGTACTGCAGCTTCAGAAATTCCATCGGTTTTCAAATGGGTATAATTGATGTTGTATGAAAAACCTTCCACACCACCATTTAAGCCGATCGTTCCTTTGTAAGTTTCGAAGCTTCCGGCGCTGGCTACACCGTAAATGGTATTTCCTTTAGGTCCGCCCTTTTTAGTGATGATATTGATTACGCCTGCAACGGCATCAGATCCGTAAATGGTAGACTGGCCACCTTTTAAGATTTCGATATGATCAATCTGATCGATTGAGAAAAGACGTAGATCGAACGTTCCGCTAATACTTGCGGGATCGTTCTGTACGATACCATCGATAAGAACCAGGGTGTAACCACCAAGTGCGCCCCTTATAAATATACTTTTGTCCTTGCCCTGGTTACTATTCCCCCCACTGATAACAATACCAGCCTGCTCGCTCAATAGATCAGGTAATGACTTGCCATTGCTGCGACCTAATACTTCGCGGCTGATAATGGTTACCACTTTACCTGTTTGCGATTGTTTCTGATCGTTTTTGGTCGCAGAAATTACAACATCTTTAAGCTGCAAACTGTCTTGAGTTTGAGCATTAGCCAACTGGCCAATCATTAACTGCGCTAGCCCTAAACTGGCTACAGTTAGCATTCTTTTTTTGTTCATTTGATTGTGGTTTTGCCCACAGCCAACAGATAGAAAAGGAAATGAAAATACGAACAACGTTAATATCTCAATCCTAGCTTCAATCCCCGAAAGCTATGAAATTAAATACTAAAGGCAGGTCTTCTGACTTACTCCAGGTTTTTCTGTCTTCCCGCTCAGTAGTTAATTGGGCAGTGACTTAAGAATTGAAAAACGTTACAGAGCTTACAGCTGCGGGACAGTTACAGATTTACACTGTATTCCCTTTTAATCCCGGTGTAAGCCGGGAACCAAAAGTGCCGCAAAGGTAATAAAAAGAGTACAACAAATGTAAATGATAAAGGCCTGCACTAGGCAGACCTTTACATTGGGATGTTATTTATAGGTAGATAGTTAAAATTTATTTAATCCCTAAATCAACCGCACCTTTAACTTCGGTAGAAATTTCGCCTAAACTACCTGCATCGGCATTTTGTCCGGTGTAAATTTTCACGAAATCGATTGTTTTTAGATCCACTTTACTTCCATTTTTATCAACTGCCCATGATAAGTCGAAGCTGTTATATGAGTTGGTTTTGTAATCATCGCCTGTAGAATAGCTATCGGTATAACCCCAGTCAAAAGGAGAACTGATTATAATGCTACCTACTTTACCTGTTGATGGCGATAGCAAAGTTCCTTTGAAGGTTATATTTTCCTGATTTGCAGCAAATTCAGGGTAAAAATTATGCTTATGGAAATTGTTAACCTTTATTTCGCCACTATTTCCCTGGTTATCTTTCCAGGTTACATTGGCAAATGTTTTAGGATTAGTGTAGGTAATTTCATAATTTTTAATGGTGCTCGTTTTGGCATACTCGCTTCCAGCCAGTTCATACCATTCATCGTCGGCAAGGCCATTACCATTGCTATCCTGACTAACCATTACAATGCCAGGCTCTGAAAAATGATATGGTGCACCTGATGGATTACCATAAATGGCCAGATCGTTACCTGTGTTATTCACTACTGAATGATCAAAGCCAAAAATAATGTAGCCACCAAATCCTCCTAAAGAGATCAGATTAGTGGTGCTTCCAATTAATTTCTGTGCCTGTTCTGGTTTACCCAATGTTTCGTTCACAAACTGCCCCGGTGCAGGTAGATAATCTAATATCCGGCTAATAAATTTGCTGCTGGTTGGGGTAATCTCCACCACAGGAACCGGAACAGTAATGGTATAGGTGTGTGTAAATTCGCCAGCCTCGTTGTAACCTTTATATGCTAAAATATAGGTACCAGCTTTAGCGGCCGTAAAGTTAAAGATATATACAGTGCTTACTACTTTACCATCTAATTTCCATTCATGCTGAAAAGCTTTTCCGTTATTTGTACCTGCACTAAAAGTGGTTCCTACGGCTACTTTAGCCTGCACAGCATCTGCCTTAATCAGTAGATTTACATCAGGAGCCATTTGCTTATCTTTTTTGCAACTAAATAGGAACAGGCAGAAAAGCAAGGCGTAACTTATTGATTTTTTCATTTTGTGTGTTTTTGTATGTTATTTAAATAAGAATGTAATGTGTGCCGGAATGTCGCCAGTGGTAAATGTAAACTTCTTTTTCCCTGCTTTATCAAAACAGTAAATGGTGCCGGGTGTAACATAATCTCTGGCATCGGTCACAAAAACATCCCCCGAGGTAGGATCTACAGCAATACCGTAAGGAAGCGTAATCGAAGCCTCTGTGCCATCGGCGATAAAATTATTGCTCGCAACCGTTTCATCTTTTACGTTAAGTTTTACGTATGTTGACTTTGAAGTACTGTAGCTGTAAGAAAAAAGGTAGGCATCATCTTCATTAATCCAAAAATCGCTTACCGGAATATTGAAGTTCTTTTTAACGGCATCAGTCTTAGTATCGATTACATACAGAGAAGAGGCTACATCTGCATAATCACCTCTTGAGGTTACATAAACATCGCCATATTTATCGGCTTTTAAGTGGTGCAGATTAATGGCTACATCAATCTTCTTTATTTCGGTATTGGTAGTTAAATCAATTACCGATACCGTTCTGTCGTAATTTGGATAGTTATAACCGCCCGAGTTGGCCACATACAATTTATTGCCTACAACCGCCATTTCTTCGGGTTGGTTACCTACCATAATTTTAGTTTTTATGGTACTTAAAGAAGTGGTATCAACCATGGCTACGTAACCATCGTAAGAGGTGATGTAAGCAAAGTTCTTATGGAAGGTTACATATCGTGGGTTATTGATATCCAATTTGGCTACCTGCCTGGCATTGCTGGCGTTCAGGATTTCAACTTTATTACTTCCGTTTACCACCACATACATTTTGGCACCATAAATTTTAACGTCGTTACCAACATCACCAAGTCCTAAAGTAACAGTTGGGTTAGCGGTACCAAATATATTCCTGGTATATTTACCATCATCGTAGCTATAATAATCTAACGATGATTTGTTAGAACCCCAGTTTCCTTCATTTAAAACATATAAGCCTTTTACCATCAATGATGGAGTTTTGGTCCCCTGCTCCGAATCTTCATCTACAGGAGTGTCCTTTCTACAGGCAAATGAAAGGGCAGTTAAAAGCAATAATCCTGTGAGTTTAAAAAATTGTTGTAATTGATGTTTCATATCGTGATATTAAATTGGTTTAAAAATTAGTGGATAAAGTAAAACGGTAGTTTCGTCCCGGCATCGGATAATTCAGTACCACATCGTAATACTGGTTAAAAACATTATTGATTTCAGCATTGAAAAAGAACCTGGTTTGCTGGTACGCGAAATTTGCACCAATGGACACGTCGTGCGTATACCAGGGTTTGACATAGTTAGCCGCGATATTAGCTTTTTGACTATACCTTTCGCCGGTGTAGATGTAGCTATAATTAAACACCAGCTTTTTATAGTCAATGCCAAACCTTGCAGATCCGCTGTGAACAGGAATGTAAGGGATCTGATCACCATACCGAAAAGCTGTTGCACTAATATCTACTGCCTTTTCGAAAGTATAATTAGCACTTGCTTTCAACTTTAGCTGGGCAGCCAAATCCCAAACAGTTTGAACATTCGTTTCGAAACCTTTAATCTGCACGCGATCGAGGTTAACCATCGTCCACCGGCCTAAATTATTACCCGGAATGGCCACAATTTTATCTTTTACCAGATTGTAGTAGGCATCAGCCTGAATAGATAAATAAGCCAAACGTTTACCATTTGATGTATGTCCGTAAGTAAAACCTAAATCGTACTGGTTGGTATATTCTGGTTTGAGTTTGGTATTGCCAATAAATGTATAGTACAGATCGTTAAAAGTTGGCATGCGGAAAATAGATTTGTAAAAACTGCGAATTCTGAAATCTTTGGTTTGAAGAGGTTGCCACGAGGCCATTAAACTCGGTGTATATTCTTGCCTGTTGGCAGACTGATCGCCATTCTTAACTTGCTCTGCAATCAGGGTTGTCAAAATATTGCCCTGAATGATTAAGCTGTTTAAATTTATGGCACTAGCCAACACCACCAAACCAGTATTGCGGCTTGGATAAGCAAAATCGTATAAATTGGCATTCAGTCTTTGTAAACTGTAGTCTGTGGCGAGGGAAAGCTCCCAGATTTTCGATATTTTATACAGATTGGCTGCAGAAATGTACCATTCGGTTTCGGTATAGCGGTTATCCAAAAAGCCATTTTGTATTTTAAATTCCGGATCGAGGTAACGCATAAAACTGTACGCATATTTCGTGTTGAACATAAAATTGTAGCGTGCACTTTTTTTATTTTGGTACGAAGCCTGAACAAAACTATTATCATCCCATTGGCGTTGCGTAAAGGTAAACCTGTTCGAAACAATAGCTCCGGGCAGTCCGCGGGCCGAATTGTAGTTATATAGTTTAATGCTCCATTTACTGCTATCAGGTAATAATCCAAACAAAGTAGCTTCTGCTCTTGCCGATTTAACATCGCTATTGTTCCGGATAATGGTCGTATCATAAGCCAGTTCTTTATACCTGAACCTATATTTCCCGTTCGATTCTAAATAGCTCACATCTATAAGGAAGGAGATTTTATTGCTGATTTTTTGTTTATAACTGAGATTGGGATTAATTAATCCAAACGAACCTGTTTTAAAACTAGCGCCAAAACCATACTTTTTCCCGGAACTAAAAATAGGTTGCGCAGTTTTGAGATAAAGTGCACTTGCTGCTGCAAAACCTCTGGCCGGCATCAGTAACTCGGGCTTCTGACCAACGTAAACGGCAATTTCTTCCAGATTATCTAACGAAAATCTGCCTAAATCTACCTGCCCGTTTTGGGCATTACCCAACTGAATACCATCGTAAAATACAGCCGTATGGTTACTGCCCATGCTCCTAATATTAATGGTTTTTAAACCACCAATACCTCCGTAATCTTTTAATTGTACGCCCGCAAAATAACGTATGGCATCAGCAACCGACAGGCTGTTTAAGCGTTTTAATTCCGATCCGATAAGGATTTGTACCGGAGTTGGTGATAAGTTAACCCTTGAATTTTTATATTCAGTTATTTTAACTTCCTGAAGTTGATTGGCCTTTGCAGTATCTATTTGTGCTACCGAAATACCGGGCAAAAAAATGCCAATACTCAATATGAATGCAAAAGCAAAATAAAACCCGATGTTTAATAAAACACCTTTAATTTTAATCATTTGATTGTGAGTTTAACCCACAGCCAACAGATAGAAAAGAAATGAAAATACGAAAAACGTAAGTACCTCACCCCTAGCTTCAATCCCCGAAAGCTATGAAATATAATGCTAAGGCAGGTCTTCTGACTTACTCCCGGTTTTCCTGTCTTCCCATCCCGATGTATCGGGCCAGTGACAAATTGATTGGAAATCCGTTAAGGAGCTTACAGCTGCGGGACAGTTACAGATTTACACTGTATTCCCTTTTAATTCCGGGTGTAGAACCGGAAACCAAAAGCGCTGCAAAAGTAACAAAATTAACCAACATGTAAAATAGATGAATGGAAAACGGTATTTCTAGTATAAAAAGTTAAATTAGAAATAAAATTTTTCGACCATGAAAAGGATTTTAACCCTTGCATTATCAATGATCTGCTTATCTGTTATGGCGCAAAAAACCGATACGCTTTTTCTGAAAAAGCTAATGGAGAGCAAGCCTGAACTTTTTACGGCTGTACTTAACCATCCTGGTAAAAACCAGATTCAGATTCTTTATAGCCAGGTTAACCGCGATGCAAAGAATATACCCACATTTAAAACATTTAGCTATAATTTAGATCCTCACCATTATTTTTACCCGGCCAGTACGGTTAAGCTTGCTGCAGTCATTTTTGCATTAGAGAAAGTAAACCTCCTAAAAAGTAAAGGCTTAACGGCAAAGAGCACGATGATTACTGATAGTTCATTTAAAGGACAAACGAAAGTTTTAACAGACACGAGTGCTAAAAATAGGCTTCCCTCAATAGAACACTATATTAAAAAGATTTTGCTCACCAGTGATAATGATGCCTTTAACCGTTTGTTTGAATTTATTGGCCGGGCAGAGATCAACGAAAAATTAAAAGCAAACGGCTTAAACGATAGCCGGATACTTAACCGATTGGCTATTGGCGATGCAGGAGAATCGGCCAAACACAGCAATCCCATTAAGTTTTATAATGGTGACAAATTAGTATATGATCAACCTGCGCAATACGACCCAAAAGAATATGAATTGAAATTGACCAATCTGGTAATGGGTAAAGGCTATTTGGACAGTGCCGATAAACTAGTGAATAAACCATTTAATCTGGCAGGAAAAAATGCCTTTGCCGTAAACGATCAGCAAAAACTAATGCAGAAACTGATCTTTCCTGAAGCTTTTCCAACCAATGAAAGATTTAACCTGACTACAGAAGATTATAAGCTGAATTATACTTACATGAGCAAATATCCAACAGAAAGCGATGATCCTGAAGCATTTTGGACAACTTATGCCAAGATGTTGTATTATGGAAGAGAGCAGGTAACACCAGATTCAAACATCAGGATTTTTAATAAATATGGCGATAGCTATGGCTACATTATCGACAACTCTTATTTTATTGACTTTAAAAACGGAATTGAGTATTTTTTAGCTGCAGTTATACAGAGTAATGAAGATGGCATATTTAACGACAATAAATATGACTACGATACAGTATGTTTTCCCTTTATGAAAAATCTGGGCAAAAGCATTTATGAAGTGGAATTAAACCGAAAGAAAATGCACCAACCAGATCTGAGCAAATTCAAACTCGATTATTCCTACTGAGACCAAAACCTTTCAGCCCTTTTCAGTTTTATAGCGTATTAATTGTATAAAAAACTATACATTAATTAAAAAATAATATATTCGCATTTCAAAAATTAAAGAATACATATCTCTAATGGCTAAATTATTAATAATTGACGATGAGCGTGCGATAAGGAGTACCTTACGCGAAATTCTGGAATATGAAAATTATGATGTTGAAGATATCGACAATGGTATCGACGGCCTCGAAATGATCAAAAAAGGAAATTTCGATTTGGTTCTTTGCGATATCAAGATGAATAAGATGGATGGTATGGAAGTGCTCGAACAGGCACAGCTTATCAAGCCTGACCTACCATTTATTATGATATCTGGACATGGAACCGTTGAAACAGCCATCGAAGCCAGTAAAAAAGGAGCCTTCGATTTTATTTCGAAACCACCTGATTTAAACCGTTTACTGATCACTGTCCGTAATGGTTTAGACCGGGGAAATTTAGTTACGGAAACAAAGGTTTTAAAGCGTAAAGCGAGTAAAACCCGTGAGATTTTAGGCGAATCTGAAAGCATTTCTAAAATTAAAGAAACCATTGAACGTGTTGCGCCTACCGAAGCCCGCGTATTAATTACTGGTGCAAATGGTAGCGGTAAAGAATTGGTAGCACGCTGGTTACACGAGAAATCGAACCGTGCAGACAGTCCTTTAATCGAAGTAAACTGTGCTGCTATTCCGTCAGAACTAATCGAAAGTGAATTGTTTGGTCACGAGAAAGGTTCTTTTACCTCTGCTGTTAAACAACGTATCGGTAAATTTGAACTGGCTAATGGCGGAACTTTATTTTTGGATGAGATTGGCGATATGAGCCTCTCTGCCCAGGCAAAAGTTTTGCGAGCTTTGCAAGAGCATAAAATTTCGCGCGTGGGTGGGGAAAAGGAAATTGAAGTAAACGTTCGTGTTTTAGCCGCAACCAATAAAGATTTATTGAAAGAAATTGAAGATGGTAATTTCCGTATGGACTTGTACCACCGGTTAAATGTGATCAATATTCATGTCCCACATTTAACAGAGCGTACAGATGACATTCCTGTTATTGCCCAGAACTTTTTAGAAAATATCTGTAGCGATTATGGAATGCCGGTTAAGAAAATAAACGAAGGCGGAATGTCTGCACTACAAGCTTTACCATGGACCGGTAACGTACGTGAGTTACACAATATGATTGAGCGTTTGATTATTTTAAGTGATAAGGTGATTACAGAAAATGATGTACGTGCATTTGCTAATCCAGGTGGTGGCACGAACATTGGCGCTGCAACCAGTACACAGATTGCAGGTGCTGGCGGATCTAACCTGGCTTCCTCTTTCGATTCGTTTAATAATTTTCAGGATTACAAAGATTATGCGGAACGCGAATTCATCAAGTTTAAGTTAGAGAAAAACAATTGGAACGTGTCAAAAACAGCAGATGAGATTGATATCCAAAGAAGTCACTTATATAGTAAAATTGAAAAGTTCGGCTTGAAAAGAGCGGAATAAGTTGAACTAATTTACAAATCGTCATCTCGACTAAAGCGTAGCGAAATGGAGAGATCTATTAAATTATTTGCTAATAGATTTCTCCACTGCGTTCGAAATGACAATATCATAGGATTTAGGGGATCAACCCATGTAATCATTTTGCCTCATCAGCAATGCTCTGTATTTATTAAAAATTGCTGTTTTAGAAACAAAACCCAAATATTGGTTTTGCGCAGTTAATACGGGTAAAATCCATACATTATCCTGTTCCATTTTCTCCAATACCATTTTCAGATCATCATTTTCTGTAATTGTATTCGGTGCAGGCTGAACCAAATGAGAAGCCATTAAATTTCCCTTATCCGGATGATTGATCATCTCATTAAATAGTTCTTCAATATAAATAATCCCTTTAAAATCACCCAGTTCATCGATAACTGCACAGATATTTTTATGCGATTGCAAAATTTCATTCATTTTTACCGAAATCAAGTCATTCATCTGTAACTGAGGATAGCTTTTTTCAATCAGGTATTTCAACTTCATCTGATTTAAAACCGTGGTATCTTTGTCCTCATGTGATAACAACTCGCCTTTGTCTGCCAGTGCTTTTGTGTAAATAGAGTGTTTTTGCGAACTTCGGTTAATGGCGTAAGAAATTGCTGTGGTAATCATCAATGGCACCATTAAAATATATCCACCCGTAATTTCAGCAATCAGAAAAATACCCGTTAAAGGGGCATGCATAATCGAACCTAAAGCTGCGGCCATACCAGCTACAATAAAATTAGATACGTTTAGTTGTGCTATACCCGATAAATTTACCACATAAGCAAAGATAAACCCGATTAAACCGCCCATAATTAAACTGGGCGCAAATGTGCCACCATTACCACCAGCACCTAAGGTAACCAGAGTAGCAATCGATTTCATAAAAATGGTGACTACCGTAAATAGCACAACCACGGCCGAAATTGAGCTGTAATCAGCAAAAATACTGTTGTTAATTACGGTGTGATAATCGCCTTTTAATAATCCTTTTATCGTGATATACCCTTCACCATATAAAGTTGGAAATAGAAATACTAAAGCGCCCAACATTAAACCACCTACAATTACTTTGGTGTAGGGATGTTTAATTTTATAGAATAACCCTTTTACCGCGTAATTTGCTTTGGTAAAATAGATGGAGAATAAACCAATAAAACAAGCCAGTATGACATAGTAAAACAAAGCATTAACTTTCCAGCCTTCAGTAACCAAAAAGAAAAGCTGCTGGGTATAAAATAATCTTGCTACTACAGCTGCCGTTGCCGCCGATAACAGCAGTGGAATAAATGCGGGGATGGTAAACTCAGGCAATAGAATTTCGATGGCAAAAACAATTCCCGCTACCGGGCTATTAAATGCTCCTGCTATACCAGCTGCTGCTCCACAAGCCACCAACATGGTAATTTCGCGGTATGATAAACCCAATACACAGCCAAGATTAGAGCCAATGGCTGACCCACTGGTTACAATTGGTGCTTCCAAACCTGTAGAACCACCAAAACCTACCGTGACTGCTGCGGTTATAATCTGCGAATAAATATTGTGTGCTTCTACCTTACTCGATTTTTTTGAAATGGCATAAAGTAAAGGGGTTAAACCCGTTTCGAACTTTGTTTTGCGGATAAAGTATTTGATGTACAGCACCGTTAGGAAAATACCGATCATCGGAAAAATAAAATACAGGTAGTATTTGTATTTCCAATGCCAATCAGACTGTAGAAATTCTTCGATGTGGTGGGTTAAACTTTTTAAAGCAGCGGCAGCTAATCCGGCCAAAATCCCGACAATTACAGCAAGGATAACTAAGAAATTACGGTTTGATATTTTAGATTTCCGGTACTGGTTAATCTTATCAAGGTAATTTACAAATCTGATGTACATTCTATTGTTTTTTAAATAGAGGGCGATGCCCAAAAGTAACAAAAACAAAGGGAGAAGCCAATTTAAAGGCTTATTTTATGCATCAAATTTGTCCAATAATTTAATTAATGTTGCAAAATCTTTTGGGTATGGTGCATCGATCACAATATCCTGATCGTTAAGTCCTTTAAAAACCAAATGGCGGGCATGTAAAGCAAAACGTTTCATGATTGGTTGCTCCTCTTCACCCTTGGTTAATTTATACCCCCTTTTAATCGAAGAAAGAAAAACCGGTTTACCTTTATACATATCATCACCCACAATAGCCGCCCTTTGCGTAGCCAGGTGAATACGGATCTGGTGCATGCGGCCTGTTATTGGCTTACATTCCACCAAAGTATAGTGTTTGTAGTATTTTAATGAGTCGAAAATAGTCTCTGCTCTTTTACCTTCCGCCCTGTCAATAGTTACGTTTTTATTGCCGTCGTTTAAAATAGGCAAGTCAACCGTAAGCTGGTCAAAAATTACATGTCCATCTACTACCGCATGATAAGTTTTATTCACCTTTCTTCTTTCAAACTGCATAGAAGCATGGCGGTAACCTTCAGGATTTTTAGCAATAATTAAAGCGCCAGAAGTTTCTTTATCCAAACGGTGACAAACCTGTGCATCATCACTGTATTGTTTAGCTAAGCGTAATACATTGGTTTCTCCCGATCCACCACGCTCATCAAGCGAGGCTAAAAATGGAGGTTTATTGATCACAATAAAATCGTTGTCTTCGAAAAGAATAAGGTCTTTAAAATTTGGAAATTTCAAACTGTGCTGTAATTAATGAAGCGCAAAAATACGATTTTATTTTTATTGGTTGCGGAATTAACCACAGATAAAATGGATGAACACAGATAACAAGATAAAGAAAACGGCAAGAACTTATGAGGCTGTCTTCCTGAACTTGGTTCAGGATCTATTAACAGGCATAAAAAAACACAGATTAATCATCAGAAGAAAATCTGTGTTAACCTGTGTCTATCTGTGGTAAAAATAATTTTTATGATAGTTCAAACTTATATCCTACCCCTTTTACGGTTGAAACGTAAGTTTCTCCTAATTTTTCTCTTAATTTACGGATGTGCACATCAATGGTTCTATTGGTTACCACTACCGAGTCTTCCCAGATATTTTTCAGGATCGATTCGCGTGTATATACTTTTCCTGGTTTTGAAGCCAGTAAATACAATAGCTCAAATTCTTTTTTAGCCAGTACTACTTTGTTACCACCTTGAAAAACCAGATAAGCTTCACGATCGATTACTAAATCGCCAATTTCCAATTTGTTTTCAGATACTTCTTCAGTCCCTGTATTTCTTCTTAATATCGCGTTAATGCGGCTAACCAGGGCACGTGGTTTAATCGGTTTTGCGATATAATCATCGGCACCAACATTAAAACCTGCTATTTCAGAATATTCTTCACTTCTGGCGGTCAGGAAAACCATAAAAGTGTTCTTAAATTCAGGAATTGCGCGCATTAAACGGCAAGCCTCAATCCCATCCATTTTAGGCATCATAATATCCAGGATAATTAAATCCGGATGAACCTTTTTCGCAACAGTAATTCCTTCCTGGCCATTGGTAGCTGTGAAAACCTGATAACCCTCTTTTTTTAGGTTATATTCAATAAGTTCCAGAATATCTGGTTCATCATCAACAATTAATATTTTCTGACCTGCGTTGTTCATAGTTAAATATTTGTTACGAAAGTAGTGTCTATGATGCAATATTTAGTTAAGCCTAAGTTAAGAAATTGTTAATTACTTAAATTAGTTTAACATGGAATTTGTTTTAACGTAACGTTTTGGCTAAAAATGCTTCTAATTCATCACCACGCAGGTTTTTAGCTATAATTTTTCCCGATGGATCAACGAGATAAGAAGTCGGGATAGCCTGTACCTGATATTTTTTTACCGTTTCGCCATTAAAATCTTTTAACTCAGAAACGTGCGTCCAGGTTAATCCGTCTGCTTTTACCGCACCTAACCATGCTGCTTTGTCAGTATCTAATGAAATACCAATGATATCGAAATTTTTGCTTTTATATTTATTGTAAACCTTAACTACGTTAGGGTTCTCCTGGCGGCATGGCTGGCACCAGGATGCCCAAAAATCGATCAGCACATATTTTCCTTTATAATCTGATAAACTTACTGGTTTGTTATCTGCAGTACTAATTGTAAATGCAGGTGCAACCTGCCCCACCTGAACCGCCTTTAAAAGCGCCATCTGTTTTACAAAAGCATCAACAGTAGCATTGCCTTTAATTTCTTCTTTAACCTCATCAGCAAACTGTACAAGCTCTGCTTCAAATTCTTGCGGACTCAAAGTATTCATAGCATAGAAACTGGCGAGTGTACCTTTATTGTCTTTAGCAAATTTTATAATCTGTGTGTTCAATTGATTGATGTACGACTCGTACTGAGGTTTCATCGATTCTAGCACAGCTGCCCTGTTTTGAGGTTGTGTTGCCACTTTTGCTTCAAAATCTGCCTGTAGTTTTTCTACCTGTTTGGCAAAATTATTTCTAATGGCATTTAGTTCTGATAATTTTTCTACCTCATTTGCACCTGAAATTTTATAAGCCATGGTTTTATCGGCCAAATCAGCAGCTAATTTAATTTCATCGCCATTTTTTGCAATTAACATAAACTCATGGTTACCTACTGATACCCTAAAGAAATCAACAGATGGAGTTTTACGGATAAATTTAAATTCACCTTTTTCTGATAAATTAGTTGAATCGATTGCAACCATATTGCTATTTTGCATGCCGTATAAAAATACTTTCTTTTCCTTGCCCGGATTTTGGAAAGTTCCGTCAATGGTAAAGCTATCTTTTGGTTCACATGCTGTGAAAGCAATCGCGATCAGCATGATCAGGCTCAATTGTTTTAGTCTCATTATTTCAGTTTTTCAAGTATTAATTCATTTAATTTTTTAGCATCGGCTTTTCCTTTGGCTAGTTTCATTACCTCGCCAACAAACAAACCTAAAACGCCCTTTTTACCTTTCTTGTACGCTTCTACCTGTTGAGTGTATTTACTTAACACTTCATCAATAAAACCACTTAATTCATCTCCATTTTCGGAAATAAGCAAGTTTAATGATTGCGCTAAGTGTTTCACGTTTGCATTTTCCACCGATTCAACAGCTGGCAATAATTGTTGAATAGCAATCTGTTGAGTAATTTTTTTATCATCAACTAAATTAATTGCCTCAGCCAACTGTTCAGGTTTTACTTTAAAGTCGGTAATGCCAATCCCTTTTTCATTTAAAACAGCCCTTATCGGACCGATTAACCAATTGATCAGGCTTTTTTTATTGTTTACAACCGGTTTGGCTGTATTAAAATAAACCAGAAGATCTAAATCTTCAGCAAAAAGTGCCGCATCGGCTTTACTGATTCCAAATTCGGCAATCATTTGCTCCGAAATTTCGTTTGGCAAAGCAGGCATCAATGATTTAATTTCTGCCAACCAATCATCTGAAATATAAATAGGCTGTAAATCAGGATCAGAAAAATAACGGTAATCATTGGCTTCTTCTTTGGTACGCATTGGAGAAGTAGTCCCTTTATCAGCATCAAAATTCAAAGTACTCTGAATAATCCTTCCACCATTGCTAATCACTTCTACCTGGCGGCCAAATTCAAAATCCATTGCTCTACGTACGTTACGCATCGAGTTTAGGTTTTTTACTTCGCAACGGGTTCCAAATTCAGTAGTGCCCTGCGGACGTATAGAAATATTGGCATCGCAACGCAAACTACCTTCTTCCATATTACCGTCACTTACATTTAAATGCCTTACCAGTTTCCTGATTTCACTCAGCAATACAGAAGCTTCTTCCGAACTGCGAATATCTGGCTCGGTTACGATCTCTATCAAAGGCACGCCGGCACGGTTTAAATCAACCAGCGAATAGTTATCATCCTGATCGTGGATACTTTTTCCAGCGTCCTCTTCCAAATGAATGCGGTTAATTCCGACTTTCTTCTTAGTACCATCAGCAAGCTGAAGCTCCAAAAAGCCATTTACACAGATTGGTTGATTATCCTGCGTAATCTGATATCCTTTTGGCAAATCGGCGTAGAAATAGTTTTTCCGGTCGAAATGGTTAATCTGGTTAATAGTACAGTTTAAAGCTAAACCAATACGGATAGCTTTTGCGACTACTTCTTTGTTTAATTTAGGTAAGGCCCCAGGCAATGCCAACGAAACCGTAGATATATTTTGATTAGGTAAAGCCCCAAACGATGCGCTATCAGCAGAAAATATTTTCGTATTTGTATTTAACTGAACGTGGATTTCTAATCCTGAAACGAGTTCGAAAACAGTCTGGGGGCTTGTTTCTTGTAAAGGCATTTAAAGCTTCTTATTGTTATAAGTTTTATTAACCAAAGGTTACAGTTCGATACAGATTTGAT
Source organism: Pedobacter sp. KBS0701 (assembly GCF_005938645.2). Taxonomy (NCBI): domain Bacteria; kingdom Pseudomonadati; phylum Bacteroidota; class Sphingobacteriia; order Sphingobacteriales; family Sphingobacteriaceae; genus Pedobacter; species Pedobacter sp. KBS0701. The sequence goes on from NZ_CP042171.1 coordinate 2,744,362, forward strand.
CTATGGTTAAGTATTAATGTGTCAAATATAGTTATTATTTAGTCTTTCGTTAAAAAAGGCTTGACGGAGAAATTTTTAAAAACTCTTGCCATGGCAATCCTCCGGCTCCCACTAAAAGTATTTTATCTGGCTTATACATTTTGCTAAAGGCATCCATGCCGGAAGTGCCTGTAACCAATCCTGTACTTTTAACTTCTATGCCGATTACTTTACCACGTTTTTCTAAGATGAAATCTACTTCATCATTTCTGTGCCGCCAATAAAATACTTTGTAACCTTCTACAAAAGAAGAATTTAACAGATGTGCTCCTATTGAGGATTCGACCATTCTTCCCCATTCAGCTGGTTTTTTCATTATTTCCTCAAAAAGCTCATTTCGCTGAGCACTCACCAAAGCATTATTATGCACCTGGAATTTAGGGCTTGATGAACGTTTACGGATCACATCAGCCGCAAATTTTTCGATGCCCCCCAGTAAACCTGCAGTATCCAGTAACTGTAAATAGTGCGACAATGTTGTCGTATTGCCAGCATCAGAAAGCTGCCCCAGTATTTTAGTAAACGATAATATCTGACTTGAATATAGGCAGCCCAACTCAAATAAACGTTTCATCAATGCGGGTTTATCAACGCGCGTAAGCATTAAAATATCTTTAGAAATGCTGGTTTCTATCAAAGCATTTGAGACATAGTTTTTCCAGCGCAATTCATCTTTAATTAAAACTGCTGAACCGGGATAGCCTCCAAACCATACATATTCTTCGGCGGTGAAGCCAAAAGCATTTTCCATTTCTGCAAAGCCCCAATGTCCTAGATAAGTTAATTCGAAACGACCGGCAAGCGACTCGGTAAGCCCCTGTTGAATGAGCAGTCTGGAAGATCCCAATAAAATTACTTTTAAGTTTACTCCATTTCGCATGTCTTCATCCCATAAGCGCTTCACAATTTCACTCCAGTTGTCAATCTTCTGAATTTCATCAATAACAAGAAGATATTCATTAACTCCAGGTTCTTTTAATAGTTCTCTGGTATTAAACCAAATCAACTCTATCCAGGTTCTATCTGAAGCAGCAACAGCATCTGCAGATTCGAATATGCAAGGCGTATCAATTTCTTTGATCAATTGACTGATCAAGGTTGTTTTGCCTATTTGCCTGGGGCCAACAAGCACCTGAATAAACCTTTTTGGTTCATTCATAACAGCTACAAGCTTTTGTAAATGAGACCTTTGGAACATACACAACAATTTACTCAATAAACTGAGTAAATTTACTCAATACATAAAGTAATTGCAAATCTTAATGTTGCAATTCTGATAATTAAAGATTTAATAGAAGATACTATCAATTTGATTAACTAAAAATTATTACATAAAGCACTAAATATAAATTAGTTATAGGGATTTTAACAATTTACTCAATACATTGAGTAAAATTACTCAGTAAAATTTAATAGTTAAAAAAATGTTAAAGAGGATTCTGTAATTAAACTACCGCCAGGTGCTGTAGTCTATCTAATCAAACACAAAAGAAACCTTAATTAAAATTTATGAAAAAGTTAGTTTTATTTGCTGCAGTACTGATAGTTTCATTATTCGGCATCAACAATGCAAAAGCACAGGTTAGTTTAAATATTAATATTGGCTCACAACCAATTTGGGGCCCAACAGGTTACGATCACGTAGACTATTATTATTTTCCTGATATAGATGCTTATTATTATGTTCCTTCAGGCCAATACATTTATGCAAATGGCGGACGTTGGATTTGGACAAACCGTTTACCTGCCCAATATGGGAACTTTGATTTATACCGTGCTTATAAAGTGGTAATCAACGAACCTAAACCTTATTTGAGAAATAATATTTATGTGACCAGATATAGCAAATATAAAAACTATAGTGGTCGACAAACCATTATCAGGGATAGCAGAGACTCTAAGTACTTTGTTGTAAAAGGACATCCTAACTATAACCAAAGGCCTGTAAGAAATGTTACCGTTATCAATAACCGTCCTAATCGTGTAGTGCAAAAAAACGTAACAAGACCAGCTCAAAATAATGGCCGTCCACACTTTAACAATGGTCACGATAACCGTCCGGAGAGAGATAAGAGAAAAGGCCGTGATAATGAACGCCGTTAAAATTGATATTTAGCTGTGATTAAAGGAGTTTCGGAAGAGGCTCCTTTTTTATTTATCTGTTACAATAGAAGTTTTGGCACAGCGTTTGAATTATTGAAATACACACAAATAAATAGATTATTATGAAAAAGCTATTCATCATTTCCGCGATTTTAGGTATCGTGGCTTTAACATCTAATCCATCCAACGCTCAGGTAAGTATCAACGTAAATATTGGCGCTCAGCCTGCATGGGTTCCTGCGGGTTATCAGAACGTTGATTATTACTATCTCCCTGAGGTACAATCTTATTATTACGTACCGCAAAAGCAGTTTGTTTATTTGAATGGCAACAGATGGACAAGATCCAGATATTTACCAGCAAGGTACAGAGGTTATGACCTGCGTCACGGACGTAAAATTGTAATGCACGGAAACAATCCATATCGTCATTATAACACACATAGAGTAACTTATGTTAGCCGCAACAACTATTACCGTTCATCATACGGTGGTGGTGGCAGGATCAGATATCGCGGACCAAAAAATCATTACAAACCTCATCATATAGACCACAGATATCATGATAGAAGGGTAAATTCGAGTTTATTCTCCAGGGGGCACCGGGAAAAACATGGTCATGGTAGGCATTAAAATAAAAAAAGAGGCTTTTAGCCTCTTTTTTTATGGATACACCTGTAAGATTGCTTCGTTGTTTTTCCTTATAATGACGATCTTAAGGAATAAAACTTTCTGCTTTTTCCAAAACAACCTTTAGCCCGGCTGGATTTTTACCGCCTGCTGTAGCATAGAACGGTTGTCCACCGCCGCCACCCTGAATTTCTTTACCCAATTCGCGAACAATATTTGAAGCATTTAATCCTTTCTTCACCAGGTGATCAGAAAGCATTACGGTTATTCCTGGTTTACCATCAATTTCTGTTGTGAAAACCAAAAACAGGTTATCAACCATATCCTTTAAAGAAAAGGCCAGGTTTTTAACTGCTTCAGCACTTTGCAGATCAATGTGTTTAGCTATCAGGTTAATGCCATTAATTCCTCTTACATGATGTACAATTTCATGTTTCAAAGTATTTACACGCTCTATTGTCGATTTTTCGATCTCCTTTTTCAGTTTTGCATTTTCATCCAGTAAAGCCTGGACAGAAGCTGATAAATCTTTGCTTCCATTCAGTAAAGCTTTTAAATGACCCAATTCTTTTCTTTGATCTAAGAAAAACTGTTCAGCTTTATCGGCTGTAATGGCTTCAATACGGCGAACACCGGCTGCAACTGCACTTTCAGAAATAATCTTGAATGAACCGATCTGTCCTGTAGCTTTTACATGTGTACCACCGCAAAGCTCTTTCGAAAAATGATCGTCAAAAGTAATCATACGGACAAAATCGCCATATTTTTCACCAAATAAAGCCGTTACACCACTTTCAATGGCATCCTGATAAGGAACATTACGTTGTTCTTTTAACTTAATGTTCCGGCGGATTTTCTGGTTTACAATTACCTCAATCTGAGCCAATTCTTCGTCAGTTACTTTAGCAAAGTGAGAAAAATCAAAACGCAGGTAATCTGCATTAACCAATGAACCCTTCTGGTTTACATGTTTGCCCAAAACCTGTTTAAGTGCCGCATGTAACAAGTGCGTAGCTGAGTGGTTATCTTCAGTTAAAACACGTTTATCTTCATCTACAACTGCCCAGAATTTGCCTTCCAAATTATCGGGTAATATATCGGTAAAATGAACGGTTAGCCCGTTTTCTTTTTTGGTATCGGTAATATCTACCCAAAACTGGCGACTATGATCTTCTAAGCGACCTGTATCGCCAACCTGACCACCGCTTTCGGCGTAAAAAGGCGTTTGGCGCAATACAATCTGATATTGTTCTTTCCCTTTAGCTTTAACTTTACGGTATTTTAAAATCTCGGTTTCAATTTCTAAGTCATCGTAACCTACAAATTCGCTTTGATCTTCTGTATTTACGGTAATCCAATCGCCTGTGTCAATAGCAGTAGCGGCACGAGAACTATCTTTTTGCTTTTTTAGTGCTTGCTCATAACCTTCTAAATCAACGGTTAAGCCTCTTTCTTTAGCCATTAATTCGGTTAAATCTATAGGAAAGCCGTAAGTATCAGATAGTTCAAAGGCAAAATCACCATGTAACTTAGTGATTTTTGGTGTATTTAATAGTTCAGGGGAAATTGATAAATTGTTCTTTCCAACTCTATTAATTAAATCAAAAGCTGAATTATCTTTTTTAATTTGCTCTTCGAACCTTTTAATTCCTTTTTCCAAAGTCCTTAAGAAAGAAACTTCTTCTTCCAGTACTACTTTCTGAACGAAATCCTGTTGCGAAATCAATTCATCAAATACCCCTTTAAATTGCTCAGCCAATAAAGGAACCAATTGATTTAAGAAAGGCTCTTTAAAGTTTAAAAACGTATAAGCATAACGTACAGCGCGGCGCAAAATCCTGCGGATGACATAACCTGCTTTATTATTAGAAGGTAACTGACCATCGGCAATAACAAAAGAAATGGCACGGATGTGATCGGCCATTACACGCATGGCAATATCTGTTTTCTCATCAGCACCATATTTAATTCCAGCTTTTTCAGAGATAAATTGAATCATTGGCTGAAAAACATCGGTATCGTAGTTAGAGGTTTTTTCCTGTAAAACACGTACCAGGCGTTCAAAACCCATTCCTGTATCAACGTGTTTAGCGGGTAAACTTTGCAATGAACCATTTTTTAAACGGTTAAACTGCATAAATACATTATTCCAGATTTCAATTACCTGGGGATGATCAGCATTTACCAGGGTAGCACCATCAACTAAAGCTTTTTCTTCATCAGTACGGCAATCAACATGGATTTCAGAACATGGTCCGCATGGTCCGGTATCACCCATTTCCCAGAAATTGTCTTTTTTATTTCCAGGTAAAATATGGCTTTCATCCACATATTGTTTCCAAAGATCGTAAGCTTCCTGGTCTTTTTCCAGACCTTCTTTCTTATCGCCTTCGAAATAGGTAACATATAATTTTTCTTTCGGGATTTTGTAAACCTCGGTCAATAATTCCCAACTCCAGGCAATGGCTTCTTTTTTAAAATAATCGCCGAAACTCCAATTACCTAACATTTCGAACATGGTATGGTGATAAGTATCAATCCCCACTTCTTCCAGGTCGTTATGTTTACCCGAAACACGTAAACAGCGCTGGGTATCAGCAACACGAGAATATTTTATGGCGGCCTCCCCTAAAAACAGATCTTTAAATTGGTTCATACCTGCATTGGTAAACATTAAAGTTGGGTCGTTTTTAACCACAATCGGTGCTGAAGGAACAACATGATGTTGTTTTGATTCAAAAAAACTAAGGAATGCCTGTCTAATCTCTTTTGCTGTCATTTCAATATTATTGGAGGGAACAAAATTAAAATTTTATTGCGTTAATAAGGAAAAATCGAGCTACATTTGAATACTTTAATTAAACGATATAAAACACTCATAATCAACTACAAAATATGCCGTATAAAGAAAGAGACATTAATAAAATGTATTATACCATGGGCGAGGTGACTGAAATGTTTAATGTCAACGCATCGCAGATTCGTTTTTACGAGAAAGAATTCGATATCCTTCAACCCAAAAAAAACAAGAAAGGTAACCGTCTTTTCACGCCAGAAGACATTGAAAACCTAAAAATCATTTTCAATCTGGTTGATGAAAAAGGTTTTACATTAAAGGGCGCAAAAGACTATTTGAAGAACAATAAAACAGGCGTTAGAGAGAATCAAAAGATTATTGATTCATTAGAAAAGCTGAAAAGTTTTTTAGTAAATCTGGCAGAAGAACTTTAGGTGCAATATTCTCATTATACATAGATTTCTATGCATTCGTTTAAATAATTAAAAAAATACATTTTTTGTAGTTTTTAATTATTTCCCTATATTAGAATCACCAATACAAAAATCACCCTATTTTTTATTAACCAGTTTAACCTCTGCTTATGAAAATATGGTATGTATTGTTGCCCGCCCCTTTTCCCTATTTTTTAGTTCCCAAAAAGCATTTGGGTGCCGGTTTATCTGTATTAGCCCGTAATGGACTGCTGCAAGCAAATCCCTTTAGAGATCCCCTGTTCCGTAGCCGGGATATGATCATCTCATGGCTCACTAACCTGTATAATAAATTTCTGATTGGAAGTGGTGATACATTTAAAATCTTAACTGTTGCCCTTGTAATGATTGGATTTATGGCAAATGCCCAAACCAACACACAGGAAACAGCTATACGTGATATTTTGGAAAGCATGGCTGAAAACCTCCCCGAGGATTACGATATGACCGAGTTGGTTGATATATTGGAGAAATATCGGAAACACCCAATTAACCTGAATCACACTTCGGTAGAAGAATTAAATACTTTGGTATTCCTGTCTCCATTACAGATTGGTAATTTCTTTACACATTTAACGGAAAATGGTCCGTTTGCAGATGTGCTGGAATTGCAGAGCATTGCTGGCTTTGATGTTAAAACGATTCAAATGCTGCTTCCATTCGTAACATTAACCAATATCACCGAATATCAGCAACTCAATTTTAAAAACCTCGTGCACGCTGGTGAAAATGATCTGATGATGCGTTTAGCGCAAACTTTACAAAAGCAACGAGGTTATACTGATTTACCTGGAAGCAGGTATTTAGGTTCGCCAGAGAGATTTCAGATGCGATACCGGTATCAATACAGTTCAATTTTATCGGCAGCCATAACTTTAGATAAAGATGCCGGAGAAAAATTTATCGGTAGGCCTTTTGATTTTTATTCAGGAAATATCGCGCTCTTCAAACTGGGTAAATTAAAAAAATTGGTTGTTGGCGATTATACACAGCAATTTGGCCAAGGCTTAACCTTATGGTCGGGTTTTTCTTTTGGCAAAGGACCTGATGTAACCAGTGTAGCTAAAAAAGATTTGGGTTTAAGGCCTTACAATTCTACCAACGAATATTCGTTTTTTCGAGGCGTCGCCGCAACAATTAATTTATTTAAAAATGTAGACATCACTCCTTTCATTTCGTTCCGCAATCTTGATGCGAGTCAAAAGTTAGATGCTGAAGGAAATTTAGTTCAGTCTACGATTAATCAAACTGGCTTGCATAGAACGCCTACTGAGATTAAGAATAAAGGTGTTTTGGCACAGCGCGTATTTGGTACAACACTTCAATATACCAAAAACGAACTTGCTATTGGTGCAATTGCTTATCATACCAATTATAAGAGTCGTTTTATTACGCAAACTGCGGCTTACGATCGGTATAGTTTCACAGGAAAATCGTTAACTAATCTGGGTTTATTTTATAATTACACCTATAAAAACATGTACCTCTATGGCGAGGCAGCAAAAGGTTTAGGTGGTGGGTTTGCCTATATTAATGGTGTACTCATTAGTTTGTCGTCATCGGTTTCTACAGCCTTAACCTATCGCAATTATGCTAAAGATTACCACAATTTCTTCAATCAGGCAGTATCAGAATCGAGCGAAGCCGTAAATGAAAGGGGATTGTATGCGGGCTTAAATGTTAACCCAAATAAACATTGGGCCTTTTCTTTCTATGGTGATTTATTTCGGTTCCCCTGGTTAAAATACCGTGTTGATGAACCTTCAAAGGGTTACGAAGTTTTAGCTCAGGCGATTTATATGCCAGGCAAAAACTTTAAAATATTAGTTCGGTTTAAATCAGAAAAAAAACAGCAAAATACCGATCTGGATGTTCCTATAAATTTTTTAGACCATGTAAAAAGAGATGGTTACCGGGCAGAGGCAAACTGGCAACTCAATAAGAATTGGCATTTTCAAAACCGGATAGAGGTTTCTCAATATAAAAAAGGAAGTGCAAATAGGGAATTTGGATATCTTATTTATCAGGATATTGACTATTCGCCAATGTTCGCTAAGCTAACCGGTAATGTAAGATTTGCCTATTTCAATACGCCAAGTTACAATAGTAGAATTTACGCGTATGAAGATGATGTTTTATACAGTTTTTCTTTTGGAATGTACAATGGAAGAGGTTTTAGAACCTACCTCAACCTAAAATACAACGTAGTTAAAAAATTAAATGTTTGGGTCCGATATGGGGTATTTGTTTATAAGGACGTACAAACAGTTGGTACTTATCTGGACGAAATTAAAGGGAATAAAAAATCGGAAGTTAAAATTCAAGTACGCTATCAATTTTAAACAATGTTTAAGACCGAGTATATTTTCGTCAGGATTTTAGTTCCTTTTATTTTGGGCATCTCTATTTTTTATTTCCTCCCGGCCTTAGCATATATTAAATGGTTGAACTTAACACTAGTTGTTGTTTTACTGAGCATTTTATTTTTAAACGTTACTTATAAAAGATTCAATATCTATCGTTACAAAGGTGCAGTTGGTATTTTGATTTACATACTTTTTTTCAACCTTGGCAGTTTGTTTTGCCTGCTTAATAACGAAAGTTTAAACCAAAATTACTTTGCAAAAACCAATTGCAATTATTTAAAAGTTTGGGTTAATGATGAACCTCAGCAAAACGGCAATATTTTGCGTTTTAAAGCAAAGGTAAGATCTGGATATCTAAAAGGTAAACAGATCGGCTTATCGGGCCAAATGCTGCTTACTGTAAAATTAGATAGCCTTAAACCCATCCAACTAAAATATGGCGACGAAATGATGATTCCGGTTAGCTATACTGAAGTGGAACCGCCATATAATCCGGCAGAATTTGACTTTAAAGCCTGGCTAGGTAGTCAAAATGTTTATCACCAGGCATTTATTGACCAGGATCATATAGTAAACACCAAAAATAATGTTGGTAATCCGATTATAAAGATGGCCTTAAACTTAAGGGAAAAGCAAGTAGCAACATACAGAACATTAATTAAAAGTGACGAAGCTTTTGCTGTGGCCTCTACCCTTATTTTAGGTTACCGTGCCGATTTAAGTAAAGAAACTTTATCAGCATATTCCAAAACAGGAACCATTCATGCCTTATCGGTATCAGGTGCACATGTAGCTATTATCTATGTCGTTTTAGATTTTATGTTCTTATTTTTGAATAAGAATCGAACATTGAAAATTGTTAAACTGTTGCTCGTCTGTACTTTGATTTGGGGATATGCTTTACTAACAGGATTATCGCCTTCTGTTGTTCGCTCAGCTATAATGATCAGTATTTTAATAACGGCTAAAGTTTTATCTAAGAAAACCAATAGTTATAATGTTTTAGCCTTTTCTGCATTTTGTCAACTCGTTTACAATCCGTTTTTAATCTGGGATATTGGATTTCAACTTTCTTACCTGGCCGTATTTGGACTAATTTATCTTCAGCCCAAAATCTACAACCTTTTTTATGCTAAACATAATTGGGTAGATAAATTATGGGGTTTAACATCCATGTCTTTAGCGGCACAAATAGTCACGTTTCCATTAAGCATTTACTATTTCCATCAATTCCCATTTTACTTCCTCTTTGCTAATCTTTTCATCACCCTTCCATTAATATTAATGATGTATTTAGGGATTGTAGTATTGATCCCATCATTCGGGTTTCTGGCGCCGGTTTTAGAATGGATAATAAATTATACAAATGCTGTACTAAAATGGATTGCCGATTTGCCGTATGCAAGCTTTTCTTCAATATGGATTAATCTGCTTGAATTTGCCTTGTTGAGCCTTTCACTAGGCTTGTTTATTTATGCATTAATAAAATTCAATAAACAACTTTTGTTCTCGTCTTTATTTCTGTTTATTTGTTATCAACTTTTGATTGTGCGCGATGATCTAAAGGTTTTTCACCAGAGAAAGATCATTTTCTTTTCCCTAAGAAAAAATTATGCGGCTGCATTTATTAATGGAAAAGAAGCTGTTTTAATTTCAGATTTAAATAGTGAAGATAAAAACTATGTTTTCTCTGTTCAACCAGCATTAGCCCAATTACAATTAAAGAAGATGTATTTTATTAATTTAAAGAAAGATACTGTTTTAAGGCATTTTACATTAAAGAACAACCAGATTACCTTTTTTCAATATAGGATACTCCTGGTTGATGAAAAACTGAACAATAAAAAGATAAATGGAGATGCTACCTTTTCGGGTATCTGGCTAAGTGGAAATACTAAATTTAATTTAGCCAAAATAGATGCTGGTATAAAATATAAAACGGCAATAATAGATGCTACCAATAAAGATTACAAAATCCAGATCTTAAAAAAGTATATAGAGAATAATAATAATATAGATGTACATGTTTTAAAGAAAAATAAAGCATATTTGGTGCAACTAACCCAATAACATGGAAAATTTGGTTTTATATCAGGTTGCTGAAAGAATAGCAACGATAACGATCAACAGACCCGAAAAGAGAAATGCGTTAAACCCTCAACTTATCGCTGAATTAACTGCTGCATTTATAAAAGCAACAGAAGATGACCAGGTAAAAGTGGTTATATTGAATGCAAATGGTGATGCATTTAGTGCTGGTGCTGATTTAGCATATCTTCAGCAATTACAGTACAATACATTCGAAGAAAATGTAGCCGATTCCAATCATTTAAAAAAACTATTTACAACCATTTATTATTTACCAAAGGTGGTTATTGCCCAGGTAGAAGGTCATGCCATTGCAGGTGGCTGTGGTTTAGCTACGATATGTGATATTATTTTTGCAACTCCTGAAAGTAATTTTGGTTATACTGAAGTGAAAATTGGTTTTGCGCCCGCTATAGTTTCCTGTTTTTTAAAACAAAAGGTGAGCGAATCTATTGTTAAGGAAATTTTACTAACCGGAAAAACTTTCTCTGCAAAGCAGGCACTTAAATATAATTTGATAAATTTTGTAACAAATTCATCCGAAATTCATCAAAATGTAAGAGAATTTGCACTAAGTTTGTGTAACGGAAGTTCTGGTAATTCATTAATGATTACGAAACAACTGATTACCCAAACTGTCAATCCGCACTTGGAAAAGAGTTTGGAAATTGCTGTACAGATCAATGCCCGGGTGAGAGAAAGTGAGGATTTTAAAAAAGGGATTTCTTCATTTTTAAAAAAAGAAAAAATTAATTGGTAAATAACTAAAAACTAAAATAAAAACATGTTCAAATCAATCAAAACTAGCGTTGTGGCTTTAATCTTAGTAAGTACTGCTATAATTGCCCATGCACAAAAGAAAGTTGCTGAAGGTACTTTGGTATTTGCTGTAACGGCTAATGGTACAACAACTGACGTTAAAACTAAATTTAATGGTAGCTTAACCAAAATAGAAATTGAAAATGGCCCTGCCATGGTTAATATCATTTCAAATACGGCAGATAAAACCGGATTATTATTAATTGATGTTCCCGTAGCTCAAAAACAGTTTGCAGTAAAGGTGAGCAAAGCAGAAACAGAAGCACAAGAAGCTTTATTACCAAAATATTCCGATTATAAAGCAACTGGCGAAAAACAGACAATCGCTGGATTTAATGCTGAAAAATATACCTATAAAGATGACAAAGGCGGATCGCATGAATTATGGGCAACAAAAGACGTTGACATTGCTGCAATTACCAGTGGCGGTTTCTTTAAAGGCTTAGGTGCGCTTCCTGTAAAATATTCGGCAGTAATTAATGGCGTAAATTCAGACCTTGTTCTAAAATCTCTTTCTGAAGCCAAAGTAGGTGCCATTAACACTGAAATTCCTACCGGTTACGAAGTAGTAACTATGGAAGAATTGAAAGCAATGCAAGGTGGTGGTGAATAATTAGCCAATTCAAGGTAATTTACAGCTTTTTAACTGCAGGCTTTTTATTTAAATTAGCCCAAAAGTTGAAAAGCTTTTTTTATGTCCAAAAATTATATATGATTAAAAGATTATTATTTAGATTATCAGTTGCTTGTATAGCATTTTTTTCACTAATTGATGCAAAGGCTCAAAATATCAATTGGGCAAAAGATGGTAACTCCTACTATCAGATTGCAAGCGGAGAAATTATTTCGGTTTCCCTCCCTAAAAGCGATAAAAAGACAATTATTTCCAGAGCATTATTAACGCCAGCAGGAAAAGATAATGCCATTGCGGTAAGAAGTTTCCAATTGTCGGACGATGGTACAAAAGCACTGATCTACACCAACAGTAAAAAAGTTTGGCGTTATGATACCCGTGGCGATTACTGGCTGGCTGATTTAACCGCTAACAAGATTATCCAGATTGGAAAAGATAAACCGGCATCATCTTTAATGTTTGCTAAATTATCACCAGATGGAAGTAAAGTAGCTTACGTAAGCAAACACAATTTATATGTAGAAAACATTGACGGAACCGGCGCTAAAGCCTTAACTACTGATGGCACAGACCGAATGATCAACGGTACCTTTGATTGGGTTTATGAAGAGGAATTCGATTGTCGTGATGGTTTTAGGTGGAGTCCTGACGGGAAATCTATTGCATATTGGCAAATTGATGCAACCAGGATCAAAAACTTTTTGATGATCAATAATACTGATTCGATTTATCCTTATACCATCCCGGTTGAGTATCCAAAAGTTGGCGAAAATCCATCTGTTTGCAAAGTTGGTGTGGTTGATATCGCTACTGCTAAAACAAACTGGTTAAACGTTCCGGGCGATAATATCCAGCATTATATTCCACGGATGCAGTGGGTACCAAACAGTAACAACATTATTTTACAACAGCTTAACCGGGAGCAGAACGAAAGTAAGGTATTTATCTGCAATGCCAGTACCGGAGATGCAAAAGCGGTTTATACTGAAAAGGCAAAAGCCTGGATTGATGCGCAGGATGAATGGAAATGGTTAAACGATAATAAAGAATTTACCATCGTATCCGACAAAGACGGTTGGAACCATTTGTACAGAATCAGTATTGATGGAAAAAAAGAGACATTAGTTACAAAAGGTAACTACGATATAATTGATTTGAAGCTGATTGATGTAAAAAACAATACGGTTTATTTCCTTGCATCGCCAACAAATGCCACTCAGAAATATCTTTTTAAAACTAAGTTAGATGGCAAAGGAAAATTAGAGCAGGTTACCCCTTCTATCCTGCCTGGAACGCATAATTACGATATTTCACCTAATGCTGCTTTTGCACGCCATACCTACAACAGTTCAATTGTAAGACCAATTACCGAGTGGATGAATTTTACTACAGGTAATCCATTTACAATGGATGGAAGCATTACTACCCAATTATCAAAACAGGAAGCGGCTAAAAACAAAGTTGAGTTTTTCAAAGTAACCACCGAAGATGGCATTGAAATGGACGGATGGATGAAAAAACCTGATAATTTTAATCCTTCGAAAAAATATCCGGTTGTGTTTTATGTTTATGGTGAACCTGCTTCGCCTACAGCATCAGATACTTATGGCGCCGGAAGAAACTTCTTATATGCTGGCGACATGGCCAAAGATGGTTACATCTACATTTCAATGGATAATAGAGGTGCTCCTGTACCAAAGGGAAGTACCTGGCGTAAAAGCATTTATAAAAACATCGGCATTCTTAACATCCGTGATCAGGCCATGGCAGCTAAAAAACTATTGGCTACCAACGCTTTTATGGATAAAGACCGTGTAGCCGTTTGGGGCTGGAGCGGTGGCGGTTCGTCTACCTTAAACCTGATGTTCCAATATCCTGAAATTTACAAAACAGGTATTGCTATTGCAGCAGTTGGCAACCAGTTAACTTACGATAATGTTTATCAGGAACGCTATATGGGTACACCTTTTCCAAGTAAAGAAGCTTATGTAAAGGGCTCTCCTATTACTTATGCCAAAAACTTAAAAGGAAATTTATTGTACATCCATGGTACGGGCGATGATAACGTACATTATCAAAATGCCGAAATGTTGATCAATGAACTGATCAAAAACAGAAAAGTTTTTCAACTGATGAGCTACCCTAACCGCACACACAGTATCTCTGAAGGTGAAGGAACAAGCGAGCATTTATCGTTAACCTACACCAAGTTTTTAAAAGAAAACTGCCCTCCGGGAGCAAAATAGAAAAATTTAAAAAGCAGCTTTCGGGCTGCTTTTTTTATGCAATAAAACTTTGGGTAAGCATAGCGGTTACAATAGCTATCCCGAAGCTTAATAAAGTTCCGATCAGTACATATTCGGTTAGTTTCAGATCGTGTTTTTCTTTCAGATCGCCAAACCTGAATATCGATTTTGCGGCAAGTAAAAAACCAACGGCCTCAAAATGACTGGTAAGTATAAACAGAAAAATTAACGTCCTTTCCAATATCCCAATGTATTTACCCGCATTCTCTAATGATTTTGGACTATCGGGCTGATTATCCGGGATCCATTTAGCAATGATCACCTTCATTACAATTGATGTAGGCATGGTTAAAAACAGAGCGCCTGAAACTAATACCCAGGTATGCGGATCATTTAAAAAACCAATATCCAGGCTTCCTTTGTAGAAAAGATGCCATACCGCTACAATCGAGCTAAAATGTAAAACCTGATCAGCAAAAAAGAGCATACGGGCATTTTTATTGGTCTGAAAGATGGATTTCAGCGCATCAATAATCAAATGGATCACACCTATTGTTAATGCCGTTTTCCAAACATCAAAACTTAAAAAAATAACAAATATCAGGGCCACATGTACCATTACATGCAAATAGAGTTTGGTTGATTTTAATTTTTTTCTTTCCTTATCTTTTACCCAGGCATTTGGCTGCAAAAAGAAATCACCGATTAAGTGGGCAATAATAAGCTTGATTAAATAGATATCCATTATTTCAAAATCGTTTGGTTCAATTTTTTACGGTAAAGCCTGTCCATTTCCATTATTTCGGTATAATGTGCGCGTTTTAGCGCTTCGCTTACCGAAGATTGCGTTCTGCCTGAAATGGCTGCAAGTTCGCTTTGTAACAGGTTTTCATTTTCGAGCGCAAGTTTTACCATTTCTGCGGCTACTACCCCCCAGCTGTCCATGGCAATTAACGACAGTTTAATTACCACATTGATTTCCTCGTCAAAATCAGGATAATCTGTTTTAATGGCTAAATTGGTTTTGGCTTGTTTTAAACTGTCAAAGGCTGCCCCCGAGTTAATAAAGGCATCTCCACTTGATTCAGAAAGCTTTTTACGCTTGTTTTTTATCCCACCAATACCAATGCCCATCCTTACGTCGGCAGGTTTATTTACCCTTATACATGCCTTTAAATAAGCAGCAACCTTAATTGCATTTTCTGGTTCCACCTCAACCTGAAAACTATCTCCACGAAAGATTTCCCACTTACCATGTTGCCCTGAAGTTGCTTTTAATGCTGTTTTTAAGCTCAACAACCAGCTGTCTTTAATCTTTCTAGAACCTACAATATCACCTGTTACAATACAAATCATATTACAATATCGAACTAATTATTCATATTACAAAACTAATATCGGGTAATTAGCCGATATTTTGATTTATCGGGTAATTAGCCGATATTTTAAATTATCGGGTATTTACCCGATATTGATTTAAAACTAATCCATAAATTTATTGTTTACTAGCTATGGCATTGATCGAATTTACCAAAAGAGGCATTTACTGTAAGCAGGGAGATTTTTATATAGATCCCTGGTGGCCCGTAGATTATGCCGTAACTACACATGGGCACAGCGATCATGTGCGGTTCGGAAACAAATATTACCTCTGTCATACTTTAACCAAGCCCATCATCAAACGCAGGATCAGCGAAGATTTAAACGTAGAAACACTGCAGTATGGAGAAAGCATTACCCGTAATGGCGTAAATATTTCGTTTTTTCCTGCCGGGCATATTATTGGATCGGCACAGGTACGGCTTGAATATAAAGGCGAAATTTGTGTGATTTCTGGTGATTATAAAATTGAAGATGACGGCATTACCGTGCCATTCGAACCCGTAAAGTGTCATTCTTTTGTTTCAGAAAGTACTTTTGGTTTACCTGTTTACAAATGGCAAAAACAGGAAATTGTTTTTAACGGAATCAGGAACTGGGTAAATGACAATATCAATCAACAGAAAACAAGTGTATTGATTGCCTATAGTTTGGGTAAAGCGCAGCGTTTAATTAAAAACCTGGCTGGTGATATTCCTATTTATGTACATAACAGTATTGCCAACCTCAATGAAGTGATTATAGAAGCTGGCGTAAACCTTCCAAAAACCATCAGGATTACCCCCGAAACCACTAAAGATGAATTACAGAAAGGAATTGTAATTGTACCGCCCGCCATGCGGGATAGCCGTTGGATCAAAAATTTATCGCATCCGGTTACTGGTATATGTTCTGGTTGGATGCAGGTACGGGCACACCGCCGCTGGCAAAGTGCCGATGCTGGTTTTGCACTCAGCGATCATGCCGACTGGCCAGGTTTAATGGAAGCCATTACCGCGACAGGTGCCGAAAAAGTTTATGTTACCCATGGTTTTACAGCTGCTTTTAGTCGCTTTTTAAATGATGAAGGTATAGAAGCCGCAGAAGTTTTAACCAGGTTTGGCCAGGAAGATGATGAAGAGAACAAAGTTGATTTAGCTGAGCAAAACGAAAATAAATAGCCATGAAACGTTTTGCTAAACTGATCCAGCAGCTCGAACTGAGCAATAAAACTAACGATAAAATAGCGGCCCTGGTTGATTATTTTAACTATGCCGACGATAAGGATAAAGTATGGGTAATTGCCTTATTTACTGGCAAAAAACCTAAAAGGCCAATTAAATCGGCTTTACTAAAATTTTGGGCAATAGCCATTACCGAAACGCCAGAATGGTTATTTGCCGAAAGTTATTCAAATGTTGGCGATTTAAGCGAAACCATTGCTTTGTTGTTGCCTCCTGCCGAAAATACTTCGGATCTCCAATTGCATACCTGGATAGAAGAGTTGCACGACCTGGAAGGTAAAGATGATGAAACCAAAAAATATTTCATTTTAAGTGCCTGGAACCAACTCGAAACCCAGGAACGTTTTATTTTTAACAAACTAATCTCTGGAAATTTCAGGATTGGTGTTTCCAATAAAATGCTGGTAAATGCACTGGCTAAACAGAGTAGTTTAGATAGTGCGCAGATTATGCACAGCATCATGGGTAAATGGAATCCTTATGAAATTACCTTTCACGAACTGATCAATGGTATCCATGTGAATACAGATAACTCCTGGCCTTACCCCTTTTGCCTGGCTTATGCTTTAGAGCAGGAACCTGAAAAACTGGGCGATATTTCAGAATGGCAGGCCGAATGGAAATGGGATGGAATCCGCGGACAAATTGTAAAACGGAACGGCGAACTTTTCATCTGGAGCCGTGGCGAAGAACTGGTTACAGAGCAATTTCCAGAACTACACTTCATGATTGATGTTTTGCCCGACGGCGTAGTTTTAGATGGCGAAATTTTGGCTGTACAGGATAAACAGGTGTTGTCATTCAGTACATTACAACAACGTTTAAACCGTAAAACAATTAATAAAAAACAACTGGAAGATGCTCCTATTGGCTTTTTTGTTTATGATATTTTAGAATATGAAGCCAAAGATTTCAGGGAAAAACCTTTAAGCGCGAGACGAAAAATATTGGAGCAATTGATTGGCGGATTAGATGAAAGTCCGGTGATCATATCTCCGGTAATCAATTGTAGTACATGGGAGGAGCTAGCCGAATTAAGACAAACTTCGAGATCGATCAATAGCGAAGGGATTATGCTCAAAAAGCTGAGTTCCCATTACCACAGTGGCAGGAAGCGCGGCGATTGGTGGAAATGGAAAATCAATCCATATACCGTTGATGCAGTAATGATCTACGCCCAAAAAGGAAGTGGCAGAAGGGCAAATTTCTTTACCGATTATACTTTTGCTGTTCGCGATGGGGAAAGCCTGGTAACCATTGCAAAAGCCTATTCAGGATTAACAGACAAAGAAATTAAAGAAGTAAACAGTTTTGTAACCCGTAATGCGATTGAGAAATTCGGGCCGGTACGTACGGTAAAACCAGAACTGGTTTTCGAAATTGCTTTTGAAGGAATTGCGGAGAGTAAACGGCATAAAGCAGGTTTAGCTTTACGTTTTCCACGTATATTGCGGTGGCGGAAAGATAAAAAAGCAGATGAAATTAATACACTGGAAGACTTGAGGCAATTGCTGCAATCAACTTTGTAAGGTATTTTAAAACCTGAGAGGTTTTGAAGATGCTCGCTGCTGTCAGGTTTAGCCTATATAGGTTTGCCTGACGATTTTAAACCCGACAGCAGCGATACCCTTTTTTGCTAGACATGATTAACATTACAAGAAGTATCACAAAAAAGATAAAGCGTTTGGCGGGGCTGCTGTAACCGAAGGATTGCTATTATTGCTTTTCAAAACACTAAAACTTATCAATATAAAACCTACAAGGAAATAAATTGCGCATGGACCAAACCAAAACCAAAGGCTATAAAAAGATAAAATCCTGGCTAAAGGCGAATAAACGCAGGCCTTTTCAATTTCAGGAAGATGCCTGGCAATATTATCTTAATGGCTACAGCGGTTTGGTAAACGCACCTACAGGCTTCGGAAAAACCTTTTCGTTATTTTTAGCGGTGGTAATTGAGGCTTTAAATGCATCAGAAGCCAGTAACAAAAAAGCAAAAGATCGCTTACAGTTGATCTGGATTACCCCACTCCGCTCCCTGGCCAAAGATATTGCGAGAGCCATGCGTGAAACTTTATTAGAACTAGAACTGGATTGGCATGTAGGTGTACGCAATGGCGATACCTCGCAGGCAGAAAAAGTACAGCAGAAAAAATCGATGCCTGAAATTTTATTGATTACCCCTGAAAGCCTGCACCTGTTGCTGGCACAAAAGGGTTCTTCACCCCTGTTCCGGAATCTTAAATGCATTGTGGCTGATGAATGGCATGAACTTTTGGGCAGTAAACGTGGGGTATTGGTAGAGGTAGCCGTTTCGCGGATTAAAGGTTTGCAAAGATTAGAAAAAAACCAGTTCTTAAGGATTTGGGGGATTTCGGCGACCATAGGCAATATAGATGAGGCTTTAGATGTATTGGAACCCAATTTAGAAGCTAAACGCATCATTGTTAAAGCCGATCTGGAAAAGAAAATCGTAATTAAATCTATTATACCCGACGATATTGAAACACTGCCCTGGGCAGGGCACTTGGGCTTAAAATTGGCTTATAAACTTTTGCCGATCATCGAAAAAAGTAAAACCACCTTAATTTTTATCAATACCCGTGGACAATCGGAAATGTGGTACCAGCATTTGCTGAATATAGAACCAGAACTGGCAGGACGAATCGCCATACACCATGGATCGATAGATTTCGAGTTGCGTAACTGGATTGAAGATGCCCTGCATACCGGGAAACTCAAAGCAGTTATTGCAACTTCTTCTCTAGATTTAGGCGTAGACTTTAAACCCGTTGATACGGTTGTTCAGGTAGGTTCGCCAAAGGGAGTAGCCCGTTTTTTGCAAAGGGCGGGGCGCTCTGGTCACTCGCCGCACGAAACTTCAAAAATCTATTTCCTACCCACCCATGCACTTGAACTGGTAGAAGCAGCAGCCATTAAAGAAGCGGCTAAAACAAACAATATAGAAAGCAGAGAGCCTTTTATTATGGTGTTTGATACATTGGTGCAGTACCTGGTTACATTGGCTATAGGCGACGGATTTGATGATAAAATTATTTACGAAGAAATTAAAAATACCCACGCTTTCAAACTTATCCTCCCTGAAGAATGGACCTGGGTAATGCAGTTTATTACCTCTGGAGGAGATAGCTTAAGTGCCTATACCGAATTTAAAAAGGTAATTAAGGATGAAGATGGGCTTTGGAAAGTGAAGAGCAGGCAACTGGCCATGCGGCACCGTTTGCACATTGGTACTATTGTGAGTGATGCGATGCTTAAGGTTAAATTCATTTCAGGTGGATACATTGGTATGGTGGAAGAATATTTTGTTACCCGTTTAAAAGCCGGCGATAATTTCCGTTTGGCAGGGCGGGTTTTAGAATTTATCCAGGTAAAAGACATGACGGTTGTAGTAAGGGTAAGCAAGCAAAAAAATGCCATTTCGCCAAGCTGGAACGGTGGACGCCTACCCTTATCATCCAATTTGGGTTCAGTATTACGTAAAAAATATAATGAAGCTTTAGATAAAACCCATCAGGATGAGGAACTGGATTCTGTTTACCCATTGTTCCTATTGCAGGAGAAAAGATCTCATGTACCTAGAAATGATGAGTTATTGATCGAACTGATCAATAATAAAGAAGGCTTTCATTTATTTGCCTATCCCTTTGAAGGACGTTTGGTACACGAGGTTTTGGCGGCATTGGTCGCCTATCGTTTAAGTAAACTGCTTCCCATCAGTTTTTCTATTGCCATGAACGATTATGGTTTCGAACTGTTAAGTGAAACAGAAATCCCTATGGATGAATCGATTGCCTACGAAGTTTTCTCTCCTAAAAATTTAACCGAAGATATAACGCTAAGTATTAACTCCACTGAAATGGCCAGACGAAAATTTAGGGATATTGCCTGTATTTCAGGACTAGTTTTTCAGGGTTACCCGGGAAAATACGTGGCGAACAAACATCTCCAGTCATCGGCGGGTTTGTTTTTTAATGTTTTTAGCGATTACGATAAACATAATTTACTTTTGCGGCAGGCTTATGATGAAGTTTTTTATCAGCAACTGGAAGAACCCAGGTTAGCAGCCGCTTTAGAAAGGATTCAGAATGGAGCGGTTATCATCACCAATCCGAAAAGTTTTACGCCACTATCTTTTCCAATCAAAGTAGACAGTTTGCGTGAGAATATGAGTTCAGAAGAATTGGAGCAGCGGATTGCCAGAATGAAGGCCGAATCTGAAAAAATTAAATAAATACATCTTCTTGCAGCCCGTCGAAAATTAAAAGATCCTTCGACAAGCTCAGGACGACAATAGCATAAAATAAATGACCATTATAAGCCAGGGTGAAGAACTGATTTTAGATAAAGAAAGGGCTTTATTTTTACCCAAGCATCAACTTTTAGCCATAAGCGATTTACACCTGGGCAAATCGGCACATTTCCGGCAAGCAGGTTTACAAGTGCCTGCAACCATTGCCCAAACCGATTTACAGCGCCTAAATTTACTCATTAAGCATTATCATCCAAAAACATTGTTGATTAATGGTGATATGTTCCATCATGGCTTAAATACAGATATTGATGAATTTGCCGAATGGAGAAAACAATACCAACAGCTAGATTTTTTATTGGTTAAGGGGAATCACGACCGGCTATCCCATGCGAATTATGCTGCAATGGGCATCAATATACACGAGCCCAGTTTTTGCTTAGGTCCATTTTGCTTTATACACGATGCACCCAATTGTACGGAAGAAGAATTATATCCCATCAGCGGCCATATCCATCCTGGAGTTACCATTGTGGGGAAAGCAAAGCAAAGACTGAAATTTCCCTGCTTTTATTTCGGTACTGATTATGCCGTACTACCAGCTTTTAGTTTGTTTACGGGTCTTTATAATATTTATCCAAAAACAAGTGACCGTATTTTTGCAATTACACCAAAAAGTGTAGTAGAAGTTTAATGTTTAAGCGTGTGCATCAATCACCTGCTTCAGTTGTGATGCTTGTAAAACACCACTTTGTCGCCAAACCTGCTTTCCTTTTTTGAACAGAATTAAAGTAGGAACGCTCTGAACGTTGAAGGAAGAAGCGGCCGGTTGATTTTTATCGATATCTACTTTAATAATCGATACTGAATCTCCCAACTGCGATTTTAATTGTTCCAGGATCGGTTTCATCATTTTACAAGGACCGCACCACTCAGCAAAAAAATCTACCAATACAGGTTTATCACCGTTAATTAAATCTGAAAACTTAGACATGATATTTATCTTTATTTAGAAACAACAAAAAATTGGATTGGTTTTTAACGAAAATTCGTCATTTCGAACGGAGTGCAACGCAGTTGAGAAATCTATAATAGATCTCTCCATTTCGCCGTGCTTCAGTCGAGATGACGAATTTTGGCTAATCATTCAATTGCTTAAGCGCTCACCGGCAACTCTGCAGTTAAGGCAGTAACCCAATTATCAAATAAGTCTGTTTCGATTTTAATTACTTCGGCCGCATGATTTTCCCAATCGTAAGAAAAGTTAACCAATTGGTTCATCATTTCTTCCAAATGGCCTTCTTCTTCCAGGATAATCGATTTTACATTTACCTTACTTTTTGCCTCATCTAGAACTGCTTGGTATATCGGATAAAGTTCGTCAGCACGTACTTCGATGGCATAGGTAACAAATAGATACGCCGCAAATTTTAAATCGTAACCGGATAAATTAAAAACAGCTTTTAAATAACGGCAAACCGCTATATCCAAAGCATGTAAATAGTATTTGGTATGATTTGGAGAAAGCAGCTCGGCATTGGTGTAGGTTTTACAAAGCGCCTCATCAAGCTTCGAAATCTGCTTTTTTAAATAATAAGCATGGCGATGTTCTTCTGCTGCGTGTTTAAGAATAATCAGGTTTACATTCTCTTTATGCTCAGAAGATGAAATCTTCTTTGCACCTGCATTTTCCATATATGATAATGTATTTAACCATTTGGCGTGCAATACATTATCCGAAACTATCGATTTTAAATTTGAAGCTAACATTCTTAATTGTTAAACTAATAAATTGTTGGTATAAAGCCAACTGAAAACTTTTAATTGAAAACTGTAAACTGACTAAATCTCCCTGTTCAGGTCCCAGCTTTCTAAATAATCGGCTACCCTGCGCACAAACATACCACCTAATGAACCATCTACTACCCTGTGATCGTAAGATAAAGAAAGGAACATCATGTGCCTGATTGCAATCACATCACCGTGTTCGGTTTCTAAAACTGCCGGTTTCTTTTTAATGGCACCCACAGCCAGTATCGCAACCTGAGGCTGATTGATAATCGGTGTACCCATTACATTTCCAAAACTACCTACATTGGTTAATGTAAAGGTCCCACCTTGGGTTTCGTCTGGCTTTAATTTAGAGTTTCTGGCTCTTGTGGCTAAATCGTTCACTGCTTTTGTTAAGCCAACCAAATTTAACTGATCGGCATTTCTGATCACCGGAACAATTAAATTTCCACTTGGTAAGGCAGTTGCCATACCAATATTGATATTGCCTTTTTTAATGATTTGTGTTCCGTTAACCGAAACATTGATCATTGGGAAATCTTTTATGGCTTTTGCAACAGCCTCTACAAATATTGGTGTAAAAGTTATTTTTTCGTTTTCACGTTTCTCGAAACTGTTTTTTACTTTATTGCGCCATAAAACCATATTGGTTACATCGGCTTCTACAAACGAAGTTACATGCGGCGAGGTGGTTTTACTCATTACCATATGATCGGCAATCAGTTTACGCATCCTGTCCATTTCTATAATTTCGTCGGCACCATTTACACTGGTGGTAGAGGTTTTATTTGAAGATATACTTTCAGAAACTGGAGCAGATTTATTTACTGTTGTTTCACTTGCAGGAGGTGCAGGTGGGGCTAACGTGACTGTGAGCATCTTAGTTGCAAAGCTTCCTCCATTTTTATTAGCAATATAATCCAGCAGGTCATCTTTATTTAAGCGGCCATCAGCACCAGAGCCTTTTATAGCATCCAATTCTGCCAACGAGATATTTTCCTGTGCGGCAATACTTTTCACCAATGGAGAATAAAAACGTTCAGAAGCGCTGAAATCAGTTGCTACCGCTTTGTTTTCAGATGGAAGCTGATCAATACCAGGAATGGTTTCTACTTTTTGTTCCACTTTTGGTGTTTCAGCAACAGGTGTTTCAATAGCGGGATTATCTCCTCCTGCTGTTTCAATAATGGCAATTACATCACCCACCTGAGCAACTTCATCAGCAGCAAATAACTGTTTTACCAATTTACCGGCAACCGGAGACGGAACTTCAGAATCTACCTTATCAGTAGCGATTTCCAGAATGGTATCATCCAAATCAATAGAATCACCTGGTTGTTTTACCCATTTAATCACCGTTGCTTCCGCAACACTTTCACCCATTTTCGGTAACAATAGTTCGTATTGAGCCATATTAAATTACAGTATTTTATATTGGTAATGCTACAAAAATACAGTTTTTATTCTTTCTAAACTGTTTCTTTAAGGAGATTTAATAACATGGTCAGTGCTGATGCAGCAGAACGCTCGATATTTTGAATCCGTTTGTTACTGAAATTAAACAGCTTAGCTACAGTTTTGTGTTTTGAAGAAATTGCAATCCATACTGTACCAACCGGTTTATCTTCTGTTCCACCCCCCGGGCCTGCAATGCCACTAACCGCAATTGCATAATCTGTTTTGAAATGTTTAATGGCGCCTTCTGCCATTTCTGTTACAGTTTGCTCACTTACTGCACCGAAAGTGTTCAAAGTACTTTCTTCTACACCAAGAATAGATTCTTTAAGCTCGTAAGCGTATGCTACCGCCCCACCCCAATAAACCGAAGAAGAACCAGGATGTTGTGTAATTAAATGTGCAATGTATCCACCCGTACAACTTTCTGCGGTGGATAAAGTAAGCCCTTTACTTTTCATCAGGTTCAGAATCGCTTTTTCCAGGGGAATATCTTCATCAGATACCACAAACTTATTTACTTTTGAAATAATCTGCCTGGCGTAAACCTCAACCTCTTTATGTAATTCTGCTTCGTTATCGCCTTTGGCTGACAAACGTAAACGTACTTGCCCTAATTTTGGCAGATATGCCAATTTGATGTGCGCCGGTAAGTTATCTTCTATTTCCTCAATCTCTTTGGCCAGAAATGATTCGCCTATGTTTGCCGTGAGTATGGTTTTGTGAACAATAAACGGCAACTTAAATCTGCTTGTAATTCTGGGTAGGATTTCGTCATCCATCAGGTACATCATCTCGTAAGGCACACCTGGCATTGATACAAAAATGGTATTGTTTTGTTCAAACCACATGCAGGGCGCTGTACCATTTTTGTTTACAATAACTTCACAACCATCAGGAACGTCGGCTTGCTGAATATTGATATCCAATAAAGGGCGATTGTATTTTTCAAATATCTGACGAACCATTTCCAATGCAGCTGCATCGTTACGGAAGCCCATATTAAAATACTTTGCCAAAGTTTTTTTGGTAATATCATCTTTGGTCGGACCAAGGCCACCTGTAATTAAGACAATATCTGTGCGTTTTTCAGCAAGTTCGAGTGCTTCTAAAATATGTTGCTCATCATCAGAAACTGAGGTAATCTGCTTCACGGAAACACCGATCAGGTTTAACTGTTTGGCCATCCAGGCAGAATTGGTATCCACAATTTGGCCAATGAGAATCTCATCGCCAATGGTAATAATTTCGGCTAGCATAAATTTATCGGTATGTGCTGTAAAACCCTTGTCTTTTACTCAATTTCAAATCCTGCAATATTGATGCCTTCACTTTGATGGTTACCGAATAACTTTTGTAAGCCCCGTAAGGAACCCAGTTTACACTCATATCCCAACAATGTAAATCGCGGTATATGGCCAGGTTCATCGGCGTTAAACCGTTATTTTTAAAATCGTAACCGGAGTTAAACGTAACCTTCCATTTTGGGGTTAAGTTAACATCACCATTAAAGTTTAAGGTATTTGAAGTTGTAGTGGTATTTCCATCATTAGAATACTGGAAACTATAAGAGAACGAGAAATTCCATGGAATGTTAAAATCAACAAATGCATTCGGATCCCGGCTTATGGCCGCCAGTTGTTCAGACTGTATATCAGTCAGGCCTTTTTTCTTGGATGCTTCCCCTAATTTGTCGTTAGCCTCATTCTTCCGTTTTAATGCTTCCGGATTTAAACTGTAATCAAACGAGAAACCAAAGCTGGTTAACCGAGGCAGGAATTGATTCCTTTGGAAAAATAAGCGGTCTTCTCGTATTTTAAGGGTTTGACCATTAACTGTTGTATCTTTTAAAGCATACGGATCTAATGTTCCGTTGTAGTTTATACCTAATTTATCAGTAAACTGCGATCGGCCGCTAAAACCAATGGTGGATAATTTATAAGATGGCGCCAGGAAATTATAGGAACCGCTAAAACTCAAACCCTGGATAATTGGAATCTTTTTTGAGCCCGTTCCGGTTGTATCATTCTTATTCCTCACCTTTAGTTCGACTGTATTATCCAGGCCAAAACCAATAGATGCATTGGGGCCGCCAAAAGATCCTGGCTGTGCCATACCATCAAAAATGGAATATTTTAAAGGTTGCCCACTGACATAAATTTGATTCCCGTTCTGATCTATTGCTGGTCTAAAAGGCCCTGCTCCTGCTTTGGTAAAATCAGGAGAATAAGAGAAAGATACATTTGGTGTCATTACATGCCTCAATGCCTGTATTTTACCAGCCGGATTAAAATCTCTTCTTCCGTAAATTTTAGTCGAGATACTTGTTGACAAACTATAACTACCTGCTCTCTTAAAGCCACTGATGGTATCTTCTCTAAAAGAGTAAGTGTTATCGGCATAACTGGTATATCTTCTGTTTACATTCTGGAAATTCCAAACTTCGTTGTAGGTACCACCCAGGCTAAAGTTAAGGTATTTCAACGCTGTGAACGACATATTTATAGGAATACTATGCGAAAATCCACTCCTTAAACGTTTTAAACCATCATTTTGAAAAAGCAAACTATCAAAAGTATCAATTCGGTTTGTTCCCTGTAAGCTGTAACCTACCGTAATTTTTTGATACCATTTTTGCTCTCCCACAGCATTTTTGGGACTAAATGGGTTAAATGTAGGTACGTTGAATGTCATTTCAGGTAACCTAAGCGATATTGCTCTTGTACTTAAAGTCTGATCACTTGATGCAGCCAAAGAGAAATTCATACCGTTCGAATAAGCCTTGGCATAACTAATACTACTGCTTGTTGAGTTGGTGGCAATGGTGTTAATATCGTAAGTTGTACCTGCTGCAGTATTTTTATAGTATCCCTTTCTTCCTGTTGATACCAATCTTACACTCGCGCTGAATGTAGTACCGGGATTGGCATTGGCATTTTGGCTATGGCTCCAGTTGATACTAAAGTTTTTGGTGGGGTTTTTAAAAGCCTCAGTGCCTTCTAAACCATCTTTAAAACTGGAGTAAGCTAAGTTGATATTGCCATTGTATTTATATCTTTTGGTATAATTACTCAATACACTTGTTTCATAAGAACCATTGGTATAAATGGAACCTAAAAGTTTAGCATCCCAATAATCGTTTAATCCGAGATAATAACCACCATTTTGCAAGAAAAAACCCCTTGTTGCATCTTCACC
This sequence comes from Pedobacter sp. KBS0701, assembly GCF_005938645.2. Taxonomy (NCBI): domain Bacteria; kingdom Pseudomonadati; phylum Bacteroidota; class Sphingobacteriia; order Sphingobacteriales; family Sphingobacteriaceae; genus Pedobacter; species Pedobacter sp. KBS0701. Next base: position 2,771,876 of record NZ_CP042171.1, read on the forward strand.
TGGCGTAGGAAGGATTACACCAGATGTTCGTTTATTTGGTTTAGGAAAAAATGCAAATGGTAGGCCCAGGAAAGTAGGAATATCTTCAATAATCATGTAGACTGGCCCGGTAATAATCTGTTTCTCCGTTACCACCCCTTTAGAAATCATTAATCCAAAATGCGGATGCGGAAGATTACAGGTACTGTACATTACATTTTTAATGTGCAGTTCATCGTCTATTTGCTTTTTACTTTGTCCACCAGAGAAGAAACCTCCTTCCTGCTCAGAAAAAACACCATATACTTTGGCCCGGGTTGTTTCTGAATTGTAAAAAATAGAATCTGCTATGGCGGTCCCTTCTGCACCTGATTTAAAGATCGGTTTACCGGTATATCTACCAGTTTTTGGATCTTTAACACCCCGGGCGAAAATAGAATTTTGCTTTTTATCATACCTGATATAACCCGCATCTAGCTCAAAATCACCATATACCACCCTTGCGTTTCCATATAAATAGACAATACTTTTATCGGCACTCATTTTTACCGAATCCTCTGCTTTGTATTCTACTTTCTGGTCGATACTACTGTTATTTTTACCTGTCTTTTTAGTCGTATCCTTTTTGGTTGTGTCTTGCTGGATGATTTGTTGCAATGAAAAATGAGAAAATGCGTTAGCTTTACCAACAACAAGTGTTAATAAAATGACAGATATTAGTAAAATAGAGCTCTTAAGGAGTTTCAAATTCGTGTTTGAATGTTATTTTTGCACAGATGTTTAATCAAAAACGTTCAAAATTAGTGAAAAATATACCATTGATGTATCTTAAATCCATTTTAACAATTATTATTTATTTAGTGTTATCAAATTCATTTGATAATCAGGCGTTTGCACAAGAATATAAAATTAAAACAATTGTGATCGATGCCGGTCACGGTGGTAAAGATGGTGCAACTCACGGTGTGTATTCGAAGGAAAAAGATGTTGCACTTAAAACGGCATTAAACCTTGGCCGCGCGCTTCAGGATAGTTTGAAAGATATTAAAGTGATTTACACCCGTGAGTCGGATGTATTTATTCCTTTATATGAACGTATCAATATTGCAAATAATGCAAAGGCCGATTTATTTATATCCATTCACTTGAATGATATGCCGGTTAGGGTATCGAGAGTGGTAGACTATTATAAAAAAGTAAGAGGCAGAAAAGTACCTGTTTACAGAACCGTTACCTCTAAGAGTACTTCAACAAGGGGAACAGAAACCTTTGTATCTGGTACGAGACGTTTAGGTGAGCAGGATGAAGTGATCAAACGTGAAAATGCATCGATGTTTCTGGAAGAGAACTATCAGAAAAACTATGAGGGTTTTATTGCGAATACCCCTGAAAGCGATATTATGTTATCTTTAATGAAACAAACCAATAGAGATAGAAGTTTAAAGTTTGCTTCGATGCTTCAGCAAGAATATGTTAATGCTGGCCGTATCAACCGGGGCGTACAGGAGAAAAGCCTTGCCGTTCTGGCCCGTGCAGCAATGCCTGCCGTATTAACAGAAATAGGTTTTGTGAGTAATCCGGAAGAAGAAGACTATATGAACTCTGCTGAAGGACAAAACGAAATTGTGAGTGGCATTATTAAAGCGATTAAGAATTATAAACGGATAGCCGAAACATCATTTTAAGATCCCGCATGCATGAAGATTAAACTTCTGATTACAATACTTTTATTTTCGTTACTGGTTGCTGAAAAAGTATCCGCTCAAGGTTATAAAATCAGAACAATTGTTATTGATCCCGGTCATGGTGGCAGAAAACCCGGAGCCTCAGGTAGTTTTTCGAAAGAAAAGGATATTTCGTTAAAGGTTGCATTGAAATTAGGTGCATTATTAAATGATGAAATGCCTGAAATTAAAGTAATTTTCACGCGTAAAACAGATATAGATGTTGATTTATATAAACGGGCGGAAATAGCGAATGAAGCTAATGCAGATCTTTTTATATCTGTACATTGTAATTCAATGCCTCCGGGTAATAAACATATCAAAGGAGTAGAAACATTGGTTGCAGGATCGCACCGGTTAAAGGAACAAGATGCGGCCATACGTGAGAATGCCGATATTAAACTGGAAAAGAACTACAAAAGTAAGTACGATGGTTACGATCCAGGTAACCCGAGTAGTTTTATTCTTTTATCGCTTTTAAAAAATACCTTTCGAGACAAAAGTATTAGATTTGCCAAACTAATACAGAACAGTTATATCAAACGGGATGAACGTTTTAGCCGTGGTGTTAAAGAACAGGGCGTTTTGGTATTGCAACGTTGTGGTATGCCTGCAGTTTTAACAGAAGTAGGTTTTATCTCAAATACAGAAGAAGAAAAATATATTAATTCGCAGAATGGACAGAACGAGATCGCCAATTCTATTTTGGAAGCAATAAAAACATACAAAAAAAATATTGAAGTTAAATAAGTGGCATTATAAATGATAGTTATTTTAACTTTGAAAAAAATATAAATCGGATACCAAACAAATAGTGCCTCCTTTATGTATTTATAGGGTTTAGCACAATAAAAAAATATGACGCTCTAACAAGTGAAGAAAAAATACTTCAGCACTTGTAGCCATTAAATAAAACACTCATGAAGATTAAGAACGAAACCAAAGTAGGTATTTTAGCTGCATTTGCCATTGCTTTATTAATAATTGGATATAATTTTTTAAAAGGAAATTCAATTTTCTCAAGTGAAACTACATTATATGCAAAATATACCAGGGTTGACGGTTTGACTGTATCAAAACCTATCCTCATTAATGGTTATCAAATTGGCCGCGTGGCCAAATTGGAGCTACAGGGAGATGGCAGTATCATTGCTACATTAAGTGTAAACAGCAAGTACGAAATTCCCGAAAACAGTATTGCGCGCTTAGAAGGTACAGATCTTTTGGGTAGTAAGGCTATTGTAATGTCGTTAGGTAACTCTAAAAAAATGGCAGAGGATGGTTTTACCTTAAACGCTAATGTAGAAAAAGGTTTAATGGAGCAGGTACAGCCCGTTCAAAAGAAAGCGGAATTAATCATCGGTAAAATGGACTCTATTTTAAGTAGTGTTAATTCTATCCTGAACCCTAACTTTCAGAAAAACGTTGATAAAAGCTTTAATAGCATTGCGGGTACATTGGCTTCGTTAGAAACAACATCGAAAAAAGTTGACGGTTTAGTAGGGTCGGAAAGCGCCCGTATCGAAGCCATCTTTAAAAATGTTGAAGGCATTACTGCTAACTTAAATAACAATAACCAAAAAATCAGTGATATTTTAACTAATATTAATACAGTTACTGATAAGTTTGCTGCTGCTAATTTTAAACAGACTTTAGATAATGCAAACAATGCTATTGCCGATTTACAAAGCGTAATTTCTGGAATTAAAGATGGAAAAGGTAGTTTAGGACTATTACTAAACGACGATAAAATGTACCAGAATTTAAATAATGCTTCAAAAAATCTCGATGAATTAATGATCGATTTGAAAGCTAATCCTAAGCGTTATGTACACTTTTCTGTATTTGGTGGTGGCAATAAAAAAGATAAGTAACTAATTTTTATAAATGCGAAAGCCTCACAGTGTAAATGAGGCGAATGAAAAGCAGGCATAAATAATTTATAAGGAGAAAGCGGATGAACATCTTACGACCTGTTCATCCGCTTTTTTTTGCATCGTGTCATTTTTCTTTTTTAAACCGCAGGATCTCTAATTTACCTGTGGTCTCCGTCCTTTTGTGGTGGTAAATTGAACGTTTAATGCAAAGTCAACTAAGCGCATTTGTAACAACAGTTATTTAGAATTGTCTAAAACTTTTAACAGTATCAAAATGTTTATTTAAAAAAGAAAAGAACATGGGAATTTTAAGAACAGCAATTATTGGCACTGCAGTGTACGCAGGCGTAAAATATATCACGAAAAAAGATCCAATTACCGGACAATCGATCGTTGACGAATTATTTGATCGTGCACCGCAGTGGGCCGATAAAGCAAAAGGTTATACAGAAGACCTGAAATCAAGGGTGAGTAACGCCGCTGAAGATTTAGCGAGATGAATACCTTGTAGAAATAAAGAGCCTGAAGAGGCTAAATATCTATTTCTCTGACTCAAAAAAAACGTCCCGATTTAAAACCGGGACGTTTTTTGTTACAGAGCGATCGTCTTTCCCGCGCAAACGGGAATCTTAAAGCCTGCCGCATTTAAAGACACTTCCTCTTTTTTTTTACGAATTAGCACTAAAAAGTATCAAACCAAAGCTTAGTGGTTAATAAATCTGCACCTTGGCTGCTTACCGCATTTTTATAATTCTGTCCGTTTAACGATTGTTCAGAACCAGGATAAATAAAACGTACCGGAATTTTGCCATTCAACACCGTATTAACAGACGCTGTTAATTGCGGATAATCTAATCTTCTTTGCTCGGCCCAGGCTTCTAATCCTTGACCAAACAAAGCAATCCATTTTTGTTCACCGATTGTTTTTTTATAATTACCAGCATCATATTGTACCGCAGCCTGATTGATATAATCATCAACAGCACTTCCACCTATACTGTATTGATCAAATGATGCCCTGATGGCCTGTTTGTATAGATCAGCTGCATTTTCTGTAGTAAAGCCTCTAGCAGCGGCTTCAGCCCTATCAAAAAGCAGTTCGGCATAGCTAAAAATTACAGCAGGTGCTTTTGGTGCTAAAAAATAAGTTCCTGGTCTGGAAGAATTTGCCAAACCGATTGCACTGGCTTCTGAATTTGTTGAGCCATTCGGAATACCTACATACGTTTGAGGTGTTACATTATCAGTTTTGCTTGCATAAACTGGCAGTCTTGGATCATTAAGCGCAAAAAGTTTATCTACGATTGTTTTGCTGATCCGGTAATCATTTCTGGTTTCGAATGAGGCAGCTACCGGATTTTGCTGTGGCGAATCACTGTAGAACAATTGCGCATTCTCTGATTTGCTATTAATATAAGCGCCACCTTCTGCAAATATTTCATCAATTACCTGTTTAGACTTAGCCGGCTCTTTATCCGCAATGCGTAAAGCGATACGAAGACGTAAAGAATTGGCAAACTTTTTCCATAAAGCAATATTACCACTATAAATCAGATCACCGCTTACAACTTTTCCTGAAGCTGGATCTAAAGCTGCCTGAGCAGTTTTTAAATCGTTAAGAATACCGTAATAAACATCCTTTTGCTTGTCGTAAACTGGTGTAACAAACTGTTTAATTTTTCCGGCCTGCGTATATGGTACATCCCCGTAAGCGTCGGTAAGCAATAAAAATACCCACGATCTCAGTACCAGGGCTACACCTTTATAATTTGGATTACCTTGAGCATCGCCCAACTCGATAATTTTATTAAAGCCAGCAATACTTTGTGCGTATCCGGTAGACCATAAAGAGCTAAAGCTACTGTTCGAAAAGATAAACCGATCTTCTTCCGTATACTGAACTTTAGCCCAATGTTGTGCAAAAAGCAGGCTTGAGTTCATATTATTGGTTACCCCCCAATATGCATCAGCTGTAGTTTTAGTGGTGCCCGTAAGTAAATAATCAGGTTGTGGAATTTCTGGAGCATTCGGATTAATATTCACCTCATCGAGCTCTTTATTACAAGATGAAAATGCAATTGCCAGAATGGCCAGTATATATAGGTTTTTATTTTTCATGATGGTAAGATTTAAAATTTAACATTCAGGTTAATACCGTAACTGCGAGTACTTGGGTTAGAAAGGCTTTCCAACCCCTGTCCGTTGCCCGTATTAAAGGCTACTTCGGGATCAATATCTACTGTATTGCGGTGAATAATCCAAAGGTTACGACCAACAAGTGATACAGAAACGCCTTGCAAACTTAGGGGACGAATCCATTTGGCCGGCAAATTGTAACTAAGCTTAACTTCACGAAGCTTAACGTAAGAGGCATCGAATATATTTGCTTCATCAATATTCCTAAACGATTTATAATATTGTTGGGCAGGTAAAACTTTTTCATTGCGTTTGCCATCTGCGGTTACGCCATCAAAAACAATTCCGTCATCATAAACCGTTACACCTGCCGGAGCGGTTCCGTTTACTCTTACGGTGCCATTTTCCTTTTTATTATCTGGATAATAGTAAGAAATACCACCATATTCTGCTGCTCTTCCCGGAAGCGTAGAAGCCAAAACACCAGTATAAGTACCTGTTGCATAAGTACCGTTATAAATAGAACCACCAATACTCGCATCAACCAATACGCCTAAACTTATACCTTTATACGTAAAGGTATTGTACACACCGCCAATCCAATCTGGTGTATATTTTCCCAATACCTGTTTGGTTGGGTTTGTAGCTGGTGCACCAGTGGCATTTACAATAATATTTCCATTGCCATCTCTTAAAAAGGCTGTTCCGAAAAGTGATCCATAAGGTTGTCCGACGGTAGCAATTACCTGCGCTGAATTGGTTGCTACAATGTAATTCGTTAATAATTTCTCCGCATCGAGTTCAATTACCCTACTCCTGTTTGCAGCGAAATTGAAATCAATATCCCATGTAAAAGTTTTTTTGACTGGGGTGATGCCCAATTGTGCTTCTATACCCTTGTTATTTATTTTTCCGGCATTAAGCAGTTTTGAGCTAAATCCGGTACTTTGACTTACATCGGCAGCCAAAATCTGATTGTAACTATTGGTATTGTATGCACTTAAATCGAAACGTAACCTTTTGTTAAAGAACACCGCCTCAACGCCCAGTTCTGTTGAAGTGGTAGTTTCTGGTTTGAGGTTAGGATTAAGGTCGATATTACTTGTGGTAAGTTGAGGGTTTGCGTTAAATGGCGCACTAAATGCGTAAGTATTGATCAAACGATAAGGATCTGCATCTTTACCTACTTTAGACCAGCCCCCACGTATTTTCAAATAATTAAGTGCTTCACTTTTAATGTCAAATGCTTCGGTTGCTACAAAGCTTCCGTTAAATGACGGGTAAAAATAAGACCTGTTCTGCGCAGGCAAAGTAGACGACCAATCGTTACGTGCCGTGATGTTGGCGAAAAGGTAATTTCTGAAACCGATCTGACCTGATGCATAAACGCTATATGATTTTAAACGCGATAAATTATTGGATGAAATCAAGGGATCACGAGAGTTTTTAAGGGTATAAAGTCCGGCGATGGCCAGTTTAGGTGCACTTTGATCATTCTGCTCAATATATTGCCTGCGGATGTTACCGCCACCCAATAATTCTAAGCTAAAATCATCGTTTAACTGTTTGTTAAAGTTTAAGGTTGCGTCGGTATTATTCTCGCTTACCGTAAAGGCACTTTCGGTGTAAGATCCAAAAGGTGTTCCGTTCGTACCATAAGCGATTCTAACTTTACGCCTATCGTTGTAATAATCCGTACCCGATCTGAAATTGAAATCAAGGCCATCAATAATTTTATAATTAAGGGCTAAACTACCTATAATCCGACTGCGGTTCTGCGAAACTGTATTTTCGTAAGCTACCCAATATGGATTGCTGTAATAGCTATTATTCCAGTTAAACGTTTTTCCATTTTCATCCAAATAGTTTTTTAGCTGGTTAATATCAACCTGACGGCCGAACCAGGTAAACTGCAACATGGTACTGGTTGATCTTGATCCACCCGTTCCTGGTAAATTATCAGAATTAAGTTTGCTGTAATTTGCGTTTGCGGTTAAAGTTAATTTAGGTGTTACTTTTACTGTGGTATTCAATACAAACGAATTTTTGCCCTGTCCGGAGTTTGGTACTATACCTACTTGTTTCAGGTTATTGTACGATAATCGGAAGTCGTATTTTTCGCCAGCATCTGCAACAGATACCCCATTATTTAAGGAATATCCCGTTTGAAAGAAATCGCGTACGTTATCCGGATGGGCTACAAACGGAACAGGCACCCCTTTGGAATAAAACTGCGGAATTAACCTACCATCCAGTTTTGGTCCCCAGCTCTCATCTACCCCATCATTAATACCTTTACCAGCGCCATCCACATAACTGAACTTACCTTCTGATCCCTGACCAAAAGCATTTTGATAAACCGGCAGGGTGAGCAAAGTTTCTAGAACCGCGTTTGAATTAATGGCAATGCCCAATCCTTTTTTCGATTTACCTGTTTTGGTTTTAATGAGGATCACCCCTGCTGCAGCCCTCGAGCCATATAATGCAGCTGCATTTGGTCCTTTTAGGACGCTCATCGATTCGATGTCCTCCGGATTGATATCTGAAATGGTATTGGCGTAATCCCTGGCCCCAGCCGAATTCAACTGCGAGTTATCTACCGGAATTCCATCAACCACAAATAAAGGCTGGTTATTTCCGGCTATAGATGTTTCTCCTCTGATGACTACGCGAGATGATCCCATACTCCCCTGACTGTTCGTTACCCTAACCCCAGCTATTTTTCCAGCCAATGCATTTACCAGGTTAGATTCTTTAGCTTCGGCTACACGGTCTCCTTTCAATTCCTGAACGGCATAACCCAAAGATTTTTTCTCCCTTGAAATACCAAGAGCCGTTACTACCACTTCGTCAAGCGCATTATCGCTGGGTTGAAGAATGACCGAAATTGGGCCAGCATTTTTGTTGATTTGTATTTCCTGAGTTTTGAAGCCAATGTATGAAAATACTAAAATGGCTTGATCAGGCGCACTGATAGAAAAAACGCCCTTACCATCAGAAATAGTGGTTTGTTTGGTTTCTTTGATAAGAATAGAAACGCCTGGCAGTGTTTCGCCATCCGCCGATTTTACCGTTCCGGTAATGGTGACATTTTGAGCAAATACCTGCTGCGTAATAAAGAGCAGTAAGATGAGTGGTATTGATTTAAAAAGTTTGATCATGTGTATGTTTAAAAATTAGTTAAAAGATAAAAATCTGGGCAAAACGACTCCTAAACAGTTAATAAACGTGTTTTATTAAAAATAAAATGGAGTGGTTAGATCAAATGGGCCTGTTAAAACGGAGCAATTTTAACAGGGCGTGCGCATTCGGAAATATGCATTAGGGTTTGCATCAATGGATTTTAACTCGTCTGTTTTTTTCATTTCAATGATTTTCTATAAAACATATTTACTTATCAAAAGCAGCGTCAGGGCAAAAAAATAGCACCCCTTAAATCAGAAGTGCTCCATATATTTTGATAAGGATAATGCAAACAACTGACTTAACTACCCCAGATTCATCCAGGATGGAATTAGCACCATTTCTATAAATTAGATGGTTGCTAAGGCTTCACAGGGCCATTCCCTCCGCCTTTCTTGATAAGTATTTTAAAATAACTGGGGCAAAGGTATAATTAATTCCATTTATCCTATAGTTTTTATAGATTTTTAATGAAATATTTTTTATTTGGTTATTCCGCCCGTATATTTGTCGACTAATTTAGTCGATTAACACACGTCCCGATGAACCTAAAATCCATATTTACCGCCATACTGGCCATATCAACCTCTTTAACCTTTGCGCAACAACAGGCTGTATTGGCCAATCGCCAACAAGCAACAATCAAAGAAAAAAAAGCAAAAGCATTTGTTGCGCTGGGCCATTGGCGTGGTATAGCGAAAGTAAAGGAAGGATTAGAAATCCCTTTTAATTTCGAAATCAACGAAAAAAGCGGTCAACAGAAATTATATTTCCGCAATGCCGAAGAAAGTTTCGAAGGTGGTCGGGTAAAACAAACTGCCGATTCACTTTTTGTCAAACTGGATCAGTTTGATAACGAACTTGCATTTGCTATAGTTGGTGATCAACTAACCGGCGCATTAAGAAAACAGGATAAAACTGGCAAACCTTTGATAATTATTGCCGAGCGAAAAAATTATCGTTTCAAAACTGATAAACCTGCCACAGCAGACTATTCTGGAAGTTATGATGTGGTTTTTACATCGACAAATGGTAAGGAAGAAAAAACAGTAGGTTTATTTAAGCAAACAGGAAACAAACTTACCGGCACATTTTTACGTGTAACCGGCGATTCTCGTTATCTTGAAGGCGTGGTAGAAGGCAATGAATTCCAGCTTTCGAGTTTCATCGGCTCCTCTCCTTCTTACTATAAAGGCACCTTTCAGCCAGACGGTACTTTAAGTGGTGAAATTTTGGGTGCAAGGGGAAGTCAGGCTTTTACCGGAACCAAAAACAAAGATGCTGCCCTGCCCGATCCTTACAAACTTACCTACCTGAAAAAAGGATACAAAACGCTTGATTTCAGCTTTCCTGATGTAAACGGCAAAAAGATTTCGTTAAAGGATGAAAAATATAAAAACAAGGTTGTGATTTTAACCATCACAGGTAGCTGGTGCCCTAATTGTGTTGACGAAGTTACTTTTATGGCGCCATGGTACAAAAAGAACAAAAACCGCGGTGTAGAAATTATCGGTTTACATTATGAACGTTCAACGGAGCCTGAATATGCAAAGAAAGTAATGACCCGTTTCAGAGACCGTTTTGGTATCGAATATGACCAGGTATTGGCAGGTACAGCGGACAAACAAGTAGTATCTGAATCATTGCCTGCGCTTGATTCATTTTTATCGTTTCCAACCACGATAATTATTGATAAACAAGGTAATGTAGCACAAATTCATACAGGTTTTAATGGCCCGGCCACCGGTAAATTTTATGATGAATTTTTGAAAGAATTTAATACAGAGATTGATACGCTGTTGAAGAAATAGGCATCATGGTTTTATTCCTTAGTTGTCATTCTAAACGCAGTGAAGAATCTTCTTATCTGTTGGTGTTTTAAAAAAAGAAATAAAGCGTTGGCCGGTGAGACACCGGCTAATAGGATGAAAAACTTTAACAGTCGTCCAGACAAGCCGCTCCAAACAATAATGCATAATATATATTTTTTTTGGAAAACAGGTACAGCACTCTTAGGTTCAGGCAGTCCTTCTTTCCGCTTCTATCTTTTTGTGAATGAGCTACATAAAACAATTATTTTTACAACAAAAAGGATAGCCGATACAATAAGGTTTATTCAACCAGGGATTGTAGAACGGAATCTACGCCGAACCTAAAGCGAATTCACCGAAAGTAATGCAGGTAATTACGTATGCATCAGGTTCCTTGCAGAAAAAGCGTGTTTAGCCCCGGGCGTAGCGGCATCCCCGAAGCGCAGCGGAGGGATACAGCGAAGCACGGGAAAAAACTTCAATAGTTGCACAGACAATGCGCTCCAAAAATGGATTATGTATCGTTTTTGGAAAACAGATGTAGCGCTCTTCGGTTCAGACAGTCCTTCTTTCCGCTTCTATCTTTTTGTGAATGAACTAAATAAACAATTAGTCTTGTAACAAAAAGGATAGCCGCTACAATAAGGTTTATTTAACCAGGGATTGTGGAACGGAATCTACACCGGACCGATCCTAAAGCGAACTCACCGAAAGTAATGCAGGTAATTAGGTTCCTTGCAGAAAAAGCGTGTTTAGCCCCGGGCGTAGCGGCATCCCTAAAGCGCAGCGGAGGGATACAGCGAAGCACGGGAACAAACTTTAACAGTTGCACGGGTAAGCCGCTCCAAATAATAATGCATAATGTATCGCTTTTGTAAAACAGGTGCAGTGCGCTTAGGTTTAGTCAGTTCTTATCGGCCGGAATATATTCTAGGCAATAAATTCACGCATTGGTCGATGAGACACCGACCACTATAAACTCTGTGACTTCTGTGTTTCTGTGGCGACAACTAAGCTACTGAATAGTCTTCAAAACAAATTCTATGATCGTTTTCTTTTGAACCACTATCGTGGTTGTTCTGCTAAACCTCGCGATGTTAATCCCATAAAAACTACCTTCCCAATCAAAAACAGGCGATCCGCAAGCATTTGCTTTAATGGCGGCATCGTGTGTAAAAATAGCATTAAATCCATCTCTTCGTTCTGATTTCCCGCCTTCAAATTTCTCTGCCGGGTGATTGAATACCGATTGCCCCCTTCCATCAAGCTTAAAAGTTTTGTTCATTTTACCAGATGCATTTGTCCATTCAAAAGTGACCTCATCTCCTGCCCAATATTTTAATATTTCGGGTGCAAATTCACTTGCCTTTTTGATGAGTTTTCCGTTAATGCTGATCAGTTCATCGCCAACTTTTATACCTGCTTTTTCTGCCGGGCTGTCCGCTTTAATTAAGGAGAACAGAACCGGACTCGAATTGTATACCACCATCGCACCCAAATAAGGCTGGCTGTTAATTTTCGGCAAATTAAATTGCGTACTGCCTAACACACTGCGTATCACTTTGCCAGCTGGGTCTACGCTATAAAGAAGTTTACCCATATTTATTTTAACGGTATCGGTATCAGCAATATTTAAATCAATCCCACCGTTTATTTGCCGTTCAAGCGCAAATAAAACCAGGTCGTTCTCCTCGTCTTTTGCAATTAGCTTAACCGGCACTGTTGTTCCATTAATATCACATTGCACTTCTTCGCCAACCATGGTATTTTTGCTCAGTAAAAACTGTTTTTGAGCGCCGCTTGGTGTTTTAATATTTAATAAACAGGCATTAATCTTCTGGTTTTGTCCTTTTATTACACTTTTGATGGCAAAACAACTGTTTTTAATCCCTGTTACAACAAAATCCGGATGTAAAGCCTTTTGCTTACTTTCTTTCTGTAATAGCAAAGATAAGGGATCTGTTTTCACACTATCCTTCTTTTCCGGGAAAGCTGTATAAAGTCTTTCGCTGTTTAAAGCCGTCCAATAGCGACGATAAAGGTCAACAGGAATTTCGAAATTCATTTCTTCCGAAACATCAATGGCACTGTGTAACCCAATTACACGGCCATAATAGTCAAATAAAGGCCCGCCAGAATCACCCGGTTCCATTTTGCAGGTTGAGCGGATAAAACCATATTCATTTTTCACTTCTGCAATACTGCCCAATCTTAGGGTTGGTAGGGTTTGGTTCAGACTTTCGGGATAGGAAATACTGATACATGGTTCATTTTTAACCAAACTTGATGAATAACCCATCTCTGCAAATGGATAGGCACCTTTATCTGTAATTTTCATCATGCCTACATCCGGAATACCTGGGGTTCCTTTGTTCTCTATTTTCCCCAGAGCCATTGCAATACATTCACGTCCGTCAGGAAAAAAAACCTTATAATTTTTACCCGGCAAAATGGTATGTGCTGCTGTTAAGATGTAACCATCGGCACTTACTACCACGCCACTAAACTGGCCGCTGGTTCTTTGATTTTGCTGTACATCGAAACCCCACATCCGCACACTTGCGGAATATGCTTTTTTTACTGCCTGGGCAATGGTGTACTGAAATTTAGCAACCTGCTTTTTCTGCGCGATAGCATTCAGGTTAAACAGCATCACCAAGGTTATTGTTAATACCCTGCTATAGTTATTCATTATTAATTATGATTTTTTGCCAATGTAATCCGCTCAGAAATTTCTTCGAGTGCAGCGGCATCGGTTCCCTTGAAACCCGTTAGTTTAAATATAATTTTGCCTGCTTTATCGATAACGAATTTTGCCGGGATGGCACTTACGCCATAATCTTCAACCGCAGCGTTACGCCCTGCCCCATCTTTCAGATCCATCAGCACCTGAAAATTAAAACCTGATTGTGCGAGGTATTTTTTTACATCTTCAATTGGTGTTTTACTGGTTTCCCAGGTATGGATGAATAAGAACTTTACCGATGGATCATTTTTATAAGCATTAACAGCCAGTTGCATAGCCGGAAAAGATTTTTTACAGGGCACGCACCATGTCGACCAGAAATCGAGCACAATTACCTTTCCTTTGAGGTCTTTTAACGATACTACATTTCCATCGAGGTCTTTTAAGGTAAAATTGGGAGCAGGCACGGCAATCATTTCTGATAAAAGCCTATTGTGCAAGGAATCAACTTTGTTCACAGCGGTTTGTGCCGATACAGAAATACGTGCAAGCACACACAAAGAAGCCAGGAGGCAAAGCCCTAAAAAAGGTTTCATATTTTAAGTTAAAGGTTAGAAAAACGGCAAGGCCATTTTACCGGCCATGCCGAGCGCATAGATAGTTTAAATAAGTATCTCCAATATTTTTTCTTTCGGTGGGTAACATTTGTTATCATCACACACCTGATAGTATAAGCCACATTTAATTTTAGTACCAGCTTTTGCCTTGCTGTAATCGACCATTATCCTAAAGTTTGCCTTTCCTTCAAAAATAAACATGCCCTCATTGCCCGGATAAGGAATAGCTGCTGTTGTTTTCCATTCTTTATCGGCCACTGCACCTTCAGGAAGTTCCAATCTGGTTTCGGTAACCACAAATGGATTATCTTTAGATACATAAGCATAAATATGCCAGCCTTTTAAAATTTTGGCTTCGATAAGTAAACTGTCTTTTTTATCTCCATTACCCGGAATAAACCTGGCTGAAATCGCAACCGGATCGGCTGTGGTAGGTTCATCACTTATAATCGCTTTTGGCAATTGGTAACTTTGTTGCCGGGCAACAGGAATGTTTTTCCCGTAAGTATTGACCATGAATTTAAAACCACCTGATTCGGTATAAAACAGGTTATTACGGTTTTGATTGAGCCATTTTCTCCAATCAGAAGCTGCATTAAACTTTTCGGTGGTATAACGTTCCAATAAGCGTTGCGCCATTGCTACATCTTTGTTTGCTTCCAATAAACTCACACATTTATCTAACAGGGCTACTTTACGGTTAGAGATACCAAGTTTTTGCGCATCGCGATCCAGCTGAAGCGTGTATACACCTGAAGGATAGAAATATTCATAATTTTGACGGTAGTATTTGTGATATAAGTTGATATTAGTGCCATAAATGGCAAACAAACTATCGCCGGCATAACCCTTTACATAATCTTCAAAAGATTGGGTATCATTTGTAACGGGCATTTTCAAAAACATTTCGTTACCATGGCCAATATCTTCTCCTTTTGCCTTTTTGTCTTTTAATTCCTGCTGCATTTTCAGCATCCGTAGATTACCTTCCCGTCTTGAAACAATAGCCTGGTTATAAAGATCTTTGTTCAACCGATAAATTAGTTCATCTACACCGCTACGGGTTTCGATCTGCACTTTTTTAACAATAGCCTGGAGATGATCGAATTTTTTGATGTAACAAATGGTATTCACAAAAACATCCTTAGCTTCGTCCGTCATGTAATCAGGCGATCCTGCAAAACCCCACATAAAGTAATTCCCCTGACGGCCTAAAGCTACTGCTTCGGCATTTTTGAGGCAAACACCACCTGAAATAGTTTCCGCATCAGGCGAATCGTTAAATCCTTCTCCGTGCGAAACCATACCGATCAAATAAGGCTCTTTAGCAGAGAATCCCTGTTTTACCACCCGCCACCTATCCATTTGCTTTGGTGTTTCTGCACCCTGATGGCCATTAAAAAAAGAACTTGGAGTTGGCTTTTTTACCATGCTAAGTTTTACGGCATTGGGTGTGTTAAAAATGGGATGCCCGGTTTTCATATTTAAAGCTTCATCATCTAAACACTGGCAATACCAATCGAACTTTAACCCTAAGGGCAAACCTACGTTGGGCGCCATAGCATGCAGTAAAACCATGGGGCGGCTAAAATCTGGCGGCAGTACCACTGGCCCGGCGTCCATTAAAGTTACATCAACCTCATCAGACATTTCTACCTTGTAATCGGCTACATCCACTACCCTAACCCCGATAAAACGCTGTTCCAGAAAGGCTTTAAAATCTGCCATTCTGGTTTTGTATATTCTTTCAAGGATGTTTGGTGCTGTAGAATAGTAGACTACATTTTTTGGCATAGGCCTGTCGGGATTATAACCCACATACAAAACCTTTAATGCAATTTTATCCTGATGTTTCGCAGTTCCAAATGAGAACAGTGAAAGCAACATCAGGCATACGGTTAAAATCTTTTTCATCATCCAGATCAGTTCAGCCAATAATTAATTGAAAATGTCAGCGAGTTTTTTGTTTAATGGTTCACCACGAAGACCATTTCCGATAATTTTGCCCTGAGCATCTACCAGAAAACTGGCAGGTACAGCACGCACACCATATAAACGGCCTACTTCGTTGTTCCAGCCTTTAAGGTCAGATACATGAATCCAATCTAAACCGTCTTTTTCTATTGCTTCTAACCAACGTTCTTTTACATTATCTAATGAAACTGAGATAATTTCGAAGCCTTTATCTTTATAGGTTTGATATTGTTTTACCAGGTTAGGGTTCTCTGCCCTACACGGGCTGCACCAGCTTGCCCAAAACTCAACAAGCACCACTTTTCCTTTTAAACTGGCTAATGAAACTGGCTTGCCTACCACATTGTTCTGGGTAAAAAGCGGCGCTACATTTCCAACAGCGGTAATATCGCTTGCAGCAATACGCTGCGCCAGTTCTTTGCCCATGTCGGTTTCGCGGTACGCTTTGTTTAATGCATTGAAAACAGGCTCAACCTTGCCTACATCCACCTTACTTCCTGCAGCTTCTGAGAGCGCCACCAGGGCGAAGTAAGAATTTGGATGTTCTTTAGCAAATTGAAACTGCTTATCTGTTCTGTTTTGTATATTTCTTCTGAAGCGCAGATCTACCGCTTTCATGTAAGCAGTATCTTTTTGCTGTTCGGGTGTTCCCCTGTTAAAATCGATATTTACAGCTTTGGTTAGCGCCATAATGGTCCCCCCAATGGCTTTGTTATAGGCATCATATTCCTGATACACCTTTGAGCCCGCAAAAACAGCATTTTCTAAAGAATCTTTCGAGCTAATCGTAACTTGCTCTTTCCCGAAATAAAAGTAAATTACATCACCTGTGTAAACTGCCTTCCCTTTACCACCACCAGTATGATCGAGGGCCATACGGGCATAGGCATTGCCAGAAATATGCCCTGTAAATTTAAAATTTCCGTTAACCAGGGCTACTGAATCTTCATGACTTACACCGTTATCCATGTAATCGATATAAGCCATTGCTGGTGCACCCAAAGAACCTATTTTACCTGTTAAACTAAAATTTGGTGCTTGTGCCCAGGTTAGAACCGGGAATAAAAGAGCCAAAATGGCTAATTTTATGATTTTCATTTGTATGTTTTTTTATGGTTATAATGTCCATGCTTAAACTTTTTAAAAGCCTAAGCATGGACTAAGGTTATTTTCTGATTGCGATATCTACAGGAGCACCTGGAATACCTTCAATCTTGTTGATGAATATACCGTTCATTCCTGTAGCAATATTTAGAAAAGAAACGGTTTCTTCTGTTCCTACCATCAAGGTTTCTTCGTCTTCGCTAAGTTTTAACATAGAAATCGTTTTTCCACTAAAGCTGGTGGCCAGTTCCCTAAGCTCTTCATTTACGGGATTATACCGATAAACTTTACTGCCATTGGCAATATAAATTACTCCATTTTTAGCACCACTCCATTTTGTATTTTCGTTAATTAAGTCCTGACGTATAAAAAGACGTTTATGTTGAGGCGTAAAGGTAAACGGCCCGTTAAACTGAACATTAAACTTTAATTCATAAATCTTTCCATCGGTTCCTTTACAGTATGCAAAACAATCTGCGTTATTAAGTTGCTCCAAATGAATAAGATCCATCCCCACATTTAAAGGATCGAAGGCAGTTGTTGTGGTAACGGAGTATTGGGTACCAAAATAAACAGGTGCTCCATAAAGATTGATCCGCACAAATTGCTTTCTGTTTTTGTCGAATCCAATAAAATAAGTAGCTGTTTGCGTAAAGCTCATCACAAAAGAAGGAGCCAGCTCATAATCACCATCAGCAGGTAAGCCGAACATTCCATAAGTAGCTGCCTGGTCCCATGTGCTTGTTGTTCCACCGTAAAATTTGCCATTTACAACGCCCATCATTACCCCTTGAGGATGCGAAATAAATGAACCTACCTCCAAATCATCTGGCGATGTAAAAAAGTTATCTTTAAGGGTGTTAGGATATTTCGGATCTTCCTGCATGGTATTCGGCTCCAACCTGATTCCACCGTTTTTTGTAATGATCCAGTATCCCAATAAGTTATTTGTAAATGTATTTTTTAGCAGAAATAAATTTGTGGGGTTTACAGGCAAATCTTTCCCCTGCATAGCCCTGTACAAACGTGCCTGCACGCTACCATCTGGCTTTACAAATGAAAACTGTGTGATCCCATTTTCAACACTCAATACCGTTGTACCGCTGGCAAATTCGGTACCACCGTCTACGTAAAAATTATGGAAATATTTCATCCCATTTGCTTTGTTATAAACAGTAAGACGGGCTGCATATCTTTTAGCCTGCAAACCAAATATGATCCTCAGAGCTGGTCCGGTATACAGAACATCATTCCCTTCCATTACACTAATTTTCCATTGAAGTTCTACATTGGCAGCATCCACACCTTCTATTTTTGGTTTGATGATCAAACTATCCCCAACACTTGCAGTGTAAACAGAATCCAGGTTGGCCAGTTTAGGCTCAACAGGCATATCGATATCGTAATTACCTAAGTCTTTATGACATGCGGCTAAAGAAACCACACCAGCTATTAATAAAATTAATTTTTTAATGTTCATGTTTCTATATTTAAATAACCTCATTGCCATTTTCGTCTATAAAATAATATTTACCATTCTGCATGTTTTTCCTCAAAAGCGTTTTTTTGGACGGGTTACTCTTGTTATAGAAATAATAGCTATTGGTATTGCTTGCAGTTACCTCTTCGATTACATAACCTTTTGCTGCATTTTTGGCTACCCAATTAAATGGATTATTTAACATCGTGGTTAATAAGCCTATATAATACAGGTTTTTCGGTGCATCAAGTCCGTCGGTAGTCAGGGAGGTTTGCCCGGTTACCAGAATAAATAACTCGTGTTTGGTTCTCGAATAAGGAGGAAGCGGCCAGCTATCCCACCAACCTGGTTTTTCCAATTTGGAGGAGAATACAACTTTTGCCCTGATCAGGTAAGGATTTTCGATGCCCAGATCTGAAGTGCCCGTTAATTTAATCAATATCGAAACCGATCTGTTTTCAAGTTCCTTATCCTTGTTATAAATCACCACAGGAATATAACCTATTCCCCTATTTGGAAGAATGGAATATTGCGGTTTCAAAGCTTCGTAGTGCAGACCAGGAGTGGCAGTTGAGGAATCAGTATCTACCCGCGCACTAAATTTCCTTTCTGCGTCTGTTCTGATTCCGGATAAACGTACCGGTAGCCACACGGTATCCTGAGCACGTGTAGGATTATAGGCAAAGGTTTTTACTATACTGTCTTTATCTCCATTATAAATGTCGAAATAAACATTAGCATTGTGATCAAAACGCATCTCTTCTGCTTTCTTGCAAGAAACAAGGCAAATGATTGCGAATATTAATATGTATATTTTCATAATTTGCTATTAATAAATTTCAAATTGTTTTATCTGCCACCATAAACAACCTCGTCGTTAGGAAGAGGAAGCACGAAAATGTTATCGGAAGCCGGAATAATTACACCTGTTTGTCCTACAATCCCTCTATTGAGCCTTTTATACATATAGAAAAGCTGGCCTTCTGCTAACCATTCTTTACGGGCATCTTTAAGCAGTTCTTTTAATAAATCCTCTTCGTTGTTTATGGTCAAAGGATCACCTATTTGCCTCGCTTCACGAACCTGTGTTAGGTAATTAACTGCGGCCGTGGGATTATTTGCATAGGAACACTCGGCAGCGATGTAATACATCTCACTAAGCCTGATTGCAGGAGCCATGAGGTAATGTAAATTTGCACCAGCCTCGGTACTTAAGGGATTTCTGCGGTATTTAACGATATCGTAAGATCTTGATGATTGACTGGAGGTAGCAGACAACCAGTATTTATAACGGGAATCACTTGCTCCCGCTGTTGCCTTTTCATAGATATAATCTGCGGCATCCTCAATCAAATAAAATCCACTGGTACCACTTCGAAACCAATTGTCTTTTATCTCTTTTGCAGCACCTGGTATATACCATCCAAAAACGAGTTCCTTGTATAGAATACGATCTTTCTTCGAATCTTCGAATGCCTCAAAATCACTTTTTGATGTCCATGGGAATTTTTTTGAGTCGATTACCTCTTTAGCATTTTGTAAGGCTTTAACTTTATCGTTTTTATACAGATAAACCCGGGCAAGCGTGCCACATACTGCATAATAATTTAAACGGTGCCTTCTGTTTTGCAAGAAAAGACTTGAGCTCTTCTCTTCTGTATTTTTCAGCGTATCAGTAACTAAAGGATAATTTACAATATAACCGGCACTCCGAATCGGATCTGCAACCAATAATTGTTTCGATTCTTCCAAATCTTTGATGATCAGATTAATACTTTCTGATACACTGGAAACCGGCGTAATCTCTTTTGTGTATTTGTTAGCGTAAGGAATTCCTTTTGCAGAAGGATTTCTCAGATAAGAAGGAGCAAAAAGACGCAACAGATCGAAATGCAAATAGGCTCTTAAGGCAAGCGCTTCTCCTTTAACAATAGCATAATTGTTGCCATTAAAAATGTTCTTTTTTGCATCTACATTTTCCAGGATCAGGTTACAGTTAACAATTGCATTGTATAAACCAGCCCATATTTTATCCTTGCGTTTGATAAACTCACCATGTTTGTAATTATACAATGAGGTTTGTCTGTAATCCTGTCCGTCTTCACGCATCGAAAAATTTTGGGCAAGTACCTCTGTTGTACCAAACGTAAGCTCTTTACCATACAGATCCGATTCCGTACTGCGGTTATACACACCGTTTATGGCTTCCATAAAACCACTTTCGGTACTGAATAAAATTGGAGCAGCTATTTCTGATTCCGGCTCAACTTCCAGCCATTTCTTGCAGGAACTAAATAATCCTGTTATTAAGATGAGGCAGATTAACAATCTAATCTTCATATTTTTATATTTTAAATTCGTTAAATAATATAGCTTAGAAAGCTGCTCTGACAGAAAAGGTTAAACTCCTGGTAAATGGATAATTAATTCCCCTTTCTTCTTTTACTGATGACCAACGCACCACGTCATTTGCCGTTACCTGAAACATGAGACTCGACATCGATAATTTTGACGCGATTTTTTTATTCATATCATAAGAAAAGTTGACTGATTGAAGGTTGATCAGATTATCAGGCTGGATAAATCGCGAGCTTACATCAGTTTCGCCATTATCTGCTATGTTTTTATAAAAAGACAGGTCGCCTGGTTGCTTCCACTTTTCTTCAAATACACGTTTATCAACGTTATACCTTGGGTCGGCATTTTCAACACGCTCTACTAGGGTAAGGTTGTATTTATCGCCACCGAAAAAAGTCTGAAACTGCACATACAGGCTAAACCTTTTGTAGTTAACCGTTCCACCAAAGTAGCCGCTCACTTTAGGATTAGGATCGCCAATTACAACATAATCTCTCTTATCGTAATCATAGGTAAGTGTACCATCTTTTTTCAGGTATAATTCACGTCCGTTTTCCGGATCTATACCTAACGAACGCACACCATAAATGGCATTAAATGGTTGCCCTTCGCTAAATCTAAGCAAAGGAATTCCCCTGTAGCCACCGTCGCCAGGCTTTAAAGATTGTAATTCGTCTGCCCTGTCATTGTATTTCTTTAAAGCGTTTGAGATCCTTACCACCTTATTTCTGTTGGTAACCATATTCGCATTCAGATTTACCGACCAGTCTTTGCTTCTTAAGGCATCTACTGTTATCCCCAACTCCGCACCTTTGTTTTCCATGTCGCCAAGGTTTTCTTTATAAGATAAAAAGCCTGTTGAAGGAGGTAAAGTGATATCGGCTAAAATATCTTTGGTAAATTTCTTATATATCCTTGGCATAATCATTACCCGATCTTTAAAAAGTCCAATGTCGATACCAATATCCGTCATCCTTGTTTTTTGCCATCCAAGGTTTTCATTTCCATAACTGTTTACACCGGCACCAATACCAGATGAATACCAGTTTCCTGTATTGTACTTATAAATGGTTTTTGATAAGTAAGGATCGAACTCTACCGAACCGGTAAGACCCGTAGAGGCTTTTATCCTGAGTTGGCTAATTACAGGATTACCTTTTAGAAACTCTTCCTGGTGTACATTCCAACCTAATCCGAACGACCAAAAAGGAGCCAGTTTATTGTTTACGCCGAATTTTGAAGAACCATCAATACGCACGGTTCCATCCATAAGATATCGATTTTTATAGGAGTAGTTCATCGAAAAAAACGAACCGAATAAACGGGCCTTTTCGAGTCTGCTTTGAGGTTTTCCATCTTCGGCGTAGCCTTTAGCAAAGCCTATGCTGGTAAAACGATCGTTAGCAAAGCCAATAGCGGTAAATTCTTTCTGGTCGCGCAGCTCTGTACGGGCATTTACACCAACCAGAGCGTTAAAATAATTGCCACCGATCTGCTTTAACCAGGTTAACCTGATATTACTATCCCAGTAGGTTTCTTTCATTTCCCTGTTGGTATACTCCCCTTTCTCATCTATTTTATCTGTGGTATACAGGTAATATTTATTTGCCTGTGGCGAGGTGAAGATATCATCAGAATTTGATCGTGTAGTTACACTCATCTGCGCCCTTAACCTCAGGTCTTTTGCTACTTCTAAATCGGCAGAAAGGTTATCGATAATTTCGGTATACTTAGATTTATTGAAGCTGCTTAAATTGGCGTCAAATAATGGATTAAATACATATTCTTTTGATCGGTCTTGTTTTTCATATACATCCGAAATTCTCATCGCCATGCCATTGGCATCTTTCAACGGATAATAAGGATTCATTCTTACATAACTGGAAAAATCGCCATACGGAGATTCGGTAGCACCTACCTGCGTTATAGACAATTCATTTCTGAACTGAAGTTTATTCACATTATACTGAAAACTCATTCCACCCGAATATTGATCTCTTTCAGAGCCTTTCATTGCTCCCGGCCTGGTTTGGTACCGAAGGTTTACATTATAGCGGAATGCCTGCGATCCTCCATCAAGATTTATAGCATGTTTATGGCCTATGGTATTGCGTAGCGGTTGCGACAACCAATAACTGTTAACACCACCAACAACATTAGCTTTTTTGTGGTAATAGATTTCATCAAGCTGATCTTGAGGAACTTGCTGTTTAGAAGAACTATATAACCCAGCCAAAACTTCATAATCCAGTTTTTCAGCAGCATCTAAAACCTGGTAATCACTTAAATCTGCAGCGGTGAAGTTTAATTCGTAATTGTATTCTACCCGTAATTTCCCTTCTAAGGGTGTTTTAGTAGTAATCACAATTACACCATTGGCAGCACGCGAACCGTAGATTGCAGTTGCAGCCGCATCTTTTAATGAGGTAACCGATGCAATTCTGTTTACATCCAAATCAAATACTTTCTCCACGCTCACTTCATACCCGTCTAGCATAAAAACAGGCCTGTTCGCGTTACCTTGAATATCATCCCTTCTTAACACCTGCCCATCACCGCTTGGTAATGCAGAAGCTCCCCTAACATTGATAGAAGGAATTCTGTTTGGGTTTGAACCTGCAAGGTTGTTATCAATCAGTTTAAAGGAAGGATCGAATGTGCCTATACTTTGCAGTAAATTCTGTGGATTTACCCTCCTCAGCTGATCTCCGGATATTGTAACCGCGTTACCGGTATAATTATCTTTTTTAATCGTCTGATAACCAGTAACCACCACATCGTTCATTTGGGTCATTTTAGAGGTAAGCTTAACGTTTAACGTTTTAGTACCTGTAACCTTAGTTTCAAACAACTCGTAGCCCACATAACTAAAAACCAAAATGCTTCCTTCTTCAACATTGACTTTGAATTCGCCTTTATCGTTGGTGATGCCTACACTGGCACCGTTTTTAATGGAAACATTAACTCCTGGAAGGGTTTCACCTGTAGCTTTATCAGCAACAACACCTTTAACCTCAATTTTTACCGCTACGCTTGCAGCAACAGCAGGTAAATTTTCCTTACGGCTGATCACGATGGTTTTGTTAACAATGTTATAGCTCAGGTTTTGATCTTTTAAAGAAGCATTCAAAGCATCTACCAGTGGTACATTATTGAACTCGACCATTACATCTGGTTTATCCTGTAGCAATTGACCTTTGTAAAAGAAAAAATAGCCTGTTTGCTTTTTTATCTCCTTAAAAACTTGTTTAAGCGAGGTTTTTCTTCGAGAGAGCGTTACTGTTTGGGAAAAGGTGACTGCCGAAACATGTAAGGCACCGACCAATAGTAAAATTGTAGTCAATTTCATGACCAATAAAATTTTAATCTTTACCCTCCGCATGTCGCACACGGGGTTGTAAAGGGTAGTTAATTTCATACCTTTGTAATGAATGAGGTTAAAAAATAGCAGCTGGGTTTCGAAGCAAGCTGCTTGTCCAAATTTCTACCGAAAGCGTTGCCACGCTTTCGGTTTTTTTTAAAGGTACTTTGCTAAATTTCTGGTAGTTTTTTCATCATAAAGTTTAGTTAGTTTGTGAATTGGTTGGTTGATTTTTTTGGCTGTTTAAAGAAAAGCCGTTCTTGTTTAATTTCCGGTTACGGTTAATACCCTGCCCTTAGCATCAATATGAACGTGGTTAAGTTCTAATATTTTAAAAACCTCTGCCAGGTTGCTGCTTCTTGGTATCTCTCCTATGTATTTTTCTGATGTAATTTTGCCTTGATAAACTACATCTACATCATACCAACGCGAAATCTGTCGCATAATACTTTGCAGATCATCATCATCAAAAGAGAAAATATTATTCTTCCAGGCCATTTCTTTGTCAATATCAACCTGCTGATTGAGCGTTAATTTAGCTGTGTTTATATTTAGCTTCGATTGTTCGCCCGGGTGCAGGTTTATAGTACGAGAGGCATTGCTCACTTTTACCGATCCTTCTAAAAGCGTAGTTTTAATAATAGCTTCATCTCTGTAGGCGTTAATATTGAAATGCGTACCTAAAACTTCAATGTTTTGTGCATCTGTTTTTACCTTAAAAGGACGGGTATGGTCTTTTGAAACCTCAAAATAAGCTTCGCCATTAAGTTCTACTACCCTTTCGTTTTTTGCAAAGGCATAAGGGTACTTTAAGGTTGTGGCCGCATTAAGCCAAACTTTCGTTCCATCGGGCAGGCTTACCTGGTATTGTCCGCCACGTGGCGTGCTAATGGTGTTTGAGCCTGTAACCGGGGCATTAGGAATTTCTTTAATGATGTATTCGAGTTGACCGTTTTTAGTCTTGTGGATGATAATACCGCTTTGGCTCGCAATCTGACCGTTTTTAGCATCATCCAGATTTACCACCGTTCCATCTGCTAGTGTTAACATCGCTTTATTTCCACCTGGAAGAATATCTTTTAACTCTGTTTTAGCTGTTAACGGATCAGCATTACGCTGGGCAATAAAATAAAGCCCAACGCCAAGGCATAAAACGATACTTGCCGCAACAGCAAGCCATTTAACCGTGATCAATTTTAAAGATTTACCACGAGGGCTTAATTGGTTCCAAACTTCTTGCTTACTGGATGCTATAATTGAATGATGGGGTGCTTCTTTTTCAAAAGGTAATTGCAGGTACCAATCTTCAACAATAGCCATCTCTTCGGGCGTACAATTACCAGAAATGTATTTATCTAAAAGCTTTTTTGCATTTTTCTCCATTAAAAAGAAGTTTGTTTGGGTTGATTAATGTATATACGGCGAAGGTATAGCCATGGGGGTATCAGAAAATTATTTTTTTTTAAAAATATATTTTCAATACACTTTAAATCGAAGAGAAAAAGCTTAGTTTAAATGCGCAAAAAGGAATTTAATGATAAGTTCTGAAGAGGAAAGCAACATAAATAAATATACCCAACCTTGATTTAAGAATTCGGAGCGCTTTTTTAACCTGGGTTTTGACCGTTAACTCTGAAAGACCTAATTCTAATGCAATTTCTTTGTGGGATTTATTTTTTTTTCGACTTAAAATAAAAATTTCACGCATTTTAGTTGGCAAAGCATCAATTTCTTGTTCAATTAATTGCGCCATTTGTTTTTCCCGCACCATATAATCAGTCAACACATGATCTTGATCTATATAATCCTGTAAAGAATCGACATATTTACTTTCTACTTTTTGATGTGCAAATACATCCAGCACACGATTACGTACAGCAGTATATAAATATGCTGATAAGTTACCATCAGGTGCTACCTGTAAACGTTTAACCCAAAGCGATTCAAACAACTGGTGTAAAACGTCTTTCGCTTCTTCATCATCATTTAAGCGTTTGCTGGCATGGATGAAAAGTAGTCCATAAAAACGGTTGTAAATTTCGGTAAAGGCCATCTCATCACCTTGAGTTAACAAGTATGCCAATTCGCTATCAGAATATGAATCGTAAACACGCATAGAGATAAACAAAGATAATACAAATACAATCGGTTTCATTGGCTTGTACCAGGGGATATCTTACTTATGTCTTGAAAGTTGTAACTTTTTACATGGAAATAGTGGTTTTTAACTACGAAAAAAGGAATTTAACAATTTGAAAGGTTTCGTAAACAAAAACAGTCATCAAACAGATAAGACTGATGCCCACTGTAAAAAATAGCAGGTAGAATCCAGGCTTATTTTTCAACTCAAAAACCAATAGGGTGAATGTTGGGGCCAGGTATGTGGGATATAGATCTATGGACTAAAAGTTTTTAACCACAGATGCACCAGATCAACACGGATAGATATCTGTGTGTATCCTTTTGATCTGTGGTTAAATTATTTATGCTTGTGCCTAAAGGGACTTAACCTGATCAAGTTATGCTAAACCGTATCTACATTTTCTTTTTCAAAAACATAAGCAAAATGTTTAAAGGTTTCGTTTGCTGCAACAATAGCCTCTTGTTCTTCTTGGTCAGTTTTTGCCTGTGCATTTAAAACAGCTACAAAATTGCCCCACATCATGCCTGTGGCTTCTCCATAACCCGAGAAGAAAGAAATACCTTTGCTTACCCCACCTTTTTCAAGCATTTTAACAATAATACTTCCACCCATAATAGAACCTTCCAATACATATAATGCACCCAATGCCTGTACAACATTTTCAATTTTTGGTACGGTTGTAAATGGAAGATCAGTGATATCTGCACCGAGTTCTAAAATATCCGCTTTAATATAGCCCGAATTTCTACGCTGTGCATAATCCGGTAGAACCGATGCCGTGATAAAAGGTTTAATTATTTCTTCGATATGACTGAAATACGCAAAAAAATGTTTCAACAAATCTGCATAGTCCTCATTGCTTCTGATTGCTTTTAGCTTTAAAACAACCTGTTTCTCTAAATTCTGGTGTTCGGCTTTTGTAGCCTCTTTAATATTTGTACTTAACATGTTTTGTAATTTATAGTGTTTGAAATTTAATCTTTATATAAACGGTAGGTTAAACCAGCCAGCAGCACGCGCCCTGGCTGTCCGGGCATTAAACGGTCGGTATAGTTCAAAATATTATCTGCCGTAAGTCTGATACTCAAATGCTGTTTCATTAATTTCTTTTCAAAAGCGGCATTAAACATAAAAAAGCCATCAACAAAGGTGTCGTACCGATCGATAAACTGGTTTCCATTGCGGTCGCCAAAGGGATATTTACCCCTGTAATTTATGCGTATGTTTAGGCTGGCATCCCAGGGGCGGTAATTATAAAAAGCTTTAAAATTGGCCATGTGACGCGATCTGTTTTCAATCCCCCAATAATCAGAAGGTTTTGGCGCATAGGAGTTTCCGGTTGCAGCATCGTGGATATTCTGGTTATAAGGATAATGCCCGGTTTTAATGCTATCAATTACGCTTAAATCCTTCGCAATGAGGTATTGATAACCTGCGCTCAGTTCTAAGTTTTTGATCGGGCTAATGGCAAAAGAAATATCGCCCCCTTTATTTACGGCTTCGGGTAGGTTCTGATAAGTATAAATATTCCTGTTCCCACTGCCTGTGGCTATCTGGATGCTATTGATCTGGTTACGTAAACTGTGATGAAAAACACCGGCTTCAACTTTCATGTTTTCTTTGGGTTTCCACTCGAAACTTAAATTTAACGAAGTACTTCTTTCTGCCTGTAAATTTTGATCGAGCTGGTTTAACAGAAAAGCCCTGATCTCGCTGATCTGTCCCTGCGCCTGCAACTGGTTTAATGTTTGACTTAACACTTCATTTCCAATAACCAGGTAATTTGCTGCCGGATTATAAAAAACAAGGTACCTCGATTTAAAGTCAGGTGCTTTAAATCCAGTGCCAGCACCGGCCTTAAAGGTTAAAGTTGGGATGATTTTATACTGCAAACCTAAGCTGGGGTTAAGTTTACTCCCGTAGGTATTGGTTAAATCGTAACGTAGCCCTGCAACAATACCCAATTGTTTAGTGAGCTGCCAATCGCCCTGAAGAAAAGCAAAACCTGAACTTACTGAAGCTGGATTGGTTAGCGAAACATCATTCATACTTTCGATACTACCGCCCAAACCGCCTGTAAATTTAAGTTCATCGTTTACACCATAGGCAAACTGCTGTTCGAAACGGTGTAAGTTCTGTGCGAAAATATCTTTTGTAATGGAGCTATTGGTCTGTTGCCAGTCTACACTTTGATCTGACTGGAAATTGGTATAGTAATAACGGCTCATGCTTCGTAGTCCCGAACTGAAATTATGTTCGAGAGTAGCTGATAGGTTTAAATCCTGTTCGTCCTGGCTATCGCCTGAAATAATACCCAAACCAAAATCTTTAGACATAAAAGATTTCCGTAGTCCGTACCTGCCACTAAAACCAACAGTACTTTTAGGTGTTAAGCGATAACGCAGTCTCCCCTGTAAAGCATAATTATCGTAAGGTGGTGCAGTGGTACCTTGTTGGATGTATTTAGGATTGGTATTAAAACCATCAGTGCGGTAATAGTTTGCAGAAATATTTGCCGATCCTCTTTGCGAGGCAAATGGCGTTTCTCCTTCAAGGGTTATATCGGCAATATTCAAGCTTCCATAATTTGCGGCAACCGATGCCTGCGGCTGTAAAGCGCCGTAGCGGGTTACGATATTAATCGCCCCGCCTAGCGCTTCGCTTCCAAAGAGACAAGAGGATGCACCTTTAATAATTTCGATCCGTTCGATATTGGAAACACTGATCCTGGATAAATCAAAATTTCCGCTGTTGCGGCCAACCATTGGCTGTCCATCAATCAATATCATTATGTATTCACTGCTAAAACCCTGTATCTGTACACCCACAGATCGCGCACCACCGCCAATATTATTCACAATAGCAATTCCGGTTTGTTCTTTTAATATCTCATCCAATCTCCTGCTTCCCATCAGTTCGATGGTGCAGCGACTGATTACGGTAACAGGCATGGCACTGCGCTCTAATTTTAATAAGTTATCCGGAGCAGCACGGTTTTCAGATACGGCAATGTCGTTAAGTTCTCGTTCATCATCTGATAGTTTAATTATTAGGTTATTTGTAGCCGCAGAACCGATTTTAATATTGGCTTGATGATTGATTTTGCCGACCATGCTTACGGTAATGTTGTAATTACCAGTAAATATCTTGTTGAAGCTAAAATTTCCTTTGGCGTCGGTTTCGGTGCTATGCCCGTCGGGCTCCAAACGCACAGTTGCACCACGTAAAGGTTTATCAAACTCATCAGTAACCTTGCCTTTTAAACTTCCATAATCTTGTGCAGCAGCCGTTAAATGAAAAAACACAAGGAAAAATATGATGGCGGATAGTTTAAACATGTTTTATTTTTATTGTTGTAGTACCAGGTTTTATTCCTTCCTGTTTATTTTCTTAATCGTAACCTGTTTTCGAGCATTACACTTTCTACATTATTTACCTGTAAAAGGTCAGCTTTACTATTGGCAGTTTTACCTGTTGTGGCCAGCTTGTTTGCAGTTAGTATTCTGGTTCCGTTAACCAGCGAAAGCGCAGCATTTAAGCACAGTTCATCCGGATCGCCCAAAAGCGGATTATCTACTCCTTTTACAACAACATCCGGCTGCATGCCGCTAAAATAATCCGACCAGCCATTGGCATTTTTAATAAGGAAACTGCTCAGATAAATACTGTACTGATCGATATTAATTCCGAAGAAACCCACTGGTTTGCCATAGGTTTTCTCTCCGACCAGTTTCACATCAAAATAAGGTTTCAGGCAACTGATCAGCATTTCGCTGGCCGATGCTGTTTGTGCTGATACAATTACATAAACCGACTGGATACTTTGCAAATTCCCCTTTTTACTAAATTTATAGGTATTGCCGGCAACAGAATAATCTACATCAGCCATGGTCGCATTACGGCCATTATAAATGGTAGTTTTCCCATTAGCATCTAAATACGGCTGGTGTTTTAATATCGGTACAGTACCATTCTGCATGGCAGAATTAAATACTTCACTGTACATCACCTTTCCGTTCAAACTACCAGGAACAATTAAATTGGCTATATATTCTGCAGTTTCTAAATAACCACCTCCATTTCTTCTTAGATCGATTACAATGGATTTTGGATTCGCACTTGCCAGATCTGCAAATACTTCATCTAGGGCTGTTTTGGTTGTGCTTAACTTAGGGAATGAACCTAAAGCGATATATGCAACCTGCTCACTACCAGTTGAAATGAGCTTACCCGCTAATACAGCTGTGCCTGGGTTTACGACCCCAGCACTTGTACCTGGTAAACTTCTACCCACCTGCAGGTTCGAATATTTTGGATTCTCGAAATAAACCGGCAATTCGTAAGGGCTGTTAGTGGCTGTATTTATTTTAAGCTGCGAAATATCAAACAATTCTTTTTTAAATGCTGTGATATCGGAATTCATCCCGGCATATTTTTGTCTTGGGTTAAACTCTGCATAGCCTGGCAATACATCGTTCCATAGGTATACTTGTTTGGCGTACAAAAAAATTGAATCGAGCGTAAACTGTTTACGTGTACCCATGGTTGGTGAAACAATTTCATCCGCATCATCAACGGGAAGCTGTGCCTTTTTACAGGCATAGGTTCCCATTAGAATCAGCGTAAAGAGCGTAATATATAGCTTAATACAATGTTGCACTATTTATTAGTTTGTAATGGTAATCATGTCGTCAAAATAATCTGATCCTGTACCCGCTGCATAATATTCTCCTGCAGGATAATTATAGATAAACAGATCGTATTGACCAATAGGCAAGCCTTCAGGCACCTTTAATGTTAATTGACCAGTTTTAGTTTCTTTGACCGTAAAATCATAAAACTGTTTGTTTGCTACATTTCGGATTGAAAACTTATTGATCAATTCAATCCTGTTTACCCCATTTAGTGTAAATTCTTCTCCAGGTTTTAAAGTGGTTTTTATGGCAGTCATTTCAAGAGCACTTATAAAAGGAGAGCCGGCAGTTATGCCAAAGGTCCGCTCTATAACTACAGTTCTTTGCCCAGAAACAACCTTCAGTTTATAAATACCATCTGGTGTTGTTGTATCTAATATCACACTTACAGCAATTGGAGTCAGTGTTCCAATTGTTAACTCTTTTTCATTGTTATTAGCTGTATTGATCAGGTAAACTTTGGTCTGATTTTTATCAGCAATAACATTATCACCGCTGATAATAATATTCCTACCTTTTATTGCAAAATTTTTGGCATTGTATACTGAAATCCCACCAGTTACATCAACCTTAAGCAGTGGCTGATTTACAATCTTTTTAATTACATATTCTTTAGTCGTACCATTCTGCGCGGTTACCACAAACTTGGTTGTTTCTTTAAAAGCTACTGTTTCTCCAGATGATGGGTTAACACTTGCCCGTTCTGATACGACAATA
This sequence comes from Pedobacter sp. KBS0701, assembly GCF_005938645.2. NCBI lineage: Bacteria > Pseudomonadati > Bacteroidota > Sphingobacteriia > Sphingobacteriales > Sphingobacteriaceae > Pedobacter > Pedobacter sp. KBS0701. Next base: position 2,803,720 of record NZ_CP042171.1, read on the forward strand.
GTGGGCACAATATTATCGGGTACTGCCTGATTTGATGGCCAATATATAGTGAGGTTCTTTTCACCAATTACAGCCTTTATTGGTTCACCATTGGCATCTTTTACGGTAAAACTTACAATGTCCGCATAAGGAAAATCTTCATATTCTTTTTTGCAGGCACTAAACAGGCTTAACAAGCAAAAAAGCAAAAGGCAGTATGAACTGGCAGAGAAGCGTTTATATGTTGTATTCATAATCAATTATTGTTAGATTTGCATTTTTAGAGCCCGCAAATATGGTCTTTACCCAAGGCTAATATTCTTAAAACGATTCGGGATTATTCCCTTATTTGGGTTTTATTTATGATTTTTAGGGGCGGCTAGTCGTGTTTTCGCCCCTTTTTCAAATCAATTTCAATTCAGGAAATCCCCTGGTGAATTAATCCTTATTTTAATCTCTTAATATGGAAGTTTACAGTAGTATTGTAAGTACCAGATGTAGTTACGCCATCAAGCTGAACTACATAAAGTCTGGTTGAACCAGCAATTGTTGAGCCGTTACCTACAACAGCATATCTTAGAGCCACAGGAGTAATGGTACGGTTAACGCGGTCGTAATTATACCATCCAACTACAGTTGCACTATTGCTACCCAAAGTGCTAATTGCACCCAATGTAACCGAAGAAACATCGGTTAAAGTAATACCAGTAACATTAGTTACTGAAGCAGAATCGTAATAACCAAGGCTATTTGTTCCTGCGATGGTAATGTTTCCGTTAAAGTTACTGTCAAAATTAACCTGGTTTCCGGAGCTTGCAACAACATTATTTAATAAGTCGTAACCAACCGCAGTCCAGGAAGTAGGCGAAGTTGATGAATTGGTTACTACACCCGCTTCCGTAGCACCAACGGCAATTAACGCAGTTGTATTTTGTAAAGCAAGTTTGTTATCTGGTTGAACGGCTTCTTTTTTACAAGCGGTTCCTAATATGGCTAAAGTTGCAATTGCGAACGTAAGTTTTAAAAATTTCATTTTCATTTTTTTTTAGATTTATGATTTTTACTATATAAATGGGAATAATCTCCCGAATCGTTTTTCATGATTGAATGGTAAACAGGCTGTTATTTTGCAGTGACGGTAACAGACCAGTTTAGGGTTGATAAAGGCCAGGTACCAAAAGATGCTGTTGGTGTATATAGCCCTGGTGGAACGGTATCAGGCACCCGGATTACAGCCTCGGTACGATTATAGGAAACAATAGGCAAGGGTGTTTTTTGTCCGTTTACCGTAATATAGAATTCCTTAAAATCGTGGAATATAATTTGCGAAGAATTGATTTTGAAGGTTTCACCCTGTTTAACAGTTACCGGACCATAGTTTATGCCCGGCCTGCCATAAACTACCTTTACCGGATACTTCATTTCAGAAGTTAAGGCCTGTACTTTTACCCTTACTTTGTAGGTTCCGGTATCTAAAGTTTGTGAAACCTGCAGGTAACCATAAGTATAGGTCTTAACACCACCTATCATGGCTACCGATATACCTGGCGTTCCAAGCGAAAGGCTGGGTGTTAACTCATATTCCTTATCGTTTTTATCAACTAAAAATGCTTTGATCTTTTTAAGGTCAGAAACATTAAAATTACCTTGAACGCGCACATCATACGTACCAACTGCCATTGTAGATGTTGTAGTGGCTGTTGATAGTTCGATTAATACCAAAGGCGAGATCTGATTTAGTTTGATAATCAGTTTGTAAGTTGAAGTGCTTTGATCAGCACCTACAACAGTATAAGTCTTTTGGCTATTTAATACCTCAACCGGTGCAAGCGTTTCGCTCAGTTTAGCTCCTGCCGAAAGTTTGATTGCAGGTTCGATTACATCCAGTTCATAATAATAAGGTAAGTAAAGTGTAATGGTTTTATCAGTCTCATCAATGGCACCGAAAATGTTTCCATCCGATACAGCAACCTTAAACTCGGTGATTTTATTTGCCGGAAGTGGATCCAGACTAATTGTTTTCTTGCAAGCGGCAAGCGTAGCAACTGTTAATATAATACAAAGCAGTTGCGTTAATTTATTCTTCATTTTAATATGGATGTTGATTTATGCGTGGGTTTATTTAATCTCGAATTTTGTACTTCCTTTTGGCACAATGACGAATTCAAAGGTGAAATACATGTGTGGGGTGGTTCTGAACCATTTGTCGGCAGTAAAAGCATCTTTATAACAGCTGATCATTTTAATCTTTGCATAATCGCCTTTGGCCGTACGGACAATAACGGTGCGTTTTTCGGGCATGGCATAGGCCACATGCTGTTTATCATAACTACCATCTCCCCTTTTGGTGCCTCCAAAATCGTAAAGGTACCAACCAATACCTTCTCCAAAATCGCCTTCATTGTCGGTTCCAATAAATTTGCTGATGCTTAATGTAGCATCTGCAGGCACATCAACTACCTGGTCAAATGGTTTTTCCAAAATGGCAATAGCGCCTGAACCTGTGCTTCCTGATCCTAAACTTGTTGATGACTGACCGTTGTTAGGACTTAAAAAACTATTGTAAAGACCGTTAAAGCCAACATCCCAACGATTTGTTTTGGCATATAGCAAGGGCACTATTTCTTTTGTTTCCAGGCTGAACAGCACAGCTGTTGGTGGTACGGTTGGATTGGCATCATCTGTTTCTACAGCAAGGTTTTCGATACGCTGTAATTTATAATATGGTGTGCCACCTTCTGTTTTGGTCGGTATTTCCTTTTCAGGTTCCGGCGAAATCACTTCGTCTTTTTTGCAGCTTATAAAAAGTACCGCCAGTACCAAAAAGGTTGAAACCCATTTAAACAGCACTTTATTTATTATAGTAATATTGTTCATCTTTCAGTTATTTGGTCTGTAAATTTTTGCTTCCATCCTGTTGTACATAATATTTAAAAGTATAGTAAGGCGCAGGCCAGTTTAAATCAGTAACACTGGGCGGATTGCCTTTATAGGCATTAATCAATTGTAGTTTGGCGTATTTACCATCAGGTAACCTAATGGCGTAGGTGCGGTTGGGTATAGCCTGCATAATATGCGAACTGAGGCTATAGAAAAACCATCCGTTTGAGGTTGCCGACGATGCCCAGCCAATTTTAGTTACTTTGCTCGCATCAAAGGCCTGATCAGAGGGCGCCTGATTAAGCGTATCGTAACTTTGCTCAAGCATTATAACCGCACTTTTAGCCATTCCGCCATAACCAGGGTTAAATTGATAATCTTTATCATTTACATAAACCTCGCTATTGTAGGGACCGGTAAAGGCGAGGTCCCAGTCTTTTGTTTTTAGCCATTGTGCCGAATCAGCTGCATTACGGATCCAGATCTGTTTCTGATCATTGAAACGAAAAAGAAAAGTATAAAATGCACGTACTTCTTTGCCCGGCGTTCCATTTCCCATGGCGGCCTGAGTATCGCCAGCCAGATCGGTTATCACAATACTCTTACCATCCTGTAAAACTTCGTTTGGATCGGGTTCATCTTTTTTGCACGAACCAAGTGAGAGAACCAATAACAAAAAACCAACAGCTAAAACTGTTTTTCTCTTTATTGGCCAACTGGATTTTGTATATTTCATTATGATGTTATTTTTAATCATTCTAAATAAGAACACTGCAAACATCCATATTAAGGGCCATAAATGGTTTGTGCAATCCGTATTTTCTTTTGTGCAATCCGTATTTTCTTTTGTTCAATGCGTATTATTTATCATCAGATTTAACTAATTTTTATTTACCGAAACCCACTAAAAAATCACAAATAACTGTAAAACAGACAGATAAATAGATACGTAAACTGAACAGGTTTTAAAAATTGTATTTAGGATAATCCATGTTGCCTTATCAATTACTTGTATTTAGATTAATTAAACACTTTTTTTGTCCATATAACCATCGCCTACATGAGGATTAAAAAGTATTATATTGTATTGATTATCGTTTCTTTTTTTAGTGCTACGGAATATGTTGCTGCACAGGTGAAGCGTATCATTACCTTAAGCAGTGCCATTAGTGAAACCGTAAATGCATTGGGTTACGGTAAGAATATTCTGGCTACTGATGTAACCAGTGTATCGCCGGAAGAGATTAACAGATTGCCCAAAGTGAGCAGAAACCGCTCTTTTTCTGTTGAAAGTATTACCGCTTACCGTCCAGATCTTATTTTGGTACCTGAAGGAGATTTTTCTAAAGAAAACCTTTACCAGTTTAAATCATTGGGTATCCGGGTGGTTACCATCCGCCAGGAATTTTCTGTTCAGGGTGCAACAAAATTTATCAGGCAAATTGCCAATGCCATTGGCGATAAGGCACGCGGAGAACAACTGGCACAAAAAACAGAAAGTAACATCAAAACCACTTTAACTCAGCTAAAAAAGAGCAGCAAAAGCCCGAAGGTTTTATTTATTTATGCACGTGGCGTTGGCACCATGAATGTCGCCGGCAAAGGCAGCAGCATAGATGAGATCATTAAACTGGCAGGAGGCAAAAATGCCATTCAGGAGTTTAGCGAGTTTAAACCTTATACCACTGAAGCATTGATTAAAAGCAATCCGGATGTGATTTTAATGTTCGATTTCGGATTAAGCAGTTTAGGCGGAAGAGCAGCCTTTTTAGATCTTCCTGGTGTAAGTTATACCAATGCCGGAAAAAATAAAAAGATCATAGAAATGAACGGACCTCTTCTGATCAACTTTAGCAATAGACTGCCAGAAGCCATTAAAGCACTAAATAACCGTATTTTGTAATGAAAAGAACCGTTATTTATACCTGCCTGAGTGTAAGTTTATTGGTTGCCATCTGTTTTTCCTTAGCCTCAGGTGCCATGCACATTCCCATAAAAGAAGTGATTAATACCCTAACCCATGCCATGGGGTTTTCTGTTTTTGGCAGTGCCGGTCACGGTATAAATGAAGGGGTAATTATGATGATCAGACTGCCCCGCACCTTGATGGGTGTACTGGTTGGTGCAGCTTTGGGCATTTCTGGTGCAGCCATACAAGGAATATTCAGGAATCCATTGGCCGAACCCAGTTTGGTAGGTATATCGGCTGGGGCATCGTTAATGGCGGTATTAATTATTGCTTTCGAAACGCTGTTATTTTCTAGTTTGAGTCAGCTGCTGGGTTATTACCTTTTGGCCTTTGGCGCTTTTGCCGGTGCAGGCATTACCGCCATGCTGGTGTACAATCTTTCTAAAATCAATGGACAGGCAAATGTTTCGACCATGTTGCTCGCGGGTATTGCCATCAATGCAATGGCTGGCGCTTTAACCGGATTGGTTACTTATCTGGCCGATGAACAGAAACTCAGGAGCATTACCTTCTGGATGATGGGCAGCCTGGGCGGGGCTACCTGGCAAAATGTAAGCTGCTTGTTTCCTTTTGTACTTATCCCTGTAATTGGGCTCCCATTTTTAGCCAAAGGTTTAAATCTATTTGCCATTGGCGAAAATCAGGTAGAATTGATAGGCTTAAACCCCAACCGCATTAAAATATTGGTGGTGGTATTGGCTACCATGGCTGTTGGTGCTTCTGTTGCCGTTTCGGGAATTATTGGTTTTATTGGCCTGCTCATCCCCCATCTTACTCGTTTGTTGGGCGGAGTAGATCATCGTTTTGTACTTCCTGTTTCGGCATTAATGGGTGCATTGGTACTTACATTGGCTGATATGGTTTCGAGATTGATTGTGCAACCAATCGAATTGCCGATTGGTGCGGTTACTGCTTTAATGGGTACGCCCATATTTTTATATATCCTCATTAAAGACAAAAAGAAATTAGTTAATTAAATAATCGATTTATGCTCAGAGTAGAATCCATCAGCTATAAATTAAACAACAGGCCACTTTTAAAAGATATCTCATTCAGTATCAGGCCAGGCGAAATGGTTGCACTTTTAGGGTCGAACGGTGCCGGGAAATCTACCTTAATGCGACTGCTTTCTGGTGAACGAAAGCCCGACAGCGGGCGGATTATGTTATACGGAGCAGATATTAAACATTATAACCGAAAAGTACTGGCCACCAAAAGGGCTTATCTGCAACAACACAACCCCATTACCATGGCCTTTAGTGTGAAAGAAATCGTGATGATGGGCCGTTATGGTTTTAAAAGTTTATCATCGGCCAAAAATGATCCGCTAGCCCTTACCGAAACGATGGAAATCTGCGGATTAACTGATCTTGCAGACCGATCGATGTTAAGTCTTTCGGGAGGTGAACAGCAACGTGTACACCTGGCACGGGTACTGGCCCAATTGTGGGACAATAAAGACTCGGTATTGCTCCTGGACGAACCGACCAACAATATGGATCTTCAGTTTCAGCACCAAACTCTTGCTATAGCCGCTGCCATGGCAAAAAAGGGGTATATGATTGTAGTGGTATTGCACGAAGTTAATCTCGCAGCGCAATATGCCAGTCGCATAATTATTTTAAAAGACGGTAGAAAATGGTGGGATGGAACACCTGTACAGGTACTTACCCCTCAGCATATATATACGGCATTTGGCATCCATGCACAGGCCTATACAGACCAAAGCAGCCTAAAAACGATTATTGTACCCAAAGAAATTAAGCTTTATGCGGCAAAATTTAACACCAATCTGAAAACGACACAACAACCCATATATAAGTTAAAGACTATCGAAACTGATGAATTAATCAACCTCCAATCTGTAAAGATTTAATCTCCGCTACCTATGGAAAACATTCAAAAACTACTTAACAGCGCACAAACTATTGGCCAGTTACCAAATTCGGCCTGTACCGACGCTTTTAAAGAAACACTTTTAAAAACGATAAACGATTACTGTAGATTAAAACGCCTGGCCTTTTCCGAAAAAAGATTATGGATTGCGTTTAAACTGATGGAGGTAAGGGATTTTATTCATCCCGAATCGCTTTGGCTAATGCTTAAGGAAGATAAAACACCCATCAGCATCGGTTGTGTATATACCAACCTAAAGCTAATGGAAGCAGCAGGTATAGCCGAAGCGCAAAGTGCAGGATCGAGACTAATCCTGTATAAGATCAGAGTCTTACATCACTAGGCAAAATGCCGTAGTATTTTTTGAATGCGTTGGTGAAACTGGACTGATGTTTAAAACCAACGTTTATCCCTACCTCGTACATATTTTTGCCTTCTTCTAAGATCAATCTTTTGGCCTCTTCCATTCTTAAACGGGTTACAAAATCGTATATAGTACTGCCAAAATATTTTTTAAAGCCTGTTCTCAATTTAAATTCATTGAGCAAGATCATTTTAGAAAGCTGTTTATGGGTTGGTGGATCGATATAATCGCGTTCCAGAATCTCCCTGGCTTCTTCAAGTTTTGGGATATCGCGATCAAGTAGCGACTCTCTACCGCCTTGTATATGCTGACTAAATTGTTCCAGTTGGTACATAATCAGTTCCGTAATCCGGGCATCGGTAAACAGGCGTTTCAATTCCCCATCCTGCCTGCAGGTGATGATCGCTTCGATTGACCTGCGCATTTCTGGTGTCATAAAAAGATCGTGTTCGGCAAAAGAGGTCGATACCCCTTTTTCCATCTCCTGTACAAATTGCTCATGCAATGGAGAGTACAAATCCACTAAGCGTAAATAGTAATCTTTAGAGAGTACGATTAGAAAATATACAAATTCTACATCGGGCTTCACATCGTAAGCTTGCTTTGCTGAGGGAATATAGCGGATATTATGTCTGCTCCGGCCGTATTCAGCCGATTGTTTACCCGCAACGCCCGAACCATTTTTACTGCTAAAAATAAACTGACAGGTAATAGCCTCTCCTTCTACCTCGGTAAGGATCCTCGCAGGTCCATCAAATTTCATTTCAGAATGCACCAAAAAAAGACCATTGGTAGAGAGCTGATAATTTTTAATGCCTACCGGAGCATCTTTAATGGTTAGTGATTTTTCGGATAATCGGTGATCTGGAACATATTTATCTGGAATTTCTTCCATGAACAGAAAATCTTTCTGATGCTCTATTCTTGCCTTTACAATCATTCCGGTCTGGGTTAATGTCTAATCATGGATAAACAAATATACAATATTATTTATATCAATTCTAAATAAGAGTAATTAATCTGCATCTCTATGTTGGGAGATATAAAATGAAAGATATTGTCTGGCACTGTTCGTTTTCGAACGAAAACCGTTCAATTACGGACATGTTTTGTTTAGATTTTCTAAAAAAGAGCCTGAGATGGGTTTAGAGCAATATTTTCCTTATTGGCACAAACTTGGCACCATTAAAGAAAATGTAAAAATGAAGAAAATAATAACGCTTGCGGTTATCGCGATCTCCATACTATTTAAACCCAGCCAGGCCTGTACGGTAATTTCCTGTGCATTAAAAGGCGAAGTATTCGCTGCAGCCAATGAAGATGACTACATGGGCTTTGCAAGGATGTGGTTTAACCCTAAAACTGCAGAAAGATATGGTTCGGTTTGTTTTGGACTTCCTGATCTGCAAGCACAGGCGGCCATGAATGAATATGGCCTGTTTTACGATTTTACTGCACAAAATATCGATCCTGCAAAATACCATCCTAAAAACATATATAAAGGGGATCTTTTTTTTGAAATTCTCGGCAAATGTAAAACCGTAAAAGAAGCTTTGGCTTATCTGGAAAAATACGATTACGCCATCAGTTCGCAGGTATTAATTGCAGATGCACTTGGAAATTCAATCATCATTAATGCGGGTACTAAATTACCCAAATCAGGGTATTATCAGATCAATACAAATTTTGATATCAGCAAGGTAAAAATCAAAACCTATTCTTGCCGGAGATATGATATTTCGGAAGAGATGCTAAAAGCGGCAAAAACTATAAACGTTCCCTTTTTTCGGGATATTTTAAACCGTACCCGCCAGGAAGGGAAACTATCTACCATTTATAGCAATATCTATGATCTTAAACGCGGAATCATTGCGATATATCACTTTCACGATTTTGAACATCCTTATGTAATTGATTTAAAGAAAGAATTGGCAAAAGGTTACCGATTGGAAAAAATAAGCGATCATTTTCCTACAAGTTTTGCATACGAACAGTTTTCGATTAGTGATCGGGCCATGTACCGTAAGGAAATGATTTTGGATGAAATTAAGAAAAACGAGTTACAACCCACCCTTAACCATTACTTCGATTTAAGCAGAAGTGCCGTTAAAAGAGACACTACCATCAATAGTGTACTACTGGAGGTCGGCATTCAATTGATTAAGGATAGTTACAACCAACATGCTAATGGCGGGATATGGGAATATTGGTTTGCAATGCCCGGTGGTTTTAAAATAGAAAATTTTAATGATGAACGTATAAATGCAGCTGCAGAAATATTCGATTATTTAGGTGCTGAAAAAGGAATAGATACCAAATTAAAGAATTTTATCTATGAGTTGAGTGCTTATGCTAAGCTTATTCAGGGTAATCAGAATAAGGCGAAAGAATATTATGTAATAGCCGCAGCCAGTAGCACTGATACCTGGCCAATATCATTTATACGATCAAAGAAAATGCTGACTATTTTGTAAAAAAATCATTCTAACCCGGAGCCTGCTTAAATTTTTATAACAAATATATAAATGGCCTTTTGCCGTCACAAGAGCGTAGTCGATGGCTTTGTTAATGTGTTGAAATGGTCTTCGACTACGCTACCATTGACAGAATCCACTAGTTCGGGGCGTTATTCTCGCGCATGCGGGAATCTTAGTACAAGCGTTTTAAGATTATTCATAAGTATTCCCTGTTTCAAAGGCATTCATGAGCACTCCGTGGTTCCCAATCAAGTTGGGAATGAAGATTTCTCGAGGGGTATTACCTAATTAAATTTTATCTGTCAATCATATTGATTTTTATATAATAAATTATTCCTCAGAATGACATACGAAATAAATTTTATTTAATTTTAAACAGGCTCTTAATACCTAAGCATTGTGCTTTAATATTTCTGTATTGCATACAGTTAATAAAGAATTTAAGCAAAACGTAATCTAAAAAAAAAGAAATCCTATCTAAAAGAACGTGTCTAATTAGATAGGAAGAGAGTTAAATTACATGTTTGATAGGTAGATGTAAATATTAGTTGATGTGCAATTCAGCTAAAAATGCTACAAGGACGAAATTTGGTTTTAATTGATAGCGAAGATCGTATTTGATTTAACTTTTATGATACAGGTTACATAGATCGGTCTGTTTTCATTACAGATAGGTGCAAACGTTAGTCAGATTTTATATCCAACACTATAATATTAGTAGCCTGGCATCCTATCTGTCCATGTTCCAAATTGAAGCGAACCTTAGTTCCTACTACTAAAGCAGGACGATAAATCCCAACTAATTTATTATTATCTGCATAAATCATCTCTTTTCTACCGTCAAGCGCAATAAATCCGAAACCTCTTACCGGATTATACCATTTAATTACCCCTGTATATATCATAAAAACCTTTTTTTACCTTAAATTAGCAACTGCAAAGAAATTTTAAGGCGAAACTGGATAAAACGTTCTATTTTCGTTATAAAAAGGTGTAATTTCGTTATATATACAATGAAGATTGACAAATGATTAAGTGTATAGCCATTGATGACCAACAAAACTCAATTTCGGGTCTTGAAAAATATATAGCGGATGCCCCGAATATGGAACTCCTGGCTAGTTACACCGATCCGATGGCAGCTCTGAATGAACTGAAAAAGATTGACCAGGTAGATGTAATATTTATGGACATTCAAATGCCACATATTTCGGGCATTGAACTTTCTAAAGCAATCCGCTCTAAAACCAGAAAACTGATATTTACTACCTCCCATGAGGAATATGCTTTTGAAGCATTCGAGGCAGAAGCAGATGCTTATCTACTTAAACCTTATGGTTATGCTAAATTTGCCTTAACGGTAAACCGGATGTTTGAAGATGAAACAGAAGATATTGCGCATGAATCTTATTTTTTTGTCAAAAATAAATCTGAAGAACACAAAGCTATTCTGGTACGATATGCAGATATAATAGCTTTTGAAAGTTTCCATAACTACATCAAAATCCATACAAAAGAGAAAGTAATTATTGCGTATTTAAGTCTGAAGGATGTTAAAGAACAGCTGAATATAGAAAAAGGCTTTATTCAACTACATAGGGGTTATATTATTTCCATCAATCATATTTTACATGTTGAAGGCACGAGGATAACGCTTTCTAATCATACCAGCTTTACAGTGGGCGATCTTTACTACAATGATTTCCGTGACTTTTTCACCGACAAACTTATTACCAGTAAACGCAATAAATAAGCATATAATTGGCACAAAGTGTAAAGCCAAAAGCAACAGCTAAAAAGAAAGCCCATCTAACTTAGACGGGCTTTCTTTTTAAGCGAAAATAAATTATTTAGCGCTATTTTTTTTATCAGTTACTTCAGCTCTAATTTCTTGGGCTAAAACTTTTAGGTCTTGCATTGCTTTACGTACACGTGTACCTGCTGCAGCATTACCACCATCATAAAATTTCGTTACGTCTGCTTCTACAGAAGAGATTAGATCTTGCACTTTTTTAAATTTGTCCATAATTTTTCTTTTATAGGGATGGTAAACATCCATTAATTAAACAATATTCCTTTCCGCTAACAATAAACGGGCCGCAAAACTATTGCTTTTTATAAATTAAACAAACGTTTATGCCAAATCATTATTGCAAACAGCATAAAATATCAGTGAAATATTTGGGCAAAGGCATCTATGCCACCCTGCTTTTAACAAAATCTGCCTCATTTTTAGCATTTTGCAGATGGCACATTTAATCATAAAAAATTTTACGATTAGGAAAATTAATTTAGCAATTATGTTTTATCTTGGCTGGAAATATGCAATCTTTAAACCTCTTCATTAGTACCAGTTGTTTATTCTTGCTTTTATTCTCCATGCATCTTTTTTTTTCAAAAAAGGGGAATAAACTGTTAAACATTTTCCTTTCCGTTATATTTTTTGCCCGATTTGGGCAAGTATTAACTTCGTTATTTTTTAAATCAGGCCAGCCCAATATCTTGGCCTTTTTTCATCAAACTTTTACGCCGTTTTATTATGCTGCCCCGGCCTGCTTTTATCTCTACATAACAGGGTTTCTTCAGGATCGTAAAAAATTACAAAAAATAGAATGGCTGCATTTTCTACCTGTTCTACTTGCTATTATTCACATTATTCCCTGGCCGCTCTCTATAAAACTTGATTGGGATATGATCGGAAAGCAGTTGGCTGAAAATGGTTACTTGTCTCTCAGCGCAAAAACTGGATTATTTCCTCCATATTTCCACTATTTATTCAGGCCAATTCTGGTATCGGGTTATTTATGCCTTACCTGGATTGCTGTACTCCGTCTAAAAAACACCCCCCGGCAAGTAATCGAAGGTGAAGGCCGAAAATGGATCATCTTTTTTCTTCGGATTGCTACCTTCTTCCAGTTGTTTGGTCTGGTACCTATTGTTTTAAGAAACTTACATATCCCGTATGTTAACACGTCGTTTGTTGTAGCCAATTGTTTAGCCCTGTTATTCATTTTATTATACGCGCTCCACAGGCCTTATATTTTTTATGGCTATCTGCTGGTGGCGGTAGACTGGACTAAAAAACCTGCAGTATTGAAAACAGAAAATGATACAATATTCGTTTCTTTACCTGTAGAAGATGCAAAACCTACAGTTGTACCCATCAAAAAAAATAATCTTTTGGACGCACAACTGTCTGACTATGCCCTTGCCATGACAGAAATGATGGAGCGGGAACAACTTTATCTGCTTCACGATTTTCAGATTATTGATCTGGCAGCAAAACTCAACATTCCAATCCACCACTGCTCGTTCGTAATTAACAAACATATTGGAAAAAATTTCAGAGATTGGATTAACAGTTACCGGGTTGGTCATTTCTTAAAACAGTACCCCTTAAAATCAGATAAAATCACCATCGAAGCTATTGCTTCTGAAGCTGGCTTTAAAAGCGTAGCTACTTTTTATAATGCATTTAAAAAAGAAACAGGCTTAATGCCAACTGCTTATTTTGCACAGGAACTAAGCTATTAACCCGTAAAAAGCCACCTTTTTAGTCTAACGATCGTATCGTTAGAGGTTACAACAGTAATATTTTTAAGTACACAGTAAAATACCAGATACCTTTGGCTCCAGATCACAATATGCATATTGCGTTCCAAAAATAAGTACACTAAAATCTTTTTTTAAACCAGACAAGCCCCTTTAACTATGCCATATAAAACATCATTTTTACGCCCTCTTTTCGATTATCTTGAGCAATTCTATCCTTTATCTAATGCTATTAAAGCCGAGTTTGAAAGGTCTTGCAAACTTACCCGTATAAAAAAAAACAAACACATTCTCTCTCCAATAGATAGTAATGCTTCTCTGTATTTTTTGGTCAATGGGCTGGTACGTGGTTTTATACGCGATGGTAAACAAGATATCAGTACGTGGTTTAGCTTCGAGAATGAATTAATAGGCGCTATACGCCAACCCAATCAGCACCCCAGTCCTTCTATAGAATATCTTCAGGCCCTGGAAGATTGCAAACTCATCTGCATTCCATATACCTTAATCGATTTGATGTATACCAAATATCCGGAGGCTAACCTAATTGGCAGAAAGCTATTTGCACTTCATTATTATGCTGCATCAGAAAGAGCTATCCTTGCCCGAATACCCAAAGCAATTGGCAGGTACCGTAAAATACAGGAAAGCGGGTTGGATATCAAAAGGATACCGCAGCGTTACCTGGCCAGTTACCTGGGTGTACGTGTAGAAACCATAAGTAGAATCAGAAATAAAGTTGTACCACTCGATTACCAGTTGTGCTCTTAACGTATCGGTAAATATCTAGTCTTTAATAATCGATCATGCTAATAACCATTCAAATCTCCATGTTTTCCGTGCATTCGTGGCATTATTTTTTACTGCAAAGGTACTAAGACACGAGGATAAGTTATCATTATCTCGAGCATAGTGCAACGTATTCGAGAGATCTATCGAAGCAGATCTCTCCACTCCGCAATGTCCCCGGTCGAGATGACGCCCTTTCATTGAACTCTGCTAGTTTGATCATTGAAAATTGGTCATTGATTATTTACCCTCAATCATCCATTTTCCGTTACACCTCTTCCATCAAAGCCCTGCCCTAACCATTCTATCCTTTCCCTGCATATCCTTCTTTAACTCAATGTTATTAAACTCTCTATTAGACAGCATATCAACTGTTTCTTTACCTAAAAATTCATTAATTTCAAAGAAAAGTTTTCCATTAGGCTTTAAATTTGTTTTTGCAAAATCAGCGATGGCTTTATAAAAAATCAATGGGTTTTCGTCGCTTACAAATAAAGCTAAATGAGGCTCGTGCAAAAGCACATTATTATGCATCTCATTTTTTTCTAAATTCCTGATATAAGGCGGGTTACTTACAATGATATCAAATTTTTCTTCAGATTGAAATGTTAAAATATCCGCTGTAATAAAATTGATCTCAACACCAATTTGCCGGGCATTCTGTTTTGCAACTGCTATAGCATCAGCAGATACATCCAATGTAGCTACCTGGGTGTTTGGTAAGTGCTTTTTAAGCGTAATCGGGATACAACCAGATCCAGTTCCAATATCAAGTATACTTAGCTTTTTCGGTGATTCAAAACTGTTAACTGAGGATAGTGTTCTGCAAACTGAAATGATCCATTCTACCAATTCCTCTGTTTCAGGTCTAGGTATCAGTACATTTTCGTTTACTTTAAAAACTAAACCATAAAAATGGGCTTCCTCTAAAATATGCTGAATTGGTTTTCCGATCTGCAGGTCGTTAAGGATGCTAAATAGTTTTTGCATGTTGATAAAACTGACAGCTGCATCTTTCTGCATCATTAACTTACTGGGAGACAAAGCTAAAACCTGCTCAGCAGCCAGGCTAAATAATGTTTTCGCCTCATCACTTTCGTATAAGGGTGCAAGTTCCAGTTTATAATGCTCCTCGAGCGCTCCAATGTTCATGAATAGCAAAATTACTTATTTGAGATGATAACAAATCTGTTTTGATAAGCCCGTGACTCTTTTTTTACTACTTTTGCCCTAATGAGCGATGAATTCTATATTAAACGCTGTTTGGAGTTAGCCATTTTAAGTATTGGAAACGTAAGTCCAAACCCAATGGTAGGCTGTGTTATTGTTTTAAACGATAAAATCATCGGCGAAGGTTATCATCAGCAATACGGAAAAGCACATGCCGAACCAAATGCGGTTAAAGCTGTATTTGATCAATATGGAGATGAGGCTGAGGCTATGTTAAAACAGGCAACAGCTTATGTGAGTCTAGAGCCCTGTGCACATTTCGGCAAAACCCCTCCCTGCGCCGACCTGTTTGTGAAACACCAGATCAAAAAAGTGGTTATTGGTAATAGAGACCCTTTTTCAAGCGTTGATGGCAAAGGCATCGAAAAGCTTAAAAATGCGGGAATTGAAGTGCTAAGTGGAGTTTTAGACGATGAATGCCGTTACCTTAACAGAAGATTTTTCACCAGAATACAACAGCAAAGGCCTTACATCATTTTAAAATGGGCCGAAACTGCAAATGGTTATTTTGCAACTAAAGATGGTCACCAAAAGTGGATCAGTGGAGCTTTAACCAAACGATTGGCACACCAGTGGCGAACTGAAGAAGATGCCATTTTGATCGGAAAACAAACCGCTATTATGGACAATCCGCAGTTAACTTCACGAGAATGGCCGGGTAAAAACCCCATTCGTTTGATAATCGATAAAAACCTTCAGGTGCCGTTATCCAATCACATTTTCAATGCAGCAGCCAAAACCATCATATTTAATGAAATTAAAACTGATGTAGTCGACAATATCCATTATATCCAAATGGAAGATATGCATTTTTACCTGGCACAAAAGATTGCGTTTCAGCTTTATTTGATGGACATACAATCGGTAATTATCGAGGGTGGTGCGAATATTCTAAATCAGTTTTTATCCACTAACCTTTGGGATGAAGCGCGTATCATCACCTCATCAAACAGCTGGACGGAAGGTGTTCCTTCTCCTACCATAAACGGAAATCTGAAAGAACAAATTCAGATTGGAAACGATAAACTCTCTATCTACATAAACGACATAAATAAATGATCTATATTATTTTAAGCATTTGTTGTAGCGTTACGGTTGCCATATTATTAAAGTTGGCCAAGCGGTACCAGATCAGTATTATTCAGGCTGTTACCATTAATTATCTGGTTGCGCTAAGTTTATGTTTTGTTTTTTTTAAGCCCGATGTTAAACTGGTTACATCTACCGCACCATGGCTTGTTTACATTGCGCTGGCTATTCTATTGCCGTCGATATTTTTATTTCTTGCTGCATCAGTCAAGAACCTTGGGATCGTTAAAACCGACATAGCCCAACGCTTATCGCTATTTATTCCCATACTGGCGGCTTATTTTATCTTTAAAGAGGATTTTAACAACTTAAAAATTATTGGCCTTGCGATAGGACTTGTAGCTATTTTCTTAACCTTTCTTCGGAAATCTGATCATCAGGTAGCCAGGAAGGAAAGCCTCCTCTATCCCATTATGGTTTTTGTGGGCTTTGGCGTAATTGATGTCCTTTTTAAACAAATTGCCTTATACAAACAACTACCTTATACAACTTCGCTTTTCACCGTTTTCTGCCTATCATTCGTCGTATCGCTGCTCATTGTGATTACTATGGTCATTTCTGGCAAGATAAAATTACAATTGGTTAATGTTATTTGTGGACTGATTTTGGGCTTTTTTAACTTTGGCAACATTCTTTTTTATATGAAAGCACACAAAGCACTGGCAGAAAATCCATCAACAGTTTTTGCTGCCATGAATTTAGGCGTTATCATTGTCGGAACATTAATTGGCATAATTGCTTTTAAAGAAAAATTAAGTAAACTGAATTATGTAGGGATAGTTTTGGCTATCGCTGCTGTTATCTTCATAACCCTATCGCAAAATGCTGTTCGATGATTCCTATAAAACTATCGAAAGTGCCTCGGAAGGCATATTTCGTGATAAAGGCAGCAAATTTATTGCTTATGCCTACCCAATCCGCAATGAAGAAGAAGTAAAACCAATTATTGTGAACCTGAGGGCCGCGAATGCAAAGGCCAATCATTTCTGTTATGCATACCGTTTAACACCCAATCGCTCTGTTTTTAGAGTAAATGATGATGGCGAACCTTCTGGTACTGCAGGAAGGCCAATCCTGAATTGTTTATTATCGGAAGATATTACCAATATATTAATTGTAGTTGTACGTTATTTTGGTGGCACCTTATTGGGTGTTCCAGGTTTAATTAACGCATACAAAAACGCTAGTATAGAAGCTATTAAAGCTTCAAGAATAATTTCGAAAACGGTTAATGATGTGTATGAAGTTCATTTCGAATACCTACAAATGAATGATGTAATGAAATTGAGCAAAGAGGAAAATTTACAGGTCTTATCACAACAGTTTGATACCAATTGTATATTGAAATTTGAGGTAAGAAAGGCACAACTCAATCAGGTTTTGAGTAGGTTTGATAAAATGGAAGGTGTTAAACTAAAATATCTACACACCATTTAATAACCACAGACATTAGTTCTGCGTTGATTAGCGAAATCTGCAAGAATAAAAAAATGTACAAAGTGACATGAACGTAATTTAGTAACCACAGATAAAAAGGATCAACAGAGATAAATCTGTTGATCTGAGCGAGATCTGCAGGCAAAACAAACCAAATAATGAAAATATCCGAAAGCGACTTAATTATCAATCCCGATTGCAGTATATACCATTTAAATCTTCTGCCCGGAGATATTGCCGAAACCGTAATTACTGTTGGCGATCCTGACCGCGTTGGCGAAGTAAGCAAGTATTTCGACCAGATAGAATTTAAAAAAGGGAAGCGGGAATTTATTACCCATACTGGTTTTATAGGAAAAAAAAGGGTAACTGTACTCTCAACAGGTATTGGTACAGATAACATTGATATCGTTTTTAACGAGCTGGATGCACTGGTAAACGTCGATTTTGAAACCCGCGAAGTAAAAAAAGAATTAACCTCACTGAATATTATCCGTGTAGGCACATCAGGAGCTGTGCAGCCGGATATCCCCATGGGAACCATTTTAGCTTCCTCTCATGGTTTGGGCATGGATGCTTTAATGAATTATTACCTACAGCAACTATCTGGCGATGAGCAACTTTTAACAGATGATATCAAGATACATTTTGGTCATTTAAAAAATATAAACCCCTATTTAACAGCTGCAGATGAAGGTCTTTTAAATACCATAGGCAAAGATATGGTTCATGGAATCACCATTACTGCTCCGGGCTTTTATGCCCCTCAAGGGAGGATAGTGAGGGCAAAAAATGCTGTCCCCGATTTCATCGGACTCATTAACAGCTTTCGGAGCAACCAATACCGGATTACCAATTTAGAAATGGAAACTGCGGGGATTTACGCTTTAGCAAAAGTTTTGGGACATAAAGCACTTTCTGTAAATGCTATTTTGGCCAGTCGTATAAAATTCGAATTCAGCAATGAGCCTGATAAAATTATAGAAAAGGCCATTAAAACGGTGTTGGAAAGGATTTAATTAAGGCTGATCAGTCACCAATATAACCTCAAGTGCACTAAGATGTCTCAGGTGGTTAAAATAAACCATTAATAACCTATAAAGCACTAAAATTAACAACTTGTCCAAAAAACCGAAAAGTCAGATAGTAACATCTGACTCCACTTAAATAAATCTTCTTAAAAGATCTCTCCACTACGTTCACTTCGGTCGAGATGACGATGGTAGAGGAATAAAAAGGCCCGAAATTTCGGGCCTCCATATTTATACTGTTCGTATCTTCTCTTTTATCAGTTCATTTCCCTCAGTATCCAAATACGTACAGGTCATTTCTTCCAGATCAGTTACCCATTTCTCCACGCCAGCATCTGCAGCTTGTTTACAAAAGGTAATATAATCTGTTTCACCTTGTTGATGTACTTTTAAAGCGTGCTCCAACTTTCCGGCAGAAGATTCTTCATTGATAACCAAAGTTGGATATTCGTCAGGACTCACCTGTTGTGCATTATCTTCGTCATCAAAATAAATCGATAAACCATTGCTTACATAAACATCATTCCGCCTCACACCCAATTCCTTAATTTCTTTTATAAACTGCGGAAAATCTGCACCAGTTTTAATTTTTGATTCTGCTGCCCGGATATTTTCAATAGTGAACATAATTTATTTATTTAATGAAACTTTGTAAATGGTTGTTTGCGTGTACAAATCTTCTGGTCTTAATATGGTACTTGGAAATTCAGGGATATTTACTGCATTGGGGTGATGCTGTGTTTCCACACAAAAAGCACCGAAGCTGACGTAATCCCTTCCGCCTTTGCCATTTCTCACATCCAAATATTTTGAGGTATAAAGATGTGCTACTGGTTCTGTTGTATATACGCTTAAAACTAAACCACTTTCTTCTTCAATTGTTTTGGTTGCCAGCGATAAATCGCCATAGATTTTATCCAGAACGTAAGTTTGGTCATAACCTTCTTCCTCATCCCAATCCTGCCCAATCGCTTTAGATTTTATAAAATCCATGTGCGTACCTTCCACAGGAATCAGTTTACCTGTTACTGAATAATTACTGTCCTGCTCAAGGTAATTTGAAGCAAAAATCTGCTGTTTGTGGTTTTTAATATTTCCGCCTTCAGGAGCCAGATTAAAATAACCATGGTGTGTTAAATTGATTGCAGTAGCCTGATCAGTCTCAGCTTCATAACTTAAAATCAATTCATCATTTTCGGTAAGTTCGAAAGTAAGGTCAATGATCAGGTTGCCAGGGAAATTTTCTTCGCCATCCACACTTTCGTACTGTAAGGTAACCGACGATTGTGACCCTTCGCCCACTTCAACAATATCCCAAACTTTTTTATCAAAACCTTCTATACCGCCGTGTAGCGTATCGGTACCCGCATTTTGTGCCAGTTGGTAGTCCTCTCCATCAATGGTGAACCGGCCATTTTTGATGCGGTTGGCATAACGTCCTACAATAGCACCCAGATATGGATACTCAGTTAGGTAATCCGGATTAAGGTATTCCTCGAAAGTATCAAAGCCCAATACAATATCCTGCATTTCGCCTTTGGCATTTTTAACGATGAATTTGTTAATGATCGCACCATAATTGAATATTTTAACATAAGTGCCTTTACTATTGATTAGTTCGATTGCGATAACTTCTTCGCCATCAATAATTTTTCCGGTAGGTATTTGCTGAACGCTCATAAATTGTAACTTAGGGCTTTTGTTTCCTAAACAAACATACTATTATTAATGCTTTTAATAAATATATTTTAGCCAAATGAATATTAACCTTGAGGAAAAATTTGCAGCGCAATATCATAAAAAAGCAGCTGCCCTATATTTTACACCCGGTCGCGTTAACCTCATTGGCGAGCATATTGATTATAATGGCGGTTTAGTAATGCCATGTGCCATTACCCTCGGAACGTGGCTGGCAATTGCGCCTAATAATGATAAGAAATTCAGGTTTAAGAGTCTGAATTTCGAGATGGAAACCACTGTTGAAAGCAATGTTTTAAATGAAAAAGACGGAAGCCAATGGGCCAATTATCCTGTAGGTGTAATTAATGAAATGATCAAAGATGGAAAAGAGATTACCGGATTGGATTTTCTTTTTTATGGGAATATCCCCATTGGATCGGGACTTTCTTCTTCTGCATCAATTGAGATTGCTACGGCGTATGCCTTAAACAATTATTTTAACCTGGGGTATGACCGATTAGAGCTTGTTAAGATTGCCAAAAGGGTGGAGAATGATTTTATTGGCCTAAACTCAGGCATAATGGATCAGTTTGCGGTTGCTTTTGGCGAAAAAAATAAAGCGATTGTTTTAGACTGCGAGACTTTAAAATATAAAATGGTTGATGTTGATCTCGGCAATTATGTGCTGGCCATCATCAATACCAATAAGCCGCGCAAACTGGCAGATTCTAAGTACAATGAACGTGTGGCCGAATGTCAAACAGCCTTAAAGCTATTGAACGAAGAAATTACACTACACTATCTTTGCGAGCTTAATGCAGAAAAATTTGCGTTGCACAGCCATTTAATTACCAGCGAAACCATATTAAACCGCGCTACACATGTAGTGAAAGAAAACGACCGTGTTCATCAGGCTGCAAGGGCTTTAAACAGCGGTAACCTCGAAGAATTTGGCCGGTTAATGTATGCTTCGCATCAATCTTTAAAAAGCTTATACGAAGTAAGTGGAAAAGAGCTGGATACAGTTGTAGATTTCTGTACCGGCTATCAACATGTAATAGGTGCACGAATGACTGGTGCTGGATTTGGCGGCTGTGCCATCGCTTTATTGGAAAAAGGCTTCGAAGAAGATTTTGCCAGGCATTTAACCGATTATTATGTAGCTAAAATTGGTTACCCTGCTGCCATTTACGTTAGCGAAATTAGCAATGGCCCACATTTAATAACAGAGACAAATAAGTAAACACAGATCCAAATATGTTAAAATCGGTGTAATTCATCAATCTGTGTAATCCTTTTAAAAATAATGAGAAAATTAAAGTTAGACGAGTTAAATCGTCCGGATATTGAGGCGTTTAAGGCACAGGAAAAGTTACCTGTTGTAGTGGTTTTGGATAATGTACGCAGCATGCACAATGTAGGTTCAATATTCCGTACCGCTGATGGCTTTGCTTTAGAAAAGGTGATTCTTTGTGGCATAACTGCACAACCACCACATCGCGAAATTGAAAAAACGGCTCTGGGTGCTACGCAATCGGTAGATTGGATTCATTATACAGACACTTTACAGGCTGTTGATGCACTAAGGGATTTAGGATACGAAATTATTGCCATTGAACAGGCAGAGAATAGCACAATGCTAAATACTTTCACACCGGATCCCAATAAAAAATATGCGCTTATTTTCGGGAATGAAGTTGATGGTGTTAGCGATGAGGTAATGGCTAAAATTGATGAGTGCATCGAAATTCCGCAATTTGGGACCAAACATTCTTTTAACATCGTAATTTCTGCCGGGATAGTATTTTGGGATTTCTTTGCTAAATTAAGACTTTAGTATCATTATTTCGACTGAAATGCAACAAAATGGAGAAATCTTTAAACAATGTAAAAAGATTTCTCTCCCAAAAGTTCGGGACTGCTCTCCATCTGATCGAAAATGAAGCGCGATTTTTGAAATCTGTTTACAGCTGAAAAGTCCTACCCTCAACCGCTAGCTCAGTATTTTCGAAAACAGACTGTGCTTCTTCTAAAAGCATTTGTAAGGTTTTGTAACGTGAAGAAAAATGGCCGATGAGTAATTTTTTAGCTCCGCTAATTTTTGCTACTTCTGCTGCCTGAAAAGCGGTTGTGTGATGTGTTTCTTTAGCCCTGTCCAGTAGGTCGTGCATAAAGGTAGCTTCGTGGTATAAGGTATCGCAATCTTTTATCGTAGTAAAGTACCTTTCATCAAATAAAGTATCAGAACAATAGGCATAACACCGTGGCGCATCTGCCGGTATGGTGTAATCTTCACTGCGCAAAATATCGCCATTGGGCAATTCTACATCAATCCCTTTTTTTAAGGCTGTATAATAAGCCATGGGCACTTCGTCTGCTTTATCTTTGATTAGTTTGCGCTGCCTTTTCTTTTGTTGAAAAATAAAACCTGTAGTCGGTATACGGTGATTTAAAACAATGGTTTTGACGATCAGGTCACTGTTTTCGAAAATCTGGGTAGATTGATCGGCTTCAATTGGAAAAAACTCAATAGGATACCTTAAAACGGTATCAGAATATTTAAACTGAATTTCTAAGATTTCAAGTAAAGGCTTGGGACCAAATATCTGTATTGGCTTTATCCTGCCGTTTAAATGCAAGCTTGATAATAATCCAATCAACCCAAAATAATGGTCGCCATGTAAATGACTGATAAAAATATAATCTATCCGGGCGGCCTTAAGGTTAAACTTGGCCAGTTGTTGTTGGGTGCCTTCACCACAGTCGATCAAATAGTATTTTTCGTTACAATTTAAAAGCTGTGCCGATGGATTCCTGTTGTATACAGGTGTTGCAGAACTGCTTCCCAAAATGGTAACTTCAAACTTCATCATGATCAGATATAAAAAGCCCCGTAGATTTTTAGAAACTACGAGGCCAGAATGTTATTTAAATATTTTGTTATTTAGCGCCTCTAAACTCTTTTTCCAACTCATCCATAAAGATGAAATCCGTTGCTTCGTCTAATGTATTAACAAACGTTACAGATTGAAATATGTTTGATAATTCAATAATTGATGCAAGCTCGTCGTTAATTCCCGTTACAATAAATAATCCGCCTGCCGATTTGCAAAGCCTGTCGCCAACTAATAAGCAACTTAAATCCTGTGCATCACTACACTCTGTAACATGACTTAAATCAACAATTATATTCTGAAATCCCTCGGCATTAAGCAAATAGAATTCTGCTTTTAAACCGGGAGCATTGTCGTTTGTAAACTTATGTTCTTCTAACTTTAAGGTTACATATTTATCGTGTTTATCTACTGAAAATTTCATCTCTCTAATCTTTATTGCACTAATGTATAAATTTCTTTCGAATTTAAAGTGTTCCCAAAGCCTTTAAAACATTAGTTTCAATGCGGCTGGAAATTGCATCAGCATCAGCTTTTATAAAAGTCTCGCCTACAATTTTTTCATAAAGTTCAATGTAACGTTCTGAAATTGAATTTACGATTTCCGGAGTCATTTCTGGCACAACCTGTCCGTCTTTTCCCTGAAAACCATTTTCAATTAACCATTTTCTAACAAACTCTTTTGAAAGTTGCTTCTGTGGTTCATTGTTATCCTGACGCTCCTGATAACCTTCAGCGTAAAAATATCGTGAAGAATCTGGTGTATGAATTTCATCGATTAAATAGATTACACCATCTGCTGCGCCAAATTCGTATTTTGTATCTACCAGGATCAAGCCGCTTTTTGCCGCAATCTCAGTTCCACGTTGGTACAGTGCGTAAGTATATTCTTCTAATTTTTCATAATCGGTTATCGAAACAATACCTTTTGCCAAAATATCTTCTTTTGAGATATCCTCATCATGACCTACCGAAGCTTTAGTGGTTGGTGTAATAATGGGTTGAGGCAGTTTATCGTTTTCCTTTAAACCTTCAGGTAAAGTAACACCACAAACAGAACGTTTACCAGCGCTGTATTCTCTCCAGGCATGTCCGGCTAAATAACCTCTGATCACCATTTCTACTTTAAACGGTTCGCAGATACGGCCAATAGTAACCATTGGATCTGGAACAGACAAAACCCAGTTGGGAACGATATCCTGTGTAGCTGCTAAAAATTTAGCCGCAATCTGGTTTAATACCTGTCCTTTAAATGGAATCGCTTCAGGCAATACTACATCGAATGCAGAAATACGGTCGGATACGACCATTACCATCGATTGATCGGCAATTGTATATACATCGCGTACTTTACCTTTGTAAAAATTACTTTGATTAGGGAAATTGAAATGGGTTTCTTTAAGTGCTTTCATGAGGCCGTAAAAATAGAGAAAAAGTCCGAAAGTCCGAAGTCTTTAGTCCTAAGTCGATTTTGACTTAAGACTACAGACTCCCCATTTTGGACTTAACTATTGAATATCTCCGTAAGCTTTCAGGATATCTTTTACCAATTTATGCCTCACCACATCTTCTCCACTTAAATAGATAATATCAATTCCTTTAATATCTTCTAAAATCCTCAAGCCATTAAATAAACCCGACATTTGTTTTTTAGGTAAATCTACTTGTGTAACATCACCTGTAACAATAAATTTAGCAGTCGGCCCCATACGCGTTAAAAACATTTTTAACTGCATATCGGTGGCATTCTGGGCTTCATCTAAAATCACAAAGCAATTATCTAAGGTACGGCCCCTCATAAATGCCAATGGTGCAATTTCTATTGTACGGTTTTCAATGTAGAATTTCAATTTCTCGGCAGGGATCATATCATCCAGCGCATCATAAAGCGGACGTAAATATGGATCAATTTTTTCCTTTAAATCACCTGGTAAGAAACCCAGGTTCTCTCCAGCTTCAACAGCCGGGCGCGTTAAAATGATCCTTTTAATCTCTTTATTTTTCAATGCTCTTACCGCCAGGGCTACAGCTGTATAGGTTTTACCTGTTCCTGCAGGACCAATGGCAAATAGAATGTCATTTTTAGCAATACTGCTTACCATTTTGCGCTGATTTGCGGTTCTTGCTTTTATCAATAAGCCATTAGTACCGAAAACAATTACTTCTCCGCCACCTCCGGTTGGTTGTTCTGCATCTTTTTTTGCAACGCCCGCTGCCTTTGCACCTAATATTGTTTCTACGTCATTATTGCTTAGTGAGCTATATTTTTCTAGATGCGCAATTAGCTGGTTAAACTTCTCTTCGAAAGCCTTAAGTTCCTGTTCATCACCGAGAACCTTAACATCACTCCCTCTCGCCACCAGTTTTAATTTTGCGAAAGCACCTTTAATCATTTCGTAATTCTCATTGTTCGGCCCCCAAAAGTGAGCAGGATTTACGGTATCCAGGGTTAATTTTAATTCGTTCAAACTATAGTATTTTAAAAAGTTATCGGGGTATATTAATTAAAATTTGAATATTTGCAGGCGCTTAGGCCTGTACACAAGAATAAGCAATAATAATGAATTTTTAATGGGGATAATTACTTTAACAACAGATTTAGGTTCAAAAGATTTTTACCAGAGCGCCCTTAAAGGTAGTCTGTTGAGTCTTATGCCTAATGTTAATTTAGTTGATATTACCCATGAAGTTCCTTCATTCAATATTTCGTACGCTGCTTTCGTTTTAAAAAACGCTTATCCTTACTTTCCGAAGAATACAGTACACCTGATCGGTATCGATTCTGTATATAGCGAAAATACCAAATACATCGCGGTAAAGCACCGTGATCATTATTTTGTGGGTGCAGACAATGGTATTTTCTCGCTTCTGTTTGATGATGTTCCGGAAGACGTGGTAGAATTGAACATTATGCAGGATTTGAAATACCTGCACTTCCCATTGGTTGATATTTTTGTTAAAGCGGCTACGCACCTGGCCAAAGGAGGCAAACTGAAGGATATTGGTTTACCTGTAGCAGAGATTGAACAAAAGATGCTTTTGCACCCTGTAATTGAGCGGGATGTGATTCGCGGGAGTGTGGTGTACATTGATACTTTTTGCAATGTAATTACCAATATTACCAAGGATCTTTTTACCAAAATTCAGAAAAACAGAGACTTTACATTATACTTTAGAAAAAGTGAAACCATTACACAATTAAGCTGGCATTACAACGAAGTGCAGGAAGGTGAAAAACTTTGTCTGTTCGGCATCAGTAACCACCTCGAAATTGCCATTAATAAAGGAAAAGCCAGTGGATTGTTAGGATTGCACCTTGGTGATATTGTAAGGGTTGAGTTTCATTCTTAAAAGCGAAAAGACCAAAGCTAAAAAACTAAAGCGGAAAAATCCATATAGAAATTATAGTCATTTCGACCAAAATGGAGAAATCTATTGCCGAATTTATTTCCAGGTAGATCTCTCCGTTCCCTTGTACTTCAGGGGGGATGACGAATATTTTGGGAACTTTGCATTACAAATGAACTAATGACGACTGAACCAACAAAACAACTTCTACCCTTTTCGCGTTTATATCCACATGAAGAAATATTTTTATCTGCTCTCACTGATCTTATTTAGTTTTCAAGCTTTTGCGCAACAGGATACTGCCGCTTATGCAGCACAAAGGATTAAAGTAAATTCTCTGCTTCAGGAGCGAAGTACTAAATTTGGCCAATATGATGAAAGCTTAACGCAGCGTTCAGGCATTTTTGGGTGGCAAACGAAAAAAGACATCAAAAATTCAAATGAAATTCTCCGTCAGGTGGTATTAACCGATAATAATATTTTCAAGGAACTGAAAATTTTAATGGATTATAAAGACCTGCAAAACCAACAAAAGGTGGCCGTTGCAGATAATTCTCAGGAACGGATTGAAGCTTATATGGGTACCATTAAAAAATTACAGGATCAGAATGCACAGCTTAAAGAAGATTTAGAGAAAAAAAATAAAGGAGGTTTATCAACCTATATTATTGTCTTTTTGATTTTAATAATGGCTGGCGGGTTTTATTTTTTCAATAAAAAACTGCATAATTACGAAACCGCTAAAATCAAGCCTTAATTACAATAAGATTTTAGCAGCTTTATGACCTTTAAATCAATAAACAAATTATGAAAAAAGGACTGTTTAAAATCCTGGCGAAGATAAACAAAGTAGTTTTGCCAAGTTTGTATAAAAAGGATCCGAACAAGCTGACCACTTTTCAGAAAGCGATATTAGGCTACCGGTACTGGGTAACTACAAATGCTTTGGACTAGTTTAGAAAAACCTCGCAGGTTTAATTGGTGGGTTATTTATGTTTCAACGGTCCCATTGAGGGCTGCGCCGTTTAAAAACCTGCGAGGTTTAAAATATTATTATTTCTTAAAATGCTCAATAATTAACGTTGCCAATTCGGTACCAATACGTTCTTGTGCTTCGTTTGTTGATGCACCGATGTGTGGTGTTAAAGAGATTTTAGGATGGGTTAAAATTTCTGCCAATGGTGTAGGTTCATTATCGAAAACATCTAAACCTGCAAAAGAAACCTTACCAGAGTTTAAAGCTTCAATTAAAGCCGGCTCATCAATTGTTCCACCGCGTGAACAGTTTACAATACCAACACCATTTTTCATTTTAGCAAATTCTTCTGCGCCCAAAATCGGTTTATCGGCAAATGGAGTATGTAAACTAAAGAAATCACTTCCTGTAATTACTTCATCTAAGGAAACCGTTTTAATCGGAATATTGACTGATTTACCACCCTGGAATTCTAAAGTAATTTCAGATTCAGATGGATATAAATCGTAAGCTAAAACATTCATACCTAAACCTAATGCCACTTTTGCAGTTGCACGACCAATACGGCCAAAACCGATAATACCGATGGTTTTACCACTTAATTCGGTTCCTTTAGCATAAGCTTTTTTAAGATTATTGAATTGTGTAGCACCTTCAACAGGCATTTTACGATTAGCATCCTGTAGGAACCTGATACCGGTAAATAAATGTGAAAAAACCAACTCAGCTACCGACAATGAAGATGCAGCTGGTGTATTTACCACTGCAACACCCTGACTGCGAGCATATTCTACATCAATATTATCCATACCAACTCCACCTCTACCAATTAATTTAATATTTGGAACAGCATCAATTAATTCTTTTCTAACTTTTGTTGCGCTACGAACGGTAATGGCATCATAATTTTTTAAAGCTTCAGCTAGTTTATCTTGCGGAATGGTTTCTGTATCCACCTGGAAACCTGCTTTTTCTAATAATTCTTTTCCGATCGGATCAATCCCATCGTTTGCTAATATCCTAATCATTGTTATTTATGATTGCGCAGATTTGATTAAATCGATTAAATAATCGTATAATCATCTGCGGTTATAATTAATTTTTAATTTGCTTTTGCTTGTTGTTCTTCAAAGGATTGCATGGCATCTATCAATGCATGAACACTTGTAATTGGCAAGGCATTGTACATCGAAGCGCGGAAACCACCTACACTTCTGTGGCCTTTAATCCCTACAATACCCTGTTCTTCCGCATATTTCAAAAATGGTTTTTCCAATTCTGTATTTTCCATTACGAAACATATATTCATTCTGGAACGGTCTTCAACAGCGCAGGTTCCTTTAAATAAGGGATTGCGATCGATCTCTCTGTAAAGTGCCTCAGCTTTTTGTTTGTTTTCTTTTTCAATTTCTGCAACACCGCCTTTTGATTTTAACCATCGAAGGTTTAATAATGCAACATAAATGGAGAAAACAGGAGGTGTGTTATACATTGAACCGTTGTCGATATGCGATTGATAGTTTAACATCGATGGAATTTTACGGTCGATTTTACCTAAAATTTCATCTTTAACAATGGCAATGGTTAAACCTGCCGGACCAACATTTTTTTGCGCTCCTGCATAAATTAAATCGAACTGAGAAACATCGATTACACGGCTCATGATATCTGACGACATATCGCAAACTACAGGAACACCGGTTTTAGGTACTTCGAAAAGTTCAGTACCGTAAATGGTATTGTTGGATGTATAGTGGAAATAAGCACTATCGGCAGGGATTTCGAAATCCTTAGGAATGAAGGTGTAGTTTGCATCTTTTGAAGAAGCCACCACGTTTACATTGCCGATCAATTTAGCTTCTTTTAATGCCTTGGTTGCCCAAACACCTGAATCCAAATAGCTTGCAGTTTGTCCATCGCCCAATAAGTTCATCGGTACCATTGCAAACTGTAAACTTGCACCACCTTGTAAAAATAAAACGGAATAACCCGACGGCACATTTAATAATTCTTTTACCAACTTATCAGCTTCAGCAACAACTGCCTCAAATTCGGTTGTTCTGTGCGAAATTTCTAAAATTGATAATCCATCGTTAAAATCTAAAACAGCCTGAGCTGCTTGTTTAAACACTTCTTGAGGTAAAATACAAGGGCCTGCGCCAAAATTATGCTTCATCTTATTATATAATGTTTTATGGGCGTAAATGTAAAATTTTTAAAGCAGTTATGCCCATAAAATCGTTACCTAAAAAATTAAATTTT
Source organism: Pedobacter sp. KBS0701 (assembly GCF_005938645.2). Taxonomy (NCBI): domain Bacteria; kingdom Pseudomonadati; phylum Bacteroidota; class Sphingobacteriia; order Sphingobacteriales; family Sphingobacteriaceae; genus Pedobacter; species Pedobacter sp. KBS0701. Next base: position 2,833,573 of record NZ_CP042171.1, read on the forward strand.
GTTAAAAAAAAGCCATAAACCGATTGATTTATTGCAGTTTTTATAATTAAATCGTTTTATTGAAATTAGCCGAAACAAACCCATCAGGTTACATAAACCTAATAGGGTTAAATACGGCAAATCATCTCAAAATACCAACTCAATAAGATAATACGATCTGAAAACTTGCACTTATAACCTCCCCAGCTTTTTAAAATTTGAAGACTCTTTTGAAACGATAGATTTGCGTTAGGGATTGTAAGGGTTCAGTGCCGATCCTTCATCGGTACCGGAGCAAAGCGTAGCCCTGAAAAGCCCTCCCCCTTTCCCGTTTTTCACGGGATTGGGTAACGCCCAAATCAGTTTGCAGTTGGCGATTCTCAGTTTTCAATCTGCAGTTTTCAGTTTACAATTAACAAGACTTAGTTTTTCAATTTCACAATCAACTTTAAATTAAACTGCCTGCCGGTTAAATAATTTGGAATGGCATATTGCACATTATCCACATCTTTTAGCCATAAGTAAGAAACGGTATTATTGATATTCAGCATATTAAAAACCTCAAAAAATAAAATAACCGAACTGAAATTTTTATCCAGAAATTTAGGTTTGTGCAAAGCTGCATCGTCAAGGAAATCTTTTGAGAAACCGATATCTACACGTTTATACGACGGGATAAAAAACTTATCTAAATACCGTGGTGTTAGCGAAGGACCAATTGGCAAGCGCGAACCGTAAAGTGCATTAAGGTGAACTTTATACGTGGGGCTATTCAACAGCCTGTCTTGAAAAAATATAGAAAAATTTAAGCGCTGATCTGTTGGCCGTTTTAAATAACCGGGATAAATTGTCGCTCCACTTTGAACATAGCTATCACCAATAATATCTTCATTGGCATGCATTACCGACATTCTGAAATAAGAAACAAGATCTTTAACAAACTCTCCACCAATACTGAAATCAGCACCGTAAGCGTAACCACGCGATACTTCATTTGCAAGGTATTTAATTCTCAGGTTATCAATTTTGTAAGGAATTAACCTGTCCGAATATTTAAAGTATGCTTCAGAAGTAAACTTCAGCCTCGTTCCTAAAGCATCAAATGCATATTCGTAACCCAATGAGGTATTATAAGAACTTTGCGCTTTTTGTTTGATATTCAATTCACTGGAAAAATCGCGTATGGTACGGTACGATGGTGGTTGTTTATATACCCCTACAGAAAATCTCAGGATCTTATTGTTCGAATTTGGCCTATAGGCTATCAATATCCTCGGGCTGATCAGTAACTGTTTACTTAAAGAGCTATAAGTTGACCTCACTCCCAGCTGTAATTCTGCCGAACTGGAAAGTGAATAACTATCCTGGATGTAAGCGCTATAATTGCTGATATCAAGATTGTTTTTTACATTGATTACGTTTTGCAAAACAATATTTTTGGAGTTATTTGGCAAGATAAACCCAGCAGAATCGGTATAATTATATTCATTTAACTGATCCTTATATAAGGATTTATCAAATTTTAAACCCCAGGAAAAAACATGGTTATCAAAATTCTGATCGACCTTAATTTCTGAAGCAAAAATTTGGGTATTTAAACTATTTCTTCCGTAATTATAGTAGCTGCCAATACCCTTGTTTTTACTTACCGGTCCAAAATTCTCTCCCGGAAAGCTATTGTCTACCTCGTCAAAAACATAGCTGCCGTTGATATCAAAACGTTCCCTTTCTATGGTGTTAAAATAGCTATTGACAAACTTGATGACCAAATTTGGTTTTGGAGAGTATGTTGCGGTAACAGCGCTACCTAAGGTTTGGTAATCGTCAATCTCCTGTCCCGTGTAATCTACATTTAACCTTAATGTAGTACTTAAAGAACCAAACTGTGTTTCTCTGTTTGTGGGTACCAGTTTAAACTGCCCAAGGTTAAAACTTCCCAAATAACTGATATTGAATTTCGGCGAAAAATCGTATTGATAAAGCAGCTGGGCATCGGCAAAATTAGGACTATAACTACCTTTCTCATCTTGTTTAATAAGCACGCTCGAATTATTTTTATAGCGTAAACCAGCCAACAAAAAACTATTTTTAAAAACCTTTTTTGCAGTTAAGGAGGTATTTAAAAGACTGGTACTAAAAGTAGTCTGGTTGCTATCAGGCTTATCATATCTGATATCTAAAATAGAAGAAAGTTTATCACCATATTTCGCTTCAAAACCACCGGCGGAGAACTTTGCTTTACTGACCAGATCTGAATTAATAAAGCTAAGCCCCTCCTGCTGTCCGTTACGGATTAATACTGGCCGGTTAATTTCTACATCGTTTATGTAAATCAGATTTTCATCAAAATTGCCTCCCCGAACGCTATATTGGGCACTTAATTCGTTATTTGTAGATACACCGGGCAACGTTTTTAACATGGTTTCGAAATTCCCCGAAAGCAATGGCATGGAGGATACATCTGTAATATTAATGGTAGTGGTGTTACTTAACTGATTCTGTTTATTGGTGATGTTGACCTGCTCTAACTCATTAATATTAGCGATTAAGTCCACTTGTTTAACAATCCGCGCACCCGAACGTTCATTAAATTTGATGGTTTGGGGTTGGTAACCTAAAAGAGAATATTTAATGCTAAATGTTTTCGACTTGGAATAAATGGTATAAACACCAAATTCGTCTGTAACGGTTGATTGCGCCTGTCCCAAAACAATAACAGTAACCTGGGATAATGGTAATTTTTCATCGTTATAAACTATCCCCGAGACCCTAACTAATGGCTGAGCTACAGCAAAACTGCAACCAGCTATTAAAAGGAAAAGGATGAGCCTAAATTTGAGCATTTTACGCGTAGAGATTTGGTTAAAATAGCCACAGATGCACACAGATAAACATGGATGTCATTATTTTTCAAAAAACAGGTAACAGTAGAATCCTGAAACATTTCCGATCTGTGTCCATCCTTTTTATCTGTGGTTAAAAACTTAAATGCTGACTGCGTTCGTTGTCAAGCTTTTCATTTTGGCAATGGTTTCAGTCGGATTATCTGTTGCAAAAATTGCATTTCCGGCTACGAAAGCATTGGCACCTGCGGATACTAATGTAGCAATATTTTGTAAACCAACACCACCATCTACTTCGATAACCAAATCTGCGTTAACACCTTGTATTAAAGTTTTTAGATCCTTTATTTTTTTATAAGTATTGTGAATAAAAGCCTGTCCGCCAAAGCCCGGGTTAACCGACATAATCAATACCAGATCAAGGTCTTCAATCACATCCTGTAGTAAGCTTACCGGAGTATGCGGATTTAAAGCTACACCTGCCTTGCAACCAGAAGCTTTAATTAATTGAATAGTTCTATGTAAATGTGTACAGGCTTCGTAATGCACTGTGATTCGGTCTGCTCCTGCTTTGGCAAAATCTTCGATATATTTATCTGGCTCAATAATCATTAGATGTACATCCAACGGTTTAACTGCATGTTTTTTAACAGCAGCCATTACCGGGAAACCAAAAGAAATATTCGGAACGAAAACGCCATCCATCACGTCAACATGGAACCAATCGGCCTCACTTTGGTTAATCATTTCAATATCGCGCTGTAAATTGCCAAAATCGGCAGAAAGTATGGATGGGGCTATAATGTATTTCATATTTATTATGTTTCGTCATTGTAAGGCAAGAAGCAATCTGATATAACTGCGACGCCAAAAGAGATTGCTTCTTGCCTTGCAACGAGGATTTATATTTTGGATTTTTACTAAGTATGCAAGTTACAAAATCATTTTAAACAAATTAGGTTGCAACAAAAACGATTTCAATCAGACTGAATAATACGATCAGTTCTGCTTTCCAGGAATAGCTTCGTTGAAAAAAATGGTTATTTTAGGGATAAATAAAAACAATATTCTTATGAAAACAAAACAATTAATTTTTGCTGGTCTCGCAATTCTTATCATGAGTGTAGCTTTTGGTTTTACAACGAATAAACCTAAAACAATTCTCAAAGTTAGTATTATTAAAAAAGCAGTACGTCCGCCCGGACCAGGTATTCTTATCACTGCAATGGCTGGGAGTGATTATGGTGATTACCATTGTGCAGAGGTTGTGGCTGTTTTTGTAGCTAATTCAACGGATAAAATTATAACTGGTACACCAATTTTTACGAATTCGCATTTAACAACTCCATGGCCTAATGGAATAATAACAAATATTACAACAGGCAATTCTTATTTTGTCATCAATGGAATTGTTATGGGGGCAGCGACTCCTTGTTAAAAAATACATTACCCAACAAAAAGCCCTTTCAGTTTTTTGCACTGAAAGGGCCTTATTATTTGTGCGTCACTCTGAATTTATTTCAGAGTCTATCAAGCAGATGCTGAATCAAGTTCAGCATGACGTATCGATTATTACGCTTGTGGTGCTGCCGGTTTTTCAGGTCTTGGTAACAAAACTTTACGAGAAAGTTTCATTTTACCTTGTTTATCTATGTCTAACAATTTAACCTCGATTTTATCACCCTCTTTTAATACACCATCCATGGTTTCTAAACGTTCCCATGAGATTTCAGAGATGTGTAATAAACCATCTTTACCTGGCATAACTTCAACAAATGCACCGAAAGGCATAATTGATTTTACTTTACCCTGGTAAACTTCGCCAATTTCTGGTTTAGCCACGATGTTACGGATACGGGTAACCGCTGCATCAATTGATGCTTTATTATCAGCAAATACTTCTACAATACCTTTACCATCAACTTCTTCTATAGAGATTGAAGCGCCGGTTTCGCGTTGCATTTCCTGGATAATTTTACCTCCAGGGCCGATAATTGCACCGATAAATTCTTTATCGATAGTTAAAGATACGATACGTGGAGCGTGTGGCTTGTAATCTTCGTTAGGTGAGCTGATGGTTTTCTTCATCTCGTTTAAGATGTGTAAACGACCTTCTTTAGCCTGTAACAAAGCTTTAGTTAAAACTTCGTAAGATAAACCATTGATTTTCAAGTCCATCTGACAAGCAACGATACCATGTTCTGTACCGGTTACTTTAAAGTCCATATCACCTAAATGATCTTCATCACCTAAAATATCAGAAAGGATTGCATATTTACCAGTTTTCTCATCGGTAATTAAACCCATAGCGATACCAGAAACCGGAGATTTGATTTTAATACCAGCATCCATTAATGCTAATGTACCAGCACAAACAGTTGCCATTGATGAAGAACCGTTAGATTCTAAAATATCAGAAACGATACGGATGGTATAAGGATTTGCTTCACCTTGAGGCAATACTTTTTTCAATGAACGTTGTGCTAAAGCACCGTGACCAATTTCACGACGGCCTGCGCCTCTGTTTGGTCTAACTTCACCAGTTGAGAAACCAGGGAAATTATAGTGCAATAAGAATTTGTTATAACCATTAAAGAAAGCACCATCAATCATTTGCTCATCATCTTTGCTACCTAAAGTAACCGAAGTTAATGATTGGGTTTCGCCACGTGTAAATACAGCCGAACCGTGTGCAGCAGGTAAATAACCAACTTCACTCCAGATAGGACGGATTTCTGTAGTCTTACGACCATCTAAACGGATACCTTCATCCAGCAATAAATTTCTAATGGCATCGTACTGAACATCATGGTAATAATGTTTAGCCATTGCTTTGGTTAAATCTGCAGTATCTTCTGGCATTGCTTCGAAGAACTCGTTAATGATTGCAGTGAAACCTTCTTTGCGAACATCTTTATTGCCACCGGCTTTCGCTACAGCGTAAACTTTATCGTAGGTATCAGCATAAACTTTAGCTTTTAAATCAGCATCATGGTCTTCGTGATTATATTCACGTTTAACCGTTTTGCCTGTAGCTTCTGTTAATTCAACCTGAACAGCACATTGAACTTTAATTGCATCGTGTGCAAATTTTAAAGCCTCAACCATTTCGTCTTCCTGAATTTCATCACACTCACCTTCCACCATGCCGATATCGTTAGCTGAACCAGCAACCATAAACTCTAAAGTTGCACGTTCTAATTCGCTGGCTTTCGGATTGATAATTAATTTACCATCAATTTTAGCCACACGTACTTCAGAAATCGGACCGTTGAAAGGAATATCAGAAACTGACAATGCAGCAGATGCTGCCAGACCTGCCAAACAATCCGGCATAATATCTTTATCAGCAGAGATTAGAGAAATCATCACCTGTGTATCAGAGTGATAATCACTTGGAAACATTGGGCGTAAAGCTCTGTCTACTAAACGTGAAATTAATACTTCGTAATCAGATAATCTTGCCTCACGACGTAAAAAACCTCCCGGTATACGGCCAGTAGCCGCATATTTCTCCTGATAATCAACCGATAAAGGTAAAAAATCAGTACCTGGTTTGGCACCAACAGTAGATACAACAGTTGCTAACAACATCGTATCGCCCATTTTTACCACAACCGAACCATCAGCTTGTTTAGCCAGTTTACCAGTTTCAATTTCTACAATTCTGCCATCGCCCAAATCGAACGATTTTTTTATTACATTCATTTAATTAGAATTATGGTATGTTTTCCTCTTTCTACACACCGTTGTTTATATAGTTTTTGTTTTTGCAAACGAAGATAGGATTAAAAATGCCTATCTATAATAAAACCCGTTAAAAAAAATTAACAGGGAATTAAAAAGCCATTCCCTAAAGAATGGCTTTTAATGATAAAATTCGCTTATTTTTGTTTGATGATATCACGAAGCTCTAAAGCTTTAATGATAGCACGATAGCGCTCAATATCTTTTTTGTATAGGTAAGCCAAAATACCGCGGCGTTTACCTACCAATTTTTGAAGTGACAACTGAGTAGAGAAATCTTTACGATTTTTCTTTAAGTGTTCTGTTAAGTGCGCAATACGGTATGTAAATAACGCTACCTGACCTTCTGCAGAACCTGTGTTGGTTTCTACTTCGCCGTGTTGTTTAAAGATTTCGGCTTTCTTTTCTGGACTTAAATACATTTCTTGAATAATATTAAAGCAATAAAAATTAATTAATTGTGGCGCAAAGATAAGGTTATATTCGATTAAAAACAAGAGGTGTTTTTTATTAACATGAATCAGATGTCCGTAGAAAAGTCGTCATCTCGACTGAAGCGTAGCGAAATCGAGATATCTATCTTGACAGATTTAGCTTCGTTGTTCTCAACTACATTGCACTCCGCTCGAATAACGACTTGAGACTTAATTATCGCTAATATTTTAATGCTTTTGACTAAAAAACTAATCTCACTATATAATGATCGCATCAGGAAAGATTAAAAATTAAATTATCAGATATTAAAGATTAAACTGTACTTCTTTATCAAAAGATATGAAATGGCTGGCTTACAGATTACAAGCCCCTTGCCTTGCGGAGATTTTAATGGCTTGCCGCCGTTCATGGTAACCGAAATTTGATTAAGTTGCAGAATGCCAAAAAAGCGCTGCCCGGGGGTACGACTCAAATAATAGCATCACGCTCCTCAACAATTGTTTCGCGTGGATATTGAAATCATATAATTTGAGTTTTCCCATTTCATATCAAAAATACAAAAAAGCAAGCAATACTTTACAATCAAGCTTTATTTATACTTTTGCTGAAAACATCAACCCTTGGAAAAGAATCAATACAGCATTTTCGAAAGCGAATTACGCGTCCGTCCGGATGATATAGATATGTTTAATCATGTACATAACAGCAAATACTTAGATTATGTACTGGCAGCCCGTTACGAGCAAATGGAAAAATTCTACGGTATGCCATGGGAGCATTTTACCAAACAAGGTTTAGGCTGGGTAGTGAGCCATGTAGATATCAATTTTAAACGCCCATTATTGATGAATGACTTAATGCTGATCAGAACCGGAATCCTGAATATGAATGATAAAGGCTGCTCCGTTCAGTTCGAAATTATTAATCAGAAAACGGGTAAAGTGGCTTCAGATGGCATTTTTGATTACGTACTGATTGATTTAAATACTGGTAGAGGAACAAAAGTTAACGAAGAAATGATTAAGGCTTATAGTATATAGAACATGATACTCCGATTTAGGGACTACAAAGATTGGGGAATTAGCGTTTCAGGGTATGAAACTCAATTAGTTGATTGTGAGCCAAAGACCATGGATTAGTGGCAAAATATTTATAACATAAAGTAGAGCCATTGATTGATACAGGAAAAAGAATTATAAGTACATGCCTCCTTGGCTAAAATAAATTACAAAAAATAAATCAATCCCTTAAAAGCAGTCATCAAAATTTGACGGCTCAAAATTTTATTTATATTTGCACCATCAAAAAGACCAGAACCATGATAGTATCTGCAATCCGTTTGAGGTTTTAAGTAACTGAGGATTCCCTCCATTTCAATTTTAGATATGTACGTTTAACTGCATATCATTGTTTATACATCACAATTTATTTTTATTATATGTCACAGTCTACAAAGGCACAGGGCAAATTATCGTCATTTTTCGATATTCTGATCCAGTCTTTAAAAGGTCACGAAGTTGACCTCACTTCCATTAGTATAAAACGCGCCATTATTTTATTGGCCATTCCTATGATGCTGGAAATGGCTATGGAGTCGGTTTTTGCTTTGGTTGATTTATATTTTGTTGGCCACCTTGAAAACAGCAGCCATGCCATACAAACCGTTGGTTTAACGGAATCTGTATTAACCATAATTTATTCATTAGCCATTGGCTTGAGTATGGCAGCAACTGCAGTGGTTGCACGCAGAATTGGCGAGAAAAATCCAGAAGCAGCATCAAAAGCCGGAATGCAGACCATTGTGATAGCTGTTTTCGTAAACATAATAATCAGTATCCTGGGGTTGATTTACGCCAGAGATATTCTATTGCTCATGGGCGCTTCAGCTGAAACTGCTGAGCAAGGTGTCACATTCGTCCGCATTATGATGGGCGGAAGTATCATTATTGTACTGCTATTCTTGATTAATGGGATTTTTAGAGGTGCTGGTAACGCGGCAATCGCAATGCGGAGTTTATGGATTGCCAATATTGCCAACATCATTCTCTGCCCTGTTTTTATTAACGGTTTTGGACCAGTACCTTCATTTGGTTTAACAGGCGCTGCAATTGCAACGACAATTGGTCGTGGTTTGGGTGTTTGCTATCAGGTATATAATCTATTTAGCGGTAAAAACGCGCTTAAGATACGCATCGGTCATTTTATTCCAGATTTTACGCAGATTAAAGCGATTGTTAAAATTGCCGCTCCAGCTATCTTTCAGTTTGTAATTGCAAGCTGCAGCTGGGTATTTTTAGCAGAACTGGTTGCCACTACTGGTGGTGATACGGGATCGGCAGGTTACCAGACTGCACTACGGCTGATGATGTTTTTTATGTTACCAGCCTGGGGCTTAAGCAATGCAGCCGCTACGTTGGTTGGTCAGAATTTGGGTGCAGGCCACATAGATCGTGCTGAAAAGTCCGTTTTCCAAACCTTAAAATACATTTTGATTTTTATGGCGGTAGTAAGTGTACTCTTTCTCACTTGTGGGCATTTGTTCGCTGCATTTTTCACTTCAGATGAAAAGGTGATTGCTATTGCGGGTAAGGCCCTTAAAATTATGAGTCTCGGTTTTGTGATTTATGGAGCGGCAATGGTATTTAGCAGCGCATTTAATGGTGCTGGCGATACCTGGACGCCTACCAAAATTAATGTTTTTGCATTTTGGCTGTTCCAGATTCCTTTGGCTTATTTCCTGGCGAAATATTTAGAAATGGGCCCAACGGGAGTTTTTATTGCTATACCAACGGCAGAGGCTGGAATTGCTGTAGCTGCTTACTTCTTATTTAAAAAAGGTAAGTGGAAGAAAACGATGGTTTAACAGGATTTAACCACAGATCAAATGGATGGTTACGGATGAATTTATCTGTATTGTTCATCAACATCTGTGGTTAAAATTCTTATTGCTATTCTTCTATCCCTTTTAAATCGATTCTATTAAACATAATGAAGTAGTATAAAATACAACTGCCTAACAGCACTAAACTGAAAAAAAGATAATAATGCCCAAGTATCGACCACATGGCAATAAAAAAGAAAAATAGCAGCCATTTCAGGTAGTTATCCATATTTAACCTAACTATATATAATAATGTTAAAAGAAAAGATAATCCTGCAATGCCGAATAAAATCCCATTCGCTATAGCACATAGGTTAAGGTGAGCAGCCATAATCAAAAATATCCATTCAGGAATTAAAATAATGGCAAAAACCAATAACCAGTTTAACATTCTTTTGATTACAGAGATCTGCAGGCTTTTATTGAAATTTAAAAATTCGGTTTCAAATTTTAGCAGGGTAAAAACTAAAACTGCATGACATAAAACAGATGCCAATAAAGCAACCAATATTACACGGATATCATTACCCACATCAGCAAACATCCATAACATTCCCTTAAAGAAAATTAATGACAAGACCTTGCACATCAGCAACATTAATGGTTGTTCTTTCAATAAATGAAACAGCGGCCAGCTAATAAATGCTTTTTTTACTTTCAGCCCTACTGATATTATTTGTCTCTCTTTTTTCAGAAAGCCCAATGCCACGGATTGATAGGTAAACCAGGATAAACCAAAAATTATAAGCGAAAAAACAATTAAGATAAATGCGATACTAATAAAAAAGTGGTGATAGATACTTAAGGCAATGAGTAGAAAAACATAAATAATTATTGGTAAAAGAATAGTGAAATATAGCTTTACCCATAATTTTAACTGTAAGTTTTTTTCCAGAGCGGCTGATTCTTTAATAAAATTATACCTGGCTGATGCTAATTTTTGTTTGATAAAGAAATGAACTTTTGTAGCGTATAAAAGCCAGGATACAAATACAACTGCCATTCCGATTGGAGAAGAAACACCAGCTAATAATAAGGCTGTTTGGTAACTGAGTAATTGAGAGGGCTCTACTATGCCAAATAACATATAAATGCCTACAAGAAAAAAGCCAGCATGTTGCTGGTAAAATTCTTTCGACAGCGTCTTAATCAATAACTTCAGCATTTAGAGTTGAATAATTTGTTTATCAACGATTTGAAGTACAGTATTAAGTTGAAGCTTATCGTTATTTACCTCCTGGTGTGATGATAAAAGAACCCCCTTTCCCTGCGCCGCTTTTTCTGTAATTAACCGATACAGTTGATCAGCCGAGTTTATATCAATAGTAATTAATGGTTCATCTAAAATGTATAAATCGGAGTTACCCATAAATGCGCAGATCAGCGAAAGTTTTTTTAACATTCCACTGGAATAACTACCTATTTTATTGTCAAGAAACAGCGTCATTGCAAAATATAGTGCAAGATCTTCTGCCTGTTTTCTTTCAGCACCCCGGGTTTCAATATAAAAATCGATCAACTCCTGCCCGGTTATAAATAGAGGATATTGGGGTTCAGCTTCGGCAAAACTAATGATGGATTTGAATTTTACAGGGTCTTTTTTAAGATTGATTCCATTAAACTCTACTTCGCCTTTAAAAGGTGTTTGTCCGGAAATAATCCGAAATAAGGTTGATTTACCAGTGCCATTCCCTCCTTTTAACCAATGAATTCCGTTATCGATTTTCCATTCGCCAAAGTTTAATACTTCGTGGCTACCGTATTTTTTATTGATATTGGTTAAACTGAGCAAAATGTTTTGATTTTAGTTCTATTTTAGATTTCATGATGTTCAATTTGTTACTTACTAAAGCATCTTGCCCGAAAAATGTAAAAAGGAACATTAGCTTAAGTTTAATAAACCTGATTGAAACGAACACGCAATGCAATGGAGTAAAGTGGAAAGCAGGACTACTGTAACCGAAAAGCCACTGTATTTGCTTTTCAAATCAAAGTGCTTGAGATGGATATTTTCTAGATTAAAAATTACCTTAAAAACCATATCTTTGCGCAAAGATGAAGCATATACGTAATTTTTGCATTATTGCACATATTGACCATGGTAAGAGCACCCTGGCTGATAGGTTATTAGAATATACAGCGACGATTTCGCAGCGTGAAGCGCAGGCGCAATTGCTCGACAACATGGATTTAGAGCGTGAGAGAGGCATAACGATTAAAAGTCATGCCATACAAATGAACTATAAGGTTGGGGATATTGAATATAATTTTAACCTGATTGATACACCGGGACACGTAGATTTCTCTTACGAGGTTTCTCGTTCTATTGCAGCCTGTGAAGGGGCATTATTGATTGTAGATGCTTCGCAAGGGATTCAGGCCCAGACCATTTCAAATTTATATTTAGCTTTAGAGCACGATCTTGAAATTATCCCGATTTTAAATAAAATGGATTTACCCGGGGCTATGCCTGAGGAAGTTAAAGACCAGATTATTGATTTAATTGGCTGTAAACGCGAAGATATTATTCCTGCATCGGGTAAAACCGGAATGGGAATTCCTGATATTATCCAGGCGATTGTAGACCGCGTTCCAGCTCCGGTTGGCGACCCTGAAGCGCCTTTACAAGCATTAATTTTTGACTCCGTTTTCAACTCATTCAGAGGGATTATTGCCTATTATAAAGTGGTGAACGGAGAAATTAAAAAGGGTGATAAAGTAAAATTTATTAATACTGGCAAAGAATATCTCGCTGATGAGGTTGGTATTTTGAAGTTGGATATGTCGCCACGTAATGTGGTTAAAACCGGCGATGTGGGTTACATTATTTCTGGTATTAAAGAAGCCAGAGAGGTAAAAGTTGGTGATACGATTACAACTGTTGCCAGACCATCGTTAGATGCCATCCAAGGTTTCGAAGAGGTTAAACCTATGGTTTTTGCTGGTATTTACCCTGTAGATACTGACGAGTTTGAAGAACTGCGTGAGGCGATGCATAAGTTGCAGCTGAACGATGCTTCTATTGTTTTCGAGCCAGAAAGTTCTGCGGCTCTTGGTTTTGGTTTCCGTTGCGGTTTCTTAGGAATGTTGCACATGGAGATTATCCAGGAGCGTTTAGAACGCGAATTCGATATGACCGTAATCACAACGGTTCCCAACGTATCTTACATAGCACACACTACAAAAGGTGATGAGTTTATCGTAAATAATCCATCTGATTTGCCAGATCCAAGTAAATTGGATTCGGTTGAAGAACCTTATATCAAAGCAAATATTATTACCAAGTCTGATTTTGTTGGTCCGATAATGTCGCTTTGTATCCAAAAACGAGGAGCAATTATTAATCAATCATATTTAACATCAGACAGGGTTGAGTTGGTTTTCGAAATGCCAATGGCCGAAATCGTATTCGACTTCTATGACAGGTTAAAAACACTTTCTAAAGGATACGCTTCGTTTGATTACCACCAAATTGGTTACCGTAAATCTGATTTAGTGCGATTAGATTTGTTGTTAAACGATGAGCCTGTTGATGCTTTATCTTCATTAATCCATAGGAGCAACGCTTACGATTTCGGAAAGAAAATCTGTGAGAAATTAAGAGAATTAATCCCTCGTCAACAGTTCGAGATTAAAATACAGGCATCAATCGGTGCCAAAGTTATTGCCCGCGAAACACTAAGTGCCCTACGTAAAGATGTAACGGCTAAATGTTATGGTGGTGATATTTCCCGTAAACGTAAGTTATTGGAAAAACAGAAAAAAGGTAAAAAACGCATGCGTCAGGTGGGTAACGTAGAAATTCCGCAGACAGCATTTATGGCAGTTTTGAAATTGGATTAAAATAGCATCAAGATACAAGTACCAGGTATCAAGATTCTCGCAAATTTAAATAATAGTTAAAATCATAAAGAGCAATCAAGTAGACCATTTAGTCTTGATACTTGGTACTCACTACCCGATACTTTTAAAATGAAATTATTAGACGGTAAATACGTATCAGAAAAAGTTAAAGTTCAAATTGCAGAAGAAGCTGCCGAATTTTTAAATAAAACAGGCCGCAAGCCACACCTGGTTGCCATTTTAGTGGGCAATGATGGTGGAAGCGAAACCTATGTGGCCAGCAAAATGAAAAATTGTGAAAAAGTTGGTTTTAAATCATCTTTACACAGATATGATAATTCGGTTACTGAAGCAGAATTACTGGCTAAAATCGAAGAAATTAACCAGGATGATGATGTAGACGGATTAATTGTTCAACTACCACTTCCAAAACATATAGATCCTGAAAAAGTAACCGAAAAAATCGATTACCGTAAAGATGTTGATGGTTTTCACCCTGTAAATTTAGGAAGGATGATGCGTAATTTACCTTGCTTTATTCCGGCAACACCTTATGGTATTTTATTGATGCTACAAGAGTATGGTATAGATACCACAGGAATGCATTGTGTTGTTGTGGGACGCAGTAATATTGTGGGTAGCCCAATGAGTATTTTAATGGCCCGTAACGCAAACCCAGGCAACTGTACCGTAACCCTTACACATTCCCGTACTAAAGATCTAAAAGAACAGGTTCTCCAGGCAGATATTGTGATTGCCGCAATTGGTAAGAAGAATTTTGTTACTGCCGATATGGTAAAACCTGGCGCAATTATTATTGACGTAGGTATTAACAGAGAAACTTCTACAGAAAACAAATCTGGCTTTAAGTTATTTGGAGATGTAGATTTCGAAAACGTGGCGCCTAAGGCTTCTTACATCACGCCTGTTCCCGGGGGTGTTGGTCTAATGACGATTATTGGCTTATTAAAAAATACATTGGCATCAGCTAGGAAAGAAATTTATTCGTAGTGAAAAGCTAAAGACTAAAGCGAAAACCTAAGTCATAGATATTAAAAAACGGCTCAAATATTTGAGCTGTTTTTTTTTACGTGTAATATTTTTAATCCTTACGTGTAATTGTTATATTTGGTTAAAATTTAATTAGATGGATACTAAGTTAACTTTAAGTTTTAATCAAGATGTTGTAGCAAGGGCAAAAAAATATGCCGCTGAAAACAACATTAGCTTATCGCGATTAATAGAGCACCTCTTAACCCAGGTAACTGCTAAAGAGTACAAATCTTTAGAAGACTTTCCAATTTCAGATTGGGTGAGCATGGTTGCTGAGGGAGAAGTAGAATATAAAAAAACGCCAAAGCCAAACCGTAAAAATTCAAAAAATGAATTCTTTTCTTCTAAAAAGTAGCTGATGGAGATATTTTTAGACGCGAATGTCCTTGTTTCCGTATTGAATAAGGAATATCCTCTTTATACCTATTCGTCAAGAATTTTAAGTTTAGCATCGCATCCAAATTTTGAAATTTACACTTCTCCCCTTTGTTTAGCTATAGCATTTTATTTCGCAGAAAAAAAACATAAATCACATTTGGCCAAACAGAAAATCGATTTGCTCTGCCAGTATATTAAGATTGCAGGAAATTCATCAAAAAGTGTTTTGGATACCCTTTCTAACAAATCAATTCACGATTTTGAAGATGGTTTAGAATATTACGCTGCCAAATCTGCTAATTGTAAATGTATTATCACAGAAGATATTGAAGATTTTTATTTTTCTGAGATTGAAGTTCTAAACTGTCAGGAGTTTTTCAAGAGGCATTTGTTAAATTGATTTTATAACAGACCCGTCACTCTGAAATAAATTCAGCATGAAGGGAATATTTCATCCCCAAAGCTTACTCCACCAGCTTTCTTCAAAACCGATATATAATCCATCTTCGTGTAATTCGGTTGGATAGATGTTGATATAATCTCCTTGTCCCTCCGCTCCCTTTCCTGTGGTTAAACTATACTCATATCTGTGGATAGGGCAAACCAGTTTTCCGTTTTTACACCAGCCACCACTAAAATGGCCGCCAGCATGTGGACAATGAGATTGGGTTGCAATAATTTTATTATCAATATTGATCAGACAAATCTGTTTTCCTGCAACCTCAATTGTTTTAATTGTATCAGGTCGAGGAATTTGGTTATTATTTAGTGCCTTAAACCACTTCATTCTGCTAAAATACTGCAAAAAAATATCACTCTTGTTTCATCTTTCTATTAAATTTCAAAAGAGGAACAGCATCACCATATTTTTTTAGGATATTTGCATCCTCAAAAATGAAACAAGAAATACCAGAAGACGGCACATTACTTCCTTTAATGGAAGAATTTTATACCATACAGGGAGAAGGATTTAATACCGGTAAAGCAGCTTATTTCATCCGTTTAGGAGGCTGCGATGTAGGTTGTCACTGGTGTGATGTTAAGGAAAGCTGGGACGCAGAAATGCATCCCCTTACCCCAGCTGATGTAATTGTCGAAAATGCAGATAAATTTCCTGGGAAAGCTGTTGTAATTACCGGTGGTGAGCCCTTAATTTATAATCTGGATTATTTAACCAATAAATTAAAAGAAAGAGGCATCCTCACCTTTATCGAAACCTCCGGAGCCTATCCACTTTCCGGAAATTGGGATTGGATCTGTTTGTCGCCAAAGAAATTTAAGGCTCCAAGGCCAGATATTACACCATTTGCGCACGAATTAAAGGTTATCGTTTTTAATAAAAGTGATTTTAAATGGGCCGAAGAATATGCCGCAATGGTATCTCCTACCTGTAAACTATATCTTCAGCCAGAATGGTCTAAGTCAAAAGAAATTACTCCATTAATTATTGAGTATGTAATGGCTAATCCTAAATGGGAGATTTCTTTGCAAACACACAAATTTTTAAATATTCCTTAAATTAGTTTACATTAGCTTTGATAACCAAATGTTAATGTATGAGGTTTTGTCTATTCTTATTCTTGAGCCTATTCAGTTTTAATGCGTTTGCTCAGGTTTCGGGCAATAAAAAAGCGCAAAGCTTTTTCGAAAAAGCAAACCAATTCATTCAAAAGCAAGATTATGCCTCAGCGGAGCAGGCCTTAAACAATGCTGTTGAGGCCGATCCTTTATTTCAAAATGCCTATGTAATGCTTGCAGGTGTTTACAAAACACAAAAGAAGTATCAGAATGCCAGAACGGCTTACGAAAAAGCAATATTAATTAATAAAGCAGTAGCTCCGGAAGTAATTTATGGCCTGGCAGAAACAGAATTTGCTACGCAGGATTATTTAAAAGCAAAACAGCATTTTAACGAATTTTTGATGCTAGATTCCTCATCTGATAGAGTAAGAAGAGCAAAAAAATACCTTTTAGACTGTGATTTTGCTACCATTGCAATAAAGAAACCCGTAAAATATAGCCCAACAAATTTAGGTGAAGGTGTAAATACAACAGATGCAGAGTACTTTCCTGCAATAACTGCCGATGGTGAAACCCTGGTTTTTACCCGCCAGGTTAATGGAAATGAAGATTTCTGGACTTCTCAACTCAAAAATAATTCATGGAATACTGCTACTCCCTTGTCAAGTAAGATTAATACGGCTAAATACAATGAAGGTGCACAAACCATTTCGCCTGATGGGAAATACCTCTTTTTTACAGGATGCAACCGACCAGATGGTTTAGGCAGGTGTGATATTTATGTTTCTCACCGCGAAGGGAAAGATTGGGGCGAACCTTATAATGTTGGCCAGCCCGTTAATTCTGAATTCTGGGAGTCGCAGCCTGCTATTAGTCCTGACGGACGGACATTATATTTTATTAGTAACCGGCCTGGCGGGTATGGTGGTTACGATATATGGAAAAGTACCATTACTGATGATGCCAAATGGGGACCAGCCATTAATCTTGGACCAGATATCAATACTGCTTTTGATGAGAATACACCTTTTCTGCATGTAGACGGCAAAACCTTGTATTTTTCTTCAGATGGCTGGCCAGGTTTCGGGA
The DNA here is from genome assembly GCF_005938645.2 of Pedobacter sp. KBS0701. Taxonomy (NCBI): domain Bacteria; kingdom Pseudomonadati; phylum Bacteroidota; class Sphingobacteriia; order Sphingobacteriales; family Sphingobacteriaceae; genus Pedobacter; species Pedobacter sp. KBS0701. The sequence goes on from NZ_CP042171.1 coordinate 2,851,342, forward strand.
ACAAAGATATTTATTATAGCAGACAGGAAAATGATGGCAAATGGCACAAGCCCGTCAATATAGGTTATCCGATTAATTCTTTTGAAGATGAAAGTGGTTTAGTGGTAAGTGCCGATGGCAATTCAGGATTGTTTTCATCAAATTTAAAAGGTGGTTATGGCTTGCAGGACATTTACAGTTTCGGCATCCCTGAGGTAGCCAAACCGCTAAAAGTATCTTATGTGAAAGGAATTGTAAGAGACCGGGATACTAAAAAAACAATAGAAAGTAATGTACAAGTAGTAGATTTGAAAACCAATAAAACTGTCTTTGATGATTATACCGATCCAGAAACCGGACAATTTTTAGCTGTAATGCCTGTTGGAAGTAATTATTTGTTTAATGTAAATGCCGAAGGTTATATGTTTTATTCTGAAAACTTCGAGCTTAAGCCTGGGGATATTAATAAACCTTATCAGATTGAAGTTTATATTGAAAAAATAAAGCAAGGCGGAAATGTAACCTTGAGAAACATTTTCTTCGATACTAATAAGTTTAATCTTTTACCCGCCTCTATCCATGAATTGGATCTGCTTATTGATTTTTTGCATCAGAATGAAAAAGTACAGATTGAAATTCAGGGGCATACCGATAATGTGGGTGATGATAAATTAAATGAAAAGTTATCTTTTAATCGGGCAAATGCCGTTTACGAATACCTGATTAAAAACAGCATAGATGCAAAAAGGCTTACTTTTAAGGGTTTTGGATCTCGTAAACCGATGTCGGATAATAAAACTGAAATAGGGAGAAAAAATAACCGCAGAACGTCGTTTGTGATTACAAAGGTTTAGTTTTTCTTGCTATAATCATCATTTTGAGCTTGTTTCAGAAATTCTCCTCCGTGTTATAACAAGCCTGAAATAAATTCATGGTGCCGAAATCTATTAAAGCAATTCAAACTTTTTTCCTTTTAATTACCTTAATTTCAGATCAGTATCCGGTTAAAAAGTCATTTCTGGCTTAGTATTGCTGCAATTAGATTTTTTCTATAAAGCAATAATTTGGGTAACTCCCTATAAACAAGTCATTAACAAAATAATTTTCAAAATGCTCAGCCAATTTATACTTTTATAACATGGACAATGTAAAACCACTACCAGACTTATCAGCAGAAGAGCAACGCGTTTTAGGCTCGTTAATAGAAAAAAGCCGCACCACACCGGATTATTACCCAATGACTTTAAATAGTTTAACGGCTGCATGCAACCAAAAAAGTTCGAGAAATCCTGTGGTAAATTACGATGAGGAAACTATAACTTTAACGCTAAATCAACTTAAAATAAAAGGTCTAATTTCCACAGCTACAGGAGGATCTAGTCGGGCAACTAAATACAAACATAATTTAGCCATCGTTTATCCTTTATTACCCTCGGAGCTGACTATTATTTGTCTCTTACTTTTACGTGGTCCATTAACACCAGGCGAAATCAATAGTAATTCAGGTAGATTATATGAATTTGAGCGCATAGAAGAGGTTTTAGAACAACTTCAAAAATTGTCAGATGACGAGCCTGCTTTTGTAAAACAATTGGCTAAAAAACCAGGACAGAAAGAAACCCGCTTCATTCATCTTTTAGGGGAACAAGCTGAAACCACTGCCGAAACTGAAACTGGAACCCATGCAGAACCTCAATCTGATACTACTGCATTGGAAAACCGCATCGAAAAACTGGAACTGGAAGTAGAAGAGCTGAAAGAACTGGTTAATTTATTGATGAACAAGTAGGTTAATTGGTTTATTAGTTATTGGTTTCCCACCCATCTATGTAATTAAGATAGAATCGTCATTTCGAGCGGAGTGCAACGGAACCGAGAAATCTATATCCAAAATTCTCCGTGTTTTCTGTGTATCCGTGGCAAAAAAACTAAGTAGAATATTTTACTAAGCAGATCTCTCCATTTCGCTGCCGATGAAAAAATCAGCGCGCTACAGTCCAGATGATGACACTTTTTAGGATTTTGTAAATTCTGAGTATAACGAAGAATCTCTGCACTTACTTGTAGCAACTTCGGAAAAGCACTGCCCGAAAACCTTCTATCACTAAAAGATTCTTCACTGCGTTCAGAATAACAGAGAAGTGAACTTTGTGTAGATGATGGCAGGATTAAAACTACAGCTATAAAAAAGTGCCTGGCGATTAACCAGGCACCATCTAATATGGTCTATAAAACCTATTTAAGCCTCGTATTTTTTAAAAATCGTACTCGCCGTATGTCCACCGAAACCAAAAGTATTGTTTAACACATAATTGATTTCCTTTTTAATTGGCTCACCCAATACAATATTCAATCCTTTCGGAATGTTTTCGTCCAGGTTTTTAGTGTTAATGGTTGGAGGAATCACATTATCCCTTATCGACAAAATACAGATCAAACTCTCTACAGCACCAGCCGCCCCCAATAAATGGCCAGTCATCGATTTAGTAGCCCCAATAATCACAGGTAAACCATTAAAAACAGTATTAATCCCCTGCAATTCACTTAAATCGCCCAATCCGGTTGAAGTAGCGTGTGCATTAATATAATCCATTTTATCGGCAGTAATTCCGGCGTCTTTCAATGCTTTTGTCATGCCCAAAGCTGCACCAATCCCATCCGGAGGTGTTCCGGTTAAGTGATACGCATCAGCAGCCATTCCACCACCAACAATTTCAGCATAAATATGTGCACCACGCTGTAAAGCATGTTCCAGTTCTTCTAAAACCAAAGCACCTGCGCCCTCACTCATCACAAAACCATCCCTATCCTTATCAAAAGGTTTAGACGCACCCTGAGGGTCTTCATTATTTTTAGATAAAGCCTGGGCAGCGTTAAATCCGCCTACTGATGATTTGGTTAAGGCTGCTTCAGAACCACCTGCAATCATCACATTCGCTTTACCTAAGCGGATCGTATCAAAAGCATTAATAATTGCGGTGTTAGACGATGCACAGGCCGAAACTGTGCAATAATTTGGTCCACGTAATTTATGACGGATAGAAATGGCTCCGGCAGCAATATCAACGATCATTTTCGGGATAAAATAAGGATTAAACCTAGGTGTTCCATCTCCGGAATGAAACTCTTCCAACTGTGATTCAAAAGTACCGATACCACCGTTTCCGGTTGCCCAGATTACACCAACTTCTGCCAATTGACCATCATTCATGGCACTAAAATCCAAACCAGCATCTTTTATCGCCTGATCGCTCGAGCCAATGGCATATTGCGTAAAAAGGTCGTATTTTTTAATCTCTTTTTTCTCCAGGTATGTTTCAGGATTAAAATCCTTTACTTCACCTGCAAATTGCGTCTTAAATTTACTCGAATCAAATTTTGTAATTGGGCCAATGCCACTTTTTCCAGCTAATATCTGTTGCCAAAATTGCTCAACAGTATTGCCAAGAGGGGTTATCGCACCTAAACCTGTTACTACTACTCTTTTCATTTTATTGTTTTTTAGTCACCTCCCCTGGATAAAAATCAACCGTTAATTATCCGAAAGGTATTTTAATATAGCAGGAATAGCTATAAGTCCCTATCGTTCCATTAAGGTTGAGTAAACCCAGGATTTACACTTAATGGCGCGAAAGTAACAATTCCTATATTGAAAACCGTCATCTAAATGGAAACAACAATTTATTTTGCTTCCCTGCTATATCATTTATTGCTCAACAGAATCGATCCAGGCTTTTCTATTTGCATTCATTACATTTAAAGCATCCACTGGCGACTGCCTGAACAGTTCGTAAATTTTTGCAGTGTCTCCCACCCTGATCTCATATTCATCATTGGCCAGGGCAGTCAATAAATCCTCGGCCACTACAGTTGGCTTGATACCATTATGCCCGCCAATTTCTTTCGAAAATTCAGTATCCACCAATGGAGGCATCAATTCAAAAACCTTTACAGATGTTTCTTCCAAACTTAACCTCAAAGAAGTACTATACGAATGCAATGCTGCTTTACTGGCCGCATAAGTTGGCAGAGTAATTCCAGGTACATACGCTACGATAGATGAAACGTTTACGATGGCTGAAGCTTCCTGTTGTTTTAACACAGGTAATAACTTTTGATTAATCCTGATGATAGATAAATAATTGGTCAGCATTTCATCCTCTGCGTGAGCAAAAGCGTCCTGGTTTGGATCGGCTAAATTGTAAAGAATTGCCCTGCCTGCATTGTTGATCACGATATTTAACTGAGGAAATTCGGCTTTGATCCGACTTATCAATTGGTCTACATCTTCAGCTTTGCTTACATCAGAAAGAATAGTGGTTACATTTTGTAACGATGTAGCAGCTGCGTCCAGTCTTTCCTGGTTTCTGCCGGTAATAATTACATGGTTATCTAAAGCAGTTAATTGTTTTGCGATTTCTAAACCGATACCGGCAGTTCCGCCGATTAATAAAACAGTATTTTGTGAAGTTTTCATTTTTATATTTTTTTTAAAATTTTAAGATTAAACAAGTGCTCACCGCGTGAGCGTAAATAGTATCATTATCATCAAGCAATTGTGCTTCTACCAAAGCGGTACGGCCGCCCAGGTTGATCACTTTAGCAATGGTTTTTAATTTTCCGGTTTTAATGGTGATGGCTTTCAGGAAATTTACTTTCAATTCTAAAGTGGTATAACCTTTTCCGGCAGGTAAAAGAGAATGTACAGAACAACCCATTGCCGAATCTAAAATGGCTGTAATTACGCCACCATGCACGGTACCAATTGGATTGTAATGAAATTCCTGAGGTGTAAATTCAAAAACTACGTTTCCGGCTTCAATTAAGCTAACGCTAAAGTTTAATGTATGTAAAAGAGGTGGCAAAGGAAATTTATGATCGCTCATGGCCATTAAATAAGCAATTCCATCCAATTGCATAGCTTCTTTTGCACCTTTCATGGGGTCTTCCCAGGTAATTGTTCTACTTCTTTTCATTATAAAAATACCAATCGGTATATTTTTAGTTAAAAATTTTTAGTCGAGGCTATCTACATATTTTTTTAAGGAACCCATAATGAGCTTCCAATATTCTGTTTTTGAAGTTAGTTTTGAAATCATGATCCCCCCTTCTACCAAAGCAATAATGGTTAAGGCAATCTGTTCGGGATTATGATTTGCATCGATTTCTTTCCTGGCTATCCCGACTTCAACCAGTTCGGCAATTTTATTTTTCCAATCTAAAACAGCTTTTAACACTCTTGCCCGTAATTCGGGGTGGGTGTCATCAGCATCAATCGCGGTATTTAAAACCGGGCAGCCTCCCTCCGACACCGAGCCATCAATAAATTTTTGATAAATATTGATATATACTAAAAGCTTATCTTTTACACTCGCCTGCCGATTCATTTCAGCCTCTATCCTGCCTGATACATTTTTCAGGTTGTAATCAAAAGCTGCCAGCGCTACTTCATCCTTATTGGCAAAGTTGCCATAAATACTACCCTTGGTCAAACCTGTAGCAGCTGTAATATCATTTAAAGAAGTTCCCGCATAACCTTTCATATTAAAAATCGGCGCTGTTTTCTCTACAATGAAATTTCTCGTTTTTTCTGCTTTGGTCATGCTGTTATGAATTGACGATGCAAATATATACCAATCGGTATATTAAATCAAAATTGTTTTATCATCAGAATCTCCTTTTAACACTGAAGCTATTATCAATTAATGATGCACCACATAAAAAGTCCATTATTTGTTTTACGTTTGAATTTTGTAACTTTGATTTATGAATAAACCAGAAAGCATTGAAGACTTTTATCAGAATAAATTTAGTTTTCTGCCTGATAATTTACAAAATGGCGTAGGACACTTTAACGTTTTTAAACTGGAAGATTGTTTAAGGGACGACTCAAAACCGATGAGTTATAACCGAAGGGATTATTATAAGATCTGTCTCACCCGCGGCCATAACGTTTACCATTACGCAGATAAGAGTATCGAAATTAATGGCACGGCACTCATCTTTTTTAATCCGTTGGTGCCTTATACCTGGGAACTCGCCACTGGCAATAAAAGTGAAGTAACGGGTTATTTCTGTATTTTTACAGAAGCTTTTTTTAAGGAAAAGATTCGTGGAAACATTGGCGATCTGCCCATGTTTACGCCTGGGGGAAAACCTGCATATATTTTAAATGAACAGCAGGACAAGCAGATAGAGGCAATTTTTGGAAAGATGTTTGAGGAAATAAATACAGATTATATATATAAGTATGACCTCCTTCGGAATTACATTACCGAAATTACTCACTTTGCTTTAAAAACACAACCATCAGAAAGTTTATTCAAACATACCGATGCCAATACCAGAATTACATCTGTGTTTACAGAGTTACTGGAACGCCAGTTCCCCATTGAAACTACTACGCAAAGGCTTACCATGCGTTCGGCAAAAGATTATGCTGCGCAACTTTCGGTACATGTAAACCATTTAAACAGGGCCATTAAAGAAACCACCGGTAAAACCACTACAAACTATATTACAGAGCGTTTATTAAGTGAAGCAAAGGCATTATTAAAACATACGGACTGGAACATATCGGAAATAGGTTATTGCCTGGGCTTTGAAGAACCGACACATTTTAACAACTTTTTCAAAAAACTGACCAACCATACGCCTACTTCTTATCGAATTGTTTGAATTTTGTAATCATAAGTTTGATTGACGTAATAAACTGAAGCCATTTGCACTGTAATTTTGTGTTAAGAAAAAGAAGAAAATTATGGGCATGAAAAAAGTTTGGTTTATTACCGGAGCTTCAAAGGGCTTAGGATTAAGTTTGGTAAATCAATTGCTTAAAGCTGGCCAATCTGTTGCGGCTACTTCAAGAAATATTGATGAACTTAAAAAAGCTGTAAATACAGATACGGGAAAATTCCTTCCACTGGCTGTTAACCTGGCCGACGAACAAAGTGTGGAGGATGCAATAAAAGCTACCATTGCAAAATTTGAAAGGATTGATGTAGTGATCAACAATGCTGGCTATGGCATTGGAGGCAGCATTGAAGAATTGACTGATGCCGAAACACGCAATAGTTTTGATGTTAATGTTTTCGGAACATTAAATGTAATCAGAAAAGCTTCACCTTATTTAAGGGCACAACGTTCAGGACATATCATCAATATTGCATCAATTGCAGGCATTGCCGGTGCAACAGGCTGGGCAGTTTATGCTGCAGCTAAATCAGCTGTAATTGCATTATCGGAAGTATCAGCCGAAGACCTTAAAGAATTTGGTGTAAAAGTGACTGTGGTTGCGCCCGGAGCTTTCAGAACAAGTTTCTTAACTACCGATTCTTTGATTTTGGCCGCCAATCCAATTGCCGAATATGAAGAAGTACGGGCAGTACACAGCAAGTATTTAAAAATGGATGGCCAACAGGTTGGCGATCCGGAAAAAGCTGCTGCTGCCATGATTTCGCTGGCCAGTATGCCTAATCCACCGGTACATTTACTATTGGGAAATGATGCTTTTCAAAGGGCAAACAGTAAGATTGAGGCTTTAACAAAAGAGTTTAAAGACTGGAAAGCCATCACGATTTCGACAGATTTCGACAATTAAATTATAAGCTAATGGCAAATTAGCATTTCAAAAAGAGGCTGTATCATAAATATAAATTTGTCATCATTGAGTTTGTCGAAGGACCTGAAATAAAGCCGTCTAAGGTGTTTCGACAGGCTCAACGTGACAAAGTTTTAGCGAAACTAGTTTTAGGATACTACCTAATTAATTCATTTCATTCTAAAAAACAATATCATGGAAAATCAAAAAGTTTGGTTTGTAACGGGCGCTTCCAAAGGTCTGGGACTAACCCTAGTAAAAACATTATTAAACAACGGCATTAATGTTGCCGCAACTTCAAGAAATTTAAACGATTTAATCAAAGCGGTTGGTGAACACGAAAACTTTTTACCTTTAAGTGTTGATTTAATCAGTGAAGAAAGTGTAGAGACTGCAGTGAGCCAAACCATTAGCAAATTTGGCCAGGTTGATGTAGTAGTGAATAACGCTGGTTATGGCATGGTTGGTGCATTGGAAGAATTAAGCGACAAAGAATCGCGTGAGAATTTCGATGTAAACGTTTTCGGTTCCTTAAATGTGATCAGAAAAGTGCTTCCTCAATTAAGAAAACAACAATCGGGGCATATTTTCAATATTTCATCAATAGGTGGATTTTCAGGGGATTTCCCAGGCTTCGGAATCTATTGTGCTACAAAATTTGCAGTAGTTGGCTTTACCGAATCGTTAGCCGCAGAAGTAAAATCAATGGGAATCAAAGCAACAGTTGTTGAACCAGGTTATTTCAGAACTGCGTTTCTAACAGAAGGATCATTAGCAGTGCCAGGTTCGCCAATCGATGCCTACAAAGAGGTACGCGAATCGCAGGCTGCACATCAGAACGACATCAACAACCAACAACCTGGTGATCCGGCAAAGGCGGTTGAGGTAATTATTGAAGCCGCAAAAAGCGAAAATCCGCCGCTACATTTATTCCTTGGGCCTGATGCTTATCAGGTTGCGGATGCGAAAATTGCGGATGTACAAAGAGATATGGCCAATTGGAAATATCTGGCAACCGCTACCAATTTTGATGAGCTTAGTGCGTAGTATTTGGATCAATTGTCATTTCGACTGAAGCGCAGCGAAACGTAGAAATCTTTGAACTATATTTATTAGATAGTTTAAAGATTTCTCTAATGCAATCAAAAATGACGATTTATCTTAAGCACTTGCCATGGCTAACGTCTCTACAAACAGTTTTTGGTAAGCCACTAACTATGGGGTTATCCATCCTAGCTGTGGTTCGTGTCTCCAAGAACCATTGTATTTTTGCCACGGAAACACAGAGGACATGGAAAACTCATCTGACAAATGCACATTCGCTATTCAAACTTAAATAGCAGCACAAGCCCAAATACATAAACCTGATCGTAACGAACACGAGTGCAACGAGTAAAGTGGAGAGCAGGACTAACCCAAACCAATGAAAGCAGGAACCTGCTTTCCAAATAACCGGCTAACATTCATAACTTTTCTATTAAACAAACCTGTTAAAAGATTTTGCTTCACAGCCCTTCCGGTTCTCCTCTGCATTGGCAAGGACGACCCGCTTCATTCCAATTAGTTTTATTACATTCGCCAAAAATTCAGTATCAATATGTCTTTAGTACAAGAATTACAGACCCGTTCGGGCAATAAATGCGAATTATGCACCGCCGAAACCAATTTATCGGTATACGAAGTCCCTCCAACCAGCAATGCAAATAGCGATAACAGTATTTTAGTTTGTAAAACCTGCTTAGATCAGCTTGAAAAAACGGAACAGCTTGTCCCAAACCATTGGAAAATATTAACTGAAACCATGTGGTCGGAATTTCCCCCGGTACAGGTTGTTGCCTGGAGAATGTTGAGCAGATTAAGAAACGAAGGCTGGGCTGCAGATAGCCTGGATATTTTATACCTTGAGGATGAAACTTTAGAATGGGCTAAAAAAACAGGTGACCATGAGCTGGATGGAACAGTAGAATTCCACCAGGACAGTAATGGCACACGTTTATTTGAAGGCGATACTGTAGTTTTGGTTAAAACGCTGGACGTTAAAGGCTCAACTTTGAGCGCTAAATTGGGTACGGTAGTTAAAAATATCCGGTTAGTCCACGATAACACTGAACAAATTGAGGGTAAAGTCGAAGGACAAACTATTGTAATTTTAACGAAATACCTTCGCAAAGGATAAGATTCTAATTGGTTCCAGAACCTGTACTTAAGCTGTGTTCCATCCAAACCCTTTTTTATTTTTGCTGAGACTGTCAAGCAGTTCAGACTAAAACACCCGAAGAACGCGGAAGTATCATGATTTTATTTATAAATGGAATCGAATTTAACCGAAAAAGAATTGCGTTTGGCTGCATTCATCAGTGAAATCTCAGAAAACTGCTATTCTGCTGGTTGGATGCACAATTTAGAATATGTTTTATGGCATGCGGTAATAAATGGACCAAGAAAAATATGGACAATCTTACATCACCGAAGCTGATATCTCCAAATTAATTAAGCTTGCTACAGATGCAGATGCCTGGATCGTATATGATGACGATAAAGAGGAAAAAGCCTTGAGCTTAAAAGAATGGACAGAAAAGTTTAAAAATGATATGGAGCAAAACAAAGAAATTATAAAAGGTTAATAAAACTATTATTTGGTAAGCCTCCAACTATGGGGTTATCTATCCTAACCGTGTCGTGTCTTCACGTACCACTGTATTTTGCCATGGAAGCTCGGAGCAAGCGGAAAATCCATCTGACAGATGCATCGCTATTAAATCTTAAATAGCAGTACCAGCCTAATTTATTAAACCTGATCGGAACAAACACGAGTGCAACGAGTAAAGTGGAGAGCAGGGCCAACCCCAACCTGTAAAAACAGGAACCTGCTTTCCAAATCTTAAAATTTAAACCAGATGATTACCCCTTGTTTTCTCTCGCCGTGGTTCGTGTCTCTACGTACCACTGTATTTTTGCCACGGAAGTTCGGAGCGTACGGAAACCCATCTGACAGATGCATCACTATTAAATCTTAAATAGCTGCACCAACCTAATTTAATTAAACCTGATCGGAACAAACACGAGTGCAACGAGTAAAGTGGAAAGCAGGGCCAACCCCAACCTATAAAAACAGGAACCTGCTTTACAAATCTTAAAATTTAAACCAGACGATTACTCCTTGTCTTTCAGTCTATTAACAAAGCAGAGACGTCCAGTTTCTATTCAAAACAATTTACCAGCATTTTTTGTAGTTAGGCCAAGCGTTTCCTTACAGTAAAAATATTTTCAATACCGTTTAATTCTCGATTTAAAATTACATTTTTGCAAAAATTATTTAAAAGTAAATGCAGAGTTACTCAGAATTTCTCGATCTAAGCGTTGGCTTTCCACAGGAAGGCTTTGATGTTATAGATGATGAATTATATTTTCAGGATTTAAACCTGATGGAAATGATCGAAACTTACGGTACCCCCTTACGTTTCACGTATTTACCCATGGTAAGTAAGAAGATTCAGCAGGCGAAGATTCTTTTCCAAACCGCTATTTTAAAGAACAATTATCGTGGCGATTATAAATATTGCTACTGTACAAAAAGCTCGCATTTTAAGCATATTGTAGAAGAAGCTTTAAAAAACAACATTCACCTGGAAACTTCTTCAGCTTTTGATATGCCAATGGTTGATGCTTTGGAGAAAAAAGGTGTATTAACGAAAGATACCACCATTATATGCAACGGCTTTAAAACCTATCAGTATAAGCAGTATATTATTGATATGTTGCATGATGGTTATACTAACATTATCCCGGTTTTAGACAACAAAGAGGAATTTAACCTTTTTGATGATGAGGTGGATATTGATACGCCATGTAATTTAGGCATCCGTATCGCTGCAGAAGAACAACCCGATTCGCAGTTCTATACTTCGCGTTTGGGTGTACGTATGGAAGATATCATCGATTTTTACAATAATAAAATTGTGCACAATCCCAATTTCAGGGTTAAATTATTGCATTTCTTTATTAACTCTGGTATTACTGATTCGCCATATTACTGGAACGAGTTAGAGAAATATGTAACCCTCTATTGCAAGTTCAAAAAAATCAATCCTGATTTAGACACCCTAGATATTGGTGGTGGTATGCCATTTAAAGATTCATTGGTTTTCGATTTTGATTACGAATACATGGTAAACGAAATTGTGAAAAGGATTAAAGAGATATGCGCCATCCACGAAGTAATGGAACCGGATATTATTACTGAATTTGGTAAATATACGGTTGCTGAAGCATCGGGTATCCTTTATAAAGTATTGGGTCGTAAACAGCAGAACGACCGTGAACGTTGGTTGATGCTGGATGGTTCTTTCATCACCAATTTACCTGATGTTTGGGCATTAAATCAAAAATACATTTTATTGCCAATTAACAACTGGGACGCTGAATATGAACGGGTTAACTTAGGTGGTATTACCTGCGACGGACAGGATTATTACAACCAGGAAGCGCACATGAACAGTGTATTTATGCCTAAAACACGTAAAGTGCAATACTTAGGTTTCTTCCACACTGGTGCTTACCAGGAAGTGTTGAGTGGTTATGGCGGTATTCATCACTGCTTATTACCAAGTCCTAAACATGTACTGATCCGCAGGAACCGTGATGAAAGTTTCAATTTTGAGGTCTTTGGAGAGGAACAGAATAGCAAGCAGGTATTGAAGATTCTGGGTTACTAGGTCAGTTTGCAGTTGGCAATTTGGAGAGTTCAAAAACAAAATTTCATTACAATACACAGATACCTCAGTTTTTTTACTGAGGTATTTTTTTTATATTTGAGTATGGCACATGAACAAATTAAGTTATTCGATCGGATCATTGCTACAGATGGTTTGATGGGAGGAATACCTACAATACGTGGGTTAAGATTTCCGGTTTCTGATGTACTAGAATTATTAGCAAGCGGCATGAGTGAGGAACAAATCCTGGAGGAACATCCCATCCTCGAAAAGGAAGATATCAGGGCAGTTCTCTTATATAGCGCACAAAAAGTAAATGAAGACTTAATGTATGAATAATTGGGAAATTTGGACCGACACCAATATATCCCCTATAATTGCTAAATGGATTTCAGAATACACAAATTTTGAAACAAAATCTTCTTTCAGTCTAAATTTGCATTCAGTAGATGACTTGACCATTTTCAGAATGGCTCAAATTAAAAAGAATGTAATAATTGTTTCTAAGGATTCAGATTTCAAAGAATTAATCGATTGGTTTGGTGCTCCTCCAAAACTTATTCTTATTAAATTCGGGAATTGTTCAAATAAACTATTTTGGCAAAAATTGGAACCAAAGATTAACTCAGCATTAGAAGTTCTTTTAAATAAAAAAGAGGAAGTTAATATAATTAGTATCACATAACATATTTTTAAAATGCAATTTGGTAAAGTAGACGACCCTTCGATTATAGATTATACCCTTCCGGCTGATGCTCCTGAAACAGCCTCAATTTTATCAGCAAATAAATCTAAACAATCCTTCAAAGCTTACGTGGGCTGTGCGAAATGGAATAAAGCCGATTTAAAAGGTTTTTATCCAAAAGGGACGAAGGATGAATTGACCTATTATTCTACCCAGTTTAATTCGATCGAATTGAATGCCACTTTTTACGGCATGCCAACCCGCGAGCAGGTAATTACGTGGACGCAAAAAACACCTGCAGATTTTAAATTTTTCCCGAAACTAACCAATACCATCAGTCACTTTAAAAGGTTAATCAATGTTAAGGAACCTGTAGAGCAATATTGTGATGCCATCAGTAATTTCGAAGATAAACTAGGAATGGCTTTTCTCCAATTACATGATAACTTTAAACCTAAGGATTTTGAAAGGTTAAAAATCGTGATCAACGAATTCCCAAAGGTAATTCCATTGGGTGTTGAAGTAAGGAATACGGAATGGTTTACCAACCCTGCTATTGCGAGTGAATTTGCCAAACTTTTCGAAAATAATGGTATAACGAACATCATTGTCGATACTTCGGGCAGAAGAGACATGTTACATATGCGTTTAACTACGCCAACTGCTTTTGTACGTTTTGTAGGCGCCAATGATGATGAAATCGATAAAAAACGTTTAGATGACTGGATTGAAAGAATTGTGGACTGGAAAGCGCAAGGCTTACAGAACTTATATTTCTTTGTACACCAGAATGTAGAGCTATCATCACCTTTATTTTCTGCTTATTTTACAGAGAAACTAAATAAAGCAGTTGGAACCGATTTAAAAATCCCGGTAATGGCCAATCAGGCCTCACCTTCTTTATTTTAGCCGAATCAAAACCTCGCAGGTTTTTAAAACCTGCGAGGTTTAAAATACTACTAGCCGAGATTTGCAGCCTTGTCTGAATGAGCTGTGGATCTATAATCCAACGTAAAGATTAAAAATACCGATAAGCATGGCTATAATTATGAACAGAAAATTGTAAATTGTTAACTGAAAACTATCTATGTATGCTAAAGGCTTTAGATCTTAATCAGGTAATGGTTATCGATATTGAAACTGTGCCTCAATTTCCATCTTTTCAGGATGTACCTCCTCATTTCCAGGAACTTTGGGAACAAAAAACACATTACCAAAGAAATCAAGACCAGACTGCTGAAGAATTTTATGAAAGGGCAGGCATCATGGCCGAATTCGGTAAAATTATCTGCATCAGCCTGGGCATTTTCAGCATTCAGGGTAAATCCGCCTCATTGCGCATCAAATCTATTTTTGGCCATGATGAAAAAGAAATGCTGTTACAGTTTTCCGCCTTATTGAGTAAACAAACGCCCACCTTAATGTTCTGTGCACACAATGGAAAAGAATTCGATTTTCCTTATTTATGCCGACGGTTACTGGTTAATGGCATAGAAATCCCTGTTCAATTGCAGCTTTCGGGTAAAAAACCATGGGAAATAAACCACATCGATACGATGGAACTCTGGAAATTCGGCGATTACAAACATTTCACATCTTTAAACCTATTGGCTGCTATATTAGATATCCCTACACCAAAAGATGATATTAATGGTGCACAAGTGCGACAGGTTTATTATGAAGAAAAAAATCTCGATAGAATTGTTACCTATTGCCAGAAAGATGTAATTACTACCGCCCAGGTATTGTTAAAATTTAAAGGTATGGATATAATTCCGGCAGAAAACATTACCATTGTAACCTAAATGATGGTCGAAGTAAAACTGGAAATCCCAAAATATAATGATAAGGTAGGATTGCAATCTAGCTGGGTAGATGGGTTCATTCTTAAAACAGATATTATTGAAAATCAAATCCAAATTCATGCGAATAAAGCAGGACTCATTTCCCTTGCAAAACAGCTTCTTTCCTTAGCACAAGATGAAACCCCAATTGGTTGTCACTATCATTTAGATGACTATGATAGTTTGGAAACAGGTTCAAATGAGCTTACTATATCAAAAATTTGATGCTAAACGTAGAAAACCTAAATATCGATTTCTATAACCAGGAAGAAAAAACCTGGTTTAAAGCTGTAAAACAGATCAGTTTTAATGTAAAAAAGGGAACCGTTTTAGGTATTGTGGGGGAATCTGGCTCCGGAAAATCAGTTACTTCTTTCTCTATTATGCGATTGCATGATGAACGTGCCACAAAAATTACCGGCGATATAGATTTTGAAAATATTAGTCTGCTCAATCTCAGCTCGAACGAAATCCGCCAGATCAGGGGAAACCAGATCTCGATGATTTTTCAGGAACCGATGACTTCCCTCAATCCGGTGTTTACTTGTGGTGATCAGGTGGCAGAGGCCATTATGCTGCACAGAAAAGTGGATAAATCCGAAGCAAAAAAACATACCATTGCGCTGTTCAACGAGGTACAACTCCCCCGTCCAGAGAAAATATTCGATAGCTATCCGCATCAGATTTCCGGTGGGCAAAAGCAGCGGGTAATGATTGCCATGGCCTTAAGCTGTGATCCGAAATTATTGATAGCCGATGAACCTACCACGGCACTAGATGTAACTGTTCAGAAAACAATTTTGCAGCTCCTGTTAAAACTCAAACAGGAACGAAATATGGCGATGATTTTCATTTCGCACGATTTAGGTGTGGTGAACGAAATTGCCGATGAAGTTGCTGTGATGTACAAAGGCGAAATCGTAGAGCAGGGTCCGGCAAAATCTATTTTCGAAAACCCGAAACATCCATATACCAAAGGTTTGCTCGCCTGTCGCCCTTCCCCTCACCTACAATTAAAGAAATTACCTGTGGTGGCCGATTTCCTTACCGGAAAAATTGACGATGCCTCCGCACATTTGCAGGCTTCAAACCAGCTAACAACAGCCGAAATAACCTCGCGCAGAGAGAAACTTTACGCCCAAAAGCCTTTACTTCAAATTAAAGATCTCTGCACCTGGTACCCGATCCATAATGGCCTATTTGGAAAAACAACCGATTATGTTAAAGCCGTTGATCAATTGAATTTTGAAGTTTATCCAGGAGAAACTCTTGGACTGGTTGGCGAATCGGGCTGTGGTAAAACCACCTTGGGGCGCACCATTTTAAGATTAATCCAACCCACTTCTGGTCAGATTATTTTCGATGGAGAAAACATCACCCACATCGGCAAAACAGCCTTACGGAAGTTAAGAAAAGACATCCAGATCATTTTTCAAGACCCTTATGCCTCTTTAAATCCAAAATTAAGTATCGGTCAATCGATTTTAGAGCCTTTACAGGTGCATAAATTATACCGTAACGATGGAGAGCGCAAACAAAAAGTACTAGAGTTGCTTGATAAAGTAGGCTTAAAAGCCGAGCATTACAGCCGTTATCCACACGAATTTAGCGGTGGTCAGCGGCAGCGGGTGGTAATTGCCAGGGCTTTGGCACTGCAACCTAAATTCATCATCTGCGATGAATCAGTATCTGCTTTAGATGTTTCGGTGCAGGCACAGGTTTTAAACCTGATCAAAGATCTTCAAGGCGAATTCGGACTCACCTATATTTTCATTTCACACGACCTGGCTGTAGTAAAACACATTTCAGACCGTATTTTGGTTATGAACAAGGGAAAAATTGAAGAAGAAGGTTTTCCAGAACAGATATTTTATGCGCCAAAAGCAGCTTATACCCAAAAACTGATCGAGGCTATACCAGGACACTAATAACAGAAAATGCTTAAAAATCTTTCAATTGTTTTTACACTTATTTTTCTTTCGTTAAACGTTTCAGCGCAAAAGGTAGAAATCATTCAGTTGACAACTATTTTTGAAAAGGCTCCATTCGAGGCCTGTCATGCCTCAACCCTGGTTGATTTGGACAAAGGAAAAATAATGGCAGCCTGGTTTGGCGGTAAACACGAAGGAAGTAAAGACGTTGCAATCTGGTCGTCAATAAAAACCGGAAAACAATGGAGTCACCCGATCGAAATCGCAAATGGGATAATAAACGATACCACCCGATTTGCCTGCTGGAATCCTGTTCTTTTTAAAACAAAAAATGGCACCTTATTTTTACATTATAAGGTCGGTGCTAATCCCAGAACGTGGTGGGCAGAATATAAAACATCTGATAACAACGGTAAAACATGGTCGAAAGCGCGGAAATTGCCTAAAGATTTTTTGGGGCCAATAAAAAACAAACCTATCCAATTACCCAATGGAACAATTCTTTATCCCTCAAGTACAGAAAGTTTAGATGAAAAAACATGGACCATTCATATTGAAAAATCAAATGCTGATGGTAAAAACTGGAAAAAAATTAATATTAACTGCGATACTTTTGGTGTAATCCAACCTTCTATTCTAACTTATCCAAACGGGAGGTTACAGTTATTATGCAGAAGCAGGCAGAATGTTATTGTAGAAAGCTGGTCAGAAGATAATGGAGAAACCTGGTCAAAACTTAACGCTACTCAATTGCCTAATCCAAATTCGGGTAGCGATGCCGTAACCCTAGAAGATGGCCGGCAATTACTTATTTACAATCCGTTAACAGCAGGCAAAAACTGGTGGGAAGGACGTTCTATCTTAAAATTGGCCATCTCCACAGATGGTAAAAACTGGCAAGACATCTATACCTTAGAAAACCACGATAAAGGTGAATACAGTTACCCTGCTATTATTCAGGATAGAACGGGTAACATCCATTTGAGTTATACCTCCGAAAGGAAGAAAATCACTTATGCGGAGATCAGGCTAGTCCGTAGTCCGTAGTCCGTAGTCCGTAGAATGGAAAGGTGGATTGAAAGAAGGTTCAACCTACAAAATATTATTTATTTGGTCCATGGCTCATAGTCGATAGTCAAATAGCTATTCACCCTAACCCACCCAGTCCCTTAACCATTACTATGAACCGTAAGCTGGTTGGCAATTTGCTTTACTAATGGACCAATGGGAAATGAACTATTGAACGATAAACCATCATCCATTTTACATATTATTCCCTACATTTTCCATCCTGAGCATCTTTTCTGTATCTTCGGTAAATTCAGTTTAGCGTATGGCAAAGAAAAAATCGGCAAATATAAAATTGGTTCTGAATCAATTGGTTAGTGATGTTTTTGAAAAAAACAATAATCAGCTGCTTAATTACAAGCAGGTTTCGGCCAAATTAAATTTGAACGATCAGGAATCAAGAGAAACCATTCTTGAGATCTTAAAAGAAGGGAAAAGTGCAGGAATTTTCTTAGAACCAGAAAAAGGTAAATTTAAACTAAAAGAACTGCAGAACTTTATTATCGGTACGGTTGATATGACTGCCGATGGATCAGCATACATCGTTCCGGAAGATGAATTCGAGAAGGATATTTTTGTAGCTCCCCGAAAACTTAAAAATGCTTTACACGGCGATACCGTGAAGGCTTATGTTTTCGCGAAGAAAAGCGGTCGTAAAAACGATGGCGAAGTTATCGAAATCATTAAGAGGGCAAAATCAGATTTCACAGGAGTAATCAAAATATCAGATCGCTTTGCATTCGTAATTGCCGACGATAAAAAAATGATGCACGATATTTTTGTGCCATTGGCCGATACACACGAAGCCAAAAATGGTCAGCGCGTATTGGTAACCCTATCCGATTGGCCTGAAAGTGCCAAAAATCCGATTGGTATTGTTAAGCATGTCCTGGGTAACCAGGGCGAGAACAATACCGAAATGAATGCCATTTTAGCGCAATATGGCTTTCCTTTGGAGTTTCCTCCTCAGGTAGAACGCGAAGCAAATGCGATCCCTGAAGAAATTTCGGCTGCCGAAATTGCCAAACGTAAAGATTTTAGAAAGGTGTTAACTTTTACCATCGATCCGGCAGATGCCAAAGATTTTGATGATGCCATTTCATACCAGAAATTACCCAATGGAAATTATGAAATCGGTGTACACATTGCCGATGTTTCGCATTATGTAATCCAGGGAACAGAATTAGACAAAGAAGCTTACAGTCGTGCTACTTCAGTTTATCTGGTCGATCGCGTAATCCCGATGTTGCCTGAACGTTTAAGTAATGGCGTTTGTTCATTGCGTCCAAATGAAGATAAGTTGTGTTTTGCTGCTGTTTTTGAACTGGATGAGCAAGCCAATATCCAAAATGAATGGTATGGTCGTACAGTAGTCCACTCGGATCGGAGATTCAGTTATGAAGAAGCCCAGGAAGTAATTGAAAGTAAAAGCGGCGATTATGCAACTGAAATACAAAAACTGAATGAGCTGGCCTATATCCTTCGCGACCGTAAATTTAAAAATGGTGCCATTAGCTTTGAAAGCACCGAAGTTAAATTTAAGCTTGATGATTCGGGCAAACCAATTGGTGTTTATGTAAAAGAGCGTAAAGATGCCCATAAACTGATTGAAGATTACATGCTTCTGGCCAACCGTAAAGTTGCCGAATTTATCGCGAAGAAAACTAAAGGAAAAGATAAACTGACCTTTGTTTATCGAGTGCACGATTCGCCAAATATGGAAACCTTGAATACTTTCGCCACATTTGCTTCGCGCTTCGGTTATAAAATCAACACCAAATCGGATAAGGAAATTGCCAAATCATTAAACAATTTAATGGCCGATGTTGAGGGCAAAAAAGAACAAAATATACTCACATCACTCGCCATCAGGTCAATGGCAAAAGCAATTTATTCAACTAAAAAAACCAGTCATTACGGCCTGGCTTTCGAATATTACACCCACTTTACTTCCCCTATCCGCCGTTATCCGGACGTAATGGCACATAGGCTTTTACAAACTTATTTAGACGGTGGAAAATCGGCCGACATGGAGTTTTACGAAGTAGCCTGCGTACATTCTTCGGCTATGGAGAAGAGAGCCGCCGATGCGGAACGAGCCTCTATTAAATATAAACAAGCCGAATACTTAGAAAACAATATCGGTACGGAGTACAAAGGGATTATTTCAGGCGTTACCGAATGGGGCATGTATGTAGAAATTGAAGAGAATAAATGTGAAGGTATGATTCGTTTAAGGGATATATCAGATGATTTTTATGTACTTGATGAGAAAAACTACTGCATTGTAGGCCAACGCAAAAAGAAAAAATACCAACTTGGAGATGAAGTGATGATCAGGGTAAAAAAAGTTGATCTCTCTAAACGTCAAATCGATTTCACCCTGATTCCTGACTAAATTTTAATGAAGATCAAGTTTTGTTTTAACATTATACTTTTTTGGTTGTTGCCCAATTTATTATTGGCTCAAACGATAAAGGGAAAAATTACTGATGAATTATCTAACGACGGAGTAGCCTATGTAACCGTTCAAGCCGACGCAAAACATAAAACCATCAGTAATGAAAACGGGGAATTTGAACTTGCCGTAAGCTCGCTGCCTTGTGATTTAACGATTTCACATATCAGTTATCAACCCATAAAAATTAAAGCAAACGATATCATTTTAAATCTAAAATTAAAAGCTATTGTACAAAACCTCGAAGAAGTTGTTGTAGGTAATCATGCACTTTCGTTAATGAAAAGTGCTTATACAAAAGCCATAAAAATTGTTGATGAATCTTACTACGCCAAAGCTTTTTTTCGCCAGATTGCTTATGAAGCTGACCGGCCAGTCTATTTAAACGAAATATTTTTTAATGCAGATTGGAAAAACTACTCACTTATAAAGTGGTTACCTACCGAAAGCAGGTATCTAAAAAATGACAGCCATGTTTCTTATTCAAACTTGAGTTTTTCGGTATTTGCCCTATCTGGTTATCTATCCAATAGTTATTATGCGAAACCATTATCCTCCAAGTTAGATTCGCTATATACTTTCAAAATTAAAAGCACATTTAAATCTGGCGATGATGAAATTGCAATAATCAGTTGTAAATTAAAAGTTAAATATGAAAAGGCATATTTTGAAGGGGATTATTATTTAAATACTGAAACCTATAACGTTTTAAAAATCGATGGTACCATAAAAAATTTCGGTTTAACCAGTAAAGGTGTATTAGGGGCAAAACTAAAAGAGGCAAATTTAATTTCACAATACTCCCTTAACAGCGAGAATAAAAGCATTTTGGATTTTTCAGTGCTGACATTAAAAAGTAGAATGGCGGTACTCGGCTTAGGTACAAAAAACCTCGAACTATATAGTACTTTATATGTGATGGATTATAGCAATACTTATAATAAAGATTTAAAACAAATCCAAAATAAAACCAATGATGTAAAAACGACACAAAATATGGTTTATAATGCCGATTTTTGGAGATCGAATCCTACTATTAAAAGAACTGCAAAAGAAGAGGAGGCCATAAAAATTTTAGAGGAGGCCTCAACAATAAATTAGTCAATGCATACTACAGAACAATTACAGCAAATTTTATATACTGCAATACAAAATTTAAGACTTCCGGATCACCCTAAACAGCTTTACGATCCGATTACTTATATTATTAACCTGGGTGGAAAACGGGTAAGACCGCTTTTGGTACTTATGGCTACCGAATTGTTTGGCGGGGATGCAAACCAATCAGTTCATGCAGCCATGGCCATTGAGATTTTCCATAATTTTACCTTGGTGCATGATGATATTATGGATAATGCGCCATTGCGCAGAGGCCAGGCTACCGTACACGAAAAATGGAGCACTAACGTGGCTATTTTAAGTGGCGATGTAATGATGGTAGAAGCCAATAAAAACCTGGCCAAAGTAAATCCGATCTTCCTTAAAGATGCATTGGACACTTTTAATGCTACTGCACAGGGTGTTTGCGAGGGCCAGCAGCTAGATATGGAATTTGAAGGACGTGGTGACGTAAGCATCGACGAATACATCAACATGATCAGGCTAAAAACGGCTGTATTATTAGGGGGTGCATTAAAATTGGGGGCTATTATTGCTGGCGCTTCAGAAAAAGATGCTGACCTGATTTATCAGTTTGGTGAAAATATTGGAATTGCATTTCAGTTACAGGATGATATTTTAGATGTTTATGCTGATCCGGAAAAATTTGGTAAGCAGGTTGGTGGTGATATTATTGCCAATAAGAAAACCTTTTTATTGTTAAAAGCTTTTGAATTGGCAGAAGGCGAAACCCGTGCTTCATTAGATACCTGGACCTCATATAAAGAATTTAACGCACAAGAAAAAGTAGATACCGTTCGTCAGGTATACGATACTTTAGATATTCAGGATATTGCAAAAGAACACATGAACCATTACCGAGATAAAGCTTTGGCTTTATTTGCGCAGATTAGTGTGAGTGAAGAAAGAAAATCAAATCTCTTAACGCTTACTGATCAGTTAATGGCAAGAGAGCATTAATTAAGGTATTCGTCATTTCGAGCGAAGAGCAACTAAGCCGAGAAATCTATATCTAAATATCTCTCCATTTCGCTGCGCTTCAGTCAAGATGACGTACTTCCTATATTTCCTTAAGCTTTCACCAATTTATATTTAATCCAAAAATCAGCTGATTTAGCAGCTGATTCGCCACCTTGCATTGGTCTCTGGCCGCCACCCATTTTTCCTCCGCCACCCATACCGCCACGGCCACTTCTGCCCATGCCACCACCTCCCATTCCTCCTCTACCTCCACCTCCAGATCTTCCCACACTTCTGTTTCCTCCTTCAGGAGTACCTTCTCTTTTGAAACCGGATTTACCAGGTTCATTTATTTTAATATTGTAAACAAGTGGTTTTTTAAGATCCAGACCGACCTGTAGTTGCGCCAATGGAATGCTCAGTTCATAAATCAGATCTCTGTTTGGATGAATGCTCATTCCCGTTTCAATACCATCTTGATTTATTGCTGGCAATTCACCATCAGGAATATTTTTAAATCCTGCAACCCTAATACTTTTATTCATCATCACCTGATCATGCATCTCTTTATCAGGAGGTAAAGCAGTATGCTCATGATGCTCTTCTCCTTCTTTCTGCATTGGTGGTCTTTCCATCAGCGGAAAAGTTAACTTCATCCCATCCTTCTTTTTTCCTGCTGTATTAATATTTAAAGTAATACCACCTCTTAACACACTAAAAGTAGTCTGAGGATCTAATGATTCTATAATGATATACAAATTTTTATCGTCGTTAGCCAAGGCAAAGGCTAGTTTGGTAGCATCGTTGTATTGGTTAAGAGGCTCGTTCCATTCGTTTGCCACACCATCGGCCTTAAATGGCTTTACCATGCGGATATTTTCTTCTACCTCCTGCCCATACAATAACCGGCCGGAAATAAGCGATAAAATTAATAAGGATATTTTCTTCAGATTCATTTGGACTAATTTTTAAATTAATACCCAAATCTAGTGGTTGGAAATGTTAATTTTTGTTATTTAACAGGGTTTAACATGTTAGTCCTGAGTCGGCAGTCTGGAGTCCGAAATCTATTAACCGATTCCTGAATGTGTAGCCCGAGGGTTAATTTATCGTTATAAAAATAATTATAAATAACAGGAGAATTTTTAACGAACTGTATAAACAGTCTCTTAAATTAAGCGCCAATTAAGCGATTTGACAAATGAACGAATGACTAATGAACCAGTAAAACCATACACAAACAAAAAAAGTCCCGATTTGCATCGGGACTTTCCTTTATAACTTTGATACTAATTATTCTGCAGGTGCAGCTTCTTCAGTAGTTTCGTCTTTTTTAGCTGCTTTTTTAGTAGTTGCTTTTTTAGCAACCGGAGCTGCTTCAACTTCTTCAGCTACAACTTCTTTCTCTGCAACCGCTTTTTTAGCAACTGGTGCTTTCGCTACTGCTGCTTCGATTTCAGCTTCAGTGATAGGAAGGATAGAAACATAAGATTTGTTATCTTGTTTCTTTCTGAAAATTACGGTACCATCAACTAAAGCAAATAAAGTGTGGTCTCTACCAATACCAACACCTTTATCAGGATGGTGTTTTGTTCCACGTTGACGTACTAAAATGTTTCCAGCGATAGCTAATTGCCCACCGAAAATTTTAATACCTAAACGCTTACTATGCGATTCACGTCCGTTTTTCGAACTACCGGCTCCTTTTTTGTGTGCCATGATTTTATATTTTGTAACTCGCTAAAAAGCGAATTATTGGGTTAACAATTAATTATAGAGTGATATCAGAGATCTGAATCTTAGTGAAAAACTGACGGTGACCATTTTTCTTTTTGTAACCTTTTCTACGTTTTTTGTGGAAAATAATTACTTTGTCACCTTTTAAATGAGATACGATCTTAGCTGAAACTTTAGCACCTTTAACTGCAGGAGCACCTACAGTAATTGCACCACCGTTGTCAACCAACAATACATTATCAAATTCAATACTAGCGCCTTCATCTCCTTGTAATCTGTGTACAAAAAGGTGCTGGTCTTTAGCAACTTTAAATTGCTGCCCTGCTATATTTACTATTGCGTACATTGTTTAAATATTAGTTTTTTAATTTTTATTTAACGAGGTGCAAATATAGAACAAATTCAATTAACACACAAATAGATATCGAAAATATTTTTCTTTAACATTATACAGGATCAGGATTAGGAAGATTTAAGGATTTCAAGATCGATTTGATGACTATATTAATTGCACTTTTCGAAAATCATAGTTCAATAATTCCCAGACTAAGCCCACCCTATTGCCTATTGCAGCGAGCACTTATATTGGAGCGCAGAGCCAGTGCAAAACAACTAAGTTTCTTCCCGTTTTACGCTTATACGCTTCGCTTCCTCGTACCTCGTTGCTGCAGGGTAACACTTCAACCGGGGCTATTGGACCAAAACAGCACTTCATTTCCGGGGTTTCAGTCTGCAGGAACCCTTGTACCTAAACCTGATTGGAGCGAACACGAAGTGCAACGGAGTAAAGCGTAAAGCAGGACTGAAGACAGCCAAAAACCACAAGCCGCTCATTTCCAACCCGTAAAAATATTTGTCCTGTACTATTCAAGCTTCATATTGGTCCTTCAACTCCGCTCAGATGACATATCGAAAAGAATTATGTGTCTATGTATCTTCGCGAATAAAATACGTTACCCTCCCATTACCTATCATCCCATTCTACCTCTTCCATCTCCTTTTCGTTAAAAAATGTTAAATCAATTTTTTATTACGAATATTTCGTAGATTTACGAAAATTAAATAAACCTAAATCCAATATTATGAAACGAATTTTAACTACCTGTTTGGCTACGGCCATTTTACTTTCAGCCAAAGCCCAGGAACCAGATAAAGCACTGGCCAGGGTGCGTTATACTTTTACCCATGTGAGAGATACCACCGAAAGAGATAAACCTAAAGTGGAGAACATGTTATTGGTTACCGGTAAAAATGCTTCGGTTTTTACCAGTTACGATAAGCTGAACCAAACACTAAACATGCAAAAGCAGATACAGGAACAGATTAAGAACCAAGCGGGTAACGGCAACTTAAAAATTGAAGTTAAAAGCGAAACGAAAGTCCCCCTTACCCAGGAAGACTATTTCTTTTTTGCGAATGAGCATAAAATGATTACTAAAGAGCGCCTGTTTAATAATTACCTGATTGAAGAACCCGCTACAGCAATTGACTGGAAGATATTAAAAGATACAATGAGCTTTTCTGGGGTTGCCTGCCAAAAAGCAACTGCGCATTTTAAAGGCCGCAACTGGACAGCCTGGTTTGCGACCGAAATTCCGTTTCAAAGTGGCCCGTGGAAATTAAATGGCTTACCTGGTTTAATTATAGAAGCTTACGACGATAAAAAAGACGTAAAATTTGAATTTGCCGGACTTGAATATGTAAAAGATACGGATGCTGCATCAAACTCTGATGGCGAAGTTAAAATAGCAGCACCGAGCGGCGGTATAGGTGCGGTAAAAATTGTAGGCATAGATGTGAGCACAAGCTACCTCGGACCCGAAATTAAGCTACCAACTGATGCCATAAAAACTACCCGCAAGGAGCTGGATAAGCTTAAAGCTGCACGGGATAAGGACCCTCAAGGTTTTATGCAGGCACAAATGGCCGCAAGTGGTATGCAAGGTTCGTTCAAAACCAACCAGGCACCACGCCAGACCAGTACAACAGTAGCTAAGGATGAAGTTAATAACCCGGTTGAAATTGAAGACAAAAAATGAGAAAGCTCGTTTTAACTTGCTGGCTTCTGCTGGCAACTTTTTCAGTTTTTGCCCAAAAGCCAATTAGAGGTTCCGTTAAAGATACCGATGGAAAAGGTATAGAATCTGTTAACGTAATTTTAAAGGATCCTGAGGGAAATGTAATCAATTTTACAAGAACTAATCGCAATGGTGAATTTAGCATCTTAATAAAAAACGATCAGATTAATAACTATAAAATAGAGGCCTCGAGCATTGGGTATAAAAAACTGAGTACGGTGATTACAGACATGAACAAAAGTTACGACCTCGTTTTGCAGAACAACGAAACAGCCTTAGAAACTGTAACGGTAAAAAACCGTCCGTCTCTAACGGCAAGAGGTGATACCTTAAATTACAAGCCATCTGATTTCGCCGATAAACAGGACAGAAGCATTGGTGACGTACTAAAAAAAATGCCAGGGATAGAAGTCGCCGAAGATGGAAAAATCAGTTATAACGGAAAATCCATTTCCAGCCTTTATGTAGACGGTGATAACCTTTTGGATGATAAGTATAATATTGGCACCAAAAGTATTCCACAGGACGCGGTAGATAAGGTACAGGTGATCCAGAATGATCAGCCGATTAAAATGATGCGTAAAAACAACATGAGCGATGATGTAGCACTTAATCTGGTGCTTAAAGACGAAGCCAAGCTTAAAGTAATGGGTGATGCCACTGTTGGCGCGGGTATGCCAGCGCGTTTTGATGAAAACCTGACGGCCATGCTTTTTAATAAAAAGCTCAAATTTATCAATAACATAAAAGGTAATAACATTGGCAATGACCCGGGTATTGATCTTACCTCGCACAACCTGTCTGATTACTTAAAAAAGCTGGATAATGACAGACCAGGTGACCTGCTTTCTACCGGAGCCGCGGGAGTGCCCTCCTTGCCACAAAGCAGGTACCTTTTTAATAAGGCAGGATTACTGAACTTAAATAATCTATACAAGTTTAACCAGGATCTGCAGTTAAGGGCAAACCTTTCGTACCTGTACGATCAGCGCAATCAGCAGTACAATAAATTTTCACAGACCTATCTTTCAGACCAGACCATCAGCTATTCAGAATCGCAGAACAATGCTATTAATCCACAAAAATTAAGGACGCAATTTAACCTGAACGGAAATGCAGAAAAATACTACCTGAACAATAATTTTGTACTCGATTATGCGCCTTTTAAAACTTCTTCGGGTTTTGTAATCAATAACGTGGCGGCTAATCAGGTACTGCGGCAGGAAACACTAGATATTTCGAACGAGTTCAATTACCGTAAAAAGCTAAAGTCAGAAGATATAATTAACCTGTACTCCTATTTAAACCGCACTACACAGCCAGAAAACTTAAACATAACACCGGGTCTTAATGCTGATATTTTAAACAATGGTAACAGTTATCTTGGTTTAAGCCAGTATATCAAAATACCAACCTGGTACACCAATAACTATGCTTCTTTTGCTTTTGTAAACAAACATTTCGTTCAAATGTATAAGGCAGGTTTTAATGTGCAGCAGCAAAAGCTCAATTCGGAACTTTACCGCACACAGAACAACCAGCAAACCGAACTCGTATCTGGCAATACCGTAAATGATCTAGATTGGCTAAAAACCAAGATATATACCGATGCCACCTACGAATTTACCAACGATAAATTAAAAGCTGGATTAAGCTTGCCTTTAAGTTATAATCTGATTAAATACAGTGATGACATCAATCAATTGGATAAGCGCCTGAATAAATTGTTTCTAAACCCTTCTCTGAATATCAAATATCAAACCAGCGTTGAAAATTATGTGACAGCAAATTATAGCTTCCGAAACGATTTAGGAGGAATAGATGATGTTTACCGGGGCACAGTATTAAAAAACTATCGGTCTCTTCTTGCCAATAATGCCCCCATTTCGGAATCTAAAACTCATAACGTTGGCGCAGGGTTTAATTTCAGAAAAGCTATGCAGATGTTATTTGTAAATTTAACTGCTAATTACAGTGATGCCCAACTGAACACCATTTCTTCGTACATTTTAAGTAATAACATCCAGCAAAGGGTGGTACTGCCATTGAGCAACCACATCCGCACCCTATTTTTTAATGCAAATGCCAGCAAATACCTTTTTGTGCTGAAAAGCACAGTAAGTGGAGGTATTAGTTTTTCACAGAGCCAATATGATCAATTACAAAACAACGAACTTTTTGCATTTAATGCACAAACCATTTCTTACAAACTTGGAATAGAAGCAAAACTCACCAACTTTATCAATTGGTCTTACCTGGCAAATTTTTCGGTTACCGATAATAAAGCTAAAGTGGCCGACGCCATCAAAACAAATTTTCAGCAGCTCAGGCAGCAGTCTACCCTGGCCATTACCACTTTCAGAAATGTATATATAAATCTATCGGCCGAACATTTATTTACACATCAATCTACACAACCCAATTTAAAATATCTTTTTGCGGATACGAATATCAAATACAAGTACCTGAAAATGAAAACAGATTTTGAATTTGGCGTTACCAACCTGGCTAATATCAAAAGCTTTAATGCGGTTTACCTTTCAGCAAATTCACTTACCACGGGAACATATTATATTCCGGGTAGGGTGGCGATGTTGAAGGCGACTTTTAGTTTTTAAGTACCGGCGGCGGCATCTCGACTGAAGCGCAGCAGAATGGAGAGATCTTTTAAAGACGCTTTAAGCCAAGGTTAAAGATTTCTCCACTGCGTCTAAATGACGATTTTACTAAATTCAAATCGTCTAATAGTCATCTCCTGTAGCGCAGTCCCAAACCTTCAGGAGAGATAGCTATAGTTGATTTAGTTTCGGTGATCAATTGCGGCTCCCGGCTACGCTTTGCTCCGCTTGAAATGACGGCAACTGCGGGAAATTATGGTTTTGTTGTAATCTGAATAGTCTGATTATTTCTATCAATTTTCATATCAGAAACTTTATTCAGGTTCAGTTTATCCAGTTCTTCTTTTGTAATCTTATTTCCATTCAGAAAATACGATGTACTTTCTGCAATCATTATTCCATTGGCATCTGGCTGATTTCCATCTTTTGCATCAGAGATTGTTGCGGTTGATTTTATGGTATACATATAGCCTACCCCCTTTTTTCCTGGCATCGGCAGTTCTTGCAGGTCTCCACCATGTTTAGTTAAAACTTTTATCTCGATATTTTTATGATCCGATTTTACCGTATCTGTAAAGTTAAAGTGCTGCACAAAAGTTTTTCCTTTAAAATCACCGTCCGTTTTAAAGCTCATGATCTTCACTTTCTTACCTAAGCCTTTTAACATATCCTCAACCGATCTTCTCGAAGAATCTACTCCATTGGTTATGCTTTTGATAATGAAAGTCATTTTGTTAACCGTGTCCGGTTCTTTCAGCGTACCGATCGATATTTTCTTTTTTGCTTTTGGTTTTAAAACCGCTTTGGTTTTTTCCTGCATTTCGGGTACCTTTTCTGGTAAAACCTCATTCACCATTTTACTTAAAGGTGCAAAATGTTTTTTAACCTCCTTTTTATCGATAGTAAATGCCAGGGTAACGCAAAGCAATATCGGCAATACAAATAAATACCGTGTTAAATTCACCTTCGATGAACGTTTGGCGTTCATCATTTTAATCCGTTTCTTAAGATCAGACAGGTTAAAATTATTAACTATAGCTACTGATGGCTGTAAAGTACCCACATCTAATAAACTGTACTGGTAGGCTTTTTTATCGATTCCTTTTTTTAAGATCTTAGCATCTGTAATAAATTCGATGTTTTCGCGTACAGCTTTTTTCATTAGCCAAACACCAGGATTAAACCAATAAAAAACCACGCAAATTTCGGCCAGGATAATATCTACCGTATGCCACTCTTCTACATGCACTTTTTCGTGCTCGAGGATATTATTTAAATCCTGCCTTTTATGCAGTCTGGGGTTGATATAAATGGTTTGCCAAAAACTAAAGGGACTCACCTGATCATTCAATATCCTCACCTTATAATCAGCCAGGCGATCGGGCGAAGAATTTTTATGCATCCTGTAAAGCGAGATAAACTGGATCAATAACCTTAAGGCCATTACTAGCACGCCCACATAAAAAAGCAAGGTTAATACCTGCCAGAATACCGAAACAGCATCTTGCTGCACCAGTTGACTTACCTGTTGATTTAATCGGGGTACAAAGGCCGGAACTGCTTTCCGGTCAGCAAAAAATTCGGTGAGGTTAATAAATGGGTAAGCTGAAGAAAACAGAATCCCAAACAGCAGAAACATCCTGTTGATGGAGTAGAAAGTTAACCTCCGCAACACCAGGTAGTAGGTGGCCGAAAACAAAATCAGCACCAGATTAATCTTTAAGAGAATGATAAAGAAATGTGGCATGGCATTTACTTTTCAGGGTTTTCAATCAAATTTATAATCTCCTTAAGCTCTTCGGCACTGATTTTTTTATCTTTTGCGAAAAAAGCAACCAGTTCCTTATACGAACTTTGAAAATAATTATTTACGAAACCGCTCATAAAGCGTTTTTTATACTCTGTTTCTTTAACCTTGGCACTATAGCGATTGGCATTGGCAAAACGTTCGCTTACCAGATAACCCTTGCGTTCCAGATTCTTAACTGTTGATGCCAGGGTGGTATAGGGTGGCTTAGGCTCGGGCAGCACGTCCATAAAATCTTTGATAAAACCTTTTCCAATCTGCCAAACAGCCAGCATCGCTTCTTCTTCCTGCAAAGTTAATTTTTCCATACTTACGAATATATCGTAAATATACGAAAAGATCCTAAATAAAAAATTAGCAAACTGTTTAATTGTTAAACCGGTTAACTGATGCCAAACGTCCAGCTCTAAACTAAATACCATTCGACTCCGCTCAGGGTGACAAATCGAGGGGAATCGATTGGATTGACTCCAAACGCGAAACTCTTAACTCCAAACGCACTTATTTTCCGCTTCTTTTTTCGGCCTCCAGTAAGGTTTGATCAATAACTTTGCGCATCTGTACTGCTGCATCTAATAATTTGGGATTGCCATCAAAATCGCCATAAATCACTACATGCTTTGTTTTTTCTTTGTATTTAAACAGCAAATCGTAGCGTGGTACTTTGCTTGATTTTTCGCTTTTCTTACCAATAGTATCCGGAAAATTCCAAAGTCCAATTTCATTGGCTTTGCCATGCATGTAAAGAATATCGTCATTCTTTAAAAAGATTTTCTTCTTAATTACAGAATCGGCACCATTAACATACTGGTAATCGCCAGTTGCAGAATTGTAATGGTTCTCTAAGGAATCTTTTATCCCCCATTTATATTCCATTGAGACAAAATCGTTTTTTCTAAAGGGGGCATTCTGAATGATTGGTTTGTAATAGATGTAACAATAAATGATCATCGGCACGATGATGGTAATGGCTAAAAATATTTTTTTTCCTCTGCTTGACACTTTTTGTATTATTAATTGAATGAATGAATTTTGAATGATTGAATCAGAGCGTTATTGAATGAGTGAATAATTGAATATTAAAAACAGACTCAGAACTGATGACTCTAGACTTCCGACTCTTTAAGTTCCCCTTCCCACTTACTTACAACAGCGGTTGCAATACTGTTACCCACTACATTGGTTGCTGAACGGCCCATATCCAATAAAGGATCGATACCGATTAATAAGGCTAAACCTGCTTCGGGAATATTGAAACTGGCAATGGTTCCGGCAATAACTACCAGCGATGCTCTTGGTACACCAGCAATCCCTTTACTGGTTAACATCAGGATTAACAACATCGAAATTTGCTGCTCAAAACCTAAATGAATACCATAGGCCTGCGCGATAAACAGAGAAGCAAAAGTCATATACATCATTGAACCATCCAGGTTAAATGAATAACCCAATGGTAAAACGAAACTTACAATTTTATCCTTACAACCAAAACGCTCTAAAAGCATCATGGTTTTTGGATAAGCGGCTTCGCTACTTGCGGTACTGAAAGCCAGAATGGCTGGTTCCTTCATATCGTTTACTAAGCGGAAGATGCGTTTTTTCAGCACCAAAAAGCCTAAAAAGATCAACACGCACCATAAAATCCCCAATCCGAGGTAAAACTCGCCAATGAATATGGCATAAGTATTCAAAACATTAAGTCCTTGCTTAGCTATGATTGCCGTCATTGCACCAAAAACGGCCAATGGTGCAAAATTCATCACATAACCGGTCATTTTTAAGATCACATGTGCAATGGCATCAAAAGTTTTAATTACCACCTGGCCTAAATCACCAATTGCGGCCGTTGCCACACCAAAAAACAATGAAAATACCACAATCTGTAAAATTTCATTATTCGCCATTGATTCGGCAATACTTTTCGGGAAAACATGGGCAATAAAATCTTTAACGCTCATGGCGGCTTTCTGGATGCCTGTATTCACCAAATGATCGGGTAATGATAATTTCATGTGCCTTCCAGGCTCGAATAGGTTCACCAGAATCATCCCCAGTACCAGCGACATTAACGACATGGCTAGAAACCAGCCCAATGTTTTACCGCCAATACGACCGACCGCTTTAATGTCGCCAACTTTAGCTACGCCAACAACCAGCGTGGTGAATACCAATGGGGCTACAATCATTTTAATCAGACGGAGAAAAATATCGCTCAAGAGCGTAAAATATTCTAACTTTTTCTCCCTAATGTCTTCATTTTCTTTTTTAATTTTGGAATTGGCCTTTTTTTCAGCCTTTAGCTGTGTGTAAGCAACACTTGTCGTATCGGTCGATTTTGCAATGTTTACTTCTATACTTTTAACCTTTGCATCCGCATTCAGGATATTCTGATTATAAACATTGATGGAATTTACGTTTAAAATATACCCCAATGCAATCCCTGCAATCAGCGCTATAAAAATAAAAAGCGTGAGTTTGTTTTTCTTCATGAATAAAAAAGTTTGTGGCAACTTAATTCGGTAAAACTACGATATTTACCGCTTGTAACAAATTTTGATACAGAGCATTAAAAATATATTATTTTCGCTTCCTCGTGTAACAAAAAAAGTGAACCAACATCTAAAACGCAACGATAAACCTCTAAATGGAACAAAAAGACAAGTTATTTAAGCAGATCTTCGACTCGAATTCCAAAAAAATATTCCATTTATGTTATGGTTATACCGGCGATACTGACGCCGCAAATGATCTTTTGCAGGAAACTTTTTTGAAGGTTTGGCAAAATCTGGATAAATTCAGAAACAAATCTTTAATATCTACCTGGATTTATAGAATTGCCGTAAATACCTGTCTTACTTATTTACGCTCAGAAAAACGTCAGGCAAAAGATGAATTGACAGATAATATAATTGAGAATAAAATTGAAGAATTTTCTGAGAAAAATGAACAGGTTGCCCTGCTTTATACCTGCATTTCTAAACTCGAAGAAAATGACCGTTTAATTATTACCATGGTTTTAGATGAGTTACCATATCATGAAATTGCCGATATCTCAGGTATAAGCGAAGGCAATTTGAGGGTAAAAATTCACCGCATTAAACAAAAATTAACAGAACTATATAACCAGTATGCAAGCGTTTGATCAAATACAGGAATTGTGGCAAAAGCACGAGGTAGAAGTTAAAGTTTCTGCTGATGAAATGTTACAACAAGCGAAGAAAGAAGTAAATGGCCTAAAGCTAAAATCTGCTTTGAACATTTTAGGCATGCTGGCATCCTTTATTGCCATTGCTGCATTATGGATATTTTTTCACTTCGAATCGTGGACAACCCATGTAGGTATCAGTATTACGATTGTTGTTATTGGTGTATATACACTCATTCTATATCGCGATCACCGTTTGATTGCTAAAAATGATGCTACTGCTCATCCGCACGAATACCTGAATAATTTAAAAACATATCAATTAAACCGGTATAAACTTTACAATTCGCTATATTGGTTTTACGCTATTGCATTATCATTGGGAATTATATTTTATTTCATTGAAATTTTAACCTATTTGAGCATGGCTCAAAAAGTAGCTGCAATTGTATTAACTTTTTCATGGATACTATTTTGCTCAACTATATTGCGAAAGGCTGTAATTAAACGCGAAAAAGAACGAATTTCACTGCTGATTGAGAAATTCGAAAGGATTAGCGGACAGATTTCTACCCACGAATAATTTAGGCACGGTTTTTTCATTGTAAAAATCAACACATGAAAAAACTGATTATCCCCTTA
This sequence comes from Pedobacter sp. KBS0701, assembly GCF_005938645.2. Taxonomy (NCBI): domain Bacteria; kingdom Pseudomonadati; phylum Bacteroidota; class Sphingobacteriia; order Sphingobacteriales; family Sphingobacteriaceae; genus Pedobacter; species Pedobacter sp. KBS0701. Next base: position 2,885,728 of record NZ_CP042171.1, read on the forward strand.
TTATTTTTGCTGGTTTTACCCTGCACTTTTGCTTTTAAACAAGACCTTAATCAACCGGTACAACTGGATTGGGAAACCCATTTCAAAGGAAAAGCAGATATGCGCTCGCCATTTTTTGCTTTAACTGCCATGACCTGGAAATACAGCTATGAGAGCACGGTTTACCGTAACAGAGTAGTAATTAAGCTTAAAAACGATGTCAGTATTGATAAAACCAGATCGTGGGTAAAATGGGATAAAATTAAAGACCCTGAAATTAGTGCCAGTCTTTTACACCATGAGCAAGGACATGCTGATATTCAATATATTTTACTTTTAGAAGCCGAAAGGGTATTGAAAAACAGAAACTATTCTGTAAACAACTATAAAGCTCAAATATCTGAGCTTGCCAATCAGATCAGCAATTATTTCGATACCATGCAACGTAACTATGATGAAGAGACTGAGCACGGCAGTAACCATAAAATGCAGGCCCGGTGGGATGAGATTATTCAAGAGAAGATTGAGGAGTCTAGGACTGCTATGGCTGAGCTACAAAAATAGTTTCGGAACAAAAACTATAAAACCAACAGCTATCGCCAGGAATGCAGAAACCAAAACTGCAGCAGCCGCCAAATCTTTTACTATTTTAATTTTCGGATGATAATCAGGCGAAACCAAATCCGCCAGTTTTTCGATAGCTGAATTAAGGATCTCAGCCACAAAAACCGCAGAAATAACCGATAAAATCGCAATCCATTCTAAACCTGAAATTTTAAGATAAAAAGACAACGCAATGGCAACTATTGTGGCAAATAAATGAACACGACCATTATGTTCGGTCATAAAAAAGAGTTTTAACCCATTAAATGCATATTTAAAGCTCTTTATGCGATCGATAATTGAAAATTTCTGGTTGTTCATTGTTTTAAATTTAAACTAATCGCAATAAAGATGGCCGTCATCTCGACTGAAGCGCAGCGGAACGGAGAGATCTGCCTAGATAGATTTCTCGACTGCGTTGCACTCCGCTCGAAATGACGGACTATTGAAATGGAAGTGTTACTCCGCCATATGCTCTACGCTTAGCGCCATAAGCCTTTCAGCTTTGGTCTTTAGTCTTAAACCTTCTACCTTAAAACCTTCCACCTTCTGTACTCTACTTCACCTCACCTGCCGAAAAACTATTGCCACTTAACTTATATTGCAGTGTTCTGTTAATCGTTTTAGTGCTATCTGCTATATCTTTTACAGGAAAAGAGCGGAAAAGATCACCGTTTTTGATGAAAAATTTATCGTTGCCTGCATAACCTTTTTTCTGGTTTGTGCTTAAAGATGGGAAACTGATTTTATTGAAATCTCCACCCGCATATTCGAACACATTTAAATCTAAAATATTCTTTTTGCTTAACAACTGGATATATAGCTCAGGATTTCCATCATTGTCAAGATCCATGTTCCAGGCATCGGTAATAATGCCTTTACGATCAACAGCTGCTGAACGGTAATTATTACGGATTGAATCAGACATTAAGATCTGGTACCCACCAATAGAGTCTACTCCTTTTCCCCAGCTTACAATTTCGAAATTTAACCCTGGTTTTACTTCTATATCTTTATAAAAGCGGAAGGGATTCTTTTCTACTTTGACCGTTTCTGTTTTAATTTCTTTAGGTTTTTCTTCGGTGCATGCAAAACAAAACAGCACCCCTGTCATTAACAAAAGGTGCTGCAATGTGTATTTTTGTAGTTTCATTCTATTTGGGTTCATTTTGGTTGCCCCCAAATTAAGTATTTTAGCCTATCAAAGCAATAAATTTTATTTCTTCGCTTCCGCTTTAACTTCGGGTGCTCCGTTGTTTAAAACCGTTTCGGTAACTACGCTTCTTCTACCGCTTGGGGCAATTACAATGGTTTTTAATACCCTCTTCTCACCTTGCGGAATGTTAATTTTAATTGGCGATGTATATAAAAATGCATTTTCGGATGGGCGGGATAAATCAATCGAATAATAAATTTTAGCTCCTGCAACTGGTGCTTTTAAATCAATGGTAAAATCGCCACCGGTTAAAGCTTTATCACTTTGACCTATCGGTGTAGGTACCCAGTAGTTAACATTCATTTTATCTAAGCGGGCCAAATGTGCTGGCAAACGCACTTCGCTAAAATTTTTCAAATCTTTACGTTCAACCGGTGACCAGGCAATCTCTGATAAAGCCAATATCCTCGGGAAAGCATGATTTTCTGCTTTTTCAGGGGTTTTAATATACTCTGTCCACATATTTGCCTGTACACCTTTAATGTATTTCCTTTCGTCGGCCGTTAATACCTTCGGAATCGGATCATAAGCATATATTTTTTGATAAGGTGCAAAACCACCTATGGTAACCGGCTCATCAGGAGAATTAGATTGTTTATGATCAATATACAAACCCATCGATCCCGGGGTCATAATTACGTCGTGTTTTTGTTGTGCAGCTGCAATTCCACCATCTTCACCTCTCCAGCTCATTACTGTTGCATTTGGCGCTAAACCACCTTCTAAAATCTCGTCCCAGCCAATAATCGAACGTCCTTTGCTATTTACATGTTTTTCAATTGTCTGGATAAAATAACTCTGTAATTCGTGTTCATCCTTCAAACCTTTCTCTTTCATTAAAGACTGGCAAAACGGTGATTCTTTCCAATAGGTTTTTGGCGCTTCATCACCACCAATATGGATGTATTTTGAAGGGAAAATAGCAATTACCTCATCCAGAATATTGTTCAGGAAAGTAAAAGTATTTTCTGAGGGCACAAAAATATCATCAAAAACGCCCCAGGTTTGTTGTACCTGTTTCCCTTTTCTGCTTCCGGCCCATGGTGTTTTATCGCTGATAAAAGTATCGCGGCCAGGGAAACAGCTTAATTCCGGATAAGCTGCAATTGCTGCCGATGCATGTCCTGGCAATTCAATTTCGGGTATTACGGTAATGTACTTAGCAGCGGCATATTTAACAATATCTTTGGCTTCTTCCTGCGTATAGTAACCTTTAACCGGGGTAAGGTAATTGCCATTACCCGGGTAATTACCGATTATGGTACCGTTACGGGAAGAACCAATCTCAATTAGTTTTGGATATTTTTTTATCTCCAGTCTCCAGCCCTGATCATCAGTTAAATGCCAGTGAAAAGTATTGATTTTATAATAAGCCAACTGATCGATGTACTTTTTGATAAAAGAAATCGGGAAGAAATGACGGCTTACATCCAGCATCGTTCCACGGTAGGCAAAACGAGGATAATCGTTGATATTAACAGCAGGGATGGTAATTTTATCGGCAATTTTATCCGGCATCATCTGCATAACCGATTGGACGGCATAAAACAGGCCTGCACCTTTTCCTGCTAAAACAACTTGTTTTGGTGTAACTTTAATGGTATAACCTTCGGCAGGTAATTGATCTGCTCCAGCAGATGTTAAAATGATAGCCCTTTGGTTAGGTTGGGTTATTTTAGTCTCTCTTAGGGCAAAACCCGCCTTGGTAACGATAAAAGCGTTTAATAAATCAGCCATCTTTGCGCCGTCGATGCTTTGATTGACTAAAACTGTGGTTTTATCTAATACGAAATTTCCGTTGGCCCTGGTAATGGCTACCGGTGCAGGTATAATACCCAGATTAGGATCACCCTGCGCAAATGCAGCCGTACTGATTAATACTCCAATAAAAACCGATAATGCTTTGTTCATTTTTTGTGTAGATTTTATGACTTAAACTAATATTTGAACCAAGATAGAGATTATGGAGATATTACAAATCCCACATTCTTGTTACAATAGGAATCAAACGTTTGACTGCACCGCATAATGCAGATAAATCTAAACAATATTTATTAAAACGTTTTTCCAATGTTTCTGATAAGCTATGATAATGGAAGCCTTAGTCTTTTTTTTGGAAATCGGGTACAGCAGCGTTTTGGTTCAGGTAGTCCCGCTCCCGCTTCTGCCAATTTGAAGGAAATTGGCATCTCGCTCAGATCGGGTTTAGGTGGCAAGGCAGGTTAAACTATTTGGGGTTGCAGTTGCAGAAGAAACCATGGGCACTATGCTATTAAACCGCTAATAGCAGCAGGAAACTGTGTATTTTAACCTGATTGAAATGAAAAGCACGCAAGCGAGGTACGAGTGCGGACTTGTAATGAAAAGCAGGACGAACAATAAAAAGAACTCCTGCACTTGCTTTCTAAAAAAATGGAGGTTTTATAAAATAAGATTTGCTTTAACAGATCTCCCGACTGCGTTTCACCCGATGGCTATCGGGTTCGCTCGAGATGACGATTGGCGTGATCGAGATGATGGCCATATATAAAAAAAAGAGAAACCTTTGCTGATTTCTCCCTTTCAAAATATTTTCAAATTATTCTTAAGCTTCTACCGGATGTTCTTTAGCGGCCAGATACCTTTCGGCATCAAGAGCAGCCATACAACCAGAACCCGCAGCAGTTACTGCCTGACGGTAATACATATCCTGCACATCGCCGCAGGCAAAAACGCCTTCGATATTGGTTAAGGTAGAACCTGGTTTAGTGGTTAAATAACCGGTTTCATCCATATCTAACTGGCCTTTAAAAATATCGGTGTTAGGTTTATGACCAATAGCCACGAAGAACCCTTCTACGGCAATATCAGATTCGACACCTGTTTTGTTATTTAAAACTTTAACTGCAGTTACATTTTTGCCGTTACCTAGAATCTCTTGGGTTTCAGTATTGTAATGAACCACAATATTTGGTGTTGTCAATACGCGGCTTACCATTGCTTTAGAAGCTCTAAACTCATCTCTACGCACCAATAAGTGCACAGTTTTACAAAGTTTTGCTAAATAAGTTGCTTCTTCAGCTGCAGTATCCCCAGCACCTACAATGGCAACATCCTGACCTTTAAAAAAGAAACCATCGCATACTGCACATGCCGAAACACCAAAACCATTGTATTGCTGCTCGCTTGGTAAACCCAACCATTTGGCAGTTGCACCCGTAGCAATAATTACAGTATCAGCTGTAATGGTTTTAATTTCGTCAACCACTACTTTATGAGGAGTTGAAGAGAAGTCTACCGAACTTACATAACCGAAACGGATATCGGTGCCAAAACGCTCTGCCTGCTTGCGGAAATCTTCCATCATTTCTGGTCCCATAATTCCTTGCGGGTAACCCGGGAAATTTTCTACATCCGTAGTTTGCGTAAGCTGTCCGCCAGCTTGCATACCGGTATACATTATTGGTTTTAAATCAGCTCTGGCAGCATAAATTGCAGCAGTATAACCTGCAGGGCCAGAACCTATAATTAAACACTGAACGTGCTCGTTTTCTTGTGACATTATATAGTATGTTTGAAATTCATTAATCGTAGCACAAATTTAATGCTTTAAATAATTGTTAACAAGTTTACATTGTCAACATAGTTTACTTATTAACAGCAAAGGGCAGGGAGCATGGTGTAAAGCGTTTGAGTAAAGCGGATTGCGTTTGGTGTTAAGCTCATGTGTATTCGGGTGGCTTAGGTGGTAAAAAAATAAACACACAACTCTTCGTGGTGTCAGATATTTCTATCTGACACTCATTTATAAATCTGTCAGATGTTACCATCTGACAGCACTTATGCCACTAAGTTTGTATTATACCTACATTAAACTTCTTCGTAATCGGCGATTGATTGGCCGCCTCAATCCCCATCGAAATTACCTTCCTGGTTTCCAAAGGATCGATTATCCCATCTACCCAAAGCCTGGCTGCCGCATAATAAGGCGTGGTTTGGCTATTGTATTTATCGGTAATTTCTTTTAATAACTCAGCTTCTTTTTCAGGCGTAATCACCTCTCCTTTTGCTTTTAAAGAGGCTTGTTGAATCTGCAATAATGTTTTTGCGGCCTGTGAGCCACCCATTACGGCAATTTTTGCTGTTGGCCAGGCATAAATCAAACGTGGATCGTAAGCTTTACCACACATGGCATAATTACCGGCACCGTAAGAGTTGCCCAAAACAATAGTAAACTTTGGTACAACAGAATTAGCCACGGCATTTACCATTTTTGCACCATCTTTTATAATGCCACCATGTTCTGATCTGCTACCCACCATAAAACCAGTAACATCCTGTAAAAATACCAGTGGAATTTTCTTCTGGTTACAGTTCATGATAAACCGCGAGGCTTTATCGGCACTATCCGAATAAATTACACCACCAAACTGCATCTCCCCTTTTTTCGATTTTACCACTTTACGCTGGTTAACCACAATACCTACCGCCCAGCCATCGATACGGCCCAGACCGCAGATAATGCTCTGACCATAACCTTTTTTATATTCTTCAAATTCGGATCCATCAACCAAACGGTTAATTACGTCCATCATTTCGTAAGGTTTATCCCTGTTCTCAGGGAAAATGCCATATAGTTCTTCTTCTTTTTCTTTCGGTTTAACAGCAGCAATGCGATCGAAACCGGCATTTTCTGGTGCGCCCAGCATGCTCATGATATTTTTAATGCTATCTAAACAGGCCTGATCGTTAGGGTGTTTATAATCGGTAACACCTGATATTTCGCAATGTGTGGTTGCCCCACCCAATGTTTCATTATCCACTTCTTCGCCGATGGCTGATTTTACAAGATAAGAGCCTGCTAAAAATACAGAACCGGTTTTATCAACAATCATAGCTTCATCACTCATAATGGGCAAATAAGCACCACCCGCTACGCAAGCCCCCATAATGGCCGAAATCTGTACAATTCCTTCAGACGACATGATGGCATTATTGCGAAACATCCTTCCAAAGTGTTCTTTATCTGGGAAAATCTCATCCTGCATGGGCAGGTATACTCCGGCACTATCTACCAAATAAATTACTGGCAAACGGTTTTCCATGGCGATTTCCTGCGCACGGAGATTCTTTTTAGCAGTCATCGGGAACCATGCCCCAGCTTTCACAGTAGCATCGTTTGCAACAATCATACACTGTCTTCCGCTAACATAACCTATGCCGCATACTACTCCTGCAGATGGACATCCGCCCTGTGCGGCATACATGCCATCCGCAGTAAAGGCACCGACCTCCAAAAAGTCAGAATCTTTATCGATTAAATAAGCAATCCTTTCACGGGCCAACAGCTTACCTTTTTCTTTTTGCTTAGCGGCATTCTTTTCGCCTCCACCAAGATGGATCTTTTTGAGTTTGGTTTTCAGTTCGTAAACCAACTGTTTATTGACATCCTCGTTTTTATTGAATTCGATATTCATGGAGGCAATTTAGATTTAATTTTAGAAAAACAGCATTGACCAAATCGGTTTCTGGTCTACAGGAAGGTTTAACCGCAAATAGCAATGTTTTTTTAATACCAAGAGTTATTTTAACCGCAAAGTACACAAAAGATAGCCGCAAAGTGCGCTAAGTATTTTAACCACAGAGATCAAAGAAAAGGCACAGAGGACATAGCATTGAGATTGAATAAAATCACCATGTTTTCAGGGCATCCGCAGCTTTTTTTAACCGCAAAGTACGCAAAGGATAGTCGCAAAGAGCGCTAAGTGTTTTTACCACAAAGATTTTGCAGAGAAAAAACAGAGGACATAGAGTTGAGATTAGGTGAAATATCAGGGTATCCGTGGCTTTCATAACTGCAAAGTACGCGAAGGATAGCCGCAAAGCGCGATAAGTATTTTAACCACAGAGATCAAAGAAAAGGCACAGAGGGTATAGCGTAATTAATAAGGAGTTTGTTTAACCGCGAAAATGTAGAGGTTGTTAAAAAAACGCCAATCGCATAACGCCGGGCGCCTATCTCTTGGCTAGTTTTGATAAACAACTCCGTCAATCTTTATTTTTTGATACTTTTCTGCCCAGCCTTTACCTTTGATATATTTTACTTCAGATGGATGCCCTTTTAAATTGGGATGATAAATAGGATCGAATGAAAAGGTCATTTCCTGATCTGATTTTTGAACCACAGTTACTTCATTGTCGTTTTCATCCTTTTCACCTGTGGTAAAGAATCTCTCTCCTATTTTGACATTAAAATCGGCACGGATATAGGTTTTAGCCGGACTATCGGGGTAACTTTCCACTAATCTGTTCCGTTCATCGATCCGCAGATAAACCGTGCTGCTTGCATCGCCACCAACCAGGGAATAAAATTGGTAAAAAAGTTTTTTGTTGATCCTTACGGTGTCTTTAATCTCGGTATAAGATTGAGCATTCATATACCATAAATTGCCGATCTGCATGGGTAAAAATGAATCGGCCGCTGCATTTTCTACTTTCTTTTTCTGACAGGAAAGGATAAACAGACTAACTAAAATTAAACTAAGCGATGTGCTGATCTTTTTCATAAGTATAATTACTTTTATTAATAACATTAAAAATCAGCTACATGCTACAGCATTATAACTAACTAATAAAGTGGTACAAGAAAACTACTTCTCCGTTAAAAGCAGGTTTTTTCTGGTCTTCAATTTCCATTTCGATAGCCATATTTACCTTTGTTACGCCACGTAAGTTAATAATTGAAGCCAATTTAGCTTTTAACCTTACTTTACTATTTACGGTAACCGCTTGTGCAAACCTTAAACTTTCAATACCATAATTGATCTCCATTTTCAGATTCTGGATATCAACAATTTCTTTCCATAAATAAGGAATTAAAGATAAGGTTAAATAACCATGTGCAATCGTTGCTTTAAACGGCCCTTCGTTTTGTGCCCGTTCTTCATCAACGTGGATCCATTGATGGTCTAATGTAGCATCGGCAAATTTGTTGATCTGTTCTTGTGTAATGGTGTGCCATGAAGAAACGCCTAATTCCTTGCCAAGGTATTGTTCAAATTCTGCGTGGGAGGTGATGATTTGCATTTTTAATATATTTTTTAATGCGCCAGGCGTTTTGCGGATGGCGGGTTATTGATGATATGTTAAGATTGTATTCGTTTTAGCCTTGGGTTGATGGTTAATGGTCTTATAGCTCATAGTCCACAACTGGCCTATTAACTATTGACCAACAGCAATGAACTATTGACTATCAGCCATGAGCAACTGGCTATACCGCAGTTAACTCAAATTCCTTTCCCTAAACCAAACTTCATCAGGAACGGCAGAAAAATCGTCCATCTTATTGATTAAAATTTCTGCATTGGCTTCGTTAAAAACAAGATCGCGGTTGGCAGGTTTCAAAAATTTACTCTGCACCATCATTTCCATCTGTGCAAATAACGGATCGTAAAAACCATTTACGTTTAAAACACCAATTGGCTTATTGTGCAGGCCAAGCTGTAACCAGGTAAGCACTTCAAAAAATTCTTCGAGTGTTCCAAAACCGCCGGGTAAAATTACAAATCCATCGCTTAAATCGGCCATTTTCTGTTTTCTCTGGTGCATATTTTCAGTCACGATCATTTCGGTTACCCCTTTATGTCCAACTTCTTTATCCATTAAAAACTGTGGAATGATACCGGTAACCAACCCCCCAAGTTCCAGTACATCGTTGGCCAAAACACCCATCACACCAACACTACCACCACCGTAAACCAATTTAATCTGCTGTTTCACCAAAGTTTCTGCCAACTGTTTTATTGCATGACGCAATTGTACATCGCCGTTAAAGTTTGAGCCACAATACACACAAACCGAATTAAGCTTATTCATTTAGTCTAAAATTTACCGAAGTTAAGATTTTATCGGCTTTCTATAAATTTTAATTCTGCACAAAGCTGTTACAGGACTTATTACTCATGAAACCAGCGAGGTTAATCGCATTATTTATCTTTCCAGGAACCACCGACTTTGTTAAATAAACCTGATAGAACGGAAAGCCCGGAGCGAAGCGAGGACTTGGAGGGATAGCAGGACTGACGCTAAAATGAAATTCTGTCTTTGCTTTTCAAAATAGTATAAACCACCTGAGGACATTTAAGTTTTTTTCCAGTATAAAAAAAGGAGCGGCATTACACCACTCCTTCTAACCAAATATAAGAGAGAAAAGATTAATTTAAATATTAGAAAGCATAACGGATGGTTGCGCCATAAGTCCTTGGATCGCCAAGTACGCCTGCATATAAACCTGAGTTACCTGCTGCAGCCTGTAACTGCTCGTAATAGTTTTTATTTGCAATGTTTCTGCTCCAAACAAATAAGGAGAACTTATCCGATTTGAAACCTAACCTTGCATTAAATAAGGCATAACCTTTAACATTTAAAACGCTTGATGGTGTAGGGTTTGAAGAATATTCGGAACGGTAACTGGCATCACCGGCAATAAAATACCTGCCTTCTCTGGTAGACAGCTTACCTGCAGTACTCAGTTCCGTACCACCAGAAATATTCCATTTTGATACACCTGGCAACCTACCACCTGATGCATCTTTAAACGCAACCTGGGTAGCTACCCCATTTACCAGTTCGGTATGCCCTGTTTCTTCTAATGGAAGAGGTGCATTGGTGAATTTCACATATTTACCATCCAGATAAGCCAAAGCAGCATTTAAGGTTAAAAACCTTTCCAACTGATAAGTTCCGTCTATTTCCAGTCCTTTTACTCTTACTTTTTCAGCATTTGCTAAATAGCCCCTATTTACGCCTAATTGTGGCGATTGAACATTGGTCTGGTAATCTTTGATATCAGAATTAAATAAACTAAGATTTACAATTGCACCTTTAAAAGGTTTTGTTTTAGCACCTAGCTCGTAATGCTGAACATATTCTGGTTTTACCACAGCTACTGATAAATCAGCAGTTCCTGTTGAAGTAGTTGGCAAACCTCCTACGTTAACACCAACTGGTTTGTAAGCAGTAGAGAAAGTTCCATATACATTTAAGTTATGTGTTGGACGGTACGATACAGTAAAGTTACCTGATAAATTGTTGTTATCTACCTTGGTTGTAAACTGCTGATTGGCATATACTGCCGCTTTAAGTGCCAATAATGTAGCATCGGTAGTTTGTAAACCACCATAAGTTACCCTATCATAATCAACATCTTTTTTATCATAAGTATACCTTAATCCTGGTAGTACGTGTAGGTTCTTTAAAACTTCCCAATCTACCTGTGCAAAAACAGCAGCACTTATCGATTTAATCGTGGAGTTTGTTTTAATCCCGAAGCCATCTAACAGGCCAGGGGTTGAATATAAGGCCTGGCTACCGGTATTACTGGTTTGCACAAATCTCCATTGATCTTTACCCACTTCTTCTGTTTGTGCCAGTCCTTTTAAATTCTGACCCAATAGATACACACCAATTACACCACTTAATTTATCGGTAATATTTCCTGCATACCTAATTTCCTGCGAGTATTGATCGTGACGTGAAGTACCCTGCGATTTAGTTAATGCAGCTAGCTCAGAGAAATCCCTGTCGTTTGTAGGATCCCAGTTCCAGAATCTCCAGGCAGTGGTTGAAGTAAGCGTTCCGTTACCGATTTTATAATCTATGTTCAAAGAGATACCACCGATCGATTGGTTATGCCTCCAGGGGGTATTGGTATTGATTTCTCTTGAAAAAGGATCGATTTTTGGTTGTTGATAGCCTAAATCAGATACAATTCTGGCATACTGGCGGTAAGCACTTCTTTCAGTTGTAGTTACACCTGCAATTACCAATGGATAACCTGCAGGATGCTGGATGCTCACATCGCCACTTAACAATACCTGTAATTTATCGGAAGGCGTGTAATACAACTGACTTTTAAAACCAAGGTTGTTTTGTCCGCTGTATCTGCGCTCTTCCCTGGTGTTCCATATAGTACCATCACGCTGCGTACCCGAAATAGAGATTTTTGCAGCAAGATCTTTTGCAAGAGCACCAGAAACTGAAGTTTTGGCCTGGATAAAATTATAATTACCCACACTCAATTCTACTTTTGCACTTGGCGTTAAAGTTGGTTTGCTTGTAGTAATGTTAAATGCACCGGCAGTTGTGTTTTTACCAAATAACGTACCTTGTGGGCCGCGAAGGATTTCGATCTGCTCAATATCAAGAAAATCGGTAGAGGTTGCAGCCGGACGGGCATGATACACGCCATCTACGTAAAAACCCACTCCCGGATCGATACCATCGTTGGTTAAACCAAAGGTTGAGCCTAAGCCCCGGATGTTAAGTGTTGTATTTCTGGCATTGGAGGCATATAACTGTACCGATGGAACCAATTCTTTTAAACGGTTAACATTAAATGCACCAGCGTTTTCTGCAGCACGGCCACCGATAACGGTAATTGGAATAGGCACATCCTGCAAAACCTCCGAACGTCTGCGTGAAGTTACCACGATTTCATCTAAAAGGGCACTTTCTACCAAAACCAGTTCGATTGGTGTATCCTGGTATTTTAAGATCTGAAAATCCTGTGGTTTATAACCTACCGAACTCACCTGAAGGTAAAATGGCGGTTCTTGTTTAGCATCAATTTTGAAAGCACCATTATCATCAGCACTCACAGTAATATTGGTGCCCCTAACTTTTATGGTTGCGCGTGGTACCGGCTCACCACTAGACTTTTTTATTATACCTGTTATTGGACTCTGGGCAAAAGCAATGCCTGCTAAAAGCAAAAATGAGAAGAGGAAAAGTAAACTTTTGTTCATGATTATGTTGATAGTTTGTTTAAATGCTGTTGATTAATGACCTGTTGGAAAGTATCCAATTAATGTTTTAGAATGGCTACAACAACAATACGAGCGCGTTTTTTGAATTGTTTTCATAATTATTATATAAATCCTATAGATTTAGTCGACAAATATATTAAAAAATATTAACTGCCAAATTTTATTTTGTGATTTTTAATAATATTGGACTTAGACCTCGCAGATTTTAAAAAACTATAAGGTCCGATAACCGAAAACCTGCGAGGTTTGAATCAAATAAAAACGGGGCTATCGTAAACCGATGCCCCGTTTTATTTTTATTTGGAAAGATTGGGTAAATACCTTCAACCTTCTCCCCTCTTACCTTCTGCCTTAAACCCTATCTGGTATAATTAGGTGCTTCTTTGGTAATCGTAATATCGTGTGGATGACTTTCGCGCATACCTGCTGCAGTAATCTGTACAAACTGTGCTTCTTGTAGAGCTTCGATATTGGCTGCTCCACAGTAGCCCATACTTGCACGTAAACCACCAATATACTGGTACATTACTTCTGCCAGGGTACCTTTAAACGGCACGCGACCAACAATACCTTCAGGAACCAGCTTTTTGATATCATCTTCAACATCCTGGAAATAGCGGTCTTTAGAACCTTGCTCCATGGCTTCGATCGATCCCATACCACGGTAAGATTTAAATTTACGTCCTTCGTAGATAATGGTTTCACCTGGTGACTCTTCCACTCCTGCAAATAACGAACCTGCCATTACGGTACTTGCGCCAGATGCAATCGCCTTAGCAATATCACCAGTATGTTTAATACCACCATCAGCAATAACTGGTACACCAGTGCCTTTTAATGCTTTAGCACATTCGTAAACAGCGTATAATTGAGGAACCCCAACACCGGCAATAATCCTGGTGGTACAAATAGAACCTGGACCAATACCCACTTTAACAGCATCAGCACCAGCATCAGCCAGGAATTTAGCAGCGGCACCAGTAGCAATATTACCAACAATAACCTGTAAATCAGGATATTTAGCTTTTACTTCTTTTAATTTATCAACTACTCCTTTCGAGTGACCGTGAGCGGTATCGATGGTAATTACATCAACTCCGGCTGCAACCAAGGCATCAACCCTTTCAATGGTATCGGCAGTTACGCCAACAGCAGCACCTACACGTAAACGGCCACGCTCATCTTTACAGGCAACAGGATAATTTTTAACTTTCGAAATATCTTTAAATGTGATTAAACCGCTTAGGTAACCGTCTTTACTTACTACCGGAAGTTTCTCGATTTTGTGGTTCTGAAGAATCTCTTCAGCCTGTACTAAAGTAGTACCCTCTGGTGCAATAATTAAATTATCTTTTGTCATCACCTCAGAAATCGGCCGCTTCATGTCTTTCTGAAAACGTAAATCCCTGTTTGTAATAATACCAACCAATTTATTGTCGCTACTTACCACCGGGATACCACCAATCCTGTGCTCTTTCATAATTTTGAAAGCATCAGCAACAACAGCCGTTTCCAATAAAGTAACCGGATCCTGGATCATACCGCTTTCAGAGCGTTTTACTTTACGTACCTCAGCAGCTTGTCTGTCTATAGTCATGTTTTTGTGCAACATCCCGATACCACCATTTTGTGCAATTGCAATGGCAAGCTCAGCCTCTGTTACGGTATCCATTGCGGCAGAAATCAATGGAACATTAAGTTTGATTTTTTTTGTTAAAAATGTTGATGTATTTACTTCACGCGGCAGAATTTCGGAATATGCGGGTACTAATAGTACATCATCGTACGTTAAACCTGTGGCAATAAATTTAGTGGAATCGAGTTGCATAGCAAATAAATTAGGATTTATTATTTGCCAGGCAAAGATACGAAAATTGAATGAAAATAAAAGCGTAAAAATAAAAATGCTTAAATATTGAGCTTGGCTGACAATTGGTAAAAAATTATTCTAATTAAACTATGATAACTTATTAAAGGAATGTTATAACTTTTACCGAACAATAATCAGAATAAATGTTTTATTATTGAGTAAATCAAAAAGACAACACATTGCTAAAATATACAAGAAATGATTTTAGCAAAAACTCAAATTATAAATTATGATTACCGAAAACCAATATTTTGATGGCAATGTAAAATCCTTGGGTTATGAAACCACCGATGGAAAATCGACCGTTGGCATTATCAATCCGGGAGAATATACCTTTGGTACTGCTCAAAAAGAAATTATGCATGTTATGGAGGGCGAATTAGAAGCCTTACTTCCTGAAGCAATAGAATGGCAAAGTTTTAAAGCAGGAAGTAAATTCGAAGTTCCTGCAAATTCATCTTTCAAAGTAAAAATGACTGTACAAACGGCATATTTATGTCAATATAGGTAAATTTAAAAAATCGTCATCTCGACTGGAACGCAGTGGAATGGAGAGATCTATTTAGATAGATTTCTCGACTTCGTTATACTCCGCTCGAAATGACGATCTCTAAAGACTTAATTTACACTTACTTCTTACCAATCACTACTTCAGTGAAGTTCTCTGTATTAAGGTATTTATTAGCTAAAGCCAACAACTCTTCGGCGCTAACGGTCTTCACTTTTTCGATGTACCTGGTATAATAATCGTAATCCAGTCCCGAAAAATAAATATTCTTGAATTTATCGGCGTGCGAAAACACATTTTCTAAACTACCCAACATCGAACCCAACATATAATTACGAACCAGGCTCAACTCCTCTTCCCCTATCAGTTCATTTTTTAAAAGCTCTATTTCTTTGTAAATTTCGGTTAAAGCCGCAGCGCAAACATCTGCACCTACTTCTGTCGAAATAAACAGATAACCAGCTTGCTGCAATGAAGAAATGCCGGAGCCAATGCCATAAGTATAACCTTTATCCTCACGGATATTGTTCATCAAACGCGAACCAAAATAGCCGCCTAAAACGGTGTTTAAAATCTGTAGTCCCGAAAAATCTTTATGTTTACGGTTAATGGCCAGCTGACCAATCCTGATAGCAGATTGTAAAGCTTCTGGTTTTTCGGTGTAAATATTCTGTTTTGCAGTTGCAGCAAAATCAAAACTGTTTTTTACCGCATCACTCTTTTCCCAACCTTTGCCAAAGGTATCGTTAAGCAGATTAAAACTTGCCTCATCAAACTTTCCGGAAACAATAATGGTGCAATTGTTTGGGGCATAAGCTGCTTTAAAATATTCGATCAGGTCTTCACGTTTTAATGCATCATAATGTTCAGCCTGTATATTTACACCATAAGCGGTATCACCAAATAAAGCGTGTGCAAACTCTTTTCTCGCCAGTATATCGTTTTTCTTGAGGTTTACCTGTAGTTTTTGTTTCTGATTTTGGATGTAAATATCAAGTTCCTGCTGTGGAAACTGACTTTCTGATAAAACATCTTTTACAATCGGTAAAACCGACTTTAGATGTTTATTTAATGTATAAAGTGTAACTGATGATTGGTCCTGAACGTATTCCGTTTGAAAAAACGCCCCATAAAAATCAATCTGCTCCGCTATTTCCTTTGAAGTTAATTTATTCGTCCCATTGTTGATCAAAGCACTTACTGCAATGGCCTGTAATGGTTTTTCAAGTTTCCAGTTTACGTTTTCGAAAATAAATTCGATGCGCACTAAATCCTGTTCTCCGGAATAAATAGTAAAAACGGGAACTCCATTATCCAGTGCTTTTTTTTCAGGCTGGATAAAATTTATAGTTGATACCTGCTTAAAATCAGGCGCCTGTTGTCTGTTAAGCATTTTCTTCAGTTAAATAGTATAAAGTTGAGCATGAAGTTTGACTAAAAGTTTCCTTTGAAATACGTTGAATATCGTTTGCTGTAACTTTTAAAAATGCTTCGGTTTCCTGGTTCAATAAAGCGGCATCGCCCAATAATTCATAATAGGCCAGGTTCATTGCTTTATCCAAAAGGCTCATTTCCGAAAAAACAAGTACCGATTCTACCTTGTTTTTTACTTTGGTTAATTCCGCATCCGAAACAAGTTCTGCCTTAAGTTTATCCAGTTCTACCCAGATTGCCTTTTCGGCTGTTTCAATTGTAACACCTTCAACCAGTTTACCTTCAACAATAAACAAACCTGGATCTAAACTACTTGAAATATAAGCGTTGATATCACTAAAAAGCTGTTGTTCTTTTAACAAACTATTGTATAAACGAGAAGATTGTCCACGCGATAAAATATCAGATAGCAAATCAAAAGCGTAATAGTCCTGATTTAAACGTCCTGGCATTTTAAAAGCCATATAAATCGCGTTAAGCGGTACATTTGCCTTCACGGTTTCTGCTCTGGCTTGAGTCTGTGGCTCTTCCTGAACCAAATCGCGTACATATTTCTCACCAGCAGGAATCGGCTCAAACCATTTTTCGGCCAGTTTTTTTACATCTTCGGTTTTCACATTTCCGCCAACAACCAAAATTGCATTTTGTGGCGTATAATGTTTTTTGAAAAATGCTTTTACATCATCCATGGTGGCATTTTCGATGTGCGAAAGCTCTTTACCGATCGTTGCCCAGCGATAAGAATGCTTTTTATAGGCCAGGGGGCGCAATTTTAACCATACATCGCCATAAGGTTGGTTAAGGTACCGTTGCTTAAATTCCTCGCTTACTACATTCCTTTGCGTATCTAAACTTTTTTCAGAAAAAGCTAAACTTAACATCCGGTCGCTTTCCAGCCAAAATGCAGTTTCGATGTTCTCGGCCGGAAGGGTAATGTAATAATTGGTAATATCATTACTCGTAAACGCGTTGTTTTCACCTCCTACCCTTTGCAAAGGCTCATCGTAACTTGGAATATTAACCGACCCACCGAACATTAAATGTTCAAATAAATGTGCAAAACCGGTTTTGTTCGGGTCCTCATCGCGGGCACCCACATCATATAAAATATTTAAAACTGCCATCGGGGTTGTAGCATCTTCATGTACTAGGACCTTTAACCCATTGGCCAGTGTAAAACGATTAAAATCTACCATATCTAATTTTAGAACCGTAAAGATATTGTTTTAGGTTAGAATCAGATATGTAAATTAGAATACATAATAAAAAAGAGTCTAAATAGAAAAAACCAGAAGATAATATTACTGATTGCAATGTTTAAAGCGGCAAGATCCGAACACGCTCTTTTTGTTCATCAATAATAATTAGCGCACCTTTTTTCAAAACATCATTATACTTTTTGAATATAGGAATAATTAAAGATTCAAGGTGTATAACAGTAACATTCTGCGTACGAACCTGAATTACACTTGGGGATTCGGCTTTAGAGAGTGCCAGTGCAGTACCAAAATCTAAATCTTGTGTAAAACAATATAGCCATTTTCTCTGGCCCAATTCATTAAGATTATATCTGGCGCATTAAAAGCACCAATTTTTGTCCAATGTATAGCTTGTATGTTATGTTTATCAAAAACCTGTTCCCATTCCGGCGACAGATTCATATCAATCAATATTTTCAAACCGCAACAGGAACTTCGATTTCTTCTGAACGCCAGGAAGCATAAGATAGCGCCTGAAGAAGATCTTCCTCTTCAAGATAAGGATATTGATTTATAATTTCTACAGCTGATAAACCTGAAGCATATAATCCTATAATGGTACCAACTGTTACCCTTAATCCGCGGATGCAAGGTTTGCCACCCATTTGATCAGGGTTTAGGGTAATTCTATCTAAATGTTTCATAATTGTTATGCTTATTTCGAATATAATTAAAATGTACCAACTTATATACAAATCAATTGTTGGCAGATTGTTAAATTAAAGTTTTGTTACAACTTTCAACATCCAAAAGCCCACTTTTATTTACATTTGTATATGCAAACTGCAGAATTATTAAAACGTGCCTTAAATTTCGAGTTCCTCTCTCAAGAAGAAGGCGTATATCTATACCATCATGCCGATACAGCATCTTTGATGTTTGTGGCCAATGAGTTAAGAAAAATTCAAGTACCCAGTGGTAAAGTAACTTGGCAGATCGACCGCAATGTAAACACCACCAACGTTTGTATTGCAAATTGTAAATTCTGTAATTTCTTTCGCAGGCCCGGTCATGATGAAAGTTATATTACCGACATTGAGACCTACAAAGTTAAGATTGAAGAAACTTTCCGTCTGGGAGGCGATCAATTGTTATTGCAAGGTGGCCACCACCCCGATTTGGGTCTGGCCTTTTATGCCGATCTGTTCAAAAAATTAAAGGAATTATATCCTGATCTAAAACTTCACGCTTTAGGTCCGCCGGAAATTGCCCATGTAGCCAAGTTAGAAGGCATGACGCACACTGAAGTATTAAAAGTACTAAAAGAAGCTGGAATGGATTCTTTACCCGGTGCTGGTGCCGAAATTTTAAACGACCGTGTAAGGCGTTTAATCTCTAAAGGTAAATGCGGCGGACAAGAATGGCTTGATGTGATGCGCGCCTGTCACCAATTAGATATCACTACCTCTGCAACCATGATGTTCGGCCATGTAGAAACCATAGAAGAACGTTTTGAACACCTCGTATGGATCCGTCAGGTACAAAGCGAGAAACCAGCAAATGCTAATGGATTTTTGGCCTTTATTCCATGGCCTTTCCAGGACGATGGTACTTTATTAAAAAGACTCCGCGGCATCAGCAACACCGTAACTGCCGATGAATATATTCGTATGATTGCCTTGAGCCGCATCATGTTGCCAAATATCAAAAATATCCAGGCGAGCTGGTTAACCGTTGGAAAAACAACTGCTCAACTTTGCCTTCATGCAGGTGCAAACGATTTTGGATCGATCATGATTGAGGAAAACGTAGTATCTGCCGCTGGTGCACCTCACCGTTTTACAGCAAATGGTATCCAGCAATCAATTAAAGCTGCAGGTTTTGAACCTCAGTTACGCGGACAAAAATATAACTATAGAGATCTACCTGAGCATTTAGAAGAACAGGTGATTACGTATTAAGGTATGTAAAATGGAAGATGTGGGATGGATGAGGGAAGATGTATTTTTCTACTCATCAATCCTATAAATCGTGATCAAAAAAGGGAAGTAAAACCAAGTTCTACCTCCCTACCTTAAACTAAACATTACCTATTTAATAATGTTAATATGTTGGCTTATCAACTATAACTTTTTACCGTCCCTTAAGAATAAGTTGGCAATGGTAACTACACTTGCTTTATCTAAAGGCTCATCAAAACTTTCTACTGCAATAGCTTTTGTAATACCTGCATTACTTCCAATTCCTACAATATTTGCACCAGCTTGTACAGTTAAATCTTCACCAGCATAAACAGCATCTACCTGTGGAACTCCAGAATCATTTGCCTGCCCTGAAGCACCAAGGCTAACCCATGGTTTATATACTGCAGTACCAGCTGCTGTGCGCATTTGACGGATATGTGAAGCATGGCGTGCCTCAACCGAATGGATCTGTAAAGCGGTTTGCAATATACCTGGACTAACCAATAAATTTCCTGCCTGACCTTTGTAAGCCCTAACTCCAGTGTCTTCAAAACCTTGTGCTACAGCTAAAAAAGTACCATAATCAGAATATACGGTAGAAAATGTTCCGCCTGCTCTAAAATCAGTATCTGCATAAGCGATAGGCGCGCGAGCCGAACTTCCCAAAGCTCCTATCAATAAATCAACGTGCGCTTTTTCATGATCACGGATGGTAGTAATGGCTGCCTGGCTGGCTGCATTAGGAAAATTAAAAGTAACATCGGTTACCGATGATCCTGGAGTTTTACCTACAATACAGTGATTATAAAAATGGTATTCTAAATATTCTAATGACAATGCAAAATTTAATACATCAACAACCGCTGATGGTAGTGTAGATTGTCCGTACGCTTTCTGAAACATTGAACCTAAAGCCAGCGGCATTGCTGCTAATGAAATTTTCTTTCCAATGTTGAAAAAGCTTTTCATCGCGGCCCTTCTTGGGTTTAAACGCTCATAAACCTCACCATCAACTTTTTCAATTTCTTCTAATATATTTACGATATTCATGATTTCTAATTTAAAGTTTTAAAGATTGATTACACTAATTTTGGTTTTGATGTATTTCTGAGCAGCAGCCAAAACTTTATCGGGGGTAAGCGCTGCATCTAATCCCGCTGAATTATTGGCACCCAATGAAGCAAGACTATTAAGGTCTGCAAACGATCCGTTTGAGATGAGATCTCTAACATAAGCAGCATGACGGGCCTCAACTGAAACAATTTTACCTGCTAATAATAAAAAATTGCCATCTTTAAGTCTTGGTCCGGCACCATTATAAGCAGCAACACCTAAATCTTCGAAAGCCATAGCGGCACCTAGAACGCTTGCTTCGCTGGTAAAATCAATTGATGAGAAATCTACCTGCAAACTGCCGATTGCAGATGTGGTTAGGGCTGCTTTAAAAAACTCTCTGTGTGCAATCTCGTGAAACTGAATATCCTGAAAATATGCTTTTTTTGCAGCAGCATTGGACCCTGTGAATTGGGTGTTACTATTAGCCACCTGAATATAAAATGCAGCTTCTAATTGCTCCAGGGCATAAGCATAATTCAATACACCTATATCATTTTTAAAATCCAATGTAACACCTCCGTTCATTGTTGGATTTTCATAACCGCGATCTTTTTTACAACCAGCAGCTACTAAAGCAATACCGGCTGCACCTGCGCCTGCGTACTGAAGAAAAGATCTTCTGCCCACAGTTTTGTCAAACAAACTTTTTTCCTGAAGTTCATTTTTTGTTTCTAGTTCATTGTTTTTCATAGTCATCTATGTTTAATGGTTTTGAATACGTTTGATGATACATACGTGACAATTTGTACACTGGTTTTTTCGATTTGCATTTTTTTTTATAAGACCATTTTAATACATTCACCAACCTATAGCTATGACTACATTAAAAGCCATTATTGTTGACGATGAGGAGTTTGCCCGCTCATCGTTATTTTTTTTGTTGCAACAGAACTGCCCCCAGGTAGAAATTACCGGCATTGCAAGATCTGTTGCCGAGGCAAAAGACATTTTAGCACATCATCCCATTGATCTGATTTTTCTGGATATTGCTATGCCTGGAGGCAATGGCTTTGAATTGATTCCTGATGCACAAAAACACAATGCTGCCGTTATATTTACCACGGCCTACGATCAATATGCGCTAAAAGCAATAAAGGCAAATGCGCTCGATTACTTGTTAAAGCCAATTGATATTGATGAGCTTAAAATAGCTGTAGACAAAGTTTTCCAACACATCAAATTATTTAAAAGCCAGAATGAAAATGATGAAAGAATTAATAATCTGGCTTCCAGTTTAAGTTCGAGATCAGAAATCAAGAAACTTACCCTTCCTTATGGTCAGGGTTTTAAAATGATTGATATTGATGATATTATCTACATTGAAGCAGATAGTAATTATTCTATTGTGCACTTAAACAAACATGAAAAAATAACCGTTTCTAAAGTTTTAAGGGAGTTTGAAGAACTACTGCCAACCGATCAGTTTGTCAGGATCCACAAATCAAGCATCATTAACCTTAACCACTTAAAGGAATATAATTCTAAAAACGGACTACAGGTTTTCCTTAAAAACGGCGAAAGTATCAACATTTCGAGAAGACGGGCAAGCGATTTTTTTGAAAAAATAAAATTATTTACCAAAGCAAACAGTGATCATTAAACCACGCATAAAAACAGTTTTATTTGAAAAGGCAATACTGAAGTTAAACTTTGGCTGCTCTTTTATTGCTTTTTTATTTGGGATCATTCTATTTAGCACGCCGGCAACACTACTTGCACAAACTACCTATCTTCCACATTATACTTCCAAAAATGGTTTAGCCAGCAATAACTGTTATTACATTTTACAGGATAAAAAGGGTTTTATCTGGATTGCGACAGATAATGGATTGAGCCGTTTTGATGGAACAAATTTTCAGAATTTCACCATAGAAGATGGGCTTCCGGATACGCAGATTCTTCAGATGAAAGAAGATAAAGAGGGACGGCTATGGTTTTTTGCATTGAACGGCCAGTTGAGCTATTTAAAAGAAGGAAAGTTTTACAACCAGGATAACGATGAATTGCTAAAAAAGCTAAACTTTAATACGGTAATTGTTTCCTTTTTAGTAGATAAATCAGGGCGGATCTGGCTTGGGACTAATGCCAACCTGATTGTTTGCTGGGATGGAAAAAACATCAAAAAATACATTTCTCCAAATCAAAATGATAAGTTTATCAATGCCTTTATCCATGAGGATGAGCAAGGTAAAATACTAGCATACAGCGACTTAAGTGTACAGGAATTTAATGGAAAAACTTTTTCCATAATCAGGTCAAAAGTGCAGCCCCTTTCTTACATGACTGCTGCAAATAGCAGTCACAGATCTTTATTTTATTTAGATAATGGAGGATTAAAACAATATAGGCACGGAAGCATCAACGATCTCATCCCCATTCCACAGAACCTGATCAAAAACATGTCGGGCTATTTCTATTACGATGTTGCCAATAAGGAGGTTTGGCTATCAAATGCCAACGGTGCTTTTGCCCTTGATAAAAACGGAAAAACTGTTCAATATCTTCAAGATATTGCCGTAAACCAGGTGATTAAAGATAATAATCAAAATATATGGTTTGCTACCAATCAGGGAATTTACATGCTTCCTAATGCGAATAACCGGTTATCGATTATTGATGCAGAATCTGGTCTCAGCAGTAATGTAATCAAAAGCATTACCAAAGATGGAAAAAACCGCTTGTGGCTGGGCACCGATGATGCTGTAATCGACGTACTAACCATCAACAATTATCAGGTTGATGAAATCGGGTTAGACGATTTTAAGAAATACAAAACGATTAAACAGATTACTTTCGACCCAAAAGACCAATCTATATATTTTGCATCCGATTATGGAATGGGTGTTTTCAAAAATATCTACAACAACAGTAATGAAGTAAGCTATTTAAAGGAATCGAATAACTCAATGTTCGTAATTAAACACTTTAGCGTGGGGGAAAACAACAATCATCTTGCGCTGGCCCTATCATCAGGCGTTGTTTTCTTATCGGACAGAAGAAATAAATTCGAATTTAACGCGGCTAAATACCGCGAAAAAGAAGATTTTTTTAAAGATAGATCTTACCATGTTTTTTACGATCGCGAAGGCAGTTTATGGTTTTCGAATATTAATGGACTTTCTCAATTTTCCAGAGGCAAACTAATTAAACACTACGAAAATCATCCCTTACTTACCAAAAGGATAAACGACATTCAGCAACTCCCTGATGGCACATTGATTTTGGCTACTGATGGTTATGGTTTAATTTTTTATAAGAACAACCAGATTACCAGACAGATTACACAAAAAGATGGTTTAACTAATAATGTATGCACCAAAATATTTGTAAAAAACAACGAAATATGGGTGCTAACAAATAAAGGCGTCAACAAAATAGCGGATTATCCTAACCAGCCCAATGTTGCAAATTTCGATTATGGCAAAGACCTGTTGAGCGACGATATCAACAGTTTATTTATCGACGACAGTACAGCATATTTCGCCACCAACAAAGGTTTGATTTTATTCAAATACAACAACAAAAATATCATTAAAAACCTACCTAAAGTTTATGTTACCTCTATCATTAAAGATAACGAACGTTTACCAGTCGATCAGGGCAATTTCACTTTCGAAACCGGCAATAATACCATTTTATTTACTTTTAGTGCAGTTGATTTTACCACCAGCGATATTACCTACCGTTACCGTTTAAATGAAAATTCGCCATGGATAGAAACAAGGACCAGACGGCTGGATTTCTCTTCATTACAATCCGGCGATTATGTTTTTGAGGTGAGTGCCAAAAGTCAGAATGGCAACTGGGGCGAATCGGCAAAAATATCTTTCACCATTAAAAAACATTTCTGGCAAAGCTTATGGTTTTTATCTATTTTAATATTGCTGGTAGCATATATCTTTTATAAAGTAGCCGTTTACATCACCCGTAAACAAAAAGATAAAGAGCAGGAACAATTACTACTCAAAAATAAAGTATTAATGCTTGAGCAGCAGGCTTTACAAGCCATGATGAATCCGCATTTCGTATTTAACGTAATGAATTCCATCCAGCATTATATTAATACGCAAAATACAGCCTCTGCAAATAAAGTTTTAACGGGGTTTGCCCGCTTGATCAGAAAAAACCTCGAAATCTGTACAAAAAGTTATATTTCGTTAGAAGAAGAACTAGAATACTTAAATCTTTATCTCAAACTGGAGAAAAACCGTTTTGGGGATAAACTGGAATATATTTTTAATATCGACGAAGACATCGACCGGGAAGAAACCTTTATCCCCTCTATGCTGTTACAGCCTTATGTAGAAAATGCGATATGGCATGGCATTATGCCAAAAGAAACTGGTGGCGAAATCCAGATCAATATTAAACTGATGGATGAATTCTATCTAAATATTGAAATTATTGATGATGGGATTGGAATAGATAACTCTTTACGGGATAAAAAGGAAACACATATTAGTAAAGGTATGCAGTTAACCAAAGAAAGATTGCACCTTTTAGGTCAGATTGGAGCAAAACCTATACATTTAAATGTGAAGCAAAATACTACAAATGGTACAATAGTATCTATTTCTATACCACTAAAATAGAAAATTTACCGTTTACTCAATTATTAATACCACTCACTAAATAGAATCTGAATCGAACCTTGTTTAGCCTTAAACTTGTCTTAGAAATAAACGATAGTGTTTATCAAAGACGTTCTTATAGAATTGATATAGATATTTAATAACCTAACCTAAAACTATATCTTAATTCAGGTTTCATTTGTGTGTTGAAAGCGGTCTTGTTTTTAAAAGCGAGACCGCTTTTTTTATGCCCAAAAATTCTATTTTTGTATATGCCCAACCACACCATCACCAGGCACATCGAAGCCCTTGTATTTTCTTCCAGCCAAAGCATAGGTACACAAGAAATTATACTTGCCCTAAATGCAGTTTTCAATGAAGAATTTACCGAAGCACAGGTATTCGAAAGCATAGAACAGATTGAGGGAAAATATAGTCACGATGATTTCGCCATCGAACTGGTATTTTTAAACAACGGTTATCAGTTTCTCACCAAAAAAGATTACCACGAAACCGTTAACCAACTGCAGTTACATCGCTCGAAGAAAAAACTTAGTCAGGCTGCCATGGAAACACTGGCCATTATTGCTTATCGCCAACCCATTACGAAACTTGAAATTGAACAGATCAGAGGGGTAAATTCGGATTATTCAGTACAACGCCTGCTGGAAAAAGAGCTGATCAGTATCGATGGAAAAGCAGAAACTCCTGGCAGGCCCATCCTTTACAGCACCAGTACATTATTTATGGATTATTTTGGTTTAAATAACCTAAACCAACTTCCGCAGTTAAAAGATATCGTTAAAGAGGAAAATACTGTGGGAGAAAATGTGGAATAAATAAATTAATTTATTTATTCACAGGTTGTTATTAAAAAAAGTTTTTTTGTATTTTTAAACTATAAAAGCAATTTTTATTTTTGTGTTATGAAAGCGCCAAAGAAACTACCAACTAAGCCAACTACCAAGAAACAGGTAGATGAAGATGATGATCTTGAAGATGACGATATTCAAACAACCAAAAAGAAGCCTCAAGATGATGACGATGATGATTTTGATATGCCATTAGATGATCTTGATAATTTCGATAATTTCGACGATGACGACGACGATTATTAATATTTAATATATATATATTTGAAAAAGCATCCGCCCGCTTGGTAGGATGCTTTTTAATTTTAAAATCTGCCCATGCAAGTTATATCCGTAAGCAATTTATCATTAAAAAAAGACTTTCTAGATACGCCCAAAATTCTATATAAAAACGATAAAAACTGGATCTGTCCGTTGGATAGTGAAGTTGAAAATGTTTTTAATCCTGAAAAAAACACTTTTTTTGCGCATGGAAAATGTACACGTTGGGTTTTAAAAGACAATAACGGAAAACTGATTGGCCGTGTAGCAGCCTTTATCAATGAAAAAAAAGCATACCACTATGACCAGCCAACGGGCGGAATGGGTTTCTTTGAATGCATTGATGATGAAAAAGCTGCCTTTCTTTTATTCGATACAGCCAAAAACTGGTTAACTGAAAATGGCATGAAAGCCATGGACGGTCCGATTAATTTTGGCGAAAATGATAGCTTCTGGGGCCTGCTGGTTGAAGGCTTCACTCCGCCATCATTCGGCATGAACTATAATTTCCCCTATTATCAAAAGTTTTTCGAAAAATATGGTTTTGCTACCGAATACGAACAGTTAACCAATCACATCAATCTTACCATTCCTTTCCCTGAACGTTTTACCAAAATTGCCAACTGGGTAAGAAATAAACCGGGTTATACTTTCGAGTATTTCAGCAAGGCCAATTCCAGCAAATATATTAACGATTTGATGGAAATTTATAACGACGGCTGGCAGGATTTTGAAAATTTTGTTCCTATTAAAAAGGAAACCCTGGAAGAAAGTTTCAAAAGTATGGAGCCGATTATGGATGAGCATTTGATCCAGTTTGCATACTTTAATGGCGAACCAGCATCTTTTGTGGTATTGATTCCGGATGCCAACCAGATGATTAAAGGTTTTAATGGTAAATTGGGTTTAATTGAAAAATTAAAATTTGCTTACCGTCGCTGGGTGGGCGTTACACGTATGCGGGCCATTGTAATGGGTACTAAACCTAAATTTCAAAAGCACGGTTTAGAATCGGTACTTTTTATCCGCTTAGGTGAATATGTGTTGCCTAAAAACCAATATAAAGAACTCGAATTGAGCTGGGTAGGTGATTTTAATGAACAAATGATCGCTATCCATAAAGCTACCGGCGCAACTTTTGGCAAAAAACACTTAACGATGCGTAAAGTATTTTAAACTACTGATAAGCCAAGGTTCGTGTCTCCACGAACCTTTTTTTAGATTTTGCCACAGATTCACTGAAAACACAGAAGAATTCAACTTCAAGCTTCTTTATTTTTTACTTTACAGATTTCTCCATTCCGTTGCACTACAGTCGAAATGACGTTTAAGTTATAAACTACACACTTTTATACTTCGGAAGATTAATCAGCAGTACACTTCCCAAAATTATTACCAGTCCGATCACCTGCGTAAGGCCAATTACCTCATTAGTAAAGGTTAAACTCAACAATACAGCAACTACTGGGTTTACATAAGCATAAGTACTCACCTGTGTAGCCGGACGTACTTTAAGCAACCACACATAAGCACTGAATGCTGCAATGGAACCGAATAAGATCAGGTAAATAATGGATAGCCACGCATCCAGTGATATACTACCCCAATCCAATAATTTAAATTCTGATTTCACGAATGCTCCTGGTAAAAAAGCCAAACTGGCCATCAACATCTGCCACCCCGTATTAACAGAAACCGAACTACCTGTAGTAGGATGATATTTAGAATAAAGCGATCCCCCTGCCCATGCTATTGGTCCAAAAACCAGCAGCACCATGCCAATAATCTGTAAGTTACTTTGAGGTTTATCAAGCGCCAGCCTAATCTGATCTCCAAACAAGAGTACAACCCCTAAAAATCCGATAATTAAACCTGAAACGATATATTTATTGCTCAGATTTTCTTTCCAGTGTGATTTATCGAGAATCACAAACCATATTGCTGCCGAAGCTACCATAATAGCCACTAAACCGCTTGGTATAAATTGTTCTACCCAGATTACGATTCCATTACCTAAACCAAGCATTAAAATGCCGCTTATTGTAGCAATTTTGATGGTTCTCTTATTAAAAATATCCTCTCCCTTTATTTTACACCAGCTTAACATTAAAACTCCCGCGATGGAAAAACGAACTGTTCCCAGGATGAACGGCGGAAAACCGGCCAAGGCCTTTTGAATGAAAAAATAAGTAGACCCCCAAACAATATATACGATAGCAAAAGCCAGGTAAACCATTACCGGAGATGCCGTTTTATTTAAATTTGTCATGGTTTTATTTTTCGGGAATGACTAATTGTTGCTGTTCTTTTACCGTTTCTAACACAATCGTTGTTTTCACGGATAAAATATTGGGAACTTTACTAAACTCATCACGTAATAAAGCCATCAAAGATGCCGAATCCGTAGTTCTCACTTTCACCAGGAAACAATCATCACCGGCTATTACGTGTACTTCCTGTACATCGGGGATTTTTGCCAATTCACTCGCTGTATCATTACAGCTGAAACTTTGCGAAGATTTCATGGAAATAAAAGCCAGCAACTTTAAGTCAACCGCAACAGGATTTACTTTGGCATTGTAACCGGTAATTACATTCTTTTTCTCAAGTTTTTTTACGCGTTCCAACACGGCTGATGGAACAAGATCTAATGCCTTCGCTAAATCTACGTTCGAGATCCGGGCATTATCCTGCATGAGCCTGAGTATAGCCAGATCGATATGATCCAGACTAAAATTATTTTCAATTACCATTCAATAAAAATATAAATATTTAGAACAAAATTCAAAACAATTTAAATAAAAATGAATTTTATTCTATTAAATAGCTTAATAATGATAATTAATCTGTTCAATATGCAATATACCGAATTTTATATTCCTAGTTTATCATAAAGGTCAATTACCTTTTTACGGAGTTTATTAATTTCTTCTTCCTTTTCGATCAGTTCTTTTTTAAGTGCGCTCAATTCTGCAGAGGGGTCTCCACCTGATTGACTATCAATCAACTGTACAACGGGAACTTTAAAGGTTTTAGAAATCTGGAGTAAACGGGAAATATTGAGATCAGTCTGTCCCGTTTCTATTTTACAGAAAGCCGGAGTAGAGATATTTAATTTTTTAGCAGCATCAGCTTGACTTAACCCTAAAGCCAGTCTACTTTGTTTAATACGATCACCGATGCTTTTCATAGTTTAATTAGATATGAGATTTGAGAAGTGAGATATTAGATTTGAGACAAATCCCTCTCAAGTCTCAAATCTAACATCTCATATCTATTTATCTAAAGCGGCCGCCAGTTCAGGCAGATCGAAACCTGCATAATTGCCAGAGCTCATCATCAATAGGTTAGTATCTTTATAATTGAGGCTTAGCAGATAACCTTTCAGTTTCGCAGCATCGTTAAAAAATTTCAGTTTAGGATTCGCGAAAGCCTGTTGCACGTCATCTTCAGAAAAAGGCTCCATGCGTTTTTGCTCAAAAGATTTAATATCGATAAATACGATTGCCTCATCAGCCTTGTCCATTGCACCGGTATATTCTTTTAAAAAGTCTTTATTCAAACTGCTAAAGGTATGTAGTTCGATGCAAGCTACGAGTTTCCTACTGGTAAACTGCGCTTTAACTGCATCAATAGTTGCTTTTAATTTTGAAGGCGAATGCGCAAAATCTTTGTAAACATTGGTCGACTCATCTGCTGAAATCACTTCTAAACGCTTGGCAGCCCCAGTGAATGAAGCAATGGCCGTATCAAATTCATTTTCATTAATATCCAATTCTTTACATACCAGTTTCGCAGCATTCAGGTTCATCAGGTTATGATCGCCAAAGATCTTTAAAGCCGTTTCTTCCGGCAGCAGATAGGTTATTCCGTTCCTGATTTCATGTTTGGGAATGGCATAAGCTATTTTGTTTACATTAGCTTTTGAATTGGATACAATCTCATTCAGGTCAGCATCTGCTTTACAATAAATCAAAGTCCCATTAGCTTCGATGGTATCAATAAACTTATCAAACTGCAAGGTATAATCGGCATAAGTTGGAAACACATTGATATGATCCCAGGCTATACCACTGATTACAGCAACATTGGCTTTGTACAGGTGAAATTTAGGTCTTCTATCAATCGGTGATGATAAATACTCATCGCCTTCAATAATCATTACGGGAGCTTCTTCCGTCACTTTTACCATGGTTTCGAAACCCGCTAATTGTGCTCCAACAAGATAATCGAAATCACGTTTATAATAATTTAGCACGTGCAGAATCATACTGGTAATGGTTGTTTTACCATGACTGCCGCCAATTACTACACGCAGTTTATTTTTGCTTTGTTCGTAAATATATTCAGGATAAGAATAGATTTTAACGCCTAATTCCTGCGCTTTCAACAATTCAGGATTATCAATCCGTGCATGCATACCTAAAATTACTGCATCTAAATCTTTGGATATACGGTCTTCAGCCCAGCCCATTTCAGCAGGTAATAAACCATACTTATCCAAACGTGATTTTGCAGGCTCGAAAATTACATCGTCGGAACCTGAAATCTGATAACCTTTTTTATGTAAGGCAATGGCCAGGTTGTGCATTGCACTTCCACCAATCGCTATAAAATGTATGCGCATATTTTTTTGTTTTAGATGTGAGATGCTAGATATGAGATTTGAGACTGGAGATACAACAACAAACTTTACGCCCTAAATCTTTAATTGCGTTTAGCGGTTTGCGTATGGCGTTTAAGCCTTCTGCCTTTTAACCTTCCACCTTCTACCCTTCTACCTTTTTCTCAAACTGTGCCGCTACCCAATCACCATTCTGTTTATGATCAACGTATTTAATGCCGTATTTAGCACATTCGGCGGTAATAATTGCCAAATCAGGATCTAAATAAAAGCCACTGAAGAAAATTTTGCCTTCTGGTTTTAAAACATCAGCGTAACGGTGGATCTGATCTAAAAGGATATTCCGGTTAATATTGGCAAAAATAACATCATATTCCTCATCAGGAATGACTTCCTTGCTTCCACAAAGTGCCTTTAAATTATCTACATGGTTAAGTGCGGCATTTTCTAACGTACTTTCATAACAGATATCATCATAATCGATGGCCATTAAATTTTTAGCACCCAGTTTTGCTGCAAGAATAGCTAAGATTCCGGTCCCACAGCCCATATCGAGGATATTTTTGTCCTTGAGGTCGGCGGCTAAAATATACTGCATCACCATGGTGGTGGTTTGGTGGTGACCAGTACCGAAAGCCATTTTTGGATCAATTACAATCTCGTAAGGATACGATGGCTGTGGCTCGTGAAAGGTTGCCCTTACATAACATACATCATCAATAATCAGTGGACTGAAGTTTTTCTCCCATTCAGCATTCCAGTTTTCATCAGCAACATCTTCCAGAGTATAATCTGTTGCAAATTCTTCACTGTAATTACCTAACAGGTCTTTTAGTTCCTGCTCGCTAAAATTATCCTTAATTATGAAAGCTGTAAAACCACCCTCATTATCTTCGAAAGTATCGAAGCCTAAATCGGCAAGATCGCTGATGAGCAGATCCTGTTGATAATCTTCGATACCTTTGAATGTAAATATTGCTTTAATGTATTGCATTTAACTGTTTAATGCTTTAATAATATCTGTAAAATCGCGTGATTTTAACGATGCACCACCAATCAGGCCACCATCAATATCTTTTTGAGAGAATAAACTTGCCGCATTACCCGGGTTACAGCTACCGCCATATAAAATGGTTGTATCATCAGCTACATTGAAACCATAGTTTGCTTCAATTTCACTACGAATAAAAGCATGAATATCCTGTGCCTGCTCTGGAGAAGCGGTTAAACCAGTTCCAATTGCCCAAACCGGCTCGTAAGCAATCACGATCTTTTTGAAATCTTCTTCGGTTAAACTAAAAATACCTTCTACCAATTGTTTTTTCAATACTTCGTAGTAGCTACCGTTATTACGCTCGTCCAGCGTTTCGCCGATACAGAAAATTGGTGTTAAACCATTTGCCAGGGCAACTTTAGTTTTTTGAGCTAATAATGCATCGCTTTCAGCGAAATATTGTCTGCGTTCTGAGTGACCTAAAATTACATATTCTGCACCAACAGATTTCACCATTTTTGCCGAAGTTTCGCCTGTATATGCTCCACTTTCCTTATCGCTAATGTTTTGAGCGCCAATTTTAACATCGTTACCACCCAATTTTGCCAAGCTGTTTAAATGAATAAACGGGGAGCAAATAATAGCCAGCTGATCGCCTTTGCGCTCATCTTTAACCATATTTACAATTTCGCTGAACAACGAAACACCTTCGCTATAATCTAAATTCATTTTCCAGTTACCGGCAACAATCTTTTTTCTCATTTTGTATTATTTAATGGTTGG
This sequence comes from Pedobacter sp. KBS0701, assembly GCF_005938645.2. Taxonomy (NCBI): domain Bacteria; kingdom Pseudomonadati; phylum Bacteroidota; class Sphingobacteriia; order Sphingobacteriales; family Sphingobacteriaceae; genus Pedobacter; species Pedobacter sp. KBS0701. The sequence continues at coordinate 2,918,527 of NZ_CP042171.1, forward strand.
TTGATCTTTCAGATCAGGTTTATATTAAAATCGTCTATACGATTCGGTTAATTCAAATACTTTCTCAAGAATGTTCTTTTCTGTTTCATCAAAAACAATATCTTTTCTTGCAAATACCTTTTCGGTTGTTCCGAACATTTTATCCAGTCTATAGGTTTCAAAACCACTTGCACCTCCCCAACTAAAATCAGGAATATGGTTTGGCGGTAAACCGGCACCAAAAACATTGGTACCAACCCCCACTACACTGCCGGTATTAAACATGGTATTAATTCCGCATTTGGCATGGTCGGCCATGATCAATCCACAGAACTGTAGGTTGGTATTCCGCATTTTCCGGCTTTCGTAATCGTAAAGTTTTACTTCTGCGTAGTTATTTTTTAAATTCGAATTATTGGTATCAGCACCGATATTACACCACTCCCCCATTACCGAATTGCCCAGATATCCTTCATGGCCTTTCGCTGAATTACCCCAGATTACAGCATTGTTAATTTCACCTCCTGCACGGCTATTTGGGCCAATTGTAGTGCCCGAATATATTTTCGCACCCATTTTAATGGATGAATTATCGCAAAGTGCAAAAGATCCCCTGATTAAAGAACCCTCCCAAACCTCGGCATTTTTACCGATGTAAATTGGTCCATAAGTACTATTAAACACGCTGCATTCGGCTTTTGCACCTTCTTCGAGAAAAACATCATCGCCGATCAATTGATTGGTACCACTTAGTTTTGCGGAACTGCGTCCTTCGGTTAACAATTTAAAATCTTTTCTGATCTCCGCTGGATTATTCCCGAAAACATGTTCAGGGTAAACAATCCGTATAAAATCTCCCTGGTATTCAATCTGCTTTAGCGACTTAACGGCTTCAAAACCGTGTTGATCCGAAATGTAAGCTACAACAACATCTCTTTTATAAAGTGCTTCACCTGCCTTAAGATCTGAAATAGCATTAAGCAAAGCTTCATCAGGACAAACAGAACCGTTTATGAATAAATCTGCATTAGGCTTTGGTGCAAATTTTATGGAAAGGTAATCCTGGGTTTGAAAACCAAAATCGGCCTTTAAATATTTGGCCCATTTTTCGGCAATAGTTAAAATACCAATGCGTAAATCGGCCACGGGCCTGGTAAACGTAAGCGGACGTAGAGACATCCAGGAAGCATCATCAAATAGATTGATTGTCATAAGCAGCAAAAATAAAAAAAGTCCCGATGCTTTTGGCAAAGGGACTTCAAAAAATGCTTTTTGTTGCTAAAATTATTTCTTAGCGTAACGGTTTTTAAATTTATCGATACGTCCTGCTGTATCAACCAATTTCATTTTACCAGTATAAAAAGGGTGTGAAGTATGAGAAATCTCTAATTTATAAAGAGGATACTCGTTACCATCTTCCCATTTAATTGTTTCTTTAGTATCTACACAAGATTTTGTTAAGAAAGCATATTCGTTAGACATATCTTTAAAAACAACTGGTCTGTAGCTTGTTGGGTGCAAATCTTTTTTCATTTGAATATTATTTTTAGTTATTTGTGTGAAAGCATCAAGAACATTCTTGCAATTTGCTGGCAACAACGCTTATGACATTTCCTATTAGTCTTTCTACCTCTATTTTAGAGGATGCAAATATCTTAATTTTATTTTTGATTTACAAGCCTAATTAAAGAATTTTAATTTATATGGCTTTTCTACTTCCGGTTTAGCCAAAAGTACTTAAAAACAGATGGATGCAAAGCTAAACTTTTTCTACCTGAATATTGTTTTTCAGATATTTAAAAAATATATGTAAATTTGGTATATGAGAAAACATGGCGAATTAGATGGCATCATTCATGCCGATAGCAGCGGAAAGCTCTACATTAAAAGTCCTGATTTTTTTGCGCAGCCAAGGGTTATCGAAATGGTGGGTGCATTAATGCAATCGAGTATTTTTAAAAAGATAGAAAAGGATAAAAACAAGAAATAGTCTTATAGATGCCTTTTAACCTACTTTTATTTCCTCTTGTAGGCGGCTATTATATATTAATCAGGTTCAGGTACCTGCGGTATGTACAATACCGGCTTGAAAGTCAGCGTATCTTATTAAACTCTGCTTTTGCTGGCATCTTATTACTCGGTGCATGTTTTATATTAAGGGCAATTTTTATTGCCATCTGGCCTGAAACGGTCGAACAGCTTAGCAAATTGCTCCCTATCCACGCGCCTTATTTCGGGACCACCAGTCTATCGTTATTAGTCGCTGTAGCTGCCACAGAAATCGCGAATCTTTTTATCAACCGCCTTAAAGCCATTAAAAGAGCCATCGCTACTTCTGGAAATGAATTTGAACTGTTATTAAGTTCATCTTTTTTCGACGCCCACCTTTTACAGTTTACTATGGATAGCGGCAAATTTTACATTGGCTGGGTTAAAGAATTGCCAAAACCCTTTACTACAAGTTACATTCGCATTACCCCAGCTTTTAGCGGTTACCGCAAGGCTGATGATAAAGAACTGGTTTTTACTACGCAGTATTTAACGGTTTATGCCAGTTATATTGAAGACGGCTCAGTAGCGAATACCGATGAACTGAAAACAGATCTCGTACTGAAAGCCGATAAAATCAATTCCATTTCTTTTTTTGATATGGATATGTATAACCGCTTTAATCCGGCACAAGAAGAAACATCCTAATCCTTTTTCGGACTATATTTTTTCCAGGTTTCTATTTTAGCCTTCTGACGGGCGATGTAAGCATCGGCAATTACTTCTGCCGAACCGGAACCTTCTACCGTTTCCAGTAATTCTTTTAATTTATACTGATCTACATCTGCCTTATATAATAGCTGGATCAGTTTCGGAAAATCGTTATCAATGAGGTAAGCAAAAGCATCAACCATTGCAGCGCGCAACTGGCTTTCGGAAAGGTTATCCGGTATATCAAAATCTTTGCTGATGATAGTGATTAATGACATAGAATAGGGTTTTTAAGATTACAGGATTTTAAGATTAAAGCGTGTTAGAATAGGAGTTGTTAATATTGGGTTTAGGCAATTTGCATTTTCCGAAGAACCACAGTCCAACATTAAATAAACCTGATAAAAGCGGCAGCTCCCGATTCTTCATCGGGACTACAGCGGTTAGCAGGATTACAGGTGCTTTGGAATACACAACCATTCGTTTTCAAAAAAAAGGCTTGCCAACTGCTTTAAGATCCCCGCATGCGAGAAGATGACAGATCTCAAAAATCACCCATTTCCCATTTTACCTCTCCCATCTTCCTTTATACCCATTTAATCTCCTGGCAAATTTCAATCAGCACGCCATTGGTGTCTTGAGGATGCACAAAACATACCATCTTATTATCTGCCCCTTTTTTTGGAGAATCGCTGAGCAGTACAAAACCTTCTTTATGCAGCCTTTCCATTTCCGCCAGAATATCATCAACCAGGAAAGCAATGTGATGGATTCCCTCTCCTTTTTTCTCAATAAATTTAGCAATTGCACTATCCGGAGCAGTAGCCTGAAGCAGCTCTACTTTGTTTTCGCCGGTTTTAAAAAAAGCAGTATTCACCGATTCGGACACAACCTGCTCCGTTTTATAACAATCGGTATTAAGCAGTTTCTGATAAATCGCTATGGAACTGTTGAGGTCTTTTACCGCGATGCCGATGTGTTCTATCTTATTCATAGATTATAAGGTTATGTGAATGTAAAAATGCGGCTTTTATCTATAAGCTCATAGCTATTATTTATAATTGTTAAATAAGTTTTTTCGTATCTTTGTGATATAATTAACAGAATAGAGATGAAACAGCCGATATATTTAGATAATAATGCGACAACACCGTTAGATCCACGTGTGCTGGAAGCAATGCTACCTTACTTTACTGAGAAATTTGGAAATGCCGCAAGTCGTAATCACGCTTTTGGCTGGGTGGCTGAAGAGGGTGTAGATTATGCCCGTGAGCAGGTAGCCAAATTGATCGGCTGTACTGAAAAAGAAATTATTTTTACTTCAGGTGCAACTGAGGCCGATAACCTGGCCATTAAAGGTGTATTTGAAATGTACAAAGAAAAAGGTAACCACATTATTACTGCGGTTACTGAACATAAAGCAGTTTTAGATACCTGCAAACACTTAGAGAAAAATGGCGCACGCGTTACTTATTTAGGTGTTAAAGAAGACGGTTTAATTGATTTAGCTGAATTGGAAGCTGCTATGACTCCTGAAACTATTTTAGTTTCGATTATGTATGGCAATAACGAAATCGGCGTAATACAACCGGTAAAAGAAATTGCAGCAATTGCACACAAACACGGCGCTTTATTTATGACTGATGCTACGCAGGCAGTTGGTAAAATTCCTGTTGATGTAAATGCTGATGGTATTGATTTAATGGCTTTCTCTGCGCACAAAATGTACGGTCCGAAAGGTGTTGGTGTACTTTACGTTCGCCGTAAAAACCCAAGGGTTAAAGTAACTGCACAAATGGACGGCGGTGGCCACGAGCGCGGCATGCGTTCCGGTACTTTAAACGTTCCTGGTATTGTTGGTTTAGGAAAAGCCTGCGAACTTTGCCGTTTAGAGATGGAAAGCGAATCAATCCGTTTATCTGCGCTACGCGACAAGCTGGAAAGCACTTTAAACCAAATGGAAGAGAGTTATGTTAATGGTAATACACAACACCGTTTACCACACGTAGCTAATATTTCTTTCAAATATGTTGAAGGTGAAGGTTTAATGATGGCGATGAGTGATTTAGCGGTATCTTCAGGATCGGCTTGTACTTCAGCATCTTTAGAGCCTTCTTATGTATTGAAAAGTTTAGGTTTATCTGATGATTTAGCGCACTCTTCCATCCGTTATGGTTTAGGAAGATTTACTACAGAAGAAGAAATTGATCAAGCCATTGAAGTAACTCAAAAAGCAGTTAACCACTTAAGAGAACTTTCTCCACTTTGGGAAATGTTTAAAGAAGGAATCGATTTGAGTAAAATTGAGTGGGCGGAACACTAGTTCAGTTTGGAGTTGGCAGTTTGCAGTTTTGAGTAAGCAAGCTGGTAATTGAAAACCAGGAAAAAGGTAGAGGGCTGGAAGGTTTAAGGCAGAAGGTTCATTGGCCAACGCCTTACACAATTCGCCAAACGCTAAAGCGATATAATTAATAAATAAAATTATCTCCGAAAGGAGGCTTAAGAAATAGAAAACATGGCATATTCAGAAAAAGTAATTGACCATTACAATAACCCACGTAACGTAGGTACTTTAAATAAAGACAGTAAATTTGTAGGAACAGGATTAGTTGGTGCACCTGAGTGCGGCGACGTAATGCGTTTACAAATTGAGGTTGGAGAGGACAACGTAATCACTGATGCTAAATTTAAAACGTTTGGCTGTGGTTCGGCAATTGCTTCTTCTTCTTTAGCTACAGAATGGTTAAAAGGAAAAACAATTGACGAGGCTTTATCTATCGATAACATGGATATTGTTGAAGAATTAGCTTTACCACCGGTAAAAATCCACTGCTCAGTATTGGCAGAAGATGCAATTAAATCAGCGATTAACGATTACCGCATTAAAAATGGCTTAGAAGCTATTGTATTGGAAAAATCGCACCATTAACAAGTATCAAGTATCAAGATTGAAGTATTACAGTCTTGATACTTGTATACTAAATACTCGATACTATGATAACAATAACAGATAAAGCAAAAGACAAAATAGACCACTTAATGCAGGACTCGGAAATGGGTTCTGATTACTTTTTACGTGTTTCGGTAAAAGGTGGTGGCTGTTCGGGATTATCATACAATCTGGATTTTGATAACGAGGAACAAAAAGGCGATCAGTTTTTTGAAGATAAAGGAATCAAGATTGCTTTGGATATGAAATCTTTCCTTTACCTGGCTGGAACTGAATTAGATTTTACCGATGGTTTAAACGGAAAAGGCTTCAACTTTATAAACCCTAATGCAAGCCGTAGCTGTGGCTGTGGCGAAAGTTTTTCTGTATAAATTTAACAGCAATAAAAAAGCGGCTCGGGAGATTTCCCAAGCCGCTTTCTTTGTTATTTGAGTTGGGATGGTTTACTGCTCATGGTATTTCTTTCAGTAATCGCAGCGGTTTTGCTATTAAAATCTGTAGGTTCAGAAGTATAATCGCCATCAAAGGCAACTCGGCCTTGCCCCTCTCTAATGGTATTAGGTCCGCTGTGAGAGTCGTCGATGTTTATGATTCCTGCAATTCCATTTTTAATATTATTCCCCTCTTTTTCCCCAGTCATTAAAAAAGCGAAAAAATTATAACCACCATTTCTGTACGCTTTTACCTTTCCGTAAACTGTAAATTTATTTCCACTCCCACTTATGGCGGTTACGACACTTGTATCTGCTGCACCAATAAAGTTTTTACCCAACATTTTAATACTGAAATCGCTGGTACTTTGCTCATAAAATTTAACTACGCCATCCATAAGTACATAACCAGGCGTATAAGAGTCGTTGGGTATATTACTGTTTTTTATGGTGAAAGGCTTAAATAAGTAAGAGCCATCGATATTTGGTGGCGTAGTACCCTTATTTATAGTAAAACCCAGTTTGGTTAAGCTATCCACATACTGTTGAGGAATAATATCTTCTATTTTTTTACTCAAGATTTCTTCATCGTTCGGATTAATATCTTTGCTTTTAGAGCAAGCCGCAAATTGTAGCACTACACCTACTATTAAAGCAAATGCACATCCTTTGGCTACCATAGTTAAATTTGTTTTTGTTGTCTTCATCATACAATTTTTAATTCTAAGTTTTAAAACGCCCAATTGCAACTGAAGTGCCAATATCTAATAATTTGGCTCAAATAGATTAAAATAACGGTAAACCACTATATGGATCTACCTAAAACCAGGTATTCCATTAATTTTTAAACAAAACTGCTGTCCTCTTTCTTACGGTCTTTTGTAGTCGCTCAAATTTTATATTTTTTTATTTAATTTTAGCGTTTATCATACTGTTGCCATTATTAGAGCTAAAAGTATTATAATTGTTAAAATAACAAATATTCAGATTACGAGCATGCCATTAATAAACGAGTTTTCAACTGTTCCTACTTTGTTACGGAATGTTGTAAAAAACATCCATAAACCTCAGGAAACCTTTTTAATCCATAAACAAGGCGCAGAATGGGCTGAAATTTCTTATGAAGACACCTTAAAAAGAGCCGATGCTGTTTCTGCATTCTTTTTAGGAAAAGGAATAAAAAAGGGTGATCGTTTAGGCTTAATGATAGAAAATTCTCCTGAATATGTATATTATGATCAGGGCATCCAGCAAATTGGCGTAATTAACGTATCTATTTACCCTACGCTTTCTGAGCAGGAAGTAGCCTATATTCTTAACGACTCTGGCATAAAAGCTATTCTTGTTGGGAATAATTTTCTTTACCGTAAGGTTTTAAAAGTTGCGGCTAATTGTAAAGAATTAAAATATATTATTCCTGCTTTTAAAGATTTCGAAAAGGTTACTATCCCTGCAGATGTTAATGTAGAAGTAATTGCTTTTTCAGATATTCTTGCGCTTAAGCATCAGGTTACGGCTGCCGAAAGGGCCGAAATTGACCAATGCAGAAGCCTGGTATTGCCTCAGGATGTTTCTTCATTAATTTATACCTCTGGTACTACCGGAACGCCAAAAGGTGTGATGCTTACTCACTATAATTTTGTTAAAAATGTGGAAGTATGTTTGCAGCAAATCCCGGTGATCGATCAAACGGAAACTTTCCTTTCTTTCTTGCCTTTATCTCACGTATTCGAACGTACAGCTACGTATCATGTTTGCTGTGCACAGGGTTGTAAAATTGCCTTTGCACAAAGTTTAGAATTGTTGGCTAAAAACATGGGCGAAGTGCGTCCAACCGTAATGAGTTGCGTACCACGTTTGCTGGAGCGCATTCATGATAAAGCGATAAAAGGAGGAACCGCAGGTGGAGGAACAAAAGCAAAAATATTTACCTGGGCCTTAGAAACCGGCAATAAATACCGTTTAGCAAAAGAGGCTGGCAAAAATCCAGGCCTTATCCTATCGGCAAAAAAAGGAATCGCCGAGAAATTGGTCTTCAGCAAAATCAAGGAAAAAACAGGTGGAAGATTAAAATTCATGATTTCAGGCGGAGCTGCACTACCTAAAAATGTGGGTGAGTTTTTTGGCGATCTGGGCATTAAAATATTGGAAGGATTCGGTTTAACGGAAACTTCACCGGTAATGTCGGTAACTGAATATCACAGACAGGTTTATGGTACTGTTGGCCGAGTGATTCCTGGTATTGAGGTGGGCATACAAGATGTAGAAAGCAAAGCAATACTAAGCATCCAAACACACCATACTTTTGAGGAAGATTTTGAATGTGCAGAAGGAGAAGTAATTGTACGAGGTCACTGCGTAATGAAAGGTTATTTTAACAAACCTGCCGAAACTGCTGAAGCAATTGATAAAGACATGTGGTTCCACACCGGAGACATTGGTCGTTTTTATAAAGGTAACCTGCAGATTACCGACCGTTTAAAAAACATGATCGTAAATGCATACGGCAAAAACGTATACCCTACTCCTGTAGAAAATATTTATTTAAAGAGCCCAAAAATTGATCAGTTGTTTTTAATTGGCGATAAACGCGAATTTATCACGGCTATCATTATCCCGAACAGGGAAACGCTGGAAGAAACCTTTAAACTTCAGCCGTCGTTTTTTGAAGAAGCTGATCCTTTTATCCGCAACCAGGAAATTATCGACTGGATGGAGCAGGATATCAAAAAAATCTCTGGCGAACTGGCTAAATTTGAACGCATTAAAAACTTCAAGATCAAGCGAAATCCTTTCAATATAGATGAAGGTGAAATTACCCCGACCATGAAAGTTAAACGCCGTATTGTAGAAAAGAAATATGCAGAGGCGATTAACGAAATGTACGAAGAAGGTGTAGAAGCGGAATCATAATTAAAAAGGGTCATCATTACAAAATTAGTATGATGACCCTTTAATTTTTTGCAGCAATCGTAAAAATCAATTAAAGATCTAATCCATTTGCATCGGTTGTTAATATTTCGCTCATGTAATCAAAGAAAGGCCGCATGTTTTTAAATGTCTGGTTACAATAACCTAAGTATTCTTTACTTAAAACTTCCTGATCGGTAAATCGATGAACTAACAAAAATTGTTTATAACGTAGCAGATCAATATCCTGGTGATCTCCATCAAAACCCTTTGGAGCTGTTTTCAATTGTTCACCTCCCAAAGTCCCGAAGGAAGCAATAAAAGTTTTATCATTTAATATCGCTCTCAAGGGCTGGGCATCAAAAGCAATATTTTCCCTTATCAATTTCAAATCCTGAGGAGAAGGCCCGAAAAAGCCACCTGCCACAAAACTATTACCTGGTTCGATATGAAAATAGTAGCCACCTCTTCTTTGTTTGCCTGCCCGTTTAAAACTTCCACTCCAATGTGTTTTATAAGGCGTTTTATCATTTGAGAAACGCGTATCCCGATATATGCGGTATAAACTTTTCTTTCCCGATGGTGTTTCAATTACATCGTGGGTATTCATAAGGTCTAATAAATCCTGTGCAAAAGCTTCTATGTATGCTAGTTCTTTCTGGTAGTCTGTTTTATGATCATTAAACCACTCTCGTTCGTTGTTATTTTTTAATAACCTCAAAAATTCAAAACTGGAAGGTGGTATTTGTTTTATATCGGGCATAGTTTTTAAATGGCTAGGACATCCAAGCAAATATAACATCTGTAAAACACTAAACTCATATCTCTGAAAAAATTTACCCGATGAAATCCTATTTAAAATTTATGAAGAGATTTATTCATTAGTTTACCCATCATTTGCAAAAACGATGAAACGCGATTTATTTTTTGAGCAGGTTTGGGATTTAACCACAGAAATACCCAAAGCAGGGTCACGTCTTACGGCGCAATTGCAAAAGCCATTGGTGCTTGCGGGCTAGCACAACTTCCTGCACCTTATTACTGCGTAATCAGCAGCAACGGCTTGCTTAGTGGCGATCCATCATCTACAACTAAAAGGCAGCAACTACCTGAAAGATAATACATTGAAATTAAAAATCTGAAAGTTCAAACCTTAAAAAGGTATTCTGGTATCCTTTAATTGATATAGAGTATTTACCGCAGATAAAGTTTCTAATAATCCGTTTTTCATCTAATTTCTTTAACATTCTAAAATGCTGTTTTATATCAAATAAAGCATTTATTAATTACAATAGCTTTCTTATCTTTGCCAAAAGGTGTCTTTTCAAAAATGATGTTTGAAACGATACCTGTTACAATTAATAAACACATTGCAAATCATTAATTTGCAAAAAATACCCGAAATGAGTATAGGATTATCAGAACAAGAAGTATTACGACGTGAGTCGTTAAAGCAATTACGCCAGTTAGGCATTGAACCCTATCCGGCAGAAGCTTATGAAATTAATGTTACGGCTGCCGATATTTTAGCAAACTACGAAAAAGATAAAACTGCTTATAAGACCGTTAGTTTAGCCGGTCGTATTATGGGCCGTAATATTATGGGTGCTGCATCTTTTGCTGAATTACAAGATTCAACAGGCCGTATCCAGATTTATTTAAAGAGAGACGAGCTTTGTCCTGGTGATGATAAAACCTTATATAACACGGTATTTAAGAAACTTTTGGACATTGGTGATTTCATCGGGATCACGGGTTATGTTTTTACCACACAAACAGGAGAAATCTCTATCCATGTAACCGGTTTTACTGTTTTAGCTAAATCTTTACGTCCGTTACCGATTGTAAAACGTGATGATGAAGGGAATGTCTACGATGGATTCACCAATCCTGAACTGCGTTACCGCATGCGTTATGTAGATTTAACGGTAAACCCTGATTACAAACAGATTTTCATCAAACGCAGCAAGGTAATTAACAGCATGCGTAACTACTTTGATGAGCAAGGTTGGATGGAAGTAGAAACTCCTATCCTACAGCCTATACACGGTGGTGCAGCGGCGCGCCCTTTTGCTACTCACCACAATACTTTAGATATGCCGCTTTACCTGCGTATTGCGAACGAGCTTTATTTAAAAAGGTTAATCGTTGCAGGTTTTGATGGCGTTTACGAGTTCGGTAAAATGTTCCGTAATGAAGGAATGGACCGTACGCATAATCCAGAGTATACCTCAATGGAAATTTATGTAGCCTATAAAGATTATATCTGGATGATGGCTATGGTTGAAGAATGTTTGGAAAAAGTAGCCATTGCAACCAATGGTTCGGCTGTAGTTAAAGTTGGTGAAAATGAAATCAATTTCGAAGGTCCATACGAAAAACTAACCATGTACGAATCAATCCAAAAATATACCGGAATTGATGTTTCGAAAATGACTGAAGAGGAGCTTTTGCAAACCTGTGCATCATTAGGCATAGAAACGGATTCTACCATGGGCCGCGGTAAATTGGTGGACGAAATTTTCAGTGATAAGGTAGAAGCCAATTTGATCCAGCCTACATTCATTACAGATTACCCGATCGAGATGACACCATTAGCTAAAAAGCACCGCAGTGCAGAAGGATTGGTGGAGCGTTTCGAAATATTTGTGAACGGTAAAGAAATCGGAAATGCTTATTCAGAGCTGAACGATCCTATTGATCAGAAAGAACGTTTTGAAGATCAGTTGAAACTTGCTGATCGTGGTGATGCCGAAGCGATGGCGATGGATGATGATTTCGTTCGTGCCTTAGAATATGGTATGCCTCCTACTTCAGGTTTAGGTTTTGGCATCGATCGTATCGTAATGTTAATGACCAATCAGAGCACCATACAGGAAGTTTTATTCTTCCCGCAGATGCGTCCGGAGAAAAAGAAAATTGAATTGACACCAGAAGAAACAGAATTATTTGCATTGGTTTCTGAAGGTGAACAATACCTGTTAACGGATATAAAAGCTAAACTTGCCGATTGGAGCAATAAAAAGTGGGATACCACTTTAAAAGCGTTAACTGGTAAGGGCATTTTAAAAGTCGCCAAAACAGATGATGGTCTATTTCTATCGCATAAATAGTTAATTTGTTAATCTAACGGTAAAACACCATACCAGATTTTAACATAAACATAACATAAACTTAAAAGGCTTGCTAACAATTGTTTAGCAAGCCTTTTCTATATTTACAGCAATCGATAATTAAAATCATTGCGATATGAATACGTCAAGTTTAGAAATCAACGAAAGAGAGTACTGCATTAAATTAAGCAAAGATGCTTTTGATTTAACGCTGGTACGTCAGTTAATAAAAAGAATTCAGGCCGAAGCTTTATTCTTCTCAAGAGTACAAGCTGAAGAGGATGATATCTTAAGCAAAAGAGCCCAGAGAGAAGAATTTGAAGGATTCGATTATTTAGGAGACAAATAGTCAGTTTTCAATTGACTATTTCCAGTTAGCAGTTAATTTAACAATTAACCAGTTAGCCGCTTTAAAGAACAGTTAACCGGTTAACCAAATTCAAACAGTTAAGCTCACTAATCAACCTCTAAAGCTCCTTCTACTGAATCATCCATTGTTTTACCTGTAATTACGGATGCAGCCATTTTCAAAAATGCAACGGCTGTGCCATGTTTGGTATCCCAATAATATCCTTCTGATGGGATAACTTTAATCAGTGTAATATTAGGGTCGTCCTTCCCTCCCTGAAACCAGGTTTTAATAAACGGACTCCAAAGTTCGTCGATTTTGTCCTGATCCCTGCTGATTTCAGAAATACCATAAATGTTTACAAAACCTGAATGGGCGCCTGCCTGAAATAGTAAATGTGTAAATGGATCGGCAGAGATTTCGTCGTTTTTATGACTGTCTTTCATGCTCATAAACCAGATATTCCCTTCATCATCCACCTGTTGAATAGCCATTGGTCTTACGGATAAAGGTATTCCTGTTTTAATATTGGTACAGAAAAAACAACTTTCAGCTTTTTCTGCCAACTCCCTGAGTTTTTCGATGGCTGCTTTGCCACCCAGATCTTTAATGTTATTTTCTTCCTGGGTATTGTTTGTACTTCCTTCTTGTGATGTTGCCATAGGATTAAGATTTTATATTAACTACAATAGAAATCGGGATTTGGTTTTGAGTTTTTGCGGGGAGCTCTAGGCCAAGAGCGTCGAGCGGAGAGCATAGCATTAGATTTATTGGCAAAAATTATGGCGTTTTAATCAAAGGCAATATCTTTAATTAATGGATATCAAAAAACCGAAAGCTTTTAAGGCTGAGATTAAAATTATAGGCATCAATCCTTTTGTGTTTGTACCAGAGGAAGCATTAAATTATGTTTTTCATCAATCTGGAAAAAATAAGGGACAGCTTCCTGTTAAAATGAAAATTGATGGTCATGAATTTAAACAAACCCTGGTTAAATATGCAGGAGATTGGCGTTTGTACCTCAATACGCCCATGCGAAAAGCAGCCGGAAAAGATATTGGCGACACCGCAACTTTCGAAATTGAATTTGATACTGAAGAACGGACAATTAGTATCAATCCTAAATTATTACATGCCTTAGCAAAAAACAAACAGGCCAAAGATATATTTGATGGCCTTGCTCCTCATTTACAAAAGGAAATTATACGTTATATTGCCAACCTTAAAACGGAAGAGTCGGTTGACCGCAATGTCAAAAAAGCTATTCAATTTCTTTTGGGTAAAGAACGGTTTATCGGTAGAGATGGGATTTAAAGCATTATAGTACAAAGGACATTAATAACTGTCCTTTGTACTATGGTGTTATCTTATAACAATCCTCGCTTTTTAAGCATTGGTTTAATATCAGGATTATGCCCCCTGAAATTAAAGAACATTTTGCCAAGATCTTCCGTATTTCCTTTGGACAGAATCATATCCCTAAAACGCTGACCATTTGCTCTGGTTAATCCTCCATTTTCCTGAAACCATGAAAATGCATCATTTTCAAGCATAGAAGTCCAGCTGTAGGCGTAATAACCTGCGGCGTAGCCATTACTCCAGATATGCAAAAAATAGCTGGAGCGGTAACGTGGCGGCACATACGATAAATTTAAATTGGTTTTTTTTAAAGCCTCAGCTTCAAATTTATCAACGTCCTGTAATGGTGAACCCGGAGAAATTGTATGCCACTGCATATCCAGATCGGCCGCTGCCAAAGCTTCAGTAAAAATATAACCCTGGTTAAAGGAACCCGCCTTTTTAATTTTATCCAGCAAAGCCTGCGGCATCTGTGCTCCGGTCTGATAGTGAAGCGCGTAGTTCTTCAGTATTTTTGGATCAGAAGCCCAATGTTCATTAAACTGGGAAGGAAATTCAACATAATCACGGGCTACGTTCGCACCCGAAAGACTGGGATATTGCTGGTTAGCAAACAGACCATGCAAACCGTGTCCAAACTCATGAAACATGGTGGTAACATCGTCAAAACTAATTAATGCTGGTTTTCCGGCTTCGGGTTTTGCAAAATTGCAGACATTATAAATTACCGGTATTGTGCCGAATAGTTTAGATTGTGGAACAAGGTTATCCATCCAGGCACCACCATCTTTGTTATCACGTTTATAGTAATCACAATAAAACAAACCTAACTGTTTTCCATCTTTGTCCATTACATCAAAAACAAGAACATCTTCCTGATAAACAGGTAAATCTTTACGTTCTTTAAAAGTAATACCGTAAAGTTGTGTTGCAGCATAAAACACACCGTTAATGAGGACCTTATTTAACTCGAAATAAGGTTTAACCTCGTTTTCATCCAGATCAAATTTTGCTTTACGAACTTGTTCGGCATAAAAGTCCCAATCCCAGGGCTCTAGTTTAAAGCCCCCTTTTTGCTGATCGATTACAGCCTGTATATCTGCCGCTTCACTTTTTGCCTTCGCGGTAGCAACAGGAATAACTTTGCTAAAAAAATCTTCTACTGCTTCAGGTGTTTTAGCCATCTGATTTTGCAATTTCCAGGCTGCATAATTTTTAAAGCCAAGTAGTGCCGCCTGAGCAGAACGGATCTGCGCAATTCTTGAAATTATTTTACGGGTATCGTTTGCATCGCCTTTTTCGGCCCTGTTCCATGATTTCTTAAAAAGTTCCTCTCTCTTGGCACGATCGGTCATTGATTGCAATTCGGGCTGTTGAGTAGTATTTTTTAAACCTTTACCCGCTGCCTGTAACTGTGCGGTAAACTTTGCGCCTAAAGTAGCTTCTTCTTTATTCAGCTCTTTAAGCTTGTCTTTGTCAGCGTCAGATAGCTTTGCTCCAGCCAATTCAAATTTCTGGTAATAATACTCCAGTAAGCGCAACGATTCGGCATCTAACTTCAGCTGATCTTTCTTTTTGTAAAGGGTTTCTACCCGGTTAAAAAGTTTGGTATTTAAGTAAATGGCATCAGTATTTGCAGTAAGTTTGGGAGCTTCCTCTTCTTTAACCTTTTGCAATTCAGGATTGGTATTGGCGCCTGTAAGCAGGTTGAAAACCATGCTTGTCCGGCTCAGCAGTTGTCCGCTTTTTTCGATGGCCAAGATGGTATTTTCAAAGCCTGGCGCATCGGTCTGATCAGCAATTTTCCGGATTTCATCCATTTGCTGCTTCATTCCTTCTTCTAATGCCGGTTTAAAATCTCCGTTTTTTATTTTGTCGAAAGCTGGAGCCTGAAAAGCAAGTGCGCTTGCTTTATAAAAAGGATTGGCCGATGAAAAGCCTTCACTGCTTTCTTCAGCATTTTTTTTGTTATTGCAGGCACCTAGAATGGTTAAAAAAGCCAGCATGGGTAAATAATATACTTTTTTCATGAATATTTAAAAGTTAGGTTATCCATAAAAATAGTAATTTATATGCTGCAATTTTAAATAAACAAAATTAAGCTGAAAACAAAAAAGCCATCTCAATTTTGAAATGGCTCTATGTAAGATGTGATCGATACTATCTGTAACGAACTTGCTGTTGTTTGTCCATCATGCCCATCTGATCTTTCATTTGTTTGATCTGATCGGCCAATAATTTATTTTTATCTGCTTTTTTCGCTTCAGCAAGATACATGGTTGCTTCGCGTTTGTTACGCTTAGCCATTGCAATGCCTGCTAAACTTAATTTTGCTAAAGCAACGTTATGATCCATCTGCATACCCAGGCTCAAAGCAGTTTTGAAATATTTTTCTGATTTCATTGGCGCTGTTCTGCTTTCAATTAACCCGATCAACAAATTATAATAACCATGTTGAACTTTAATCAACTGCGTTTCATAATTGGTAATGCGATCTAAAAACATTTTTGCCTTGGGCATGTTATCTTTTCTGAGGAACCATTGTGCTAAAAGCATGTTCTCATTAAAGAAATAGGTTACAAGTACAATTATCCCCAATAAAATGGCAACAATACCCCACGGCCAGAAACCGAAAATAAATAAAGCTACTGCGCCACCCAGTAAAGCAAACCCCGCAATTAATCTGATAATATTTGGCATAAATTTATTCTAATTATTTTTTTTGCAAATATCGTGTTTAAATGGCAGAAATTAGATTTTAAAACAATAATTTCATTAAAAATTTAAAAGATCAAAAAAACCGTCTCATCAATATGAAAATCCTTTTATCTATAACCCTAATTGTACTTGCAATGAACGTTTCTGCTCAGGAAGTTAATAAAAAAATCCACGATCAAGTCCACAATAAAGATATATTAATTAATGCTTGTACGCGAGAAGGTATTGCTACTTTTCCTGAGTTTAAAGAAATGTACGATCCACTCTATGCGGCTTATATACCAGATGCGGCAACCATGATCGAATTGAAAAAACTGGTTAAAAATGAAAAAATCAAAATTGTGCTAGGTACCTGGTGTGGCGACAGCAAAGCAAATGTTCCGAACTTTTTTAAAATTTTAGATGCTTTACACTTTAAAGAGAAAAACGTAGAGGTTATTGCTGTTGACGGTAACAAAAAAGCTGAAAATGGCATTTTAGACGGCCTGGACATTTCGAGGGTACCTACATTTATTGTTTTAGATAAAAAAGGTAAAGAACTGGGCAGGATTACAGAAGGTCCAAAAACAAGCCTTGAGGGAGATTTGTTAGGAATATATAAGAAGAAGTCTTAAACTTTTTGAGAGGTTTTTTTGACTATATTTTGATAGTTCATGGTTGATTACCTAAGTCTTTCATAGCCGATAACCTATTGGCTTATACTTAGCACCCTGACCATTGACCATTATGTATAAAACCATGAACGATCAAACCATCAACTAAAAATTTATTTACAAGACATTACCCGAAATCCATTTTACATTATACATCTTACATTAATTATTATGTCAGCAGCATTAGAACCCGGTTGGTTAGCCGTTTTAGAAGAAGAGTTTGAAAAAGACTATATGAAAAGCCTTAAAGCCTTTTTACAGGAGGAGAAACAGAAAGGTGCAACGGTTTATCCTAAAGGCGCTGATATTTTTAATGCATTAAATACAACGCCATTTGATCAGGTAAAGGTTGTCATTTTAGGTCAGGATCCTTATCATGGCGTTGGCCAGGCACATGGATTATCGTTTTCGGTACAACGCGGTGTAGCGGTTCCGCCCTCATTAAAAAATATTTACAAAGAGCTGGAAACTGATATCGAGGGCTTTAAAACACCAAATCATGGCCACTTAACCCATTGGGCTGAACAAGGTGTATTATTGCTCAATGCTACACTAACAGTCCGTGCTTCGGAGGCTGGTTCACACCAAAACCGCGGATGGGAAATTTTTACAGATGAAATTATAAAGGCTTTATCTCAAAAACGCGAACATATTGTTTTCTTGTTATGGGGTAAATATGCACAGCAAAAAGCAGCTTTAATAGATCAAAAGAAACATTATATGCTTACTGCTGCCCACCCATCTCCATTTTCGGCCTACAATGGCTTCTTTGGATCAAAACATTTTTCAAAAGCAAATCAGCTTCTGGTACAGAATAATTTAACACCAATCGACTGGAACTTACCAGCCTAATGAATACTTATTTTATCAGCGGTTTAGGTGCCGATAAAAGGATTTTTTCTAAGCTTAAGCTCGATGAAAAAATCAATATCATTCATATAGATTGGATCAATCCGGTTAAAAATGAATCATTGGCCACTTATGCAGAAAGGTTGAGCAAAGTTATCGACAAATCCCAGCCATTTGCTTTGGTTGGCGTTTCTTTTGGAGGGATGATCGCGGTAGAAATAGCGAAGGTTTTAAAGCCTATTACTACTGTTATCATTTCTAGTACCATGTTAAGCATTCATCTACCCGCACTTTACCGTTTCGCTGGGAGTTTAGGCCTACTAAAGATTATCCCTGCAAGGCTTTTAAAATCATCGAACAAACTCACCCAGAATTATTACTTCGGTACCCGATCTGGCAGTGAAAAAACCTTATTAAGCAAAATTATTAAGGATACTGATCCTTATTTTTTGAAATGGGCCATTGGAAGCATATTAAACTGGAAGAATAAGGTTAAACCAGAAAGGATTTTTCACATCCATGGCACGATGGATAAAATCCTCTATTCTAAAACTGCAAAACCTGATTTCGTGATCGAAAATGGAACCCACTTCATGGTTTATCAAAATGCAGCGGAAATTTCAGGAATTATTGATGAAATAGTATTGAATAGAGGAATAGACTAATTCTAAGCCATACATCATCCCTAGACTCATCGTCATTTCGAGCGAAGTGCAACGCAGTCGAGAAATCTATAATAGATCTCTCCATTCCGCTACGCTACAGTCGAGATGACGATCTTTCTATTATTTCCATCCCACCAATACATTATAATGGAAATATAATAATTACAGATAACAGCCCCTTAATGGGTTTGCTATTAATACTCTAAAGGCACAATTGGTTCTTTCTTTGTAGTCGACATAATCATCATCGTCTGGAATGTTTTCACTACAGAAATCTTACTGATTTTATCCATAATTAAACGTTCGTACGCTTTAATGTCTTTCACATAAACCTTTAATAGAAAATCGGCCTGACCGGTAACGTGATGACATTCGGTAATTTCTTTGATTTGATTTACTTCGTCCAAAAAGATCTGGATAGTATTATTTTTATGAAAATCGAGTTGAATCTGGATAAAGGTTTTTATACCTAAACCCAGTTTTTCTTCATCCACCAAGGCATGATAACTTTTAATATATCCTGCCATTTCGAGCTTGCGTACACGCTCTAAAGTTGGTGCAGGTGATAAACCAATTTCTTGTGATAAAAGTAAATTGGTAATTCTTCCGTTCTCTTGAAGAATTCTTAAAATTTTGAAGTCAATTTTATCTAATTCAGATGCCATACGGTGTTAAAGGTATTTCAGAATACAAACATAACCAAATTATATTCTAAATTTTAACATAATTTATCATATATATTTTAAATAAAAATTTTTAGATTTACCTAAAAATAAAATTAGATAAACATAAATGCAAAGTTATACCGAAGAGAACTATCTAAAGACTATTTATCATCTGGCAGAGAAAACAATAAATGTTCAAACCAATGCTATTGCGGAGCAAATGCAAACCAAACCCGCATCGGTTACCGATATGATCAAGAAATTAGCCGATAAGGGGCTGATTGATTATATTAAATACCAGGGGGTTACCTTAACCGAGACAGGGAAAAATACAGCGATAGATATTGTACGTAAACATAGATTATGGGAAGTTTTTTTGGTAGACAAATTAAATTTCAAGTGGGATGAGGTACATGATGTTGCCGAAGAGTTGGAACATATTAAATCGGTTGAGCTGATTGAAAGACTAGATGAGTTTCTAGGTTTTCCGAAAGCAGACCCTCATGGCGACCCCATTCCGGATAAAAATGGACGATTTGCCAAAACCCAGTTTATTAAACTCATCGAATTAAAAGTAGGAGATTCTGGTACCATAACCGGCGTGAGTCAGCACAGTTCTGCTTTTTTAAAGCATTTAGAAAAATTAGGGCTTACCCTGGGCAAACAAATCCAGATTACTGATGTTACCGATTTCGATGGTTCAGTTGAGATCCGGTTATCCGATAAACAAGTTAATATTAGTAGAGAAGTTGCAAAACATATTTTAATCAGCAGTAATGGCAAAAACTGAATCCCTAAGTGAAGTACATCAAAGCGTAAATACAGATAAAAGAAAAGGCTGGAAAAGAATTTTAGCTTTTATTGGTCCTGCCTATTTAATTAGTGTGGGCTACATGGATCCAGGTAACTGGGCAACCGATCTGGCTGGTGGTAGTAAATTTGGGTACCAATTGATCTGGGTTTTACTCATGTCAAACCTCATTGCATTGCTTTTGCAATCGCTGAGTGCCCGTTTGGGTATTGTGAGGGGATTGGATTTGGCCCAGGCTTCAAAACAGGCTTACCCTCGCTGGGCAAATATTCCATTGTTTGGATTGGCACAAACTGCTATTATTGCCTGCGATCTGGCAGAAATCATTGGAATGGCCATCGGTTTACAGCTGTTATTTGGTTTACCGTTAATCTGGGGTATTTCCATTACCATTTTTGACACCATTTTACTGTTATTCCTGTTAAACAAAGGCATGAGGGCCATGGAAGGTTTTATCGTATCGATGGTTTTTATCGTGGGGATTTCCTTTTTGGTCGAAATGTTTATTGTAGAACCATCCATTAAAGAAATAGCCAGGGGATTTGAGCCTTCTATCTTAAATGGTGATGCGCTTTATATCGCCATCGGGATTATTGGTGCAACGGTAATGCCACATAACCTTTACCTGCATTCTTCTTTGGTACAGACCAGAAAAATTGAACGGAGCAATAAAGGGATTAAAGAAGCTTTAAAGTTTAACCTCATTGATACCACAGTTGCATTAAACCTGGCCTTTTTTGTTAATGCCGCCATATTAATTCTTGCTGCTGCAGCTTTTTACAAAAATGGTTTACACGAAGTGGCAGAAATTCAGGATGCACATAAATTACTTTCTAATATTTTTGGAAGTGTAGCCCCAACCCTATTTGCTATCGCGCTAATTGCAGCCGGGCAAAGTTCTACGGTTACCGGAACTTTAGCCGGACAAATTATTATGGAAGGGCATATTAATTTAAGGATTCAACCCTGGTTACGACGCTTGATTACGCGCCTTCTGGCAATTATCCCTGCATTTTTCACCATCCTGCATTACGGCGACGATGCCCTTGGTGGCTTATTGGTGCTCAGTCAGGTGGTTTTAAGTTTACAGTTGGGTTTCGCCATTATTCCTTTGATCCATTTTACATCAGATAAAAAACTGATGAAAGATTTCGCAATCAAACTATGGGTAAAGGTTTTGGCATGGGCAAGCGCCATCGCCATTATTGCGCTCAATGTAAAACTGGTGATCGAAGAAATAAGCGGTTGGGCAAAAGAAGCCAATAACTGGTGGATTTATGCGATTGTAATACCAGCATTAATCTTTATCATACTGCTCCTGCTCTATGTTTTCTTCCATCCATTGTTAGAAAAGAAAAAAAATGCATCCAAACAAATTGTGCCTCATGGAGATGCTTTGGACATTGGGAAAATCGAAAAGATCACTTATACAAAAATTGGTATTGCAGTAGATTTCTCTAAAAACGACAGGAACACGATCAGGCATGCTTTAATTCAAGGTGGTAAAGATGCGCACTATTACCTGATCCATATTGTAGAAACTGCTGCTGCCCGTTACCTTGGTAAGGAAGTAATGGACCATGAAACACAGAGCGATGCTGCTAATCTGGAGAGATACAGAGCTAATCTCGAAGACCTTGGATATGATTCTACACCCTTCATTGGTTTTGGAAACACCGGCAAAGCCATAGCCGATATCAGTAACCGGAACGAAATGGAGCTTTTGGTAATGGGTGCACACGGACATAAAGGCTTAAAAGACCTTATTTTCGGCACTACGGTAGATTCGGTGAGGCACAAGGTGAATATTCCTGTATTGATTATCAGGTAAGATTATTCAGCGCCAGATTATAATTAACCCACAGATAAAAAGGATTTAGACAGATGTAAAAATCTGTTTAAATCTGTAGCTAAAAAATAAGATTATTTATTCAAAACCGTCATCATTTTTTTGATGCCGCCATCGCCTGACTGATACATTAGTAATTTACCTGCAGGGGAATATAAGTACATTGCTGGGTATTTTTTTGGTAAAAATGTTGGAATAAATATTCGTTTTTTATCCTGTAGTACCAGCACATTAGGTTTTGTATTTAAACCTTTGGCATAAGAATCAAAAAACTGTGGAATGATATAAGCTTCATCCATAGTAATCATATAAATATTTACATTCTTAAACCTGGCATAATTGGTATTCAACATTTTGCTTTCACGCTGGCAATGCTCGCAGGTACAATCGAATAATATAAAAAGGTTCTTTTTGCCTTGTTTAATATCGGTATTAGAAAAAGCTTTTCCATCCAGGCGGTAAAAAGTAAATTGTGGCAACAAAGTTGGCTGCTGTGCTTTTACCTGGAAAGTGATGACTAATAATAAGATTAAAAGTAGGTTTCTGAATTTCATTTTCGATATTTTATGACCAAACTTAATGGAATAAATACGAACATAATAATATATCCTTAGCTTTTACAAACTGATGAACATTTTTGTTGGTTCCTTACTCTGAGGTTTTATTTTAAAAATTGTCGTCATCCCGATCCCGATGGCTATCAGATGAAGCGCAGCGAAATGGAGAGATCTATCGAGACAGATTTTGCTTCGCAGAGCCTTCGGGTTCTAGGCTGCGTTACCGATGTAAAATCGGTACAGGTAGCACTTCGCTCGAAATGACGACCTCTTACTACTTCTCCCATAAAACAAGGCCATATTGGCGGATTAAAGGTCTGATTTTCTTGCAATAACCTGTGTTAAATAAACCCGATTGCCGCGGAAATCAAAAGCTTTTTCTGCTTTTGTTGCAGCAAAAAGCGGGACTGAGGCTGCCAAAGGAACTGTCCGTACATTTCCCAAATAAAATCCACTAAATCAGAGATTCAAGTTAAATATACGTGCCTGGACTCGTCACCCTGATTTATTTCAGGGTCCATTCTTACGTGAAAGATGCTGAAATAAATTCAGCATGACGATCGCATTAAGATCGAAATAAATTAAAACTAAATTATCACATCAATTTTTAGGATATTTGCAACCCGGCATGTATATTTTATACTATTGCTGAACATTACAATAACAAATACTTTATTAAAATTTTGAAAAACGACATCAACATAAAGAATAAAAGGGCTTATTTCGACTACAATCTTTTGGATAAATACGTAGCCGGTATTGCCCTTTTAGGGACTGAAATAAAAGCGATCAGACAAGGTAAAGCCAACATGACGGATGCATTTTGCATGTTTATTGGCGGTAATCTTTTCGTGCGCAACCTTCATATTTCTGAATATAGCCACAGTTCTTTTTATCACCACGATATTAAACGCGACCGTGCCCTACTTTTGCAGAAAAAAGAAATCAGAAAATTAAAGCTTAAAGGCGAAGAAAAGGGTTATACCATCGTTCCTTTACGTATTTTCATCAACGAAAGAGGTTTCGCTAAAATGGAGATTGCGCTGGCTCAAGGTAAAAAAGAATTTGACAAACGTGATAGCATTAAAGATAGAGATACCAAGCGGGAGCTGGATAGAGCGATGAAGAGATAATTTAGTTTGGAGTTGGGGGTTTAGAGATATTTAACTTCAAGTTGAAAAAACGACTCAAAACTCCGATCTCCAAACTCCCAGCTGGTTTTACCATGCCTGGTCGCCAACTAATGGCACAAACCTGAAGGTATCCAACACAATTTTTTCGTAGTCTGTTTCGCTTACACGGATAACGGTAACCATTTTCTGGGTTTTCTCATCTCCCACCGGGATAACCAAAATGCCACCTATTTTTAACTGTTTTAACAAGATCTCCGGAACCAGTGGAGCGCCAGCGGTAACAATTATTTTGTCGTATGGCGCGTGTGCAGCAATTCCTTTCGAGCCATCCCCACAATAAAAAGTAGGCCTATAACCCATTCCAGGTAAAACCTGAATTGTTCTGTTATAAATATTCTCTTGTCTTTCTATCGTAAAAACTGTAGCCCCTAATTCCATTAATATACAGGTTTGGTAGCCCGAGCCCGTTCCGATCTCAAGTACCTTATCTCCTTTTTTAATGTGCAGCAATTCACTTTGGTAAGCAACCGTGTAAGGTTGAGATATGGTTTGCCCATCACCTATCGGAAAAGCAATATCTTTGTAAGATTGGTTCCAAAAAGTTTCGTCAAAAAAGAAGTGCCGTGGAACTTTACCTATGGCTGTTAACACATTTTCATCTTCAATTCCGCGAGATTTTAACAACTCAACCAGTTTTTTTCTCGCTCCTCGTTCCCGGTAATTATCAACAAATTTATATGCCATGAGCTTCAAAATTAGCTTTTTTTAACAGTGATACAAGATAAAAAAATCCACATTACCGTAAGTAACACTAAATCAAAACTTAAATTAGTAATTAATTTGATCTGTCATTCTGAACGCAGTGAAGAATCCCTTGCCTAAACGCATCAGCTAAAAACTGCGCTGTCCTTAATTAAAGTTTGTTACTTATCTCTCGCAGATGCTCCACTAAATTCAGCATGACAATACACGCTCCTTTCTAATACGGATCTACGTCTATTTGTGTAAAAACGCCTTTAAACTCTTTGGTTGCATTAAATTCGGTCAGGGTTTCTCTTAATGCATCTTTAACTTTCTGAATGGCCGTATGCTTGTCGGCTTTAATAATAATCTGTTTGATATAGAGATTCCGTACACGGCTTACCAACGGTTGTTCGGGACCTAAAACACGTTTACCAAATTTTCCTTTCAGGATATTGGCCAATATAAATGCAGCATGATCTAAAACATTCGAATCCTTATGTTTGATGTACAAAAATATCATCCGCGAAAATGGCGGATAAAGAAATTTCTCGCGTTCAACAATTTCATCATTATACATCCCCTCGTAGTCGTTGTTCACCACCTGCTTGATGATTCGATTTTCGGCATCGTAAGTCTGGATACAAACATTACCCTGGTCAGCTCTTCTACCTGCCCTACCCGCAACCTGTGCCAACAGCTGGAAGCTCCTTTCGTAAGCGCGGAAATCAGGATAACCTAAAAGTGTATCGGCATTAATTACCCCAATAAGGTTCAGGTTGTCGAAATCAAGCCCTTTGGCCACCATCTGTGTGCCAATTAAAATGTCGGTTTTCTTCTCCTGAAAGTCATTTAAAATCTGCTGAAGTCCATTTTTTGTCCTCGTACTATCCATATCCAGCCGGGCAATAGTCACTTCAGGATAAAGTAACCTGAGTTCTTCTTCAATACGCTCTGTACCAAAACCTTTTTGCTCCACATGTACTGAACCACAGGCGGGACAGATATTTACACTGCTTTGCTGATAGCCACAATAGTGACAATGTAATTTCCCACTGCTTTTATGATAGGTTAAACTTACATCGCAGTTTACGCATTTTGGTGTATAACCACAGGTTGCACAGATTAGAATGGTAGCGTAGCCCCTCCTGTTCTGAAACAATACAATCTGCTCTTTTTTTGAAAGTGCCAGATCGATATCTTTGATCAACACGCTCGAAAAATACGAACTCATCGTTTTTTTCTTTGTTTCTTCCGAAATACTTACCACCTGCTGATTAGGAAGCTGAACTCCGCCAAAACGCTCTTTCATCTCCACGAGTCCGTATTTACCTTGTAAAGCATTATGATAACTCTCTAAGGAGGGCGTAGCTGAACCTAAAATCACTTTTGCCTGATGCAGGTATCCTAAATAAATGGCTGCGTCCCTGGCCTGATAACGTGGTGCCGGATCGTATTGTTTATATGACGGTTCATGTTCTTCATCAACCACAATTAATTTTAAGTGCTGAAATGGAAGAAAAACGGCTGAACGAGCGCCTAAGATTACTTTATACGCACCTGTTCTCACCTTATTCCAGATTTCTACCCTTTCGCTATTGTTGAATTTAGAATGGTATACCCCGATTGAATTGCCAAAATAACGTTTGATCCGCTCTACAATCTGTGTGGTTAAGGCAATTTCGGGAAGCAGGAACAATACCTGTCCATCTGTATTCTGGATAATTTTTTCAATCAGTTTAATATAAACCTGTGTTTTTCCTGACGCCGTGACACCATGAAGCAAAACCACCTCTTTCTCATCAAAATGCTGGTTAATCTGGCTCAATGCCTTCTGCTGACCTTCGTTCAGTTCAAAATTAACACTAAACTCTTCATCGTGAACAGCCAAACGGCTAACCGGCCTTTTCATTACTACAAAAATATCTTTGTCGGTTAAAGCCTTTAATGCCGCTGGTCCACAATTACTTTCTTCCAAAAGCTGTTCTTTAGCGATCGGAAGATTTGATTTTTGTAATTTCAGGTAAGCCAGTAAAGCGTCTAATTGTTTAGGTGCCCGATCTAAAACATTAAAAAGCTGTTTTAAATTTTCTTCATCACTATAAAAGTCATTTAAAATGATAAACGATTTAAGCAAAGGTTTATATTTCTGCACCACCTCTTCAGCTACCAGCACCAGTTCTTTATCGAGCAAATGATTGATGATTGGATACACTGTTTTCTGCCCCAGTAGCTTAGAAACATCATTAACCGTAAGTTTCTGTTGCTGTTTTAGTGCATTGATGATGATTTCTTCCTTATCGGTAAGCGCAGTGTCTTCATTGTAATCTTCACGAAGAATCAATATGGTTTCGCTGGCCAATTTTAAACTTGCAGGCAATGCAGCCGCCATTACATCACCTTCATTGCACATGTAATAATTGGTCATCCATGTCCAGAATTTAAGTTGCATGGGTGTAATTACAGGCTCGGCATCTACAACATCGATAATATATTTCGCTTCATAAACCACCGGTGGTACCGTGCTGATTCCACTAATTAAAGCGGTGTAAATTTTATGCTTTCCAAATTGCACCACCACCCGTTTTCCAACAGCGATCTGGTCGTTTAAATCAAAAGGTACCCGGTAAGTATAGTTTTTCGCCAAAGATAATGGCAAAATGACTTCCACAAAAAGTGTTTCTCTTTCTGAAAAAATATCGTTTTCGAAAGTATTCATTATTTATCTTTAAATGCCGCAAAAAAGAGCATTATCCATCCCAATACAAATAAAAGCCCGCCAATCGGTGTAATTGGGCCAATAAATTCAGTAAATCCTAAATGCGATATGCTTCGGGTAGCCAATAAATATAACGATCCTGAAAAAAGGATGATTCCAAATGTGAAGCAGAAATAAGCGATATTAATGAGCTTGTTCCGATAACGGGCAAAGGTTGAAAGGTACAATAGCGCAAATGTATGATAGAACTGATAATCAACACCTTTTTGCCAGATTTCTAATGATGGTCCATCAATTAGCGCCTTTAGGCCATGAGCGCCAAATGCGCCCAGTAAAACAGCAACAGCACCAAAAAAAGAAGCGGTAAGGATTATTCGTTTATTCATAGTTATTTGCTAGTAGCAATCGCTAAATTAATAAATTGGCAAAGAACTTCTCACTAATCAATGTAATAAATTAAATTTGTTGCACAGCAAATGAAAAAAATCATAATTCTAACAAGTGCATTATTTTTAGGTGTAACCTTTATGGCCTACCTCTATTTTTCGAAATTGGGAATTGATAATGATGCGAAAGACCTGGCGCTGCAATCGGCAACAAATAATGCTGCTCTGGTATTTTCTTTTCAAAACGATAAAGGTTTTTACGATATCATTGAAGGGCAACAGCTTATCCAACAGGTTTTAGGGAAGGATAAAATGAACCTGTTAAAACAGCTAAAAACAAGTATCATTGACGATAATCTGTTAAACAGATACCTGAAAGATCAGCAGGTTTATATTAGTGTACTGCCCGAATCAAATAAAACGCTGAACTTCTTAATTACCGTGCAGATACAAGGTGAAAATGACATCAAAAAATTCTACGAACAGTTAAAATTTAAAAAAGCGATCAGCAAAAATACCAAAGACCTGTACAAGTTGAAGCTCAATGATAGTTTATCGGTTTATTTAGGCATTCATGACCAGGTATTAACGGCATCAACATCGCTCAAACTGATCAATGATGCCAATGTACGTTTAACTGAGAATCCCTTTACCGAATACATTAAAGAGAATAACCGTCAAATTAAAAATGTGCTCACCCAGGTTTATATCAATTTTAACCAGGCCCCTTTATTGCTTAAAAATATTATTGCCGGCAACATTAATGGCGAGATTTCAATTTTTAACCAACAGAACAGTTTCGCTGTACTCAATTACAATTTCAGTAAAGAGAAAATTCTTTTCAGCGGGAGTACCGAATTAAAAGATCAGCATAATTATCTTAAATTATTCGAAAACACTGCCGTACAAAATACATCTATCCAAAATATCCTGCCTGATAATACCGCAAATTATGCACTTTATGCTTATGATGATTATGGCAAATGGCTCAAAAAACTGAATAGCTGGCAGGAACAGACGAAAATACTTTCAAAAACCGGTGCAGCAATAAAAAAAGTAAAGGATGATTACAGAACAGATTTAAATTTGATATTTACTACTTACACGAAAAATCAGTTTATTCTTTTTCAGTTAAGTACCACCGAAAAACTAGGGGCAATTTCATTATCAAATGGAGAAAAAACAAAACAATTATTGCTTGATGTAAGTGCAGATTATAACGAAGATATTAAAGTGTTTAAATCGGCTGATATCTTATACAGTTATTTTGGGGAGCCGTTTAAAAAATTTACGCGGCCTTATTATACCATTGTAGATAATAATTTAATAGTAGCCAATAATGCGAGCACATTACAATCATTTTTAAATGATTATAAAAACAACAGACTCTTAATACAAACGCCCCAATATTTAGATGCAGTGAACCAGATTTCTACCACATCGAATGTGAGTTATTACATCAATACCAAAAATTCTGCGGATATTTTCAGACATAATATTCAACTGAATTTCTACAAACATTTACGGGCTGATAGTGGCTTAAAAAGTTTCGATACCTTTTGCTACCAAATGAGTTCAGATAAAGACAAGTTTATCACTAACTTGCTTTTAAACAAATATATACAACCAGAAATACCAGATTCACTAAGTAACCGTTAATAAGGAAACCATCCCAAGAAACTATTTTACATGAAGAAACTTTTACTTGCGTTACTGGCAATAACCAGCTTTGGGGTTGCAAATGCACAACAATATGCGCTTTTTGGCACTAAAACCATGTTTGATGCATTCGAAAACCCATCTCAGAAATCTTTCACCTTGGATTCATCACGAAGATTTTCTTCTAATTTCTTCTTACCTTATTTTGGAACGAATGCCGTTAATATGGGAAGCTCCAGGCTGGCTATAAGAAAATTAACGCAGGCAGGTGTTTTTGATACAAGAAGTTTACCAATTGGCACTGGAGAAGTGAATCATTTTTTTGAAAACAGTAATATCTATGTAGCAGCTTTCAGGCTTTTCAAATCTTATAAATATCAAAAAGAAATGGGCTTTTCGTGGCAGATCAGGTCTGATGCACATATCGATTATACCAACGAAACTCTGGCTATTTTTGATTCGTTCGAACGTTTTACACCAGATAAGCAATATACAGGCATATTCGATACAAAAGGATACCAACAAAGCTATCACCAGTTTAGCTTTACCTATCGTGAAAACTGGAATAAAAGGCTTGCATTTGGGCTGAAAGCAAGTGTACTGAGTGGAATACTTTATAATAAATTAGATGTTTCAGATTCTTATTTGTACATCGCTCCCGAATCAGATGCGCTGTTAATTGGCTTGAAAGGAACTTATTCAGCTAACTTCTCTGACTTTAACGAGGTAGATAAGAAAAATTTCTTCCCAAATTTTAAAAACCCTGGTTTATCATTAAGTTTTGGAACAAATTACACTACGAAAAAGGGACTGTTTTTAATGGCAAACGTTAAAGATTTAGGCTTTATCTGGTGGCGCAGCAATACCCAACGTACCTCGATAAATCAATCAAAAATTATAGAAAATATAGAAAACAACCAGTCGAACACGAATCAGGAAATAAAAGACATTTTTCTCCTTTCAGAGCAACCCAAAGAGTTTTTAGCCCCAACCAATGCTAAACTGGATGTTTATCTATCTAAACGTTATGGTTTTTATAAACCCGCAGTGGCCGTTTCGAAAAACCTGTTCTACAAAGGCGGGGATATCGCTTTTGTAAACACTTTTATTGTTAACAACCTTTCAGGAAGCATTACCCCATTATATAATTTGAATGGTGTTTTTATGGTTGGGCTGCAAGGAAAATACCAGACGCCTAACTTTGAGGTGTTTATGGGTACTGATAATTTTGTGGCTACAGGTTACCAGGCTTATGGACTAATTAAAAAAGATGCTTATACAGGCAGCGGACCTAATGGTGCCTCTTTTTACATGGGGGTAGGTATTAAATTTGGAAACGTGGTTAACCATCCTCAATTTGCCGATGTGATACCAGGCATTAATGACAAAAGTGATAGTGACAGTTTCTTTAAAAACCTGTTTTCGATCTTTAAAAGAAAATAAGCTTAACCTTGCGCTTGTTGCTTTTTAGATTGGGTAACTACAAAATCTTTCAGGTAAAAAGGTTCGAAATAAGCTACGTCTTCGAAATTACTACTGCCGAAAGCTTCGTTAGCTAAACGCGACATGTATGTTGCAGAATTGAAGTTGGCTTCATCGAATTTTGCATTTTGATGTATTAAAACTTCAGCACACTTGGCTGAGCCATCACCAATAAAAGTAAGTGTTTCCTGTGTGAGATAATCGGTAAAACTTGTTTCATCAATAATTTTGGCTTCAGTTGGTGTAATTATGTTTAATGACAAGTCGAAAATTGAGGTATACACTTCCATTCTACGGGCATCGATCATCGGGCAAATTAAACCAGAATAATGCGGGTTCTCCGCTAAGTAACCGGCTGCCATCATTTCTAATGTTTCAATTGCAATCAGCGGTTTATCTAAAGCATAACAAAGTCCTTTAGCAGTAGAAACACCAATTCTCAATCCGGTATAAGATCCGGGGCCTTTACTTACGGCAATGGCATCGAGTTCCTGATAGCTTAGCCCTGCAGTTCTAACTACCTCATCAATAAACAGGGTTAAATTTGCTGCGTGCAGGTTGTGTCCTTGCTCTTCTTTAAATGAAATTGTTTTGCCGTTAACAGATAATGCCACAGAACAGATTGCCGTAGCAGTTTCTATTTGAAGTATTTTAGCCATGGAGCAAAGATAAGTAAAAATGGAAGATGTAAGAGGGATATTGGAAGATGGGCGCTGCTGGTCCGAAGTTTTTAGTCCTAAGTCAAATACCCTTCGTGCCATGTCATCCTGAAGGATAATTTATTTTATAAAATTCAATATGAATAACAGAACTTTTTGACTAATTACAGGCTTCGAGAGATCGTCATTCCCAACTCGATTGGGAACCACTGAGTGCTCATGAATGCCTTTGAAACAAGGGAAACTTATGAATAATCGTAATGCAAGCGCTTTAAGATTAGCTTCGCTGAGCACTGCGTGGTTCCCGCCTGCGCCTATCGTGTGGACACAATTAATTATAACATTCTTCTATCGCTCTATGCCGCTGAGCATGGCACTTTGGAGCGCCAAAGTACCCAAAGCGCTTTGTCATCCGATGGCTATCGAATCCAGCAATGAGCCTTTTGCGCAATCTCACGCGCATCAAAAAAACAGCGGCACTTCGTTTTGTGTTCAATATTTTTTAAAATTAAATCATCATCGGTTATGAACACAAAACCACTGCGTTTCAGGTTTGTTAGTATTATTTTTACTGTTGTGCAACTGTTTTTTTGATTTCCCCGGCTCCTGGGATTGACAGCGTCCTTGGTTAAAATCCGTGCTTTATTAAAGTTGGCTAGCAAAAAGCCTAAAAATACTTAAAAAAGATGTGTCCACACGATAGGCCTACGCGGGAATGACGCCGCAGTAATGATTCTGTCTATAGTAGCGGAGTCGAAGGATAATTGAACCAAACGAAATAGATTTCTCCGTTCCGCTGTGTTATACTCAAAATGACGGCCACTTTAACCAATAATCAAGTGGTTAATGAATTAATAACCAGTCAGCGGTGGTAACAAATGAACTAATGACTAATGAACCAGTTAACTCTCCTATGGAACCGGATCATGCCCATGTTTACCCCAGGGATGACAACGGCCAATACGTTTCAGCGCCAGCCAGCCACCTTTAAATGGTCCATGCTTTTTAATGGCCTCTATCCCATATTGAGAGCAGGTTGGTGTAAAGCGGCAGTTTGCGCCAAGCATAGGTGAAATGGCGTATTGATAAATTTTGATCAAACCTAAAAAAAACCATCCAAAAATTTTATTGATGAATTTCATTGGGCTGGATTAAATTTTGGAAACGCTTAAAGGTAGCGATCAGTTTTTTCTCGATAAAAGCAAATTCGTACTTATCCTTCCCTACAAACTGGATGGAAAACAAAAGTAATCCCCGATCCGTAGGTAATGGCATGTATAATTTATCTTGTTTGTTTAGGCGATAAGCTTCGCGTATGCGACGCTTGAGCAGATTGCGGTCTACTGCCCGTTTATATCTTTTTTTAGGAACATTGATCACTACCTGTGCTTGTACGTTAGCAGGTGCATCAACAAAAAGATAAGAAATCCGAAAGGGATATAATAAAAAAGAAGAACCGTTTTTAAACAACAGGTCTAAATGTTTCCTGCTGCATAACCGTTCTTCTTTTCTGAATGTGTACATATATTTTGATTGATAATTGCAGATTTTGATCTGCCGATTCCGAATTAACGGAAAAGCAATCAAAAATTATGCTTTATGCTTGCGTTCGTCAGAAACTGTTAATCTTTTTCTTCCTTTAGCACGACGTGATGCTAATACTCGTCTGCCGTTAGCTGTTGCCATTCTTTCGCGGAAGCCGTGTTTGTTTCTTCTCTTTCTTTGCGAAGGTTGGTATGTTCTTTTCATGACTGTATATTATCTATTGTAAAATTAAGAGGTGCAAATATAAAGCGATTTCTCTACAAATGCAAGAGTGATTAATTATTATTTTTTCTATTTAAATGCAAATGTAGAAAATCTTTTTAAAAACAGGCTTATTGGATCATTTATAAATAGCTATTTCTTCAAAAGATTAATTATCAAAGCACAACCCAATAGCCCAAATTTCACACCACTACATATAAATTTTCCTGATCAGACTTGGTAAGGCGATTAGTAATAATGGCAGGGCTATCATAAAACCCCCAATTACAGCTATAGCCAATGGCTGGTGCAATTGCGCACCTGCCCCAATACCCAAAGCCAAAGGCATTAAAGCAATAATTGCCCCAAGTGCAGTCATTAATTTCGGTCGTAAACGGGTAGAGATGGCAAAGGTTATTGCATCATCAACACTTTGTTCGGCAAGGGATTCTCTAAACTGTAGAAAAGTAAATATGGCATTCTCGCCGATAATGCCTACAATCATAATCAACCCGGTATAACTGCCCACATTGAGTGGTGTATCTGTTAAAAACAAGGCTAAATAACTTCCTGAAATGCCGAGTACAGAGATCAATAAAATGAGAAAGGCTATTTTAAAATCTTTGAACAGAAACAGGATGACACTAAACACCAATAAACTTGAGGCGATAAGGATGGTGAGTAGCTCGGAGAAAGATTGTTGTTGTTCTTTATATGCACCACCATATTCGATATGATAACCTGAAGGCAGGCTTATGTTGGTATTTACAGCTTTCTTCAGGTCTTTCATTACGCTGCCCAGATCACGGTTGTCTAACCTTGCCGTAACCACGCCAATGGTCTGCAAATTTTCTCTTTCTACTTCGGCATTCCCTGCTTTGAGATCAACCTTAGCCATCTGTTGTATAGGCATAGCCGTTCCATTGGGTAAGAAAATTTTAAGCTTGTAGATATCGGCCACGCTAAAACTTCTGCTTCCGGGGTAAACCATGCGGATGGGCGAAAGCTGTTTCTTATCGTATAAATCGCCAATTAAAGTTCCCTGCATAGCGGTTTGGAGCTGCGATTGAAAAGATACCGGACTAACACCGTACAGTGCCAGCATGGTAAAATCAGGCTCAATATTTACAGTTGGCCCTGAGTGTACAATGCCATCAAACACATCGGCTGTACCACCTACATGCGAAATCAGATCGGCTACCTTTTTAGATAAAGCCTGCAGTTTTTCCTGGTCATTGCCGAAAATTTTTACCTCAATGGGTTTGGTAGTGCTCATTAAATCGCCTAACATGTCGCCAATTACCTGTCCAAAATCAATTACTAATGCCGGTTGCGTATTTTCGATATGCTTACGTATCTCTGAGATCACTTCAGCTGTGCTTTTTGTCCTGTTATGTTTCAGCTGGATCAGGTAATCGCCGGTATTGGGTTCGGTAATAAAAAAACCCATCTGTGTTCCTGTTCTTCGCGAATAAGCTTCAACCTCGGGGATTTTAACGATTTCCTTTTCTACTTCTTTAAGCATTCTGTCGGTTTCCTCGAGCGAGGTGCCTGGAGGCGAGGCATAATCCAATACAATACTCCCCTCGTCCATTTCGGGGAGGAACCCGGTTTCTAAACGTGGAAAAACGAGCACAATTGATGTGATAAGCACCAGTATAAATGCAATGCTGATATAAGGTCGTTGAATAAAATAAGGCACCCAATTTTGTGATTTAACCTCGTGTACGACTACCTTTTTACCAGAAGCAGCATGACTACCCCCTTTACGGGTAAGCAAAAGGTAAATTACCGGTAAGCCAATCCAGGTAACAAAGAAAGAACAAACCAGCGTAATAATTATCGTGTTGGTCATTACCTGGAAATAAGCGCCTGCAACGCCAGTCATCAATACGAAGGGTATAAAAATAACTATAGTACTAATGGAAGAACCCAGCATAGCCGGAAAAAGATAGCCAACGGCTTTGCTCAGCAACCTCATAGTAAGCTCCTCCGGATGCTCTTCGTGTGCACGGTGAATTTGTTCTACCACCACTATGGCATCATCAATAATTAAACCGATGGCGGCGGCAATGGCACCAAGTGTCATGATATTGAGCGAATAACCGATAAAATAGAGTACAACTATGGTTAAACAAAGTGTAACCGGGATGGTAATTAAAATGGTGAAACTTGCCTTAAACGATCTTAAAAAAATAATGGCCACCAAAATGGCCAATACCAAACCAATTAATAAACTATCGCGTACACTTTTCACCGATTCGTTTACAAAATCGGCTTGTATATAATAAGGTTTTATACTTACGTCTGCAGGCAGGATATGTTTCAGTTGTTCTACTTTGGTGAACATCTCGTTAGAAAGATCGACCAGATTAGCATTAGGCTGTTTAATTACCGCAATCAGGATTCCGTCTTTCCCATTGGCATTGATGCGGGTATATTCTACGCTTTGCTGGATATTTACCTTTGCAACATCCATTACCTTAATAATCCGGTTGCCCTTCCTGCTCAACACCAGATTTTCCAGATCGCTTTTGTTTTTTACAGTAGCATCGGTTACAGACAGGTACAGGTAATGATGATCGGCCAGGTAGCCGTTAGATTTAATAAAATTGGTTTGGCTGAGTGCAGTGCTGATCTGATCCGGGGTGATGGCCAGCGTCTGCATTTTTTGTACATCAAGCTCCAGCCAGTATTCCTTGCTCTTACCACCTATTACGCGGATTTCGGAAACACCGTCAACCTGCGAAAGAAAAGGTTTTACGGTATAGGTGGCGATTTTTTTCAGTTCAACTGACGAATAATTATGGCTTTCTAAGCTATATCCACTTACCGGAAGGATAGAAGGATTCATTTTTTCTACCGAGATATTAACCCCAGCCGGCAATGAAGCACTAATTTTGGCAATCTGCGATTCTATCCGCTGCTGACTCAGATCGATATCTGCACCAGGATTCATAAATGCAGAAAGCTCGCAACTGCCCCTGCTGGTGGTACTCTTTACCAATTGAAGATCAGGCACTTGTTTTACCGCATTTTCTAAAGGCCGGGTTACGGTAACCACCATCTTATCAACCGGCTGTAATTCTGCCTCTGCAATAATTTTGATCTTCGGAAAAGTAATTTCAGGAAAAAGCCCCGTTTTTAACTGATTAAATGAATAAATCCCACCCACAATAATAATGAGCAACACGGCCAGGATAGGATTTTTATGGGAAATGAAAAACTTATTCATGGCTATTTCTGGATTTTGACTTTAGCCGTATCAGCAATTCCGTAATTTCCAGTTGTAATGATCCGGTCTGTTTTTGAAAATTTCGGATCGAGTACTTCAATGGTATTCTGGTTTTCAATGCCTTTTTTCACGTTTATTCTTACGGCTGTTGAATCATTAATGAGTTTCATTACCCAAAACTCGTCTTCGGTTTCGTTAGCCAATACCGCGGATTTTGGCAACACCTGAGCCTGTGTACGGCTTACTTTCGTTAACCTTACCTTCGCAATCAAACCTTCTGGGATATCTTTACCTGAACCCACTTTAAGAATATAACGTTGGGTCTGTGCCGATGAATCCACAGCAGGCATCGTGCCTGAAACTGTTCCGCTCATTTTGGTCCCATCTGGTAAAAGGATATCCATATTTTTATTCTGATTGATAAGCTGATGATATTCATAAGGTAAATCAAGCAGAAAAACCAAACTATTGCGGTTACTAATGGTGGCCAAAGCTTCTCCATCCTGCACATAATCTCCTTTTTGATGGTTTACCTGGATAATTGTTCCGGCCTGATCGGCTCTGATATTGGAAATACCAGAAAAATTAAACCCGGCATCTAGCTTATTTACACTATTACCAATCGATTTGGCTTCTTTGGTAATTAAACTAAATAACAGTTGACGGCTGCCTACCTGCCTGCCTAATACGGCATGGGTACTTTCTACATATCCGTTGATGTTTGCCTTTACGAAACTTTTCTCCAGATAGGCAGAAACTGCCGAAAGCTCAACATATTCAGATAGAGCGCTGTCGCCTACGGTAGTCACCTGAACGGGTGTAATTGGCGAGGGCTCATCCACAGTTTCAGGCGGGGCCGAACGGTTGCATCCTGAAAAAATAAACAGTAAAGCGATAGTACCAGACTTTAATTTTGCGTAGCTTTTCATGGTTATCGGTTCCAGTAATTCAATTGATTGATTAGTTTTAAGCGGTTAATGTTCGTTTGCCGCAACAGGTTTTGAGCTGCCATGTAGTTGTTGATTGCAATTACGAAATCAGCAACTTTTAAATCACCAGTATGCATTAGTTTGCTATCTACCTCAATTAGGTCTTTACTTAAGCGGATCTGCTCGTTAATTTTCGGAAAGAGTGCATCAGTCTGATTAATTTGCTGTCGAATAAGCTGTAATTGCTGCTGCTGTTGCCGGGTAAAAAAATCGCGGTATCCTGAAGTTGTTTTAGCGGCTAAACTGAGCTTTTGGTACTGCTTTTTTTTCTGGTGTCCATCGTAAATGGGTACAGAGAAAGTGAAACCAATACTGGTGCCAAAGTTTTTATAAGGCTGCAAAACAAATGAAGAATTATATCCACCATTTGCATACACACCTAATTTAGGATTATAATTAAATTGAACCGCGTTTCTTTGATTGATGTTTTTTAAACTATCAATATCAAAACGTTTATTAAAAAAGCCTTGAGCAGTTATATTAAAGTCAGCCTGTAATTTTGGATTGGTTAACTTAACTGGTGTAGTATCGGAAATCCCGGCTAAATAATTTAAAGTGGCAAAATCATTTTTAAATTGCAATTCAGCTTGTTGCAGCACCAATTGCTGTTGTTGCAAGGTAACCAGAAAGGTTAAATATTCTGATTGCTTATAAATATTGTTTCGGGTTAGTTTTTTAAGCAGTGCTTCCTCCTCTTCCAGCAGCCTAACCACGTCGCGGTTAAAACCTACCTGTTCCTGACTAGCATACGCTGATATGTATTGATCAACAACAGATCGTTGCAAATCATAAAGTGATAGTTGACCCGCGTATTTTATGGAATCGCTTTGAATTTTAATACTTTGGAGCTGATTATTAATTCGCTTCTTATTCAACAGGTCGTAGTTTACATTAAGTAATGCCTCTAGCGCCTGTCCGTTGGTAAGCACCTCATCATAACCATAACCACGAACAACTGGTGCATACATGCCAGCAGAACTGGCCGTAACCTGTGGTCCTCCGGTAGCACGGACAATCAGGCTATCTATACCCGCGGAACGTTGCAGGTTCTGATAATCTTTAAGGACAGGGCTAATGGATTCAGCTTCTTTTAGATAGTACTCCAGATTTTTTGAGGTGGTTTGCGCAGCAGCACCCGTTACACAAAAAGCAATTAAACATAAAATCAAATAGCTAACCTTCATATTCATTCCTGGATGACTTCAATTCAAAAAATATTGAACAATATTAAAATCTGCCCGAAAGCATTAAACCCGTGCTACCTTGTTGATGGAAGGGCATAAATGTAAAATTTCCATCTTTTTTTGTGGTAAAAAGGCTTTTGATATATGGATACACCAGATAGGATATTTTTGTAGAAGCAATCCCGAATCCGGCACCCGCTACAACATCACTGAACCAGTGTTTGTTATTATACATCCGCAATGTTCCGGTGGCCGTGGCAACAAAATAACCAGCATAACCTATCCACGGGTTAACATCTTTATACTCCTGGTGCAGAAATTCTGCAGCCATAAATGCAGAAGCCGTATGCCCCGAAGGAAAAGAATTTGTCCCCGACCCATCAGGCCGTTCTCTACCAACGCCCTGTTTCACAAAATGGGTAGAAACACCCATAATTGCAGCTGATGTAGCATATAACATGGAAGCATCAAACAAATTGTGTTTACCTTTTATACCTGATAAATTTAGTGCGTACACCGCAGCAGCAGGTGCAAATTGAAGATAATCATCAACATGGGCCGCAAATAAAGGATGATCTTCCTGTAATTCTGCCCTGGTACTTACATCCAGTTGTTTTAATGCACCATGATCATAAACAGCTGCAAAACCGTAGCCAGCAAGTAAAACAGGTGCAATAAATGCTGTTGCCTGAAATCTTTTTTTCGG
Organism: Pedobacter sp. KBS0701; assembly: GCF_005938645.2. Classification (NCBI taxonomy): domain Bacteria; kingdom Pseudomonadati; phylum Bacteroidota; class Sphingobacteriia; order Sphingobacteriales; family Sphingobacteriaceae; genus Pedobacter; species Pedobacter sp. KBS0701. The sequence continues at coordinate 2,957,724 of NZ_CP042171.1, forward strand.
GATCGGATTACCGGCATACCATCGTCTTAAAGAATCTGCAGGAACGTTTTTAACCGAATCAATAATTTGGATCGACTGAATAATGGCAGTAGCATAAGTTTGACTGATATAAATGACCATAATCAACAGCATTCCTAAAAACCTTTTCATAGTTTAAATTTTAATCAAAACTATAATCGAATTATGGAGAAATTCTGAAGATATAGGTAAACGAAACTATTTTCTAAATCAGACTCGTAATGAGTAATTCGATAGTGACAGGTGGTAACACTTATCACCACATCAATATTGATTTTTATACAATAAATCACCCCTCAGGATGACAATTCTACATTAAAATAGACTGTAAAAGTATGCTCTCCATTTTTTTCCTGATAATCAATGCGAAAGCCATAAAGATTACAGATCTGTTTGGTTATGGCCAAACCAAGCCCCATCCCATCAGAATCTACGGCTTTAGAAAAGCGATCGAAAATTTTTGTTTGTACCTGGCGGGCTTTACCCGAATTAGAAATCATTAAACTATGTTGAGTTAATTTAAGAAAAATGTGTCCGCTGGTTACATTGTGCCGCACTGCATTGCTAAAAAGATTGTTCAATAGAATATCTGCCAGGTAGCGGCTCATCTTAACCTCAACCGAGGCAAGATCTGCTGTCAGGATCAGTTTGCTTTTTTCCAGTAACTCCTGAAACTGACGGATTTTTGCCTCTGCCATTTCTTTGAGTTCAATATCCTGGAAATCGGGAATCAGGTTGTTTTCAATTTTGGCCAACAATAATAGCGATTGATGTAATCTTGATAATTTCCCTGTGGCATGATAAATATCTTCCAATAATGCACCCTGCTGCTCGGTAAACGATTCTGTTTGCAATAAAGAATCCAGTTTAGAATTAATTACAGCTAATGGCGTCATCATTTCGTGCGAGGCATTATCGGTAAAACTTTTAAGTTCCTTGTAATCTTGCCTTACCCTTTCGGCCATGGCATTTACAGATTTATTTAGCTCATTAAACTCATCAATTCTGGTTGGTTCCTGTTCGATCGTATCCATTCGGGCTACTTCGAAAGCTTTCATCCGATTTAAAATAGAATAAAAGGGCCGCCAAAGTCTGTTTAATACAAATCGGTTAATCAGCAATAAGGATAAAAGTAAAACAACTGTAATTCCAAGTGTTATTAAAAGAATGATCCTGATCAGGTTTTCTGATTCTACTCTCGATTTGGTTATGGTTACCGCTATGGTTTTACCATTTAAATGTACAACGGTGACGAGACTTCGTCCAGGTTCTTTTTCACGTTCTTTCGGGTTAAAATAAATCGTATTCAGAAATTCTCTTTCAGAGTTAGTCCCGTTTAGGATTTTATATGAAATCTGTTGATCGAGATAGCTTGCAGGTAAGGGGAGTTTATGATAAGTATTTATATATTGATTAATTTCATTTTCTTCTACTGCTAAATCTCTATCTAATTTTTCGGTTAAAATAAAATGGATTACAACATAGTAGACAAACCCGGTAATGATGAGCACCACAATAGAGGTTAAAATATTTGCCTTATTGTAATGGTTAGAAAGTTTCATACATCGCCAAATTTATAGCCAATTCCATAAACAGAACGAAGATAATCAGCTGCTCCTGCCTCGAGCAGTTTTTTGCGGAGATTTTTTACGTGTGTATAAATAAAATCGAAATCATCCGAGAGGTCCATTTCATCGCCCCATAAATGCTCGGCCATTGCATTTTTAGTAACCACTTTATTGCGGTTAGAAAGAAAATACACCAACAGGTCGAACTCTTTTTTGGTGAGGAATACCTGATTGCCTTTAACGGTAATTTTCATTGCTGAAACATCTACAGTGATCTCGTTGAAAATAATAACGTTGGCGCCGTCAAAATTCTTTCTGCGTATAATAGCAGTTACACGGGCTTTAAGCTCTGACAAATGAAAAGGCTTAACCAAATAATCATCAGCACCAAGATCAAGCCCCATCAGTTTATCATCCAAAGAGTGGCGTGCAGAAATAATAAGTACCCCATCTCTTTTTTTTAGTTGTTTAAGCCTGGTTAAGAGCTCCAGCCCTTCTCCGCCGGGCAAGCCTAAATCCAAAAGAATACAATCGTAATTGTAAAGTGATATTTTTTCATTGGCAGCAGCAAAATCTGAAGCATGCTCGCAAATGTTACCTTCTCCTGTAAAATAGACAAGAATACTCTCTAATAAAGCCCGTTCATCTTCAATGACTAAAATTTTCATTGGTTAATTATTTCTTTACGCATAAAGTAATCATTAAAACCGGAAAATTAAAAATACGATTACGATCCAGGTAAAATCATTGTATCTATTTCCCAATAAACACGGCAATATTACCAATTAATCCTGAAGGAAAACTGTAGTATAAAATACAGTTTTTGGGCTTTTATTGATCAATTTTTATTTGATTATGTAATATAGGAGAAGCTAATCTTTAAGCAGCAACCTACATCATTTATTAACATAGCATTAATAAATCATTAAATATAATACTTTAATAATATCTTTAAGCCTAACCAAACCTTCAGGATTTCTTCAGAATTGAAAACTACCTTCGCCAATCACTTAACAACTAGCAGGTAAAATTCAAGCTTTGGATCCTTCATTAATTATGAGCATTAAAGAAAAAACAAATAGTTTACTACGCCACAGGTTTGGAACAGTTTTTTTAGTTATCGCACTATTGTGTAGCATTTCGTTGATTACCAGAGTGGCCCTGTTAATTTATAGTGCATCTGCTGTTGATTGGTCTATCTTGAATCTCCTTAAAATTTTAATCATTGGATTATTTTATGACCTTGCTGCTGCATCTTTTGCGGTAATTCCCATTGTAATTTACTTATGGGTGCTTCCATCCAAGTGGTACGCCAGCAAATTCAACAGAATACTGTTGTTCATCTACTTTTTCTTTGTTGTTTTCACCCTTATTTTCAATGCCATTTCAGAATGGTTCTTCTGGGAAGAGTTTTCGGTCCGTTACAACTTTATAGCGGTCGATTACCTGGTGTACACTACAGAAGTTATTGGAAATATCCGCCAATCGTACCCAATTAACAGTATTATGATAGGCCTGGTTATATTAACCTTGTTAATTGTTTATTTGTTAAGAAAGGCCATCACTATATCTACCACCAATACAATTGGTTTTGGTAAACGCACCAAAATTGCTTTGATTCTTTTGTGCCTGCCAGTGCTTACTTATTTTGGGGTAAGCCATAGATGGAAATACCACAGTAAAAATCAATATGTAAATGAGCTTTCGGGCAATGGCATGTACGATTTCGGATTTGCTTTCTGGAATAATCAACTGGACTATAATACTTTCTATAAAACGCTTCCGATCAAAAATGCAGAAACCATTTTGGGCAATTTGCTTCAACAGGATACTATTGCAAAAGGAGTATTTAAAAATACGTCCAGAACCATCAGTAACGCTGGTACTGAAAACAAAATGAATGTGGTATTGATTAGTGTAGAGAGTTTAAGTGCTGAATTTTTGGGCACATTTGGTAATACACAGCATATTACTCCCCAACTCGATTCCCTCGCCAAACAAGGTCTGCTTTTCAGTAACTTGTATGCTTCGGGAACACGTACAGTACGTGGTTTAGAGGCACTATCGCTTTGTATCCCACCTACACCGGGCCAATCCATTGTAAAACGTCCTGATAATAAAAACCTGTTTACCCTGGGTAGTGTATTTCGTTCTAAAGGCTACAACAGCAGGTTTATTTATGGTGGTTATGGATATTTCGATAATATGAATGAGTTTTTTTCTAATAATGGTTACCAGGTAACAGACAGAAGTGCACTTCAGGATTCAGAAATCCATTATTCTAATATATGGGGTGTAGCCGATGAAGATTTATTTACGCTTTCGTTACGCGAACTGGATAAAGATTATAAAAACAAGAAACCTTTTTTCGCACAGATTATGACGGTTTCGAATCACCGCCCCTATACTTACCCCGAAGGAAGGATTAATATTCCATCACACACTGGTAGAGAAGGTGCAGTTAAATATACCGATTACGCCATCGGTAAGTTTATTCGCGAAGCAAAACAGAAACCCTGGTTTTCGAATACACTATTTATCATTGTTGCCGATCACTGTGCTTCGAGTGCTGGTAAAGTACAGCTACCAGTAGATAAATATCATATTCCAATGATTTTTTACAGCCCGGGACACATCACACCAGGCAAATTCGAGAAACTTACCGCACAGATTGATATCGGCCCAACTATTCTCGGTTACCTGAATTTCAGTTACAACAGTAAGTTTTTTGGTCAGGATGTGTTTAAAATGAAAGACAGTGATGAAAGAGCTTTTATAAGCACTTACCAGAGTTTGGGTTACATTAAAAACAATACCCTGGTTATTCTCGACCCGAATAAAAAAGCAGCTACATATAAGCCCGATTTCATCACTGGAAACGCCCTGGCCATACCAGCAAACCAGAAATTGATTAATGAAGCCATATCCAATTATCAAATGGCATCGTACCTTTATCAAAATGGTTTGTACGGATTTGAGTCTGAAAAGAAACCCTGATAAATTTTACCATGAGCATAAATATTGGGTTGTTGATCTGGAAAGAGATGAAGGCAAAATCGATGAGTAGAGAACAACTTGCCGGCCAAATAAGCATTAGCAAACACCGGGTAGATACTTTATTAAAATCGACTTCGATAGATACCAGTTTATTAACACGGATCTCCATTGCACTTGGCATTAATTTCTTCGATTACTACCGTAAAGACGAAGATTTGGCTCAATTTGAAATCGATATCCTTGTACAAAGTGATGAGGAGTTAAATAAGCTCAAAAATTTAATCAAAGAAAAAAATAAATTGCTCGATCTTTACGGGGAAACCATTAAAAGCCAAAAGAAGATTATTGATGCACTCGAAAACTTTCGAAAACATTGACAATTTTTTATAACATATTTCGTTAAAGCATCTCTCTAAATCCATAACATCCGTACTAAGGCGCCAACCCCTGTTTGTAAAAGTGACACTTTACTGGAGCAGTAAACCATCAATTAACTGCCGCTTCTTCTCTTTTCATCAGCGTCACCGCGGCTTCGTTCTTCGGTCTGTCGGATTTTTGTATTGCCAAATCGCCAATTGAAACTCAGGGAAACACGGCGGCTCTCAAAAGTACCGAAATCAGTATACTGTAAATTACCGAAGTTAACGCTCGTATATTGACGCTGGGTTTTAAAGATATCACTGATACCGATCCGCACTGAAGCCTGATCATTGAAAAGTTTACGGCTGATACTTGCACTGGCATTGGCGCTGCTTTGTTGCTGATAGATCAGGTTTTGCGAAGCAGAAGTGTATCGACAGCTCAACTGTAACTGGTATTTACTGAACAGGCTAATACGCTGACTGCTGGAGAATTGGTAGCGCCATTTGCCTTGGTCAAGTTTACCCTGGAACAATTCTCCAGAAAAGTGATCGTTGCCGGCATTGAGCTTATTCAACATATTCCACCACTTAGAGATTTTCACCGGGAAGTTCAGGTCGAAATTCAATGTAGTCATTGTACCGGCATTAGCCGGCATTTCTACAAGGATATTGCCTGACTCGCGATAAACAGTATTAAAGTAATCAGCCGCTCGGCTCAGAGTACTGATCAGGGAGATCCTGTCATCTAAAGTATAAGTCAACTCAGCCTGGTCATTGCACTGCACGCGTAGCTGAGGGTTACCCGTTTGCTGGTTGAGTGGATCAAGCACATAAGAAAAAGGTTGCAGATCGCTGTAATCCGGACGTTTGATCCGGCGGCTCAGCGACAAGCGAAAATGATGTTTGGAGCCTGGTGAATAAGTAAAATACGCTGAAGGCAATAAGTTAATGTAACTTGTATCAGGCTTAGTGATTGAACTGGTTTCTCCTTTGGCTTCTGTTTGTTCTGCCCGCAGTCCCAATTGCCAGCCCCAATTTCTCTTAGATTGTGTTAAACTGGTATATACTGCAATGATATTTTCATGGTAATGAAAGAGGTGTTCGTTCTGGGTATTATTGGTTTGTAAACCAGCAATCTTAAGACCTGATTCGATCTTGAGTGTATTTTTCCAGGAATGTGTATAATCGGCTTTAATGGTGCTGATCCTGATCCCAGTAGTCGTTTGATAGTTCAGCTGAGGTTGTAAAGTGGTCATTAATGCAATACTGCCATCTTTGTAAAAATCGGCTCGATCCAGGTCAACAGTCAATTCGGTACCCAGCGTATCGCTATACTGATAGTTCAGATTATAGGTGTTCCAGTGTCGCACGCTAAGATTACAGCTAGTGGTTTGATAGTTGTTAGCACCTTGTTGCGAATAAGTATTATAGCTGTCCGTATTCGTACTGGACTCCCGCTCAATGATGCCACCAAAAGTGTTATTGCGGTTGGCCACATAATCGGCGGTTACACGAAAAACCGGGTCGCTCCATTTATCCAGACTGCTGGTTTGTTGATTGATCATATCCGGGTATAGCTGTCGGATTTTCGTATTTTGAGTCAGATAACCCCCAGTATGCCAGGCACCATAACCGCTGATTGCTAATTTCCCTGCATCATAATTTAATAAGCTGGAGAGGTCTGTCCAATTGTGGTTACTTTGCGAAGTGCTATAGTCTACATTGCCTCCACCCCCCTTAGCAACCCCATTGGTTTTGATATTAATAATTCCGGTATTGCCATTTACTTCATATTTAGCAGGCGGATTACTGAGGAATTCTACCTGTTTTATACTGCTTGATGGCATAGCCTTCAACATTTTGGCCAGATCGCGCGCAGTCATCCTCACCACTTTATCATTGATCATCACCTGTACTTCAGACTTGCCGCTCATCTGGATTATATCTTCATTATCACTTACCGTTATACCCGGCGCCAGGTTCACAATATCCAGTCCGTTGTCGGCCAACTTCCTAACCTTCTCATTGACACTGATCACCGTACGATCGGTTTCCTGGCGAATGATAGGCTGGCGAGATATTACGATGATCTCTTTTAATGTATTTGTGTCAGGACTGAGTTGGATCATCATATCTGACCTTAAATTTTTTAAAGTGTCTGTCAGAAATCCTGTATAGGTAATGATCATATAGTCTGCAGTTCCGTTATAGGTGAAACGTCCCTGATTATCGGTCACTGCAATTTTAACTGTTTTAACAGCCTGGTATAATCTGATAACGGCGCCGGATAGCGGTTGTTTTTTCTCATCATTTACAGTACCTGTGATTTGGGCTATTGCATTCAGACTGCAAAAAAGAAATAAATTGAGTAGAATTGTTTTCATATCCCAAAAGTCACTTGCTCATTAAGGCAGGTCGCTTCAAAATATGATTTGGCACTACTAATCTTTTGGATAATCCTTTGGACTCATACCAGTCTCCTTTTTAAAGGCACGATTAAAGGTAGATTTGGAATTGAAACCCGCATCGTAGGCCACTGCCAGCAAGGTGAAATTTTGATATTCCAGCTGTTTCAAGAGACGGATTACTTCCTTGACCAGATAACGGTTCACATAATCACTAAAATTTTGACCATAGGTTTTATTGATGACCTTACTCAATACAGAAGCATTGGTTCCTGCCTTTTTAGCAAGTTCGGTCAAGGTTAATTCCGGTTCCAGATAAACCTTTTGGACATCCATCAGTACTTCGATACTGGCTATCCATCCCAGCATCCAGCTCTGGTCTTCAACTGTGCGAATAGGTTCTTCTATCAGTAAAGGTTGATAAGTAAGTAGCAAGGATGGCTCGAAATTCAGCTTAATGATCGGCTTGGCCGAATAGGCACTGATTGCCATATAGTAAGTAATGATCGCGAAAGCAAAGAAATAATACCACGACCTGATGTAAAACAGGTTAATGAATAAACCCAGTAAATGTTCCGAAAAGAGCAAAATGGTCAGGACGGCGAATGCATATAGGAAGTTACGCAACCATTTAAAACTTGCCGCATCGGCAAAAGAGAATTCGTACCATGAAAAAACAACATACTGCCGATAATAGCGTATGGATAGGACTAAATAAACTATTAAGCTGGCTGACCAGCCCCAGTTATACCAGCTATCAAAATCCGGATCCGTTTCCCCATTCTCCAGGTAATAATGTCCTACAATCAACTTATCCGTAATCACTTTAATTAAAGCCCAAATGATGTAGAGTATTCCGGGTGTAAAATGCAACCAGTCGCGTTTTTGCAAACGGTATTGCACATTGGTCAGGCTTTTTAGATAAAGATAAAGCAGCGGACCAAAAAATAGTGTATGGATGAATGGCGTATAAAATAAGATTTCGCGATAAGGCTGCGTATCATACCAGCCCGCAAATCCAGACATCCATGGAAATATAAAAAGCGCAGATAAAAAAACAAATGTACCTAATAGCCTGTCAGATAAACGCTCCTGCTGGTGTCCGCGTTTCCAAAACAAAAAAGCATAAACCACTAGATGCGTGAAAAAAATGAGTAAAAGCGAACTACGCAGGCCAAATTGGAAAAGCATGAACGAATATACAGGAATTGAAAGGCAAATCACAGTCTAACTGTTTTAGCCACAAAAAACTTATGATGAATCATAAGAACACTGCTTTATTTAAAGATAAAAATATATAACACAGACTGTTTAACTGGGATTTTAAATGAATCAAATCCATTTTTCCATTTTATCTTGCTATGATTTCCAGAATTTAGTTCTTTTTGAAGCAACTATAAATTGCTGATTTTCTTTGCGAACTCTTTTCTCTAAAAAATCATCAATCAGAATGATTGATGCTGCAGCATTAATATTTCCCGATAGCCAGAAGAATATGGGAAATGATTATCCGATAAACAGCATCACCTACGCAGACTCGCGGAATATACGTTTGTGTTAGGATTGATCCACCTTAATATTTCTTCGGCGTTCCGAATTTATCTCAAAGGTGACGAGCCCTATGATACGATTTATACTTCAAAGCAACTACTGGTTACGATCAATGAGGGGTATAAGCAAGTTTATCATTACCTGAATGTCATTGATGGCGAACTGGTGGACGATAAACGAAAGCAATCTTACTGGGTAAAGGATATGGGTCGACTGGTTAGCAAGGAGATTCAGGGGATAATAAATAACTATAAATCAATTACTTTTGCACTAGATGATTATGATAACCTACAGCTGAAGCAAATGACCAAACCTGGAAATCTGGCCATTCATTATGACAAAAATGCTTAGAAGGTATAGGAGCCTTTATTTTATGCGGAAATCGAAAGATTGTTATCGAAGACGAGTTGCGAAAAAGCTGATCAGAAGATTAGGCCAGCCAGTTTGCCCTGGAACAGGTAGTCACTTTAAAGCGAAATGGGGTGACAGCTTAAATGCGGAACGACTTGCCATTTTTGCCAAAATGCCCAGTGTAATTAGCCATCTTTTTAAAAACCTCAATTTTCGGGATGAAAAAGCTTTTTTTCGGGCTAGAACAATAGGCTCAAAATGATTCAAAGCCTTATGATATTTATATTTTAGAGTATCATAATTCTAATCCTATGACCAAACACTGTCCTGTATTTCTTTTTCTCCTATTTACTGTTTTTGTGAATTCCGGAAAAGCGATGGCTCAGGACGTACAGTTATCAGGAACAGTCGTCGGATCGGGGCAAAAGCCTTTGGATTTTGTTACGGTATCAGTTTTAAAAATTGATTCCCTCCATCAACTCAGACAAACATTTAGTAACGAGAAAGGCTTTTTTTCCTTAACAATCCCACGAGGAGATTATGTATTATTATTGAAACAGGTAGGGCGGGAGATATTCAAAAAAAGAATGGTGCTCAGCGACAATACTGATCTTGGTCAAATTAATGTTGAATCACCTATCCAGCTTAATGCCATAACCGTCACCGGTCAGAAGATACTTATTGAACGAAAGGTTGACCGCCTGGTTTTTAACCTTTCTAATTCTCCGGCATCATCTGGCATTAGTGGTTTTGAGGCATTAGCCATGACTCCGCTCATTGATACAAGAGATGAAAATAGCCTAAAAATCGTTGGCAAAAGCCAGGTAGCGATGATGATTGACGGTCGGTTGCTACCGCTTCAGGGAGAAGACATCGTTAATTATTTAAAATCTCTAAGATCTGACAACATCGAGAAAATTGAAATTATTACAGCTCCCCCCTCAAAATATGATGCGGTAGGAAATTCGGGAATTATTAATATTATCTTAAAAAAAAATAAAAATAAGGGTCTTAGCGGAACAGTTAGCAATACTTATTCACAACGTAAATATGGATCAGACAATATAAATACCACACTTAACTACCAAACCAATAAATTGGGAATTACAGGAAATCTGGGTGTCAATTATGATAAAGCAATTCCCTACGAAAATTTTGATATCAAAAATGCTGATAACGAATACTTATTGCTGCAAAAAAATGACCGAACGGATATTAAGCATGACTATGTTATCAGCTTAAACACAACCTATACAGCTAGCAGTAAATCCAAATTATGGGTTTCTTATGATTTTCGGCCCCGAAAATCAGATATCGAAATTTCAAGTTCCGCGTATTATCCCGCAACATCTGTAAAAAACGATTCATCGATCTTAACAAACGTTCAAAGAGAACGAAAAATCCAATCACATATAGCCAATATCAATTATGAGGTTAAAATTGGTAAAGACAGTTCAGAAAGGAAACTATCTTTATCCACAAATTATCTTAACAATTTCAAAAAGGAGCCGAACTATTTTGAGATTTTAAACAACCCTCAATTTAACTTTACTAAAACCGATAATGATGTCAGATATCAAATATGGTCTGGCCAATCAGATTTGAACCTGCCGAATAGAGTTGTAAATGTTGAAACAGGCGTAAAGTTTACTAAAATCGAAAACAGTCTTTATCAGGATTTAAGTACCAGCTTAAACACTGCGACCCAATCAAATAACTTTGCCTATGATGAGAAAATTTACAGCGCTTACCTAACTTTGGCTAAGAAGGTAAGCCAACAACTTGAAATTAGCAGCGGTTTAAGGTACGAAAATTCCCAGGTTGATTTAGTGCTGGGTGAAAAGATCAAAAAGTCTTTAGGTTCGTTCTTTCCCTCTTTCTATATCACCTATACAACAAAGGAGCATGGGGTTTATTCCCTGAATTATACCAAACGAATTAACCGGCCAGATTTTCAATCATTAAATCCATATAAATTGTTCACCAATTCAAACGTGTATTCTGTCGGCAATCCGCTTTTAAATCCGTCGATCAATCATAATTTTGAGCTTTCTTACTCTAAAGACAATTTTTCGATTAACGCATTTTGGCAATATGAAAAAAATGGATATTCAAGCATTTTCGGCTTAGATGCTGCAGGAGACAATTACACCGCGATTGATAATTTCTTCAACAAGAGTAGTGCAGGACTTTACATTACTTATTACAAATCGTTAACGCCATGGTGGCAGGTACAGGCTACCGGTGATTTTGAGTATCAGCATTCACACAGTTTCATCCAACAATACTTAGGCCAAAGTGGCACCTCATTTTATTACAATATCCAAAATAATGTTTTCCTGAATCAAAAGAAAACTTTCAAAATGAACATCGGATTTTGGCAAAATCTGCCAAGAAATGATATTAATATCCATTGGAAAGGCGCTTCAAATCTAAGTGCCGCGCTTAACTATACAACATTGCAAAAGGCACTGGTGATCAATATTGGCGTTTACGACATCCTGCGAACAAATTTGAGCCGAGGCCAAATGTACAATGATAATTATATAAGAAGCTTTAATAACTATTACGATGCACGAAAGGTAGTTATTGGCATGACATACAATTTTGGAAACAGAAATATTAAAGAAAATCGAAAAAAAGGAAATTTTGAAGAAAATCAAAGGGCTACATAGAATTAGTTCGGGTTCTTTTGATGGTTTAGTAAAGCACAGTTTATGATTAAGATAGACATTCAACGCAGGCTTAACAATGTAAAACTTTAGCCAATTATTTAACATAAATCTTTTAAACAATGAAAAGCAAAATGCTGAAAGACGCTCTACAAAAATTCAACAGTGTTGAGAATGCGTCACAAGGTTCTGACCTTGAGCCAATTACTATCGAAGAAGCCTTCAGGATAGTAGGCGGAACTCAGGAAAGCGTGGTTAAAGACTGTGGTACCTGGGGTGGGGCTTGCACCACCTGGGGTGGTTCATGTGGAACATGGGGTTGATCCATAGCTACATAATGGGCCGCGTGTTGCGGCCCATTAATTTCTTTCACATAACATCTAAATTTTATTACGATGTATAAAGTATCAAAATATCTGATCTTCAGTGATGTCTTGGATGATACACAAGAAGATTCCAAACGAATTGCTTATTCAACACGTACCGGTGAGGCTTTGATGATATCGGATTCACTTTACAATTCAATAAAGGGAAATGATTTTAAAGAGCTGAAATCGCCTGTTCTTCAAACACTCTTCAAAACAGAAATTATAGTTCCGGATGAAGAAAACGAATTCGAAACGATCTTAAACCAAAATATAGAAGCAGAAAAGGACAACAATTCATTGTCTTTTGTAATTCAACCAACAGCAAATTGTCAGCTGGGATGTCATTATTGCGGGCAGTCTCATGCCAAGCATACCATGAACGATGATTTGATCCCTAAAATAATGGATCGGATTTCACACATGTCATCAAAAAAGAGAATTGATTCTCTCAACATCACCTGGTTCGGTGGTGAGCCATTAATGGGATACAGCCAGATCAAGAAGCTGAGTTCAAGGTTTATAGATTTATGTAATGAAGAAAAATGGTATTATAACTGTAAAATTGTTACTAACGCTGTAAGCTTAAAGAAAAATATTTCATTAGAACTGATCAATGACTGCAAGGTAACTTATTTTCAGATCACCATCGACGGAATGAAGGAGTTCCATGATAAAAGACGGGTAACTAAAGTAGACGCTAATGGAACCTTTGATATCATTCTTACTAACCTCTTAGATTTATTAGACCTGGAGGAGTTTAAAACTAATCGATGTTTTGTTGAGATAAGAATGAATATCGATAGTACAAACTATCAGAGCATTCCTGACTTAATTAATTTGCTGGCAGAAAAGCGAGTTCATGAAAAGAACGTCGGGCTAACTTTTGCCGCCATTCTTGACTGGGGAGGAAATGGTGCTTCAAACGACAGTCTTTCAAATGATTTCTTTGCTGAAAAAGAAATTGAATGGTATTTATTTGCAGCATCTAAAGGTTTCAAGATAAACGGTATCGTACCGTCAAGGCAGTTTTCGCCTTGTATGGTAGTTGATCAAAGCGCCGAGGTCTTCGATGCGTATGGTAACATATTTGCCTGTTATGAATTACCTATCACCCCGGCATTCGAAAGCCCGGAATTTAAAATAGGCAATTTAAAGCTCCCTCCCGAAACTGATAATAAGGAGGCTATCCCTCGTAATTGGTTCAAAGACATAAAAAACAATATTTCCTGGTGTCCAAACTGTACGTACTTCCCTGTTTGTGGCGGAGGATGTCCGAAGGATTGGTATAACAGTAAACCGGCATGTCCATCATTCAAATTTAACGGTGGCGACAGGTTGATATTACAGCATTTGCTAAACAATACCGAGAATATTACTGAATTAATTTAGAAGCCCATAAAAACTGACCTCATGAATACTTCGTTATCAGATCATCTACAATCAATTATTGGCCTAGACTATATTCAAAAGCACAATTTAGACAAAAATCATGTCTTTTACTCTATCCACAATAAACTTTTGGGTGAGGTTTCTGCAGATGAAAGAATGAACATATTATTTCATTTTGAGGAAATTAAAAAAATCCTAAGCCGGGCGAGGCGAAGTCAAATGAATGTAGCCAACCTTGCTTTAAAGGGATTGGAAAAGCTCAACCTGACATACACTAACCAAATTGCAGGAATTGGTATGGAGTCCATACACTTACCTATGCTGGCGTATCTTGATTACGTCAATGAAAATTTCGACCTGGCTGAATTGCATTTAACAAGAAGTATAGAGTTATTACAAGTATTAATTGACCACGGAATTGAAGATTGTAAAATAGCATCCCTTGAACAATATCTAAATCTGTTTAAGGTTTATATGAATGTAGGTAAAGTTGACCAGGCAGTATCTATCGTGTTAAATTTACTTTCTTACACAATTGGTTATCCGTCGGGGCCAATAAATTTCTCATCGCTCCGAACACACTCCCGGAACGAGCAATTAGATGTTTTGCATTTTTACGTGAACAGCATATTTAAATTTCTGCTTTTAAAAACCAGGAAGGATACGTTGTTATCTACCTCAGTAAAGGTGGCGGTGCTTGAAAAGTTAGCACTGGACTTACAGTGCTCAGATCTGGACAATGATCTTATCCCTAATCTTAAACAAATGATATTGTTCGTTATAAATGGTAATTATGAACAGGAGGACTTTACTGCGGTCGTGCCGATAGAAACAATTTTTTCTCCTGATGTTCCATCTTTTCTACAATTCCAGATTTTACAACGAATGATTTATCCGGAAAATGGCTTGTTGATTTCGGGAGAAACTACTATTGATATGGAGATATTGAAGATATACGCCAAAAATGTATTGGAATTGACGCTGTAGGATAAACTAGCTATGAAAAAAAAGTTTTGTGCGCAATATGATAGTTTTGATTGCGGTCCTGCCTGTCTTTCCATGATAGCGTCTTTTTATGGCAGGGATTACGATTTGAGATTTTTAAGAAGCAAAAGTTTTCTTAACCGCAAAGGTGTTAGCCTTCAGGGAATTTGTGAAGCGGGTGAATTTATTGGGCTTGATCATTTTTCCGCAAAATTGACGCTGAACACCTTGGGGGCAAAAAATAACGAGGTTAAAATGCCCTGCATAATTCATTGGAATCAAAATCATTTTGTTGTTTTATACAAAATATCAAAGAACTTATTCACCCATAAAAACAAATATTTAATTGCAGATCCGGCCTATGGCTTTATTACTTTAACAGAGGAGAAGTTTTTAAAAGGGTGGATCACAAAGGGAGATAAGGGAATAGTACTTTTCCTTACGCCCGGAACCGGGTTTTATACAAAAGAAAATATTCCTGAGCAGAAATTGTCGGCGGGCTTTTTGTTTAAATATTTAGAACCCCACAAACGACAGGTGTTCTGGATGTTTCTATTATTGCTGCTGGGCACTTTAACCACATTGGTTTTCCCAATTCTTACTCAAAAACTGATAGACGACGGCGTAAATAAAAAAAACTTAAATATTGTTGGTTATATTTTGCTTGCTCAATTGGCGTGCTTTTTGGGAAATGTTGTCTTTGGCATTTTACGGAACTGGATTGTTCTCGGCGTTGGCACAAGAATTAATATTCAAATTATTTCGAATTTCCTTAAAAAGCTTTTGAAGTTGCCAATTGGTTTTTTTGAAACAAAAATAACCGGCGACTTCAATCAGCGCATTCAAGATCATGAGCGAATAGAGCAGTTTTTGACTTCTCAAAGCCTGCTTATACTTTTTTCCACGATAACTTTTTCTGTATTTTTTGGTGTATTGTGGTATTACGATTATAGGATACTGTTAGTTTATTTTATTTTAACTGCTGCTTCTATTCTCTGGTCGATATACTGGATGAAAAATCGAAAGATGTTGGATTATTTTCGTTTTCAACAAAAAAGCGAGAGCCAGGAATCGATCTATGAGATTATCAATGGTGTTTCTGAAATGAAACTCAATCAGTTCGAAGCCTATAAAAGAGATAAGTGGGAGTTAATACAGGATAAACTTTTTAAAATTAACATCAGGATTTTGAAATTAGATCAAATTCAAATGTTTGGTTTTGAGTTCATTAATCAGTTCAAAAATATTCTTGTAACGTTTCTTTCGGCAACGTTTGTTATTCAGGGACGGATGACGTTGGGCGCTCTTTTAAGTATATCCTATATTATCGGTCAAATGAGCGGTCCTATAAGTCAGGTGATCACTTTTCTTAAATCTTTACAGGATGCAAAATTAAGTCTTTTAAGGCTTAATGAAGTGCAGGAACATCCAGAAGAAGAAAAAGCCGGCCAGGCACCTTTAATGAGTGAAAAATTTCTTTATCAAAATGGCATACAAAAGGGCATATATTTCAACAACGTTTCCTTTCAGTATGAAGGGCCGCAATCATCTTATGTGTTAAAAGATATTAACCTTTTTATACCCGAAGGAAAAGTAACAGCTATAGTCGGGGCAAGCGGAAGTGGAAAAACTACCCTGATGAAATTGCTTTTAAAGTTTTATGAACCTGTAAGTGGTGAAATTATATTTAATCATTTAAACCTTAAGGATATTTCTGCAGAAAGTTTAAGAAAGAATTGTGGCGTTGTAATGCAGGATGGATTTATTTTTTCAGACACGATTGAACGAAATATCGTTACAGGAGACGATGATATAAATTATGAATGGCTCAACGAATCTATTTTAATCGCTAATTTAAAATCGTTCATAGATGAACTGCCCCTCGGGCTCAATACTAAAATTGGTGCCGCCGGTAACGGAATTTCCGGCGGGCAGAAGCAACGCATTTTAATGGCAAGAGCTATTTATAAAAATCCATATTTCATTTTATTTGACGAAGCTACATCTGCTTTAGATGCCGAAAACGAGCGGGTGATTCATCAAAATCTACAGAGATTTTTCGAGGGAAAAACTGTTATCATTATTGCACATCGTTTGTCTACAGTTAAAAATGCAGATCAAATCATTGTCATAAAGAAAGGTCAGATAGCAGAACAAGGTAACCACAAGCATTTGGTTTCAACACGAAAGGATTATTATAATCTTGTAAAGAACCAACTTGAACTTGGGACATAACCAGCCCCGGTCTGATTTATTTCACGATAAAGGAACGTCGTATAGACTAATACATCATAAATAGCAAAGCCAATTACCTGTTAACCAATAAGGACAGCGCCGCGGTCGTCATCCTCGGATTGATTACCTGCGCCCGCTGTTACCGCTTGTTTAGGCTTTACCTCTGTTGCCTGTTCGCTTTTGCCGGTTACTGAAAACAGTTTAATAGTATCGCAGGTGCAAATTAATCTTGACTGCAAACCTTTGGTTTGGCTTTGGTAGGCTTGTGCTTCCACCCACCTGGAAATCTCTACTACTGCGCCTTTGCGGAGGTACTCGGCAAGGTCGGTATTGCGCCAATAGGTTTAATTAACGAACATGGCTTTTCCCTTTTTTTCGCCCGCTTTGTTCTTTCATTTTTCGTTAATGGCTACGGTAAAATTGATAAGACTTTTGTCTTTAACCGTTTTAACCTCTTTATTTCCGGTTAAATCTTCCTGTGAATAACATAATTTTAATCTTTGGGCTGAATTATATTTTAATGCTTGTTTCTGGTCGTTTTAACCAGTTGAAAAGAAAGATAATTTAAAAAATTCTCCCGATAGGTCTCACCGATACTAATTTTAAGATTGTTGTTTAAATAGATTGAAGAGCCTTCTATATAGTTAATATGCTCGGTGGAAATGATGAATGCACGGTGAAATTGTTTAAATTCTTTTCGCTTTTGAGTTAGCTCTTTGATGTCCGCTAAAGTCAAGTATACTGTTAAAATTCTATTTTCAATCATGTGAATTTTAACATAATTATGAATGCTTTCAAATGCAATGACATCATCATACGCAACCTTAACAATTCTTAAATTTTCATCCTTATTTTTTACTAAAAAGTGGTTTTCCGTTATTTTAGAACCAGGTATAATGGGAAATAATCTGTCAATAGTAGCTGCGAATTTGACAAAAGTATAAGGCTTTAGCAAAAATGAATCACCTGCAACTTCATAAGCGTCAAATGCATATCGCGAATGCGAGGTTGTAAAAATAAGTCTTTTTGTTTTTGATCGTAATAGTCCGGCAAGCTCAATTCCCGAAATATTTGGCATATCGATGTCCATAAATATGATATCAATACTTTGATGGCTATCAACTTTATCTAATGCTGCTTCAGGCTTTAGATACACCCCTATTACACTTATTCTTGGAACAAGTTTGATGTATTTAAGCAGGGCATCAACAGCAAACTGTTCATCATCTATTATTATGCAATTTAACATTTTTGCAATCAAGTTAATTTTAATCAATACAATATGTAATTTAATTAAATTATAGCAAAAAATGTTAAAGTTTTAGTTATCGATAATAGATTGTTAAAATCTTTTTATATGAAAACCTATAACTGCATTATTATTGACGACGAAGAATATGCTATCAAATGGCTTAGCGAATATGTAAAATCACTTCCTTACCTTAGGTTGATACATTCCTTTCAGAATCCCGTTACAGCCCTAACTTTTCTATCGGGCGAGGAATACGTAGACTTGATAATTCTTGATATTAAAATGCCTTTGATATCGGGTATCGATCTATCCCAAAAAATCAGATGTAAAACCAAGAAGCTTGTTTTTAGTACGGCTCATAGAGATTTTGCCTATGACGCGTTCGAGGTTCAAGCTGACGGCTATTTATTGAAACCTTATAGTCTTTCAAAGTTTGCCAGCACCATTGGCGCCCTCTTTCCTAAAGAATTGGCAAAGCAACCTAAAGCGCCAGGAGACGATTTTTTTTTTGCGAAGAACAAGAATGATGAACTTAGACAAGTCAAAATTTTCATAAAGGACATTATAGCTGTAGAAAGCAAACAAAATTATGTGATGATTTATACGACCTTTAATCAGGTGCTTACACACTTAACCCTTTCGCAAATGTCGAGTATATTGAAAAATTATGAAGGTTTTGCACAATTTCAACGTAGTTTTATTATATCAAAATATTATATTGAATCTATACATGGAAATACGTTAAAAATGACAGGCGGAAAACTGGAGATTACAGTTGGAGACTACTACAAAAAAGACTTTGCTGCCTTTCTTTCTGATAAAGTTTTAAAATGCAGGACATAAATAAATGTCCTGCAATAAATTTTTACTTTTTAACAAATAAAACCCCGGTCACCGTGGAAGTGATCATAGTTGTTGTAGGATCAGTCTCATTTGATGAACGACTAACCGAGTTTGCATTACTAAATGCAAATAATTTGGTTCTGGAAATTTTGAAGTGTTTTTTTTTCATGTTTTTTTTGGTTAAAGATGTTATCTAATATGAACTTTTGTAAAATTTTATGACAGAAAGGACAAAATTGTACTCAAAGACAATTAAAATGGGGATAAAGACTGCTAATGAATGGTTTAACAGATATAAGGTTCATTTAATATCATGGACTCTCTTCATTATATGGGAAAGTGTAGTAATCGGACTTTCTTCCGGGATTTTTGGACATCCGGTAACTTATATTACACACTATACATTAATCATCCTACTGTTTTATACCCATTCAATATTTACCTGGCCAATCGCATTAGCCAAGCCGAAACATGCGGTATGGAAAGCTCCATTATTAACAGCTTTAGAAATTGGCACTTTTATTATTTTATCATACTTATTGGATAAACTTTTAATAAAATTAGATTTCTTAAAAAATCATGGTCCGCTTGCCTTAACAGTTCCCTATACAATGCGGACGTTGTACAGGGGTTTATATTTTTTAGGGTTCTCCACGGGCTTTTATTACCTAAGGACATTTATTCAAGAAAAGAAGCGGTCATTAGAACTTGAAAAACAAAATTTTCAAGAAATACTTATACGGCGTGTAGTAGAAGAAGAACGAACACAAGCCCAAAACGCCTTCTTAATGGCACAGATAAATCCACACTTTTTTTTCAATACGCTAGACTATTTATATCATAATGTATCTGAAAACTCTCCGCAATTAGCAGAAGCGATTGCAGCTTTGGGATCAATGATGAGGTTTGCTATAGATGCTAATCAGGCAGGCAATTATATAATAATAGATGATGAAATAGAACAACTGGAAAACTTGTTATATCTACATCAGATACGAAAACCCCTATTTATTGATCTTAATGTTAGCGATGAGGTAAGAGACATCTCCATAATTCCTCTGGTACTCCTCACACTTGCAGAGAATTTATTCAAGCATGGCATTTTAGATGACGCAGAACAAAAGGCTGAAATTAGTATTTACACAGATAACACGAGCCTCATTATCGAAACCCGTAATGCTATTAAGAAGATGATACCATCAGGCCGATCAGGTACTGGTTTAAAAAACATTCAAAAACGATTGCATAATGCTTACGGGGAAAAGGTCATCCTCACTCATCAGGTAGACGAGAATGATTTTTTTTATGTCAGGCTCGACCTGCCTCTTTCATTATTAACAAATGCATGGACCTTTTCATCTCTTTCTGAAGAAACTGATAAAGAATAGCTTCGTGCATGCGTTGGTTTTCCGCAAATAATCGATTGATGTGAAGATGTATTAAGTCTGCAACAATAAGATACCTACTCTTGCCAACAGCGTAATTCTGGACAATTTGATAAAACAATTTTATTTGTTTTACGGGCATGTTAAAGTCGGTGGATTTTGGGATCAAGTATGTTTTTTGCGTTTCATATTCACTATTGAATAACTTATAATCGGCTTTTTTAAAATTGAATTCTTTAGCAAATTCAGTTGCCATGGCGGATACAAAATCTAACTGATCATCCTGACTTGCGAAAGCAATTTTAATAAGTGTTGTCATTGACCTGATAGCAAAATATTTTATGCTATAAGAATTACTTTTCAGCTGGAGAATATTTAGAGCGAACTTGCTATCCTGATAAAAAAAATCTTCCACATTTTCGATACTCTCTCCAAAGCGTTCGAGTTCCCTATTATATGTTTTAATCTGTAAGTCAGAGACCAGGCCACTATCCCACTGCGCTTCCAGGCATTTTGTAAATTCAGTTAGCACAAATAAGCTATGTCTATGATCCTTTAATTGAAACCTGATTCTGAGAAGATTACCATCTTGAGTATAACGAATAAAAAACCATCTTTTTAAATATGCTTTGCAAACTTTAAAGAACGCTTTAAGGTTTTTTATCAAAATTTCGTTGCTTCTCAATTCATGGCAAAAAACCTCAAGATATAGCCAATCGTTTATAGGAGGAAGTCGTCGCTTAGTTTTTGCGTTCGGTTTTAAAGGCGGTTCTACCCCTTCATAAACTTGATTTTGATGGTAAATACTTAGCAGCATTTGCCCTGCATATGCCTCTCCCTTTTCCGTTACTATTCCTGACCTTTTATCTATCAGCGCCTCGGCTATATAAATCATGTTTTCATGATGTTGACAACAATACCTGGAAAATGCCATTACATCTTGCCTATCATTAGGATCAAAAGTGAGTGTCTGGTCACCTGAACCTGTTTTAAAATGCTTAATAATTCCCTTATCACGGAACCAATGAGATAACTTTTCAGTAAAAGCAGAGATATTCGTCTTTTTTGCGTAGTTCATGATCTCCTTAGGAATAAGCCAGGTTTCTGGATTAAGGATGAAATTCTTGTAACATATCCTGGGATAATGGTCTAAATCCGAAAAACATGTTTTAAGTGGGAATGAAAAGTCTGTTCGAATACTTTGATGTTGAAGGTCAGAAAGAAAACGGTAGATACTGAGGTCAGAACGGTAGTAATTGTATGCCGTTGGGATTATGGGCACCAGTCTTTTTTTTAATTTCTTTGAGAATAGTATAATAGTGTCATTAATCACTGATATTTCCAGATCATCCAAATTCAAAGGCTGGGTATCTTCCGACCATGACAACAGTGGTAATTCAGAAGCGTAAAGTCTTCGTCTTCTGTTAATATTATCTACATGCTTTTCAGCCTGGTAAGCAACATCAAAAAAATAAACCAAAGGGTTCGCATCCTGTTCAATTTTTGCAATCTCCTTACCCAGTCTATAATATTCTTCACCGCACATTGTAAAACGGCCGATTAAGGTATTTGCAGAACCACCGCCTGCCAGATCAATCACGGCATTATCTTTGTATTTATGGTAAAGGATACTAAAAGAGTTCGGCAGCTGCGCCCCATTAGTTTCGGCTGATCCGCAGTAATCTTCCATTCGCACAACTTTTTCAGACGACTTACTTAATGCATAGATCAGATATTGATTATTAAATTGTTGTTTTTGTCGATCTTTTCTTGATATGCGAAATACCTTATCAAATTCAGAGTTTTGAGCATTTACAGCAAGATTAGCATAACCGACACCTATTTCAGGATCCAAGGCTACAGCAAGCGGAACACTCTGCCTGTCGAATTTATTAATAAATGCTTTTTTGAACCGTTCTATATGTATGTTCTGAGCATAAGGCAAATGAGTATTCAGATGGTTAATCAATTCAGGCAGTAAAGCAATAGCCGGATCGTTGTAGTTTCCTGAAAATGTTTTTCGTTCTGAAATTACATACGTGGTTTTCAAATCCTTATGCACAGGTAAGCCACGTCGAAAAAAATAGTCGGTTCCTGTAATATTTGGCGCCAGATCGGTAAACAAGAGTTGTATAGAAATTAATCGTTTTAATAGCTGGGTAATTTTGCCTGTGGTCAATTCAAATCGTAGAGCTATTTCATCATATAATACTGATTTTTGACATTTATCCCGGCAACACTCAATTATTAACAACAATTCAGGGAAAATATCCACCTGTTCAATCTGAAAATGAGCGTTGACAATTGTAATGTAGCGAAGGCATGCCCCTGCTTTATAAACTGTGACATTAGTATGAAAGGACTTCACTTTTGATAAAGAGTTATTTTCTTCCAAAAATTTATCCTTATCATCCCAATCTCTGAAACGATGGATGTACATTGCTTGACCAATTTCAACTTCATTCCTTTTTTCTGACGCCACCACCGGAACAAGTGTAACAGCAGCGAACGGACCAAAAGGTGTTGGCCTATACTTTGCCCTATTAAAATATTTGTAATAGGAAAATGATATTTTTGACTCCAGATTTTCTAATTCGGCTGCAGGTAAATCTTTGATCAGCCGGTAAAAGTCGGGGGATGCATCTTTGATATAACTTTTCAGTTTCTCACCTACATTTTCAAGATTTTCTTCAAGGGTTAAAGCTGGTGTCCTAACGATTATCACTGGATATAACTCTAACTCTATTTTACTAGCATTCATTTTCATTTTTTTCAAGAAATAACCAACTTTTTTGTTCCTTTTAAAAATGCTGGTGACAGAACATTATTTTTTGGGGCTGAAAGGCTTCTTTTTATACAAATAGTTAGACACATTGATAAGGGGATAATTGATCTTTCTAAAGTTTCCTATTTCCTTTAGGTCCATCGAACGCGATAGAAAGGCACAGGATGAAATACTCCCATTCATCGGCGATTGCGGTCGCACAGTACTTCATCTTAAATAAAAATGTTATCTGGGCTTTTAAATTATAATGCGGATTGGGCCTTCAAAGAATGGTTTGTAAACCAATAAAATAAACTAGAAGATTTAAAGCTTTTTTTAATGTTAGCCATTGACCTTTAAACCAGTTATTTTTTCGGGTTAAATGACCTGAGATTCGGGTAATAAAAGGCTCCCAATGTTCGCTACTTCTTTCTCCAAGGTACTTCCGGCAGGAAACCCGGTAATGGTCATTCGCCTGACCAGGCGAGGTACGGTATCAGGCAGTTCAGGAATCTCCATGGAACTGAAATACCTGTATGCGCTAATTTTTTTGGGGTATCACGTTAGGGATCCCGATTGATTTTCGGATTATCCGGAATAAAAACCTCGGTTGTCTCTTTGCCGGACGGGATAATTTTTTCTTGATTTCAAATCTGCTGCTGGCAGACTTGTAGCAGAGTCATCAATCTGACTAGCAAGAGATAACACAAAATGAAGAACCAAACTTCATTAACATTTGGAGATGCGCAATAGCCTTGGCTGATGAGATAGAAAAGTGGGGCCACTTGGGCTCGAACCAGGGACCAAAAGATTATGAGTCTTCTAGTCTCCCGGACTCTCATATTCACAAATGCATATCTATCAAAGTATTTTACAACATTTACTGGCCTCAAACATTTACTTCGTTACCTACTGTTACGGTTTACCTTAAACCTTTAGATCAAATTTTTGATCCAATTATAAGTTTTAAATTTCTGATACAGCTCTGTTAAACCGCCTCACAAAACGAAGATACCATCCTCTACTTTATATTGTCTCTTAGTTATAAGTTATATGGACCAGTTACCTCAAAGAGAAAACATTCCGTAGACATTGAATACTTAAGGCACCAATATCTTTTATCATTTACTCACCATCAAAAACTAAAAATCTGGTTTCAATAACGGAATGAGTTTATGAAAAACAGAAAAAAGCAGAGTTCATCACAATAATAGTACACAAATATGCAAACTCTCATATTTTCCATTACTACATCTCTGAAACATATCATATATTGAGGAATAATGAAAAATATGTATTGGAATTTTTCATTCCAAAACGGACTAAAATCATAGTATTGAAACTATTTTAACTTTCTTCTGTGTCCTGTATTTGCTTCTTTTAAATAGTTTATATTAGTCCTTTCTTAATATTCATTTATTTTACAAGTCACCAATAGTATATTTAAATTCATTTTCAATTCTGATGAAATATCTTTTTACATTAATAATGTTCATAAATTCCCTGATTACATTTGGACAACAAGTAACTGGCGCATACATTAAAGATTCGAAAACCGGCTGTAAGGTTTGGGATGAAGATTATTCACCACATGACAGAGTTACATGGAAAGGAGCCTGTAAAAATAATTTTGCAGAAGGGCCAGGAACTTTAATTTGGCATCAAAATGGTCAAGAAACGGCACGTTACATAGGTGTAATGCAGAAAGGCAGACCAAATGGTATTGGTAAATATACTTATTTAGGGAATGGAGAAACGGCCGGAAATTTTATTAACGGGGTATTGCAAGGTAAAGGAACCCGGACTTTCTCTACGGGGCTTAAACTGGAAGGAAATTATATTGACGATGAGTTTTTGAATATAGATGATGTACTTTTAAAAAAACTTAAAAAGCATACGACTGCATTTTTAGATAGTACAGATATTTATGTGAACGATGGAAATTCTAAATCCCTTTTTTACTATACTATTGCACCAAAAGATAATATAAAAGGCGCGCTGATTTTGCTCCCATCTTCTGGCGAAAATGCAGAAAGTGTAATTAGCTGCAATAAGAAATTAATACAGTCTGCTTCAGAAAACAATATTTTAACAGTCGTATTATCCATTAATAATGACCGCGGCTTGGATGATGATCAATTAGCTCTCGATTTTCTTAATGTTACATTTAAAGAAGTTATGAATAAATATAATGTTCAGGAAAATAAATTCGTTATCGGTGGGTTTTCGGGAGGGGGATGATTGCGTTAAGATATACAGAAATGGCAAAAGATAATAGTAACAAAACATCTATAATTCCAGCGGCCGTTTTTGGTGTTGATCCGCCCGTAGATTTGGCAGGACTTTACAACACCTCGAAACGGGATATTATGATGAATGGTGATAAAGTAGGCTTAAGTCCAGGTAAGATGAATGGGCTGAGGGAAGCAAAAATGATCATGGAAGAATATTATAAAATGTATGGTGGGGAACCTGACAAACATCCTGAAAGGTATATTCAATGTTCGATGTATTCCAGATCGGAGAAAGATGGCGGTAACGCAAAGTTTTTAAAGAACTTGCCTGTTAGGGTGTATTGTGATCCCGACATCTTATGGGCACTTAAGGAAAGAAACCGTGATTATTATGATATAAATGCTGCTAATCTATCTTCAATGATTAATTTTTTAAATATGAGTGGAAATAAAGAAGCAGAATTTATACCTGCTATTGGCAAAGGATATCGACTAGATGGAACCAGACACCCTCATTCATGGTCAATAGTTGAGCCTATTGACTGTTTAAATTGGATAGTTAACACTTTAAATAAATAGCTTATAATCTGTATTTTATAATTCTTAATGTTGATGCCATCCTGACAGTACACTCGTTTTTCCAGACAGATGTTATAATATTATCATTAAATGGTGGATTGTGATAGGCAAAAAAATCTATATCGTAAATTTCGTCTCAAAAAACGATTAAATTATGTATGATAATGATGATGATTTAAATCAATGGAAAGCAGAGAATAACGCAAGATCTGGTCGTTCTAATGACTTTAGTACTGGTAGCGCGGGATGGAATGCACATAATGCTGAAAAAACCAAATAGATGAAGAGAATTCTAGAAGAGAAAGGGAGTATGAAGATTATAGACGAGATCCTGACACATCAACCCATTCAGCAGCCTATAAATACGTTTTCTGGGCTTGATTGTTATATGCCATTTTTCTCTTTTGCCTTTTTTAGGTTAACAATATAGCTAAGACCTGCCAACAAACGAAATATATAATTATGAATTATACACAAACGATAGTAAAGCTTATGTTATTGATTTTTTCAATAGCTATGTTCTCATTATGGTTTACCTTTTTTTAAAGAAGAAATTTTATGAGGGTGTTATTACATTTCTTTTCCATTTATTGTGGTTTACGCCCGAAATTCACAGCCTTTTTATCCGTTTCGATTGGAAAGTTATTTCCATTTACCTCTATCTGCTGTCTGTTGAAGAAATACCTATTACTGGGTATTGCCCTGGGCTAAATAAAACCCTAACTTATACTCAAATAAGATCAGACAAACAGAAACTATTTTTCCCCTGAAACCTCTTTTAAACATTTTACGCTCAAAAAATGAAAAAGACCCTTTTGTTCGCAGCACTGTTGTTGACCGTATTCAACTCAGAACTCAAAGCACAGAACCTCTTCCAGATCTCACAGACCCTTTACGACTTCAAACAGCAACCATCAAAATTCAAGGATCATCTTGACTCCATCGGCAGGCTTCTTGCATTGGTAAAGGCAGGATCGGCAATCAAGCACAAGAGCCCGATGCTTGATCAAGT
The DNA here is from genome assembly GCF_005938645.2 of Pedobacter sp. KBS0701. Taxonomy (NCBI): domain Bacteria; kingdom Pseudomonadati; phylum Bacteroidota; class Sphingobacteriia; order Sphingobacteriales; family Sphingobacteriaceae; genus Pedobacter; species Pedobacter sp. KBS0701. Next base: position 2,984,693 of record NZ_CP042171.1, read on the forward strand.
GGAAAAACTCTATGCTACCCAACTGATTACAAATACAACGAAATCGGTCGAGGGAACGGCATTTGTTGATGGTATAATATCAGAACTTTCTTCCGCAAGAGGCTCCTTTAACGGGGGGGAACTGGTCAGCCTGTCTGCATCGGTAAGCAAAATGAACGAGGATATAACAAAACTTGGCCAACTGGAGAAAAATCTTTTGATATATCAGGCTCCCCTTGATAGTACGAACAGGCAATTGCTTAAACTGCTCATCCCCAACATCAGTGACACGTTGAATTTATCGGATAGTCAGGCAATAGATAAAAGAATAACCGAAACAAAAGCAGCTATCCAGGCGATTAAGACAATTATCCTTGTCCAGAGAAAACAGATAACAGAAAAGATACTTGAAATCTCCAGAACAAACGTAAGCCAGCTCACAGAATTAAAGTTTGTCAGAAATCTGGTGGAGATCAAGAAAGGAACAGGTATAGCAATCACCGCAAAAGATTACAAAACTGCGGAGGACATTAACACCGAAAAAATGAAGGTAGAAGAATCAACCATAAACTCTTCTGGGCTTACCAATCTAAAGATCCCCTCCCAAGCAGAAATGATAGATGCCTTAGCCACCTATATAGCCAAACGCGCTAAACAGGAGGCAATAGTGTACTTTATGAAACAATGGAAGGATAAATTTGAGAACCTCACCACTTTAAAAAAACTTTTGCCTGCTACCGAGGCCAAGTTCCGCACTTACGACGAACTTTCAGCACCAAGTTTTGACGGTTCATGGAAATATTCCTTTTCCAAGGACCTGAATATGCTCCCATCAAACGGAATAAAGTTTCTATCTGAAAAATATTCAACATCAGGATCCCTGACCCAAAGGCAAAATATAATTTATTTAAAGGATGCCCAGCGCATATCCACTTTGATCATCAAAAAATACAATTTTATTGAGATTATAGAATCTGTTACGACGATAGATTCCCTGGAGAGCCCCGGTCTAAAAACATTTGCCAATATGATCAGGATTATAAACAATGAATTTTACGACCTAAGAGACCCCAACGGTTACTGGATAAGCCAGTCTGGTTTTAACGCCGCGGTAAACAACCGGCCAGAATCGGTACAGATCCTTATCGAGCTCCTGTCTAACAAGTACCGGGAATTCTCCCTTTTCACCAACCTGAGAACAGACAGCATTTCCGCCATAGACATTGTCAGAATGAAAACCTGGATCTCGGGAACCCTTATTGCCCTAAAACACTTCCAGAACAGTCAGGGAGATGTACCTGGAGTTAAAAAGGATTTCAGTTTCAACAATTATTGGATTGCGTTTTCCGATCTCATCAGTACCACCCTCGGACAGCAGGTCCAGGGGTCGATAATTAAAGGGTCTGCAAGTTTTGCAGACGGCATGGGAGAGACAAGGAAGCTGATTGAGACCTATCAGCTGATCCAGGAAAAAAATTATGCGGCAGCATCTATGTCTACTTTAGAGATTATTAAGCCCTATCTAAATGAACAGACGGACGGTTATAAATCTGCCTCCAGGATCATCGCTTTTATTTCAGATATCCTGCAATCAAAAAATTCAGGGGAAATGGCTGAGGTAATTGCAGCCCACGCACTTCCACCTGCGTCATTCCGCATCAAGCAGCAGCATACCTCGACCTTTTCCCTTGGTGCATATTTCGGTCCTTATGCAGGACTGGAATACGTGAAGGGGCAAGCAAATAAACTGCCGATGGTCATCGGACTTTCAGCCCCGATAAGCCTTGATTATAGTTGGGCATCTTACAATAAATCCTATGTGACTTTAAGCATGATCCTGCTCGACATCGGTGCGGCTGTTTCTTACAGGATCAGCCATGACAACCAGGGGCTACCGGAAGAGGTACGCTGGTCACAGCTTTTCTCGCCAGGACTTGCTATAAGAAGCGGACTCGGCAATACTCCACTTGTGCTAAGTATAGGGGCACAGATGAACCCGCAGCTAAGGGATTTTGGACAACAAGCCAAGAAGGATGCGATCAGATCATACGTTGCTCTTCTTATCGATATGCCGTTGCTCTTTGCGAAAAAAGGCAAAGAAAGAGTAGCAAAAATAAAACAATCTAAAGACGCAAATACTCAAAGCCAAAAAAAGTAAAATTTAAGTCGTATTAAAAAAGCAAATAACTATGCCTAAAACAGCCCGACTATTCATTTAAAATCTCAGATAAACCATGCAAGTATTTCTCCTCTCCACGCTCTTTTCCTTTACGATCATTTCATTTACATGTGCTCAGCAACCTAGAACAAACCTTATTGAAGCATTTTACCAATATCGCGTTGAGCTCGATCAAAAAACAGCGGAATGCCTAAAAGATCGTAACTGGGACAATTGTGTTACAATAGCGACCATCAAGGCTGCCATTGCCGAATTCGGTTCAGTCCGGAATGTTTACAAGATTATGCAGGATACGGTTGGTGGTCAGAAGTTAACTTTCAGCGATGGATTTTCATTAACCATTTCTCAGGCTGAGCTAGATACGGCAAAAGCGAAATGCGGTTTTAAAAGATATGGTCTATAAAGACTACGACAGTATCGTTATCCATTATGCCAGTAGTCCAGTACAAAATAAAATCTGTCCTTATCCCGCTTATGAGAAACCCACTAGGTCTGATCAAAGCCGTACCGATCACAGGAGCCTATCATTTGGAGAAATGAAGTTTGGTGCAAATAAGTTAACTTGTTCTATTACCAAGCTTACAGATCATCCCAGCCGAGTGTCCGCAGGACGCGAGGCTTCCGGCCGTCCAATGGACGGCCGCCCCCGATTTCCACCTATTATCTTAAAGCAACCAGTTTCTGATACAAATCCTCCCAATATCCACGTAGCCTTTTGTCCAGCTCCGCGAACCTTGGATCTTCATGATACTGGTTTCTATAAAGGTCTGCTTGTTTAATTGCTGCTTCCAAGTTGTTCACCCTGATCGGCCTGCCTGCAAGATCTATAACCTTTAACATAATTTGCATTTTTTGTCTCCGTGCGGGAAAGTTCAAAACATTGATTATACTATTCAAATTCTACACAGTTTTTTTAAGCTCAAGGAGATGGCATCAAAACGCCCTATATCAGCCAGGCCAATGACGGCCTAACTGATATAGCATCGCCCCAACCCTCCACAAACGGTTTCAGCGCAAAGCTACTGCTTGAAAGCTGGCCTAAGCTTCCACTGTTCCAGCTATAACCCTGCCCCAATAAAGCGCATTGTTACTAATATGCCGTTGCCATGCCCTCAGACCTGCACTATCGGAAGCCGTGCTGTTTTAGCTGGGTGATTACCTCCTGCACAGGCTTACCACCGAAAAAAAGCTGCAAGCGATTCGCCTCCCTGTTCTCCAAAATACGCACCCCGTTGATCACCGTATCAACTGCCACAGTCTGCACCTGGTTCTTTAACGCATCCACCCGTTTTTCAATGCGCCTGATATTGGCACTATTGTTTGTTAAAGTAAAATGGGCAAAGCCCTGCCCGCCAAACTTAGGCTGTATCAGCTCTTCCCACATACGGTCATTCCCAAACTTCAATTTTAAAAAAGCATCTTTATCATTCTTTCTGATACACTTATTGGTCGCCTTCATAAAATCCTGCATCTCCTTTAAACTGTTAAGCTTCTCTTCCAGTTTAACCAGTGCCTCGGGGTCGTCCGAAAAGATGGCATCATTACTTTTGATGCTCTCTGCCTTATCCGCATAATAGGCAGCCTTACTGTCGGCCTCAACCGACCGTCTCATCGCGCCCGATATTTTATCCCTGTACCTGCGATCAGACTTTTCGGAATGGTGACCAATAAGGATACGCTTAAGAATAATCTCGTTTTTTAGGAATGAAAGGCCAAAGGGAGTCATGCTGAAATCCCCGATTAAATCCGAGCAACCTAAAGGAAGTATTTCCATCAGATTGTTTAAGCAGATTTTTTCGATGTAATTCATTGTCCTATGCCCCTAAAATTATTTGTGAGTAATATTTTTACCGGATGATAAATCAACGGACGTACCATTTCTTCTTCGCCGATCACCGGACGATAGCGGATGCTTCCTGTTGCCAATCTCCCTAAATCATCGTTCTCGGATGCCAAATAAAACTTATTCTCGCATCCCGGCAAGACATATGGCCCACTTCCTCCAAATTCAGCAATGCTAAAGCCAGCTGTCTTAAGTAGCGTAGGCAAAAGGACTTCGTAATGTCCTTCCCATCCTTGTAAAAGGCTTTGATCAATAAACCTTAAAGCCTCATTGGATATTCTAAATAAAGGATTGAATGACCTGATTTTAAAAGCATCAGATTGCGGGGCTGAGTTAAATTTAAGTGTATCCCACCAAAACCAACCCGGTTCATCGGCATGACCACGGATGTGGGCAGTAACAAAATCAGTTTTTATGGCATTCCGCAAAAAGAAACCAAAGAATTTATCCCAGCCATCAGTACAGTACACATCATCTTCAATATACCAGTAATAGTCATAATCAGGGTTCTCCCTATAAAATTTTAGCAGCGGAAAATGGTTACTACCTGTTAAGGCGTCATTAAAAATGGGCTTATATCCCATTTCGGAGAGAATTTGGGAAGTAAAAACAAAAGGGTCGTATTCCTGAAGCGAACGGGTTATGCCCAACACGCAATCCTGATGAAAAAAAATCCTCGAATCACCTAATCTGCCAACTTCTGCCTTTAATTTATGATACCGGTGTAAAACACTTTCCTCATCTTTATTGGTAAGGAAACAGATTGCCTGTATTTCTTTTTGCCTCGGTCCGGGCTGCTTTTTGTAATCAACCTCTTTCTTTTCTGCCAATATGTTCTGATCAATATAGTTGAGCAATGATGATGATGGGCCGATTTCAAATTTCCTGGCGAACAATTTTTCATTCTGCATGATCAATAACAGATCCTCGTTTTTTAAGACATTGGGATGGTTCTGTTCTCTGCCCCAACTTATTAGATGGAGATTGATACCTGCTATATTTTTAACAATATCATCTATCCCACAGTTCATCAACAGGGTCTGGAAGAAACATTCATCTGGAATAAAGACAGTCTTGAAATAAGTTATAAAAAGAGGGTTAAGGTCTAGGAAATCAAATATAATCTGGATTACACTATGGGGGAAGGAAACCCACTGTGATCCAGCATAAAGATCCATTACTTCTTTGACATTGATATAATCAGGAAACCGACCTAAGCCGCCATCTTCCCACAATGACCAGGGAATACTGAAACATTCTATAAAAATATCGTAAGGGCGCTCTGACAAATACTTTTTAATGTAACTAGGTCCTTTTATCGGATAATCCTGACCGCTCAACATCATTATCCGCTCTACTCCCTGAATACCGTCGATAAATCGCAATCCGCTCAAAGCGGCCTCTACTAGCCCATATGAACCCCACTTTGCTTCCCAGCGCTCATTAAGAAAAACCACATGCTCATAACCGACAAGTAAGTTCTGGAAACCGGCCATATCAGATCTAACATCAAGATGGATTACAAAGACGTCTTCATTATTATAGATTGATCTGATCAGACTTAGGAGCTGCTCCGGATTCTTATGGGCAAGTATCAAATAGGCAATTGGCATATTCGTTTCAATAGAATTTAATTCACTTCTTGTATGTTAATTAAATAGAGATCCATTCTTTCGGGATCAGATCTTCTGCATTCAGCGTATCGGTGGCAAACCATTTTTCAGGTGCAATGACTGTTTTCTCGGGAGCATCAGCCAGCCATGCGGCCCACCAGCAAAAGGTACTGTTTGAAATAATAAAATGCCGGCAATTTGACATCAACTTGAAATAGGACTGAAATTTATGATCATAGTAGGATTCATCGACGAAAACCACATTTTTATCAGCTTTTATCTTCATTCTGCACCAGAATATATCGTCAGAAAAAACAAAAAAATGGGGCTCGCATATTCTTTTTTCTATCAATGCCATTGATTCATACAGATAGTTTTCATCGACAACACCATGATAGTCGAGTTTATCAAGATAATCCCCTCTTCTAACATTGATCATGACGGAGTTGGTTGACCGAATCAAAGACAATAGGGTTTGGAAATTTCCATTAAAGTCCAGATCAACACAAAAACTCTCCCTGATAACCTCTGCAATCGTGGAAAAATATTTATATGATTGCCAGTAACCATCAAAAACTAATAGAAAGTTGTTGTCCATAAGTTCTGATTTTAGTGACTTCAGCTCCAAAATCATCTGCTCATCATAAGAAAACTGCTTTTCAGAAATTATTTTAAATACTGAATACGCTGTTTTTTTTAGATCTCCCAAAGTCCCCACATGTACATCTTTTTGTATATTGAAGATGTCCAGGTCGTACAAGCGATTTGAACTGCCGTTCAAATGTATCCCCCTTTCCAGAAAAAGATCCGTTTGCAATAAGTGCGAAACATATCGTCCGAATGCGTACTGAAACATCTGGTTTCCCAATCCTCCTTTTAGTATTTGCAGTATCATAAGTACATAAAGGATTTTAGTTGGTCAGCATTTTTTGTTCCACTTCAAAAACAGGCTTAAAGCAGGGCTTTAACCTGATTTCTTGCTCGATTTGTATTTGCAGGGCCCTGTTCCTGGCGGCATCATTTTTTTCATGTATCCTGTATATGTAATTTACATCTTCATTAAAATAACATTTGTGAAAGCCGGCAATCTCCATTAAGGGCGTCATCAATGCCATATCATACGTCATTTCATAAAAATCACCTTTATTGTCTTTGAAGGCTGATGCTTCAGGGTCCTGGCTGATGTATTCTCTAAATAGCTTAAACTTGAAGGTTTTCAGGTGTGAAGCTCTCCAGTCAAGTTGTCTTAGTATTCCAAATTCCTCATTGCTATATGGTTTACAATGTCCCAGATGATTTGTTGTAGAGTAATATTGTCCGTAACTCAAGAGACAACCTTGCCTCTGATAGAGGTAATTAATGTTTTTAAAGACATGGTTGTGGTACAAATAATCGTCTCCATCAACAATGAGTATGATTTCTTCACCTGAGCAGTCAAGGTTTTTCAGACAGTTGTAGATATTGTTCAAAGCATAGGCCCTTGCCTCCCCATAGATTTTTTCCACCTGCCCGGGTATTGTTACCACTTCATCTAATGCCTTGTCTGTAGAGTAATCATCTAAAAAAAAGATATTAAAATTTGCATAAAGCTGAGTACTTAAGGACTGAAAGCATTCCTTCAGGTAGGTACCCGCATTATGGAATGGCACGAGCACAATGATCTTTTCCTCCCTCAGCCCTTTTACAAAAACCTGCTCGGCAGAATCCCATGTGAAAGGTGCCCTTATAGAACCGTTTAAAACGAGCTTCGTAGCTGGTGTGTCTATATGCTTTTCTCCGAGAAAAGGATGGTCTTTTTTGTATTTTAATGTTGTGGATTTGATCCGTTTTATCTCGGTCTCAGTAGTGGCATAAGCCTCTTGTTTTTCTTCTGTGTCCTGATCTCCTATAAATGGACAGGTTATCAGTTTATTACTGGTCATCTCTGATAATAACACCTCGAAAGAAATAAGACCAAATACATACGCGCTATGCGCCAAGATGTTCTCAAAAACACTTCTATACAATACGACAAATGACGTTGAGCCAACATCGTGAACCCAAAAAAGATTTTTTGACAAATACAAGGCATCATGATAAGCACTGGCATTTCCATACAATATTTTCGCGCCCAGACGGTTTGCGTTTAATATCTGTTCCAATAGTCTTTCAAACGAATAGCTGGCAGAGAACACATGGCTACTCCTGGCGAGGATTATGGCATGATCCCCAGCGAGCTGTGCATCTTTTATGATCGCTATAACCTGTTCCCATTCATCATAATTACCTCCATCGCTATTCACAGGTTTCAAATAGGAAAACTTCAGTTCAAACTCTTTTTTTGAGGAAAACTGCTCATTAATCATCCTATGTTCAATACCCTTACCTGCTAAATGGACATCGGAAATAAAATAGACCGGCAGTAAAATTTCTCTTTCTTTTTTCTTCATCTCATATTCCAGTGTTTGTAAATGCCATTGGTAACTTAAATTCGATCATCACGACTGCTTGATAGTCTCGCTGTAAAAATCCAATACTTTATTGAGGCTTTTCAACCGCTTTTTAGAATGCGTGAAAATCTGTGTTACGTAACCTTCCTGCACATTGAACGCAGTGGCATCGGAATAACCGAATTCCTTTTGTGTTGAAATAAATGGGTGCAGTACAAATTTCCTGTCGGCTATCTTTGAGATATTAATGTCTGCCGAATCCGAGTAGGTTTCTAGATTTTTTATAAACTTACTATAGAATGATTTGTAAACTATGACGAACTGGGTAGCATTAAAAGTGTCTATCCAAAATAAATTTCTGGATGCCGGTACCGCTGAATTAAACCAGGAAACGCCACCGAGCAGAACTTCGGCATCAAGTGAACCAGCATAGGCTAGGCTATCAAGAAAAAACTGTCGGTCATAATATTCGGTAAAAACATGATCATCTTCCACAATTAAGAAGAATTCATCTTCCTGATCAACCAGCTCGCAAAGGATATGAGAGATAGTCATCCACAGCCCATAACTGCCGTTGGTATGCTCGATGGCATTGACGACTTTGAGATCAAACTCGGGCTTGTCCAAAAATTCGTTCAAAATATGACGCTTTCGGTCCGGTCTTTTTTCAAGGTTTATTACGAAGGTTGAAATTTTTTTCTTCATAAATGCTGAATAATTACTGCTTTTTAAAAAAAATACTCCTCAATATTGTATCTGCCTCGCGCAGGGCTTGCTCAGAAGTCCCCCGATATATTACGATCCCATTTGGATCGATAAGCAATGTGGTAGGAAATGCTTGTGTCCGGCTGGCATTTAGGTATGTTTTCCCCTCTTTCTGCGCATCCATATACAATTGGGGCCAGTCCAGGCCATGCTCTGCAATCAGCTTGATCAGCTTTTGCCTGTTACCTTCATCATCTACCGCCAGGCTGAGTACCTGAATGCCCATTGGGGAATACTTTGACTTTAAGGATTTAAGTGCTGGGAATGCCCTAATACAGGGGCCGCACCAACTTGCCCAAAAATCAATGAGTGTGTATTTTCCCGTTTTGCCTCCTAATGAATACTTTTTACCAGTCAATAGATTCATTGCTATACCAGATGGCACTGGTTTGCCAATTGATGCATTCCCATTTTTTGCCTCACCGACATAACTCAGTGTAAGGGTGTCGGTAACCTTCATCGGGATACGAAAAACACTATTATTCAGCCGCACCAACTCACCGGATGAGGGATAGTACTTGTAGTAGTTTTCATTGGCTTCCACTGGTAGCTTTTTTACCTTAAGCGAATATTCCCTTGGGTAGCGATAGAGATTATAATATTCATCCGACGCAGAAAAAAAGTATCGTTTGCCCTGATAGATCAAAGTGTTAGATTTATAGGATAACCGGATCAGAAAAAGCTGGAATTTATCCTTTAACCGACCATCATTATTATAATCCTTTTCGGTATAGAAACCGGCACGAAACCTCGTAAAGCTTAACTCCATTCGCAGACTGGTGTCCCTGAGTGCTTTTCCATCAAAATAGTCAAATTTGCAAATGACATCCGTTGCCGTTCGGATATAATCCTCACTTGAAGTATTTTTATCAAACTGGTACCATTGTTCATCACTGAAATCCGCATTGTTGTTAGCATCTAAAGCTACATGAAAAACGCCTTTTTCATCAAGACCAACAAAGGAGGCTATATTGTTCCGCTTCATCTTATTCTTATAGATAAATAGGGTGTCGATTGCGGGGCTTATCTGTTTTACGAAAACCATACCACCTCTTTCGTAGGCTGCCTGTTCATAAAAAAATGGCTGTGTGTATAGCTGCCAGATCCTGAACCTGCTGGTATCTATTCCCTTAAAGTCCTGAATATTTTCCACAGACTGCTTAGTTATAACGACATGATCTGATTCGGCCCCAACCTTAGGAATTAGTGGAATTTTAATATCCTGGGCATGGGCAAGGCATGAGTTAATCAGGATCAAAACCGGAACAAACAGATACTTTAAAAATAAAGGATAATTAGGTATTTGGCTGTTCATTGGTGAGGGTATTGATTATATTTATAAAATTTACTTTTTTGAAAAGATGCGGCTTAGCAGTTCATCCGCCTTGTGTATCGATGTCTCAAATGTTCCCCGGTAGAGCACTTTTCCTTCAGGATCTATCAGTATGGTAGTGGGAAAGGACTGTATATGACATTCCTTCAAATAAGCCTGGCCTTCTTTGCCGGCATCCATATATAGCTGGGGCCAATCCATTTGTTGCTCCGAGATCAGGTGCTTCAGCTTTGGCTTATTCGTGGGTTTATCTATGGCAAGACTCAATACCTGAACTCCTTTTGCGGCGTACTTCAACTGAAATGCCTTAAGGGTTGGCATTGCTTCGATGCATGGCCCACACCAGCTTGCCCAAAAATCAATCAATGCAAATTTCCCCGTCCTTTTTCCTAATAGATATTTTTTACCGGATGTCAGGTTTTCGGCAGTTCCGGGAGGCATTGCATTGCCTACGGATCCATCACCATATGCCGCTTCCTTTACATAACTCAGGGTCAATTCGTCTTTTATGGTTTTAGGTATTCGATAAAGTCCGTTTCCAACACGCACCAGTTCGTTTGAGGAGGAAAAATACTGGTAGAGGTTTTCCGTACTATCCAGCGGCATTTTCTTAACCGTCATAGAATATGCTTTAGCAGATGGATACAGGTTATAGTATTGATCACTTGCCAAAAAAGCATATTCCTGTCCATCAAGAGTTGCCGTGCCCATTTTATAGGACTTTTTTAGCATTCTGATCTCAAACAGTTTCTTTAGCCTTCCATTCTGGTTGTATTCATCCTCCCCATCATATCCAGCGGGAAACCTCAAAAATTCCACGTCCATATTCACGCTGGTATCTCTCAGCTGTTTTTTGTCATAATAGCCTATCGTACAGAAGACTTCTTCTTTACTGATCATAAACTCCTTCTTAGATGGATTGGGCAGAAACCTATACCAATGGTCATCACTGAAATCCCGGTTATTGTTTGCATCCACTACGGCGTGAAAATTCCCTTCAGCATCTAGCCCGACAAAGGAAGCAATACCGTTCTTCTCTAATTTGCCGCGATAGATGAGGGTTGTATCAACAGTAGGATCAAGTTTTTTAAGGTATTCCATACCCACCAATTCATATGCAGACTGATTATCAGAAAATGAGGAAAGATAAAGCTCCCATATTTTATAGCCAGAAATATCGATCCCCTTGAAATCATTTACATTATCTACCGAACGCTTAGGCATGATCACGGAAATATATTTCCGATCAGCCATCGGTTTTAGCACGATCTTGATTTCCTGGGATACACAAGCATTGCTAAGCTGTAACAGCAACAATCCGATAAGCAAACCCAACTTGTTGAAAAGGCGCTCACATACTTTATAAATGCTCTCAATCATGGCTGATCTTCAAAAATCACACACTGGTATAGCATTGTGTAGCATATCCCGAACGGCAGGTAACTGCGCCTTTGGACACACCATTTTCAACGCATTCCACACCTTGCTCACTAACAGCCCGGCAATCGTTTTTACAGATTACCCTCACCTCAAATGTTGTGGTCCCGTCAGGACAAGTACAACTAGCAGTACAGGCTGATTGAGGAGGAGAGCCAGATCCCGATCCTAGACCTGACCCAGAGCCCGAGCCTGAACCTGAACCGAGCATTATTTCTTTCATTTCGTCGCGACTGAGGATTTCTTCAAAACCAGTTTTTCCGAGGTTTAATTTGCTATTTTCCATATTGAAAATTATTAAATGAACTTAAATTTATATAACTAACCACTGATGACGCTTCCACGGCTTCCTCGACTACCACTACCGCTTCCGCTTCCTGAGCCACTACCACTACCGAGCCCTAAGCACTCGCTAATCAACCCCCCGAGGCTGCAGGTTACTGTGATCTGCGGATTGCTACAGGTAACGGATTTGGTTCCAGAATTGGTAGAACACTCGCCGGAACAGTGTTGAATTGACACATAATAAGCTTTGGTCTGATTCGGAGCAGGACAATACTGGCAAAAAAGTGAACAACCCGTGTCTGTTCCGCTACCTGTGGAACTGGTAACATTCCTCGATTCGTCACGACTGAGGATTTCCTTCTTTTCGATTCCCAGAGATTCTAATTTTAGTTTTTTCATAATTACCTGAATTAAATGTTAAAATTATTTTTTATGAATGCTCCTATCTGATAACAGCATATGAACATTTGCATTTAAACTAATTCCCCAAAAGTATCCCTGCTTCGTTTATTGTATAAATTTCCGGAAGCTGGTACCCATTAATAAAAAACGTTGGGGTGAAGGTTATTTGGGTTTTATTGCACCAATCCCACATTTGTTCAACTTTCGCATTCTGGTATGATAAATCACTATCAACAGGATAGCTATTTGAAAATTTATTATAATCCTTCACTGGACTGCTATACCAGTCATGCAACATTTGGCGCGTCGTCTTTTCATCGCCCTGTTGCGCTACAGCTAAGAAATGTCTTACAGGCATTGCAGTCGGATCATCGCCTCGGGTACTTGCTGCAAAAATTACTTGTACAGAAAAATTTCCATCATCCAATAGATCATCAACGACATCATGGACAGCTGCACAAGGCCCACAGTACGGGCTACAGACTTTAATGATTTTATATTTAGCCTCAGGACTTCCCAGAAAGATTCCCAGTCCATTGGGATCAACTGTAAATTGTTTTTGTACTTTAAGCATAGAAATAAATAAAGAAGCATTAAATCTTGACTTGTTTAACTCCCTATTTGTCAGCCTCAAATTTTTTCTTTCTTTTAAAAGATCTAGGATTTGTTTGGCAGCTAAAAAAGGTATTACTCCACCCAAAACCAAAAAAAAGAATAGACTTAGTTTCTCCTCCCCAATTGCACCAATTTCTGTTAAAGTTCCTCCGAAAAGCACTAGAAAAAATTGTAAAAAAAGTATTGCCTGTACGGTTAAACAGAGCGGGCACCACTGCCTGACTACAAACTTTTGATAATAAATCGAAAATGGAACATATAAAAATGCTATCGAAGATATAAGCGGTAAAAATGCTCCTGTCGAACTCTGATTCAACTGACTAGCACCCTGAATGAGAAGTAAGGCAGAAAAGTATCCAAAGCCAACATTACCCCAGCTAAAACCAAATATTTTCCCTCCTTTGGACTGAAAAACAGCACCGCAGCTACTGGTCTGTTGGCCAAGACCACACACTTTTTTTAACGCTTTATTGTTCTGATCAATCTCGTACCACATAATTAAAACACTGACGCACCATCCTGCTAAGTTTAGCAGCTGGTATAGAACCGGCAGTATAGAGCCCGAAATACCTCGCTGATAGATGAATCCCCCGATGTTAAGGATGACCAAAACAGGTATAATCCATAAACCGACATCTAACAAAAGTGTATTGAGATATTCCTGCGTTTTTTTTGTTTTATAGCTTTCTTCTTCCGATTTATCAATTTTTTCGATCAGAAAAGCGGTTCCCCCCATAGACCGCCTCAAATTCTTCCCATTTTAATTTTTTATCTTTCCCGTTAATATCCGTAATTTTCACCTGTGATACGTCCATTTCTCTTACAATCGAAAAGTAGGTTTTTCCTTCAATTTCAGTTTTTACCGATACCAGATAGGGACTCGGCATATTCCTCAACTTTTCAAGGGATAGCCTCGCAGCGACATTAGGAACATGGAATTTCTTAAGGGTATCTCCCATAGATAGCATGCTAGGGTAATCAGGATGTCCTTCGAGCTCCTTTCGGAGTGATGTTTTGGTAATATTGATATTATGCCCCTTTAACAACATAAGGCACAATTCGGTTATGGTATCGTTTGAACGGGTGAGGTTTGTATAAAATTTCATTATAAATCTTTTTGTAAGCACAGATGGACTTTATAAGCTAAATTAGCACAAGGATGTACTTAGTAGCAACCTACTATCACTTTGGAAGGGTTTAATACATTCAAATATAAAAGCAGAAAAACTTACATTCGATGCTTAGAAGTTTCTAAAGAAAAGATTTTAAATTGAGAATGACGGAGAGAATTGAGATCTTTTTTCATAGCGAGAAATTTAGTTGAATAAATTTAATTGGACGACAGAAAAATAAATAGTCTAATATTACCCAATATCAACCGTATTTTAACCTACCTTGCTACATCGCTCATCCTAGATTCACCTGAATCGGAAAAAAATAAGTTATTAAATATCAAATCAATAACTTATATTTCTCTATATAACAAATTTTTCTTAAAACATTGGTTAAATCATGATAAACTAACTGGTGCCCAGTATAAAATGGTAATTACTATTATTTGTAACTTAATCGTTTAGTACCGATTGAAATATTCAGATATTATCCAAGTGAGAACACCTCACTGAACAAGTAAGTTACTACTGAACTTGTTCACTTCTTTTTGCATTAACCTGTGTTAATAATAAGAAGGATTATTAAATATTTAATTCATTCGAATACAATGTTACCTGGCTTTGAATCCCGCTATAATTCTTCTCTACGTTATGCCCTAACCATACTTGCTCGCATTTTGCTAAAAATAAAAAGCTTCTCTAAGCCCTCTTTATGCACAAGTTACGAACGGCTTTATCTAGTTATAGCAATTGGCTTGACAATTTCGGACTTGTACACATTGTAACTCCTATTAGTGGACATAAAACACTTAACATATTAATAATATAAAATTAACTTTTACATAACATACATCTGTATTCATACGACTTCGGTATGAAAAAACAGAAACTAAAATCATTGGTTAAGAAGACCAGGAACACCGCCAAAAAGAATATTACATCGAATTTAGTTACAGAACTTAAAGCAGTAGCAGATAAGTTGGTACCTGGTTCGAAGAAAATAGACAAGGAGATCAAAAAAGATGCTAAAGGTTTAGCTAAGAAAATTGCTAAAGAAATAGTTATAGATGAAGCGACATTAGTGGCATCGAACAAGCAGAAAAAGTTGAAGTACAGGCACCAACAGGAAATACTGCTACAGTAGCATAGAAGAAGAAAGTAGCACAAAAAACTCCTGATAAAGCATCAGCATCAAAAACTGCTGATAGAGCGGTTAAAGTGTGAGATTTGCAGAAATCGTTTCACTTATATAGCTTAGAATTAAGCCAATAATTTTGCACTTTAATTCTTTCTTTCCAAGGATCATACATGCTACTGACTTCATCCCATACTGGCGTTTTATGGGCCAGGTCATTAACCACTTGTATGGGAGACTTTCTTTTTAAAGAGCTGTATGCCCTAAACCAGTTATAGTGAAATTGCCATTGTGAAAGCAGATTAGGCAAGTTTGGATCTTTAATATCAACGGTGGAATAAAACTCATCAAGGTCAGTTCTTTGTGTCCTTTCGACTTTCCCATTGAGGTGTGGAGAGCGCGGCTTTATTGGCCGGAACTTAATTCCATACTCCATAAGCCTTTCTTGAAAAGTATAGGCGAAAAACTCATTTCCTCTGTCCGTTTGAATACGTTGTATAGGAAAAGGCATCTGTTCTATTACTGTTTCAAGGAATCTCAAAGTATTGGTTGCTGTTCGCCTGGGGAAGAGTTCAACAACCTTGAAGCGGCTGCAATCATCGATAGCAGTATATTGATAAAGCTTGCCAGCTATATTGCAAACATCCATTTGAATGCGGTCCCCGGGTATTGGCCTGTTATAACGATGTAATCGTTTACGGTAATTTCGTCTTAATTTTAAGTATTGTTTGTTATTCTTGATCAGTATCTTATGAATGGTGGCTGTAGAGAAAAAGCGATCATATAAACGCTTCATTTCTTTAGCAATACTACGGTGACCAAGCTTTCGATTAACTCTTAAATCAAGAATTCGGCGCTCGTCTTCTAAGGTTATTTGAGTATGTATTTTATGTGGTCTTCTGCTGTGTTCACGAAGGCCATCAATACTAAACTCCTTATACCTTTTAATCCATTTTCGAAGTGTTGGACGGCTGATACCGCAACGCACACAAGCAACACCTGACACGCCAATGGATTCATAAAGCTTAACCCATTTAAGGCGTTTTTACTTCATTGTTCATTGTTGTTATTTATGTTGAAATGTGGTAAAACCATCAGTTTTTCCATCATTTCAACATAAAATTATGGAAAGGATCTCTATGAATCACACAATTTATGATCTGTTAAGGATGGCCACTTCCACCCGCTGCTCCGTAAATCTGTCCGGTTGCGTAACTTGCGCTGTCATCTGCCAGTTGTACATAAATAGATGCCAACTCAGCTGGCTGGCCCGGCCTGGCTAAAGGTGTTTTCTCGCCGAACTGCTCAATGGCATCCTGGGGTTGGCCACCACTGGTTTGAAGCGGAGTCCATACGGGTCCCGGTGCTACGCCATTTACACGGATACCTTTAGGTCCAAGTTGTTTTGATAATGATTTAACAAAAGCTACATTGGCTGCTTTGGTCTGTGCATAATCAAAAAGATTTTCTGAAGGATCATACGCCTGTACCGAACTGGTGGCAATAATCACCGATCCGGGTTTTAAGTATGGAAGCGCTGCCTTGGTAATCCAGAATGGTGCATAGATATTGGTCTTAATCGTAGCATCGAAACTCTCTTCACTCAAATCTGAAAGCGAGTCGACGGCCTGTTGCCTGCCTGCATTATTGACCAATATGTCTAGCCCACCCAGTTTTTCTACCGCGATATTAACCAATTCCTTACAAAAATCACTACTGGTAATATCGCCCGGAATGGCATACGCTTTTTGCCCGGCTTCGGTGATGATCCTCACAACTTCATCTGCATCAGTCTGTTCTTCTGGCAGGTAGTTGATTGCTACATCCGCACCCTCACGGGCGTAGGCGATGGCTGCTGCCCTGCCAATACCAGAATCCCCACCGGTAATCAGGGCTTTTCGACCCTTTAACCTTTTTGAGCCACGGTAACTTTCCTCACCATGATCGGGCTGAGGTATCATTTTACTTACCAATCCGGGAGGCTGCTGGGGCTGTCGCTGAAAGGGTGGCTTTGGATATTGTTCCAATGGATTCTTTAATGCTGTATTTTGTTCATTCTCCATAGTAAGATATTTTAATGTTTCACTAAGGCAACAGGAGAAAATTACCTTTGTTCAAATTATTTTCATTTCCAGACTTCGCCGACACCCTATCTTAGTGATAAACACAGTGCTCAATATTTATGATTCCGATTTTATGGTAAAAACTGATACAGAGCCTGCCCCGCAGTAAAATTCCGCCCATCCGTCCTGTCCTATAATAATTTCGCTATTATCGTGCCCCAGATAATCGCTGAAAATCTTACCTGCAAATTCAGTTCCTATTTCCATGCGCTTGCTTCCCGCCTCACCGTTTGATAAGATTACTGCGAGGCCCGAATTTTGGTGTTCCTTATCTCCCGAACGTGTCCAGCCAATGCAGCTTGGATGATCAAAATAATCCCGCTGAAGTCCATGAGCAAAGGCTTTTCTCAACTGTAGTAATGCCTCTAACTGAGGGAGTGCCGCCATGGTTACTTCATGGTCTTTTCCATCGTCTCCTTTATCGGTGTAAGCTGATCCGTATACATCAGCATAAAAAACGCAAGGGTAACCGGCTTCACGAAGTAGAATAATCGCATAAGCATGTGCGCGGAACCAAGGCTCCACCGTCTGTTCTAACGACTGGAGCGGTTGGGTATCATGGTTTTCAATCAGGGTTACGGCTAACGCTGGTCTGGATGAGACCAGTGATCCGTTTAATATTGTGCTTAGGTCGTATTGTTCACCTTCTTTGCTGGCACGAGAGAAGTTAGCCTGAAGGCTGGCATCAAATAACGACATACGGCCCTGGGTAGCATCAATATAATCCAGCATGGCCTGCGGATCGTTAGGCGACCAATATTCTCCCACCGTAAACAGTTCTTTGCCCGTTTCAGCACGAAGATAGTCTAGCCATTCATTGTAAAAATCAGCAGGCATATGCTTGATGGCATCCAAACGCAGTCCATCAAAACCCGTGGTCTGGTAAAACCACATGCCCCATCGCTTAAGTTCTTCTCTTACCGCAGGATTCCGAAAATCGATATCGGTAAGCATCAGGTAATCATAATTCCCGTTTTCGGTATCAAGCACATCCTCCCATCCTGCCCCATATTGGTTCTGAATACTATACACGGCTGATTCCTGGTTACGTGCGTCGTAATCTACACCGGTGAAGCATTGAAAATCCCACTTAAATTCGGAATATTTTCCGCCCCGGCCAGGATAGGTAAATTTGGTATAAGCATCAATCTCAAAAGCTTCGGAAATAAATTCATTTCTATTTTCGGTGTTTACCTTGCGTACCATAACCGGCTCATGCTCATCTGCTCCACCAAGATGGTTCAACACAATATCTACGTAAACACTTATACCGGCCTGTTGTGCAGACTTGATTGCCTGAAGATATTCCTCTTTAGTACCGTATTTTGTAGCGATACTTCCTTTTTGGTCAAATTCGCCAAGATCATATAAATCGTAAGAATCATAACCAGTTGAATCTTTTCCTTCCATACCTTTATGTGCCGGAGGCAGCCAAATGGAGTCTATGCCCATTTTTTTTAATTTAGCAGCATCTTCCTGCACCTTCTTCCAGAGGCTGCCATCGTTGGGATAGTACCATTCAAAGTACTGTAACATCGTATGATTTTCCATTTTTTTATAAATCTAGTAGTGCATATACCTTCTGAACGGGCCGTTTGTTTTGAATTTGGGCAATCCCTGTAGAATTTATTTTTATAATGAACAGATTGGAGATGCAGATGACTAACCGCTATCCCATTGCGCATAGAAACAGATGAGCACAATCTATCGAACGGCCAAACATTTTTGTTTGCTGCGATCATGCTGATAGTGGATTCTTCATCATACTTACATGCCAAGAGGGCTGATGGCTTGCTGTTGTTTAAGTAAACAACATGAACTGCAAGTTAAGCGTTTAGCACTTTGGATCAGTTTTTTTTTGGTAACTGACCAACAAGAGGCATATACTGAACATTAATGGCAATATAGCTGCTAAAAAAAGGAAATAGCGATCTGAGGGCCAATACCGGATTAATTTGCTGAACCATTCGGGCGCTGGATTGTTGTTAAGTTAAAAATATGATTATGACAGATCCAAAAGAGAAAGACCTGCAGGAGCGGGAAGAAAATAAAAACAGTGCTGCTGAGACTCAGAATTCAGCCAGTGATAGCAACTGGGATACCCATCAGCAGATCGATGAGGAAGGTAATGAAATCGGTCCGGACGATATTAAATAAAGGAAATGAAAAAGATATTGATGGTGCTTTCCTCTCACAGTGAGATGGAAAATACGGACGGCAAGACGGGCGTATGGCTAGGTGAGTTTACCGACCCCTATTATGAATTTATTGATGCGGGCTATTCAGTTTCCCTGACCAGCCCTAAGGGAGGCAGGCCGCCGGTAGATCCAATGAGCGAGCTGACCGAACATATTTCGGGATCCAACCGCCGCTTTTTGGATGACGAGGTGGCCAAACATGCTTTTTCCCATACTGTGCCACTGAACCAGCTTTCGGCATCGGAATATGACGCACTGTTTTATCCGGGCGGCCATGGCCCGATCTGGGATCTGGCCAGGGATAATGACAGTGGCCTGTTGATCCTGGACTTTCTGGATGCGGGCAAACCGGTGGGACTGGTGTGCCATGGACCTGCGGCGCTGCTCAGCGCGGAAGGTCAGCGGCCGGGATTTTTAAGGGGCAAACGTGTTGCGGCCTTTAGTGATATGGAAGAAAAGCTGGTGGGCAGAGCGGGCAATGTGCCTTATCTGCTCGAAGAGACGCTGGGCAAGCTCGGCGCGGAGGTGAAAACGGCACTGGTGCCTTTTCTTTCCCATGTGGAAGTAGACGGCCTGTTGGTGACGGGGCAAAACCCCCTATCGGCCGGACCTACGGCAAAGGCGTTAATTGAACTGCTGGACTAAGAGATCAGTACCTGAATAATGGTAAAGGCATCGCCCAGACGGTGCCTTTGCTGTTTTATCCGTTTTCGGATGAATTGATTTATGGTAGAGATGGGCTAGTGGTATTAGATATGAATTTTAAGTCCCAATGATTTTTCTAAATGTCAGATTGACCCTTGGCCCCATCGGTCTTGTTGATTTTGCAATCCTATGGTCCCATTTGGTCTGCAGGTCTCCTTTCATCAGGAGCAGCGAACCATGTTCAAGCCTTAGGGTATATTTTTCAGCGTGATCAGTTTTACGCCGGATATCAAAGCCCCTTACCTGTCCAAAAGACACAGATGCGATAACGGGGTGTGAACCCATCACCGTTTCGTTGTCATTATGCCAGGCAATCGAATCCTGTCCATCCCGGTAATAATTTAGCAGCACTATTAAAGCTGATCCCTGCTGTTGCTTCTACCGAAGCTTTCAGTTTCAAAAGTTCAGCTGTCCAGGGCAAAGGTGTGGATTTCCCGAGGGCATTATAGTCCATTCCCTCAGGATCCCCGTACCATGCAGAAAGCCTCCTTATGGTTATGGATACGCCAGTTGTGGCACACTTTTATATATATGGAATCTATAAAATTGATGCCCCGGGATCTCCCAAGGCAATCCCGTTTAAGGAACAGCATCATAGGCACATCTATTCATTGTTGTAGCTCGACAAAACGATTATAAGACACCAGGCCAGGAAAGCAATCCTTGTAATAGGCGCAGATATGACCAAGATAAAAGAGTAAAATGGCCGCTGTGAAAGGCGATCAGTATCGTGATGATCTCACTATCAGCAAGCGACACTTTTCTGTTTCGTATCTTGCAATTACCTGCATCAAGTTGGTATTTACTTATTTGGACTCCTATTCT
Source organism: Pedobacter sp. KBS0701 (assembly GCF_005938645.2). Lineage (NCBI taxonomy): Bacteria > Pseudomonadati > Bacteroidota > Sphingobacteriia > Sphingobacteriales > Sphingobacteriaceae > Pedobacter > Pedobacter sp. KBS0701. The sequence continues at coordinate 3,005,671 of NZ_CP042171.1, forward strand.
CTACAGTAGTCATCCACCTTAACGAAAATTTCAATAATTTTATCAGGAGCAAGCATATAATGTTGTTCTTTAAATTAGACACTTAAATACAAATTTTACGATTAATTATTGATATTCAGACAATTACATACTTTACAGATCTTAATCAGCCTTATCACGAACTCACGTTAAATAGATTCATTTTTAGTTAAATAGGTATAAAAATTAACACTATGATAATCCGTTATTAGCATAGTTTGCATGCATATTTAATAATTTAGGAGCAGTAAATAGTAAACATACCTATTCCATCTGCATGTATAACAATATACTGGATACAATTACCGAACTTCTTTCGGGGGTATTGTATTTAGGTTTCGATCGTGGCCACACTTGTCCTTCTGCTGATAGAACAGCATCAGTAGCCGCTAACTCTTCTACTTTTTTAATGAGCAACATGATGCCACAGGCACCAAATAATAACCAGGGGCCATGGGCTGACCTTGAAAATTATGCCCGTTTACTGGTTACATCAGGAAATGAAGTTTACATCATCTGCGGTTCTTATGGTTCTGGCGGCACGGGTAGTAATGGAGGGATTACCTATACCATTGATAACGGTCGAGTTAATGTTCCATCCAATACCTGGAAAATAATTGTGGTATTGGCAAACGGTAATGACTATTTAAACCGGATTACTTCATCTACCCGTGTTATTTCGGTAAACATGCCTAATACAAACGGCTTAAATACCAACTGGAAAACATACCGTACAAGTGTTGATGCTATAGAATCAGCAATTTTCAACGGTCTTTTTTGTAGCAAAAAAACAGCCCTTCCATCGACAGTAATTCTAACTGATAATGGGGCTTTCCCAAAGGCCTCCCTGTCCCTTCTAATGAAGAAATTGACGCTAAAACTGTGGTTAGATTTCATAAAACCTTCTCCTATTTTTTTACCCAAATCTGCACCCAAAAAACCGGTAAAAACGGTTAAGATTTGGTTCTTTTGTCCAATAAAAAACAATTGCAATAAAATTTCATCTTTCGTTGAAAGACAATATTAAGAAGAAAATCTGGGTGCAGATTTGGGTTAAAAATGGTTGATATTCATTACCCCATTATAAACCCAATAAAAAAACGAAACCCCCTAAATGAACAATTTAGAGGGTTATTGATACAGTTTGTACTGTGTTTGTCGGGATGGCAGGATTCGAACCTACGACCTCCTGCTCCCAAAGCAGGCGCGATACCGGGCTACGCTACATCCCGAACTTGGTATCGATCTTTTAATCCTGTTTTAAAAGTGGATCAACTTTTTGTCGGGATGGCAGGATTCGAACCTACGACCTCCTGCTCCCAAAGCAGGCGCGATACCGGGCTACGCTACATCCCGAACTTGGTATCTTCTTTTTTATTTCCCTTTTTCGAAGGGATTGCAAAGTAACGGATTTAAATTGACAATTCCATTTTTATTTGCAAATTTTTATTCTTTGCGGAGAGGGCGGGATTCGAACCCGCGGTACCGTTACCAGTACGACAGTTTAGCAAACTGTTCCTTTCGGCCACTCAGGCACCTCTCCTTCAAACCTCTCTTTTCTGCCCTACCGGCGTTGTTTTGAGGTCTGCAAATATAGTAAAACAAGTTATCCAACAAAAAAAAATTACAAAATTTGTTGATAATCTATACGCACATGATAGATGCTCATCAGCATCGTCTTGAATATCAATTTGATAGTCTCAATATCTTTTAACGTCAAATCGCAGTCATCTAACTGATTTTGCTCCAATTTGTAGTTAATTATACGTTCAACGATGTCATTTATGTTTTGTGCATCGGGATTTTTCAGACTTCTTGAGGCAGCTTCAACCGAATCGGCTAACATTAACACACCCGTTTCTTTGCTAAAAGGTATTGGTCCGGGGTAGCGAAATATGTTTTCGTCGACAAATTTTTCGGGTGTATTTTTCAAAAACGATTGATAAAAATAATCGACCCGGGTATTTCCATGATGTGTTCTGATAAAATCGATGATCGCTTCAGGAATCTGGTTCTTTCTTAAAATTTCAATTCCTTTATGCACATGCTGAATAATGATCTGCGCACTTTGCTCATAAGGTAATTTATCATGTGGACTCACAGCCGTATTTTGGTTTTCAATAAAATACTGTGGATTGTCTACCTTACCAATATCGTGGTATAAGGCTCCGGCCCTTACCAGCACAGAATTACCACCAATTTTAAATATCGCAGCTTCAGCAAGGTTGGCCACCTGTAAAGAGTGCTGAAAGGTTCCAGGCGCTTTAAAGGCAAGCTCTCTTAACAGTTTATTATTGGTATTGGTCAACTCAATTAAGGCCACATCCGAAGTGATACCAAAAATACGTTCAAACAGGTAAATTAACGGATAAGCCAAAAGCGATAAAAGTACACTAAAAACAAAAGGAATAAAATTCAACCATTCTATTTCGCGGAAAGACCCTTCGCGGAGTAAGGCAATGCCTATAAAAGAAACAAAATAAGCCAGCAGAATAAATAAGGCCGAAACTAGGAACCTTTCGCGTTTAACAAAGTTTTTTATGCTAAATATGGCAACCATACCCGCAGTAACCTGATAAAATACAAATTCGAAACTATTGGCCACAAAGAAACCTGCAATTAAAATCACCAGCATGTGGAGGTAAAGTGCCAAACGCGTATCAAACAGTATCCTGATGATAATAGGCACCACGCAGAACGGAATGTAGTACAAACTTGGGATCTCCATCTTAATAGCCCAGGTTAAAGCAAGCAACATTCCTGTAGTTACAATGAGAATTAACGAAAGCTGACGGTTATCCGCAAAAATATCCTTCCGGAAAAGAAAAAGGAATGACATTAAAATAGCCACTATAAAGCCAACCAATATCACCTGCCCCAGGTAAACCAATGCCCTGCTGCCAATAGTTTTGGTTTGTGCATCGTAAGTAGCTTTGTAGGATTCCAGTTTCTGATAAATTTCTTCGTCAATAACATCATTCTTGGCTACAATCAGTTCCCCTTTTTGCACCATCCCTTTTGTAGTGGAGATATTATTAACTGTATTATCTTGTATAGTTTGCGTCAGCCGCTCATCAAATACGATATTTGGAGTGATATGATCAATGGCGAGGTTTGCCACCAAATCGCCCATTACCTGATTAGGGGCCTTAAAATTATCTTTAAAAAACAGCAGGGCAGATTCTGCAGTAAAAACATCCTGCGTATTTTTCTCCTGTGACACATTATTTTCAAGCAAAGAAAAGTCGTAGTTTTTACCCCCCGCCTGGTGTTTCACATTTAAGCCGATAATTCCTCTCTGGTAAATACGCTGCAGCAATTTATAGGCAGCACTTTTATATACATCCTTATCTTTTTCGTTAAGTTGTTTTGATTTCCATTTCACATCAAATTCATTGGCAAACTCTTCCAATGCATTTGCAGTAATGCCATTATCCAACTGGTAAACGGGTAAAATATCTTTTAAGGCATTTTTTTTATCTGCACTAACCTGCGGGTTGGTTTTTAAAATAGCAAAACTGAAAGGCGAAATCAGATCCTTGTTTTTCCATACTGCATTTTTTTCGAACTCATATCTAAACCGGGGTTGTTTGGGCAGGAATAACGTAATAATGAAAACGGTAAATATCATCATCACATATTTTAGGTTTGATGAATATTTCCGGTAAAGAATCTTGTGTGAATTTCTCTTGATTTTAGCCAAAACGATTTAATTATTGTACTGTCAAAAATAGCATTTTTATCTAATATACATTTTACAGGTTTTGTTTGCAATTACCAGATTTTATATTTTATTTTATGATATCAAATTAATATCAATTATGTATCAAGAAAAAATTATCAATCCGCCATCTGGCTATTTAACATTCGCAGTAAGCATATTGTTGCTTGCTGCTTCCATTTTCTGTTTTGTTTCAGAAATTTTTCTCTGGGGAGGAATTTTATTAGCCATAGATATATTTTTACTATTTCCGGGCTTTTTAATCATTAACCCCAACCAATCGATGGTACTTACCTTGTTCGGAAAATATATCGGTACGGTAAAGGCCGACGGTTTTTTCTGGGTAAATCCCTTAACCACAAAAAGACGCTTATCATTAAAAGCCAACAATTTAAACGGACAGCAGTTAAAGGTTAACGATAAACTGGGCAACCCCATCGAAATTGCCGCTGTGGTGGTTTGGAAAGTAAACGAAACTGCCAAAGCCGTTTTCTCTGTAGAAAACTACATGCAATATGTAAACATCCAGAGTGAAGCTGCTGTAAGGCATTTGGCCAACATTTTCCCATATGACCATGCTGAAGGTGAAGAAACCAGTATTACCTTAAAAGATGGAGCTGAAAAAGTAAGTGAACTTTTAGAAAACGAGCTGAACGAACGTTTATCCCGCGCAGGCATTGAAGTTTTAGAGGCCAGGATTTCGCATTTGGCTTATGCACCAGAAATTGCCAGCGCCATGTTACAGCGCCAACAGGCCACAGCAGTAATTGCAGCCCGTAAATTAATTGTTGAAGGCGCCGTAGGTATGGTAGAAATGGCATTAGAGAAATTATCGCAAAAAGGCATTGTTGAGCTGGATGAAGAGCGTAAAGCAGCCATGGTAAGCAATTTATTGGTGGTTTTATGCGGAGATCGCCATGTACAACCTGTAGTAAACACCGGAACCTTATATAATTAAGCTAATGGAATTTGAAGAAAAACATGGATTGAAGATCTGGTGGCTCTATCTGGTTACAGCAGCCACTATATTTCCAACAGCGGCCCTACTTATTTTTCAGCATAACGGCTTAAGTTTAGCTGAACTTAAAGAAATGTACTTCGCCCCGGTTTTTGCGCTTGTATCTCCGTTTTTAATCATTTTTTTAGTGCAACAGCATAAGCTCACCCTAAAGATAACAGCTGAAGAGGTTTCTTTCCGGTATCCCCCCCTTCACTTTACATCAAGTCATTTCCGTTGGGAGCGTATTGAAAAAGCTTACATCAGAAAGTACGATGCATTTTCCGAATACGGGGGCTACGGCGTAAAAAACCGGCTCTGGTTTAAATTTAAAGATAAGGCTTATTTATTAAACGATAAAAACAGGGGATTGCAACTGGAATTTAAAAATGGCAAAAAGCTCTTGTTCAGTTCTAATAAGATAGAGGATCTGGAGATGTTTTTGATTAATTTAAAAACGAGATATAATATACAAGCAATACAATAAGAATGGCGGAGAAAGATAAAAAAGCTTTTGTATTAAGAATTAGTCCTGCTTTATTAAAAGAAGTAGAAACCTGGGCTGCCGATGAGTTTAGAAGTACTAACGGGCAGATTGAGTTTCTACTTACGCAGGCATTAAAATCAAGAAAGAAAGGCAAGGCGAAAGAGGAATAACTGTAAATTGTTAAATGCCAATTGTTAACTGTTAACTGCTAAACTGATTTGGGCGTTACCCAAGCTACGCAAGGGTCGGGCTTTTTCAGGGCTGCGCTGCGCTCCGGTACCGATGAAGACCTGTGAAACAAGCAAGCATACCGTAATTAAATAAAAACAGATGCTTAATCGGTACTGAACCCTTACAATCCCTAACGCTAACCACCCCGTTTTAAATTAAACCTATCAGGTTTTTTAAAACCTGATAGGTTTCTACTGCTCCCTAAGCAGCACCGCCCCAAGCAACCTAAACCTGATGGCAGCGGCAGCCCCGAAGCATGAGGGCTACAGCGAATAGCAGGACTAAACCAATCCCCAAGAAACACTACAGCACCTTTCCAAAACCCATTAAAACTTATTATTTCAAATGCGCTAAAATCATTCTCTATAACGTATTTTTAAACCTCGCAGGTTTTGGAAACCTGCGAGGTTTTTATTTCTGCCCAAGCAGCACCGGCCCAGGTAATCTAAACCTGATGGCAGCGGCAGCCCCGAAACATGAGGGCTATAGCAAAGAGCAGGACCGAACTAACTCTAAGAAACACTGCATTACCTTTCCAAAACCTACTAAAAACTTATTATTTTCAAATGCGCTAAAATCATTCCTTAAACGTTATTTTTAAACCTCATAGGTTTTGGAAACCTGCGTGGTTTGACTAACTTAGCGGCCTAACCAAAAATTCATAAAAATTAGTTTACATGAAAGAAGTTGTAATTGTATCAGCTGTGAGAACACCTATTGGCAGTTTTGGAGGCTCATTAGCTCAATTTTCTGCTACTCAACTCGGTGGTTTTGCCATTAAAGCAGCCATTGAAAAAGCCGGACTAAAACCAGAACAGATCCAGGAAGTATATATGGGCAATGTTTTATCGGCTAACCTCGGACAAGCACCTGCTACACAGGCTGCAAAATTTGCCGGATTACCAGATTTGCCTGCTACAACCATAAATAAAGTATGTGCTTCGGGCACAAAAGCAATCATGCTTGCCGCACAAAGTATTGCAAATGGCGATAATGAAATTATTGTTGCCGGCGGCATGGAAAGTATGAGTAATGTTCCCTATTACCTTGATAAGGCAAGGAACGGTTATCGCCTGGGCCACGGACAAATTACAGATGGTTTAGTAAAAGATGGCCTTTGGGATGTTTACAACGATTACCACATGGGTTCTGCAGCCGAACTTTGCGCTACCGAATGCCACATCAGTCGCGAGGAACAGGATAATTTCGCTATCGAATCGTACAAAAGAGCGCAAGCCGCACAAACATCAGGTAAATTTGCCAATGAAATTATAGCCATAGAGGTTAAAGACCGTAAAGGAGAAATCACTTTGGTTGATACCGACGATGAGCCCACAGCTGTTAAATTTGATAAAATATCTTCATTAAAACCTGTTTTCAAAAAAGATGGAACCGTAACAGCTGCAAACGCATCAACTTTAAATGATGGTGCAGCGGCATTGGTTTTAATGAGCGCTGATAAAGCAAAAGAATTAGGCTTAACGCCTTTAGCTAAAATTTTGGGCTATGCTGATGCCCAACAAGCACCAGAATGGTTTACCACTGCACCAGCAAAAGCAATCCCATTAGCTTTACACAAAGCCAATGTAAATGCAGAGGATGTAGATTATTTTGAGATCAACGAAGCATTTTCTGTAGTTTCTATCGCTAATAATCAACTTTTAAAGTTAAACGAGAGTCAGGTTAACGTTAATGGTGGTGCCGTTTCCTTAGGTCACCCACTTGGTGCATCAGGTGCCCGGATTGTAGTTACCTTACTTTCGGTTTTGGCACAAAATGACGGAAAAATCGGTGTAGCCGGAATCTGTAACGGTGGTGGTGGCGCAAGTGCCCTCGTTATCGAGAAATTATAATCTTTGGTTTTGCAGCGTTTTTTGCATCTGATCGTATGAAAGTTATCCGATTTTACATCCTTTTAATCATTGGAACGCTAAGCTTTAATCTAAAAGCACAGCAATCACCAAATACTTTAAATGTTTTCCAGGATACACTGATTAAAATATCTGCAAGGGTTGTTGCTGCGCAAAGTGATGCTCAAAAATTAGAAATAAACGGCAATTTTGTAAAAACATTGGTTGATGCTTTAAAAGTCTCCAATTCTTTTTCCTACCCTTTCGATTCGCTTAAAAATGTATCTGTAATTAAATCACCAGATCAGGCTTTTAGGATTTTGAGTTGGTACATACTGCTCGAAAACGGTACATACCGCTATTATGGCGCCATGCAGATGAACACAAAAAGCGGCCCGTTGAAACTTTATCCCTTGATTGATCAAACCGATAATCTTGGCGATGCCAACGGCATTACCAGTAATCAGAAATGGTTCGGCGCCAGGTATTACGAAGTCATTCCGGTTAATAGCGGAAACCGATTGCCCTATTATGTTCTTTTAGGCTGGAAAGGTAATACACAAATAACCACTAAAAAGATAATCGATATCCTTTCTTTCGATAAAGATAAACTCACCTTTGGTGCGCCTGTTTTTGACGGCAAAGAATTAAAAGGGAAAAACAGGATCATATTTGAGTATGCAAAATCAAATGCGATGACTTTAAAAACCGATCTGAAAGCAGGAATGATTGTATTTGACCATCTTGCTTCCTTTAATCCTGAAGTAAAGGGAAAATTTGAATATTATGGATCAGACGGCACTTTTGATGGTTTTAAAATTATCGGTGGAAGGCTGAAATTGCAAGAAGATATTACGCTTAACAATGATCCAAATTCGAGTGATGAGTTTTATGCAGACCCAAAGAAAAATGTTAAACCCATCAGAAAGTTTTAATTCCTAACAAACCATTTACCTTACTCCTTACTTAAAAATTTGTGAGTTTGGCAATCGCTCACTATATTGCGCCCTGCTAACTAGCTTAAACAACACACAAATTCTGAATTCATAAACTAAAACCAACAAATGTTTTATGCAAACATCTAATGAAACCATTAGTATTGACCATGATAAGGAACTAGATCTCCACTTAACCAGTCAAGGGGTCTCTCCTGAAAAATTATTTAGCCACCCGGTTGGCCTTTTTGTACTCTTTTTTACTGAAATGTGGGAGAGATTTAGTTATTACGGAATGCGGGCCATTTTGGTTTTGTTCCTGATTAGCGATCTGAGCAAAAACGGTTGGGGTTGGCCACGGCCGGAAGCCTTACAGCTTTATGCTATTTATACCGGTTTAGTATATTTTACACCAATACTTGGTGGTTTAATTGCCGATAGATTTACCGGTTACAGAAAAGCGGTTATCATCGGTGCTTTTATTATGACCCTTGGTCATGCCGCTATGGCTTTAGAGGGCTTTAGCAACAACTTTTTCTATGCTGGCTTGCTCTTGCTTATTATTGGTAACGGATTTTTCAAACCAAACATCTCATCAATTGTAGGTAAACTTTATCCTCCAATCAGCGATAAAAAAGATAGTGCTTATGCCATATTTTACATGGGTATCAATTCCGGTGCATTTATAGGTATGTTAATGTGCGGTTATATCGGCGAAAAAGTAGGCTGGCATTATGGTTTCGGCTTAGCTGGCGTATTTATGCTTTTTGGAATGCTCCAGTTTTATTTCGGGCAAAAAATATTTGGTGTAATCGGTTCGGCAGTTGATAAAACTAAAGCCGTAGAAAAGGCAGATCCAACGGTAGAAGAAATTCCTAAAAAAGTTAGAAGTCAACGCTTATGGGTAATCGCCATTTTGTCTATTTTTACCATTTTCTTCTGGATGGTATTCGAACAGGCAGGCGGATCGATGACAATTTTTGCCAAAGATTATACCTTAAGAAACTTAACAGGAGGAGCAGCTACAACCTTTAAATGGGTCGATGCCATCCTAACCATATTTCCATTGGTAGCCGTAACTTTTGTGCTGTTTTCATTAGCAGGCAAAATTTTCAAAAAGTATCCGGCAACTATTTTATTTACGTTATTGAGTTTTGCCATTATCTGGGTATTAGCCATCTGGAAAGTAAGCAGAGAAATGGGCTCGGTAAGTACCGAAGTTCCGGCTTCCTGGTTTAGTGTATTAAACTCATTCTTTATCGTATCGCTGGCCCCTATTGTTTCTAAAATTTGGGAAACCAAATTTAACCCAAGCGGGCCTGTAAAATTTGGCTTCGGTTTAATTTTTGTAGGTATTGGTTTTGCAGGTTTAGCTTATGGCGGTTCGTCTATTCCACAAGGTGCTACTTCTGCAGAAGTAAGTTTATTCTGGTTAATTTTTGCCTATTTCTTCCATACTGTTGGCGAGTTATGTATCTCTCCTGTTGGACTATCCTATGTAAGTAAGCTTGCACCTTCAAACCTTGTGGGTTTAATGTTTGGTGTATTTTTTACCTGTACTGCCATCGGTAACTACCTGGCCGGAGCTACAGGATCATTAATTGACAAAATAAGTGCCGCTTATTCAATTTCCACTTTCTTCTTAATATTCACCATAATACCAATTGTAGCAGGTTTAATTATGTTTGCCATAAGCCCTATTCTGCGTAAATGGATGCATGGTGTTCACTAATAAAAAAAATACTTTTACCCTAAAGCCCGATATCCATCGGGCTTTTAATTTTTAAACCTATTTAATGGAAAAAACAGTTTCAATAGAAGAGATTCAGAATTTTGAAGGAAAATACCCGAAACAACTCTGGCATTTATCGTTGGTAGAAATGTGGGAGCGTTTCTGCTTTTACGGAATGCGCGGGGTATTGGCTTTCTTTATGGTAGAACAACTGGGTTTAAGCGACCAGAAATCGAACCTGCAGTACGGCGCTATACAAGCCTTTGTTTATGCTTTCACTTTTATAGGTGGTATTTTTGCCGATAAGATTTTAGGATTCAGAAAATCTCTTTTTTGGGGCGGAACTCTAATGATCATCGGAAACTTAATCCTGGCTTTCTCTCCACACGATTTATTTTATATCGGTATTACCCTATCTATTATCGGAACCGGTTTTTTTAAACCCAATGTTTCATCAATGGTTGGCGAATTATACCATGAGAAAGATAACCGCAGAGATGCAGGATACGGACTTTTTTATGCCGGTATTAATGTAGGTGGCTTACTGGGTGGTGCCATGTGTATTTATCTGGGTAAATATTACAACTGGCATTTGTGTTTTTTATCTGCCGCACTGGTAATGATGTTTGGTTTGGGTACATTTATTTTCACCAAAAAACACTTAGGCCCGATCGGGAGCTCACCGTTGCTGCATCTTAAAAAATCAAAACAGCAGTTATGGGAAATAGTCGTTTATGCGGGTTCGATACTTTGTATTCCATTGATTTATATCATGGTAAAAAACACGGCCTTTACTGATTATTTCATGTACACCATAGGTGTTGTTGCTCTGGTTTATTTCCTATACGAAACCTTTAAAATAAAAGATAAAAAAACACAATATAAATTATTGGCAGCGTTCGTTTTTATCTTCTGTTACTTCATTTTTATGGCCATATCGGAGCAGAGTGGCGGTTCGCTATCTTTATTTGCGAAAGATAATCTCGATCATAAAATTCTCTTTTTTAATATTGACCCCAATGTGGTGAACAATAGTGTTAACTCGTTTTTTGTTATTGTTTTTAGTCCGATTGTAGGCATTTTATGGCTAGGCCTCTACAAGCGTAAAATTGAACCCAACACCGTGGTAAAATTTGGAATTGGTTTCCTTCTACTGGCTTTAAGCTTTTATGTATTTTACGCCACCAGGTTCTTTGCCAATGCACAGGGCATTAGTTCGTTAAATGTATTTACATTAGCCTATTTATTATTAACGTTAGGCGAACTTTGTCTGGGGCCGATAGGTATGTCGATTATTACGAAACTATCGCCAAAGAAAATGTTCGGCATGATGATGGGGCTTTGGTTTTTATCCAGTGCTTTTGGGCAATTGGCTGCCGGAAAACTGGGTGCAGAAATGTCGAGTATAGATAATGCTTCACTACCAACTAAATTAATGGCTTATACCGAAGGTTACAAAGCATTGGCGTTATATTCTTTAATTGCAGGTTTGGCATTGATTATTTTTTCACAGCTGGTTAAAAAGTTAATGCAGGAGGTGAGGTAATAGTTCTTTGTCATTCTGAACGCAGTGAAGAATCTTTTTTATTATAAAGGTATAAAAGGAAGAGTCTTCGGTTACACTCAGACTGTCGACAAGTGTTTTAAGAAGAAATGGGCATATACTTTAAGATGAAAATGAGCGGACAGTCGTTCTTGGAGGCCTGCTGTCCCGCCATTCGCTATAGTCCCTCTTTTCAATCGGGAGCTGCCGCTGCTGTCGGGTTTAGGAACAACGGTTCAGTGACTTAAAATCTAATTCTGCGTAGATCTGCGAAATCACCGGGAAACAATAAGGTCTAAGATATATTGAGGAATAACAGCATTAAACAGATCCTGAAACAAGTTCAGGATGACGGCCGCGGAGAACAAATCACGTAGAATTCATGAAAATTCATAACGGTTTCATATTTAATATTTACTTTCGCAATTTAAAAGCAATTGCCAAATACAAAGGCCAAAGGCTTATATTATTTAAAAAACCACAACAAACGTGTCAGATAGTTTAGTCATCATTCCCACCTACAACGAGAAGGAAAACATCGAGAAAATCATTAGGAAGGTCTTTTCTTTAACACAGCCTTTTCATGTTTTAATTATTGATGATGGTTCTCCTGATGGAACTGCTGAAATTGTAAAATCACTGCAAAAAGAATACGAAGGGCATTTATTTATTGAAGAGCGTGCAGGTAAACAAGGCCTGGGTACAGCATATATTTATGGCTTTAACTGGGCATTACAACACGATTATGCCTACATATTTGAAATGGATGCCGATTTTTCACACAACCCGGATGATCTGGCGCGCTTACGTGAAGCCTGCGTAAATGGTGCAGATGTAGCCATTGGATCCAGGTATGTTAAGGGGGTAAATGTAGTAAACTGGCCAATGGGCAGGGTTTTAATGTCATATTTTGCTTCAATGTACGTGCGTATGATTACTGGAATCAACATTCAGGATGCTACAGCAGGCTTTAAATGTTACCGCAAAATTGTACTGGAAACCATTCCATTAAATAAAATTAAGTTTGTCGGTTATGCGTTTCAGATCGAAATGAAATTCACCGCCATTAAATTTGGCTTTAAAGTAGTCGAAGTTCCCATCATCTTCACCGATCGTACCGAAGGAACATCAAAAATGAGCACCCGTATTTTCAGAGAAGCTTTTTTAGGAGTAATCCAGATGAAAGTTTGGAGTTGGTTTAGGAGTTATAAAAGGGAATCTTAAGTTTGGAGCGGGGAGCTTGGAGTTGAGAGCGCTAAGTGCATAGCTGTTCTAATCGCTCAAGCATATAGTTAGAAATTGGGGGGGTGAGGCTATTGTAAGCCTGTTATTTTTGCAGAACAAAAAACTAACTTATTTCCCCAAGACCTTTGTGCTCTTTGTAAAACTCCAAACTAAAAACTCCGAACTCACAACTTACTCTCCCTGATCATCGCTCCAAAATCCTGCCCCTTATCCATTGCTTTAACCGTCATTACGATTCTTTTGGTGCGTGTGGTTTCGGTCTTAGCCTGGTTAATCCAGTTAATATAATAGTTTTGATGCGATTTAGATTGTTTTAAAAAGTTCCGGATTAAATGTTCTTCTTCTGATAAGCAGATTTCCAGGTCTTCAGGCATTTCGATTTTAAAATTTTTATCTTCTTCCAGATAAAGTTCGACACTTGCCCCAGCTTCTTTTCTTAGTTTTTTACGTACTTCGCCTTTTAAGGCAATAATAAAATCGCCCTCTCCCATTGGGATGGTTGCCATTCCAGAAACTTCAAGCTCATCTATTTTTCCCTTTACCCTGAAACTCTTTTTACAATCGGGCTTAATTTCATTAGCCAAAGCTGCCGGAATAAACACATAACTCCAGCCGGTTTTTTCGCCCATGGTTTCGAAACGTTCTATTTCTGCTTTAAGGTGGATCATGGTTTAAAGATAAAAATTATGTTTAAACAAGTAAACCATTAAATGGTTATGCCTTTTTTGTGCGCTCGTTAGAAACAAGCGTAAACTTTAGAAATTTCGTCATCTCGACTGAAGCGCCGCGAAATGGAGAGATCTCTATCTTATATTCAGTGAAACAGATTTCTCGGCTGCGCTCGAAATGACGATCGCCGTACTCATAGTCGGCTCAAAAAAAAGCCAAATCATGAGCCGATTGGCAAGATTAATCGGCTCATGATGTTAAGAATGCATTTTGAAAAGTTATAACGATTGGAACTTTTATTGTTTTGACCATATAAGGCATTTAAGGAACATATAAGTTTTGTTATGAAAAGATCCTTCGAGTCTGTCACCATTGACAGACTCGAATAGAATGGGGTGAAGCAGATTTCCCGGTTACGCTCGAAATGATGACCACTTGAACGCTCATTTCATTAAGAAAGTTTCTTTGCTACACTCAGAATGACAGGCCTTAATTGGATGAGCGTAATTGCGTGGCACAACCCCTGTTTTTCGGGGAAGCAAACCTTAAAGCGTATGCTTGTAGCAACCGTAAGATTGCTTCGGTGGCATAAAAGCCAACTCCCAATGACGATGAAACGATTTAAACTGCCACCGGGTTCATGTGGATATCCAACTTGGCAAACTTTAACACCTCAATGCTTTGGAAGCCAAAATCTTCTACTACTTTACCTAAAATGAGGTAACAGCCTTTTCCTTTAAAAGGATACATGGGTGTGGTATTAGGAAAATGGGTAGTATCAAAAAAATCGCCGTTTGCATCTAAAAAAGTTCCGAACCACATTTTTGTATTTTTAATGGTGTGTACCGTTTTTTCGCATACATAATTGCCTACCATTCTTACCGTTTTACCCAAATATTTATGCATATCGGCTGCCATGGCATCGCCACGGTAAGGGGTTTTCAGAAAATCGAACATTTTATAATTGAGTGGATATCCCAACAACTCCAATTCAGTATAAGCGTTTTCTAATTCCGAATCGGCCAACGCGGGGAGCTGATAGGTTTTATAACTTAACTTAAAAAGTTCGGCATGGTTCACTTTTTTCTGTTTAAAACCAAGGTAATTATGCACGTCCCAAAGTAAGGTTTTCCGGTCTTTGCCGGTAAAACGTAATGCACCCAACCGGATTAAAATAATGGCCTGTTCTAACGAAATACAGGTCCGCTTTACAAAATCTTCGAGATCGATATACAAACCATTTGCAGTACGTTCCTGTGGAATAATTTTAATGATTTTTTCTTCTAAACCCTGAACAGCAATAAAGCCCAGATAAACGTCGTCACCTTTAATATTCACTACTTCATCGCTATGGTTAACACAGGGTAAATGCACCCTGGCACCTGTTTTTTGCAGTTCGTGCACGTAAACCCATCGACTGTAAAAACCACCATAGTTATTCAGCACCGCTACCATAAATTCCATGGGGTAATAGGTTTTGAGATACAAACTCTGATAGCTTTCTACCGCAAAAGAGGCTGAATGGGCTTTCGAAAAACTGTAACCGGCAAAAGAAGAAATCTGTCGCCAAACTTCGTTAACCAATTCTTCTGAATGGCCCTGGTGCCGGGCCGAAACCTTAAATTTGTTCACCAGTTCATCAAAAGCCAGCTTAGAGCGGTATTTACCGCTCATGGCTTTACGGAGGATATCGGCATCTGCCAGATCTAAGCCCGCAAAATAATGGCAAACTTTAATCACATCTTCCTGATAAACCATTACGCCATAAGTTTCGCTAAGCCGCTCTTTCATCACCTCACAGAGATACACCACTTTATCGGGCGCATGGTAACGCTCAATATACGATTTCATCATACCAGAACTGGCCACCCCGGGACGGATGATTGAACTGGCTGCCACCAGGGTAAGGTAGTTATCGCATTTCAGCTTTTTAAGCAGTTGCCGCATGGCTGGCGATTCGATGTAAAAACACCCGATGGGTTGCCCTTTTTTAAGGATATCGTTCAGTTTTTGATCTTTTTTAAAGGCTGGAAAATCATGGATATCAATAGCTCTGCCTTTATTCTTCTTGATCAATTGCACGGCTTCACGGATGTGGCCAATACCCCGCTGACTTAAAATATCGAATTTTTCGTAACCAATGGCTTCGGCTTCGTACATATCCCATTGCACTGTTGGAAAACCTTTTGGCGGCATATCCAATGCGGTATAATAGGTAATCGGTTCTTCAGAAATCAAAATTCCTCCTGCATGGATAGAACGTTGATTAGGCATACTTTTCATGTAGCGGTGTACAGCCAAAAGCTTCTGGTAAGTAGCATTAAGCAAATTTTCACGCTCTTTGGTGGGATCTGTAAAACTATCTATTTCGCCTTTGGGTAAACCTAAAACCTTACCAATCTCCCGGATAATTGCCCGGTCTTTGAAAGTGCTCATGGTACCCAAAAAAGCAACATGCCATTTAGGATAGCGTTCAAAAATATAACGCTGTATTACTTCTCTTTCATCCCATGAAAAATCGATGTCAAAATCTGGTGGGCTTGTCCGTTTTTCATGTAAAAACCGTTCGAAATACAAATCGAGATCAATCGGATCTACGTCGGTAATGCGCAAACAATAGGCTACAATGCTGTTGGCACCCGAACCGCGGCCCACGTGATAAAAACCCCGCTTATACATTGCATAATGTACTATATCGTAGGTAATGAGGAAATAGGCACAGAAATTTTTAAGCTCAATAATCCGCAGTTCCTTTTCCAAACGCTCGATGGCTATGGTATTGTTCTCTCCATAACGATACTTCAGTCCTTCTTCGGCCAATTCACGTAGCATTTTTCTATCACCCTCGAAACCTTCTTCGGTGTAAAAAAATTTATTTTTTGAAGAAGGTGTAGCCGTATCTTCGAAATAAACACTTAAATCGCAGCTATTGATCAGCTTTTGCGTGTTTTGAACAATAAAAGGATATTGCTCAAACTGTTGTGTAAGTTCAGCTTCAGGAATCAGAAATTCATCGGGATTGCATTTTTGTTCCTCAACTACCTTACTTAAAAGAGTATTGAGTTCTATAGCCCTTAAATATTCATGCAACCGATAAGTAATTTTGTCTCCTACCGTAACAGGATGCCACACCAGCAGTTTTTCTTTTTTGGCCAAAAGCGGATGTTTGTATAAAAGATTCAGCTGTTTTCCACGGATACCTATATATTCGTTTGCTTTTAACGTTTGATTAAAAGCTTTATGAAAGGGATAAATAATGTATACATTTTCCATTTGGGGCGGAACCTCTGGCAATGGAAGGTTGTAGATGTTGTGGTGACTTAAAAATTCATTCAGCTCACGCATGCCTTCCCTGTTTTTGGCAATGCCTACGTATAACAACTTGTTATCGGTTCTAAATTCGATTCCGGCCACAGGTTTAATCTGATAAGGAATATTGCCCCTGTGTATTTCGTCGGCTTCTTTGGCAATGCCTTGCTTATAACACTCGCGAATAAACTCTACTGCGCCGGTTGAGTTGTTAATATCGGTAAGGACCATTTGATGGATCCCTAAATGCCGTGCAGCAGCAATCAGCTGATCTATGCTCTGCGTACCATATTTCAGGCTGTAAGAAGAATGAACGTTCAAAAACATAACTACTCGTAAGATTTGGAACCTGTTATTCCTTTTTCACTCATAAAACTTCTGATTTTCGAACGTTTCTTTATTTCCGGCTCTTCTTCTGCTTGGTTTTCGATTAAAATTTTCTTTTTACGGGGATTGTATTTAATTATTTTTCCTTTTTCATCGCGTGGTGGTTGGGTAACAATACAGGCTTTTACTACCGCTTCGGCACCATAGCTGTTACGCACCTTATCCATGGCCTGGTAAAGACTATACTCTTCTTCGGCGACATCATATAAACCAATCTGTTCGTAACCACTCACCAGGTGCGAAAGTTTTACACCCACCAGGCGCAGCAGCATCCGTTTTGAATATACCTTTTCGAACAGGCTATGTGCTTTGCTAATCAGAAATGAATCGAGCGAGGTATAAGGAATCCGCTCCTGCTGGGTAACGGTTTCGAAATTGGTGTAACGCACGGTTACAGTAATACAGGCAGTTAGTTTTTTCTGATTACGCAACTGAAAGGTTAGTCCGCTAACCATTCCGGTTATAATAGCCTTTAATTTAGCCATATCCATGGTATCACTTTCGAAAGTGGCCTGTGTACCAATTGATTTTCTTTCGCGGTAAGGTACCACAGGCGAAAGGTCGATCCCGTTTGCTTTTTGCCATAAACTTAAACCATGCTGTCCCAAAATTTTAAACATGAGCTGTTGTGGTATCTGCGTAAGCGTAAGGATTTCGCGAACCCCCATTTCGCTTAGTTTTTTATAAGTAGCATGACCAATACCCGGAATTTTATGAATAGCCAAAGGATCGAGAAAGGGCCGCAACTCAGGAAAAGTAACCTGCCGTTCGCCACCAGGTTTAGATTCGTTCGTGGCTATTTTGGCTACGGTTTTATTGATCGACAGGCCGAAGGAAATAGGCAATTTCATTTCTTTAATAATAGTTTGCCGGAGTTCTGACGCGAATTTCATACAACCAAAAAAGCGGTCCATGCCCGTCATATCGATATAATGTTCGTCGATACTCGCTTTCTCGAAAAGAGGAACTTTATCGGTGATGATTTCGGTAATCTCGTGCGATGCCCTGGAATATTCTTCCATATCACCTTTTAAAAATATAGCCTGGGGGCAGAGCAATTTTGCGGTACGGCCCGGCATGGCGGAGTGAATACCATATTTACGGGCTTCGTAACTGCAAGAGGCCACCACGCCCCTATCGCCACCACCCCCAATAATTACGGGTTTACCCAGCAATTTGGGATTTTTTCTGATTTCTACCGATACAAAAAATGCATCCTGATCCATATGAATAATCTGCCTTTCTTTATCCATTCTAGTATTATAAGGGGGATGATTAAAATCAAAATTACTAATATTTTTAGTTAATTAAAGATTCTGAAAAGATAAATTTTCAACAAAATACTAACAATATTAGTTTTTTTACCCTTTGCGTTATGCTTAGGAAAATAGGTTCAGATTAAAAAACGATTGATATTTATGGGGAAATCAAAGCGATGTTGCGTGCGCACACGAATCCAGGAAATAGGATAGTAACTATATAAGGTATTTAAGAACGTGTAAGTTTATTCGATTTTAGTGAGTAAACTATTCCATCATCCATTTTACATCATTTCTGATCATTAAGTAGAAGATAAAATGTATTCATCTATAATCACAGATATCTTAATCTCAATTAACTAAATAAATACACTTGTTACCAGATAACTTGATTTTTTATACTAAGCAATATCAGGTATAATACTTATATAACCGTTCATTTTAAATAATCTGAAATTATTTTAGTCAGAACTATAGCTTTAGCTTAGCGAATTAAATAAAACTTTGTCTGTTTTAGAATGTTAAATTAGTAACAAATATTTAATCTATGAAAACTAAAGACAATAAAAACACAGATAAAAAAGAGCATAAAAGCGAAGGAAGCTCAAAAGAAAAGGCTTCCTTCGATCAAAATGGGAAGGGTTCTTCAGATAAATTTGGTCAGGCTGGCTCTACACCTAATGAATCAGGAGCGAGTGGGCCTGGTACTGTAGATAAAAGCAAAAAAGCTTAGAAAGATAAAAGAGTATTATACTCTTTTATCTTTCATAAATGCTCATCTTTTCAGCTAGCTCTATAATGCTTTTTATTTTCAGCTTTTGAAAAAGTCTCAATTTATACGTACTTACTGTACCCATTTGAAGCTTTAACTGATTAGAAATTTCCAATACACCAATACCTTTTGTTAAAAGTTCTGCCACTTCAAGTTCTCTGCCTGAAAGTTTAGTGAAAGGATTATCGGCATCATTACCCAATATGCTGTTGAACATATTCTCTTTAACATTTCTGCTCGAATAGCGGCTGCCAGCTAAAATTGTCGTAATTGCAGTCACGATTTCCGATTCTTCAGCATTTTTGGTCAGGTAACCAGAAGCACCCGATTTTAAATAAGGTACAGCATAAATATTTTCATTTAGAGACGAAAATACCAGGATTTTAGCGTTGGGCTGTACCAACTTAATTTGATCGATTACCTTAAGGTTATTACCTCCAGGCAAGTTTACATCAATGATGATTAAACTTGGTGATTTTTCTACTTCCACAAGCGCCTGCTCTAGCGTGGATGCATGAATGATTTCAACACCAGGCCAAAAGTCTGATATTAAACCTTTTAAGCCACGGCGGATGATTTCATGATCATCAGCGATGAGCACAGTGAAAGTACTTACGGCATTTTTTGTTTTCATTATATTAAGGATATTCTGCAAGTTAGTAAAAAGTTATTTTTTTTACGCAATTGTAGTTAATTTTTCGCTTAAATATGTAAATATTATTATACACATTTCAACAATTTTGTTTAATAATATTAAGAGTTACCAATGTAATGTTCAACTCAACCCAAGAATATGATGAGGAAATCTCATGCTTTTCACGGCTATAGCCTTTGTAATCGCCAATTGAGCAAGGGTAACAGAAAATATTTTTGTTAATAGTCAATAGTACAAATAAAGATTTAGTAAGCCTCAAAACACCTCGACCTGTAATCAATACTGCCTATATTATGGTAATTAAACAGGCAATGTTTGGCCTGAAGTCATACCCAAATGCCTGACTGTGCCCACAACACTAATCGTTTTAATGTTGGTATTAATCGAATTTTGGCAACCAGATGAACAAAAACAAGGGAAGTCAGTTTAGTTATGAGACCCTAAGTTGGTTGTCTCAATTTTTAATGAGTGCCCGCACGTATCAGCGTACTATCGATTTTCTTGCACCCCTCGAATACCTGTAGTATTTTCTTAGACACGATGATTCCGTTTGCACATGATAGTGACTACCGGAAATTTGAAAAATGATTAGATCTTAGCCCGGATACGACTGAGTGTTTCCAGCCTGATGGCCAGAAAGGATGCGATGTGTTTTAAGGAAACTCGGTTTATCAGGTCAGGAAAAGAAACCAGAAATCGTTTATATCTTTTTTCTGCAGAAGAAATCCTACAAAGATAGGCACGCTCCTCTGCCGAACGGTAATATAACTCCATCATTTTTCTGCCCACAATGTTGGCTTCAGCGAAGTTTTCAAACAGGTAATCTGACAATACATGCGGAATGGCAATTAAATCCACATCTTCCAACGCCTGCAAATACTCTTCCGAATCACCTTCTACCCATAAATTACGTATTGTTCCCACCACTTCATTTTCTTTTGCAATCCAGGTGGTAATTTCGGTACTTCCATCTTTTATAAATCCCCTCACCACCCCTTTTACAATCAAAAATAAAAATTTATTGCGGTCAACCGGAGAAACCAGGTATTTGTTCTTTTTATAACTAATCGGAAATGTATGCTGGTTAATGCGCCTTTCTATTTCATCATTTAGTGGATGAAACTTTTTAAAAACATCAATTAAAGGCGAAAAATTATTATATTTCTTCCACCTCTCCTCATCAGATAAGTTAACTGCGATCATAGAAATTACCGTTTGGATAGACGATTTTCTCTTTTAAGTAAGAGAATCACTACGTAATAATAAGAACATTGATTTTAAAAAAGAAGTTTTTATTTATTTATAAATTTAAAAACACCCTAAAACTCCTTTTCAACGCCAAGACCAAATAAAGCAAAGTCATATTTAACCGGATCTAAAGGATCAAATTCCTTTAAATGAGTGGTTAATTCTACGGCTGTTAACCAATCTGTTTGCTTCCGGTTAATGAGACCGAGCAAGCGCCCTACCCTATCTACATGCACATCGCATGGGCAAATCAGATCTTTAGATTTTAACGTATTCCAGATCCCAAAATCAACACCTTTATCATCAGCCCTGACCATCCACCTTAAAAACATGTTCAAGCGCTTGCACGTCGATTTTTGTTGCGGTGAAGAAATGTGTTTCTTAGTACGGTGCGGAAAATCTTCCAATGAGAAAAAATAGGACCTGAAATGGTTCAATGCCTGCTCAATCGTAAAATGGAGATCAGCGATAGAAGAAACTTCTACACTCCGCTTTGTTGAAGAAATTTCCAGGTATTCAGATCTAAAAATATCCTGTTGAGGAATAAAGGCCTGCTCCAGGCTATCAAAATTTTGATAATGCTGTTTAAAAAACGAGATAAAATAGAGTAGATCCGTATCGTTAAAGGTGCGATGTTTAAAATTTAGCAAACGCCTTAAATCATCATCACTGTGGTGAATCACAAAATCGTGGGGTGCATTATCCATCCGTTCAAGCAACTCCCGACATTTATTGATAATCGTCTTCCGTTGCCCCCAGGCCAAAACCGCAGCAAAAAAACCTGAAATTTCAATATCCTGCTTTTTCTCGAAAAGATGCGGAATACAAACCGGATCGTTTGCTATAAAATCAGGCTGATTATACTGTTCAACTTTGCTATCAAGAAAATTTTTCAGCTCCAGAAATTGCATATAAGTAATTATTTAAACGAAAATAGCAGCACAACGTTGGCCACCTAAACCGGATTGAAACGGTATCCTTTTTTGTTTTGCAGATTTTAATGAAGCAGGTACTTCAACAAAAAAGATTTAGTGTAAAGCCGGACAAATATTAAATTATAGAACTGAACTGGCTTTACAAAAAAATTAAAAACCGGGCAAATACTGATCATAATGCCCGATTGAAATTTTATGCCAATGCCCTTTCCAGGTCTTCTAAAAGATCATCGATATCCTCTACCCCAACACTTAAACGAAGTAAGTTATCGGTAACACCAACCTTTTCTCTCTCCTCTTTCGGAATAGAGCCATGTGTCATGGTAGCCGGATGATTGATCAGTGACTCTACCCCACCTAAAGATTCAGCAAGCGTAAATACTTTAAAATTAGAGGAGATTTTGAAAGTTTCTTCCAAATCAGCTCCTTTCAGGGTAATCGAAATCATACCTCCAAAACCACGCATCTGCTTTTTAGCAATGTCATGATTAGGGTGATCTTCAAAACCCGGCCAATAGATTTTATCAACTTTTGGATGTGTTTTTAAATAATGCGCAATACGTTCCCCATTTTCGCAATGTGCTTTCATCCTTAAATGAAGTGTTTTAATTCCCCTCAAAACCAGGAAAGCATCTTGTGGACCAGGCGTTGCACCACAGGCATTGTAAATAAACCAAAGGTCTTTATACAATTGTTCATCATTGGTTACCAAAGCGCCCATCACCACATCAGAGTGACCGCCAATATATTTGGTTACCGAGTGCATTACAATATCGGCGCCTAAATCGATAGGGTTCTGCAGGTACGGCGACGCAAAAGTATTATCAACTGTCAATATTAAATTTTTCTCTTTGGTGATTTTTGCTACACCTTCAATGTCGATAATCTGCATCGTTGGATTGGTAGGTGTTTCTATCCATACCAGTTTCGTCTTATCGTTAATATACGGCAGCATATTCTCTGGCTTAGAAAGATCCAGAAAATGAAATTTGATCCCGTATTTGGTATAGATTTTAGTAAAAATGCGGTAAGAACCACCATAAAGATCATTTCCGGTAATTACTTCATCGCCTGGCTGTAATAATTTCAGTACGGCATCTGTAGCGCCCATTCCACTCGAAAATGCCAGACCATATTTAGCATTTTCCAAAGCAGCTAAACAATCTTCCAGAGCTTTACGCGTTGGATTGGTACCTCTCGAATACTCGTACCCTTTGTTATCTCCAGGAGATTTTTGCCAATAGGTAGAGGTTTGATATATTGGTGTCATTACAGCACCTGTTGTTGGATCAGGCTCCTGGCCTGCATGTATGGCTTTAGTTGCGAATTTCATTTTTTTTAAGATTTGAGATGTGAGAAGCTGGATTTGAGACAGGAGATGTGAGATTACATCTCATCTCAAATCTCAAATCTACCTAATAAGCTCTTGCAAACAACACTCTCTGAATAGATGGCTTGCCAGAATAAATACAAACACCATCTTCCAGTTTATTATCTAAAGGAATACAACGGATGGTTGCTTTTGTTTCCTCTTTAATTTTTTGTTCCGTTTCTGGTGTTCCGTCCCAGTGTGCAGCAATAAAACCAGCTTTTGTATCTAACAGTTCCTGAAACTCTTCGTAACTATTAGCTTCCGTAATATGCTCATCCCGATAAGCTAATGCCTTGTTGAACATGCTTTGCTGAATATCTTCCAGTAATTTGGCAATGTATATATCCAGACCTTCCTGCGGTACAGTTTGTTTTACTTTGGTATCTCTGCGGGCAATTTCTACGGTTTTATTCTCCAAATCACGACTGCCGATCGCAATACGCACTGGCACACCTTTTAACTCGTAATCAGCAAATTTAAAGCCCGGGCGCTGCGTATCCCTGTCGTCATATTTTACCGAGATCCCCATGCCTTTTAAACGCATGATTAGCTCGTTAACGTATGCCGAAATTTTAGACAGGTCCTCATCGCCTTTATAAATTGGAACAATAACCACCTGAATTGGCGCCAGTTTTGGTGGAATAATCAATCCGGAATCATCACTGTGGGCCATAATTAATGCACCCATTAAACGTGTAGAAACGCCCCATGATGTAGCCCAAACATGATCTAATTTTCCATCTTTACCTGTAAACTTAACATCAAAAGCTTTAGCAAAATTCTGGCCTAAAAAGTGAGATGTTCCTGCTTGTAAAGCTTTACCATCCTGCATCAAAGCCTCAATACAATAAGTATCTAGCGCCCCTGCAAAGCGTTCATTTGGCGATTTACGACCTCTGATTACCGGAACGGCTAACCAGTTTTCGGCAAAATCGGCATAAATGTGTAACATGCGTTCTGTTTCCTCAATTGCCTCTTCTGCGGTTGCGTGTGCAGTATGCCCCTCTTGCCACAGAAATTCGGCAGTACGTAGAAATAATCTGGTACGCATTTCCCATCTTACTACATTCGCCCATTGATTGATCAATATTGGAAGATCACGGTATGATTGAATCCATCCTTTGTAGGTATTCCAGATGATTGTTTCTGAAGTCGGACGAACAATCAATTCCTCTTCCAGTTTAGCAGTTTCATCAACCACAATATTCCCGTTACCATCATTTTTTAAACGATAGTGTGTTACAACGGCACATTCTGTCGCAAAGCCCTCAACGTGAGAAGCTTCCTTGGAGAAAAATGACTTTGGGATGAATAAAGGGAAATAGGCATTTTGATGGCCTGTATCCTTAAACATTTTATCCAAAACAGCCTGCATTTTTTCCCAAATAGCATAGCCATTCGGCTTGATAACCATACAACCACGTACTGCAGAATGTTCTGCCAGGTCTGCTTTAATCACGATATCATTATACCACTGGGAATAATCGGCTTCTCTACTTGTAATTTCTTTGCTCATGTTATGTATTTGGAACGTAATTTGTACGTTAAAAAGTGTAAAATTCGATAGCAAATTTATAAATTTATGCCTACAAACGATTAAGAATTGATATCAATTATAATTTAACGTTTTTAGACTAAGTAAATAGTTAAGAATTAGTTACTTTTGAAACCTGTTTATCAATATTCGTGAACACACACAACTAATATAAACACAATGAAACCAATTAAATTTTTACCCATTGTTATGATTGCTGCTGCTGGGTTGGTGGCTTCATGCTCTACATCAAAATTGGCTCAAACCAAGCCTGCTGATGATGTTTATAACTCTGTAGCGAAAGCCAGGGAGGTGGAAATGGCACCTCAACCTCAGAACCGGCAAGGCCAGCAATATCAGGCCCAGGGTCAGGAAGAATATGATGAATATTATGGCACAAGTAATCCTTATTATGATATGGATTACTCTTCAAGGATCAACCGTTTTTACAATGGTTACAGCTTTCAGGGCTACTATGATCCATATTTCGACAACTATTATTACGGTAGCAGCTACGGACCATCCAATTATTTAGGGATTGGATTGGGTTGGGGCAACGGTTATGGCTTAGGTGGCTGGGGCGGCGGATTCGGTATGGGTTATGGCTACGGAAGTATCTGGAATAACCCGTTCTATTATGGTAACTATGGTTACGGATGGAACAATCCTTATGGTTGGAATTCATGGGGACCTAATTCATACTATGACCGTTACGGTTGGGGCGGCGGATATTACGGCGGAGGCTGGGGTATCGGCGGTGGATACTATGGTGGTGGTGTGTATACCAATAGCGGTAGCTACAGACCAAGACCTGGAAGTAATGACAGAGGCGTGCCAAGATATGGAAACACTGCAGGAAATGCAGGCAGACCAAGTAGATCTGGCATAAGTAATCCAAACGGTGTTTCTTATTCACCAAATAACAATGCTGGCAGACCTGTAAGAAACCAAGGTGGGTATACCCAAAACCAAGGCAATCAAAGTGGCAGACCGACCAGGAATGATGGTTATGCACCTCAAGGTACACAAAGCAGCAGACCTACCAGAAACGAGAGCTATAATCCACCTGCAAGAACCGAGAGCAGACCAACTTATTCACCTCCACCATCAAATGGCGGAGGAGGCGGTGGTTCTAATGGCGGCGGAGGCGGCGGTGGCTCAAGGCCATCAAGAGCTGGAAGAGGTTAATTATAAAATCAAAACACACAAATGAAAAAAATCATCCTGGCTTCTCTAGTAGCTACAGTAGCTGCTATGGGAACAACATACGCCCAAAGTTACGCGCCTGATGCGTTCCGTTTCTCTCAAACCAATTATGGTACCTCTGCCCGGTTTAAAGGAATGGGCGGCGCGCAAATTGGTGTTGGTGGCGATATTGGTTCAATTAATGCTAACCCTGCGGGTTTAGGTTTATTTACCAAATCAGAATTTAGTATTACTCCAGAATTTAATTCAGTATCAAATAATAGTGCATATTTAGGAAATAATACAAAAGCTAATAAAAGCCAGATTAATCTGAACAATATTGGCGTAGTATTCTACAGCCCTGCTGCCAAAATGAAAGGATCTGATGTAGATAAAGGTTTAGTGAGTACAGTATTTGGTTTAAGTTATACCCGAAATAACGATTTTTTAAATAATATCAGTTACAACGGAACCAATACAAACAGCTCGATAAGGGATTCTTACGTAGATCAGGCCAATAATTTCGGGGTAACAAACAGCATCGCGGGTGATGCTTATAACAGTTTTCTTATCAATAAAAACACCCCCACTTTTCCTAACAAATATTCTGCAGAGCCTTATAACAATACGAATTTTAAGCAAAACTGGGATGAGGCACGTCTAGGTTCGACTTCAGAATTTAATGTTGCAGGTGCGTTAAACTTTGGAAATAAGGTATATATTGGTGCAACAGCCAGTTTTGTGAATGTAAAATACACCAGCGATGCTACCTTCACAGAATCAGGTGTGGTTAACTCCTACAATGATGGCGACGCTGTTCCTACCTACAACGGAAATGAAAATTATAATCTTACCCACTATAGGAATCAGGAAACTAAAGGTGGTGGCTTCAATTTAAAATTGGGTGCTATTTTCAGACCAGTTAGCAAGTTAAGGATCGGTTTAAACTTCCAGACTCCAACCTGGATGAATATTGAAGACAATACCAGTGAGACTTTACAGGCTACTACTGCTGGAAATGCTAATACCGGGCCAACTAATTCGAACAACCCAACTCAATATTATTCATTTACTTATAATTTGCGTACACCTTTAAAAGCTTCTGCAGGTATCAGTTACGTAATTGCAGGTACTGCATTAATATCAGCTGATGTGGATTATGTAGATTATTCTTCGATGCGTTTTTCTGATTCTAATGGATCTGACCGTACCACAATTAACGATAATAATGCATTTATTAAAGCATCTTATAAAGAAGCTGTTAACTATAGAGTAGGTGCTGAAGTAAAAGTAACCAACGAATTGAGTTTACGTGCAGGTTACGGCGTAAATGGAAACGGTGTTAAAGGTGGCGATAATAAATTTTATCAGGGTCAATACTATACTGGTGGACTTGGTTATCGCATTGACAATTACTATTTCGATGTGGCATACCAGAACTACAAAACAAATTTCAGTTCAAGCCCTTATTTATTGGATGATTATTCTGAGCCCGTTGCTGATGTGAAAAGCAAAAGGAACAATGTATTTTTAACTTTTGGAGTGAGATTTTAAATTTTGAAAACACCATACAGAAACGGCTTCAGTTAAACACTGAGGCCGTTTTTATTTATTCTTCACCATAATTTCTTTCTCCCCATAAACTACTCCCCCATCCGTTACGCCTTGTACAATAATTTTAAATGGTCCGGTTAAATCGCCCGTATTAAAACTAATGGATGTTTCACCTTTAATCATTACCTGATAGTTCCAATACACCGTTGAAAAACTGATGGGTTCGTTTTTGTTATTAATATCAGACACATAGAACTCTTTGGCAAGATTGATTCCCTTGAGGATGGTAATATTAGGCTTACGCTCTGCCTCCAAACATCCCGGGTAAATGATTTCACCACCTTTCCCGTCAGAATAAGTTTTACCAATTACCGGACTTCTACTGCCAGCATCCGCAATATGATTAGGGCAGTTTAGAATGTTATACCTGCAAACATAATCACCACATTTATTATAAGTTCTTTTGGCATAATCAGTGTTTTGATTATTCTTAGTTATCACCACTTCTTTAAGTTTGATACCAGCAGCCGAAGTGATGCTTTGATAAGCATTATTCAGTACTTCAGCTCTTACATGGGGAAGCTCAAAATTTTGCTTTAAAATGTGTTTTGTCAGTTCTTCTTGCGGGTTATTTATTTCAAGCGAGTAAAGATCATATCTATCGGCAACCATTCCCAGCCAAACCTGGGTTTTCGGTTCTTTAATCAGGAGATGATTAAATGGAATATTAAATCTGCCTGCACTGTCTGTATCCAGAAAATTAAGGTTTTCACCTGCTATTGTTGTTAAGCCTATGGGGCTGGTCAGTAACTTTTTTCTTCTGGTAATTTCACCATGATATTCAAAGCTCGAAAGTACTGATTTTTTATCAACTACCTCTTCTTCAGGCCACTTATACCTGCTCCAGGTTTTAATCAGAAGTACATCATTCACATAATTCTGATCCACATACTTTAAACCCATCGGTCGGTTAGGAAGAGGTTTTAAATGTTGTTGTAAATAAAAATAATCGACAATATTCTGGTTATTCCCAACTGAAATCCTATTGGCCTGGGTACATGAAACAGAAACCAGTGCTGTAAGCGGGGCTTTACTTTTACCACTTACGTTCAATTTTAAATTCACCTGATCTCTTGTGCCATATTCATTTTTATCTGTCGATAATTCGGTCTGATTAAGCATGTCGTAATGTGCAAAGAAAATCCTTTCGGCCATCGGCCGGTAGTTACTGTCGAGAATAGTTACGGAATTTAGTCCAATAGGTACAAAATCTAATTCAAATCTTATGTTTTGGGTTTTACCAGCTGCCAAAATTAAATCGTCATACAAAAAAACATCAGCGAAATTATGCACCAGAACATGAACTTTTTGATTGCTACTGGCCTCCAGCTGTAGCCTGAATTCATTTTCGGCTATTGCCGTGCCTGCTTTTAAAACAGCTCCATGTTTTAATGCTGCAGGTAAATGATAACTGATACCTCCCTGTTCACTACCAAAAAGTTTAACATAATACTTTTTTGATGGCTGTGGACAGATTGAAAATGAACCAAGCCCTGTAGAATTGCTCTCGAGGGTATCAATTACCATATCATTTTCATACAAGACACCCGCTGCTTTTATTGCAGTGCCTTCCAGGTTTTTAATTTCAAAACCTACCTTCGAGGTTAAGCGCTCAACCAGGTAACCTCCTTCAGGGTAAAACTGAATCTGATAATTTGAACGGTTCCTTACCGGAAGATTAAACTTGATGTGCCTGATATCTTTACCTTTTTTGATGGAAACATTAAGTTGATTATTATCCGCTGTAATTTTATCCGCAGGAAAGTTAATCATCAGTTCACCAATTATGCTGCTTTTAGCTGAACCAGTGAGCAATGTTTGTTTGTCCTTACCGATCTGATATTTTATTTCTGCATTTTCAACAAAACGGTTATCGCTGGATAAAACTTTTAACAATGCTGTCCCATTTTTGCTTTGCTCATCATACGCTTTAAAAAGAGAAATACTGGCTGTTAACGGATTTACAGTAGTAGATTTAATGATAATGGGTTGCACAAATCCGCCATCTGCCTGATTATCCTTTTTAATATTGGTATTCGCCACAAAACGATAGGAACCACCCGGAAGTGAGTCAGGCAAAGTAAGTGCACCACATGCAACTCCTTTTTCAATCAAAAATTTATCCTGGATTATGACACTGCTATCATTGTTGTTGATCAATGATAAATAAAGGGTGTGGTATTGATCTAAATTCGTAATCGTTTTAAGCAGATATCCGGTAAACCAAACCTGATCATTATTGGTGTATACAGTTTTGTCGAAATGAACGAACAGATTAGATTGAGCCGTTTCTAAACCATAGCGGTTAATATTTAACACCACACTATCAAGTTTTACATCCTGCGCCTTTGCCTTTACTAATAAAAGCATGATGCAGGTAAAGAGGATTTGAAATTTTGAAAGCATATTTGGATGATCTGGCTAAAAATCGAAATTTTTAGCTAGAATCTAAAATTATCTCCAATTAGTGACTTAACCCTCAGAACAGTTTATAGGATGATATCATTTAAAATGATCTCTAAATTTTAACTATTCCATGCTTCACCGCATACAAAGCCAATCCTGTGCGACTTTTTAACTGTAATTTTTCGCATAAGGAATTTCTATAACCATCAATTGTACGCGGACTCACAAACATTTCAGCCGCAATTTCATTGTACGTTTTTTCGGTACAGGTATATTTCAGAAAGTCCATTTCCCTTTCTGTAAGTTTTACGAATTCTGATATTTTCGAATTTGTAGCTAACGAACTTAATGACTGCATAACTTTCCTCGTAACCAGGTCATTATAAAAATACCCCTTACTGATCACCTCGTCAAAAGCACGCTTGAGCTCTTCAGGCTCGGCATCTTTTAGTACATAACCTTTGGCACCATTAGTAATCATTTTAATAATGGCAGTTTCTGCATCCATGGTACTTAGAGCAAGTATGTTTACTTCCGGATGATTTGTCCGCAGCCACGAAGCCGTACTATACCCATCCATCTCGGGCATGTTGATATCCAACAATACAATATCAGGTATATCATATATTTTTAACTGCCCGATAAAATCTTTTCCGTTAGCAGCTTCAAATAATATGTTGTAGGATGGAAAATAGCTGATCAAAGCGGCCAATCCTTTTCTAAACAAAACGTGATCATCAACTAAGGCTATATTTTTAATCTGGTCAGACATAAGGAATGGTTAAGATAATTTTAGTTCCATTATTAATCACACTGTTGATTATAACTTCTCCCATAATTAGTGTAGCGCGTTTTACAATATTCTGAAGTCCCAACCCAGTCTCAATTTTCTCTTTTTCACCTGCACTAAAACCGACACCATTATCTTTGATGGTTATGTTGAGCTGTTCCGAAAAATCAAATCCAACATCAATTGCGGTGGCTTGGGCATGTTTTAATATATTTTGTAAACTTTCCTGTACAATCCGGAAGATGATGATTTTCTTCTGTTCTGCAATCTGCTGTTCGTTACCGGTTACCTCAACTTTGCAAACAATAACTCCTGCCCTGCCTATACGCTGTAGTTCCTGTTCTACCGCCTGCAACAAACTTAATTCCTGGATACGGCTTGTACTCAAACTTTTCGCAATATCACGTAAATCGGTAAGGGCATTGCCTACATTTCCTTTAATTTCAGTGATCAATGATTTATCGCTGATTTCTTTTTGCTCCAGAATGCTCAATTGCAGTTTAGCCAAACTTAGTAACTGCCCAACGTTATCATGTATTTCTTCACTTATTGTTTCAAAAGTCTGCTCCTGCATTTCGAGCCGCGATTGCAGCAATTGCTCACCATATTGTTTTTCCAGCTCTCCTTTTTCTTTTGCATACTGGAATTTCTTTTTCTGAAAATAGAGCATAAAGAAAACAATCGCACTACTAAGTGCAAAAAAAATAATGATACTGGGAATAATTACAAAGAGGACTTCTTTGTCTTGATCGTTGTGCATATAAAGGCGTAGGCAAATAAACAATACATAATAATATTGGTTATTAAATTTAATTTCTTTAGTTTAACGGCAAGTTGTTCATAGTTTTCTGTCAAATAATGGAACATCCCCATATAGGGTACAACGCAGGTGTAATAAACAATTAAACCTATAGCAATCCAGAATTCACCCTCACTAAAAAGTGATGTAGTTTCTTCGGAAGTTAATTTTTCATAGCAATAAATAAGTGCAAAAAAGATAATAAATGTTCCACCAAACACAAAAGCATAGCTACTCCACTGTAGTATATTAAAACAGTAAAAACTAAATATGTACCAAAGAACCGGGAACATTACTAAGAATAATTTTATTACTTTTTGTAAGTAAACATTTTTGATAATCTGTTTAAAGAAATAGGCGTAAAACATAAATTCTACCAAAATAAAAAAATTATACTGGGGTAGCGTATTACCCTCATAACCAAACTCTTGCTTAAATAAGAATACACTAAACTCAAGCAAAAAAGTATAAACAGATAACAAAGCAACCGTTTTTAGCTGCTTTGTTAATTTTAATCGAAAGCAAACACCTACTAATGAGGAGATTGCTAAAGAGACGAGATATAAATACTTAAGATACATAAATTTAAATATGTATCTAAAATAAGCATTTACTATTTATCTGAGACATCAAGTGCTGCCATATTATCGGTTGATGGCGGTGGAGTGGGATCTCCGGTATCAAAAGTATCTCCACGAAATCCATTCATAGTTACCTCAAGTCTTTCATTAAATTCATCGCTATCAATATCTTCTATCCCAATATCCTTTTTTCCACTCATAAAGGTAAAAGCAATAGTTAATCGCTGTTTTCTTTCTTCCTGATTTGGTACTGGTTTTGGAAATGAATAAGCTAGATTGGTATAAGATACGAAACGGATACCAAACCCAGTTACCATATTTCCAGGCTTTGCATTTTGGATTTCCATTTCTTCAATTGTTTCCGTTATCTGAATTAAGCTAAACCATATATGCTTAGTTTCCTGGCAATGATTTAATCTATCATTTTCCGATAGCGTTTCGAAAAGCATACCACGTTTTACATTTTGATAATTATGAACCCAGATTCTTGCCTGATCTTCTTGAACTTTATCAAAAGTTTTTCCATTATAAGCGAAGTAATTTTTATTATCAACTTTATCAACACCTTCAGTTATTCCGAAAATGAGTGTTAGTAGACCACATTTACCTCTTGTTACAGTTCCATCACTAGATGGGGAGGCAAAATATACCCTAACACCATCATCCTTAGCTTTAAGATTTTCTTTCAGAAGCTTAAAAAACTCAATAGCACTTACGATATTCTCAAAATCCAGTCTGTTGTTTTCTTGCATTCCTTCTTGCAACGATGTAATGGTATTAAGTATAGGATACTTATAATAATTAAACCATTGTTCACGATAATTGCTTTCTTGTTTGGTTACAAAAGTACACGGTAAAGGTTTCATAGCTTTTAATTTAGTTTGAGGTTTATAAAATAACTTATACCTAAATATACACGATCAGAATTTGAAATTGAAAATCCTAAAACCATGCATCAGCTATGTAAACAGCATTTTAGTCACCTAAAAACCAAGATATAATACATTTAAAATTACTTTTTACTTTCTTTTTCCATCTTCCATTTATTTTAAAATACCGTGATTTCACGGCAACTCATTGCGGTTTTCACGCGTATAAATTCGCATGTTTTCACGCTTGATTTGAGGACACTGCTAATGGTACTTTTGGGTAAGAAGATCGCTGAACAAAATATCATCTTTTTATAAAGTCCGCCTTACCTAAAAGCGGCAAATTAATTAGGCAAAAACCAAAAAACTAAAACCATGACAAAACTCTCATTAAACAAGGTTGAAAACTTTATTAAAGGTCTTGACCAGACTCCTGCACTGAAACAGGAATTCGATAGACAGCACAAAAAGAGACTGTTTTTCTTTCTCAAAAATAGTGAAAACACCTAATTAAAATTAGCAGTAGAAATTTCTTAATTAACAAATATTAAAGACTATGAAAGTTTTATTTTCTCAAGCCTCAAAATTCAAAAAAATGGAATGGTATATTATTATAGGTTTATTTATTGTTGTCCTACTAACAGGAACTCTTTCAAGCTGTACTGTTGTAAAAACAAATTATTCGAGTAATTCAAAAAAAGCTGCGACAGTATATTATTATTTACCAGAAAGCATTCTAAAAATCAAATCGGCTGTAAAAGTAGCTGTTGTATATAATTCAGATGACAGTACGCTGAACGGTTCAAGTAGAATAATAGAACAAAGTTTTGGTACAACAGCAGAAATGATTGCTGATACAAAAGACTTACTTTCTTTAAACTACAAGCCAAACGCGCTTATGTCAGATGAGATTAAATATGGCGTAAACACAAAAGGGCTATTAGAAACCGTCAATATTACTACTGAAGACAGGACTTCTAACATCATTGCTAAATTGGCTGAGGCACCACAAATAATTCTTGGAACATCTAGTGGTGCTGCTAAAGCTCCTAATACAATAGTAAAAATCAAAGAATTTTCAGCAGACTTTATTGTCAAAGCATCAGCAATCTCTAATGCCCCTTTATCCATAAACTGGCAAATAGTCCTTATCAATGAACTTGGAAAAGACGAATTTCTCACAATTCAAGGTGACTTCAAAATTAGTTCTCAAGATATTATGCCAAATGCTTCAACACTTTCAAACTTAGTAAATAATGGTGCTGCAGCAAGTCCAACTGATGAAATCGAAGGAATATTTACTCGTCCAGTAAAAAATGTACAACTAAAGTTTGAGTCCACTTCTTCAGGTTTCAACAACTCCTTACCTACAAATATTACTATTGCTGATAATTCAAAACTTATTATAATACCAGTAAACCGAACGGCTTTTGTTAAACGAGTTAACAAAATAGCAATTCAAGATGGCATAATTCTGTCTAACGAAATCACAAAACCGTCATCTGTAGAAGGATTTATTTCAATCCCAATAAACATTGCAAAAGCAATTGTTTCAATTCCCAGTCAATTAGTACAATTTAAATTTGATAATACAAAACGCTTTGACGATTTAGAGAAAGCAAAGCTCAATTATGAAAAGTCTATTCAGGAGAGTCAAAAATTTACACTTACAAAAGAACAAGAAATTGGAAAAGTAAAATTGGATATTCAAAAAACTGAATTATCTAACCAAATAGAATTACAAAAACTAAAATTAGAGCTACAAAAAAGTTTATTGGAAGCCGAAACAAAACGACTTGAGGCTCAAAAAGTACTTGATGCACTAAAAAAGTAATTAAAAGAACGTAATTAATATGGCAAATGGATTTTCATTAAATATCGGACTAAATAGCATTGACACAACTAAATATAAAGGCACGTATCAACCATTACGCAATGCTGAAAATGATGCGGATTATTATTATCAAATAGCATTAAAAAATAATTTTAATTGCAAAAAGTTAATTGGTAAAGATGCGACTAGTAGCAATCTTCTAGATAACTTAAAGTTCTTTGCAGATGGAATGATAAAGGGAGATACCTTATTTATTTCTTATTCGGGACATGGAACTCGCGTAAAAGATTTAAGCAATGATGAAAATGATGGGTATGATGAGGTTTTAGTACTATATGATAGGCTTTTTATTGATGACGAATTTCAAGTATGTTGGAACAGATTTAATGAAGGAGTTAAAATTTTCTTCATTAATGACAGTTGCTATAATGGAACAGTATCAAAATTTTTCCCTACTCATCAAAAAGTAACAGAAGTACTATGGCCAGAACATGTTTTACGAGGCATTGATCCTACCGAATCTGAAATTGATTTTGAAAATAATCTGACATATTTCAAAAGCATAAAGCTTGGAGCTGCTTCTACAATACATGCAATCTGTTCTATAATTCACATAGGGGCTTGTCAAGATAACCAATTATCAGACGATGGCGCAGTTACAGATAAAAACGGAAGATTTACTTTAGCTGTACGAAAAGTTTACAATGACGGGAATTTCAATGGATCTTACATATCATTTTTTGAGAATATAAAACAAGAAATGCCTCCTTGGCAAACACCCAATTGGGATACAGATGCAGGAAAGCTTGACAATGAATTTGTTAAATCACCATTTTTGAAAATATAAAATCCATAATACTACTTAAATTTAAACCACCCCAAATAACGCTCCACCTTCTTTACCCATTTCATCAATCTTAGCCTCTACCACTCCATCCTTAATCAATTCGGGTGCGTGGTGGGGCTTTTTCCTTGCATCAATAATCAACGAGCCTTTACATCCCCAATGTTTATTAATGGTAAAATCGTTGATACCATATATATCTGCTGCCGGATTGCTCCTGGTAAAAGCTACCCAAACCAGATTATCAATATTGGCAGCTGTAAACTCAGCATCATCGGCCAATATAATTAAAGGCAGACCAGATAAATCCTGATCAATCAGGGCCATGTTCAGCATCGCAATTTCTGCAGCTGTTTTCTCTGGATTCAGGTATTTATTAGCCGCTAAAACCAAAACGCCTGGCATGACAATTTTGGGCTGATAAAAAGCCTCACTCAATTTCAGTCCCTCAGGAACATGACTCCACAATTCTCTTTTTTGATTACCTGCTGCAGCAATCACCACTTTCGAACCACTGTTTAATCCGTCGCCACTGTAATCCAGCGTATCAATGGTGGTATTGGTATAAAAATGGATATCTCTTGTTAAATCAATCCGCTGTAATATATGTTTGATAAAATCTTCAATATGATGTGTACTCAGTTGCTGATCATCTTCTTTAGCCGCTATAAAAAGGTATTTGGCCAAACTCAACTGATTTTTACCCAGAATGTGGTTGGCAATGGTCAAAATCTCTTGTGGTCTTCTTTCTTTTAAATATGGCGTATAACGTTCGCTACCGATGGCAAAAAGTAAAGGGTGCACGCCAGCAGCATCTACGGCATGAACTTCTTTTAAACCATGTATTTCCTGTGGAATGGCCGAACCTGTAATCTCATGAATCAATGCACCAAAACTGGTATCTTCCTGCGGTGGGCGGCCAACCACAGTAAACGACCATATCGCATCTTTTTTATGGTACACATTATGCACTTTCATTAAAGGAAATGGGTGTGTTAAGCTATAATAACCCAAATGATCACCAAATGGTCCTTCAGGTTTATTTTCATTTGGATAAACGGTGCCGGTGATGATAAAATCGGCATCAGCAGAGATACAAAAACCTTCATCATCATAAAAATAACGGAAGCGCCTGTCGCCAAGGGCACCGGCAAAAGTCATTTCCGACAAACCTTCCGGCAATGGCATTACGGCAGCCAAAGGATGTGAAGGTGGACCTCCGACAAAAACACTTACTTTTAAAGGCTGTCCAAGGGCATTCGCTTTCGATTGGTGCACGCCTATCCCCCTGTGGATCTGATAGTGCAAACCAATTTCTTTATCCTGGATATAATCGTTTCCTCCTAACTGAATACGGTACATCCCTAAATTAGCATTAAGTACACCTGGTTTATCTATATCTTCAGTATAAACCTGTGGCATGGTAACAAATGGGCCACCATCCATCGGCCAGTTAACAATCTGAGGCAACTGACTGATGCTTGTTTTTAAAAATTTATTTTTTGCAGAAGGTGTTTTGAGCGGCAAAGCTGATAAAGCCGACATTGCCGAACCTGCATATTTAAAAGGATTTTTCAATGCTTTTATAGGATCGTTTCTTAAAGAAACCAATTGCTGCACCTTTGGCAAGGTATCCTTAAAAATGAATTTTGATCTTTCTAAAGTTCCGAATAGATTAGAAACCGCAGGAAAAGGGCTCCCCTTAACTTTTTCGAATAACAGTGCCGGTCCCTCCTTTTCGTAAACCCTTAAATGGATGGCGGCCATTTCTAAGTAAGGATCTACTTCTTCTTTGATTCTGATTAAATGACCGTGCTTTTCAAGATCGGAAACACATTCTGCTAAACTTTTGTACGCCATTCCCAAAGATAAATATTTAGATTTCCAATGAAACAAAAAAGCCCCATATAAGCAGATTTTACAATTAAGCTACTTATATAAGGCTTTTAACCTACCAATCCCTGGTTATTTTTTTCCGGCAAAAGAACGTAACATCCAGGTATTTTTTTCTTTAAACTGCATAAAACGGTTCACCATATCGTTAGAACCATCGTCGCCAGCCTCATCAGTAGCTTCTAAAAGCCCCCTTTCCAATTCGATCAGTGAAGCCATATCATCTAAAATGGCATCTACCATATCAAGATCTTTCATACCAATGGTATCAATCTCTTTAATTTTAGATTCTTTAATATAATCAGCAAAACGGCTATGTGGTGCTTTACCTAAGGTTAATACACGCTCTGCAATCTCATCAATAGTTAGCTGAGCATTTGTATATAATTCCTCGAACTTAACATGAAGCGTAAAAAAATTCTGTCCTTTAATGTTCCAGTGGCAACCTCTTAATTTTTGATAATGAATGTGGTAATTAGCTAAATAATCATTTAACAGATCAACAACTGGTTTAACTTCTTTTTCGTTTAAGCTTATTTCTTTAGCGTCCATTTTATTATAATTTATGATGTATTTTAATGTCAACGTAACAACTCAAATTTAGAAAAGTTTTGCTCAATTTTGTCTTTTGAACAATACGCTATTTATTAAACCGTTTAATATTCATTATCATATAAACAACAATTTTATAAACATTTGTTAATGAACAGCATATCAAAATAATAAGGTATGATTTATCTTGTTTTTACCTGAAAACGAGTGGTAAAACATGAGATGGTTAACAATATTATTCGTATAATTGCTCCCTTTGACTTAGAAATTTAGATAAAAATAAATGCATAAAATATATTTATCTGCTGTAGTGTTATTTGCGCTGAATATTGCAAATGCCAGGGCCAACACAGCAAGAGACTCTATCGGTGTAGAAAATAACAAAGGCAAAAAACTGATCGTTCACCAAACCGTAGCAAAAGACACTTATTATTCTATCGGAAGAAGATACAATGTATCACCCAAGGATATCATGGCTTTTAACGAGAACAAATACTTACAGGTCGGGGTAATCATCAAAGTCCCTACAAATATTCCTTTTACAGCTAGTGGATCACCAAATGCAGAAACAACTTCTTCAACGGCCAGTGTGATAGAACACACCATTAAGCCGAAAGAAAATTTGAACATGCTGGCCGAAAAATATGGTACTACAATAAATGAAATTAAGGCTTTAAATAATTTAAAGAGCAGTAATTTAAGCATCGGACAGGTGTTAAAAATTCCGGCGAAAAACGGCACACAGACTGCAGCAGCTGAGCCAGTTACAGCACCAGTAAAAAACAATACAGAATTACCTGTAAACAATAGCCCGGCTTCAGATCAAACCATGATCGAGCATACCGTTGCACCTAAAGAGTTTTTAGGAAAAATTGCCGAGAAATACGGCACTACGGTTGAAGAAGTAAAAAAAGCGAATAACCTTTCAGGCAATAACCTCCGTATTGGTCAGAAACTGAAAATCCCGGCAACAAAAAACATCGACGAAAATAAAGTAGTT
The DNA here is from genome assembly GCF_005938645.2 of Pedobacter sp. KBS0701. NCBI lineage: Bacteria > Pseudomonadati > Bacteroidota > Sphingobacteriia > Sphingobacteriales > Sphingobacteriaceae > Pedobacter > Pedobacter sp. KBS0701. Next base: position 3,044,937 of record NZ_CP042171.1, read on the forward strand.
TCGGCTGCTGTTGAAGAAAAGCCGGCACAAGAGAATAAATCCAGTGATACAGCAGGTACGCATACCGTTTTAAGGAACGAAACCATATTCACTATTGCCAAGCAATATGGCATTACCGCTTATCAGATCAGAACGATGAACAATCTCCCTGATAACGCCATTACCATCGGACAGGTTTTAAAAGTTCCGGGCGGCATTGTTGCCGATGTTCAGGTACCAAAAGAAAAGCAGGCTGAAACCAAAACAAAAGAAGTACCGGTAGCAAACAAAGAAGAAAGTTTTATCCATACTGTAGCAACTGGCGAAAACATTTTCTCTATTGCTAAAAAATACAATTTAACAGCCTTTCAGATCAGAACAGCAAATAAACTGGATGATAACAATATTAAGGTAGACCAAAAACTGATTATCCCGAAACCACCACAACCAAAATCGGTAAATGATATTTCAAAAGAGGAGCAGGAAAATGAACCGGACAGCACCATGGTTAAAGATCCTAAACTGCGCCGCGACCCAAGTGTTTATGGCTTAAGCCAGATCGAAGAAAAAGGTACCGCGGTTTGGATTGCTGATCAGGACCTGGATGGCACAAAAATGTTGGTTTTACACCGTACAGCACCTGTTGGCAGGGTAATCAAAATCACCAATCCAATGACCAACCGCACTACCTTTGCTAAAGTTGTTGGTAAATTTACAGAGAACGAATCTACAAAAGATGTTATCATTGTAATGACTAAAGCTGTAGCCGATTCATTGGGTGCTTTAGACAAACGTTTTTTCTGCAATTTAACCTATAGTGCTCAATGAGTTCAAACAAAAAGCCTTTTATAATTGGTATTGCCGGCGGTAGCGGATCGGGCAAAACATTTTTCCTAAACTGCTTTCTCCATCATTTTAAACAAGATGAAGTAACACTGGTATCACAGGATGATTATTACATCCCTGCCGGTGACATGACACAGGAAGAAAATAAGTTATACAACTTTGATCTTCCTTCAACCATTGATAGCGAACAGTTTTTGAGAGATATCAAGCAATTAATGAGCGGTGAAGTGGTTTATAAAAAAGAATATAACTTTAATAACCCATTGGCTGTAGTTAAAATACTGGAGATTAAATCGGCGCCTATTATTATTGTAGAGGGGCTTTTTATCCTTCATTTTAAAGAAATCGCAGCTTTACTGGATCATACCATTTTCGTTGATGCGGATGAACAGGTTGCTTTGGACCGCCGTATCAAACGCGATGGCTTAGAACGGGGTTATCCGGAAGATGACGTATTGTACAAATGGCATAACCATGTAGTACCAGCCTATAAAGAATATCTGCTACCCTACCGCGAACAATGCAATAAAGTAGTTATGAATAATACCAATGAGCCCGACGAAATAATCGCCATCACAGAAGATATTTCGAATAATTTGAGGAATAGTATTTTGGTAGATATACAATAAAAAAGAAGTCAAGTTTTAAAAAAAACTTGACTTCTTTTTTTATTACAAAGTGTCAGGCTGAGCGGAGTCGAAGCCCTAATCGCCGCGATTTATAAAGCCACGGTTTGTGTCCTCACAAACTACCAATTAATCCAGTCTCATTTCAGGAATTTCACCCTCCACAACCAGTCTCCCCGCTGTAGATTTCTGTATAAATTCGATACTCACCCCCGGTGCACGTTCCAAAAGTTTAAAACCACCTTCAGGTAAAACATCTAAAACCGCAAGTTCGGTAACAATTTTCTTGATGCATTTCACACCGGTTAAGGGCAAGGTACATTTTGGCAATAATTTACTTTCACCGGCTTTGTTGATATGTTGCATGGCTACAATGATATTTTTGGCCGAGGCCACCAAATCCATTGCACCTCCCATTCCTTTAACCATTTTACCCGGAATTTTCCAGTTGGCAATGTCTCCGTTTTCCGAAACTTCCATGGCACCAAGAATAGTTAAATCTACTTTTTGTGCACGGATCATTCCGAAACTCATGGCCGAATCGAAAATAGATGATCCAGGTAAGGTGGTGATGGTTTGTTTTCCGGCGTTTATTAAATCAGCATCTTCTTCTCCTTCAAAAGGAAATGGGCCCATGCCCAATAAGCCGTTTTCTGATTGCAATACCACATTAATTCCTTTTGGGATATAGTTGGCCACCAGCGTAGGTATACCGATACCCAGGTTAACGTAGTATCCGTCTTTTATTTCTTTAGCGATGCGCTGTGCGATCTCTTCTTTTGAAAACATAAATTTTAATTGATTGAGTGAGTGAATAATTGAATGGTTGAATATTTTAATCTGCTATTCGACTTCAGACTGCCGACTTCAGACTTCAGACTTTCTAACCGTTCGCTGCTCAATTCTTTTCTCATATTCTTTGCCCTGAAAAATCCGGTGAACATAAATACCAGGGGTATGGATATAATCAGGATCTAATTCACCCGCCTCAACCAGTTCTTCCACTTCAGCAATGGTAACTTTACCTGCCATCGCCATTACCGGATTAAAATTGCGACTTGTAGACCTGAAGATTAAATTCCCTGCTGTATCACCTTTCCAGGCTTTAACAATGGCAAAATCGGCATCAAATGCATATTCCATCAAATAATCCTTACCATCAAAATTACGTACTTCTTTACCTTCTGCTACTTCAGTTCCTACACCAGCAGGGGTAAAAATTGCGGGCATACCATATCCGGCGGCAAGACAACGGGTAGCCAAAGTACCCTGAGGAATAAGGTCTACATCCAGTTCGCCACTTAACAACTGCCTTTCAAACTCGGCATTTTCACCTACGTAAGAAGAAATCATTTTTTTTACCTGACGCTGTTTTAGCATTAAACCAATACCAAAATCATCTACACCAGCATTATTGGAAATGCAGGTTAAATTTTTAACCTGTTTGCTTACCAAAGCATTGATACAATTTTCTGGAATGCCACAAAGCCCGAAACCACCAAGCATTAGGGTTGCCCCATCTGATATATCTTTGATGGCCTCTTCGGCACCAGATACTACTTTATTTATCATCTTATGAATTTTTGGTTAGTGCGCTAAATTACAAATTGCCTTCAGAATGCAGCAATTATAATTTTAAATCTCTCAGGAATATTTATCAATTGGAATTAATCTAAATAACCATTACCTTTGTACAGCAATGATTTACGAGAGAGAAGAAAGCCAGTTCATATTACCTACTGATCCAGAATTTCAAAAAGGGATGGGTTTTATTTTCAGCTGTACCGCTGAACACAAAAAATGTTGTGAAAAATTTAAAAAAGGTAAACGCTGTAAAAAGTGCCCGGGTAATAAAAAGAAATAAGCCTATTTCGCTATTTCTACAATCTTATCATCACTTCCATTGCTGGTACAGATATAAACTTTGCCTTCAGGCGATTGGCAAACAGTCCTGATCCTACCATAAGTATTCACATAAAAATCTTTCGTTGCTGTAATTTTGGTCTGTGTATCATCTAATTTTAACTGCATCAGCTTAGTTCCTTTCAACACCGCTAACAACAACGAATTTTTAAACTGAGGAATATAATCATTGTTGTAATAAGCCAAACCACTTGGTGCAATGGTAGGTGTCCAGTTGATTAGTGGCTCTGCCACATTGTTCAAACTACAGAACGATTGTTCACCGCTTTCATTACAAAAACCTTTAATGTTCGGCCAACCATAATTTCGCCCTTTTTCAATAATATTGATTTCGTCATCCGAATCCGGTCCATGTTCAGAAGAAAATATTTTGCTGCCTACCTGAACCAATCCCTGCGCATTGCGATGTCCTAAGCTCCAAACTAGATTATTTGGGTAAGGATTATCTGCAGGAATAGAACCATCTAAATTGATCCTTAAAATTTTGCCTGCCAATGAATTTATATTTTGAGGATTGGCCGTATCGGATGCATCGCCGGTACTAATAAACAATTTACCACCGCTGATCAACAAGCGTGAGCCATTATGTATAGAAGCCGCAGGAATCTGATCGAGTAAAACCAATGGACCGGTTAAATTCCCTCCGCTATAAGTATAACGGACCACTTTCGCTTTGTAAGTGTTTCCATATCCATAAATCACATATACATAAGGATTATCAGTGAAATCAGGATGTAAGACCATGCCCAATAAACCTCCTTCGCCATTGGTACGTACTTCTGAAATGGTTAATAATGGTGTAATTTGACCGGTTGAAGGATTCAAACGGCTGATTTTGCCTGCTTTCTCAGTAAACCAAATGAAATTATCAGGTCCGTACACCATTTCCCATGGCAAAGTTAATCCTGAAACAACAACTTTTGCTTTTAATTCTACATCAGGCATGGTACCCGGATCTTCATTACTATCGTCAGTCTTTTTGCAAGTTGTGATAAATAATACCACAAAAAGGCAGAGTAAGATTTTTTTCATAACCGTAACGTTTTAAAAATAACACAGTTACGACTATAAAGTTTTGTGTGCAGTCAGATGTTTCCATCTGACAGGCTAAATTGATAAAAGAGTAAGCAAACAGGATTTTTCTCAATGTCGGATGGTAACATCCAACACCACTACAAAGAGATTAGCAACAAGATTTTTCTCAGTGCCGGATGGTAACATCCAATACTACTACATCAACTCTATCCATTCCGCTACGCTTCAGTCGAGATGACGCCTGCCCCATCTCACATCTCCTGTCTCAAATCTAACTCATCAATTCAAATATACATACGTAATCCCATCTCCACCTCTATCTGCATGCTCATCTTCCATTCTATTCACCTGGCTATATTTCCGTAAATACTCCCTAATCATTTTCCTCAAAATCCCATCACCTTTACCATGTATTAGTTTAATAGAAGGAAAACCAAGCATAATGGCTTTATCCAGGTATTTTTCAACTTCAAATAAGGCATCTTCCGTGCGTTTTCCGCGCAGGTCCAATTCAGCCCTAAAGTCCGATACTGCTTCATTCATACGTCCGGCAAACGAGTGTGCACCGCTCTGAATCACTTTTTTAGCTTCCCGGTTACTTACCTTTTGTACACGGTTTTTCTTCACTGTCGAACGTAAATCGCCAATGGCTAAAACCAGTTCATTCCGGTTAATTTCCAAAACCTGACCAATAGTTTCGCTATCTGTAAATTTAACCAGATCGCCCACTCCAATTTCACCCCCTACAACTACTGGTGCCGGCTTAGGACGCTCTTTTGGTATAGTATTTTTAGCGAGTTCGCGCTGCAAATTCTGGCGGAGCCCTTTAGTAACTTCTTTATCGGCCTGTTTTTCCTTAATCTCGGCAATGGTATTTTCTACCAGTTTATTGGCATTTTTAATAATATTTTGCGCCTCTTGCTTCGCTTCTTTAATCAGGATTTTTTTATTCTCTTCTAAAAATGTTTTTAACTTTTCATTTTCGGCAACCAGGTTTTTGGCCTTATTCTGCTGATTGGCCAAACTTACTTTCGCATCATAAACATTTTTCTTTTCACGTTCCAGATCAACCAACATTGTATCTACCCGGTTCTGGTTAGATCCTGTTTTCTCTTTGGCCAACTGGATCACTTCTTTTGGCAAACCAATATTCTGTGCAATTTCGAAAGCATAAGAACTTCCGGGTTTGCCCATTTCTAAAATGTAAAGCGGTTTCATCTTTGCATTATCAAAAAGCATTGATGCATTTTCCAAACCAGGTGTATTCCCTGCAAACAACTTTAAGTTAGAATAGTGGGTGGTAATTACACCTCTCACTTTTTTATTGTTCAACACCTCTAAAACAGCCTCTGCCATTGGTCCGCCAAACTGTGGATCGGTACCTGTACCAAACTCATCAATCAGCACCATTGTTTTTGGCGAAGCATGCTCTACAAAATAACGCATCTTCTTCAGGTGTGCACTGTAAGTACTTAAATCACTTTCTATCGATTGATCGTCGCCGATATCGGCAAAAATATTCTCAAAAATACCCACTTCACTGTTTGTATCAACGGGTATCAACAAACCTGTTTGCAACATAATCTGCAGTAAACCAACCGTTTTCATGCAAACCGATTTACCACCTGCATTTGGTCCTGAAACCAGGACCACACGCGTTTCAGCATCGATATGGATATTTAATGGGGTAACGCTTTTCTTTTCAGCTGCGAAAGAGATGGATAACAAGGGATGCCTGGCATTGATTAGCCTGGTTTTCGGCTCCTTTAATAAACCGGGCATTTCGGCTTCAATATCTAAAGCAAACAATGCTTTTGCACGCACAAAATCCAATTTAGTAAGGAAGCCATGGTAAGAAAGTAATAATGGCGAATACGGACGAAGATCGTCTGTTAAAGCAATTAAAATCTTGATGATTTCGCGACGTTTGTCAAATTCTAAATCGCGCAGTTTGTTGTTTAAGGTAAAAACCTCTTCTGGCTCAATATAAACGGTTTGCCCTGTGGCTGATTCATCATGCACAAAACCTTTAAGTTTGCGCTTATTCTCGGCCAATACCGGGATACACATCCTGCCATCACGAATAGTTAAGCTACCATCGGCAACCCAATTATTGGCTATAGCCTGTTTGTAGATCGAATCCATACGCTTTCGAACATCTTGCTCCGCTTTAGAAATAGCCGAAGTAATCTCCTGCAATTCTTTTGATGCATTGGGTTTAATCTTTCCTTTGGCATCAATCACCGTTTCTATTTTACGCAGAATGTTTTTTTCGATTGGTAAATGCTCAAATAAAGCTTCGAGCGTTGGATAAACCTCCGCCCTTTCTTCAAAAAAGCGAAGCACCGAAAAAACGGTCTGTAAGGAAGTATATACCTGGAACCACTCATCCTCTAAAAGATAAGTTCCTTCTACCCTGATTTTTTCAACCAGCGATTTGATATCAAAAAAGGTATTGATCTGTAAGGGTTCCTGATTCTGCAGGATGCTCTTGAACTCGTTTGTTTGACGTAAAAATTTATCAATTTGATCAAAACGGTTCATCACTTGCATCTTTTCCACCATCGTTTGCCCCATGGGGCTCAAACAATGCTTGCTGATCAGTTGCCTGATTTCCACAAAACCTAAACGTTCTAAACAATTTTCGGGATATAACATATTATTGTACTACGGCTGGTGTGGGCAATGCACTCACTACTCCAGCTTTTTTTATATTGATAAGTGAATCGGCCTGTTTTTTCTTTTTGGCAATTGCCGCCACAGCTTTAACCTTTGATAAAGAATCTGGTTTCATTTTTTTTCTGATCGCAAGAGAATCGGCTTTAAATTTCTTTGCTATCACCAACGAATCAGCTTTAAACTGTTTTTTCCTAATTATTAAATCGGCTAACTCTGTTCCTTTTTTTTGTTTAGCCAACATTTTCTGAATGTTTTTATACATAGCTTCCAGCGCTACAGGATTTGTATTATACCAGAGTAAACTTTTATTGTATTGGGCAGAATCTGTACCGAATTTTTTATAAATCCCCTTATAATAACCTGCACCAACCTTCTTTGCAGAATCTACTATATAAATACTGGAAAGGTACCCATCAACAATGTGCATGTCGTATAAAATCTTCTCCATTTTATCAGGTTTAATAATGCCATCAGGTATACCAGGCTTACATCCAAACCATAATATAGCTGTCATTAAAACCCATATTAATCTCTTCATGCTTAATTTAAATATTATTTTTTGCCCAAATTGCGGCAAGGTTATTAATTTTACCAAAAATAGTTATAAATGAGCATAGCTGATAATCTTAAACAATATAAAAGCGAAGTTGAATCAGATGGGGTAAAACTGATTGCAGTTTCAAAAACACAGCCAATTGAATCAATTTTAGAAGCATACAACGCCGGACAGCGCATTTTTGGTGAAAACCATGTACAGGAAATGGTTGAAAAAGAAGCACAACTTCCAAAAGATATCGAATGGCACCTCATCGGCCATCTACAAACAAATAAAGTAAAATACATTGCACCTTTTGTAAAATTAATACATGGGGTAGACAGTTTAAAACTGTTGCAGGAAATCGACAAACAAGCGGCAAAAAACAAACGCGTAATCGATTGTTTACTACAGGTTTACATTGCTGATGAAGACACTAAATTTGGACTCGGCTTTGATGAAGTGATTGAACTTCTCCGTGAAGAAGCCTTTGCTGAATTAAAAAATATCCGTATTGTCGGATTAATGGGTATTGCCACCAATACCAAAAACGAAAAGCAAATAACGATCGAATTTCACGAGTTGAAAGTATTTTTTGATGGCATAAAAGTGAGTTTCTTCCGTAAAGAGGATTCTTTTAAAGAAATATCGACCGGAATGAGTGCCGATTATAAAATCGCGATCGAAGAAGGCAGTACAATGGTACGCATTGGCAGCAGTATTTTTGGAAAAAGGGTAATTAAACATTTTAAAAACGATATTTCTGCTAACTAATATGGATTTTAACATCAGGTTTGCAACCGCTGAAGATTGCCCAAGAATATTAGAGTTGATTAACGAACTTGCCGTTTATGAACGCGCTCCTGAAGAAGTAACTGTTAGCTTAGACCATTTTATCGATGCCGGCTTTGGTAAAAACCCTGTTTGGAAAGCTTTTGTTGCTGAAGTTGACAATAAAATTGTTGGGTTTGCCCTATATTATACCCGCTACTCCACCTGGAAAGGCTGCAGGTTATACCTCGAAGATTTTATTGTAACAGAAGAGTTCAGGGGAAAAGGCTTGGGCAAAATATTATTCGAAAAGGTAATAGAAGAAGCCAAAAACGGCAATTACAGCGGTATGGTTTGGCAAGTACTGGACTGGAACGAGCCGGCCATCAATTTTTACAATAAATATAAAGCACATTTAGAAAGCGGCTGGTTAAACGCAGCGCTGTCTACAGCACAAATCAAGGCATTTTAATATGGATATTTTTAAGTTTGGAGGTGCCTCGGTAAAAGATGCGGCAGGTGTAAAAAATCTGGCCAATATTGTTCGCGATTATAAAAAAGGAAACCTACTGATCGTAATTTCTGCCATGGGCAAAATTACCAACAGGTTGGAAGACCTAACCCATGCTTTCCTCTCGCAAAATGATGAGGCACATGAAATTTTTGAAGAAATTAAACATTTCCATTTCAGCATTATAGACGAACTTTTTCAGGGAAAACACCATCCGGTTTATGATGACGTAGCCAATACCTTTGTCGAAATCGATTGGTTAATTGAGGATGAACCTGATAACAATCCGGATTATATTTACGATCAGATTGTATCCATCGGTGAGGTAGTTTCTACTAAAATTGTAGCAGCCTGGTTAAACGAAATGGGTAATAAAACCCTTTGGGTCGATGCACGCAACTACATCCAGACTGATAATACGTACAAGGAAGGAAAAGTAGACTGGACAAAAACCAACCAGGTTATCCAGAAAGATTTAGTACCACTTTTAACCGATAATATCATTGTAACACAAGGCTTTATTGGCGGAACAAGTGAAAATTATACCACAACATTAGGTCGCGAAGGTTCTGATTATTCGGCAGCTATATTTGCTTTCTGTCTGGATGCAGCAGCTTTAACCATATGGAAGGACGTTCCGGGTGTATTAAACGCAGATCCAAAATGGTTTGATGAGACAGAAAAAATTGCCCAGCTTTCTTATCATGATGCCATAGAACTTACATATTACGGTGCAACGGTAATCCATCCCAAAACCATCAAACCGCTTCAAAACAAAGGCATTCCGCTTTTCGTAAGATCATTTATACAACCAGAAGGTTCAGGAACAGCCATTACGAAAGAAAACAATCCTTTGCCTATCCCCTCTTTTATTTTCAAGGTCAACCAGGCATTGATTTCTATTTTCCCTAAAGATTATTCTTTTATTATTGAAGAAAACCTGAGCAATATTTTTGAGCTTTTCCATAGGCATAAAATCAAAATCAATACCATGCTTAACTCTGCAATCAGCTTTTCGGTGAGTGTTGATGATCATCCTGTCCAGATTGAAAAACTGATTAAAGACCTGTCAACCGAGTTTACAGTAAAATACAACAAGGGTCTGGAACTGGTAACCATCCGTTATTACAACCAGCAAACAATTGATCGTGTAACAGTTGAGAAGGATATTTTACTCGAAGTGAAGAGCCGCCATACCTGCCAAATGGTGATGAAAAATAAATAGTCCGAGGTCAGAGGTGGGAAGATATGAGTCCGTCTTAATACCCGCTACTTGATACTTCCTACCTGATACTTGATACTACTCCAAAAATGAACAACAAACTTTTAGCCAAAGCCGTACAAGATTACATCAATACCAACTTAAATGCTGATGTAAATCAAATTGCTTTAGCTAAAAGTCCTTTCGAAGGCATCACTTCTGCAGAATTAGCGATACAGATTACGGCAAAAAAGAAATCGGAGAAGAAATTACCAACTTGGTTCCATACCGAAAATATTTATTACCCGCCTGTTTTATCCATCGAACAAACTTCTTCCGAGATCACGGCAAAATATAAATCAAAGCTTGCCAACGAAGATACTTTAATCGACCTAACAGGAGGGTTTGGTGTAGATACTTACTATTTTGCTAAAAAAGTTAAAGAAGTTATTCACTGCGAAATCAATCCCGAATTATCGGCAATAGCACAACATAACGCGCTTACATTAAACGCAAAAAATATCAAATTCAAGGCAGAAGATGGCATTGCGTATATTCAAAAAACTGATACCACATTTGACACCATTTATGTAGATCCGGCCCGAAGAGCAGAAAAGGGCAAAGTTTTTATGCTGAAAGACTGTACACCCGACATAGTGACTCATTTAGATGCATTACTAAAGAAATCGTCAAGGATTATCATCAAAACTGCCCCATTGCTTGATATTTCAGCTGGATTGGCCGAATTAAACCAGGTGAGTGAAATACACATTGTAAGTGTAAAAAACGAATGTAAAGAGCTCTTATGGGTAATCGATAAGGGATTCGATAAAGACACTAAAATAATTGCAGTAACGCTCAATAATAAAGTTGAAAAAGACTTTTCCTTTTACCGATCGGCAGCTAACGGAGCTGTACAATTTGCCGAAAGCCTAAGCATTGATCATTATTTGTACGAGCCAGATGCTGCCTTATTAAAATCAGGTGCTTTTAACTTAATCGCATCAACTTACAATCTCTTAAAACTGCATCCCCAAACCCAATTATTTACATCTGATTCGACAAATAAAGCATTTCCTGGTCGTATATTCAAAATTGAAGCCATATTAAACACAGGAGAACTGAAAAAGGAGACAAATTTAAAAGGCAATGTCATTGTCCGCAATTACCCTGCAAAGCCAGAAGATTTAGTAAAGAAATATAAAATCAAAGCCGATCAGCAGCAGTTTTTGATTTTTACAAAGATTGCAAATGGAGAAAATGTGATTTTGAAGGCTTCAATTATTCAATATTATTAATCGTCATTCTAAATTAATCACTGTCATTCTAAACGCAGTGAAGAATCTTTAGCCAACCACTTTTTTTGGGAAAGCAGGTTCAGAAGCTTTTGGGATCTCACAGTCCCGCTCCCGCTTCTGCCGATGAAAATATCGGCATCTCACTAAGATCGGGTTTAGCTGGCGCTGATAGTACAGCTATCTTTGTAAAATAAACCCGACAGACAGCGTTATCCCAATTGGAGTATTATATTTTAATCATAGACCATTTCAATCGGGATTAAGCAAATGGAGGGACTATCGAAACAGAAGTACCACAACTGCTGCTTTTCAAAAAAAGTATGTCAGAGCCAATTACATAATATCCCAATCGTCATTATATGCGAACCAGATAGCTATCAGTGTAACGGGCAGAAATCCGAAGGCTCTGCGAAGCAAAATCTGTTTAAATAGATCTCTCCACTTCGCGTTGCTCCGGTCGAGATGACGATCCCTCTATTGAAGTCTGTCATTCTGAACGTAGTGAAGAATCTTTAGCCAGGCACTTTTTTTGGGAAAGCAGGTTCAGAAGCTTTTGGGATCTCACAGTCCAGCTCCCGCTTCTGCCGATGAAAATATCGGCATCTCACTAAGATCGGGTTTAGCTGGCGCTGATAGTACAGCTATCTTTGTAAAATAAACCCGACAGACAGCGTTATCCCGATTGGAGTATTATATTTTAATCATAGACCATTTCAATCGGGATTAAGCAAATGGAGGGACTATCGAAACAGAAGTACCACGACTGCTGCTTTTCAAAAAAAATATGTCATTTCGGGCAAAGTGCAACGGAGCCAAGGAATCTAAATGAGCAGATTTCTCCATTTCGCTTCTCTTCAGTACTACGATAAACTTTAAGAATGACAAACGAGGCGCTACAAAATATAAAAAGCCCTTCTCTCGAAAGGCTTTTTATATGGATGAAGAAATAATCGTTATATTATTGCTTAAACTTTTTTAACGTTTACTGCCTGTAAACCTTTTCTGCCTTCAGCTACTTCAAATTCTACTGTGTCGTTTTCTTTCAAGCTTTCGATTCCACCTAAAACATCTTTAAAATGTACAAATAAATCTTTATTGTCTTCTTGCACAATAAATCCAAAGCCCTTTTGCGTGTTAAACCACTTAACTTTTCCGGTTGCCATAAAAAAATAAAAAATTGTATAAAATAAATAAACCTTTTACGCTTTGATCAGCATTTCATTCAACCAATTGACTATTAAAAATGGAACAAACAATCAGTTAGAGCGTTAATATTGAAACAAAACTATCAAATATAATAATTTGCCCCTATAACGCAACCCTTTTTTGGCCGTTCAACAAGAATGTTGCGTTTCAAATAGCAGTTTGTCAAATTATTTATTTGGTTGAGGCGTAGTACGTAAATATGGCTTAATTACCTGATGTCCTTTTGGAAATTTAGCAGGGATATCTTCAGTTTTAATACTGTTAACTACAATCACATCTTCACCGTCTTTCCAATCGGCTGGTGTAGCCACGCTATAATTCGCGGTAAGCTGTAAGGAATCAATTACACGCAATACCTCATTAAAGTTTCTACCTGTTGAAGCTGGATATGTAATAATCAATTTCACCTTTTTATCAGGACTGATCACGAACAATGAACGAACCGTTAATGTTTCTGAAGCATTCGGGTGGATCATATCGTAAAGGTTGGCCACTGTTTTATCCGGATCGGCAATAATCGGAAATTCAACTGAAGTATTTTGTGTTTCATTGATATCGTTGATCCAGCCTTTGTGCGATTCGGCAGAATCAACACTTAGCGCCAGAACTTTGACGTTTCTTTTTTCAAATTCTCCTTTTAGCGCTGCAGTTCTACCTAGTTCTGTTGTACAAACAGGCGTATAATCTGCAGGATGAGAAAATAATACACCCCAGCTGTCGCCTAAATAATCGTAAAAATCTATTTCTCCAACAGATGTGTTGGCTTTGAAATTGGGTGCGGTATCGCCTAGTCTTATGCTCATAATATGATAATTTTTAAGTTGATTGAAAACAAATTTAAACAATACCATACTAAATACATAGATTTAATATTAATTTAAGACCTACAAATTACAATTGCAATAAAAAACCCTGAAGATTTTTGATCTACAGGGTTTAAGCATATTAATTTGTTTGGGGGATTATCTAGTAAGCTTTGATCATAAATACATAATCCTGTATTTTTTCGATCTGTTTGGTACGTTTTAAACCAGACAGCAAGCTCTTTTTGTTGGCAGAAAGTTTATTTACGCCTAATGAATCCTGGGGAATAGCCCTCATGGCCTCTAAAATATATTTTGATTTAATGGCAAAGGCTGCGCCTTCAGTCTGATCTGGCTTACCACTAATAATACCTACCAAATTTCCGTTATTGTCTAAAACCGGACCGCCGCTATTACCTGGATTAACCGAAATGGCTACCTGATACTGAGTGGTATCTCCAATAAAACCATTTTTAGAACTTACATATCCCTCTCCTAGCACAGCATCGTCTTTTGGATAACCTAAAGTGTACACAATTTCGCCAATGTTGCTGGTATTTCTTTTAATGGTATATGGAATGGAAGATAAGTTACTGAAGTGTTTATCGTTTATTTTAAGAATTGCAATATCGTTTTGAGGATCTGTGTAAATTGATTTTACTTTAAATGATTCTCCTTTGCTGTTTTGCACATATAAAGAATCAGCGCCATTAATAATGTGCAGGTTAGTTAATATGTAACCATTTGTAGAGATAGCAAAACCAGTACCACCAAAGCTATTCTGAGTATTTGGCTTATCAGAAGTTGCATTATTATGCTTAATATTTCTGATTAAGCTATTTTGCGTTTTAATGGCATTATTCACCCGATTACTTAATTGTCTGTAGCGCTCTGCCTGTTGAGTGCTATGCTGAATAGAGTAGATAGAAACCAAAGAAAGTACAACAAAAGATGCTGCTACTGCGATGGCCGATTTATGTTTACGCCATAACTGCACCATACGTGAAGGGTGTGGCCTTAGTGTATTAGCTAAACCTTCAACATCAATTTCTGAATGAATATGATTTAATTGTTCTTTTAAGCGCAGCTGTTCTGCAAATGTATCCATAGATGCTAAAAAGAACTTATGCGAAACTACCTTATGATCTACAGTGGCATCATTAAGACGTAACTGTTCAAAAGCTTGCATTTCCTGTGCATTAAGTTTACCTAAAAGATAATCTTCAATAATTGCATCTAACTCCAAATCGTTTCTCATTTCAAATTATGGTTGAAAAAATATTTTCTTTAACCTCTGCAGGCATTTATATTTCTGCGTTTTTGCATTATCGGTATTGGTATAACCGAACTTTTCGCAGATATCCTGCATGGATAAATTGTGGATATAAAAATCCTGAATAATGGTTTTACAAGGTTCACCCAGGTGATCAAGTGCCGATTGCATTTTTGCAAAAGAGGCATCTTTCTCTTCATGGTTTTCTACATCTTCTTCAACAGCAAATACATCTTCATAATCGGTAATATTACCGGCTTTTTTACTGTTTAGACTAAGTTTTTTTAGCCATATACGCCTGCAGACCGAATAAATATAAGTTTTCAGCTTGCTGCTGAGCTCAAAATTACCAGCCTTAATTTTGTTATATAAAATTATTATGCCTTCCTGATAAACATCTTTTGCATCATCTTCATCACCGTTATTGTTTAGGATAAACTGCAAAACCATCGCATAATACGCTTTGTATAACTTGTTAAGTGTATCTTCTGAGTTATTTAGAATACCTAAAATAACCTCTCTATCTGTTGGAACTGAACTCTTTAAACTGTTATTCACTAGTTAATACATTTTTCTATAAATAG
Organism: Pedobacter sp. KBS0701; assembly: GCF_005938645.2. Lineage (NCBI taxonomy): Bacteria > Pseudomonadati > Bacteroidota > Sphingobacteriia > Sphingobacteriales > Sphingobacteriaceae > Pedobacter > Pedobacter sp. KBS0701. The sequence goes on from NZ_CP042171.1 coordinate 3,060,207, forward strand.
TAACCCAATATTAGACAAAAAAATATTTATTGCTACTATAATTACTTAATACAAACTAAAAGCAAACGGTAACCCAAATCGCCAGAAAAAAATATTTTACCTTTTCTGAAAATTATCGGGTTACCTTTTTACCTTTGCGGCATTAATAAGAAATTAATTACTAAAAAAATCAAAAATGAAAAATGCATTCAAATTAGGCTTTTTAGCTTTAGCTTTATCTTTATCAGTTGTAGCTTGTAAATCAGAAAAAAAAGCTGAAGGTGCTGATACTACTTTAACTGATTCTTCTACTATCGTTACTGATACTACTGCAAAAGATACTACAGTTAAAGATTCTACCGTAAAAGATACAACTGTAAAAGCTACTACTACTACAACTGAAGTTAAACACTAGTCTAACTTTACCATAAAAAAGGCTTCTGGTTATACATCAGAAGCCTTTTTCATTTTTTTTCATTTTTTTTTCACTTTCTTGGGTTACCTTTTTCAATAACGTGTATTAACAAGTAAATTAATTAATTACTTAAAAAATATTCAAAATGAAAAATGCATTCAAATTAGGCTTCTTAGCTTTAGCTTTATCTTTATCAGTTGTTGCTTGTAACTCAGAGAAAAAAGCAGAAGGTGCTGATACTACAGCTACTGATTCTTCAACTGTAATTACTGACACTACTAAAAAAGATACAGTAGTTAAAGATTCTACAGTAAAAGATACTAGTGTAAAAACTACTACAGAAAAAACTGAAGTTAAACACTAGTTTAACTTACTTATAATAAAGCCTTTGGAATCCATTTTCAAAGGCTTTTTTTATTTGCAAAAAACAAGGAGGTTACCTTTTCAAATTTTTAGTATTAATAGTATATATTAAACCCTAAAACATATATCAAGATGAAAAATGCATTCAAATTAGGCTTTTTAGCCCTTGCTTTATCTTTAACTGTCGCTGCTTGTGGCGATTCATCTAAAAAAGCAGATGGCACTGATACAACAGTGACCGATTCTTCTACAATTGTTACTGATACAACTAAAGTTGATACAGTAGTTAAAGATTCTACTGTAAAAGACACTACAGTTAAAGCAACAACCGAAAAAACTGAAGTAAAACACTAGTTATTTCAACTAAATAACATAAAAAGGTCGATATTTTTTACATATTGACCTTTTTTATTTAACAAAACCGGGTTACTTTTCCAGCTTTTTTATATAAATTAGTAATTAATTAATTTTAATAACCAAACAAATTAAAAAGACAATGAAAAATTTATTCAAGATGGGCTTTTTAGCTCTAGCTTTATCTCTATCTGTTGTAGCTTGTAAATCAGAGAAGAAAGATGGCGGAACAGATTCATCCAAAGTTGATTCTACAGTTGTTGATACTACAGTTAAAGATACTACTGTAAAAGACACAACCGTTAAAGACACTATTGTTAAAACTGATACTACTAAAGTTAAAAAATAGTTTTATCAAACCATTTGAAAAAGCCTTAGTACACCTAAGGCTTTTTTTATTTTTAGGCATCTAGACCTTAAAATCCATCAATTGTCGTAAATTTGCGGCAAAAATATAATCCGCATAATGAATTTAACATCACTACAAGCTATTTCACCTGTTGATGGCCGTTACAGAAAAACAACCGAAAGTTTAGCTGCTTACTTTTCGGAAGAAGCACTGATTAAATACCGTGTTTTTGTAGAAGTCGAATATTTTATCGCACTTTGCGAAATCAACTTGCCTGGCTTGGAGAGTTTTGACAGAAATCTTTATGCAGAATTACGTAAAATACACGAAAATTTTTCAGAAGCTAATGCGCTGGAAATTAAAGAAACTGAAAAAGTAACCAATCATGATGTTAAAGCGGTTGAATATTTTATCAAAAGTAAATTTGATGCTTTATCCCTTCAAAACTATAAAGAGTTTATCCATTTTGGCTTAACCTCTCAGGATATCAACAATACCGCCATCCCTTATTCTATCAAACTGGCGCTGAACGAAAGTTACTACCCGGCGATTGATTCTTTAATCGAAAAAATAAACGCACTGGCAACAGAATGGAAGGATATTCCGATGCTGGCACATACGCATGGTCAGCCGGCCTCTCCTACTAAACTGGGAAAAGAATTTTTGGTTTTCGCCGAACGTTTAAGCATTCAGCTGGAAAGTTTAAAATCTATCCCGAACAGCGCAAAATTTGGTGGTGCAACCGGAAACTTCAATGCACACCATATTGCTTATCCTCAATTAAACTGGGTTGATTTTTCGAATCATTTTGTAAATGAAATATTAGGCTTAACCCGAGCTCAACACACTACACAGATTGAGCATTACGATCAGTTTGCCGCACAGTGCGATGCTTTAAAACGCATCAATAACATCATTATCGATTTAGACAGAGACATCTGGACCTATATTTCGAAAAATTATTTCAAACAGAAAATCAAAGCGGGAGAAATCGGTTCATCAGCTATGCCACATAAAGTTAACCCGATCGATTTCGAAAACGCAGAAGGAAATGCTGGAATTGCAAATGCACTTTTCGAGTTCTTTGCTGCTAAATTGCCGATTTCGCGTTTACAGAGAGATTTAACGGACTCTACAGTATTAAGAAATGTTGGTGTTCCTTTTGGGCATACTTTAATTGCCATTAATTCTACTTTACGTGGATTAAATAAGATTCTATTAAATGAAGCTGCTTTACATGCAGATTTAGATGAAAACTGGGCAGTTGTTGCCGAAGCCATTCAAACAGTTTTAAGGAGAGAGAACTACCCTAACCCTTACGAAGCCTTAAAAGAATTAACCAGAACCAATTCAAAAATTAATGCAGCTAGTATTGCAGAGTTTATTGAAGGCTTAGCAGTTTCGGAAGCCATAAAAGTGCAATTGAGAACTATTACTCCATTTAATTACACTGGCGTTTTTTAGTAAAATTAAATTGACGTTAAGCAGACAGCCAGCAAAGGTTTTATTAGTGAGTAATTGTTAATTTTGTTTATTCAAATTGATTAAGACATGACGATTAACGTATATACAGAACAAACTCCAAATCCAGCTACCATGAAATTCATGGTAAACAAACTGTTAATAAATGGCAGTGAGGATTTTGCGACTAAAGAGAGTGCTGAACATTCGCCTTTTGCTAAAGAGTTATTTAAATTCAACTTTGTTTCTGGTGTTTTTTTCGCCAGTAATTTTGTTACCATTACCAAAACAGATGATGCAGAATGGGCAGATATTGAAGCTATTCTAAAAGAATTTGTTAAAGGTGCTGTAGAATCGGAATTAAAGATTAAAGAAGCGACTGCCGAAGAAGCACCTGCTTTTGAAGGTACGGAAACTGAAATTAAAATTCAACAGATTTTGCACGATTATGTACGCCCGGCCGTTGAACAGGATGGTGGTGCGATTACCTACAAATCTTTTGATGAAGGTGTGGTTACTGTAGAGCTACGTGGCTCTTGCAGTGGTTGTCCGTCTTCTACCATTACACTTAAATCAGGGATCCAAAACTTATTACAGCGAATGGTACCTGAAGTTACAGAAGTAGTTTCTGAAGCGCTTTAAAATGCATTTTTCATAGTACATATATAGTGAAAAGGTCCCAATACTAAGAATCGGGACCTTTTTTATGCATTCTTCTTTCTCGTCATGCTGAACTTGTTACAGCATCTTTCCTGCTAGGTTAGCCCCTTGAAATAAATTACCTTCTTTGAGCTCGCTTAAAGCTCGGTTTACTGCGTAGCTTTCCGCTGCGCTACAGGTCAGCACATGACATCACGATTATTAAAAATACTGCTTAATCGCAGTTAACATCTCAGTGGTAAGTTTCCCATTGGTAGCCAGTATCTCCCTTTTCTCAAAGTAATCATTACCTCCGGCAAAATCATACACCTCTCCTCCTGCCTGCTGAACGATAAAACATCCTGCAGCAAAATCCCATTGCTGCAGATTAAATTCGAAAAAAGCATCAAAACGTCCGCAGGCGGTATAAACCAGATCTACAGCTGCTGCACCTATTCTGCGTACTCCATGGCTTTTTTGCATCATTTCGGCCAGCAATTTCAAATATTGAGGCTGTTTATCAAACTGATAGTATGGAAATCCCGTAGCCAATAAACTCGATTTCAAATCAGGGTTAACAGAAACTTTGATTGCTTTTTTATTCATAAAAGCCAAACCGCCTTTATATGAATAAAACATTTCTCCCCTGTTTAATTCGTAAACCACACCAATAACAGGTAATCCATCTTCATAAAGTGCAACACTAATGCCATAAGCCGGAATGCCATGGATAAAATTGGTTGTACCATCCAAAGGATCGATGATCCAGGTGTAGGTTTTGCCCACCCGGTTAATGGTTTTCTCTTCGGTTATAAAACCGGCATCGGCAATTAATTTTTCAAGATTTTGAACCAGTTTCTGCTCTGCTGTTTTATCAACATAAGAAACCATATCATTTAATCCTTTGTATTCGATTTTTTGTGCATCAAACTGCATGGCTTCCTTACGGATAAAGTTTCCGGTAAGCTTTACAATCGAGATCACTTTATTGCATATTAATTCGTAATTCATAACTATTTAACAACCAAACAAAGTTGTTGTTGGATTTTAAATGAATTTATAAGGTTGTTTATTGGGCCAGTTGGTTCTTGTTCCTTAGAGCATAAGCACTTAGCGCGATCCCACCTACTACAAGAAAAGTTGAAATCATTTCTGCCTGCGTAAAAGACAAACCAAAAACATGGTATTTTGAATTTACCCGGATTAATTCAATGCAGAAACGCTCAACACCGTTTAAGATCATATAGATACCGAACATTAAACCAGGTGCTTTTATTTTATCTCTGATTTTCCACAAGAAAGCAAAAAGGATCAAACAGATAATTACTTCGTAGATCGGTGTTGGGTATACCCCTTGTGCCAATTCGTTGCAAAACTTTCCGGTACAACCGGGAATTGGAATACCTTCTCCCACTACGTTGTTTGGGTATTTATAAGACCACAACCAATCCGGAAGCCAGGAAAATGGTTTAGGGTTTGAATTTACAATCCCCCAGTCACCGTCGCCGGCTAAGTGACAACCGATACGGCCTACTGCATAAGCCAGCATCATTCCTGGTCCACCTACATCAAGCATGTGTAAGGGTTTAATACCGTTTCTTTTTGCTATAATCAATACCGCCGCACCACCGCAAATTAAACCACCGTAAAAAGTTAACCCACTAAACGACAATAACCGCTCGATGGGATGTTGAATAAAATCATCCCAATACTCCAGGTTATCGAAAAACTTTGCTCCTAAAAAACCCCAGATAGCTGCCCAAACAATCAGATTACTCATGATTTGGTAAGGGTGAATGGTTACCTGTGTTTCTTTTGGTTTATCGAGTTTATGTTTATTTTTTTCGGTATAATCCCAGTAAGCAAACAATCCAGCAAAAAATAAACCACCAATTATATTTCCTTTGGTCGACATTAAAATCGACTGTGCATCATTTACAAAAAGTCTATAGTTTAATAATGCAAAAACCAGTTTATAACCAATAACAAACCCAAAAAGGCCATTCATGATTAATTCTGATGTAGTAGCAGGCTTGCCGATTACTACTGTTTTTTTTATTGGATGGAGTATGCCCAGCGCTTCTTTACGCTTAAGTTCTTTGGTAAAAGCCCAGTAACCAGCAACAAATGCCAGTGCTACAAATACACCGAATGTATTAAATGGAAGCGGTAAATTAATGCCGAAAAGATATTCTAAAAAATGTGAAACGGTAGGAAACATACAAATAATTTGAAGCGAAGATAGTAAAGAAAGACCAAAGCTGAAAGATTAAAGACCAAAGCTCAAAGACTAAAACGGAAAGACTAAAGACTAGCGTTTAAAGCTGGGAGAAAGAGGTAAAAATCTATTTTTCTATTTTGGAAAAGAGTGATTCTGTGTTTCATCGGTTAATACAGTCCTGCTCTCCACTTTACTCACCCGATTGAAAGAATCGGGATTCGTGCTCGCTGCGATCAGGTTTAATTATCGCATTGTAGTAGTTTCTGGGGGATTATTAAGCGCAAAAAACAGATTCTAAAAGCGGTTGTCTTTTTCCGCTTATTTGTCATCCTGAACGCAGTGAAGAATCTATATTGAGAAGGTAAGGTTCTTTTGTATTAATGGTGGCTTTTGACTAAGTGTTTTCGGGCTTCTGCATTTCATAAGTAAAAGATTCTTCACTACGTTCAGAATGACAGCAAAAGATATTGACTCAGGACTAATTAATGATGTGAGTAAACCGTTTCCAGTTCAGCTACTTCTACTTCTCCATCAGCAGTAATTTCTATCAGTTTAACTGCTTTTAGTTCGTTAACCATTAATGGATCGTACTTGGCACGTACTTTTACATAGTTTTTGGTAAAACCGTGCATATAACCTGATTTTTGATCCGCTTCAAAAAGCACCTCAGCTTCAGCACCAATTTGAGATTCGTAGAAAGCCCTCCGTTTTTTATCAGATAAGATATGAAGCATTTTACTGCGCTCATTACGTTCACTGCCAGCTACGACACCTTTCATTTCAGCTGCTGCAGTTAATTCGCGTTCCGAATAGGTAAATACATGGAGGTAAGAGATATCAAGCTGATTTAAAAACTGGTAAGTATCCAGGAAATCTTCTTTCGTTTCGCCAGGAAAACCAACAATTACATCCACACCAATACAACAGTGCGGCATTACCTCCTTAATTTTGGCAACACGTTCTACATACAAATCGCTACGGTAACGACGGCGCATTAAGCCTAAAATTTTATCAGAACCAGATTGTAAAGGAATATGGAAATGCGGAACAAACCTTTTAGAAGTGGACACAAACTGGATGATCTCATTGCTCAAAAGGTTAGGCTCAATAGATGAAATTCGGATTCTTTCAATTCCTTCTATCTCATCTAAAGCTTTAACCAGGTCAAAAAATTTATCTTCGCGCTGGCCATTTCTGATTCCGAAATCGCCGAGATTTACACCCGTTAACACAATTTCTTTCACACCGCTTTCAGCAATCATTTTAGCACGGTTCACCACATTTTCAATGGTATCACTACGGCTTGCACCACGCGCTAAAGGAATGGTACAGTAAGTACAAGGATAATCGCAACCATCCTGCACTTTCAAGAAAGTGCGTGTTCTATCACCGATTGAATAAGAGGCAATAAAATTATGGTTTACTTTTTCAATATTCTGCTGATGAACAACAGCTTTAGGCTGTTTGGTTAAATCGGTAATATATTCTACTATCCTGAATTTTTCTGCAGCGCCCAAAACCATATCAACACCTTCTATTTCGGCAATTTCCTGTGGTTTTAACTGTGCATAACACCCTACAATGGTTACGAATGCATTTGGAGAATACTTTAAAGCTTCTTTAACAACTTTACGGCATTTTTTATCCGCGTGATCGGTAACAGAGCAGGTATTGATCACATAAACATCGGCCTGATCCTGAAATTCTACCACAGCATAACCTGCATCGGTAAATAAACGACCGATAGTTGATGTTTCAGAGAAATTAAGTTTACAACCTAATGTATAAAATGCGACCTTTTTCATTGAGCCTGCAAAGATAACAAAATAGATTTGAGTATTGAGATATGAGATTATAGATTAAAGGTAAATTACAGTTTATTAACAATGTTGTTTGTAGTTTTTCAATTTTCAGCTAATTATAAACGGTCGGGTGAAAACTGCTAACTAAACTTATCCCTCCTGCCAGCGGTAACTTTCCTGCTCAAAACCAGCCAAATCCAATACCCTGCTAATTACTGTTCCGGCCACTTCTTCTATACTTTTGGGCAGACTATAAAAAGATGGATTAGCCGGACAAATAATCCCACCGGCTTCGGTAACTGTTTTCATATTGTTGATGTGGATTAAGCTAAAAGGTGTATCGCGTATTACAGTAATCAGTTTTCTCCGCTCTTTTAGTACCACATCAGCAGCCCTTGAGATCAGATCGTTTGATATCCCATGTGCGATGCGCCCTAATGTACCCATTGAGCATGGAACGATGATCATGGTATCGTATTTTGCCGAGCCTGAAGCAAAAGGTGCATTAAAATCGTTCTTATTGTAAAAAGTAAAGTTTTTAAAGTCGTTATAGTTTTGATTGCCGAGTTCAAATTGCCAAACCTCTTTGGCATTATCGCTCATTACCACGCCAACGGCCTCAATCTGATCTTTTAATTTTAATAACTGATCAAATAAAACCTTTGCATAAACTGAACCACTGGCACCTGTAACTGCAACAATCACTTTCTTTTTCGTCATAACACAAAAATAGTTTTTCTAAATCTATTAAAAACAAAAAAGGGCCAGAACATTGTTCTGACCCTACATCTACCTATGAAAAACATACCCTCGAAAGGGTAAGAACAAATATATATAAATTTTTAAAAAAATGTAAGTGAGAAATATTAAATCGCTTAAATCAGATATTAAACTCAAAAATTAAACACAACATACTGATTATCAGATTAATATTTTTTAAAAAAAATAGGTAAAAACTTTTTTAATGCTTAAAAAGACTCATTTTTAAATAAAATAACGTTTAATATCGTATAATAAATAATACAATTTCACCTTTTAAGGTTTTACTTTAAGTCTTATCTCCTCATTTTACAGCTTTAACTTTACATTTTTTTGATATTAGTCTAACATCATTTAAAACGATTTAAGAAAATATTTTAAAGATTTTTCTCACACCAAGCTCATTTGGATCTTATCCGGCTTAAAGTTTCTAACCGCATAAACAGAAAAGAGACGATATATTTTAGTGGTCCCCCTGGGTATTACAGTCTTACCCGGGAAACGAAATATTTCTTTCCATTTTAAATACCCGGTTATCGGAAATATTTTATTGGTAACAGGTTAAGGATTCCAAATTAGCCAATGGAATTCAGCTATTTAAAAACAAAAATCATTACGCTTATAACTTATACTATCTTGTATCATAAATATTATATGTTCCTTAAATAACGGTTGTCGATTAACTGTTTAAGGATTATATTTGGGGAACTGTCAACTCAAATATATGATAGATTTAGCTTCTCCATTCTTAAAAGCACTATTAAAACATTCTATAAGTCCTATAGTCATTTTTAAAATAAAGCCGATATTGGTGGTTGTAGCACATAACGATGCTTACCAGGCTTTAATTGAGCGCGTGGGTGGAAAATCAAAATTAAATAATATAGACATTATCCCAAACCTCGTATCTGATGCTGAAAAAAACATTCTAATTAAAACAGTTCAGAACGTTTGTGAACTTAAGGAAAAAAGTACGCTGATTATTCATCCCATCTATTCCAACTCACCGAACGTGAAGTGGGAATTGGAATTTTCGCCAGTGTTACAAAATGACCGCCCGGTTGAATACCTCGTTTGTTCGTTAAGGGAAATTCCAATGGATGAAAATGACCTTGAGCATATTTTATTTGAACTTGCAGAAAGTGAAGCACGTTTTAGGGGATTTTTTGAGCAGGCACCTTTAGGCATGTGTGTATTAAAAGGTCCGGAACTGATTACGGAGTATGCAAACGATAATATATTAAAACTTTGGGGTAAATACAGAAAAGAAGTTATCGGATTACCTTTGGAAGAGGCACGACCGGAATTTGAAAAACAGGAGGCACTTGTTAAACGTGTAAAAGATATCTTCAAAAACGAACAGCCATTAACACTCAACGAATTAAAACTCTCCACACCAGTTTCGGACGGTTATTTCATCGCTTTTTATGAACCTTTAAAAAATGATAAAAACGAAGTAACGAGAATTTTAGTGATTATTAAAGATATTACAGAACAGGTAAACTTTAAAAAAGAACTGCTTAAGGCAAAAGATATTTTAAAAATAGCCATGGATGCATCAGAAATGGGCTCGTGGAATATCGACTTGGAAAATAAACAAATTCTTCTATCAGAAAGGGCACAGCATATTTATGAACTGGAGAATAACAGATTGGGCATTGAGGAAGCCAAATCGTTAATCAGCCCTGAAGATATCAGGCATCTTACTGGTGGCATTAAACATGCATTACACCATCGAAGCGCTTTTAACATCGAATATCAGATCAATTTGAATGGCGTCAGTGAAAAGCACAAATGGTTAAGAACTGCTGGAAAAGCCTATTATAATGAGGAGGGAAAAGCTGTTTATATTGCCGGAGCTGTTCTGGATATTACAGAACATAAGCAGGATGAAATTAGAAAAAATGATTTTATCGGGATGGTAAGTCACGAGCTGAAAACCCCTCTAACCTCTTTAAGTGCCTACGTACAGCTTTTACAATATAAGTTTAAAGAAACAGATAACAACTTTCCCAATCAGATACTGGATAAGATAAATATTCAATTAAAAAGAATGTCATTAATGATTGATGGCTTTTTAAACGTATCCTTACTGGAATCTGGTAAAATTTCATTAAACAAAACAAATTTTAACCTTATTGATTTAATTAAAACCATTGCTGAAGAAAACAGAATGGTTCTACCCAGCCATTTTATCCAGGTAGTTGGTCCGGAAGAAATGATTCTACATGCTGATATGGAAAAAATTGGCAATGTAATTAATAACCTGATTGGCAACGCAGCAAAATACTCGAAAAAAGAATCTCTAATTGCAATAAAATGCGAAATACAAAAAGGTTATATAGTTGTAAGTGTAGAAGACGAAGGTATAGGTATCAGAGAAGATGATATACCCCGACTTTTTGACCGTTTTTATCGCGTTGAAAGTTCAGATACTAAAACAATTGCAGGATTTGGTGTTGGCCTGTACATTTGTGCCGAGATAATTAAAAGGCACAAGGGAGAAATTTGGGCAGAAAGTAAATTAGGAGAAGGTTCTACATTTTATTTCAGCTTGCCCATCCCAACTGACCAGTAATACCCTGAATATCCTTTCGGCAGGAGTAGAATTAAACTTTTACCTCTTCCATAGCTAATTTAATGTTAACCGCCACCAAGCCACGCTCGTGTAATTCAATTTCAAAAACTATTTTCGAGTTTATATTAATCCGATCAGATACATCATCTAACTGAAAATGGATATCCTGACCGTTTTCGTCAATAATGATTCCATGCCCATTTTCAAAGTCAATCTGGATAACGTCTCCCTTCCTATTCAATCCCATTGCAGAATTTATTTTTTATAAATAATTGGCAATTATAACCAATTTACGTATAATTAAAAATACATAAATCAATTTTTTTGTACAACCTTCAGTGATGATTGATACGGTTTTAGTTACTAAAACGAATTAATGCAAGCAAACAGGCAATTCTGCGTCAATAAAATATTAAACAATATTTTCACAAGCAACTGTTTTACAACTTGTTATTATAAATAAAAAATTTTATTTTTATAACACCAAGTCGATTTGTGCTTTTTATTAACTGAATTAATCATCTCCACTATGAAAAATTTCACCTCAACCCCGAGTACTAAAGAAGAAATTGTCGCATTATCTGAAGAAACCGATCGAAATTATTGGGCAAACCGCTTAGGAGTAAGTTCTGAAGTGTTAAAGTCAGCTGTTAGGGCCACCAGGTGTATTACACTGAACCAGATTACCGCTTATTTGAATCAACAAAAGAAAATGATTAGTATTTCCTGATTTTTGTACATTAATTGTCAACAGTTTTAATAGAAGGTCTTCTTTCCGGGCAGGCCGATCGTGTGGACACATCTTTTTTAAGTATTTTTAGGCGTTTTGCCAGCCAACTTTAATAAAGCACGGATTTTAACCAAGGACGCTGTCAATCCCAGGAGCCGGGGGAAATCAAAAAAACAGGTGCACAACAGTAAAAATGACACTAACAAACCTGAAACGCAGTGGTTTTGTGTTCATAACCGATGATTTAATTTTAAAAAATATTGAACACAAAACGAAGTGCCGCTGTTTTTTTGATGCGCGTGAGATTGCGCAAAAGGCTCATTGCTGGATTGACAAAGCGCTTTGGGTACTTTGGCGCTCCAAAATGCCATGCCCAGCGGCATAGAGCGATAGAAGAATGTTATAATTAATTGTGTCCACACGATAGGCGCAGGCGGGAATCTTAATAAAATAAGCTTTAAGATCTCCAATGGACCCGATAGATATCTGGTTGGGAATGACGATCGCTCGAATTCCCAACAAAAGGCTATTTTTTATGATTTTTCAAATAAATCAAACATCCAGGTAGCAATCGGTGAGGCAACTTCTATATTAGCAAGTTTTAATATTTTAACCTCGCAGCGCAATAAGCCAAAAGGTGTGTTGATTCTTTTGAAATCTTTTTATGGCTAAGGCTAGCTTTGATATGTCCAACTGCATTTCCAAGTTTATCCTCCAAAAGATCAAGCATATTCATCAGGTTTTCTGGTGCTACAGTTAAGGATAACATGGGGTAATATTTATGCTCCAGAACTTTTCGCTGACTATCTGTAGCTAAATCCAATGTCCACTCTTCATTTGCAGAAAAACCATATTCGTGCCTGGTATTGTTCAATTCGTACAAGAAAACTTTGGCCTGATTTTTTTGATCGTTATTTACCATTTTTACCGGTTTTTTTGGCGAAAGGATCAATTTCTGTTTTTGCCGTTTTGCCTTTTCCCGATTGGTAATCTGAAGGTGCCTTTTTATTTACACTGGCTTCTTTCTTTTTGTCTCTACTCATAAAATAAATGTTTACTGTTAGCTAAGACCAATCATCATTGCTTAAACAATTCGGTGGTTGGAATAAGAAATACTCATCCGATAAGATTAGCAAATACTATAGTGGTACATCAGCGAGAGAAAAGAAGTAATTGTATTACTGATATAAACAAATATACATTTATTAATGGTTAAAACAGTCATAGAAGTCTGGTTATCAGAATATCTTTTATTTAAAAATCAAAAGAAAAGTATTGCAAATAAAAAAGGGTCGAAAAATTAATTCCAACCCTTTATATGCTTAAATTATTTTAAACTTTTATTTTTGAGATTGCTCAGGCGCTTTTCCAATCAGATCCATAAACTGATCCAGTTTAGGTGTAATGATAATCTGTGTACGTCTGTTTTTGGCTTTTCCGCCTGGTGTATTGTTATCGGCAATTGGATTAAACTCTCCACGTCCACCAGCAGTTAAACGCTTAGGGTCAACAGCATACTTCGTCTGCAATACCTGTACTACTGATGAAGCACGTAAGGCACTTAAATCCCAGTTGTTACGGATGTTTGTTTGAGCAATAGGTACATTATCAGTATTACCTTCTATCAACACATCATAAGTATCGTAATCTTTAATAATTTTGGCAATTTTGCTTAAAGTTTCGCCAGCTTTATCAGAAACTTCATAGCTACCTGATTTATATAACATGTTATCAGCTAAAGAGATGTATACTACACCTTTAAGTACCTGTACATCAACATCCCCCAACTCTTCACGGCTTAACGATCTTGTTAAGTTATTAGTTAACACCATATTAAGTGAATCGCTTTTATTTTTGGCATTTACTAACTGTTTGATATATTTATTTGAACTGTTAATCTCATCAACCAGTTTTGAAATGTTAACATTTCCCTGGCTACTGGAATTTAAACATTTGTTCAAAGCATCTTGCAGTGCCGTTACATTGGCCTTTTCTGATGCGATCTGCTCTTCTAAACTTTTAACCCTGCTGGTGCTTCCGCTAAGCTCACGCTGACTATCCTGGTATTTATTACTAAGCTCCTGATTTCTATCTCTTAACTTGGCATACGTATCCTGAAGTTCAGCGTACTTCTTATTGCTTACGCATCCTGCAGCAAGTGCAAGTGTAAAGAGCATTATGGGAATTGATTTGTATAATTTCATAATATTACTTTATTTGTTAATACTGCATCAGCAAATTCCTTGCCGTAAAGTTTTTGCATCGCCCGCAGCTGATGTTAAAAGGTGTTAATTTTTACCGAATCGAAGCTTGCCAATGCCTTGTATGTTCTTAATCCTATACTACCCGATTGGTATTGATTATCTGTTGCCGAAAGCACAGGTTGAACTGATCCGTTTATAAAAAAATCAAATTTATCTCCCTTCGCCACTATCTTTAAAGTATACAATTCGTTCATTTTAACAGGATATTTTCCAGAACGTATCACCGTCCATTTTTGTCCATTAGCTTTTCCAAATATGACGCTTCCGTTGGGTTGATCTAAGCCTACATAATATCCCTGGTAAGCATCAGGACCAATTGCAGGGTTAGAAACCCTGAAAATTAAACCAGCATCTCCTGCGGTATTGATTTTTACATCTGCCTGATAAGTAAAATCTTTAAAGTCTGTTCCATTGGCCAAATATTTAGACCCATTTATGCCATAACCACCAGAGCCTGCATTTGATGCAGCGTTCATCTCCCCATCTTTCCAAAACCAGCCACCGCCATAAAAAACCCAATTGCTGGCCATTCCCTGATCAAAGTTTTCAACCAAAGTTTTATTTACTTTTTTTGGCTCTCCGATTACAGGGAAACAGCTTAGTCGGATATTTTCAGATCCGTATGGTACCAGGATAACTTCTTCCTGTTTTTCAGCTGATGCAACTGGACTAAAGGGCACATCAAAAGCAGACACTTTATTGTAACCTAAACCCCATGATGGAATCTTTTTTGCCTGAACCTTTATTTTAACCGGTGTACTTGCCGCAATAAAAGGATTCGATGGCATTTCCGATTTCAGCACGGCAACATTACTTAAACCACTTTTACCGATCATTAAGCCATAATTCCACGCCGATTCGGGATGGATTTCGTAATCTGTAAAGCCAGCAACAGGATGCGTTTTGGTTACCTTATTTGTCGCTTTAATTTCCAGGGCATAAACAACAGGTCCACGTTCTATACTTATAGAATTGTTTACCTGCGCACTGGTCGTAATTTCCATTGGAAAATTCAGTTCTAATTGATCGTGATTTTTCCATTCACGGGCTATGGCAAACATTTCTCCAGCTTTTACACCTTTTAATGTAGCTCCATTTAACCTAATGCCTGGTTTTACACTCCATGCTGGAATTCTTAAAATTAATGGAAAGGATGTACTAACGGCAACTTCTATTTTTAACCTGATCTGTTCTTCGAAAGGGTAATTGGTTTCTTCGGTAATTTTTATTTTTTTGTTTTCGGCTACCACAGTTTCTATTTCCATAGGACCATAGGTAATTACGGCCAAACCCTTCTCTGGAGTAGCTACCACACTACTTTTCACAAAATAAGGCCAGCCCATGTGCATATTATAGCGGCAGCAGCCATAGCCTGAATATGGGCTGGAAACGATACCTGTAGCATAATCCTGATTAAAGCCATGCTCGCCATGAATACTCTGTACCTGATTGGGTAATGTGTAATAGGAGTGATTTTTAAAATCCCGGCTAAACTGAGCAGGCAAAGCATTAAAGGCCACTTTCTCCAGCTGATCGCCAATTTTTGCATCGTGAATAACCTTTGCTGCAGTCTCTAAACTCTGCATCCATTCTACTACCGTACAGGTTTCTACCCCTTCTATACTGCTTGTACCAGCCAAAAATTCAGTTCCGGAACCTAAACCTTCTGGCTGACCGTGGTCGCGCATAATATGTGCGATACCTTTAGAGAGTGCTTCAAGATTAGATGGAAGATCTTGAAGTTGTGCATAAACTACAGGAAATTTTAAAGCCTGAGCCACATTAACCATGTGTTTTGGCTGAAAATCATCACCGAAAAAGTAAAATCCGTTATTGCTATAAATATCAATCCAGGGGTATGCCTGTTGTTTTAACTTTTCTACAAGTTTTAGTAAATCCTGATCACCGGTTTTATTGTAAAGCCAAATGGCAATTTCCATGTTATCGCCTGCTCTAGCCTTAGCCCACTCTTTCAATGGATCAGCATCGAGATTATCGAGTTCATATTTAAAATATCTGGAGAGAAATGGAAGAACCCTTTTATCATTTGTGGCTTCGTAATAGCTTTGCAAAGCATACATCATTGGCATACGCGGCCACCAGTCTTTCATTTTCGTTGGACCAAATAATCCGTTAGCTTGTTGATTGTTTAAAGTCCAATCGATATACTTTTGTGCTTTCGCTTTTAGCACAGGATCATCTAAAGTATAAGCCAATGCGACTAAACCTTTAACATAATAGGGTACACGCTCCCATCCATTTCCATCACCTCCCAGCCAATCAGAATTTTTGCCTAGATTATCTTTTTCAGGGTACAGCGCTTCGGCCATTCCGGTTGCACCATCTCTTTGTTGTTCCAGCTGCTTTAATAACCATCCCCTGGCTTTAATACTGCCTATTGGTAATTGCACATAAACATGCTGTTTTAACGGAGCTTTATTAAACTCTGTTAAACTTTGAGCATATAATGCATGAATAGACAGAACGAGCAGGAAATAAATTAGGGTAAATATTCTTTTCATAAAAGACATATTGGTTAGATAATGTTTTATAAAACTAGTAAATATACATGGAATATTAAAACGATTTAGTAAGCTTATATTTAAAACATGAAATATCTGGAGACACTGCTTTCCAGGTTAAAAAATTCAGAAACTATAGGAGTACCAGATGTAAAATTCTTCAGTAAGCAATTGTTTGAGGTTCAAGGGTGAAAGCATTGTTAACTAAAAATTATTTCAGGCAATACTGTTTGTAGCACAGGCAACGGCCAGGTATTTACCCCGATTATATAAGTTCAGCAATGCGATCGTTAGTCTGAGCGTAGCAAGATTTCTTGAGATAGATAAATCGCAAATAAATACCCTTCGACTACGCTACCATTTACAGACTCCAAAAAAAGGTCGTCACCACGACCGAAGCAACGCGAAGTGGAGAGATCTATCAAAACAGATTTTGCTTCACAAAGCCTTCAGGTTCTCGACTGCGTTACCGATGTAAACTCGGTACAGGTAGCACTCCGCTTAAAATGACGGTAATTCTGGGAGATTTTTACGCTTAGATTAATTGATGTCACTCATATTGATTTTATACAATAAATTATCCCTCTAGGTGACATCATTTTGCGATTTATCCCTTAACTTAATAACATTGAGCACTCACCTTCATAAAAAGATAGTAATGGAAAGAAAGACTGCTCTGACCGAAAAGCATTAAACCTGCTTTACAAAAAATTCAACCTTTTTAAGCGCAAATGCTTTACCTCTGTTATTTCTTTGCAAAGGTAAGGCCTTGCCAGGTATCTGTCCTGAATGGTGACGCTGGCAAGCCATCGTTACTAACCAGGTTACAAAGAGGATTATTTCCCCATGCATAACGAACAGCAACAGGATTTGCGACCTGATCGCTACTGACAATAATCTGATTTCCCTTGATACTTGCTTTGGCCCAATAAAATTTCTTATCTGCTCCGGCAATGGCAAAACCTTTTAGCGCCTTACCATCTGCCGTTTTTAAACCATTTTGGCTATTGCCAAACGTTAATATAATCTGTTTTCCTTCAATTTTATTTGATTGGTAAACGGGGCCGGAATAATTTATTTTTTGGCCATACGTTTTAGCCAAGGCAATTAACGCCAATCTTCTACCTACCTCTTGTTTGTTTTTAGGGTGAATATCTTTTGCATCGCCGATATCAATAATTGTGGCCATGCCTGTATTTGGCAAAGCAAGTGTTTTTTGCTGTGCCTCCCTAAGTTCTGCCCAGGCAGATTGTGATGGCTCATTATCGATCTGCATAAAATTAGCCAACTGAACAAAATAGAATGGAAAATCTCCCTGAGCCCATTTCTGACGCCAATCTTTGATCATTGTTGGAAATAACTCGCGGTACTGGTAAGCTCTATCAGCATTACTTTCTCCCTGATACCAAATAGCACCTTTAATGGAGAATTGCAGATAAGGATGAATCATGGCATTATATAAAACTGTTGGGCGATTTGGGCCATTTTCTTCATAAGGCTTAGGCTCAATATTTTTAAAATCTAAACCTATTTTATATTTCCAATCTCCCGCAAGCGAAATTTTTTCACCCGCATTATTTGTCACATTTAAATCTTTCGCCTCTCCATAAATGCCACCGCCGCCACCGCTATCAAAAACACGAACGGTAATGATATTTTCGCCTGGTTTGAGTAAATCTGCAGGTATGGCATAACTTCTACCTACGTTATAGCCAACCGTTTCGCCAACTTTTACACCATTTACATAAGTGATATCATTATCATCTATGGTTCCGAGATTAAGCTTTATGCCGTTTGTTTTCCAATTTTCCGGAATAGTCACTCTCCTGCTAAACCATACAATACCATCGAAATTTTTAAGTGCAGCTTCTTCCCACAAAGTTGGCAAAGTCATGCTTTTCCAGTCTGTAGTTTCTGCTGTGACCCATTTAAGCTGCCCAGCCTGATAACCAGAATCCTTTTCAGTGGTCATCTTAACCCAGTTGCTTACTTTTTCGTTGTAAGAAACGGTTGAAGGGTTAATACCTGCTTGTTGGATTTTATCAACTGCAGCAGAAAAATCGGACATTTTTTTAAGCGATTCGGCGCTCGTCCATGCTTCGGCGATCGTTCCCCCCCAGGAAGTATGGATCAGGCCGATAGGAATTTTAGTTTTTTCATATACTTCGCGGGCGAAGAAATATGCGGTAGAAGAAAACCCGGCAATATATTTTGGACTACATTCCTGCCATCCACCATTTGCAACTTTGGCATCGTTTATAGGAAAATTGCTGGTTATGTGATCTGCCTGCAATAAACGGATATTTGGATATTTAGCTCCAGCTATTTCTTTTTCGCTATTGAGGATTTTGCCCCAGCCTGCCAGTGGCATTTCCATGTTTGACTGCCCGGAACAGATCCATACATCGCCAATCAATACATTATTGAGCACCAGCAACTCTCCATCTGATATGGTTATGGTATACGGCCCTCCATAACCTGGGGTTGCCACTTTAATTTTCCAATTACCATTGGCATCGGCAATAGCACCATAATTAATTTTATTCCAGGAAACCATTACTTTAACTGCCTTACCTGCATTTGCTTTGCCCCAGATTGCAGCGTTGGTTTTCTGCTGTAAAACCATATTATTGCCAAAAACTGAAGGTAATAAGATTTTAGCTTGTGCAAAAGCAGATATGCAAAGTAATAATGCAATGAGAAGTATGGATTTTAACCTTTGGGCGCTCATATTTTAATCTATTTTTTGATGATTAGAAAGCGAATGTACGTTTTCTACCGATCAACATCAATATATAAGCCTGCTGCACACAAAATTTATGGCTAATGAGATAAAATTCATACAAATTAGTTTGGGTAAGAACATCATTTTACTTATTTTGCAGGTCTTAAAGAACGGTGCTGGATTTAATATCTATAGCTCCAAATGTTCTCTCAAATAAAAGAATTAATGGTTAAGATTTTCATAGGCGGCCTTCCTGACAATATCCAAGAGATGGATTTGGCAATATTGGTTAGCCTTCATGGCAGGGTAGAAACAATTAAAATTGTTCGCGACAGGGCAACTGGTAAATGTAAAGGCTATGCTTTTCTGGAAATTTATAGTCTTCCCGATGCCAAAAACATCGTATCAACCTTAAATGGCGAAACGTTTAAAGGCAATGTAATTACAGTTAAAATATCTGAAGAGGAAGGTGGCGCTAAAGCAGTAAAGCCAAAACCCAACCCAACTTTTAAAAGTAAAAGACCCAGGTTACAACGGTAGTATATTAAAGTCGCTTTTACTGAAAGGCCCTGGAATAAGGTCAATCTTCCTTGTTAGCTATATTACCATAAAGATTGATTCATCCAATGAAAGATCAGCTTCGCATCCTATAGTCGCGGGATGAAGATACAGCAACTCGTTGTTCGAAAGACCTCCACCATCTAGATTATTTAAACATAAACTTCGTAATCCGATGGTAAACGTATATTTTGAATTACACGTTTCCACATTGATTAAAAAACGCATTCAGAGATATGGAAAATTATGCCGTTGTAATATTTATTTTAGCTGTAATGATTGGCCTTTCTGCTATCGCAGACCGGATTAAAATTCCCTATCCTATTTTACTGATTATTGCTGGAATTGCAGTAGGTTTTGTGCCTTCCTTGCCACCAATTGATATTAATCCAGAAATTATATTTTTGATATTTCTCCCGCCGTTGCTTTATGATGCCGCCTTCAACATCTCATTTAAAGAATTTAAAACGAATATCAATACCATATTTACCCTTGCTATTACGCTGGTTTTTATCACCGCAATCGGCATTGCTGTAGTTGCCCACTATATGATTCCGGGGATGAGTTGGCCGGTGTCTTTTGTATTAGGTGCAATTCTTTCAGCTACTGATGCGGTTGCTGCTATGAGTATTACCAAGGGACTGGGTTTATCTCATAAAACCAATACCATTCTGGAGGGTGAGAGTTTAGTTAACGATGCTTCTGCACTGGTAGCATATCGTTTTGCAGTAGCCGCAGTAACAGGAACAGCCTTTGTGTTTTGGAAAGCATCACTTGAATTTGTCATTTTAATGGCTGGTGGATTCTTAATTGGCATGGTGATGTCGAAAATTTTAGCGTTTATTATGAAGCGTATTCATAACAATCGCCTGGCAACCATTAGCTTTATGTTGTTAATGCCCTTTGTTACCTATTTAATTGCTGAACAAGTGCATGTTTCGGGCGTTATTGCAGTTGTTATTTTAGGATTGGGGATATCCAGGTTTAGCCATAAGGTATTTCCAGAACAGCTTAAAAATCAATCGAAAAACATCTGGGATATTATTATCTTTTTATTGAATGGACTAATTTTTATATTAATCGGCTTACAATTTCCTTATGTATATAAAAATATTAGCAGTGCTGATATTCTACCTTACATAGGTTATTCGCTGGTGATTACCGTTGTAGCTTTGTTACTGCGAATGGCACGTGTTTTCTTACAAAAATTTAATCTTCAAAAAGCTTTTCAGAAAGGGAAACACCGTATTAAAGAGGGTGCATTACTGGATTTTAAGAACAGCTTAATTATCAGCTGGTCGGGCATGAGAGGTATTGTTTCACTGGCCATTGCAATTGGACTACCCGCTACTTTATCGGATGGAAGTGCGTTTCCACAGCGAAATGCCGTTATATTTATTTCGGTGGTAGTGGTATTGTTTACCTTAATCGGGCAAGGGCTTACTTTGCCATGGTTGGTAAAGAAATTAGCAACAGAGGATGACGAATAATACTCTATTTTTTACGACAGAGTGCACAGAGATAAAATCACAGAGAACATTGATGTTAGATAAACTTTGACAATTTTATAGGCATTGCGTCTAAAAGATTGTCAAAGTGCACTATAAATATGATCTATAAACTTAAATGTCCCTTCGACTCCGCTCAGGGTGACTTACTCTTGACTTCCCGGTCTTATTATATTTACCATTAAGGAATTAAGGCAGTTAAAAAAATGACAATCTTCCAGGCATTGCGTCTAAAAGATTGTCAAAGTAAATAACCGTTGATATAAATGGTTTACCAATACACGCTGTAGAGTGCAACCAATAACCCAATAATTAGTAGTGCACCTACCGCAAAGCTGGTTGATGTTTTAAACATTTTTGCATCGATAGCCAATCCTTTAGCTTCTGCTTTAACTTTGTTGCTCAATAAACTGATGATCACCATGCCGGCAATGCAAAATATGAATACAAAGCCCATCCGATCTAAAAATGGCATTTCGTAAACACCAGCTGCATTTTTAACAGAGAAACCCATTCCTGATAACCATGAAAGATCGGTTAGTTTAGGTAAGAATTTAAGTAAAATGGACAAACCGAAACCACCGATGGTAGCAAACAGTGCTGCACCAGAAGTTGTTCTTTTCCAGAAGAAACCTAAAATAAACATGGCAAAAATGCCTGGAGAGACAAAACCGGTATACTCTTGAATGTATTGAAAACCACCTTTTTTATCGATTCCTAAATGTGGAGCAATCAATACACCAAGAATCATTGCTACAACAATAGAAATCTTACCAGTTGTTACCAAATTTTTCTCTGTAGCATCTGTTCTTAGTACTTTTTTATAAATATCCAAAGTAAAAATAGTGGCAATACTGTTTGCTTTACCTGCCAGGGAGGCTACAACCGCAGCGGTTAATGCAGCAAACGAAAGTCCTTTTAATCCTGCAGGAAGCAAGTTTAACAACACCGGGTAAGCACGATCTGGATTTACAGATCCATCCTGCAGCATTTCGGCCTGGAAAGCGCCATCTTTATACAACACATAAGCGGCAATGCCAGGCAACACGACAATAATTGGCATTAATAATTTCAGGAATGCAGCAAAAAGGATACCTCCTCGAGCAGTTTCCAGATTAGCTCCTAATGCACGTTGTGTAATGTACTGATTACAGCCCCAATAGTTTAGGTTCACGATCCACATACCACCAATCAATACGCTTAAACCTGGTAAGTCGATATAATTTTCATTATCAGGTTTTAGGATCATGTGGAAATGCTCAGATGCTTTAGAAGTCATTAAGCTATAACCTTCAAAAATACCGCTAGTACCATAATGTGTAGAAACCAGGTTTAAAGCCAGATAAGTTGTAGCAAGACCACCTAAAATCAAGAAAAACACCTGGATTACATCGGTATACCCAATTACTTTCATCCCACCCAAGGTGATGAGAATGGCAAAAATTGCAATGGCATACATACAGAACCTTAGATCGAAACCAGAAATACTGCTTACCGCTAAAGCACCTAAATAAAGAATAGAAGTTAAGTTTACCACAACATACAGCAATAACCAGAAAACGGCCATAATCATAGCCACTGTACCATTATAGCGCTGGTGCAAAAACTGTGGCATGGTAGCAATTTTGTTCTTTAAATAAACCGGGATGAAAAATACAGCTACCACCACCAATGTAAGTGCGCCCATCCATTCGTATGTTGCAATGGCCAATCCCATTTTAAAGCCTGAGCCACTCATACCGATAAACTGCTCAGCAGAAATGTTTGATGCAATTAAGGATGCGCCGATTGCCCACCAGGTTAAAGAACCTTCTGCAAGAAAATAATCTTTAGAACCCGTAGATTCTGATTTTTTCTTGTTGTAAATGTAGAGCCCGTATGCGGCTACAATAACGAAGTAAATTGCAAATACAATGTAATCCTTCGTGTCTAATAAGTTGTTTTTCATTGATTTATTTTGGTTAGTATACCTTGGGTTGTTAAATTTTAATTAAATAAACTGGTTCCATTTTCTGTTTGAACGGTATAGGAATCAAGCTTGAGCCCGAATTGTAATAAATATTTTGAAGATAGTGCTTCGATTAAACCCTCAATTTTTTCTTCCTTAACGATATTGATGGTACAACCACCAAAACCACCACCCATCATCCTGGCACCCAATACGTAGTCTAGCGGTTTAACAGCTTCAACTAAAAAATCCAATTCCTTGCAACTTACTTCATAATCTTTACTTAAACCTTCATGCGTTTCGAACATCAGGTTTCCTAAACCCTGCAGATTACCTTTTTCAAGTTGTTCTGCCGCTGTTAGTAAACGTCCGATTTCTTTCACTACAAAACTGCATTTCGCAAATACTTCCTCATCTTTCGGCTTAACATGCGCTTCTAACATACCAAGATCTACATCACGTAATGTATTTACATTGGGGTAATGCTCTTTTACCCAGGCTACACCTTGTTCGCATTGGGCTCTTCTTTTATTGTAGGCCGAATCGGCAAGGGCATGTTTTACATTCGTATTTAAAAGCAAAAGCTTATAACCATCTAACTTTAACGGGATGTAAACATGTTTCATCGATCGGCAATCAAGCATAATTGCCTGATCTTTTTTGCCAAATACAGAGGCAAACTGATCCATAATACCGCAGTTAACACCTGCAAATGTCTGTTCAGCCTTTTGAGCAATTAAAGCAATATCTATCTTGGGAACGTTAAGCGAAAAAAGCTGATCGAGCGCAAAACCGGTAGCACATTCTACAGCAGCAGATGACGATAGACCAGCACCCAAAGGCACATCACCATCGATATAAAAATTAAAGCCACCCAACCCATAGCCTCTTTCTTTTAACTGATCGGCAACGCCCAAAATGTAATTGGCCCAACTATTCTCTGATTTTTTCAGGCTTTTAATTGATGAAATATCAAATTGCTGATAACTTTCTGAGAATAAATGTATTTCATCATCTTCTCTTTTTGATATAGCTACATAAATGGCTTTATCTATAGCAGCAGGCATTACAAAACCGCCGTTGTAATCGGTATGCTCGCCAATAATATTGATTCTTCCGGGCGAACGCACTAAAATGGGTTCGGCATCGAAAAGTCTTTTAAACGTACTTTTTAAATGTTGTGCATTCATTGTTAATAATTTTAGTCTTCAGCCCTGCTGATTTTATAGTGTGTAGCAGACATTTCTTTCAGGCGATTTGCCGCAAACTCAGGAGTAATATCCCGCTGAGGGTTGGCAAGCATCTCGTAACCTACCATAAACTTTTTAACCGATGCCGAGCGTAACAATGGTGGATAAAAATGCATATGCCAATGCCATTCCGGGTAATAACCATTGTTTACCGGAGTCTGGTGCATGCCTGCCGAGTAAGGGAAAGATGTTTCGAACAGGTTATCGTATTTAGTTGTTAATACTTTAATCGCTTCGGCCAATGATTTCTTTTCCGCTTCGCTAAACAATTTGATGCTATTTACATGTCGTTTGCTAATGATCATGGTTTCGTATGGCCAAACAGCCCAAAAAGGCACCAATACTGCAAAATGATCATTTTCAAATACAATGCGTTCGTTTTTCTTTTGCTCCAGCTTTAAATAATCGGCAAGTAAACTTCTTCTATGGATGGCATAGTAAGTTTTCTGACGCTCAGTTTCTTTGGCAATTTCTAAAGGAATGTCGCCTTGCGACCAGATCTGCCCATGTGGGTGTGGGTTGCTACAGCCCATTATTTCACCTTTATTTTCAAAAATCTGAATATATTTAATCCAATCGTTTTCAGCCAGGCTGTTAAATTCGTTCTGCCAAACATTTACCACGGCAGTTATGGCTTCGACACTCATTTCAGGAAGTGTGAGATTATGTTTCGGGCTAAAACTGATCACCCTGCAAAGACCTCTCTGATTATTAGCTACTAATAAATCATCTTCGTTCATATCACCGGCAGGCGTGTCTTCAAGCAAAGCAGCAAAATCATTATTAAAAACAAAGCTCTCCGTATATTGTGGATTGCTGTCGCCATCTGCCCTACCGTTTCCCGGGCATAAATAACATTTTGGATCATATTCCGGGCGGTTATCTGGTGTAATGTCTTCAACCTTACCTTGCCATGGTCTCTTGGTACGGTGTGGTGATACTAACACCCACTCGCCGGTTAATATGTTAAGCCGGGTATGTGGATTACTGTCAAGTTCGAATGTTTGGTTCATTTTATATTTTTCAACTGGTTAGAAAAAAGAAAGCCAAGTGGCTCTCCTATCTAGTCGGTCAAATTATAAAATTATTATTAATTGTCAAAACGACAATTAATAATAATTTTTATTTTCGTGAAAATTTGAACATATTAAGCCCTTTAAAACCTTGATAAAAAATGATTGAATATTCCAGGCAGCCACATTATCTTGTTGCTGTTGATTGCATTGTGTTTGGATTTGACGGTGAACACCTTAAAATTCTATTGGTTAAGCGGGGCTTAGAACCCGAAATAAACAAATGGAGTTTAATGGGCGGTTTTGTAGGCGCTGATGAAAGTCCGGACGATGCAGCGAACAGGGTACTCAAAAAAATGACAGGTTTAGAAGGCGTTTATCTGGAGCAGATGCAGATTTATGGAGAACCGGGTCGTGATCCCATCGAAAGAACGCTTTCTGTTGGATATTTTGCCCTCATTGATATCCACAAATATGAGGCACAGTTAAACGACGATTATGAGGCGGAATGGTTTTTGATTAACGACCGGCCAAAACTTATTTTTGATCATAACCAAATGGTTGCTGATGCCAGAAAAAAATTAAGGTATAAAGCTGCACTTCATCCAATATTATTCGAAATGCTGCCTAAAAAATTTACTATTCCACAGCTACATATTCTTTTTGAGGAAGTAAACGACACTAAAATCGATACCAGAAATTTTAGCCGCAAAATTACCTCTACAGGATTATTAATTAAACTGGCCGAAAAAGACAGGGCAGGTTCTAAAAAAGGTGCATTCTATTTTAAATTAGATAAGAAAAAATACAATGCCAATTCGCAGGCTTTCTTAAACCTAATGCCAAATTTAAGAGCTTAAATAACATTGATTAGCCTATTGTTCTTCATAATGATAGGTTAATCCTCCATCTACATAATAAGTTGATCCGGTAACATAAGCGGCATCATCAGAAGCAAGGAACGCCACTACTGCAGCCACATCTTCTGCTTTACCCATTCTTTTTAATGGGATATTTTGAAGTACTTTTTCCAGCTGTTCTTTATTGTTCAATAAATCCTGGTTGATCGGTGTTGAAACAGCTCCGGGAGCCACGTTATTAATTCTGATATTAAACCGGGCTAATTCTGAAGCAAGATTTCTGGTTAACATCATTAAACCTCCTTTACTGGCACAGTAGGCAGCAAAATTTGGAAATGCGATTTCTTCATGTACAGAACTCATGTTGATTATAGTTCCAGCCACGTTGCTTTTTCTACAATAATTTACAAATGACTGAATCCCAAAAAAAACACCTTTTAAATTTGTGTTCATGATCAGGTCGTAATCTTCCTCCGTAACTTCCCAAAAGCTGGCTTTTTTTTCTACGCCTGCATTGTTTACCAGAATATCTAAATGGCCAAATACCGCCACAGCATCGGTTATCAATTTAATGGCTGCATTGGCTTTACTTAAATCGGCCTCCAAAAAAGCTGCCTTTCTACCCATGTCCTGTATTTCTGTGATAAGTTTTTCACCCCGTTCATCAAATTTATGACCATTTAAGATAATATCACAGCCATCTTTGGCCAACCTTAAGGCACATGCAGCGCCAATCCCCTGACTGCTTCCGGTAATTAAAGCGGTTTTGTTTTCAAAACGGTCCATAGTAAAATGTTATAATACATAAAAGAAAATTGATGTGATTATGTTTGAGTAAAATTGAAGTTATTAACAGGATTAATACATTAAATGTAAGTTCTCAAAAAAAATATCGTTATAGCTGTAATCAATAATTAGTATTTTTGGGCAACAAACACACAATAAACTTAAATTAATCTTAAAACATGAACATTACCAAAAACCTTTTATTTACTACGCTCCTGGCTTTGTTTACGCTAACCATGTATTCTTGTAAAACAAAAAAACTGGCTGCAAAACCTGCTCCAGCACCTGTTGAAAAGCCCGCACCACCAGTAGAAGAGAAAAAACCAGCGCCAGTACCAGAGAAAGAAGATGCTCCTGCTCCTGTTGAAAAACCCAATTTTAACTTAGATAACATCCAATTTGAGTTTAATTCATTTGTACTTAAAACATCATCATTCTCAATTCTGGATAAAGCGGTGGCAGAAATGAAAAAATCGCCAGATACAAAATTTATTCTTAATGGCCATTCATCTGCAGAAGGTACGCCTGAGCATAACATGCAACTTTCTGTAGATCGTGCAAATGCCGTAAAATCATACTTTATAAACGCCGGTTTAAACGGAAATAATTTTACTGTTGTTGGTCATGGTGAGAAAGAGCCTGTTAGTACCAATAAAAGCGAAGAAGGCAGAATACTAAACAGAAGAACTGAAATAAAAGTTCAGAATTAATTCATAAAATACAAGAAAAAGGGCCATGATTTAATTTTCATAGCCCTTTTTTATTTTGCATATAATTGCCCTCCTGAAATTATTTCTACCCTTCCACTTTGCTATCAATGGACGGATTCCCATAGAATGGTCGTCATCTCGACCGGAGCAGCGCGAAGTGGAGATATCTATCAAAAACAGATTTTGCTTTGCAGGCATTTTGGTTCTCCACTGTTGTCAAAATGAGAATACTTCTAGCGCATTCATCTTCTGTCGTTCATATTGATTTTTATAAAATAAATTATCCCTCAGGATAACAACCGGAAGTTGATTGAAACTTAATTTCAGAAAAGAAAGATTTGATAATACTTATTCTTAAATATATTGATTTAACAGGTTAACCAGATTGCCCTGCTTTAAACCAGCTGTAAACAAAAACTCTCCAAAGCTTTCTTTACAGAAAGTTTCGGAGAGTGAATTAATTAACGTGAAGGATTAATAACCCGGGTTTTGAGTCAATACCGCATCTTTATTTAATTGTATTTCATTTAAAGGAATTGGCAATAACAAATTTTTTGTCGTTAAACCTGTAATCGGTTTTGATGCGTCATTCGAATTTAAACGAAGCGCACGTTCTACTAAAGTTCCTGTTCTCATTAACGTCATTCTTCTATTCTCCTCACCAATTAATTCTCTGGCTCTTTCATCAAGAATAAAATCCTTTGTCATTTCAGAAGCGCTAACCTGTGCCGCATTTGCTCTGGTTCTTAACACATTTATTGTTGTTGCCGCATCTCCGGTTTTACCTTGTGCAACCTGTGCTTCTGCGAGAAGCAAATAAGTTTCGCCTAACCGCATTAAAATGAAATCTTTGATCATGGCATAACCAAAAGTATCATTCGGATCAAAAGCGCCCCATTTCGTTGTACTCGGACAAATATTGATTAATGTATCAGGACCGGTAAAAGGAACTTGTTTTCCAAATTTTGCTGCATATTTAGGATCTGGGTCGTTATAATAATATCTTCTGCGGATATTGTATTGCGAATTACGGATATCATTTCCTTTGTACAAACCATAAAGTACCCAGTTGCTCAAACGTAACCTGGCAATGGACCGGCCACCCAATGAATCGGCAAGAGCCATACCTGCTATATTGTAATATGCCGCCCCCCAGACTCTTCGTTGCTGAGGATTGTCAGTTATACCGCCAACAACGCTAGTCGGATTTTCCTGCTCTAACACCCAGATAGCCTCTGTATTCCCCTGCGATCTTCTTTGGTTGCCATATTGGAACATATCAGAATAATAATCTCCAGGCTGACTAGTTTTTACGCCATAACGATTTTTTATTAAACTGAATTTGCCACTGCTAATGATTGCCTGAGCCTGTTGCTCAGCTAAATCTGGTTTCCCGATTCGGAGATAAACTTCAGCCAGAAGCTGCATCGCCATAAATTTATTTGCTCTGCCATACATTTTGCCTTTGGTATTGGTTTTTACCGCTTCAATATCAGGAAGATTTGCTGCAGCAAAAAGCAAATCTGCTACAATCAGGTTATTTACATCAGCTATAGGTGCTCTCACAAAATCTGTTTTAGGCCCTGCTAATGCATGTGTAATCAATGGCACGCCACCAAACAAAGTTGCTAAGTTGTTGTAAGCATAAGCCCTGAAAAATTTAGCTTCGGCGCTTACCAGGCTTTTACCTTTTGCACTTAAGCTAGTTACACTTGGATTTTCAATTCCATCTACAATAATGTTAGTTAAGTTTACCATGATGTAGTCTCTATTCCACATGCGGGCTGCACCACCATCAGTAGAGGTTAGCGTAGCATAATTATAGTATGGAATTTCTACACCTTGCTGGTTATTGGTTGCATTTGCAACATCAGTTCCAACCTGCCAAACGCTTGGCCAGCCCTGCTGATCAGCCCAGGAAAAGATTGTGCTGGTATGGTTATACAAACCAATTAACGATGCTTCGAATCCAAGTGAATCGGTAAGCGTTAATGGTGTATATGATGAAAACGGTTTCTCATCTAAAAATGCTTTTTTGCATGACGAAAACACAACAAAAAGTACTGATAATGATGCAATTATGCTTATATATTTTTTCATGATGATTATAAATTAACGTAATGAAACATTTAAACCCAATACAAAAGTTCTTGTTATAGGATAATTATTTGTCCAGTCTGCTGCAAACGCCTGTTGATTTGCACTACTATTGCCTGATCCCCTACCGTAAGTAGTTTGTTCAGGATCCCAACCTACCCATTTTGTAAAAGTATACAGGTTACGACCGCTCGCATAAACAGTTAAGCCACCAAGGTGAAGTTTATCCAAGACTGACTGTCCGAAAACATAACTTAATGTCACATCTTTAATTCTGGTGTAACTGGCATCTGAGGCATAGCCATAACCTAAAGTGTTGTTGTAAGAAAGTGCTGGTCTGGTCTGGCTCGCATTTTCTGGCGTCCAGTAACCAATTTCTGCAGGTGTATTTCTTCTTCCGGTTTCATCACCATAACCCAAATCGGTATTGTTTCTCGTCATCCCTTGTGCCGTTTGAACGAAAATGCTCAGGTTGATGTTTTTGTAATGAAAAGTATTGGTTAGACCACCAGTCCATTTTGGTGCTGTTTGACCTAAAATCATTCTATCCCCATCTCCGGTAATTTTACCATCGCCGTTTAAATCAGCAAATTTTAAGCTTCCCGGTTTAGCCGTAGGGTCTTGCTTAGAAACATCCTCTCCCGTTTGCCAAACGCCTGTCATTTGGTAATCATAAACAACGCTAATTGGCTTACCTATAAACCATCTGTTTCCTAAATCGTCTTTTCCATCACCATATAAATCGGTAATTTTATTTTTGTTGGTTGCAAAAACTACCATGGTTTCCCAACGGAAATCTTTTCCAGCAATATTTTGCGTATTTAAGGTTAACTCTAAGCCTTTATTTGTTGTCTTACCTATATTTTCTGAAACTTTTGAGTATCCTGTAATAATAGGCAAACTTCGGCTAAGCAATAAACCACTTGTTTTATTTTGGTAAGCTTCAATACTACCATTAATCCTGTTATTAAGAATTCCGAAATCCAATCCGATATTGGCAGTTTTTGTGGTTTCCCACTGCAATGATGTATTTCCCAGGTTATTTGGAATAACACCAATTGTACTTATGCCGTTGAAAGGGGAACGCGAGGATCCTTCGGTTGTAATGGTATTGTAAACACCAACAGCCTCATTACCTGTTTTACCATAAGACACTCTTAACTTCAGATTGCTGAAAACCTTACCGTTTTTCATGAAGTCTTCGTTAATGATGTTCCAGCCAATTGCTGCTGAAGGGAAAACCCCATATTTAGTTGTGTTTGCACCAAAAACAGAAGAACCATCTCTACGTGCAGTCAAAGTAAGTAAGTATTTGCTATCGTATGAGTAGAATAAACGACCCATTTGAGAGTTCAACCCATATCTATCACGGTAAGATCCACTGGTTTGCGTAGCACCTGCACCAATATTATTTAAACCCAATTCATCATTAATGAAGCCAATCGCACCAGCTGTGGTAGAATTATAGTTACGCTCCTGAGCACTATACAAGGCAGTAAAATCAAAATGATGTTTTTTAATGTCTTTAGAATAAGTTAAGATATTTTCGATCGTATAGCTATTTGTAGATGCATTAAAACTACTTGCCGTACCGTTTAAATCATTTGCTAAACGGCCGACATAGCTTCCATTTTTTTCAGGGAAGTAAGTGTAACCTGCATTTAAACGAAATTTTAAACCGGTTAAAGCACCAGGAAACTTAACTTCAGCATAACCGTTTCCATTAATGTTGGTTGTTCTTCTGATTTGAGTAGTAGTTAAACCAAGCAATGGATTTGTATACAACTGCTCCGGATTCATCGGGTAAATTGTATACGATCCGTTTGTATTATATTCCTGACCATAAGGGCTCATCGCTGTTGCTAACAATAGGTTTGCCCTTCCACCGTCGAAGTTATTACTGGTTAAGAATAATGATGTACCCACAGTTAAAAAACTGGTTACATTAACATCTAAGTTAGAACGCAAACCTATACGTTTAAAATCATAACCTTTAATTACACCTTTCTGATTAAGATAATCGCCTGAAATGAAATATTTAACATCTTCTGATCCGCCAGAGATACCAACATTATGATCCTGAATTACACCTTGTTGTGTTGCCTCTTTAACCCAATCGGTTGTTGTACCAGCATTGTAAGCAGGTAGCTCTCCGATATTCGGAACCGGTCTTTGTTGTACTTGGCCAGTTTGTTTAAGATAGTCTGCGTATTTCTGAGCATACTCAGCACCGCTCCTTGGCTCCAAAATATGAGCAATGTTATCAAAACCTGCATACCCACTGTAGCGGATTACTGGTTTGCCTGTGGTCCCCCTTTTTGTTGTAATTAGAATAACCCCGTTTGAGCCATTTGTACCATAAATTGCAGTTGCACTCGCATCTTTCAAAATTTCAACCGATGCGATATCATTTGGATTGATGTCATTTAATGAACCGCCGGTTTTGGTCAAAGGTACCCCATCCACAACAACATAAGGTCCGGTACCTGCACTTATTGAATTCTGACCTCTGATTAATGCATTTGGCTGGCTACCTGGAACTGAAGATGTCGTGGTAACATTAACACCTGCAACTGCACCTTCAATAGATTGTAAAACGTTGGTAACCGGTAATTGCGATAACCGAGCTTTTGGGACCGAAACTACCGAACCGGTAACGTCGGAACGCTTTTGCGTACCGTAACCTACCACAATTACCTCTTGTAAGTTTTTATCCTTATCCTCTGCAAGAACGATGCTCACTTGCGTTTCATTAGCTACCAATATAGTATTGGTTACATAACCTACAAAACTAATTACTAAGCTTTCTCCTTTTTGAGCTGATATTTTGAAATTTCCATTGGCATCGCTGGCCACCACCTGAGTAGTTCCCTTAACACTAATTGATGCACCTGGAATGGGATTACCTTTATTATCTTTTACTTTTCCAGAAATTGAGATTTGAGCGGTTGTTTGTGCAATTGAATTGTTTGATTTACCTATGGATAGGATTAAAACAAACAAAAACATTACTGCACACTTAGAGGTGTCTAGTAGTTTTCTTTTCATTTTTTATGATTATTTGGTTAGTTAATAATTGAACTTCAAGGAGAGTTCAAAAGGGTAGCCTAATCAAAAATATTTTTATTAAATTTTTAATTTGACCAGATATATAAATTACGCATGAATAACGAATGATTGATTCAGCAAAGTAAACATAAAATCCCAATGGAGTAAGGGGTAATACGGTAATAAATACGGGCTAAATCGTTACTTTTTGTTAAAATTTAGCTTTTTAACCCCTATTCGGAAAATTTCAGACGTTTAGTCTACATTTATTTTTTTTATTGCATTTAAGATCGGTTGATCTATTGCCTTTAAAATATTCTGATCAGGTTTGATCAGCTCTAAAACGGAGATATCATTTTTGCCTTTTTTTAGCCATTCTTGGGGGATATAAAGTGTTTGTTGTGGACCAATTGCCCAATACTTTCCTAAGTTATGCCCATTAACCCATACTACTCCTTTTCCCCAATCGGTCATGTCTAAATAAGTATCCGCAACGGTTGATAGCTGAAAAGAGCCTTTCTGCAATGTTGGTCCGTTTCCATTTGCTTTTGATGAACCAGTTGTGGTAATGCGATCGTTGCCAAGAGGAAAACCATACATCGACCAGTTTTTAATCTCGGCACCATCAAAAGTAACCTGCTCAGTAATTCCCTTTTTGTTTTCCAGTAAATACTTTCCAAAATTTATCCGGCCCATATTCTCCACAAAAATATCAAGCTGTACCTCTCCTGCCGGAAGATCTAATGCTAATGTATTCTGGTTTAACCTGCGGTCTAAAATGCCTGCTCTTTTTTGATTAATGAAAATAAGGGCATAATCTCGCAATTGTTTAAGCTGCAGTTCGCCCTTTTTCCCTCCCTGAATGGTGGTGCGGTATAATACGTAACCGTAATCCTGACTAAGATCCTCAAAAGTTAAAGGTGTACTATTTTTCACCGCTTTAGGCAATGCATTAAACAAAGCTACTTTAGTTCCCAATTTAAAAGGCGCAATGGCCATACTTGGCTTTGCCGCTGGAATTGATGGCAAACTTTGTCCTGCCGGAAGGTGTTTTTCGATCACACTTCTAAATGCCCTGAATTTTTCAGTCACATTTCCTGCTTCGTTTAAAGGTGCATCATAATCATAGCTGCTGGTTTGTGGCTCGTAAGGCGATGTATCCTTGTAGTTGGCGCCATTCATAAAATCGCGGGTGGTCCCTCCATGGAACATATACATATTAATCGAAATACCTGCCGATAAAACAGAGTCTAACTTTTGGGTGTATTGTGCCGCTGGAACAGTGTGATGAGGGGTTCCCCACCAATCGAACCACGCAGGGTACCATTCTGCAATAAAATATGGTCCTTTACCGCCGTGATTTTCATTTACCAATTGCCTGATTTTGGCTGGATTATCAATCCCGTTTAGTGCTGGTAGCAATCCATCTAAATGTCCATCCTTTACATCTGCTGCTGGATCGCAGGTATAAAGCAATCCATCAAAACCTGCTTCTATAAACATTTTCCGGTTGATATCTAAATAGTTTTTATCGGCGGCATAAGAACCATATTCGTTCTCCACCTGTACCATAATAATGTTACCACCATGGTTGATCTGCAATGGTGCCAACTGTTTACCAACTTCAATAATATACTTTTTATACTCATCTAAATATTGCTGTTCAGTACTTCTTACCACAAGACCTTTTTCGGTTTGCAGCCAATAAGGATAGCCACCAAACTCCCACTCCGCACAAACGTAGGGGCTCGGTCTTAAAATAACCCATAAGCCTTCTTGCTGGGCAATTTTTACAAATTCGGCAATGTTGTTATTACCTGAAAAATCAAACTTTCCTTTTTGTGGTTCGTGCAAATTCCAGAATACGTAAGTGCCAATGGTATTTAAGCCCATTGCTTTGGCCATTTTCATACGGGCCCGCCAGGCCTCTTTTGGTACGCGTGGATAGTGCAACTCACCAGAGATAATCTGAAAAGGTTTTCCATCTAATAAAAAGTCTGTTTCTCCCAGCTTAAATGAATGTTTAGGTTGCTGGCTAAAAGCCGATAAGGAGAAACATATCGCCACCAACCAGAGTAATTTTGCTTTCATTTTTTTTAAAAATTATTTTAAGATGATCTGAATTTTAGCCAAAACGGTCCCTTTTGCATGGTTTTATGCAATCCAATCATCAAGGTTTATATAAAATTTTGTTTTTTCTCTATTTTTTAAACACGCTCAGATCCCATTCATCTGCCCAGTTTATCGAAATTTTATCCTGATCAAATTTGATCGGCAACCATAAATAACGACCATCGATTGCATTTTTAGGTGCCCATTTATCTGCCATAAAAATAAATTCACCCTTTTTGCCCGGTGCTGGCAATACATGTGTGCTTTGTCCTCCATAGGTTAATTTAGCACCTTCGCCCTGGCAAGGGTTTCCCATATAAGTCCAGGGGCCCCAGATATTGCTTGCTTTGAACCATCTTGCCGGATTTGGCGCCCAGCCTGTACAGCCTGAACCAACCATATAGTAAGTTCCATTTTTCTTAAACAAAGCTGGTGCTTCGGTTTGCTGCCCTACATAAATTCTGATAAATTTTCCGGTATGCCCTAAATAATCTGGCGTTAATTCAGCTAAATGCAAGGTAAAATTCTCTTCAGAAGAAAATACATGATAGGCTTTTCCATCATCGTCTACGAAAACGGTCATGTCTCTTGCCATTTGTCCACCAGGTAAATCCCTGCAGAAAAAGCCATCACTTTGATTGGCCGGTTGCTGGCAGTTTACCATATCTTTTTCTGCTGTGCCTGATGCATAAAAAGGCATTTTACCTGGATTTGGGCGATAACTCTTGATAAAAGTATATGGACCGGTAGGGCGATCGGCAACAGCTACACCTGATCTGGCTGCTGCATAACCTTTGCCCAAAAGTTCTAAGTGAAACCACATGACAAACTTTTTGGTTTTCTTGTTGTACACCACTTTAGGTCTTTCGAGGATACAGCCTTTGGCAATATCACTGGTCAAATCGTTAGAAACTGGCAAGGCAATGCCTTCATCTTTCCAATTGTATAAATCTTTCGATGAATAGCAATGCACACCTACCTGTGCGGTATTTCCTATTTCTCCTTCGATTTTATGTTCTCCAAACCAATAATAAACGCCTTTGTACTCTACAATACCACCACCATGTGCATTGATGTGAACGCCCTTATCATCTTTCCAAATTTTACCTGGGGTAAAAGAAGTATAGGTTTGCTGTGCAGAAACAAAACTGCTTAAGCCCAAACTAAAGGCGATAAATCCTAAAACAAAACTGATTCTCTTATTCATTATTTTTAATTAACTAATTTTTATATTATACAGAAGTAATTACCCAAATCTTTTTCAATTGTATATCAACCTGTTATTTATTTTAAACTGGCACTATGGTCATTCTCAAAATTCTCGCCGCTCCAGATTTTTTGTGCACTCCATTTTTCTGCCGGGTTGGCCCAAAAAGGATCTGATGCTGGCAAGCCTAAAGGCAAGAAGATATTTGAAGCGATGTATGGACTGCCCTGGTTGTTATAGAAATCGCCTAAATTGGGCTGATCGCCATATAAACCTATTGTTAACCATCCATTTTTATAGGTTGAAGGGCTTTCCAGAGTTTTTCTGATTACGGCTGTTAAAGCGCACCGTACCTGTGCCGGACTTAACTGTTTAGGTAATGCTTTCCTCCAGGCCATATCAGCCAAATGATGAAATGCAGCGCCACGATAAATAATAGAACGACCAGTTGCAGGATAGGTGCCATCGGCGTTGATTAATCTTTCCTGAATGATGGCATATCGTTCATTACGCTTTTTAATCTTCTCGAACATTTCTTTATAACTGCCCGTTTTAGTACCAATGATACTGGCCAAAGTAGCCAGATAAGGATGGATTACATAACTATTGTAATAATCAAAGGCGAATGATGTTCCATCGGTGTACATTCCGTCACCTGTGTACCATTGTTCCATTTGTTGCAGGGCATAATCAACACGCATGGGGTCCCAACTATAACCAAATCTGGCTAAAAAAGCCTCGTTCATTGCTGAAAATAGTAACCAGTTAGAAAAAACAGGCTTAAATCTTCTGGTTGTTAAAATAGATTGCATCATTAATTCCTGGTTTTTCTTATCCAGATTTTCCCATAGCCATGGTGCACGGACTAAAGCAAGGGCTACGTAAGAAGCATCTACCAGTTGTTGTCCGCCGATATCGAAGTTCATAAAATCTTTGGCATTAGAATCTAATGCATTTTTTAACCCCTGAATAGCCCACTCGCGGTATTGTTTCCTTAAAGCCACCTCTTCTGCCGAACCTCCCTCTAACTGTAACCATGGTGCAATACCACTTAAAACCCTACCTAAAACCTCCACATATTGTACTTTAATGCGGTGTTCTTTATTATCTACATGGATAGAGGTAACCTTAGGCATCGCGATCCTTAAACTGTCTTTAGCCAGATTGTATAAAACAGGTTTTACCATCTTATCCATTTGCTGTAACCAAAACTGCCTATCAGTTAGCACCACACCTTTGGTATTTTTAGCTTTCTTTTGTGCAAAAACAGATCCACCGGCCATGATGATCAATAAACCACCTGTAATCAAAATATTTTTAAGTCTCATTTCTCCATAAAATTTAGTGTTTGCTGGATAAATAGCGGTACATTTCGCTTCCTGCCAATAAAAATGCGCCTACACCAAAATTCGCAGTAGCGTTTACATCAACCACCTGACCTGCAATGGCTTTTTCTCCAATCGGCTGTACATAACCCAATTTACCATCAGGTTGTAATGCAGTTTTAGTTAAATATGTCCATGCTTTTTGTGCTGCCGGCCAATAGGTTTTTTCTTTTAAATAACCATTGTTTATCCCCCACAACAAACCATAAGTAAAAAAAGCTGTCCCACTGGTTTCAGGTCCTGGCGCGTGTTGCGGATCGAGGATACTTCTGGTCCAATAGCCTTTTGCTTGCTGGCTTTTAACAATTGCTTTGGCCATACTACGGTACTTAGCCAGGTATTCGTTCCGGTGTGGATCTGTAAGGGGCAGATCTTTTAGTACTTTCGCCAAACCTGCAAACACCCAGCCATCGCCCCTTGCCCAAAAATCTTTTTTGCCATTGGCACTTTTATGTTTTGGATAAACATATTTGGCATCACGGTAATAAAGCTTTTCCTTTTTATCATACATGATGCTGTTGGCGTACATAAAATATTCGTAGAGTTTATCCAGGTATTTTTGATCGCCGGTTACTTTATAAAGTTTGGTCATCACTGGCATTACCATGTACAAGCCATCGGCCCACCACCAATAATCGTTATTGGGTGTACTCATTTCGTATTGCATTACCTCTTTTGCTCTGGCAATTTTATATTCTTCTGGTTTTAAGTGGTATAGATCGATATAGGTTTGAAAGCAGATCTGCCAATCGCCAAACAGTACATGTTCATCTGTTTCGCCATACTTATATTTCCAATTGGATTTATCTGTTGATTTTGCCCCCATCCATTTGTTGTATCCGGCCCAATCTTCTGAATATTTTCGATATGCTTCGTTTTTGGTAACCTCGTAGGCCTCCATGTTGCCTGTGTGATAAGCTGCGTGATCCCAAAAGGCACGCACTTCGGGTTTATTACTGCTTTGCCAATAAGTATTTGCCCGGTTAATCATTTCCAGCACTTCTTCTTTTGACAGCTGGCTCTGGGCATTTACCGCTCCGCTGGTTAAGAAAAAGAATAAGAAAAACACTTTATATAATTTTAAATTCATTAGTGGATTGGTTTAATGCCATTTACTGTTGGTATTACAGGTTTAATGGTTCCATCAGTATTAAATTCCATCTTGTCAATGCAAACTTCGCGGTTGTAACCCGCAGCGTCTCCCATGGAAATTCCTTTTGGCCGGGTAAAACGGTGGTAAACCATATACCATTCGTCTCTGCCATTCACTTTGATCACACTGTTGTGCCCTGTACCGTAGATACCCTGAGTTGCATCTTTTGCCAGAATAAGATTGTTTTTCGGGATGGTCATTTTTCCAGTAGGTGAATCAGAAAAACCATATCTAACCCTGTAATTCTCGCTTCTGGTATCATCTTCCGACCACAAGAAGTAATATTTTCCTTTTCTATAAAACACTTCTGTGCCTTCTCTGAAATCATGATTTGGGGTAATAATTTTAATCGCACTGGTATCAATTGAAATCATATCATCATTTAATGGTGCAACGGCCATGTAGCCATTTCCCCAATACAAATAACTTTTATTGGTTTTAGGATCGTTAAATACGTCCGGATCGATCTCCTGACCGCCTTTGATCCCCTTTGGCTTGCCCGCGATTAAAGCCTTTCCACTATCCTTAAATGGTCCGGCCGGATCATCAGCAATAGCAACACCGATCTTCTGTGCAGCTGTGAAATAATAGAAATATTTATAGATTCCATTTACTTTCTTTTCGATAATAGTAGGTGCCCAGGCATTCCTTTTTGCCCATGAAACGTCTTTTTCAAGGTCTAATATTTTGCCTTCATCTTTCCAGTTAACCAGATCTGCTGAAGAAAAACTTTTAAAATAAGTACCGCTCCAATTGTTAAATCCATCACTGGTTGGATAGATATAATATTTAGCAGTTTTATTGGAATATAAAATCTCAGGATCGGCATAATAGCCTTTTAGCACAGGGTTATTTGCTACTGCAACGCTTACCACGTACGTTTTAGCTTGCCGATCAGGAATGCTCACCTTAATTTTTACAGGGCCTTTAGAAAAATCCAGTTTTCCTTTTGGCACCATGCTGATTTGGTTAAAGGTATTAAACTGCGGATCAAAAGCCTTTAGATCTGTGCCATAATTTACAGGTAAATAAAGTTTCTGGTTCACACTATCCAGAACAATGTTATTTTGGTTGATTGCCTTATTTTTTGCGGTCTGTAGAACAGACTCGACCGTATACCACTGTTTAAGCAAACGACTTAACTCTTGTTGATTAATCGGTAAAATAGTTCCGTGCCTGGGATGAAAATCCATTGTAACATCCTGATCTACTACACTAAAATTTGCTAAATCTTTACTTCTGGTAAACTGGTAACGGCCTTTCATATATACATCATACATCAGGATATACTCATCACTATGGTTCAGCTTAAAAACACCGGCTCCTTCTACGGCCTCTTTAGTTTGCTGCAGATATTTATCCTGTAATACATAACCTTCTGTTAGTTTATTAGAAACTGCCTTTTTAATGCCATTGCCATTACCTTCCGTTTTAAAAAACAGATTGTATTTTCCTTTATCGTAAATAATATCTCCATCAATACAAGAGCCATTGGCTGGACTAAAAAAGAGCTGTTTTGGAGTGGTTTCCAAGTCGGTAAAATCAGCGTTGGCATAAGCGTAATAAATTTTATCAGGCTCATCGCCATTCTTCATCGACCAATAAACCATATATTTTTTGGCAGTTTTATCGTAAATGGTCTGCGGTGCCCAAACGCGTAGCAGATTTTCGTTATTCGGGAAACGTTTTTGAATATCAACAACTGCTGATGTCCAATGAATCAGATCATTTGATTTCAACAATACCATTGCCCTGTTCGAGTTCCAACCATTGGCCGAAACCATATCCGTAGCCACCATATAAAAGGTTTTGCCATCTTCGCCACGCAAAATATGTGGGTCGCGAACGCCGCCTGTACTACTAATCTTTTCTGAAGAAATGATTGCGTTATTGTT
Organism: Pedobacter sp. KBS0701; assembly: GCF_005938645.2. Lineage (NCBI taxonomy): Bacteria > Pseudomonadati > Bacteroidota > Sphingobacteriia > Sphingobacteriales > Sphingobacteriaceae > Pedobacter > Pedobacter sp. KBS0701. The sequence goes on from NZ_CP042171.1 coordinate 3,100,898, forward strand.
ATTTAATGCGCTGAAATGATAACCATCGGTACTCACTGCAAAACGAATGGCTTCCTCTGCCTTCGAATTTCCGGTAAAATAGGTAAATAAGTAAGCTACATTTTCTCTTGATTCGGCTTTTTGACCAGAAGTTTTTTTAGGTTGTGCGATTATTTTCCCTGATAAACATATCAGTAATAAAATAATACCATATTTTGTTGATGAATACTTCATTTCTCGGTTAGTTATTCTATTTTTTTGGTTTCCAATCCAATACCTGGACCTGTGTTGGCGTCTGCTCTGCTTTTCCTTCCCCATCTATTTGGGTAACATTTTGTAAAAATAGGCTCAATATACTCTTAGTTTTCCAAAGTTCAGTATCATAAGTGGGCTCCCAATCGCCCATGCTGGTTTTGGTAAGGTCTTTAATTATCCAGTTTTCTGATCCAAGATGATCGTTTAAAGCAATAGATGCCTTGTTTCCTCGTTCGGCATCTCTAAACAATAAACCTGCAGCATAATATTTTCCATTTGGCCAAACGATAATCTGTGGTCGCGAAATTGGAATCCGCTTGGTACCAGTGCCACTTAGACTAAAAGTTGTTTTTCTAAAATTAAGGTTACTTACTTTCCAGCTGCTATCCGTTTTAAAAACCAGGTGATACTGAGGCCCGGTTTCATTCGCTCCGCGCCAATAACCAGCAATAAACACATTACCTTTTGCATCGGCAAACATTGATGTTTGGTTAATCAACTCACTTTGCTGTGGAATTTTTACGGTATACTCTGCATTTGTTGCGGTTATGGGAAGCTGATATTTTTCACCAGTGGATTTTAACCAGCTTATACCTCCATCGGTTGATTTTGCATAACATAAATCATGGTTACTGGCTACATCAGGGCTTTCGCGCCAAACCCACGATAAATGAATGGTCCCAACCTGATCTACTGCAACCTGCCAATAGGCATTACGCTGTCCTTCGCCATCAATCATCCCATCCTGTAAACGTGTCCACTTTTTAGTTTTTAAATCATAAAGATTAATCATGAGGTTTCCGTTTCCAGAGCCCCCATCACGGTAAAAAAACAAAAGATCGCCATTAGCCAGCTTATAAAACTCAGGATAACTGACATTATTTTCCTTTGCAGAAAGCATAACTTCTTTTTTGCCTAAAGTTAACGAACCTGCTGAAACTGATTTGGCGTAGTTTAGATTATTGTTATGCTGCCCCCAGGCAATATGCAGAAAACCATCGCCATCAACCATAATACTGATTGATTTATGAGCATCGGTAGCATCTCCTTTATAAGGTGTGATAACTGACACCCAGCGGGAAGAATTGATTTTGCGTTTAGCCAGTACCACATTTTGTTCGTGATCATAATAAGCAGCATACTGGCTATTTTTAAAGCTAACTAAAGCATTTTTACGAAAAATAACAGTATTTACCGAATTGTTTGCCCAGCCGTTGCTGGCAATAGTACTCAGCTTTGTTTCTTGTGCAACACTCATCAGGCTGATGCCAATGAACACACAGATTAGAAATATACTTTTATTTAGGTATTGATACATTATACGGTTACACTGGTCGGCGTTACATTTGGCAAAGCCGAATTACCGAAATTTTTAAGCTTTACACAGGGGGTTAAATCATACTTTGCAGGGGGTGTTTTAAGCTAAATGCCTTTTAAAACGTAAAATAGCGTAACTTTTATGTTGTAGCATTAACATTGTAGTATTTATGGAAACTTTTCCTGTGTTTTTTTATAAACTCTGACGGTGTTAACTTAAATAACTTTTGAAACTGCTCTCTAAAATATTTACTATCATTTATGCCAACTCTAAAGGCAGCTTCGTTAATATTTAAATTAGTATTGATTAATAATTCAGCAGCTTTTCTTAACCTGATAAAACGAATAAAACCATTTATTGACTGGCCCGAAGTAGCCTTGATCCTTTTATAGAGATTAGAATGACTCATTCCAAGATCAGATGCCAGTGTTTTTACGTTAAAGCTGTCCTCCATCAAATTTTCTTCGATAATCATAATGCATTTTTGAAGAAAGCCCTTATCCTCTTGCGAGACTTTATGGGCATCACTCTTCAAGGTTATTTCATTGTAGAAATAAGACTGAAGATTGGTCCTGTTTTTAATAATGCTATTAATCTTGGCTGTAAAAAGCTCTTTATCGAAAGGTTTACCGATAAAATCGTAGGCACCAACTTCAATTCCTTTAAGTTTTACTTCCGGACTAGGGTCGCCGGTTAGCAGAATTACAGGAATATGGCTTAGGGCAGAATCGTCTTTAATCGCCTTACAGAGTTCGATACCGTTGAGGCCATCCATGTTTACATCAGATATCACAATATCAGGTAAATATTCTTTACAAAGTTTTAGCCCGTCAGTACCGTTTTCGGCCTTGTAAATTTTGAAGTTGTCCTGAAAAATCTGCTTAATGTAATCTATAATTTCGAGGTTATCATCAACAACCAAAATCGAGTGTAAATCTGAGATGAGCAATTCGAGGTTGCCTACATTCTCCGTGTCATTATTTTCAGCTTCCTCTTCTTGTGCAATAAGCTCATTTACATAAGTTAATTCGTTTTGAAAGACATCGCTGTGTTGCAAATCTGGTTCTCCAACCGGGATATCGATCAAAAATATCGTACCCTTTCCCTGATTGGAGCGAAACGAAATTTTACCCTGATGCAATTCTACAAAGTTTTTGGCCAGGTAAAGACCAATACCGAAACCCATTTTCAGCGATTCGTTCGACATGACCTTATAAAATTTATCGAATAACTTTTCACCTACATGCGCCGGTATGCCCGGACCACTATCGCTCACTTCAATATGCACGCGCATGCCAAGGGTTTTAACACTAAATTTTACAAAACCGTGCTTTGGGGTAAATTTAAGTGCATTAGAGAGCAGGTTAAAAAAAACAATTTCGAGTTTGTCTTTATCTGCATAAATATCCAGGTCCTCTTCTTCGCACTCAAATATATAATCGATGTGATTCTGCTTTGCCAAATAATTAAAGCAGAGGAAAATCTCATTTGTAAATTTATATAGGTTGATCCTTACAATTTTCAAGGTATCATTCTCACTTTCCGTTTTTCTAAATAGTAATAACTGATCTACCAGGCTTAACAAGCGCCTCGAATTTCGGTAAACTACATTTAAATCGTTCTTCTCCTGCCCCGGATCTTTTTTATGGATAATATCTTTTATCGGATTAACGATCAGGGTTAACGGTGTTCTCAGCTCGTGCGAAATATTGGTAAAGAAATTTAACTTTTTCTCATTCAGATCCTTTTCACGCTCCATTTTAAAATTGGTAAGTTCCACTTCGTGTTTTAATCTTCTTTGCCGGTTACGATAGGTTTGAAAAAGATAAAACAGGGAAGACCCTATGATGAGGTAAATGGTATATGCCCACCAGGTACGATACCAAGGGGGTAAAATCCGAATGAATACGATCTTTTCGTTGTTGCTCCAGGCGCCTTCGGTATCTGTACTTTTAATGTGCAGTTTATATTCGCCCTCGTCTAATCTGGAATAATAAGCTGTACTCAATTTGTTTACATAATTCCAGTTTCTGTCCCAACCTTCCAGGTAATAAGCATACGAAATCTGGTCCTGAAAAGAGAATTCTATGGCTGCATAATCGATAGAAATTACGGCAGCACTATATGGAATTTCAATATGGGCTAAATTAACAATAGAGATATCGTTATAACCTGAATCCTGGTCCAGTGGAATATTATTGATCCTGAAATCTGTCAGCACCATTTTAGGCATCCTTCTATTTTTCTTTATGCTATCGGGCGAAAACAGATTGAAGCCGCCAATTCCACCAAATAAAAAATCACTATTAGTAAGCTTTAATGCTGCATTATAATTAAACTGATTGCTCTGTAAACCATCAGTAGCATAATAGTTTTTAAAGTTATGGTGTGTAACATCAAATTTCGAGAGACCGTTATAGGTACTGCACCATAAATTGCCTTGCTTATCCTGAAGGATATTGAGTACTGAATTACCTGGCAATCCATCACTCTGGATATATCGCCTTATTTTTTTGGTTTCGGGATCAAAAAGCAATAAGCCTCCACCTTCTGTACCGATCCATATTTGATGATTTAAACCCTCCTGAATGGCCCTGATGGCAAAATTAATTTTTGTATAATGATGTCTTTTATTAATTGGATCTATTTCAATCAGTTCCGTATAGTTCCCAGCCCAAAGTCTGCCTTTCGAATCCTGGAGCAGGCTGTGAATATCTTTTAACTTATGATCGAAAAGTTCAAATTTATCAGCACTTTTATTGTAACGGTATAATGCGCCACCTTTTGTTGTGCCTACCCAAATATTTTGTTTTTTGTCTTGATAAAGCTTCCAGATATTAATATCATCGATGCCTTTAAAAGTATTATGACAGTTATAGTGGACAAATTTTCCGGTTGTTTTATTAAAACGGTCTATCCCTCCGCTAAAACTGGCCACCCAAACATTGTGATCTGCATCATTTAAAATACTCGTAACAAAATTACTCGTTAAGGAGTTTGGATCGCTGGTTTTAGCATAATTAGTAAATATATTTTGCTTTCGGTTCCAAACACTTAAACCACCTCCATCAGTTCCTATCCAAATGTTTTTGTTCTCATCTTCACTAAAAGAGAGCACAAAATTGTTAATTAAGGAATTTCTGTTTAATGGATCATGTTTAATCGTTGTAAACTGCTCATTTTCCGGATCAATGATATTAACCCCTCCACGTAAGGTAGCTATCCACTTTCTGGATTCGCGGTCTTCGTAAACCTGTGCAACAGAATTACTGCTTAGTAAGCCTTTTTCTTTTCCTGCAGGCAGGTAATTCGTCTTTTGATTTTTTGTGTCGTAAACGGTAATTCCTCCCCCATCGGTCGAAATCCAGAGTTTTTGTTTCCGATCAAACAACAAATTCATAATATTCTCATTACTTAAATGCTGGTTGAACCTGGTCAGGCTACCTTTGGTTTTATCAAGCTGAAAAAGTCCGCGTTCTGTTCCAACCCAAAGCATTTGGTTAGTACCTTTGGTCATGCAAGTTACCGAGCGCACCGCAGTATTTACTAAACGAAGTATGTTTTTATCATGATCATATCTACAAAGCCCAACATCTTTTATAAAAAGCCAGAGGGTTTGATTTTCATCTACATATAAAGCTTTTACTGTAAAATCGAAATTTTTACCAAATGGGATCCGTTCTGCTGTGCCACTATTCTTTTTGAGCATGAAAAGACCCTTTTCTTCGGTGGCCACATAAACCACTGAAGACTTACTTATTGCAATTGAATTAATCGCATCACTTACTTCAGTTTTTATGCCTTTATTAAGGTAAATCAATTGATGAAACTTGGAATCGGCATAATCATAATATGAAATTCCTTTTTGTGTACCTACCCAAACCCTGTTATTCTCATCTCCGTTCAATACGGTAATATGATTATTTACCAATGAATGTTCGTCTCCCCACCCATTTCTGAAAACCTTGAAATGATAGCCATCGTAACGGTTTAGTCCGTCATAGGTCCCCATCCACATGAAGCCATAATGATCCAGATACAAAGAATTTACCACATTATTAGACAAACCGTTTTCTACCTCCAGGTATTTAAGGCGAATAGTTGAAGACTGGGCAAAACCAATACCAGCACCCATCCATAAAAATAGCATGAAGCAGGCAGTTTTTTTTTGTATAAGAAACATAGAGAAAACAGTACTGAAGTATTATTTGGTATGGAACGAATATACATATTTTCTTAAACTCCATTAGCTGCTATGGTTTAGGATTAAATAGCTAAAAGCGCAAGATTTCTACTACACTAACGAAGTAAATTAACTTATTATAAGAGAAGCAGTTTAAAAAAATCACTTCACATCAGAATGTCCGAGATGTTTTGTAGGACTGACTTCATCACGAATAAGCTGTTTTAGTTGTTTAATTTCAGGAAAACTTTGTATCTGCTTTCTATCGAAAATTAGTTTCCCGCCAACATGAACCGTAAAAACGCCAGATGTTTCACTCGGAATTAAAGTTACGCCCTTCACCTCGTCTACAAAAGTTGTTAAAATTTCCTGTGCCATGTAAGCCGAACGTAACATCCAGCCACATTTAGGGCAATACGTGATATTAACAAGCGGTTTTTCCATAGTTTTTTTTTACAAGGGTACAAAAAATTTGGAGTGATGGAAAATGGAGGTATTAGATGATAACAGACAAAATTGGGCGTATAGTAATGCGAGTGAGTTGGTGATACATTAGACGATGGCAGAGAAAGCCTGATCAAGTTCTAAAGGCCAATCCTACTACAACACTTCCCTAAATTTTTGAACCTGTTGTAAACCTTGATTTGACCACGAAACAGGATTTTTGCCAATTGGGCTGAAACAGCTTAAACGTATGCGGAATCAATGTTATAAATTTTATGATTTCTTTTTATGCTTTTTCCTTTTCTTCCACCAGATGATAAAACCTGTAATAGGTAAACTTGCTGCTATCAAAGCTGCCAGAAGAGAAATAATTTTATTTGGAAGGCCCAAAAGCCTGCCCGTGTGCAGATCATAATTGGTGGCTTCTATTAAATCGGCACCGTTAAAATCTTTATACAGTTTGGCCCTGATCATTCTACCAGTGGCTTCCTCATAAAAAAAGGTATTTTGTTTGCGCGCCCAACGGTAAGGATAAATCATTCTTAACCGCAGTTCGCCTTTACCACGCAGCGAAAAACTAGTGGAAATCGCACCGGGATATTTAATTTTAGCCTCAGTGTAAATTTTATTGTAACGTACAGGTAGCGAATCGATATGCGTAGGATTCGCTGAAACGATAGCTTTGCCTTGCCCTAATTTACTCCCGGTAAAAAAGCTGGCTGCATTTTTCACCTCTTTAAATGCAAAGTATAAACCGCTCAAAGCGGTAATTAATAATATAACTGACGCATAAAAACCCAGTACATTATGCAAATCGTAATTCAGTCGTTTAAATGATGCTTTTCGTTTAATGGTTAACGATTGTTTTAATAAGCGCATTTGGCCAGGAAACCAGAGTATCAGTCCGGTTATCAGCATCAGTATAAAAATAACCACCGACCACTCTATGATAAACTTCCCGGTTTTACCCAGCAATAACGAGGTATGGAGATGCTCTACAACCTGGAGCCAATCTTCGCCACCTTTTTTAACCAAAGAGGCATTATAGGGGTTAAAATAGTAAACCTTACCCTTTTTACTGGTAAGTTCTACCGTTGCATTTGGCAAGGCATCTTCAATTCTGATCAGCCTTAATTCATCTTTCGGCGAAAGTTTTTCGAATCCTGAAATAACTTTATCTAAACCTATAAAAGGCTTCTCCTGAAGTCCCACATAGCGGAAATCCTTTTGTGTAAAATCCCTGATTTCTTCTTCAAAGATATACAGCGCACCAGTAATACTAATAATAAATACCACCAGGCCAGTTGCCAGGCCGAGCCAGAGATGAATATTCCTGATGGTATTTTTAAAATCCCTTTTCTTCATCGCTTAAAAAGCATAGCCTAGTGAGAGGTTAAATCTGCATCCATTCCCTCTCACATAATTTACATTGCTGCCATAAAACTGGGAAATAGCAGGGTAATAAACTTTATTCAATAAATTTTCTATTCCTAACGATAGTTTTAATGGTTGTGTAACCTGATATACTGCTGCAACGTTAAATAAGTTGAAGGCTTTCACCGGTCCTTCGCCGATTAAATATTTACCAGCAGCATTGGTTTTAAAACGGTCGCGATTTCCTACACGCATCCAGTTTACATCCAAACTTAAGTTTTTAATGCCTGAATACTTAAGATAAACTGTAGTTTTTGAAGGTGGGATACGCGTTGTGTTTAAGTATACATCTTTCTCTCCGTTAAAATTACCGTCATTATCTACATCCCCTTTACCTTCTACTTGTGCATAATTACCACCGATACTCAGCTCACGTAGTAATTGATAATCAGCTTGGATTTCAAATCCATATACACGCTCTGGAATACGTTGAGAAATATAGGTACCATTTACCTCTAAAAGATTGGCGCCCAGTTTAGAAGTGCTGTAGTAGTAAGCAGCACTGAAATTCAGTTTACCAAAGCTGCTGCTAAAACCCGCTTCATAATTGTTTACGATGATTGGTTTAGTTTCTAATTGAGACAAAGTATTACTTTTTGCTGCCCTTAATACCCTACCTAACTCAAATACCGAGAACGACTGCGCATAACTGATAAAAGGATTAAAAAACTTGAATTTTGAGTAACGTGCTCCGGCATTAAATACCAAAGCGTTGTAGTTTAATTTACCGCCCTGTACAGCTATACTTCCGGCACCATTCGCACCAGTAGCCAGGGTATTAAAATCATCTACATCAATGTTGATATTTTCGACTCTCAGGCCTCCTTTTATGGTTAAATCATTAATTAAAGTTGCAGAAGCCTGTAAGTAGGGTGCAAAGTTCACCATATTCATATTAGGCACCCATAAACGACCATCAGTTAAACTTTGAGCAGTTTTATCATTCATTAAATCCAAACCATAGTTCAATTGCATTGGTACCTGGTCTGTAACATTAAAAGGTGTATTCAGGTTAACCCTTGCTCCTTTTTTGGTAGAAGTAATAGCCGACTGACCGCTTCCGAAAAATGATGCTGAATTAGAATAAATGGTATAAAAGTCCTGATAATATACATTGGCCGTTAAATCAGTTTTACCAAAAATCTGCTGACTGGTATATTGTAAATTAGCATTATGGTTAAATCTTGTTCCCTCATCTTCCCCCTGTCTTGTGCCATAAATGCCTATAGCGGGCGATTGACCGTAAATGCCATCTTTGGTCAGGTATTTAGAATGTTGCCTGGAACTAAAATAATTGTACATTACCTGTAAACGCTGTTTTGGAGTAAAGTTATACCCCAGTTTTACAAATCCGTTGTAAGATCTGGTTTCGCCCAAACCATATTCCGGAGAGATAACCAGGCCTTCAGCATCGCGAAAAACACCAGTTTTTTCGAACATCCCGCTTACCAGGTAATCGAATTTACCTGTTTTACCATAAAGCTGTTGCGAAAAACGGTAGCCAATAGTACTGTCGCCTTTCAAATTTCCTGTAATTCCGGCTTGAGAATAGCCTCCGAATGATTTTCCGTTATCCGCCTTTTTAGTAATATAATTAATTAAACCACCTTCTGCACCATTACCATAAATAGCGGTGGCGCCTTTAATCACTTCAACACGCTCAATAACTGACGGATCTATACTGCGGATATCTCTTCCTCCTGCTCTTAGCGGAGTAGATTGTGGAATACCATCAATTAATACCAAAACACTTCTACCACGCAAAGTCTGACCAGAGTTACCAGTTTGATTGGTAGAAAAACCTAATCCCGGTACACTATATGAAAGTATGTTGGCCAAATTTGGACTAATGGTTGATTGTGTATTTAATTCCTTAGCGGTAAGCACCGTTACTGATGATGGTGTTTGTGATAATGACTCTGGCCTTCTGCTTGCCGAAACAATTATATCATTTAGTCCTTCAGTCTGTTCTTTTAAAACAAATGTTACCCAGGTTGTATCATTTGCAGTAACTGATACACCTTGCTCAAATGTATCGTAACCTGTAATAGAGACCTTAATCTGATGGTTTCCAATAGAAACAGTATTTAATTTAAATGCACCTGTTTTATTAGAAGTGGTCTTAATATTCTGTTTTTTAACCTGTATATTGGCAAAGGGTATTCCGTTTCCTAAAGAATCTACAACTTTTCCACTAATTGTTCCTTTACCTGTTTGTGCAAAAAGGGTAATTGTGGATAGCATAATAAGTGCTGTGGCTAAAAATTTCAGGTATAGGTGTTTCATGCAATTTATAAATTTCGGCAAAGCTAACATTATTTAGACTCGTTAAAAATAATAATTTGAAAAACATCGCTGATCGGTGTTTAATCATGCATCATTTTAAAAAAAATAAGGCAAAAGGTTTAATTTATTTGATATTTGCGTTAAATCATATTGAGTAAAAAAGATGTTGGAAACAAAGATTACGTACGCAATGATCACCGGAGCCAGCAAAGGTATTGGCAGATCAATAGCCATTGCGCTGGCCAGGAGAAAAATCAATCTATTGCTTATTTCCCGCTCAGCTGATGAATTAGGTATATTACAAACTGCCATTAAAAACGAATATGGAGTTGAAGTGCATATCCTGGCAATTGACCTTAGCCAGGCTCAAGCCCCTAAAGCTGTATATAGCTGGATAACCGAAAAAAATTACGCCATCCATATCCTGATTAATAACGCAGGCTACGGATTGTGGGGGAAATTTGCAGAACTGGACTTAAGTGCCCAGTTAGAAATGTGTCAATTAAATATGACTACAGTAACTGCATTGTGCCATTTATTGCTTCCAATCCTGTCAACACAAGAAAAAGCATATATTCTGAATGTATGCAGCACTGCAGCCTATCAGGCGGTACCAACTTTAGCCATTTATTCGGCAACTAAAGCCTTTATTTTATCTTTTACCAGGGCATTAAGATTCGAACTTAAAGATGGTCCGGTTTCAGTAAGCTGCCTGAGTCCTGGTCCTGTTGATACAGGTTTTGCACACCGCGCCGGACTGGATGCTTTTAACAAAATGGCAGAGAAATTTAATATGAAACCCGATGAAGTGGCCAAAATTGCCATAAAAGGATTGTTCTCCGGGAAATCTGAAATTATTCCAGGTTTTACCAATATCATCAGTGTATACGCCAACAGAATCCTGCCAAAGGGATTTATCGAAAAAATGGCCGCAGGGATTTATAAGACTTAGTTCAAGATGCTTCCACCTAACTAACCGTATACATCATTCCCTAAATTATCCTGTTTGATGTATGAATGTCGGATGGGAACATCCAACAACACTGATATGCTATCAAAATTGATTTGGAAATGAACAGTTCTGTGTGCCTGGCATTTTTAGTCCCGCATTCCATTGCAAGTCCGCGCTCGTTCCTCGTTTACGGGCTTTTCATTACATTCGGGTTTAGGAACAAAGGTTTGTACACATGCAACCCTAAAAATGAAATATTGTTTAGGCCATTTAGCCCCGGGTGCAGCGATACCCTGCAGCAAGGAGGCACGACGAAGCGCAGCGTGAAGCGAAACACGGGAACAAAGTACCCTATTACGACTACAATTGCGCTCCAAATAATAAAAGATCAATTTAATTAAAAATGAATCTGTAACGGACCTGCATGCCGGATAGAAACATCCGCCCCCCGAGATTGCAGTCAGATGTTTCCATCTGACTGATTAGCAGAATTACAATAAATATGGCTCCTGTAGCCATTATTTGCACATCTCTACCCTACCACAGCTCCTTCCAAAAAAATATTTCAAATAAAATTCTTTGGAATATTAAAAATATGTTACGTTTGTATTAAATACTACTAATTCTATAGACTATGTCGAATAAAACAAACACGTTTTATTTTCCTCCAGTACCGAACCACTCGCCAATGCGAATGTGCTGTTGCTGCGCATAACTCTATCTCCAATTTATCCTTTTCCTAAATCTTTTAAATTTTTACACATGGCCACATCGTATCCAACCTTTATCTTATCTGAACAATTAACACCGGAACAGCTTGATTTTTTTAACACCCATGGCTTTATCCATTTCAAGAATTTTATCAAATCCGAAACGGTTTCTTCCATTATCGATGCTTCTAAACAAGTAGAAAAAAAATGGATACAGGAAGATATCAAAAAAATAAATGGTGTACCAATTAAATACGGAAGAGATCTTGATGGCTCGGCAATTGTACAACGTTTTGCCTTTATAAACCAACAGCACCAAACTTTAAGTGGCCTGTTAATGGATCCACGGTTTAACGCCTTGCTTCAATTGGCTGGCGACGGCGCACGTTTAGGTACTGAAGAAAAAGATGGTATGGTGTTTAACCACTATATAAACGGACCAGAAAGTAAATTCAGCAAAATGGGCTGGCATACTGACGGTTTGAGGGATATTTTTTACGGAACAAAACTAAATCCGATGTTGAACGTGGGGATCCACCTGAGTACTTTAAAGCCTGAAAATGGCGGATTAAAAATTATCCCCGGTACGCACAAACAAAGTATATACCAAATGCTATTTCGCAAAAAATATTTCCTGGATAATAAACCTGATGCGGAAGAAGTAGCTATCTTGCCTGAAGCTGGTGATTTAACCATTCATGACGGAAGGCTTTGGCACAGGGTTGCAGAGTCTTCTGTTCGCGGAGAGGAAAGCAGAAGACGTGTTATCTATATTCCGATTATTGCGGGTAAGTATGCGCCAAAAAATGAAAATAGTCCAACCGTATTCTACCAGCGCTTCGCAGGCATCGTTAAATAGTTTATGTTATTTGTGCTAGTAATCAGTTACCTGGTCAGATCAGGGAAGCTAAAACGGTTAAGCGACTTTTCAAAAAGCCTTCCGAAGAAAATCAGTTTAAAATTTTATCGGCCAGAAACGGTTATGTTGTTTGGCTTTGTTTTAGCAGGTTATTAAATTGGAGGATATTATTAAAGAAAAAGAAGTTAATACAGCGGTATTTTCAGACCGGGAACGAACCAATATTCTACGTAAAGGAGAACAAAGGCTGATCTTATTTCTGCTTAAAAAAGTACCAGGCTGGATTACGCCAAATATCATGACCGGTATCGGTATGTTTGGATCATTAATCGTTTTTTCAGCTTTTGTTTTAGGCAGATTTGTTTCGGGAAATTATTTACTGGCAGGCATTTTAGGTCTTATTATCAACTGGCTTGGCGATTCGCTGGACGGCAGATTGGCTTATTACCGGAAAATAGCCCGAAAATGGTATGGATTTGCATTGGATATTGTGATGGATTGGCTCAGCATTATCCTCATCGGGTTTGGCTATTACTTTTACGCTGTCGGAACAACACAGATTTTTGCATTTTTATTCGTGGTGTTGTATGGCTGGTCCATGATTATTAGTCAACTCCGCTATAAAATAACAGGTTTTTATCAAATCGATTCAGGGCATTTAGGACCAACAGAGTTACGGGTAATTATTTCAATTATTCTTATTACTGAAACGTTCATTACAGGTAGCATCACCTATTTTGCCATCGCCACAACCCTGTTGTTATTGATAATCAATAGCATAGACACTTTAAAACTTTTAAAGGCAGGCGATGCTAAAGACCGGGAGGAAAAAGAATGATCAATTGGGCATCTGTTAAGCTTTTTCTGAAAGCTCAGGTATCGGCTTTTTCTGGCGGTGTTACCGATTATGGACTAATGGTACTGCTAACTGAGTGGTTTCACATTCACTTTACCATTTCTATTTTAATTTCCGGAACCCTGGGTGGGATTGTCAATTTTTGTATTAACCGTTTTTGGGCTTTTAAAAGCATTGATGGGTATCACAGCTCTACCAGCGGCCAACTCATTCGTTTTTTCACGGTAGTTCTGGGCAGTATTTCATTAAAATCAGCAGGCACCTATTTATTTCATCAAAGCTTAAATGTAGATTATAAAATCGGCAGACTTTTAATTGATAGTATCGTTTCTTACGGCTTTAATTATCCGCTAATGAAATATTGGGTATTTAAAATTAATAGTCTTCGTAATGATGAAGCTGATGAAGAAGATTATTTTGAAACAATTGGCGAAGAACAAAGGGTTTAAGGGCTTGCTTCTACCCTTACGGTATGGTGAAATATAATTTCTTCTACCAAAACACATTAACAAACGTTTGCGCTTTATTTGTTAATCAGAACATTCTGGATGGTCTCTGATTGTCATTGTTTCAGGCGAGGTACAGCGTGTAGTCGAAAACCGCGATCGCTTAGCAAAGCTAAATCTAATCATACAGATCTCCTTTCAAATTTATTATCCTGACAAAAATGCGTACACTATAGGCTTTAACACCGTGATCGCGTTAAATCCGATAGCTATTGGATCAAAAGGACGAAATTATAAAGATAAAAGAATGTCCAGTTCAAATAATGGGGTATAAAAACTGAACACATGCCTTTATCATCTTAGTTCAATATTGTTTTAGCTTCGTTCACTCTATTTTCATTAATTTTCTTAATAATCTCTTCAAATTCCGATTGTTTTGCCGTGTACTTATTAAGTAAATCGATCTGATTTAAGCCCCGCACCAGGTTGTGTTTAGGATAATTCGTTTTATAATAGATATCGCCATTTAAGAAATCGGTAATGAACCTTACCGCCTGCATGTAAATCATAAATTTACCCGAATAGATAAAGAACTGTTTTTCAGTAAAGGCCAAAACCTGATCCATTTCTTCCATATAACCTTTATGTATTGCGGCAAAAACGTCTTCTCTAATGGCTATTTTATTAAAATCTTTTTCTTCTTCATTGGCTTCAGAGAGATAGGTACGCATCATATCACCGACATCGCTAATAAAGTATCCCGCCATTACGGTATCCAAATCAATTACGCATAAACCCACTCCGGTTTCGGCCTGTAGCAATACATTACTAATTTTAGTATCATGGTGTACCACACGTAAATTAAGTGCACCGCTATTTATCATATCTACATACTGCTCTTCTATATCATAATGTCTGATAATTTCTTCAATAGCAGATTTTGCTTCACTAATCCTTTCGTCGCTAGCTTGTGCTAATGCTTTTTTAAACTGTTCTACACGTAAAGGCAGGTTATGAAAATCTTCAATTGTGGGCTTTAACTTTTGTACGTTAAAGGCACAAAGCATCCTTGTAAATTTACCAAACTGCCTGGCTGCATGGTAAGCCTGCTCAGGCTGATGTACAAAATCAATCGAGCAAGAATTTTCCACAAATGGAAAAATCCTGTAAAAATGATCGTCGATAACTACAAAATCAGAACTATTTAAAGTCTTAATTGGGGCCACAAATAGATATTTAGGAGCTGTTTGATCGAGATATTTTTTTATGGTCTCAATATTTTGAGCAATATTTTGAGGCTCGCGAAAAACCGCTGTATTTACCTCTTGCAAAATATAGGCTAATTCTTTACTGTAAACTTTCCAGGTACGGTTAATTAAACCCGAGCCGAAAGGTTCTATTTTAAATTTTTCTGCATTAAGTCCATAAGCACCTAAAACTGCTTGAAACATAAGATGGTAATATATATTTGAATAAAAATTGTTCCGGGCAACCCAATTGATCAACCTGAATAAAGTTACGTATTAAAATATGCGGGCAAGCCATAAGCAATACCCGCAACCGAGACTAAAAGCCACTATCATCTAAAGCGAAAGTATTTTTTCGATCCTTCCATTTTCCCCTGGTAAAATCAGGGAATTTCTGGGGCATATTACCTTTCTTCAACGATTTTGTCGATAGTGGGGTGATTACACTCATTGTTACCGAGTCATATACATCAATTGGCGTTTGTTTTTTCTGTTTTACTGCCTGGATAAATCCATTAAATACAAACCAGTCCATACCGCCATGACCTGCTCCCACAGCCTCTGCTTCATATTTTTTCCAAAGTGGGTGATCATATTTGGCAAACCACTCTTGAGCAGGATCCCAGACATCATCTTTCTTTGATTTATGATCAATGTATACTGATTTATTTACATCCATCCAAAGACCTTTTGTTCCCTGCACCCTAAAACCAATCGAATATGGACGCGGCAAGTGTGTATCGTGACTTAACAAAACGGTTTCGCCGTTTGCACAGTTAATCATGGTGGTCGTTACATCACCGTTTTTATAATTGATTTTGGCATTTGGATGTCCGGGAGACATTTCTTCTACATAAGCTGCCAATCCTTTAGCTTTAGAGCTGAACGATACCAGGCTGGTAAAACTATTTCCCCTGTTAATGTTAGCATATTGCATTAATGGGCCAACACCGTGCGTTGGATATAAATCACCGTCCTGATCGATGTTAAACTGCGTACGCCATTGCGCCTCGCTTAAGGCTTTTGGTCCGTACTCTACCCCACCGCCGTAATAATCTTTACCGTTGTTAAACAGTACGTTTCTTAAGTTATGCTGGTAGCCACCTTCAAGATGCACCAATTCCCCGAAAAGGCCTTGCCTAACCATGTTTAAGGCCGCCATTACGTCTCTACGGTAGCAAACGTTCTCTAAAGTCATATAAGGCATGCCTGTTTTTTCAGAAGTGTTTACAATATCCCAGTGATCCTGGACTGTTAAACCAGCAATTACTTCGCAACCCACATATTTACCTGCTTTCATGGCATCAACCGCCTGGTCGCGGTGAAACTGCCATGGCGTTGCTATAATTACGGCATCAATATCTTCACGGTCTAAAAGTTTTTTATAAGCATCTAAGCCTCCGGTATATTCTGTTGCAGCTGGTCTGCCTTTTTTGGCTATAAAATTACGACATATTTTAAGAGAACTTTCCTGGGTATCGCAAATTGCCACAATTTCTACATCATCTCTTAAGGCACCTTCAGAAATGTGGCTCATACCACGTGCACCTACCCCAATATAACCTAATCTTACTTTTCCATTGTCTGATGATGCAAATAAACTTCCGGTTGGCAGGATGGTTAAGCCCGCAGCCGTAAGTGCACCATTTTTGATAAATTCTCTACGTTCCATTTGTGTTTTTTAATATTATTGTTTAGTTTTTAATTGATCTGGTTAATACTGAACAAACGTTTTACTAGCTATTCTTTAGCATTTTATATTAAGACCTGCGCGCGCAGGTAACTGATTGGCTGTTTTTTTTACTATTCCACAATAAGTAAGCATAAACGATATTTAAATCATGTCTTTCGCCATTTGCAAACGTTGTTTCCTTCCAGCTTTCCGTATCAGGACAATATGCATTTCTCTACACCCTATCAGATATGGCATGCCACTAAGCTCAAAAGATTGGATATCTATTTCTTTTTGGCCCCGGCTATTTAGGCATAAGCCAGGTAATAGTCTTAATACAAGTATTTTTTGAAGCGAACGGATAAGCATTTGTGCTGTTTTTTGGTTTTATTGATTTGTATTTTTTAAAAGTAGAATAAGCAAATGAGCATTACAACATAAATATCAGCGCAAACGATTGACTAATTTTTAGATAAGCTGCTTTATCCGGACCGGGATTTAACAGCTCTTTTAATTATCCATTTCCGATGTCCTGATTAGCAGATATGGATTAAGGAATATTTTGTTTGGCAAGTAGGAACAAAAAGAGGCAGTCTAAAATTTGAGGCGAGGCTGCAAAATAAACAATCAGGGAAAAAGTTAACCAAAAGCAAAATAGACCAGAAAAAATGGGTCATAACCCAAACTTGTTGGCAATGAAAAAATGGGCTGTGTAATTATTCAAGCAACTACCCGACATTAGAAATGTGATCGGCTGATAATCTCATCAAGTTAAGCACTGCGGTCGTTAGTCTGTGCGTAGTCGAAGACTTTCCTGAGATTGATAATTCGCAAATAGATGCCCTTTGAATACGCTTCAAAAGGTCGTCATTATAAAGGAGGAACGACTAATCAATCTATCATGCTAATAATCCTTGCTATAGGTCGGAACAGGCTGTCGGCTGAAAAAGCCTTCTTATAAGACGATTCCTCGCCGAAACGTTATGCCTTATTACTAAAGATGGACGGATCAGAAAATTTTAGCAGAGCTTTGTCTGTTCATTATTATTATCCACTTCAAATAAATACCAACATGAATTAGTACAACTAAAGGAAAAATAGGGTGTATCAATAAATAACCTAGATTAAGCGAATTGAGGCCTGCCGGCAACAAAGGGCGTTATCTTTCACAAACCTAAGGCTGCCTTCAATTTCACGTAGCCTGTTTTACTTACAGGCAACCAGATATCAGACTTTAGCAAAACCACATAACTATCCTTCTCTTTTAGTTCTATTTTAGTTACCTGAGCCAGGTTAATGATGTAAGACCGGTGTATGCGAATAAACTGGCTCACATCAAGCGTTTGTTCGAAATAAGCCATGGTTTTGTTTTTGTAGAAAGCGCCATCAACGGTACTTAATTTCACATAATCATCATCAGCCTCCAAGTAGTTGATATCGGCAACAGGAATAATCTTAATTACGCCGTCTTTTTTAACCACTACCCTATTGTTTTGAGCCGGACTTAAAGCTGCAGCATCCAAAACAGCCTCTGTATTTTCGGTTTGATTTAATTTGCCCGGTAACTTTTTAAGAGCAGCATCGAAGCGCGACTTATCAATCGGCTTAAGCAAATAATCTACCGCATTAACTTCAAAAGCTTTAATGGCATATTCATCAAATGCTGTGGTAAAAATTACCGCAGGTTTATCTTCCACCAGTTCGAGCATTTCGAAACCACTGATTTTAGGCATCTGTATATCAAGAAAAATTAAATCAGGCTTATGAAGGGTAATGGCTTTTAAACCTTCAAACCCATCACCACATTCTGCTACAATCTCTATTTCTGCATGATCTGAAAGGTAATATTTTATAATATCTCTCGCTAAAGGCTCATCATCAATTAGTATTGTTCTGATCATTTTTTTGTGGAATTTTTAGGGTGGTAATATATAAATTATTTGCCTCAATATCGGTTTGTAATAAATGGGTATTTGCAAATAACAGATATAACCTGCGTTTAATGGCACTTAAACCAAATCCTGTGCCTCCGGCAGCTTTCATCTCCGGATCGAAAGGATTTTGTACGCGCAACTGTAAAATATTGTACTCTACAGTAACATCAATTTTGATTGTAATGCCTGCAGATGTGTTATACAGTCCGAATTTAATGGCGTTTTCTACGATAGGTTGCAATAATGTACCGGGCAGACAAAGGTTTAAGGTATCTTCGGCAACGTTAACTTCAATGTTTAACCTATGGCTAAACCTTACTTTTTCGATATCAAGATACAGCTGAATGTACTCCATTTCTTCTTCTACGGAAACCCATAATTCATCATCGCGTTTTAGGGTACCACGTAGAAAAGAAGCTAATTTTGTAATCATTACCCCCGCCTCTTTTGGGTTAACCATGGTAAGTGCAAATACCGAATTTAAACTATTGAAAAGAAAATGCGGCTGTAATTGGTGTCTTAACTTATTTAACTCAGCCTCTTTGGCTAAACTTTTAGCTGCCGATAGTCTTTCATGTGTTTCTGATTGTTCTTCTAACCTGTACCATAAAATATTAGCTAAGGCACACCAGGCTAAACACATAAAAGAAATTAAGCCTCTAAAGGCAAAAGAGAAATTGTAAAAATCTTTGTATTCTTTATAATCGGCAAAAATATAAAGCATGCTATATTTAGCGGCATAAACAATTACAAATGTGAGGGCCAGCGTAATAATCAGTACATAGAGAATCCGTTCATTTTTTGGCTGATAATAACCAAGCATATTGCTTAGCCCTATACAGGCCAATGCCAGCAAAAAGTTATTGATTAAGCTATCGGTTATCGCTATCCACCAGGAAAAATTAACTACATAATGCAATCCGGCACCACACAATACAGTCCACATTATTGCAATGGTTAACGATATTTTCTGTATTTGCGGAACGGATAAAGGTCTAGTTGTCAAAATCGTTTTGATTAGTTAATGATTGATTACGGTGCGCTAGCTTTTCCAGGTATTTTGTAACTGATTTAGGCTCAACAATCCTGGAACTTACTTCTACACCATCGGTAAGTTCTGCAACTTCCGATATTCCACCTACACCTAAAAACTTCCATATTACCTTATCTCCCTGGCAATTATTAAAAGAGGGATTAAAATGTACGGCATTCAAATTAGCTTTGCTTAAGGCCTGCCTTATACCTTCTGCCTGGATTAAACGCGTTTGTTCATTAAATTGGGGTGTATGCTTTCCTTCACCACAAATTACCTGATAGATACAATTTACTGCAAACCATTTCATAGGCAATGTTTATAATAAATGTTTAGAAACTTTTAATTTCAATCCCGCCAAATAAAGCCGTTCCATCTAAAACCAATGTTTTTTTCAGCTCTGCTACCGGCATCACATGTGATCTTTTATCTTCAACGCTACCAAATAATGCCGTTACGTTCGATTTTATTGCCCAGTTTTGTGGTACAATTAATTTAATTCCTCCAAAAACTGCCGTTACATCAAGCGATACTGTTTCAGGAAAATCAGCCTGGGTCATTACAATATCGGCACCGCCAAAAACGGCCGTAATATCGCCACCCTGAAAGTTTTTAGTGTAAACAGTTTGATGGCTACCACCAAAAACAGCCATTACATCAATAATATCGTTATTATTTGCAGCGTTTTTATCGCCTCCTGCTTCAAAATTAAAATCGGCCTTGTGCTTATTTTTAGGTTTTTTCTTAAAAACCGACGCATCTTTCGGTCTGAAGATTAAAAAACCACCCACTATCACCAAACCAATACCTAATGCATATTTAGACAGGTCGAGATCCAGCCCGGGTATGCGAATTAAGGTATTGTATGCGCCGATCAAAATCAAGATCAGCCAGGCTATTCCCTTAAAGTTACGACGAACGCCGATAAATACACCAAGTAAAATTAAAAAATTAGACCAGCTGAATATCCACCCCGGAATCGCTAATCCCATATTGTTCAATAGAAATGCAAATCCGATGATGACTATGATGAAACCGCTCCAAACCCTTCCTGAGTTTTTAAGCTGGTTGTTATCGTTATTATTAATATTTTCCATTTGTGCTCGTATTTAATCATCCAAAAATATTGATAAACATCAGATCATAGTATATACAACATGTAAGAACTCTGTAAAAGACGGTAAGTGCCCTTATTTTATCGGTGAAAATTATTTTGTTATTTTGATGGCATGAAATTTCTCCTGCTAATGTTCGGTCTTGCTATTTCTACCTGCTTATATGCTCAGGAAATAAGCAGTCATTATAAGATCTACGATGTAAAAAAACAAAAATCGATATCAACAGACGATATTGTTGCTGATATGGAGCAGGCAGATGTTTTATTTTTTGGCGAAGACCATAACGATTCTGTAGGGCACTACCTCGAAGCAACGCTCTTCAGAAAACTCCATTCAAAATATCCATTAAAAACGGCGCTATCTTTAGAAATGTTCCATACTGATGTACAACCTGAATTAGACGAATACCTGGCAGGGTTAATATCAGAAAAAAATTTTATCAAAGAAAGCAGGGCCTGGGGAAATTATAAAGATTACAGACCTTTAATCGAGTATGCCAAACAAAACAGGTTAAAAGTTATTGCTTCAAATGCGGCAACACGTTACAGTAATGCGGTTACACTAGGCGGACTTAAGGTTTTAGAAAATTTCCCAAAAACATCATTCAATTTTTTACCTCCCTTGCCTATTGATACGGCTCAGGGCAGATATTATGAAAAATTTACGGAAACTTTGGGTGGACACCTTATGGGCCCGATGAAAATTTATCAGACTCAAAATTTGTGGGATGCGACCATGGCCTGGTCTATCAATAAGTTTATTAAGGCAAACAGGGGCATAAAGGTTTTTCAACTTAACGGGCGTTTTCATAGCGATGAAAAACTGGGGACGCTGGCAAAACTCAAACAATTAAATCCAAAATTAAAAATCCTAAATATTTCGTCGTTTTCTGATGAAAGCTTTATCAAGCCCGATTGGGAGAAATTTAAATATCTTGGTGATTATATCATTCTTACAGATCCAAAGGTAAAAAGGAGTTATTAATCTGAATCAGTTAAAAGATGTTCAGCAGATATTTATTACTCGGTTCGTCACCCTGATCCATAGCTAGCGGATTCATTTCAGGGTCTGTTTTGCAGGAAGATAAAAAATGCTGACCACGCAGTAGCTACAAGACAATTGAAAACAATAGTTATACTTTTAAAATAAATTAAGCACAACGAAAGTGCCTGAAAAAGAACCTATTAAAACAAAAAAGCTCCGTAGCCAGAACCAGTTTGCGGAGCTTTGGTTTTATGCTTTTGCTTTTAGTAAATCTCTGATTTCAGTTAAAAGCACTTCTTCTTTTGTAGGCACAGGTGGTGCAGCAACTGCTACGGCTTCTTCCTTCTTTTTCATTCTGTTAATTGCCTTAACCATAATAAAAACAATTAATGCCAACAGTAAGAAGTTTATCGCAACCGTAATAAAATTACCATATGCAAATATAGCAGCATCCGGAGCAGCTTTTTTGGCATCTGCCAACGATGCTCCCTCCGGGATAAGTTCCGATCCTTTACCCATTGCAAAGTAAATGCTGCTGAAATCTGGTTTACCCGCCATAGCAGCAACTACAGGCATTATTAAGTCTTCAATTACACTGGTCACAATCTTACCGAAAGCTCCGCCAATAATAACTCCAACTGCTAAATCGAAAGCATTGCCCTTAATGGCAAACTCTTTAAATTCTTTTACAAATCCCATACGCTGTCTGTGTAGTTCTATTTATTTACTAAAATAGCAAACATTAAACTCAATGCAAATGTTTAGCAAATAATTTTAAAACCAAACATATCGATAGCATTTAGATCAAATCAGCATAATATCTGAAATCTATTGTTTATTTTTGCCCTATTCTTTTTTATTTACTATGCTAAAACAACACCTACAACAAAAATTATTACAAAAGTTATCACCACAACAAATACAGTTTATTAAATTGTTGCAGGTACCAACCGTTGCTTTAGATACCCGTGTAAAAGAAGAACTCGAAGAAAACCCTGCGCTTGAAGATCCAAGCTTAATGACTCAGGATGAGCCAAAGAGCGAATATGATGATTTAAATGATGGGCCTGAAGATTACGAACAACCATCAGAAGATACCAGCATGGATGAATTTAATGTAGATGATTATTTACAGGATGATTCGACCAACGATTACAGCACCAACTACAATAATGGCGACGATGATGAAGAGAAAAAAGAAACGCCAATTGCCATAGAAAGTACATTTTTTGAAAGTTTACAAGAGCAATTGGACCTTATTCCCCTATCCGATCAGGATTTCATTATTGGCAAACAGATTATCGGCAGTTTAGATGATGATGGTTATTTACGCCGTCCCCTGGGCTCCATGATCGATGATCTTGCTTTTTCCCAGAATGTTATGGTTGAGGAAGAGGATGTATTGGAAATGTTAAAACTGATCCAAAGCTTCGATCCTCCGGGCATTGGCGCAAGAGATCTGAAAGAATGTTTATTGATCCAGTTAAAAAGAAAAGACCCGAACAATCCCATTATAGTTAAAGCAATGAATGTTGTAGAAAACTATCTGGATGAGTTTACACGTAAACACTACGATAAATTAGAAAAAAGTTTAGGCCTGGATAGCGAAGAGCTTAAAGAGGTGGTAAATGAAATTTTACGTTTAAATCCGAAACCAGGTGATGCCAATCAGGTTACAACCAAACAAATGCAGATTATTCCTGATTTCCACATCAGCAATAACGACGGCGTATTGATTTTAACATTAAATTCGAAAAATGCTCCTGAATTAAAGGTAAGCAGATCTTACCAGGAAATGTTTGAGCATTATGACAAAGCTGCATCCAAAGATAAAAAGCTAAAAGAGGCTGTTCAGTTTGTGAAACAAAAATTAGATTCTGCCCGATGGTTTATAGATGCGATTAAACAAAGACAACAAACTTTGTTAAAAACCATGAATGCCATTATGCACTATCAATATGAATATTTTTTAACGGCCGATGAGCGTAAAATGCGCCCGATGATCTTAAAAGATATCGCAGATAAAATCGATATGGATATCTCAACCGTATCAAGGGTCGCAAACTCTAAATATGTACAAACCGAATTTGGCACGTTCCTGTTAAAATCTTTCTTCTCAGAAGCTATACAGACCGAAAACGGTGAAGAAGTTTCGAATAAAGAGGTTAAAAAAATATTAGAAGACTGTATTGGCAACGAAGATAAACGCAAACCTTTGGCTGATGAAAAATTAACCGAAATTTTAAAAGAAAGAGGTTATAACATTGCCAGAAGAACGGTTGCGAAATATCGTGAACAAATGAATATTCCGGTAGCCAGGCTTAGGAAAGAACTTTAGTTCAGTTGGCAGTTTTCAGTTAACAGTTTTCAGTTGGCAGTTATTTATTTAAAGTATAGGATTTATTGCGAGCAAACCGTGTTGCGCTCCAAATGTAAATGGTGTATTTATTGTGATTGGGAAATGAGCAGTTCTGTGTGCCTGGCAGCTTAAGCCCCAACTTTCAATTCCAGGTCCGACCCTTTGAATCGGGATTTCTCGATTACGGGCTTTGCATTGCAATCGGGTTTGAGCACAAAGTTTGTGCACCCTGCAAACCCCGAAAAATGAAAACTGCCCGGGCCATTTAGCCCCGGCTGGAGTGTTACCCTGCAGGGACGAGGTACGAGGAAGCGAAGCGTAAAAACGGAAGACGGGAGGACATTCCCTATTTTATTCAGGCTTTGCGCTCCAATCGATAAGATATATCTGAATACCGATATATTACCACATTTTAATATAAGATGGCACTTTGTAGATGTTATTCAGTAATAAACCCAACACAATTTCGTGGCTGCCGTTGCTTACCTGGTTTAACTGCGAAGTGGTAAAATCGTAAGAATAAGTCAGGTTAACCATTTTCCCAATATTGAAACCTGCCATTGCAGCAAAAGAATCGTCTTTACGATAGCTCCCACCTAACCAGATTTTATCTTTAAAAGCCAGTTTCAGGTTTACATCAACAGATACAGGTGCAGGTGATACATATTTCACCATAATGGATGGGATGGCTGCTATTTCATCGTCGACAAAAAACTTATATCCTGCAGTAGCAAAATAATGCGGCACTTCTTTACCCAGATTATAGTTATTATCGCCTGTGAAACTTAGTTTCTGAGGTAAAATTTGCTGTACCGAAACACCTGCGAACATCCTGGCACCATACAACCATAAACCTATACTCAAATCTGGCTTTACCTGATTAATCAACGCCCTGTTCATTACAGGATCCGTTGGCGTATCAAAGGTAAGTGCATTTACATCTAACGAGATACTCGAAATACCTGCAGCTACCCCAGCCGATAAATTAAAATTATTACTCAACTGCAAATGATAAGCATAGGTAACATTGGCATCCAGTCTTTTTATCGGACCAGTTTTATCCAAAACAGCGGTTAGCCCCATTCCATGGTGAGATGGCGACGACATGTAGTTTTGCATGTAATTCCGGTCCATCGGATTCCCTGTTTGCTCCGGAAAAGAGGTTAGTACATTACTCCATAGCTGATTATCGCCCAGTGCCCAGTTTGCCGACACAAATGAAGTTTGAGGTGCGTCGGTAATACCCGACCATTGTTTACGGTAACCGGCTTTAAAATCGAGGTAATTTTCAATTCCGGACAGTGCAGGATTTAACAGGTATTGGTTAAAAATGTATTGCGTATACTGCGGCTTTTGCTGTGCAAATAAGTTAAATGTTGCAAAAAGTGCAAATATGATGATGAGTTTTTTCAATTTATCTGATTATGGTGAGCGGTCCGGTTATTGCTTTTCTTCCGTTACCCGGCCTAATGATATAGTAATAAACGCCGACCGGAAGAGGTTCATTCTGATAGTTACCATCAAAAGGTATTTTATATCCATTGCTAAAAAACACTTTATTTCCATTTCGGTTAAAAACTTCAACTGTAGCATTTGGATATGATTCTAAATATTTGATAATCCAGGTATCATTTACGTTGTCACCATTTGGTGTAAAGCTATTGGGTGGATTAATAGCCTGTAAAACTTTAATGAATACTTTTGTGGTTGTTGTACAACCCTCTGGCTGTGTTGTAGCCCTGAGTGTATATTCTGTGTCCTGATCTGGTGAGGCAATCGGATTCAATACATCTGTTTTGTTCAAACCAATCGACGGAGACCATTCATATTTTAAATTGGCACCTTCAGCTGTTGCAGGGATCTCGATCTGTTCACCAGCCAAAATATAAATCAATGAACCTGCATTGGCCACTGGCGATTTGTAGACTACAATGGTTTTACTAACTGAAGAAGAACAATCGTTATCGCCTTTAAAAGTATAGGTGATGGTATGTGATCCAACTCCTGCAATTTTAGGATTAAAGGTTCCGTCGGCCTTTACGCCATCTCCAGCATATTCACCAGCACCTCCGGTCACTTCTTCCCCAGCTTTTTGCTTTCCCTGTGTGATAAGCAC
Organism: Pedobacter sp. KBS0701; assembly: GCF_005938645.2. Lineage (NCBI taxonomy): Bacteria > Pseudomonadati > Bacteroidota > Sphingobacteriia > Sphingobacteriales > Sphingobacteriaceae > Pedobacter > Pedobacter sp. KBS0701. Next base: position 3,127,083 of record NZ_CP042171.1, read on the forward strand.
TGTTCCATCGGCTTCGCAAACGGCAGGTATATCATCAAACTCTAATTGCGGAACCGGTTTTAAGATAACTGGTTTCTCTACTTTCTCTAAACATCTTTCACCTGAATAAGCCACCAACTTAATATTAAAACTGCGATCAGTGATACCGCCAAAAGTATTGTACTGGATCTCTATATTACTATCATCAGGATAAGGAATGGTTTTATAAATGCTGGTTTCATTCGGATAATCCCTATAAATTTCAATTTTCGTAATCCTGCCTGCAAAAGTAGTTGATGTATTTTTTATGATAATCTTATCGCTCACACAAACATTATCTTTTATGATATCAAAATCAGCAGTTTTAACCGCCCCGTTAATGGTGAAGGTAAGTGTTTTTGACATTTCACAATCACCTCCATTTTTAACAATTAAAGCCACGGTATAATCACCAGTAACAGTAGGCGAAAAAGAACCATCAAAATCAGTTGAGGTTCCTACTATATTATTATCAAAAGTAAAGGTCCAATGAGCACTTAAACCTGTTGTACTTCCATCTCCATTTTTGGAAGTATTTTTAAACTTAGCCATGCCATCGTTAACACAGAAGTCGGGTAGCTCAAATCCGGCTGAGGGAGGATTGATAATCGTTATAGGCTTTGGTAATGAGTTAACACAACCTTTGTCGCTTTCTGTAGTTAGTGTAACAGTGTAAAGGCCTGCGGTATTGTATTGATGAGTGGGATGCTGTTCGTTAGAAGGAGCACTTCCATCGCCAAAATCCCAGGTCCATTTCACTATTTTGCCTGCACCTTCTATCCTTGATTTATCAGTAAAAACAGTTGGTTTATTTGTACAGAATTCAGTCGCAACAAAATCTGCAAACGGGGTAGGATTTATCGTAATTTCAACTGGTTCTGATGTATTTGAACAATTCGAACCTGTAGTAACCGTTAATCTGACATTATATTTATCAGGTCTGGCGTAAGTATGCACAGGATGCTGTTCAGTAGATGGTGTACTTCCATCGCCAAAATCCCACAGCCATTTCGTTACTGCAAAGTCTTCAGCATTAGAAATGCTTAAATCATTAAATTTAGTATCCATACGTGAACAGCCAATTACAGGATCAAACTTTGCTGTGGGCAGATCGTAAATATTAAAAGTATAATTTGTGGTTAAATCACCAGATACACATGATGATGTATTGGGAACATGCGCTACAATTTCTAAGCTATGCTTACCCTTTTCTGCAAAAGTTTTATTGTATGGAGATTCGTAAGTAAATATACTGGTCCCATCTGGTAAAGTTTTCGTTTCCAGTAAATGCGTTGGCTCCTGATGAATTACAGCTTCATTATCCAGCGACCAATTAATGTATTCGGGTTTGTAAGGAAGTGAAATCTTAATATTATAATTTTCTCCAACGCATCCATTTTGTCCTTCTTCGTTTTTTGCGGTGTTAAATACGGTAAGATAGTTGTTGGAAGACAGATTTGTACCGGCAGAATAAGCATAGGATTCATGATCACCAAAACCGTAAGCCACAGCGTTAAAGCCATCACCGGCAGTTAATGTTATGCTTTCATCGTTAACCGGAATCTGCGTATAGGAGTAAATAGAATTCCCATTTAAAATGGTCCAAGCGGTATTTGGCGCCACGCCGTTATACCTAAATCCTGAGATGCTAGCTGTCTTAATTAAAACATTTACATACTTTTCTGTAATATCCTGCAAATCAGAAGAAAAAACAGTCACCCCTTTTATATTAAATTCAATCGGATTTAATATCACCATTTCCGGATCACCTGAAGTAGGGATTCCATTAGCAGAGGAACAATCTTGCGTTAAGGAATACTCAGCTACACTAATTAATTTATCAGCTGTGATAAAAGTGGAGCTGGTTAATTGTTCGCTTTCAATAGGTTCACCTTTATTAACAATATATGTAGTCCCATTATAAGTTACCCTTGTATTATCTTCTTGTGCAAGAATCCGTAAAATATATTTTCTATTGATAAAGGGTACGACACCATAATTTTTACCCCAGCTGTTTGTGGGATAAAGTTGCTGAAATAATGGATCCTGGGAGGAACCACAAACAATTGCAATTACTGAAGAACCTGAAAATGCCGCAAAACGTTTACAAGAAGATGTTGCAGGATCTGTTTCTACAAAAGTACCGGTAAGATCTTGTGTTCCATACGCTAAGTATTCATAAACATCACCAGCTTTGTTTAAGGTGATGGGAATTTTATTGCCATTTTTTTCATGCAAAATGATATCCGTATTATCTTCTACAGCTACCAGTGTTAAAAAATTATTGCCCCCGGTGCTCTGCGAAAAATTCATAGAGTAATAGGTCTGGCCTAAAGTTTCAAATGGCAAAATTAACGAAGCAGCAGATCTCGCCGCACCATAAATATGGGTATAAACAGAAACTTTTGGCTTACCATCGGTAACCTTAACATGTATCCCTTTATTTGTTAAAACCCGATTGGCTTCCGATATTCCATCTATATAAGCATTGGCTCTTGGAACATCAAACCTCACGGCTGTATTGGCTGGAATAGTCTTTGTAACAGGCACTGCATTCCCACAGGTTACAGTAACTTCAGAAGTAGATTTTGATGTTACAAAAACAGCAATATTGCCATAAGGGGTTACTCCATTAGTTGCTCTTGAGGGTACATGGGTAGGGAAAACTGTCCAAAAATCAGTTCCTTCATTAGATATATTTTGCCCGAATGTTTGGTTAAAAAACAAAGACACAAAAAAAACCAATAACCAATGCCTCTTCATTACCTATCAGCCTAATTGAAAACGTTATACATGTTGTTTGATATAGATATGCAATATACCATTAATCAAATCACAAGAAAAAACAATTATAAAGTTTTAACAATTTTAAGTGGTAAAAATCACCTTTCGTGTAATAAATCTTAAGAGTAGTGTAAAAAAATTTCACATATGAACACAATTGCTATGAAAAAATAGAAATGGTAAAGATGGATATAACTAAAAAAGCCACCTTATAAAAGCGGCTATATAATAAAAATTCAGTTATTTCCCTGGTCGGACTGATCGCCACTACCATATTTCTCTGAAAAATCTTTGGCCTTTTCATCTGCCTCATGATCACTATGCGCTTCAGGCTCCAGATTCTCATCCAAACGGTCGTTCCAGTTATTGAGTCCTTTATCAGGATTTTCAGCATTTTTTTCAGTAAAATCTGATTTTGATTTGGCCAGGTCTTGTTTTTGATTTTCCATTATTTGGTATTTATTTTAATTAAAACAGTGCCTGTAAAAGAATGTTTCACTAATAAGAATTATTTAACTGGCGGCTCATTTTTGGCATCCTTAAATTCTTTTACACTCTTCCCTATTCCCCTCATTAGTTCGGGAAGTTTCTTACCACCAAAAATAAGCAGGATAACCACGCCGATTAAAATAATTTCTATTGCAGACATATCGTTATATTTTCCCCAATATACGTGATTTATTTTGAACCGGATTGTTTGATTTCTTTATTGGTCTTTGTTTTCCATAGTACCTGGCATAGCCTCCAAATTAAATTAATTATACAAGAAAGATCCTGAAACAAGTTCAGGATGACGAAAACGAAGAAAATAATCGACGCTTAACACCAACCCCTAAAAACTAAACCAACAAAGCATTCAATGTTCTTTTTTTAATATTTGGTACCGCTCCATGGCGCATAAATTCGGCTAAACCTTTTAATTGTTTGATCGACTTGATGGCTTCATAACCTTCATATGATGTTCTGATTTTGTTCAGCAGCATGGTATCTGTTTTAAACAGATCACTTTCAACCAATATTCCTTTATTCAAAAATTTTTTGATCAGTTCGGCCATTTTGCCATTAGCATATAAATGAAGGGGCAATTTAAAAACCTCATTATTCAGCTTCTCAAAAGCTTCATTAATCCATGCTACTTCAGTTTGTGCATTCACCGCTATTTTCCCATCATTCAAAACAACTGAAGTCAAAAATTCGCGTGCACGCTGGCGGGAAATTACCCCACCATGAACTCCATCCCGTAAAGTATAATCCAAACGATCGGCACAGAGCGCTGGCAAGGGCTGTTCTAAAATATCAAAGGTGCCATACAGAATCTGGTTAACATTATATCCATATTTCAACAGTACATCAGGCACTTCAGATTTACATAAAACCTCGGCAAAAATCTTTTCATGATAATCTTCGTCCAAATTGTCGAATACATAATCACCCACATGAGAAAAGGCAGTATGCGAAATATCGTGTAGCAAGCCAGCAATTTGCTCCAGTTCCGAACCACCAAGCATCCTGATCAGCATGGTCACTCCGATAGCATGCTCCAGCCGTGAATGGCAGATATCCGGATTGACCAAAAATATAGCACCGCTTTGGTGAACCCCACCTAATCTTTTTAAAGCGTCAGTATTTAACAGATCGGAAAATACCATTGGCAGTTCCATTTTGCCATATAAAAAATCGTTTACCTGGATCATATTACTGTGCTTTAATTAAAAGGAATAATCAGCAGCAAAAATACTAAATATATTAGCTTTATCATAAAAAATTATCAACATTAAAATTTTATAAAACTAAAATTATTAGTCTAAAAACCAACTTTCAAATATTTTGAAAGCTATTATTACAATTTCGTGATCAACAAAAAAACAGCAGTAAAAACAACCCGATTAATTAAACGTTATAATTGTAAAAAATAGCGATATGGCAACTGCTGAACAAATTAGAAAAGGGTATTTAGATTATGTTTTAACGAACAATGAAAAGCCTAAATCGGTTTACATTTTTGCAAAAAAAATTAAAATTACCGAAGCCGATTTTTATCAGTTTTTCTCTTCTTTCGAAAGCATTGAGAAAACAATCTGGTTTGAACTCACTTTCGAAACCATTACTAAAATCAAAGAGCAGGAAGTTTGGCTCCAGTATACGGCCAGAGAAAAAATGCTTTCATTCTTTTACAGTTATCTTGAAAATCTGAAGAATGAACGCAGTTTTGTGATTTATAGTTTAAAAAATCACCGGGGTAAATTTTCTACCCCTGATGTACTGGCTGGCGTAAAGCCTGTTTTCGAGAACTTCGCACAAGAAATTATTGAAGAGGGTTTAGATAGTGGAGAACTTGCTGAGCGCCGCTTTTTAAGCAAAAGATATAAGGATGCCTTATGGATCCAGTTTGCCTTTATTCTTAATTTCTGGATCAACGATGATAGTGAAGCTTTCGAAAAAAGCGATGAAGCCATAGAAAAAGGCATTAATGTTACTTTCGATCTCTTTCAGCATTCGCCAATTGATAATTTATTGGAATACGGGAAGTTTTTATCCAGGAATGGAAAATTTGCAGAAAAGATGAGGTTTTAAACACCAGATGAAGACACAAAAAAGTATTCCAACTACAAAGGTAGAGCGTTCGGCAAAATTTGTTAAAACAGGTATTCAGATCGGAGGTAATTACATTAAACATTATTCGAAAAAACTGTTTAATCCTGAAATGGACCGGGAACAGCTTAATGAGGATAATGCAACCGACATTTATAAATCACTGAGCGAACTAAAAGGCAGCGCCTTAAAAATTGCACAAATGCTGAGCATGGATAAAAATATCCTGCCTAAATCGTATGTTGATAAATTTAGCCAGTCGCAATACAATGCTCCCCCCCTCTCAGGTCCGTTAATTGTGCGTACTTTCACCAAAAATTTCGGTAAAACACCAGAAAACATTTTCGATAGTTTTAACTTAAATTCCAGCAATGCAGCTTCTATCGGGCAAGTACACCAGGCCATGCTTAATGGCAAAAAATTAGCCATCAAAATTCAATATCCAGGCGTGGGCGATAGTATTTCGTCTGATTTAAAACTGGTAAAACCTTTTGCATTCCGTTTACTGGGCATGTCTGAAAGAGAATTGAACATCTATATCAAAGAAGTTGAAGAACGTTTGCTCGAAGAAACGGATTACGAACTGGAAGTTAAACGTTCTATGGAATTTTCTGAAGCCTGTAAAAACCTTGATCATGTGGTTTTCCCGAAATATTATCCCGAACTATCTGGTAAACGTATCATCACGATGGATTGGATTGATGGGCAGCACTTAAAGGAATTTTTGCAAACCAATCCGTCTCAGCAACTTCGGAATAAAATCGGTCAGGCTTTATGGGATTTCTACAACTTTCAGCAACACGAACTGAGGGCTGTACATGCAGATCCACATCCGGGGAATTTTATGATCACTCCAGATGAAAATTTAGGCGTAATTGATTTTGGCTGTATTAAAGAAATGCCAGATGACTTTTATTACCCTTTTTTTTCCTTAATTTCTACTGATGTCATCAATGATAAAAATAAAACGATCGATGCTTTTAAAAAACTGGATATGATCCACGCAGACGATTCTGCTGAGCAGGTTGAATTTTATTATAAATCATATAGGGAAATGATCAGTCTCTTTGCCAAACCTTATATCAGTAAATCTTTTGATTTTAGTAAGCCTGATTTTTTTGAGCAGCTGTACGCATACGGTGAAAAGATTTCTAAAATGCCAGAATTTAAACAGGCCCGTGGGGTAAAACATTTTATTTATGTTAACCGGACTAATTTTGGGTTATACCAGATTTTGCACGAGTTACAGGCTACTGTACATACGGATACCTATAAACCCACTTTAGAAAGATAAAAGGAGATTAATATGGTTGCACTAAACCGGTAGCTATTTGGAATGGATTAATTACATAATGCTCCGGCAAAATCTTTTGATGTATAAGCTTCAAATATGCTGCCTGCAGTTCCGATAGACTCACTGGCTTTTGAATCCGATTTTACAGTCTTCGCTCCTTCCATTGTTTTTAAAGGAATGCCATCTTTAACGTAAAACCGGTATTCTGTTTTGGTAACCTTGCCAATGGCAGGTCCGCCAATAATGGTCTCAAAACAAAAAATAACTTTACCCGATCGGTAATAGTATTCATTTACCCAGCTCCCATCACCTATTGAACCTGATTCTACGATTTTAACGATGGCTTTTCCGTCAAAATAGTAATTCACTACGCCGTCCTCCGTACAACCGGCAGATTCATAAGTGTAGTGTTCCTTTTTTAACGGCTTTGAATTGATTTTCTGCACATCCTGTCGAATTGCTAAAATTGCCTGGTCGACCATTTGTTTGTTCGATGTTACATTTTGTTGCAATGGCGCAGGTTTCGTTACCTGGGCAAACGCCGCATTTGTTAAACCAAAAGACAGGGAAAATAGAAGGACAGTTTTGCAAAAGGTCATAGGTATATTTATTGTTTAAGTAAACACGTCATGAGGACTAAACAATCCATCTGCCATTCGGTTTATTGTTGTGGTAACTTTTATAACCTAAGGTGCAATATGTTTATAATTAATAATTGCAGGAGACTTTTATTTAGATCCGTAATTTTGAGCGCAGTCGGGAAATCAATAAATTAAATCCGGTAAAATGCTTTTGTAGATTTCTCCTTTCCATTGCACTCCATCCGATAGCTATCGGATCGAAAAGGACGATTATACTATTAAATAAACGCTAAGTATTTTTCTTTACCACATCAACCATGTGATCGATATCAAATGGTTTTTCAATATAATCATCGGCTTTGCAATCTTCTGCCTGTTGCGGTAAGTTATTGGATGTTGAGGTGAGCACGGCCGGTAGGTCTTGCGTTTCAGGGTCAGATTTAAGTTCTTTAATCACCTGCGACCCTTTCTTTTTGCCTTTGATGTGATCATCCACAATCACTACATCGGGCTCAATTTCATCTATTTTATCTATAGGATCGGTTGTTAAAGATGCGGTAACATCAAAGCCCTCTTCTTCCAATACCTGGTCCATTATATCAAGGATATCTTTATTATCCTGAACAAGTACAACCTTTTTCTTCATAAATAAACAGACTAAATTCTCATTAAAGATAAAAAAAAAGAGCAATCCAAAAATGGATCTTAAATTATTTTACAAATGCTTGGTAAAGTTTCAGGTTTTCGTCTTGGATTAATGCCTGTTCGTCGAGTATTACGTATCGATTGTATAAAAATGCAATATGGCCTGCAACGTTTTTCATTTCACCGCGTCTTATCATCAAAACAAAAACAAAAATACTTAAACATTTAAATAACAATTAATTAACATTTAATTATTAAATAAAAATATTATGAAAACCGCTATCAAAACGCTAATCGCAACTTCATTAACAGCAATTGTTTTATCATCTGCTGTATTTACCACAAGGGTTTCTGCAATAGAAAAAGAACCAGATGCCATTATAAAAATATCGGCCTTTAGAAGAATTTCAGTGGCAGGAAATGTAGAAGTAACCATTATCCAAAGAAGTAATGCCGGTATTTTTTATAGTGATGATAACATAGGAACAGCAAAAGTGATGCAAATGGGGGATAATTTAAAAATCACTTCAACCAGTACTGAAAAAGCAAAATTAACCGTTTATGTAAATGATTTTTTCAGGATTGAAGCATCAGAAAATGCCATTGTTAAAACTGAAGGAAAACTAAACACCAAATATCTTCAGATCTTTTTAAAAGGAAATGCTCATGCAGATATCAATACCAGCTCAGAAGGTTTATATACTGTGATTTCAGATTATGCAGATTTAAAATTAAGCGGCTCTACTGATATCCATACTTTGGTAATGGGTAAATCACAAAAGTTAACCATCGATAAATTTGCTGCTTTAAAAACCAATATCAGTTCGATAGAAACTGATGCTGTTGAAAGAGAAATTGCTGCCATCAACTAATTATAAAACACACAAATGAAATAAGGCTTTCTGATCGGGATCAGAAAGCCTTTTGTTATATGGGAAAATCTAAGAGGACGATGGAATGCACAAAATTAATGACGACTTCTTACGATTATTAGTGCTGCAACACCTTTGCGATCTCCTTCTCAATAGATTTGATTTCTTTAGGTTTAAGCTTTTTAGCAGCATCTGTCTTTGTCGTTACTTTATTTTCCAGATACTTTACGCCTACCCTTAACGCTTTTAAGCCTGATACACCCTGAAGTTCATCCAATTCCAATTGCTCTAAATCGTCATTTAAATAACCTTGAACCTGCATGTATTTGATATATTCTACATATTCTTTGGCTTCTTCAGGATTAAAGTAAACCATAGAAATTTTATGAGGCTGTGTTAAACGTTCTGAAGTTCCTTTTATCAGCACTTTATCAATCCGTTTTTTAACAACTTCGTAACGGATATTATAGGCTCCTTCCACATCAAAACGGCGTTCATCGTTCCTGAAACTAATATCAATAGCATTTGAGTGGATAAAAATCAATTGCGTAGTTTCGAGTGCGCGTGGCATTTCGGCAATTAAACTATTTGATAACCGGGCAATATCAACCATGGAAGTAAGCTGCCACAAGCGGATATTTTTCAGGTAAAGCAAATCAAAGGGTTTTTCGGGCGCAATGTCCTGGCCAATATAAATATCGTATTCTACCCCATCTGTTCTAAATTTGGCGAAATAACAAGGATAAGAAGCCTGCAGCTTTGATTGCGATTTTTCAAGGTACTGACTTACTTCGGTATTGATCAGCTGCATGGAAACTTCAAGCTGCCTGCGGTTTTCGAATGCGGCTCCGGTTTCTGGCACCACCACTTCGAAATATTTATCAATCACGTCGGCTGTTTGAGGATGATTTCCTTTAATGATAGACAAGAAAGGATAAACCTCAACTTCCAAAAATTCGTTCAGCTGACTTTCTTCGTTTGATGAAGCAAAATCGCCAATTCGTTTAATCCAGTCCTTACAATTAAAAACCAGCTTATCAATCAGCTCTAAAGAAACATGCTTACGGATGAGTTTTAAAGTATCAATTAAGGTATTTAACTGCACTTCCATATCATCTTTAAGCGCTTTATTACGCTCGATGGTGGAGTTGCGGATATCAATAGCACCAAACAGCGGGTATAAATGTTTAAAGGTAACCGTCTCGATTTCTTTTAACTTGTGATAACCATTATTCTGCTGAAGAAAATGCCAAACGGCCTCGTTAAATTTCCACTGAACGGAAGGTTGCAGAGCCGTAAATTTATCCATTAAAATTTCGTCCATTTTGGCATTAAACTCTTCAATGCTGTATTGGAAAAGCTGACCGATTAACGGCATTGCCGGACGTAACCTGGATAACAATTTATCATCAACAGCTACTTCATCATTAGAATATACCTCAAGTACGCCTGCCAGCTCTTTATTATAGTAAATAGGCAGCACTGAATAAGAACTAACACCCGCAGCTTTTAAAACCTTTAAAAAAGGATCTTTCTCTATCTGATCTTCGTTAATGGCGCCCACAAAAATAGCCCTTGGGTTTTCCTTGTACTTATCAACCAGCGAATAAAAAACTTCTTCTTCTAAATTAGAAGCTTTTGCCGAATTAATGAGCTTACTTTGCGAAAACTCCTGGTTATCAAATACCAGCTTATTATTAACCGTTAAAAAAGGCATCAGGCCAAATTCCAGCTTACTGTTACCACTAAGAGTTTTTAACGCATGTATTACATGGCTATAAGCTTCGGTCTGGTAGTTATGATCAGCCAACGCACCCCGAATACCTTCAATAGAGTGTTGCAAAGTAACATCGGTAATGGAAATGATGCTAAAGCCTTCAAAATGGAAATTACTCAAAGACAGATTTTCTACCAGGTATTCTAATTCCGTTTCTTCCTGAAAATGTTTACCTAATTCTTCGAAATTCAGCTCAGGCAAATCGCCCTTATGCATAATGTCTACAAACTTGGTATCCGTCTGGATATTATAATACTGCGTTAGTTTCGTTTCCTCATTAATGTGCGCATAAATGATCTCGTTTTTCAGTACCGGGGTAAAATTATAAAAACGGCCTAAAATTACGTTATAGATAAACTTAAGCTGTTTTTTCTCAACCGGCTCATTATCTTTCGTTACCTTGTTTTTAGGATCGTGATCCTTAAAAAATTTATAAAATGCATTGGTGCTAAAAAAAATCTGATCCGGGATCGGGGTACTTAAAGCCCAAAACAAATCATCTTCGTTATCCATTAAAGGGGTTAGAATAGTAAAAATTAATTCTAAAGTATCTTTATATTTGGATAATTCTTCTGCACTGATGTTGCCAAGCAGCACATCGTCTTTTTCAATTTTTTGAAGTAAAAACCTGTAAAATTCAGATTTTACCGATTTTTCTGTTTTCAACCTGCCTTTTAAATACTCCACAAGGGGGCGAAAAGACAGAGATGATTCTACCTGGCAATGTATACATTCGTTTTTATGTATCTGTATTACATTGGTATTCATTGTATAAGTTTGCTATAGTGTAAAATTTATAGTTATCTATTTAATTACTAATCCATTGCAAAGATACATACTCCTTAAAGCAATATTCGTCTGCTGAACGTAATACTTGGATATTAGATCTATTAATATGTTACACAAATTTAGTACCTAAAATTAAGCGATACATAAGGATACCAGCCATCCGAAGAATGTCCCATCACAAATCGCACAACTGTGAGTGATGCGGGAGCAAAATAAACCCCTCCTCCTACACCATGGTGCCACAATGTAGAGGCTTCATTTCTTTTCCATACCCTGCCTACATCATAAAAACCCAGTAAGCCAACTTGTCCGGGTAAAACGTAGCTTACTAAATCGCCAAGTTTAGCACGTAACTCTAAATTATTGTAAAACGTATGTTCCCCCGCAAACCTGAACTGACGATAGCCTAAAAGATTTCCTTGTCCGCCTAGAAATAAGGCCTGGTAAAATGCAGGTTTACCAATGGTTACCCCACCACCAAAACGGTCTGCCAAAATGAAGTTTTTTCTGCCATCCAGGTTTTTATATAATGCTATACTCGCTGTAAACTGCCCATAAGAGTTAGAATATTTGTTAATGCCTTTGTAGCCCAATAGTTTAAAATCTACATAACTACCTAAAGTTGGTAATAAATCATTATCGCGGGTGTTGTTGGTGAAATTCACAAATGCACCTGCAAACATCTTTTCGTTTCTAACGGTAAGCGAATCAGAAGAATGCAATTGTGATGTATTTTCGATAAAACGGCCATCGTTATCTTCCTGATTATATTTATAATATTGATAGGACGGACCAACACTAAAAGTAGATTTAGGACGGCGCCACCTAATGGAGGCATCAACCTGGTAAAGATTGAAACGTGCACGGTAATACCTGATATTATCATCATCATCGCCATGCTCATCAAAATGTGTTTCGTTACCTAAACCAAAGAAATTCTGTGTGTTATTTGGGGCGAAAGCATCGGCTTTTAATACAAAATCGCCCTTTCCTAAAGCTTTTAACCACTCACCTTTATAATTAAACCTGAAGGCTTTTGTAGAGAAAGAGTGCAGAAAAGAAATGGTTTGCGAATTGCCATAAGGTTGCTTTCTGAAACCTGGATTGGTTTGTTTATAAATCAAACCCAATAAAACCCCGTCATCCTGATTATAACCAGCATTTAATAACCAAGAATTTCGGCGGTACATATCTTTCGGGATGTAGCTAAAATTTGAAGTATCATTAGAGATTATTTTTCTGATCTTATTGGCATCCTCTCCGTTATAAGTTGCCTTATCCGTTCTGCCATATAATTTTACAGATCCGTTACTGTTTGCAAAATCGTAAACTTTAGTACCCTTTCCACCAATAATCCGTAGTTTAATATTTGAGTTTTTATTGTTCAGGATCAGGCTATCGTTACCATTGTGCATGTACACCCTGATCTCTTTGGTTACTTTCGGGTCAAATTTCCGGTCAAAAAGCTCATCTTTAATATTACCCTCTTTAGAAATTTTATTGATTTTCACCCGTAATCCATCGTTTTCAGCATCGGTAATCTGAATGCGTTCATTCTTATTGGTCACTTCGATATCCACAATGCGGTTAAAAAAATGATAGTACTGGTTCATCAGCTTTGGCAAAGTGGCTATCCGGTTACGCATCTGCGCCAGAAAAGCATCATGATGAAGGGAATAACTTGGTTCAGGGAGTTTTTTCAATGCTTTTTCGAAAACTGCATCGTTATAATTTGCGCAGAAATCTTTCACAATTTTATCAAATTCCTCCTCATCGATATTAGCGGTCCAGCGGCTGCTGATTTCCCTTCCTTCCCATAAAAACCAATTGATATTCTGTATGCCACGTTCGTAACCCTGCATCATTGGTAATAATGACGAAGATTGTGTATAACGCTGTAAAAAGCCATCTGATCTAAAAAATACCTGATCACGGTCTCTAGGCACTGGCGTATAAATCTGACCGTCCTTGGTTTTGGTTGCTTTCCAGCGCCATTGATCTTCGTGCCTGTCCCAATCACCCAATAATACATCAAATGCCCTTGCTCTCACCCATGATGGTCCATCCAGTTTATTATCATTATCATCAGTAAGCTTTCTATCCATTTTTGGAGAGTTGTCTGAATCTCCGGTGGGTTCCCGCTCTTCGAATAAACACAGGGTATTTGCAAAAGCTGATTCAAATTCTCCAAGATTATCATCAGGCGAAACCCAGCCAATAATCGGGTTGCTATGTGCAATGCCACCAGCTTTGGCAAGTTCAGGAACCACGAGTGCCGAAAACGGATGCTGTGCTGACATGTTATCCTTTATAATATCTTTCGCAAAAGTTTCGCGTAAGGCAGCAGGCAGAAGTACTTCCGGATATTTTTCTACGCTTCGCAATACATATTCTTTGCCGTCTTTATCTTCTAAACGCAATGATCGCGATTGGTTACCACCACCACGTTGGGTTGCTTTTAAACCACCCATCATTTGCGAAACACGCAGCACAGGAACTTTTGTTTTTTCGGCATACTCTTTACGGTAATTTTCGCCGAAAACATATCGGTGAAAACGGCCAACACTATCGTATTCTGGCTTAACGCGCACAAAAATGCTATCGGCAGTTATTGGTTTATCTCTGTTTCTTACTTTTTGAGAAATGGTTTCGAACTTTTTCAGGTAACTGTAAACCTTTTTAACGCTGGTATCTGAATAGATATAATATTCATAACGCATATCATTGTTCTTCAACTGATCGGCCACTACGTAACCCTGCTGCATTTCGTGAAACAATGAGGTTTTACCTTCTTTATTTGGTGATACTTTTGAACCCGATCCACTGATAATCTGCAATTGTTTTCCCTTAATTAACTGTAGGCCATGTTCATGCCCGGCCACATAAGTTACATTTGGATAATCGCCAAATACACCGGTTACCGATTTAATCATATCCTTATAAGCCGGGTGGTTTAAATCTTCAGGACTCAATAAGGTAGAACGTAATAAAGGATAAACAGAACCTAAGCCAGGCAAAGGGATATAGAGATTTTTGTTTAAAGATGTTAACGGAAACAGATGATTTCTTAAGTTAAAATAACCACCATGTGGCCCGTAACTTTGGAAGGGATGGTGCGATGCCAGAAGAATTACTTTATCTTTATTTTCTTCCAATAACTGCTCCATTTTTACCAGCACCTCATCTTTGGTACGGCAGTCGCAATCGCCATCAGGATTAGATTTATTGTAGGGGAACAACCACCATTCACTATCGTAGGCAATAATGGTGAGTTTATCGGTTAATTTAATCGCTATGGGATCAGGACAACCATTATCTGGAATCAGTTTCAGTAAAGGGTCGTTCTGTTGCCTGAGGTAATCGCCCTGGGCTTTTATTTTGGCCAGTCCTTTAGGCCCGGATTTATCCCAATCGTGGTTGCCAGGGATAAAATAAACCGCAGCCCCCATTTTTCGCATCGGTTCGAACTGCGAACGTAGAATCTTTTTGGTTGTATCCTCTTCTACACTGCCTGGCAGGCCCATTCCGGTTGGATAAATATTATCGCCCAGATATACAACGGTTGTTTTTTTGGGAAGGATCTGCTTTGCAGCATTTTTTAAATCCTGCATTTGGGCAGGGTTCATTTCGCCTGCGTCTCCAAAAAGAATTACACGGTATTTTACATCATCCTGCGCAAAGGCAATGAAGTTGATTAAAAATAAGACGGTAAAAAGGGTAAATCTTTTAATCATAGAGCAACATTTGTATAAAGATAGTTATTTTAATTTTTTTGAGATTTTTTATGTTAAGAATCTCTTTTATCGTGGTTAAAAGTACACCCTTAATTTATCTTAACTCTTTAATGGTGAAAAAATATAAGTTGAAATCTAACCATTAAGAAATTAAGGACATTAAGTTATTATTATAATAAGTTGTTATTTTGAATAGAGCACAGCGGAGTGGATAAATCCTTAAACTATTTTAAAAGATTTCTCCACTGCGGTCGAAATGACGATATTTTCGAGACCAATCACCTTCTTTATCCATTTGTCCATTCATATTGATTTTTATAAAATAAATTAGCCATCACGATGACAATTTATATTAATGAGACAGCCTCTTAATAGATCCTGATACAACTACCAAATTTACTTCTTCAATTTAAACTGTAAAACATTACCAGCGGCCAGGGTTCCGCCTTCGTTAGAAATGTAAAGGTTGTTATCGCGGTCGAAAGCAATGCCTTCCGGTTGATTAAATAACTTCGGATCTAATGCTTGTGTTGTTTTAACTCTAAAATCAGCATCAGTAATCACTAACAGCTTATTTACTGATGAAAGAATGTACCACTCATTGGTTTTTGGATTTTTAGCCAGTGCAGATGGACGGAACCTTGATTTTGAGCTTCCGGAAGCTTTTTCAATCGCTTTATGCGAAAGGCTAAATTCTCCTGCTGCTGTTAGCGAAGCATCATCAGCAACTTTAAAGCCATAAATACTGGAAGCCTTTGCCTTAGAATCAGGTTTACTATCTTTAGTCAGCACATAAATCATATTGTTTTTTTCATCTGCCGCCAATCCTTCATACTCGGCTTTGGGTACAAGATCTTTGGTTTTGGTTACATTGGCGGCTTCTGGCTTACCTACTTCAGCAATTGGGAACGTATGCAATTCGCCATTACTTTTTAACACAATGAAATAATTTTTGATGATGGTTACATCTTCATAATCGCCTTTGCCACCAAATTTCGTAAATTTTGACTCTTTATCGCCCAAACCTAAATAAAAGAGGTCGCCATCTTCATCCTGTATCGCAAATACTTCTTTTGGATCGCCATTATGAAATACAATGCCTGAAATTTCGAAAAGATTATGTGGCATGTTGTATTTTACCGGATTAGCCAGATCATAAGGAAAATCTGATTTTGCTGTCTCACTTGTTGAAGCTGTTGTACTGGTTGAATCATTTTTTTTATCATCTCGGTTGCCATTAACGCACGATACGCTAAAAAAAGCGGAAGCGATTAGAAGACCTGAAGCCAAAAAAGTTTTATTGTATTTCATAAGGGTAAAATTTAATCTTTAATAACTGTTTTATTTATCGGCCGTCATTCCCGCGCAGGCGGGAATCGTAATGCAATAGGTTTAAGATTCCCAATCAACCCGATAGCTATCGGGTTGGGAATGACGACCGTACTAAGCTGTATTTAATCTTTTTTCAGTAATTCATAAATATCATGCTGAGAGGAAACAAGAACCCCACCAGTTTTAACCGGAATATTATTCATATTTTCATCTATACAAACCGCCTGCACGTTATCTTGTTTTTGGATTTCGATAATAGCGATCATTTCCTGCTTTATCTGCTCATTATAAATCGGAAAGCAAACTTCAATTCTTCGATAGATATTCCGGTTCATCCAATCGGCAGAACCGAGGTACACATCTTTTTTGCCCAGGTTATCAAAGATAAAAACACGTCCGTGTTCTAAATAACGATCTACAATGCGGGTAACCTTAATGTTTTCGCTCATCCCTGCTACACCTGGAATCAGGCGGCAAATGCTCCGCACAATCATTTCAATCTTTACCCCTGCCTGTGAAGCCTCGTACAGTTTATTGATCAAAACCTTTTCTTCGAGGTTGTTCATTTTAATGGTAATACCTGCTGGTTTACCTTGTTTGGCGTGTTCAATTTCCCTATCAATCAGGTTGAGAAAAACTTGCTGTAAATTAAACTGAGCCACTAACAAATGATTAAACTTAACCTGGTCTGAGGAAGTAGGTTTAACCCTTTTGGACAGAAAAATAAATAGTAATTCTACCTCACGCAGCATTTCTTTATTGGCCGTCATTAAAATATGATCGGTATAAAAAGCAGCTGTGCTTTCATTAAAGTTTCCGGTAGCAAACAAACCAGAATAACGCATTCTATTCCCAACCTGGCGTTTCACTAAGGCTACCTTGGCATGAACTTTTAAAGCAGTAACACTGTAAATAATATCAACGCCAACTTCCTTCATTTTTTTTGCCCACTTGATGTTATTGGCCTCATCAAAACGGGCTTTAAGCTCAACTAAAACGGTAACTTTTTTGCCGTTTTTTGCCGCGCTGATTAAAGCATTTACAATTTTCGAATCGCTTGCTACGCGATATAGCGTAACGTAAATCTCCCTGACTTCGGCATCAATAGCGGCTTCATTAAAAAAGCGCAACACACTATCGTAACTCTGGTAAGGTGTATGTACAATAATATCGTTTTTGTAAATAGCCTCGGTTAACGATCCATCTATCAAATCGGTATTACAAAGTTTTGGCCAGTTTTGGTTGGATAATTTTGCAGAATTTACCGGAAAAGCCATAAAATCTTTCAGGTTATGGTACTGCCCGCCTTCTATCCTGTTGGCCTTTTTTAAATTGAAAAGTTTTTTAAGCAGTTCAAATACATTGGCAGGTATGCCAGGCTGGTGGAGAAAACGAGTAGCTAAACCCGAATCGCGTTTCAACAATTGTTTTTCCAGCTGTTCTGATAAACTGCCTGAATATTCATCTTTGAGATCTATTTCAGCATCTCTCGTGATTTTGAAACTATAACAACCGGTTACCTCACCTTGCGGAAAAACACGGTCTAAATGAAAACGCACAATATCATCCAGAAACACCACAAAAGTTTCATCACCTGATTCGATCTTATAAAAACGGGGTAACTGGTTGGAAGGGATATTTAAAATAACCACTTCTGCACCCTCTTTCTTTTTTAGTGTAATCAGAAAATACAGTTCATTATTGGAAGGAAAAAAATCAGAATCTGCATGAAGGTAAACAGGCTGCAAAAAGGCCATTACCTGGCTTAAAAAATACCGGGTTGTGCTTTTTTCAATTTCTGCGGGGAATGGCTCTCCGTAAATTAAGTTTATCTTATTTTCTTTGAGCAAGGGGATCAGATCTGATTTAAGTACCTTGCCATATCGTTCCTGCTGACCGGAAATGAGCTGATTGGCTGTATCCAATAAATTATCGTCAATCCTGATATCATTATCTTCCTTACTACTCAGTTTCTCTAAAGCGAGCAACACGGGCATCCTTACCCGATAAAACTCATCAAGGTTAGAGGAAAATATCGACAGAAATTTAATGCGTTCTAAAAGCGGAACGGTACTTCGCTCTGCCTCCATTAAAATACGTTCGTTAAACTTTAACCAGCTTAAATCCCTGTTAAAAAAAGAGTTTTCTACTAGCTGTTCCATTAAAGTTTACCGTAAGCTGCGTAAGCAATTACAAATGCCAATACTGCTGCAATTAACCCGAACATAAAAATATTATAGGCCAGGCGGATCAGTTTATACTTTCTGCCCAAAACTACGCCCTGCGAGTATACATCGGTAATTAATGTACCATATAAAAAGTCCTTATCGTTCATCACCTTAATCATACCATCGGTATAACTGGGCAAACTCATTTTATAAAAGTTACCGAAAAACAACAGGTTTACCTTTTTCTTATCCATATCTTCCTGCGTAAATTCTCCTTTCGGAATAGATGGCCGGGTTGATAAAATAGAAACAACTACGCAGGTTAAACTCACCAACAGTAAAATAAATGTGGGAATAATCAGGTTGCCATGGTCTTCCAGCCGCCTTAACAATAAACTCACAATCAGGGAAAGCATAATCGAATTTACGGTGATGAGGATATGCGCCTTATTATCGGCCATATCACTCAGCCGCTGGTTATTGGCTGAGGTAATCCTGAACATGGTTTCGATCCCTTTATCTGGCCTGCTGTCTTTATCCTTCTTTTTTTTGTCTTTAACAATAACCGGTGCAAAGTTTTTAGGTTCTTCGAGTTCGGTACTGATTACTTCCTGTGCAGTGAGTTTACTTTTCAGTTTTTCGATATTTTTTTGTTTCTGATCGCTTAACAGCAAATTGGCGTAATCGGTATGGTAATCATGCGACTCCATAAACTGGATATCCTTTTTGCGCCATTCTGATTTACTGATATCTTTTTTATAGATCAGTTCATTTTCCTTATGCATTAATTTCCCCTTTGCACGGAAATCGGCCAGCCCTAAATGGAACAGATCTGCATCGCAAAGGATTTTATCAATTTCACTTTTAGGTTTCTGAGGAATTTTAGTCGCTAATATGGCACTTTTAACCTGATCACGGATTTCCTGATTCACCTTATGCCCGGCTAAAAAATCATCAGCCAGCGCTGCTCCTTTTGCTTCGTGGTTTAATGCATCTTCAAAATACCCTGTATCGTGAAACCAGGCCGCAACGGTTACAATAAAAAAATCCTGTTCGTTTAACTGGTAATGATTGGCAATTTGCTGCGCAGCATTTACCACTTCTTGCGTATGCTCCAGGTTATGATAAACCAGGCGTGGATCGCTATGGGTATGGAAGTAATCGCCAACATGCTTTTCTACATCTTCCTGCAATTGTTTATAGTTCATGTGCTTATTGATGTTGCGATAATTTGATAGGATGAAGGAAATGCATTTTCTTAAAAATCTTTAAAGCTGAAAAATCGGTTTATTTTTATAGTGATAAAATTACGCTATTTTTTTAAAAACAACACTGATCTCCGCTCAACAATAATAATGCCCCGTTTATTTTACAATAAGATTTAGAAATGATTGACTCAAAAAAAATAATTTCATGCAATCAGGTTTATTCTTGTTAAAAAAAGATTACAATTTGATATAAACAGCGAATTCATTGGCATTAGAAAGCATTAATTTCAATTTAACTTTATGGTCAATCATCAGTAGAATTTTAATGTAATGCCAATATCACCGAATTGAATGATAAAACAGGTGTATATGCGGCATATTTTACAATCAGCATTCCTGATTTAAGCTGTAGCAAATATGACCTGAACTTTTTTCCGGAACAAATAATGAAAAGAAAAAACACCTGCTTTTTTTTACTGTCAATGGCAATAGCGCTGAACGGCTTTGCACAAAAAACGATAGAAATTGCAACAAAAAACAATGTACTGATTTTAGAAACAGATCGTGACAACACTTTATTATCAACCTATCTTGGCAAAAAACTAGACAATGCGGGCGAATACCCAGGCATACAGGCATTAGATAAATATAAGCCCGGCTCTGATGATCTTTTAAACAAACGTGAAGCTTACATTGCCTCAGGCTCGCTTAATTTATTAGAGCCGGCATTAACCGTAACCCATAGCGATGGAAACAAATCAACGGTATTAACATTTTCGGATGTAAAAACCGAACAGCTGGATCAGAACAGAAAATTGACCAGCATTATCCTTAAAGATCTAAAATACAATTTTCAGGTGACCTTAAAATACCTGGCTTATTTTAATGAAAACGTAATGGAGCAGTGGACTGAAATCAGGCATCAGGAGAAAGGCACTGTATTACTCAACAAATATGCTTCGGCAAACCTTACCCTGAGTGGAAAAAAATTCTTTCTTAAAAACCAATATAGCGGTGCTACCCGCGAAATGCGATCGGAAGAGCAGCAATTACTGCATGGTATAAAAACCATCGATTCGAAACTGGGAACCAGAACCAACCTGCTTCATTCTTCTTCCTTTATGGTTTCGATAGACCAGCCTGCAACCGAAGACATGGGGGAAGTAATTGCCGGATCGCTGGCATGGACCGGAAACTTTAAACTGGATTTTGAAACTTTTGACGAGTACTACCTCCGGATAACTGCAGGGATCAATAATTTTTCGTCGAATTATACTTTAAAGGCTGGCGAAAATTTCGTTACCCCCCGCTTTATTTATACTTACTCATCGGCAGGAAAGGGTTTAGCCAGCAGGAATTTGCACGATTGGGCCAGAAATTATCAGCTATTGGATGGTAAAGGCGAAAGGTCTACCATCTTAAACAACTGGGAAACCACTTATTTCGATTTTAATGATGAAAAACTAAATGAATTGACAAAGGATACCAAAAAATTAGGTGTTGATGTTTTTTTATTGGATGATGGCTGGTTTGGTAATAAATATCCACGTAATGGCTCTACTGCTGGTTTGGGCGACTGGCAATATAACAGACAAAAATTGAAGAACGGGATCAGTGCTTTGGGTAAAGAGGCCACCGCTAGTGGTGTAAAATTTGGCATCTGGATAGAACCTGAAATGGTAAACCCTAAAAGTGAGTTGTATGAAAACCATCCTGATTGGATAATCAGACAGCCTGAAAGAAAAGAATATTACATGCGCAACCAGCTGGTGCTGGATTTAACCAACCCCAGGGTTCAGGATTTTATTTACAAAACAGTTGATGATATTTTTAAGGAAGTACCGGAAGTTGCCTTCATTAAATGGGATTGTAATTCTCTGATATACAATGCCAACTCCCCTACCTTAAAAAACCAGGATCATTTTTATCTTGAATATATCAGGGGATTAAACAGCGTGCTGGATAGGATTAGAAAAAAATACCCTAAAACACCGATGATGCTTTGTGCCGGAGGCGGTTCGAGAGTTGATTATGCGGCACTACAATATTTCACCGAATTTTGGCCTAGTGATAATACCAATCCATACGACCGGATTTTTATTCAGTGGGAATATTCGTATTATTTCCCTGCTATTGCAATAGATAACCACATTACGGATATGGGTAAACAGCCTATTAAATTTAAAACAGATGTGGCTATGATGGGAAAACTCGGTTATGATGTACGTGTAAATGATTTAAGCAAAAATGATTTGCTTTTTAGCCAGGATGCCGTTAAAACCTATAATAGCTTTAAAGATATTATCTGGCATGGCCAGCAATACCGGCTGCAGGATCCTTATGAAAATAAAATAGCTTCAATTGCTTATGTTAATGATTCGAAAGATCAGGCCATTGTTTTTAATTATTATGTAGCCACCCTGTTTACAAACGGTGTGATATTACCGGTTAAATTAAAAGGATTAGATTCCACAAAAAAGTATAAAATAGAAGAAATTAATCTATACCCTGGCGTTAAATCGCCGATTGACAGCACTAAAGTTTACTCTGGCGACTTTTTAATGAAAGTAGGCTTTAATCCGGAAGCAAATGCTTACAGAACCAGTGTGGTTTTAAAGATACAGGCTATATAAATTAGAGATAAATCGTAAAAAGATGTCACCCTGGAGGGGTAATTTATTGTATAAAATCAATATAAGTGACATGAGGATTTAGTGCATTGAGACCGTGTGGAATCGTCATTGCGAGAAGGCTTTTTCAGCCAACGAAGCAATCTTTATAGCAAGGCTCACTAGTATGATAGATTGCTTCGTCGTTCCTCCTCGCAATGACGATCTTTCTTTTGAAATCCTGTCAATGGTAGAGTTAGATTTTTTCAAATACATCAGAAGGTTGATGACAGATATACAAAGGGCCTCATTTCGACCGCAGTGGAGAAATCTTTTAACATAGTTCAAAGATTTCTCCATTTCGCTGCGCTTCAGTCGAAATGACGGCGATTTTTTAAATCTGTCAATAGCATCGTAATCTAGGGTATTTATTTGCGTTTTATCAATCTAAAGAAGTCTTCGACTACGCTCAGACTGACAACAACCGAAATTAAATTAATGACATTAAGGTGGTTACAGATAGATTCGATGTTTTCCATAATCCTCCCGTTAATACCCGCCCGCTGCCGGGCAGACTTTAAATCAGGTAGTAATTCATATTAAAAAGCAGAGGGCAATTATTGCATCAGCCTGTAATCTTCTTCTGCCTTTTTTACCTGGTCATAAATTGTGGGTTCGTGTTTTTTAATTTTAATTTTCACATATTTGGATGCGGGCATATTACTTTCCGCTACCACATTATTTACTGAAACCAACACATTGGTTTCGGGGAAATAAGTAACGGTATTCTTCTCCGGAATTTCGTAGGCAACAATTACAAACAATGGTGCGATTCGTGTTATTCCATCATCATAATTAAACAGATCAACCTTATCCCCTGCTTTCAGTCCGAGTTTTTTGATGTCTTTTTGATTCATAAAAATTACCCGCCGCTCATTTTTGATTCCCCTGTAGCGGTCATCCAACCCATAAATAGTCGTATTGAACTGATCATGCGTCCTGGTGGTCGCCATCATAAACTCATCTTCCTCAAGATGATTGGCTGGAATTTCGGTCAGTGTAAAGGGAGCCCTGTTGCCAAATTTCTGGGTCAAGAATTTTCCTTCCCTTGCAGCGTTTGGCAAATAAAAGCCGCCTTTCCGTCTTACTTTAAAATTATAGTTTTCAAAGCCGGGTATGCACTGTGCTATCGCGTCACGAACCGCATCGTAACTATCATGGTAAAGTGGCCAGTTCACAACCGATTTTTCTCCCAGTGTGGCCATCGCCATCCGGCATACAATCTGTGTTTCATTTATCAGGTTTTTAGATACGGCATCCAGCATTCCCTTAGAAGCCTGTACAACACCCATCGAATTTTCAGTAGATATGATCTGTACTTCACCATTCACGATGTCTTTGTCACTACGGCCATACGTAGGCAAAATCAATGCTTCATTTCCATGAATTAAATGGCTGCGGTTAAGCTTGGTAGAAACACATACCAGCAGATCAAGTTTCCTTACTGCATTGGCGGTATATGTGGTATCAGGAGTTGCAGACAAAAAATTGCCACCCATGCAGAACAAAAATTTTACCTTACCGCCCTGCATTGCTTTTATTGTGCTTACCACATCATAGCCATGCTCCCGCGGCATTTTAAATCCATAGAGTCCTTCCAAACGGTCTAATTGCTCATCAGTAGGTTTCTCATCAATCAGCATCGTCCGGTTTCCCTGTACATTACTGTGCCCCCGCACCGGGCAAACACCTGCGCCAGGTTTCCCGATGCTACCTTTAAGCAGCAGGATATTCACAATTTCCCTAATCATGGCCACGCCGTTGGGTTGTTGTGTCAAACCCATTCCCCAACAGAAAATAATTCTGTTTTTAAATGCAATCATTTCGGCGGCTGTATATAAATCCTCCTTCGATACGCCTGATAAACGGGCTAAATAATCGAGGTTGTAATCTTCCTGTTTAAATTGTTCTAAAAAAGCTTCATAACCGGTAGTCTTATCCTTTATAAACGCCTGATCAAAAACTTTCCCCGGGTATTGTTTTTCAAACTCCATTAAAAGGATTTCCAGTGCCTTTAATAAGGCCATGTCGCCGTTAATCTTTACCGGAAGATACAAATCAGCCAGCTTAACTCCTCCTCCAATCGTTCCTTTAATAGATTGAGGGTCCTGAAAGCCCATCAGGCCAGCTTCAGGCAGCGGGTTAATGGCAATAATTTTGGCCCCATTTTTCTTCGCTTTTGCCAGTGCACTCATCATCCTCGGGGCGTTGGTTCCGGGATTATGGCCAATATCAATAATCAGATCCGTTTCATAAAAATCTTCAAGGGTTACTGTTCCTTTCCCTATACCAATAGTAGGCCTAAGTGCCGAACCTGAAGTTTCATGGCACATATTGGAGCAATCAGGCATATTGTTCGTCCCAAATTCTTTGGCAAAAAGCTGATAAACAAAAGAAGCTTCATTGCTTGTTCTGCCCGAAGTATAAAAGGCAGCCTCATGCGGAGATTGAAGCGCATTGAGGTGTGCAGCAATTTTCTTAAATGCATTCTCCCAGCTAATCGGTTCGTAATGTGTTCCGCCTTTTGGCATATACATCGGCTCAGTAAGTCTGCCAAATTTCCCAATCTGGTAATCATCCAGTTTAGCCAGCTCATATACCGAATGTTGTTTAAAAAAATCTGCGGTAACCCTTTTTGTAGTCGCTTCTTCCGCCAGGGCCTTGGCACCATTTTCACAATATTCGCCAACCGGCGACCGCTCATCATCAGGATCTGGCCAGGCGCAACTCGGACAATCGAAACCTTTAAACTGGTTCATGTTCAGCAGGGCCAGATTACCCCTGAAAAATGTTTTTTCTTCAATCAGATTTCCCATAGCGGCCATTACCGCATGCATACCTGCAGCCGATTGTGCTACCGTGCTAAGTTTAAGATCCAGCAGCTGGTATGGGTTTTCTGCTGAAGGTTTTTTTTCATTATTTTCCATGGCTTAGCAATTGAGGTTGGGGTTCGGAAAATTGTCGCTCTGGTCTTCTGTCACGTTATCCAGGCAGGCAAAGTCTTTTTCTATAAGTAAGCTAACGGTACCTGAGGAGTCACTAAACCCAACTTTTTCGGTATTTACCAGTTCAGTTATCATTTCCAAAGGGATATTCAGCACAATTTTATTATTAGCAAAATCAGCGGTGAGTTTTTCCTCGCTTGTTCTTCTAACAGCGTATTCCAGCGTATGGCTTGCAAAGTGGGTAAACTCAGAAAGAAACCCCAACATACCCAATGTGGTAACGTCTGATTTGCTTAAACGGTATCTGATTGAATTGCCTTTGATTCTAATTTTCATGTGATATAGGGATTAATATGCGCGCATTTGTGGTATAAATATTGAACCTGTCTTCCCGAAGAAAGCCCAAAAGGGTTATTCCAAATTCCGAAGCCAGTTCTACAGCAAGGCTGGAGGGTGCACCAATGGCGGCCACAGTGGAAATACCTGCCATGGCCGCTTTTTGAATCAACTCAAAACTGGCCCTGCCGCTTAAAAGTAATATACGTTGGTTTAAAGGGAGCAGATCATTAGCCAGTGCTGCACCGATCAATTTATCTAAAGCATTATGTCGGCCAACATCCTCCCGGAGCAATAACAACTCGCCTTTCATCGTAAAAAGGCCTGATGCATGAATGCCCCCGGTTGCTGCAAAATTCTGTTGGGCAGCCCTGAGTTGGTCGGGCAGTTTATACAACACCTCCGGCAACAAAGTCATTTCCTGCTGATCAGCGTAATTCGAATAAGGGCTTACGGTTCTGATCGCTGCGATAGAGCCTTTGCCGCAAACCCCGCAGCTCGAGGTGGTGTAAAAGTTACGGTCAGCTTGTAAAAGATCAGGGATAAAACCTTCGTTTAATTCCACACCCACAATATTTTCCTTATTAAGTTCGCATGGCATGGCCAAATGGCTTATATTTTTCACCTGATCCTTGCCGGAGATAATGCCCTCAGTAAATAAAAAACCAAGTGCAAGCTCTAAATCCTGACCAGGGGTCCGCATGGTTACCGAGATGTTTTTTTGCACCCGGTTATTTTCCGAACCATATATCAGCCTGATTTCCAGGGGTTCTTCAACCGAAAGTACATCAAGCGCTGATGCGGTAATAACACCTGAAACTTTTCTCACAGGTATTTGCCTGATGGATAACGACGGGATATCTCTCATAAATATATTGGTAAATCAGAAAAAAAATTAACAGCCTGTTTAAAATTACATAAAATTTATTTCGTTTGTCAGTCTGAGTGTAGTCAAAGATCATTTCAACGCATTAATAAAGCAATCAACTAAGCTATCAATGATAGATTCCAATAGAATGGTCGTCATCTCAACCGGAGCAACTCGAAGTGGAGAGCTCTATCAAGAACAGATTTTGCTTCGCAGAGCCTTCGGGTTCTCCACTGCGGTCGAAACGCCCCCCTTGCATATCTGTCATCAGCCCTCCTATGTATTTGAAAAACTCCAACCTCTACTATTGACAGATCTTATAAGAAAGGTGGTCATTGCGAGGCACGAAGCAATCTTAAAGCGCACGCTGATAGCGATCGTTGTAAGATTGCTTCACAGAAAATCGGGGCAGGCTGCCGGCTGCAAAAGCCTTCTCGCATCCAATAGCTATCGCATGAAGATTCCTCGCCGGAACATAGCAATAGAACCTTCTCTCACTTATATTGCTTTTTATACAATAAATTATCCATCTTGTAACCGCAAAAAGCCATTGATATTTTTTATAAATTTAACCAGATTCTAAATATAATGATTTGAAAAGAAAGCTATCCTGCTGCTTTTAAGATTTTGCTGCTAATCGGATACCTAAGCTACAATCAGTATATCTTCACCGGATCCCGGCGGTTTATGATCCCGGCCAGTTTATATTTAGTAAAAAAGAGAATTAGCACTTCAAGCCAAACTAAAAACGGAGCGGTCATCCAACCAGCTCCGTCTGTCGTCATCCAAAACGAATAGCAAATGCTACCTTTTACTTTTTATTATTCGAACTGTCTTGTTCGATAAAATATTTTGCAAAATAGGCCCGCATGCGTTTTTCAAAATACAGTTTTGCAGGCCCCTCGTAATGGTGATCCTGCCCCGGCAGCACCATGAGGTCAAAATCTTTATCGGCCTTGATGAGCGCATCGACCATCCGGTAAGTATTTGCCGGATTTACATTTTCATCCACTTCGCCGGTTACCAGCATTAAATGGCCTTTCAGATTTTTGGCCAGATCTTCATTGATAGGCATTTTCTTTTCCAGCCCTTGGTAAGTTTCGCCCCAGGTGCGACTATATATCCTATTGTCGTGATTACCTGATGAGGCAACCCCGACTTTATAAAAATCAGGATATTTACACATGGCTGCAACGGTCATCATACCTCCGCCCGAATGGCCGAAGATTCCGACTTTGTTCATATCCATAAAGGGATGTTGTTTGGCCAGTTGCTCCAGTGCATATTGATCATCCTCGATAGCGTAATCGCGAAGATTACCATAACCATATTTATAATAGCCGGCATTGCGGATGGGCGAACCTCCCCTATGCCCAACGGCCACCACGATGAATCCCATCTGCGCCAAAGCAGCATTATTATATTTATCCAGCACAGTAAAATCGTTCCAAACGGTTTCAATCTGCGGCCCCGGGTAAACCTGCGAGATGACCGGATATTTTTTAGCCGGATCAAAATCGAAAGGCTTCCAGATTAATCCATACAGATCGGTTATGCCATCTTTAGCTTTTACGGTGAAAGATTCTGCATTTTTCCAGCCATAGCCATAGAGGTTACTTACATTTGGCTTTAATACTTCAGAAATGGTTTTACCGTCAATTCTACGCAGCACGGTTACTGGCGCCAGATCGATACGGGAATAGTTATCTACAAAATACTTCCTATCCGGCGAAACTGCAACCTGGTGGGTCGCATTTTCAGGGGTAAGCAACTGTTCGTTTTTACCGTTTAAAGCCTCCTTGTACAATAGGGCATAATAGGGATTAATGTTGCGCTGCTTGCCATAACCGTAGAGGTAAAGATTGCCCTTGGCGGTATCGATAGCCATGATTTTTCCGGCTGTAAAATTGCCCTGGGTAATGCGGTTGAGCAAATGGCCCTCGCCGTCGTAACGGTAGTATTGGCCCCAACCCGTTCGGTCACTCCACCAGATAATTTCCTTTCCACCTTTTATAATAGAAACATTAAAAAAATCTTCGTTAATAAAGGGCTTGCTGATTTCATGAATAATGGAGCGGACTTTTCCGGTAGCGAGGTCTACTGCACAAAGTTCCATTTCATCCCTGCTGCGCTTTCGTCTGATCACAAAAACTTCCTTTGTATTGCCCTGGGCTTCGCATACTTCCAACTGCTGATCCGGCCAGCGTTTCAGGTCTGCCTTTTTAAAAGAACCGTTTCCGGCATCGCCAATATAAAGTTCATACTGTGCTACATCCTTATCGCCCGGCAATTCATATTTATAGGTAGATATCCGGGGTCTTGGCGTTATCGCCGAGCTGATTACAGATAGGGTAGCTACTTTCCTGGTATCTACACGTAATGCATAAAAATAGTTGGCACCTAACCATTTTGCATTAGAAGGATAACTTTTATCTGTAGTGTATGTGCCCTTTTCATCTACACAAAATGAGAAATAAGGTTCAGCATCAAAACTCAACTGAAGTTCATTTTTCTTATCGGAGGTTGCAGCGAGGTACAAATTATGTGCTTTGCTGTAAAGCGCCCATTTGCCATCTGCAGAAACACCAAAACCGGCTATTTTTTTTAGTGGTGCTTTGTTAAGCTGTAAGGTTAGTTTTTTGGTTTCGTAGTTATAGTCATAAGTTTTTGTGCCATATTTTATGAGAACCGTTTTTTCATCTTCCGAAAAATTAGCCCAATAAATCACTTCTTTTTCTTCCACCATTTGCCCGGTGAATGCTTTTAATTGCTTCCGTATTTCAGGTTTATCAAACAAGGCCTGCTTTTTTCCTGTAGCTAAATTTACAATGTAGTGCGTATTCTTTTTGCCGGGAGCGACAAGAGAATCGCCAGACAAATACGGTTGTTTACCATTTAAAGCAGGCTCATCGGCCACAAACCAAAAATACCTGCCATTTTTAAGAAAGAATGGAATCACCTTAGTGGTACCAATCAGCTTACTTAAATTGGGCGCATCAAATTTTTGCGCAGCTTTATAATTAGCCTGCTGTGCAACTGCCGCTGCACTGCAAACCAACCATAAGAAAATTAAACTAATTGGCTTTTTGTGCATATCTCTCTTTCATGGACTTAAATAAACTTACTAAATAAGGATTACTTGAAGTTCTGGTGATTTCATCTGAAAGCTCGGCTATCTTTGGAAATGTATAACCTTTAGTACTTTTGGCAAACGTAACATAGTCAAATAAGATATGACGGTTGTCTTCAGAGAAAGAACCTAAATTTTTCAGAAACAAATTGGTAACTTCATCAATGTTTTTCTCTCCCGCGGCAATGGCAATATCCATCATCACCAACAATTGTTTTTTATCGGGCATTTCGGTATTGCGAATTTGCGCTTTATAGCGTTCGTAATCATTTTTATTGAAAGGTTTTACTTTAACATAAAAACCATTTAAAGTCCACGATGCAATTTGTCTGTATACCGAAGAAAGCTTTTGATCAACAGTATCTTTGGTGTTTTTGCCAACAAAATCTCTCCAATGTGTGGCCAGGTATTCGAAGTTAGGGCTTGAGAAATCAGAAAGGTACATGGTGTAGCGGTTTTGACCAAACAGGAACCAGTTTTCGGGACTGGCTTTTTGCTGGGGTGTTAAACTGGCCATCAGCTCGTCATTCAATTCTTTTGCTCTTGATTTTTCCATCACCTTAATTTTATGCCTGATGTATGCTCTCATCAGCTCTGGTGTGCGCTCTCCACTTTCGTAACGGGCGTTTAAATTAGCTTCGTCATTGTTGGCCGTTAATCCTTTATTTGCATTGGCTATGAAATCTTTCGCAGACATGCCGCCCACAAATTTATTCTTTGTTTTTCCTTCAGTATCTAAAATGAGGTAGGATGGATAAGCCTCAATGGTATACATTTTTTTAACCGATGGGCCCTCTCCCTTTTCCATATCTACTTTGATGTTGATGAAGTTTTCATTATAAAAATCGGCAACACTGTCCTGGGTAAATATATTGGCCTCCATTTGCTTGCATGGAATACACCAGGTGGTAAAACAATCTACAAAAACCGATTTATTTTCACTTTTGGCCTTCGCCAAAGCTTCTTTGAGGTTTAGCTTTTCAAAATGGATTTCTTTTTTCTGGGCGCTTACAGCCAGGCTTAAAAAAAGCATGGTTACTGCAACACTAATTCTTCTCATATTATCTGGCATTAGGTTCGTTATTCATTAACATCTTCATTAATTGAAAATGCTCCTTTGTTAAAGCATCATTATGGGTATTGGCCACCTGGTTAATGTGTTTACTTAAAGAAATACGGTAAGCATTTAAAACAATACCGATATCGCTTAAACCAGCATCGATTTTGTTTTTTGAAATTAAAGTCAGCAGGTTTTTGAGGTAGTTATATTGAATATTGCGCTGATAAGTGCTTAATGCAGTATTCGGGTTAAAATCTAAAAAGATATAATGATCGACCTGACTAAACAAGTCTTTCGTACCAAAAACATTTTTTTCTCCAGAATTTTCAGCTTCCAGAAGATTACTAAGCAAATCGGCAGTGGTAAGGTAATTGATAATTTTATTTGAAGTTTTTGAAACCAGTGTTTCGGTATTGGAGCCATCCATGGATTGTGCCCTGTCGTTTCTTGTCCATGCCGGCACTTCTTTTAACACATTTTGATATAAAAATTCGAAGGTGGCCAATTGCCTTGCCTTTGGCACATAAACGGCTGGTATACTGTTGTAACCCTTCATCACCACAAAACGTTGTTTACCCCCAATATTAGGTAAAACACTGGTGGCATACTGATCATAGGACATGATGAAATTGGCAGCAAGCAACATATAAGTCCCCCAGGTATCATCATTCATTTTGGACGCAATACCTTCCAGTTTCGGGTAAAAAGCTTTCAGGCGGTTAATGCCAATTTGCGCGGCTTCGATATTTTGCGATGATAAATCATTGGCCTGTGCATAAGGGTTGTTTTTATCTTCTGCCGAGTAGTAAAGTGCCGGATTTATCTTACCATCCTTTAAAAAGGTGGCTCCGTTGATCCCATCCTGAAACTGACGATAAGCCCAGTTGATCGCCAAATGATCATAAGCACCTAGCTGTGGTAAAAACAGTTTGCTATTGAATGCTTTTGATACAGGCGTCATCAAATAGTTAAACTCTAAATTATCGGTAATTGAGGAAGTAAATCCATGTTGCGCTACCCACTTTGGATCGCTTACCTGCTGCACATTATATGCAGTACTCGCAGCGTAATTAGGAAGCATTCCTAAAACTTCAGCCATGGCCTGGCTAACTTTAAATTTCAGAATATCCTGACGTACAGCTGGCGAAGAAGCATCCTTCTGGATACGTGGATCGTAAGCCCCGCATTGAACGAAATACTTTTGAAGCAGATCATCAATCATTAAATCACTAAGTGTTACTTTAGCTGTTTTTATTTCTGCTGTGCGTGGGTCTTCTACCAGATCTACAACTGCTTTTGGGGTTACCCCTGCCCAGGCTATTAATACGCTACCTTCTTCCATGGCCACCGGTTTACCGTTTTCAGGTAAAATAACCTTTATCGCGTTTTTAAATCCGGCACTTTCAAAACACTTATTCCAGGCCAAAACCCCATCTTTAACGGCATTGATAAAAAACTGCGGTACTGATGAGTGCAAATAAACCATTATAGGTTGCTGAGGCTCTACCAGATTACCCGCTTTATAACGGGCAGCGTCTTGTGGTTTTACCAGTAAGTTCCACTTTTTTATGATAGTAACTTTTTTTGCTGCATAACCGGCTAACCCAAAATCAGTAAACTGGCGGGTATCAAACCCGATACGTTTGTCGGCTGGTTTGATGGGCATCTGCGCTTCTGAAAGCTGCTGTAGCAACAGACCAAATTGCATGGTATTGGGCTGGTCTAAGGTTTTGCCATTATAATCACGTCCGGCATTGTTCTGGGTTCTGAGCACATTAAAAAAAACACCGTTTTTAACCGCTTCAACCTGTTCAACACCCGATCTGCCCGGATCTGGATTGGCCATAAGATTGTAGTTTTTGAAAGAAAAAAGTTCACCTCCTTCAATCAGTTGTCTGGTGATATCAATAATCACACTACCGGTATCTTTACCTAGAGCTTCTATTTTAAATGTAAAGCTAATGGGTTCGAGGATTGAGCCACTCAACAGGTTAGACATGGGTGCGTTATTCACAGCCTGTTCGCTATAATTATTTCTGGTTACATACAGGTTTTCTCCCTGGCCTTTCACAAACCTGAGGATACCTGATGATTTTGAGACAGCGGAAGAACCGAAACGAATATCTCCGGCTACCAGAATATCTTTATTCAATTGGTTTGGCCCAATCTGCAGGTAATATTTTTCATCCGCCTGGTAAACGGGAAATGTACCCGCTACCACCTGCTTTTTATCTTTGATAAATTTCTCGAAATCTAGTGAAGTACTTTGTTTTGGTTGCTGGGCTACCACTGTAAAAGTAATGGCCAAAGCCAGCAATACCATTGTTAATATTTTTTTCATCCGTATCATTCTGCTTTTTAATGAAGATGAAGCCACCATCATGATCAATTTTTTTTTAAATCATTGACGCTCCATCTGTTTATTTATATTGGCACTGTACTAACTTGCAGGTTTGCTCTCCTGCCATTGCTTTATCAATTCTGAAATGGCCCTCAAATGATCTTTTGACAGGTAATCGGTTTTGAGCTGTTGAGCGGCATCACAGGCTTTTTTAATTTTATCCAGTTGCAGTTTCATCAAAATAGCTTCATTATTTCCAAAACTTGCCGGGTTATATACCGAACCTAAAAGTTTGTTAATGTAATTCCGCTGCAACATTCTACGGTAATCGGAAATAGGTGCTGCCAAGCCCACATCGCCAAAAATGCCCTGATATAAGTCATCAAAAAACTCGTTAAGCGTATAAGGGTTTTGTCCTGTAATACGTTCGTTCTTCGAGATGGCAGAAAACTTGTAAAAAACTTTTCCTAAAAAGGCTTCATAATCAGCCTGTACTTCACCATCAAATACAAATCTTGTTTTATCGGTTATATTTTTGGGAAACAACCAGGTAGGTTCCTGAAAGTAATATGTATTGATAAAAGCCATAGCCTCTTTTTGCGTGGCACGGCCTACCGGCACGAAATTAGGTTTATCTTCTACCTTAAGCGCCTGATCGCCATACCTACCGCCAATATTTTTGACTACATGTGACAGGTATTCATTGTAACGGCTTGCAACAGAAGCGTGCATCCTTCTCATCATGCTGTAATTTTCGTCATCATCCTTCTCCAGCCAATCTTCCATATTATTCATGATGTATTTAAGATTTTTAATGCCTAAAGCACCGGCTTGCATGGCATTACTGCCCATATCTTCTGATTGTACGCGAGGATCGGAAAAATCTCCTTCGGGGAAATAAAACAAACGTACATCTTTACGTTTCTCTGTCACCCAGTTTTTCAGAAATTCACCTTCTTTATAAGCATTGTTAGGTTCAGGAAAATATTTGTATCCCCATTCAATCGCAAATTCATCATAAACACCAATTTTAGGATGAAGTTCTTCAGCGGTAAAACCATCTTCTGGCTGTACTACATAGTTAAATCTCAGGTAATCCATAATGGAAGCTCCAAAACCATTTTTGGCCACATAATCGCGTTTACGCACACTGTCTACATTGTAACTATGGCTCCCTGCAAAATCATGGCGAAGGCCTAAGGTATGGCCCACTTCGTGCGTGATTACGGTTTGTAACATACGCCCCATGATATCTTTTGCCAATGGAAGCTTACGACCTCTCTGATCGATTGCAGAACACATCACAAAGTACCAGCGCTGCATTAAATCGGTAATGTTATGGAAAACGGCCACGTGCGAACTCAGAATTTGACCAGAGCGCGGATCAATCACCATCGGTCCGTAAGCATTTGCAGTAGTAGAGGGTTTATAAGAAATTACAGAATAATTAATGTTATCCATCGAAAAATCAGGATCTTCTGCTGTGGTAGGTGCCATTTTAGCCACAATGGCATTTTTAAATCCTATTTTTTCAAAAACCTTTTGCCAGGCATCTACACCGGCAATAAAATATGGCTGTAAATATTCAGGTGTGTTCCTGTCTACATAAAAAACAATGGGTTTTGCAGGTTCAACCAGCTCACCACGCTTGTATTTTTCCACATCCTGTGGTTTAGGCTCTATTTTCCAACGGGTTGCCAAGCCACGCTCTTCCAGTTTAAGCGGATTGCTCGAATAATCATTCAATCCACGCGCAAAATAACCTACCCTTTTATCAGCAAAACGCTGGCGCATAGGTATGGCCGGTAGCAGATACCAGCTTGCACCTACTTCCCATGCCGTTGGCCCGTTTTGGGGAACGCCCGGGTTTTCCTGTGGTTGCTGAGGTTCAACCGGTGCATCGCCCGAATTGGGCTTTTGGGTTAGCGCCCCCGGTAAATAATTACGCAATGAACGGAATACCAGGTTATTTTTATAAACGGAGATGCCAGTTAATTTTGATAAGCCCGCCTGGTAAGGCCCCAGGCCTAATTCTTCTTTTGCACCACTTAACGATAAGATGGGCATGTCTGCATTAATAGCCGGCGTAATATCAATCATCACCGCATCTGCATCTTTAGCAACCGGTGCAAAAGACATGATAATCGGCGTTGGCCTGGAGGTAATAGTATTATAAAAAATGCTGTTGGTTCTAGGTGCGTTATAAAACTGTGACTGTTCCATATTGATTGCACCTTTTTTATTCCTGTTAAATTTAAAGACGGCTTCGTGCACCACGTCTCCTGCAAAGCCAAAACGCTTTCTCGAATCTCTGGCTACCTGTGCCGAACCTCTATTGATGACAATCATGGCCAGAATATCCCTGTTTAACAACGAATCCTTCAGTTCGAGGAAATACTTATCATTCTGCTGATAAATATTGAAAACACCTTTATACGAAATCGCATTCTGTTTTAGAAATGTGCTGATAGCCGGTGGCGATTGCGCTTCCTTTTGCGCCATTAAACTGGTGCTTAGGCAAAGATTACCCAGCAGCAACAACTTTTTTAATAGTTTCATTCATTTTTGTTAAAAGCACTGCTTGTTATTTTTTTACAAACAGTGCTTAATTGATAATAGAGTTGGTTAGCCTAGAGGCCCCTGGTTGCATTTCCGATCACTTGAAGATCGACACCATATTCATTGATAAAATAGTTTCTAACAATGTTATATCTCCTTTTTATCTGGCCTGCAGTATCTTTTGTAGCATTAAGCATTCCAGCTGGCGTGCTGTCTGTATTTGCTACAGACGCGTTTAACTGCGGGGTAGAATAAGTAACCATTGCAGTGATATAGGCGTTCCAATCCAGCTGGGCAGAAATGTTTGAAGTGCCCATGATTATCCCCCTGCTATATGCCTGTGAGAGGGAACTTACATTGCTCATATAATCAGCACTACTGGCAAAGTCTGAAGATGGTGCAGATAATCCCCTGGCAAAAATGCTTTGCATGAAGATGAGATTCACCTTATAAATAAAGGCGCGCTGTTCAGCGGCAGTCATGGTGCTTACAGTTGCATCCCCATAATTCACCTGAATGTTATCGTAATTGTAAAAAGCAGCTACTTTTTTCGTTCCTTTCGAAGCAGTAATTATTGGCGTAAAAATATAAGTGGTAAAAACAGAATCAACCTTTTTACAAAGCATGATCTTTACCGGGAGAAACTGTTTGAGAAATTTATCTGTGTAAAAATCAAACCATTTACTTTTGATCAGCGCGAGCTGAGGTGCCACGTATGCCGGGTCGGATGGTTCCACTTCTGCACCAGGAGACCATGCCCCGTTTGTTGACACCGGTTTTTTCCAGCCGGTTGGCGTCCAATACACATCCTTTTCAGAGAATTTGTATAACATATATGTGCCGTAAGCATTATAATAGTTTACTATTGTCTGATCAAATGCATTATTTCCCTGAGGAACTTTATAAGTATCATCTATACCAGAGGGTATAAGTTGCTCATCTTCTTTTTTACAAGAGGCGATCGAAATTGCCAGCATTAGGGCAAATAAGATCAAAAAATTCTGTTTCATCATTTTTTTATTTTGGTAAATGATTGCTATTTCGGGTTTTGAGAAAGATCAGGATTATTATTCAAGGCGTTAAATGGAATCGGGAGGGCATAAAGTGAACTGTTTGCAGGCAGCGTATAAACAGTGGATACGCCATCAGCGCCGGTAAAATTATGCGTCACCGGAATGGCCCATCGTCTGATATCCTGCCATCTGGAGTTATTCTCCAAAGCCGTCTCCCTTCTGCGTTCTTGCTGATAAAAATTTAAAAGCGCCTGTCCATCCGTAATTGATACCGGGATATATGCGGTATTTCTGGTATCATAGCGATTACTTCTTAAGTAATTAAGGTCAGTGAGCGCTTTAATCCGATCGGCATCATTCCCCGTTAGTATGAACCTTCTGATTAAAGCTTCTGCCCGGTTGAGGTATACTTCAGACACGCGGAATCCGGTACTTCCACCCACAGAATTTGCAGAAGATTTAGCCGATGCATACGGTGTAGAACCATTTTTTGTAAAATACATCTGATAGCGTAAATCTCCATAGTTTGAACTATTTGGTCCTTGTTCGTAAAGTGATGCTAAAGCTT
The DNA here is from genome assembly GCF_005938645.2 of Pedobacter sp. KBS0701. Taxonomy (NCBI): domain Bacteria; kingdom Pseudomonadati; phylum Bacteroidota; class Sphingobacteriia; order Sphingobacteriales; family Sphingobacteriaceae; genus Pedobacter; species Pedobacter sp. KBS0701. The sequence continues at coordinate 3,164,366 of NZ_CP042171.1, forward strand.
GCGATGCACTAAATGGAGGTAAAGAACCTGTAGTTAAAGCTGCAAAATATGTCACATCCAACCTGGAGTTCCCACCGTGTACCCATAAAACTTCCACATTCCCCGGATCAAAAATACCTGTACCTGAAATCGCGTTGGTTGCGGTAAAAAACGTTGTTAACGGTGTGAGGGTACTCCGCTCTGCCAAAACCAGCTCTGCATAACGGATTACTTGATCTAAATCTTCATTTCTGCCCTTTAAAAGATAGAATCTTGATAAAAATGCATTTGCCGCTGGCGCCGTAATTCTATATGGAGTTGTGGCTACACCATTATTCTTCAAAAGATCAGCAGCTTCCAGCAAATCTTTTTCAATCTGGTCATAGGTTTGTTTTAGTGTTGGCCGAGGAAGTCCGCCATCCCTTATCTGACTGCTTATGATCAATGGAACACCCAATGCAGTTTCGGGATTAACACCATTACCGCTATATGGTAAACTGTAGGTGGTAACCAATTTAAAAAGGTAGTATGATCTTAGAAACAGACACTGTCCCTTAATAAAATTCTTTGCTTGCTCCGTACCAGAAACATTGGCTAACTGATCGAGTACAACATTACATCCTTTAATTTTACTATAACAGTTCTCATACAAATTTGCTCCAGCCGGTATAATACTGCCAGCATCGAACATGTTCGGATTAAAGGTGAACATTGCAAGGCCATTGTTAAATGGTGTTACATAATTGGGAACAGGTGCACCATTAGCATTCGCAAGTCCGTTACTTTGCACATCATCGGTTAACAGATCTAAATTATCAAATCTCGTGCTGTATGGGTAAGCATCGCTATACATTAGCGCAGTAAGATCATTAGTTGTACTCGGACGCATCTCGTCCTGACTATACTCTGTTAGAAATTTTTTACATGAACCTAATACTGCACATAACAATATCAGGAAATATATCATCAACTTTTTCATATACATGTTATAAACTTAAGTTCAAATTAAAAGTAAATGTTCTGGTTCTGGGTTGCTGTCCGGTAGCTACCTCTGCATCAAGCCCATTGAAATCTTTACTATTAATGGCAAAAACATTAGATATACCCGCACCAACATTAATGTTCTTGGTTTTTAACCGTTGCACTACAGAAGCGGGAAGCGTATAACTTAAATTGATATTATTGCAACGTAATGCAGTGGCACTAACTACCCGAGCGGTACTATAATTGTACATTTCAAATGGTGTTGGAGCCGTTCCTCCAGAACTAGGTGTTCTTCCTGGCAAACTCACCGTAGGAACTGAACTATCTGGTAACCGTGGTACGCTACCATTTGGATTAGACGTAGACCAGCGATCTAACAGCTGACGTGATAGGTTCTGATATTCTGTAGGAAGATTATTTACGAGTGTATACAATGGAGACAGAAACTTCTTACCGCCAACCTGCAGGTAAAAGCTCGAACTTAATGTTAACATTTTATACCGAAAATTCATCCCCAAACCAGATGTAAAGTCAGGATCCAGCTTACCTACATACTCCATATAAGAAGTTGGATCTTGAGGATCTGCATTTGGTTTTAGAGACAGGTCGAAAGTTGGATAGCCATTTGATGGATCTATACCGGTATATTTAAATGCATAAAATCCAGATACCGGCCTGTCGAGCGCAGTTAGCGTTCCGGTAACTGCTGTTCTCCAGCTCACCAGCTGAGGGCTTACTTTTACAACACTGTTCATATTTTTTGAAGTGTTCAATGTCACGTTCCAGCTGAAATTTTTAGTACGTACCGGAACGAAGCTGGCCGCAACTTCATAGCCTTTGTTGTTGATGGCTCCTCCATTAACGAGTGTACTGGCAACTCCATATTCTAAAGGTACGCTCAGACTGGTAATCAGTTCGCGTCCTCTTTTATTGTAATATTCAAATGATCCGGTTACCTTATTGCTGAATAAACTGAAATTAAGCCCTAAATTCATGCTCGCATTTTGCTCCCATCTCAAATCTCCATACGGTAAAGAACTAATGGTAAGTAAACTTTCACCTGTAAAGGTATCTGTAGCACTGGCGGTTGCACCTGTAGGTGTTTTAATAATTAAATCGGGGCTTACATTTGCAGCGATGTTTCTCTGATAGCCAAAAGTACCGCTAATGCTCAGATCGGATAGCCAATATGATCTGTTAAACCATTTTTCATTCGCAACATTCCACTTCAAACCTCCAGCCCAAACCGGATTAAATTTTTCACCGGTAAACTGTCCGAAACGGTTTGAACGGTCATTCCTAACACTGGCATTTACTACATAACGGCTATCAAAGGTATAACTAGAAGTAAGATAAAGCCCCATTGTATTCGCTAGTCGGTCTGTTATTTTCGGAGAAAATTTGGTTGGATAATCACTAATCGTCGTAATAGTACCTAATGTGGTACTTGTTGGTAAAGTTGCGAATGATTTACCTCGATCTCTCAGGTATCCTAAAGTGGTATTGGTGTAGCCCAGATATTTTGTACTGTTTAATTCATAGCCAAACATAAAGTTTACTACATGTTTCTTGTTGAATGCCTTACTGTATGATAAGCTATTTCTCCAATTCCATACGGTACTGGTTGCCTGATCTATATTATATTCGCCCCCTACCGGCAATTTACTCTGCTTATAACCTGCATCTGTCGGTTTAAAAGCGCCATAATTATAAAATCTGTATTGGCGGGCTACATATTCCGTTTGCTCTGTTGCGTAAGATTCGCCGACAGTAGAACTTGAACTGTAACTATATAAGGATTGGAAATTAAGACCCTCAATAATTTTATAATTCGCATTAATAAAGGTATTAACAGTTAATACCTTATTGCTATTACCGGTCTGATCTCTTTCATTAAGGATATTAAAAGCATAACCAGAAACATTCGGATAAAACACCAGACTACCATCAGGATTAACGGCTCTTATCGCCCGGTTTGTACCTTTAGCATAGTTGTACGGATCTACCTGGTAAAAAGAATTAACCTGGTTTTTTGATGCTGAAAGGCTGGCATCAATGGTTATTTTTTCTGAAAGCTTGGTATTAACGGAAATTTTTCCTGTTATACTGGTAGCGTCATTTCCTCTGGCTGTACCGGCTGAATTGTTATATCCAAAAGATGAATAATAGCGTGTATTAGGACTGCCTCCAGAAATACTTAAGTTGTGTCCATTACTAAATGGTACGCGATAAAGTAAATCAAACCAATCGGTATTGACTGTCTCCATATCTTTCACCCTCGCATTAAACTCATCAGCAGATATTGTTTTTTTAAATAAGTAATCGTTCAAAGCACCTGCATAACCTACTGTACTATTTGCATAAGTAGAGGTTAAACCATTGGTAAAGATTTCTCTTGATACCGCTACCCGTTCTTTAGAATTCATTAAATTCAATTTGTCAGCAGTCACTTTTTCAGTAGTACTGAAGTTTGTGGAATAGCTGATTACAGGCGGACCAACCCGGCCTTTTTTAGTCGTGATCACAATTACACCATTACCGGCCCTGATACCATATATTGCGGTGGCAGAGGCATCTTTTAATACTGTAACATCTTCAATATCCATTGGATTTAACCAGCGGATCGAATTACCTACAAAATTTCTTATAAAATCTATATTATCAGCGTTTATCTCGCCATTAGCATTAAGACTTTGTGCCTTAAATGGCAATGGTTCTTCCTGAATCACACCATCAACTACCCAGATCGGCTCCTGCGAACCCGATAAGGTAGAAGTTCCACGTACCCGTACAGTTTGCTTGGTTCCGGTAAGACCACTGGTGTTGGTAACTACCAAACCGGCAATTTTGCCTTGTAGCGCCTGCTCAATAGTATTTACGCCGTTTAAATACAAATCTTTGGCATTTACTGAAGCAGTAGATCCTACTACATCCGATTTTTTCAGTATCTGGTAACCTGTCACCACCATTTCTTCCATTTCTTTCACAGCTTCTGTGAGGGTTACATTTAAATTCTGGAGGTTGTTTACAGCGATCTGTCTGGACTGCATACCGATATAAGAAAAAATCAGCGTGGCTCCTTTTTCATCCAATACTTCAATCCAGTAACGCCCCTCTTTGTCAGTTACTGCCCTTACATTTGTTTCCTTAGATAATACGGTTACGCCTGGCATCGGCCGACCATCCGGGCTGGTTACCTGCCCAGCTATCGAACGGGTTTTCATCGACACTGAAACTGATGAACTCTGGAGATTTTCCAAAGTTTCCTTCTGCTTCACAACAATGGTTTTATTTTGAATAGAATAACTCAACGGCTGATCTTTAAAACAAGCCGCCAGGGCATTTTCTAATGGTGCATTTTTTAAATTGATGGTTACAGGTTTTGCTTCGCTGATGTGCCTGGAGGTGTATACGAAATCGTATCCTGTTTGTTTTCTGATTTCCTTAAATACATCAACAATTTTGGCATTACTTTTTGAAAGAGTAACAGTTTGCGCCTGGCTCTTACCTGACTGAAAGACAAAAATGGCAAACAAAAGCACTACTACCTTCGTTATAAAGCCCATATTTTGCCCGGAACAACAAGCACGTAGCTTATCGCCCATTGAAATGGATTTTTTCATACATTTGAATTGAATACCAATTGCGAGCGCAATGGTATCCTGGTTTGTTTGGTTGTTTGGTTTAGTTGAATATCATTCTTCATTTATACCGCTCCAAATTTACTGCCGGGGGTGCTTCGTCCCACCTCCGGTTCTTTTCAGAACGTGTTTGTGTACAATTATGGCATCACGATTACCCTCCTTCCTTCAATTTTGAAATGTACTCCACCGGTTTCTTCAAGCGATGAAAGTACATCATGTAAGGGTTTATTTCGGGAGATGGCTCCACCGAAGCTTTCTTTTGTAACCGGTCCGCTGTAAACTACTTCTACATTATACCACCTGGCAATATCCTGCATAATCCGTTCTATCCCCTCATTGGTAAACTGAAAATTTCCGTTCTTCCAGGCAATAGCCTCTTCTACGTCAACCTTATTCACATTTATAAGGCCATTCAGGGCAGTTGCCTGCTCGCCAGGAACTAACTTTCTGGTGTTATTACCATCAACAACCCTTACGCTGCCCTCAAGCAATGTTGTTTTAAGTGATGGCTCACTGTTGTAAGCCCTTACATTAAAGTGGGTACCCAGTACCTCGATAGATTTATCGTTAACGGTAATGATAAAAGGCTTTCTTTTGGTAATGCCATTAACAGCCGTACTTACTTTTGCTACTTCGAAATAAGCCTCGCCCTGTAGTTTCAAACGCCGCTCCGGGTTTGATAAAAAGTTTGCAGCAAGCAAAATACTACTTGATGCATTAAGCCAAACCTTAGTACCATCTGGCAGTTCTACCTGGTAAGTACCTCCATTTGGTGTTTTAATCTCCATTTCTTTCGTTACAACACTGGTTTTGTCTAAAACGATGCTACTTCCATCTATATATTCCAGATCATCAGAATCAATTTTTAAACCGAGCTTAGTGCTACTTAACTGCAAAATTTTACCATTGGAGAGTTTCAAAGTGGCCATATTTGTTCCCGGCAAAATCACGGCTTTAGTTTTTCCAGGCGCATTGAGCAAGCTAAACCAACCCGATTGGTAAGCAAGAAATCCAAAAGCGAAAACCAGTATGGCTGCTGCACTTTTAAACCAAATGGGAAAAAGTTTAGATGTTGAAGGTTTTATTTTTTCATCTTCAAGCCCAACGCTTATTTTGGAATAAAGGCTTTTTTCCAGCTCATCAAAACTGGTATAATCCGTTTCCCGAAGATCCAGCTCTTCATCATTAAAAGAAGAATACCATTGCTCGTAGAAGACCTTTTCTTCTTTCGTAACGGTTCCGTTTTGCCACTTGTAGGCAATTTCTGGTATCGGGTCGGTTTTGTCGCGTTGATTCAATTTGTAGGCTGGTTTAGCATATAGTCACACCAACAAAGCCTTACCCTACATTGAATTTAAAATAAATTTTTAGCGTGTGTTTAAGAATTAAATAACATTATTCTGTATATCAGTCTGAGCGTAGTCGAATACCATTTAAACGCATTAATAAAGCAATCGACTACGCTACCATAAACAGAATCCATTAGCACGGTCGTAGAATTGCAACTCCAATCGTCATTTCCGCGCAGGCGGAAATCTTAAAGCGCTTGCATTAAGATTCCCAATCCGGGTTGGGAATGACGATCTCGCGCAGCCTACCATTAAAACAGGCTCTTATTTTGACAGCAGATACAAAATTAATGGCAATCCCGCGCCTAATTTATCCTTCAAAATTTTAAGCGCCCTGGTAATGTGCGCTTCAACTGTTTTTTCAGAGATATCCAATTCTTCGGCTATTGCTGTATTTGATTTGTAGCCTTCCCTGCTCATTTTGAAAATCAGGCGGCATTTAACCGGAAGTTCATTAATATGTTTATCTAATTCCTGCCTCAGTTCACGTTCAGAAAACCACAGTTCCGTAGTATCGATCCCCTGTTCCGGAATGTCCTCCAGCGAATTTCTTTTCTCCGCATTAAAATATCCCCTGCTTTGTTTGTTAATCACCTGATATTTTGTTGCTGCACTGAGGTAGGTGTGAAGGCTATACCTGATCTGCAGATTAGAACGCCGTTTCCAAAGACTTAAAAACACTTCCTGTACCACTTCTTCGGCTTCAGCCTGGTTAGCGAGGCGATGATACGCTACAGAGAATACTTTATCCCAAAACCTGCGGTACACCTCGGTAAATGCACCCTGATCACCACTTTGTAAATGGGAAATTAGCTGGGTATCCGTAAAAGATTCATAGCTACTCATGGCTTTAGGGAAAGTTTTAGCAAATTAACTTATAAAACATCAAAAATCAACATCGCTACCTGTTATTTAGCCAAATTAGGATACCGGAGATGGAGCATCTTATCAAGTGGTAAAGACATTATTATTGATAAATACGAAAATGAGCACCTGCTGGCTCTAAAAAGACTTTTTTTTGATACAAATCCTGCTATTCAATAATTCAATCAATGCTCATGTAAATTTATTTGATAAGAGCCTGTTTAAAATCAGATAAAATTAATTCGTATGTCAGCTTGAGGGATCATTTATTTTATAAAGATCAATACGAGTTACAATATAATTTGATGGAAATAAATCTCCCCGAGGAATCGTCATTGCGAGGAGGAACGGCTAAGCAATCTTACAACGATCGCTACCTGCTTGTGCATTAAGATTACTTCGTGCCTCGCAATGACGACCATTTTATTGGAGTCTGTCTATGATAACCTGTCGAAGGGCCTGTTTTAAATGTCTTACAAGGCGTTTCGACGACCTGTCCCGATCATTGGGAGGCTCGACGTAACAATTCGATTGAATTACAATTTATAGATACAGCCTCATTTCAAAGCATTCATAAAAGCAATCCATTATGCTCAGCGTGAAAGCTAAATGCCAGGTAACATTTGCTGTAAAAATTTAAACAGACTTTAAACTCACGAAGTTTTAATAAACCAGGTCAAAATTCCCCTAACAAATTTTTATGTTTTACGCCCCAGCTTTCGAGTTCATTAATAATCGGTCTCAATTCCAGGCCAATGGCGGTTAGTTCATATTCCACCCGTGGCGGAACTTCGGCGTAGATGGTTCGCTTAACAATTTTATCTGCTTCTAATTTGCGTAGCTGTAAGGTGAGCATTCGTTCGGTAATATTGGGCAATTTTTTTTTTAACTCTCCAAATCTGAGTTTACCATTCATTAACCACGAACAGATCACCAAAGCCCATTGTCCGCCGATGATGTTGGCCGTATAAACTTCTAAACACTCATCAGCTAAAGCTTGTTTGTTAGCATAGTTGGTAGAGGTTTCCTTGATCTTAGACATACTTACATTTTTTATAGTACCTAACAATTGGTGGCTAATGTACAAAATAAGCGGTTATGCATCTATTTTTGTCATTATAATCATCAAAATTTGTAAAAAAATGAAAACATTAATCGTAGTCACCCATCCCGATATTAAAAATTCTGTAATCAACAAACGGTGGATTGAAGAGTTAGATAAATACCCCGATAAATATCTGGTCCATCAACTGTATGAGGCATATCCTGATGAAAAGATTGATGTATCAGCAGAACAAAAGCTGGTTGAACAGCATGATAAAATTGTATTCCAGTTTCCCTATTATTGGTTCAATTCTCCTTCACTTCTAAAAAAATGGATGGATGAAGTACTCACCCATGGATGGGCCTATGGCAGCAAAAGCGGTTATAAATTGGCTGGCAAAAAAATCGCCCTGGCCATTTCATTGGGCGTTGAAGAACACGAACTGCGTCCATCAGAAAAGTATAAGTATACATTAGCAGAATTAACCCGTCCGTTCGAACTTTCTTTTGAATATGTAAAAGCCGATTACCAACCCCCATTTGCTTATTATGGAATGGAGTATAACACGTCGAAAAAATGGATAGAAGAAAGCGTTCCTTTATATTTAGATTTTTTAGATTCGTTGTAAAGATTAAGCTAATATTTAACCGCGAAGAGCACTAAATTTTTACCACCGAGCGCACTGAGTTTCACACAGAGGGACACAGAGAGTGGTATAGACTTTTAGGCACTCAGCTCTGTGTACTTAGCGTCCTTTCTCTGCGAACTTTGTGGTAAAAAAGATGTTATTTGTTTTTTCTTAACCGCAGAGGGCACAAAGTAGGTCGCAAAGCACGCGAAGTAAAATCAGTCGTCCTTTCGACTGGAGCGCAGCGGAATGGAACGTAGTCCCGAACGTTCGGGAGAAAAATCTTTGAACGATGTTAAAAGATCTCTCCACTGCGGTCGAGATGACGACCCAACGTCCCCCTCATAGTTTCAAAAAAATCAATACATGAATATTATTTCCGCACCATGCGATCTGCAACCTGCTATCCGGCCTCGCAGATTTTCGCCGGAAAAAGCACGGAAATCTTTGCAGTCCCCCTCATAACCCCACAACCCAAGGCAGGATCAAAGCGAGAGCGGTGGAATAAAGCAAGGGCTAAGAGCCTCGATCCTGCCGCAAATAAGATTTCCGTAGCTTTTTACAAGAATTGCGCAGCAATCTTTTATACCTATAAAAAACAATATGACCACATAAAAAACGGATGCAAGCCTTTCAGTTATGCCTTTGTGTTTGTTGTTTTCAACGGCAGGCATGCTTTCGCTGCGCTCAGGTTTGTTACTTTTGGGCCAAGCCAACCTGCGAAGCAAGCTTGAAGGCCAATAAAAGCATAAACAAAAACTGAAAAAAGGTAAGAGCCCGTCGGCGGCGGTATACCTGTATCGATTTTCATCGGTAGCCGAGGCAAGACTGAGCAGGTGGGCAAAACCTACAATTGTCATTCTGAACGCAGTGAAGAATCTCAGTAAAAGATCCTTCGTGCCTCAGGATAACAGAAAATTGTTAGAAGCAAAAACGATGGAGTCACTGCCATATCAATCGCAGATAACCCATAGTAGTAAGATTGCTTTCCCGAAAGTTCGGGACAGGCTATCGGCTGAAAAAGCCTCATCGCAATGACGAATTTATTGTTGTAATAGAATGACGACCGTATTAGCGCCTTAAACCCCTATCCGCCTATCGGCACCTTTCCCCTAAAAGGGAAAGGACAAAAAACAAATTATCGCACCCTGCAATATGCTCCCTGCTACCTGCATCCTGCTATCTGTACCATGCTACCCGGCCTCGCAGATTTTCGCCGGAAAAAGCACGGAAATCTTTGCAGTCCCCCTCATAACCCCACAACCCAAGGCAGGATCAAAGCGAGAGCGGTGGAATAAAGCAAGGGCTAAGAGCCTCGATACTGCCGCAATTAAGATTTCCGTAGGTTTTTACAAGAATTGCGCAGCAATCTTTTATACCTATAAAAAACAATATGACCACATAAAAAACGGATGCAAGCCTTGATTTTTGGTTACCTTTTTATCAAGAAAAAGGTAAGAGCCCCTCGGCGGCGGTGAGCCGAGGCAAGACTGCGCTGAGGAGAAAAAATCTTTTTAATTGTCATTCTGAACGCAGTGAAGAATCTTTCAATCAAAAGATCCTTCGTACCTCAGGATGACAAATTCTAAAATAAAATGGCGTACAATTCCTAGCGAGTGCATTAAGATTGCTTCGTACCTTATAATTACGATCGTGTTAGTGATACAGCCCCCTCTTCACCTCATACCACCTCTCAATCCCCTCAACATACCCCTCAAAAAAATCCTTATAATACCCTTTAATCACCTGCACCTTAAAATTTACCCTACTAAAAAACCACACCAGTTTATAATCCATTTCCGCTTCAAGCAAATACCATAAATACGGTTTAACCCGATCGCAAACCAAAAACAGCGCAATGCTATCGCTACTTAATTTTAATAGCTTCCCTTTCACCCTAATCTTCAATTCCAGTTCATAATAATCGCCCTCATCCCTTAACACGAAACTCAAAACAGGTACCTCCATCGAAAATTCAACCAGCTTCATATCCCGCATTACAGGTTTGCCGGTAACATTGCGCAGGCCATAAGTATAAAAGTAATGTGTAAAACGCTGTTGCATCAATAGCGGCAAAGCCTTGTTCCATAACTTCAAAAGCGCCAGCTGGTTAGCATCGTTAAGTTTATGGGTTTCGGCTACCTTTTCGGGCAGGTGGGCGTTTGCGTTAAAGCGTATGGCAGCAATCTCTTTCATGGCGAAGCAAATGCTGTTCAGTTCCTCCTGTTGAGGCGAGAGGCTTATACCATCCACATCGTGCGGATTAAACACGAAACGCTTAAAAGATTTTACCGTTTTAAGGTAGGCCGTGGCCGCGAAAACATAGGGAATTAAAAAAGGATAATGGTTGCTGTGGAAATTCTGCAGATCGGTATTGGCGAAACAATAGCCAATGCTAACCGGTGCCAACCTTGCCATAGCCTGTTTATCCACTAACCTTTCACGTGGTACTACCGCGCGTTCCGTAACATCAGGCAAATTATCGCCAGGCCTAAACAAACCGCTAAACTTTTTCTTAAAGGTAATGGTAATACCGCCCGGTTTCTTCACCACATCTACATATCCCGACCGCCTGTTGCCCAAAGCAAAACATTCGGGCCAGTAATATTCCTGAAAATCGCAGTAACCACTCCGCATCATGGCGCGCAAAGTAAGGTAAGCATAACGCCCAAGGTAGCTTTCATCCGTATCCACACTACAGCTCACCAACAGGTTATCGTATTCTACCACGATATAAACCCTTGCTTCTTCCCCTCCCAATTTAACATGAACGGTTAACAAACCCTGATCAAAAGAAAGCGATTGTATAACCAGCGGCGCAGGCTTTTCACCTACACTAAATGCGCTAGCGATCTCCTCCAGCACCGCTAACCTTAATACCCTGCTCCCTTTTTCAAAAGGCAGTTTGTAAAACTGCGAAAGTGGTTTCCCTGAAATGGTAATGGATTTAGCTTTCATACTCGTATGATTTTACGAGTCTTGTGGTATAAAGAAACACTATAGCTGGGCTCTAAATACCATCTACCGGGCTTCTCACGGCCTTGCCAACGGAATTACAATAGAGCCCATGATGCTATAGTGCGCACTAAATTACGCAAAATATCACCATAGGCATTAATCTATTGTCTCGTTGGCTGTTTACTGTGAGAATTTGGTAGCCGAGACTCTTTATTAACACCTAATTTATATACGAATATAACAATAAAAGTTTAGATATTCTAAAGTATTCTTTAAATAATCAAATGAAAAATACAAAAATTATTAAGTACAATTTTCACATGGTATGTTTATCAAAAAACGATCAGCGTGAAAAAGAAGTCGGAGCTTACAGAACTTGGAAAATACTTAATTTTGAAATCTGCTAACAAAGCAGAAATTTATAGGAAGACGGGTATTACTGAGTCTCGCTTAAGCCTACTAAGCAATGACGCGAGTACTAAGCTTTCTGGAGAAGAACTATACTTGATAGCGCTTGCACTGGATGTTGAGCCTGGCGATATGGCTAAGACGATTTATAAAGAAGTTAAGCTAAACACTATTGCAGTGCAAGAAGCATTAGCAGCTAAAAGTAGAAAACAAAAAAAATAGTTCTTCCAAAGAATAACAATCCCGGCTTTGGGTAAATAAGCGATTAACAGTAGCGATAATTCAACAGAAAAATTGTCGACTTGTATGAGAGATTATTAGCAAACGAAAGAGAGAGGGGAGCTATCAAAAAATAAATTAGATAATTCAATTCTACCAATCAATAGTTAATCGGCGGAATCAATAATGTTTGATAACTAGATGGATTTTCTTTGAAGTGTTGTTTTATATTATTAATAGTTTCAGGTTTAACTTTGGGGTTAAAATAGCCATGATTAAAGTGATTATATTCCCCATAAATATCACTCAAAACATAGCTTCCATCGTCGAAAAAACTGAGTTCGGTACAGTATAAACCTGCATATTTTGGAATATCAAATTTAAGTAACCGTTGCATTTGTTTTGCAGAAGAGTACATACCTAGCCAATCAAACAATACGTCTCTAGTATCATCTAATAACCCAATATTATTTTTAGGATTATCCATATCCAACACCCGATTGGCAAATTTAAGCGTTTGCATTTCATGTTCTTTAAGTGCTTCGGGCATGGTAATGTGAATTAATGAAACAAAAGGAAATCCATCTTCAATTAAACCTAAAAGCTGGTTCACACCTAAAGAGTTGGCATTTTTTGTAGGCTTTTTGCGCGTAGGGCGAACTACCTTTACCTCTGATGCAGCAGTCCTATCGAAGTAAATATTCGATTCAGAAAAAGGGATAATGATCACATCAAAATCTCCAGGTTTCTTTTTGTCATTAAATCCCAAGTCTTCACGAAAAACCATTTTAGCAACATAAAAGCCTTTATAATCAATAAGATCATCGTTAATACGCATTGGAGCGTATAGTACATTAGAAAAACATTTTAAAGGAAAATGTTTCTTGTCACTATTGATTAAAATATCGATAACTTCTTCTTCTGTAAGTTCCTTGTTGATCTTTTTATGACCACCGATATACTCTTTCATATCATTTAGAATTGATAAACCAGATCTTTATTAGTTGACATTAGCTTGCGGAAAAGCATCTGAAGCTTTATTATCTACTATGAGCTTACGCATATGTCCTTTATTGCTAAAGTGTTTACTCACGTTAATCGCTTTATCGTGAAAATCACCATTGTAGTGAAATAATCTAACTGATTTGCAGTTTTCATGTTCGAAAATTTCTTTAAACATGGTACGGTCTGATAAACCGCAAGAATGCCCCATTACAAAGACCTGAAAGTCATCTTCGTTCAAAAACCTCAATAAATCACGATAATTGGGTGTAAGTAAGTATTGATAAGACTTGATATGCTCGAAAAGCTGGTTGTTGCGATCCTCTTCAAATTCTAAGTAAGTTTTATCATGCTCATCTCCAAAACCAAAGATCATTGGATTAGTTGATTCATTTAATTCACCATGAATGTGATTGATTTCGATCCTGTTAAACTTCCCCCTACTCTTTTTTAACTGCTCCTCATACTTTAACAAAGTATTTGTGTAGTTAAAATTTAAGAAATATAAATTATGTTGTATTTCAGGTTTTATTCTCCTATCATACCCTAGTTTGTTAGTTGCATCTTCATAAGGCATGAAAGAATCAAAATCACGGATATCAAAATCAGACTTAATTGCATCTAAAAGTTCTGGAATTACTTTAATATCTGCTTCTGTTTGCTGTAATGCTAAATACTCTTCTAATTTTTGCTTAAGAAAAGTAAACTCACTATTTAGGTTACAAACCTCTTTTTTATCGAATGTTCCGTCTTTTGTTTTACAGGCTTTCAGTTGATCGAAATACTCATTTTCGATATCAACCCAGTTAAATTCCTGACAATTGATAATTAAGCTTCTCAGCAAATTAGATAAAACTCGAAACTTAAGTGGCTCAGGTTGATAATGATTTGAATCATAACTATCAAAGCTCCTAGAAGTGATAAAATCATAAACATTGCCCTCTCTAATATTCATAACTTCTTTTATTGTTTGCTCTTCAAAACAATAAACAATAAAGTTGGTCAAATCTTCTTTAGTAACATTGATATTTAGATTACCAGGCTTATTTGCGTTTATAATCCTAATAAAATCGTTATAGTGACCAAATTGAATTTCCAATAATTCATCATGATAGGTTTTAGGAAGGTAACTAGCCTGACTCAAGCATTCAGCTAAATACCAGATAATAAAATTGTTATAGCTGGTTTTTAAACCATGGGCCAGGTCGAAACCATTCCCAACTAAAATTAATCTATTCATTTTGAGGCGTTAATTGATAAATTTAATTTACAGCTTGTTTAACCAAGCTCATAATGTATTCTAGGTCTTTGATGTCTTTAGGCCAACTATTTCCTAAGAAACCCCAACTTGATTGATAAAGTCGTTCCAAATTCTTTCCGCAATTTGCTTATCAGTCAATCGCTCCGAACTACGCGATTGAATAAGATTACTACGTTGCCAATAAAGCTCATAGGCATCATGTTCGATAGTAAAAACATTGTCTAAATTGATGGTATTTTGATGCTGGCTTTTTGTGAAACTATAGTTTAGATCACTATGTCGAAACCCATCGCCACTTGCAACAGAAATGGTAAGATACGCATCCTTTAAATTCCCTTTGTTAGATATCAGGCAAGTAAAAGACTTTTTCTCTTCCTCTATTAACTTTGCTTGCAAGTTCTCAATTCCATTAAACTCAGCCATCGCCGATTTAAAATAGTTTTTGATAACCTCGAAACTTTTTTCTTTAAAATCTAATTTATCAACTTCTGTAAAAATTCTTTCAGCTCTATAATTTCTGCTCTGAACCTGTGGCTGAGAAGGTGTGTTGCTAATTAGAATCTCTCTAACTTGCCCTATGCTAAGCAACTTTCTAATTTCTTGAGCAATTTTTGCAAATGCATTATTTTGATTTGTCCACTCACTAACAGGCTTACCGTCGTCAGGTAGGGCTTTGATCGTTGCCATTGGTGTCGATTTCCAATCACATGGTTCGACAATAATGGGTATCACAGTAATCTTACCATCTTCTTGCAATTTAAGCGCTGTTGTAAATTCCCTTTCGAAACAATAATGTGAGGCGATATAGTCAGGGCTTACTATTGAAATGAACAATTGAGAGGAAGACAATGCAGCTGAAATACTATCATCTAACCGACTTCCAGCGGTGATCTCTTGATCAGTCCAATCAGTAATCAGACCTTCTCTCTTTATCTGTGCTAAATGAACCTTTAGCTTCTCTAAATAGTCAACATCTTTGTGACTGTATGATATAAATGCTTTCATAATTATCATTATTTAATTTCTTCACTCTTTTCCAATTCACTTACAATCTCCCTAAAACTCGCTAAGCCCGCTTCTATATTATCAATAATCTCTAAGGCCAAAACATCGGGATCAGGTAGATTATCTAAATCAGTTAAGCTTTGATCCTTAACCCAAAAAATATCCAAGCTCGTTTTGTCTCTCGCGATGATTTCATCATAGCTATATTTTCTCCAGCGACCCTCGGGGTTTTCTTGGCTCCACGTTTCTTTTCTCTTATTAATGTTAGCAGCATTATAACATGCTACAAAATCTGACAAATCAGATTCTGCCAATGGCTTCTTTTTTAGCGTATGATGAACGTTGGTTCTGTAATCATAAAACCAAACTTCTTTTGTCCAGGCTTCTTTGTTGGCTGGTTTGTTATTGAAGAACAACACATTTGCCTTAACCCCATTGGCGTAGAAAATACCTGTAGGTAAACGTAAAATAGTATGCAGTTCAGTTGTTTTTAAAAGTTGTTTTCTGATTTCCTCTCCGGCTCCGCCTTCAAACAGAACATTGTCAGGTAATACCACTGCCGCTTCACCATCAATCTTCATTAAAGATTTGATGTGCTGCAAAAAGTTCAACTGTTTGTTACTTGTTGTTTCCCAAAAATCCTGACGATTGTAGCTGATGTCTTCTTTCTCAATATCGCCATCTTCATTGGTCACCGTCATCCCGCTTTTCTTTCCAAACGGAGGGTTTGCCAATACATAGTCATACGTTTGGCTTTCGGCTGCTATCAGTGCATCGTTTGATTTTACCAAGGGCTCTGCATCTATTTCACCAATACCGTGCAGGTACAAGTTCATCAGACACATTCTGCGGGTGCTGGCCACGATTTCGTTGCCGTGAAAAGTGCTGTTCTTTAAGAACATCTTTTCATCTTTATCTAATTTATTGTTTTCGGTGAGCCAATCATAGGCTGCCAAAAAGAAACCGCCCGAACCACAAGCCGGGTCGATAACCGTTTTCATTGGCTTAGGCTGTACGCAAGCTACCATTGTTCTGATTAGGGCACGTGGCGTAAAATACTGTCCAGCACCAGATTTGGTGTCTTCTGCATTCTTTTCCAGTAAACCTTCGTAAATGGTTCCTTTTACGTCAGCGCCCATCATACTCCAGTCTTCTTTGCCAATCATCGTGATGATACGTTGCAGATTAGACGGGTCTTGTATTTTGTTCTGACTCTTCACATAGATTTGTCCCAACATTCCTTTCTCTGTTCCCAAAGAACGCAAAGACTGAATGTAAAAAGATTCCAATTCCGAGCCATTTTTAGAAGTTAAGTTCTCCCACGAGCAAACTTCTGCTCCCTCAACTTCTTTACCTTCTACATCTTTTAATCTTGGTAGTTTAAGGTTTCTGTTGTAAGGTGGCTTATTTAATTCATCCACCATTTTAAGAAAAAGCAAATAAGTAATCTGTTCCAGATAATCTCCATATCCTACTCCATCGTGGCGCATTACATTCGCCAGGTTCCATATTTTTGATACTATTGCTGCTTCTGTCATTTTATAATTCAATTACTTCTTCTATAAAATCTTCTGACAACTCATCTGTTATCTCTCCTTCGACGGTGTTTGGATGTGGATATTTATTACAAAAATCTGTATCTAATTGCCAACGGTTATTTAAAAATTTCAATAATCCCGTTTCTCTCTCTTTGATTTTTTCACAAGTCCAAGTTTTATTATTAGCAGTAATATCTATTTCTGAATAGGTTCCGTTTGCGTATTTAGAACTTTTAATATTATAAGCAGAATCTCTTAAACTTGAATTTTTATCTGCAGAAATCAAGACCAAATTACCAAGTGAATGTAAGTGTCTTTTAAGTTCATCTTTTTTTAAACCCTTAACCTCGTCTTTCCAATGTTCTTTATAATTTTGAGGAAGAATATGTTCAATGCTTTTATTTTTTTTGCTTGCAAATTCATAATCCACCTTTACATCTTCGTTATTTCTCAAACTCTCCTCGTATTCGTAAAGAAAATATACTAATCCAGACCACGTATAATAACCTTCTTTTTTTGAAGATGTAAATAACTCTTCAATTTCTAAATCAAATCGGTCGGTGTCTCCATGGTTGTCAATGTACCATGCTAAATACCACTTTGCCAATTTAATTGTATTTTCTAAATCGTATTTCGTGTAGAAGAAGTTACATTTCCGAAATAAATCATTCTTTCCAGTATCAGAACGTTTTTTGTTCATTGAAAATAATCTAAATGAAAATATTTCAGCTATTTGAGCTAATTCCAATAAATCTTGAGGTCTTGTTTTCATTAAGCCAAAAAAACTTAATAGCACTGGTCTAACAGTACTATTGCTTAACCTATTTAATTTATCAAAAACTCGTTGGATTTTTTTTCTAGTATTTATATCTTCTACTTCTACAAATGAATTTTGCTCTCTTGGAAAATTGATAAATCGCCAATGTAAGGAAGTTACAGCTAACGAATTAACATAATTATTAATCTTCGTGATCATTTCAGATGGGTTGTCAACCATCTTTTCAATAGTAAATTCCTTATCTAGAATTTCTGTTTTAGTTTGATTGTCTTTTGACCAACCATTGTATATAGTCCAATGATTACTTAAAAAAGTATTTTCATTTAGGACTCTTGTTGGTAATGTAAGATTTCGTAATATTTGAGCCCATTTAGTGTTAATGTTGTTGATTGTTTGTATGTTTATATGTTCTTCATCCTTTATATTAATTTTTGATGTAAGATAAAGCAATCGATTTTTTACAATTTCTAAATCAGAAAGACCAACCCCCCTATTATTCATTGTTTCAAAAACAACACCGATATCTGACGTGGAATCTACGATATACTCATTAAATTTGAGCTTGTCTTCAATTGCAACCAAGTATTCTAATTCTTTACCTTCGTTTTGTGGTTCTTTGAAATAATCCTTTATTGCCTTTTTTCCATTCCTTAAGTTTCTTGTATATAAATTTTCATCTAAAGTGGATAAATCTTCTTTTTCGAGAATTATTGACCTAAAGAACATTTCGCTGACTTTGTCAATCTGATACCTGAACAAATAACTGCCTTTATTAATGATATAGTTTGCTTCCTTTTCTGTTGCATCTTCCTTTAATTCTTTAACATCTTTTAATTTTTTAATCAAATATGAAAGAATTAGAGTAATTGTCGTAAAACGCTGTTGACCATCTACAATATGAAATAATTCATATTGCGACAAACCAATACGCTCCGTCTCCTCTTGTTTATGTATTGTAATAGTTCCAGTATAATGATTTGCATCTAATTTTATAGCATGTTTTAAATCATTCAACAAATCATATATATGTTTTTGTTCCCAACTGTATCCTCTTTGATATGGTGGAACAATATAAATTCTCTTATTATAAAAATGACTAATTGGTTTTAGTTCCATTGTTATTGTTTTTTTTATTTTTTACTTTTTCTTTTTCGGAAAAGGAACTACCGCTCCATAACCTGTTGGGACTATTTCATTTTTACGCATCCATTCAATCGCCTTGAAAAAGCGTTCTCTTGCAATCTTTAATTTTCGTTCTGACCAGTTCTCTCTTGATTCATAAACGATTTCCTCATCTGATGGATTTGCATTTCCAATAAGAATCAGATTGTTCCATCCGGCATAAGTGGTGGCGATAATTTCTGAGACTTCTAAATCGAAGTTTAGAAATAAAGCAATTAAACCATCTAACTGTTTATTCTCTTCATCTGAAAGTGCAGACTGAAATTTCTCAATAGCCTTATCTGAATTTTTTGCCGAAGAATAGGAATAGCCAATATCTTTCTTTTGTATAGCAAAATAGTTAGCCATTTTTGCACGATGTTCTATTTTCTTCAAGTGCGGATAATCATCGGGACCCGCTGCATCTTTTACAGGCTGTCTGCCCAATGGAATCTGTAAATGGTATTCAACTAAATGCGCAATCTTCTCGCATTTGATGTGACTTAAGTTATCAATTGATGCGGGATTTTCTTCGTGAATTTTAATTACTTTGGCTATTAAACCTGCGTGAATGTCCGCTGATATTTTTAAAACTGGAGTTTCTACTTTAGCCACAACTAAAGGTTGAGTGACTTTCTTTTTACCTGGCTTTGCCGTTGCTTTGTTCTGCTCCGCTTTTATCCTTTCCAACAACACACTCGCAGGTTCATAATCCGTAGCCAGTTTACATTCTGCCAATTCCTGTGCGGTTAACAAATTACCTTCAAATGCTTTTTTAAGAATGCTCTGGCGCAAGACTTCTGCTTTTTCTAAACTTTCTTTGATGTTTTGTTCTATGGAATCACAAACAGATAAGCGGGATTCGATTTGTTTGACGATTTCTTTTTGTTCCTCTTTTCCAGGAAACGGAATTACAGTGTTTTTAATGATACTTAAGTTCAGATTTGGCTGCACTCCTCCATTTGACAATAGTCTTATATCTTGATAATTTTTGATAAAAAACCATTTTACAAAACTCTTCGAGTATAGAAACTCATCTTTAATTGTCACACAAGCAATAGCTTGATTTGTTGCAGCACCAATTTTCAGTTCAGAGCATTTTCCACGAGTTTTTCCTTCACCATACATTGCAATTAAAAGAGAACCAATAGGAATTACTTTACAGTTTGTTTCTTTTAGTGCAACTTCAGTTATATATTCGTCTGCCTTATCTACGAATAATTCATTTAAAGAACCGCTCGTTACCCAAGGGATTGTTCCTCCATCCCAATATTTATTTGTTCCTCTTTTTGGCGTTGAACCAGTATTCACACTAGCAATTTCAATGATGGTTTTAAAATTGTTAACGCTATCAAAAGCCTTTTTCAAAACCGCTTGCCTGTAAATTTTTAATTGCTGTTGTGCTTTTTTTAAATCGGCAACACCGGCATCTAAACTGCTAAATAAACTTTCTAATTTTTTAACAATGGCTCGTTGTTCGGGAAGAGGTGGCAAAGGAAATCTAACTTTAGAAAAGTTTGTTTTATTAACAAGGGAAACCGTAACCCCTGTACTTAATTCTTCTAACTGATTTCTAAAGTTACTTGATTGTGCCTTGTAATAAATGTATTTAGGATAGACGAATTTATTAGGCTTTAAAGCATTTATTTGCTGATTAAATGCAACTTCAAATTTCGAGTTCATTGCGACCCTACCCAAGTTGCCAATACAGGTAATTAATACGGAATATTTAGGCAAAATTCTTGCAACTTTAGCTCCCTCTTCTGTTAAAAATTCTGATGCATCTTCTACCTCTTTATTATTAATTTCTGGTGGTTTTATAAAGGGAATATTCCCGCCATATAGTAATGGATTTGCTTTTGATGGAGTATTTCCAGTTACTACGTCAAAAACATCTCCAATTTCACATTCTATCCAATCTTCTCTCATTATGCAGCCAAAGCTTCATTTAATTCATTAATAATACTATTCATTTCGTTACCAAACAATTGGTACATCTTTCCTCTTCCGCCTTTGCTGTCAAACGGATTATAATCCAAATCATCCAGCTCAATATGGTAAGAACTTACAATGTGGTCTTTTATCATTCGCAGCCATTCCATCTGCTCGGTACTAAAGCGGTTGTGCTGTCCGGCATTTTGTGCAAAAATCCAACGCTTAAAATTCTCGTCAATGGTTTTATCAAAAGGTTTCAGTTCTTCATCTATGCCACACACTTTTCTAATCAAAGAAACCAATGCCGTCAGTTCATCTTTCGGGCAATCGCTTTTTACTTCTTCTATACCCGCATAAGCACTCCAAACGTGAGCCGGAGCCAACAGGGGTTTTTCCAGTTTCAGTTTATCCATTACTTCTTTTATCATCTTAAAAGTAATGTTGCGGCGGTTATAAGGCTGGTCGTAGAAAATACTCAGCGCCTGTATCTCGTCTTTGTTGGCTTTCAGGTATTCGCTGAAATCGTTAATCAATGCTTTGGCTTTGTCCACCGATTCGGTATCCCATTCTGCTTTGGTTACTTCATCCAGATTAATATGGTCAATAATCTGGTCGTGCTGTTTGCGTACATTATCAATATGGTCGTTCAGTTTGCCGTTAAAGGTGAGTGATGCGGTTCTCAGCAAAGCTTCCTGCGCTTCTGCTCTGGCCTGCTCTTCTTTTGCAGGCGTACGTTCATCTATGGGAATTTGTGCGATAATGGCTTTTGCTTTATCGGCAATTACATCCGCATCAAAAGCCTCAATGAGTTCACGGGTCATCTGCTTTAAGCTTTTGCCTTTTGCCAGTTCCTGTATTTTCTCTTTTTCGGCCTCAGTAAGTTGTTTCTCCAAACGGATGAGTCGGTTTGCCAAAGAAAGATACACATCTTCTTCCTGCACGCCCATTGTTACGGCTTGCAACAAATCTTTTAACGGAATAGTTGGCTGTCGCTCTAGCGGACGGCTGTCAGTCTTTTTAGATTTAGTGGCACCTACTGCGTCTACAATCACGAAGTGTGTTTTAGCATCGGCAGTTTTGGTCACCAGTTTTAACTTATCGGCAGAAATGGTACGGGTACCACGCCCTTTCATTTGTTCAAAATAATTGATGCTTCTCACGTCCCGCATAAACAGCAACACCTCCAAAGGTTTCACATCGGTTCCAGTCGCAATCATATCTACCGTTACAGCAATACGTGGATTATACTGATTTCTAAAACGGTTCAAAACCGATTTTGGGTCTTCTTCTATTTTATAGGTTACCTTTTTACAGAAGTCATTGCCTTCTTCAAATACCTCTCTGATGATGTTGATGATGTCATCGGCATGGCTATCGGTTTTGGCAAAAATCAAAGTTTTAGGCACTTCATATTCGCCGTTTTCATCAAAACGATTCGGGAAAATATCTTTTCTCAAAGCATCTTTATAAGCCGTAATAATCGTTCTGATTTGGCTGATGTTGACTACCTTTTTATCTAAATCATTGCGCAGATAAGCGGTGTCTTCATCTTCCTGTTGCCAGCGTTTAGCTCTTGAGAGTTTATTTCTTCTATCTACAAACCAACCTTTTTCAATCAAAGCGCCTTTGGTGGAAATATCGGTTTCGATTAAATAAACGTCGTAAGGAACGTTCACGCCATCAATCACCGATTCTTCGTAAGTATACTGACTGACTACATTTTCATTAAAGAAACCAAAAGTTCTTTTATCGGGCGTTGCGGTTAAGCCCACCAGGAAGGCATCAAAATAATCCAAAACCTGTTTCCAAAGGTTGTAAATAGAACGGTGGCATTCATCGATTATAATAAAATCAAACTGCTCAATAGGAACTTTTGGATTGTAGGCAACCGGAATGGCCTCTTTTTTTGCCAACTGTTTTTCTATCCAGCCAGAATTTTCATTGGGATTGACTACATCTTCATCCTCGTCCATTTCCTCACCCTGCAAAATAGAATACATTCGCTGAATGGTAGAAATACAAACCTGACTTTCATCAGCAATATAGCTTGATGTCAATCGTTGCACATTGTACAACTCTGTAAACTTACGGTTATCATCCTGCGGTTGGTACGCTCTGAACTCCTGCTCGGCCTGTTCGCCTAAGTTTTTCGTATCGACTAAAAACAGAATGCGTTTAGCTTTTGCAAATTTCAACAAACGGTAAATAAAAGTAGCAGCAGTAAAGGTTTTACCCGCGCCAGTCGCCATTTGAATCAATGCTTTTGGACGGTTGCCTTTAAAAGATTTCTCCAAATTATTAATGGCAATAATCTGCGCCAGGCGCAAATTTGTTTCATCCAACACAGGATAATCTGCAAATCTGCCCCGCAGACTTTTTTCTCTTTTCGACCATTCCAACAACGTTTCTGGCTTATGGAAACTGAAAACATTTCTGCCACGAGGTTTCGGGTCAGTATAATCAGTAAAACGGGTAAGAACACCTGTACTCTCGTAGATGTATTTTAATCCTTCTGTATTCTTGAAAAACTTAAGCGAGGCACTTGCATATTCTTTCGATTGCTCTTCCACAACAGTGAGTCGATGGCCCTCATTTTCTTTTTTTGCTTCAATTAATCCCAAAGGTTTTTGATTGACAAAAAGCACATAATCTGCTGGGCCTACACTGGTCTGATATTCACGAATAGCAACGCCCAAACCTACACTAAAATCAATGTTATTTTTAGATTGCACATGCCAACCTACTTCCTGTAGCATGGCATCGATTTTATCACGAGCTTGTTGTTCAGGGTTTTGATTGAGTTCGTTAATCATTCAAAGTATTAGGGTTTGATTTCCGCAAGTTAATAAATTAATTACTTGCTGCAAAAGGTGAATTTGGGCTAAAAACAGATAAATAAAGCCCCTCTTTGCAAAGGGGCCGTCAATAATTTAATTTAGCTAACTAACTTGTATGGCACGACCTTGAACAATAGTAACATCCATTAATTTGTTTGTCTGGATATTCCTTTTTTGCTTTACTCACTGCCGACTTGCAAGAATCATGGCTGCCTAAGCTGTCATAATTTTGTGTTGGATAATAGGTACATCCCTGTTCGTGTACCTCATGATCGCCATTAGATTGACGGTTAAGATTTAATCTGTAATAAGCCATAAGATTTGGTTTTAAAAATTTAACAGACCAAACCTCCCCTATTCAATCCATCATTTCCTACGGTTTCCCCCATTCCTTAAAAAAAAATCTCTCCACTCCTTTTAGTTGTAAATAAAATAATATTAACTTAATGCCAATTAATCTATTTTATTTACTTTTTAAAACTACAAATTATGTCTAAAACGAATGAAACCGGCCACGCCAAAAACGTAGCCAACTTCGAAACCCTTTTAAGTTATGTAACCGGTTATGGCGCGGTGTACAACCCCAGCAATGCCAACATCCAGTTGAGTGCTTTAACCGAAAAGGCCTCCGCAGCCAAAACCATTAACGAGCAGGTGCACGATGCTGCCGCTAAAAACAGCAACGCCATAGCCCTGCGCGATCTGGCTTTTGCCCCCTTAAAAAAGTTGAGTACCCGTGTGCTGAGTGCCGTTAAGGCCAACAGTGTACCGCAACAGGTATTGGATAATGCCGTAAGCCACCACCGCAAAATACAGGGGCAAAGGGCAAGCGCCAAACTCACCGCCGAAGAAAAAAATAACCTGGCCGCCAGCGGTACGGTGGTTAACCAGGTTTCGGCCTCGCAACAGAGTTACGATAACCTCCTCGATACGTTAGATAAGCAGATTAAACTTTTAGCCACCATACCACAGTACGCCCCTAACGAGGTAGATTTGCAGCTGGCCAGCCTCACCACTTTATATAACGATTTATTGCAGAAAAACCGCGATGTGGTAGCCAACACCTCGCAGTTGAGCAACCTGCGCATTAACCGCAACAATGTGCTTTATGATGCAGAAACGGGTATAGTGGCCCTGGCGCAGGATGTGAAAAACTATGTGAGATCTGTTTTTGGCTCAACCAGCCCCCAATACAAACAAATTTCGGGTATTCCGGTCCGAAACCTGACTTAAAATACTCATAATACCCTAAAAAAATCATCCCTAATTTATTTCCCTATTTCCATTTAACAGGCACCAAACGGGTTGCTGTTTCTCTTTAAGGCCATACTTAGCGGTAAAATGGCTCATTGCATCTCCTCAACTCTCTCCTATAACCGCTAAACTACCTGCTGCAACGTCTGAACTATCGACCGCAACGTCTGAACTGTCGACTGCAACCTCTGAACTATCGACCGCAACCTCTGAACTATCGACCGCAACCTCTGAACTATCCACCGCAACGTTTGAACTGTCGACCGCAAAGTCTGAACTATCGACCGTAAAGTCTGAACTATCGACCGTAAAGTCTGAACTACCGACTGCAAACTCTGAACTACCGACTGCAAAGCCTGAACTACTGACTGCAAAGTCTGAACTATCGACCGCAAAGTCTGAACTATCGACCGCAAAGTCTGAACTATCGACTGCAACCTCTGAACTATCGACTGTAACGTCTGAACTAACGACCGCAACGTTTGAACTACCGACTGCAACGTCTGAACTATCGACTGCAACGTTTGAACTGTCGACCGCAACCTCTGAACTACCGACCGCAACGTCTGAACTGTCGACTGCAACGTCTGAACTAACGACTGCAAAGTCTGAGCTACGCATTAAGATTCCCGTCTGCGCGGTAATGAAGGATTTATTGGTTGAACAACTATCAGGCACCATGCGATCTGCACCCTGCTACCCGGCCTGGGATATGATGGAAGGAGATCCTTCGACTACGCTCAGGATGACAAAAAACCGGAGGAAAATACAAGGAGGATGAATTGATCGCGATTGAAAGAACGCGATAAATCCACTGCTCCATGCAATCTGCTCCATGCTATCCGGCCTAGGAAATGATGGAAGGAGATCCTTCGACTACGCTCAGGACGTTAAAGCTTTTGCACCTCCTTTCGACCTACCACTGCCCAGAGGCAGCACGCCCTCCCCGATCCTTGATAAGCTTGTCCCGAACATTCTTCGGGAGGGCTTGTGCCGGCGACCTCAAAGCTTTGACGAATTTATCCGACATCAGATCCAAGTCTTTCAGTTATGCCTTTGTGTTTGTTGTTTTCAACGGCAGGCATGCTTTCGCTGCGCTCAGGTTTGTTTCTTTTCTATCAAGAGAAAAGAAAGAGCCCCCTCGGTGGCGGCGAACCGAGGCAAGCCCGAGCTGAGGGCAAAGAAAAGAAAGCGTATTAAGATTAGCCTCGCTGAGCAATCATGGCTCCCGCCTGCGCGGGATTCTATAGCTATCGGATGACGACCTGTTGAGATAAAGGATTCTAATAAAAGGGTCGTCATCTCGACTGGAGTGCAACGGAATGGAGAGATCTTTGTACCATGTTATTGAAATCAAATTTAAAAGATCTCTCCGCTACGGTCGAGATGACGAATTGATCGAGGCGGAATGACTTAATGATAAAAACATTACTAATGAGATTGCTTCGTCGGCTGAAAAAGCCTTCTCGCAATGACGGATTCATCGTGATTTAGATAACGCGAATGATTCTCTGCTCCCTGCTACCCGGCCTGGGATATGATGGAAGGATATCCTTCGACTACGCTCAGGATGACAAAAACGGGAGGAAAATACAACGATGATGAATTGACCGCGATTGAAAGAACGCGATAAATCCACTGCCCCATGCTATCTGCTCCCTGCTATCCGGCATGGCAGATTTTCGCAGGAAAAAGCACGGAAATCTTTGCAGTCCCCCCCTCATAACCCCACAGCCCCAGGCAGGATCAAAGCGGGAGCGGGGGGAAAAGCAAGGGTAAGAGCCTCGATGCTGCCGCAATTGAGATTTCCGTCGCTTTTTACAAGAAAGGATGCGAGCCTTGATTTTTGGTTACCTTTTTATCAAGAAAAAGGTAAGAGCCCCTCGGTGGCGGCGAACCGAGGCAAGCCCGAGCTGAGGGAAAAAATGCACCCTATTAACCTAACTTAAAAGATTTCTCCGCTACGGTCGAAATGACGGATTGTTCGCGATAACGGCAATTAAAAGATCCTTCGTACCTCAGGATGACAGAAAACAATACGGCAAGACCGAGCGAAAGCATTAAGATTAGCTTCGCTGAGCACTTCGTGGTTCCCGCCTGCGCGGGAATGACGACCGCACTATATAGCGAGCGTCATAGAAACATTTTTTAACCACAAAAAAAGCACCAAGAACATCGCGTCCTTAGTGCCTAAATTTATACACAAGCCTATAAAACCTTAAAGATGTTATAGGCTTAGCTATAGTATTTTACAAATTAATTCCAGCCGCCGCCTAACGAGCGATACAAACCAACAACAGCATTCAGCTGCTCTGTTTTAATCGTAGTTAATTCCAGTTCGCTCTGCAATAAATTGCCCTGTGCGGTAATCACCTCTAAATAATTAGCCATACCACTTTTAAATAACAAACTTGCATTTCTTGATGCCTGTTGTAAAGTTTGTGCCCTTTTCTCCGCAATGCTATATTGCGTTTTTAACTTCTCTACTTTCGTTAACTCATCAGAAACTTCGCCAACTGCATTTAATACCGACTGACGGAACTGGATCACCGATTTCTCACGGTCGATTTTAGCCAGCTCTAAATTGCTTTTTAACTGACCTCTTTGAAAAATAGGCTGGGTAATCCCTGCCCCAACCAAACCGAACAACGATGCCGGTACATTAAACCAGTTGCTGGCTTTAAAAGAGTTGATGCCTCCGCTTGCGGTAATCACCAATGAAGGATATAAACTGGCTTTAGCCACCCCAACCCTTGCATTGGCAACGGTTAAAGCCAGCTCTGCACTTTTAATATCAGGCCTGCGGCTTAACATCGATGAAGGGAAACCTGCATTCAGGTCTTGCGGGATAGTCATATTATCCAAACGGCTCTCGCGCTTAATGGCTTTAGGCAAAGTACCAATCAGTACACTTAAAGCATTTTCCTGTAAGGTTACACTCTGCTCTAAACGTGGGATCAACTGTGCTGCATTTAACTGCTGTGCCTGCGCCTGCTGTATCGCCAGCGAAGTTACCTGACCAGCATCGAACTGTAAATTGATAATCCTTAAGGTACTGTCGTTCAGTTTTAAGTTCTTTTTCGCGATTTCCAATTGCGCATCGAGCATTAACAGGTTGTAATAACCTTGTGCAACATTGGCCACTAAACGGGTTTGAACGGCTTTACGTGCCTCTTCTGTCTGCAAAAAACTGGCTAAAGCGCCAGCTTTTTGATTGCGGATTTTACCCCAGATATCGGCTTCCCAAACCAAACCCAGATTCGCATTATAATCTTCGATGTGTGTGGAACCTGTAAACTGGTTCAGGCTTAAGCCATTTAAACTGTTATCACTCGGGCGGCTCGAATTTGCCGACACCTGTAATTTCAATTCAGGTAAATAACCCAGTTTTGATTGTTTAAACAATACTTCAGCAGCATCGATATTTTTCAATGCAATCTGCATATCGTAATTTTTAACCAAAGCTGTATCAATTAAATTTTGAACAGTAAGGTCGTTGATAAAACTCTTCAATGGCATACTGCCAACACTCGAAGAATCTTTAGGCAATGAATTTCTGAATAAGCCTGGCGCAATATTGGGCAGGGCTGTATCTTTCGAAACCGAACATCCGCTCCAGATTAAAGCAAGGAGCAGGATGGTAATGATATTAAACCGTTTCATAAACTACATGATTATTATTTACAGGTTCTCCATGGTGGTGAACAACCTCATTTCTTGATTTTTTTGATATTTTTTCCTGTAAAGCCTGGAAGATGACAAAGAGTACCGGAATGATGAACAAACCTAAAATTACGCCCGATACCATACCCCCTGCTGCACCGATACTGATGGAGTGGTTACCCTGTGCTGATGGACCTGTTGCAATACTCATCGGGAACAAACCAAACACAAAGGCCAGTGAGGTCATAATGATCGGTCTGATCCTTAATCTTGCTGCTTCTATAGCCGAATCAACCAAACTGAGTCCTGCCTTTCGTCGCTGCACCGCAAACTCCACAATCAGGATGGCGTTTTTAGCCAGCAACCCGATAAGCATGATCAATGCTACCTGCACATAAATGTTATTTTCGATACCGGTTAAGCCTAATACCACAAACACACCGAATACACCGGTAGGGATAGATAAGATTACCGCCAATGGCAGGATATAACTCTCGTACTGTGCTGATAATAAGAAGTAAACAAACACCAAACAAAGCAGGAATATCACTGTAGACTGTCCGCCTGAAGAAATCTCCTCACGTGTTTGTCCCGAGAATTCGTAAGCATAACCGGTTGGCAATTGTTCTCTGGCGGTTTCTTCTATCGCTTTAATTGCATCACCAGAACTGAAGCCTGGTTTAGGGATTGCATTTACCTCGATAGAGTTAAACAGGTTATAACGCGAAGCCGTTTCAGAACCATATACACGGGTTAATTTAACCAGGGTACTGATGGGCACACTTTCTCCGTTTTTGTTTTTCACAAACACACGGTCGATACTTGCCGGATCGGTTCTGTCGGCCACATCAGCCTGAACAACCACACGATAGTATTTACCAAAGCGGTTAAAATCTGATGCCTGTGCAGTACCAAAATAAGTCTGCATGGTTTGCAGGATATCTTTTTTGCTTACGCCCAGTTGATCGGCTTTTTCGTCGTTAACATCCAGTTGCAACTGCGGATAATCTGCTTTATAAGAAGTAAAAGCATAAGCAATAGCCGGTTTTGTCATTAACTTGCCGATAAAGTTATTAGCTACACCACTAAATTTATCCAGCCTACCATTCGTTTTATCCTGTAACATCACGTTCATGGCCTCTACATTACTAAAGCCCGGAACGGTTGGGAAACTAAATACAAAGAAGGTACCGGCAGATATGGCGGCCATTTTAGCCCTTACAATATTTTGGATTTCATCGATATTTTTTACCGCCCCTCTTTCGTCATTTGGTTTTAACAATAAGAAAATCTGTCCAGCCGATGGGCTGTTGGATGCCGTTAAAAAGTTATAACCCGCCAGCGACATCACAAATCTTGCTGATGGCATCGCCCTCAACTCTGCTTCGGCCTGTTTTAATATTTTATTGGTATTGGCTAATGATGTTCCTGATGGACTGGCAACCGCGATCGCCACGAAACCCTGATCCTCTGTAGGAATAAAGCCTGTTTTTGTTCTGCCTACCAGAAAAATAGTAACCAAAACAATTAAGGCCAGTCCGCCCATACTGATCCATTTGTTACGGATCAGTACTTTCAAGCCGCCAACATAACGGTTGGTCATATAATTGAACCCGCCATTAAAACCTGCATAAAACTTTTCTACAAAACCTTTTTTAGGCGCGTTATGACCACCTTCGGCATGTTTGTTCTTTAAAAATAAGGCCGCCAATGCAGGACTTAAAGTTAAAGCGTTAACAGCCGAAATGATAATGGCGATGGCCATGGTTAAGGCGAACTGTTTGTAGAAGATACCTGTTGAGCCGGTCATAAAGCCAACCGGTAAAAATACCGCTGCCATAACCAGGGTAATCGATATAATGGCCCCGGTAATTTCGCTCATCGCCTGGGTAGTTGCTTCTTTCGGACTAAGCGAAGGATTTTCTTCCATTTTGGCATGCACCGCTTCTACCACCACAATTGCATCATCTACCACGATACCAATGGCCAGCACCAGTGCAAACAGGGTTAACAGATTAACCGAGAAGCCGAATAACTGCATGAAAAAGAACGTACCGATAATCGCCACCGGAACGGCAATAGCCGGAATTAAGGTAGACCTGAAATCCTGAAGGAAGATAAACACCACGATAAATACGAGTAAAAAGGCTTCGATCAAAGTGTGCTCCACCTGGTTGATGGATTCATCAAGATCGGTTTTGGTACGGTAAAACTGATTGTATTTAATACCTGCAGGGAAATCTTTCGATAGTTTTGCCAACAGTTTATCAATGGCAATCTGGATTTCGTTGGCATTAGAGCCCGATAACTGGATTACACCAATGGTAATTCCATCGTGTCCGTTTAAACGGTTCACACTACCATAACTGTATGCACCCAATTCTACACGGGCCACATCTTTTAAACGTAATATAGAACCATCAGAATTAGAGCGGATCGCAATATTTTGATACTCCTCTGGTTTGGTAAGCTTACCTTTATATTTAATGATATATTCAAAAGCTTCGCTGCTTCTCTCACCAAAGCGACCAGGTGCTGCTTCCAGGTTTTTGTCCTGAATGGCGGTGATCACTTCATTGGGTGTAATTTTGTAAGTGGCCAATTGACTTGGGTTTAGCCAAATCCGCATTGAATAATCTTTAATACCACCAAATACGCTGGCCGAACCTACACCCGGGATACGTTTAAGTTCAGGGATGATATTGATCTGCGCATAGTTGTTTACAAAAACGGCATCGTATTTTTTCGGATCTTCTGAGTACACCCCGATGGCCCCGATAAAACTGTTTTGCTGTTTGGTTGTGGTGATACCATATTGTACAACCTCTGCAGGTAACTGGCTGGTGGCCTGCGAAACCCGGTTTTGCACGTTAACCGCTGCCTGGTCGGGGTTGGTACCCTGTTGAAAGTAAACGGTAATCGCTAAGGTACCGTCGTTACTGGCGCTGGAGGTCATGTAGGTCATGTTCTCCACACCATTAATGGCTTCCTCCAATGATGGAGTTACCGAACGTAAAATCGTTTCGGCATTGGCCCCTGGGTACACTGCGGTTACCAATACCGACGGAGGTGCGATATTTGGAAAGCGCTCTAAGGGCAACTTTGTTAAGCCCAGTATACCAACTATTACCAATAAGATGGAAATAACAGTTGAAAGTACAGGCCTGTCTATAAATTTCTGAAACATGATTGCTTAAACTTTAATGGTTTGTTATTTTTTTGTTTTTGCAACGGCTACTTTATCTGCTGCTTTTTGAGGTTGGATCACCATACCTTCCTGTAATTTATCAACGCCGCTCAACACGATCTGGTCGCCAACTTTTACCCCGTCTTTAACCAGGTAATTTTCGCCGGCTTTACCCACAATGGTAATGGCTTGTTTTTTCACTTTACTGCTATCGCCTACAGTAAATACAAATACTTTATCCTGCATTTCTACTGTCGACGACTGCGGTACCAGAATGGCATTATCGTGCTGTAAACCTAAACGGATCTTACCGGTATTACCCGAGCGAAGAATGCCACTTGCGTTAGGGAAACTGGCCCTTAAAGTAATGGCACCTGTGTTTTTATCAAACTGACCATCGATCATATCGATCTTACCTTTAATCGGGTAAGCGGAATTATCAGCCAGTAAAAGTTCTACTGCCGGTAAATGTTTAATCCTGTCGGCAGGCGTTTTACCCGGGTAGTTGGCGTTAAAGTTGTTGAAGTCGTTTTCAGCAAGGGAGAAATAAACATGTACTTCGTGGATATCTGATAATTGCGTTAATGCAGTTTGATCAGTTGGAGAAACCAAACTTCCCTGTTTTTTAGGGATACGGCCAATGTAACCGCTTACGGTAGCCTTAACATTGGTATAACCTAAGTTAATCTGTGCCGAAGCAACACTGGCTCTGGCTTGTTCGGCATTGGCCTGCGCAATTTTATAAGCCGTTTTGGCTGTTTTTAACTGAAAATCAGAAACTACCTTATTCTGAACAAGTGGTGTTAATTTATCAACTTCCAATTGAGCGTTTAAAATAGCCGCTTCTGCAGCATGTAAACTGGCTTTGGCATTGTTTAAAGCCTCGCGGTAAGGGTTTTCATTGATTTTAAACAGGGTTTGTCCGGCAGTTACATAAGCGCCTTCGTTAACCAAAACGCTTTGTAAATAACCACTAACCTGCGGACGGACATCGATATCAACAGCACCCTGAATGGAGGCCGGGTATTCGATATACGTGGTTTCTGTACTCGCATTAATGGCGCTTACAGGCAAGGCCGGTGGTGGCGGTGCGGCTGCAGCCTGATCGGGAGATGACTTACAACTCACCAAAATTATAGATAGAAGAGAAATTGTTAACAATAACTTAATACTATTAAACCATTTAACGGTGTTAAGTAAGGGATACAAGCGGTGTAGAGATTTCATATGATTAAATTTAATTGGAATTAAAGTGTATAATAATTTAACAGTGTTAAATTACGGTGTAAAAAAAATATTTTTAACTGTTAATAGATAATGTAATGCCTTTAATGGCGTCTTTCAAAATCTGTTGGTTTAGCTCGTCGGTCGTTCTTCCATTTGGTCGAACCAGGTTAATGGAAATTAAACCATGGATGATGGACCAATAGGTATAATACTTCATACAGATATCATCATCATAAACCGGTTTCTTTTCGAATAAGGATTCGATCACATCGCCCAGCATACTGCTTACACTTTCGGCTTCAGGCAATGAATTTTTAACGGTACAACAAACCATATCCACACCATACATCAACTGATAAAATTCCTTGTGGGTAAAGGCGAAGTTCCAGTAGGCAATCCACATGGCTTCCATTTTATCTTCCGGAGATTCGTGCTGATCCCTGGCCTCGCGGATATCTTTCCCCAGTATTAAGTATCCCCTTCTGGTGAGTTCCAGTAAGATGCCGTCTTTGTTAGAAAAATATTCGTAAATAATTGGTGCAGTATATTCAATCTGGTCGGCAATTTTACGCATACTCAATGCCTGCCATCCCTCTGTTTGCACAATGTTCAAGGCAGCATCCAGAATTTTGGTTCTGGTTTCATCTTTTAAACGTAGAATTCTTTCTTTACTTCCCATGACTGGAATATTAGGTGTAAATAATCTAACACCGTTAAGCAAATGTAGAACCAATTCGGGAATTGACAATCATGCATTTGTCATATAGAATTTTTCAAAAATAAAATACGCTCCATTTGTATTTAAACCAGGTTTTTTATTCAAGGTGATATTTTGAAAAAAAATAATGTCAACATTTTTTCCAACTGACACGACTGACATTTTTTATTTTAAAGAACAAGTGCAGCGCCTTTTTGGCAGTGCAGTTCTCCAGTTCACCACATATTCTGTTATGGCTGTTACAGAAACGAAGTATTTTTTGAAAAGCAGGTTCCTGTGTTTATCGGATCCGAAAGTCCCGCCATTCGCTGTAGCCCTCATGATCCCGATGTAAAATCGGGACGGGGCTGCCGCTGCTGTCAGGTTTATTAAACTTTAGCTTACTCCTATTGGCGAAAAACTTTGTGTCTAGCCCCGATTGAATGGATGCCCACGATATTTCATTGGGGCAGAAAGGAAAGCGGGAACATAGTAACCAATGAGCACTGCATTTGCGCTCCAAAATATTGCACCAATTAAATAAAATAAACCAGTTACCTGGCGTGCTCCGATTGCGCTCCAAAACGATTGAATCAATCCAGTTAATTTTAAATGTTTAACTATTTCAGGGAGAAGCCTTGATGATTACCCGCAATGATCCTTCCAGCACAGGATGATCATAAATGCCAACCAATCATTATCTTAGTACCATGATATTCCGTGAAGCACACCTGACTGACATCCCTGGGATACAAATTGTCAGGCATTCTGTAAAAGAGAACATTTTGTCTGATCCTGCTTTGGTTACTGACAAAGATTGCGAAGAATTTATTACGCAACGTGGTAAGGGATGGGTTTGCGAAGTAGATGGAGAAGTAGTGGGTTTCTCCATTGTAGATTTAAAGGAGCATAATATCTGGGCTTTATTCCTTCGGCCGGAATTTGAAGGCAAAGGCATTGGCAAAGAACTGCACCGGTTAATGATGGATTGGTATTTCGATCAAACGCAAGAGCCGGTTTGGCTGGGCACATCGCCCAATACCCGTGCAGAAGAATTTTATAGCCGGCAATGCTGGAAAAAAGTAGGTATGGTAAACAAAGGTGAAGTGAAATTTGAGATGAGTTATGAGGATTGGGTGAATAGGTAAATCTATTCAAAATATCGTCATTTTAAGGCATGTTATTATTAGGACACATCAATTAGAAATTGATTTCAGGCGTTTTGCTAACTTACTTTAATAAAACCACCCACCTTACCAAAGGACGCCGGCAATCCCAAGGGCCGGATAAATCAAAAAAACAGTTGCAAATCAGTACAACTAGCACTACCAAACCTGAAACGCAGTGAGTTTTGTGTCTAGAGCGACCCACTAATACTCGCTAACCACCTCCAGACACAAAACAAAGTGCCGCTGTTTTTTTGATGTGCTTGGACTTGCGCAAAAAGGCCCATTGCTGGATCCGATAGCCATCGGATGACAAAGCGCTTTGGGTACTTTGGCGCTCCAAAGTACCATGCCCCGCGGCATAGAGCGATAGAAGAATGTTATAATCAATTGTGTCCACACGATAGGCGCAGGCGGGAACCTTAATGCAACCTACAAACCCATACTAAGGCATTAGGATTCCCAATCAAGTTGGGAATGACGATGCAGCGGAGAAAAGATTAACTACCAGGCTACAAAGAACACAAAGTATTGTGCCTTAGTAATAGTTGTAAAAAGACTGAACCATATAAGGCATATAAGTTACATATAAGCTAAATACCAAATATGTTCTTATATTTCTTATACGGTAAAAAGAAGCTGGTAAAAATTTTAAGCACAAGCCCCTGAAACAAGTTCAAGGTGACGGGCTGCAAGAGTAATCGTCATTATAAGAAGGCTTTTTCAGCCGACAGCCTGCCCCGACTTTTCGGGGAAGCAATCTTAATACTATCGCTATAACCTATCGTCTTTCCCTCGCGGGCGTGAATCTTAATGAAACCTACAAACCCCTAACATGGCATTAGGATTCCCAATCAAGTTGGGAATGACGATGCCAGCGGAGAAAAGATTAACTACCAGGCTACAAAGAACGCAAAGTATTGTGCCTTAGCAATAGTCGTAAAAAGACTGAACCATATAAGGCATATAAGAACATATAAGCGAAATGCCTTATATGTTCTTATATGGTAAAGAAACTATAAAATTTTTACCACCAAGTTACAAAGAACAAAAAGCAAATTTCTTAGTGTCTTAGTGGCAAAAAAACCTAACTATTCCAAATAAAAGGGGCTTGATTTATAAATGTTGCCTTCCCTAACTGATCAATAATAAACCTCGCCAAATTAGAAGCATTAATCTGGTCGCCATCGCAATTGGTCAGACTGGTACTAATGTGAGTTAGCTCATCAGTTTGTATAATTAAGGGTAAACGGATTAGCGTCCAATCGAGGTTGCTTGCGGTTAAAAATTCATATTCCTTTTGTCTATCTGCAGTAGAAACCGGATAATTGTCGTACATCCATTTGGTCGCGAATTGGGTTTTGGCATCCTTTTCATCAGCGGGACTATCTACATTAATACCGGTTATAACGATATAACGTTTCAGACCTAAAGCCTTCATTGCTTTTAGAATATTAACTGTTGATTGCGTAAAAATTGTTTTTTCACTGGCGGGTTGTCCCATACCCAACGCACTGATTACGATATTGCATCCCTCGATAAGCGCGTGTACTGTTTCGGCATCTTTTACATCGCCAATTACGATTTCCAGCGAAGCATGATGAATCTGAAGTTTTTCAGGATTTCTGATAAGAGCTTTCACCCTGATGTTTTGCGCCAATAGTGCTTTTAAAATATAAATACCAGCTTTACCTGTAGCACCGATTAAAGCAATTTTTAAATCTTGCATGATGTTCTTTATAAAATTTTAGAAAATAATAGTTTATCCCTTGATCAGAACGATAAGGGAATATCAGAATTGAATTCTGTTTGAGTTATATTTTATAAAGAGATTTTAATGGCGCTAATTTAGGAAAAAAATACCATTTCGACTAAGTGTAGAAATGTATCTTAGCATGAAAGACCCTGAAACAAGTTCAGGGTGACGGCCTTAGTAATAATGGCCGTCAAAAGACTGAACCATATAAGGCATATAAGTTATATATAAGCGCTACCTAATGTGTTCTTACATTCCTTATATGGTAAAAAGAAACTATGGTAAAATTTAACCACTAAGCCCCTAACCTGGAGCGAAGCGGAAAGCTACGCAGTAAAACAAGTTTAGGATGACGACCTGAGAGATTGATCGTC
Source organism: Pedobacter sp. KBS0701 (assembly GCF_005938645.2). Taxonomy (NCBI): domain Bacteria; kingdom Pseudomonadati; phylum Bacteroidota; class Sphingobacteriia; order Sphingobacteriales; family Sphingobacteriaceae; genus Pedobacter; species Pedobacter sp. KBS0701. The sequence goes on from NZ_CP042171.1 coordinate 3,201,285, forward strand.
ATCTCGACTGAAGCGCAGCGAAATGGAGAGATCTATCTAGTTAGATTCTCCATTACGGTCGAAATAACGAACCGACTGAACGTGCCTTGGCGGTTAAAATACTATCCTTTAAACTTCTTCATAAAAGTACTTACACTTTCTTCTAAATTTCCATCAGTGATGGCTTTAACGAAAGCAGTACCAATAATAGCACCATTGGCATACGAACAGGCTTTATCGAAAGTTTGTTTATCACTGATCCCGAAACCGATCATCGTTGGATTTTTCAGGTTCAGGTTTTTAATTCTGCCGAAATAGGCTTCGGTGGTATCGCCAACTTCGAGGTTTTTACCCGTAGTAGCTGATGACGATAACAAATAGATAAAGCCATTGGTTAAACCATCAATTTTATGGATCCGTTCTTCAGCCGTTTGAGGCGTAATTAAAAACACATTGCTCAGGTTATGTTTTTCGAAGCAATCTTTATAAAATTCTTCGTACTCTACCATTGGCAAATCGGGAACAATACAGCCATCTACTCCTACTTCGGCGCAGGCTTCGCAGAATTTTTCTACTCCAAACTGCAAAACAGGGTTTACATAACCCATTAACAAAACAGGAATGGTAACGGTCTTACGCAAGTCTTTCAACTGTTCGAAAAGCAGTTTCAGCGTCATGCCCTGATCTAATGATTGCTTGCTGCTCGCCTGGATTACCGGGCCATCTGCAACAGGATCGGAATAAGGAAACCCGATTTCGAGCATGTCAGCACCTGATTTTTCCAGTGCTTCGGCAATTTGAATGGTATCGCCAGTATTTGGATAACCAGCGGTATAATAAATTGATAATATGTTTTTCTTCTCCTGGAAGAGTTGTTTAATTCGGTTCATACCCCAAACCCCTAAAGGGGCGTTATTATTGTGTGAAAAATTACCTCAAAAGTCCCCCTTCAGGGGATTTAGGGGTTATAAGTTAAAATATTTAATATAAGTATCCAGATCCTTATCGCCACGGCCTGACAGGCAAACCACTACGTTTTCGCCACCTTTAAATTCCATTTTCTCTAAATAAGCCAATGCGTGTGCACTTTCGATCGCAGGAATAATCCCTTCCAGTTGCGTACAAAGCAAACCGGCATCTAAACTTTCTTCATCGGTAATGGAAACATATTGCCCGCGACCGGTTTTAAACAAATGCGCATGTTGTGGGCCAATACCCGGATAATCTAATCCTGCAGAAACCGAATGTGGTTCTACAACCTGCCCATCTGGTGTTTGCATCAAAATACTTCTGCTGCCATGGAGCACACCTTCTTTTCCCAAATAAGTGGTGGCTGCCGAAAATCCGCTCGATACGCCTTTTCCGGCTGCTTCAACAGCAATGAGTTTAACATTTTCGTCATCCATAAAATGGTAGAACATGCCCATGGCGTTACTTCCACCACCCACGCAGGCCAACACATAATCAGGCTGGTCGTTACCGGTCTGTTCTATGAGCTGTTTTTTAGTTTCTTCTGAAATAATGGATTGAAAAATCGCCACCATATCAGGGTAAGGGTGTGGCCCTACTACCGAACCGATGATGTAATGCGTATCTACCGGGTTATTGATCCAGTCGCGCATGGCCTCATTAGTGGCATCTTTTAAAGTTTTACTTCCAGAACTAGCCGGAACAACCTTTGCACCCAGCATTTTCATTCGGGCTACATTCGGTGCCTGGCGCTCAATGTCGACCTCGCCCATGTAGATGACACATTCCAGGTTACGTAGTGCACATACGGTTGCCGTAGCTACACCATGCTGACCAGCACCTGTTTCAGCGATAATCCTTTTTTTACCCAGTTTTTCAGCCAGTAAGATCTGTCCGATGGTATTGTTGATCTTGTGGGCACCGGTATGGTTTAAATCTTCCCTTTTTAAGAAAATATTTGCACCATATCTTTCCGAATATCTTTTTGCAAGATATAAAGGTGAAGGACGGCCAACGTAATCTTTTAATAACTGATGAAATTCCTTTTGAAAACCGGCATCATCAATAATTTTTAAATAGTTTTGACGCAATTCTTCTACGTTCGGATAAAGCATTTCGGGGATGTATGCCCCTCCAAAATCTCCATAATATCCTTTTTCGTTTACTTTGTATTTCATAATATTTTTATCAAATCGTTTGTCACATTGGTAGCTTGCTAAAGATAAGTCGTCATCTCGACTGAAGTGCAACGGAATGGAGAGATCTATATTTACAATGCAGATTTCTCGGCTGCGCTCGAAATGACGATCTGTCGCTAGCTATTCATTGCTTTAATAAATTCTTTAATCTTCTCCGCATCCTTTAAACCCGGCTCCATTTCAAACCGGCTATTGATATCCAGGGCGTATAAACGCTCATCTTGCATATTTTTTATCGCTTCGGTGTGTTCCAGATCAATTCCACCACTCAAAAAGTAAGGTTTGGTGTAAGCATATCGGTCTAAAACAGACCAATCGAATGTTTTTCCCGATCCACCATGTGCTTTGGTTTTCGTATCGAACAGGAAATAATTCACCACATTTAAATAAGCTTCGAGACCTGAAAAATCGAAATCCTCATCTATTCCAAAAGCTTTGATCACTTCTAACGAGCCAAAGGCCGTTTTTAGTGCTGCACAGTATTCAGGCGATTCGCTGCCGTGTAACTGAACAGCTTTTAGTTTCAATGTGTTTACTTTATCCTTTACTTTTTCTAAGTCTTCATTTACAAAAACGCCGACCGTTTTAATTTCTGAGGGAATGTATTTGATCAATTCGGCAGAGACATCGCTGATCAGTCTGGGCGATTTTTCATAAAAGATAAAACCCAGGTAATCTGGCTGCAGCTCCGCAACCGCAGCAATATTTGCCGCCAAACGCATGCCACAAACTTTTAACTTTAACATGCCAATAGTTGTTTGAAACTGTTAAGTGCTTTTTTGCTCATTAGCGATTCTTCTGCCTCGTAAAAACAATCAGCAAAAGACAGCTCAGGTTTTATGGTTTTAATCGCTAGTGCCGAATTACATAATACCACATTGTTCTGTACATCAGTGGCTTCACCATTTAATACATCCATAAATATTTTGGCTGATGACTCTACGGTGTCGCCACCTTTAATCGCATTTACATCCACTTTTTCAAACCCCATATCATTAAGTGTTAAAATCTGCTCACCTTTATTCGAAAAGGTTTTCACATCACAGGTTAACGAAACCTCGTCGTAGCCCTCTAATGCATGCACAATAGTATAACTTTTATCGGTATCCTGGTATAAATAAGCATATAAACGGGCCAGTTCTAAACTAAAAACGCCTACCATCTGGTATTTTGGTTGCCCGGGGTTAACCATTGGGCCCAGCATATTGAAAAATGTTTTCACGCCTAGCTCCTTGCGGATCGGAGCAACAATTTTCATTGCCGGATTAAACAATGGGGCATGTAAAAAACAAATCCCAGCTTTATCCAGGTTACGTTTTAAAGTATCCTCATCATTGGTGAACGTATAACCTAAATGTTCCATTACGTTAGAAGATCCGCAGCCCGATGAAACGCCATAATTACCATGTTTAGCTACCGGATGACCGGCACCTGCCACTACAAATGAGGATAAGGTAGAGATATTAAAAGTGTCTTTACCATCGCCCCCGGTACCGCAAAGATCAATCAGTTCGTAACCCGATAAGTTTACTTTAACGCACATATCAAGCATTGCATCGCGAAAACCCTGCAACTCCTGCACGGTAATATTACGCATGGCATAAGCGGTAATAAAAGCGGCAATCTGCGAAGAATTAAATGCGCCTTCCGAAATGGAGATTAAAATGTTCTTTGCTTCTTCCCTGCTAAAACTCTTGTTCTCGAATAAATGGTTTAATATTTTTTTCATGTCTTATATAACTCTTATCGTCATTCTATCTCCGTGGTCTGTGTCTCCACAGACCACTTAATATTTTATAAATCTTATATTATAGCTGCTGATACCGATTAATCGGGACAACATGACGATCCTTCAAAAAATTGCATAAAAAAAGGATTGCTTTTTGGGCAATCCTCTTCGTTGTGTTTAAAATATTTTAAAATATATAACAATAGAATTTGCCTAACGAATTTCGTTATGCCACCACCAATTGTTATTTAAGTTTTTAATTATCATGTTTGTATAAAGCAAATATTGATATAGTTTTTTAATATTCCAAAATCTTTCTAAAAATATATGTCTTTCTTTAAAAGAAAAGTACAGTTTAATGATGATTTCGGTTTCGGATCCAATCCGGTAACCAAAAATCAGCGCATGCTTAACCCTGATGGTTCGGCAAATATCGAGCGTACCGGCCTGCCCTGGTTCAAATTTGATGATACCTATACCCGTTTGGTAACCATGAGCTGGACACGGTTTTTCTTTGTGATTCTTCTTGCCTACCTCGTGGTAAATACCATTTTTGCAGTTTTATATAACGTTGTTGGGATAGAAAATTTAGATGGGGCCAAGGGTGTAACCCGGCGCGATCAGTTTTTTGATGCCTTTTTCTTTTCTGCGCAAACCATTTCTACCGTGGGTTATGGCCACATTTCACCACAGGGCTTTATTACCAGTGTGCTTGCCGCTTTTGAGAGCATGCTGGGTTTACTGGCATTTGCATTGGCTACCGGCTTATTGTATGGCCGTTTCAGCAGGCCTACTTCTAAAGTGAGTTTTAGCAAAAAAATGGTGATTGCACCTTACGAAAAAGGTCATGGCTTGATGTGCCGTTTGGTTAATTTACGCCGCAATCAGCTTATCGAAGTGGAAGTGCAAATGGTGATGTCGTACAATGAAACCGTTGATGGCAAACATGTTAGAAAGTTCTACCCTTTGGCTTTGGAGCGCGATAAAATCGGCATCCTCTCTTTAAACTGGACGCTGGTACACCCCATTACAGAAGATAGCCCATTTTATGAAAAATCGCTAACGGAATTGCAACAGGCAGAAGTAGAAGTTTTTGTAATTCTTAAAGCTTTTGACGATACCTTTTCGCAGACGATCCATACCAGAACAAGTTATCAGGATGAGGAAATAGAAATGGATGCCCGGTTTGAGAAAATGTATTACCATAACGAAGAGGGCAAAATGGTGATGGATTATAGTAAACTGGATAAGATTACGCGGACGGTGTAAAGGTTTTTTTGTTTTAAAGGGCTTTTTTCTTTTTTTTTGGAAAGCAGGTTTCGGTGCTAATCGGTTGCGATAGTCCCGCCATCCGCTACAATCTTTTTGTGTTGCCGTCATCCTGAGGCACGAAGAATCTTTTCCATAGGCTGCAGATGACAGGGTATTCGAGTTTGCTACAAACAAAAAGGATTTTCGCTATTGTCGGGTTTAGATGGGTTGGCTTAGTGTAATAAATAAACCAACCACGCCTTACAGGCACCCCTCCAGAGGAGAGGAATTAAAAACTGATTCAGCGTTGTCAACTTTAATAGCAAAGAGGCAAGAAAGTTGACAACGCTTACGAAGATGTTTTTTGTATAAAATCCAGAATATCCTGATACAATTGATTCCCGCCAAAAATCATCTGACTGATCATCGGTACGTGGCTTTTGCCTTTAATCTCCTTTATTTCTACAGGAACGTTGTTGGCTTTAAGTTTTTCGTATAACCTCGGCGTTTGCAATTTAATGGCGCCATAAGTTTTACTTCCATAAAAAAGCAGATGTGGATTTTTGATGTTGTTGACGTAATCCAATGGCGAAGCCACTTTCCAAACCGCAGGTTGATCGGTAAAAGTTCTGATGAAATCGAAATAAAAATGATCTTTTTCGGCTGTGGTTAAATATTCCTTCATGTCCAAACCAAAAGGATCATCGAGAATTATACCTTTAATGGGATTTTTAATGCCTGCTTTTTTAAAATATTTAGGATCGGCGTTAATCAGTTCGCCCAGATGTGCCCCGGCAGAGTGTCCCATTACAAAAATCTTTTCCGGACTCGCCGTATAATCGGTTATGTGCTCTTGTACCCACTTTACGGCCAAAGCACAATCATCTCCCATTTTTTCGTACTGAACGTTTGGTGCTAAGCGGTAATTGATGATAATGGTAACTACACCCTTCCGCGCGAAATTTCTACCCAGCCACCAATAAGTTTCTTTTTTACCACTACTCCACGAGCCACCGTGAATAAATATTAGAACAGCTTTATTTTTAACACTATCGTTTTTATAAAAAATATTCAGCGTATTGGCTTCGTCGGTATTGCCCGCATAATTTATATTTTTTACTTTTTTAACCTGCGCAGTAGAAAGTATCGTTTGGAACAAAAGCATCAATAAAACAAGGGATTTGTACATAAAAAAGGTTTATCATCTCAGCTTAAATAAACGAAATTGTTGTGCGAGTGGATTTGTTAGTAGCGAGTATTAAGTAAAAGGTATCAAGACATTTATAGGCGCCAAGCACATCCGCTAACCTACTGGCCTTACAGTTTAACCCCTTTATCTATAACCGCCAACCCTTTACCCATGATTCGTCACCTTGATTCGATAGCTATCGGACTTATTTCAGGTTCTATCCTATCTAAAATATATAAGGTTAGGCGCTAAATAATTGTACCGAGTCTTCGACTCTGCTCAGACTGACAATTAATCTAGCTAAACCGCCAACATAACTGTGCCACCAAAACACCAAACTCTAAGCGCAATACGCTATTCTATTTACCTTACGCCTTAAACCTTCTACCTTAAGCCTTAATCAGCGGATTTTTTTCTTTCGCGAATAAATCAAATACCTTTTTATCCACAAATGCAGGGAAAAGTTTGTTCATCCAAACGGCTAATTTTCCTTGTCCGGTCATGATGAGGGTACGTTTGCGTTGTTCAATGCCATCAGCAATAATGCTGGCCACTTCTTCTGAAGACATCATTTTACCTTCATCCATACTGGTTTCACCATGAGCAGCACCATCTTTTGACAGAGCAGTTACGCGGATGTTGGAAGCCGTAAATCCAGGACAGGCCAAAAGCACGTTTACACCTGTCTTCAATAATTCGGTACGCAAGGATTCCATAAATCCGTTCATTGCAAATTTAGACGCCGAATAACCTGTTCTACCTGGCAAACCTCTGAAACCGGCAATCGATGAAACGCCAACCACTGTTCCTTTTGTTTTTAAAATCTCTGGCAAAGCATATTTGGTACAATATACCGTTCCCCAAAAGTTTACATCCATCAGGTTTTTAAGCACCGATAAATCCAGATCATTAAACAGGGCACGCATTGATAAACCGGCATTGTTTACCAGAATGTCAATCTTTTGAAAGGATACTAAAGCCTGTTTGATAATCAGTTCGCAATCTGCCTCTTTACTTACATCAGCCTGAACCGCCACCGCCCTGATGCCATATTTTTTTTCCAGTTCTGCAGTAATTTCGCAAAGGGTTACATATTGGCGGGCAGCTAAAACCAGATTGGCACCACGTTTAGCAAATTCTTCGGCGCAGGCTTTTCCGATTCCGCTCGATGCCCCGGTGATGATGATTACTTTATTTTTTAGGTTCATTTGTAGTTGCAGGTATTAAGTAGGGAGTTTCTAGTATTGAGTAGCGAGTATTAAGTATCAAGTATCAAGACTTGATACCGCTATAGGTTATATTATGACTATTTCATCATCGCGGTTTCGTAAGGCACCCGGGTAATGATCGATCTGCCCAAGGTAATTTCATCGGTGTATTCCAGTTCGCCTCCAAATGCAATTCCGCGTGCAATGGTAGTTACCGGAACATTGAATTCTTTTAGCCTTTTATAGAGATAGAACAAGGTGGTATCGCCTTCCATATTCGGACTTAAAGCTAAAATCACTTCCTTAATTCCACCCACAGTCATTCTGGTCACCAAGCCTTCAATAAACAGATCAGAAGGTCCCACGCCATCCATTGGGGAAATTAATCCACCCAAAACATGGTAAACCCCAAAGTATTGCCCGGTATTTTCAATCGCCATTACATCACGGGTATCTTCTACCACACAAATGGTTTCCTTATCGCGTTTTATCGAAGTACAGATTTCACACACCGTATAATCAGAAATATTATGACAGGTAGTACAATGTTTAATCTGCTGTTTTAACTTGATAAATGTATTGCCAAACTGGTTAACCTCCTCCTGTTCTTTATTTAAAAGATGTAAAACCAACCGCAAAGCCGTTTTTTGCCCTACACCAGGAAGTTTCGAGAATTCGTTTACCGCATCTTCGAGCAGTTTGGATGAAAAATTCATGGTGCAAAAATAGGTAAAATCGTTCATTGGTTCAATAGTTCATTAGTCATTGGTTCATTGGTAACTGCAAATTGCCAACTGGTTCATTGGTCAATAGTTTAATGGTTGTTAGTTCATAGCGATTGGTAACTGCAAATTGAAAACTGAAAACGGGTTCATCGGTCAATAGTTAGATAGTTCATGGCCAATGGCAACTGCACATTGCTAACTGAAAACTAGATACTGGTTCATCGGTCATAGTTCAAAGCTAATGGTAACTGCAAACTGGTTCATTGGTCAATAGTTTAATGGTTGATGGTTCATAGCCAATAGTAACTACTAATTACAAACTGAAAACTGGACATTAGCTCATGGTCAATAGTTCATAGCCAACGATAACTGCAAATTGCCAATTGAAAACTGAACAACATTTATTGATTTTAGGTGTCTGATAATTGCATATTGGTTATTGGACGTTTTAACTTCGGACTCCGGACTTCCGACTTCAGCCTAACAAGAATATTGCTTGATTTGATAGTTTTCTTTACATTTATCAGCTTAATACGAAACTATGTCTCCAACCATTCTATTGGGTTTCCTGATCGGTTACTTTTTATTGCTGATCATTATTTCCTTTGTAACTTCAAAAAACTCATCCGATAATTCGACCTTCTTTGTTGCCAACCGGAACTCTAAATGGTACCTGGTTGCTTTTGGAATGATCGGAACCGCACTTTCGGGAGTTACCTTTATATCCGTACCTGGTGAAGTTGGTGCACCCGGCGGAAACCAGTTTCAGTATTTCCAGTTTGTGTTGGGCAATGCAGTTGGCTTTATTATTATTGCTACGGTTTTACTTCCGCTTTACTATCGGATGAACCTTACTTCGATTTATAGCTATATCGAAAAGAGATTAGGCCATTATAGTTATAAAACCGCAGCCTCGATCTTTTTATTGAGCCGTACATTGGGTTCAGCGACAAGATTATACCTGGTAGTCATTGTTTTACAGCGCTTTATCTTTGATAATTATGGAATTCCGTTCTGGTTAACGGTATTGATTTCACTGGCATTAATATGGTCGTACACTTTTAAAGGTGGATTAAAAACCATCATTATTACCGATACTTTACAAACTTTTTTCCTCGTTTTATCGGTTTTCTTAACCATTTATTTTATCTGCAACAGTTTAAATTTCAATATTCCACAAGCATTTGAAACCGTAAAAAACAGTAGTTATTCGAAAATATTCTTTTTAGATGATTTCCTGACGAATAAATTCTATTTCAGTAAACAGTTTATCGGTGGTATTTTTGTAACCATCGCCATGACGGGCTTAGACCAGGATTTAATGCAGAAAAACCTGAGCATGGGCACCATCAAGGAAGCACAAAAAAATATGTTCACGTTTACGGGCGTATTCGTGATCCTGAATGTTTTCTTTTTGAGTGTTGGTGCATTGTTATACATTTTCGCTACAAAAAACGGCATCGATATTCCTTTGGACCACATTACCGGAAAACCGAGAACAGATTTATTATTTCCGGAAATTGCGTTAAACAACCTGGGTGCTGTACCGGCCATTATCTTTATGCTGGGTTTAACTGCAGCAACCTTTGCCACCACCGACTCGGCACTTACAGCCTTAACTACCTCGTTCTGCGTCGATTTTTTAGGTATGGCTAAAGCAGAAAATGTAAATGCAAAAGACGCGGTTAAAAAACGCCATACCGTACATGTTGCGTTTTCTATTTTGATGTTTCTGGTGATTATCGTAATTAACGCCTTGAATAATTCATCTGTAGTGAGTTTAATTTTCACCATTGCCTCTTATACTTACGGACCGCTTTTAGGGCTGTATAGTTTTGGATTATTTGTAAAAAAACGCGGACTTCATGATAAATTAGTGCCGATAGTTTGCTTATTATCACCTTTTTTATGTTACTTGCTTGCAACGAATTCGACCACTTTATTGGGCGGTTACGTTTTTAGTGTTGAACTGATTTTAATTAACGGTTTAATCACATTTACAGGCTTGTTGTTCATCAGCAAAAAAACTGATGCGCAAACCAAATTTTAATATTAGAATAACAGTATATGACGAGTGAAGAAAAAATTAGAAGTGCTTTCGAAAACAAAGACTGGCAGGAAATCAAAGTAACCGATTCCTGGCAAATTTTTAAAATCATGGCCGAATTTGTAGACGGCTTTGAAAAACTGGCTAAAATTGGCCCGTGTGTTACCATTTACGGATCTGCCCGTACGGCCCAAACACATAGATATTACCAGCTGGCAGAGCAATGCGGCAAATTATTAACTGATCGCGGTTACGGTGTAATTACAGGTGGTGGTCCGGGCATTATGGAAGCCGGTAATAAAGGCGCCCATACTAACGGAGGTAAATCTGTTGGGTTAAATATTGAATTACCTTTTGAGCAGTTCCACAATAAATACATTGATCATAATAAATTATTGGAATTTGATTATTTCTTTGTGCGCAAAGTGATGTTCATGAAATATAGTCAGGGTTTTGTGGTTTTACCAGGTGGTTTTGGTACTATGGATGAACTTTTTGAAGCTTTAACCTTAATTCAGACGGGCAAAATCGCCCGTTTTCCAATCGTATTGGTGGGCGTTGATTATTGGGGTGGACTAATTGACTGGATTAAAGGAACCATGTTGCAGAAGGAACACAATATCCACGAAGAAGATTTAAACCTTTTCAGGTTGGTAGATACCGCAGAAGAAGCTGCAGAACATATTTTCCGTTTCTACGATAAGTATGTACTTAAACCAAATTTCTAAATGGTTCAATAGTTCATTTGCCATTGGTTCATTAGTATGGTTAACTCGTTAATTCTTTAAAGCGGTTAACTGAAAATTGCAAACTGATAATTGGAAACTGAAAAAGTGCTTACAAATAATAAGCACTTTTTTTATGTCTTCATTTATTGTAACAACTGAAGAAAACTGCCATCTAAAATAAAACGTAATTAAAATGTCGAAATTTATCAATTGGAAAAGTAATTGGCTTAACGGAAACTTCCAGCTTTTTGCAGATGGTGTTCAAAAAGGTATGATTTCTTTTAGCAGCTGGAGAAGCGATGCAGAAAGCATGTTTGAAGATAAAAACTATCACTTCGCTAATGAAGGTTTTTGGCAATCGAGAACCAAAGTAATTGATAGAAAAACGAATGAGGTGGTTGCAATCATCAATTACGATAGCTGGAAATCTAAGGCTGTGATTAGTTTAAACACTGGCGAACAGTACGAATGGAAATCAACCGGTGTATGGAAATCGCAGTTCACGGTAAGTAATTATAAGGATGCCCATATTATGTACAGCTCAAATAGCAATACGGGAACGATATCTTCTGATACACACAATGAATTATTGATTATTACAGGCTTATTTATCAAACACATTTACAACAAACGTGTTGTTGTACTTATTGCTTGCCTTATGCCCATTATAACGATATCAATTAATCGTCATTAGAAATAACTTAAACCCTTTTGTGAGATGGAACAGGTTCTGAGTTGGAGAAAAGGTTTATTTGATAGTAATTATCAGGTAATAAACAATGGCTATCTAAAATTTTCCATCAATTTTGGTTCGTGGAAAAATACGGCAATAGCCACTACCCAGGCAGGCATTTACCTGTTAAAAAGTGAAGGGTTTTCTAAACCTGAAACTAAAATTATTGACAACAAGAATACGGTTTTGGCCGTAATTACTTATGATTGGCTGGGTTTTAAAGCAAAAATTGTATTTGCCTCTGGCGAAACTTTCGATTGGAGTTATCAAAACAGCTGGTTAAGCCGCTGGTCGTTGAACAACCATAAAGATAAACAAATCCTTTTTAACGCTTCAGCAGGAAGTGGATTGATCCATACCAATGTTGATGATGATACACTGGTATTATGTGGTCTTTTTATAAGGGAATACTATTCGAGACTGATTTTCGGTCTGATTATTTTTATATTCTGCATGCTCACTTTTAAAAGTATTTTTTAACGATAAAAAGATCCGTCATCTCGACTGAAGCAAAGCGGAATGGAAAGATCTATGTCCCAAAGCACTCTCCAATCTAGTCTTAGCGTCTTGCTAAGAAAATAAAAAGTATTAATCTCAACTTTATAGAATTATTCAGTCTCGTAGCGAGACACTAAGACTAAAGTCGTTTCTTTTTGAAGCGCTAATACCCGTAATCAATAGGGCGGTTCCGGTCCTGCTGTACATTCCAATCCTTTTGGGAATTATTCCATACCAACAATTACCGGTACCCAAAAGGGATTTCCATTTCCATCAGGGCTATTGTGCGCGGGCAGTCATCAGATATAACGACGAAACGATCTGGTTTTAGTATCTTACTAGGGCAATAGAAATATTAATATCGCCTTTAAAGAACTATTTCATCACGTAGCGAGAGGCTACGACTAGATTAGAGCTCTACCAAATCACAGCGGCTTTTGGTACAGCGGTTATTATGGTAAATCGTAATCATTTAAAAAGAGTTTAAAGTCCGCTTACACCACCACTCACGACCAGTTTCATGGCATCGGCGGCAGTCATATTTAAATCGGCAACCTTATCTCTTTTTACAATACAAAGCTGGCCCGCAAAAGAATAAGAAAGTGGAAAATATACGGCCACTTCATCAGGCAGATCAAGTTTATGCAGGTCGTTCTGTGTTAAAAATCCGATTTTTTTTAAACCTCCCTCGACTTCTACCAGTACCGGGTGATTAAATTTTTTCTCATCGCCTACAAAAGCTTCAGTTAAATCTTTTATAGATGAATAAATAAAATTAAGCAAGGGCAACCTTTGCATCATCCGCTGGAACCAATTGTACATGGGCTCAGTTACCAAATTGGTTACGAAAATACCCGCAAGTAAAATGATGGTCAAAACGGTCAGCAAACCTAAACCGGGAATATTGCGACTTTCGCCTGTACGTGGATTTACGCCTAAAATATTGTTTACATTTAACCAGCTATCAACTGTTGTAACCGCCCAAACCACAATAAAAATACTCACGGCAATGGGTACAACAATTAATAAACCTTTAATCAAATAGTTTAAAATGGCTTTCCCGACTTTGTTCATGGCGCAAAATTAGGAAAAATATGGTTAGAATTGTTTAATTGCTCAATTGTTAACGCTGTACAGCCAACAATATATCAATTAAACAATTTAGCATAGCTCTTACTCGTAGAAATAAACCCTTTTAACCCTCTGCGAGATGTTGGTTAGGATTTCATACGGAATGGTATTAATATCTTTTGCCAATTGCATAATGGTGTGTTCTTTGTTGAAAACAATGGCTTCATCACCAGGTTTTACGTCGATACTTGTAACATCCAACATCGTCATGTCCATGCATATTGAGCCTATTACCGGCACTAAATGGCCATTAACCAGCATTTTCCCTACACCGTTGCCAAAATACCTGGTATAGCCATCTGCATAACCAATTTTTACTGTTGCTATTTTTCCGCCATTTGGCATTACTCCTTTTCTGCTGTACCCCACAGTTTCGCCTGGCGCTAATGTCTTCACTTGAGTAACCGTAGTTTTAAGTACCATTACGGTCTGTAAACCCCGGTTATTGGCCAAAGCAGAATCAAAACCATACAAACCTATGCCCAAACGGACCATATCCATTTGCGCATCTGGCCAACGTGAGATACCAGAAGTATTGGAAATATGCAATAATGGATTATAACCTAAAGCGTTAACTAACTGATTGGCAATAATTTTAAATTTATCGATCTGCTGCCGGGTAAATCCATCATGCTCTGCAGCATCGCTAGCTACTAAATGAGAAAAAATACTCTGCACTTTTACCTTTGCCGAATCTTTTAACAGACCCGATAAGGCATCCATTTCAGCTTGATCGAAACCTAAACGGTGCATGCCACTGTCTATTTTAATGTGGATCGGGTAATCGAAATCATAATCCGATAGTGCGTTTAAAAAGCTGTTCAGGATTTCTATACTATAAATTTCGGGTTCGAGTTTATGTTTAACGATGGCTTCGAAAGCAGATTCTTCGGGACTCATCACCATAATAGGTAGCGTAATTCCGGCTTTCCGTAAAGCAATGCCTTCATCGGCATAAGCTACCGCCAGATAATCTACCTTATGGAACTGCAATAAATTGGCGATTTCGAAACTTCCGCTTCCATACGAAAAGGCTTTAACCATGGCCATAATTTTAACACCGGGCTTGATTTTAGAACGGTAAAACTGCAGGTTGCCAACCATCGCATTCAGGTCGATTTCCAAAACCGTATCGTGTATTTTTTGGGTAAGCAATTTACTGATGCGCCCAAATTCAAAGCGCCTGGCGCCTTTTACCAATATAGTTTCGTGGCTAAATTGTAAACCTGGAAAGGCCTCTACAAAAGCATTGGTATTCTCAAAAAACTGGGTTTCGAACTTAAAAAGATCGGCATAACGCGAAATGTGCGTTCCAATACCAATTAACCTGTTGACTTTCTTTTGAGCAAGCAATTCAGCAATTTCGGTATATAAATCAAGATCGTCTCTCCCGGTTTCGAATAATTCGGAAAGGATAACGGTTTTCTTCGGGTGTTGGTTCTGTTGATTTAAAAAATCCAGCGCTATAGCCAAGGAAGAAATATCAGCACTGTACGAATCATCAATAATGGAGCACTGATTGATGCCGTTTTTCAGTTCCAGGCGCATGCTTACATGGCTCAGTTTCTCCAAACGCAGATCGGCCTGCTCTGGCGTATAACCTAAAGCCAGTAAAGTTGCCCAGCAGATCATGCCATTTTCTATCGAGGCTTTATCTTTAAAAGGCAACATGCATTCTATTTCGGCATTCTGATAAATAGCTCTTAAATAACAATTTCCTTCAATGGGTTCAACGGTAGTAATCTGCAAGTCTGCAACCTGCTTGCTGCTCCAGCTAAACTTTTTCTTCCCGGGTAAATCTTTTGGACTTACCTCAGTTACATATTCGGGAGCATAGATGAATAAATCTGAATCTTTAAAAAGTTTCAGCTTCTCTGTGAGTTTTTCTTTTTTAGAGCTAAATCCTTCCGCATGTGCTTCGCCAATATTGGTTAAAATCCCAATTTTTGGCTGAATAATCTCCGCCAGGCGCTGCATTTCATTTACTGCAGAAATCCCGGCTTCGAAAATCCCTAAGGTATGATCGGCTTCAATCTGCCAAACGGAAAGCGGTACGCCAATTTGCGAGTTATAACTTTTAGGACTTTTAACGATATTGAAATCGGCGGCCAAAAGCTGATACAACCACTCTTTTACAATGGTTTTTCCATTACTTCCTGTAATACCTATGGTTTTAAACTGAAACTGGTTTCTATGGTAAATAGTGAGTTGTTGTAAGGCGGTCAAAGCGTCATCAACCAGTAAAAAATTACAATCCGGGTATTGATTAACATATTTAGCTTCGGTAATCACGAAATTACGGATGTCCTTGCTGTAAGCATCTTTTATAAATTCGTGTCCATCCCGGTGCGAAGACAAAGCAAAAAATATAGAATTTTCTGGCACCAAAACCGAACGGCTATCAATTACCAGGTATTGAATAACAACCTCTCCATCAACTAATTTGGTATCAGCATTTAAAATTTCGGCTATTTTGGCAACAGTATATATTGGGTTTTGCATGCTATTATATTCAGAAAAATACGGTAATCGCTTTTATTTTTACGAATTTCAGTAATTAATTATGAAAAGCGGTAAACAAGAGGCAGTATTATTAGATAAAAAACAAGCTTTGGCGAAAGCCGAAAATTTTTGCGCTTACCAGGAACGCTCGCAAAAAGAGGTACGGTACAAATTGGTAGAATGGGGCATGCGCGGGGATGAACTGGAAGAAATTATTAGTGACCTGATCATTAACAATTTTTTGAATGAAGAAAGGTTTGCCAAAAGTTATGCGTCGGGCAAATTCAACATTAAACATTGGGGCCGGGTTAAAATTAAACAGGGTTTAAAATTGAAAGGTGTGCCTGATAAAATTTTACAAAAAGCAATTTACAGTATAGACGGCGATGATTATTTGCAGACGATAGAAAAATTAGCGGTTAAAAAAGCGGAAAGTCTGGGTGAAAATGATCCGTTCAAAAGAAAAAATAAGCTGATGAGCTACCTTCAGGCAAAAGGTTTTGAAACTGATTTAATTTTACTGGTACTGAAAGCCAGCAATTTAAATTAAATATTAAATTTTTAACAAGAAATCTCTTGACAGAAATATAAATCTGCCTATATTTGCATCACCAAAACGAAACAACAACATCAGTTTTGTAAATGCGAAAGTAGCTCAGTTGGTAGAGCACGACCTTGCCAAGGTCGGGGTCGCGAGTTCGAATCTCGTCTTTCGCTCCAAAATGCCTTCCTACCAGAAGGCATTTATTTTAAAGTTAACCAAGCCGATGGAGATCGGTAGCGGCTAATGCTCGGGTGGTGGAACTGGTAGACACGCAGGACTTAAAATCCTGTGCTTTCAAAGGCGTGCGGGTTCGATTCCCGCCCCGAGTACACAACGAAAAGTCCGGTCAAAATGACCGGACTTTTTTATTTACTCCTTTCAATTCTTTGGTTCTTCGGGATCAAGTGGAAAAAGATTAAGCCTTGATCCCCCGAAAACTATCCCCAAAAAGATATGTCTACAAGGTAGCAATCAAGCCTGGAATAATACTCATATCCAAGCATCGCCACTCTGATGTTTTCAAAAAAACGTTTTTTTTTTCGAAACACTTCCAAAAGGCTTGGTTCTAAAAACCGCAATAAACAGCTTTAATTATATTCACTGGCTAAAAATTCACCTTTAAAATTAGTTAGTGATCACATCGTTAATACGTCAGCTATTCCATTTAAGAATAAATTTATTAAATTGCATTTATCTACTTAAATCTATTTTAATGAAAAACTCTATCTCCTGCATCATTATTGATGATGATCCTACCGCAATTAATATTTTGCAAGACCACATTGCGGAAATCCCAAGGTTAAAAGTCCACCGGATCTTTACTAAACCGATAGAGGCCCTAAGCGAAATCAGTACAGAAAGCAATAAACAGCTCATCTTTTTGGATATTGATATGCCAGCAATGTCTGGCCTACGACTTGCTGATAACCTCAAGCATAAAGCACACAACATTATTTTTACTACATCCTATCCAGAATTTGCACTGGATGCTTTTAAGGTTAGGGCAAAACATTACCTGTTAAAACCTTTCAACATGGGAGATTTTGCAGAAGTAGTTAATGAGGTACTTTCAGAATGTTATGATACACAACGCCTTGTACAAGAAAATGAAGAAGCATTTTTCTTACGCACAAATGGCGAACGAGGCAAACTTACCAAAGTACTCAAAAAAGATATCATCTACCTTCAGGGTTCTAATAACCATATACATATTTACACGCCAACAAATGATTATTCAGTATATATGACCATGAAGGAGATGGAGGAAAAGCTCCAGGAAAATGAGCACTTCTACCGTGTTCACAAGTCATACATGATCAACACCACCTTTGTAAAGGAAATTAACGGGCACAAAATCGACCTTGGAAAGTACGAAGTACTCATGACTCCACAATACAAGGAGGCATTTATGGACTATATTGAAAACCAAACCCTTGTCTCAAAACGTTTAAGGGATTAACATTTGCAAATCTGAATGAGTTGTAAGTGTTGTGATCACTGTCATTGTACTGGTAGTTGGATCACTCTTTTGAAAGCGCATATTAGCTGCTTTTTGTGAACGGAAAACAAACGCAGTTTTCCGGGTCGATTTTAAGTCTGTAATTCTTTTCATAAGCGAAAATTAGCCCCATAAAAACCTATAAAAGAGCACATTACGCAAAGCAATTGTTGACTGTTGTGAAACCCAATTTTAACCTAAAAAAATGAAAAACTGGCTAAAAAATTATCGCTGGCATATTATTGCATGGGCTATATTCATTCTTTATGAATATATACTGATCTCGTTAATCCTTAAAATAAATGCCACTTTATTAAGCTATTGCATTCACTACATTATTAATATAACACTCTTCTATATCCATGCCGAATTGGTATTAGGAAAAAGTTTGAAATCAAACAAACCTATTTATTTAAGGATAATTATATTAACAATAGTTGAGGTATGTTTGTATACTATTATCGCGTACCTCACTGATCGCTCCCTTTCAAAAGCAACAATAGTTCCTATTGATAAGCTCACGGTTACAGACTGGAAGTTTATGTCTTCAACACTATGGCGGGGAATCTACTTCATGTTATTCTCAACAGCTTACTATTTTATTAAAAGTTATATCCACCAGAAACATCGGGCAACTAAACTGGAAAAAGAAGCAATTGAAGAAATGTTGAAGCAAAAGCAAACAACGCTTGAACTGGCTAATGCTAAAAATGCCTACCTCAAAGCGCAAATTAATCCACATTTTTTGTTCAATACCTTAACCTATATATATAACAGTACGCATAAGAGTGAACCCCGGGCTGCAGAAACCGTACGGTACCTTTCAAAACTGATGCGTTATGCATTAGAATGCGAACATGGCCCGGAAATTATGCCACTGGAAGCAGAGATCCGTCAAGTCGAAAACCTTCTTCTGCTTAGCAGAATAAAGCAGCCTGACTTATTTATAGATTTTAATTATGATCAGAAAAGTGAATCCACTGAAGTGATTCCATTACTATTACTTAGCCTAACCGAAAATATGGTTAAACATGGAAACCTCAGCCAACCGGAAGATCCTGGAAAGATTATGGTAAAGTTGCAGGGAGGAAAGTTTAGTATTCAAACAAGTAACCTGATTAACACAGGCCTCAACGATACAGGTTTCCATACGGGCCTTGAAAACATCCGGCAAAGGCTGCTCCATACTTATGCAGACCAGGCAGAGATTTCTTCCGGTCAGAAAGGAAAGTATTTCCAGGTACTAATTACAATCAACCTGGCAGATACGCAACAATTTCATATTTAATGCATCAGATTACAGAAGATTGCATAATTTTTCTTTTTGGTACAATAAGTATATGAAACAAGAATTAGCATTTATTAACCGAAATTCTCCTTTAATACGCTCCACTTTTTTGTGGCTTAAAGGTTATTTACTTCAAAACCACGATAACTAAGCATCTCAGCATTATGCGAAACTATTAAGCGAAGTTTTAATTTTTCTATAATTTCTCTGGCTTGAGCAATATTTCTATGTATATCGTTTATTCCCCTGATTTCAATTCCACCCGACATTAGTTTAAATTTGCTGGGCTCAAACTTATCGATAAACTGCTGTAAATCTGGACTTACCTTTACCTGATTGTTTTGCATAATTAATTTTAGTTCTATGGCCGCAAAGCAACACAAAGTACTTTAACTTATCAGTGCTTTCATATTAACTTATTAAGAAATGTTAACTGAGTAAGTTCTTCAAAAGTCCTTAACTCCCATGTGCGTATAATCAATCTTAATTCCATCCACATCATGATGTAACAAATTCTCAACCAATTCGCATGACATAAACATGACGTTCGCTTAACTTTCAGATGATATACAGCTAATAGCTTTGCATGAAAGAACTGATATGCGTACGATAAAAAGACTGACCAAGCTCCATTATTATTTCTTTACTGCGATATCAATACTGCTGCTGGCACTCATTTTTAATTTTAGCTTTTCTAAAACAGATGGATTCCTCATTTTTAACCGGTTTCATCCAGCGTGGCTGGATATTTCTTTTAGGTATATCACTAATCTCGGAGATGGTTTAATCAGTATTCTGGCCGCAATCATCCTGCTTGCAATTAGAAAAAAGAAAAAAGCAATGACCATGGCTCTTGCCTATATTTATTCGGGTTTGCTTATTCAAACCGCTAAAAGAATATTCCACATGCCACGGCCTAAATATTATTTTGAGCAAACTTTATTTCAATACAATCACTTTGTTGAAGGGATAAGCATGCATAATCATAATTCTTTTCCCTCAGGACATACCGCATCTGCTTTTGCCTTATCCACAGTATTGGTTTTGGTTTTCAAAAAAAATAAAATCTCCTTTTACTGTTTATTTTTTGCTTTTTTAATCGGCTATTCACGCATATACTTGGCTCAGCATTTTCTGATTGATGTAATTTTTGGAGCTATAGCCGGTATAATTTGTGCAATTTTAAGCTATCATCAGGTATATGACCTTAAACTTTTCAGATCAGCTAAGCTAAACAGAAGATATAAACAGCTTAAAATTTCCAATCAGGCTAAGCCCATTTAAGTGAAAGAAATTCCGGTTAAACTTTGGCTTTTTATAATGGCGATGACTGTGATCAAACTGGTCATAGCCTCAACAATAGCGCTCGGAAACGACGAGGTATATTACTGGACATACGCTTTAAATCTGCAATGGAATTATTTTGATCATCCCCCATTTGTAGCATGGTTGATCAGAGCTACAACAGCAAATTTATATATTCACAACGAATCGGCTGCTCGTCTTGGCGCCATAATATCATCTACAATAGGTACCGTAATAGTATATAAAACAGGTAAATTACTCCTTAATGACCGCATGGGTTGGTTTGCCGTTTTACTTTATTCTTCATCCTTTTATTGCAGTATTATTGCCGGAACATTTATTTTGCCAGATAGCCCTCAAATGGTTTTCTGGCTTTGGAGCATCTTTTTGTTGTTGAAGATTAACAAATCCATCCACCAAGGTTTACCAACGTTAAATCTCTGGTGCTGGTTCGGTGTGGCTGCGGGGCTTTGTATGATGTGTAAAATACATGGCATCTACTTATGGGTGGGCGTTATCATGTTCGCTCTGTTTAACAGTAGAAAATTAATGGTGCAGAAGGGTATGTATGTTTCTATGTTAATTAGTTTGATTATCGTATCTCCTTTTATCATCTGGAATATACAGCATCATTTCATTACCTACACCTATCACAGTAATCGGGTTAGCCTGTTCCACGCAGGCATAAATCCATTAGCCTTCTCCAGAGAAATCGGCGGACAAATATTCTACAACAATCCAATTGTTTTTTTTCTGGCCTGGATGGCTATTTTTAGTTTCATTAAAACCAAACATCATCTTCTTAAAAGCGAAATACAACTATTATTATATTGTGCGCTTCCTCTTATTGTGACACTGATTTTTCTTTCAATTTTTAGAGATACATTACCGCATTGGTCTGGCCCGGCGTATAGCTGTTTAATATTTCTTGCTGCATTGAAACTGGAATCTATTCGCCTATCAAAAGTAAAAGCCATTATTAGTGCAAGTATGCTGTTTTTCTTGTTCGTGGTAAGTGCAGGTCTCATCACAATTAACTTTTACAAGGGCACATTTTCGACGCAAAAAAGCTCAATGAATTTGGGTGCGGGCGACCCCACCTTAGATTTATACGGCTGGAAAGAAACAGGTAGAATAATTGATTCTATTTACCGTTTAGATAAATCATCAATAAAGAATAAAACAGTCCATACGATTGTGATTACAAAATGGTTCCCGGCAGCTCATTTAGATTTTTATGTTTGCGTTAAAACTGGTTTGCATACCTACGGCATAGGAGAAATATTCGATCTTCACCAGTATTATTGGTCGAATCAAACCAAACAGAAATTAACTACTGGCGACAATGCATATTATATTGTACCTTCTAATCTTTACGATGAAAGCAGTATAAACTTTATCAAATCCCAATTTAGAAATTGTACACCACCTATAATTGCACCCATTTTTAGGAATGGTGTTATTTGTAAAAACATCCTTTTATTTAAGCTAAATGGCTATAAAGAATAGTGCAATTACAATTATAACTGATTAATTCCCTGGTGTAGAATATTGTGTATTTAATTGCACCTAAGCTAAAAAAGCAATAAATTAGCTTAAAAAAGCCGATTCAATTGCTGATAGCTAACCTTCCTTAAAAATTAGATGATGCCCAATAAAAAAGTATATCCGCTAAGCCTGCTGCTCCTAACGCTTTTATTTAGTTCTCTATCTTCAATAGGGCAGATTGTCCTCCAGGATAAAAAATTTCATATAGACACTAAAACATTCTCACAAACTGATTCAGGTAAACTAAAATTAGATATTTATTATACTGGTAAAATAACAGAAACTAAGCCAACAGTACTTTTTATATTTGGTGGCGGCTTTGTAATGGGCCGCAGAGATAGCAAGTTATTTGATCAATATTTTAACACTTTAATTGCACACAACTATAAGGTAGTTTCAGTTGACTATCGACTTGGTCTTAAAGGAAAGAAGTTTCCTGGTCCGTTTAATACTTCAAATTTAAAAGCAGCTATTGATACCGCTACGACCGATGTTTTCGACGCAACAGCTTATCTGATCAAAAATGCAAAAGAACTTGGTATTGATACGGCTATGATCATCCTGTCAGGATCAAGTGCAGGTGCTATTACCGCGCTACATGCCGACTACAACAAGCGGAACGCCACCGCATTATCGGCTAAATTACCACACCATTTTCAATACAAGGGTGTAATTTCTTTTGCCGGGGCAATATTAAGTTATCATGGTGCGCCAAAATATGCCATACCACCAGCACCTACTATGCTTTTTCATGGCACAGCCGATAAACTTGTACCCTATAACAAAGTGAGATTATTAAACAGGGGATTTTTTGGTTCCAAATATCTGGCCCGCACTTTTAAAAAAAACGGATATCCTTATTACTTTCAGTACGTGCAAGATATGGGGCACGAAATAGCTGGATCACCAATGCTTGAAAACCTACCTGATATCCTGTGGTTTATAGATAATTATATCATTAAACAAAAGCGCTATTTTATGGAGGTAGACTTTAAAGATGCCGACAAAAAACCAACCTTTAGCATACCCCCTGCTTTAAAAAAGAGGTAGCGTAAATCGTATGGTTTCCATTATTTTTTTCAGTTCGAACAAAATTACGATCGAAATTGGGGCACGCATGTATGACCGTTCCAGATTAATGATATATTGCTTCTTTACCTTAAGGTTAATATCAAAAACTATCTCTTTATCTTAACCGATTAGTTTTCATGTTCTCCAGACTCGCCACTCAGTATCCTTTCCATTTCTATCATCATCTGCTCCGCCAGGCGTTGTTTAGCTTGTAATTTAGACAGGTAAGCGTTTTCAAATGTTACTTCAAGCTCATCCATAATAAAGGCATATTTTGCCTTAAGTTCTATAAGATCAATCTGAAGCTTCTTGGAAAGATTTTGCATAATACAAAGCTAAAAAAAGCGGGACCAATTTCTGATAAATGGTCTTATTTTCTTTTCTAAAAAAAAATACAATAAATAGCTATATCTATTAAAACAATCTCCCAATTCTTTCGTTTATAAAATGATTCCGGCGTGGTTTCCGGAATAGTTTGTTTGGTTAGTTGATTAGGGATCACTCCCAAAGTGAATCCCTTTTCTTTTTTACAAAGCTTTCTATCGATTGAGCATAGTTTCCAGACAATAATTTCTAAATTCAGACTTTTAAATCAAGGATATAATGGAAGAAATCAGATGGAGCATTATTGGCTGTGGGGATGTGACTGAAGTAAAAAGCGGGCCAGCTTTTAATAAGGTAAACAACTCCAAACTTGTTGCGGTAATGCGCCGAGACGGTGCTAAGGCTGCTGATTATGCTAAACGTCATCAAGTCCCTAAATGGTATGACAATGCTTCTCAACTGATTAACGATCCGGAGGTTAATGCCATTTACATTGCTACGCCACCCCTACAACACGAAGCTTATACCATTGAAGCTTTGAAAACTGGCAAGCCGGTATATGTAGAAAAACCCATGACTTTAGATGCTGAGGCTGCTCAACGCATGATTGTTGTAGCCAGCAAATTAAAGGTTAAACTCTGCGTAGCCCATTATCGCCGTGCCCAACCCATGTTTTTAAAAGTTAAAGAACTATTGGCTGCACATACCATTGGCGATGTTCGTTTAGTCCGGTTAAAAATGCTGCAATCGCCTAACCCTGTACTAATTGCCAAAACAGCAGATAATTGGCGGATCAATCCAGTTATTTCCGGTGGTGGTTTATTTCATGACCTGGCTCCGCATCAATTAGATCTCATGACTTATTATTTCGGCGCTGTAAAAAACGCCATGGGTATTGCCACCAGACAACAGGAAAATACCGAGGTTGATGATTTGGTTGCGGGAAATATCCTTTTCGAAAACGGCGTTGTTTTCAGCGGTACCTGGTGTTTTTCTGTAGCGCAACAGGATCAAGCTGATAGTTGCGTAATATATGGCTCAAAAGGTTATATTAGTTTCCCGATGTTTGGCAATAAAATTACCGTTACAACCGATCAATCAACTGAAGAATATGTATTTGAGCCTTTACAGCATGTTCAACAACCTATGATCGAAAAAGTAGTCGATTACTTTTTAGGCAAAGGGCAAAATCCATGTAGCGGCGAAGATGCCTTGATTACCATGAAGTTAATGGATGATTTTACGAGGAAGTAAACTGAAAAGCTTATAGTGGAAGTATTGTCATTTCCTATAGCGCAGTGAAATGGAGAGATCCAAAGAAAAGTCGTCATTGCAATGACGACCCTTCTAGGCTTATCATCATCTTAAAAACCCAAGATCGTTCATAACTATTCTGTTCCTATATCATTACCACTAAACGTTTACCATCAGCAACCTCAAGGTTCCAAAGACCGGAAATATCTGCTAGCTTAACCTCTGTAGTTTCTACCTTCAATTTACCATCTGCTGCTAGCTGAAACATTTGGGGCAATATTTCAGTAAATAACAGTCCAACCTGTTCTTTGCTCCAACTGCCCAGGCCAGAGCCTGTGAGCTGCAGATCTACGCTTCTTAAATTAGCAGCCGACAGCTGGATCAGATCGCCGGCCATACTACCTACAGAAACAAACCTCACTTTATTGGTAAATGCCCCCTGCCCCATTAAACTGGATAACAACAGTTCAGCGGTACAGCCCCAGAGGTAATCAATAATTACATCTATTGGTTTTTCCTGATGGCGCTGTTTCACCTGCGATAAAAATGCTGAATTATCGGTGGTAATCCCGATGATTTCGTCTGCACCAAGTTTTAATAAATTTTGAAGCAATTGTACATTCCTGCCTGTTGCAATTACTTTTGCTGCGCCATAATGTTTCGCAATCTGCACGGCTACCATTCCAGTAAAACCAGTTGCGCCATTAATTAACACCACGTCTCCAGGCTGGATAGCCGCCTTAAACCTTAAGGCCATGGCCGAGCCAATAACGGCATTGGCCAATGCGGCGGCCGTAGTATCACTTAAACCTTCAGGTAATTTCACCATCCTGCGCTTTTCTATAATTGCTTTTTCTGCCAGCATTCCACTTACGCCCATCCCATAAACCCGTGTGCCATCTTCGAGCAGGCATACGCCATCTCCACCGATCACACGACCTGTTGCTTTTGGTGCATCGCTTGAATAATGCGTGCCTGCTGCTTTGCCTTTATCCAAATGTTTAATGGCAACGGCCTTTACACGCACCAATATTTCCTGATCGTTTTGGGCTACTGGTTCTTCAAAATCTACATATTGGGGTAATTCCCCTTTCTTATACATTACTGCTGCTTTCATCTTTTTTGTATTTTGTTGATACAAAGTTAGATTCTGCTGCAGTGCCGAACGATAACATATGTTACCGATTGCCTTTTTTAAGCAGGGCGCTTTTTATACGGCTTAAGTGTACACGGGTTACACCCAGATAAGAGGCAATATAATGTTGAGGAACGCGCTGTACAATATGAGGCCTTTCCTGTAAGAGCTTTTGATAACGTTCTTCGGGCGTATCTCTGATGAAGGATACAAATTCATTCATATAATGCATCTGTCTCTCGGCCAGAATATTTAAGATAACATCCGCAAATCCGGGCACCTCACGCAGCTCAGTCATTAAAGCTTTGACTTTTGTTTTATGCAGCAAATAAATAACCGAAGGCTCGATCGTTTCGATGGTGAACAGGCTGGGTGTATTCTTCAGAAAACTTTCCAAGGAAGTTAAACCTTCTTTTTCAAAGAAAAACTGAACAGTTTTATCATCTCCCTGTTTATTTAATGCGGCCCGCACACAACCTTTTTCTACATAAAAATAATGATGGGATATTTTACCCTCTTCCAATAAAATGGTTTTTGCCGGAACCTCCATGCGCTCCTGAAATTCCAGATATTTATCCCAATAAGGATTTAACTGAGGAAATTTATCTTTAAAATGGAAAAGCATCTGTTGGGTATTCTTACAAATTTAATTTATTCCGGAGAGAAAACAGTATCCTAAAGCTGATCTTACTGAAACTATTGTAAGCCATTAACGTTTATTAATTGCCCAACCCTATCTGTATTCCTGCTAAAGATGAAAATACTTTTAAAATACCTGAGGCCACACCGGAATCTCATTATACTATCGCTTTTACTGGCCGCTGCAGCACAGCTTTTAAACCTGCTCGATCCCATTATTTTTGGAAAGATTATAGACGATTATTCTACCAACAAACATCACTTGAGCGAACACCAACTTATTAGCGAAGTTTTCTACTGGCTGCTCATTGCGCTAGCCATTGCACTGGTGGCCAGGCTTTGCCGCTCCATACAGGAATTTACAACCAGGAAGGCTGTGGCTCGTTTTGGCATGAATATTTTTAATGATGGCCTCAAACAAACGCTCCGCCTCTCGTTTCAGGAATTTGAAGAAAGCCGCAGCGGAACAACCTTATCGGTGCTTCAAAAAGTAAAAACGGATGCAGAACGTTTTATCAATGCGTTTATCAATATCCTTTTTTCATCGCTTGTGGGAATTGGATTTTTATTGTGGTACAGCCTGAACAAGAACTGGCTTTTGGTACCTGTATTTTTTATTGGAGTATTGGTACTAGGCTCTCTAACCGGCCTGCTATCTAAAAAAATAAAAGCTATCCAACGGTCTATTAACCGACAGGCTGATAGGCAGGCCGGCGTAATTACCGAGAGCCTGCGCAACATCGAATTGGTAAAAAGTTTAGGTTTAACCTTTGCCGAGATCAGAAGATTGAATGTACAGACCCTGAAAATTTTTGATCTCGAAATGCTAAAAGCCCGAAAAGTGAGCACACTCTCTTTTTTACAGGGCAATCTGCTCAACTTGCTAAAGCAATCGGTGCTTTTTATCCTGCTATGGCTGATTTTCAGAAAAATATTAAGTACAGGAGAACTGATTGCAATGCAGTTTATCTCCACGGCGATCTTTACGCCGCTTCAGGACCTGGGCAACATGATCATTCTGTACCGGGAAGCAGATGCCTCGCTTAAAACATTCGACAACCTGATGCAAAAACCGATAGAAACCCGTCCGGAGGATGCCGTAGAGCTTAATGCACTTAACAGGCTCGAATTCAAAAATGTAGTTTTCAGACATAAAACTGCTGGTTACAATGCTATTGATGATATTTCCTTCGAAATCCAAAATGGTGAGACGGTGGCATTTGTAGGTCCTTCGGGTTCTGGCAAATCGACCCTTGTTAAATTGTTAGTGGGACTTTATCTTCCAGTTGATGGTGAAATCCTCTTCAACAAAACCAGTTCCAAACGCATACGTTACAACCCATTAAGGAGACAGATCGGTTTCGTTACACAGGATACCCAGCTTTATGCAGGTTCAATCAGGGAAAACATGCGTTTTGTTAATCCTACAGCCAGTGAAGAAGAGATTGTGGAAGCATTACAAAAGGCCTCAGCTACAGCACTTGTTGCCAAAGCAGCTCAGGGAATCGACACCGTATTGGGTGAAAATGGCATGAAACTATCAGGTGGCGAAAAACAACGGATTTCGATCGCCAGGGCCTTATTGAGAAAACCAAGGTTGTTGATCTTTGACGAAGCAACTTCCGCGCTCGATTCGCTTACTGAAGAAGAAATTTCTGCAACGATAAGAGAGATTTCAGACAGAAGGGAACAGATGACCATTCTGATTGCCCACCGTTTATCAACCATTATGCATGCCGATAAAATCTATGTGCTGGAAAAAGGAAAGGTATCTGAAACGGGCAGCCATAACGAGTTGCTCGAAAAGAAGGGACTTTATTATTCTATGTGGCGGCAGCAGATTGGCGAACGGAGGTAACTTGATGAGATTATTATACATTTGCTAAAACAATGTCATTCAACTAATTAAACAAACCAATAGCCATTTTTTGGAGCACAATATCTGTACAGTTATGCAGATTGGTTACCATGTTACCCTTTTATCCTTTTACGCTCCAGCCTGCAGGATAACGTTCAATGTCATTAAGTTAAGAGCTTTTAACCACAGATGCACACAGATAAACACGGATTTTCATATTTGTGTGTATCCTTTCTATCTGTGGTTAAATTATTTTCGCTTGTGCTGTATGGACTTAACTTAATGACATTGGGGTAACACTTCACCCGGGTCAAAATGGCTAAACAACATTTAAGTTTTGAGATTGCGAGGTACAAACGTTCACCATAAACCTGATTGACGGGGAAAGCGCCCGATTCTTCATCGGGCCTTGTACCAAAAGCAGGGCTGCTGTCCGCCAAGAATAACTACCCTTCCATTTCCAAATAAATAAAAAAATTATTCCTATTATTCATCCGGCTAATTTTCTTTATAAAACAGCTTTTCTTTTTGGAGCGCAGGGTCTCTGCATCAAACCAACTTGTGTCCCGCGTTACGCTTTTACGCTTCGGCCTCGTACCTCAGCCTGCAGGGTAACACTTCACCCGGGGCTAAATGGCTAAACCAGCATTTCATTTTTGGGGCTGCAGCCCACCACGAATTACGACCCTTTCATTTCCGGACTAAAATGGATGTAGCCCATTAATCATTTAAATTTTGTTTAAAATGCTTCCTCATAGCTATATAAAATTACTATCAGCTACCTAAAGTTTCGAAAGTAAAAGTTTTACCGAGGCTCTTTTTTGGTAATTGGGATCGAAATGAACATATTTAATTTTACCAGAACGATCAATAATATAGGTTGCAGGAACGGGTAAAGTATGACGTGTATTACCGTTATTATCCTCTAAATTTATCCCATAGCCCATGTATTTGGTAAAAGTTGCTTCATCCATCATAAAATTTACCCCGTAAGCTTTCATAATCTCATCATCTTTATCCTGCACAATCGAAAAGCCTGCTTTGGTCTTTTTAATGGTTTTATCAATGTTTTCTTTGGTTTCAGGTGTAACACCAATTACATAAGCATCTTTGGCACTCAGCAGGTTTAAAGAATCCTGAAGTTCTTTGATGTGTTTATTGCAATACGGGCACCACTGCCCGCGGTAAAAAAACAGTACAACAGAACGGTGCTTTTTAAGTGCATCCTTCAAACTTACGCTTTTACCATTTTGATCGATCGCGGTAAATATTGGGGCCTTATCTCCTTCTTTTAATCCTTTTTGAGCTTTTACCTGTAACGAAAAAGCAACAATTAAGCTTAGAAATAGTATAATTTTTTTCATGTTAAGTGATTAAATTTAGGGAGGCCTTAACCTCCCTAAAGCTGTTTTTACATTTTACTTTTCGACATTTTATCTTTAGCCATCTTAGATTTCTCCATTTTGGTTTTTTTCATCGAATCGGTTTTCATTTTGTCCATTTTACTTTTTTCCATTTTATCCATCTTCTTTTTCTCCATTTTTTCTTGTTTCATTTTAGACATTTTTTCCTGAAGCGGACTGTTTACTGAAGCAAAAGTTGGTAATGAAAGACCAGCCACAACTAAAGTAGCCATAAACAATTTTCCTGCTGATTTTAAGATTTGATTTTTCATGCTGTTTTGTGTTTTATTTAGCCTTTAGTCGAAGCAAAAATGAAAACCTTACAATTAAAATCAATTTTTATTTATTTCTTTTTCAATATTTTCTTTCAGTGTTTTTTTAAAGGCTTCGTCGAGTTTAAAATCCTCCTTATTAAGCCCCACAAACACCTGGTTAATCAATATACTTTGTTGCTGATAGATTTTACAAACGGAGCAACCGGCCAAATGGATATGCAATTGCAGGGTTTCGGCAGCGGTAATTTTTCCTGCAAGCTTTTTTTCGATCAGAAAAGTAGCCTGCTTGCAATTATAAATGATGTTTTTCAGTGCGCTTTTCATATCAGTTCCAGTTTTTTTGAAGGCAGGCCCTCAGGTTAAGTTTCGTACGGTGCATAATTACCCAAAAATTAGCCGACGTAAGTTTAAGTTCGGCACAGATCAGTTCTGAGGCAAGATCGTCCAGATGTTTCATCGAAAACACCGAAAACCACAATCCAGGAAGCTTGCTTAAGCATTCATTCAGTATTGCCCCCAGTTCTTTCATCAGCAAGGGATTATCTACCTCTAATCCAAATGCCTGCGGACGGTATTTTTCATTCCAATGGCCAGTGTCTGCATCAAAAAAATCCTGCTGTTCCTGCACAGCATCCTTTTCTTTTATCTCTTTCAGGCCACCTGAAGAACGTTTTCGATAAAAATCAGCAATCTTATTTTTTAAAATGGCAGTGAGCCAGGTTTTCTCGTTACTATTTCCCTTAAAACGCTCCGCTTGTTTCAAACCGGCCAAAAAAGTATCTTGCACCAGATCTTTAGCCACTTCTTCATCCCGCAGCCTCGACATGGCAAACCCATACAGGTAATCAGCATATTTTTCAACCCAGCTCAGTGGATCTAAATGAAGTTTTTCGGCCTTTATATCCTGGCCAGTATCGTTTTGCATCTTTTTGGATTATCTTGTATAAATATAATATAATGCTTAATCGTTTAGTCGCATGTGGTACTGTATCCTTACAATTATTTCATTTTTTTGTAAGGATTGTAAATCAGAAACGACTAAACTTAAAATTGATGACCATGATCAGAAAAATAGCGTTGCCACTGTTGTTAATAAGCGTTATTAGCATTGCTTTTACCGCAGACCTTAGCACTACACCAAAATCGACTGATACCGGTTTTGCAGTTGTGGAGCTTTTTACTTCTGAAGGCTGCTCAAGCTGTCCACCGGCCGATGCATTACTGGCTGAGATTGAAAAGGAAAACTCCAAAAAACCTATTTATCTGCTTGCTTTCCATGTTGATTATTGGGACAGGCTGGGTTGGAAAGACAGCTTTAGCAGCGCAAAATTTTCTGCCCGACAGAATCAATACGCTAATTGGCTCAACCTTAAAACGGTATATACTCCTCAGGCAGTGGTAAACGGAAGTATGGAATTTATCGGTTCGGATGAAAAAATTTTGCTGAACAGTATCAATACAATGCTTGCAAAACCATCAACAGATCATTTACAAATCTCATTAGGGAAAACCGACAAGCACAACCTTATTTTAAATTATAATACCAATCAGCAAACCAATGGTTATGTGCTTGCAGTTGCTTTGGTAACGCAAAAAGCAAGCAATAAAGTTTTAAAAGGTGAAAACAAAGGCAGAACATTTAGCCATGTTCAGATTGTACGGCAGTTCGACACTTTTCAGCTGCAGGGAAAAACCAACGGATCGGTAAATGTGCAGGTAGATCAATCAAACGGAGAAATTTCCTCAGAACTGATCGCTTTTTTACAAAACACCAAAACGGGTAAAATTACCGCAGCATCAAAACTAAATACATTGTTAGATAGCCAATTAAGCAATAAATCCAAATGATAAGCTTTTGCGTTTATCAGTTGTAAACCGCCCCCATCATGAAAGTAATCAAAGAAAAACATTCGTTTTTAATGCGGTGGACACATTGGGTAAATTTCCCTGTACTGGCCATTATGATCTGGAGCGGATTGTTCATTTATTGGGCCAACGATGCTTATGGCATTTCCATTTTCGGGTTTACGCTTATTAAATTTTTCCCCGAATGGTTTTATGATTATTTCCATATTCCACAGCGTTTGGCCGAAGGAATGGCCTTTCATTTTCTGTTCATGTGGTTCTTTTTCATCAACGGACTGCTCTATATAATTTATACCGTTTTCTCTGGCGCATGGCGTGAACTTTTGCTTAATAAAAACTCGTTTAAAGAAGCCTGGCTGGTGTTGCTACACGATCTTCATATCCGTAAAACGGTTCCCCCGCAAAAGAAATACAATGCCGCGCAGCGGATAGCCTATACTGCCATTATTTTTATGGGCTTAGGCTCAGTGATTACAGGATTAGCCATTTACAAACCCGTACAATTTTACTGGATCTGCTGGTTATGTGGTGGGTATCATTTTGCCCGTATCCTTCATTTCGCATTAACGATAGGCTATGTATTTTTCTTTCTGATCCACATTGTTCAGGTGGCGCTGGCCGGCTGGAATAATTTTAGGGCTGTAATTGCCGGATTTGAAGTGGTGGAAGATCAAGCTCGGCCAAAAGTTCAGGAATTAACGATTGAAACTGAAGATAAAGATGAAAACAAATCATAAAAAAACGGCTAAAATTCCTTTAACCGTTGATCAAAAAATCAAGAGGCGTACTTTTATTTCATTCGGTACTTTTTTAGCGCTCGGAAGTGGTGCGTTTGTAGGCTGGAAATGGCTTTTAAATGCTCCTGAAGAAACAGCTGGTATTACAGCAGTCGCAAGAGCCCCTTTACGCAGGGCTTTAAACAAAACAGAACTCTTTTTCCGCAATTTTTTCAGCAACAAACACCTGGTTAAAACTTATCCGGTAGAGCGGGCGGCTAAAAGCCCAAGAATAAACAGTTTGATCGGTATCGAAGATGATGAAGACTTCGATATTGCCGCATGGAAACTTCAGGTTAAACTTAACAATCAGAAAAACAGATATATTACCATAGAAGAGATAAAAGCCTTACCCAAAACAGAAATTGTGTACGATTTTAAGTGTGTGGAAGGTTGGGACGAGATCCAACATTGGGCTGGCGTAAAATTGAGCGATTTTTTAACGCACTTTCAACTCGAAAACGAAGCAGAAAAACAATATATGGGCTTAGAAACCCCAAATGGCGCCTATTATGTGGGTTTAGAAAGAGAAAGCATCCTCCATCCCCAAACGCTTTTGGCTTATGAAATGAATGGTAAAGCCATCAGTACCGAACATGGCGCGCCTTTAAGGTTAATTATACCTGTTAAATATGGCATCAAAAACTTAAAACGGATCGGAATGATGTCTTTTAGTGATAGCAGGCCAAAAGATTACTGGGCCGAGCAGGGTTACGATTATTATTCGGGATTATAGCTGATCTGGAGATAAATAACCTCCAGATCAAACCATCGGGCAACTGAATTATTAAGCCTGTTTCGGAACTTCGGGTTTATCTTCTTCCTGCCCGGCTTTAAATTCTTTTATTCCTTTACCAAGGCCTTTCATTAATTCGGGGATTTTTTTGCCGCCGAATAATAATAAAACAGCAACTCCAAGAATAATCAGTTCGGGGCCTCCCAATAGAGCGGCGATGGTTGTATTTAACATTTTGCTTTCAATTTAAGTGATTCTTTTACACTTACGTTTAAAACATCGCTTCGGTTCTCCGTAACCGATTTAAAATATTTTAAAAAACATGATTTATTTAAAGTAAAATCGAAAGTGATACGTCTACAGCTATAACAAACCTAAAAATCTTCTTTATGATAGCCGTTTTCAAAACAAATGTATCCTCAGATAGCGAGTTAAATGAAATCAGCCCTTTGCTGAACAGCCGCTTCAAAGAAATCAAATGGAACATCGATCTGTGGGACAGCGATAAAATCCTCCGCGTAGATTCGCCAAGAGATTGGACCAAAGAAATTACAGAGCTTTTTAACAGCATTGGTTTACGCTGTGTTAATTTAGAGATTTTTCATTCGGATCCTTTTTAATATCACAAAAAAATGATGATATCTAACTGTATATCAAATTATAACACAATTAAAAAAAATTATATTGCATGAATTTTAAATAAAAATTACTACATTTATAATAACTTTTATTATAATCTTGTATAATATAGCGATGGCAAAGTTAGATGAACTTAAGAAAAACCTGAAACGTGGACATGTTTACCGCAGGGATGAACTTACGCAATGGTCTAGCGCTATCGACCGCCATTTAAGTATCCTTGTTAATGATGGCACACTTCAAAAGCTTTCACAAGGGGTATATTACTACCCTAAAGAAACTGTATTTGGCAAAACTCCGCCCGAAGACGATACGCTAGTTCGCAAGTTTTTAAAAGACGATCGTTTTTTATTAACCTCACCAAATTTGTATAATAGTTTAGGAGTGGGTACAACACAACTATATAATAAACGCACTGTTTACAACCATAAACGCCATGGTGAATTTATGTTGGGTAACCGAAAATTCGATTTTCAAATGAAACCGCATTTTCCGGCTAAAGCTACACAGGAATTTTTATTGGTCGATTTGGTAAACAATTTGGATAAATTAGCTGAAGATAAACAAGCTATTTTAAATAATGTACTGAACAAAGTACAACATATGGATCAGGTAAAACTAAAGCGGTCTGTAAATTCATACGGAAATATTAAGGCGAAGAAGTTTTTCAAACCTGTACTGCAACATTCAGATAACTGATATGGCGGCCAACTTCCTGCACAATCATAAAAACTTCCCTGATTTATTGCGGATCCTTGAAGATGAAATGGGTATTCAGGCGGGGTTGATTGAGAAGGATTATTGGATTATGCATGTACTTTACGGCTTGAAAAATCAAGATTTTCAATTTGAACTTAAAGGTGGCACGTCTCTTTCAAAAGGTTTTAAAATCATCGAACGTTTTTCAGAAGATATCGATATCCACATAAAACCTCCTGCAAAATTTAACATCAATGAAAACCCGAAAAATAACAAACCGAAAAACACAGAGGCAAAAAAGAATTTTTATGATTGGTTAGCAAAGGAAATAGCTATAAATGGCGTTATTTCTGTTGAACGCGACTCTGCATTCGACAATGCGACAACTTATAACAGTGCGGGCATAAGATTAAATTACAAAAGTTTTAATCCATTAATTTCCGGTATAAAGGAAGGTATACTACTCGAAACAGGCTTCGATACCGTTACTCCCAATACCAATATCACCATTTCTTCTTGGGCCTACGATAAAGCAATAGAAAATAAAATTGAGATTATAGACAACCGTGCGAAGGATATTTCGTGCTACAATCCCGGTTATACTTTTGTGGAGAAATTACAAACTATT
This sequence comes from Pedobacter sp. KBS0701, assembly GCF_005938645.2. Taxonomy (NCBI): domain Bacteria; kingdom Pseudomonadati; phylum Bacteroidota; class Sphingobacteriia; order Sphingobacteriales; family Sphingobacteriaceae; genus Pedobacter; species Pedobacter sp. KBS0701. The sequence goes on from NZ_CP042171.1 coordinate 3,236,659, forward strand.
GCTACCAAATTCCGCAAAGAAAAGGAGACTGGAGATACAGGAGTAAACTTTATGCGACAATATTACGATTTATATTCACTTTTGGATAATAATAGCGTACAGGAATTTATTGGTACAGATGAATATTATACTCATAAAAAGAACCGTTTCCCATCCGTAGATTTTGACATTCCTATCTATGAAAATGAGGCATTTTTGCTTAAAAATGATAAAATCCGGAAAAGCTTTATCCAACGTTACAAAAACACTGCGTCATTATATTACAATCGCCAACCCGATTTCGAAGAACTATTAGATCGGATTAAAAATTACATCGATCGATTATAGTTACCTTCTGCCATTGCTTTCCTTTTTATAATAGATTATCCTTAAATTGCATGATCTATTGCATGAATCCTAATGAAAGAAATTACCGATATCGTAAAGGCATATCAAAAGGCAACGAAGGAAAAGAAAAAAACAGCCCTTGCAACGGTAGTTAAGGTAGAGGGTTCTTCCTACCGCAGGCCTGGTGCCAGGATGCTGATAACTGAAGATGGCCAGTTAACAGGTGCAATCAGTGGTGGTTGTTTAGAGGGGGATGCATTGCGCAAAGCACTTTCGGCCATTGTACAGCAAGAAAACAAACTGATTACTTACGATACCACCGACGAAGATGATGCTAAATTTGGTGTTCAGTTAGGCTGCAACGGCGTTATACATATCCTTTTCGAACCCATTATAGAAGAAGATCCATTAAACCCCATTGCCATTTTAACAACATTACAAGCTAAAAGGGAAGATGCCGTGCTGGCAACACTTTTTAACTTGGACGGAAAGCAACAATTAGGCACCAGCATGTTGTTTAAAAAAGATGCGATTCTATCCAAAATATTAAAAGAAATTGAAGATGACATCATAAATGACGCCAGAGAAGTTTTCACCAATAAAACAACAACATTTAAAGTTTATCCTTGCGGCGATCAGGAGGTAGGTGTTTTTCTGGAACTTATCCACCCTCCTATTTCGTTAATCGTTGCCGGCGCCGGAAATGATGCCCAACCCCTGGCCGAAATGGCTTACCTTTTGGGCTGGGAAGTAACGGTGATAGATGGAAGAACTACGCACGCTACACCTCAACGTTTTGCAAACGCAACCAAGGTTTTGGTGAGCAAACCCGAAAATGTATTAGCTCAAATTCAAATAGATGAGCAAACGGCTTTTGTTCTGATGACCCATAATTACAATTACGACCTCGAACTACTTAAATATCTATTGGACACAAACGCTCCATATATCGGTACACTAGGACCAAAGAAAAAACTGCTCAGGATGTTAGATGAACTGAATTTGGCAACGCCGGCAAATGAAACACGAGTGCATGGCCCTATCGGTTTAGATATTGGTGCAGAAACTGCAGAAGAAATCGCGATTTCTATCCTTGCAGAGATTAAATCTGTTTTTACAGGTGCTTCAGCCATGTTTTTAAAAGAGAAAAAAAGGCCGATCCATGTTTACGAATTAAAAAACAATTAAGCGTTGAAAACGGGCATCATCATATTGGCAGCAGGTAGTTCTTCACGTTTGGGAAGATCAAAACAGCTTTTGGATTATAAAGGAAAAACACTCTTGCAAAATGTAATAAATGAAGCTTTAGAAAAAAATTGCCAGTCTGTTATTGTTGTTTTAGGTGCAAACGCTGAAGAAATAGCCAGCAAGCATCAGAATGATCAGGTTAATTTAGTGATTAATGAAAGTTGGGAAAATGGAATCGCATCAAGTATTGTAGCCGGACTTTTAACTATGGTCAAAAATAATAGTGAAATTGAAAGTATCATTATTGCTGTGGCCGACCAGGTTTTTATAAAAATGAATAACTTTAATAACTTAATCGAAAAGCAGAAAGAAACAGGTAAAAATATCATTGCCAGTACATACGCTGAAACGATAGGAACCCCTGTCCTCTTCAAAAAAGATTACTTTGAAGCGCTTTTATCGCTCACAGGAGAAGAAGGAGCAAAAAAGATACTCAAACAATATTCTCAGGATGTAGAAACAGTTGTTTTTGAACATGGAGAAATTGATATTGATACAGAAACAGATTATAACAATTTAATTAGCCAGCAATGATAGCAGATTCTTTTGGAAGAATACACGATTACCTGCGGATATCGCTTACCGATAACTGCAATTTTCGCTGCTTTTATTGCATGCCAGAGGAAGAATACGACTTCACTCCTGCCTCCCGGCTCATGCAAACCGACGAAATTATTAAGCTGGCAGAAGTTTTTGTGGCCAATGGCGTAAAAAAAATCAGGCTTACCGGCGGTGAACCATTGGTGAGGAAAGATGCAGCCCTAATTATTGCGGCACTGGGCAAACTTCCGGTCGAGCTCGTTATTACGACAAACGGAACGCGCATTGCTGAAATGCTCCCAGTATTAAAGGAAGCAAGTATTAAAACCATTAATATTAGTCTGGATACATTACAACCTGAGAAGTTCTTCATGATTACCCGAAGGGATGTTTTTCACCAGGTACGCAGCAATATTGAACTGCTTTTGCAGCATAAAATCAAGGTAAAAATAAATATGGTAATGATGAAAGGCCTTAATGACAATGAGATCGCCGATTTCATCAGCTGGACCAAACACAATCCCATTCAGATCAGGTTTATTGAATTCATGCCTTTTAGTGGTAACAAATGGACGAGTAATAAGATGTTTTCTTTAGATGAAATCCTATCAGTGGTCAAAAAAGATTTCAAAGTACTACCTGTTAAGGGAGAACCACACGATACTGCTAAAAGTTTCATGATCCCTGGTCACGAAGGCTCGTTTGCCATTATCAGCACCATGACCAATCCTTTTTGCGATACTTGTAACCGCATGCGCCTGACTGCGGACGGAAAACTCAAAAACTGCCTGTTTTCGGATAGCGAGACCGATCTGCTTAGCGCATTGCGGAACAATGAAGATGTGCTTCCACTAATTCAATCAAATATTTGGAGCAAAAAGAAAGCATTAGGTGGACAGTTAGTTAGCGATTTCGAAAAAATTGATGCGACTACCATTCAAAACAGAAGTATGATTACCATTGGAGGATAAAATTTTCATGATTAGCGTTAAAGAAGCAAAACACCTCATTTCTCAACACATCATAGCACTCAATCCCATTTCAATTGATTTGGCAAAGGCATCAGGGCACATTCTTGCAGCCGATGTTTATGCGAAATACGATATTCCTGCCTTTAGTCAGTCATCTATGGATGGATATGCGTTAAAATTTGTAGATCATGAAAAAATACTCAGCATAGTCGGCGAAATGGCTGCCGGAACGGCAGCCAAAATCAGCATTCAAAACGGAGAAACCAGTAGAATATTTACAGGAGCTCCACTACCTAATGGTGCCGATACAGTAGTCATGCAGGAAAAAATTACGAGGATAGATGGAAAAATCACCTTAGAGGACTCCAATTTAAAACCTGGCTTAAATGTACGGGATAAAGGTTCGGAGATTAAAGCCGGAGCATTGGCCATGGAAAAAGGAGATTTTCTTAGTCCTGCTGCCATTGGTTTTCTCGCAGGGATTGGTGTTAACGAAGTTAGTGTTTATCCCATTCCAAAGATTTCGGTTATTGTAACGGGAAAAGAATTACAACAACCGGGGAAAACACTCGGATTTGGACAGGTTTACGAATCGAATTCCTATTCGCTTTCTGCGGCTTTAAAACATGAAGGGATTGAACAGATTGTTGTTTACGAAGCCGATGATGATCTTGAGGTCCTTAAAAAAGTACTACGAACTGCAATAGCAAGCAGCGATGTTGTCCTGCTGACAGGAGGAGTAAGTGTGGGCGACTATGATTTCGTAATTGAAGCGGCCTCACATTGTGGCATCAGACAAATTTTTCATAAGGTGAAACAGAAACCGGGTAAACCATTGTTTTTTGGAACAAAAGATCAAAAACTAATATTCGGACTTCCTGGTAATCCTTCATCTGTGCTCAGTTGCTATTATAATTATGTGTTACCAGCTGTTAAAACATTATCTCATAAAGGTAATAGTGTAATTGAGGTTCAGGCCGAGCTTACACATCCTTATTCAAAACCTGCGGGGTTAACACATTTCCTTAAAGGCAAATATGAAAATGGACTGGTTACTCCACTCCACGCACAAGAATCATACCGGTTAAGCTCTTTTGCACAGGCTAATTGCCTGATCTGCCTCGATGAAACAAAAGAATACTTCAATAAAAGCGACATCCTAAACGTATTAATTTTACCTGGCTAAACCATGCAAGAAAGCTTCATCCTATTTTACTGCTTACTTTTTATTGTTGCTTTTTTATATGCTTCGGTTGGCCATGGCGGAGCAAGCGGCTATCTTGCCCTCATGGCTATTTTTGCCATTTCGCCAGCCATTATGAAGCCAACAGCATTATTATTAAATCTGTTTGTTTCTTCCACTTCCTTTATTCAGTTTTACCGTGGCGGCCATTTTAAATGGAAAACCTTTTGGCCTTTTGCGCTTGCCTCTATTCCGCTCTCATTTGTGGGTGGTATGATGGTAATCGAAAGTTCCATTTATAAAAAGATTCTGGGTCTGCTTTTACTCATTCCGGTCATCCGTTTTTTCTTCTTTAAAAATACCGATCCAAAAGATTTCAAATCGTCAAATATTCCCTTATCTCTCGCCATTGGCGGTATTATTGGCTTACTTTCAGGCATGATCGGTATAGGGGGTGGGATTATCCTTTCTCCTATCCTATTGCTATTAAAGTGGACGGATCAAAAACAGACTGCAGCAATCAGTGCAGCATTCATCTTTGTTAATTCGGTTGCTGGCTTAGGTGGTCAACTCATTAAAGGTTTCGAATTTAACAGCCACATGCTCGCTTATGTTGGGGTAGCCTTTGTTGGTGGCATTTGCGGTGCTTACTTTGGCGCCTTAAAATTTCCGCAAACTGTTTTAAAAAACGTGCTGGCCTGTGTACTGGCACTAGCTGCTTACAAATTACTATTTACGCATGCATAATATAAAATACCTGATCATTGCCCTATTATTTTTAAGTGTTACGGCAAGTGCACAAGAGAGCAGGCAATTTACAATCGAAGGAAAGGTTAAAAAGCCATTAACAATCACTTTAAACAATTTAAGTGCTTATAAATCCGTTAATTTGGATAGTATGACAATTTTTAACCACTTGATGCAACGTAAAGGCAGTATCAAAAATATTAAAGGTGTACTTTTAAAAGATATTTTGGCCAACGTAGAAATAGATGCTGCCTCACCAAAAACATTAAGTGAATATTACCTGGTTTTTACCGCAACCGATAATTATAAGGTGGTGTACTCTTGGAATGAAATTTTTAATTCGCCTACGGGAAATCAAGTGCTGGTTTTAACAGGTTATGATACCAATCCCACAAAGGCTGAAAAGGGAAATATCGCCATTATTACGCCCAGCGATTTTGCTACGGGAAGAAGATTTGTAAAAGGATTAAATAAAATCAGCATCTTACAGGTAAATTAGCAGCATGGAAATTGAAATCATCAGTTTTGGACAAATTAGCGAATTCATCAATCATCAAAAAATTGAAATTGATGGTATTGCTGATACCGATGCCTTTAAGCAACACCTCGAAGATCGGTTTCCTGCCCTGAAAGGCATAAAATACAAACTTGCCCTGAACAAAAATATTGTCCAGGAGAATACGGAGATTAAAAACCCGGCTACCATAGCCGTTATGCCCCCTTTTTCTGGCGGTTAAGTAATATGAGTGCAGAGCGATATAACAGACAGATCATCCTGAAAGGATTTGGGGAGGAAGCACAACAACAGCTTTTAAGGGCAAAAGTATTGGTAATCGGCGCTGGTGGCTTGGGCTGCCCTGCCCTGCAATACCTGGCTGCTGCCGGCATTGGCCATATTGGTATTGTTGATGATGATACCATTTCATTATCTAATTTACATAGACAGGTTCTTTTTACTACTGCTGATATTGGAAAGCTGAAAGTAGAGGTTGCTGCAAAACGCCTGCAGGAAATGAATACTCAGATCGGGATTATCCGTCACCCTATCCGTTTGCAGCAGAGCAACATCCTCGATATCATTTCCAGATACGATTACATATTGGATGGTACCGATAATTTCGAATCCAGATATTTGATCAACGATGCCAGTGCCTTGCTCAATAAACCGCTTATTTTTGCTGCGGTTGCTGGTTTTGAAGGTCAGTTGGCCATATTTAATGTGCCCGATCACCTCACACCTGGCACCAACTACCGAGATCTTTTTCCGGTTCCACCCGATAAAGGAGAAGTACCTAACTGTGCCGAGAATGGTGTTATCGGCGTATTACCAGGGATAATAGGAAGCATGGCAGCGGCAGAAATTATTAAACTGGTTGCCAAAATCGGACAATCGCTCTCCAATAAAATATTAAATTACAACTTACTTACACAAGAACAATATACCATTAACATCAGTAATGGAAGCGGTTATACATTGCCCAAAACGGTTGATGAATTTTTAAATATGGATTATCAGGATACCAGCGAAGGACCACAGGGATATATAGAAATTGATGCCAGCGAACTGGCTAAGATGCAACAGGTTGAATCGACCATTTTAATAGATGTGCGTGAAAGGCACGAGGTGCCTGTGTTAGACAAGCAGATTTACACACAGGTACCAATGTCGGAATTTAGTGCATTTTTAAGCAAGGAATTTTACCAAAAACATGTGGTTTTAATTTGCCAGCATGGGATTAGAAGTGTTGCTGCTGCTGAGGCCTTGCAGGAAAAATATGGCGCAGCAAAAAAGATTTATAGCTTAAAGGGTGGTATTGTAAAATGGAGAGATCATTTTTTAAGATCGTAACATGAGCGGAAAGGAGATTAAAAATATATTCGTAACCGGAGCAATTGCACCTTCTTTTATAGCAGACAGCATTGCGAAGCATAACAGCAAAACGGCCATCGGCGGGCATAGCATTTTTATGGGGCAAGTGCGCAAAGATGAAATTGAAGGTAAATTTGTTGCTGCGATCGAATACACCACTTATGAAGAGCTTGCGCTCGAAAAAATGCACCAGATCAGGGAAGCCATTTTCGAAAAATATCCGCTTAACTGCATGCACATTTACCACAGTTTGGGTACAGTTAAAACAGGCGAAATCTGCCTTTTTGTTTTTACCTCGTCGACACACCGTAAACCGGCAATGGCAGCTTGTAGTGAGGTTGTAGACCGGTTAAAAGCAGAATTACCGATCTGGGGAAAAGAAATATTCGAAGACGAAACCCATCAGTGGAAAGAAAATATTTAACATGGTAAACATCACAAGAAAATCCAATACCTTAAGGATTGCCATTGCAACCGCGACTGTAAAGGTATCGAAGCAAGAAACCATTGATGCGGTTGAACAGCGCAAAATACCCAAAGGAGATGTATTTGAATTTGCCCGTGCAGCCGGCTTATTCGGTGTAAAAAAAACGAGTGATGTAATTCCCGATTGCCATCCCCTTCCTATTGAATATACCGCGATTACTTACGAAATTGTGGGTTTAACCATCATTATTACGGTTGAAGTACATACCATTTACAAAACTGGTGTTGAGGTTGAAGCCATGCATGGTGCCTCTGTTACGGCTTTGACCATGTACGATATGCTAAAACCAATTGATAAAGGGGTTGAAATAGAAAACATCAGGTTATTAAAAAAATCGGGAGGAAAATCTGACCTTAAAAATGCCAGATTCCCTGAACTTAAAGCTGCTGTTGTAGTTTGTTCAGACTCTGTTTTTGAAAATAAAGCTCAGGATAGCTCTGGTAAAGCCATTATTTCACGTTTGGAACAATTGGAAATCAATGCAGAGAAATATGAAATCGTACCCGACGAAATCAACATCATCCGCGATAAAGCCAGTGAATTAAGTAAAAATGGCTATCATCTGATCATTTTTACCGGCGGTACCGGACTTTCTCCACGCGATGTAACTCCAGAGGCTATTGCGCCTTTAATCGACAGGAATATCGAAGGGATCATGGAAACAGCTCGTCGTTATGGCCAGGAGCGCATGCCTTACGCCATGCTTTCGCGCGGTGTAGCAGGGTTTATTGGCGATACATTGGTACTTACTTTCCCAGGCTCGAGGGGTGGCGCAGAAGAAAGCATGGATGCCCTATTCCCACAGGTTTTACATTTATTTAAGGTGGTTAAAGGGGAGAAACATTAGATTGAATAAATCGTCATTTCGACTGAAGCGCAGTCCCGAACCTTCGGGAGAGAAATCAATTACCTATTCCATAAACATTTTTAAAGATTTCTCCACTGTGGTCGAAATGACGACTGATTTTTAGAATCTATTAGTAGTAACTTGTTTGAAATCGTAATGCCTCAGCAATAGCTTTATTTTGCATTAAGATTCACGCCTGCTCGGGAAAGACGAATTCGTTTAAACTAACAAATATTAAATATAAACAGCAAAATCTTTTTTGTGATAAAAAATTAAGTTCTATTTTTGCCGCATGTCGTCTAAATACAAGATTTTATACTTTTTCCAAAATTCTGATACTACTATCCTGGAAATTCAGCGTCTTGGCCTGCCCGATAATGCAGATGCAGAGGCGACTTACCACTGGCTTTACTTTGATAAAATTACAGGTTCGTTAATTAAACTGTGGTTCAGATCGATGGATTCTTCTACCGAAATTGAAGAACGTTATTTTGAACAGGGTTATCTTAAATTTAATAAAACAGAGGCTACCTATATCGAAAAGCACAATTCGTCGCAACAAAAACTCAATAACATGGGGAATAGAGCTATTGGAGAGGAGATAAGTGTTTTATTAGAAAATTACCTGAAATAATTTAGGCCATCTCTGGCAGTTCTGATTCTAAACCAACTTTACTTAAAGGATAACGGGAGGCATGGAAATCCTGAAGCGACTGACAAAAACCAGGATACCATTCTTGTGTTTGCATACTTTCTAAAAGTTGTGCACAGGCAATCACATCTGCATCAGCCTGATGCAGTGCAAGGGCAACAAAATTAATCACATCCCAGATGCCTTCTATCATAAAAAACCTAAAGGTACATAAGATTGCAGACCATTGTACTTTTTTGGCTTGTAGTAAAAAGAACCGTGAAACAGGACTACACAGACGTTTAAAAGCCATATAATCCTCTTCAGCTCCTTCTAAGTTTAAAAGACCATCGCTATAAGGAAGATTTACAATTTCTGCAGCAATTTTATCACGGCCATGAAAGTAAACACTTCCTGCACAGATGGAAGATATCGATATCAGGGATAAATGATCGTAGATTTCGGGATGCATTTTCAATTTCCCATTACGCACAAATACCAGTCCGCCTTTTCTAGCTGCACCAGCTTGTGTATTCATGGCCGATAGACTTAAAAGTTCAAATTCGCCAGCAAAATTAAGTGCCGTTACAAACTGTGCCGCAGCCATAAAAGTACCACGGTCAAGAGGCTTGTTGTTGGTAACAGGTTCGTGAATTGAAAAAATAGAGAGTTGCAAAAAAAAATAATTTGTTTGGTTCGGGTCGGGTAGATCGACAATAGCAAAAATAAAAATCCAATCCACAAAACAAGTATGTAAAATGTGGTTAAAATACTTTAAAAAGATAATTGGCTATAAATGAGAAAGAAATTTTTTCAGCCATTTTGTTCAATACATAAATCATTTGGTTTAATAACAGAATAATAAATTTTGGGCAAAAAAAAAGCAGGAATAAATCCTGCTCAAAATCTTTTGGGGAAGAATTAAACAACTCTTACTTTCACTGCATTAAGGCCTTTTTTGCCTTCTTGAACTTCGTATTCAACTGTATCATTCTCTCTGATTTCATCAATCAGGCCTGATGCATGCACAAAAATCTCAGATCCGCTTTCTTCTTTGATAAAGCCAAAGCCTTTTTCCGAGTTAAAAAATTTTACTGTTCCGTTTTTCATTATACTGGATGTTTTTAAATTAAAAACCAAAAATAGGATTAAAACCCAAAAACCAAAATTACTGGCAAACAAAATTGCTAATTATGTACAAAAAGATTTACAATGGTAAAGATGATGGCTACCATTTTACCTTTTAAGCTATTAACCAAACATGGTTGGGTGCATTAAAAAGATTTTCCCTGCGTAATGGAAGAGTACCAATTTATCGGGTGCGACCTTAAATTCATCCCATCGCTCTCAATGTGATACAAGATAATAGGCATGCTGAAATCTACAAAACGTTCCACCTGCCTGGAAAGTTTACCGAGAAAATCCATACTGGATATACCTTCCTTTAAATGAACATAAATTACGCTGCCTGTTTTAAACTCAAAGCGTTCTACCACTCCTGGCCACTCTGTTTTTATCCTGGTGAGGAAAGCTTTGATTTTGGTTTCTTCTTTTAGATTTTCCATAAGCTTATCAGGTTTTTTGATATATGCTAATTTAAAAAATTATTCCGAAATAGATTAATTGTAACAGGACCTATACATTGTTTAATGGAAAATGTAAGATGGATGATGGAATTGATCCTTATGTTTCACTATTTCTAAATGCAATACGCTTTAAGATCCCCGCATGCGCGAGGCTAACATATCTTGAAATTTTATCTGGTCTTTAGCGAGACGCTAAGACCAAAACTTGACGAATCTATTACTTCACAGAAACAATTTCTACATTTCCGTTTTCCAGGCCTTTTCCTTTGACACTAAGTTGAATTGGACCATCTTTTTTGCCAGATTGTATCACCACAACCAGCTTTCCGCTGAATAATTTCATGGTTGGCTTTACAAAAGATTCCAATGAAGTGGCATCGCCATTACAAACCGCTTTGAATGTACCCGCACCTTTAACTTCAAAATTTAAGGCATTTGTCGCCGTTGGGCAAGGTGTTCCATTTTTATCAGCAACTGATACCGTTACGAAAGATAAATCTTTGCCATCAGCGCTAATTTGTTTCTTATCTGGCGTTAACACAATTTTATAAGGTTTACCCGCCGTAGTGATCTTTTCTTCTGCTACAGGTTTTCCGTTTCCATCAAGGGCTACTACTTTTAAAGTCCCTGGCTCGTATTTAACATCCATCCACATCAACCGGTAGCGGTTCTGCGGGCTTGATTTATCTTTTTTCCGTACGCCCAAACTTTTACCGTTTAAGAAAAGTTCGGCACTATCGTAACTGGTATATACAAAAACAGGCGTGGTTTGGCCTTCTCTTCCCTCCCAGTTCCAATGTGGAAGCAAATGTAGCGTTGGTGCTGTTTTATTCCAACGGCTTCTATACAAATAATAACGGTCTTTAGGTAGACCTGCAAGATCAGAAATCCCGAAATAAGAACTTCTTGATGGCCAGCTGTTATCATAAGGTGTAGGCTCGCCAAGGTAATCAAAACCTGTCCAAACAAACTCCCCGATTACCCATGGTTTATCATCCTGCATTACAAAATCATCGTCAGGTACGTTAGACCAGCTACAATACTCCAAATCGTAAGAAGAAGACTGAAAATCGGGATATTGCTTATCAAAGCCTTTTACAACCGGAAATTTATAAATCCCTCTCGAACTTACCGTTGATGCTGTTTCTGATCCCAAAATAAACCCTTGTGGAAAAACCTTATTGGCTTCTTCGTAAAGGTGTACCCTATAATTTAATCCTGGAATATCCATTAAAGCACCAAAACCTGATTGCATCGTCGCTTTCACCTGATCCATCCCTACTGTAACCGGGCGTGTTGGATCTTCGCGGTGGAAAATTTCCTGCAGCCATTTAGCCCTTTTTACACCTTCGGCACCAAATTGATCCGGCACTTCGTTCCCCGAACTCCACATTACGATACAAGGGTGGTTTTTATTCGCCTGTACCAGGTTTACAATATCTTTTTCAGCATCGGTATTAAAATATAGGTGATAACCATTTTCTACTTTGGCTTTTGCCCATTCGTCAAAACTTTCGGCGAGAAACATAAAACCCATTTCATCACATAATTCCAATTGCTCTGGCGAAGGCATATTGTGCGAACTCCGGATGGCATCGCATCCCATTTCTTTTAAAATGGTGAGTTGCCTTCTTAAAGCAGCTGTATTGATGGCCGTTCCAAGCGGCCCCAGATCGTGGTGTAAGCAAACGCCTTTAAACTTTCTTACTTTACCGTTCAAACTAAAGCCGATGCCCGGGCTGAAATTGATTGTTCTGATCCCTAACCTTGTTTTTACGACATCTTTCAAAATATTTCCTTCATAAACACTCGATACTGCGGTATACAAATACGGGTGCTCCGGACTCCAAAGAACAGGTTTATTGATTTCTAAATTCTGATCAGCCTCATTCCCAAAAATACCCTTTGCAGTATCAATAGCCACCTGCTTACCCAAACTATCTAAAATCTGCGTAACCAAACGAATACCTTTACCGGTTAATTTGGTTTTGATGTTTACTTTGGCAAATTCTTTTTTAACAATTGGCGTAGTAATGGTGATTCCCCATTGATCTATGCTTTTTTCTTCTTTAATGATTAAATGTACGTTACGGTACAAGCCCGCTCCCGGGTACCAGCGCGACGATTTTGCCATATTCTTCAGGTGAACGGCCAATAAATTATCATTCGCTTTTAGGTTCTTGGTAATATCGATATAAAAATAATTGTAACCATAGTTCCACTCGCCAACCAGCTTTCCATTAAGGTAAACTTGAGGCTCGCTCATGGCACCATCAATTTGTAACAATACTTTTTGGTTTGGTTTTAGCGCTGGAAGACTGAGCTTTTTCCTGTACCAACCCTCACCAATATAAGGTAAAGCTCCGGTTCTACCTGTTTTTTCACTGGCTTTGGTTTCCCCATTTTGGGTAATTGCGGTTACCTGTTTATCTATTTCTTTATCAAAAGGCCCGCTAATGGCCCAATCATGCGGAACAGTTACGCTTTCCCAGCGAGTGTCGTTAAAAGTAGTCTCGGCAGCATTTGGGAAATTTCCCTTTGAGAATTTCCAGCCTTCATCTAACAGGATCTCAGTTCTTTGGGCATCGGCATTTAAATAAGCAAGGCTAACCATAAAAATGGTAAAAAGTATTTTCTTCAATCGGAACATGTAATTGACGGTTATTTTAAATAAATAGATTCGATAGTAATATTGACCGGTTTGGTACCGGCCCCATAACCAAAAGTAACTTCGAGCTTTTCGGCATTTTTCAAGTCGAATGCAGCTTTGTTTGCTGATTGATAATAAAGTGGCAAAAAGCCCGGATAAGGACGTGGCAACAATAACTGTGCATCATTTTTAAGCTGATTTAATGGAATTTCGATCAGTTGAAAATCTTTTCCCGTAAGGATTTCAGTGGAGAAGAAATGGGCATCGGTATCAATTAAGCCCACTTTAACTTTAGTATTTTCGGTATTTGCCTTTATTTTGATGACCATTTTTTTAAAATTATTCAGATCTGAAGCTCTTCCAGTCATTTTATCAGCGAAAAAACTTTGAAAACCCATTAGTTGGATACTTTTAGGCATATTGATAGATAGCTTCATACTTAAAACAGATGGATTTTCATCTGAAACATATTCTACTTTACCATTTGTCCAATCGGGATTATAAATGTTACTATTTTTCCCATCTAAAGCGGCATTGAAGATCTCTGCGATTGCATTTTCAGCTGCAACATAAGTCTGGTAGCTTTCAGTTTCGAGATTATCCCACCCATTTAGGTTTCCCTTTGTGTTGGCTGGAAAAGTAACGTAATCGCCATTAGCCTTATGGATTATGATCTGATAGCTCAATAAGCCATTTCTCACCTGTTCAGCAGGAATTATAGCGACATATTCGTATTCCCGTTTTTTTTGTAAGGGAATATTTTCCCTGCGGTTTGCACCATTCAACTGAATAAAAGCAGAATCTTTTACAGTTAAGCCTGTAACTTCTGCATGGAGCTGAATGGCTACACCTTCTGAAATTGTTCTTAAAGGCTCATGTTTAACAAATACATCTACTTTTGAAGTTTTTGGGGCAACAAATTCGCCTAAGGCAATATTCTGATAACTGCTTTGTCCATTTAGCTTGGTTTTCAGGTTTTTCTTAACCAATAGATAAGTGCCGGGAGAAACATTAAACCCATTTTTAACAGCTACCGAATTAACAGTATTATCTTGATTTAAACCTTTAACTGTAAAATTAGAGCCTAAATCGGGCAAATCGATATCCATTGGCAAGGTAGACCAGATGATCCGTGTAACTTCTTTTTCAGGCGAAGCTTTTTCAAAAGGATCCCTGATCTGAACTGCGTCAGGCATCACTTCCAAACGCCATACTCCGGCAGCAACCTGATCGATAAAGTAAGCTCCCCTACCATTATACTGAACAATTTTTGAGCTTCCTACCCCTGCAATATGTTTTAGTCTTTTTGCATTCACAATTTTCGATGTGGTAGAATTGGTATAATAAAATTCTTCGGCAGTGTTCATTTCGCTCAGTGAGCTTTTATAATCGATTTTGAACGGTCCAAAAGTATTGCCATTGTTCAACGTATCTAAACGGGCTGTTTGATGAAAAACCTTTGAAGCAATTAACATACTGATTGCTTTTGAAGGTGTATAGGCAAGGCTTAAATAATGGGTTTGATATTCGGTATTGGCATAAGCGGTTGCCATGGGATCGTAGGCAAATTGTGTAGCCCATTGAAAACCAGCCGCCCTGAAACTTCTTGCCATTGCCGGATACATGATCGGCGCCATTACATCGCCCGCATCAAATTCGTACACCGCTTTAGCGCGGTTTTTAAACGCCGGAATGGTATCGAAAGAAATTTTGTACTTTGCTACATTAGGCAGGTAATTGCCTTGCAGTGTATGGCCGGCAACCAAACCTGTTGGGTACCACTGGAAGGTATGCCCCTGAACATTTGCCTTTACAATGGCATCGGCATACCATGGCGATTCGCTGATGTTATAGAAAATAGGTTTCGTCCAGCCGGCATTTTTTATGGCGGCGGTCATGCGGTTTACATATTCCGTAGCTCTTTCTTTTGGCCCGCTATGATGGGGTTCATTATTGATTTCTGCAGCCAAAATATCGGCATCCTGCTGATAGGTTAAGCCCGTGTAAGGATTTTTGTGTTTAAAAAACTGTTTCAGGTAATTTTCCTGTGCTTTAAAAGCTTCTTCGCTTACTACCGATTTATCTTTACCGTATTTATTGGCAAAACTTCCTGTTTTTTCATCCTTTTCCGGGTACCCATTTCCCCAGAAAGCAATTGGTGTAACCAAAGTTTTGATTTTACGTTTCTTAAGTTCTGCCAGCAGGAAATCGAAAAGGCGCAGATGTTCATTATCAATCAGGTTTCCTTCTGCATCTGAGATTTCCTGGTCCCAAACATGTACACGGAAGGCATCCAAACCCAAACGCGAGAAATGATATACATCGTCTTTGATTGCTTGTTCGGCGGTTACACCCATCCTTACAATGGCCCGATTGCCATACGCAAAGGGCGCAGTATAGTTTGTGCCAAAAAAAGCAGCTTCTTTATGATCTTTTTCCCAACGAATTACACCCGAAGCATCTACATAAACACCCTGTTTATTTTGTGCATGGGTAAGTGTTGCAAATAGCATAAAAACAATAAACCCCCAACCCCCTAGAGGGGGCTTTGACTTTCTATCGTTTTTGTATAATTTCATATTACAAGTTGGTAATGTGTATTGATTTAAGCTTTAATTTATTTCAAATTTACTCCCCTTTAGCGGCCGGGGCTTTAAGGCAGAAACGCATCCATTGCAACCGTTGGTTTGCCCGAATCATCAAAAGCGCCCAATTTATAACCGCTCCAGCTATTGTAAGATTGCGGTTCCCAATAGAAAACCCCCAGCCCCTTGCTATTTGGCAACGATTTATTCTTCCCAATTAAAGCTTTAATAAACGCTTTGCAGGCTACCGCTTCCGAAACTGGCATTCCCAATTCACAGATCATCACTTCCGATCCGTAGCGCGAAACCATATCCGTCATATTGGCCAGACACTGGGTATTTTTTGTCGACCAATCTGCCGCAGTAGGGTACATCGACATGCCGATTATATCCCATTTGGCACCATTGTTCTTTAAGCCATCAAATATCCACCTAAATAAGCTATTATCATAGCCATTGGAAATATGCACTACCACTTTAGAGGTCGGATTTACCGCTTTTACCCCATTATATCCCGAAAGTATCAAATCTGCAAAGTTTTTCATACTTGCAGATGCTTTTCCATCGTTCCATAACATGCCGTTATTGGTTTCGTTGCCTACCTGTACCCATTCAGGTACAATTTTATTGTTTTTTAAAACCGTTAAAACCTCAACAGTATGATTATAAACTGACGTTTTAAGAGTAGCAAAATCTTGCGAAGCCCATGCGGCAGGTTTGTTTTGCTGTGCTGGATCTGCCCACGAATCGCTGTAATGAAAATCGATCAGCAAACGCATGTTCATCGCTTTTGCCCTTTTTGCCTTTGCCAAAACATCGGCCGTATTGCAATAACCAGCAGCCGGATTTACCCAAACCCTCAATCTAATGGTATTGATGCCTTTATCTTTTAAAATCTTTAACAAATCCTGTTGTTCACCGGCAGCATTGTAAAACTTTTTGCCCGCAGCTTCCATTTCGGTCAGCCAGCTTACATCAGCTCCTAAGGCATAAGTGCCTACCGGATCGGGAGCAGGGTAAATCTGTGTTTCTCCTTTTATTGTTTTTTTACAACCTGTATTAATCAAACTGAGCATTATTATAAGGCCCAGCCAGTTGATGGTTTTTATTTTTTTAAACATTTCTATATTCTTAAGCAAGTTTGAACTTAATCTTTGTATTATAGTTTATTCTAAATCGTCCGTCATTCCCGCGCAGGCGGGAATCCTAATACTCCATATACCTGCCAGCGCTTTAAGGTTCCCAATCGAGTTGGGAATGACGAAACGAGAAATTTTATTTAATCGAATAAGTATAATTTCCGTCACCGGCACTTAAATCTAAAGTAACCGTGAAAACACCTGTTTTGGTCACCGGAATATTAATTCCGCCCCAGGTTGGCGCACCTGCATAAACCAAAGCTCCATTGGCATCTACTTTATAACTGATATCGTAACCGCCGTTACAGGTAAATACGAAAGTTTTTCCTGCGGTTAAGGCAACATTTGCCGCCACCCATTTACCGGTTGTTTCATTATATATCAATGGCGTTGATGAAGTGCTCCAGGCATTGTCATCACCGGAGATAAAGAATTTTACGGGTGTATAGGTAATAGTTAATGCATCTACATCGGCATTTACTTTCATATAAGCCGGTGCTGGCGTAAGGTATAAATTACCGCCGGTTAAACTCATGGTTGTTGAGGTACCTCCCCAACCGTAAACTTTCGCATCTTTTGTTGATACCAGTTGGAAAGCATCGCCACCATAGCCATCGGCATTTGGTAAATTTAAATATCCCTCATATTTCGAATTGAATTTAGCCGAGGTTAACACTAAACCATTCGTCCTTGCGGTTGGTGTTTTCCATGAATTGCCCCCTTTTACCATCAACGCCGGATATTCAATGGTGGCTTTGTACGGGTTAACCGTCATGGTCAGGCTGGAGTAAATTGGTTTGATGGTAGAAGCCGTTCCTGTATTTTGGGTTACTTCTGCTTTTAACCTTACAACTAAGGTACTTACCGCACCTGTTGGCAATAACAATTGATTAGCCAAAAGCGAATTAAAATCGGCACCCAGATAAGCTTTTTCTAAAGTACCTGTTACAAGTTTAACGCTTATTGCATTTGCCCATGCATTTGCTCCAAGGGTATCTGCAGGCACATCAAACTCTAAAGAGTAAGTTGGGATAACGCTCACCCCAAAGTTTGCCGCCTTAAAACTGAAGGTCACCACATTGGTGGCGTCAGTTGCGGAAGTTAACACCACAGCAGCTGCAGAGCTTTTAAAAGCAAGACTACCTGCACTGGGTGGGGTAACTACATTTGTACTTTCCTCTTTTTTGCAGCCGAAGAACAGGCTGATTAAAAGCAAAGTGTATAGGATATAAATAGATTTTTTCATGATAATTTAGATTAATAACCTGTATTCTGACGAAGATTTGGATTGGCCGAAAGATCTGTTGGTGGTAATGGATAAAGATTGTATTTGCTATTTACAGCTGTACCACCTTTAACACCGCCTTTCCATGCCCATAAATAGGTTGCAGTAGTAAACTTTCCAAAACGAATCAAATCTGTTCTGCGGGTAGCCTCGTACCAAAGCTCACGACCACGTTCATCCAAAATAAAATCGGTAGTTAAAGCACTCGATGTGATATTTCCGGCTATACTGCCATTATAGGCACGGGTACGTAACTGGTTAATGTAAGTTAAGGCCTGCGTTAAACTGCCACCTGATCCGCCACGTAAAACAGCTTCGGCATAGGTTAAATAGATTTCGCCCAAACGAAAAAGAGGGAAATCGATATCCGAAAAATCTTTGGCAACATCCTGATGAGGAGCCGGGGCGCCAGAACGGGTTTTGTTGCGGTATTTGGTGCTCGAGTAGCCATCAGTAGAAGTGTACAGGTCATTTACCTCCATATTTTGCCCAGACATATAAAACTGTGCCCTTGTATCTGTTGCACCTGTTTTATCAGCAAAAAGATTTACAAATTGTTGGGTAATCCTTAATCCGCCCCAGTTACCATTTGATCCTGATACCTCTGCAGGAACGCCTGCAGGTCCGTGCATCAGGTAAGTAGTACCCCCAAAATTCTGGGTGCTTGTACCATCATAATTAATGGTAAAAATATTCTCATCCGTATTTAAGTGATTATCGGCAATGGTTAACTCGCGGTAATTGCCATGAAGCGTGTAACCCGCAGCGGTAATTTTGTTGCAATAGGTGATGGCCTCAGTATATCTGGCTGTACCGGTATATACTTCTGCATTTAAATATATCCTCGATAATAACGCCCAGGATGCCGCCCTATCAGCACGACCATATTCATTTCCTTTAGGTGCTGCTAAATCATTTTCGATGGCCTTAAGTTCTGATTCTACATAAGCGAATAAATCTTTACGGCTAATCTGTTTGGGTAAATCCTTACCGCCTATTTCGGTAGTTTCGGTAACCAATGGCGGATTTCCATAAATATCCATCAATACGGCATACTGATAAGCCCTGATAAAACGGGCCTCTGCCCTGAACCTGCGCACCTGATCGGCGTCAGCGCCAACAATTCCTCTTTTGCTTAAATTATCATCCGAAGATTGATTGATGAAATCGTTACAAAGCGTAATCTGAAAAAATGAACGGTAATATAAACCATTGATAATGGAATTGATGGATGACCATGTCATTTCATGCAACCCCTGGATTCCGGCATCGTTTTGCCACGACCAAACGGCTTCATCTGTAGTTAATTCCTGCAAATTCCAGTATAAGCGAAGAAAATCAGAGTTTCCTTCATCCTTAATAATCTCTACCGGAATATCTGGCTGACCAACAGAAGCATTCCCGGTAAGGGCAAAAGCGCCATAAACCTTGGCCAACGATTGTTTGTAACCCGCGGCCGAAGTATATACTTTATCAGCAGTAAGATCATTGGTTGGTACCAAATCCAGTTTGTTGCATGATGTGGTGAAAATTACCGCAGTGCAAGCCAGCATAAATAGTTGTAAAACACGTGGTTTCATATATTTTTTGTTAATAAAATTCATAATCTTAAAAATTAACATTTAGGCCCAAAGAGAAAATGCGCGGACGGGGATAGATGTTGTTATCTACTCCAGAGGCTACCTCTGGATCTAAACCTTTATATTTAGTAATTACAAACACATTTTGCACGCTGGCCGTCAAAGCTAAGTTTGCTTTGGTTTTTAAAATCTGCCCAAAAGCATAGCCTAGATTAACATTATCCATTCTCAGGAATGATGCATTTTGAACGTAATAATCGCTCAATAACTGCTGTGTTTTAAAATTAGTAGTAAGGTAATTTGGTGAAGCATTTAAAATAATGGCCGTGCCTAAAATCTGGTTTAAATTACCGCTCTGGCTATAGTTATTGTTGTAAACATAGTTTCCTAAATTCGCCCTCAAAGTGAAAGATAGGTTCCATTTTTTGTAGCTTAAGTTATTGCTAAAACCTAAAAATACTTTAGGATCGGCCTGTTTCCCTTTTTTGAAATCGTTCTGGTTAATTACCCCATCGCCATTCTGATCTACATAAACGCCTTCAATCGGGTTTCCGTTCTGATCATAAGTCTGCTCGAACAGGTTGAAAGTATTTTTTGGCCCGCCAACTGCGTTGATAAAGGCATTTTGTCCGCCAACACCACCTGCAATGGTTCCACTTGGGAAACCTGCATAATTCGGATCGTTAGGTACCACCGTTAAATTGGTAATGGTATTTTTGTTATAAGTAGCGTTGAAACTGAAATCCCAGTTGAAATCCTTTTCTTTTACCGGATTAAAACCCAGGGTAAGCTCAACACCTTTGTTTTCCATATCGCCTACGTTCACAATGGCCGTAGCCGCGAAGTTTGTTCCGGCAGGTTGTGGAATCAGGTTTAACAAATCGCTCGTTTTCTTTTGGTAAAAATCCAGGCTACCTGTAACGCGGTTATCAAATAAGCCAAAATCTAAACCAATATTGGTTGTTGCTGTTTCTTCCCACTTAATGTTGGCAATGTAAGCGCTTGGACGGTACATTTGGTAAAAGGTATTTCCGAACTGGTAAGATGCATTTAAAGCACTTAAACCATAGGTAGACATGTATCCATAATTGCCAATCCCATCCTGTTGTCCTGTAATACCATAACTTGCTCTTACTTTTAAGGCAGATATGGTTTTGTTATCTTTCAAAAATGCTTCGTTTTTAACGGTCCAGGCCAATGCCAAAGATGGGAATACACCATATTTATAGGCAGGCCCAAAACGTGACGAACCATCGCGGCGTACCGTTGCCGTTAGAAGAAAACGTTCGTCGTAATTATAATTCAATCTTCCGAAATAAGAGATCAAACGGTATTGTGGTTTGTTAAAAGCAAAAGCCGGATCAGAATTAGCCACCTTATTACCATTGGCATCAAAACTTGGATAATAATATTGTGTAGTTAAATAATCATTATAAGAATAACCTGCAGTTGCATCTACCCTACTTTTAATCGATTTAAATTCTTTAATGTAGTTCAGGTAAAAATCCAGCACGGTATTTCTCCTGTTCTGTTTGTATTGGTTATTTACGCCATTACCAACACCATTCAGGTTACCAACAAATGCCTCTGCTGCATTTGGATCAACGAAAACAGTACCTTTACCCGATGCTACATCATAAGCCGCGTTTAAATTAGCATGCAGTTCTGGCAAAAAATGAAAACTATAATCCAGTTGAACATTACCGATACTACGCATAGGCTTAGCACGGTCTTCTCTTTGCTCCAGTAAACCCACCGGATTACGGCCAACCAGATTCACCAATCCTGTTGGAGTAGTAGAATCTAACCATTCCCAATAGCCATTATAGTCTGACCTATTGGTATAAGTAGCTTGAGTTGGGTCGAAACTTACCGCACCACCAATGGCAGCCGTATTGGCGAAACGCGTTTTCTGCATGCTACCTTTCAGGTTGATATCCAGTTTGAGATGATTATCAAAAAACCTCGGATTGAAAACGAGAGCAGCTGAAGTTTTCTGCAATTGGTCGGTTCTTAACACACCTGTTTGGTTTTGATAACCGATGGACAAACGGTAAGGCAGTTTTTTTACTCCTCCGCTAATGCTGATGTTGTTATCGGTAGAAAAACCATCCTGATAAATCAGATCCTGCCAATTGGTATTAAACGTTCCCAATTGTGCTTTTTGCGCCGAAGTACCTTTTGCATTTACAATCGAGCGGATCTCATCAGCGCTTAACACATCAAGTTGTCTGGTCAGTTTAGAAACCGAGTTTACTGAATTGAAAGTTACTTTTAAGGCATCGCCCAAACCTTTCTTTGTAGTGATGATGATTACCCCGTTGGATGCCCTTGCACCATAAATGGCCGCGGCCGAGGCATCTTTTAACACCGTGAAAGTTTCAATATCATTTGGGTTAATAAAACTCAATGGATTAGATGCACCCGAAACGCCCCCGCTTTCCAAGGGTACACCGTCGATCACAAATAATGGATCGTTACTGGCATTTAATGAGGAACCACCACGAATACGGATGGTGCTGCCGCTTCCCGGCTGACCGCTGTTTGAGGTAATCGAAACACCCGACACCTTACCCGATAACATTTGTTCCGGCGTGCTGATACTGCCCTTTTGGAAATCTTTAACACCTACAACCGCTACCGAACCGGTAAGGTCTTGTTTTCGCGTAGTTCCATAACCTACCACCACTACATCATTTAAGGTAGAAGCATCTTCTATTAAAGTGATGTTTAGAGTGGTGCTTTGAGTAACCGGAACTTCCTTTACTTTATAACCTACCGAGGAGAATTCGAGGATACCAGCCTTTGCAGGTATTTTGATACTAAAGTTTCCATTAGCGTCGGTAGAGGTGGCAATCGCGGTTCCCTTTAAGCGAACGCTTACACCTGGCATACCTAAATTATCAGGCGCTGTTTTAACAACTCCGGTAATGGTTGTCTGCTGTGCAAAAAGATATCCATGGGTAAATATCAATAGTAAAAGCATTAACATCCGCTTGTTACTCCTGATGAAAAATGTAAAAATGTGCATAGAATATTATGGTTAGAATTAACGATACAAATGAAGGCTTTATAGCATTATCCGCTTTGTGCTATTGTTCATTTCTTTTGTGCTAACCGACATATTATTGGTTTAGATGGCGTATTAAGCATTTTTTTTAATGCGATTGTTCTAAACGTCTTGCGTCATTCCCACGCAGGCGGGAACCCTAATGCGACCTGCAATTAGACAAACCTAGCCAAGGCATTACGATTCCCAATCAAGTTGGGAATGACGATACGCAGGTAAATCTCTTGCTCCTCCTCTAACTTCTCATACTAATCCTTCGCAAAAATCAATTATCTTTATCGGCTCAGAATTGTCTGCATAAACCGTCAAATGAACACGTTAACGAGAACTTTTTTCCTGCTCCTCTTTATTTTTTCGATAGGAAACGTTAGCGCACAAAATTTAAAGTTTAAGCACGTCAGTGTAGAAGATGGACTATCGAACAGTACCATCGAATGTATTTTTCAAGATCACCGGGGTTTTATCTGGTTTGGCACACGCGATGGTTTGAACAAATACGATGGCAATCAGATTACCGTTTTCAAACACAGCAAAAACCCGAACAGTATCAGCGATAATTTCGTCAGGTGCATCTTTGAGGATAAAAACCATACCCTTTGGATCGGTACATCAGATGGGCTGAACAGGTTTAATGCCGGGAAAAACAATTTTTCCACTTATCGGTCTAAAGACAAAAAAAGCCAGACCAATAACATCATTACCTCGGTTAAAGAAACCGCAAAGGGAATTTGGATTGGCACTTATGGTGGCGGACTAAACTTACTGGATCAAAAATCGAATACCTTCGGCCGGTTTCAATACCATTCGGATCAGAAAAAAACCGATCGTAAGAATTACATCAATGATCTGTATTGCGATGCTGATGGAAACATCTGGATGGCAACCGATGCGGGCATCCATGTTTTAAACCTTAAATCAGGTAGTGCGAGAACCATTAAAACATTGGAAAATGAATCTTTCAGGGTCATTAAAAAAGATCCGGATGGCTCCTTTTGGTTCGGAACGGAAGAAAACGGCTTAATCCATTACGATCTTGTCAAAAACGCCATTAAAACCTATCAGCACCAGGAAAAAAATAATAATAGTATCGGCAGTAATCTGGTGAGGGCTATTGTTTTTGATAAACAAAAAAACCTATGGACTGGTGGCATTAACGGAGGTTTAAACCTTTTCAACTCCAAAACCGAAACATTTACACATTACCAGAACGAACCAGGCAATACCCTTAGTTTATCGCAACGTACCGTTTCGGCACTTTATGTCGATCAGCAAGGAAATTTATGGATCGGGACACACCGTGGAGGGGTAAATCTGTATAGTCCGCAGGCAGAAAAATTTAAACTGGTGCGCCAGGAGCCCAACAAAAACAGTTTAAGTTATAATGATGTAAGGGCTTTTCATGAGGATAAAGCTGGCAATATCTATATCGGAACCGATGGCGGCGGACTCGATATTTACAATAAAACGAATAAAACCTTTATCCACCACCGTTATAATCCATTCAACGCCAATAGCGTTGGTGCAGATGCCATTCTCGATATCACCGAAACCAAAAATGGCCTCTTATTAGTTGGTACCTGGGCAG
Source organism: Pedobacter sp. KBS0701 (assembly GCF_005938645.2). Lineage (NCBI taxonomy): Bacteria > Pseudomonadati > Bacteroidota > Sphingobacteriia > Sphingobacteriales > Sphingobacteriaceae > Pedobacter > Pedobacter sp. KBS0701. The sequence goes on from NZ_CP042171.1 coordinate 3,260,990, forward strand.
GTGGCTTAAACCAGATGAACAATGATGGTTCTTTTACCCGTTACAACCATAGCGCCAACCCTAATTCCATATCTTCGGATTATGTACAAAAATCGTTCGAAGACAGTAACGGAAACATCTGGATAGGCACTTATTACGGCGGATTAAATCTTTTTGACGCGCAAACTAAACAGTTTAAACGCATTACTGAAGGGAAAAACAGTAGTAAATTAAGTGGAAACAACATTGTTGCCATTAATGAAGATCAATACAAAAACCTATGGATTGGTACAGATGATGGTGGTTTAAACTGTTATAATCTCAATACGCAGGTATTTACCCATTATTTTATGGGCGATGGAAAAAGGCCCGATTTGAGGGTAATTTTTATCGATAGCAAAGGCAATTTATGGGTCGGACAGGCCGGACTTTACCGTTTTAACCGTGCGAAAAACACATTTGAGCTTTACACCACCAAAGCAGGCTTATCAACCGAGTTTATAAAAGGAATTGCGGAGGATGACAAAGGCAATTTTTGGATCTCTACTGCCCATGGCCTGACCAGATTTAATCCGCAGCACCAAAACTTTAAAAAATACAATACAGGAGATGGTTTGCAGGGACTTGAATTTGAAACAAATGCTTATTTAAAAACACGCAATGGTGAAATGTTTTTTGGTGGAGTAAATGGTTTCAATTCATTCTTTCCTGATGATATCCAGACCAACAAATTTATCCCCCCGGTTTACCTGACGGAGTTTCAGATTTTTAATCAGAAAATCCTTCCCAACACCGAAGGATCTGTTTTAGAAAAAGATATCAGCTTTACAAAAGAAATCAAGCTGGATTACGATCAGGCTTCGATATCGTTCCGCTTTGCCAGTTTAAACTATGTTGCGAATGAAAACAACAATTATGCTTATAAACTGGAGGGTGAGGATAAAGACTGGATTTTTGCAGGCCACGTGAAGCAGGCATCTTACACCAATTTAGATCCGGGAACCTATACTTTTAAGGTTAGGGCCTCAAACAACGATAATGTTTGGAATACCACCGGAACAACGCTAAAAATTATCATTTCTCCTCCTTTCTGGGCAACCTGGTGGTTTAGGTTAATGGTTATGGCCACAGCCCTGTATTTAACCTATTTAGTGCTGAGTTTTAAACGCAGATTAGAGATCAGAAAAATTGAAGAAGAAAAAAGGGAAGAAATGCACCAGACACAGCTTCAGTTTTTTACCAATATTTCGCATGAGTTCCGTACACCGCTTTCATTAATTTTAGGGCCGATTGAGCGCCTGCTGAAAGAAGATACACAGGAAAGTTTCCAGAGTTATTACAATACTATCCACCGCAATGCCAACCGCTTACTAAGACTCATTAACGAACTGATGGATTTTAGAAAAACAGCATCAGGGGCTTTAAAACTTAATGTAGTAAACGGAAACCTGAACCTTTTTATTGATGAAGTGGCCGAAGAGTTTTCGGAAATGGCGGCCGAAAAGTCGATCATTTTTACGGTAGAAAAAGAAAATCTTCCAGCCGATATCTGGTTCGACAGGCAGGTGATTGAAAAAATCATCCTCAACCTGATCAACAACTCCATCAAATATACCAAAACTGGTGGAACACTTAAACTGCAGGTGTTTACTGATCTTCGCAATCGCAAACCGGCTTTCGAAAATCAATTACTGATTAAAAGTGATTATGAAGCCAATTCCTATATCTATTTCCGCGTAATTGATAGTGGTATAGGGATTTCGAAAGATTCTATCCAGCATTTATTTGAGCGTTATTACCGGATTACCGAAACGCATTTGGGATCTGGCGTAGGTTTGGCTTTTGTAAAAAGTTTAACGTTGCTGCATAAAGGTTTAATCCAGGTATCGAGCGAACGAAACGAAGGAACGGAGATTATTATCGGTATCCCACGCAGCAAAACAGATTATACCTTAAATGAACAGTTAAGTCAAAACAGCGAGCCTGGTGGCACCCGTTTAGAAAGCATCAGCTATCGCTCAGAAACTGAAGTAACACAACCAGCTACTGAACAAATACCAGCAAATGCCACCAACAGCATTCTTATTGTAGATGATAATGATGAGCTGAGGGCATTTTTAAAGGATACTTTAAGTCCGTTTTATACCATTTCGGAAGCTTCGGACGGTGATTCAGGACTTGAACAGGCGCAAAAAGATCAACCTGATCTCATCATTAGTGATGTGATGATGCCCGGCATGAACGGAACCGAATTCTGTAAGCATATAAAAGAAAATATAGAAACCAGCCATATTCCATTTTTAATGCTCACAGCCAGAAATAGTATTGAGGCAGAAATTGAAGGAGCTGAATCGGGCGCCGATCTTTACTTTACAAAACCCATTAACATTAATCTGCTGCAGCTCACCATTAAAAATATTTTTGAGCAAAGGCAGAAATTGAAAGATCATTATCTAAAAAATAAAGATACCGAACCCAAAGCACTCGCCCACTCGGAAAGGGACAAGGCCTTTTTAACCAAATTGCTATTGATCATTGATGCCGAAATGATCAATCCTGAAATGGATATTGATTATTTATGTAAAGAAATCGGCATGAGCAGAACCAAGCTTTACCAGAAAATAAAATCGATCACAGGACAATCTATTGGCGAATTTGTGCGCTCTGCGAGGCTTAGAAAGGCAATCGAGATCATGAAAACCGAAGATGTGCTGATGACAGAGGTGATGTACCGCATTGGTATTCAAACACAATCTTATTTTACAAAAGCTTTTAAGAAAGAATTCGGGGTAACGCCAACTGGTTACATGCAGAATTTAAAATCTTGAAAAAGGTTATTATACATTTGTAGCCCTGAGAATTAATTTATTATATAAAAGTCAATATATGAGCAATTAACCTACAATTAAGTCCCCCGGGTTACCGTCACTATAAGCGGAGTACTACCTGTACCGATTTTACATCGGTAACGCAGTCGGGAAACCGAAGAAATCTGTCTAGATAGATCTCTCCATTTAGCTGCGCTACAGTCGAGATGACGACCACTCTATTGGAACCTGTCAATGGTAACAAAATTGAAGGTTCTATCATAAGGGTTAATTAAATTAATAAGGGATATGTAAAGCGTAATAAAGATTCTTCACTACGTTCAGAATGACAATTGTATGGATTGTGAAAAAAGTAAAAAAGCCCCTCAATCCTGAGAGGGCTTTTTCATAGTCGTCTATCCCTATAAGTAGGAAATTCAAAACTAATTAATGCGATTTATATTTTTAGGGGTTGAATAAACTGAACAGATTTTTTTTCAGCTTAATTCATCTTTAATTTATTTGGGTTTATAGAATTAATGACTTTAACAAAATACTACTCCACTCCCCTTGCATTAGTTGGAATAACATACAATGATTTTGAGGCAGTAATAAAAAGCAGATTTTTATCTTTTCCTCCGAAACATATATTACCACACCATTCTTCAGGTACATCTATATGGCCTATTTTTTCTCCGTTCGGTTTATAGATATTCACCCCTTTTCCGGTTACATAAATATTTCCATTACTATCTAAAGTCATTCCATCAGAATGCTGGTTAAGAATCAACTGTTTATCCAATAATTTAGCATCTGCGCCAATGGCATAACGGTAGGTTTTGTTGGCGTCCATATCAGCAATATACAGGAATTTCCCATCTGGCGTACCTACAATACCATTTGGTTTAACCACGTCATCAGCAACTATAACAGCTTCCTTTTTACCTTTTGGAAGATAATATACCTTTTGTCCCTGAATTTCAGGCGATTTCCTGGACCAGTAATCGCGTTGATAATATGGATCGGTAAAGTAGATACCACCTTTATTATCTATCCAGATGTCGTTTGGTCCGTTCACCTTTTTTCCATCATAATCACTGAAGAGCACTTTTATCTTTTTGTTTTTATCAATAGACCAGATCTGGTTATTTTCGTCGGCACAAACAATCAGGTTACCTTTTTTATCAAAATAAGTACCATTTGCCCTTCCCGATTTATCCATATACAAGCTCAATTTACCATCAACACCGTATTTCCAGATTTTATCATTGGGCTGATCAGTAAAAAAAACGTTTCCTTGTTTATCAACCGAAGCACCCTCGGTAAACTTAAACTGTGCAGAAATCAATTTTAAACTATCCTGAACAAAAAGGTTTTGTTCTGCACTTTGCGCAAAAGAAGCTAAGCTTAAGGCCGAAAATGCCAGAGAGAAGAAGTATTTTTTCATTTGTATTAATTATTTGATCAGACCTCGCAGGTTTTAAAAACCTGCGAGGTCTATGCCGGTAAAGATATTAACTTACCCTTTTCCCTTTAAGTAACATATTCAACGCATCGTTCAGCGTTCCGGCTTTTTGCACTTCGCCTTCATTTACAAAATAAATTTCATCCGCGTTTTCGATGGTATTTAAACGGTGGGCTATAATTACCAATGTTGTTTCTTTCGACAGTTTATTTAAAATACTACCCAAAAGTTGTTCGGTTATGGTATCGATATTTGCTGTAGCTTCATCAAGAATCAATAATTCAGGATTTCTAAGCACTGCACGCATAAAAGCAATCAGCTGTTTCTGGCCTAAACTGATGCTGTCTGATTCTGAAGTAATCTGCGTATTTAGCCCTTCATCAAAAATGGCCAAAAGGGCGTTCAAGTTGGCTTCTTCGATTATTTTTTCCAGCTTTTCATCACTCACGTCTTTATATTGACTATTGCCGTATAAAATATTCTCTTTTACGGTTCCGGTAAATAAAAATGGCTCTTGCAGTATAAAACCGATTTTTTGTGTCCTTTCTTCAGCGGAAAATGAACGGATGTCTTTTCCATTTAACAAAACTGTGCCTTTTGTAGCATCATATAAACGTGAAATTAATGAAGCCGTTGTGGTTTTTCCACCTCCGGTTGGTCCAATCAAAGCATAAGTTTTACCCTTTTCGAACCTTAAATTGATGTTATGCAGGATTTCTTTACTATCGTCATAAGAAAAATGAACATTTTTAAACTCAAGCAAAGCATCCGAAGTAACATTTTCGTCGGCTTTAACCTGTTGTAGGTCGCTCTCTAACGACAGGATTTGCGATATCCTGTCCCAACCAGCCATAGCGACCTGGAAACTGGTCCAAAGAGCCGCCAGCTGCCTCAGCGGATTATAAAAATTAGTGGTGTAAGAAATATAACTCACCAATAAACCCAGGGTAAAATTGCCCGTGGAAATTAAATAAATACCAAATAGTAAGGTAATTAATTGCGCAATACTCGATAATAGCCCGTAAACAGGGACAAAAATATTGTTGGCTAAACCCGCACCAATCGCTGTTTTATAGTTTTCGGTATTGGCTTCATTAAAACGTTTCCTAAAATAATCCCTGCGGTTAAAGGCGATAATTACTTTAAAGTTGTTCAGGCTTTCCTGTATTTCGGCGCTCATTCCGCCAACACTTTTTAAATTTTTAGCATTTTTTCCTTTTACCCAGGGTGATAAAGCCACTGTAAAAAGAACGATCAACACGGCTGGCGAAAGTGTTGCCGCGCCAAGCTCTGGGTTTATCGATAGCAGGAAAATACCGGCACCAATCATGGTTACAATACTACCGATAAACTGCATTAGGGATTGCGAGAAAAACTGGTTCAGCTTATCTGTATCGTTGTTTACCCTCGAAATCAGATCACCCGCTTTGTTCTGGTTAAAAAACGAAACGGGTAATTCCTGTAATTTATTAAAAATGGAATTGCGTAAAGTGTATAACATCCGCTGGCCTATTCCGCCCATTAACCTGGTTTGGATGTAACCGGTAACCATGGCCATCATGTACATCACCAATAAGATGCCACCAAAAATAAGCACACCATGAAATTGTTTGGTGCGTATATAGGTATCAACCGTATGGCCGACCAATAATGGTCCCAAAAGCAATAAACCTGAATTTACTAAAATGGCAATCAGCGCCAGCCACAGGTTTTTACGTTCAGCTGAAATGAGTTTAAGCAGGCTTTTCAGCGCTTTATAAGTCGATTGCTTTTCCTGCTTGCCACTAAGCTGGTTAAGATTGTAGTTCATAATTACTGGTGCTCTGTTGTGAATTGTAAATCTGAACATATTCAGGACTGCTTTTCAGCAATTCCTGATGGGTTCCTTCTGCAATGATTTCGCCCTGCATCAGCAAGATCACTTTGTCGTAATGTTCAACAGAAGCTATTTTTTGGGTAATAGAAAGTAAAGTTAAGCCCGGATAATTCTGCTGGATGTTCTCCAAAATTCTCTTCTCCGTATCGGTGTCCACACGTGCGGTAAAATCATCCAGTAATAAAATCTTCGGATTTACAGCTAGGGCTCTTGCTAACATAATCCGCTGTTTTTGTCCTCCCGAAAGGCTATTCCCCCGTTCCGAAACAATCGTATTTAATTGATCGGGCAAAGCATCTACAAAATCCTTAAGTTCGGCAGTAGCAATGGCTTTCACTAGAGATTCATCTGTAACGGTATCGCTAAAGGCAATATTTTCCCTGATGCTCATGTTAAACATGATGCTATCCTGAAACACAAAACCAACCTGTTTATGAAAATCCTCCTGGTCATATTGCTTAATATCCTGACCATCAAACAATACCGCTCCCGAATCGGCTTCGATCAAACCTGTTAAAATATAAAGCAACTGTGTTTTACCGGCAGCCGTAGGACCGATAATTGCTGTTTTCGAACCTGCCCTGGCAGAAAATGAAATGGATTTTAAAACTGGTTTTTGCCCAAAGTTTAAATTTATATCTTTCACTTCCACATCGCCCTTTAACTGTGAAGTTAATGTACCAGGATGATTGATCTCTGCCGCATTGAGCACACTTTCAATCCTTTGGTAAGAAGCTGTAGCCTGTGCAATAACATTGCTCATAAAACCGATTACCAAAATGGGAAATATAATGAGTGTAAGGTAACTGCTAAAAGCGGTAAACTCTCCCAGGCTCATCGAATTGGTAATTACAAAATGACCACCAAGCACTAAAATGCACAAACCAGATAAATTGGCTGTAAAAACTATAACCGGGATCAAGGCTGCAAACATGCGCAGAATGGATATTCCTAAATCTCTCGCTTTGGCATTCGCATCTATAAATTTATGGTATTCTAAAGCTTGCGAATGAATTACCCGGATTAATGCCGAGCCTAAAATGCTTTCGCTGATTACCTTGTTTAACCAATCGATCACTTCCCTGCTTTTTTTGAAAAGCACTTTTACCTTACTTAACACATAAAAGAACGCGCCGCCAATAATGGGCACAATCGCAATTACACAAAGTGCCAGTTTCCAGTTAATCATTAGTAGCAGGATGCTTGCCCCAACAATTAAAAATATAGACGAGCAGATAGAAACAATAGCCTGCGAAACAAACATTTTAATCGAATCGGCATCTGCAGTAAGGTTAGTTAGCAGTTTTGAAGGGTTAGCCTGAATAACATAGGCATGGTTTTGTCTCGAAATCTGATCAGATAACCTTGTTCTTAAATCTCTTGCCACACGTTCAGAAGCATAGGTTTGCACAATGCTCTGCAAATAAGTAAAAATAAATACCAGAACAATGGCCAGCGAAAACTGAAGCAGTATGGATTGAAGATTAAAAGTTTTGTTGGTGTAAGAATCGATACCACTGGCAATAATCTTCGGTAAGAGTAAATTGATACCGTTACTGAGCAACGCAAACAGAATCAGCATAAAAATTAAGCCCCTGTAGTTTCCAAGTAAATTGAAAATACTCGGCTTTTTGGCTTCTTTGGTTTTTTCCATATCAATGAGAAGATACCTTAAATTGTAGGTTCCAAATTTAGCCGAAAGAAATGATTAAATGACTGAAATTATTGAATTAGAGAATGTAATTTATTCGAGGGATATTCTCAGTCGATAATTCAATCATTCTCTAATTCAATAATTATCCTACTTGCTCTCCTTCAAAACCATATCAATAGTAATGGCAGTCGCCACAATTGCCACTTTTTGACTGCTTTCTGCATAACTGGGATCAATAGAAACATTGTATTTATCTGCAGTGGTAAAAACCTCTTTCAAAGCGCCAGCCCATTTTTTACTTATTTTGCCCATTTCGGCACCTGCATTATTGGTGATAGTAAAATTCCAGGCCTTCCAATCGCCTGATATTTTTGCAATCTCCTCTCCTGAAGTTGGACTGGAAATAGTAAAAGTTGGTTTAAAGAGTTTAAATTTTTGTTTAATAATACCCACCTCAACACCAAGGGGATCGGTAACAATAATTTTCGACATCCAAAATGTCCAGCCTCTTGTAATGGTCGCCTGCAACTGATCGTTGGTGTCGGTAATTTCTAATTTAAAAGGCATCATGCGCTTATCAACTAATAAGGTTAAAACCTTGTGCCAGCCAGAAATGCGTTGTTTAATAATCCCGATCTGTACGCCCTGATCGTTGTAAACTTTGTATTCGTTCGCAAACTTTAAAAAGTTTACTTTCTCATCAATAAAATATTCGTCGCTTAAAAAAAATGGAGGAATCTGCTTGTTCATATTGTAGATTTAATGTTAGATAAGTGGCTAAAATATATATTTTTTTTCATTCCCATTTGAAGTAGCTGCATTCTGCAGCTTGTTGCCATCCTGAGGAATAATTTATTATATAAAAATCAATATGATTAACAGAAATTAATCTATTCATAAAAATCCCTCTCTAGTTGCTGTCATTTCGAGCGGAGTGCTACCTGTATCGATTTTACATCGGTAACGCAGTCAAGAACCATGTAGTGCCCAGTGAAGCTAAATCTGTTTCGATAGATCTCTCCATTTCGCTGCGCTTCATCCGATAACTATCGGATCGAAATGACGGCGATTTTTTAAATCTGTCATTGATAGCCTATTTAACGGGCCACGGATGCACAGATTAACACGGAGGCATTTGTGCAATATGCCAAACCAATGAACAAATGATCAATGAACCAATAAACATTGCTACCTTTGCAATAAAAGCCATTGAAGAAAATGGTTAAACCCCAATAAAATGATTGAAATAGGAAAATACAACGAGTTAAGAATTTTAAGCAAAACAGAAGCTGGATTAAACTTAACTGACGGCGATAAACTGGTCATTCTGCCTTACCAATACGTTCCGAATGGTGTAGAAATTGGCGATAACATTAATGTATTTGTGTTTGTACAGAAAGATGGCCGCTTAACCGGAACCACCCAGAAAGCTTATGCTGAAGTGGGCGATTTTGCTTTTTTGAAAGTGGTTTCTGATGGTGATGATGGCGTTTTTATGGACCTCGGTATTGATAAAGATGTATATGTGCCAGATCGTGAGCAAAAAAGGCCAATGCAAAAAGGCTATAAATATGTGGTTTACCTGTATTTAGACGAAAGTAATGATCGCCTGTTGGCTTCTTCTAAACTATATGATTTTGTTGAAGAAGATGGCTTTGATTTTGAAGAAGGTGATGAAGTAAGCTTGCTAATCACAGAAGAAACAGACCTTGGTTATAATGCCATTATCAACAATACTTATATCGGTTTGCTTTACAATAACGAGGTTTTCGATAATGTTCAACCTGGCGAAATGCGCAAGGGCTGGATCAAGAAAATCCGCGTGGAAGGCAAGATCGATTTAACCTTACAACCAAGCGGTTACGGCCATATCCTCGATTCGAAAGAAATGGTCTTAAGGGAGCTAAAAAAGAGTGATGGTGTGATCAAACTGGGCGATAAAAGTTCTCCTGAAGATATTTATCACCGTTTCCAGATTAGTAAAAGTGCTTTTAAGAAAACAATCGGATCATTGTATAAAGAACGTTTAATCGTACTTTCTGATGATTCGATCAGATTGCTGACAGATGAAGACGCTGAATAGTAATAAAATAACATAAAAATCGTCATTTCGATCCGATAGCCATAGGATGGAGTGAAACGGAATGAAGAAATCTGCTCATAGATCTCTCCTCTACGGTCGAGATGACGAAACTTGTTACTAGCCAGGAAAACACAGATTAACACTGGATAGATCTCTGATCAGTTACTTTACTCGCTTTGTCATCCTGAGCGGAGTCGAAGGACCTACGCGCTACAGTTGAGATAAAAAGAGTTGCTTTGTGCCTTCATGCCTTTTTGGTAAAATCTAATTCAAATTAAACTTCTCACTCTGAATTTTCACTGCATTAGAAGCCGAAACAATGGCCACAATCATAATTCCGATCACAATGGCCAAAATCACCTGTAAAGTGGAGTAAACCTTGGTTCCTGAAACAAAAATTTCCGATCCTTTAATCAACTCGTTCCCAACTTTAGATTGTATTTTAATGAGCGCAGAAAGTTTAGCTAAAGTCTGTTTTGCTGCATTCCTACCCATTGACTCATAAATTATCTTACCCTCTGTGCCAGCCATGTTCAAAATTTTAGCCTCCAATCCTTGCTGAACAGTTATTGCCTTTTTAAGGTCGTTTAGAAAGCTTTTCTCCTGCTTTACCAATAAAGTAAGTTCGTATTTGTTAATTACCGAATCTATTTTACGGTTATGCTTATTCATTTTAATCATACCAGTTGAGGGATGAACAGCACCATTGCCCAACAATATCTCTTGAAGGATCTCATTTTTATAATGCAGATTTTCGGCAATAAAATATAAGTCTGTTGCCGGTACAAGCCTGTCATTGTACATTGAAATAAAAGATTCATTAATCTTTTCTACACTTTTATCTTCCAAAAAACGAATTAATAAGGTGCAGCACATGATACAGAAAAGCAGGAAAGCGATTTTTAACTTATTTTTAAGACTAAAGGCAAATTTCATCATATAATTCGGTTAGTATGTTCGATCATAGTGATTATCTCATTTTGATTATGCACCACAAAGGCACGAAAAAACAAAGAAATAACTTTATGGCTAACTTATTTAACTTGTACAGCACGAGAACAAAAAATTGTGCCTTAGTGTCTTCGTGGTTATTTTCATCTAAAAGTAATCCTCCTGCGCCGTCTTCGCAAAAAGCTGTGGCGCAAAATTGACTAAATATAACTCTTTTTTCGCACGGGTTACTGCAGTATATAACCAGCGTAGAAAATCAAGATCAATCATTTCTTCTGTAAGATAACCCTGGTCAGCAAAAACAGCATCCCACTGTCCACCCTGTGCTTTATGACAGGTTACCGCATAAGCAAACTTAATTTGCAGGGCGTTATAAAAAGGATCGGCTTTTATGGCCAACATCCGTTGCCGTTTATTGGCAATATGCTCATAATCTTCATTAAGCCCGTCAAAAAGCTTCTTATTTTGTTCGTAAGGCAGATTTGCACTTTCTAAATTGAGCGTATCCAGCATGACTTTACAGCTAATCTGTCCTGCCGCCGGAAAATCCATAAACTCTAAAGTTGCATCGGCAAAGCGGAAGCCATAACGTTCTTCCTCTCCCCTTACGCGGATCACTTTCGCCATATCGCCATTGGCAATAAAAGCAGTATCCTCGTTCTCAGGCAGCCAGAAATAATTATTACGCACCACCATAATCTGATCGCCCCCTGTTAACTCCTCTTCACGGTATAACAATCTCGCCCTGATTTGCTGGTTATACACATTGGCCGATTTATTGGAACGGCAAACCACCAGGGTATTTTCCATGCCGAATTTGCGGTAAGCATACTCCAGGCCTTCTACCAGGCGTGCACCGGCCATGTTATAAATATCAGTGTAGTTTTTAGTCAGGAATTTAGGTAATGGATTTTCAGGATTTTTGGCAATCTGGTTTCGCAGCATCGTGGCATTAGCCAAAATTCCAGATTTTTTTCCCTGCCTAACCACTTCTTTGAGTTCAACCGACGAAACGGTTAAGGCAAATTTATCTTTAAGATATTGTTCGTTCAATGCCGGACTATCTAAACTCCCCACAGGAGGCAATTGTGCGGTATCGCCCACAAAAAGCAGGAAACAGTTTTTAGTATTGTATACAAATTCGAGCAGATCCCTTAAGATCGAAGAGCCTGTTTCATTAAATTCATCAGCAATCATCGAAGCCTCATCAATGATAAAAAGCGTATTCTCGGAGAGATTTGGGGCCAGCTGGAACTGCATTTCGGGCGATGCTGCTGAACGTTTCCGGTAAATCCGTTTATGTATGGTTAACGCTTTTCTGTACGAATACTGGCTCATAACCTTTGCCGCCCTTCCGGTTTGTGCAAGCAATTCGCTACGCAGGTTAAATTTAGCCAGCACCTTAACCAGGGCCGCTACAGAAGTAGTTTTACCCGTACCTGCATAACCTTTTAATACAAAACAGCGGTATTCATCCTCCTGTTGCAAAAACACCGACATCCGCTCGCAAAAAAGCAACTGCTCTTTGGTTGGTGTATGCTCGTATGCTGAGGCAATAAGCTGGCTTTTATCCTGGATCATTTAAGGCTAATTTCTGAATGGTTAATTGGTTAACTGACTTTGAACTATTACTGGTTTATTTGGTAACTGAAAACTTTCAACTGAAAAATGGGTTAACTGTTTACCGCTACCGTTCTAAAAAACAATCTTTTTTTGTTTTGAAAAGCAATTGCAATGCTAATCGGTTACGATAGTCCGTCTTTCCGCTATATCCCCGATGAAAAAATCGGGGGATGCCGCTGCAATACGGTTTAGGTGGCAAAGGTAATGCTCTTTTCTAAGTGCTCCTTATCTCAACAATAAAACAATGTAAAAATTAAGCAATTTAAACTACAGAAGTAGTGTTTCTATGCGGTGTGCCATGACCATATTTTGTTTTTTGCTATAACTGAAAATGGTAAAATGGCCATCCTGAGAGGCTACCAAACCAATAGATTGGGGCTGATCGTTAACAAACTGGGCCACAGAAAAGTGCCTCGTCCCTCCAAGCTGTCCGGGATAAAGGATTTTATCTTCTCCGCCAACAATCGGCTCCGAAAAAGCAATCTGCTCTACTGTTGGTTTACCTTTAGCACGGCCTATTTTCGCGCCAAATGCAATCAGATCAAATTCTTCGTTGATGATTGTTGCACCATCAACAGCAGTTAAACCAGCCAAATGCTCTACCTCACGGCGAACAGCGCCCTGCGAGAAAATTTCACTCTGATTTCCGTTCTGTTTCGCCAGGTTTGACAATCCACAAAATGGAGGTTCTACCAAATATTGTATCGGGTGGATAATGGATTCCTCCCATTTCGTATCTCCTTTAGGTACAATCAACAATGCCCCACCCCGGCCATGCGCACGCATCGAAACCGAAAACTGGATCAGGATATTAATCGGATCGTTCCAGCTCGCTAAAACGGTTAAATCCAACAGCGCCTGCAAAATCGGTGGACAGTCTTTATTGGTACAGCTCCTATCATCAACAATGCGGATCTGCTCGCCTTTTAGCACAGCAACGTTGGTAAACTTGCCAATGCCATAAATCCTCCGGTGTTTAATTACGATTAATCCCGGTTCAGAAACATCCACTACAAAACAAAAGTTCGGAATATTAAGGGTTGTACCCCAGATGTAAAGTTCTCCATCTTCTTCCCAAACGCCCAGGTGGATTCCAGAACGTTCAATCCCAGGTGCTATTTTGGTTAAGGTATTCGCATTTAACGCTAACTTTTTGGCAAAAAGCAATGGTTTTGAGGTTTGTTCCGGAGGTAAAAAAGCAATAGAAATCCGCGGCGAATGCCCCTCCTCCTTTCGCAGGCTGCTCCAAAAAGCAACATCAATTATCGCTTCAATTATTTTTTGATCAGGTTGAGTAGCCAAATCTATCTCACCCTGTTCAATTGCATTTTTATGCAGTTTAACAAAATGTTGTTCTATCGTTGCTGCAATCGTGTTTGCCGCTTTATAGGTAGGCTTATAACTCATGTTCCGAATTTAAGCCGAATATTTTGATTTTTGAATAGCCGAAAGGTTTGATTTTGGTAAAAAAACAAAGACATTTTTACCACAGATCTTCACAGACACAGATATTTTAGAAACACTTTTAATTGCAAATCACGCAGAGAAAGGGATGAACCACAAAGGCACAAAGAACACAAAGTTAATCGTATATTTTTGGGCGAATATAAATTCACTAATTGAACTAAGGTGTCTCAGGTGGTAAAAAGGTTCATTTGGCAATTAGAAAGCGAAATGGCTAGGAATTATTTCCGTGTCTTCTGTGTTTCCGTGGCCAATGTATATCAGTTCACTTACTTAAGTTAAAAATTTACACAAGAGATCTGTGTTTATTCTTTTTATATGTAGTAAAAAAATTCCATACACGTTTAATTGCAAATCACGCAGAGAAAGGGATGAACTACAAAGGCACAAAGAGCACAAAGTTAATCATATATTTTTGGGCGAACATAAGTTTACTAATTGAACTAAGGTGTCTCAGGTGGTAAAAAGGTTCATTGGGCAATTAGAAAGCAAAATGGCTAGGAATTGTTTCCGTGTCTTCTGTGTTTCCGTGGCCTATGTATATCAGTTCACTTATTAAGTTAAAAATTTACACAAGAGATCTGTGTTTATCATTTTTATCTGTGGTAAAAATTCAATACACTTTTAATTGCAAATCACGCAGAGAAAGGGATGAACCACAAAGGCACAAAGAACACAAAGTTAATCGTATATTTTTGGGCGAATATAAATTCACTAAGTGAACTAAGGTGTCTCAGGTGGTAAAAAGGTGCATTGGGCAATTAGAAAGTAAAATGGCTGGGAATTGTTTCCGTGAACTCCGTGGCAAAAAACTAAAACATAAGGGGGAAAATCAAAAATTTAACCTCATCTTACCGTTAATCCTTAAAAAACTCTATTTTTGTTTCAATGAGTAACAATAGTCTCTTATTGGTCGACCCAAACTTTAACACAGCTGCGTCTGCAAACTGCCATTTATTGTTAAAAATAACGAATGACAGCTTTTCTTATGCGGTGGTTAATAAGGATAAAGAAGAGATTAACCTCATTTTTGATAAACAGGGCTGTGAAAATGTTGAGAAAGACCTCAAATTGGCTTTTGAAACAGATTCCTATCTTTCTTTAAATTATGGAGCGGTTAAAGCAGCAATACATACTTCCAATTTCATTTTTATTCCTGATGAGTGGTTTGATGATGAGAATCTAGCTGTTTATGCCCAATATCTCGGTTCGGATGCAAAAGTTTATTCCAAACACAACAAAGAACTTGGTTTTAACACCGTTTTTTGTTTAAATGATGAAGTAAAAGCAAATTTACCACAGGAAGCCGATTTATTTCCACAATCAGAACCGCTGGTAGCTTTATTTAGCCATTTAGCCGATGAATCTTTACTGATCGATTTTACTGCAGTATCATTCAACGTACTGTATACCAAAGACAAAAAGGTTGTTTTTCAGAACCATTACGAATCAGAAACTGCCGAAGAGTTTAATTATTTCCTGTTGTTAATGATTGAACAATTAAGCTTAAATGATGCCATTCCTGTTTACATTCAGGGCATTATTAATGAAGACGACGAACATTACAATTGTTTGTTAAAATATTTCAATCAACTTTATTTCTTCTTTCCGGCCGGAAAACAAAAAAATAGTGAGTTATTGGCCGATATGCCTAAACATTATTTCAGCGGCCTGCTTGCTTTAGATTTATGCGAATAATCGGTGGCAAATTAAAGGGTATCCGTTTGCAGCCCCCTGCAAATTTACCGGTACGTCCTACTACGGATATGGCCAAAGAAGCGCTGTTTAACATCCTAAACAATAAATACGATTTCGAAGCCTGTTCCGTACTCGATTTATTCTGTGGTA
Organism: Pedobacter sp. KBS0701; assembly: GCF_005938645.2. Lineage (NCBI taxonomy): Bacteria > Pseudomonadati > Bacteroidota > Sphingobacteriia > Sphingobacteriales > Sphingobacteriaceae > Pedobacter > Pedobacter sp. KBS0701. Next base: position 3,276,740 of record NZ_CP042171.1, read on the forward strand.
CCGGAAACCTGACCTTCGAATTTGCCTCACGTGGAGCAGAAAGTATTTTAGCCGTTGATATGGATTATGGTTGCGTAAACTGGGTTAAAAACACAGCAAAACAACACCAGTTTGATCAAGTTGATGTGCGTAAAGGCGATGTGTTCAAGTTATTAAAACAAATGACTGGTGCTTACGATCTGATCTTTGCCGATCCGCCCTACAATATGCCTAACATTCCACAGATTCCGGTGATGGTAAAAGAGCAACAATTGCTTAAACCCGATGGCTTGTTGATTGTAGAACACCAAAGTAACATGAAACTGAACAGCCAGCCCGGCTACACCGAAACTAGAAAATACGGCAATTCATCGTTCAGCTTTTTTGAGTTATAGTAGTTCAATTGTTCATTGGTCATTAGTCCATTAGTTAATGGCGCATAGTTAATTTATTTTTAAAAAGTGAGCATTTAGCGCGTTGTGGCAGCCTTTAGTCCTGCTTTTCATTGCAAGTCCTCACCCGATGAAGAATCGGGTTCCGGGCTTTCCATTGCAATCAGGCTTAAAATGAACGGTCTGTTCCAGTATAGTGCCATAGATCACCTTAATGTTCTAAATTTCTTAATGGTGGCAAATCCTAACCAAAGACTATTCCGTGCAATCTGTGTTTCCGTGGCAAAAAATACCGAAGCCCCTGAATTGTCATGCTGAATTTATTTCAGCATCTTTTAGTATAAAGACCCTGAATTAAATTCAGGGTGACGACCGACTGAATTTGAGATGAATCCAACTTCGTCCTTTCGCTATAAAAATCTATATTTGAATCATGAAGATAGCACTATTTCCAGGCTCATTTGATCCGATCACCATCGCCCATGTCAATATTCTACAACGTGCTACCCCACTTTTCGATAAAATTGTAGTGGGTATCGGACTAAACAGTTCTAAACAGAATTTCTTAAGTGCAGAGCAGCGTCTTCAGATTTTACAGACTGTTTTTAAGGGCTATCAGAACATCGAAATCCAAACTTATGAAGGTTTAACAGTCGATTTTTGCCGAAAAATTGACGCCACCTATATGGTACGTGGTATCCGTTCAGCTGCTGATTTTGAATATGAACGAGCCATTGCACAGATCAATCAGACCATGATGCCTGAAGTAGAAACCATCCTGCTTTTAAGCAAACCAGAATACTCAGCCATCAGTTCAACCATTGTTCGCGATATTTTGAGAAACCACGGCGATGTGAGCCCATTTGTACCCAAAGAGGCACTTGGTTTTTTATAGTTTTTGTTAATCACAGATGCGCACAGATAAACCCAGATTTAAATCCAGGTTTATCTTAGATACATTATTCCCTTCTTTCAGAGCGTGTCTTTAGGACAGCGTGTTTTATTTGTGTAACCCTGTAGTAACGTTTTTGAACAGTCTTAGCATCTCGCTCAGACCAGTAAGAGATGTAAAGTCAGGTGTTACCACCTAACTCATAGATACATTTACTTACAGATTTCTAATTTGCTTTAATTTGTGTCAGATAGAAATATCTGACACCACAATTTATTTCAATAAATCTGTAACGTTTTTAAAAATCAGTTACCTATTGGTATACAATGAAAGAAGCAGAAAACATATTTCTCAACTTGATCAATCAGCATAAAGGCATTATACATAGGATTTCCAAAATGTATATGAAAGATGCCGAAGAACAACGTGATCTGTTTCAGGAAATTGTACTGCAACTATGGAAAGCCTGTTCCGACCGTGTCAGATAGAAATATCTGACACCACGATTAGATTTCTGATCCGCACTACAAAATCCCACCGGCCTTTAACACATCCATAATTGATGGAAATGTATTTTTAACCACTGGAGAAATGTGGTTTTTATCCAGCCAAACCGCTTCATCAATGCCTTCTTCTTTTTGAGGGACCAATTTAGGTTCGCCTTTAACCTTCATTTTGTACCAATTGGTTTTCTTGATCACCATTTTGGCTCCTATCGGATATACATGATAGGTTTTACAAAGCTTTTCTTCACGTTTAAAAACCCTGATTCCACACTCTTCTTCTACCTCACGAACAGCTGCTTCCTTCATTTTTTCACCTTCTTCAAGCTTTCCTTTAGGCAAATCCCATTTTTTATTTCTAAAAATAAACAGAAAATTACCGTTTGCACTCTCTACCAAACCACCTGCGGCCTTTATAATGGTACAATCTTTCTTTAACTTTTTAAAGGTTTCCTGAGGATTTTTTGTCAAGAAAATATAGCTCTTTCTGGAACCATTTTTTAATTTTTTATAGAATGTTTCCAGATTAAAATCCTGAAATTCTAACTGTTGAATTTTTTCTTTTTGCTCAGGCAAAAAGTCTGAGATAAACAAAGTGTTATCGTTGATATAAATTCTATAATTTCTTGGCATATATTTTTAACACGCTTTAAATAGCGAATGTTGCTTTTCTATAGCAACCCGCTCTTTCCCACTTACATTTAAAGATTTCTTTCTGTGAAACCTATATATTTTGCAATGCTCTAAATTTAGAAAAATTGTTGGGTTATTTATAGGATATAAAAAAAGGTTACAACAATTAATGTTGTAACCTTATCTAAATTAACGCTCTCAATCAAAGATTGATGCAAGGCTCTCACCCCTTGCTTGCTACAAATATAGAATAATTTATTAAACTGATAAAAAAAATCAAAAAATATTTCACCCAAATTAAAATACTGACTCTAAATAACTGAATACTAAAAGATTGTATTCACACAAAAAATCTTCCTTCATCAAAAACTTGATATACTAGATTGTAAAAAAAATGGTTTAATAGTCATAATGGAATATTTGAAGGGAAAACAGCACTTATAATTCCTGTAACGATAAATATTTTTCATATTTTTAACCTTTTAATCTGCCATGCCCATACCTTCATTATCAGAAAAAGATCTGGAAGCATATCGAAATGATCTTTCTAATCCGGAAAAATCAACAGGCGAACTATTCATCAAATTAAATGGGCTGTATCAGCGTTTTGCCATTAATGAACAGCTTTTGGCTGATTTCGAATACGTTTCGGCACTCAACAGCCTCGAAAGTAGCTACGCCTCAAAAAAAGAGTATTTTAACAAAGAAATTATTGAGCTTAAAAGGCAGTTTAAACAATTGGATAACCGCATTGTAGCTGCAGAACAAAAACTTCGCCATGGTATTCCGGAAGACCTGCTGGTAATGGACAAAATTATTGCCGAACAGGAATCTATAGTAGAAGATCAGGAAAAGCTGAACAATGCCGAAGCCCATATTGTAGAACAGGTACGGAAAATTGATATCGAGCATGGTAAAGAGCTTCAAAAATTAGAACAGCAACAGAACAATAGGGAAACTCCTTTTAAAAGCAAGTTTTCGGCCTTTAACGAACAGATCAAGCATGCTGAAAAAGGAATTACTTTAAAAGTTAGCGGATTTTCGCTTCTTGCGATTATCGGTATTCCTTTAATTATAGATTTATTTTTTGGTATGATAGGTCTCCCTACTTTCTCAAAGAGTACCAATAATATTATATTCAACCATTACCTTTTTCTGATCAGTTTAATATTGATGGAAATATTCTTTGCCGATAAGATCAGGAACAGAATTTCACTGATGTTATCCATATCTTACCTTAAAGATTCGTTGAGTACACTGGATCACCTTTTTAGCGAAAATGAAAAACAGATTGCCAGAGTTGAAGCAGAACATCGTATTCCACTGGCCGAATTTATTAAAAGAAGTGAAGTGCTTTGAGTAAAACTAAGGTGACCTAAGATGGTCATAAAAAATGCTCGAATTTAATCTACCACCTGAGGCACCTGAGAACATCTAAGTTATTAACATCGTATTTAGCGATATAAGAGATATGAGAAATAAGTTGGTTTATAAGTCCTAAAATACCTTACACGCTAAAAAATGAATATTAATCATCAGTTATCAATACAAACAAAGACTGGTCAAATTTGTCGTTATTAAAGCGTCTAAAAAAAAGGGATTTAGAAACCTTCTGTTCCAAATCCCTATCATTTTATTGGTTATGCATGAACTACAATGTAGCCATATCAATCACAAACCTGTAACGTACATCGCCCTTTTGCATCCTATCGTAAGCAGTGTGAATATCTTTCATATCAATCATTTCGATATCTGAAACGATATTGTTTTCTGCACAGAAATCCAGCATTTCCTGAGTTTCGGCAATACCGCCAATACCCGATCCCGCTAAACTTTTTCGGCCGCCCAATAAACTGAAAGCTGCAATTTCTGCCGGTTTTGGTGGAACTCCCACACAGATATGTGTACCATTTGTCCTTAATAAAGAAAGATACATGTTAAAATCATGTTCAGCAGATACCGTATCCAAAATAAAATCGAAGGTACCTTTAGCTGCTTTAACCTGCTCAGGATCGGTAGTTACCACAAAATGATGTGCACCTAATTTTTTAGCATCTTCTTCTTTTTTAGGCGAAGTACTTAATACTGTTACTTCAGCACCAAAAGCTACACCAAATTTCACCGCCATGTGGCCCAAACCACCTAAACCTAATACGGCCAATTTATGACCTTTCCCTACTTTCCAGTGTCTTAAAGGCGAATAAGTAGTAATACCTGCGCATAAAAGTGGTGCTACAGCAGCAAGATTTAATTTGTCTGATACATGAAGTACAAATTCTTCTCTTACTACAATCGTATCAGAATACCCGCCATAAGTTGGTGTTTTACCATCTCTTTCTAAACCATTGTATGTTTGGGTATTTCCTTCTAAACAATATTGTTCTAAATCTTGCTTACAGTTTTCGCAAACCTGGCAAGAATCTACCATACAACCTGTACCGGCAAGGTCGCCCACCTTAAATTTCTTCACGTGATCTCCAACCTTCACCACCCTGCCTACAATTTCGTGCCCAGGAACCATTGGGAATATTCCCGGGAACCAATCATTTTTAATCTGGTGCAGATCTGAGTGGCAAACCCCGCAGAAAAGTATTTCGAACTGAACATCGTGAGGCCCTACTTCCCGGCGCTCAAAATTCCAGGGTGCAAGATCCGTTTCGGCATTTTGTGCCGCATATCCTTTTGTTGCTATCATAAAAATTTAAAATTAATTAGTACCATAACAAAGGTAAAGGGTGCTTTGTTACGAACAATTACGCAATTCAAATAATTCATTGCAAAATTCAAACAATGAACTATAACAATAGTCCTCTTAACTGGGCATACTGCAGCAGCATAATTGTTTTTCCATCCTTTATCTCACCCGACATGATCATTTCCAATGCCTTTTCGAAGGGTAATTCTAAAACTTCTATATCTTCATTTTCTTCCTGCAGTCCTCCTCCATCATGCATTTTCATATCATCTGAATATGCTGCAACAAAAAAGTATAATAGTTCGGTAACCGAACCTGGCGACATATAAGCCTCGAAAACTTTTTCTACCTGACTAATTCTAAATCCGGTTTCTTCTTCAGTTTCTCTTCTGATGCAATCTTCCGCATTATCCTGGTCCAACAATCCCGCGCAGCACTCAATAAGGTAACCAGTCCCATTTCCGTTAATAAATGTTGGCATCCTGAACTGACGGGTAAGTACAACTGTTTTATGTTCTCTGTTATACAATAAAATAGTAGCTCCGTTCCCCCTATCGTAAGCTTCTCGCTCTAAAATTGATATGGCACCATCAATCCCTGTCATCTCAAAACTTAGTTTTTTGAGGGTGTACCAATTATCGGATAGAATTTGTGTGCTCAGAATATTAATATTTTTCATATATATGATTATTTTTGATTGATTATGATTATTTTTGATCGAATTAAATCATTATAAATGACATTTCAAAACAGAGCACATAAAATCCTCGAACTTTTAGAAGCGTTTGGCGAAGTTGACATCAGACGATTAGCAGCTGAAATTGATGTATCTGAAGTTACCGTAAGAAGAGATCTGACTACTATGGCTGCTAACGGGCTGCTCTACCGAACCCATGGCGGGGCAATGAAACTAAGTGAACTGATCAGGCCCGTTTCATTTGCCCACAAAGCGGCAGTTAATATAAAGGCGAAAGATGCGATCTGCAAAAGGGCTGCAGCAGATATTATTGATGGTGATGTTATATTTATAGACTGCGGAAGCACGGCCTTTAGGTTATGCCAGTTTATCAAAAACAAAAAAATAAAAGTAATTACCAATTCACTACCTGTAGTAAATGAGTTGCAGGGCAGCTCGATTACCATTAACCTTATTGGAGGAGAGGTTGATGCAACCAGACAAGCCGTTCATGGAACTATGGCATACGAACATATTGCCAGATACCATGCCTCGAAGGCATTTTTAGGTTTAGATGGGATTACTGCTGAAGGATTGTATGCAGGTAGTGAGCATGAGGCTTCGAATACTTTAGCTATGGCATCCCAAAGCGATTGCGTTTATATGCTCTGTGATGCCAGCAAAATAGGGAAAACATCCTATTTAAAATTTAATGATTTATCGCTCGTGAATATTTTAATTACCAACTACAGTGGGGCTGAGGTAACCAAATTTGGATCAAAAGGGATATCCGTGTTTTCGGTAACCGTTTAGGATTTTTATCAGGAAAACATTCCGTGCGTAATTTCTTCAACAGCATCATCAGCATAAAAAAAGATGGTAAAGAAACCTGGAGCCTGCGTAATTGCTAAAATATCTTCTCGTTTAATGTGGTTTTAGTTGATAAAAAGGGTAAGGCGCTCATGCGAACTGAAGTAGTCTGATTTTAAAACGATCATAATTTTAAGGTTTTGATTAAGACGGTGATGGTTAATGATTGTTACACAAAGCTAACCCCAAGTTAATTATAAGCCCATTGTAAACCCAACTATTCTTTATCACCCTGATTTACAGGAAGTGGCAAGAAATCGCTTTTAGCATCCATCAAAATTTCAGATATTTGAAGTATTGAAATGTCGAAATCAAATCCAGATTCCCACATTTTTATTTGCCCGATGCAAAACAAAGGGACTTAATAAACGTTATGACAAACACAAATAAATCTGTAATTTTGAGCCATGTATAATAAAAGTGATATTGAATTAAAGGTAGCGGAATTTTTATTACAGATAAAAGCAATTAAATTACAGCCAAACAATCCCTTCACTTGGGCATCGGGCTGGAAATCGCCAATTTATTGCGACAATAGAATTACCCTTTCCCACCCTCAGGTTAGAACTTACATCCGTCAGAAACTGGCACAGGCCATACAGGAAGAATTTGGTTCTGTAGATGTTATTGCAGGTGTTGCAACCGCTGGTATCCCACAGGGCGTTTTAGTAGCGCAGGAATTAGGTTTACCATTTATCTATGTAAGGGCAAAAGCTAAAGAACACGGTACCGGAAGTTTAATAGAAGGCGAAGTAGTAGAAGGCCAGCGTGTAGTGGTGATAGAAGATTTAATTTCGACCGGAAAAAGCAGCTTACAGGCTGTTGAAGCTTTAAGGGCTGCAGGTTTATCAGTAGCAGGTTTAGCTGCAATTTTTACCTATGGTTTCGAAAAAGCAGACGAAAACTTTGCCGCTGCAAAATGCCGTTACCTCACTTTATCTAATTATGCTGCTTTAATCGATTATGCTGCCGAGCACAGTATTATTGCCAAAAGCGATATGGAATTATTAGGCAAATGGCGCTTAAATCCTTCAGAATGGGGACAAGGTCAAGTTTTGAGTTCAGAGTCCTAAGTTTGGAGTAAAAAACAAAATCTAGACAAATATATAATGACTGTTATAGAAAGCACAGTAGAAGTTAATAAACCGGTTGCTGAGGTTTATACTTTTCTATCCAATATGAACAATCATCAGCAATTGATGCCAGAGAACATTTACAACTGGGAATCTACTGAAGATGATGCACGATTTACCATTCAGAATATGGCGAAATTGGCCATTAAGATTTCTAACCGCGTTGAAAACGAAGAAATAACTGCAATTCCGAGTGAGAAAGCACCTTTTGATGTTGAATTAAAATGGACAGTTGCAGATAATGGAAATGGAACAACTACTGCTAAACACATCATTTCAGCTGATTTAAACATGATGATGAAGATGTTAGCATCTGGTCCTTTGCAAAAACTTGCTGATCATCAGACTGAAAAACTGAAAGAAATCTTGGGATAGTAAGCCATTACACAGATATATAAGACGAATTAACCTTCGTCTTTTTTTATGCGTAAAAATTCTATTGCGTTCATTTATCAGTGCATTATTTTAATACCTTAGTTATTCTGAATAACCTTTAAACTATGAACCTCAGATTTCTCCTGGTAACTGCTTTAGTTTTTCCCCTTGCCACTATTTCCAAAATATTTGCTCAATCGCTAACTGCTTTAAAAACCGAATACCTGGTTAATCCGATTGGCTTAGACAATCTAAATCCGCGTTTTACCTGGCAAATGAACGATGCCAGCCAGGGAGCCAAACAAACAGCCTACCGCATTCTGGTTGATACCGATTCAGCAATGCTTGTTAAAGCTAGCGGAAAACTTTGGAACACAGGCTGGGTAAAATCAGATGATAACCTGGTTATTTATTCCGGGCAACAACTAAAACCTTTTACCAAATATTTCTGGCGGGTTGATATTGCAGATAGGAAAAATAACAAATCAGATAAAACCTACATTGCCAGCTTTGAAACGGGCATGATGAAAATGGAAAACTGGCGTGGCGCATGGATTTCGGATAACGAAAATACAAAACTTAAGCCTGCACCCTATTTCCGGAATACCTTTATCACAATTAAAAAAATCAAGTCAGCCAGAGCCTATATCGCTACAGCCGGATTGTACGAACTATCAATCAATGGGAAGAAAATTGGCAACCACCGTATGGACCCGATGTATACGCGTTTTGACAGGCGTACTTTATATGTTACTTACGATGTAACTAATGCCATTACAAAAGGCAAAAATGCTATTGGTGTATTGTTAGGCAATGGATGGTACAATCACCAATCAACTGCAGTCTGGGATTTCGACCGTGCCCCCTGGCGCAACAGGCCTACCTTTTGTCTTGATGTTCGCATCACTTACGAGGATGGTACAACCGAAACCATTAAATCGGGTAAAGAATGGAAAACAACTTTAAGTCCAATTATTTTTAATAGTATTTATACCGCCGAACATTACGATGCCCGTCTGGAAAAAGCAGGCTGGAACATGCCAAATTTCGACGATACAGATTGGAAAAATGTGATTTACCGTTCAGCACCATCTAAAAACGTTGTTGCACAGGCCATGCACCCCATCCGCAATGTTGAAGAAATAGCCAGCAAAAGTTTAAGAAAATTTAATGATACCACCTACCTGTTCGATCTGGGCAGGAATATTTCTGGTGTAAGTAAAATCACGCTAAGCGGTCCGGCGGGAACTGTTATTAAACTAAAACATGGCGAGCGTTTATATCCTAACGGCCATGTAGATATTTCAAACATCGATGCCCATTACCGTCCAACAGATAATACTGATCCATTTCAGACCGATATTTTAATCCTAAATGGAAAAGGTGTACAAAGTTTTATGCCGCATTTTAACTATAAAGGTTTTCAATATATAGAGGTAACCAGCTCTGCTCCTGTGCAGTTGAAAAAAGAAGATCTGGTAGGCTATTTTATGCATAGCGATGTGCCAGTGGTTGGTGATGTTAAATCTTCAGAACCGATCATTAATAAAATCTACTATGCCACCAATAATTCTTACTTATCTAATCTTTTTGGTTACCCGACCGATTGTCCGCAAAGGGAGAAAAACGGCTGGACAGGTGATGCGCAAATTGCGATAGAAACAGGGCTTTACGGGTTTGATGGCATTACCATTTACGAAAAGTGGCTGGCCGATCACCGTGATGAACAACAGCCAAACGGCGTGTTACCTTCCATTATTCCTACTGACGGCTGGGGCTACGAATGGGGCAACGGACCAGACTGGACAAGTACTATCGCCATCATTCCATGGAATGTTTACCTGTTTTATGGAGACAAAAAACTACTTGCCGATTGTTACGAAAATATCAGAAAATACGTGAACCACATTGATGAAACCTACCCAACGGGTTTAACCACCTGGGGTTTGGGCGATTGGATACCGGTAAAATCTAAATCTCCTGTAGAACTTACTTCAACCTGTTATTATTATGCAGATGTGGTAATTTTAGCCAAAGCAGCTAAAATTTTAGGTAAAAATGATGATTACCTTAAATATACGACCCTAGCTAAAAAAATAAAAGATGCTTTTAACGCCAAATACCTGAATAAACAAAAAGGCGTTTATAATACGGGTATCCAAACCGAAATGAGTGTTCCGTTATACTGGAAAATTGTACCCGAAGAATATGTTGCTTTGGTTGCTGAAAATTTGGCCAAACGTGTGGAAGCTGATGGGTTCCATTTGGATGTTGGATTATTAGGCACAAAAGCCATTTTAAATGCGCTAAGCGAAAATGGTTACAGCGATATTGCCTATAAAGTTGCGGCTCAAAAAACCTACCCAAGCTGGGGCTGGTGGATGGAAAACGGAGCCACCACTTTATACGAGAATTGGCCAATAGATGCCAAATCGGATATTTCAATGAACCATATTATGTTTGGAGAAATTGGTGCCTGGTTATACAAATCACCGGGAGGCATTAAACCAGATGAAAAACAGCCCGGCTTTAAACATGTAATACTAAATCCTCATGTGGTGGAAGGCCTGAATTCTTTCGAAGCCAGCCACATTGGTCCTTATGGGAAGATTATCAGTGTATGGAAAAGAATAAATGATGGAATTAGATATGATATCATCATTCCGGCTAACTCTACAGCAACCATAAACTTACCGATAAATTCCGGAGCAACTATTTCTGTTAATGGTAAAACTACGGGTAGTAACAAAATAGATTTAGCGGCTGGTAAGTACGTTATTGAGCAAAAAGTAGGGAAATAATTAAGATGCTAATGTTCAGACCTCGCAGGTTTTTGAAACCTGCGAGGTCTGAAATAGAAAAATGCTTGCGCTCGTTTCCAAACGAGTGCATAAATAGGGAAACGATTCTATCGTTTGACATGATAAATTATTCAACGCTCTTTAGAAACGAGCGTTAGCTAAAATCCCACTTCAGCCTTTAAGAAATCTATCGAGATAGATCTCTCCGCTCCACTACGTTTCGGTCGAGATGACGACACTTTTTTATGAAGTAGCCTAACGCCATAGGTACCGCGTTAGGGATTGTAAGGGTTCAGTGCCGATCCTTCATCGGTACCGGAGCGAAGCGCAGCCCGCCCCTTGCGCAGCTTGGGTAACGCCCAAATCAGTTAACAGTTACCAATTATCAATACAAACCAATCTGTTAAAGATTATTCACTGCGCTCAACATGACAGCAAGCTAAAAGCCGACAAATTTTCAGCATAAAGCACTAAAAATCAGTAATTTAGTCACGTAATATAAAAACTTACCGACAAAATTTCCGATTGTAAAATCAAAATTGTTATGGCATTTGTTTTGACTTAAAAGAGCTATGAACTTCAACAATTTTACCATAAAAGCCCAGGAAGCAGTTCAACAGGCTTCTGAAATAGCCCAAGGCAATCAGCAACAGGCTATTGAAACGGCACACCTGCTTAAAGGTCTGCTTACTGTTGATGAAAACGTGGTTTCTTATGTTTTAAAGAAACTGAACGTTAACCTTAATTCACTAAATCAAAACTTAGATGCAGAGATTGCCAAATTCCCGAAAGTGAGTGGAAGTAATGTCTATCTGTCATCAAATGCCAATAGCGTTTTACAGAAAGCACAAACATTTTTAAAAGAGTTTAAGGATGAATTTGTCTCTGTAGAGCATTTATTATTAGGCATCTTAGCCGTTAATGATAGCACCTCGAAATTATTAAAAGAACAAGGCGTTAACGAGAAAGACCTTAAAAAAGCCATTACAGAACTACGTGGTGATAACCGGGTAACCGATCAAAATGCTGAAGCTACTTATCAGGCCTTAAGTAAATACGCCAGGAATTTAAACGAATATGCCGAGAGCGGAAAACTGGATCCGGTAATTGGCCGTGATGAAGAAATCCGTCGCGTGATCCAGATTTTATCACGAAGAACCAAAAACAACCCGATTTTAATTGGTGAGCCTGGTGTGGGTAAAACAGCCATTGCAGAGGGAATTGCCTTCAGGATTATTAAAGGTGATGTGCCTGAAAACCTGAAAAGCAAAGTGGTTTATTCTCTTGATATGGGTTCGCTTATTGCCGGTGCAAAATACAAAGGCGAGTTCGAAGAACGCTTAAAAGCTGTAGTTAAAGAAGTTACACAGAGCGATGGTGATATTATTCTGTTTATTGACGAGATCCACACTTTGGTAGGTGCTGGCGGTGGCGAAGGCGCGATGGATGCAGCGAATATTTTAAAACCTGCCCTTGCCAGAGGAGAGTTACGTGCCATTGGTGCAACTACTTTGGACGAGTACCAGAAATATTTAGAAAAAGATAAAGCATTGGAGCGTCGTTTCCAGAAAGTAATGGTTGAAGAACCTGATACCCAGGATGCCATTTCTATCCTTCGTGGCTTAAAAGAACGTTACGAAACCCACCATAAAGTAAGGATTAAAGATGAGGCCATTATTGCGGCTGTAGAAATGAGTCAGCGCTATATTTCAGACCGTTTCTTACCAGATAAGGCCATCGATTTAATGGACGAGGCGGCATCTAAACTGCGCATGGAAATGGACAGTGTGCCAGAACATGTTGATGCTTTAGACCGTGAGATTATGCGTTTAGAAATTGAACGCGAAGCCATTAAACGCGAAAAAGATGATAGAAAAGTTCAGGAACTTTCAGAAGAAATTGCCAATTTATCAGCAGAACGTGATGAATTTAAAGCGAAATGGCAAGGAGAAAAAGACCTTGTAGACGCGGTAAATAATGAATTAGAGCAGATTGAGCATTATAAATTAGAGGCCGAACAAGCTGAACGTGCCGGAGATTATGGCAAAGTGGCTGAAATCCGTTATGGAAAAATTAAAGAGGCTCAGGATAAAGTTGAAAAGCTTAAAGCCGATTTAGAAAGCCAGCAAACTGATAGCCGAATGCTGAAAGAAGAAGTTACGGCTGATGATATTGCAGGTGTGGTTGGTCGTTGGACAGGTATTCCGGTTACGAAACTGATTGCCAGTGAGCGCGAAAAATTGCTTCACTTAGAAGAAGAGTTACATCAGCGCGTGGCTGGTCAGGACGAAGCAATTGAAGCCATTTCTGATGCCATCCGCCGCTCGCGTGCAGGCTTACAGGATAAACGTAAACCAATTGGCTCTTTCATCTTTTTAGGTACTACCGGTGTGGGTAAAACGGAGCTTGCAAAAGCCCTTGCCGAATTTTTATTCAACGATGAAAATGCACTCACCCGTATTGATATGAGTGAATACCAGGAGCGCCATGCCGTGTCACGGTTAATTGGAGCGCCTCCGGGATATGTTGGTTATGATGAAGGTGGGCAGTTAACCGAGGCCGTTAGACGTAAACCTTACTCAGTGGTATTGCTTGATGAGATCGAAAAAGCACATCCGGATGTATTTAATATTCTGTTACAGGTATTGGATGACGGACGTTTAACTGATAATAAAGGTAGAACGGTTAATTTTAAAAATACCATCATTATCATGACCTCGAATATCGGCGCACATTTAATTCAGGATAATTTTAAAGATTTAAGCGACGAAAACCGCGATGAGGTAATTGCCAAAACCAAAAACGAATTGTTTGAGGTATTGAAACAGACCATTCGTCCGGAGTTTTTGAACAGGATTGATGAGCTGATTATGTTTACCCCGTTAAACCGTAGCGAAATCAGGAATATTGTAAGCCTACAGTTTAAACAAGTACAGCAAACATTGGCAGAAATGGGTATAGAGATGGATGCCAGTGATGAAGCTTTAGACTGGCTGGCACAATTGGGTTACGATCCTCAGTTTGGTGCAAGACCGTTAAAAAGGGTAATCCAAAAAAGAATCTTAAATGAGCTTTCTAAAGAGATATTGGCGGGTAAGATAGATAAAGACAGCAAAATTAAGTTAGATATGTTCGATCATAAGTTTGTGTTCCTGAACCAAAACATTGATTAATACATACCAATCAAATCCCGTCTCAATTAAATTGAGGCGGGATTTTTTTTGTTATAAATTTTAAAAGCTTAGGGAAAAGACCAGGCATATTTTAGCTTTTTTTAACAAATAGCCTGTTGTGACAGCAGTTTTAGATGCTTAAAATTGTAACCACAACCTCTTAAAGATGAATCTAAAAACCTATCTGCTCTTTATTTTGATGTGCTTTTCGACTCAAATTTTTTCGCAAAAATTTCAAAAATCAGCACTTTTAAAAGACGTCAAGTCCTTACCTATGCCCGATACAGGCAAATTTGTTTCGGCGTTTTATACCACTAACGAAGCACCTAATATCGTAGCAACACACAGGCTCGCCCCACAGGTAGAAGTTTCAACTACAGTGATCATGAGCAGTGCCTTAGGTAAAGGACAGATTTTTGCTATAGGCTCATCCGAGTATTTTGAAAGCAAATTATTGAGCGATCATAATGTCCAAAAACTATTAAAAAACATACTCGAAAATGTAAGCACTCCCCCTAAAAAACTTAAAGTAGCTGTAACCAAAACAGCTGATGCGGCGTTGCTCAATGCATTAAAAGCCAACAAGGTTAAAGTTTACATAGCAGATGGAAGTAAATTACAGTCCGGTACCGACATTTACTTTTTAACAAATGATGTAAAAGATACAACGGAACTTAAAGCCATTGAAAAATACATATCTGATGGTGGAAGTTTGGTATACGGTTCCCCCTATCCGGGTATTTTTAAACATCGCGACCAAACTAAGTCCTACCTCAACGACCTGGTTAAAATAAACAGTTTGCTCGCCAAGGCAGGGATATTTAATGCCTATAGTTTAATTCAGGCAAATCACATTAACGATACCTTAAATTTAAAAGATGTTCCTTTTTATCTTAGTGTGAAAGCTATCTTTAAACAGTTGGCAAACCCTGCTTTTAAAGCCATTGATCCAACTGAGTATGCTTATGGAATGGAGCCAAATCTTGAACTTACCTTTTCAAACAATGCTGATACCAGTCAAATCATCAAAAAGTTAAAATCCATTTTAGCGATTAGTGATACATTAGCTGTTCCAACGCTCAAAAATCCAATTGATATTTCTACGCCGGCGAAAAAAGCAGGTTATCAATTTTCAAAATATCTTTTTGACAAAAGCCATAATATAGATAAAGCGACAGATTTTGTTTACCCGGAAAGTAAATCATTTCCAGGCGAAGTGCCTAAAAACGCAAAAAGGACTGTTGAGCAGATCAATATAGATGTAAAAGTAGGATCGCAGGGATTAGCAGACCCCTATCCGGATTATTATAGGCTGCACAGTACCGGTGTTTACGTACCAGCAGGTGAGAAAGTCAGCATTGTGGTCGATCCTAAATACAAAAATCAACATTTAAAAGCTCAGATCGGTATCCACAACGATGATTTAAAACACATGGATAATCTGGTAAGGGCCGGTTTTGATTTAACCAGATCATTCGAACTGGATAAAGATACGACAACCGTTTTTTCACCTTATGGCGGACTGTTATACATCAAGATTTCGGATAGTTGTACGCTAAAATCAATCACTATTACAGCAAGTGCTGTGGTTAAGGCGCCTTATTACAAGTTAGAAAAGAATACCCTTGCCGAATGGGAAACGATTAAAAATAACCCTGCACCATGGGCTGAACTTGCCACCAATAACATTATTCTTACCGTTCCCTCTTATCGGATCAAAAACTTGAAAAATCCGGAATCGTTAATGAAATTCTGGGATCAGGTTATGGATGCTGATGCCGATCTGGCCAACATTAACAGGAACAGAACACATCCAGAAAGGATCATTATTGATAACCAGGTTGCCTACGGTTATATGTATACCGTCTGGGATAAAATTGTGGCACCCGATGATCAAAGTTGCGCCTGGATGCTTGATGAAAAAATTGTAGGCACAAAAGGAAGCTGGGGGCACTTTCATGAGTTGGGGCATCGCCATCAATTTTGGGGCCTTGATATGGACGAAGTTAGTGAAGTAACCACCAATCTTTACTCGATTTACGTGTATGATAAAGTGCTGAAAAAAGGACTTTATAACCATGATGCGATCCGAAATAAAGAGGAAGTGGAGAAAAAAATTCAAAGTTACCTTCAAAATCAGCCTACTTTTGAAAAATGGGGAAAAGATCCGTTTCTAGCATTAAGTATGTACATCCAGATCATTGAAAATTTTGGCTGGGACTCTATCATCAAAGCCAACAAAATATACCGCGAAATGGATCCTAGCAAATACTACGACCATCCGCTGAGTAACCAACAACGGATCGATCTCTGGTATACAACGATCTGTAAAACGACTAATGCCAATTTATCTTCCTTTTTCGAAGTCTGGAAAATACCGGTGAGTGAAAAAGCAAAAAGCAATACACGCAACTATAAAACCTGGCTCCCAACCGAGCTTGTTGCTTACCTTCCACATTAACGCATATTATCCCGTAGCTAAATCTGCGGGATTTTTCATTTAAAAAGTAACTAACATGATAGTTGCTTTTTTTGCTTTTTGTTTCAATAATGATTATTATTGATTACACACAAAAACACAAATAAAATGAAACCTAAATTAATCATTATGGCACTCCTATGCGCCGTTAGTTGGCGCAGCTATGCCCAAACTGAAAAAGGAAGAGGCTTTGTTGGAGGAAGCCTGAGTTTTGGAACTTCCAAACAAAACAGCTCATCGCCCAGTTTAAACACTTTTACCTTAACGCCAAGGGGAGGCTATTTTTTATCCAATAATTTTGCCATAGGCTTGGAAATCCCTTTAAATCTTTCAAAACTCAGGGGTGAAAATTATATCGCATGGAATGAAGAATACGGATATTACGAAGAACAGCGTGGAGTAAAGGAATTTAGCCTTGGTTTTTCTCCTTTCGTACGCAAATACATCGACGTTAAAGATCGTTTTAAGTTTTTCATGCAAGCCAATCTGCTCCTACAGGTAAATACTTTTAACCGCATTGATGATGAAGGTTACCTGATCCGAACAGATGCTAAAATAAAGGGATGGGGTGCAAGCATAAGTCCTGGCTTTAGTTATTTCATATCAAAACATGCTGCATTGGAGTTTTCATTACCGGTTGTATCTTTCTTTCATCAAAATTACTATGCGGAAGAATCGCTCTACAATTACAACAAAACCAATAACCTGAAACTCGCCCTGCAAAATTTCACACCAACACTTACCATCAATTATCACTTTTAACATCAATTAAATGAAAAATATATTCACCAAAATTTTAGGCCTGATAAGCATAAGCTTGTTATTGCTTTTCAGTTTTTCCAATCATGCAAATGCTCAACGCTTTCGTGGTAAAATAGAATATTACAGCAGTGTATTCCCTTCGGAGGATGGAAAAATCAAATCTATTGATGGTACCAAAATTGAATATTATAATTCGGTTTTTAAATCTGAAGACGGAAAAGTAAAATTAATTGGCGATACAAGAATAGAATATTACAATAGTGTATTCCCTTCTGAGAATGGAAAAATCAAAGCCATTGGTGATATTAGAATTGAATATTACAATTCGGTTTTTAAATCAGAAGATGGAAAAATTAAATCGGTTGGCAATATCAGATTTGAGTACAATAACAGTGGTTCTCAAAAAAGTGATGGGAAAGTAAAATCAATCACTAATGAAAATGATGACCGCGAATCGGAAGATGCACTGGATACCTATTACTTTATTGAAAGACTCAATTGTCAATAATTTATATATCATTAATTGTTTTAATCAAGGTTAATATTTAGCCCTGATTTTTTTAATCCTGATAATCAAGCAATTAAAACAAAAACAACTAAACATATAGTTTTATTTCATTTTTTTATTTTATCATTGGATACACAAAAACACAAATGAAAATGAAAAAACAATTATTAGTTACGGCTATGGCCGTGGGTATCTCCCTATGCGGTTTCGCGCAAACAAAAGGAACAAACGCTTTAAGCTTTGGTGTTAATTCAACTACCAACAAACTCACGGGAAACAACTACGAAAACAAAGCAAAAAATAACTCTTTTACATTAGGGTATGGCTATTTTTTTAAAGACAACAATAAAATTGGGTTGGATTTGACTTATGGACTAAATAAAAATACTTATGGGAACGACAATATGAATAACCAAGAGCAAAAAAGCTATGGTGGTAACCTAAGTTATCAGCACTATTTCCCTCTTGTAAAAACCTTATTTGCGTATGCAGGTGGAAAAGCCTCCTATACACACAGTAAAAATAACAGCGAATTTACTAACACTTACCCACAATTAACCAGTTATACTTCCAACCAATACGCTGTAGGCGCTTATGGAGGTATCACCTGGTTTGTTTCTAAAAGATTTGCATTAGAAACAAGTTTGTTATCGGCAGATATTGCCTACAGCAAAACAGAACAAAATGAGGTTAACGCCAATAACTCTTTTACCAAAAGCGAATATACTTCATTCAATTTAAGTAGTCAGGGATTTATCAACAACCTCGGATTTAAAATTTATATCCTATTTTAACCTCTTCAACTAGTAAAGCTTTGGCCCATCCCCTTAAAAATGGATGGGTTTTTTATTTCTTCTTCGTCTCAATATTTGGCAAAAACCCTGTCAACAACCCAATCAAAGGCAGAAATGCACAAACATTAAATACATATTCAATACTGGTAGAATCTGCTAATTTACCCAACAAGGCCGATCCGATGCCGCCCATACCAAAGGCGAAGCCAAAAAACAGTCCGGCAACTAAACCTACCTTGCCCGGGATGAGCTCTTGCGCATAAACCAAAATGGCCGAAAATGCCGATGCTAAAATCATCCCGATGGGAACAATGAGCACACCAACCCAGAACAGACTGGCGTGCGGCAGCAACAATGCAAAAGGTGCCGTACCCAATATCGACGCCCATATCACATATTTTCGCCCAATTTTATCGCCTATGGGTCCGCCAAGCAACGTTCCGGCAGCTACCGAGAATAAGAATACAAATAAATAAATCTGTGAAGTTTGTACTGAGACATGAAATTTATCGATGAGGTAAAAGGTAAAATAATTGGTTAAACTCGCCATATAGAAATATTTCGAGAAAATTAACAAGAGTAAAATGCAAACCGAAAAGATCACCTTTCCTCTCGAAAATTGATTAACAACAGTTTGAATATTGACCTTTTTACTTCTCGAAAGCATAAATCCTTTGTACCAATTACCAACATAGGTTAAAATAATAATAGCCAAAAGTGCAATTACCGAAAACCAGATCAAGCTGAATTGCCCGTATGGTACAATAATCCAGGCCGCCAATAGTGGACCTAAAGAACTACCTGCATTACCTCCCAACTGAAAAACAGATTGTGCTAATCCCCTCTTTCCTCCAGATGCGGCATGCGCCATCCTTGAGGCTTCCGGATGAAATATAGAAGAACCTATCCCAATAAAACAAACTGAAATTAATATGGTATAAAAATGAGTTGATTGGGAAAGCGAAACTAAACCGACGAGGGTAAATCCCATCCCTGTTGCAAGCGAATAAGGTTGAGGCTTTTTATCCGTATATAAACCTACAAATGGTTGTAAAAGCGATGCAGCCAATTGAAAAGTTAAAGTAATTAAACCAATCTGCGAAAAACTTAAATGATAACTGGTTTTGATGACAGGGTAAATAGCTGGAATTAAAGATTGTATCGTATCATTTAATAAATGCGAAAAACTTAAAGCAAAAAGGATCGGAAAAACAGTTTTTTCAATAATGGAGGTAGTAGGTGTATTTTCAGTCATAACGAATAGCTTACAGGCCAAAAATAGTGATTATAAATTTTTAAACTACACATATTGTCCTTGCAAAAACCAAACATTTTGATAATGTTCTGGTTTAATAGCAATGGAAAAGAACAGAAAAATTGTTGGTTTATGCGGAAGTTTGAGAAAAGGATCTTATAATGCGATGTTACTTAAAGTGGCAGGCGGATTGATCCCAGAAGGTTTCGAATTTGAAATTGTAGCCTATGATGACATCCCCGTTTATAATGCCGACCATGATTTGCCAGAAACCGAAGAACGACCTGCAAGCGTAACGAAATTCAGGGAGTCTCTGGCTGCTGCAGATGCTTTTATTATCGCTTCGCCCGAATATAACTATTCTATTCCTGGTGGATTAAAAAATGCCATTGACTGGGCAAGCCGCGGCAAAGATTCGCCTTTGATGCATAAACCAGTTGCCGTGATGGGTGCTACTCAAGGCTTATGGGGAACTGTTAGAATGCAAATGGCATTTTCGCCTGTTTTTACCTTTTTAAATATGAATCCTGTTTTACAGCCGGAAGTACTGATTGCACAAGCACAAAATAAGTTTGATGCGGATGGAAATTTAAATGACGAAAAAACAATCTCTATTATCCAAAAGAAAATAGAAAATCTCATTTCGGCAAGCAAGGTTTAATCCCTAACCACGATCACACTTCTAAAATTCTGCCATTCTGAATACCCTAAAATCTGACATTTTTACAAAAAAAGTCAGATTGTCAATTTGTCATACCTCAAAAATTAATCAATCGATTGATTTTTCGTCACACGAAAATAATATTGAATTAACATTAAATTTACATCTGTTTGTGCATTAAGCAGTTGAGCAAAAACTGATTTTTTGATGACGCTGAAGAAGTTTTCTGGCACAAGTGTTGACTTTTATTCAAATATAGTCAGAAATTAAAAAAGTAAAATTGGCTATATTTTAATCACAAATAAATAATAAAAAAGATGAAAAAACTATTATTATCTTTAGTAGCAGTAGCAGGTTTAGTTTATGGTGCACAAGCACAAACTGAAAAAGGAAATTTTATGTTGGGTGGTAATGTAGGTGTTAATTCTACGAAAGTTGATGGTGCTCCAAAAGCAGATTTTAACTTTAGTGTATTACCAAGTGTTGGTTATTTTATCAGCAATAATTTTGCAATCGGTACGGGTGTTGGTTATGAATACGATAAAAAAGTAAGCAACAAAACTCAAGAAGGGACTTTTAAAGTTGCTCCATTTGGCCGTTACTATGTTGGTTTATCTGATCAATTTAAATTCTTCGGACAATTATCAGTACCATTGGCATTTGGTGAATTAAAAGCAACTGATGCTAATGGCGACAACGCAGTTAAATTAGGTACTACTACTAAAATCGGCGTAGAACTTGCTCCAGGTTTTGCTTTCTTCCCAACTAAGAAAATCGGTATCGAACTTTCAGTTAAAGGTTTAAGCTACGACAATTATACTGTTAAAGCTGAAGGAACTGGCGCTAAAGTTAAAACCAATACTTTCGGCTTAAACGCTGATACTTTCTCACCAAGATTAGGTGTACAGTTCTACTTTTAATTAATTATCCCTTAGGGGAAACTTAATAAAATGACTTTTTTTCGAAGAGCGTCCCGGTTTACCACCGGGACGCTCTTTGTTTATTTCTTTTCTCTGATGATTTTAAATTCCGATCCGTCCTTCCATTCCGGATAAGAAGTTTCATTACTGATGCAGTAGCCCATATCAAAAAGCATCCGGACATCTTCTATAATACCTGACAAATCCCAGGCTTTGGCATCGAAATTATCCTGTGGCGAATGGTAGCGGAATTTGGTAAAATCGGCCACCTGCTTTAATCCCCATGTTCTGCCGTTTTTGATGTTATTTACACCCGAACCGGTAAATAATGAAGGTACACCTACCTTTGCCAGATTAAAATGATCGGACCGGTAGTACAATCCGGATGATGGAACAGGATCTGGCACAATTACCCGCCCCTGCTTCTTAGCTGCTTCCGCAGCGTAATCTTCCAGTTCTGACTGACCAAAGCCGTACACGACAATATCTTTCGTTTTACCCGCTATTCCCATCATATCCATATTGATGTTGGCAACAGTTTTATCCAATGGAAAAACAGGATGTTTGGCATAATACTCAGACCCTAAAAGACCTTGCTCTTCAGCTGTATAAGAAATAAACAGAATGGTACGCCCAGGTACTTTAGGTAACTTTTTAAATGCCGAAGCAATTTCAAATAAAGCGGCTACACCTGTTGCATTATCAACCGCTCCGTTATAAATAGAATCGCCTTGTACTTTCTCTCCTACCCCAAGATGATCCCAGTGTGCAGAATAAATAATAGCTTCATCTTTACGTTTATCGCCTGGTATTTTAGCCAGAACATTATAAGTAACCGATTTCTTAATGGTATTTTTAACTTTTAGTGAAGTACTAATATTTAAATCAACAGCCTTAAAACCTTTTTTCCTGGCACTTAATGCCAATTGATCGAATGATTTACCATCCAATGCAAATAGCTGTTTTGCCTTATCTAAAGTAATCCAGCCTTCTACCACAGCCCTGCTCATTCCATTATCTTCACTTTGCAGGGTAAGTTTGGATTTCGACCAACCACTTCGGACTACTGTCCACGGATAAGCTGCCGGTTCGGTATCATGAACTATAATAATCCCTGTGGCTCCCTGACGGGCAGCCTCTTCAAATTTATAAGTCCATCTGCCGTAGTAAGTCATATTTTTACCTTTAAACAAAGTAGAATCTGCAAAACCAGGATCATTAATCAACACCACTACCGTTTTTCCCTTTACATCAAGGTTCGCATAATCGTTCCAGCCAAATTCCGGAGCTACGATACCATAGCCTGCAAAAACAAGTTGCGAGTTACTCATGCTCACTTCATCTTGCACACGGCGGGTACCGGCTACAAAATCGGTTAAATAACTTAATGTTAGCGAAGCAGTTTTTCCTTTCAATAACATTTTATCTTCAGGCACAGATTTAATTTCTACCATCGGTACCTCCTGAAAGAAACTATCTCCATTGCCTGGCTGCAGGCCTAGTTTTTCGAACTGAGCTTTTAGATAACTAATGGTTTTGGTTTCACCATTGGTAAAGGGTTTTCTTCCCTCCAAACTATCAGCAGCAATAACAGATAAATATCGGGTTAAACTCGAGTCATTAATAGCTTTTATAGCTAAAGAATCAGCATTAACATCAGTGCTTTTTGCGCCTTGTTTGCAGGAACCAAGGAAGAGAAGTGCACAGCTAGAAAATATTAGGAATTTTCTCATTTTAAAGGATTTTTTTCTGAAATGATTAATCACATTTGCTGAAAAATACGAAGAAATTAGGAGTTTCTGTACTTATAATCCAAAATTTGAGGATCTCCCGCTGATGTAGCAGATTTACGCAGACTAAACTTTAAGCATCCTTAATTCTAAATTTCAGCGTTTATCATCTTAAATCTGCGGGAACAAACATACGCCTCCCGCTAACCACAAAGATTTACACAAAACATGTATAGTTAGCGTTATTTCTTAATCAACTTAAATTTCTTTAACTGCTGCCCATTTTTATTAATTACTCCTACATACACCCCTGTAGATAAAGCATTAAGTGCAAATTTATTTGAACTTGTGGCTTTTTCTTCAAAAACTTTCTGTCCTAATATATTAAAAATAGACAGGCTATAATCTTCAAATGATCCGCTAATAATGGTTAAATAATCAGCTACAGGGTTAGGAAAAAAAGAAAATTCATTCTCCTTCAGGAAAACCACCGATACCATATCGCTCTGTATCTGACCGTTGGCCGTTTCGAAAGTAACACGATAAAACTGGATTCCAGCTTTAGGCTTATCATCAAAACTGGTATAATTTAGCTGATTTGAAATGGGTTTGGTTTGCTGTAAAACACTAAAAGTATTTGGACCTGTCAGTTTTTCCCAAATGATGTTCTTTAAATCCAAAGTACTGCCTATACTCAGGTCAATTCTTATCCGCTGATCATCGGTCACTGATGCAAATAAATTTCTCACATAACAGGCAATTCCCTGCTGTGTATAATCGATCGTATAACTTTTTAAACCCGTAAAATCTATGCCGTTTGCAGCCACAGCAAAATATTTGCTATTAATCTTGTTTGTATCAAGCTTAACTATGGTATCAGCAAGGGTTAACACGGGAGAAAGAATATTATCTACAATATTGTACAAAGTATAGTCTTTTGCACCCGGTTGCGGGTTCCAGTTAAGCGCCACTCCATCTTTACAAAAATAGCCAACGCTTAATATCCTGGGACTGGAAATAACAAACGGCTGGCTCAATATCACATTTCCTTCCACTTCCATTTTTACCATTGCTTTAACAAACAGATCTGGTGGATTCCAATGGTAAAAACCTTTACTTAAATCGACGCCAGAAGCAATTGATTTCCATGTAGTACCTCCATCATAACTCACCAGCAAGTTTCCCGTTTTGCTTGTATAGGTATTCTCCCAACGGATATAGTTATCTTCATTGGCAAAAAAGTATTCGTTTTTTCCGGGACAGATAAAGGAAAAAGTGTTTTTGAATATGTAACGATAAGCCAGTGCGAAAGGCTGGTTATTACCTTGTTTAATCCTATTACCTTTGACATGAATAGTATAAGCACCTGTAGGTGGATTATCAAGGGTAATCTGCTGAACATTATTGATAAGGTCTGCCTTACGCACTGCTGGTTTTGAAAGGGAATCTAAATGAGGAAAACTGCTTAATACCCAAGGCAGGATTTGGCTCCCTGTGGGAGTTTCGAGACTTAAATCTAATCCATTAACTAAACTTTGTGCTGCATTTACAACAGCAGGAGGATCATTCCATGCAATAGTCAGTTTCAATTCAGCTACATTAGCCGGAATAGCCAAAGAAACAGGCAAGTCCTGATTTTTGGCCACTTCATATAATGACACCCTATTTTCATCTAAAGTTTTTAACGATTGGGCTACATTCAGTTTTCCATAACCGTACACAAAGTCAACCTGCGGTGTGCCTAAATCATCGGCAGAATTAATCACTGTTGCCCTGACCAGTGATGCGGATGCTCCTTTTTTATATTTCTGCCGATAAAATTGTTCCAACAAAGCAATCGATCCACTAGTAATCGCTGCAGCGCCTGATGTTCCGTCTTCGCCCAATGCAACAAGTTCTGGCTTTACACGCCCATCGTACGCAGGACCTTTACTGCTCAAATTTTCAGAAATATTTTCTCTGTTGATCCCTCCTATCACCAATAGATTTTTCGCCTGCTTAAAATTACCTGTTAAATTGGCACGGGCAGTAATACCTTGATAAAATCCTACTGAAGGTGTGGTTGTTCCTTTATTTCCAGCAGAAAAAATATGGATCAAAGTATCGGTTTCGAAGATCTGTTTATCGTATGCCGCAGCCTCTATTCCGTAATCATTATCGATATCGGTACCATAAGAATGATTTTGAACGCTAACCTGAAGTTTATTTAAATCAGTAATCAGATCGGGCATCAGGTTAGTGAAATCAGAATAGGCAAGTTTGGCCTTTGGTGCCGCGCCTAAACCGCGGATAAAGGAATTACCATTTCCTAAAGCTAAAGTTGCCATATCGGTAGCATGAGTGGTTGGCATTTTGCCAATAGTGGCTCCGGTAACCGTTTTGCCTAATAAATCAAGATCGGCAGCATCATACATTCCTTCTTTAAAAGAAACATTTATACCCGAACCATCAATGCCGGGAAAAAGATTTCGGGCGTTAGAAATTTGGTTTAAAGCCAGGTCGAGCCCATTTATAACCACCTCCTCTTTAGCGACAGGCAAAATATCGGCGTATAAGATATCATTAAGCTCCAACAACAGCATTAAATCGCTTGATGATAGGTAAACAGTACAAATTTGATTTACATTATCAGTTGATTTTATCTTTAAACTTGCAATAACCCTGGGTAACGCATTTATATTTTTGACGGCTAGCCGGACCAGGATAGAATCGTTCCTTTTATTGCTTTTACTCAGCACTTTCATCAATCTATCACTAACCTTCCAAAGTCTGTTGGCTTGTTCCTGGTAAATTATATTGTTTGAAAAGTTAGCAATATTCGATTTTTCGACAATAAAATAATCACCTGAAAGACTTTTTTGAGGTTTCAACAATTGAATTTCGGCCGCTGTTAAGGTACGGTTGAACCTGACCAAAACAGACTGATCGCTCCCTAACTTTAAAGCGTTACCTGTTCTTGAAATATATTTTTCATTTTTTTTATCTATTCCACCAGGTTGTATCTGTGCGTTTAAACTAAGTACAGACAGACAAAAATATAAAACTAAAAATACAGTAGTGACTTTCAATAATTATTTTATTATAAAATTTTGTTTACATGGTTTATCTTCCCTAAATTAGGATTTATAAGGTAATCCACAAACATTATTAACTAACTTATTCAACCTAAACTAATTTAATTCTAACTAAGATGAAAACAACTAATTTTTTATCGATTGCAGCAGCATGCCTTTTACTCACTAACCTATACTCTTGTAAAAGTAATAATACAGAAAATGCAGTAGAAAGTAAGACTGAAATCTCAGCAGACAAGTTATCACAGATCAAATCCTTAGGCTTCAGTACCGATAATATCCGCAAGACAGATGAAGGTTATCTGGTAGAAGGCGATATTCTTTTAACTGACGACAATTTAGCTGAACCTTCTACTGGTGCAAATTTAAACATAGCCGAAACTGAACAATACCGAACCACAAATATTGTTAAATCGTTACCACGGGTAATTACAGTATCGGTAACCAATTTGCCTCAGGTATATAGCGATGCGGTAAACACCATGATTTCGAGATACAACTCCCTGGGCTTACGTATTACTTTCCAAAGGGCTAGTGCCGGAACAACCGGAAACATTAATGTGGTAGGTTTTAACGAAGGTCCGAGCGGCGGTTTTATAACTTTAGGCTCTGCTGGTTTCCCTACTTCGTCAGGTCAGCCTTTTAATCAGATCAGAATGAACACCAATTCAGCTGCCTATGGTTCCAATCCTAATCTACTCTACCTGGCTTCAGTAATTCAGCATGAAGTTGGCCATTGCATTGGTTTCCGTCATACAGATTATATGAACCGCGCTTTTAGCTGTGGTGCAAGTGGTGCAGGCAATGAAGGCGCATCAAATGTTGGCGCTGTAAGAATACTAGGAACACCTTCTAATCCTGATGCAGCTTCATTCATGTTAGCCTGTTCTAACGGCGGCAACCGCACTTTCAATGCAAATGATGTAATTGCTGTAAATTACCTTTACAAATAAAAACCCTTAACGGATTACCTTAACAGATCAGAAGCCCCGAAAATTCGGGGCTTTTTTGTTTATTGTCCACAGATGGACACAGATAAACGCGGATTGAATCTGTGTTCATCCTTTTTATCTGTGGTTAAATAAAACAAAATGGTTTATGAGGAGAAAAATCATAAACAATCATGTTTTTAAAAATTTAATCTGCTACCTCTTTGATAAACTTTCCAACTGCGTCGTACCAAACATTTACATCCGGTATACCTTCGATATCGATTTTATAGGTTATTTTTCCGGCAGTATTAATCCAATCTACATCATCGATCCTACCCTTTGGGTATTTTGCTTTAATATTTTTAGCAATTACTGCTGGCAATTGGGCATTTGGAATATCTTTTTCGAAAGAAAGTGTTTTACCCGAAGCCGCATAAGTAGCTTTATGATCAACTTTTCCTATATTAAAATCGACCTCATAATTTTCGCCTTTCTTTTCCCAGTCTACATCCGTTGCTTTCGGATAAGCTTTATTAAATGCCGCTTTAATAACAGATGGAACATCTTTTTGATCTATATCTTGAGCGCTGCTACTGGCAATCCCTCCAACTAAGAGAAATGCTGCCAAAATTGTGCTTTTATAATTCATAATAAAACAACAGTCATGTCCTTTAATTGTTTCGCTCGTATGAAGTGCGTAAAGCATACTTCCAAGAGCTATCTATACCGACAACAGCACCAACCATGAGATTACCATGGCTATTAGTATTAGTCTCAGCAGTGCCGTGTTTTTTTGGAGCGCAATACCTATGCAAAACATTTCGCTTGTCCCGTTTTACGTTTATACGCTTCGCTGCCTCGTGCCTCGTTGCTGCAGGGTAACACTTCAACCGGGGCTAGGTGGCCAATGCAGCATTCCATTTTTGAGGTTGCATGAGCACCTACTTTGTTTCTAAACCTGATTAGCGCCAAATAGCTCCCGATTTAAACCAATATTGTATTTAAGAAAATTCAAATCGGGACTATAGGCAATAGCAGGACTGAAATAACCGAAGAACTACCGGAGCTTGCTTTCTCAAAAAGCCATCTAACAGTAACACTAATTAGATAGATTGCCACACCTGATGAAGGCTTATGCAGCAGTAGCGAGTTTTTCGGAGCGCAATACCTGTGCATAACATCCGGCCTCACCCCGTTTTTCGCTTATACGCTTCGCTGCCTCGTGCCTCGTTGCTGCAGGCTAACACTTCTACCGGGGCTAGGTGACCAATGCAGCATTCCATTTTTGAGGTTGCATGAGCACCTACTTCGTGCCTAAACCTGATAGCACCAGATAGCTCCCGATTTAAACCAATATTGTATTTAAGAAAATTCAAATCGGGACTATAGGCAATAGCAGGACTGAAATAACCGAAGAACTACCTGGTCCTGCTTTCCAAAAAACTATCTAACAGTAAAACAAATACTTACTACGTAGATTGCCACAGCTAGTGAAAAATTAGCTTCGCAATGACGACTTATCGTTATAAAAAATGGCCTGCGTTTCCACAGGCCATAGCAATAACTCTTGTATTAAAAACTATTTTCCGTTCTGCTCAATATCTCTGTCCATTTCTACCAGGTCAACATCGCCCGGTTCAGAAAAATCGCCGATTAAATATTTGTTAAAATGATCAGCCAGTTTCCAGAAAGCATACTCTGTCATATCACCAAAACCATGGCGCTGACCTGGAATAATCAAAAAATCGAAACGTTTACCCGCTTTCATTAGTGCATTGGCTACACGGATAGAATTTGCCGGATGCACATTGTTATCTACATCACCGTGCATCAGTAATAAATGGCCTTTCAGATTTTTTGCTAAATCAGGATTTTTATCGATACTGTATTTAAATGAAGTATCGCCTTTTAAAGAGATTGTTTCTTTTACCCCATGATGTTTTTCGCTCCACCAGCGGTTGTAAATACTATTATCATGGTTTCCGGCATTTGAAACTGCAGCTTTAAAGAAATCAGGGTAAACCAACATGGCCGCTGTAGACATAAAACCACCACCAGAGTGACCGGTAATGCCCACCTTAGACTCGTCTATGTACGAATATTTGGCGGCCAGTTGTTCAATAGCAGTTTTTTTGTCAGCTAAACCATAGTCGCGCAGATTGCCGTAACCATAAGTATGGTACCATTTAGAACGTGAAGGATTTCCTCCTCTGTTACCTACCGTGATAACGATGTAACCAAATTGGGCTAAACGTTCGGTACGATCCATGCTTTTGCTGAAAGCTTTGTTTACAGCCTCGGTTTGTGGCCCTGGGTAAACATACTCAATAATCGGATACTTTTTATTGGGATCGAAATCAAAAGGTTTATACATTACGCCATACAAATCAGTTATTCCATCATCTGCTTTTACTTTGAAAGGCTCCGGGAATTTGTAACCTGCTGCCATCAGTAATGAAAGATCTGTTGTTTCCAGATCCATTACTTTTTTGCCTGTTCCATCATAAAGTGTAGCTTTTGGTGCGGTATTTACTCTCGAATAATTATCAACAAAAAAAGTATTGTTATCATTCATATTCGCCAGATGATCAAAATCGCCGGCATTTAACAGTTTCATGTTCGAACCATCGAAATTAATACTGTACAGATGTAAATAATAAGGATCTTCTTTGCCCTCCCTACCATTTGCCGTAAAATAAAGGATACGTTTTTTCTCATCAATATTTACAATACTCTCACAGTGGAAAGCGCCTTTGGTAATCTGGTTCTTCAGCTTCCCGTTTTCGTCAAAAAGATAAAAATGTGCCCAGCCATCGCGCTCACTCCAATGAATTAACTCTTTACCATCGTTAACCAAACCCGGGCGGTTAACTTCAACATAAGTATTAAAGCGTTCGTCTATTAAAGGCGTAACCTTACCTGTAGCAATATCAACAGTACCAATGTCGATACGTTTTAAATCGCGACTGGTACGCGAAAAATAGAACCTGCTATCGTTACCCAACCAAATAGATGGACGGAATTCGTTATCACGGTCTTTATTTAATGAGGGTTTGCCCCATACTGAAACGCTTTGATCTTTAAATGCAGCAACATTTAATTTTTTAGAAGATTTTGCAGGAAAATCGAACAACAAAATTTCATCCTGAGGGGCTTCGGCCTCTCCCGGCATTTGGTATTTATAGGTTTCTAAGGTTGGACGACCCGGTGTAACACTATTAATTACCCAAAGATCTTTAACCTTGCGCGAATCGGTTCTGTCTAACACAAAATATTTCGAATTCGGCGACCAGAGCACATAAGCACCCCGGCGTTTTTTATTGTTTTTTTCGTTCTCCACATTGTTCTCTCCATCGCCATCACTTCCGTATGAATAGAATTTAACCCCATCTTTAGTGAGCTGATGCTCTACAATAGTACTATCATCTTCATTCTTAACTGCTTTTTTGTAGTTGTCTTTATCCATCCAATACAGATTGTAATTACGGGAGAAGATGATGGCTGAAGAATCTGGTGCTACAGATCCCCATGATGGTTTAGGCTTTGGCTTACTGAAATTAGGCACTTCAGTTAATTTTGCATTTGCCAGTTCGTATTTGAAAGAAAATATTTTCTTCTGCATAGAATCTGCTGCTTTTTTATCTTTCCTATCTTTTTTTAGCTCATCAACAGTGCTTTTGATTTCGAAAGAAATACTTTTTTCGTCGGCTGCAAATTTTAAGTTTTCGAGAGGTAAATGTTCCGCATCAAATGGATCCCGAACAATAAGGGTGATATCTGCTGCCAGTTTAGCATTATCAAACATCAGTTTTTTGCTTTTTGATGCAGGATCTACAAGGTACCAAAATTTTCCTTTTGGACTTTCGAAAGTGTACCAGAAGCGGTTGCTCAATTTTAGCCAGTGTGGGTCTACTGCAGTAGAATAAACCATTTTTTTCAACTTATTTGGCGAAAAACGCGATGCAAGTTGATAGTTTGCTTTAGGCCGTGGCTGAATATTTTCGGTGATGGTAAATGTTTTATTTTGTGCAGCAACAGTTAAGGATAAAAACTGCGCGCCCAGCAGGAGTTTATAAAGTTTATTCATCAAAATTTGTTTGAGCTGCTAAATTATTTAATTAAAGGATATTAAGCAGGCTTGATATGTAATAAATGCGATAGCTAGTATAATTTCGCACAACTAAAATTAATTATTAACACAATTTATTTTGATGGATAAATAATTAAGGGATTTTATAGTTTTGTAGCTATATATACTAACAATGAAATACAGCTTTTTAACCTTAATAACAGCCGGAGTAATCTTATTTGCCAGCTGCCAATCTAAATCTCAGACAGAAAACTCTGCCAATAAAGATTCTGCTGCACAAAGCACCAAAACTGCAGCAGGTACCGGAACACCGGTTGACGTTTCGAAAATTAAAGTTGCTGATGCTAAAACCATTTTAGCCAGAAAACAAGTGCCAATTTTGTGTTACCACCAGGTAAGAAACTGGAAACCAACTGACGGTAAGGTCGGTAAAGACTATATTGTAGAAATCCAGAACTTTAAAGACCAGATGAAGATGCTGGCCGATAGCGGTTATCATACTATTTTACCAGATCAGCTTTATGCTTACTTAAATACTGGTGCTGCCCTACCGAGTAAACCAATTATGTTAACTTTTGATGATACTGACATGGATCAGTTTACCATTGTACGCCCAACTTTAGAAAAACTGGGCTATAAAGCCGTTTATTTTATCATGACCGTTTCGATAGGTAGAAAAGGCAAGTTTGTGGATTACATGACAAAAGAACAGATTAAACAACTTTCAGACGAAGGAAATGTGATCGGCAGCCACACTTACGACCATAAAAACTTTAAAAAATATGCCGGTAAGGATTGGGAAGAACAACTAGACAAACCAACCAAAAAACTGGAAGAAATTACCGGCAAAAAAATGACCGAATTTGCTTATCCATTCGGTTTATGGAATGCAGAAGGCATCCCTGAGCTTAAAAAACGTGGTTTTAGAATGGCTTACCAACTCTCGACCAAGCGTGATGAAAAAGATCCGTTATTTACCATCCGTAGGATTATTGCCAGCGGGTACTGGTCACCTAAAACTTTAAGCAACAGCATAAAAAATAGCTTTTAAATAAAATAATCCCGGCAAGCGTCGGGATTTTCTTTTTTTATCCTTTCTGAAAACGCTGTATCTTTGATCAAATAATTAAAAAAACGTTGAGTAAACATCTAAAAACAGCTGCCTGTCCCCTTTTATCAATTCTATTTTTGGGGTTATTTTCGTTGGCCTGCTCAGGCAACAAACAAAAAGAGAAAACTCCGGTTACAAGTACTACCGAAACGGTTAAAACAGATTCTATAAATACCAAACCTGCCGATAACAAAACCATCCTGGCTCGCAGAGAAGTACCCGTTCTGTGTTACCACCAAATTAGAAACAATATTGCCGGTGATAGTAAAAGAGCACATGATGACATTATTGCTCCTGATAAATTTAAGCAGCATATAAAAATGCTGGCCGATAGTGGTTACCACTCTATTTTGCCCGATCAGTTGTACAATTACCTGGTTTATGGTGCTAAATTACCCGAAAAACCAATTATGATCACTTTTGATGATACGGATGAAGACCAATTCACCATTGGGAACACCACATTGAAAAAGTACGGTTTTAAAGGGGTTTATTTTATCATGACGGTATCAATCGGTAAAAAAGGGCGCATTGGTTACATGACTAAAGCGCAGATTAAACAATTAGCTGATGAAGGAAATACCATCGCCAGCCATACCTATGATCATAAAAACTTTGCACAGTTTACCGATGCCGACTGGACCACTCAAATTGACGAGCCGACAAAAAAACTGGAAGAAATAACAGGTAAGAAAGTAGAATATTTCGCATTCCCTTACGGCGTTTCAAAGGCATCTACATTACATAAATTAAAAGAACATGGCTTTAAGGCTGCATTTATCCTGTCTACTTCTAGAGATGAAAACTACCCGCTTTATACCATCAGAAGAATAATTGATCCGGGAAGATATACGGCAAAAAACTTATATTACAGCATCAATAAGAGTTTTAATAAAACAAAATCTTAGCAGAGGGGTTAATTATTTAAAATTGAAAGTTGAAATGTATGCAGGTAGAAAGTTAACTCCAACATTACAACTTTTCAACAATAACCCCCTGTATCTACTGCCCTATGAAGTATTCTTTTCTTATTTGCCTTTTTGGATTAGCCATAATATCAGCCTGTAACAGTCCAAAAAACGGAACCAACAACGCTGATACTACAGATAGTACAGCTAATGTAAAAGCCGGGCTGGCCGAAAATTTCTATAAACGCTTAGAAGGTAGCATAGCAGGCAAAAAGGTTGTCATGCATTTGCAAAGAGTGGATGATGATGTGAGCGGTTCTTATTATTACGATGGATCATGGCTTAACCTCTCAACCGACACGTTAATCGGGAAAGACAGCATTGTACTTGCTGAGTATAGTTTTTATGAATCATATTTTACACAGGATTCAAAATCGCCACATTTAAAATTAAAATGGAATGGAAATGGTTTTGACGGCATTTGGGAAAGTGGTGATAAAACCAAAAAATACCCAATTGCCCTGACAGAAAAATATGCAGATGGAAGTTATCACTTCAATGCAGGCATTTACGAAGATTCAGTTAAAGCTTTTGCCAATCGCGCCAAATCACCCGCGGCACAGATCAGCTTTGAATATCTCGAAAGTAAAAATACAGATGAATATGGCAATTGGTTAAATACCGAACTTAAAAAGATATTAGGAATAAAATCGCAGGTTGAACGCTCAACTGGTTTTAAAAATATTGCTGCTGACTATTTTAAAGATTATAAATTGCAGGTTGCCGAACAATCAAAAAATGGCCGTGGCGACGATTTTGAGGCCTGGATGAATTACACTAACAATAGCCAGCAATCGGTTAGTTATAATGATAATGGTTATGTAGTTATCGATTTCCTGGCTGACGCTTATACTGGTGGCGCACATGGCAATTACAGCAGCACGATGTTTTGTTTAGATGTAAAAAACAAAACACAAATGGTGTTGAGCGACATTGTTAAAATCGATTCGAATACTTTACAGGGCATTTTAGAACGTAATCTTCGTAAAGAATACAACATTAAGGCTAATGATGCTTTAAGCACCGTACTTTTTGATGATTTTATAAAGCCGAATAATAACTTTTATTTCAATACGAACGGCATCGCTTTTATGTATAACCCATACGAAGTAGCAAGTTACGCTCAAGGGCAAATTGTAGTGTTTATTCCTTATTCGGATTTAAAGACTTATTTGGTGCCGGCTTTTGCGCAACGGATGGGAATTAAATAGTTACCAATTGGCCGTGATCAGTTTACAGTTGATATATAGATAATGGTTGATCAGTTAACTGTAAACTACAACCCGAAAACTGCTTCTGCGATAATCACCTTAAATCAGCAGAAATAAATATGAAAAAAGGTTTCCCGCAGATGACACAAATTTAAACGCAGATTTTCAGCCCCAGCGATAAATATAGAATCGCCTGTCACTTCAGTATTGAACTGTTTACTACAAATTGCTAACTAAAAACTTTACAGTATTTCTTTTACAATATAATCTTTGCCATTAAACTTAAAACTTTCATTGATAACTTTTCCGATCAAAAACCTGCCGATTGGCGAAGCCTGCGATACTGCAAAGAATTTTAGTCCATCGGTGTTTAATTCGCCTGCACTAATGCTGATGTAAAAATTACCTTCGGTAGTGAGT
Source organism: Pedobacter sp. KBS0701 (assembly GCF_005938645.2). NCBI lineage: Bacteria > Pseudomonadati > Bacteroidota > Sphingobacteriia > Sphingobacteriales > Sphingobacteriaceae > Pedobacter > Pedobacter sp. KBS0701. The sequence continues at coordinate 3,311,777 of NZ_CP042171.1, forward strand.
ACCAAACTCCCATTTTTAACCAATCGATCTGATTCTACATTTTCAATCTGCTGTAAAGCAATTTTCTGCTGACCAGCTTCGTATAACAATTTACCATTGCGATCCATTTCCTGCTGCATCATTTCGCGTGTGGTTTCATATTTATCACCTGCGCTGCTTTTTGTATCATCGTTTGAAGCTTGTCGGGCCTGTTGTAACGAATATTCAATGTTTTCGATCCTGTTTTGAATAAAAGTTAAGCAAAGCTGATAAAGTTTAGATTTTAATGCAGACATATATGATAATGGAAGGTGGTTGATGGATAATGTAGCTATTTGCGAAGGTCAAAAGCCAGGTTTAAAATGCATTCGATTTTCTTTTTGGGAATATCTTCGAGATGATTGATCAAAAAAATTTTCATCCGGGCTCTTTTCTCCTGCAACAGATCTTCGTGTTCAATTTTATGTCCGTCAACCAAACCAATGTAAGGGTGATGGAGTTTTTTATGGATCCAAAGATAACAGAACATTTTTCGTTTGTGGTAATAAAAAGGCATTCCGTATTTCCAATGCTCAGTAATATCGTCATACCCCATTAAAAGTGACCTTAAATATTGCAGGCAGCTTTTTACAGGTTCATCTTTTTGTTCGAAATAATGATCAAGAGGATTTAGCATAACATTAAATAATGAGAATTTAGATGGATCGTTTCTACCGAACTGGAGATGATGAAGGCTCTTTACTTTAGACTATGGATTTAAGATTCTAAACTCCTATCTCTCAACTCAAAACTACCCCTCTATCCACCTCACCTTCTCTTCCATCGATGTGCGGTTTGGCGTCCAGGGTTTTTCATTATGATAGCCCATGTAAAATAAGCCGATGCATTTTTCATTTTCACCCAAACTTAAGAAATGGCCTAAATTGTCAATCAATGGTGGAGAGCTCCAGTATGCGCCAACCTGCAAACTTTTTGCAGTTAAAGCCATATTTTGAACCGCGCAGGAAACCGCCGCCAACTCTTCCCACTCGGGTATTTTACCGCTCACCTGCATATTGATAGCTATAATACAATCAGCCTGACTCGTTTTTTCGGCAAAGCTATCGTACTTTTTCTGAAGAAATTGTTGAGGGGAAACCAACTCTTTATATAGTTTACCAAGTTCTTCACCTAGTTTAGCCAGTCCAGCTTTTCTGATGACTACAAAACGCCAGGGCTGGGTTAACTTATGTGTTGGTGCATAATTGGCCGTTTCTAAAATCTGGTTGATTACCTCAACCGGAATTTCTTTTTTGATATAGCTTGCAGGGAAAATACTGCGACGTTCTTTTATAACTTTTGAGATGATATCGTATGTTGTACTCATGCTGTAAAAATAGTTAAAAGCTGAAAGATTACGTAAGGTATAAGGCAGAAGGTAGAGGGCTTAAGGTTAAAACCCGAAGATTTGACTTTTCGTTAACTGAAGAAAAGATGGAGTACTAAGAAACTATCAACTGAAAATTGCTAACTGAAAACTGTTAACTGCCAACTTAAAACTGTCAACTGCGAACTGATAATTGTTTCCTGATCTGTTTAACCTTTGCAAAAAATCCAATACTTTCTTTATCTGCCAAAAAATCCATGGTTTGCAACAACTCTTCCTTAATCCAATTATGCTTGATATTTAGATTAGCCAAAATGTTTAAACAATGTGATTTAACAGCAACAGGGATCTTCTCATCAATCAACCAGGCAAAAACAACTTCTACCAGACAATCAGTTTCATAATCAGCAAGGATTTTCCTGATTTCCATAGAAGCGTTTTTCCTGGTCATAAGGGCGAGGATTTTAACATAATGCCTCAATGCCGATAAATTGTTTTGTTGTGGAAATTTCTCCAAAAAATAAATTACATAGGGTAAAAACCTTTGCTGATGGTTAGCAAATACATTTTCTAAAATCCATGCGGCCCGAAACCCAATCTGCTCATCATGATAAAAACTTGAATCGATCAGGTCTTTTACCGAAAAGGTATCTTCTGAAGCGATGGCCGCTAATTTTTCTATTTTGCTTTTTTGAAGTGTGGTTTTTATGGTTTCGAGCAAGAGATCGTTTTGCATAGGGCTAAAATAAGCTTTTTGCTTGAGAGAAACAGATTAAATCCCTATCAGAAATTCTATTTTTTGCTGCAAATTACCTTAAGATAGGTCGTCATTCCCAACCCGATAGCTATCGGGTTGATTGGGAACCACGGAGTGCTCATGAATGCCTTTGAAACAAGGGAATACTTATGAATAATCTAAAGCTTGCATTAAGATTCCCGCATGCGCGAGAATGACGTACCCCCACTTTGAAACAGTTTACTAAAATCAATATACTAATGTTCCGTAATAAAAGATTTATTTCCATTAGCCAAAAGCTTCTCCCCTTTGTAAAATAAACCCGGTAGTAGCGAACACGGAGTATAACGCAGTAAAGCGGATAACGGGACTACCTGAGCCACAAAGTACCTAGCCCTTCATTTCCCAATCCTTCAAACTTTATAACTTTTCACATTCAAACACATTTCAACTTTAAACATTCCAACCTCCAAACCTTTCAACAATAAAACAATCAAACAATTAAACACCTTCCTACCCTCAACCTTTTTCCCTATCTTTGCGGCTTATTTCAATTATAGCATGATTTCAGTTTCTAATTTATCTTTACGGTACGGCAAGCGCACATTATTTGAAGATGTTAACCTAAAATTTACCCAGGGCAACTGCTATGGTGTAATTGGGGCTAATGGCGCAGGTAAATCTACTTTTCTTAAAATTTTATCAGGAGAAGTGAATCAAACCTCTGGCAGTGTGGCTTTTACGCCAGGTGAAAGAATGGCCGTTTTAAAACAAAACCATTACGAATTTGATGAGTTTTCGGTATTAGAAACCGTAATGATTGGCCATAAAGAACTTTATGCCATCATGAAAGAGAAAGATGCCATTTATATGAAAGAAGATTTCTCTGAAAAGGATGGCGAACGTGCCGGAGAGCTTGAAAATCTTTTTGCAGAAATGGATGGTTGGAACATGGAGAGCAACGCTGCAACGATGTTGAGCAATTTGGGCATAACTGAAGATAATCACTATAAATTGTTAAAGGAACTGGATAACACACAAAAAGTACGTGTGTTACTGGCACAGGCCCTGTTTGGCAATCCGGATATTTTGTTACTGGATGAGCCTACCAACGATTTGGATATCGAAACCATTGCCTGGTTAGAAAACTTCCTGGCCGATTATCAGAACATTGTTTTGGTGGTATCGCACGACAGGCACTTTTTAGATGCCGTTTGTACGCATATCGTAGATATCGATTTTGCCAAAATGAGCATCTACACCGGTAACTATACTTTTTGGTACGAATCCAGTCAGCTGGCCTTAAAACAACGTAGCGACCAGAACAAAAAAATGGAAGATAAGGTGAAGGAGTTACAGGAGTTTATCCGCAGGTTTAGTGCAAATGCATCTAAATCAAAGCAGGCCACTTCCCGTAAAAAAGCTTTAGATAAGATTGATATTACCGAAATTAAAGCATCGAGCAGAAAATATCCAGCCATTATATTCAATAATACCGGTCGCGAGGCTGGCGACCAGATTTTACAGGTCGAAAATCTGGGTAAAAATGGAAATGATGGTGTGTTGTTCGACAAAGTTACCTTTATGGTTAACAAGGGCGATAAAATTGCCGTATTATCTCAGAACAGTTTAGCTACCGCAGCATTTTATGATGTTTTAACGGGCAGAGATACCGACCATAGAGGTGAATTTAAATGGGGAGTTACCATTAGTACTGCAGATATTCCGAATGATAATTCTGAGTATTTTGCAGGTAAAGATGAAAACCTGGTAGATTGGTTGCGTGAGTACTCTGGTACTGATGCTGATGAACAATTTGTACGCAGCTTTTTAGGCCGGATGTTATTCTCAGGCGAAGAAGTACTTAAAAACGTAAAAGTGCTTTCAGGAGGTGAGAAAATGCGTTGTATGTTCTCCAGAATGATGTTACAACAGGCTAACTTGTTAATGTTTGATGAGCCAACCAATCACCTTGACCTTGAATCTATCGAGGCACTGAATAACGGCATGAAAGATTTTAAGGGTGCCATATTATTTACCTCGCGAGATCACCAGTTAACAGAAACCGTTGCCAACCGCATTATCGAAATTACACCAAAAGGTACTATCGATAAATTGATGACTTATGATGAATACATCAACAGCAGCGATGTTGCCAAATTAAGAGAAGAAATGTACGCTTAATTTTACCGTTTAAAACATTGTTTAAAGCCGCATGAACACCATGCGGCTTTTCTTTTATAAAAAAAATCAGCACAGGTGTAGCGTTTTCATTCCGTTAATCGTTTTATAAGAAAAAAGCGTTAATGGCCATTAACCAATTTTGTTTAAAGATTGATTTAAAACATTAAAATGAAAACGGATTTGAAAAATTTTAGCACTACGACAAAAATTATACTCTCTCTCCTTGCGATAACTTTAACCATAACTGCCTGCAAAAAAGATTTTAACAATGATCCGATAGAAGCTGCCGGCATTGGCTTTATTCATGCATCACCAGGAACGGCTGCGCTTGATTTTATATTGGATAACCAAAAAATAAACAGCTTTACTTATACTAAAGATCTTGGCTATTATGCAGCTTATCCGGGTATCAGAGTGGTAGGTGTTGCAAAAAAAGATACTTTAAAGTACTTAACCTACACTAATGCGACTTTAAAATCAGGATCATTTTATTCGGTTTTCGTAGTAGATACCTTAAAATCTACAAAACTTTTGATCCTAGAAGATGATTTAAAAGCACCTGAAACCGATAAGGCTAAAGTTCGTTTTGTAAACTTAAGTCCGGGTTCTTCGCCATTTGATTTGGGAATTGCAGGTACAGATGCACCACTATTTACCGCAAAAGCATTTAAAGAGTTCACTACTTTTAGCAATATTGCGCCAAATGACAGCTACACTTTTGAATTAAAACAAGGCGGAACAGTTAAAGTTAGCTTGCCAGCCGTTAAAATCGAAAAAGGCAAAATTTATACCATCTGGGCTAAAGGCTTATCAAGCAAAACCGATAGTACAGGCCTTGGCTTATCTGTGATGACAAACAAATAAAATATTCACTCTACCTGTGAAAACGAAAATTGACACCGCCCAAAAATTGGGTGGTGTTATTTTTCTTAAATTTGCAATAATTAATCATGATAAACCGCTAATAAATAGTCCTTTACAAGGGTGATAAAAAAAATACTCAGTTTTGAGGAAATTTTAAAAGGCTGTGTAAAAAACGACAATAGCTGTAAAGAAATGATGTATAAATCATTTTACGGCTATTTAATGGGCATAATTTTAAGGTATACCAAGAATACTTCGGATAGTGAAGAGCTTGTAAATGATAGTTTTATCAAGATTTTCAAACATGTTGGTGGCTTCAAAGCACCAAAGAATCCGGAAGAATTACAAAGATCGTTTAAAGGTTGGATTGCCCAGATTGCTTCGCGGACAGCGATAGACAAGATCAGGAGTTCGAAGGTTCAGTTTTATGTTGATGATTTAGCAGAAAGCGAACATCCGGCTACCCAGGTTTCGGTTGCTTCGGAACTACACGTTAATGATATTTTGAGTTTACTAAATCACTTACCAGATACGCAGAGACTGGTATTTAACTTATATGAAATTGAGGGCTTTGCCCACGATGAAATTTCGAAGATGTTAAACATTCCCGAAAGTTCCAGTCGTGTTTACCTCACACGATCTAAAAATAAGTTACGTACCCTTTACCTAAATACCATGGTTAATTCATACGAAAAAAATGGATAAGGAATTAATTGAGCATATTACGGCGCAACTCCAAAACCATGAGGAAGTTTATTCTAATGGTGCCTGGGAGCGCTTTTCGGAGAAAAAAAATAAGAGAAGAGGCATCGCTTTCTGGCCTTTGTGGGTTGCTGCTGCCTTAATTTTTATCTTCGGAGGTATATTTTTGGCGCAAAACAATACAGATCAGAAAAACGAGTTTGCCATCGCTAAACCTAAGGCACACCAAAATCCTGCTCATGGAAATACAGATCTCCTGATTTCGCCGAAAAACATTAAGCCATCCTTAAATAATGAGATTAACAACCATAGCACCACAGTAAAAAATTTAGCTGATAATCAATCAATTATAGCTACAGAAAATTTAAAACCTATATTGGAACAACAACATGGTGATGCAGTTTTCAATACATCAGCAGAATTAAATCCAGTTAACCACAATTTATTGGATAATAAACTTTCCGGGATAAATCTTTCAAATATAAAATCAAAAGAATTTGAAATTTTAACAGAAAATAAAAAACCTCAACCCCGTACACAAACAAATTTCGAAAAGTTGCTTGCTCAGGATAGCTATGCAAACCAACAGAAACCTGCCGATAAACCGAGTGGGAACTCTAAATGGCAACCTGATGTATATGTTGCCCCTGCTATGGGTAATGATAGTAAGGTAACCATGAATTATGGATTTTCTTTGTCGTATGCCATCGCCAATAAATTATCAATAAGTTCTGGTGTTTCGTATGCCTCTATTAGCACAACAGAATCGTTAAATGCTTCTGCACCACAAACCTTATCAGGCAAAAATCTGGCTTCAGTTGATGCTAAAGTGCGTGGAATTAATGTTCCTTTAGAATTAAAATACAATATCAGTGATAAACTTTATACCAATATTGGGGTTTCTGCACTTGCTGTTCTAAATAATTCGCAGCAGAACAGCTATATCGTTAATCAGGTTCAAAGTTTCTCTGCTCCGGCAGTAAATGGTTATGCAGATTCTAAGACCTTGATTGTACAAGAAAAGAAGGTAGAGCCGCAACCCGAAGCGAGCATAGATCCTGATAAATATATCGGATTCTACAATTTCTCTCTGGGTTACAAGCAAAAAATATCCAAAAAGAATAACATTGCTATCGAGCCTTTTTTAAGGTTACCCATGAAAACTTTCTCTAAAGAGAACCTTAACCTCACTAATGGCGGACTGCGGTTAAAAATTGATTTTTAAAAAACTAAGATATTTAGTATATTTGGTTAAATACCTTGTATGAAAAATATCAAGCCATATCCTGCAGAAGATAAACTACCCCCTGTTAAAACCCTTAACGAGGTCGATTTTTCTGCTGAATACAGTTATGCAGATTATATGCGCTTTGAATTTGAGGAACGCTTAGAAATTATTAAAGGACACTTATTCAAAATGAGTCCTGCTCCTTCTCGAATTCACCAGGGAATTTCAGCCAACATTTTTGTTCTTATATACAATATACTTAAAGGAAAACCATGTCGTGTCTATTCTGCTCCTTTTGATGTACGTTTAGCCAAGAAAAGTGTAGATGACAGAGAAGTTTTCACCGTAGTACAACCCGATATTGTAGTAATTTGCGATCCGGCTAAACTGGATCAGCGTGGCTGCATTGGCGCACCAGATATCGTTGTCGAAATTTTATCCCCGGGCAACAATAAAAAAGAACTGATCCATAAATATGAAGTTTACGAAGAAGCAGGTGTTAAAGAATATTGGATTGTAAGTCCTACGCACAAAACGTTTTTCAGGTATATCCTTGATGATAAAGGAAAATTTCAGCCTACCAAACTGCTCACCGAAGGCGAAGAGGTAACCACAACGGTTATACCAGGCTTTAAGCTTGTTTTAGAAGAGGTTTTTCAAGATTAAGGTACCACATATCAACGAAAGAAGTCAAGTTTACATAGCAAAGTGGCTATATAAAACTTGACTTCTTTAAAATCGTTTATATTTTTTAATTAGTGACCTGAATGACCATCAGCTCCGTGAGCATGACCATGCGCCAATTCATCCTGAGTAGCTTCACGTACATTTAAAATCACACCGCTAAACACTAAATTTTTACCAGCCATTGGGTGGTTTAAATCTACTGAAATGGTTTCGTCGTGAACAGCGGTAACACCTGCTCTAAACTGGTTACCATTGTTATCTTGCAATGGAATCACATCACCAACATTTGGCAGTTCGCCGCCAGCTTCAGTAAACATCGTTTTTGGCAGATCAGCAAAAGCTCCCGGATCAATATCACCATAACCATCTGCAGCAGATAGCTCGAAGCCATATTCATCACCAGTTTTTAAACCAGTTAAATGCTCTTCAAATTTAGGCAACATCATGCCAACGCCATATAAAAATACTAAAGGATTTTGTTCGTCAGCTTTTTCTACAAAAACTTGTTGTCCTTCTTCGTTAGTAGTATGCAATTCGTAAGTTAACGCTACTACAGAGTTTGGTGAAATATTCATTTAAATTTATTTATTGTAAATACTCTAATGCGTCCTCAACAGTGTTAACCGGCAACTGGCATACTTTATTTCGGCAAATATAAACTTTTGTTTCATTGCTTTGCTTACCTTTTAACAGCGGCAAGTTACTTTTTGTTCCGCCCAATGTAATTTTGTTAGGAATATAATGCCCGCTTAATTCCAATTTTATCACATCGCTTTCTAAACCGGTAATGGCAATTTCGTTTATGCCATAAATTTCGTTTAACAATTGAATAGCCCAGTTTGAGTAGGCAGAGCCATAACTTTTAATCTTCGGATGAACCGCAGCAAGCATTTCTGAGGCTTTTTCAGTATATTGTGCTACATCAAAAAGCAGCCCCAGTTTCGTTAAATTTTGCGCCATGGCAGAGTTCGAAGCAGGAATTACATTATCCATCACCTCATGTTTACGGGCGATTAAATCTTCACTTTCAGCAGAAGTATAAAAAAACATTGGCGAATCTGCATCCGTAAAATTAGCAATCACATAATCGGTCAATGACTTTGCCTCTTCCAGCCATTTCTCATCAAAATCCGCTTCATAAAGGGCAATCAGTGCTTCAATAAAAAAGGCATAATCATCTAAAAAGCCAGTAATAGAAGCCTTTCCGTTTTTATAATTGCGGTATAAGCCGCCATTTTCCGATTTAAGGTGAGTTAAGATGAAATTAGCCGCAGCAGAGGCCTTTTCATAATATTGATTGTGACTTAAAACCTGAGCCGCATCAGCCAGCGCTTTAATCATCATTCCATTCCAGGCCGTTAAACATTTATCATCCAAACCTGGCCTGATCCTTTTACTACGGACTGCTAATAATTTTTCTTTAGCTGAGTTTACCTTATCGTAAAGCTCCTCCGCCGTAATATCAAATTTTAAAAGTAGATCGTCATCGCTGATGGTTTTGCGTAGTATATTGGTTTGTTCTTCCTCCCAGTTACCTTCTTCGGTAATGTTATAATAAGCGCCGATCAATTGGGCATCTTCTCCCAAAACCTGGTCGAATTCTGCTTTATCCCACACATAAAACTTGCCCTCTACCCCTTCGCTATCCGCATCTAATGCTGAGTAAAACAATCCATCAGCTGAGGTCATCTCATCAGAAACCCAATTTACCGTTTCTACCACAGTCTGTTTAAAAGAATCGAACCTGGTACACTGGTAAGCTTCTGCATACAAACTAATCAATTGTGCATTATCGTAAAGCATCTTCTCAAAATGCGGTACATGCCATTTATCATCAACCGAATAACGGGCAAAGCCACCTCCAATCTGATCGTAAATGCCTCCCCTGCTCATTTCTTCCAGCGTATGGCAAACAGCTGTAAAAACAGATTCATCATCTTTTAAAAAGCCATAACGCAATAAAAAGACCCAATTATTGGGTAAAGGGAATTTCGGTGCACGGTTATAACCTCCGTAACCAATATCGAAATGGCGTTTCCAAGGTTCGATAATTTCGGTCAGGTGATCATTAGTGTATTCTTCTGTTTCAAGCGCTGGGATTATTTTTTCACTGTCTTTAATGCCTGAAGTTAGGCGCTCCGCATATTGAATAGCTTTATCGGGTTCATTTGCCCAAAGTGCAGCCACATTTTCGAGAATATTGATCCAATCGTTTTTACGGAAATAAGTGCCACCATAAATCGGACGCTGATCGGGCAAACAGATACAGTTTAAAGGCCAGCCGCCACTACCTGTCATGAGTTGAATGGCATACATGTAAATCTGATCAATATCCGGACGCTCTTCCCTATCCACTTTAATGCATACAAAATGCCGGTTCATCACTTCGGCTACTTCATGGTTTTCGAAACTTTCGCGCTCCATTACATGGCACCAATGGCAGGCCGAATAACCAATGCTCACCAATATGAGCTTATTTTCTGCTTTGGCCTTTTCTAATGCTTCTGCCCCCCATTCATACCAATTAACAGGATTGTGGGCATGCTGTAGCAAATATGGTGATGAAGCGTGGATTAAGTTATTGGTTTCAGACATGATGGGTTATATAAAAAGGAAAATAGAATTTTAATTTCGAGGCGTAAATCTATTAATATTCTACAAACCTGTTTCGATTTAGTTTTTGTTTTTATACTTTAGTTGGAAATCTATCTGATGAATGGAATTGAGCAAAAATGAGTTATTTAATACCATAAAAGAGATTATTAGCCAATCCCGTTTGAAAGTATTTCGTGCTGCAAATTCTGCATTACTTGAATCTTATTGGCAAATTGGAAAACTTATTGTAGAGGATGAGCAGCAGGGAAAATTACATGCAGATTATGGGAAGGCAACATTAAAAAATCTTTCAAACCAATTAACATTAGCGTTTGGGAAAGGTCTTGATTATACTAATCTTACAAATATTAGGAAATTTTACCTTGCCTTTCCAATTTGGTACGCATTGCGTACCGAATTAAGTTGGACTCGTTACCGGCTTTTATCCCGTTTTGTAAACCCTAACCTTATACCCTATACCTTCAACCTTACACCCTCAACCCTAAACCTTTCACCCTCAACCTTACACCTTCAGCCTTCAACCTTAAAACAATGAAAATCACCCACACCGAAATATACCGCTTTAGCATCCCGATGGAACCTTTTGTGATTGCCACAGGAACCATGCATTTTGCACAGAATGTGTTAATCAGGATTTATACTGATACAGGTATCCACGGCATTGGAGAATGTTCTGCTTTCCCGATGATTGTTGGTGAAACACAGGAAACCTGTATTGCCATGGCTAAAGACTTCGCTGCGATTTTAAAAGGTAAAGATCCCTTAGACATTCCGGAGCGCATGAAAGATTTATTGGGATATGCAGATCATAACAATACCATTAAAAGTGCTTTTGACATGGCATTATTTGATATTGCGGCCAAAAATGCCAAATTACCCCTCTATAAATTTCTTGGTGGAACCAAACGCACCATTGAAACCGATATGACCATTGGCATTGATACACCCGAGGGAATGGCCACTACAGCTTTGAAATATAAAAGCCAGGGTTGCCGGATCTTAAAAATTAAGCTGGGTAAAAAAGTGCATGATGATATCGAAAGGGTAAAACACATCCGCGATGCCGTAGGTGAAGATTTAACTTTACGCCTGGATGCCAATCAGGGCTGGAGTTTTGATGATGCCTTATTTGCACTGGGCGAACTGGAAAAATACAATATTGAGTTTTGCGAACAACCCATGCGCACCTGGTATGATGATCAACTCCCCGAGCTAAATGTAAATTCGCCAATTAAATTAATGGCCGATGAAAGCTGCTATAACCACCACGATGCCCGAAAACTGATCAACAGCCAGTCGACAACCTATTTAAACATTAAATTTTCGAAATCCGGGGGAATTTTAGAAGCGCAAAAAATCCATGAAGAAGCCTTAAAACATGGCGTAAAATGTATGATTGGCAGCATGCTCGAAACCCGGATTGCTTTAAGTGCCAACTTACATTTCGCCTTGGCCAGCCCTAATGTGGAGTTTTTTGATTTAGATACAGCACTATTGGGCCATCTGGTTGACCCGGTTGTTGGTGGCTTAACTTATAACGGTTATTTCCTTGATGTTCCGGAAGAAATCGGAATCGGCGCTGAAGCAGATGAGTTTTTCTTAGCGGAATGTGAAAGCTGGACGGTTTAGCATAATAGTTTGGAGTTGGGCGTTTGGCGTTTGGAGTCGATTAACCGATTAAAAAAATTAAACTCCAAATCAATATCTATTCATTATTTATTAAAGACGTACTGAACCTCTTAAACAGATCGCTTATCCTAAAGCTCCCAGCGTATGTACCTATCTCCGGCATTTGTTTTTAGGCATTATGCTAGCTTGCTCTAAAAATACGCAGGTTTTACCGAAGTACGCCTGTCTCCCGATAGCAATCGGGACCAAGAGCCAGGAAAATCGAAAAAACAGTTGCAGCTCAGGTAAATTGGCACTGACAAACCTGAAGCGGAGTGAGTTTTCTGTCAGAAGGACCCCACAACCGTTCATCAACCACAACCCGACAGAAAACAAAGTGCCACTGTTTTTTCGATGTGCTAAGGCTACGCGCAAAAGGCTCATTGCTGGATCCGATAGCCATCGGATGACGAAGCGCTTTGACTACTTTGGCGCTCCAAAGTAGTATGCCCCCCGCGGCATAGAGCGGCAAGAAGCTTGTTATTAATAAATAATGGCCCAATGACCATTGAACTAATGACCAATGACTAATGAACCAACATTCGATCCAGCGCCAAACTATCACCATTAAAGGCATTAAAATCAACCACATGGCCAATACCATTAATTTTAGCTTTATCAGAATGCTGCCAAAATTTCCAGCGGCTTTTGTCCATCCTTAACTTTGGTTGATAATAATGGGCAATCCACAAAGGATAATCATCAAAATGATCGGCTAAATAATCTTCGTAAAATTTAAGCCCGGTATAAACAATCGGCCTTACCTTGGTTTTTATTTCTACATAATTGAGAAAATCAGAAAGTTCTGCCCTCATTTTTAACGGTGAAACGCCATCTAAAGATTCAATATCCACAACTGGTGGTAAATCCCCTTTCTCAATATTTACCACTTGTAAGAAAAATTTAGCCTGCGTTTTACCATCCTTTTTTGGTCTGAAAAAGTGATAGGCCCCGCAAATAATCCCTGCTTTTGGGGCTTCGCGCCAATTGCGTTGAAAATAGGGATCAACCAGCATTAATCCCTCTGTGGCTTTGATAAAGGCAAAACGGATACTCACCTCATCTTCCTTCATTTCCTTTACTTTTTGCCAGTTTATTTTACCCTGATAGTAGGAAACATCAATTCCGTGAACCGTATATTTTTTAGGGATTTTGATGTTAAAACTTTCGTAGGTTCTGTAATTAGGGTCTTGCCCCCAGTCTTTAACCCAACGCCAGGTAGCCACAAAACTTCTTAATACATAGCCGTAATAAAATGGAGAGAGTAAAATCAATAGTAAACCAGCAATAACCAACTTAAGCTGAATCGAAATACCAGCTTTCTTTTTTCTGCCTGTTGTGGATTTTCTGGTTACAGGCTTCATGGCGGCAGGTTTCCTGGCAACCGGACTTTTATTTATTGGGGTTCTTTTATCTGGAGGCATGGGTTATTAATGCCGCTAAGTTGAGGAAAATGTATGGAAATAAAAAAGGCGAGTTGCCCCGCCTTGAATGTTTTTAGCTTTTATTCTTAATGATGTTGATGAAACGTTTAGACTGAATTTCTACAAAAAGAAAGGGACCTTAGGTGACGGAGAACCGAAGCAAGACTGTGCTGAGGAGAAAAAATCTTTTTAACTGTCATTCTGAACGCAGTAAAGAGCCCGTAGGCTCTGCGAAGCAAATCTTTAGATCCAAAGATCCTTCGTACCTCAGGATGACAGAAAACAATAAGACAAGCCAGAGCGAGAGGCAAAGAATAGTGAGTGCATTAAGATTCCCGCATGCGCGAGAATGACGACCGTATTATAGCGAGCGCCTTAAACCCCTATCCGCCTATCGGCACCTTTCCCCTGAAAGGGAAAGAACTAAAAAACAAATTATCGCATCCTGCAATACGCACCTTGCTATATGCTCCATGCTATGCGGCCTGGGAGATAATGGAAAGATCCTTCGACTCCGCTCAGGATGACAAAAAACCAGAGGAAAATGCAAGGAGGATGAATTGATCGCGATTGAAATAACGCGATAATTCCGATGCAATATGCTATCTACACCCTGCTATCTGGCCCTGCGAGATAATGGAAAAATCCTTCGACTCCGCTCAGGATGACAAAAACCGAAGGAAAATACAAGATAGATTAGGCTGCAAAAAATAGCGACCGCTTTAAGATTCCCGCCTGCGCGAGAATGACGATCGGATTAGAAAGTACAAAGATCTCTCCACTACGGTCGAGATGACGACCCGGCGTGTCCCTCATAGTTTCGGAGAAATAAATTTACGGATGCCTTTCTATGCTCCATGCTATCTGCACCTCGCTATCCGGCATGGCAGATTTCCGCCGGAAAAAGCACGGAAATCTTTGCAGTCTCCCTCATAACGCCACAACCCAAGGCAGGATCAAAGCGGGAGCGGTGGGATAAGTAAGGGTAAGAGCCTCGATGCTGCCGCAAATGAGATTTACGTAGTTTTTTACAAGGAATTGCGTAGCAATCTTTTATACCGATAAAAACAACATTATCAGATAAAAAACGATGCAAGCCTTGATTTTTGGTTACCTTTTTATCAAGAAAAAGGTAAAAGCCCTTCGGTGGCTAACCGAGGCAAGGCTGAGCAAAGGGCAAGAAAATAGCAACCGCATTAAGATTCCCGCCTGCGCGGGAATGACGACCGTATTATAGCGATCGCCTTAGCCTGCAATATGCTCCACGCTATTCTACTCCATGCGATCTGCACCACGCTACCCGGCCTAGGATATGATGGAAGGAGATCCTTCGACTACGATCAGGAAGACAGAAAATAATGAAAAGTCTAAAGGGAAAGAATTAAATTAAGATGATTAAATAATACCTGGCTTTTGGTATTTTTACGGCATCTAAATACACCATGTTCAAACTTATTTTCAACACTTATAAAACATCATTCAGCGGATTAAGCAGAGAAACCTGGCTTTTAAGTATTGTAATGATGTTTAACAGGTGTGGAAGCATGGCCGTTCCGTTTATGGGTTTGTACGTTACCCAAAGCCTGCACCGGTCTGAAATGGATGCGGGCCTAATCATAACCTTATTTGGCATAGGCTCTATTTTAGGTTCTGCAACCGGAGGGAAACTAACCGATATGATCGGTTTCAGACCGGTACAAATTCTCTCCTCCATTATTGGCGGCTTGTTGTTTATCTTATTCTCAACCATCAGCCATTTTTCTACCCTGTGTGTGCTGGCAGTAGTCATCAGTTTCTTTTCTGAAGCTTTCAGACCGGCCAATTTCACCGCTGTGGCCCACTATGCAAAAGAAAATACGATTACCCGCTCCTATTCATTAAACCGGCTGGCGGTTAATATTGGCTGGTCGGCCGGGATTAGTATGGCGGGGATCATAGCCTCCATTAATTACAAACTTTTGTTTATTGTGGAGGGATCGGTAAGTATACTGGTTGGACTTTCGATTTTGTTTTTACTACCTAAAGTGAAGGATTTTATTAAAAAAGCGAAGGAAACCCGCAGCACCATGGTGATTCTAAAACCTTGGGAAGATGTCTTTTACGTAAAATTTATTCTCTTAACTACCCTTTTTATTACCTGTGCCTTTTTAATGTTCAGGGTAGTACCGGTATTTTTTAAAGAGGAATGGCATATTAACGAGTTTGCCATTGGGATTATTATTGGCTTAAACGGTGCCATCATCGCGCTGTTCGAAATGATTATGATCAATAAGATTGAAAAGAAAAGATCGCCTATGTTTTTCATTGTTATTGGCTCCATTTTCTTTGCGGTGTCTTACCTGTTGTTAAGCGCACCGATTATTTTTCATCTGGTATCGGCCGTGTTCACCATTGTAACCTTCACGGTTGGCGAAATGTTTGTACTCCCGTTTATCAATACCGTTGTGATTAGCAGAAGCAACGAACACAACCGTGGTTTATATGCAGCAGGTTATACGTTAAGCTGGTCTTGTGCACAGGTGGTAGGCCCGCTTGCGGGTTTTTATATAGCCAAACACCTGGGTTATAACTGGCTCTGGTTTGGATTGGCCTGCATTTTATTGCTTTGTGCCTACGGTTTTAGCGTAATGGATAAACGCCAGCAACAAGCGGTATTAAAAACAGGTTAGTTTGCAGTTAACGATCTGCTAACTGTAAACTAAAACCTGCCCACAGAATTAAGACTATTTAAATTTCTGTGCCTTAACGCCTTCTTTAGTAATTTTTACTGGTAAAATCATACCGTTTGCATCAAACTTCATTTCATCGATGCAGGTTTCGCGATGGTTTCCATCAGTTTCGGTTAATGGCCTGCGGTGATAAACAATATAATATTTATTTTTTTTCTCGTTGATGATTAAAGAATGGTGCCCTGCCCCTCTTGCAATGGTCGCATCCTGCTGTAAAATTTTACCGACTCTTTTAAACGGACCAAATGGCGAATCGCTTACCGCGTAAGCGACAGAGTAATCTGGTCCGGTCCAGCCACCTTCGCTCCACATGAAATAGTATTTACCATTTCTAATGAACATATAAGGACCTTCCACATAATTATCGGGAGTGATTTCTTTAAAGATAGTTCCATCTTCAAAAGGTAAAAAGCCGGTAAAATCTTTATTCAGCTTTGCAATATTGCAGTGTTTCCATCCCCCATAAATTAAATAATACTGTCCGTCTTTATCTTTAAACACAAACTGATCAATAGGCTGTGCGCCGTTATGAAATTTATATACTAAAGGTTTGCCCAGATGGTCTTTATAAGGGCCTTCTGGTTTATCAGCAACGGCTACCCCAATTCCGCCGACTTCATTATCGCTCTGGATATCGTTAGCGCCGAAAAACAGATAATATTTTTTGTCTTTTTGCACGATTGCCGGTGCCCAGATGGCTTTGTTGGCCCACTTAACCGCAGCGGTATCTAAAACATGAGGATGTTTTTTCCATTTCACCAAATCGTCAGAAGAAAAAGCATCCAAAAAAACCTGTTCTTTATATTTGGCCGAGTAGGTTGGATAAACCCAATATTTGTTGTTAAAAACAGCAGCTTCAGGGTCTGCATACCATCCAGGAAATATTGGATTTCCAGATTGCTTAATCGTTTTAGTATCCTGCGCAAAAGAAGTGAGCGCGGATAAAAGTAAAACAGATGAGAATAAATATTTCATGGGTACAATTTAGAAAAAAATCTGTGGTTTAAAAATTTGAGGTTCTTTTTAACCGTAAAGTATTTGAAGAAAAAAGGCGCAAAGAATACTAAGTTTCAAATTTCAGATTGATTTTCGGAAAGCAATGGCAGTGCCTGTCGGTTCCGATAACCCCGCTCCCGTTTCTGCTCCGATGAAGAATCGGGAGCATTCACTCAGATCGGGTTTAAGTGGCAAAACTGGTAGTACCATTTAAAGTTTTATGGCGAATGCAAGGAACAGGCTTTGCTCTGTAAAACAGGCCACTGTTAAATAAACCTGACAAAGCTAAATAGCCCGGAATGGAGCGCAGCGAAATGAGGACTATAAGCGAATGGCGGGACTACAGCGCCTATGAAAAACAGACCGTTCATTTTCAAAATGGCAAAAAAAATCCCTGCTTATAAAATAGGTAGGTCTCCGACTCCGCTCAGACTGACCATAAAAATTAAATTTATTGAGTTGTTTTGGAAAGCAAAACATGTGGTATTTAGGATAAAGCAGCCCTGCCCTTCGTTCCAAATCCTCGGCCTCATGCTTCGGCCTGCGGGTTTTTCACTACGGTCAGGTTTAGGTGGCAGGGCTGGTAATACTATTTAAAGTTTATAGCGGATGCAGGAACAGGCTCTAGTTAGAAGAACAGACCGATGTTAAATAAACCCGACAAAGCTAAATAGCCCGGAATGGAGAGAAACGAAATGAGGACTATAAGCGAATGGCGGGACTACAGGAGCTATGAAAACAGAACGCTTGTTTTCAAAAAAAACTGCTTAATAAATTAGGCAGATCTTCGACTCCGCTCAGACTGACCATAAAAATTAAATTTATTGAGTTGTTTTGGAAAGCAAAACATGTGATATTTAGGATAAAGCAGCCCTGCCCTTCGTTCCAAATCCTCGGCCTCATGCTTCGGCCTGCGGGTTTTTCACTACGGTCAGGTTTAGGTGGCAGGGCTGGTAATACTATTTAAAGTTTATAGCGGATGCAGGAACAGGCTTTGCTTCGAAGAACGAACCGCAGTTAAATAAACCCGACAGCGCTAAATAGCTCGGAATGAAGTGCAACTAAATGAGGACTATGAGCGAATGGCGGAACTACAGCAGCTATGAAATACGGAACGTTCGTTTTCAATAAAAAACCTTCATATCCAACTGATCATGATCAAATAAAAACGCAACGAAGTTGAGTGTTCTACTAAAGATAGATTTCTCGACTACGCTGCGCTTTGCTCGAAATGACGGATTTTTTTATTTGCTTAGCTCTGCAAAATATTTGTGGAACAGTGGCAAAGTTTCTATTCCTTTATAATAATTGTAAATATCATATTTCTCATTTGGAGAGTGCAGCGCATCGCTATCTAAACCGAAGCCAAAAAGCACCGATTTAATTCCCAGTACATCTTCAAACAAGGCCACAATAGGAATACTGCCACCACCGCGTGTTGGAATAGCTTTTTTACCAAAACTATCTTCAATCGCTTTTTCGGCTGCCTGATATGCAATACTATCAGTTGGGGTAACCACTGGTTCGCCACCATGGTGAGGCGTAACTTTTACCTTTACATTTTTAGGTGCAATGCTTTCAAAATGTTTGGTAAAAATCTCAGCAATTTCTTCCGAGTTTTGATGCGGAACCAAACGCATAGAAATTTTTGCATTGGCTTTACTAGGTAAAACGGTTTTTGCACCCTCGCCAATATAACCGCTCCAAATTCCGTTTACTTCTAAAGTTGGGCGTGTACCTGTACGCTCCAGGGTCGAATAACCTTTCTCACCCCAAACTTCTTCGATATCTAAATCCTTTTTGTATTCAGCTTCATCGTAAGGTGCAGAATTTAAGGCTTTTTTCTCCTCGTCTGTTAATTCTAGTACTTTATCATAAAAAGCAGGGATAGTAATGTGGTTATTTTCATCGTGTAATGAAGCAATCATTTTACAAAGAATAGTTGCCGGATTGGCCACTGCACCACCATAAACACCTGAGTGTAAATCGCGGTTCGGACCAACTACTTCAACTTCCATATAAGCTAAACCACGTAAGCCGGTTTCGATTGATGGATGTTCCATACTGATCATCGAGGTATCAGAAATTAAAACTACATCGGCTTTTAATCGATCTTTGTTTTCATTTACAAAAATACCCAGATTAGCAGACCCTACTTCCTCTTCACCTTCAATCATGAATTTAACGTTACAAGCCAAAGTATTGGTTTGCATCATCAGTTCGAAAGCTTTTACATGCATGTAAAACTGGCCTTTATCATCGCAGGCGCCACGGGCATAAATTTTGCCATCGCGCACCGTTGGCTCGAAAGGTGGGGTATGCCAAAGTTCTAAGGGATCAGCAGGCTGAACATCATAGTGGCCATATATTAAAACAGTTGGTAAAGAAGCATCTATAATTTTTTCGCCGTACACAATCGGATAACCAGCTGTTGGACAGATCTCAACCTGATCTGCGCCTGCATCCTTTAATTTCTGCGCAACATAATCGGCAGTTTTTAACACATCGCCTTTGTATTTCGGATCAGCACTAACCGATGGAAAACGCAATAACTCAAACAACTCATCTAAAAAACGTTGTTTGTGCGTTTCTACATAATTTTTAATCTCTTGCATAACAAAATGAATTTGGACAAATATAGGCTTTACCAGATAAAAGGCACAGTAAAGGATTAAATTATCACCATGCCAGGCATAAAACTTTGCTTACAGATGATTACTGCGTTTAATTATTTTAAGCTCAAAATCTTTGTGTTATCTTAAAACATAAAAACCGTCTTTTAACAGC
The DNA here is from genome assembly GCF_005938645.2 of Pedobacter sp. KBS0701. Classification (NCBI taxonomy): domain Bacteria; kingdom Pseudomonadati; phylum Bacteroidota; class Sphingobacteriia; order Sphingobacteriales; family Sphingobacteriaceae; genus Pedobacter; species Pedobacter sp. KBS0701. The sequence goes on from NZ_CP042171.1 coordinate 3,331,743, forward strand.
TACAAAAAATAGTTTAATGTTTGTAAAAAAGAATAGTGTGGTATTTTTTATGTTTACTTTTTTGTAAATTGCGCCATTAAAAGATGTCCTTAAATCCTGTACGAAAGAATTTTAACAATGAAGTTTAGCGCAAAAGTATTTCTATCTCTGCTGCTGCTTTTCGTTGTCCGCATTTCTTCTTTCGCTCAAGGAACACCTCCCCCAAATCGTGTAAGTTGCCCGGAAGCAGCCCAATATTATTCAAAAGACAGCATAAATATTGTAACCTTTGGAGCGAGCACAGTAGAGGGGGTAAAAGGCCTTGGTTTTCAAACCATTCTCCAAAACAATTTTACAAATTGTTATACGAATAAGACGGTAGATATTACCAATCATGGTATTGGGGGGCAGACTACTTTTCAGGGATTACTCCGGATTGATAACGCAATAGCCAATAGAACAGGTTTTATCGTGATTGATATGGGGATTAATGATGCTCTTGCAATTGCTTCAGGCAAAGGAAGTATAGCCGAAACTGTTGCCAATATGCGGGTTTTAATTACGGCGGGTCTTAAACAGAAATTAATCCCGATTTTGTGTACGCTTCAGTTTGTTGATGATAGAACCATTAAAAGTTATGTTGCTGTAAATACGAACATCAGAAACCTGAATGCAGCATACCGAAAATTAGCAACAGAATATAAGATATACCTGGCTGATGTAAATGCGGCAATGAGACGTGATTTTTCACTCTATCAGGATCCATTTCATCCAAATGCACGCGGTTACAGATTGGTGAGCTATGTTATTTTTGACACTATTAATAAAGCAATTTTTGATAAATTCCTGAAGTTTACTGTTACTCAGAATTATCCGAACCCTGCCGCCATGCAAACATTTATTGATATCGTTTTGCCGGAAACGGATAAGATTAACGTTCAGATTTACGATTTAATGGGCCGGTTGGTTAAAACAGTAGTAAACGAATACCTTAACGTAGGAAAACACACTTTAGAAATAAACACCTCCGGTTTCGTTCCTGGCATTTATTTTTTCAAAATTTCTTCCGATTCCGGTCAATACAATGCTGCAAAAAAGTTTATTGTAGCGCGGTAACAAAAGCATTAAATATTAGTCAGATATTTGATTAATACGTGTTATCATTTTAATTATGTCTTCTGATACATCTTTCACAAACGAAACAGTTGATCTTGATTATCTTCCGAAGTATGAAGAAATTTCACTAAAACAACCTCATTCCAGTTATTGGAAAATTATCTGTATCAACCTGGTAATTTTTTTTGTGCTACTGGGAATTGGTGCTGGCTCGCTTTTATTGTTTGTTAATGAAATAAGACCAAATGCAGTTTGGATTATCCCTCTTTACTTCATGCTGGCCGTTATTTTTTTTCTGCTTTTCCGTTTAAGTTTTAAAAAACGTGGTTACGCAATACGTACGCATGATGTAATTTATAAGAGTGGAATTATTGCCGAGTCTACCACAATTGTTCCTTTAAACAGGATTCAGCATATTGAATTAAACGAAGGTATTTTTTCGAGGATATTTAAATTAGGATCACTGCAGTTATTTACAGCCGGAGGCCAAAGCGGACATATCCACATTTCGGGTATTGCAATTGAAGAGGCAAAAAGCATCAGGGACTTACTTTTAAAAAAAATAGACCTGCTCGAAAACCCTACAAATGAAACAGAAGCATAATGGACAACGATTTTAGCAAACCACAACGCGAATCGGCCTTTGGCATCATTATAATGGGTGCTCATACCATGCTAAAAATTGGCAAAGCGAGTTTTTTCTTATTCATTATTGCTTTTGTAAAGATGTCGGGCAATTCTTTCACCTACCTGATATTAGGCATTTCTGCAATAATCGTATTCAGCGTTATATTCGCTTATTTATGGTATTTAAAATTCACCTTCTTTTTAGACAAAGAAAAGCAGGAGTTTGTAGTGAATAAGGGGATTTTCAATCGCGATCAGGTTATTATTCAACTCGATAAAATACAGCAGGTTAACATTAACCAGAATATTTTACAGAAAATTATTGGAGTTTATGGTTTAAAAATCGATACTGCGGGTGCGCATGGAGAAGAAGTAAGCATAAAAGCCATTGATGAAACTGCTGCTTACAACCTTCAGGCACATCTACTGAACAGAAAGGCTGTGAATGGAGTGCAACCGGAAGCGGCACATGGAAATGATTTGATTGAAGAAACACCATTTTTAAGAATCAGTGGCTTTACCTTATTTAAGGTCGGTTTAACTTCTAATTACGGACAAAGTTTAGCTTTGCTTGCCGCTTTTTTTTATACGGTTATTTATGAAGGCAGACAACTGCTAGATGCCTTTAAGATCAACAAAGATGAAATTCAAAGCACAGTAACAGGAATGTTGACCATTGTTACAGTTTTCATTTTAATTGCATGCCTTTTAATTGTATTGCTGATTATCAATCTGGTTAGAACCTTCTATAAATATTTCGAACTCCAGATCAGTCAGCATAAAGATGTCTTACTCCTATCTTCGGGATTAATTGCTAAAAAAAATACGCTGATCAGTCCAAATAAAGTACAAATTACCAAATACAGTCAGAATTACTTTCAGAAAAAGATGAATATGCTGAATATGAATTTAAGACAGGCTCATTTTGGTCAAAGTAAAAAAGGCCATGAAATGCAGGGAAACACCTTGAAAATCCCAGGCTGTAATCCTATTGAGCGTGATGAACTGTTAAAAATGATATTGGGCAAGGCACCATTCAAGAGAAAAACCTTTGTTCCAGACTGGCGTTTTTTAAACCTGCCAATTTTCTTCAAACTGATTTTACCCGTTTCAATCTTTTTGATCCTGGCTTTTAATATCCCCGAGGTGAAACCTTTTATTGGTATCGCAATTGCATACCTTGTTGTAGGTATGTTAATGATCTATATCAGCTACCGCCGGCACCGGATTTCTGTAAGTCAGGATTTCATCATCAAAACCAGCGGAATTTGGGATATTTCGAATGAAATTGTAGTGCCAAATAAGATTCAGGCAATTACTGCTTTTCAATACCCCTGGCACAAAGGAGTGGATGTTGGCCACCTCACTTTACATACCGCTGCAGGTCAGATTCACTTCAAATATGGTAATTATACCGAAATTAAGCAGCTCGTAAATTATTGGTTATATCAGGTAGAGCATAAAAATGAAAATTGGATGTAACCAAACAGTTATCCGGTCGCTAAACCGAATAACTGTTATCCTTTAATTAGCTATGATATGCCGCAGCAAAATCTTTGGCAAAATCTTCAAGCTTAATGCTACCTAAAACAGGTCTGTTTTTATAGTAATCTACAAAAAGTTTCTTGCTTCTAATCGCATCGCCCATTTCTACATAGTTTTTGGCAATTTCTTCAGGCAAACCTGCGCCTACCATTCCATTAAATGCATCTTCATTACTAAATTCAATCCATGGTAATTCTGGCTTACCCACGGCAGTGCCCAGTGCTTTTGCAACATCAGCAGGAGTACTTTCATCATCACTGGCAACATATTGTATGGTTTTTCCTGTAAAATTGCTTTCCAATACTTCGGCAGCTACCGCTGCAATGTTACGGGGATGCACCAAAACAAGTTTGGCATCAGCACCAAAATTAGATCCTAATATATTTGCATGTTTAACCATATCGATGTTGGCTAAAAAGTTGATATAGAAATAACCGGCACGTAAATGTTTTACATCTACCCCATCTAATGTTTCAAAAATATTTTCTACATCATGCAATCCGGCAATCGGGCCGGTTCCATCCGGCAGATCTGCACCTACACTACTTAAATTCACTACTTTTTTAACCCCCGACTCTTTTATGGCAGCAGCATAATTTTCGCCTATACCCTTTATATATTCCCTGAATTTTGGTGCTGCAAAATCTGATGGAACCATGGTGTAAATGGCGTCAGCCCCGGTGAATGCATCTGTTAAAAATCCGGTATCGCTTACATTACCAATTAAGGGTATAGCGCCCAGCGATTTAATTTCCTCTGCTCTATCAGCATTACTGCTAATCACTTTCACCTCATGGCCTTTAGCCACCAATATTTCGGCTAGGGGCTTGGTAATATTACCTGTTGATCCTGTTAATGTTATTTTCATGATTTTTTGTTTTTAAATGTTGAATACAAAGCTATATTTGTGCTTACTTTTATACAAGTACTTACCCCAAAGTATGTAACTATGACAGCCATTAAAGAAAGTTCGACCCGTAATTTTAATAAAGGTGTAGCGCTAACCAGCTGCCCTGTTACTTTTGTAATGGAAAAAATTGGTGGTTATTGGAAACCTATCATTATTTTTCATTTAATGAGTGGGCCAAAACGTTACAGCGAGTTAAAACGTGCTATACCACAGATAACGGAGAAAATGCTGATACAACACTTAAAGCAGTTGCAAAATGATGACCTTGTTCATCGGGATGCGCAAGCCGTTATTCCGCCCATAGTTACGTATAGCCTCACCAAATCGGGACAGGAACTGTTTCAGGTATTAGATTCGATGGTAGACTGGGCCGTTAAAAATGGCTCTGTTTAACCTCATTATAGACAAAATAAGGGTTTGAGTAAAACTTTGGCCTATTTTACCATTTAAGACACATCAGGTACATATAAGCCAATACAGGGTAGATCATGAAACAAGTTTAACATTATGGCTTTATGCGTAGTTGGTCATTAGGCGATAATATCTTTTATTGATTGGAAATGAAAGGATGGTTTTTCATCGGATATTACAGTCCTGCTGTTCGCTGTAGCCCTCATGCTTCGGGGCTGCCGCTACCATCAGGTTTACGAATAGCGTAAGTGCACAATGCAACCTCAAAAATGAAATACGAATCTAGCTTTTCTAAAAACCAAAAGAAAATCATTTTAAATGTGCGGGATAGCCTACAGTATCATAATCCCCTTGATGTTTGCGGCTTGCTTATAAACAGCAATCACCTCATCAGCATTCTGCATGGTCTTTTTTACCGTAATCGAAACATATTTACCTGTTTTTGATGCCTGTTCAATAAACTCATCCTTGGGTAAAATGGCACGTAAGTCTTCTATTTTATCTAGTCCGCCAGTGATAATAAATTTAAAATTGTAAACACCCGGAAACTTTTCAACGGTTTCCAGTTTTTCTTTTAAGTTGGCATAAATATCTGTATTTGTTCCATCTGGGATATCAGAAAACTCAATATCCTTATTTATTTTTTTCTCTTCCATAACGAAGGCATATCAAATTCTATACCCAAATCAACAGGGTGCAATTCTGACAGCATAATACATTTTATTAATCGAAATAAATATGACTTTGGGGTTTAAACCCTCAATAGCAGCACAAACTCAATTTAAATAAACCTTGGCGAAGCGGATACCGGCCTGGTGCATAAGGCCTGCAGGCGTATGAGCAAAGCAAAGGGCTACCGACGCCGATGAAATACAGCTGTTGCTTTTCTCAAAACCAAAAGTGCAGATTTACCATAGCTATATTAGCCCCAAATAAAAATAAGGGGCATTTTACCCTATAAGATAGATAAGGGCCATATAAGCCAATACCGGATAGATTCTGAAACAAGTTCAGAATGACGGGCGATAAAATAAAGGTGTTGGTTTTAAACCCTCAATAGCAGCACAAACTCAATTTACCTAAACCTTGGCGAAGCGGATATCGGCCTGGTGCGTAAGGCCTGCAGGCGTATGAGCAAAGCAAAGGACTGCAGAATGCCATGAAATACTGATGTAGCTTTCCTCAAAATCAATCAAAATAAGTTCTTTTGCCATGTTATGCCATGATTTTCAACAATTTTAATGGCGTGAGGGATTCTGAAACAAGTTCAGAATGACGAACGGTTAGGGCAACCGGTTAGGTTTTTAACTAATTACTAACAACTTTGGCAAAAAGCGACAGGAATTGTTATTTTTGAACCTCAAAAAAACAGGAGCCGATTTGGATTATTTAGCAGGATTAAACCCACAACAAAGAGCAGCAGTAGAGAACACAAAAGGACCAGTAATGATTGTTGCAGGTGCAGGTTCGGGCAAAACCAGGGTAATTACCTTTCGCGTAGCCCACCTTATTCAAACCGGTACCGATCCGTTTAATATTCTGGTTTTAACCTTTACCAACAAAGCGAGTAAAGATATGCGCGAGCGTATTAGTAAAGTTGTTGGTGCAGAAGCCAAAAACATTTGGATGGGGACATTTCACTCTGTTTTTGCGAAAATTTTACGTGTGGAGGCTGAAAAAATCGGTTACCCGAGCAACTTTACCATTTACGATACCGACGACAGTAAAAGTGTAATCCGTGCAATTTTGAAAGAAATGCAGCTGGATGATAAATTATATGCAGCAAACTTTGTTTTCAATAGAATTTCATCAGCTAAAAATAATTTAATTTCCTGGGGCGAATATCAGGCTAACGACCAGATACAGGCTGAAGATATCCAGAATAAGCGCCCATTAATTGGCCAGATTTACGAGACTTATGCTAAACGCTGTTTCAGGGCCGGTGCAATGGATTTTGACGATTTATTATTCAAAACCAATATTTTATTGAAAGAACACCCCGATGTTTTAAATAAGTACCAGCAAAAATTCAGGTATTTGATGGTGGATGAGTACCAGGATACCAACTTTTCGCAGTACACCATTGTGAAAAAACTGGCTGCTGCCTATCAAAACATTTGTGTAGTGGGTGACGACGCACAGAGTATTTATGCGTTCCGTGGCGCTAACATCCAGAATATTTTAAATTTCGAACGGGATTATCCTGATTTAAAGGTTTATAAATTAGAACAGAATTACCGTTCTACCCAAAATATTGTTGATGCTGCAAGCAGTATTATTGCCAACAACAAAAACCAGCTTGAAAAGAATGTTTTCTCAGAAAATGCAGAGGGAGAAAGAATTAAAGTTTCGCGGGCTTTTACGGATAATGAAGAGGGTAAATTAGTTGCCGAAGCCATTATTCAGGAGCGCAGTACAAAAGGTTATCAACACAACGATTTTGCCATTTTGTATCGTACCAATGCGCAAAGCAGGGCGATGGAGGAAGGTTTACGTAAACTGAATATTCCTTACCGGATCTACGGCGGTCAATCTTTTTACCAACGCAAAGAGATTAAAGATTTAATTGCCTATTTCCGTTTAACTTTTAATCCGAAGGATGAAGAGGCGATAAAACGCGTAATCAATTACCCTAAACGTGGTATTGGCGACACTTCTATCGATAAAATTATTGTTGCGGCAGATCAGCATGGAAAAACCATGTGGGATGTAATTTCTAATGCACACGAATATGTAGATGGACGTTTAGCCAATCAATTGAACGATTTTTCCATGATGGTGCAAAGCTTCCAGGCAGAGGCGAAAAAACTGGATGCCTATGATACAGCTTTGTTTATTGCTCAGCATGCAGGTATTTTAAAAGAGCTATATACTGATGATAGTGTGGAAGGGCGTGCGAGATACGAAAATATTCAGGAATTATTAAATGGTATTAAGGAGTTTGCAGAGCGCGAAGATATTGAAGAAAAAGGCCTTGATATTTTTATGCAGGATGTTGCCCTCTTAACCAATGATGATAAAGATGGTGATAAAAATAAGGATACGGTTTCTTTAATGACGATCCACTCGGCTAAGGGTCTGGAGTTTAAAAACGTATTTATTGTTGGATTGGAAGAAAATCTGTTTCCATCGCAAATGTCGTTAACCAACCGTACTGATTTAGAGGAGGAGCGCCGTTTATTCTACGTGGCCATTACCCGTGCCGAAGTAAAACTGACACTTACTTATGCCACTTCGCGTTACCGTTGGGGAACTTTAACCAACTGCGAACCTAGCCGTTTTATTAATGAAATTAGTCCGAAATTTTTAGAGTTGGATGTTAAACCGGCCAAATCAAACAGTTTTGAAGGTAGTTTTGACGATGAGCGGAAAACATGGACTTCGCAGCCACGTGATTTCTTCAGCAAACCCAAACCAGCGGCCGGCGCAACTACTTCTGCCCCACCAGTACGTCCGAAAACAACATCATTACTCGCAAAGGCACACATACCAACACCAGGTTTTACCCCATCACAACCACATGAATTTCAGGGCGGTATGGAAGTGGAGCACGAAAAATTTGGTTTTGGAAAAATTATCAGCCTGGAGGGTACATTACCTGATGTTAAGGCAACAGTTTTTTTCCAGGGCTTAGGCAATAAACAGTTACTGCTTAAATTTGCAAAACTGATGATTGTGAAGTAAACGCATATTTCCGTTTAACCACGTAAATTAACGGGGATTCGTCATCCTGTCCCGATTTTACATCGGGATCAGGATCTTTAATAGATTAACATAACAGATGCTGAATCAAGTTCAGCATGACGAGTACTAATGAAAATTATGTCCAACTCAGGGCTCTCTGCGCTTTTCTCTCTGCGCTCTTTGCGGTTAAAAACACCATGGTTAAAAAGTTGAAAAACCACGAAATTATCCTTATTATTGAAGTCGGTTCTCCCGACTACAAACCATGCAACTTACCAGGTTAGAAATTAAAGGTTTTAAGAGCTTTGGCGATAAAGTGACCATCAACTTTAATGAGGGTGTTACCGCTATCGTTGGCCCGAATGGTTGCGGAAAATCTAATGTAATTGATGCTATGCGCTGGGTTTTAGGCGAACAAAGCACTAAAGCCCTGCGATCAGAAAAGATGGAGAACATCATTTTCAACGGAACAAAAAACCGTAAACAGGCACAGCTTGCAGAGGTTTCATTAAGCTTTGATAATACAAAAAATATCCTTCCTACCGCTTATTCACAGGTTACCGTAACCCGTAAACTCTACAGAAATGGAGACAGCGAATATCGCCTAAACGATGTTCAATGCAGGTTAAAAGACATTACCGACCTTTTTCTAGACACCGGAATCGGCTCTGATAGTTATTCTATTATTGAGCTGAAAATGGTGGATGAAATTATCACCAATAAAGAACACAGCCGTCGTTCTCTATTTGAAGAAGCATCAGGGATCTCGAAGTACAAATTACGTAAAAAGCAGACTTTCAACAAATTAAAAGACACAGAAGCCGATTTAGAGCGGGTTGAAGATTTACTTTTCGAAATCGAAAAAAACCTTAAAACCTTAGAAAACCAGGCACGCAAAGCTGAACGTTATTATAAGTTAAAAGAACAATACCGCGAACTGAGCATTCAGTTGGCTACACATCGCATAGCCTTCTTCCGTACCGACTTAAAAGCTTTAGAAACACAGGAGCAAAGTCAACAGGTGAACCGTGCAGAACTTAGCACCAAAATAGACACCGGTGAAGCCGAACTGCAAAAACTTAAACTAGGCAGTATTAGTCAGGAAAAGAACCTTTCCGTACAACAAAAGGCTACAAACGAGTTTGTTTCTAAAATCCGCGCTTACGAAAGTGAGAAAAAAGTAAAGAATGAGCAGATGCGTTTTTTACAGGAAAAAGAAACACGCTTATCTGGCGAACTCGAAAAAGATAAAAACCAGGTTAACCACATTAAATACAACATCAAACGTTTAAATGAAGAAGTTTTAACAGAAACAGAGGTTTTTAACCGCCTGGAATCTGATTTAAAGCTACTGAAATCTACGCTTGATACTTTACGGGAGCAACAACAGACCGAGAAAAACAGGATTGACAACCTGATCAAATCTGTTAACGACCTACAAAACCAAGTATACCAGTCGCAAAAAGAAATTGATATCCTGAACATCCAGAAAGATGCCCTGGTACAGGAAACCAACCGGAATGTAGATGATACCGAAACCAAAACCTTAGAGTTAAAGGCTTTCGATCATGCTTTAGCCGAACTTGATATCCAGGTAAGGGAAAAGCAGGCCAATATAAAAAACCTCACGGAAGCCGAAGAACTTTTAAAAGAAAAACTGGCTAGTTCCGAAATCAACCTGAGTTCGAACAAGGAAAAACTTACGGTCGAAAATCGTAAAAAAGATGCCAAACAGAATGAATATAACCTGACCAAATCGCTGGTTGACAGTTTAGAAGGTTTTCCTGAGTCGATCCGTTTTTTAAAGAAAAACAATACTTTTGCTAAAAGTGCCCTGCTCCTTTCCGATGTCTTATTCTGTAATGAAGATTACCGCATAGCAATAGAAAATTATCTTGAACCGGTAATGAATCATTATGTTGTTGATCAGTATACAGATGCCGTTCAGGCCATCAACCTCTTAACTGATGCCAGTCGCGGAAGGGCAAATTTCTTTATTTTAGAAAATGTTCCCGATAAAAACCCGGCCATTAGCGATCATGATGGTCTCATTTCCGCTCTATCCGTTATTGAAGTCGACAAAAAATACCAGCACCTCTGCAACCTGCTTTTACAAAATGTATATATCGCAATAGCCGAGCAGGAAAATTTGTTTAAAGCCACACCAACAGATAGTTTAACTATTTTGGCCAAAAATGGGAAATATGCCCAAACCAGATTTACCTTGGCAGGTGGTTCTGTGGGACTATTTGAAGGTAAAAGGATTGGTCGTGCTAAGAATTTGGAAAATCTGGCAAAAGAAATTAAAGCTTCAGAATCACTGATCAATCAGCATAATGCAGCTATAAAAGCCGAAACAGACAACATATTTAACCTGAAAGAGGCTTCAAAAATTAATCAGATCAACGCTTTACAACAGGAAATGAACCGTTTAAACAACGAACACATTTCTGTGCAGACCCGCCGAGATCAATATCAGGAGTTTATCACCACCAGCGAAAACCGCAAAACGGATATCGCTCAAAAGATCGTATCGATAGAAAAAGCCTTGTCGGAGAAATTGCCTGCACTGGTTCAACTGCAAAAAAATCAGCAAGAAGCACATATCAATCTACAAGAACAACAGCTTAATTATCAGGAAATTGCCGATCAGGTAAATGAAAGTGCGGGAAAATACAACCAGGATAACATCCGTTTCCACCAACAACAAAATAAGTTATCGGGTTTAGAAAAAGATTTGGATTACCGTTTTGTACAGGAAGAAGCTTTAAATAAGCGCATTGCCCAAAATGACAAAGAATTACAGGAAACACTAATACAAATTACGGCAACATTACAACATACCGATCTGAATGATGATACACTTTTAGAAATGTATCAGCAACGTGAAGAAATGGAAAAAGGGCTTGCGGAAGCCGAGCAGGCATATTTTTCAAGTAAAGGGAGCATTAACGAGGTAGAAAACGACCTGACGAACATCCGCAAAAACCGCGAAGAAACCGATTTTCTGTTAACGGAGATTAAGGATAAAAAGAATGCTTTAAAAATCGACTTAAATGCCCTAAAAGAACGTTTAGCTGTCGAATTCAATATCGATATCAATGATCTTTTAGAAACCGAGACTGAAATTGAAGCACTGGAAAGCGAGTTCGAACTGCGCCAGAAAGTAGAAAAAATGAAACGCCAGCTGGATGAATTTGGCGCCATCAACTCCATGGCTATGGAGGCTTTTAAAGAAATGGAAGAACGTTATACCTTTATCCAGAACCAGAAAAAGGACCTCAACGCCGCCAAAGCCGATCTTTTACAAACCATAAAAGAAATTGATGATACGGCTAAAGATAAATTTATGCAGGCTTTTACTCAGGCCCGTGAACATTTTATTGTGGTTTTCCGCTCTTTATTTAACGAAGAAGATAGCTGCGACCTGATTTTATCAGACATCAATAATCCTTTAGAAGCTGATATCGATATTATTGCCCGCCCGAAAGGGAAAAGACCATTATCTATTAACCAACTATCTGGTGGAGAAAAAACGTTAACAGCTACTGCCCTATTGTTTTCACTATATCTGTTAAAACCTGCGCCTTTCTGTATTTTCGATGAGGTTGATGCCCCATTGGATGATACCAACATCGATAAATTCAACAATATTATCCGCAAATTCTCCGATCAATCGCAGTTTATCATTGTATCGCATAACAAACGCACCATTGCCAGCACCGATATCATTTATGGGGTAACCATGGTAGAGCAGGGTGTTTCGAGAGTAGTAGCAGTAGATTTGAGGGAAGTAGCAGCGTAAAAGCTTAAAGGTAAAAGCTAGATAGACCAAAGCAAAACCTACCGCTTCCGCCATCGCGAGAAGACTTTTTCAGCCGACAGCCGCCCTGTTTTTATTTTGCAGAAGCAATCTTTTATTTACATTTTTCCTAATTCGAAAATGAAAGCAACAGCCTTTGGAAGTCATCAGTCCTGCTGTACTATATAGTCCCGACTTTACGTCGGGAGCTGCCGTTCCCATCAGGTTTAGAAACGCAATACAGTAAAGCAAACAGCGTTTGAATAGCATAATGAAAAAATGTATATTTGTTATAACAACTTAAGGATATGTTAGCTACTGTTAAAGGATATTACGAAAAAGGAAAGATAACGTTGAAAGAAAAAGCACCTGTACAAACAAAAACAGAGGTTATTGTTACTTTTCTTACAGATGAACAACCAGCTATCTTAAAAAGAATTCCGGGTGCGCTAAAAGGTAAAATATCAATCCCAGATAATTTTAACGATCCTCTAGATGATTTAAAAGAGTACATGTAATGGCATCTAATTACTATCTTTTAGATACACATTGCTTACTTTGGTTTCAGGAAAACAGTCCAAAAATCCCCAAAAAAGTATTGGATATTATTCAAAATATAGAAAATGTCATTTACTTTAGTCAAATTAGTTTATTCCAAATCTCAATAAAACAATCTCTTGGTAAACTTCCCCATTTCAGTGTAACTGTTGAGGGCATTTATAATCAAGCACTTTTAGATGGCTTTACTTTTTTATCAATTGAAAATCCCTCAATTTTCAATTATAATAAAGTCCCATTGTTGAATGGGCACAGAGATCCATTCGATCGGTTAATAATTTCTTCAGCGATACAACAAGATGCTACTTCATTATCCGCCGATGAAAAATTGAAGCTTTATCCAAATATTTTAAAATTGCTTTGGCAGTAATTCATTATAATCATGAAAATCCTATATATCATTCCTTTAGCGATGATGCTAAGTTGCTGTTCATCAGTAAAAAATCAAAACAATACTGCTTCAGGTAAGTTAGATACTCAATTGTTAAAAGACGTTGAAGTATTATCTTCCGATGCTTACCAAGGTAGAAAAACCGGAACAAAAGGGGCCGAAATGGCCAGGGCATATATTATAGAAAGGTTTCAGAAACTGGGTTTAAAATCCTACCCACAACATGTAAACTACGCACAGGAATTCACTTTCAATGGTAGAAATGGTGCAAAAGTAAATGGAACCAACATTATTGGGTACATTCCAGGTAAAAGTAGCAATGTCGTCGTGGTATCAGCTCATTACGACCATTTAGGCGTGATCAAGGATGAGGTTTTTAATGGCGCCGACGATAATGCATCAGGAACTGCAGGCTTATTAAAAATTGCAGCCTATTTCGCTAAGAACAAGCCGAACAACACGATCATTTTCGCTTCTTTCGATGCGGAAGAAATGGGTTTACAAGGTGCAAAGGCATTTGTAGGTAATCCACCAGTGCCTGTTAATACTATCGCTATTGATTTAAACATGGATATGATCAGCCATAGTGATAAAGGTGAACTCTACGTATGTGGGACTTTCAAATATCCTGATTTAAAGAAATATGTAGATACGACTAAAACCAATATCAAATTACTTTTCGGCCACGACGATCCAAAACAAGGTCACGATGACTGGACCAACCAGAGCGACCAGGGCGCATTTAATGCTAAAAATATTCCATTCTTATATTTCGGTGTGGAAGATCACAAAGATTACCATAAAGCTACAGATGAATATTCTACCATCACCAAACCATTTTTCAGTAATGCTGCAAGCGCTGTACTGGATGTGGTAAAAAGTATAGACACACAAACTGGCTTACAACAGTTGTTAAAGGATAAAATGATCATGATGGACAATCCAGGAAAATCGAAAAGATTTTAACAAAAAAATCATATCAATCTAAACCTGCCCAATCCGGCAGGCTTTTTTATGCCTTTACATTTTATAAATAAAATTATTAACCTGAATATCAGCAAATTAAATAAAAAACTATAAAAATAGTTTGCAAACTATTTTTATAGTAGTAATTTCAATCAACCAAACTACAAAAATAGTTGCTATGATAAAAGAACTTACAAAAGCAGAAGAACAGGTAATGCTTATTCTTTGGGAAATGGGCGAAGCCCTGGTTAAAGATGTTATTGAAAAAATGAACGAACCAAAGCCCGCTTATAACACGGTCTCTACAGTAATCAGGGTCTTGGAAGGAAAAGGTTTTGTTAATCATAAGGCCATCGGGAATACACACATCTACTTCCCTATTATTAAAGAAACTGATTATAAACGTTTTGCAATAGATAAAGTGATGAACAATTACTTCGAAAACTCTTATGAAAGCCTGGTTTCCTTTCTGGTAAAAGAAAAAAGTATGAGTACCGAAGAACTCAACGAAATTATTCAATTGGCAGAGAAACTTAAAAAAGACAAGTGATGGGCTGGTTATATTATTTACTCGAAGCAAATCTATATCTTATCCTATTTTATGGATTTTATAGATTATTTCTCCACAGGGAAACCTTTTATGGATTAAACAGGTATTACCTGATTTTCAGTTCGATACTTGCTTTTACACTCCCGTTTTTTCAGCTGGGGTTCTTAAAAAAAGATATAATCGCTAATTATAACGGACTTACCCATATTCAAGATGCACCGCCATTATTTAGTGCAGCCAATGTATGTTTATCGGTCTACATCATCATCTGTCTTGTTTTAAGTTTAAAGATTTTCTGGGGATTACGGCATATCAAAAGATTAATGCGTAATGCTAAAAGACGTAAGGAAAACGGTATTACCCTAATTGAGATAAACCACTCGAAGATGGCATTTTCATTCTTTAATTTATTGTTTATCGATCCTGAAATGAACCAAAAAGATACGGTGTTAAAGCATGAAATGGTTCACATTAAACAAAAACATAGCATTGATATCCTGTTTTTTGAACTGATACAGATTTCAAGCTGGTTTAATCCAGTTACTTATTTCATCAAAAACGACATCAAACTCGTCCACGAATATTTAGCCGACGAAGCAACTACCTGCAAAGACATTGCGAAATACGAATACGCATTATTTCTGATCCAAAATTCGTATGGAAACCAGGAAGTTACGCTTAGTAGTCAATTTTTCAACTCCTCACTACTAAAAAATAGAATAAGTATGTTAAACCAAAAAAAATCTGCAAAATGGGCCAGGCTCAAATTGTTATTTATCCTTCCGTTAACCGGATTTATGCTATGCCTATCTACAATGGCATTTACAAAAGATTATGCTACCATTCAATTTGGACAAAAAAAGGAAAGCTTAACCATCGTTTTTCAGGATACGACCAAGAAAAAAGCTGACAAGAAGAGGTTACCACCGCCGCCTCCTAAAGAACCAAATCAATCAAAATCCAAAAAAGTTAAAGAAATAACGATTAATGAAGCTCCTATTACTGTAGATCATAAAAAAGAAGCACGAAGATTACCACCGCCACCGCCGGTTGAACCAGGCTCTTTAAAATCAAAAAAATCTAGCCCTCCAAAAGTTGATCAGATTCGTTTCGCTCCACCTATTGTAAAAAAAGATAAAAAGAACTTGCCAGTACCACCGCCGCCACCGCTAGTTGAACCAAAAACTAAAAAAAGTGGTGGTAAATAGTAAAAGGTAATATTTTAAGTACAGGATAACTACTGCGGCACGTAAACCACGAATTTCGTTTCAAAGAAATCTTCCTCAAAATAAGCTGAAAGCGGGTATCATTCTGCTTTCAGTTTTTTCATGTTACATCATTTTTTCCCAAGGCCTTACTTCAATACCATTACTACGGTTTTGGATAATCGATCCTGTATAACAAATAATGGTTTTTAATTTCTTCTTATCATCTGCCAGATTTTTAAAATATAACAAGCCTTTTTGATAATCGGAAGTCATTGTTGCCCCAGCTTTAATTTCTATTGCCGTAACTGTCGTGGCGGTGTCAAGTAGTACATCCAATTCATTTCCTGTTTTATCACGCCAGTAATATAGATTATCCTGCAAACCATTGTTTAAACGTTGTTTAAGCAGGTCTATAATCATCATATTTTCGAACAATGCACCAGTACTGGGATGAAATGCAAGTTGCTCTACATTTTGAAGTCCCAACAAACTACAAGCAACGCCTGTATCGTAAAAATAAAGTTTTGGGGCTTTTATTATCCGTTTATTGTAGTTATTATAAAATGGTCTTAGCAAATAAATGATATAACTTGATTGCAAAATATATAACCATGCCTGCACCGTTTTGGCATCAATACCACAATCGTTGCTAAGCGACTGCATATTCAAAATTTGTCCCGTTCTACCTGCACATAAGCGTAAAAATTTCATGAACAATGCCAAATTTGTGATATTTTTCAATTGTCGAACATCTCTTTCTACATAAGTATTGATATAGTTGGGATACCAATCTACAGTATCGATATTTTTATATAAAGGCTCTGGATATGCCCCAGAAAATATATGGCTTTGATAATCCGATAATAATTTCGCCGTCTTTAATTCTTTTAAACTGCATGGCAATAAATGTAAATAAGCTACTCTACCAGCCAAAGTCTGGGATATACTTTCCTGCATTAAAAAGTTATTGCTTCCACTCAAGATAAAAAAACCGGCTTTATTATTTTCATCTACAATTTGTTGGATATAAGAAAACAAATGAGGTAATTTTTGCACTTCATCTAAAATGGCCCCATTTTTAAATTGCTTTAAAAACCCCTTTGGATCAGCTGTGGCAAATTCAGCTATATCGGGATTTTCAAGTGATACATAAGGCTTACGGGGGAAAGTTGTCTTGCAGATCGTTGTTTTACCACTCTGTCGTGGACCAACAACTGCAACAACTCTAAACTTAGAGGCCAATTGTTTTAATTTATTTTTACCAACTCTATGAATCATAGATAAATATAAAAATAAAATAGACAAATCCGGAATTTAATTCCGTATTAGGACAAAATAAAACAATAAATAACTATAAATCAACACTTTAATAAATCGGTTTTACGTAAATATCGATTAACTACTGCGGCACGTAAACCACGAATTTCGTTTCAAAGAAATCTTCCTCAAAATAAGCTGAAAGCGGATATAATTCTGCTTTCAGTTTTGATTCCTTAATCTCATCAGCTAAATCGCCACCTTTTAGATACAAAATCCCATTTGGAATGGCATTTAAGGAGTCTTTTTTAAATTTACCCTGTATCCATGGATAAAATTCGCCCAAACGCGTAACCGCTCTCGATACTACAAAGTTAAATTTCTCTTTAACCTGCTCTGCCCTTAAATGATCGGCTTTTAAATTATCCAGTCCAAGTGCCGAAGCCACTTCTTTTACCACTTTGATTTTTTTTCCGATAGAATCTACCAGATAGAATTGTGTTTCAGGAAATAAAATAGCCAACGGAATACCTGGAAAACCACCACCTGTACCTACATCTAGAACTGATTCACCAGCTTTAAAAGTACAAACCTTAGCTATCCCTAACGAGTGTAATACATGGCGTTCATATAGTTCTTCAATATCCTTTCTCGAAATTACATTGATCTGTGCATTCCAAAAGCTATATAATTCGAACAGTTGCGAAAACTGGGCAATCTGTTTTTCGCTTAGATCAGGAAAATATTTTAAAATAATATCGGGCTTTACATCAAGCATATTGTAATTTCTAAAGGATTATTGTTTATTTCCAGTTTACTTTTTTCTTACCAAATAAGGCTAAAAATCCGTTCAGCGTTAAAAATACAAACAAAAGTATATCTAAAATCGGGAACCACCAACGCAAATCGCCATAGTTTAATCGTTTCAGCAATTTTGGATAGATAAAACACCTGATGATGATGCTTAGTGCCAGGATCCCTAAGGCTACATATTGTGCCTCGCGACTGAAAAACATACACGCAGCAAAAAAACCATAAAACAAAAACTGAAACACGATCTGGAGGCTCAAAATAAATTTATGTTTCGATTTATAGAGTTTACCAGCCCCAAAATGGCGCTTTTTCTGTCTCAGATAACCCCTCCAGGTTTTATTGGGTTCACTCCAAACATGACTGTCAGGATGTAAACGGATTTCGGTATTGTATTTGGTTGCGTGTGCATTTACAAATAAATCGTCGTCACCAGATGGGATATGCATGTGCGCTGCAAAGCCTTTATTTTTAAAAAAAAGCGATTTTTTGTAAGCCATATTACGTCCAACACCCATGTATGGCATTCCTTTTAATGCGAAAGACAGGTAATTTACTGCAGTAAAAAAGGTTTCAAACCTGATTAGTGCATTTAAAAGACTTCTTTTTTTCATGTAAGGAGAATAGCCCAATACAATCTCGGTATTTTCATCGGCTGGCTGCTGCATATCCATCAGCCAATGCTCAGAAGCAGGCGTACAATCGGCGTCGGTAAAGACCAGCCAATCATATTTAGCGGCCTTTATACCCATGGTTACTGCGAATTTCTTACCTGCTATAAATTTATCGTTATCTAAAATCTTCACAACTTTGAGGTTGGAATACTTCTTCTCCAGTTGCTCTAAAAACTCTTCTGTACCATCCCATGAGCGATCATTAACCACCACTACCTCAAACTCAGGGTAATTTTGACCAAATAAAGAAGGAAGGTACTGCTCTAAATTTACAATTTCATTACGGGCACAAACAATAACACTTATCGGTTTCCGCGCCGATAACGGCACCTCTTCAATCCCAACCCTGGCCAGTTTTAAATGAACAAAAAGGACATAATAGAGCTGAACCAAAAGGCCAAAAGCCAATATCGAGAGCAGGATAATTTCAAGCGGGGTTAATATCACGATGGTAAAATAAATAGGCGCAAATTTCTCATTTTTAATCTGTAAAACACTTTTATGTGGATAAAAAATTAAACAAAATAATGCCCTCAATTTTTGCTATTTTTGGCAGATTTTTGACGAGAAAAAACACATTATGAAATTTAGTTTACAGGCTAACGATCCACTATCAAAAGCCAGGGCCGGGACGGTAACAACAGCCCATGGCGAAATACAAACCCCTATTTTTATGCCTGTGGGCACTGCCGGGACGGTAAAAGCTGTACATCAGCGCGAACTTAAAGATGATATCGACGCAAAAATCATTCTGGGTAATACTTACCACCTTTATTTAAGACCAGGTTTAGAAACCCTGGAACAAGCTGGTGGATTACATAAATTTATTGGTTGGGACCGGCCAATTTTAACCGATAGTGGCGGCTACCAGGTATATTCTTTAAGTAAAGTTCGTAAAATTAAAGAAGAAGGTGTTACTTTCCACTCTCATATTGATGGATCAAAACATCTTTTTACACCCGAATACGCAATGGATATTCAACGCACTATTGGTGCAGATATCATTATGGCCTTTGATGAGTGCACGCCTTACCCATGCGACTATACTTATGCTGCTCAATCAATAAAAATGACACACCGTTGGTTAAAACGCTGCTGCGAACGTTTTGATACCACAGAACCTAAATATGGTTTCGACCAAACTTTATTCCCTATTGTACAGGGTTCGGTGTATAAAGATTTACGTATTAAATCTGCAGAATTTATTGCCAGCATGAACCGTGAGGGCAATGCCATTGGTGGTTTATCAGTTGGTGAGCCTGCAGAAGAGATGTATGCGATGACAGAAGTGGTATGCGATATATTACCGGTAGAAAAACCGCGTTATTTAATGGGTGTAGGTACACCGATCAATATCTTAGAGAATATTGCCTTAGGTGTGGATATGTTTGATTGTGTGATGCCTACAAGAAATGCCAGAAACGGCATGCTTTTTACCAGAAACGGAATCATCAACATCAGGAACAAGAAATGGGAGAATGATTTTTCTCCATTAGATGCAGAGAGTGATCTGCATGCTGATTTAGTAACCAGTAAAGCATATTTAAGACATTTAGTACATAGCAAGGAGATGCTTGGCGCTCAAATTGCTACTTTACATAACTTACATTTCTATCTTTGGCTGGTAAAACAAGCCAGGGAAAAGATCATTGCTGGTGAATTTTACGAGTGGAAAAACAAAATGGTTAAAGTATTAGGCAACAAGCTATAAAATGAGTCTGTTAAAAGGAAGAATAAAAATCATCGATCAATACATTATCGGAAAATACCTGGGTACATTTATTTATACCCTGGCCATTTTTGTGATCATTATTGTGGTGTTCGACCTGTCTGAAAAGATGGATGATTTTATGAAAAGTGGCTTGAGTTTTTGGGGAATCCTCTCCAAATATTACGCGGGTTCCATTCCTTTTTATGTGAATATGCTTTCACCACTGATCAATTTTATTGCGGTAATTTTCTTTACGGCTAAAATGGCCGATCAAACAGAAATTGTACCAATTTTAAGTGGTGGTGTGAGTTTTAACCGCTTTTTATTTCCATACCTGGTATCAGCTACGATTATTTTTTCCGCCAACTTACTTTCAAATCTATACATCCTCCCCTATACAAATACCCTGAAAAATAGTTTTGAAAACACCTACGTAAAGCGTAACGATCCTTCAACGAAATCTAACATCCACATGAAACTGGATGACAAAACTTATATCTACATTGATAATTTCGACAATAAAACGAATTCAGGATACCGCTTTTCTCTTGACAATTTTAATGGTGATATTTTAACCAAAAAAATCGTTGCTGAAAATATTAAATGGGATTCACTTAAACGTAAATGGCAATTAACTAATTACTCCATCCGTAAAATTGATGGCTTAAAAGAAACCATGATTTACGGCAATGGAAAACTAAAAGATACCATTCTGGATATGCGTCCGGATGATTTTTCTGCTTATGATAATGTGGTGCAAAATTTAACCACAAAGGAACTTTCAGATAAGATCAGGAAAGAAAAGATCCGCGGAACAGGCGTAATGAACGACCTTCAGTTTGAAAAATACAAACGTTACTTACACCCGCTTTCCGCTTTCGTATTAACGCTCATTGGTGTGGCACTATCATCGCGCAAAGTGAGAGGAGGGGTCGGTGTATCATTAGGTATCGGAATCTTTATCAGCTTCGCTTATATTGTATTTAATCAGTTTACACAGATGTTCTCTACCAAAGGTGGATTACCTCCTTTTGCAGCAGTTATTATGCCTACGCTTTTCTTTGGGCTGCTAGGCTTTTACCTATTAAGGAAAGCACCAAAATAGCAATGGAAGCTACCAAAAAAAACCTGCTCATTCTTCATCTTACTGTATTTGTCTGGGGCTTTACAGGCGTGCTTGGAAAATTAATTTCAATCGATGCCGTACCCATGGTCTGGTACCGGGTATTGATTGCATCAACAACTCTTTTCGCCTGGTTCCTCATCACAAAAAAGAATATCAGGATTACGAAAAAACAGTTTTTGCAATTCTTTTTAACCGGCGGGATCGTTGCCATTCACTGGATTTTTTTCTTTCATGCCATCAAAGTTTCTACCGTTTCGGTCACGCTGGTATGCCTTTCTTCTTTCACTCTGTTCACCGCGATTCTAGAGCCGTTGATTAAAAAACAGCCTATACAAATGGGCGATATCCTGATCGGTTTATTAATAATTTTAGGCATATACATGATCTTTAAATTTGAAGGTCAATATACTTTAGGGATCATTTTTGGATTGCTGGCAGCAGTGGCATCGAGTCTTTTTTCAACCATAAATTCTACATTGGTACAAAAAAGTGAACCTTCTATTATCGGTTTTTATGAGCTGGTTGGTGCGCTTTTCTGGATCACGATATACCGCTTATATGACGGAACTTTGCTGCACACACACTTTAATCTAAGTGCAAAAAACTGGTTCTATTTAGCACTTCTGGGTACACTTTGTACATCAGTTGCGTACGTAGCGGGTGTTGCAGTAATGAGAACTTTATCTGCTTTTAGAGTAGCGTTAATCACTAATCTGGAGCCTGTATACGGCATAGTATTAGCCTTCATTTTCTTTCAAAGCAAAGAGCAAATGACAGGTGGATTTTATA
The DNA here is from genome assembly GCF_005938645.2 of Pedobacter sp. KBS0701. NCBI lineage: Bacteria > Pseudomonadati > Bacteroidota > Sphingobacteriia > Sphingobacteriales > Sphingobacteriaceae > Pedobacter > Pedobacter sp. KBS0701. Next base: position 3,353,857 of record NZ_CP042171.1, read on the forward strand.
TTGGTGCAACGATTATCCTGGCCTCCATTTTCCTCTATCCGATCTACAAAAAGAGAAAGAACAAGCTGTAGAAAGCAAGTCCATACACCGCAATATTTTCGCATTATGAAATAGCTGTCTTATCGATCAAATCGCTATAGCATCAAACGTAGCGAAATAGAAATCCTCCGACTAGAATGGTCGTCATCTCGACCGAAGCAACGCGAAGTGGAGAGATCTATCCAGCCTATTTTACTTCATTAAGCATTCGGAAGCTTAACTAATCTGTACTCCACTACCATTAATAGAATCGTCGTCATCTCGACTGAAGCAACGCGAAGTGGAGAGATCTATCTAGACCAAAATTCGCTTCGTTAAGCATTCGGAAGCTTAACTAATCTGTGCTCCACTATTATTAACAGAATCCAATAGAATCGTCGTCATATCGACTGTAGCGCAGCGAAACGGAGAGATCTATATTTAGACATATTTCGATTTATTAAGCATTCGTAAACACAACTAATCTGTACTCCAATAACACTTACAGCTCCCATCAAAACGAGCCGTTATCGCGACAAATTGCAGTCCAAAATTTTCAGGAGAAAGATCCATTTTAATAGCTTTTCAAACTTCATTATACCTCGATCGAAACGACGATACCACGTCGTACCTAATACCACTTTACTCTATTTCCTATATATTCAAGTATCCACATCACAACCACATGAGCGAAGTCAAAAACATGAAATACAAGCCAAAATAAATTGAATATCTTTTCACTAATTTACCAATGCAGGTCGAAATTTACTGTCAATAAAATGAGGCCGCTAAGAAAAAAAAAGCAGCTTGTAAAGCTAAATAAGCAGCCACATCTAAACCATAGAATAACATCTTACTTATACAAAATAAAACTACTTGACAACACCTCAAATACAGCAGAATTTAAAAGCAAAAAACAATATCAAAATCAATAGATAAACAGAGTAAAATCTCAACAATACCATCCAAGAATAAACTAGCAAAAACAACAAATAATTCTAACAAAAAGTACATCAATAAAACACCAATTTAAGATTAAAAATAGCGCACAAAAAAAAGCTAAAAAATAGCATAGAAATACCTTCTAAAAATAGATAAAAACATAAAACAAAAAGTATTAAAAAGTCTGATTAATTAAGATTTAAGATTCACAAAATAGCTTCAAAAACCGTTAAGATACACCCATACAAAATCGGACTAAAAACAAGTTTAAAATCCAGTTACATTTCTTAAAAAAGGAGTAACATCATAGAATCCTGCAAACTAAATACATAACAATTAATTGAAATATGCGAATGTATTACCTTCAATCAGCTTATCTGCATCATACAAAACTGCCCGTTTCCGGCTGAAAAATTTAGGTTATAAAGACATCATAATTAAAAAATATCTTGTAAAAAAGACCTGATTATTTACTCAGATTTAGCCTAAATACCTTAGAAAAGCGTTAAAATTTGACCAATTGCCAATTGAAAAAATAACAAGCAACGGCAACTAAAAAGTGCCTTCAAACAACGATTTAAGCTATTTTTGACTTATAAATAAATTTTTCTAAAAAAGATATTTTAGAGCCCTTTACCCGAGAATATCGCAAGGAAATCGCATTATCGAGGTAAAAAATTGAAGATTTGAAGCCTAAAAACACTAAAAAAATATACAAATCGGGATATCTAAAGTAAAATTTAGACAAGAATTTCAGTATTAAAACCCTGGTTTAAGCCATGATAAACTGAGTTTTTAAATGCTAAACTACAACATCCGGAGCCACCTGTATTTGGAAATCGCAAGTTATGAGAGTTAAATTCAGACCTGATAACGAAAAAATCAGTCTGAATCCGGCGATAAAAACTAAAGACATTTTGTCATAAAAAGATCATTATACCCATAAAGCCGAATTTTAAGTCGGCATCAATTCATACATTAGACAGTATAAATTCTTAAAGTCTACGGCCCTGAAAATCTAATTTCAGACTAAGAAGAATTCAATTTTACTGTGGGACTTATTCTTCACCTAAGCAAATAAACCGGGCAATTCTTAACTCTTATAAATCATCAATGAAGGATGCTAAAATTCACAAGACTTAGGCTCAATTTTCGGAACAGAAACCTCATTCTAAAATTCATACTAAAATTTAAAAAGCCATAAAAATTTTTGAGGAAAATCGATTAATAAGTGTAAATTAAATCAATAAATTACTATTGATAAAAAATGTGATGAAGCGGTTAAATCAGAAATAAAATCAGGTTAAAAATCACGATAAAATCAATTTTTAATGAATTCACATAAATCACATTAAATTTTATTAATCAGCACTTTATCATATTAAATATAAATTAAAAATTCACTTTATAGAATCCCTTTAAAATTCAAAAAACTAAATATTTTAGCAAAGATTTTAGATGAACTTAAAAAAATCAAACAAAAAACTAATTATCAAGTATTTAAGTGTTATTACTTTAAGTTTTATTTCACCATCGGTTTTTGGGCAAATTTTCAGCACTGCACAAAACCCACTTAGTGTAAAATGGAACTACATTTCTTCAGGAGGCTTCAAAATCATCTATCCTGAAGAGTTGGAGAAAGAAGCCCAAAGAATGGCCAATACCCTACCCTATATCTACACCAGGATTGGCTTGGGTTTAAGGCAACAAAAAACTACTATTCCACTCCTATTACAGAACCGCGGAACGGTTGCAAACGGCTTTGTTCAGCTAGGCCCGCGGAAGTCTGAATTTTATGCCACACCGCCTCAATTTTTCGACAGTCAGGATTGGTTAAATAACCTTGCCGTACATGAGCTCAGGCACATCGCACAGTTTGACAAATTGACAGGAACACAGATTCATCCTTTTCCGGAGCTTGTTTACTTTGCCTACTTTGGTGCAGGTATACCTACCTGGTTTTTCGAAGGTGATGCGGTGGTTAACGAAACTGCACTGACCTATTCGGGCAGGGGCCGACAGCCAAACTGGATCATGCCTTACCGGGCTTCAATTTTGGAAGGCAAAAAATTCAGCTACAGCAAAGCCTATTTTGGTTCGAACAAAGACGTAACACCAGGCTACTACCAAACCGGATATCTGATGGTCGCAAATATGAAGGAAAAATACGGTCAGTTTATTTCCGACAGTTTACTTGGCGATATTAGAAAAAGACCAGTGAGACCTTACCCCTTTTCAAAAAGTCTAAAAAAATATACCAGGAAAAATACACGAGAATATTTTCTGGCTACCCAAAATAAGCTTGCCGAAAAATGGAAAATACAGGAAGAAAAATCAGCTTCAGAAAACTATGAAAGTTTAAATAAAAAAACATCGCTGTCCACGAATTATTTCTTACCGGTTAGGATCAATAAAGACCAGATTTTAGCACTCAAAGAAAGTAAGACGGATGCCCGTTATTTTGTCCTGATCAACAAAGATAAAACGGAGCAAAAATTATTCGGAATCGGTTATCAGGAACAGCCCTGGTTCAGTTTGAAAAACGATCTCTTGGTTTGGGATGAAATCCGTTACGATCCGAGGTACAAACAAAGAAGTTACAGCGTAATCTGTTCTTACAATTTAAAGACAAAAAAATTCAATAAGCTGAGCATCAAAAGCAGGCTCTTTTCTCCTAGCCTTTCTGAGGATGGAAAAAAAATTATTGCAGCCAAAGTTGAACTCAACAACCAGTTCAACCTGATAGAGATCGATGCTGCTTCAGGGAAGATTTTAAAGACCTATCTAAATCCGGAAAATGAAATCCTGCAAACACCAGCCTTCGATAAAACCGGAAATAAGATTGCTTATATCGGCGTAACGGAAAAAGGAAAAAGTTTATGGTTGATTGACGGAGAAAAAAAATCTGCATTGATTTTAAACAGCAGACAACAGCTCAGTCGCCCGGTTTTTATTAACGATAAAATTGTTTTCAATGCGCACTTCAATGGCATCGATAATATTTACGCGATTGATCCTACTTCAAAGAAAATTACGGCGATCAGCGCATCTAAATACGGTGCCTTTAATCCTACCGAAAGCAGTGATGGAAAAATCATTTTTAACGATTACAAAATCAACGGTTATGAAATTGCCGAAACCAACATTACAGAAAAGCCTGTAGCCGAAAATAACTTTGTTGATTTTTCTGCCGCAGCAGAAAAGCAGGAAAATGTTGGGAATGTTTTCGACAACATACCGGATAGCACTTACCAATCTAAACGCTACCATCAGGCTTTAAATCTTTTCAGCATCCACAGCATTATTCCGGTAATTGATAACGAATACGTTTTTGGTTTAGAACTGCAATCGAACAACTTGCTTAACACTATGGACTTTTATTCGGGTGCAAAATACCATCGCGATTTAAAACGTTTCGAATACACAGCAGACATTAGCTATAAGGCGCTATATCCGGTATTTAGTGTGTTGTACCGCAACCGTCCGAAAAGAACCTTCTACAGGGCTAAAAATGTGGTACAGCAAGGCGACTGGCGGGAGAACTATATTAAGCTTAATGCATCGCTTCCTTTATCGTTCAATGCCCGCAATGAGAACTATGCTTTTACGCTAAATGCGGCAACGAGTTTTACGCAAAGGTATATGTCCGAAAACATGCCTAGCAATTTTAACCGTGAGCTTAAATTCCCGATGGAATATAATTTTACTTTCAACCATAGTGTGCGTACAACCGAAAGAGACATTGCACCCAAATGGGCACAGGTGTTCAGGTTAACTTATGATCACCAACCCTTCGACAAAAATTTAGGGGGAGAAATTTTAGCGCTTGAAAGCTTCCTTTACTTTCCAGGTTTTGCAAAAAATCATTCCTTCCTGGCTAGCTTCAATTATCAAAAAGCGAGTGGTGTAAATCAGTATGCAACAGAGATTGCAACGGTGTATGGATACAACAACATCTTAGCAAAAAGCAAACTGCAGAACAGCTTACTTTTCAACTACCGTTTTCCATTTGCCTTTCCTGATTGGGAGTTGGGTCCGCTGGCTTATGTAAGAAATTTTAGGGCGGGTTTATTTTGCCACTATGAGAACATTGGCCAGGGCACAACCTTTAATGATCCGAAAACTTATGGGGTAGAATTGAACACGAGCGTAAACATTTTACGCTATCAACCTGTTGTAGATTTAGGAGCGAGATTGGTTTTTGTTAACCAGATTTACAATCAAAATCCGATATTAGAGTTTTCATTTAATTATAGCTTCTAAAACCATGAGCGCAAAAACAATCTCCATTATTATTTTAACCGCATTGCTGACCATATTTTTGATGGTAAATACCGAACCTGTAGATTTCAATTTTTTGGTTACCACAGTTCCGGTATCTAAACTTTTGGTTATCGGTGTTTGCATTATCATTGGTTTTATTATCGGCTTTGTAGTGGGTCGTCCACGAAAAACAGTAAGCAGTTACGATGATGAGATTGAAAGAAATCAACCTTCGATAGAAAAGAAAAATACCTTAAGCGACGAGGATAGAGATTACATTAGCTAAAGCCCAAAAATTCCATGGTCTGTGTCTCACAGACCATCAAGATTTATTTTCCCTGCGTACAACTAGCTTTAATGAGATTAGCTTAAAGTGTTTTGAAAAGCAAGTCCTGTAGCGCTATTGATTGACAGTCGGGCTTTTCGCTAAATCTTTAAAATGCAATTGTCATGCTGAGGTACGAAGCATCTGTTTCATCGCTTGCAGATGCTTCGTACCTCAGCATCACAGTGAAACGGAAGCAGGTGCTAATTTTAAAAGGATATCGCTGCAATCCCGTTTAGGTGGATTGGCAACTGCTGCTATTTGAGGGAGTAATAGCAAAGTGCAAAAAATATTTCTTTACTTAATTTAGTGCCGACATTATTTCGCCATAAAGGAGTCCACTTCCCCCGCCATAGTGCTGGATAATTTTTAATGCTGGTTTAAGTCCGGTTAGTTTTGCTCTCAACGCTTTTTCGCATGTTGCATCAATGCCGTTTCCCAAGAGTACCAAATCTATTTTATTTGTTTGGCAAATCTTGATAGCTTCCTCATCCGTACATACACAGATACCTTTCCACTCTGGTCTGGCATTCAACAGGCGGTTCATTACCGTCGTAATTTCAGTATCCCTTCCGATATAAAGTATGTTAGTTTGCATAGTTCTTTACATAAATAAACCTCGCAGGTTTTTAAAACCTGCGAGGTTTGGTTAAATTATTTTAGTTCAATTCCATCGGAACATCCATCAATAAAACCTTTGCATCTGCAGTATTGGCTTTAAAACTGAGACTATCTGTATCCCATACTCCTAATCCATCTCTTTTGCTTAATACCTGTCCGTCTATGGTTACTTCTCCATTGATTACGAATATATACACACCATTGCCAGCTTTTTTGATTTGGTATTCAGTTTCAAATCCTTCATCAAAACTACCTAACGAAAACCAGGCATCCTGGTGGATCCACACACCGGCATCATCCGAATTTGGCGATAAAATCTGCTGAAAGTTGTTGTGACGGGCAGCAACATCCAAAGTCTGTTGATCGTAACGTGGTGTAACGTTTTTCTTGTTAGGGAACAACCAGATCTGCAATAAATTTAATTGCTCGTTTGCATTAGCATTAAACTCGCTATGGCTCACACCAGTTCCGGCACTCATCACCTGGATTTCTCCATTTTTAATCACGGCTGAATTACCCATACTATCTTTGTGTGCAATTGCACCAGCCAATGGAATGGTAATAATTTCCATATTATCGTGCGGGTGAGCGCCGAAGCCCATTCCACCATCAATCAAGTCATCATTTAAAACCCTCAAAACTCCGAAATGCATCCTTTCAGGATTGTAGTAGTTTGCAAAACTGAATGAGTGGTGTGCATTTAACCAGCCATGATTAGCATGACCGCGGGTGTTTTCTTTGTGCAAAATGAACTGTGACATAAATTTCCTTTCTTATTTATGATACAAAGTTAATACAGTACTGCTTGCTGTGCATTGATGTAGGGTAAGAAGTGAGGGGCGTTGAGCGAAGAGTGCCAAGCGTTTGATATCACCAGAGATTAACTTTAGTAAGTACTGCATCGCTGTTTAATTCCCTCAGTGCATCTAAAGCTACCCAATTTGATTTTTTATTGTTCTGTGCCAGGATATTGTTTGCAGTTTGAATGGCATGCCCATGCAGGAAAGCATTACGCTTGCCGATTTGCCTCAACGCCCAGTTGATTGCCTTTTTAACAAAATTGCGGTTATCATAAGCTTCTCTTTCTATAACCGGAAGAAAAGCAAGAAAAGTTTCATTCGGTTCTTTTTTAAGATGAATGGCAGCCTCGGCCATCAACACAAAACCGACACGTTTCATAAATTCCGCTTCGGCCTGTGTAAACTCAAAAACCTTCGACTTAAAATAAGGCGTTTTAACAAAAAGATTTCCACAAGCCTGATCACAGATATCCCATGAACTGAAATCTTTCACCCAGGCGTTTATTTGCAATTCTGTTACTTGTTTATAATCGCCGATGAATGTGGCTAAAAGACGGGCTTCGTGAAATCCGGTTTTCCAAAGGTGTAAAGACAGCTCCTGATTTTTACCGATTGGCTTGCCCAGCTTACGGATATTGGGCACTCGAATACCAAAGGCCTTAGAAATATTGATTCCAAAATGAGCCATCTTTTTTAAATATTCAGGCTCACTAGTTGATTCTAATTCAGAAAGAATAAAAGAAATGTCATTCATGCCTGATCTTCAATTCACCAACCCTGATCATCGGTAGCGCACCAATGAAGTTGGAAAAAATTTTCACTTAAATTTTTCATTAAGGATGCTATCCATTAAAACGATATTCTTTTGAGGATTATTTTTGTACAAGGTAAAATCGCCTTGCATCACTTTATATTCCTTTGTTTTAGCATAATTTTTCTGCTGTATGCTATCAATTTTAGCCGCCTCGGCCCTATTAAAAATAAGCATTTGCATGTTAAATGTTTGCTTAACATCCGTTTTCTTGCCAGACATTGCCTCCATTGAGAATCCTTTAGAATAATCAATTTGTATACGCCTATCTTTGGCAGACCACTCGTAAAAAACGTCTTCAGTAGTTTGTGGCCTGAAAGTTGGCGTGCCAAATTGCTTCTCTAACTGTTTAACAAACTCGTTGTAAACAGTATTAGATTTAATTTCTGCATCGGCTAAAATCGCTACAGTTTTATTATTGTGAGTTAAAAAAGCGATCCTATTGAAGTATATGTTCTGATAATATGCAATACTATCAATTATCTTACTGTAATACGCTTTACCGTAAAAGGAATCTTTGCCATTCCAGGCATCAAGCTTATAGCCAACCGGATAGTCAAAAGGCATTGAATAGCCTTTTTTCATGAAATCCGGATCATTATTTACATTCGAGTCTATTTTAGATTTTAAAAATTCAAGTGGTTTCTCTTTGAAATCAATTTTTTCCAAATCCAGCCCTGCTTTTTTATTAATAGTTAAAGTATTTTTATCATTTTGATTGCAAGAAAACAAAACCGCACTTAATAGTATTAAAAAAAAGCTTTTCATAAAGTTATTTCAAATTAAAATATCCAATAAACAAATATTTTTATATGTTATCTAATTTCTCCGCTATAAAAACTTTAAGCCAGTGCCTGCTCAATATCAGCTAAAATATCGTTGATATGTTCTAAACCGATTGATAAACGAATGGAACCTTGTTCAATCCCTACTTCGTTACGTTGCTCTTCAGTAAGTTTGCTATGTGTACTTGTAGCCGGGTGTGTAGCGATAGAACGGGTATCGGCCAGATTTGCCGAGATCGAAAACATTTGCAAACCGTCCATAAATTTACGTGCAGCATCTATACCACCTTCAACAACGATGGTTACAATGCCACCACCCTGTTTCATTTGCTTTTTGGCAATATCGTACTGAGGATGAGATGGCAAAAACGGATATTTAACCAGCTTAATTTTCGGGTGTTTTTCTAAGTATTCAGCAACTTTTAAAGCATTTTCGCAATGACGGTCCATACGGATAGCTAAAGTTTCCAAACTCTTAGATAAAATCCATGCGTTAAAAGGCGATAATGCCGGGCCACTATGACGGGCAAAACCAATTACATCTGCAATTAAATCTTTGGCCCCTAAAATTACACCGCCCAAAACACGCCCTTGTCCATCAATGTACTTAGTAGCTGAGTGGATTGAAATGTGCGCACCGTATTTAATCGGCTGTTGCAGATAAGGCGTAGCAAAGCAATTATCTACAACAAGCAACATATTATGTTTTTTAGCCAAATTGCCCAAAAATTCAAGATCGATAATATCAATACCAGGATTTGATGGCGTTTCAATAAAAATCATTTTGGTGTTTGGCTTAATCAAAGCCTCCCAATCCTGCGGTTTATCTAAATCGGCATAATCGAAAGTTACACCCCAGTTAGAAAAAACATTGGTTAGCAATTGGTGCGTTGAACCAAAAACTGATCTACTGGAAACCAGGTGATCGCCATTTTTCAAAAATGCACCAAATGTGGTGAAAATCGCAGCCATTCCTGTTGCAGTGGCAAAACCATCTTCAGCACCTTCTAAGAGGCACATTTTCTCGATGAACTCTGAAGTATTTGGATTTGAATAACGACTATATACATTCCCCTCTTTTTCATTAGCAAACAAAGCACGCATTTCTTCCGCATCTTCAAACTTATAACTGGAAGTAAGGTAAATTGGTGATGAATGCTCTTTGTGTAAACTGCGTTCGGTTTGAGTGCGTATAGCTATAGTTTCAAAATTTTCGGATTTCATTTTTTATTAGTATCAAGATTTTAGTATCAAGACAGGGGGATTGAGATTGGAGTATTGAGTATCAAGTATCAAGATGTGGTGTGAGAATAAAGTCGTCATCATAAATTTTAAGATTTGCTTCTCGATACTTGCTACTTGTTACTTTATACTTCTCTACTTTATCCCCCCTACCTTGTTAATTGTTTATTTTGTAAGTAAAATTAATCGTTGCTGATCGGCCTAAAATATTAGATACCGAGCAATATTTATCGAAAGTCATGGCTAATGCACGCTCAACTTTTTGAATGCTTAAATCGCCGAATAAATCGAAATGTATATCGATGACATCAAAAATCGGCGGCATTTCTTCTTCCTTACGTGTAGCGTTGATGGCAATTTTAATGTCGTTTAATGGTTCTTTTTGCTTAGTAAGTACGTTTACCATATCTATACCACTGCAACCTCCCAAACCAATTAAAAGCATTTCCATCGGCCTGAAACCTTTTCCCTCGCCACCAATGGCAGCTTTTGCATCCAACTCTACAGTAAAACCGCTCTCATTTTCTGCTTCAAAATTAAATTTACCGCTCTTGCGGACTAGATTTATGTTCATATTAATAGTTCGAGTATTGAGTATCAGGTATCAAGACTTTAAGCCTTCTACCTTCCAACCCTCTACCTTAATTTAAATGTTATAAAATACTAAGTTGTTTTCTTCCAGTTCGGGCAATTTAACCGGATGGGTAAAAATTGCAAAAACCGACGAACCGCTACCACTCATTAAAGCGAATGTTGCGCCTGCACCGTATAAACTGGTTTTTATTTGACGAATTTGGGGATACTTTGCGAAGACCGATAGTTCGAAATCGTTGATAACCTTATTTTCCCATGTTGTTGGACACAAATGTATAATTTCTTTTAACGATTGCAAAGGTTTTTGCGGTTTTACATGTGCATAAGCATCGGCCGTACTTACATGTACAGGCGGTTTTACCAAAACTTTAAACCAGGCTGACAAATCTACTTCGCACTTTTCAAATTCATCACCTTTATTAAATGCATAAACAGGTTTGTTTTCGATAAAGAAAGCACAGTCGGCACCTAACTGACGAGCATAACCTTCCATTTTATCAACAGACATTTCCAAACTGAATTTATCATTCAGCAGTCTGATCAGAAAAGCACAATCTGCTGATCCTCCACCCAAGCCTGCACCAACCGGAATGTTTTTCAGCAAATTGATCTGCTGTGGGGGAATATCATAATCCTTTTTCACTAACTGATATGCTTTAAAACAAAGGTTATCGTTTGCATCGCCGGGAATATCGATGCCGTGAATTTTGCAAGAGGTTGCCTCTGCGTCAGTAATTTCGACCGCATCCTTAATATTGATCGGATAAAAAACGGTTTCAAGGTTGTGGTAACCATCAGCACGTTTTTCGGTGATATTTAAGCCTAAGTTTATTTTTGCGTTGGGAAAAGATAGCATACAGATTTGAGATTTGAGATTTGAGATTTGAGATTCCCCTCAAAGCCAAATACATTCATGGTGCAAACATACAAACAAGTCATGAATTTTGAATACCCGTAGGTTCCGCCTTCACGCCCGGACTACATACAAGGATTAATGCAACCAATGTTAACAATTACCCAGTGTGTATAAAAATGATTTACAACACCTGATAAATTTTAGATATTTGTAGTTAATTAATTATTTACAATTTAAAAGCCCCTTAAGGGGTTTGGGGTGTATGAAACAATATTTAGATTTAATGCAGCATGTGCTTGATCATGGCGCTCAAAAGCACGACCGTACCGGCACCGGAACAATAAGTGTTTTTGGCTATCAGATGCGTTTTAACCTGCAAGAGGGTTTTCCAATGGTAACCACAAAGAAACTGCATTTAAAATCTATTATTCACGAACTGATATGGTTTTTAACGGGTGATACCAACATTAAATACCTAAAAGATAACGGTGTACGCATCTGGGACGAATGGGCTGATGAAAACGGTAACCTCGGACCGGTTTATGGCTCGCAATGGAGAAGCTGGCCAACACCAGATGGGCAGCACATTGACCAAATCACCAATATCATCAACACGATCAAAAATAATCCCGATTCGCGCAGAATCATTGTTTCAGCATGGAATGTTGCCGAAATAGAAAATATGGCCTTGCCTCCTTGTCATGCTTTTTTTCAGTTCTACGTGGCAGATGGGAAGTTAAGTTGCCAATTATATCAGCGAAGCGCCGACATTTTCCTTGGAGTACCTTTTAATATTGCATCTTATGCATTACTCACTATAATGGTGGCACAGGTTTGCGGTCTTGAAGCCGGAGATTTCATCCACACCCTTGGCGATGCCCATTTATACAACAACCATATCGAGCAGGCTAACCTGCAATTAAGTCGTGAACCAAAACCGCTGCCAACCATGAAAATCAATCCAGAGGTAAAAAGCATTTTTGATTTTAAATTTGAGGATTTTACATTGGAGAACTACGAAGCGCATCCGCATATTAAAGGTATTGTTGCGGTGTAACATTTGTTCACTGGTCATTAGCCATTAGTTCATTTGTTTGGACGCAGAATTGAATGGCCGGTTTTAAATCATCCCGAAATATAAATTCACTTAAATTAAAAAAGAATGAATTATAAATTAGAGGATTTAGAAGTCTATAATTTGTCAGAGATAATTTCAGATAAAATCTGGAATATTGTCATGGGATGGGAATATTTCGCTAAAGATACTATTGGGAAGCAATTATGCAGAGCAGCAGATTCCATTAGTGCAAATATTGCTGAAGGATATGGGAGGTATCATTTCAAAGAAAACAAAATTTTTTGCTATTATAGCCGAGGCTCAATTTCAGAAGTAAAATCATTTCTTAGGAAATCAAAAAATAGAAATTTAATATCCGAAGATTCCTATTCAGAACTTTATACCGAATTGCAAACCATCCATTTAAAGCTGAATGCTTACATAAAATATATTGGGAAAATTTAAACAAGTCTTAACTTGTCAGCGCATGCTGGGATAATACTTAGAAATTATGCCTAATGCACTTTGCAGACACTAATAAACAAATGAACTAATGACTAATGAACCAGAAAGCCCTTCGCTTTCAATAGCTGTAGCTGTAGGCGAGAACTTCGCAATAGGCAAAAACAACCAGCTTTTATGGCACATGCCAGCCGATTTAAAGTTTTTTAAACAAACTACTTCGGGGCATACAGTTGTAATGGGCCGCAAAACGTTCGATTCTGTAGGCAGGCCACTTCCGAACCGCAGGAACATTGTAATTACCAGAGACACCACGCTAAAAATTGAAGGCGTTGAAGTGGTAAATAGCTTAGATGAAGCTTTAGCAATCACCAAAACAGAAGAAAAACCAGTATTTGTTGTTGGCGGAGCGGAGATCTACAGACAGGCATTGCCTAAAACACAGAAGCTTTATTTAACTACCATTCATCATAACTTTGACGCAGATACTTTTTTCCCGGAAATAGACCGGAAAGAATGGAAAGTGATTAGCAGTGAACCCCACAGGGCAGACGAAAAAAACAAGTACGATTATACTTTTGAGGTTTTAGAAAGGATTTAACTCAATTTAACCGCAAAGAACACTGAGAACTTCGCAAAGAACGCAAAGCATCTTATTTACAAGTTATCCTACGCGAATAGATACCTCTACCCCTGCCAGCTAAACCCGATGGCAGTGAACATGGAGCGCAGCGAAATAAAACGGACAGCGGGACTATCAGAACCAAAGAAACACAGGTATTGCTTTTCAATAAAAGATCTATCATTTATCTTTACGCTAAGAACCCACGTATGAAAAGATGCTTCGTATCTTAGCATGATAGAAGAAAAAGAGTAAAACATTAGTGGGATGGACAAAGCCCAGAAGCTGCTATAATTGCTTTCCAATCAATGTCAACCTAAATTCAGGAGTATGAAATGAATCAATGGATTGATTCTTCTATGATTATTGCCCCATAAAAATTAATGTTAATAAATTATCAATTAAGGGGTTCTATAATTTAAAAATTTAATTAGATTTGCCGACTTGTTAAAAAACAGCGAAAGACAAATTATTTTAAACAAACAATGCAAGGAAAAGGTTTTATTAAGTTTATAGCGATAGTATTGGCTATCGTTTGTGCGTATGCACTTTCTTTTACGTTGGTAGCATCCAAGGTGGAAAAAGACGCAAAAAACGCTGCGAAGGGTGATTTAGCCAAAGAAAAGGCTTACTTAGATTCGATGAGTACCGTAAAAGTTTATCCAGTAGTTGGATTTACTTACCAAGAGGTAAAAGCGAAAGAGATTAATTTGGGTCTGGACTTAAAAGGCGGAATGAACGTAACGATGGAGATATCGTTGGCGGAGTTGGTAAAATCATTAGCGGGTAACCCTACTGATGCGAACTTCAATAAAGCAATCCAAAACGCACAAATCCAATTAAATGCCGGTGGTAAAGATTACATCAAAATTTTTGTTGATGAATTCGAAAAATTAAGCCCTGGAGTAAAACTAGCAGATTATTTTTCTAACCAGGATAATGCATCTCAGTTAAAACCTAGCGCAAGTAATAGCGATGTTGAATCTTTCTTAGAAAAAGAAGCAACCAGTGCTATCGATCGTTCATTTACAGTTTTACGTTCTCGTATTGATGGTTTTGGAGTAGTTAGTCCGAACATGCAAAAACAAGAAGGCAGTAACCGTATCTTAATCGAAATGCCAGGCGTACAAGATAAAGAGCGTATTGCTAAACTTTTACAGGGTTCTGCCGAATTACAGTTCTGGCAGGTATACCAGGTACAAGAAGTTGCACCCCTACTCGAAAACATTAATAAAATTTTAGCGGCAACATTAAAAGCTGATGCTCCAGCTGCTAAAGATACAACGGCTGCTCCGGCTGCTGGTGGTAAATTAGCTGGTTTGGAAAAAGCTGCAGCTAAAGACACTACAGCTAAAGGTGGCAAACTTGCTGGCTTAGGTAAAAAAGATTCGAGTGCAGTTAAAGCCGAACTGATTAAATCTAATCCATTGTATGCTGTTCTTAACCTACCGATTTATCAAGGCGAAAACGGACAACAACAATTAATGCCTGGTGCAGTTGTTGGTATGTCGTTACAAAAAGATACTGCAAAAGTTAATGCTTATTTAAAACTTCCTGAAGTTGCTGCATCTATTCCATCTACGATGAAATTTATGTGGAGTGTTAAACCTAGAGAAGGTTCGAAAATTTTCGAATTATATGCAATCAAAGTTGTTAGTGCCGATGGTAAACCAGATTTAGGTGGTGAGGCAATCAGCGATTCGCGTGCAGATTTTGACCAAAAAGGTAAACCAGAGGTAACCATGTACATGACCAGTGAAGGTTCTGCGAAATGGAAAAAAATTACTGCTGAAGCTGCTGCTGATCCAAACAACAAAAAATCTATTGCCATTGTATTAGATAACCAGGTTTATTCTGCTCCTACTGTTCAGAATGAAATTGCTGGTGGTGTTTCTTCAATCACGGGTAACTTTACCCAGGCAGATACTAAAGATTTATCAAACATCTTAAAAGCTGGTAAATTGCCTGCTCCTGCGCGTATAGCAGGTAGCTACGTAGTTGGTCCAACTTTAGGTGCACAAGCTATTCACGATGGTTTAATCTCATTCGTAATTGCCTTTATCGTAATCTTAATCTTCATGGCGCTGTATTATCACCGTGCAGGTTGGGTTGCAAACTTTGCATTGTTAATCAACTTATTCTTCATCATTGGTATCCTGGTATCACTTGGCGCAGTGTTAACCTTACCTGGTATTGCTGGTATCGTATTAACCATTGGTTTATCGGTAGATGCAAACATCCTTATCTTTGAGCGTGTACGTGAGGAGCTTGCGCATGGCAAAAACACGGCTACTGCAATTAAAGAAGGTTTTAAACATGCAATGCCGTCGATTATTGACTCAAACGTAACCTTATTCATTTTAGGAGCTATCCTTTACGTTTTCGGTAGCGGACCGGTTCAAGGTTTTGCCACTACCTTGTGTATCGGTATCCTTTCATCATTATTTGCTGCTGTAGCCATTTCGAGAGTAGTTTTCGAATCGTTGTTAAACCGCAAAATCGAGGTAAGTTTCGATAATAGCTTAACCCGTAATGCATTTAAAAACTTAGCCTTCAACTTTGTTGGCCGTCGTAAAATCTATTACATTATCTCTACCATCATTATTGTTGCCGGTATTGGTATGTACTTCAAAAATGGCGGTTTAAACTTAGGTGTAGATTTTAAAGGGGGTAGAACTTATTTGGTTCACTTCGATAAAGCAGTTAACACTGAAGATTTAAAAGCTAAGTTAAACCCGGTTTTCGGTAACGAAACGCCAGAGGTTAAAACTGCAGGTGAAGATAGTCAGGTAAAAATTACCACTACTTTCCACATCGAAGATCAGGACATTAAAACCGATAAAGTTGTAGAAGATGCGTTAAATAAAGGTTTAGCTGGATCCAAATATGAAATCGTAAGCTCACAAAAGGTAACGCCGATTATTGCAAGCGATATCGTAAACGGTGCTTTCTATGCAGTATTGATCTCGTGTTTATTCATGTTTATCTACATCGTTGTACGATTCAAAAAATGGCAGTATGGTTTAGGTGCGGTAATCGCCTTATTCCACGACGTTTTAATGGTATTATCTTTCTATACTATTTTAGATGGTATTATGCCATTCTCATTAGAAATTGGTCAGGATTTTATCGCAGCAATTTTAACGGTAATGGGTTACACCATGACAGAGACAGTTGTTGTATTTGACCGTATCCGTGAGAAATTAAAAGAATCAGGTAAAGAAGATTTACATGGTGAAGCGCGTAACAACTTAATTAACTTCGCATTGAACAGCACATTAAGTCGTACCATTTTAACCTCATTAACCGTATTCTTCGTGTTATTGGTAATCTTTATTTTCGGAGGCGATAGCATCCGCGGGTTTATCTTCGCATTGCTGATTGGCCGTATCATTGGTACATACTCATCATTATGTATTTCTACTCCTATCGTAATTGATTTGGGTAGTTCAGCCGAGAAAAAATAAGATCCAAAAACCTTAAAATATATAAGCGCTTCGATTTTATCGGGGCGCTTTTTTTATGCCAAACCTCGCAGGTTTTAAAAACCTGCGAGGTTTAAAAGACAAAAAACATAAAGTTTTTCATTTATTTTGAAAAGCAAATCCTGTGGTTCTTCGGTTTCGACAGTCCTGCTGTGCGTTTTATCCCGATGAAGGATCGGGATGTTCACTACCATCAGGTTTAGTTAACTTAAAACAGTGCTAAGAAACCATTAAAATCCCGCTTCGTCATACCAGCGTTATATCTGCTTTTTTAAGCTAGAATAACTGTCAAAACCTCATCTTTTAAACCTTTTGGCTATCTTTTTGTTAAATTAGCAATAGATAAACCGATACAGAATGGATTTACAACTTCCTAAAAGCGAATACCCCAGGGTAGTGATTGTTGGCGGCGGATTTGGTGGGATAGAGTTAGCTAAACGTTTAAAAAATAAGCCTTTTCAGGTAGTGATGCTCGATAAGCATAACTACCATACTTTTCAACCTTTACTTTATCAGGTAGCTACAGGAGGTCTTGAAGCAGACTCTATCGCTTTTCCTCTACGCAAGATTTTTAAAGGACAAAAGAACCTCATTTTCCGGGTGACCAAAGTTACGGAAGTAAATGCTGCCGAAAACTGTTTACAAACTGACATAGGTAGAATCAATTACGATTATCTGGTTATCGCCACAGGTTCTACCAGTAATTTTTTTGGCAATAAAGAAATTGAAGCCAATTCGATGCCGATGAAATCCATCCCAGAGGCGCTGGATTTGAGAAGTCTGATCTTACAGAATTTCGAAAAATCGCTGATCGAAAAAGATGCAGATAAAAAAAGTGCTTTATTAAACTTTGTTGTAGTTGGCGGTGGTCCGACAGGCGTTGAAACCTCAGGTGCCATTGCAGAGCTTAAAAGGCATGTAATTCCTAACGATTATCCGGAAATGGATTTGAGTAGGGTGAACATCTACCTAATCGAAAATTCACCAGAATTATTGGGCGTAATGTCGCCACAGGCACAGAAAAAAGCTAAAGATTTCCTTACCGATATGGGCGTTCAGATTATGAATGAAACCAGGGTACTAGGTTACGACGGACATACCCTCACATTGCAGGACAAAGCACCAATTTTAAGTTCAACCGTAATCTGGAGTGCTGGTGTTAAGGGTGAGGTTTTAAGTGGTTTAGATAAAGCTGAAGTGGTGAGAGGCGGCAGATTAAAAACAGATACCCAAAATTTAATAGTAGGCTATCAGAATATTTATGCCATTGGCGATGTAGCTGCTATTATTGACGAAGAAACACCTAATGGTCACCCGGGAGTAGCACCAGCAGCCATCCAACAGGGGCATCATCTGGCCAAAAACCTGATCAATATCAAGGAAAATAAACCTGTAGAGAAATTTAAATATTTCGATAAGGGCTCAATGGCTACAGTAGGTAGAAACAAAGCCGTTGTAGATATTGGCAAAATCCGTTTCCAGGGAGTTTTTGCATGGTTTACCTGGATGTTTGTGCACTTAATGACCTTAGTAGGTTTCAGAAATAAAATAATTGTTTTCGTAAACTGGGTTTGGAGTTACTTCAGCTACGATCGGGGAACCCGCTTAATTATCAGAACTTTTGCTAAAGATCGAAGTGTGGATTATAGAAACGAGGTACCAGCCGTAAAAGAAGAAGTTAAGGTGTCTTAGTCTTTAGTCTTTAGTCTTTAGTCTTTAGTCTTTAGTCTTTAGTCTTTAGTCTTTAGTCTTTAAGGTAACTTTGACGATAAAAAATTGTTTCCTTTTTCTTCTTTTCTTTGCGAAAAACTTTGCGCATTTTGCGGTTAAACCAAAACCATGAGCCAAAATAAATTCAAATTAGTAGAATGCCCGCGCGATGCCATGCAGGGATTACACGATTTTGTTCCTACTGCGCTTAAAGCCGAATATTTAAATCTTTTGCTTCAGGTGGGTTTTGATACCCTTGATTTTGGCAGTTTTGTTTCACCTAAAGCCATTCCACAAATGGCCGATACCGCCGAAGTTTTAGCACAGCTTGATCTAAGTAACACCGCAACCCAACTCTTGGCCATTGTAGCCAATTTAAGGGGTGTAGAAGACGCTGTTAAACACAAAACGGTTAATTACCTTGGTTTTCCTTTTTCGATCTCTGAGACCTTCCAGCAGCGTAATACCAATTCGAGTATCTCACAATCACTAAATACGGTCGAAGAAATGCTTTCACTTTGTGCTAAAAACAACAAAAAAGCGGTTGTTTATTTGTCTATGGGCTTTGGAAACCCTTATGGCGATGTATGGGATTATGAAATTGTAGAAAAGTGGGCAGATGTTTTGGTGAGCAAAGGTGTCCAAATTTTATCTTTAGCAGATACCGTTGGTGTTTCTACACCTGAAAAAATTGAAAGCATATTGCCTAAACTGATCACGAGGTTTAACCATACAGAAATTGGGATTCATTTGCACTCCACTCCTGCTGAACGGTTTGAAAAGATAGAAGCTGCATATCGTTCCGGTGTTAAACGTATAGATTCGGCACTAAAAGGTTTTGGAGGCTGTCCAATGGCTGCTGATGATCTCACAGGCAACATTGCCACGGAAGATGTGATCAGTTTTCTTCATAATAAAGGAGAAAAATTAAATCTGGATATGGATAAATGGAATAAGGCAATAATGTTATCGGGGAAGATATTTGGGTAGGTTCCTTTTAACTCCCGGGGTCGTCATTTCGAGCGGAGTGAAACGCAGTCGAGAAATCTATATCAAAAGATTTCTCCATTTCGCTGCGCTTCAGTCGAAATGACGATATTTCTATGCCGTGCCTCAGTGCTAATTGGATCAGACCTTCTTCACCATTTTAAAATGCTGTATGCCAGCTTCCTCAAATTGCTCACCTTCAGCTACAAAACCAAATTTAGCATACAAGCTCATGGCATCTAATTGTGAGTTTAAGTATATATAGTGTGCATCTTCAGGCAGGTCAGATAAAGCTTCAGCAATTAGTGCCCGGCCAACTCCTTGTCCTCTAAAATCCTTTAAAACCGCAAAACGTTCCAGCTTATAACCAGCATCTGTTTTACGCCATCTGCAGGCACCGCAAGGTTGTCCGTTGCTGGTAGCCAGAAAATGTGTTGATTCATCTTCATGCTCCCACTCCAGCTCTGGCGGACAATTCTGTTCGTCTACAAATACAATTTTACGGATAGCAAATACTTTATCTAAATCTTCTGGATGATTAACTTTTTGAACGTGCAGACTCATTATCGTGGTGTTTAAAGTGTTTATTCGATTTTAATTTCAATTCATTTAGCTCTTTCGCTACATCTATCGAATGTGAGCAATGAATATCGGCCTCTTTTTTGGCAAGTGTAGCAATCGTAACGTAAAATTTATGTAACTGATCCAGTTCCTTTTCACTCAGGTCTTCAATATCTACCATCCGGTTACTTGCCCCCTGTTGTGCTGCAATCAGTTCATTCAGTTTTAACTGAATGGCCTTACCATCTTTATTCTGCGCTTTCTGAATCAGGAAAACCATTAAAAACGTAATAATTGTTGTGCCTGTATTAATCACCAACTGCCAGGTTTCAGAATAATTAAACAGAGGGCCGGTTACTGCCCAAATAATTACAATAGCGGTTGCCGCAATAAATGCAACAGAACTACCGGTAAACTTGGTTGCCGCATTGGCAAATTTCTCGAAAAAATTATTTCTTTTGGTATCGTTTTTAGATTTTGCCATTACAATTTGTTTGATTAAATATACCATAAAACAAACAAAAGCGCCATAAGTTTTTAAACCCATGGCGCTTTTGCTTAATTATTGAATGATTGATTTTTGAATGATTGAATGAAAATCCAATCTTCTAAACCAACCGAACTTACAACTTATCGTTAACGTTGATACAGTTCAGATCTTCGAAAGCGGCAGTTAAACGCTTTACGAAAGTTTCTTCACCTTTACGTAACCAAACGCGTGGGTCGTAATATTTTTTATTTGGTTTATCATCGCCATCAGGGTTACCAATCTGGCCTTGAAGATAAGCTTCATTCTTTTTGTAATATTCTAAAATACCTTCCCAAAATGCCCATTGCATGTCAGTATCGATATTCATTTTAATTGCACCATAAGAAATTGCCTCTCTGATTTCTTCCTGAGTAGAACCAGAACCACCGTGAAATACGAAATTGATCGGTTTCTCTGCAGTTAAACTGAATTTTTCTTTGATGAAATCCTGAGAGTTCTTCAAAATTACCGGTTGCAATTTTACGTTACCTGGTTTATAAACACCGTGTACGTTACCAAAAGCAGCAGCAACAGTAAAACGAGGAGAAACTTTGCTCAATTCTTCATAAGCATAAGCCACTTCGCTAGGCTGGGTATATAATTTAGAACTGTCAACATCACTATTGTCAACACCATCTTCTTCACCGCCGGTAACACCAAGCTCAATTTCGATGGTCATGTTCATTTTCGCCATGCGCGCTAAGTATTTAGCAGAAATTTCCATGTTTTCTTCGATCGATTCTTCCGATAAATCCAACATGTGTGATGAAAACAAAGGTTTTCCGGTCTCAGCAAAGAATTTTTCACCGTGGTCTAAAAGTCCATCAATCCAAGGCAATAATTTTTTAGCGGCGTGGTCGGTATGTAAAACCACGGCAACACCATAATGCTCTGCCAATAAATGTACATGTTTAGCAGCCGATACAGCGCCTAAAATACATGCTTGCAATTTCTCATTATCTAATGATTTACCAGCATAAAACTGCGCACCTCCGTTAGACAATTGAATCATAACAGGCGAATTTACTGCCTTAGCAGTTTCCAATACCGCATTAACCGTATTGGTACCGGTTACGTTTACTGCTGGTAAAGCAAACTGATGTTTTTTAGCCTGCTCAAACAATTCTTGAACGGCATCTCCGTAAATTACGCCTTTGTAGCCTTTTAAACTCATTTCTTGTTAATTTTATTAAGTCCGAAGTTATAAAAAAAAATAACATTCCAAGCTTTTGTAACAACAGAATTATTTGCCTAATAGCAAAATAAAGCCTATTTAGTGTAAAAAACACATTATCCTTAGTGTAAAAAAGACACACTTCTAGAAATAATCAAATCACAATGATCAATTATCAAACCTTACTAAACGCCAAGTAGGTTTGATAATTGTGATTTGATCATTGGTAATTCTTTATCTTAATTTTATTTTTCGTTTCTTTGCAATCCAATTCTTCAAAAAATTATATGGCTTGGTTTAAAAGAGAGAATAAAGGTATCATTACCACAACAGAAGAGAAAAAAGAAGCACCAGATGGTTTGTGGAATAAATGTCCAAATTGTAAGAAACCGCTACATCAGGCAGAACTTCAGGAAAACAAATACGTTTGTCATTACTGTAATTACCACCTGAGAGTAGGCTCAAAAGAATATTTTGAGGTCTTATTTGATAATAACGAATTTAAAGAGCTGTTCCCTAACTTAACATCAGGCGACCCTTTAAACTTCAACGACAACAAACCTTATACCGATAGAATTAAAGAAAGTCAGGCTAAAACCGGCTTAAAAGATGCTATCCGGGCAGGTGTTGGTAAAATTGAAGGTCAGGATCTTGTTATTGCCTGTATGGATTTCGCTTTCATCGGCGGCTCAATGGGTTCGGTTGTGGGTGAGAAAATTGCACGTTCAATCGATTATAGCATCAAACATAAAGTTCCATTTTTGATGATTTCTAAATCAGGTGGTGCACGGATGATGGAAGCTGCATTCTCATTAATGCAAATGGCTAAAACTTCAGCTAAACTGGCTTTATTAGGTCAGGCTAAAGTTCCATACATCTCTCTATTAACCGATCCAACTACAGGCGGCGTAACGGCCTCTTATGCCATGCTCGGCGATATCAACATTGCCGAACCAGGCGCTTTGATCGGTTTTGCCGGTCCGAGGGTAATTAAAGAAACCATTAAAAAAGATTTACCAAAAGGTTTCCAAACTTCAGAATTCGTTCTGGAACATGGTTTCCTTGATTTTATTGTAGATAGAAGAGCCATGAAAGCTAAATTGGGCGCTTTTATCAAAATGATGAATAACTAGTCTGGTTCAATAGTTCATTGGTCATTTGTTCATTAGTACAAGTTGCCTAGTAAACAAATAAACTATAATAAGAAAATCAGGGCTTGAAGAACTTCGGTTAATTCAGTCCTGCTTTTTGCTTCAAGTCCTCGTTACACTCCGGTTTTTCCGCGGCAATCAGGTTTAGTTTACATGGGCCAGTGGTTCTTTTGAGGAGTACTCCCACCCAAAGCGTTAAACCACCCTGCCCTGCGGGCACCCCTCCAATAGATGGGAATAAAAAACGCCACAAATTTTTCTTAGTTTTCGTTTAACCAAACTAAAAAATCAGCAAATTATTAGAATCAGATTATACAAATGGTATGGCTCTGCAGCACTAGCTGAGTATTTGCCTTTTCATGATAAGATCCAGAAGAGTATTTTTTAAGGTTTGTTTGCCACGGAATCACTGAAGGCACGGAGAAGTTAACATAGTGAGGTCAAATGTTACCACCTGACCTTTTGGCTTTGTTAACCATTAAGATCAGCTATTGTCAGTTGGTAATAACTGACTCCACAGTGGGCTGCTGATACCAACTCCTGCAACATTTCCATTAACATACCACAATCCTACTCCTCATTTCATAAATTAGTGCATCAAATAATCAACCCTAACTAATTATGAATAAAAAACTACTATTTTCTGCACTATTCCTTTGCGCTTCGGCGAGTGTTTTTGCACAAGACAAAAAAATAATCGAAAATATTGTTAAAGAAGTAAATGAAAACTCTCAATTAGAGAAACTCGCGCACGAATTGCTTGATGTTGTTGGTCCGCGTTTGGTTGGTTCGCCACAAATGAAACAGGCCAATGATTGGGCAGTTAAAAAATACAGTGATTGGGGCATCTCTGCCAAAAATGAAAAATGGGGCGAATGGGCAGGCTGGGAAAGAGGCATTACCCATATCGATCTGGTAAGTCCACGGGTACGCACTTTAGAAGGTACACAATTGGCCTGGAGCCCATCGACCAATGGTAAAGCCATTAATGCAGAAGCGATTATCCTTCCAGAAATTACTGATTCGGTATCTTTTCAGAAATGGTTACCCAATGTAAAAGGTAAAATTGTTTTAATTTCCATGAACCAACTTTCTGGCCGACCAGAAAAAAACTGGGAAGAATTTGCCACAAAAGACCTTTTTGAAAAGTTTAAAAAAGAAAAAGCTGATGCTACCAAAGCATGGGCAGCAAGTCTAACTAAAACAGGCCTAACTACTAAAACACTTCCCGTAGCTTTAGAAAATGCAGGTGCAGTAGCTGTGGTAATCAATAACTGGTCGCAGGGTTTTGGTGTAGATAAAATTTTTGGTGCAAATACCACAAAAGTACCAACTTTGGATTTATCAGTTGAAGATTACGGTTTAGTTTACCGTTTGGCCTTAAATGGCAACAAGCCTAAGCTTAAAATCGAGGCAAATTCGAAGAAATTAGGCGCTGTACCTACTTTTAATACCATCGCTGAAATTAAAGGCACACAAAAGCCAAATGAATATGTGATGCTTTCGGCACACTTCGATTCGTGGGATGGCGCAAGCGGCGCTACGGATAATGGCTCAGGAACAATTTTGATGATGGAAGCCATGCGCATTCTAAAGAAAATTTATCCTAATCCAAAACGCACTATTTTGGTTGGCCATTGGGGGAGTGAAGAACAGGGTTTAAATGGTTCAAGGGCTTTTGTAGAAGATCATCCGGAGATTGTGAATAACCTTCAGGCTTTGTTTAACCAGGATAACGGAACAGGTCGTGTGGTTAACATTGGCGGACAAGGATTTGCTAAATCAAAGGATTACATTACCCGTTGGCTGGCAGCAGTACCGGATACGATTAAAAACCAGATCAAAACCAGTTTCCCGGGAACACCGGGTGCAGGTGGGTCAGATTTCGCGTCATTTGTAGCTGCCGGAGCATTGGGTTATTCGTTAAGTTCTACGAGTTGGGATTATGGAACATATACATGGCACACCAACCGTGATAGTTACGACAAATTGGTTTTCGATGAGATCAGAAGCAATGTGCTTCTGGCCGCCATCATGGTTTATATGGCTTGTGAAGATCCAGAAAAAACTTCAAATGAAAAAGCAACCGATCTACCTGTAAACGAGCGTACCGGCAAACCAGCAATCTGGCCAGTACAAACTAAATCGAACAGAAAAGGTGGGTTGTAGGTAAGAATTTTGAATTGATTTGTAAAGAGGCTGTCTCAAAAGTCTCTTTTTCAAAAGTTGTGCAAAATAAAATTTGTCTCAAATCTTTAATAAGACGAAAAAGGGCAATTTTCTAAATTGAAAATTGCCCTTTTTACATTCGAGTCTGACCATTTTTGGTATTCTGCCAAATTAAATTCCGAGAAGGCTGTCTTGTTTTTATTTTTGAGACAGCCTCTTTTTGTCACCTCGGATCGTCATTTCAAGCGGAGTACAACGCAGTCTAGAACCACTGAGTGCTCAGCGAAGCTAAATCTATCGAGATAGATTTCTCCATTCCACTGCGTTCCAGTCGAAATGACGACGTTTTTGATTGACATCAATGCCTACTCCTCTTTCTTCTGAAACTTATAAAACAAATACCCTAGAAAAGGTAATATCAGAACACTTCCTAGTAAAAGGGCTAAACCCAAACTGTAAATGGTTTTTTCTGGTCCAGCGGTTTCCAATAGCGAGATTGCGTCTCCGCTTTTTAAACGGATAAAATTAGGGAAATGGGCATAACTAATCGCCAGAAGGATCATCGTTACCTGGAAGCCTGCTAAAACGCGTAAAATCTTGGTTTTGCCTTTAATCAACAAGTACCATAATAAAATAAGCGATAAACTCGCCAGAACAATGGCCGATAAGCCCACATTACTCTTGAAAACCCAATCGATCAATGGAATTTTATCGCGTTGTGCGGCAATAAATACCATGGCACCAAAAACTACCGCAGCGATATTCATAAATTCGGCTTTTTTAATAAAGCGGCGTTTATCATGATATTCATCCGTTTCACCAATAAGATAGATCGCTGCCAGAAAACCACAAAGCGCCACTGTAAAGAAACCTACAGCGATTGAAAACCAATTTAACCAGCCCGATATATAGGCCGTATAAAAATCAGTCGCCTGTGTATCGATATGGCCAGAAATTAAGCTTCCGGCAATGATGCCTAAGAATAAAGCGGTAACAAAGCTCGAATACCTGAAAATGCGGTTGTACAGCCACTGCATATCATCTTTTACAGCATCATAATGGCGGAATACAAAGGCAGTACCACGGGCAATAATCCCGATGAGCATAATGGCCAAAGGGATATGCAGGTAAACCGACATGGTGGTATAAATATGTGGGAAACCCACAAAGAGGATCACAATAGCAATAATCAGCCACATGTGGTTGGCTTCCCAAACCGGACCAATGGCCTGGTACATGGTCTTACGGGTTTTACTTCTGTTTTTTGTTGAAGTAAACAACTCGATAATCCCAGCCCCAAAATCGGCCCCACCCAATAAAAAGTAGAGCAGAATGGCCATGCATAAAAATGTAATTACCACATCTTTCATAATTTATTTTTTTGCCACAGATTTATACAGATGAATACAGATTTCAAAGAAGTTAAGCAACATACATCAAAATTTTTATCCGTGTTCATCCTTTTTATCTGTGGTTAATTAATTCGTTTCAGATTTATTATAGAGCACAGGTACCATTTTAATCTGTCGGTAAAGTAAAAACGTTACGATAATGCTTAGCGACACATAGATTGCCGAAAAGATGTAAAATGAGTAAGCAATACCTGGCATGGGCGTAACCGCATCCTTAGTACGCATAAGGCCATAAATAATCCATGGCTGCCTGCCAACCTCTGTAACGACCCACCCCGCCTCTAAAGCGAGATAACCAAGCGGAATGGCGAAGACGAACAGCTTTAGTAGCCAACGATTTTCGGTTAAAGGTTTCTTTTTAAAAAGGATAACGAAATAGGTTAAGGCTACCAAAAGCAGTAAGGTACCGATGCCTACCATAATCTGGAAAGCGTAATGGGTTATAGCGACTGGTGGATGTTCATTTTCCGGGATCTGATCCAGGCCCTTAACTTCGGCTTTAAAATCGCCATGTGCTAAAAAACTTAAAGCGCCTGGAATTTTGATCGCACCTTTTACCGTTTTATCTTTCTCGTTTACGATACCACCGATCAAAAGCGGAGCAGGTTTCTCGGTTTTATACAATGCTTCCATAGCAGCTAGCTTTGCAGGTTGACGTTTGGCTACGTCTTTTGCAGAGATATCGCCACTTAATGGCTGTAACAAAGCAGCAATGCAGGCAAATACAGCCGCTATTTTAAAGGCTTTTAAATGAAAATATGCATTTCTGTTTCGTAGGATCATTAAAGCATGTACACCAGCCACAGCAAAACCTGTAGCGGTAAATGCAGCCAAACACATGTGTAAAGCCTGACTAAACCAAGCTTTATTAAACATGGCCTGTATAGGATCGATGTTGAGGTATTTTCCGTTTACAAAATCAAAACCCGCCGGACTGTTCATCCAGGCATTGGCAGCAACCACCAATATCCCTGAGGCCAGTCCGCTCACCCCTACTACCATTCCTGTAAACCAGTGGAACCACTTATTCAATTTATTCCAACCGTAAAGAAAAAAACCAAGGGCAATAGCTTCAATAAAAAAAGCTGTTCCTTCCAATGAAAAAGGCATTCCGAAGATGGGTCCGGCATGATCCATAAATTTTGGCCAAAGTAAACCCAATTCGAACGATAACATAGTACCCGATACGGCTCCTGTGGCAAAAAAGATAGCTACCCCTTTACTCCAGGCTTTGGTGAGGTTTTTATATACCTCGTCGTTTGTTTTAAGCCATTTGTAGTGCGAAACGGCCATAAAGAAAGGCATCACCATGCCGATACAGGAAAAAATAATGTGAAAGCCTAATGATAAGGCCATTTGGGAACGGGCTGCTATAAAATCATCCATGGGCTGTAGATTTTGAATGGTAACAAATATAGTTGTTAATGATTAAAGCCTATGGTAATTCAATGACGTTGAAAGGATTATTTTAAATATAGAACGTTTATAAATTGAAAATAGATTTGGAGGGCTGTATTAAAAAAACGATAAATTTTTAGCCACAGATGAGCACAGAAGGATATCGTCGTTTCAAGCGAAGTGCAACGCAGTCGAGAACCCGAAGGCTCTGCGAAGCAAAATCTGTCAAGACAGATCTCTCCATTCCGCTGCGCTTCAGTCAAGATGACGACTTTTCTTATGGAATATGAGATTAAACTCCCTTCAATTCATCATAAGCAGCGGTTAGACTTCTTTCAATACCTTCTCCCTTCCATTCAGGTGCATTTGGGATTGTAGTCGTTTTTAAAATATCTTCTTTGCTTTTACCTGCTTTAATTTCGCCGCCCACAAAAGTCAAGAGGCTTTGGAGGTAATTTTGATAAGCTTTAACGTCGGTTTTATTTCCGGTTACTTTTTCCGGATCAAGGCTATGTCCCCAGATAAATAAGGTATCGTTATCAAACTGGTTCTGGATCTTATCTAAAGCAGTAATCCAGTTGCCAATATGTGCACCATTTTCTCTATCAATATATGGAAATTTTCGATTGAAAACCAGATCGCCTACATGTACAATATTGGCATTTTCGAAATGATAAACGGCATCGCCATTGGTATGCCCTGAACCGTAATAATAAGCTTTAATATTTTCATTGCCCACTTTCGCACTCCATTTTGTACCGAAAGTGGTATCAGGCAAAAGCTGTTTATCTAAATTATTTGCTTTCTCAGCACCTCTTTTCTGGTTTACCAGCGAATTTTGGTGTGCAACCACTTTTTCGGCCAATCCTTTAAAAGAAACATTTCCGGCCGTATGATCGCCATGGTGATGCGTGTTGATCAAATATTTGAAAGGCTTTTCACCCAGTTTTCTCAACTCATCGATTACATGTGGTGCCGTAGTTGGGAACTGTGCATCTACCACCACAAAACCATTGCCCGAATTTAACCAGCCAATGGTTCCGCCCTGCTCGGTAAATATACCCACATCATTACGAAGCGGTTTAAAATCATAAGCACGCAACAACTCTTGCTGCGCAAAAACATCCGTTTTATAAATTGAAAGCAGGGCCATGGCCAATGCCGAATTTTTGATAAAATTTCTTCTTTCCATTTTGAGATTAAGCTAAAAAACCACAGCAAATGCTGTGGCTTAAATTTAATAATTTAGATGCTGAAATAACAAATTATATACCCGAACCCGGTGTAGTACCTGGCTCATGCCCAGGACCAAAGGAATTATTCTTACGGTCTTTATCTTTGTTAAACAGATTGGTTGTTACTTTCGATGATTTATTTTCATCTAAAGTTCTATCTTCTTTAATATCTTCTGCGGTTTTATCCAGTAAATCGTTCTCAACAACTTTACCTTTTTCTTTATTCGTTTCCATAGTAATTGTAAATTGATATACTATAGGAACAACCTAAAAATAAGATTGTTTTTAATAGTTGTTTTTGGAATGGGTTTTAGTAAAAGAAAAATCTTATGGTTAGTGAGCCACCAATTAAACAGTTGAGTTTCATAGATTCTAATAATAACGATGGCCATCTCAACTGAAACTGTGAAATTGAGAGATCTGTCAAGCAGATTTTGCTTCGCAGAGCCTTCGGGTTCTCGGCTACGTTGCACCCGATAGCTAGCTATCGGGTCCGCTCGAAAATGACGATGCGGATGGAACTTCGCTACCAATTACGACGTCTCCTGTTAAGATTTTACAACATTGCCCCAGGCAATTTCCCCAACTCATGGATAGATCCGAAAGAATGAAACCTCCTTTTATGAATTTTATTAAAATGGTTTGAAGATTCGAAAGAAAACGGATTGAAAATAAATTTGTAAATGTGTTTCCTTTCTTCGTTTAATTTTTCTTCCTGTTTTGCGTTTTCCAGATTTTGAGTGTTGCGGTTAGTTTCCATGAAGATATAGATTATTGAAAACCTATCGGGGCTTTCAGGGTTAACAATTTTAATACTTAATAAAAGCTTTTTTAAATTTGCTTAACCTTATACCATGGGTGTTTGATAAGGTTTCGTTCTGGAACTACATTAAAATGGCGTGGATTGCCTTATGTTTAATTAAATTTAAGCTTAATTTTTGATTTTTGCAAATTATTTTTTTGGGAGTTAAATGTTATTGCGCTAAAATCTAAAGGGCATTTTTTGGAAATCAGTTGCAGTAGTACCTGGGAAGATACGGTCCTGCTCTTTACTTTACTCCGCTACGCTCCATGTTCGTTCCGATCAGGTTTATTGGCACAGCCAGCAATACTATCTGGGGTTACAGAGCGTAGAGAATTTGTTTTTAAAATGAATTCGTCTTTGCATCATCCAGCCTTAAATAGCAGCACCAGCTTAATGGAGCTAAACCTGATTGAAGCGGATACCGGCCAAGTGCTTAAGGCCTGCAGGCGTATGAGCGAAAAGCAGGACGAACATTAAAATGAAATGCCACGTTTGCTTTCCAAAAAAATCAGCTGTTTTTTTGCCCACAAAAAAAGTCCCGATTTTCACCGGGACGCTCCTATTTGGTTAATGATATTTTAAGCTAAAGCATTCTGCTTCACTACCATTTTAACTTTTTCGATTACGTAATCCAAATCCTCTTTAGTGGTGTATTTACTAAAAGAAAAACGCACTGAAGGACGGTTTGGATCGGCATTGATACCATTTAGCACATGCGAGCCAATGTTTGAACCTGAAGAACAGGCACTACCGCCTGAAGCGCAGATACCATTGATATCCAAATTGAACAATAACATATCGGCCATGTCCATTTCAGGGAAAGAAACATTTAATACCGTATATAAACTTTTATCGGCATCGGTTTCGCCATTAAAGCCAATACCTGGGATTTCGGCAATTAACTGTGCTTTCAAATAATCTTTTAAGCCCTGAATGTATGATTGATGCTGATCCATTTCTGAATAAGCAATTTCTAAGGCTTTAGCTAAACCTACAATACCATATACATTTTCGGTACCGCCACGCATGTTGCGTTCCTGTGAACCACCGTAAATCATTGGTGGGATTTTAATATTGCTGTTTACGTATAAAAAACCAACGCCTTTAGGTCCGTGAAGTTTATGTGCAGCACACACAATAAAATGTGCTTTAAGCTCGCGTACATTGTGTGGATAATGGCCCATAGTCTGAACGGTATCGGCATGGTAAATAGCATTGTATTTCTCGCAGATATCGCCCACTTTAACCATATCGGTTAGTGTACCCAATTCATTATTGGCATGCATCAATGAAACAAAAGTACGCTCGTTATTCTGGAGCAGTTCTTCTAAATGGTTATAATCGATATTCCCTTTTTCATCAATATTAACGAAACTTAATTTATCGATCTCGCCATTTTTAAGCATCGTATTTAAGGTATGCTCAACCGCATGGTGCTCTATTTTTGAAGTGATGGCATGTTTAATGCCAAAAGCTGAAATTCCGCAACGGATAGCTGTATTATCGGCCTCTGTACCTCCGGAAGTAAAAAATATCTCAGATGGAGATGCATTTAACAGACCTGAAACGGTTTTACGGGCTTTCTCCACGAGTGTTCTCACCTCACGGCCAAGTGCATGAATGGCAGATGGGTTACCAAAGTAATTTTCCATCACGTTTGTCATTTCTGCGATTACTGCTGCATCTAAAGGCGTTGTTGCCGCATTATCTAAATAGACCCTTTTCATTTCTATGAATATTTAAAAGTTATGTGTTGCAAAGATGCCTTGTTAATGGCAAACTCTGATTTAAATGCCCAAGGTTTAATCGTTTTATTAAACCCCTGAACAGGTATGCTTAATCCTAAAATGCTTTAAAGCTTAAAGGTGTAATATTTCTTTAATGTCAGAAATAATTTTGTTAGCCAAATTCTCGGCAATGGTTTCATTTTCTGCCTCACTATAAATCCTGATGATCGGTTCTGTATTAGAGCGGCGCAAATGTACCCAGGTTTTATCAAATTCTATCTTCAAACCATCAATTGTGCTGTAGGGCTGATTTTTATATTTCTCTTCTACCTGTTTCAATAAATTATCGATATCCATTTCTGGCGTAAGGGTAATCTTATTTTTAGAGATGTGGTATTGAGGATAACTGGCCCGAAGTAGAGAAATAGATTTACCAAACTTAGCCAAATGTGTTAAAAATAAGGCAATACCCACCAAAGCATCTCTACCATAATGCGATTCAGGATAAATGATTCCACCATTACCTTCACCACCGATTATGGCATTCGTTTCTTTCATTTTGTTAACTACGTTTACCTCACCTACTGCCGATGCATTGTATTCAGCACCTGCTTTTTCGGTTACATCGCGTAAAGCACGGGTTGATGACAGATTAGAAACCGTGTTTCCAGGCGTATTTTTCAATACATAATCGGCAACAGCAACTAAGGTATATTCTTCGCCAAACATGCTGCCATCTTCGTTTACAAAACATAAACGGTCAACATCAGGGTCTACTACAATACCTAAATTTGCGTTCTGTTTCTGAACTTCTTTCGATATTTCAGTTAAGTTTTCAGGAAGTGGTTCAGGATTGTGTGGAAAATATCCGTCTGGTGTACAATATAATTCTACTACCTTATTCACTCCCAAAGCTTTTAATAAAGCAGGAATAAAAATACCGCCGGTTGAATTTACACAATCGATTACTATTTTAAAATCAGCTTTTTTAATTGCCTCAACATCAACCAATGGTAAGGCTAAAACTTTATCGATGTGTTTTTGAAGATAAGTATCGTTTTTTATTACTTTACCTAGTTTATCTACCTCTGCGAAGTCAAAATCAGCACTTTCGGCTAAATCTAAAACTTCCTTGCCATCTGCATCGCTAATAAATTCTCCACTGGCGTTTAATAATTTTAAGGCATTCCACTGCTTTGGGTTATGACTTGCGGTTAAAATAATTCCACCTCCTGCTTTTTCATCAGGCACCGCAACTTCTACCGTTGGCGTAGTAGATAAGCCTAAATCGATTACCTCAATACCCAGGCCTTGTAACGTTCCGATAACCAGGTTATTCACCATCTCCCCCGAAATACGCGCATCACGACCTAAAACTATCCTTTTACTGCCTGTTTTTTGCACCACCCAGCTACCAAAGGCAGCTGTAAATTTCACAATATCAAATGGGGTTAAGCCGTCGCCAGCCCTTCCGCCTATGGTTCCGCGTATTCCTGAAATTGATTTTATTAAAGTCACTTTTTATAATTTATTTGAGGTCAAAAATAACAAAAAAAACAAGACAGCCGTTATTTAAACCTACCTGTGAAAGTTAATTTACATTGTTTTTATATCTACATGTACGATCAATATTATAGAACTGGGCCAGGCGAAGAAAACAAACGTGTGTTTGATTTAAATGTTCAATTGAATTTTTATGGCGAATATTCTCAGGGTCTTAAATAAGGTTTACAGACAAATCCATAGCCATGAATTACAAGTTGATTACATTCAATAAATAATCAGCACCTCATATTTATGCAACTTTATTGCATAAAAGTATATTCTAACTTTACTAGCGATTGTAAAACCTTATATTTGCAACTTTTTAAGATACAAACGGCTTTTATATGCAGCGCAAGTGGTTTCAATATTGGTTCAATTCGCCATATTATCATATTCTTTACCAACAACGAAATGATGCTGAAGCCGAATTCTTCATTGATAAACTCACGGATTACCTTCATCCAAAAGCCGAAGCGAAAATGCTTGATATTGCCTGCGGAAAAGGCCGTCACTCCATTTACCTGAACAAAAAAGGTTTTGATGTTACTGGAATAGATTTATCAGAACAAAGCATAAAGTACGCAAAACAATTCGAAAACGGTAAATTACACTTCCTTGTTCACGATATGCGAAGGCTTTTTTACATCAATTATTTTGATGTGGCTTTAAACCTTTTTACCAGTTTTGGTTATTTTGATACAGAAAAAGACCACGTAAATGCGCTTAAAACTTTTCGCAAGTGTTTAACCGCCGATGGGATTTTGGTGCTGGATTATTTTAACACCGAAAAAATTATACGCAACTTAAATTCGTGTGAAGTAAAATCGCTCGATGGCATCACCTTTAACATCACCAAAAATGTTGTTGATGGAAAAATTATCAAAAAGATAAATTTTGAAGACCAACATAAGGTATATAATTTCGAAGAACGGGTGCAGGCGTTTAGTTTCGGAGATTTCGAACGTATGCTTACCAAAGCAGGAATGCGTATCGAAAAAACCTTTGGAAACTATAGTTTAGATGGCTTTGACCAATCTACTTCTGACCGCTTAATTTTAATCTGTAAAAAAGCATGATAGAAAGCATTCAGCAATTTGACATAGAATTGTTTTTGAAAATCCACCGCGGACTTTCAAACGGCTTTTTTGATTGGCTGATGCCGCTAATACGAAACCGCTTCTTTTGGTCGCCACTTTACCTTTTTATTGTTGTTTTTTGCATCAGGCAATATAAAAAGCAAGGTTATTATATCATTGGTATGATAGTGTTCACCTTTGCTATGGGCGATTTAATTGCCTCAAGGGTTGTAAAACCCTGGGTATCGCGTGTGAGGCCTTGCAATGATTTAAGTTTGGCGAACGATATTATCCATCGTGTACCCTGTGGAAGTGGTTTAAGTTTTCCATCGGCGCACGCTACCAATCATTTTGCTATAGCTGTTTTTTTAATCTGCATTTTTTACAGCAGATGGAAACCTATTTTACCCATCGGCCTCTTTTGGGCGTTTATTATCAGTTTTGCACAGGTATATGTTGGCGTTCATTACCCTGTAGATGTAACAACCGGCGCCTTGTTAGGGATGACAATAGGCATTATCTGTTCGAGAATATTTAAAAAATTACAACCTGATTTTTAACCTATGGAAATCTGGAAACTCTGCGTACTCTTTTTCTGTGCCTTTTTAGGCGGAACGGCTATCTTTTTGGTTAAAAGTGATAAATCTAAATTACTTAAACTGATTTTATCTTTCAGTGGAGCCTATTTATTTGCTATTACGGTTTTACATTTAATTCCAGATGCCTATAGCGGGCCCGACAAATTGCAGATAGGCATTTTTATCCTGATCGGTTTCTTATTACAGATTTTCTTAGAGCAGTTTTCAGAAGGTGTAGAACATGGGCATATCCACAAACATCATGATGGGCATGTTTTCCCATTTGGTATTATGATCAGTTTGTGTTTGCATGCTTTTTTAGAAGGGATGCCCCTGGCCAAAGAGCAACATAATGAATTGATTTTTGGTATTTCGCTACACCACATCCCTGCAGCGTTTGCATTAGCGAGTATATTAATGCAAAACCATTATAAGAAAGGTAGCATTGTATTTTACCTGATTGTTTTTGCGATTATGGCACCCCTTGGTTTTTATGTAAGCGTTGGTTTAAGTAACGGCACCATTGGCGGCCTTGATGCCTATTTCAATAAAATTATGGGCATTGTAATTGGTATTTTCTTACACATTTCTACCACCATCTTATTCGAATCGAGTGCCGATCATAAAATCAATACCCGCAAAATGATTGCCGTTTTATTGGGCATTAGTGTAGCATTGATTGGTTTCTTTGCCGGACACTAGTTCAGTTGGCATTTGGCAGTTGGTAATTGCCAGTTTTCAGTTGACAGTTCCCAACTAAGCAACTTGCCGATTAACCATTTCATTTTCAAGCAATTAACCCGATAGCCGTTTTAAACGTTTAATCGTTTATACATTTGACCTTTTCAAAAAAACATCTGTAAATTCGTATATGGATGAGATTGTAAATGAACCTGTTGTAGCCTATCAAAAAAGGCATTATACCATTGAAGAATACCTGGAGATGGAAAAAGAAGCGACAGTTAAACATGAATATTACCAAGGTGAGATTTTTACGATGTCGGGGGCTGGAGATAATCATAACTGGCTTTTTTCTAATGTTTTTTTAGCAATTGGAGGTCAGTTAAAAGGAAAGTCATGTCACATTTTTGGAAGTGATAAGCGGATGAACATTCCGGAGAATAGCTTATTCACCTATCCGGATATCTCTATTTACTGTAACGATATAAAACATATTGATATTGATGAAGACACCTCAATTTTACCAACAGTAATCATTGAGATCCTTTCGCCTTCGACAAAAAACTATGATAGGGGCAAAAAATTTACACTTTATAAAGATATTCCTTCGTTAAAAGAATACATCATGATCGATTCAGAATCGGTTTGGGTAGAGGCTTATTATATTGATGATGAAAATAACTGGAAACTTAACGAGCACAAGGAGATTTCTGATACCCTAACCTTAATTTCGATGGGTTTTGAAGTGGCTTTAAGCGATATTTATGATCACGTTCGCTTTAATAAAAAGTAATATCCAAATCTGACTTTTGGTTCAAAGCTAAACACTATTGCGATTACAAACACTAAATTGAGAACTGTTAATTGCTACTGGATCACTTCTTTGCTTTCTTCTTTCCATAACCCCAAGGACAGTGTTTACACTTATTTTTACAGCAATTACCACGTTTTAAATGGTAGGTTTCGGTAAAGACCATCAGTCCATCTTCGTTAAAGTAAAAATCTTCGCCTTCTTTTAGCATAATTATTGAATGACAGCATCTTGAATGAGTGTATTATAATGATTGAATATCAAATGAGGCAATGTTTTTAACAGTTTTCTTTATTGCCTCATTCAATCAGTCTCTAACTCTATCATTCAATCATTTTTTAACCATTGAGTATTTTGACTTCCAGTTTATTTTTAAAATAATCTTTAAGCTGTTTACCATCTCCGTGCAGCGTCCATACCTGTTTGGGCTTAACTTTTTCTATGGTTTCTAAAATTGCATCCCAATCGGCATGATCAGAAATATAAAGTGAAATCCCGTTTTGTTGCTGCAGGTTTTTCCATCCGGAGGCAAAGGCACGTACTACATTAATTGCCTTATGGTAACTGTGAAAAACCATCGGCGGCACAATATAAACCTGATGTTCCTGATTATTTTTCATCACCTTTCTATCGTACATTTTGTAATTCCCTACTTTTATGCCATAGTCTTCATAGATTTTAACAAATGGCATAATACTGTGATGAACCATAACATTTTTCGTGGGGCAATGCTCGTTGAGCAATTGTATTATCCGCTGGCTTTTGCCCAATGCATAAGAACCAAGCATAATATTCGCACTGGTTTCATTTAGCTTTTTAATTTCATCTACTGGTGAAGGATGTTTGGTTTCCGGATTAGCAAATGTACTCTCTGTAATTAAAACGTCTGCTTCTACAAATTCAAAAGGCTCGCAGGTATTGTCCGGTTCAATCTTATAATCACCTGTATAAAGATACTTTACCCCCTTATATTCCATTAAAACCTGTGCAGAACCCAAAATATGTCCGGCAGAATAAAAAGTAACGGTAACTTCTTTTATTTTGAAGGATTCATGATAACTTTTGGTAAAAAAATCAACCGCGGCAAATTTGCGGTAACGGTGTTTCATAAAAGTTGCAGTAGCAGCCGTACAGTAAACATGCTGGCTTCCACCAATGGCATGATCACCATGTGCATGTGAAATCACCGCTTCATTTACCGGTTGTTGTGGATCTAGGTAAAAATCGCCGTAAGCACAGTATAAACCCGTTGGCGTAATGGCAATGAAGTCTTCTAAAATCATTTATAAAGGTGAATAGAATTTAAGGATGAATGATTTAAGTTAATTAAGCCCTGGTATTCTTAAATTCTTTGGCTGACTTCAGAAATTCCTGGTGTAAAGCTAAAACCTGCTCAATGATAGACTGTTGCTCATCGTTAACAATAAAATGACCGGCCATTTTTGCCTTTTCTTCATCGCTAAGCTGTTTATCCATGCGGGCCTTCACTTGCTCTTCATTAACCCCATCACGCTGTATTAAACGTTTTAATTTAACTTCGTAAGGGGCGGTAACCAAAATTGTGGTATTGCAAAGTTTATAAGAACCGCTTTCGAACAGTATTGCTGCTTCTTTTAGGGTATAAGGTACTGTTGAAGGAATTGTTGATTCCCAGGCATCAAAAGCCCTGAAAACGGCCGGATGTACCAAAGCATTCAATTGTGCGAGTGCCTGCTCATTATTAAATACAATGCCTGCAATGTGTTTATTGTTTAGTTTTCCATCTTCAAAATAGCTTTCATTACCAAAAGCAGCTTTAACACCTTCTATTAATAAAGTATCCTGAGTCATGATTTCTTTAGCCACGGTATCGGCATAAAAAACAGGGATTCCCAATACTTCAAACACCTTGCAAGCCGTTGTTTTACCACTGCCTATACCACCTGTTATACCTACTTTATACATTATTTTTCTACAATAAAATCTATTTTGGAAGGGCTTACGCTCACCAGTTTGCAATAATCCGGAAATTCGGTTATCTTGACCGTAAAGCGGCGATGTCCTAAATTTTGCCATTCATCAACATCAATAGTTGCGGTTATAAAACTTTCATCAACCTGATCATAATTGCTCAAAGCTACTAAAAAGGTAACTTTAACTTTTTTAGGATAAAGTTTAATGCTGTTATAGCTTCGATTATTGATAATTTTTAAAGGTACCTCAATGGTTTTTTCAGTAAATTCGTCTACAGGAACTTTTACCTCTACAGAGGATGGATAGATGCTAACATTTTTGTGAATACTGTGCTGTAAAGCTACCCTTGTTGTGCTGCTGCTCTGTATTTTATCTTGCTTTAGCGTATCGGTTGGCCAAAATTTTATTTTTGAAAGTTCTTCCAGCGGGCCAGCCACCTTAACATATTTTGGGTTAAGAATAATTTCGCTAGAAATGCCATATTGTTTTTCGAAACTTAGTTTATCAATCAGTTTTACCGGAACTTTTTTCACTACACGTTTAGTAAAATCGAAATAAAGGGTATCAGGCTTAACTGAAATTACTTTTTGTGTACTTTCTAACTGCCTGTTGATATTAAAAAGCTGATCGGAGAAAATGATAAAATCTTTGGTATTCAGCTGACTCAGACTAACAGAAACTGAAGGCGGACTGATCCTTAAACGGGCGAACAGTAGCTGCCATCCTGTTCCTTCTACCTGTAAATCTATCGTATCTGATTGCAAGGGATAAAATGCCCTTTTAGTAGGTGCATTTTTAAAAACCAAAACGGTTTTGGCTACATAAACATACTTGTTATTTAATGCCATAAAAAGCCATGCAGCTATGGCCAGCAACAAGCAGGCCAATAAGCTAAATACACGTCTTTTTTCAATCTTCGTTAACCTGATGAAGGGCATAATAAATTACATATTAGCTGTAAGCTGGAAAAACACTATTCAAAATGCATTTAAATCAAATGTAGTAAAACAAAAACAGTCCCGAAAGTTTTCGGGACTGCTCAAATTTTAATTATTTTTAATTAAGCTTTAGATGCAGCAGGAGTTACTGTTGCTTTTGTTGCATCTAAAGAAACTGCCGATTTATCGAAACGGATTTTTACACCACCTTCTACCTCGATCAAAAAAGTTGTCTCATTCATGTCGGCAATACGGCCGTGAATACCTGCTGTAGTTACAATTTTATCA
Organism: Pedobacter sp. KBS0701; assembly: GCF_005938645.2. Lineage (NCBI taxonomy): Bacteria > Pseudomonadati > Bacteroidota > Sphingobacteriia > Sphingobacteriales > Sphingobacteriaceae > Pedobacter > Pedobacter sp. KBS0701. The sequence goes on from NZ_CP042171.1 coordinate 3,393,468, forward strand.
CCTTTTTTTAGTTCACTGATTAACTTTTTATGGTCTTTAGCTTTTTTAAGCTGAGGACGGATCATAAAAAAGTAGAATACCAGTGCAATCGCTCCAAACATGATTAATTGTCTTGGATCAAATCCTCCTGCTGCCTGTAAAATTACTGTTGATGTCATTTTTATTTTTTTTGTTTTTTATGAATTTTGATCCTTATGGATGATGCCATAAACAATTGAACCAATTTATTTTTTAGCAAGTACCTCTCCTATCAAATGAACAGTGATTACCGTTGGGTTTGCATTTGATGTTACGGTTACTACCTTATCTTGCATACCCATTTTGCCTTCGCTATTGAAAACTACACTAATTATACCTTCTTTACCTGGCAAAATAGGCTCGCCTGGTACCTGCGGAATAGTACAGCCACAAGTTGCCGTTGCATTTGAAACGATGAGTGGACTTTTACCTGTATTTTTAAATTTGAAATCGTGCTTAACTTTTTCACCTTGTGTTATTTTACCAAAATCGAAAATATCGCGTTCGAAAACGATAACAGGTGCATCTGCCGGAGCAACTTTAGCCGTTTTTGACGTATCGTTGCCAACTGAAACAGCTGAAGAAGCTTCGCTTGTTTGATTATTTGCATTACGACATGCTACAAATGAAAGTGCAGCAATAGCCAGAATAAATGTTCTTTTCATTTTAATCTTCGATTAATCCGCGGCCAATCTTTTTAATGGTATTATTTTTCTTAAGATCACCTAAAATTTTGTCTAAAATACCGTTAATAAACGAATTACTCTTCGGTGTACTGTAATCTTTTGATAACTCTAAATATTCGTTAATGGTTACTTTAACCGGAATAGATGGGAAATTTAGGAGCTCGCAAATGGCCATTTTCATCAAAATTGTATCCATTAATGCAATACGTTCTGATTCCCAGTTTTTAGTTCTATCGGCAATCATTTCCTGATATTTTGCATCGTTCTGCAAAGTATGTACAAAGAGATCCTGAACAAATTTGCTGTCTTCAACCCAATCGGCACTAATTTCGGTCAACTTATTTTTGAAAGGATCTTCGGATGTAAAGTTTTTCAAGGTTTTGGCAACCATACCTTTCATCACTTCGTGATCTACCTGCCAGTTGATAAATTTCTCTTCGAAAACCTGAATAATGGCCTGATTTTTTAAGATGATTTTACGGAAAATGTATTTTATGATATCTTTTGATGACTCTAAACTTTCGTTCGGATCGGCAAGATAATCGGCATATTCTTTTGATGCTTTTAAAGAATTGTAAACGGTTTTACGGATTTCCGGGTCGAAACCCCAATCAACCTTGTATTTTTTAATTGCAGAAACATACTCTGGATTTTGCTGCATTAAAACGCTAAACTTATTGTTTAGCAATTTCATGTTAGGATTAATATCCTCTGCTGTTTTAATAAACTTATTTGCGCGCTCCGCGGCGTCGTTAGCAGTAAATTCGGTAACTTCTACCATTAAAGATAACATCCAGATGTACATTTCGTACACGCTATCGATGCTCTGCATTAAAGTTTTTAAATCACCTTTAATGTCTTTTTTGTCTGCCATGTGCCATGCAAAAATATTTTGCAAAGCTTTGATTCTTAAGTGCCTTCTGTTTAACATGAATGTAAGAACGAGTGTGGTTTTTTAAAACCTGTTTTAATAATTATGATTTAATATGACGATTTAATTTTTTTAATATCTGCAATACGTTTCTCGGCAATGCGATTGGCAGCAATATTTGTTGATATATTTTCGGTTTTACTTAATTTAATTACACTGCGTGTAGCATCGTAAATATTATCTGTAAGCTGTACAGTACGTTTTTTACCAAAACCAGTTAACTCCGAATAGCAGGAAATTAATCCGCCTGCATTAATCAGGTAATCAGGTGCGAATAAAATCCCTTTCTTCAAAAGCAATTCGCTATCTAAAACCTCATCTTTTAACTGGTTGTTTGCTGACCCTGCAATAATTGCAAATTTCATTTTTTCGATGGTTTTGTTGTTAACTGTAGCACCCATTGCACACGGGGCATAAACATCGGCATCAGTTGTAAAAATCTTATCGGCTTCGATCGGTTTCGCTTTATATTTACGGGCAACATAAGTTAATTGTTCCTGATTAATATCGCTGATCAAAACTTCGGCGTTTTCTTTTCTTAACAGGGCAACCAGGTGCTCACCAACATTTCCGATACCTTGTACTACAATGGTTCTCCCTGCAAGCATATCTGTACCGAATACCTCTTTAACACTGGCTTTAATGCCTAAATAAACACCTTGAGCAGTAAAAGGAGCCGGATTACCCGCACCGCCTATTGATTCAGGAACACCGGTAACATAATTGGTTTCCATACGGATATATTCCATATCGCGTGTATTGGTACCCATTTCTTCTGCGGTAATAAATTCGCCATTTAGATTTTTAATAAACCTGCCATAGCTACGCATTAAAGTTTCTGTTTTGTCTTTTCTGGAATCGCCTATAATTACGCCTTTTCCACCGCCCAGATTTAATCCTGTTATCGCTGCTTTGTAAGTCATTCCGCGCGATAATCGCAGCGCATCTTCTAATGCTTCGCCTTCGGTGCTATAACTCCACATGCGCGTCCCGCCTAAAGCAGGACCCAATGTGGTATCGTGTATAGCAATAATTGCTTTTAAACCTGTATCTGGATCATTACAAAAAACCAATTTCTTGTGTCCATAGACACTTAACTGATCTAAAATTGATGAATCTGACGGAGAATTTGCTGGCATATTGAACGTTCGGCTAACCTGCTGCAAAATTAAAATAAAAAACCATTATTACATCTATTTAACGAAACTATAACAAAATTAATTCGGACGGGATTAAATAAACAAAGTTATTAGTTTGATAAAATTATTATTTTGGATATAACCAAGGTCTTGGGCCCTTATTAATTGATATAATCTTCTTTGTAGAAAATATACTCTATCTGATCTTAAGAATCACAGGCTTATGTTAAATAAACCTGATATAGCGGAAAGCCCACAGCGTAGCGAGGACTTGAAGCGATAGCAGGGCCGGTATGGCCAAAAAGCACCGAACCTTGCTTTTCAAAATAATCATTGACCACCTGAGAACAGCTTAATTACCTTACATCTTCCATCCTACATCTTCCCTTTTACATTTGAAAGTGTCATTAATTTTTAAAGCTTAGGCCCGAATAGATAAATATGTGTTATGAAATAACAAAATTAGCTAAGTTTGTATGGAATGAAACATTTAAGCCGATTAAACAAATACTTTCTTAAGTATAAATGGTGGATTATACCCGGAAGTATTTTCGTGGTGATTTCTAATATTTTTGGTGTAGTGCCTGCACAGGTAATTGGCTATGCAGTTGATTTGATTAATGAAAACATTCAGATATTTAATCTATTTTATAGTTTCGATAGGCAGGCCATAATTTACGACATATTTAGCAGTAACCTTTTATTTTTTGGGTTGCTGGTTATTGCACTTTATTTATTACGCGGGCTGTTTCTGTTTTTTATGCGCCAAACCATTATTTTAATGTCGCGGCACATAGAGTTTGATATGAAAAACGATATCTACCAACATTATCAGAAGTTGAGCCTGGGTTTTTACCGCAGAAATAATACTGGCGATTTAATGAACCGGGCTACCGAAGATGTTAATCGGGTAAGAATGTATGTTGGTCCGGCGATTATGTACACCATTAATACCTTCGTTTTATCGGTGCTCATTATCTGGTCGATGTTTGATGTAAATTCGAAACTGGCCATTTATTGCCTGTTACCCCTTCCTTTCCTGGTGGTGATTATCTATTATGTGAATACGCTAATTTTTAAAAAAAGCGGCAAAATACAGGAGCGTTTATCAGATCTTTCCAGCTTTGTACAGGAACGTTTTTCAGGGATCAGAATCATTAAATCTTATGTTCGCGAAGATTATACACGAAACATGTTCGAAATACAGAGCAATGATTATAAAAAAGACTCAATGAGTTTGGTTAAAGTATCGGCTTTGTTTTATCCAACCATGCTTTTATTAATTGGACTGAGTACGATTTTAACCATATATATAGGTGGTATCCAGGTAATGAATGGCAGCATTACTGCAGGGAATATTGCAGAATTTATCATTTATATTAACCAGTTAACTTTTCCGGTAACTATGCTGGGCTGGGTCACTTCTTTAATCCAGCGGGCTGCTGCATCACAAAAAAGGATAAATGAGTTTTTAGATATTCCATCCGACATTCAATCGAAAGAAACTGCAGAAATTGAGCTAAAAGGTAATATCAAATTCGATAACGTGAGTTTTATTTATCCGGATACGGGCATTGAGGCCTTGAAAGATGTGAGTTTTGAGATCAATAGCGGAGAATTTGTAGCCATCATCGGCAAAACAGGTTCAGGAAAATCGACATTGGCAAATCTGATTATGAGGATGTATGACGTAGAAAATGGCATAATAGACATCGATGGAAAGAATATTAAAGCACTAAATCTTAAAGATTACCGTAACCAGATTGGCTTTGTACCACAAGAAGTTTTCCTCTTTTCGGATACCATAAAAAACAATATAGCCTTTGGTTTGGATACTGTTACTGATGAAGAAGTGCATACAGCAGCAAAAAATGCCTCGGTTTATACCAATATTATCGACTTCGAAGAAAAATTCGAAACGATGCTTGGTGAACGGGGAATAACCCTGTCCGGAGGACAAAAACAACGTGTTTCAATTGCAAGAGCATTGATTAAATCGCCTAAAATTTTAGTCTTCGACGATTGCCTTTCGGCAGTTGATACTAAAACAGAGGAGGAAATACTGCAAAACCTTGGTAAAATTATGGCCGGAAAAACCAGTATTTTAATTGCTCACAGGATTTCAACCATAAAAAACGCAGATAAGATTTTAGTACTTGATGATGGAAAAATCATCGAACAAGGCACACACAATGAATTACTTAAGCTAAATGGGAGTTATAAGGAACTTTATAATAACCAACTTTTGGAGGAGGAAACGCGTACGATTTAAATTGTATTAAAATTGTATTTTGAACTTTAAATATTTACTTTATATTTACCGAAACCAAAAACCAACATCAATACCAACCATGGGAGAATTCGACAACAAGGAAAGAGAAGAAGTTTTTTCAAAGAAAGTAAGAGCAGGTAAGAGAACTTATTTCTTCGACGTGAAGGCTACTAGATCGGGTGATTATTATTTAACAGTTACCGAGAGCAAGAAAAGATTAGAAGACGGTGTGTTTGTAAAACATAAAATCTTTTTATACAAAGAAGATTTCGAAAAATTTGCAGAAGGACTAAATGAAACGGTTGATTATATCAAAACTCACCAGGATGTGGTTGAAAAACGTTATGAATACTCTGAAAATGGAGAACATAGCACTAAAGCAAGCGACGATTTTACTTTTTAAGTAATTATAATTTCAATAGGAAGCCTCCGGTTTTAAAATCAGGAGGCTTTTTTTTGTGTATAATTTATTGTTTATTTTATACCTACACTACTTACGGCTACAGCAAGAATTAGCAGGAAATAACTCACTAGTAATACAATGGTAAGTATCCCCCAAAATTTAAAAAGTGATTTTACATTCGAAATGGCATCGTTTAAACTTTCCTGATCGCCAAACAGCACGCCTTGTTTGCCCTTAGCTGAAAAACGTAACAATAATAAACTTGGGTAAAAAAAGAGTAAGGCTAGCAACAGGTAAAATATGGTAATCCCCGTGGCCCCGATACCCGCCAATGGTCCTAGTTGATTTAGCATTGCTGGATTTGCCGTTATTGCTGCTCCTATGCCAAATGAACTTAAGGTTAAAAATGCAGAGATAACAAAACCTACAACTGATAAAAACCTTGCCCATTTACTCATATCGTAAAAATAGCTCCGCATTTCTTCGGTAACAACCAATTTTACTTCCTGAGGTACTTCATTTTCAAAATCTTCCATTTATCTCTATCTATTTTGGGCTAAACTTAGATAAAATATAGATTTGATACAATAGTAAGGGTTTAAATAAAGGTTTTAAAAGCTTATCTTTGCGCGGAATTTAAGGCGGAAGGCGGAAGGCGGAAGGCGGAAGGCGGAAGGCGGAAAAGGTAAAATGGTTGATGGTATGATAGATCATGCCAAAATGCATAACTAAGCGTTAAAAATGAAACTCAAGGCTATTGACCATAAACTATGAACCAATGGCCAAAAACTAAAGATATAAAGACTAAAAAATAATGGCATTACAATGTGGTATAGTTGGTTTACCAAATGTGGGAAAATCGACTCTTTTTAATTGTTTATCAAATGCGAAAGCGCAGGCTGCAAACTTTCCCTTTTGTACTATTGAGCCCAATGTTGGCGTAATTACAGTACCTGATGACAGATTAACCAAACTAGCCGAGTTGGTTAAACCAAACAAAGTGCAACCAAACACAATCGAGATTGTTGATATTGCCGGATTGGTAAAAGGTGCATCGAAAGGTGAAGGTCTTGGAAACCAGTTTTTAGGAAACATCCGTGCTACCAATGCTATTATCCATGTTTTACGTTGTTTTGATGACGGAAATGTGATTCATGTGGATGGTTCTGTTGATCCGATCCGCGATCGTGAAATTATTGATACTGAACTGCAGCTTAAAGACCTGGATACCGTTGATAAACGGATTCAAAAAGTTGAAAAGATGGCTAAAACAGGTGGCGATAAGGATGCAAAACGTACCTATGAAATTTTAACGGTAGTTAAATCTCATTTAGAAAGTGGTAAATCAATCCGTACAGCACCATTGGCTCAGGATGATTTCGATTTTATTGAAGATTTAGGTCTACTTACGCAAAAACCTGTAATGTATGTTTGTAATGTTGATGAAGCATCGGTAATTAACGGCAATAAATATGTTGATTTGGTTAGAGCAAACGTTGCTGATGAAAATGCTGAAGTTTTAGTGATCTCTGCCAAAATTGAATCAGAAATTGCTGAACTGGATAGCTACGAAGAGCGTCAGGAGTTTTTAGCTGATTTAGGCTTAACTGAATCGGGTGTAAATAAATTGATTCGCGCAGCTTATAAATTATTAAATCTTTACACCTATTTCACCGCTGGTGTACAAGAAGTTAGAGCCTGGACGATTACGAAAGGTTTTACAGCTCCACAAGCTGCAGGTGTAATCCACACTGATTTCGAAAAAGGATTTATCCGTGCGGAGGTGATCAAATACAATGATTTCGTAACCCTAGGTTCTGAAAACGCGTGTAAAGATGCTGGTAAATTGGGTGTTGAAGGAAAAACCTATGTAGTGGAAGATGGCGACATTATGCACTTCAGGTTTAATGTTTAAGCCCCTAAATCCCCTAAGGGGACTTTTTAAAGCATAGATAGTGTAGAGCCATTCGAAAGAGTGGTTTTTTTTATTGCAGAATTTTTGCCACGGAGACACGAAATCTATTTAGCCAGAGTTGACAACTTTAATAATACAGTTGCACAGAAAGTTGTCAACTCCTCCAATATTATAAGTGATTTTTGTCACGGAAGCTCGGAAAACGCGGAAGATATTACGCTTTAGTCGCGATTGGCTGCGTTACAGGAATTAACTACAGATGCGCACGGATAAACACAGATAATGAAGTGCTGTTTTTTCTTCTTTGTAGCAGTCATTTTGCAATCTAAACCCGATTGACAGTGAAAGCGCCTGATCCTTCATCAGGCCTTGAACAGAAAGCGGGAACAAACTTTAAAAAGAGCTTCTGCCTTTGCTTTTCAAATACAAGGAAATATTTTGATACAGAAAACACAGAAGAATTTTTGTTGCAACGATGATAAGCCGCAAACTCGTCATTCCGAGCGGAGTGCAACGTAGTCGGAAAATCTAAAAGATAGATTTCTCCATTTCGCTGCTCTTCAGTCGAGATGGCGATTTTTCTTCTAAACCACTAATCCGTAAGCAGCTAACTGTGCCCTGGTATCTTCGTAACCGGTATGATGAATACCTTTTAAACCCAAACCTTCAGCAACCTGTACAAATAACATACGGTCATCGATATACAAACTCGTTTCTACATCGCTTTGCGAAATATCAATGGCTACTTTAAAAATATCGGCATCGGGTTTACGGAAATGCACAAAACTTGAAGACACAAAAAAATCTACAAATTCATTCAGTTTAAAGGTATTAATGCGGTATTGGTTTAGCTCTCTTCCTTCGTTGCTGATTACAGCTACCTTCAGGTTATATTTCTTTTTTAAATCGCAAATCAACTGAATCATTTCGGGATAAGGAAGCGATTTTTTGAACATGAATTCCTTAAAATCGTCGTAGGTAAAATTCCGTTCTTCGAAGAAAACAATACGTTCTAAATATTCATCAAGCGTTAATTTACCCACTTCATAGGTATCGAAAGTAAGGTGATGGCGTTCTTCGAGATCAACAGAGTCGAGGTTGAAAAGTACCGAAGCCTCTCCTCTTGCATGCCTATCCCAGCCATTGGTTAATAAAACGCCCCCGATATCGGTAAAAAGTGTGGTAATTTTCTTTTGCATGATTTAAGTTTAAAGTAAAACGCCTTTTAAAATTAATACGGCAACACTGAAATAGATTACAATTCCGGTCACATCAACCATTGTAGCTACAAATGGTGCTGATGAAGTTGCAGGATCGAGTTTCAGTTTTTTCAAAATAATTGGCATCATCGAACCAATTAAACTGCCCCACAACACAATGCCAACCAGGGTAAAAAAGATGGTAGCTGCTATTAAAAACCAATGTGGACCATAATTATAGAGATGTAACTGTTGCCAGGTTACAATTCGGACAAAACCAATGCTACCTAAAATGATGCCCAGCAAAGATCCTGAAATGAGCTCGCGGCGCATTACACGCCACCACTCGGCAATGGTTACCTCGCCTAAAGCCATGGCCTGGATAATTAATGTTGAAGCCTGAGAACCACTGTTTCCACCGCTGCTCATTATCAGTGGAATAAAAAGGGATAACACCACTGCCTTTTCGAGTTCGATTTCGAAGTGCTGCATGGCAGTTGCGGTTAACATTTCGCCTAAAAATAGCACAATTAACCAACCAGCACGTTTTTTAACCAGTTTTAGGATCGGGATATCGAGATAAGGTTCATCCAAAGCTTCGGTACCCCCAATTTTGTGCATATCTTCGGTATATTCTTCATTCGCAATCCACAAAATATCATCTACCGTAACTATACCTAAAAGAATGTTATTCTCATCTACTACAGGTAAAGCCACACGGTTATTCATCCTGAAGATATTGATTGCATCTTCCTGCGGATCGTTTGCCTTTAAGGCAATGAAGCGTTTATCCGTTAATTCACCAATAATAGCTTCAGGATCGGCCAGTAAAACCTCACGAATCCTGATATCATCCAGCAATACCCCATCTTTATTAATGACGTAAACTACATCGATGGTTTCGGAGTTTTTACCATAACGCCTGATGTGCGCTAAAACATGGGTAATAGACCATTCGGGTTTTACAGCGATGTAATCAGGTGTCATTAAACGGCCGATACTATCTTCTTTGTAGCCTAAAAGTGCGAGCGATTCTTTACGTTCTTCGGGCGGTAAAAGGGTGATCATTTTTTTAACCACATCACCTTTTAATTCGCTAAATAGTGCGGTACGATCATCAGGAGGCAGATCTTTGATGATCTGATTGAGTTTATTGCCGGAAAGTTTTTTTATGATACGTTCCTGCGTAGGAAAATCCAGGATCCTGAATACGTTTACTGCCCTGTTAAGGGATATGGTTTCAATAAATTTAGCTGCATATTGTGGGAGTTCATCTATCAGTTCTTCAACATCCGAAATATTCAGCTGATCCAGATATTGCTTTAACGCTTTATCATTCTCTTTTTCAAGTAGTTCCTGAATTTCTTCCACAACCATTTCTTCCATACACAGCTATTTAATTTGTTACATCCTTAAACCTCAATTAACGGTTCGCAAAGGTGCATTTTTATTTCCTAAAAAGCCAACCTAAGCATTTAAAAACCGTGAACCAAACAACCGAATTTAAAAATATGGATGCATAAAGCCAACATGAAGGAATGTTTGGGTAATGATTTAATCATTTTTTAACATAAAAAACATCAGGTTAAGCGGAAGCAGATTTAAGATCGGATTACTGGTTAAAATTTGCTTTTATATTTCGGTGAAATGTATTTGATTTTTCTATATTTGCAGCCTTGCTCCCGTAGTTCAATGGATAGAATTATGGTTTCCGGTACCATCGATATGAGTTCGAATCTCGTCGGGAGCACCGTTCAAACCTTGCCAGTCAGGCTGGCAAGGTTTTTTGTATAAAAAATCAGCCGAAAATATATCTTTAGATGTTTCTGGGAACAAATTAGCGGGTGGTCAGGCCTGCTTGATAATGAACACTATCACAATGGTAAGTGGGGAATGCTGGATTTATTTAACCAGTATATATCAGGACTTAATACTCTCACTGTGCGTTTAAACAAATACCATGTATATAAATTGGATGGTTGTTATCCGGTTATAACATTATCTCCTGAAAAATAAACCAATTCAAAAGCCAATCTGTTGACTGCCCCCTACAAGTCTATATTTTCTTTAAAGGATGATTAATGTAAAAGCCTGAAACAGTTGCAACCACAGATATCCGAAATTGTTAAATATTGTCAAAGAAGTTAAAAAGGGTTAATGATTCCGCAGACAAAAAAGAAGTCAATAATTTCGGCGTATGAAAACTAAAATTACTCTTTTACTTATGTTATTTGGCACACTAGGTGTGGGCAAAATAATGGCTCAAGACTCATTACTTAAACATTCTGTTTACGTCGCTCCATTTGTCGGTCTAAACTCAACAATTAAAGCCCCCGTATATGGAGCAGAGGTTGGATATGAATATCGGCTAAATAAACATTGGGGATTTACTGCCGGTGTAAATATTGCTTACACGCAAAAGAACAATCCTGCTATTTATGATGGTAATAATGGTGGCAAACAAGCGAAAAATTCTAAACTCCTCCAAAATGCATTCTATGCTGGTGCTAAATATTATATGGGTAAGTTTTACTTGTCGGCTGATTTTGGCTACCAGGACGCTTACTCAACAGTAAACCATCAGTATATCGGTACAGGATCCAGTTACAATTATGGCACCACAGCGACAAACGGATTTTATCAAGCTTATGGTATTGGTTATCAAATGCCACTTACAAAAGGTGATAACATCGAGTTTTTTGCAAAAGGAACCAATGCAAATAATAATACTGGTTACCTGATTGGCTTTAAGTATAATTTTGGGCTATTTAGAAGAAAATAATTCTTTGCCACTTAAAACTTACTCAGGTATCTTTAAAATAACCTGGGTGAGTTTAGGCAAACTTAAAAATAGAAATTCTATATCATGCTAAAAAGAATTAAGCATGCATATCTGCAGCACTTATGACAAATAAAAATAAAGGTCTCAAAAAAGGAAGAATTCCTTATGCTTAATAAGGTATTTGTTTTTTCAACCGGCCTGACCAACAAGGTTCTGAAGTGATCGCTGGTTTCGTATATGGAGATACCGGTCAATTCGCCTCTTATTCTGTTGCTGCAACAAACTTGGATATAGATTCATTAAAATATTAACCAATAACATCACTGTGGCAAATAAGTACAGGCCCTGGGATAATTTAATTAGGATGAAAATCATCATAAATAGAAAAGCAAAAAGATGGTTTAGTTCAGCCTTTGTCATTTCTAATCTATATTCTCCCAGCTCATTTGCCAGGATTTTTTTAGTGACTGATAACCTGGGATTGAAATATTTAAAGAAGCTATGCATGATAATCCACTTGAACGGTGTTAGTCCAATTAATCCGTTAACCTTTTCATTTTTTATGAAATTTAGGTAAGGCAACCTATTCTTGTAAAAACTTGTTCCTGAAAGTATAGCAGTTATGATCATGCCAACTATCCAGGAAATAAAAGCAATCGAAAAACTAAATGTAAAATACTTAATCATAAGCTGAGGCGTCGCTTTTATACTATAAGCGCAACTTTAAATAACGAAAATAATAAATAACTGTGAAATTGCATTACACATCAAGGATTGAAGCAGAATTGCATTAATTAAAGCGATGATACATCATTTTTAGTTAAAATCACGATCTTTATTAACTCAAATAAAACAAACAGATATGAAAAAATTATTTTTAATATTCCTGCTGCTGCCTTTTATTGGCACCGCACAGGTTAAAGGCACTCATTTTGAACACGGACTTTCCTGGCAGCAGGTGAAGGAGAAAGCCAAAAAAGAGAACAAATACCTTTTGGTCGACTGCTTTACTACCTGGTGTGGTCCTTGCAAATATATGGCCAGTACCATTTTCCCGCAGGAGAAAGTTGGTGAATTCTTTAACAAAAACTTTGTAAATGTTAAGGTACAGTTCGACCAGACCAAAAATGATAGCGAAGAAGTGAAAAGCTGGTATGCCGATGCCCAGTCTATGAGCAAAGAGTTCAGGATAAATGCCTATCCTACCTTTCTGATCTTCTCTCCGCAGGGCAAGCTTGTACACCGTATTGTGGGGGGCGGTGAAGCAGATGAATTTATAGCCAGAGCGCAGATGGCGCTGAACCCGGAAACCCAATATTATACGCTGATGAAAAAAAGCGAATCTGGAAATGTGGCTCCTGAGACCTTGAAACAATTAGCCATTAGTGCCGAGGCTGCCTATGATGAGGAAAACTCCGCAAAGTTTGCCAACGCTTATATTGCTACGCAAAAAGACCTCTATACGAAAGAGAACCTGGAGTTTCTCAGCAGATATACTAAAAGCAGCAAAAGCAAGGGATTTGAGCTCATGCTAAATCATCCTGAAAAAATAGATGCCGTTCTGGGAAAGGGAAAATCAAATGAAATTTTAAGCGCTGTTGTTCTGGAGGAAAGCATCTATCCCGGGCTTAGAAAACCCAACGCAAATATAGATTCACTGGTTGCAGCCGCAAAATCGAAATACCCGACGGTAGACATTAGCAAACCTGTAGACCTGATCAAGATCCAGATTTTTCAGAGCGAAAAAAAATGGGACAAATTTCAGCCCGCAGTATTAAGCTATATGAAAAAATACGGTACAGAAGTACGTGCTGATATGCTGAATTCATTTGCCTGGACTGTTTTTGAAAACTGTAAAGATGCTAACTGCATCACTGAGGCATTGAGCTGGAGTAAACGCAGCGTGGATGAGACCCAAAGCAAAGAGCCAGCTTACCTTGACACTTATGCCAATCTGCTGTATAAGCTGGGTAAGAAGGACCAGGCGATCGCTATGCAGCAGAAAGCAGTAGACCTGGTTACAGCTGAAAATAAAACACAGTACCAGGTTACGCTTGAGAAAATGAAAAAAGGTAAATAATCCTTAAGATTAAGAAAAAGGGGATGTAGCTTATGGTGCTGCATCCCCTTTTTGAGTTTAAAAAGCAATTTAAGTATCCGCGTTTGAGCACGAGCAGACGAAAATCCATTAATTGCCATTCTTTCAATTCACAGAATTTCTATGTCGCTAATATAATATGCTATGGGCGTGCTGGTGTCTTTTCAAAGCAAACCCTCACATACATTCGGCATATAAGGGTTTGCTTGCATACTGGTTCATCCATCTTTGGATAATTACATTTTATCGGGACATCTCTATCATGGTTGAAAGTTGCCTCACGGCAACCTCATTTGGCCAAAGCAATCCCAATTCTTTAAAGCGTATTTTACCATTGCCATCAATAATAAACTTTGCAGGAATTCCGGAAACACCAAATGAGGTTACTGCAGGATTCTTTTTTGTAACGGGATCTTTAGTATCCATATACAAGGGCAAATCCAGGTTATGGGTTAACAAATAGTTTACAGCATCAGGTTTTGGGTTTGGAACCGTTTCCCAGGTATGTATAAACAAAAACTTTACCGTCGGGTCATTTTTATATTTGTTAACCATCATTTGCATCGCCGGAAGCGACTTTTTACAGGGTCCGCACCAGGTTGCCCAAAAATCAAGAACAATCGTCTTTCCTTTAAAGTCTGACAAGGAGACTTCCTTGCCGTTTATATCTTTCACTTTAAATTCAGGCGCCTGCTCCGCTATCATTTTGGCTGCTATTTCTGCTTTGTATTTGTTGTCAAACTGATTGGTAAGCGTAGCCAGGTAAGCATTTGCATCTTTGCCAGGGTGCACACTTATGTAGGCCTTTTTCAGTTCATTCTTCAAATCATCATTGGCCAGGCCTGATAAAACTGCTTTCTCCAGTTCAGGAAGCGCTTCCTGGTACCTGCCGGTTTTGCTCATCAAATAATAATACTGTGCAGTCAATCCTGCACTTTTTTTGTTAGCCTGCTCATAGCTTTCCTTAATAGCAGCGAAAGCTTTTTCATGGTTCCCCAGTTTATCCTCCACCTGACTATATAGTTGTAACAAATACAACCGCTCTTCATTTGCATTTTTTGGGTTATTCAATTCTTGCCCAACCAATGTTTCAGCAGCTTTCAAATCATACCCTATTAAGCCCGTCGCAAAGTTTTCAACGTACATGATTCTTGCGGTTTCCTGAATCTGGTTAAAATAATATAAAGCCTTCGCAGAGTTTTTTGCTATTACAAAATTATCTACCAATATAGCTCTGTATTGATCAAAACTCTCATTCGGATGGGCTTTGACCAGGCGGTTAAGAATGGCTTCTTTTTCTGAGAGATCAATAAAGAGCTTCAAAGAATCAAGACTAGCCTTATAAGCGGGTTCTGCCTGCTGACTATATCCCGATAAACTTATAAACAGAAGCGCAATAAATACTATTATTTTTCTCATTTTGATTAGATATTATAAATCTTTTTATAAGTTACATCGACAGATTTTGTCTGGCAGCGGCAATTTGCATAATTTCCCCAAAGCCGGTAAATTTCTTAGTGTACGTACCGTTGTTAAATTCTCCCTGGGCATTGATGTCGAAATAATAAACTTCGCCCGCTGAACCATTATTCACACCGATCACCAGTTGTTTGCTGGTACTTCGTTTCATTTCGATATCTTTAATTACATACCCAGTCGGGAAAGTGTAGATGAGCCTTGCCGATTTAGCAAGCATGTCGTATAAATACACGTTATTTCCGGCGGTATAATAAAGTTGTTTTAAGATGGAAGAGGTTGCAAAGTTAGTGGCGCTACCAATTTCCGGACTACTATCCATTTTTTGATTAACCCCAGGGTGAGTACTATTTCCATCCCCTGTTAAAGATAGTAAGTAGCGTCCATCGTTACCTTCCATAATATAATACCATTCAATTCCCTCTTGTGATAAGGTTGTTACGCCCCGATCATAAGCGATCATTTTTTTGCCTACGTTCGCCATATCAAACGAGTTTGTTGTTAAAGGTGTTGCAGGTGCACGATCCAGAATTCTCGACAGATAGGGCATCTGCATAAAACTCATTGTGTTGTTATCATAGAAATAAGTCATACTATAATCGGCGGGGAATATGCCGGGGAATAAATTATAGTTACCAGGAATGCGCTGAGTAAAGGGTTTGACATTGTCTGAGTTTGCACCGGAAAGCCCAACATATAAATTGCCGTCTGCCACTATATACTGTTCAAATTGCAAATTATTTATCATAAATACTGGGGCAGTTTTGAACGGAAGTGGTGTAGCCAAACCCGGGAGAATCGAACTTTTGTCACCAAGATCCAGCCAGTCGTTCATGTTAAAACGATAAACATTTTGATCACTGAAGTAATAGAAGAAACCACCCTTCCCAAAATTATATAAGGCCAGTGCTTTACCTGGATAGGTTTTATTGTTTGCCACTTCCATAGGATTGTCAAAAATGACATCGTCTGTCCGAATCAAAGAAACTTTGCCTTTTCCATCTTTGTTATTGACTATATACCAACCATCAGGATAAACACCATTCACTGTGATGGTATATTGCTTTACTGTATAAATGCCATTTCTCTTGCTCGTTACTTTGTATATTACCGGATAAGTACCTGGACTTAGTGTTACTTTGATGCGTAGATTTTTTGTTTTAGCAATTGTTGTTGTATCTGTTGCTGTATTAAGTTTCCAGCTATAAGTAAATGAATCACCTTCTGGCATTGTTTGCGCCAATGTTGGTGTGATAATCAACGAATCCAGTTGTGGAACTGTAAAAGTAGTTATAGCATCTGTAATCTTAATGTCGTTGATTTGATCATATTTAAAAGATTGATTGTCTTTTTTACAGGCAGAAAATGCCAGCATGATGAAAATAAAAATCGGGCTGAGCTTTAAAAAGTATTTTAAATGCATAATATTTTAAATTAAGGGAACGATATTCTTTGACCGTTCTCATCTAACAATGGACCATTTGCAGCCTCGTAAGCGGCCAGCGCATTCCTTAGGGTAACCGGAAAGTTCAGTAAGCCATCAGAACCAATCTTATTGTAATCAAAATCGGTTATCCCCAATGTTTTCACCATGAACTTATATTTTACGGCACTGAAATCCCCGAAATCGCCCTGGAGGTAGATCCAATAACCAGGCTCAATGTATTGGCCGGTTACATCAACCTTCAGGTATCTGAAGTTTTCTTCCGTAACTTCGTTAATACCAGGTGTCTGGCCAAGAGTACCCAGAGTAAAGTCTTTGGTTTCTGCAGGTTCCAGCACAATTCTATACACATTTTTGGCCATTCCGGCAGAATTGAGCAATATTAAGGGATAATTAAATTTCGATGCGCCTGCCGGAACGGTGAATTCTTTCAACTCAAAATCTACTCCTGCAGTTGCGGTAGTTCCCTGGGCTGTTTTCAGCAGCACCGTGCGCGGTTTATCGGATAACTTCCCGGTGATGCGCATGGGTATAAACAGGGTGTCCCTTTGCTTTTGAGTAGCTTGAAAGGCAAAAGAGTAGCTTCTTACGGCTGTGGTATTTAATTGTTCGTAGGTATAGGCAAAGAAACTAACGCCATCCTTTCCCTGGTAGGTTTCGACTGCTTCTTTCTTACATGAAAAAAGACAGGCCGCCACCATGATATATGATAAGTATTTCATAATACGAGTTTGATTAGTTTGCATAATTCGGATTAAATTGAAGTTCAGAAGGCGGAATTGGGAGTACGTACTGCGCAGGTGCCATAGCAGGACCAAATTGCATTCTAGAAGTTTTAATGCGCTTATAGTAAAAGAACAATTGTCCTTCTGCATAAAATTCCTTCTGATATTCTTTCGTAATCTCCGCTTTAAGCGTCACTGCGGTGAGCGTATTCGGCAAAACTTTAATTCCCCTGTTCAGACGCACCATATTTAAATATCCAACGCCAATCTCAGGCGTTGATGCCGTCTCAGCCAGGATATAATACATTTCAGAAAGGCGTATACCTGGTACATACTGGTCAAGTAAATTATCGGTAATTGGGGTGGTAGAACTGGATGCCTGCCAGAATTTAGATGGGAACGGAACTCCTCCCTCCTGCTCAAGGCGAAACGCAAATCTGAAATCTGAACCGCCGCCATTGCTGGTTTCGTAAAGTGTATTAAAATTAGCGGCGCTACGTGTAAGCGTTTGGCTTGCAGCCCCCCTAAACCTAAAATATTTTTGTACAGTGGGCAGTATATCCCTAACCCTGATCATAAATACCTGCTCGTTAAAATACAAGCGGTCACGTACTGTCAATCCCTGTGAAACAACGCCAGCTTGTGCCTGGGTTACAAAAGTATATTTTGCAGAGTTAACTACCACATTTGCAGCCGCCGCCGCCCCGATATTATCGCCGCTATATAACATAATTCTCGCTTCCAGCGCTTTTACACCATAATAATTAAGCTTATTCCGCCTGGTCCGTAAATCGCTGGTCACAATCGGATCAACAGGTAACAGTAGACTTTCCGCTTCTTTCAGGTCGGCCAGGGCAAATTTAACCACCTCTGCAGTTGTTGCTGGGGGATTTGCATTTTGGTTGACATCTTTTTTATATGGGATGGCTTTTAGATTGGCACCCGCAGTATATTCAGGCCCAAACATCCGTAATAAATCAAAATGCAAAAATGCCCTTAAGGCTAAAGCTTCACCACGTAATAGTGCGTACGAATTATTAGATAGCACAGATCGGTTTGTTTCTGTATTTGCAATTATTTTATTAGCTGCGGCAATTGCACTATAACTGGCAGACCAGATGGAATCAGTATAGCTTAAGACTTCTGTTGAAGCGTAGTTCAGGAGTTGTGTCTGTTGCAACTGAACTGACGATGCAGGGTCAATTGTCGCATAATTTTGAGCAAGCGCGGAAGCGAAGCCCATGGAAAGGTTATCCCCATAGAGTTTGCTACTGGCAAGCTGGCCATATACGCCTGATAAAGCCTGTTGAAAACCAACTTCTGAAGTAAACAGCTGTTCTTCAGATAGACTCGTTTTGGGCGTTACATCCAAAAATTTCTTACAACCGGAAAACATCGCAACTATTGCCAGGATTCCTATAATTAATGTTGTTCTTTTCATTGGGATATGAATATGTTTTTTGAATTTAAAATCTTGCACTTAAACCAAATGTATACTCTCTGGCAAAAGGATTATCTGTACCACGTTCTATTTCAATAGAGCTAAAGGTAGCCAGGTTGTTCGTTGTGGCACTAACACTTAGGTTCTGCAAGCCTAACTTTTTTACAAATGCGGTTTTGAACTGATAACTCAAATTAATTGAGCTGAGCTGAATGTTATTATCGCGCTGAACAAAACGTGAAGTAAGCTTTGTGGGTGTCGGAGAGGTTGTAATTCTACGGTATGGGCTCAAACTTCCAGGTCCAGTCCACCCCAGGTCGTACGCTCTTCGGTCTACATTGTTACGCGCATCAACGGCCTCCACACGGTTTAATAACGTACTGTTATACAGATCAGCACCATAATTATAATTGAAACTGAAATTTAAGGCAAAACCTGCGTACAGGAAGTTTGAATTAATGGCACCTGTCCATTTAGGGCGTGTATCGCCAACATAGGTTTTATCATTAACATCCCACACAAAGGTTGGCGTACCATCTGCTTTCAGGTAAACTTCCTGGCCGGTAACCGGATCAATGCCGAGTGACCTCACCGCATAAATTGCCGTTGTCGATTGACCTTCAATAAACTGCGCATTTTCAGCTGTTTGATTAGGATTATTCGCATTCAATGCAGCGTTGAAGGCTTTGAGTTTATCAGAAACTTCTTTTAACACCGATTTATTAGTGGCTGCATTGACAGAAACATTCCATTTTAAGCCTTTACGAGGGTCAGATAGGATGGTATAACCGATGTCGAGTTGTAATCCCCTGTTCTGAATTTTACCTAAATTTTCAGTGTACGAAGGGAAACCTGTACTAGATGCCAGCGAAACTGTAGTCAGCGCATTCTGCGTTACTTCGTTATAAAATTCTGCATTAAAAGTTAAACGGTTGTCCAGAAATGCTGAAGCAATACCAATGTTAGACTTCAATACCTGTTGCCAGCTTAAATTCGGGTTTCCAAGTGCACCGGGAAAAGCACCTACTTCACCAAAATAGCCAGTAGACGTACCCAGGTTGTACCTGAATTGTGCGGCGTAAGGATCTTGTACAGATGTACCGGTAGAACCGTAACTACCGCGAATCCTCAACAGGTTAATAGTTTTGCTATCTTTAAGGAATTGTTCATTATTGATGTTCCATCCTAAACCTGCAGACCAGAAATTACCAAACTTATTATTCTCTCCATAAGCAGAAGAGCCGTCTCTGGTATAGGTAAAATCGGTAAAATACCGGTTATCATAAGAGTAGTTCGCACTTCCGGTATAGGAAAGATTGTTAATTGTGCTTTCCGTCCCGGTAGGCCTGCTGTTTAAATATTGCGCTGCAAATAAGATATTGTCCAGACGATCAAAAGGGAAACCCTGTGTTGATACGTTATATGAATTTAAGCTTGTACTGGCAAGCCTGAATCCTGCATATACCGTAACGCCATGCTTTCCAAAATTCTTATTGTAGTTCACAGAACCGGTTCCATCCATGGTAAAGGCATCGCTGTTGTCTTTCGAATAGGAACCTCTTGCACTTAAATCTGCTATACCATTGAAACGGCTATCTAAAGCGGAATAGAAATTATCTATTGTTCCGTTCAATTTTGTGATACCCAATGCACCATTGAACCATAATGATTTACTAAAGTCGTAACGTACAGTAGTGTTATTTCTTAAATTAAAGTTTTTATTTCTGTTGTTGATAGTATTGTACTTTATATCCATTAATGGGTTTAAGACAACTGAACCTGCTACACCGAAGCCCAAATTGATGTTCTCCAGGTACTGGTTTACATTACCATTTTCATCATAAGGTTTCCAGTACGGATTCAAATTCAGGTACTGACTAAATTCACCATAGGGCGAGTCATTAGAAATAACCTGTGTTGCAATCGTGTTGTTCTGGAACGTTAATTGATGGGTTTTATAACTTAGCGTAAAACTTCCCGAATAATTTTTTCTATCCTGTCCTTTCATTACGCCTTGTAACAGATTTCCGCTGAAAGTAAGGTTGAAAGTCAAAGACTGGTCGCCCCCACGTAATGAAAGGTTGGTTCTGTTGTTTATCCCTGTTTGAACGGGAATAGATTTCCAATCCGTATTCACACCGCTCACCATTGCTTTATATCGTTCTGCATTTATGGCTTGTCCTCTATAACTGTTTAGAAAACCTACTCTACGCTCAAAATCCAATTTTTCTTCTGAATTCAGCATGTGGTATACAGAAAGATCAGGGGATGCTAATGTTAAGTTATTGGTTATGGAAACTTCCACTTTTCCTCTCGGCGGCAAGATTGTGGTAACAACCATTACACCATTACCCCCACGAGAACCATACATTGCGGTAGCAGAGGCATCTTTTAACAAGGTTACTGATGCAATTTGATTCATGTCGAGGTCTACGATTGCTTGTAATGAAACCTGGAATCCATCGAGAATAAATAATGGTGTATTGGGGTTTCCAACAAGTTCTGAACCCAGGGTTGGGTAAGAAGTTTGCCCACGCATGGTAATTTCAGGTAGCGCATTGATATTACCCCCAATCTTATTATTGGGAATAATTCTGAAGGAAGGATCGAGGGCCGCAATGCCAGCAAATACATTTACGGGACTCACGGCCTTAAGCTCGGCTGCAGTGATGGTTTTGGCTGCTCCGGTGTAGGTGTTAACCTTCCGGTCGACCATCCCAGTGATTACCGTTTCATTTAGTGTCAACTGCTCCTCCTCCATATAAATGGTATAATTCGAATTGGGCGAGATAGGTACATCCACGGTCTTATAACCTACAAACCTGAACTCCAAAGATTCTGCACCTGCCGGGATGCTGATGGTAAATTTTCCATTTTTATCCGTCTGGACGGCAGATTTTGTTCCCTTGATAGATACCGTAACCCCTGGGATTGGCTTATGTTCTTTGGCATCGCCAACAAAACCGGAAATGACTTCCAGGCTAGCTTTTGCACCTGCTTTAATCACCACCGTCTGGTTGCGTATGGTAAAATCCAGATTTTGCGCTGCAAAAATTTGTTTAAGCACAGCGGGCAATTCAGCATTTTTAACATTGATGGTTACAGGTATTGAATTTTCCAATAAGTCGTCCGCGTAAAAAAAATTATAACCTGTCTGTTGGTTAAGTTCCTTAAAAACGGATCGAAGTGAAGCATTTGACTTGGTTAAAGTCACTTTTTGAGCGAGGCTAGATGCACTTACCTGCATAAGGCACGCTATTATGATCACGATGGTTAAGCGCATAGTTAACAATAATTTGAGGTACAGCCGATTAGGCATACCAAATTTCCTTGATTTTTGATACATTAGTAGTTGGTTTGGTTAAACAGTCTCTGATGCGTTGGTCCGTAGCAAGACTGTGGTTGTAAATTGATTTTCAATCGAATATTCCAGACTATGATCAGGTCCCGGCAGTTAAACGGGGCCTGTTTTTTTGGATATCTTCTTTATCGTATTTTTTTTGTCATGTGGTTTGTTTAAAGGTTAAAATTCAGTTGATTATTCGTTATTTATTATCTGGATACATATACGGTTCTGCCCTTAACTTTAAAATGTGCTTCTCCGGTAGACTCGACGATTTCGAGAACTTTAGACAATTTATCAAACCTCGATACTTTACCACTGAAGCGCTGATTGGTTTTTTCACCCATGTAAACCACTTCAACGTTATACCAGCGCTCAATCATCTTCATGATGTTTTCAATGTGCTCACTTTCCACCACAAATTCGTTATTTTTCCAGGCAACAGCCAGATCGGTATCCGTTTCACCAATCTGTATTTTACCAGCGATCAGCTTCGCTTGTTGCCCAGGCTTTAGTACTTTAGAATTACCCGATGCAGATAACTTCACGCTTCCCTCTAACAAGGTTGTTTTTTCTACTGCGTCATCGGCATAGCTGCTGATGTTAAAATGAGTTCCTAATACTTCTACTTCCTGCCGATCTGTCTTTACAACAAATGGATGTTGCTTATCCTTGGCTACTTCAAAATATCCTTCACCACTAAGCGTAACTACGCGCTTTCCGTTTTCAATGAGGGAGGTGGCGTATGTGAGACTAGATGCAGCATTTAAATAGACAAGCGATCCGTCAGGCAACCGTACCTGATAGGTTTCCCCACGGGCGGTAGACAGGGTATTGGAAGCATTTGGATCAGAAGTTTTTTCATCAACTTCGTATACCAGTTTGCCGTCGCCTGATTTAGTAATGACTATTCCGGATTCTCTTCCTATTTCACCACTAACCACATTTGCTAAACTGACTTTCCTGCCATTTGCCATGGTAAGTGTCGCACCATATCCCCCTGGTTTTATATCATGTACAGTAATTGTGGGAACAGTGACAACCTTTTCTGGTTGGTTATTGAAGAAATAAACACCTATGTATACTACGGCCAAAACGGCAGCAACGGCAGCGATTTTTAACCAAAGTTTAAGTACTTTATTTTTATCTTCAGGTATGGCATGTGCTGATTCCTTAATCTGAACAAACAAATCCTGGTCAACCTTTCCCAGTACCTTTGCAATGGCAAAATCATTTTCATAGTACTCATCCTGGGTTTCTAATGCGCCGATGATGAGCTCTTTCAATATTTCCCGGTCTTCATCAAGTTGAAAATAATTCATCAGACGCTGGGTTTCTTCGGGACTACAGGTATTATCCAGGTGTTTTTTGAAGAGTATACGGAGTTGTTCAGATGTTTTCAAGGTTTAATTTTTACAGCTAATACGGAGCTGTTCAAAAATATCCTTAGTCTGTTAACAAGAAATTAACAATTAATTTCCAAAAACAACGATCAGGATCAAAAGCCTTTGAATAAAACACTCAAAACTATCGAAATGGCAAGTGCCGGAGAATCCCTAAAATAAGTTTTAAGAAATCTATTTGCCTGCAGCATGTGGCTACTGATGGTTTTGGCATTAATACCCATAATCTGCTCTACTTCTTTATAAGATTTACCCTCTAATTTGCAAAGTATAAATACCATTTTACGTTGAGGAGGCATCAGGTTTATGGCATGTTGTAATTTTTGAGCATCTTCTTTACTCAGCAAATCTTCTTCAACGTGAAGATACAGCTCTGAACTTGAAGCAACCATTTTAGTCAATAAACGTTTGTCTTTGGCTACTTTCCGAAAATAATCGTGCACCAGGTTCTCTGCTATACGAAAGAGATAAGATTTAAAAGATTTTTCGGGATCAATCTGCGCACGCACCTCCCATATTTTAAAGAAAAGCTCTTGCAGCACCTCTTTTACCAGGTCGTCAGATTTGAGAAGCTTGAATAAATTTCCGGCGATCCGAAATTTATAGTTATTGTATAGTATTTCAAATGCCCGCTCGTCACCATCTTTTAATTGAAGTAGTAAAGACTTTTCATCGGTGTAATTAACGTTGATCATTCGTCTGGCAAATATACATTAACTTAAAAAGACAAGGTAGTTATAATTTTGGAAACGTAACAGTGCGTTTATTTAACTGTAGTTTTTATAGATCCGATCCAATGTCCCAGGTATTAGGGACGAAAACATAAAACACATGGATAGGCCTGAAGCGCGGTCTTTGGAAGTCTGAGAATTATTTGCCATCCTGGCGTTGTAGATTCCTACTCTGTCGCGTCAATGCAACTTACAGGATCATTAAATGCCACTTGACGTTGGCAAAATTATTAGTAAAACATTGATTATAAAAGATTTTGAAGAGAAACTTACAGAAATGATTGGTCAGCCAGCCAAAAAAGATTAAGCGTATTTTGATAACTTAACAACCTTTTCTCTTAGAAGAGTGTAAATAAACTCCGTCAAAAGTTAACATTACTAACCTTAGATACAGTTTATTTTACACTCTTTTCATTTAACTTTTTTCCCTCAGCGATCACTGCCCTGTTTATTTCATTTATCCTCTTTGTATCCATTTTTTCAACCGCACGGTCATAGGTCAGCAAGCCGTTAACCTCATGCTCCACATCGGTTGTCTGGGTATAAACTGCCACACTAAGACCTTTGTATTTCATCAGCTGTTCAACCTGGCTCATCAGCAGTACATACCTATCCGTCAACGCAGCACTTGTAGGTTCATAGGCATAAGCATTGTTTTCTACAGGCCACATGTGGTCCCTTACAAATAGTCCCACACCACCGAACTCCCCCAAAGATGCGGCTCTTTTATCGTCAGGTACAGACGCATCATAGGGGCCAATATAGATGTGCGTATCTACAAAGTCTCCATTACCCGGATCACCAGCCGCCTTCTGGTAGCTGGGATTGTTGTTAAACCCCGAATTGCCATTTACCAGCCTTGAGGAATCGTATTTTTTTACCCAATCGGTTATTGCCGGTACATCGAAAGCACCCCAATTCTCATTGAAGGGAACCCAGGCAATAATCGAGGGCGAGTTGTAATGTTCGTCCATTACCGCCTTAAGTTCTTTGCGAAAAGCGGAGCGTACTTTTGCCGTGTCCTCATTCTGGTACCAGATTGCCGGCATGTCCTGCCAAAGCAGAATGCCCAGTTTATCTGCCCAATAGTAAAAACGCTTTGGTTCGGTTTTCATATGTTTGCGGATGAGGTTAAAGCCCGCCTTTTTTGTAAATTCTATATCAGATTTCAGCGCCTGTTCAGTAGGAGCAGTCAGAATTCCATCCGGCCAATAGCCCTGATCAAGTAGACCAACCTGCATGATAAACTTTCCGTTCAGCAAAGGACGCATAACACCTGACACCTTTCCCAGCCTAATATCCCGCATACCGAAATAGCTCTTCACTTCATCAACTGTTTCACCCTTGTGATCTTTAACCGTAATTTTGAGATCATAAAGAAAAGGCTCATCAGGCGACCATAACTTTGGATTTTCGATTGGCAGATAAAAAGCCTTTTCGTTAGTCCCCTGCGCCTCGGAGACGATCTTATTGCCATCAAGTACCACTGCAGATATGACAGAGGAACTTGCATCAACCGTTACCTTTAGTCTGCTGTTTTCCAGATCGGGCAATAGCTTGATATTTCTAATATGAACTGCGCTCACCGGTTCAAGCCATACCCCCTGCCAGATGCCAGAGCTGAAGGTATAATCTCCCCGTGGTCCGTTCTTGCCCGAAGGCATTCTACCGTCATTGGAATCATAAGCGGCAACAATCAATTCATTACTTCCTGATTTTAGCAATGGGGTAATATCCAGCGAAAAGGCATCATAGCCACCCGAGTGAAATCCGGCCTTTTTTCCGTTAACGAAAATGGTCGCATCATGATCAACGGCTTCAAAATTGACTAAAATATTTTTTCCCTTCCAGTTTTGGGGTATTTCGAAACGCCTGCGGTACCACATGTTAACCTCCTGCTTGCGCTCAATGCCCGAGATCACTGATTCGGGACAATATGGAACAAGTATTTGTTCAGATTTTCCGGCAAATGTAATCGGCATTTTTGGGTTGAATGCATTTAGCTTATCTTTTCCGCCGATATAATCCCATTTACCGTTTAATGACTTCCATTCTCCACGTACCATCTGGGGGCGCGGATAATCAGGAAAAGGATTTTGGGCCGCCATCGCCTCTTTAGTCCATTTGGTGGGTAGCTTTGCAGTCTGGGCGCAAACATTTCCACAATATGCCTGCAATATTACTGAAAGGAATAGGATAGATAAAACTGTTTTTTTCATATTATCCGGAAGATTAAGGTTCTATGGTTCTGGAACACTAATATATCATTTTTAACCTAATAAATCGATTTATCACATACCAAAACTATTTTTGTAGCGCTTATAATTTCATCTGGGAAAGTTTACTCCATCTGGTCCACATCTAGCAATATGCTGAACAGTTTTTATGAACGGGCTGCATAGCGTTACTTCGGCCTCAGGGATATCAGGAAAAAAAGCTTTACAATAGCATATCCTTTTGAGTGAATTTGTCAATTCATTTTTAACTAGGTATAGTGTTTAATAAACCAGGTTAACGCAGGGCTTTTATTAGATTCTTTATAAGCCAATACCACCTCTGTATGAACAGGAATGGCATCAAACTCTACAAAGGATACTTTCAAATGTACATATTGCTTTTTTAACGATAATGGCAAAATAGATACTCCCAGGCCCGCTTCTACCAATTGTAATATGGAGTGTACATTGTTAGCCTCGTGGGTAATGTCTGGACTAAAACCCATTCGTTGGCAAATCTCAATGAGTTTCTGATTATACTGGGGTGCAAAATCTTTATTAAAGAATATAAACGGACTTTTTTTCAAAAAATCTGCAAGTTTTTGCTGGCGATCATTTTTTTGGTCTGTTAAAGGAATAACCACCACAAAGGGATCAAAAAACAAAGATTCTACTTTCAATTTTTCGGATAAAACCGGGGCTCTTAAAATCCCCACATCCAGGCTGCCCTGCTCCAGCGCTTTAATTTGGGTGAGTGTAGGTACTTCGAACAAACTCGTTTTCAGATAAGGAAATTCCTGATGCATTAATTTTAAAATTTCTGCAAGGTGTGATTGGTAAACCGAACTGATATAACCAATCTTTAATTCGCCGCTAACCCCTCCATTAATTTTACGAACTACTTCCTTACTTTCTTCCAGCTTATCAAACATGGCATCAACCTCACTCTTAAAATACTTTCCGGCATTTGTTAATGCAACACGCTTATTATTCCGAACAAACAGCTGTACACCAAGCTCTTCTTCCAGTTGTTTAATCTGCCTGCTTAAAGGCGGTTGCGAGATAAAAAGTTTGGTTGCTGCTTTGGTAAAATGAAGTTCTTCTGCAACAGTTTTAAAATACAACAGGTGTCTGAGTTCCATATTTATAATACTTAAAAGGTATTGATATATGCTAAAATTGATATTTTACAAATATGATTAACAACACTAACTTTACAAAAAAATTAAAGCAATGAATAAAGATTATTCGCATAAAGCAACAAATGAAGAAATCAAAACAAGGTTTGACAATGATGTAGAACGTTTCTCGAACTTAGAAAGCGGTCAGCAAACCACCATCGATGCGCCACTTACCATGGAGCTTTGCACCGGAGCGGCCAAATATATTAATCCAAACGCGAAAGAACTGTTGGATATTGGATGTGGTGCGGGTAATTATACATTAAAAATGCTCAGCAAAATCCCAAACCTTAACTGTACCCTTAACGACTTGAGTTTACCGATGCTGGAACGCGCAAGTGGTAGGGTATCGGCACAAACTACCGGAGTAGTAACCGTTATACAGGACGATATGCGCAACCTTAATTTACCAGATAACCATTTTGATATTGTACTGGCCGCAGCAACATTTCATCATTTGCGTACTGATGCCGATTGGGAACTTGTTTTTACTAAAGTTTACCAGGCCTTAAAACCCGGCGGCAGTATCTGGATTTCAGACCTCATTGCCCACGATTCTGTATTGATCGATAATCTTTTTCAGGATCAATATGGAGCCTATCTTGAAACACTTGGTGATGAAGCATATAAACAGAAGGTATTTGACTATATTGAATATGAAGATACCCCCCGTTCTTTAAACTATCAGCTGGCATTACTGCAAAAAGTTGGGTTTAACGTTACTGAGATACTACATAAAAACTCTTATTTTGCAGCATTTGGAGCGATAAAATAAAAAATTTTGCCTGGTGGTATGGCAACTACTACCAGGCAAAATCTCCACTAAGATTAATGAATAGCAAGAATAATTCTATTTTAGCAAAAAAAGAATCCAGGGTTTATTTTTAAAAATGATTTAATTGACCCACCTACCACATTATGGGTAGCCAGGATTAAAACCTTTACTTAATACAGTTAATTCATCTTGATTGATCAGATTAGGATCTTCGAACTGTCGCTTTAAAAAGTTAACCGGAACTTTTAAAGTACCATTTGTAGTACGCAATATGCAAACTTCTTCATTGGCGGTTGAAGATACATAATAACCGATTTCGGATTCAATTTCAGATAAACGGATCAGCAATTCGTAATAGATGTAGAGCGGGATATTCACACACAAAGTTAACACAATAAAAAGCGATCCTTTAATTATTGTTACGTTAACGTTAATTCATCTGCTAACCACAAATTAACAGTAAACATTTTTTCATTTAAGCTCATTAGCCTGGCTTAAAACTTAATCCCCGCTTAACAATAGTAGTTTTAAGTTTGCTCTTAAAATCCAGAAAGGTTATGAAAAAACGCTCAACTCAGTTAAAAAGAATTGTTTATTACTGCCCTTACCTTATTATTCTGATCATTTCCCTTCATTCCTGCAAAAAAGACAAAAAACGACCCGATTATCCCGCCGGAAGTAATGAAAACATCAATACCTGGATACTCGACAGCCTGAAACGCTATTATTATTGGAATGAGCAATTACCTTCCGATCCAAATATCGGTTTATCACCCAAAGATTTTTTTAATACCGTCCGCAATGCTTCTGACCGCTTTTCCTATATCAATATCCCCAACGATGCCACAACCTTTACACCGAACAACCGGAACTTTGGTTTTGATTATGTAACCGTTAGCGACCAGAACAGTACAAAAGTAATTGGAATTATTAAACTGGTTCTAAAAGATTCTCCTGCATCACGGGCAGGTTTAAAACGTGGAGATTATATCAGCCAGATAAACGGAAAAGCACTAACAACTGCCAATGCACATGCCCTGCAGGACGAAATTTTAAGCGGCAATCACTTTTCGTTAACGCTGGCAGAACAGAATAACAGTATATGGACGGAGACACGTACCGTAGAACTGACTAAAAGGGTAATCCTCGATCAAAAAGAAATCAGTAAAGTGATAGAAAGTGATGGAAAAAAAATCGGCTACCTCAATTTTCTTGATTTTAATGGCGGGTTGGCCAGTTCATTACTTCCGGTTTTCAATAATTTCAAAGCGGAAGGCATTACCGACCTTATCCTTGATCTACGTTATAACGCTGGTGGTCAGGTAGCAGAAGCGGCAGCAATATGTACCATGATTGCACAGAATGTAACTTTCGATAAAGCATTTATTACGTACAAGGGCAATAAAAATGGTGGAACCAGAACAGAATCCATCGGTACCGCAGCAACTTTCGATAAAACTGTAAATTTCAATATTCTTCTTCAGCAAAACCTGGGCTTAAGCAGGGTTTATATTTTATCATCTGCCGCCACGGCATCGGCTTCGGAAGTGATGATCAACAATTTAAAACCCTTTATCCAGGTCATACAGATCGGTGAAAAAACCAGGGGGAAAGATGAAGCATCGTTCAGGATATTTGATGCACGGAGTCCAAAACAGATCAACTGGGAAATGCACCCGATTGTGTACAAACTATTTAACGCACAAGGAACCGGTAATTACAGTGCAGGTATCCAGCCTGATGTAAATGTAAATGAAATCAATACCTTACCCCTGCTCCCATTTGGCGATCAGGCCGATCCGCTGGTAAAAGCAGCAATGGGCAGGATAAGTGGTAAAGTAGCCAAAACAGGTATTGGTCTTAACACCATGCTTTCAGGGGCTTTCCAACCCGGAAATATTTTAATGGATTCAAGGGCACAATCTGCGCAACAGGGCATGGTTATCACCCACCGGTAGCAGAGATAGAAAAGGTTCTCATTAGCTTAACATTAACTTTAAACACAAGCCCTAACTTGCATCCGTTAACCGCTACTCATGGAAAAGTTGGAAGATTTTAAAAATATAAAACTCCTGAATGCATTGAAAGCTGGCGATTCTGCTGCTTTTAATGAAATTTACCACAAGTACTGCCAAAAGATATTTGGTTATGCCTACCATTTTACCCGCTGCCGCGAAGAAGCCGAAGAACTTACACAAGATAGCTTTGTCAGACTTTGGGAAAACAGGGCAAAAGTAGACCCTGAAAAAAATTTCGATGCTTTTCTTTATACCCTGATCCGCAATAATTTTTTAGGTACACTCCGTAAAAAAGCGAGGGAAAAAGCCTATAGCAGCGAAAGTTTAGCACGGGAACAAGCTTTTAATACCATTGAAGATGAACTCGATGCGAAAGAATCGAAACAATTGGCACAGGAAGCGATCGAAAGCCTTTCTCCTCAGGTAAAACGGATATACCTTATGAGCCGTAACGACCACCACACACATGAAGAAATATCGCAGCTAATGGGGATTTCTAAAAACACGGTGAACAACCACCTGAAAAAATCGCTGAACATTATGCGTAAATACTTTAAGACTTATTCGCCGGAAACGATAATATCATTGGTATTAGTGATGTTCTGCTGAGCGTAAGGCGTTTGCTACCGCAATCGTCATCTCGAGTGAAGCCGCAGCGAAATGGAGAGATCTATTTAATTATTTTCATTATTATAAAAGATCCTTCGACTCTTTTTCAATTAAAGGATTCAATAGAATGGTCGTCATCTCGACTGTAGCGCAGCGAAATGGAGAGATCTATTTAATTATTTTCATTATTATAAAAGATCCTTCGACTCTTTTTCAATTAAAGGATTCAATAGAATGGTCGTCATCTCGACTGTAGCGCAGCGAAATGGAGAGATCTATTTAATTATTTTCATTATTATAAAAGATCCTTCGACTCTTTTTCAATTAAAGGATTCAATAGAATGGTCGTCATCTCGACTGTAGCGCAGCGAAATGGAGAGATCTATCTCAATAGATTTCTCGGCTTCGTTACACTCCGCTCGAAATGACGGAAACTAGAAGGGAATTTCCACGCAGAGATTAATAGGAGGAAAAGTTGATTAATAGGGATGCGCCACGCTCGCTAATTCGTCAATACAAATTGATTATTGGTGATTAATTATCCATTAAATCTTTTTTTAAAAAAATCTTCTCCCCTTATAGCTGTATGCCAACTCTCGTGCATATATACAGTAGCGCGCAGCATAAAAGCGTAAAGAATAAGCATAAAAAGTGAAAAAAGATTACATTAAAATATTATTTGAACAATACCTGGAGGGCAAAACCAATCAGGATGAGGAAAAAATTCTGTTGGATTACCTCGCCGATCCGGCGAATGGCGACAGCGAATTTCATACAGTGATGGAAAAAGCATGGAAAAAGCAAAACAGTAAAGCCGACTACTCTTTTGAAGCCAGACAAGGCCTTAACCAGATCTGGAACAAAATTGAAGAGCGGAAACCAAAAAGCAAACTGCTATATCCATTATTAAAATATGCTGCCGCAGTTTTAGTGGTTATTTCTGCAGCATTTGGTTGGTACGCCTACAAAAAAACACAAGTACCTATTGCTTTTTTAAGTAAAACGACTCAAAAAGGCGAAAAAGTGAAGTTAATACTGCCTGATAGTTCGGTTGTATATCTTGGCGCCGGCAGTAAACTTACCTGGCCATCACATTTTGCTAAAGGCAAACTGAGAAATATCCAACTGGAAGGTGAAGCCTTTTTTGAAGTAAAACATGATACCAGCAGTCCTTTTATAGTACATAGCGGACAAATGCAGACCCGGGTTTTGGGTACTTCCTTTAACATATATGCTTATCCGAAAGACGGAACCTTCAGCGTGGCAGTGCGTACAGGTAAAGTAAAAGTTTCGGAAAACAGTGAGGGAAAATTAAAACAACTTTCGCTGCTTACCCCAGGAATGAAATTATTATACCATTTAAAAGCACACGATTACATTGTCCGTAACGAGCGCATTACCGAAGTTAATGCATGGATTAAAAACAGCTTTGCTTTTAAAGATGTAGCCCTTCCCAGTATGTTTAAGTCATTAGAAAGGTATTACAATGTGCATTTTGAATTGAAGACCAATAAACTCAGCCAGTGCAGGTTTAATGCAACTTTTACAAACAAAAGCATTGGTAATATAATGGAAGAAATCCGCGTGATGAGCGGTAAAAAGATGAAATATAAAATAGATACTGCGAACAAAACAATTACCGTATGGGGGGAGGGCTGTCAATGATGAGTTAGCGATATGCTATGGCGCTGCAAAAGGCGCAATAAACCGGATTTATACCTACGAAAAACAATTAAACCTCTTAACATGAACAAGGAGCCGGATTGCTCGAACAATCCAGCTCCTAAAACAAAAGTTTTTAACCCGTGAGAATTAAAAAACATCTTGAACCTATGAAAATAGGGTTTTACGACTATATAAAAGAATATTTTATCAATTTGGATTACCGCCCTATGGTAGCTTTAATGGTACTGTGTACCTTCTTATTTAACCAGGGCATGGCAAGCAGTTTTGCGCAAACACCAAAAGAAAGCAGTTTGAGCATTAAAATAGCAGAAATGAGCATTCCAGATGCACTTTCGTTACTTGAAGAAAAAGCAGGATTTTCAATTAATTACAATAAATCGATTTTTAGTCAAAATGGAAAAGTAAGCCTTGAAGTAAAAAACACGGCCCTTGAGCTTATCCTCAAAAAAATATTGTCTGGTACCAGGGTAACGTATAGGTTTGCCGACGCCAATACGATATTGCTTTATAAATTACCCGATCCGGTGAAACCGGGCCGGATATCGGGAAAAATATTCGACGAAAAAGGTGAAACACTACCTGGTGCATCCATCAAAATTATAGAAACGGGCAAAGCCACCCAAACCGCCAGCGACGGAAGTTATAGCATCAACGTAGAACCCGGCAACTACACAGTAGAAATCAGTTATATTTCTTATGCAACACAACGCATCAGTGATGTAATGGTAAAGGCCGACAAAGCCACACCACTAGATATTTCTTTAAAACCCGATGCAAAGGGGCTTAAGGATGTTGTAGTGACCGCGACATACAAAAAAGCATCAGTTGATGGCTTGTTGTCCCGTCAGAAAAACGCCTCTGAAATCAGTAACGGGATTAGTGCCGAACAGATTTCGAGAACACCGGATAAAAACATCGGCGAAGTTTAAAACGTATAAGCGGTGTAAGCTCGATAGACAATAAACTGGTATTGGTACGTGGCATCGGCGAACGTTATAATACCGCACAGTTAGATGGTATTACTTTGCCAAGCACCGAAGCCCAAACCCGCAATTTTTCTTTTGATCTGATTCCTTCGAGCCTTGTTGATAATGTAGTGGTAAGCAAAACCGTTACCCCCGATATGATCAGCAGTTTTGGAGGTGGTTTGATCCAGATTAACACTAAAGATATACCCAATGAAAATTTTATGAGCTTTACTGCAGGTACTGCTTACAACGACCAAAGTACAGGTAAGGATTTTTTAAGCCACAAACGTGGCAAATATGATTATTTCGGTTTTGATGATGGAAGAAGAAAATTTCCAACCGATTTACAGCATACCGAACCTACTGTGATGCCAAATAATAACCTTACACCTGAACAGTATGCACAAAAATTAATGGCCCAGAGCCAGAAGTTTACGAATGATAATTTTACGATGTACAAATATAAAACCGCACCATCGCAAAACTATCAGTTTACCATGGGCAGGTTAATCGGTATTGATACCACAAATAACAAAAAACTTGGTTATACAGCATCTTTAAACTACCGCAACAACCAGAACATTAATATTGTTGAACAACAAACCAGAAGCGAATGGAATGCTAACACTCCAAATACGGGTGCCAAATACATGTTTAACACCACTTTAGCAGCCATGTTAAATGTAGGCTTACAACTGGACAAAAATAGGTTTAGTTTCCGCAACACCTACACACATATTTACAATAACGACCTGCTAAGAACGGTTGGCTACGATGCAAACGATGGTTTTACTTTTTATACCAATGGACTAAAACCGAATGCCATCATCGAAACCGACGACCCTACCTATACAGATCTTTTACAAAATAAACTCAACGGGCAGCATCAGGTTGGCAAGGTTAAATTAGAATGGAACCTATCCAGAACATCAATAGACCGTAAAGAGAAGGATATGGGTATTACTACACAGAACTTACAAAACGTAGGTAACGATTACGAGTATTTTTACCAGGCAAGTGGGCAAAGGGAGGGAAATATCAAACCCACATCGCGCCATAACTACAGCAACAATGAGCACCATTTTTCATGGGGGGGAGATGCAAGCATGCCTTTTAAAACAGGGCCTTTAAATAACACCTTAAAAACCGGCTATTTTGGCATACAGAAGCAAGGATCGTTAAACTGGGAAATCGTTTCGCTGGTTCAAAACGCTACAATTCCTGATAGTTTAAGACATATCCCAATTGGACAGATGATTGATCCGGCAAAAATTGGCAACAATGGCTACAATTACTTTATAAGCCCATATTATCTAAATGGCTATAAAGGAAAAAGTATTACCAATGCAGCTTATGTGATGCTCGATAACCGCCTTGCTGAAAAGTTACGGTTAGTTTGGGGTGTTAGGGCCGAATATTATAAATATACCGAGCAACGCAATGATCTTAATATTAAGGGAACAAGCCTATTTTCGCTTCCTCCAGAAAATAAATGGCGATGGTTGCCATCGGCCAATCTTACCTACAGTCCTACCAAACAGATTAACCTGAGGGCAGCATTTTCAAATGCAGTAATCAGACCAGAGTTAATGGATAACAGTAAGTTTTTTAGATACGACCCAATGTTTGATGGATTGTTTGGCAATGAAGGTTTAGCCAGTACCCAAATTAAAAATTATGATTTTAAAGCAGAGTGGTTTCCGGGCCTTGGCGAAATTATTTCGGCAAGCGCATTCTATAAAAAATTCGATAAGCCCGTTGAAATTACTTACAGCCTATCAAACGGCATTGGTTTTTATTATATCAAAAATTCTGATGAAGCCAAAGTCTATGGCTTAGAATTCGAACTGAGGAAAAATCTCGGCTTTATTTCCAGCTATGCCCTGTTATCGCGCCTTACCCTTTACGGAAACCTTACCCTGCAAACAGCAGATGTTGTGGGCACCTACAAAACCAAAGGACCAGATGGAAATGATATAATGGTAAGCTCTAAAGCAAAAAGGAACATGTACGGACAAGCACCCTATCTTCTTAATGCCGGTTTGCAATATTTGGACGAACATTTTGGATTTAACATTGCCTACAATGAATCAGGGCGTAAAACAACACTTGTTAGTCCGGAGCTTAACAATATCGAGTACGAAAACCCACGTGCACAGATTGATGCACAGGTGAGTTATAAATTTTACAAAAACAAATTCGAAGTTAAAGTAAATGCAGGCAACCTGCTCAATAAAGCATCTGTTATTTTCAAAAACACAGCCAGCTACGAAGCTAACCCTGATCATATCGCCGGCACTTCCGATTACAGTACCAGATTCCGCCTGAAGCCCGGTTTTACAAACAATTTAGATGATGGAGACCAGATTATGTTTTCGCAAAAATTTGGCCGCACTTACAGCACTTCCATTACCTATAATTTTTAAAAGCTACCATGAAAAACAATTTAAATAAGCTTACAACATTTAATCAGAAAGGAGGAACAGTGTTTCCTGCATAGCCATAAAAAAAACGAAAGGTTGTATCAGAACCCTCCGTTTTAAACCGATCATTTCTAGTGGAACGGCCAATCCAGGATAAACCTGAAATATTTATAAAAACCTGCTGTTAAAAGCCAAGGGCAGCCAACAGATCTGCTTAGTTATCGATAAGAAATACTAAGATATAAAAAACATCCTATTTAGTGATATGCAGGCTTTTATTTCCATAAAAAACAAGGAATTATCTGTCCCTACCTCTAAATAACAAAAAAAATCAACCTAAAAAACATGGATCGTACCTATCAGATCCTATGAAAACAAAAAAACGAAAATGAAAAATTTCAAAAACTTAATCGGTCTTTTATCAATTGTTGCTGTGTCTTTTACAGCTTGTAAGAAAAATGAAGGTGCTTCATCTGCATTTGGCAACCGCAGCACTTCAGCAGCAGATTATTCACAATCATCATTGCCAGTTGTGGCAGTTAGCGGAGACATTACCAGCTCTGTTACCTGGACAGCAGGAAACGTTTACGAATTAAGTGGCGTAGTAACCGTAAGAAGTGGCGCTACATTAACCATCCAGCCAGGTACTTACATCAAAGCATCAGTTAATACTACCGGTGTACAAAACGGTGTATTGGTTATCGCAAAAGACGGTACCATCAACGCTGTTGGTACAGCTAATGCTCCAATAGTATTTACCAGCCGTTACCTTTTAGATGGTAATGCCAGCACAACAGGTAAACCTGGTGATTTTGGTGGTGTAATTATTTTAGGTAATGCAAAAATCAACGTTACGGATAAATTAATTGAAGGTTTAGCAGATGAAGGTAAATTCCACTACGGAGGTTCTAACGACGCGGATAACCGTGGTACTTTCCAATACGTACGCATTGAGTACGCTGGTTTCCAATTGGCTCCAAATGTTGAGGTTAACGGTTTAACTTTAGGTGGTGTAGGTAGCGGTACTACTATCGATCACGTACAGGTTTCTTACGGTCTTGATGATGGATTTGAGTTCTTCGGTGGTACAGTTAGTCCGAGCAATTTAATTGCATTAGCTTCTGATGATGATCAGTTTGATTTCGACAATGGTTTCACTGGTGCCCTAACCGATTGTATCGCTATTGCCGATAAAAATTCTACACACAGTACAAGCAGCGGCGCCAGCGATTCAAACGGTATCGAATCTGATAACAATGCACCTGGAGAAGATGCTACTTTTAGCTTATTACCTAAAACTCACCCAACTTTAACTAACGTAAGTGTTTTCGGAACTGAAAATACTGCTGGTATTGCTGGTTTAGGTTACCGTAATGGTATCCGCGAGCGTAGAGGTTCGGAAGTTACTTTGATCGACGTAATTGTTTCTGGTTATCCAAGAGGTATCGTTTTTGATGCTGACGCCAATGCAAGTCTTTCAGATCTTAATTCTACATCTGTTCACGGTTTTACAAGCGCTGTTACAGCAGCAGTTGGTACTTATGTTGACGGTGGTGGTAACACTTTAGTAGTTAACGGTAGCAATGCAAGTGCATTTGGTGTAAGCCAACCTTGGTACAATACTCCAGGTTCTCCATCTACAGTTACTTTACCAAGCTGGGCAGCTACATGGTCAAAACTTGTATTTTAATTTTTTCTCTCTTATCAAAAGAGACCGTACCCTTTGGGTATGGTCTCTTGATTATAAAAACAGGATTGTTCTGTTTTAAATGATAATTACCCTTTTTATGAAACTAAAAATCTTTACCCTTTTCCTTTTTTCGGCCATTATAGCCTTAGGTTTATCCTGTCGCAAAGCAGAACTTCTCCAACCAGAACCACCAAAAGTTATCCAGTTAAGTATTAGCGGAAATACAGAGGTAGATCTAGAATACCTGTATAAAGATAGTGTAATAGCTGATACCAAAACTGGTACTACAAATAGTATCAATATTAAAACCCTGCTTACGGTAAAAGACCAGAACGCTACTCTAAAGGTAAGAAAGAAAGGTACAGCAGAAATATTACTGACCAAAAACATTACTGCAACACCATTCGATCAAAGTATCAGTATTTTTTACGATGGCACTAAAGTATACAACAATTCCATTTCATTGGCAATTAAAAGTTATGCGCTATCCGGAGAGCTCGAATTTTTATTGGATGGAAATCTGTTCACTTCAGGAACCGGCGCTATCAATAAAGTATCCTCAATACTGATTGATAAGGGCACAACAAGAGAAATTACCATCCGCAAAAAGGGGGAAACAGCCATTCTACTTAAAAAAATAATCGAATCAACAAATGCACAGCAGAACATCGGTTTCTTTTTTGATGGAAACAAGATAGTTGATAATGTAAAACTCGATCCTCCTGCTAATCCGGCCAATATGATGATCAGTGCCAAATTTGAAACCACATTTCCGATTCAATTTAAAGGTGTTGATGTAGATCTCGTATTTTATACCAGACCTTCATCTGCTGCAAACACAGTAGTTGGCACAAAAGTTATACCCGAAATTAGGTTTACCTTACCAAAAGATGGCTCTCTAAATTCAATTGAGCTACCAGCACTGCCTGGGGCGAATTATATTTACAGTTTCGATATTGTTGAAAAAGGTACCAATAGCTATCCTTATAACTCTGGTACCCCTTTGGTTATTAATGGTTATACACTTAAACCTAACGAAGGTAGAGTTACCTCAGCTTTTGCCACAGATGGGTTCAATTTTCAGGCAGGAAAATCTAAATTGTTTGTAATTACAGATGCCAGAACATCGGTAGCTGCTACGAAAACTATTTATGTGTCAGGTGGCAGATTAACAGACCTTTCACAATATTTTCAATAGAGAAATCAAAAGTGTTAAAACCATTTATCATATCAAACTAAAACTAAAGGCAGGAATTTCCTGCCTTTCTGCTATCAAAAAACTGATAACCCGGGTTATTTTCACTTATCTACAGTTACTTTCCCTGGCTGATCAACAGGCTGGACTAAACTATTCACTAACTTTCTCTCTTGCTTAAAGATGAGGCTGCATCAAAAGTAAAATCTAGCAGTTAAAGGCCTGAATTTTATTTCGTTCTGCGTCATTCTCGCGCAGGCGGGAACGACGGAAGCGCTCAGCGAAGCTAATCTTAAAGCACTCTGCAACAGTATTAGGATTACCAATTAAATTGGGAATGACGACGTATCAAAATATAATTTGCTTAGTGAGCCAGCGTAAATCTTTTTTTACACAGCCTCCTATTTTATTTTACTAGTACTGTGTTAAAAAAACAACCACCCACTTTAACTTATTGATAACAATCATTTAACATTCAAAACGATTTAAATCAGTTACTTATTCATTTATTTACATCGCAGATATTAATCTGCACCTTGAATATCCAAACTGATTTTATGCCGTCGTTCTGCACCATCTTACCCTTTATCGGAAACACCGATTTAAGTATCCCTCTTGCCATCGTATTTATCGTTTGCCTGCTTGCCGTAGTCGGATTTGAGTTTGTAAACGGTTTCCATGATACGGCCAATGCTGTAGCGACTGTAATTTATACCAAAGCATTAAAACCTGTTATCGCCATCCCCTGGTCGGGATTTTGGAATTTCATGGGCGTGTTTACCGGAGGGATAGCCGTAGCGATGGGTATTTTAAAACTCGTACCATTAGATGCTTTGATGAACCTCCCAATTGGTGTTGGCGCCGCAATGGTTTTAGCAGTTTTACTGGCCTCTATCGCCTGGAACCTCGGCACCTGGTACCTGGGCATCCCCTGCTCAAGTTCGCATACTATGATTGGCGCCATGATCGGTGCCGGTTTAGCTTTTACCTGGTACTATGGCGGCACAGGCGTAAACTGGGGCAAGGCCGAAGAAATTGGTTTATCGCTCATTTTATCACCCATTATCGGCTTTGGTTTGGCCATGTTGCTGATGTATTTTTTAAAACATGTAGTTAAATACCATGCCCTTTTCCATATCCCGCATGGCGAAAATGACAGGCCCCCGTTATTAATCAGGGGATTACTGATTACCACCTGTACTTTGGTGAGCTTTTTCCACGGCAGTAACGATGGACAGAAAGGTGTGGGCTTATTAATGCTGATCCTCATTGCTTTTCTCCCTGCAAAATTTGCCGTCAACCACCATATCCCCAATGATAAAGTATTATTCCAGCTTAACCAAACTGAACAACTGCTGCAAAAAACAGCAAAACTTAATCAGGGTAAAATACTCGATATTGCCGCTCTTGTAAATAAAATAGATCAAGCAAAATTCCACCTTTCTCTCAAAAATGAAACCGACAAGAAAAACACTTATCTTTTCCGTAAGCAGATTGAAGACGTTATTGCTTCGGTAAAAACAGTCAGGGAAGATAAAACATTGGTAATTAATGCAACCGACGATCAGTTGCTTCATGATAATGCTTCTGAGTTATCGAAACTGGTAGAATTTGCACCACTTTGGGTAATTCTTTTAATTTCGATTTCACTCGGACTGGGTACCATGATCGGTTGGAAACGCATAGCGGTTACCATTGGCGAAAAAATCGGCAACGAGCATTTAAATTATGCGCAGGGCGCTACTTCAGAAATTGTAGCGGCTTCTACCATTGGCCTGAGTACCGCTTTTGGCTTGCCGGTAAGTACTACACACGTGTTATCGAGTGGGATAGCCGGTGCAATGGTGGCTTCTGGCGGACGAAAAAACCTGAACAGTAATACGCTTAAAAACATTGGATTGGCCTGGGTGCTTACCTTGCCGGTATCGATTGTATTGGCTATTTTGTTATTCATGCTTTTTCACCTGTTTATTTAACAGTTTTAAAATATTATTCTCCAAAAAATGAAACAGATACTTGTAGCAACGGATTTTTCAAGAAGTGCCGGAAATGCCCTCTCCTACGCACTGGCCATGGCAAAAACGCTGAAAATGGAAGTTGTGGCTATTCATGCCATCCATCCTACCGAAGGTATAAATAACAGTACCTACAATGCCATTTTTATCGAATCTTATTACGGAAATAAAAGAGCTGCTTTAAAGGAATGGGCCGAAAACATCCGCGAAAGGGAAAACCTTAAAGATGTAAAGCTCGGAACAATATGTGATGTTGGTTTTTTAAAAACAGTAATTACCAAACATACCGAAAACAATCCGGTAGAGCTATTAGTAATGGGCATAACAGGTGCCACAGGAATAAGCGGAATTGTAGGCAGCAACGCCAGCATGGCCGTTACCAAAATGCGGATTCCAACATTAATTGTTCCTTTAGAGAGCAGTTTTACCAACTTCCCCATTATTACGCTGGCCACTGATTACGAAACAGTATTATCGCCAAAAGACATTACTGCCCTTAGCGAACTGTTAAAATCCTCCGGAACGAGGAAAATGCAGGTGCTTTATGTGGCTGAAAAATCGGATGAAGTACACATCCAGACGGGTGAAAAACGGATCAGGGATCTTTTACCAGATACGGAGATCGAATTTAACTACATTATGGACAGCAGTGCCCCAAATGGTATTATGGATTTCATCAAAAGTAACCATACCGATATCCTTTGCCTGGTTAAACACCATCACAATATTATTTACCGCTTATTTACCAGCAGCACGGTTAATCAGGTAATGAACAAAACGGTGAAAGCTATTTTGGTATTGCACGAATAATAGGGGTAAATGACCAAAAATCAATTTTCAATGATCAGTTAGCGAGCGCCGATAAAATATTACTATCCTTTCCTCGGCGTATCCCTATCGATCAATTTGTCATCCTGAATGCAATGAAGGATCTTTATAATGAAAATGATTAAATAGATTTCTCCATTCCGCTGCGCTACAGTCGAAATGACGATTTTTCTAATTAATATAAACGGCAAAATCTTAATGTCCTTAATTTCTTAATGGTCAAAACGAGTAAGAACCAATAATCAAATTACAATGACTGAACGGTAACTGCCGCTTTAACATATCAAATAATTTAACAATGAAATAAATAGGCAATTGCCAGTACTAATAAACCAATGGCAAATGAACCAACTACTTCCTCACCTTCTTATAAAGCCTCTCGATTTTTTTAGCATCCTTTTTAAAGGTTTCAATATAATCTTCTATTTCCTTTTTAGATAAGGTTTCTACCTTGGCTTTAACATCATCCTTAAATCGGCCAACCGCAAGCAACTGGTTTTCATTATCCCGAAATTTCACATTAGGAAAAAGTTCGGTGATGTGGCGCTTATTCCTTTCCCTGATCTCGCTCAGTTTAGTAAAGGATTTTGGATGTTTGTCGCTGTTGATGTCTGTAAGTGAATCATAATAGTCGTAATCGCCGATATAATTGATAAGATTTAGGGTAACAATGTTCGGATCCATATTGTACATTTGTTTCAGTTAAATATAGGATTTTGTGTTCAGAATACAAGAAGTAACAGCATTTTTATAAGGTAATTGGAGTTAATAATATGAAATTAGCAATGTCTATTATTGGGTGGTCAGGAGTAGTATTTTGTACCCTCGGATACCTTTTATTAAGTATGAAATTAATCCGCGCAGATTCCATCTCCTTCCAGGCACTTAATATTATGGGTGGATTATGCCTGGCAGTTACTGCCGTTGATACCCAGGACATTCCCAATGCAGCAGCAAATGTACTCTGGATGTCTATCGGTTTATTCGCTTTAAGCCGTCAGTTTAGCAAACGGGAGCAGAAACAACCTTAATTGGAGATATGCATAGTGTATCGTAGGCTTTTTGCTTATAATAGGCTAAACGTTCCGAATAAGCTTTTTTATCACTTTCCATCGAAAGATAAAAATAAGCCCCATCAACCATTACAAAAATAAAATCTGCAGCAACCTGTGGGTTATCTACATTTGTAATGCACTGTGCATTGCACTGTTCGATCAACAGGGCAAGTCTATTGCGCAACGAATCCAGAATCATCTTATATTTAAGCTTGATTTTTTTTTCCCTGAATGCCAAAGCATAAAAAGTATAAAATAAACCGTCATCAAAAAGCAGGTTCCATTTTTTAGAAAACAACATTTCTATAGTTTTCTGTAAGTCATCCAGGCTTGCTTGTCCTTTATGTTTGATGGTATAAATCAATAAATACCGGTCTAGTATATGGTCGATCAATTCGTAAGTGAGTCCTTCCTTGGTTTCAAAATAATGAATAATAAGGCTTGGGTTAATATCCATCACCTTGGCAATCTTGGCAATAGATGTATTTTCATAACCTTCTTTTTTGGCTACCTGATAAAATACTTTAATAATCTCCAGTCGTCTGGTCTCTTTTAGGCTTTTGCGTCCCATTATGCAGTTAATTTAATTGAGCAAACTACTCAAAAGTAGCTGTATTCTGCAAATCTATTTCATTTAATAGATTGAATGAACGTTCAATTAATATATTAATTGAATCTTAACTTAACCTTAATATGATATGTTCAATTTAGCACCGTTGAAAAGCACCTGTCATTCCAAAACAAACAACTAAATATTAAGTAAAATGAAAAAAAAAGCTTCTATGGATGTTCAACCTGCTGATTCTATCCGCTAGCACATTTGCTCAAGGGATTGCCATTAAAGGAATGGGTCTCTGATGCAAAGACGGGAGAAACACTCCCAGCGGTAAACAAAGGGCTATGTTAGGAACAGGCCAAATGGAAACCAAACTGAACAAAGTTCCCGATAATAACACCAAAAAAACATTTAAAATTTTAACAAACGAATTAGCTTTTATGAAAAAAAGATTTACTTACCCATCTTTGTGTTGCCTGAAGAAGAGTTTATGGGTAACCTGTTTACTTATCGTTATTTTCAATTCTGCCTTTTCCATTCCAAAAACGAATGATAAGATTGTTTTAAAGCCTTCCCCGCAGAAAAAAACAGCAGAAAACGTCAGGGTTATCAAAGGCCATGTTACTGATGAGAAGAAACTTGGTATCCCTGGAATATCA
This sequence comes from Pedobacter sp. KBS0701, assembly GCF_005938645.2. NCBI lineage: Bacteria > Pseudomonadati > Bacteroidota > Sphingobacteriia > Sphingobacteriales > Sphingobacteriaceae > Pedobacter > Pedobacter sp. KBS0701. The sequence continues at coordinate 3,437,348 of NZ_CP042171.1, forward strand.
GTATTAATAAAAGGAACCAATACTGGTACGGTTACTAACCAGGAAGGTGATTTTTCAATCAAGGCTGACGATGGCGATGTACTTGTTTTAAGTAGTATTGGATATGTGAACAAAGAAATCAAAGTTGATCATTCCGATACCTACCAGATCGTAATGACTGAGGATGCAAAAGCATTATCTGAGGTGGTAGTTACCGCTTTAGGTGTTAAAAAAGAACGGTCAAAATTAGGTTATGTGGCGCAAACGGTGCAAGGCGAAAATTTAGTGAAGGCAAGAGAGCCGAACATTATCAGTTCGCTTACCGGAAGGGTTGCCGGCCTTAATATCACCAATTCTACTGATTTGTTCCAGGAACCAGGTATTTCATTAAGAGGCAGAAAGCCACTTATTGTTATCGATGGCATACCAGACCAATCTGCAGATCTTTTTCGTGTAAATGCAGATGATGTCGAATCGGTAACCATATTAAAAGGTGCCAATGCATCTGCATTATATGGTTCTATCGGGCAAAATGGTGCAATTATGATTACCACAAAACGTGGCAAAGGGAATGATCTTAGTATTGATGTAAATAGTTCTACGCAAATACAGCCAAGTTTTATCAGGATTCCGAAGGTACAAACAGAGTATGGTGCAGGTTACAAGGGAAAATATACTTATGTTGATGGTTCAGGAGGAGGACAAGAAGGTTCTGGATGGATTTGGGGTCCAAAACTCGATCAACCCGATCCCACTACGCCCAGTGGTTTTTTTGAAACGCCTCAGTTTAACAGCCCAAGAGACCCGGTTACCGGAAAATTAGTTCCGCTTCCATTCCTTTCGAGGGGAAAAAACAATGTAGAAGACTTTTTTCAAACCGGACTAATTTCAAGTAATAACATTAGCATTACCCAAAGTTCGGAGAAAGGTTCCTTCCGGGCTTCAGCTTCGCATATTTATCAAAAAGGAATTGTGCCGAATACCGACTTAAACAATAGTTCCTTTAACGTTTCCGGCAATTATAAACTTTCAGATGCATTTACAATTGATGCAAGATTGAACTACAACCGCCAGTTTACCAAAAACTTTCCTGAAACCGGATACGGGCCAACCAACTACCTTTACAATTTAGTTTTATGGACAGGGGCCGATGTAAGTGTGCAGGATTTAAAAGACTATTGGGTGCCGGGCAAAGAGGGTATTCAACAACGCAATTATAATGTTTCTTACTATAATAACCCATATTTCCAGGCTTATGAATATTTGCGCGGTTATGATAAAGACAACACCTATGGTTCATTAAACCTGAATTATAAAATCAGTCCGGCTTTTAGTGTTCAGTTTAGAAATGGAATAAACGCTTATGGCCTAAACCGGACTTATAAAGAACCAATGAGTTACATCGGTTATGGTAATAAATCCAGAGGGCAATTTACCGTTGCTACCCAAAACTACATTGACCTGGTTACTGATTTAATTGGAGACTACAACCATACTTTCAGCAATAAGTTTAAGTTACACGCGCAGGTTGGTGGTTCTAATTATTATAGAAATAACAAATACGGTTCTACAAATACTGATGGATTAAGCATTCCTGGTTTTTATAACCTTAGTAATTCTGCAAATCCTCTTCAGGGCAGTAACGCTGTTGAAGAAAGAAGAACAAGCAGCGTTTATGCGATTTTAGATCTGGAATTTTTAAATGCAATTTATTTAACTGCTACTGGCAGAAACGATGTCATTTCTACACTTCCAACGAATAATAACAGCTTTTTCTACCCTTCAATAGGCTCATCTGTCGTTGTTTCCCAGTTAACTAAATTGCCAGACTGGTTTAGCTATTTAAAAGCACGTGGTTCCTGGTCAAGAGTTTCAAGCGGTACACTTGGTGATGATACTTATACGTATGGTTATCTTCCGGCATTTGATAAAGGAACGAGCTGGAACAGTACTCCCGCGCTTACTTTTGGCAGCTTGCTTAAACAGGCTAACCTTACCCCACAAACGTCAGACAGTTGGGAGGTAGGTTTGGATACTAAGTTTTTTAAGAACAGGTTAAGTGTTGAAGCCACTTATTACCAGACAAGCGACTTTAACAATATCGCTTCTCCGGATATTTCTATAACAAGCGGTTATGGTAGCCAGTTGGTTAACGGAAACGTTTATCAACGTAAGGGAATGGAGTTTGTGGTTAATGGAACCTTATTAAAAAGCAACGATTTTCAATGGGATATGGCCGTAAATCTGAGCAAGTACCGCAGGTATTTAAAAGAAATTTATGGGGGTGCTGAAACCCTGGGCAATCTGCGTGTGGGTGATAGGACAGACAGGATCTATGGTTCGGTTTATCAGACCAACAGCCAGGGGCAGATTATTTACGGAAGCAATGGTTTTCCATTAAATGATAATTTTTCAAGATTTATTGGAAATGAAGCTCCAGACTGGACTTACGGTATCGAAAATACTTTTAATTATAAGAGCTTCACACTGAAGTTTCTGGTTGATGGGCGACTTGGCGGATTGATGTACTCGACAACCAACCAGAAAATGTGGTGGGGTGGTACACATCCGGGTACAGTTAACCAATACCGCATTGATGCTAATGCAGGGAAAGCAACTTTTGTTGGTGATGGTGTCGTGGTTACCAGCGGAGCAGCTACCTATGATGCCAAAGGTAATATTACAAGCGATACCCGTGTTTTCGCCCCAAATGCCAAAGCGGTAAACTATATCGATTATATGATCGAGACCAGTAATGGTGCCTACAATAACTACAACTATTTTTCGCAAACCTTCCTGAAATTAAGAGAGGTAACATTAGGATGGCAGGTGCCGGCCAAGCTGCTAGGCAAATCATTTGTTAAAGGTTTAGATGTTTCAGTAGTTGGCCGTAATCTTTTATTGTTCTCAAAAATGCCAAATATAGATCCTGATCCCGCAAAGGATAATCTCCAAACGCCTTCGGCCCGTTCATTTGGTTTTAACGTAAACCTAAAATTTTAACTTGAGTTATATGAAAAAGACATTATATATTGTATTATTTGCCGCAATCGCACAAATGGGCTGCAAAAAATTTAGCGAGTTCCAGGTAGACCCAAACAAAACCACTGCTGCAACACCCGATCTATTATTAAATGCCATTGAGCAAAGTGCCTTCCAGTCAACCAATCTTGATGTAGCACTTGCTTCCCGTCAAATGATAAATACAGATGAAATTACCTTAAACCAGTACTATGGCTGGAGCCGGGGCAGCTATGCTAATTATAATAATCTGCGCCAGGTAGTTAAGATGGAACAAGCTGCCATAAATCTGAACAAACCTCAGTATTTGCCTCTTGTGAAGTTTTTTAAGGTCTGGGAATTTTTACAATTAACCCAGACCTTCGGCGATATTGCTTACAGTGAGGCTTTAAAAGCAGAGGGAGATATTGTTGCACCAAAATATGACAAGCAGGAAGATATTTACCTGAGCATTTTAAATGAGCTGAAATCTGCCAACGGAATGATTGACGTAAATACAGCAAGTTTACAGGGTGACATTGTTTTCGGCGGAAACATACAACAGTGGAAACGCGCAATCAACTCACTTTCCTTAAGGGTATTAATCAGTTTATCGGTTAAGGAAAATGACTCCAAATTTGAAATCAAGAAACGTTTTGCCGAAATTGTAAACAATCCAACGGATTATCCACTGTTTACTGGAAACTCGGACAATGCCCAGCTTAAATTTTATGATCTCCAGGGAAACCGCTATCCATATTTCAATAGTAACAGTATGCAGACAGCATATTATATGGATGAAACTTTTATCAATTTGCTAAAATCGCTTCAGGATTCCCGTTTATTCCGCTTTGCCGATAAAGCACCAAAATTCGCATCGCTTGCCGCAACAGATTTTAAGGCTTACGGCGGAGGAAATGGTAGCGCACCAAAAGATGAGAATACGGCCCGTACGCTTGCGGGAGAAGTTTCTAAAATTAATCCTCGTTATTATAATAGCCCGGCAAATGAAGCAAGTATAGCATTGGGTTATGCTGAGCAACAGTTTATTCTTGCCGAAGGCGTTGTAAAAGGATGGATTTCCGGAAGCGCAAATGAGTATTATCAAAAAGGCATCAGGGCATCTATGCAGTTTTATACTATCGACGAGGCCACTATCAATGCTTATCTGGCGCAGACAACTGTCCAATTAAATGCTAATGCAAATCCTCTGGCGAACATCATTACCCAAAAATACATCGCATCTTTCATGAACAGCGGCTGGCAGCCATTTTTTGAGCAGAGAAGAACTGGTTTTCCGGTTTTTGATACTACAGGGGCCGGGGTGTTAAACAACAAACGCATTCCAAAACGTTGGATGTATCCGGAATCTGAATTACGATTAAATCAGCAGAATGTTACCGGGGCAATAGCAAGACAGTATCCTGAAGGCGACAACATTGATGGGGTAATGTGGTTGTTGAAACCATAAAACAGACCATAACAGCACCGCCGATTTTGTCGGTGCTGTTTATTTAACCACAATCCCTAATTTCTACAAAACATAAAATGATTAAAAAAATTCTTTTCCTCTTCCTGATTTTGGTTTCAGTAAATGGCTGGGCGCAGAAAATAAAAACTAAAAAAGTGGTTTATGTTATCGCCGACGGCATTCCTGCCGATGTAATAGAACGTTTGGCGTTACCTAATTTCAAAAAGATCATCTCAGCAGGATCCTATTCGCGGATGCATGTAGGTGGCGATAAAGCAAGTTACAATGAAACACCAACTATATCTGCTGTTGGTTACAATAGCCTGCTTACCGGCACCTGGGTAAACAAGCATAACGTACCCGATAATGATATCAAGGCACCGAATTATAACTACCAGCACATTTTCAGGCTTTTTAAAAGCCAATATCCTGATAAAAAAACAGCTATTTTCTCCAGCTGGACCGACAACCGAACCAAACTACTTGGCGATGGCCTTCCCGAAACCGGAAACTTTAAACCCGATTTTGTTGCAGATGGTTTTGAGTTAGATACTGTTCGCTTTAAACATGATAAAAAGGCTGACTATATGCATCTTATTGATGAGGAAGTAGTTAAACAGGCTGCAAACACTATTCATGACAAAGCGCCTGATCTTTCGTGGGTATACCTGGAATATACGGATGATATGAGCCACCGTTATGGTGATAGTCCGGAGTTTTACAAAGCTGTTGAGATGCTGGATAAACAAATGGGCCAGATCTGGGATGCCATTACGTATCGTCAACAGCAATTTAAAGAAGATTGGCTGATTGTTATTACAACCGATCATGGACGTGATGAAAAAACCGGCCGTGGACATGGCGGACAATCTGAGCGTCAACGTTCTACCTGGATGGTGAGTAGTTATAAAAACCTGAATACTTATGCGCAATATTTCGATCTTGGTATAGTAGATATTATGCCTTCCATTGCCCGTTACCTTAATGTGAAACTGCCAAAAAGTGTCGAACAGGAAATTGACGGCACATCATTTATTGGCCCGATATCCATATCCGCATTAAAAGCAAATTATGTACAAAATCACCTCGACATTAGCTGGAAAGCAGTGGAAAAGAAAGGGAAAGTAAAAATTTGGCTGGCAACCACCAACGCGTTTAAAACAGGAGGAAAAGATGACTATCATTTATTGGGCGAGGTTGATGTTAATCAGCAACATTATTTGGCAGACCTTAAAAACTACCCATCCTCTTTCTATAAACTCTTAATTGAAGCACCAGATAACATGCTCAACAAATGGATAAGCGTTAAATAATTAGCTTTATTCTTATAATTTTTACGTCTAAGCCCAATAGCTGATCATTTAGGATTGGATATTGGGCTTTTTTAATTACTGATGGCACTTATCTTAATTGAATAACATAAGCAAAAAACTATATTTTTAAATTTTGAAATATTCATACGTTTTAACCAATTTTTAGGACTTATAGACCTTTTTTAATAATGGTTCTTGAGCGAAATTTGTAGTCTAATTATCGGCAGAATCACGTTTATTGATTTTTCTAGCTGATGACAAATCCAAATTCAATAAAAAATGGTCAGTCCCACAAACTCATCAAGCCCCAGCGGTTTAAAAACTGCTATTATCCGATTCCTTATTTATGGTTCAATAATGGCTTTATTGTCTGAATTTTTAAAGTGGAATGTGCAACACGAAGCAGGAAGTAATAAATTCAATGAAGAATCAGTCGTAGAATATGTGCAGAGCTTGCTACTACTGCTAAGTGCCCTTACTTACCTTTATATTTCATTCAAACATAAATCATCATTCCCACTTGCTTTTGCGTTATTTAGCTTCACTATGGCTTCTCTTATCAGAGAGCAAGACGCTTTTCTTGATGAGCATGTTTATGATGGAGCGTGGCAAACCGGAGCTTTTGGTCTGCTTCTTCTTGCAACTATTATTGTATACAGAAATAAAAGACTCTTTTTTGCTAACCTAAACGATTTCGTAAATAAATTTTCCTTTGGGATACTTCTATCAGGAATTTTAACTACTTATATTTTCGCGCGTTTGTATGGTAGAAAAGTGTTTTGGATGGCCGTTATGGAAAATCAATATACCCGTGATGTGAAGAATGTGTCAGAAGAATCGCTTGAACTTTTTGGTTATACACTTATTCTTATCGCTACTGTGGAATTTTACCTGCTTACGAAAGCAAAAAGCAATTACTTAGCTTTAACAATGAGCAACAGACAAACAACATTTAACCTTTCAGCATAACATCATACGTTGAAGTATTATTTAACCGATCAATGCTGCTTGTCTAATCACTAATAGCCTTGGTTAGGTTTTTCTCAAAGCGCTTCAAAGCTGTCTTACGCATTAAATAATTGAAAGAAATAATACCCAAAAATGCGCAGCTTAATCCTGCTAATACATCAAGCGTATAATGATGACTGGTATAAACGGCCGAAAACCAGATGCCAAGCATTACTGTAAAAAAGAAAATATTAATTTTCCCCAAACGGTTTTTTAAACCATAATAAACAACAATAACGGGATATGATGAGTGCAACGATGGCATGGCCGCAAACACGTTAGAACCTTTACTGTATATTCCCTTAAAGAGTGTAATATTAAAATAGTGATCGAACCGGGCTAAACCCGCAGTATTCCCAGCTGTTTTGGCGATAAAGTCAAAACCATGTTCCTGCACATACCAGGGTGGTGCAGCCGGAAAAGCGTAATAAACTACAAAACCCAACAGGTTTACCCAAACAAAGGTGAGCGAGAACCGAACAAATTGTTCTTTGTTTTTAAAGAACAGGTAAGTAGCAAAAGCCAGTGGAACCGGTACCCACATGAGGTAGAATAGCCCGGTAAGTACATCTAAAAACGAGGTGCTGTTCAGTTTCCAATATTCGTTTGGTGTAAGTTTTAAACCGCTATGGTTAATACCAAAAATACTTTTCTCCAGATCGTATAAATCTTTAATATGGACGGTATTGAACAGGTAATTCGGAAAGGCCTTCATGTAATCAAAAAGGATCCAATAAACAATGAAGATCGAAAAACCGAGAATGAAACGCCTTGTCCCTGCAGAAATATAAAACAGGCTGTTAAAAATAAAAATCAGCACCAGCTGATCGGTTTTAAAGCCGACCAGTAATACTGATAACAATAGATATCCAACAGATACAGCAACTGTCAGATAAATATTCCGAAGATTATAAAAACTGTTTTTAAGCAAAATTTCTTGCTGCATATTATTTTTTATCAAAATTAGACCTAAAAATATGGTCCCAAAAAGTCCAGCTTACCCCATAACCTTTTGTCGAATCGGAATAATGGTGAAGCATGTGGTGTTGCTTTAGCTGTTTCCAGAAGCCGCTTTTAAAATTGGCATGGTGAAGTGCGTAATGCACCATATCGTAAAAGAGATAACCGATCATAAACCCTGAGAAAAACGGATAAACGGTGGTTGCGGGTAATATCCAATCGAAGAGAAAGTAAAAACCTAAGGCCATCGGGATACTGGCTGAAGGTGGCATCACCAATCTTTTGGCATCATTGGGGTAATCGTGGTGTACTCCATGAAAAATAAAATGGATTTTCTTGCCCCATTCTACATCTGGTTCGAAATGAAAAACATAGCGGTGCAGAATGTATTCAGTGATGGTCCAGATGGCTAAGCCCAACAAAAACCAGCCTGCAAAATTTAAAACAGGCATCTGTATTTCTGCCAATGCTTTCCAAAAAAGAAAACCGATAACGGGTACATATACCACCAAAGGCACATAAAATTGTACTTTTGAGAGGCTTTCTAAAAAGTCGTTTTTAAACATCCTGATGGATGATTTCGAATTTGAAACAAAATTCTTTTTCATTTGGTAATTTTTTTTTAAAACTGGTCTTCAACTCAGTTTATGTGTAATCGTCATCCTGAACTTGTTTCAGGATCTTTTCGTCAAACCACTTGTCATTCTGAACGTAGTGAAGAATCTTTTATATCCAATGCTTTATCCTTAAAGATTCTTCGTTTCACTCAGAATGACAATCAACGCTACCAGAAAAACGCCCAACGCTACACCTTAATCCTTTCAACTAATACTTTTGAAGGCTCTGAAGCATCAAAACCTTTTATCTCTACATATTTTACATTCGGAAACCAAAATGTACCACCCTCAATTCGAAGGAATATTCGCTCCAACTGCATTTTTTTATTGTTAATCGTTGCAAAAACATGGTATTTTTTGTCTGCACCCGATTTATTCAGATACATTGGTAATTTTTTGTGCGAGGTAAAACGCAGTTCGAACTGTCCGTTACCCAGATTTTTGCTGATAATGCCATAGGCAAATTTCCGCTGGATATAACTCAGTTCCTTCTTCTCTCCTTTGTCTCCGTAACGCATCCAAAACACGTTTACAGGTTGATCTTTATTCACTACTCCATGTTTGTCTACATTTAACTGGCAAATAATGGTATTGGTATTCGGGTCGCGCTGTAGATAAAAAAGTTGGTTACTGATGTCTTTAGGCGTTGGAAAAGTAATCGGCGAAGGGTCGCTTCCCTGTGCATTTGCATTAAAAGAAAGCATACCACCTAAACTCGTCATCAAAACCAGTCCCGCAATTAATGCCGCCTTTTTATTTCCTTTTCTTTCATTAAATTCTTGTGCCTCAAGGCCTTTTTTGGCTTCCTGCAACCGTTTAACAGCGGTGATATTGGTCAATAAAGCCATTATGGTAATTGGCATGGTAAAAATCGACATCGTTTCAAAAACATGGAAGGATATGCCCGGCACATAAATTTTATAATCGCCACCGATAAAGTGACCAGCAATACCACAGGCAATGGCAAAAACACCGATGGTGACCACGCGTTCTGGCCGCTGCATTAAACCACCTTTACATTCCACACCTAACCCCTCGGCCCTTGCACGGGTATAACTCACCATCATTGAACCGATGAGCGCAATAAAAGCAAATAGCGAACTTAAAAAATAATGATGCGCCACCAGGTAATAACAGATACCCAAAAACATGATCATTTCACTGTAGCGGTCGAGTACCGAATCGTACAAGGCGCCAAATTTGGAACTCATGTTCCCTAAACGGGCCACCTGCCCATCAAGCATATCGAATAAACCTGCAAAAAGTACCAATGCACCTCCCCAACCAATGTACGACATCTCGCCACGGTTTGATTTTTCGGCACCAAGTACAAAAATGACGGCCACACCGATATTCAGGATCAAACCAATTGTGGTGACGGCATTAGGTGTTAAGCCAATTTTAATCAAGCCTTTAACAAAAGGATTGATCACTTTATAAATGCCCTGTTGAAGGCTGTCCCTTAATTTCTTTTCCATTGCATTTTTATTAAAAATCAAATTTTACCCTTGCCCTTATTCCCCATTCCGAAACTTCCGGATGGTTGAGGTAATTGAAGCGTTTTACCAGATCGACCCTTAACAGCTTGAAGATATTGCCCACCCCAACACTACCTTCCATATAAGGATCATTACCCAATGCATAAGTCCGCTGTGCACCATTTTCGTAAACAGGAAGTTGATATAAACCAGATTGAAAATTTGGATTGTTCTCGTCCCTCAATCCGCCATATAAAGCCTTAAACGATACCACCTCCCTTAATTTCAAGCGTTTAAGCAAAGGCACTTTATTAAAAAAGAAACCGTTAAAATTATGATCGATATTGATACTTACGTAATGATCGCTCACAAACTCAAGAAAGTTCATCAGGTTGTATGAGTTGAGCTGATAGGCATAAGTTTGGTTGGCACGATGTATATCCAATAAAGGGAAAGGCACTTTTCCGGCAATGTAACTGCCCTCTACCGTTACATCACTATAACCCAGCTGTGATAAATAAAAACGTTTATCAATGCTTCCCAACAGGTTATGATAATTGTATTCGCCACCCAAAACACCCTTTAAACCAGCAGTATAACGTAAATTAAATACCGGGTAGCGGTCGGCAATGGGTACACGGTATATTTTTCCCTGGTAAAACTTCTCGTTCGGGGCGTATCTTAACTGTAGCGAGACTTCGCTTGTGGTTAACCTGTTTATCAACTGATTATTTGAATTTAAATAATTCAATCCGCCGGCTGGTGTCTGGCTCCATTTTTTAAAACCCAGGTTATAAGAAAAGTGATTTTCGAACTCTTTTACATAATCCAGGCGGTAAAAATCGTTATACAGCAACATATCATTTACCCCCCTTTTAAAGGAAAGTAAAAAATTATCTTCCTGCACAAACTGAAGCTCTTGTCCGGGGATTTTAGTATCGCGCTGAAAACTGGCCCTGATGTAGTTTTGAGGAAACTCGTAGATCGATTTATTATTCAGTGAATAAGTTCCGGAAAGAAAAAACTTCCATTTCTCATCTTTAATGCCGTAGGCTAAGTAATTTTCGAAATAATAACGTTTACTTAGTTCAGGTGTTGTTCGGCCTCCAAACCGCAGTCTTAAACCCTCTACATTGTTAAAACTGTAAAAAGTATTTACCGGACCAATTTCGTAAGGACCTAGATTCTGATAACCTGCAAATAAAAGGGTTACGATTTTCATCGTGCGTTTAAAAGATGGCAGATTCTGCAGGGTATCAATATTGCCATAAATCTTCAACTGATTTTTTGAAATGGTATCCAGTCTGTTTTTCTCCCAAAACTTATCATCTTTTTTCCCTGCATCTGCCAGCACAACCGTACTTTTTCCTTGAAAAACGGAATCAGGCAATACGGTATCGAACTGGTAATTTTTGAAAGTAACCGTACGTTCGCCGGTAAAGCCTATTCCTTTGGTTTTGCCGATACCGAAATCGGCCAATAGATTGCTTTTGCTTAAGCTGTATTTGCCTTTATTGTTGGCTTCAAAATCAAGATCGACTTTGAGTGCACGTACAAAGTTGAGGTTAATGTTTTTGTTGACGCCAAATGAAGCGCCGGTAACAGCATAATGACTATCATTGGTGACATAAATTTTCCCCTGGAATAACATATCATTTGTATTGCGGGGGGTAAAAGACAGCTCAATAACCTGTGGTTTTTGATTTTTTAACGTATCGGTGATAAAAAACTTATAAAAAGCAGGTGCACCATCTGCAATCGGGCTTAAAAACTCGTTACTGATCACCGAAATATTGTTTTTATAGATATCGATATCCTGATACATCCTGTCGAAATAAGTTTTCATTCCTTTATTATCGATGTACCTGCTATCGAAGTTTACCTGCTTTTCGGCAATAACAATAGTTTTATTCTTTTCAGGATCTTTACTGAGGTAATGATCGGCCAGTTTTTCCTGAATATATACCGGTAACAGGTTTTTTCCGCCAATTAAGGTAGAATCCTGTTCCTGAAACAGAAACTGATAATTCCTGAACATTCTTTTGCTCTTAAACTTATCCGAAACATTGCTTAAGGAAAACAGCATCTTCTCATACTCCCTGAAAGAAGCAGTATTATAACTCTTAATGCGGTTTTCTTCTTTATGGGCAATTACCTGGCGGATCAATTCTACAGCCGGATTATCTTTGTTGCGGTACCTCACCTTTTTCCCGCCCACAATAACCACTTCGTCCAAAGCCCTTGCATCGGGTACTAAGGCTACGTCAAATTCCTGCGTAGCAGAGGGCACAATATTTTTGAAAACGGTTCGGTAACCTACGTAGTTGAAACTGATTTCACCTTGTGGGTTAGGCGAAAAGAGTGTATATTTTCCATTTACATCGGTCTGTGTACCAATTTGGGTATCTTTAAAGAAAACGGAAACATTGGGCAGCGTTTCTTTGGTTACGGCATCGCGCACGGTTCCAGACACCACGGTTCTTTGAGCAAAAACATTTACCTGCAAAATAAAACCTGGGATCAGGAATAAAAAAAATGAATAAATCGCTTTCATTTAACTTGTAAAAATAAACTGCCTTTGCATGATATAATTGTAGCTGATGCCGGTTAAAACCGAGCTTAGCACTTTAGCGAGTACGTAATTGAGATTAAAAAAATGGGTAAAAATAAATACCCCGGCAGTAACGATGGCCAGATTGCCGGCCCACACCAAAATATACCTGAACGCCTGCCACTTCACCTCCTTGGACCGGCTTTGAAAAACCCATTTGCGGTTAACGTAAAAATTAACCACACCGCCCGAAATGGTGCCGATGATGCTTGCTGCCAGGTACCACAGTCCAAAAAGATTTACCGCAACGATAGTGATACCAAAATCGGTTGCAGAAGCCATTAAGGATGATGCCTGTGCTTTTAGGTAGGTAAGCATGTCTTAAAAAAAATCGAAAACCACTACCAGTTGGAGGAGCATATTTGCGTAAATGCCTGCCAGTATATCGTCGGCCATTACGCCCCAACCGCCTGGCAGTTCTTCCAGTTTGCGGATATAAAAGGGTTTCAGAATATCAAAGAACCTAAAAAGAACAAGCCCAATAAGGGTATACTGCCATTGTAAAGGCACAAATAACAGGGTAATGCACATGCCCGCCACTTCATCAATCACTACCCTGTTATGGTCTTTACCCCAAATTTCTTCTACCCGGTCGGCACTCATGATCCCGATCATCACAATGAACATGGTAGACAGTATTGGCCATAAATATGGGTTAGTATAAGGGCTCTGGAAAAGGTGCCAGCAGATACAGGTTGCTATAGCAGCATAAGTACCGGCACCCTTGCCAATGAAGCCAATGCCCAGGGCCGTTGAAAGAAATTTGTGGATAAACACTATACGGTTTCTATCAGTTCTTCTTCGTAATCCTGACCTAAATGGGTAATCAACTCTTCGCCCATGATGTAACGTAAGGTATTCTGAAGTTTCATTAACTGTTTGAAAATGTCGTTTTCTGCAGGTACACCTGGGATCGTTTGTGGCGATTTTAAGTAGAATGATAACCACTCCTGGATACCCGATAGATTTGAGCGTTTAGCCAGATCGATAAACAAAGCAAGATCCAATACAATCGGTGCAGCTAAAATTGAGTCGCGGCAAAGGAAATTGATTTTGATCTGCATTTTGTAACCCAACCAACCGAAAATATCGATGTTATCCCAGCTTTCTTTGTTATCACCGTGAGGCGGATAATAGTTGATCCTGATTTTGTGGTACATATCGCCATACAAATCCGGGTTAACTTCTGGTTTGAAAATATCTTCCAGTACACCCAGTTTAGATACTTCTTTGGTTTTAAAGTTATCCGGATCGTCTAACACCAAACCATCCCGGTTGCCTAAAATATTATCTGAGAACCAACCATTTACACCTAATGAACGTGCAGCTAAACCTGGTGCCAAAATGGTTTTCATTAAGGTTTGACCGGTTTTGAAATCTTTACCTGCAATTGGGGTATCGGTTTCTTTAGCCAGTTCGATCAATGCAGGAATATCAACCGTTAAGTTTGGTGCACCATTAGCGAATGGAATGCCCAATTTTAATGCAGCATAGGCGTAAATCATACTTGGCGCAATACGCAAATCGTTATCTCTTAAACCTTGCTCAAATGCAGCAAGCGATTCGTGCACTTCTGATGGTTCGAAATAAATTTCGGTAGAACCACACCAAACCAATACAATACGGTCGCAGTTGTTTGCGGCCTTGAAGTTTTTAATATCTTCCATTACGGCTAAAGCCAGTTCGTAACGGTTATCGATGTCTTTTACATATTTACCATCCAGGTTTTTTACGTAGTTTCTGTCGAAAGCAGCACGCATTGGTTTAATGGCCTGCAACTCTTCACGCACATCGCGCAAAAGGTTGGCATCCAGTACACGGGCGTTTAACGCAGCTTCGTAAACATTATCTTCGTACACATCCCAACCACCGAAAACTAAATCTTCCAGATTGGCTAAAGGCACAAAATCTTTAATTTTTGGCTCTTTTTTTTCTGTTCTTTTACCCAAACGGATCGTCCCCATCTGCGTCAACGAACCGATCGGTTTTGAGATGCCTTTTTTAATTGCAGCAACTCCGGCGATCATGGTTGTAGCTACAGCGCCAAGTCCTGGCATTAATATTCCCAGCTTACCTTCAGCTGCTTTTACTTGTTGTTTCATTCTGTTTTTTATTTAAAATCTTATAACCAATTGTTTTTACGGTACCAGTTGATGGTTTCGTTTAGTCCCTGCTCCAGTCCGAATCTGGGAACAAAACCAAAATCTTTCTGAATATTATTAATATCGCAGTTCCAGTTAAGGGCCGTGAGCTCTTTTATCTTATCTACATTTAAGGCGGGTATTTTATTAAATACGCCATACAGATATTCCATCGACCAGGCCAAACCTTTAATCAACGGTACAGGTACATTTACCTTTATTGTTTTTTTGCCTAAGGCCTTACTTACATAATGAGCAAGTGATGAGCGCTTGTAAACTGCCCCATCAGAAATGTTATAACTTTTACCCGCCACAGCAGAAGCAAGCGCTTTAATAATGATATCGGCCAGATCGGTAGCATATACAAAACTGAGTTCCTGTTCCTGCTTGCCGATGTAAAGCTCCAGCCCGGCTTTAATGATTTTGATCAGTATGAAAATGTCTTTCTCCCGTGGGCCATAAACCGCAGTGGGCCTGAATATGATCAGGGGCAGATTGGAAACCTGCGCCAGATAAGTTTCTGCTAATGCTTTGCTGATGCCATACTGGGTCACCGGATTGGATGCACTTTTTTCCGTCAGTTTATCGTTTTTTTGCTTTAAAGGACCCAAAGCCGCCAGACTACTGATAAATATAAATTTCTCTATCGCATGTGTTGATTTCGAAGCAGCTACAGCTAAATTTCTGGTATATGTTGCGTTGATCCTATTGTAATCGCCTAAATTCTTAGCCTTGGTTACTGCAGCGGCATGCACGATATAATCGTATTTTTTCTCTTCGATATTTTCTTTTAGTAAGTAGATCGATTCGAAATCGAGATCCACATAATTGAGCTCAAAATCTTTAAGGTGATCTGCATTCGTTGCTTGACGTACATTGGCATATACTTCCAGCCCATTGGCTAAAGCAGATTTAATCAGGTGGTACCCTACAAATCCTGTCGCCCCGGTAATCAACACCCGCTTTTTCATATCGCTTTCTCTAAAATCCTGTATTTGCGGTATAGTTTTCCGCCAATGTCTTCAATCGGTTTATTGATCAGGTCGTTATGATCCAAAGTCCAGCTCGCCTCCGCATATTTCATTTTTTTAGCTTCGAAATGTTTGATGATCCGGCCATATAAACAGGCTTCGATCCCCATTTTACGGTAACCATCAACCACACCAAGCAATAAAATACGGATGCCATCAATCTTCTTTTTATTAGCTAAAAGCTTGATCAAACCTGTAGGAAATAACCTACCACGTTTAATTTTGATCAAAATCTGGTTGATATCGGGAATGGCCAGTGCAAAACCCACAATTTTACCATGTTGTTCGGCCAGGATACAAAATTCAGGATCGAGGATCATTTTTAGGTCTTTTGCCGTATAATCGAATTCTTTGTCCGTCATCGGTACAAAGCCCAGGTTTTTGTCCCATGCTTTGTTGTATACCTCTCTTATCGCATTACATTCTTCCTTGAATTTCTTCATGTTAATTTTACGAAGAATGATATCGTTCCGTTTCAAACGGTCCTCTATCCTATCCATCAGCTTTACCGATCGGTCGCTGTAAGTACCAGCGATATACCGGTAAGCCCTTAAATCCACATTTTTCTGAAAACCCATTTGCTCCAAAAGCGGGAGGTAATATTGGGCGTTATATGGCATCATGGCTACAGGCGGACCGTCAAAACCCTCAATCAGCAAGCCACATACTTCGTTAGTAGAAAAATTAACCGGTCCTAAAACTTTGGTCAATCCCTTTTCTTTTAACCATTCCTGCGCTGCTTCAAAAAGCTGTTTAGCTGCCGAAACATCATTGATACAATCGAAAAAGCCAAAAAATCCGTCTTTCGATTCGTAGACTTTATTGTGGTTGGTATTGTTGATTGCTGCAATCCGTCCAATTACCTTGGCTCCATCATATAGCAAAAAAAGCTGAATTTCAGAATGTTCGTAAAAAGGATGTTTACCTGGAGTTAGCAGATCGCGCTGCGCAATAAAAAGTTCAGGAACGTAGTTTACATCACCTGCATAAAGTTCGTGCGGAAAATCTACAAATGCCGCCAATGCTTTTTTACCAGAAACCTTTACCAGTTCTCTCATGATTGGCTTCCTACTAGTTCTACGTTAACGGCCTTAAAAGCGGCACTTAATTGCTCAATTGCCGACTCAATCTGTTCGAAACTATGTGTGGCCATCAAAGAAAACCTGATCAAAGACGAATCGGAAGGCACAGCTGGCGAAACCACCGGATTAACGAAAACCCCGTTCTGCTGAAGGATATTAGTGATCATAAAGGTTTTGGTATTATCGCGGATGTAGATGGGTATAATCGGACTGTTGCTGTGCCCGATATCGAAACCTGCATTGAGCAAAAGTTTCTTCGCATATTCTGTATTGGCCCAAAGTTTATCAATCCGTTCAGGTTCCGATTCGATGATATCCAATGCAGAAATCACACTTGCCACGGCTGATGGCGGCATACTGGCACTAAACATCAACGAGCGTGCACGGTGTTTGATATATTCGATAGTCTCGGTACTGCCCGCAATAAAACCACCAAGAGAGGCAAGCGATTTGCTAAAAGTGCCCATAATCAGGTCTACATCTTCCGTAAGATTGAAATGTGATGCCGTGCCCGAGCCATTAAAGCCAATTACCCCGAGGCTATGTGCATCATCCATCATGATGTTGGCACCAAATTCATTGGCAATTTCTACCATTTCAGGAAGATTAACTAAATCGCCCTCCATGCTGAAAATACCATCTGAAACAATCAGTTTAGCGGCATCTTCAGGTAATCGGCTTAATTTGCGGCGAAGATCCTGCATATCATTATGCGCATATTTAATGGTACGGGCAAAAGCCAAACGGCTACCATCAATGATCGAAGCATGATCGTACTCATCAAGCAAAAGGTAGTCGTTACGATCTAGTAAACAAGATATTACCCCTAAGTTGACCTGAAAACCAGTACTAAAAAGCACCGCAGCCTCCTTGCCAACATAGTCGGCTAAACGGTTTTCCAGTTCCAGGTGAATATCGAGCGAACCATTTAAAAACCGCGAACCAGCACAACCTGTACCATATTTTTCGATGGCAGCTTTGGCGGCTTCTTTTATTTTGGGATGATTGGTGAGGCCTAAATAGGAATTTGAACCAAACATCAATACCTTTTTTCCATTGATCACCACCTCGGTATCCTGGGCAGATTCTATCGACCTGAAATAAGGATACAATCCTTTTTCCTTTATCATAGCTGCATCCTTAAAAGAGGCAATTCTATCTTGTAATTTTTTACGCATACTGAACGCTATTGTTCTTCAGTTTTTAAAACCCTGTTCTGAAAGTCTGGCCTGCGCTTCGATATTGCTATTGAAATCAGAATCGACTCCATAGATTAAAGCCGCATTAACCAAACGATTTGATAACACAATTTTAACGCGGAAATGAAGCCAAAAAAAGGTTCAAATGTGGGATATATTGGTCAAAAAGTTGGATCGGCAAATTGTGACATTCAGATGAATTGACCAATTGACATTCTGACTTTTATTATAAAATAGTAAAAAAGTTAAAAACCATCTAAAACACCCTATAAATCACATAAATAGCTGTTTTTTAGGAAAATACAAACAAAAAATTTATTAATCAAAAACATAAAAATCAATCAGAAATTAGTCATTTTAAAAAATTATACTTGCAAAAACGATCTTGAACATTACATTTGCGGGTACAAAATCCGGCAGATAAAGGGCGAAATCCATCCGAAAAAAGATGGCTGAAATTGGTGTGTAAAAGATGATCGTATCTGTTAAGAAATTATTAAAAAATACTGAACGATTTTATGCAGCAACCGTTACTCAATAAAACTTTTTCAGAAAAAAACCACGAGGAAGCGCTTTCATTAAATGATGGCCTGATGGCGAAAATCCACAATAGCAATGATCCTCACTATTGCAGTTCGGAACCTTTCCGCGTTTCGAGTTATGCCCTCATACTCATTACTAAAGGCAAGCTCAATATCAAGATCAATTTTGAAGATTACGTACTTAACCAAAGGGATATTTTACTGGTTTTGCCACATTCTGTTTATGAAATTACAGATAACAGCAGCGTTTCGTTTATCAGTATCCATTTTAATAAGAGCTACCTTAAAAATAAGGGGATATTTTTTAACAGCGGCGAAACATACCGGATGTCGAAAGATGTTCAATCACATAAATTTTCATTATCAAAAGAGGAATACACGTTTATCTATTACGATATGCTGGCACTCCACAAGAAGCTTAATGTTTCAAAAGATACGCCACAGATTAAAAACATTGTGCACAACAGCTTTTTGGAACTTCTTTACGATATTTTCCTCCTTAAAAACAAACAGAAAGATCCTAAACCTTTTGTACATAACAGCCGCACGGAATTAACCAACCGGTTTTTAGCATTGGTGTCAGAGAATTTTAAAAAGGAAAAAAGGGTGATATATTATGCCAACTGCCTGCGGATTACGCCGAGGCATTTATCGCAGGTGGTGAAACAAGTTACAGACAGGACGGCCGGAGAAATTATTGATGAAATGGTAATCAGGGAAGCCAAATTACTATTAACCAGCCACGTAATGAATATCTCGGAAGTTGCGATAGAATTGTGTTTTAGCAATTCTTCATTTTTCGGCAAATATTTTAAAAAACAGACAGGGGTTACCCCTTCTGAGTATAAAATGTCGAATAATATTGCGGTATAGATTAGTTGAACCGTCATTTCGATTGAAGCAAACCTATTTAAGGATTTGTTTTTATTTACTTTATGGTTTGCCGCTTGTTTCACAGGTTTCATCGGTAGCGAAATGGAGAAATCTTTCGATATAGCTTTCTATACTCCTCGGCGCCAATATCAATGACATTATTCTAAAAAATCGGCGTCATCTCGACCGGAGCAACGCGTAGTGGAGAGATCTTTGGCTATATTAAAAGAATTCTCCACTACGGTCGAGATGATGACTTAAATGAAATTGGACAGGAAGACGGAAGTCTTAATCTATTCCTTTTTTTGGAAAGCAGGGATAGTGGTGCTTCGGCTGCCCTGGTCCCGCCCTTTGCTTTATCCCGATAGAAGGAATCGGGGATAACGCTGCCGGTCGGGTTTATTTCACCCATAATAGCAGTACTATTTATGCCCCTTAAACCCGATCAAAGCGGGATGCCGAATTCCTTCAAATTGGCAGAAGCGGAAGCGGGACTGACCCCATCCAAATGCTCCTGCAATTGCTTTTCAGAAAATAAATGTTAGCTCCTGTTAAATTTTACAACAAATATTACATAGTCTTTTGCTGCCAAGTTGAGTTTAATGGATCGCTTTTACTAATGCGTTGAAATGGTCTTCGACTACGCTCAGACTGACATAGGAAATAATTTTATTTAATTTTTAAATAGTCTCTTAATCTTAAGGATTTATACTAGTCATTTTTTTACCTGCTATATCCTCCCATCTATAAAAGTGAAAGGTTTTATCATCACTCATCGCTACGAGCAAACCGTGTTTAAAATCTTTATTTAATGGGACGGAAACCACATCGATGCCATCTGTTTGATTAGCTGAATACTTTATGGTGGTTAACAGCGGGTGTGGCTGAGCAGTATTGGCTTTAGCCACCCTATCGTACACTTTTAACTGCCTGGCACCCTGATCAGATACCAGAATATACCCTCTATTTCCTGAAGTTTTATAAATAGCGATGCCTTCATTGTCAACAGCAAAATCACCCTGTCCGAATAGTGCCAATTCTTTATTTCCTTTGGCGGGGTCTGCATAATACTTGCGCACACCTACCTGCTCATCACAATAATAAACAAAACCCAGTTCGTTATCAACGGCAATGGCCTCGATTTCTTTTTTGCCACTATACAGGCCGAATTTCCGCACTAAATCTGCTTTAATATTGCCTTTTCCATCATCAGCCAATAAATATTGCCAAAGATAACCTCCGTTTTTAGGCCCTGTTTTACGACCAACGATTGCATAAATTTTTCCAGCAGGGTCGGTATACATCGAAATCCCCATCAAATCGCGGTACTCTGCCGCTGTTTCACCTACAAAAACCGGAATTCCGCCATTGTCGATTGCTTTCATATCGGGAAGAGAAAATATCCGCAGTTTATGCGTGTAACGTTCTGTTGTAACCGCAATATCTGTCTTTTTCCCAGCCAACTGTAAACCATAGGCGATATCAACGTTATTTGGTCGCTTTAAGCCTTTTATGGTTTTTGATTTGATGATTTTACCTTTCAGATCGAAAACATACAAGCCACCACTACTATCTTTATCGGTACCGATTACCAATGACTGTGCCGGATCTTTCTGGTTTACCCAGATCGCAGGATCGTCGGTATCAAAATCAACAGGATCGGATACGTATAAGGGTTTTATTACTGCACTACTTCCGTTTTGTATGCCTCCATTACAAGAAATGGTCAGGCTTAAAACCGCAAAAGCGGCAAATTTTAATATACTATTATGTTTCATTTTATATTTTAGTTCCGTATGCACCAACAAATGTTGATGGTGAAGGTGAGCTATAGGTGATACCATTTTTCATTGTAATTCCGGCCTGGTGATGGCGGATAAAATTAGTGATGCCTTTACCCAAAGCCGGTGAGTTGCCTTGCAGGTGAAAATCCCATGCCGTATTGAAATCCGCATTGGTAACTGCTGTGTTTAGAGGATAGTTCACAAATTTAGGATCATTAGCCCCTGCAACATTGCTGATCAGATCGTTTTTACCACCCACAATATCGCCGGTTGGCTGAAACTGATTTACAGTCGCCTGATCGAAGCCATAATACCAGTTATTGCTATAAGCAGAACGGCTATCTTCAGGCTTTTTTGGATCTCTTTTCACACCAAAACGGGTATTGGCGAAAAGATTATTATACAGATCGGCACGCACTGTGCTCTCCAGCCAGATCGATCCGCCTTTTGCAGTTGGTCTTCTCCAGCCCGTATTCACCATGGTATTGTTATAGGCAATAATATAAGCTTGTGGTGTTTTATCACCGGTGTTAGATAATTTTAAGGCATTGGTATTGGTGCTATAAACCAAATTATAGGCTATATCCGCCAAACAGCCCGATTTAAAGTTCATAGCTTCTCCTCCTGTTACGCCTGTAGTATAAAACACATTATTGGCAAAAATAATCTTTCCACCTTCAATGTAAGTACAATCTTCCTGGAGGTTTCTGAATATACTATTTTGAACCACTAATTTGCCATTAGCATTGGCAAACCAGAGTGCAGGTAAGTTTTCTCCGGCTTTTGCTTTATAAAGTCCCATTTTAACCGATGTTGAAGCATCTGAAGTAGTTGATCCGGCATATTCAAGAATTACATGATCAAGCACCAGTTCCTCGCATGTTGGGCCAGCCAAAATACCGCCCCAAAGCTTTCCGAATTTTTTTGATGAGGTTTTATAAAATTCATTTACCGTAAACTTAATCGGATTTTCTGCAGTTCCAAGTGCATACAGATTGCCTTTTATAACAATTTCTGGTTTCGCAACCGTATCCATCAGCACCGTCACCCCCTCTTCAATTGTTAGCGTTTTACCTTCGGGGATTATAATATCGCCTTTGATTACCTGCGTACTGCCTTTTGCCCAAACCCCGAAAACCTCACCAATTGCCGAGCCATCAACGGCAGTGGTATCAACATCTATATTGGCTTTTTCACATCCTGCCAAGGCCAGCACAACAAGGATTAATAATTTAAAAATCTGTTTTGATTTCATGTCTTTGTTTCTTTAAATGCTATTAATTAAATTTATACCTAAAGCCAATAAGATAATTCTGGCCATAATAATCGCTTCTGATCAAGGTGTTTCCATTTTTAACCAAATCTTCTTTGATATCGTTATTTGCCGGGTTTGTACCTTTTATAAATAGTTTTGTTGGTGTATTTAAAATGTTGTTGGCTTTTACAAAAACACTAATCCCACCTTTAAAACGCTTCTCTGCAGATGCATCCACCTGTACAAATCCTTCCTGCCACAAATCGTTATTTAAGAATTGTGAAACGGTATTGATGCGCGGTCCCGTATAGGCACCGGCAACCTGAGCATCCCAGCCTTTTTTGGTGTCTTTAAACAATATGGAAAGGTTAGCAATATGCGCAGACTGACCATAAAGCGGACGTTCCTGGTTTACATTGGCAGGCTCGGTATCTCCGGTAGCGCTATTAATAACCCTGGTGGTTTTGGTGGTGTTGATGCGAGAATGGGTATAGGTATAATTGGCCTTTACACCTATTTTACTGAAATATTTGATGTAATCTACCTCTGCTCCATAGTTATTGGCCGTACCAAAGTTTCCCGGACTATAATAAATATCCTGACCGCGAACGGCATCGGCCTGAAAGGTATATTCAATTGGATTTTTTATCCTTTTGTAGAACGCACCAACCAATAGTTGCTCGGAAGCGCCAGGAAAAAGCTCGTACCTTAAATCGAAATTATCAGCCAGTGCACGTTGAAGATTAGGATTACCACGTTCCTGGAATTCTTCATTTACAACTTTTCCGGGAACAATTTCGTAAAAACCCGGACGGTTAAGTGCTTTGTAATAAGAAGCATGTAACTGCGCTTTTTCTGTTAAAAAGTATTTTGCAGTTAAACTCGGTAATACATCGGTATAAATCTGGTTTCCTTTTGGAAAAGATTCTCCTGCCGGAAAAAGAAGATTATAACCCTGGTTGGTATGTTCTACTCTTGCACCACCAATGACTTCTAACTTAGCTGAAGTATATTTAAACATGCCATAACCAGAAGTGGTTTGCTCAGTTGCATCGTAGGTAAGGGAATTGGCTACTGCACCTGTTGGATTGCTTACTACCAGATTCAGGTCGGTATAATTTTGGAAATTTACACCATAAATATCATTTGCATGATCTGCTCCCTGAGCCATATTGTAATTATTAAAGAAGCTGCTTCTTTGTTTATCGCGGTATAAACCTCCTGCCATAATATCCAGCTTATGGTCTCCTAATAAAACATGGTAAGTCAGATCAAGATAACCAGCTAAGTCTTCGTCGGTATTGCGTTCCCATCTGCGCGTAACCGGATTGGTATTGACCAAATTGGTACGTTTGCGTTGAAAATTCTGCTCCAACCCATTCAAACTGATACTGGTATTTTCGGGTACATCGTTTTTCGCCGAAGAATAAACAGCCGACCATTGCACCTTAAATTTATCATCAAAAAATTTATGGTCGCCATGCAGCGTAGAATTGTAAATCTGCTGCTTCGTTAAACGGCTACGGGTATCAAAAACCAACTGTGCATTTCCTACTACAGGATCATAATCCTTGTTATAAGTTGTGGTTACGGCATCTCTAACCTGTTGATTTTTCAAATTAACGTATACATTATAAAAACTGATCTGATGGTCTTTGTTAAAAACATAATCAATTTTCCCGTGCAAACCGGTACGCTGCTGTTGTTCAGAAAACTCACGGTAACTTTTACTGGTAATTGTAGCATAAGCATCTGTACCAACAACCGAATTATTGTAGAAAGTACTATTGCTTCCGCGGTAGGTATTCTGATAACTACCTGCCAGTACTACACCGAGTTTATTATCCAAAAAGCGTTTACTTAAAGATAAACTTCCGATTAAATTAGGTGCAGGATTTTTATATTTATAATCGAGTGTTCCCTTGCTAAAATCGTTTTGTGTAGCATTGTAATTTTTTCCGTTTACTTCATACGGTGATTTATAATTAATATCTGAAGCGTTGTAACTGGTAAACTTACGATCGAAAAACAACTGACTGTAACCAGTAGAAATGTTGGCATTCACCTGTAACTGACCAGGTGCATTTTTCATCACCATATTAATCGCGCCGCCAATCGCATCACCCTCTAAATTTGGCGTAAGGGTTTTGTACACCTCTAAACGATCGAGTAAATCAGCAGGGAAAAGATCCAGCGGAACATAACGGTATTTATTATCCGGACTCGGGATTTTAACGCCATTTACCAAAGTATAATTATAGCGTTTATCCATTCCCCTTAATATGGCGTACTGTCCATCCCCATTACTATTGCGCTCTATAGATACCCCCGAAATGCGTTGCATCACATTTGCCACCGTTAAATCTGGTGAAATTTCAATGGCCTTCCCTGATACGATATTCATTAACTGCGGGGCATTTTTTTCTAAACGTCTGGCCCCCTGATCGGTAGAACTCACGGCATTTGACTTAATGGTGATATCGTCAAGGCTTTTCGAATCGCTCTCCATGTAGAACTTTAAGTGATCGTTATCTTCTTTCAATATCACTAAAGTTTTTTCGATGGTTCTGTAGGTAATGTAGCTTACACTAATTTTGGCAGCACCCACTTTTACATCCTTAAATTCGAAGGTACCGTCCAATCCGGTATTCGTTACACGCCTTGGGTTTTCTAAAACCACTGTTGCACCTACAATGGCTTCTCCAGTTTGCTTATCGTAAACGTGGCCTTTCAGTTTTGTGGCATGAGCAGTGCCTGCACAAAAAAGAAGTAAAAACAGAATTTGTAATAATTTATTCATTGTGTTTGGTCATGTCTTTTTTATAATCGACGAAACAAAGGTGTATACACCGGATTACACAAAGAAATTATCGAGGTTACATAAAGGCAACAGCGTTACAATATGCATAGATCAAAAGGCAACATAAAAACACAAAATATTGATTATAAACAAATTAAACACATCTCAATACGCCGTTATGTTTGTATTACCGTTACATTAACAAATTGTTAAGCTGCAAAAATCGCTAAGAACAGGCCGTAGATTACAGCAGATGTAACGGTTATAATGCCTGGATAAATGCTGATAAGTTATCGCCTTGTGCCAGATTCAGCTTTTTCCTTAGCCTATATCTCGATACCCTTAAGCTATCGGTAGATATACCGAGTAAAGTTGCAATATCAGCTGAATCGAGATTCATTTTCAATAATGCAATCAGGCGCATATCGGCCGAGGTAAGCTCATGGCTATATTTTTTTAGGCTTTCGAGAAATTGATGGTGAACTTGTTCGAAAGCCAGCGTAAATTCCTTCCAGTTGCGTTCATGGTTAAAACTCTGATTAATCTCGGCCAGAATCTGGTTCATCTGCTTTTTCTGATCCCGTTTATCCTCTTTCACCATCGCTTGTAAGGTACTTCTTAGATTTTCTAAAAATTGGTTATGCTTAATCAGATTTAAAGTATGGGTAGATAGCTCCCTGCTTTTAACCTCCAGCAATTGTTTCAGATTTTGTTCTTCAAGTTGAAGATTTTTGAGCTCGAGACTGGTCATGCCGTGCTCTATGGCCTTCTGCCTCGCCAGCATCTGTTGATCTCTTAATTTTAAACGTTGCCTGCTGAAAATAACAAAACCCAAAACAACCAATAATATCACCACAATGGTGGCAGAAAAAGCAATAATCCTGTTCATCTTCCGGTCGTTTTTCAGTTTATTAATCTCCTCAGATTTTTTATTAATATCGTAAAGCACCTGTAAAAAGGCCACCTGCCGGGCCCCATCTTCCGAATACAGATCAATAGTGTACTTATACCCAAGTTTTACATAGTGGTAGGCGCTGTCCATATTGTTTAACAGTTCATAAGCTTTGCCCAAATCTCTGCAGCAGGAACTCAACTGATAAATATTACCCATCTTTTGGGCCAGTTTCAAGGCAGTTTCAGTTTGCTCAATACTTTCTTTATACCGGCCGGTTTTACGCAGGATATCACCTAGATTATTAATTACCTCAATACTTCCCAAATTATTATGATCTTCCTGATAGAGATTTAACGACTGTTTAAAATGCACATAAGCAGAATCGTAATGTTCCAGGTCTTCATATA
This sequence comes from Pedobacter sp. KBS0701, assembly GCF_005938645.2. Classification (NCBI taxonomy): domain Bacteria; kingdom Pseudomonadati; phylum Bacteroidota; class Sphingobacteriia; order Sphingobacteriales; family Sphingobacteriaceae; genus Pedobacter; species Pedobacter sp. KBS0701. Next base: position 3,463,794 of record NZ_CP042171.1, read on the forward strand.
TGCTGCCCAGGTTTTCGTGTATTTTTGCAGCTTCACTTTTATCGTTAACTTTTTCACTAATTTTTAAGGCCAGTTTTTGATAGTAAAATGCACTGTCGTAAAGTTGTCTTTTCTCGTACAACTGCCCGATGTTACCCAGAACGGTTACCTGTCCGGTTAAGTTATTCGATTTTTTATAAATGCCAAGAGCATTACTATAGCTATGCATGGCCTTGTCTTTCTGCTTCATATAATAGTAGAGCACCCCGGCATCGTTAAGATTAGCGGCCAATAAAAGCGATTGACTGGCATTACCGAATATTTTATCTGCTTTTAAGAAGAATTCTAAAGATTGACTAAAATGGCCTTGTGTATAACAAATCTTGCCCATCTGCTGCAAACATTTGCCCTCTAAAAGTTCATCGTTATCGTCGATGGCTTTAGCATATATTTTTTTTAATTGAGCCAGGGCTGCAGTCGGATCTTTTTGATTTAGCGTAATAATCGATTCGAATCTGTCGCCCCGGGCGTAAGTATTCGTAATGAAGAATAGAAAAAATATAAGAACACAAATGGGTTTGGTCATGTTAAAATCAATTATATCAGACAATTCCGGACAAAGAAAGAGCACCCATGTTAACTTAAGGTTAAGTTGAAGAATTAAGTGATGAATGTTAAATCCAATTTCAAATCGGATTTTAAGCGATATTTTTGTAATTCAGAATAAAAATCAATGTTAATGAATCTCCTCAAGAAGCTGTATCATAAATGTAATTCAATCCAATTTGTCACGTTGAGCCTGTAGAAATGCCTTGTAAGACATTTAAAACAGGTCCTTCGACAAGCTCAGGATGACAATTCTATATTTTTGAGAAAGCTTCATCCGCTTAAGGGATAAGAATAAAACATGGAGGGATTCGGCGAAATAAAGTACCGGTGTTCAATAAACCCGACCGACAGCGTTATTCCGATTTTAGGATGATTTGTATTTTGAGCGTATTTTTATCGGGATTAAGCAAAGGGCGGGGCTGATGTAACCGAAGCACTACAGGTACTGCTTTTCTAAAAGATAGAATTATTGAAATTATATTCATGAAAATCCCTTTTTATAGAGTTTTACCCTCCATTAACTGTTTTCGTGTCAGATGGGAACATCAGAAACCACAGGTAACCATCGTATGGATGATACGGCCTCTTTTTAAAAACATCTCCGATTCATTTAATTCTGCCTTATCTCACTGCAAAGCTCATTAATCAGTTATGCAGCAAACAACTTCACTTGCCAATAACCAGTTAAACAATTAACCTGTTAACCCCTAACAAATGAACTAATGACTAATGACTAATGAACCAACACTACAGCGGATAAGCGGTTTCACTTTTTGGCTCTGAAAGTACAAAGTAGCTCTGAACGGTTGTAATATTGGGGAGTGTAGCCAGTTTATTCCGTAAAAATTCATGATAGGCATCCATATCTTTAGTTGCAATACGGAGAATAAAATCATGAGCCCCGGTCATTTGAAGGCATTCCATTACTTCCCCGAATTTAGAAACTTCGGTTTCGAATTCGATCAGGGTTTTAGCAGTATGCTCTTTCAGTAATACATGTGAAAAAGCAATCAGGTTTCTATTTATTTTTTTCCGATCAAGAATCGCCACAATTCTTTTGATATAACCTTGTTCTTTTAATCTCCTGATGCGTTCGTGTATGGTTGCTATAGACTTGTGCAGCTTTAAAGATATCTCTTTATGGGTCAATGCGGCATCATGCTGCAGCAATTTTAATATTTCGATGTCAACCTGATCTAAATCTCCGTGTATCATGTTCGCTGATGAATGAAAAAAAATATAATGGACATTAAAAAATTCAGCTTAAACTGAAATAAAAACTAATAATAGACCAAAAAAACAGAAAATTTATGTAAAAAACAACTTGTATTGACACAAATAAGAATAATACGGAGTTTTACCGAAATTTTAATAATCAAAGTTGCTTTATCTGATTGATTTAAAAAATAGCCATGAATACCTTAACAGCAAATGAAATGATTTCTACAAAACAAGGGAAATTCGAACATTTATCGCTTCTGGTTGGTAATACACCAATGTTGGAGCTTACTTATACTTACCAGGGAAGTACAGGTAAAATTTATGTTAAATGTGAGCATTATAACCTAACAGGCAGTATTAAGGACAGGATGGCGCTTTACACCTTGAAAAAAGCTTATGCTGAAGGCAAAATCAAAGCCGGAGATCGTATTGTTGAGGCTACCAGCGGTAACACCGGCATTGCATTTGCAGCAATAGGCAAAGCCTTAGGTCATCCGGTAACCATCATTATGCCCAACTGGTTGAGCAAAGAGCGCATGGATATTATTAAAAGTTTAGGTGCTGAAATTATTCTGGTGAGCAAAGAAGAAGGTGGATTTATCGGTAGCATTAAACTTGCAGAAGAGATGGCTGCAAACAATCCGGATATCTTTTTACCAAAACAGTTCGAAAATATTGCCAATCCAGAAGCACACGAACATACCACAGGTAAGGAAATCTGGGGGCAATTGCAATTGAAAAATCTATCGCCCGATGCTTTTGTTGCCGGAGTAGGCACTGGAGGAACCATCATGGGCGTAGGTAATTTTTTAAGAAAGCAAAACGCTGAGATTAAAATACACCCACTTGAACCTGCAGAATCACCTACTTTAACTACGGGTTATAAAGTAGGCAGCCACAGAATCCAGGGCATTTCTGATGAGTTCATTCCAGAAATTGTTAAACTGAGCGAACTGGATGAGGTGATACAGGTAAATGATGGCGATGCCATACTAATGGCACAAAAACTAGCTGAGAAACTTGGTTTAGCGGTAGGCATATCATCAGGAGCCAATGTGATAGGTGCCATAAAACAACAGCAAAAAATGGGAATTGACAGCTGTGTAGTGACCATCTTTTCTGATAGCAACAAGAAATATTTAAGTACCGATCTCATGAAATTGGAACCAGTTAAAACAGGATACATTACCCCTGAAGTAGATTTTCTGGACTACCAGGCCTTTAGCAGATTACATTAATCAACATAACCAATAAACCACAACATGAAAAAAATCACCTTTTTGTTCTGTACTGTATGCCTGATTAGCCTTAGTGCATATAGCCAAATTTTAAAACCCGTAACCTGGAGTTACGCCGCAAAAAAAACCGGCCCAAATACAGCTACTGTTTTCATCAAAGCTTCTGTAGATCAGGGCTGGCACCTCTATTCGCAATTTGTTAAAGATGGAGGTCCTGTTAGAACAACCTTTACTTTTCCTGCATCTGGCGCTTACACCCTGGTTGGAAAAACTACAGAACCAAAAGCGATAACCAAATTCGAATCTACTTTTAAAATGGATGTAAGCTACTTCGAAAAGTCGGTAGTTTTTCAACAAAAAGTGAAGCTAAAAGGCAAAACCGCAACCGTTAAAGGCAATGTAGAGTTTATGGTATGCGACGATAAACAATGTTTACCGCCAGAGCAGGTCGAATTTAGTATTCCTGTAAAATAATAGCGTTACCAAGAATATGATATCCTTAAAAAAAATATGTCTCGGTTTGCTGTTCGTTTGTGCCATATCCTTAAATGGATATGCACAGGATAGCTCCAGAACCGACGACCTCACTTTTACAGAGATAAAGCCAGAAGCGCCTGATAGTACAATCAAAGCAACTGATACTGTTGCCAAAATAGCAGCTGCAGTACCCGCCACTGTTAAGCAAACTGTTGCACCATCAAAAGAAGAACACAAAACTTTGTGGGGGATTTTTATTGCTGGCTTTGTTGGCGGTTTAGCAGCCCTGTTGATGCCCTGCATCTTTCCCATGTTGCCCCTTACAGTAAGTTTTTTCACTAAAGGATCAGAAAAAGGGAAAGCCTTTCGGCGGGCAGCATTGTATGGTTTTTTCATTATCCTCATTTATGTGGTGCTTGGGCTTTTGGTTACCGTAATTTTTGGTGCCGATGCCTTAAACAGTCTATCAACCAACGGGATATTCAATTTCTTTTTCTTCTTATTACTTGTTGTTTTTGCAGCATCGTTTTTGGGCGCTTTTGAAATTACCCTACCCTCTTCATGGGTAAATAAAATGGATGCCAATTCAGACAAAGGCGGCATTGCAGGATTATTTTTCATGGCAGGAACACTGGCTTTAGTATCCTTCTCCTGCACCGGGCCCATTATAGGTACTTTATTGGTACAGGCAGCTACAACCGGCGCTTTGTTAGGGCCTGCAATTGGCATGTTTGGCTTTTCTTTGGCACTGGCCATTCCTTTTGCCTTATTTGCGCTATTTCCGTCTGCAATGAACAAACTACCAAAATCTGGTGGCTGGCTAAACAGTGTTAAGGTTGTACTTGGTTTTCTTGAACTTGCCTTTGCCCTAAAATTCCTAAGTAATGTAGACCTGGCCTACCATTGGGAATGGTTTGACCGCGAAATATTCTTAAGCCTTTGGATTGTTATTTTCGGGATGATGGGTATTTATCTTCTGGGTAAACTAAAGTTTTCACATGATAGTCCTTTGGCATTTATCTCAGTACCCAGGCTTTTTTTAGCTACTGTTGTACTGGCCTTTACTATTTACCTGATCCCGGGTATGTGGGGAGCACCATTAAGAAGCATTTCAGCGTTTCTTCCACCACAGGAAACACAGGATTTCGATCTGTATACAGCCAATTTATTAGCAGGAAAACAGACCGCAACAAATGATGGTCCGCATAAATACGCAGATAAATTTCATGCACCGTTAAAGCTCAATGCCTATTTCGATTATGATGAAGGTTTAGCTGCAGCTAAGAAACTGAATAAACCAGTACTAATTGATTTTACCGGCCATGCCTGCGTAAACTGCAGAAAAATGGAAGCCAATGTTTGGCCGGATAAAGACGTATATAAAATGATCAGTAATGATTATGTATTGATCCAGTTATATGTGGATGATAAAACAACACTTGCTCCGGCTGATGTAACGGTTACACCTGAAGGAAAAAAACTCAGCACCATTGGTAAAAAATGGAGCGACCTGCAAGCAAGGAAATTCCAGTCCAATTCGCAGCCTTTTTATGTACTGCTCGATCCAAAAACAGAAGCACTATTGGCACCACCACAAGGTGCCGATTACGAAATAGCCAATTATAAAAAATTCTTAACAAGTGGTTTAAACGCTTTCCACTAAGAGATAGGATTCAAAAGCGTTGATTTTAATTTTAGTTAATGATGTAAGGACAGTACCGGATGGTCTGTCCTTTTTTTTGCCTTTTTTTTAAAAGGTAAATCGACTCATTTACACCCCTCAGCTTTAATCTCTTGCAAATACATATAGCTTACAGGATGGAACAGGACGGATTACCCGAATTAAAGTTCTAATCTCGTGTAACCAAGTATAATCAATACCTATATGAGCAAGAAAAACTACACCAACATCATGCAATCGTTTGCAATTAGTTATACCATTATTACCATTTTAAAACCCTGAAGCAAATAAGAAGAAACAGCCGGGTGTAGCCAAAACACTAAAACTAACTTATTTTTTATCATGCAATAGGTAATTCTTCCATGAGTATGGATTGATTGCTTAATTATATGCACCTAAAACAAATAGCACACTCCATCTAATATGCTATTTGGCCAAATAACCAAATATTTACAAAACCAATAAAACTATGGATCTTAATTTTTATCCAGAAAACCTAAATCGACGAAAAGGCTCTTCGCACAAGAAAATCCTGGTAACAGGCATATCTGTGCTATGCCTTTTAGGTGCTGCAGTCAAGGCAAATGCTGATACCGGCTATCGAAAAACAGCACTTTCAACTATAGTGAAAAACGCCCCGATGAGCAAACGGGACGTTACCTTGAAAGGCAAGATTGTTGATGAAAAAGGTGAAACCTTGGTTGGTGTGAGCATCAGACTGAAGGGTAGTACCGTTATAGCCTCTACCGATGCCAAAGGTGCTTTTTCCATTACTATTCCATCAACGGTGAGCAATCCGGTTTTGGTGGTTTCGTACATTGGCTATACCACACAGGAAGTACCTGTTGATGGAAAAACTACAATCAGCATTCAATTAAAAAGTTCGACCAATGATCTGGAAGAAGTTGTAGTAGTGGGATACAATACTGTTAAAAAGAGTGATTTAACAGGAGCAGTTGTAAGTGTTGGCGCTAAAGAAATCAGATCAAGACCGGTAACCAATGCCTTACAGGCCATGCAAGGCAAAGCGGCAGGTGTAGATATCACCTCAAATGAGCGTCCTGGTCAGGTTGGAGATATTAAAATCCGTGGTCTTAGATCTTTAAAAGCCAGTAACTCGCCCTTATTCGTGGTAGATGGTATTCCACTGCAAGCTGGCGGGATCGATGCCATTAATCCCAACGACATCGAAAATATCGATGTTTTAAAGGATGCCTCTGCAACAGCCATTTATGGCTCCAGAGGTGCCAATGGAGTGGTACTCGTAACGACCAAAAAAGGTAAAACCGGAAGATTAACCATGGATTATGTAGGTACGGCAACCATCGAAACCCTAAACGACAGGATGGAAATGATGAATTCAGCACAATATATCGAGTTTCGCCGCGATGCGTTTAGGGCATTGCCAGCAACCGATACCCGGAAATATCCAACCGTAGCTACGCTGGCTAAGGACAGAGAAATTTTTGCGGGAGACCCTTATGTGCTAGAAAACATAGAAAAGGGCTGGGCAAATGGTGTTTACGATGGCAGCCTGGTTCCTACTACCGATTGGGGCGATTTAGTTACCAGAACCGGAATTACCCAGGATCATGTGTTAAGTGTGAGTGGTGGTACTGAAAAGATGAAGGCGTATGGATCATTCGGCTACCTGAATCAAACCGGTACACAGCTGGGGCAGGATTTTGAAAGATACAGCGGTAAATTAAGTGTAGAGATTAATCCCGTTAAATGGTTTAAAATGGGACTTAACATCACAACAACCTATAGCCTGCAAAACTATGGTTTCGTTGCGGCCAGTGCTTCAGGCGCTGGTAATATTTATGCTGCTGCGCGAGGCATGCTTCCTATGGCTATTCCTTATGATCCGAGTGGCAATAGAATTAACCTGCCTGGTGGGGATATCAATATTCAGAATCCAATTCTCGAGGCCGATTACAACATCAATCTTCGTAAAACCCTAAGAGCCTTAGGTTCGGCTTTTGCTGAAGTTAATATTTTAAAAGGATTAAAATACCGCATTAATTTCGGCCCTGATTTCTCTAATTTCTATAATGGAAAGTACCAGGATGCAAAATCGGTAAACCGCGATGCCGGTATTCCGGGTTCGGTTAACAATTATGCGCAGTTAAACCAAAGCAATAAGTTTGCCTATACCCTTGATCATTTGTTGTATTACGACAAAACCAATAACAAGCACAGTTTTGGCGTAACCTTATTGCAGAGTTCTTCGCTGTTTCAGGATGAGTCTTCATCATTAACGGGTAGTAAAATCAATTTAATTGCTCCGCTTTGGTATGGATTAAGGGCAGGAAGCATTACCGCTCTGGATGGATTTGACACCGATTTCAGAAAATCTACACTCGAATCGTACATGGCAAGGGTAAACTACAGTTTTGACAGTAAGTACCTGTTAACCGCATCGTTACGTTCGGATGGAGCATCGCAGCTGGCCGAAGGCAACAAGTGGGATTTTTTCCCATCCGCAGCCCTGGCATGGCGTATGGATCAGGAAAATTTCATGAAAAACATCAAATGGGTAAGTCAATTGAAGTTGAGGCTTGGTGTGGGTAGTACCGGTAATTCATCAGTAGATATTGGTAGTACACTGGGCCTTTTGCAACCACTTACCTATACCTTTGGCAGTGCTGCCCAGATAGGTTATGTAGCATCAGATGCTTCTCTGGCCAACCCAATTTCATTTCCCAACAAATTGTTAAGCTGGGAAAAAACCCAACAGTATAATTTAGGCCTCGATTTCGACCTGCTAAAAGGAAGAATAAACGGTTCACTAGATCTCTATAAGTCTAAAACAACAGATCTGATCTTACTTAAAAAAATCAATATCATCAACGGTTATCCCACCTCTTATGATAACATTGGTTCGACCAAAAACAAAGGACTCGATTTAACTTTAAATACGGTTAATGTAAGAACAAAAGATTTTAGCTGGGAATCTACCCTGAATTTTTCGACCAGCAGAGACGAGATTGTGAAACTGAACGGTGGCGACATGGTTGCTGATCTTTTCTTTATCGGAAACGGGATCAGTGTAGCTTATGATTATGTTAAAGATGGCATTTGGCAAGATACACCGGAAGATAAGATCGAAATGGATAAGTTCAAGGCAAACGGACAAACATTTTTACCTGGAAGCATTAGGATCAGGGATTTAAATGGCGACCATAAAATTGATGCCAATAGCGACCGTCAGATACTGGGCCGCTATACACCAAGCTGGAGCGGTGGTATCACAAATACTTTTAACTACAAAGGTTTCGATTTATCTGTTTTTATTATTGCAAGGTATAATTTCCTTATCGCAACGGGTGCCGAATCATTGCAAGGCCGTTTTGCCCAACGGGTATTAGATTACTGGACGCCAACTAACCCTACCAACGATTATCCTGCACCTAATTATGGTAGTGCAGCAGGCGATCAGTTTAAAAGTGCTATGAACTACCAGGATGGTTCTTTTATTAAGGTTAGAAACATATCGTTGGGTTACAATTTTGCTGACAACATGACTAAAAAACTAACACTATCCAGATTAAGGGTTTATGCCCAGATAATCAATCCCGGTTTAATCTATTCGAAGATAAAATGGATAGATCCGGATTTAGGTGGATCCACCTTTAACAGAGGTGTTGTATTTGGCATTAATGCAAGTTTCTAACAGAGTGAAAAAATATTGATTATGAAAAAGATTGTAAATATTATATCAGGAGTGGCTTTGTTAGGAAGCTTAATGGTGCTTCCCACTTCCTGTAAAAAAAGTTTCCTGGATGAGGAAGTGATCAACTCACGCAATACATCCGATTTTCAAAAAACAGAAGGATTAGATGGCCTGGTTATTGGTATGTACCAAAGTTTAAAATTCCATTTTAATTACACCTGGGCTTACACCAGCACCAATTATGGGGTAGATGAGTTTACTGTAGGTGGTGATAGAACCGAGCAAATGTGGAACTCCTATGATGGAACCTTAAATTCGTTAAATGCGGATGTGCAAGCTGTTTTTGATAACATGTACACCAATATTAATTCGGCCAATATTGTGATTAAAAATGTACCGATTTATTATACTGGTGCCAACAAAAATACCCGCCTGGGAGAAGGTTATTTTATGCGTGCCTTTGATTATTTTAAACTGGTTAAACAATATGGAGGAGTACCTTTGCAGCTTGAATCGTTAGAAACGATTAAAGATGAGTTTACAAGGAATTCAGCCAAAGAAGTATACGAACAGGTAATTCAGGATTTTACGCAAGCCTATAACCTGCTTCCAACAGCAGCAGCAGAAAGAGGAAGAATTACCAAATGGGCAGCAGCTCACTTTCTGGCCAAAGCCTATCTGTTCCGTGCGAGCGAAATGAATAATGAATGGAATGGCGATACCAAAACAGCCGATCTGCAAAATGCTATTAAATATGCAGATTTAGTAATTGGCAGCGGCCAGCATAGCTTAGCAACCAACTACAGCGATCTTTGGAACTTTACAGCTGTAGATGGCGCCAACGAAACCAACCGGGAAATTATCCTGGCTGCCCAATTTTCGAACAATACTGCAACCCAGGGAAGGTATGGTAACCAGGTACACCTTTATTATCCATCTGTTTATCAAACCCTTCCTGGAATGATACGCGATATAGCAGGCGGACGCGAATTTCAGCGGATGAGGTCGACAGATTATGCTTTAGATGTTTTTGACCGGGTAAATGATTCAAGATTCTGGAAAAGTTTCAAAACGCGTTATATAGCCAATAATGCAACCAGTATCCCTAAATGGGTTAAAGGCAGCGCCCCTACTCCAGCACAAGAAGGACAACCAAAATTTACCGTTGGGGAAGAGGCTGTTTTGTACATCGTAAACGATGCCGGCGATACCCGATATACCCCAATAGTTCCCAATGCCGATCCGGCTTTACCAACAGATCTTGCCCGCCGCAAACCAACTATGTTTGTAAGGTACTTTGCTGGTCAGCCCCAAAGCTACTTAAATGCCCACGGCAATTACAGTGTAAACCAATATGTGGCTTTATCTAAATTTATGGATGGTTCCAGAAATCTCGTAGCCTCACAGTTCGGACAGCGTGATGGAATTCTGGCCCGCCTTGCCGAAACCTATTTAATTGCCGCTGAAGCTTACGGACGATTGGGACAATATGCACAAGCTATCCCGTATTTAAATAGTGTTCGCGATCGCGCAGCCTATAAAGATGGAGAAGACCGTTCTTCTTATGTTGATGGCGGAATTTCTTATAAAACCAATCCTGCAGTAACTTCAGCAATTGTTTCCTATTCAGACAAAAACACGTATTTCGAATCGAACAATATCCCGGTAACTACAACCAATACATTATCTTCGATGCATTTAAATAGTGAAGCCGATATTTTTAACTCAGGCAAAGATTTTTACGATAAAGTTGGCGCAAGTTCCAATGCAGATAAATTCACTGCCTTTATTTTGGATGAACGCTCCAGGGAATTAATGGGCGAACTAATGAGATGGGAAGACCTGGCCCGCACCAAAACATTAGTAGCACGTACCGCTGCATTTAACCTCGAAGCTAAACCGATTGCAAGTAAACATTATCTGCGTCCTATTCCTCAAAGTTTCCTGGATGTACTTAAAATTGGTGGCGAACCATTAACTGCTGAGCAAAAACAAGCCATGCAAAATCCAGGCTGGTAATCAGATTGATCCTTAAAAAAAGAGCAATTTACCATTGGTTAATTGCTCTTTTTGTTTGGACATCTACTATTTATTGTAGTGGAACCGGCATTGAATAATGGCGCATTGTTGATCTTTACCTTTTATACCTGATATCTGATAAACCAGACGATGCTCACCAGTAATCCGCCGTGACCAAAAGCCCTTTAAATTATGCTTTAAAGCTTCAGGTTTTCCTAAACCATGAAATGGTGTTCCTGTTATATCTTTAAGGAGTGCCCTTATTTTTCTTTCCACCTCATCATCATTATCCATCCAATATTCAAAATCCTCCCAGGCTTCTTCAGTAAATAATATATTCATTGCTTAAAGCTCAACAGACTTTTCATTTTCTAAAGAAAATTGCCTTATTCTGCCGTTTTTTAAACTTTCTATAGATTTCTCTAATCTTTTACGATTTGCTTCTGTCGACATTAAATGTGCAGTTTCGGTAAGCGCATTATATTCTTTAATAGAAATAACCACAATAGCATCATCTTCATTATTATTTCTTGGAACAATCAAAACATCCTCCGTAGCACTTACCTCATCAAAATAGTTTTTCATATTTGTTCTGAGAGAAGAAATGGTTACTGCTTTCATACTTTATTTATTTTGTACAATCAAATGTACATCATAATGTACATAAAAGCAAATATGTAATCCCTGTTCTTTATTTTCATCATATAAATATTAATTTTATTGCATTTGTTACCAACTCTTTTTCGAAGGCAATTCTAACCAGGTTTAGGTTATTTTACAGCGAATTACAAAGTACCAAAAGGAAAACCAGTTACCACCCCATTGGTACGCTCAGGAAAAGAAAATAAAACTCATATATTGGCCTAGAGGTAAATGGTAAAAAACCTGACGATGGTGTTAACCGGGCTTAAACCACATCAGAAGGTAATTTAAGCATTATTGAAGCAGAAATTTATGAGCAGCCTTATAGCAGACTTCCGAAGTCTTGATCAAAATAAAAAACACTATATGAAAACACTAAAAAAAGCTTACCTCCTGTTATTTAGCTTAACCACTATCATCTTTACATCAAACGCTCAATCAAAAGCTAACATTGAGGTTAATTTCGATAAGAATATAGCACCGATGAAACCAATATGGGCTTGGTTTGGTTATGATGAACCGAATTATACCTATATGAAAGATGGCCAGAAACTGCTGACTGAAATTTCAAAATTGAGTCCGGTTCCCGTATATGTACGTGCGCATAACTTGCTAACCTCCGGAGATGGCACGCCTGCTTTAAAATGGGGATCGACGAATGCCTACACGGAAGACGCCAAAGGTAATCCGGTTTACAACTGGAAAATTGTTGATCAGATTTTTGATACTTATGTAAAAAGAGGTATGAAACCTCTGGCTCAAATAGGCTTTATGCCTGAGGCACTTTCAACCAAACCTCAACCCTATCAACACAAATGGAAACCTGGCGCCCGATATGATGAAATTTTAACCGGCTGGGCCTATCCGCCAAAAGATTACAAAAAGTGGGGGAATTTGGTTTACGAATGGGTAAAACATTGTGTAACACGGTATGGCAAGGCTGAGGTAGAAAGCTGGTACTGGGAAGTATGGAATGAGCCGGATGGCGCTTATTGGAAAGGTACACAGGCCGAATTCTTTAAACTTTACGATTACGCTGCCGATGGACTTAAAAGAGCCTTACCAACTGCTAAAATTGGTGGTGCGAATGTAACCGGTGGTGGGACCAAGTATTTAGATGCCTTTATTAAACATTGTTTAACAGATACCAATTATGTAACAGGCAAAATCGGTTCACCTTTAGATGCTGTTCTTTTTCATGCTAAAGGCTCACCAAAAGTATCAAACGGAACTGTAGTAATGAATGTAAGGACTCAGCTCCGCAATATTGATGGCAATTATAAGATCATCAGTAAATACCCTCAACTTAAAAATATCCCTGTAATTATCGGCGAATCTGATCCCGAAGGTTGTGCTGCTTGCGGTATGAGTACTAATCCCGAGAATGCTTATCGCAACGGCACCATGTATTCGAGTTATACTGCAGCATCTTTTGCCCGGCTTTACGAACTTACAGATCAATATAAAATCAACCTGTTAGGCGCTGTTACCTGGTCCTTCGAATTTGAAAACCAACCTTGGTTTGCAGGTTTTCGCGATTTAGCAACCAATGGTGTTGATAAACCTGTTTTAAATGTATTCAGGATGTTTGGCAAGATGAAAGGGAACCGTGTTGAAGCCACAAGCAACCGCATGTACAATTTAAATGCTATTTTGGATTCGAGCATCAGAAAACCGCAAACTGATCTAGGTGTTTTGGCCACTAAAGCAGAGAGAACGGCTGCTGTCATGCTGTGGAACTATCACGATGAGGATAAAACGGATTCGAAAGATCTTGTTTCCATCTTGTTAAATAAACTGCCTGCAAAAACGATAACCATCACAGCATATCGTATTGATACTGAAAACAGCAATTCTTATACTGTATGGAAAAAAATGGGCTCGCCACAAAATCCAGATACAAAACAGATTGCAACATTAGAAAAAGCAGGGCAACTTAAAATGATTGGCAAACCCAGGAAATTTGATACCACAACCGGTGCTTTTGAAATGGAATTAGCCAGACAAGGGGTAGCTTTGTTAAGGTTGGATTGGTAGCTTTTTGCTTTTTTGCCACGGAAAGCACGGAAATAAATAATCGTTTATGACGATTAATCATAATGTTCTTTACGCACTCATTTTGAAAAGAGTACGCGCAATAAATGTGAAATTTCCTTCTCCGGTCGTCACCCTGAATTCATTTCAGGATCTTAACATCATGATAGATACTGACCTATAGCGAAACGGAGAGCTATGCGAGTAAAACAAAGTTCAGTATGATGCAATTAATTATTTGATTAAGGCTTAACCACCAATGGCGCTCCGTTTACCATTACGTTCTCCATTTTAACATCCTGATACCTGTTTTTCAAAAAAGGTGTTTTTGTTGTTACTTCCAGATCTTTAAAAAGAAAACCAGATACCTTATCTTCAGGATTCCCATCCATTTCGCCAAATTTTGTTGCCTCAACTTTAATGTTGGCTATCTTAATGTTCCTGATCGTACCAAATGGCTTTGCGGTGCTGCCTGCCAAATCGAAAAACTGTTTCCAGGGATTTAGATCGATAATTGCGCCGCATTTTCCTGTAATGTTCTCTACCGTAATATTTTCATAGAGCTGAAATGTATCTCCACGCATTTTCATTTTTAAAATCGGGCAGTTATTCTCTACCTTACAGTTTCGCATGGTAATATTACGCGCATGAATACACTCGCTTCCCATGGTTAAAGTAGCATGCGCTTCGCCAATGGTACAGTTTTCAATTAAAATATCTTCAACAATACCATTTTGTGACAGTTTTTGTGCCTCGGGTCCTTTACCACCTTTAATGCAAATGGCATCATCATTAACAGAGATATAACAATTCCTGATGGTTACTTTTTTACAAAAATCAATGTCTATACCATCAGTGCTTGGTGCTTTTATCGGCCGAAACGGCGAGCGGATATCGCAATTCTCAATTAATACATGATTGGATTGATACAAATGAGTGGTCCAGAATCCAGCATTGCGCAATTTCACCCCTTTAATATTCACGTTATTGCATCCCCAGATAAAAAGTAACCGCGGACGGCTCACCTCCAGGTTTGTAGATTCTCTTCCTAATTTCTTAAGCGAATCTCGATGTGCCCAAAATGTCTTCCAGAATTTGAGTCCGTTTCCATCAATCGTACCTGGACCCGAAATACTAAAACCATCTACTTTTGTTGCATTAATTAATGCTGCAAAGTATTTAAGGCTCCTCCCTTCCATACGGGATGGGATAAAAGGGTAATCTTTTATTTGATCAGATCCTTTTAGTACCGCACCTTCTTGCAACAACAGTTTCGTTTTAGGCTTAAAAAAAAGTGCTCCGCTAAGATAAACACCTTTAGGAATTACAATCGTTCCTCCTCCTTTTTGATAAGCCTTATCGATTACACTTTGAATGGCTTTGGTATTCAGTTCGGTGCTATCGGTACCCACGCCGAACTTGGTGATGACATAATCTTGAGCCATGGCATTTAAACCAATGGCTGTAAACAAAACGATTATTAGGAGTTTTTTCATGATACAATATTGATTTGTACAAAGCTTTAAGATTCCCGCCTGCGCGGAATGACGATATATGATTAATTAAAAGCTGTAATGCTTACCGGACCTATTAATCCTGAGGGCATTACATTCCAGCCCGAAGCATCAAAATCCTTATAGTTAATATTTACGAAATTGATTTCGTGGTAATTCCGCCACTGGATTTTTTTAATATCCATATCATGGATCCGGTTCGCCATCAAATTAACCACTTCAATTTTTATGGTATTATGTCCTGCTTTTAAATATTTACCCACACGTGCCTGAAAAGGAATGCTCCATAAAATGCCTACTTCTTGTCCATTGATCCATACACGCGCACTCTCATCTACCTGGTTCAGGTTTAAAACATACGCTTTAGCCGTTTTCGAACTCAAATTAAAACTCGAGGTATAAACACCCGTACCAGAAAAGGCCTGTAATTTAGGATCTTTTAAAGTAGTCCAGCTTACCAGTTTGGCTAACTGCTGATCTGCAGGAAGCTCAGGTCCGCCTTCAGTAAAATGTAAATTCCATGGTTGGTTAAGATTGATCGAATACGCAGCTTTGCTTAAATAAACCCAGGGGATTTTGGTTGTTCCATTCTGACCGACCTTTAAAAACAGACTCTCTCCCGATTTAAGCTGTACACGAACCTTTTTATCTCTTACTGCCGCCAAACCCACATTCGAGCTTTGCGGATCCATGATTAAAACCTGTCCTTCTTCATTTAAGGAAAGTTCGGTATCGATATCTTTAGCGGTGTGGTTAACCAGATAATAATATTTGCCACTTGTTGTCTTTCTCCTGATAAACTTAAGGCCTGAATCGGTTAAAGTTTCTCTGTTAATCCCGATTGCACTTAATGCTTTTTGCACATCGTTAGCCAATAAAATTATTCCAGCGCCAACCTTAACCTGTTTAATACCATCTGCGACATCCGTAAAAATCAATTTAGCCAGGCTGGTCTTCAGCTGTGTGCGTTTTGCTTCCAGATTATTTAAACCCGGAATATCTTTAGGTAATGCCTGAAAAATGACTTTCGCACCATTACTGGCCAGTTTTATCATCTGATCCAGCGTTTCCGGGCTCATCATTTCGCATTGCGGAACAATTAACACCTGGTATGGCGCAGTGGCAGCGTTAGTACTGATCAATGCTTTGTTAACCGTTGATTGCTTTAATAACCGATCGGATGCAAAATCAAAAGAATAACCCGATTTATAAAGATCTTTTGATAATTTATAAAATGCCGTTGGATGTAACCACTCGTCAACATCATGTACTTTTAAAGCCATATCCAAACCTTTAGCCTTGTTCCAAACATCATAAATTGGCCAATAAATTAATAGTTCGTTATCTGGCTTTCCTGATTGAAGAATAGATTGACAACGGGTTATATAATTATTCAATCCTTGTACATGTGGCCATAAACTGTTGTTCGGGTTCATTTCTACAGAAGCGTAAAACAGCCATCCCGGCCACGATACATTTGTAGGTGAATTGGTGGTTCCGTGATAAAAGATATGGTTTATACCCGCCAAAAACAATTGCTCAGCTTCTGGTTTACATTGCGAAAATGATGTTTTAAAATGCTCTGTCAACCAGGTAAACGTTTCAGAAGAGGCCAGTTTTTTACCGCCTGTATGGGCCGCAGAAGAGGCGAACTTACACATCATTGGATCAGGATCTACATTGCGGATATCTCCGGCATCGCGCCTAAGCCCCGGGATCGGGAAGTAACTAGAACCAAAGGTTTCCGTTTCTGGAATATCAACCGCTCCATAAAGATCTAGCAGATTGCCTGGCGAACCATGCGACTGGTTTTTCGTAACCGATTTAAGCTGATGAGCCCAATTGGTCCAGTTTTGTGTAAAATTATGGAGTAAAAGTTCATCCATGGTTTCGCGGTAATCAGATTTTAAACGCGCAATATCTGCGTTTGTAGAATCTTTACCAGTTAGTTCTTTAATATGAGCTGCAAGGTCGTAACCCCTGTTTTTCTTAAATTCCTGAAAGAAAGTTGGCGTCCATGTTGCACCATAAACTTCATAGCTATCGTTAAAAAACGACCGGACACCTTGTGGTTTGCCTCCAAAAGCATCCGAAAATCTTTTCAGGTAAACATCAACTGCATTTTTATCAAGGTGATCTAAAGTAAAACCTTCCCCTCCAGGTGCAGCACGTTTAACCATCTGCCTGGTTTTACCTGCAAATGCAGCATAAATATCCCAGCTTCCATTAACTGGCGACCAATTTAAAGATCCATCGGCCTGAACTTTAGCAAGCAGATTGAGCACCTCATCATTTGGCCCATAAGCGGTTAAAGCCTGCAACTGTGCGAAATCCTGTTTGGCTTCTTTAATCTTAATGGTTTCAGTTAACTTCTCTCCCGCTTTGAGTGTATATTGCTGGGTAATCAGTTTGGTGGCGGCATTTTCAGGCTTAATCTGCGGACCGCCAAATGGCCAGCCTGTACCTGTATTCATATCTACTCCTAAACCCAAAGTATTGGCTTTATTTACCGTATAGTGCAATATATCTATCCACTTTGGCGATAAAAACTGGAGGTATTGTTTTTCAAAACCTTTAGCACCATAAATTGGTGTAATTTCTACTCCACCGAGACCAGCATCTGCGTATTTCTTTAAAACCAGGTTTAAATTCTTTTCGTCTACAGCATTTCCCATCCACCACCAGCGGGTCCAGGGCTTCATCTGCTTTTCGATAACAGGCCAACTGCTTTTGTTTTTAACAGGCTTTTGTGATTTAGCCAAACTAAAAGTTAATGTGAAGAGCAGCAGAACAGAAAAGAATCTATATAATTGCATATTTTTAATCTAAATGGAAAACCATTTCTAAAGGAAATGTTTTTGGAGAATTATCAGCATTGGTTTCCATAATATCCGCCATGTAGGCCCACCATTTCTGCACAATCTGGGTACTGCCTAAATCCTGCGAGGAACTGCCATTTTGTTGTTGCACGGCAAAAAGTATATTGGTTTCTTCATCTAAAAAAATAGAATAATCGCTGATCCCATTTTCCTTTAATAAAGCAGATAACTCTGGCCAGATCTCATCATGGCGCTTTTTATATTCTGCTTTAAAACCGGGCTTAAGCTTCATTTTGAATGCAATTTTCATGTTTTTAATTTTATTTTTAATGAGTTTTAGTAACCAGTCCTGTCATTCTGAACGCAGTGAAGAATCCCGAATATATAAGTATTTAAATTAAGTCCTTCACCTATATTCTTGTCCGGTGTTTTCCATAAATTTCTGAAATTCATTTTAATTACTTTTTAACCTTGTAAACCTCGGTTCCTGCCAATAAGAAACAACCCAGGCCATAATCTTCAAAATCAGGTACACTGGTATAACTTACAGGCTGTCCGTCTTTTGGTTCTTTCCCAGTTCCTTGCATATAGCCTATAAATCCATTTTTTTGAACAGCATCTTTCGTCATGGCGTTCCAGGCTTTGGTAATGATGGGCAGATATGTAGCCTTATCTAAAACACCCTGATTTACGCCCCAGGCCATACCATATACAAACAATGCCGTACCTGAAGTTTCCTTACCACCAAAATGCGTCGCATCGTGTAAACTTACATTCCAGAAGCCATCGGCACGCTGAATGGGAACCAATGCTTTGATCATTTCGTGATAGGTTTTTAAATATTCGTTGCGATGAGTTTCATTTTCAGGGATAATTTCTAAAACACGCACTAATGCAGCCACAACCCATCCATTTCCCCTGGCCCAGTAACAGTCTTCGCCATTTGGTTCTTTATAAGGAGGCACAAAATCTTTATCGCGCCACCAAAGACCATCTTTAGCATTGTACAAACCACCACCCCCAGTATTTTTGGAATGCACATACATTTTGTACATGTAATTGTAGTAGGTGGTATCGTTGTATAATTTACCAAGTTTAGCAAAAACCGGCATCCCCATTTGGATCGCATCAATCCAGGTCCAATCGTTTACCTTGCCCGATTTAATTACCAGATCGATAGAAGCTTTAATATCTTTAATGCGTTCGGGCCGTTTATCAATCAGATAAAGATCGATATAAGTTTGTCCACAGGCCTGGTCATCAGCATTTTTTGTAGTAATACCATTTCTTAAACCCCAGTTGTGTTTTTCGCCCCATTGAACGGCATAATCGTAATATGCTTTTTCAGGGTTAATTTTATAAAGATTCATCAATCCTTCGTAATACAAAGCCCTCGTCCAGATATTGCTTGGCCGCTCCCTGTTGGTCATGATCGACTTCCCTGCATCTGGCCACTTATTCATGAAATAAGCATTTGTTAATTTTAACACTTTTAAAACCTCCTTTTTATTGGGGATTTTTTGTGCAAAAAGCAACTGTGTAAATATGATGAGAATTAGAGCGGAGCTGAATATAAATTTCTTCATGGTAGTATTTCGCTTATCTTGATTAATTGGATTTAGGTTTTGGTTTTAACTCGTCAGGGCTATCTTTCGTAAAGGTATCGAACTGAATTTTCGACGGACTTTCGAAGATATCTTTCACGGTATTAAAAGCCACTTCATATTTTGGGTTAAACTGATCAGACATCATATATTGTTGTAAGCTGAAATAAAGTTGTTGCGCAGCAGGTGCATCTTTTACATCAGGTGATAGATTGGCACTTGAAACCACTAATTTCCCCTTACCTACTTTTGCTTCGAAAATCAATGCCAAACGGCGGTTCAAAAACCAGGTATCTATCGGTTGAATAATTGGCTTAAATCCAGAGGGAAAATCTTCGAGGTTCATTACCTGCGATTTGTTTACAATTTCCCACCACTGCATATCGCTGTGATAATCGGTAGGAAAGTTGTTAAAGGCTCCATGTTTTGGATCGCATAAAATGCCCAAAGTATGTGGCGGACGCATTTTAAACCACGAGGTATTCCAAAAAACAGGTAAAAAAGTTTGCACCACTTCTTTCCCTTTCACCACTTTGCCAGCTTCATTAAGGAAAACATTGCCTCCCCCGGTCAAAACAGCCTTCGCTTTGTCATCTAAACTGGTACAGTAATACACATTACTTTTAACTTGTGGCAACTTCGCAGGATAAACCCAGAAATCCCAATCGTTGGCGAATTCAGTTCCATCGATGGTAACTTCCAGTTTTAGTTTTGTTGCTTTTGTAATACCACTTAATGGAAATTTAATTTCTCCGATCGCAATACAATTGGTAATATTGAGAGTTTTAGGGCTGAAATTGCCTTTGGCTACATTCGTGCCACTTTCATCCTTGAGTGTCCACAAGAGTTTTGCATTTTCAATTGGTGCTTTTCCAAAATGTGCCACTTCTACCGCAGCTTCTAAGGTTTCGTTATTGGTAAATACAAACTTTGAAACTTTTAACAAAGGCACCGTGCTATTAGAAAAGCGCTTAAATTCTTTAGCGGTAATATAACCTTTCTCATCCCAGAAGGCATCCAGAACACCAACAAGTGCTGTTCCCTGTCCCGGATAATCATTTAGCGATAATAGCTGGTAGCCATTGTAATTTGGTGTGCGTAATGCTTTTTCGATTTCGTTTTTATAACAAAGTGCTTGTAATTTACCCGAAGCCATTAAAAAATCATGCCCCTGATCGGCCATATCATGGTCTTTAAGATCTTCCTGAAACATCTCGAAGTTTTTTGCACGATAAACACCTGTGTATTTTTTTACTTCATCGAAATTAGGGAATGCACAATATTGCCCCATTTCATGTGCTACAAAAGGCACTGTAAACTGCTCGATCTGTTTGGCATAGGTTGAAATACTTTCTGGCTTTCTGCCCCAGTCTAAACCTCTTGCACCAGCCCGAACCATATATTCGTTGTTTGGAATAACCGGCCAGCTACCACCAACTGACGCGCCTGTGTATAATCTTCTCGAATCTTTTGCCTTCCAATAATTATTAAACTTGGTCAGGTATTCAACCTGTCTGCCGCGCGGTTCGTTACCATAGGCCATCATACAAAAGGATGCATAATTGCCATAGTTTTTAGTCATGCGGTTGGTTTCATCATAAATAAACTGGTCAATTGGTTTTCCATCTCCGATAGAAGTGCCGTGATTCGCCCAGCTTGGTCCTTCAGGTTGAAGGTAAAAGCCGACCTGATCTGCAGCGATAAAAGCAGCTTCAGGCGGACAAAACGAATGGAAACGCATGTGATTTAACCCATGAGCCTTCGAAATTTTAAAAATGCGTACCCATGCCGCAACATCCATTGATGGATAACCTGTTAACGGAAATTCGCAATTGTTGACCGTACCACGTAAAAAAACCGGACGGCCGTTAATTTCAAAAGTTCTGCCTACAGCTTTAAACTCGCGCATGCCGAATTGCGCTTTTTTTTCGTCTCTTTTGCCATCCTTCGATAGTAAAGTAGCTGTTAAACGGTACAATGCCGGATCGAACTCATCCCAGGTGGCGATTTTATCGCCCATTGGCAAATTGATTTCTAAGCTGCCTTCGCCATTTGTGATCTGATAAGCGGCTGTTACAGGTTTTACCTGCAGGATATTTTTGGTATTGAAACTGCCTGCAGAAAGTATAATTTTTCCTGCAGAAGATTGATTGGTATTGGCTTTCAACTGAATTTTAACCCTGGCTGACTTATTTTTCAAATCAGGGTAAACCTGGATATCTTCAAAATACACGGGCGAACTGGCCACCAGCTCCATTTTACCTACCACGCCATTCCAGTTTCCTTGGGTATGGTCGGTTAAACTATGTGAATCCTGCCCCACATTTATCGCTTTGATGCGGTTATCGATTAATAAAGTGATGGTATGTTTTCCCGCTTTTAAATTTGCGGGGAGTTCGAAATTTTGCGCAACCACAAAGGTATACTGTGTTCCGGTTTCGATATCATCTATCCAAACCCTCGTTTCTGAATGGGGATATTCTAAAGATAGTACCAGCCTTTTATTCTTCCAATTGGCAGGAATTTCGATATCTTTCTGGTACCATGCTGCACCTGTATAATGTTTGGCAGGGGTTAGCCAAAAAGGGATTTTCAGGTTACCGGGTTGACGATATTTTTCTAATCGGGGATGAAAAAAGTACGAGCTATCGTAAATACTTCCTGTCCATTTTGTTTTAAGGGTAATATCATCGCCCTTTAAGTTTTCGGCCATTGAGCCTGGCAAATTAACGGATTCCGGAAGAACGGTTGAATACCATTTTCCTTTTATGCCTTCATCTTTAGGATCAATTCTGAAACGCCATTTGCCGGCAAGTGAAATGCTTTGGGCATGTGTTTGCGTGATGCTTAAAAATATAAAAGCAATGCCTATCAGCACTTTGAAAACTCGGTTAACCTGTTTCTGCATAAAATTGGACGGTTTATCACCGCTCGTATTTGGTTAGGCGGTTAAAATAAGACAATATTGTCAGGAAAGCATCCTGTAGTATCCTGCCCTATGACTTATTTCAGGTAGCTGTTCAGTTTATTATTTTTTAATTTCTTTAGGCCTTTTACAACAGCAGCTGCATTTAACTTCGCTCCTGCCTCGTTGGTGTGTGTATGATCTTTCTCGGTAAAAAATGTCTTTACTTCAGTCGCGCTTAAAGCAGCATATTTATCTTTAATGATCTGGTTCAATGGAATGAAATCGACTTTTTCGGCTTTTGCCACTTCTTCGGCCCAGCTGGCATAACTATCGTTGACTAAAACAACGGCATCATCTTTAACCGGATTGCGTGGAATCGGTGAACATACAACCGCTGTTGCGCCTTTAGCTTTAATATCGCCGATGAATTTGCGCAGGTACCAGCCATAAGTATAAACCACTTCCTGCTTTTTCTTAATCGGGTTATAAATTTCTTCACTTTCCGTTCCAATGCCTTTTATGGTACCACGGGCGCGGGCAGTATCATCTAATGGGCTGCTATCGTTATGGCCGAACTGCATCATCACGAAATCGCCTTTTTTTACTTTTGCCAAAACAGCATCCCACAAACCATTGGTTTGGAAAGTACGACTGCTGGTGCCGCCAAGTGCATCGTTTTCAACATTGATTTTTTCACTGTTGAATAAATCTCCGATAAAACTTCCCCAGCCCCATAAAGTGCCGTCGCCTTTTCCTTTCCCGTTTTTAACAGTCGAATCGCCAATGAGGAATAAAGTGGGCTTTGCCTGCTGTTTTAAGATAATGCAGGAAGAAAAAATAATGAATGCTACTATGAGAACAATGCTTAAATATGTTGTTATTGGTTTCATGCTTAGTTTATTAAATTTACCGTTAGCGGTTTGATTAAACAGATTATTTTGGAATCGTCATTTCGAGCGGAGTGCAACGAAGTCGAGAACCCGAAGGCTCAGCGAAGCTAAATCTATCTAGATAGATCTCTCCATTCCGCTATGCTAAATCCGATAGCTATCGGATCGAGATGACGCATCTTTCGGTCATTGCCTTTGGCCTTTCAGCTTTAGCCTTTCTCCCTTATTAAAGCAGATAGTTTTTCAAATTACAGTCTTTTAATTCCCTGATTCCTTCTACAACAGAAGCCGCGTTAATTTTTGCGCCTTCTAAATTGGTGTGGGTATGATCGCCCGGGAAATAGAGTTTTACTTTATCAGGACCGAGCGCATCATATTTATCGGCCGTTATTTTATTCAGGTCAACAAAACAGGCATTTTCTTCTTTGGCTACATCAGCGGTCCATTTTCCGAAATCGTTATTGGCCCGAACCACTTTACCATCTTTAAAAATATTTCTGGGGATCATGGAAAGTACAATAGGCGTAGCACCCTTTGCTTTGGTTTCGCGTACAAATTTGCGGATATACCAGCCATAGGTATGCACGGTTTCTACTTTTCCATCTGGCCAGGTTAATACTTTGGTTTCTTCACCGGTTCCTCTTAGCACACCTCTTCTTCCGGCTTTTGTAGTATCAGGTACGCTTCCGTCGTTATGTCCAAACTGCATCGTAACAAAATCGCCTGGCTTTAATGTTTCCAAAACCTTATCCCACCTGCCTTCCGATAAAAAAGTTCGCGTACTCCTTCCGGCCATGGCGTTATTTTCTACATGAATTTTTGTGGTATCAAATAGTGAAGCAATGGGCGTTCCCCAGCCCCAGGTTTCTTTGTTCAAATTGCGAACAGTAGAATCACCAATGGTATGCAGGGCGGGTTTATGTTGAGCGATAAAGGCAGCAGAACAAATAATGATGATCATTCCTGCCAGGATAAAGCTGTATTTTTTCATTTTTATTTATGATTATTGTGGTACATAATTAATATTTTTTGGGGTTCTACAAGTGTGATATTGGGTTTTGGTGCTTTCTTCATTCCGAAGCCGAAATAGAAACCCGTATGTGGCGGTTGGTTGTAGCCATCGTTTTGCCAGGCTATACTTAAACGGTACTGCGGATCGTGCATTAAAGTATAATTGCGGTGTGCTGTCGGTATCGTGGTGGTATAAATGCGTAAACTTTGGTTGTCATAAGATCTTAAGATCAACTCTTCACGCCAATCGCCAAAAATATCGGCGCTTAATGCTGGTGTAGATTTGGTTCCGTTGTTAGCAACAGCTCCATCAGCCGTAAAAAGCCTGCCACCATTGTATTTATCAATGTGGTTTGCATCTAAAAGTTCTCTCGATAAATCATCGTCCCAATAAATCAGAAAATTAGTTGACCTTGGCTGATCCTCAATTCTATTGCCTTTTATATCATATAATCCATTCGATCCCGACCACCACATCTGTGCACCGAAACGGCTATTGTCAATATTATCAGCCACTCCCCGGCCTACATCCTCATCGGGTGATCCTTTCCACAATATTTCGCCAGTTTTCGCATCGTAAACGGCCACACCAGGCCCTTTTGTACCTTCTTCTATTTCATGGACACCAAAAACTTCTAAACCAGGGTGTTCCGGATCAAGATCTGAAACATGA
Source organism: Pedobacter sp. KBS0701 (assembly GCF_005938645.2). Taxonomy (NCBI): domain Bacteria; kingdom Pseudomonadati; phylum Bacteroidota; class Sphingobacteriia; order Sphingobacteriales; family Sphingobacteriaceae; genus Pedobacter; species Pedobacter sp. KBS0701. The sequence goes on from NZ_CP042171.1 coordinate 3,488,789, forward strand.
ATGGTGTCACCGTGCCTCAATCCTGTGGTATATAATCCTTTTCCATTATCATCCACACACATCGAACCGTAAATGATCTCATCCTTTCCATCGCCATCTACATCTGCAACCGTAAGATTGTGGTTCCCTTGACCTGAAAATGGATTTTTAGTATCTTTAGTATCAAATATCCATCTTGAAGTTAGTTTACCATTGCGCCAGTCCCAGGCTGCCAAAACCGTTCTGCCGTAATAACCTCTGCACATCACTACACTTGGATGCATGCCATCTAAATAGGCCACGCAGGCATTAAACCGATCTACCCGATTACCCGTATTATCGTTTTTTCCATTCCCACCTCTGCCACCCCAGGCACCGATACTGCCACGGGCCGGAATATAATCGGTAGTAGTCAAAGCCTCACCTGTTCTACCGCTAAATACAGTTAAAAATTCAGGACCATCCAATATTTTACCGTTCGCGTTGCGCCAGTCTTTAGTCGCATCTCCAATTACTTTTCCTTTGCCATCTATTGTTCCGTCAGCAGTTTTACATACCATTTCGGCAATGCCATCGCCATCCAGATCGTAGACCATAAATTGAGTATAATGGGCGCCTTCACGGATGTTTTTCCCTAAATTAATTTCCCACAAAAAAGTTCCTTCTAATTTATAAGCCTGAAAAATCGGCGGATCGGTAATACCGTTTGATGCGTTATCCCTGCTCCGGCCAGTTTGATGCAATACAATTTCATATTCACCATCTCCATCTAAATCGCCTACTGAAGCATCGTTAGGCGTGTAACCTGCCGGTGTTTTTAAAGGAATAGTTAAATATTGCTGAACAGGTGGTTTGGCTGGCAACCTGAAAGGTTTACTGGCTTCTAATTCAGTGCCTTTTAAAATCGGTTTTACAAAATAGCTGTTCGGAAGATCGAATTTAACTCCTGCATCAACAAAATTAGTGCTATTGGTAATGGGATCGTGATTGAGTTTTATGGCTTCATTATTTCCGGATTTGCGGTATAAATTAAAAGCAATTTCACCGGTATCAGTACCCAGCATCCGCCAACTTATATAAACAGAATCGTTATTTTGCCGCACTGCAATTACACCACGGCCCAGTTTTTCCATTTGGCGCTGGCCGAAAAGTGCTGTAGCGCAGCATAAGCTGATTATGAAGCAGGAAATTGTAATGGTTTTGATCATTATGGCTTGGGTAGAAGCTTAATTAAAAAATGGAATCGATTCATGGTTTATTGAACTTAAGCTGTTTTGGCCGATACAGCCATTCCTTTACCGGTAATTCCATCGGCTTTAATCAAAACCAGAATATCGAGGAAACGAAGGCTCATCAATGCATGATTTGGCTAGTAAATTTAACAACTGCCGGGTAACCGCTATTAAAGATTCATGTCCAATGTAAAAAGTATATTTTTAAGACGCATCCTGTAGTATCCTGCTTTTCGAAAATGATAATAAGCTATAAGAAAGATTTTAAAGATTTCTGCTAAAAAAAATTTAAACATTAAGCAAAATTCACTTTACTGAAGCCTTTTACACTTTCCGTTTATATTTCTTTGCTTATCTCATTTTCGCTAATGCAAAGATTGTAGAATTTAAAAACAAAATAGCTGAAAAAGAAAAAAATAAATGTTTAGTTAACGTTTATTATTTTAAATATTTTACTTTTACCTTTAGGATCTTCCAAATATTAAACCGTATGAAATTAAATTACCCTGTAAAAAGTGTGTTTTCGGCATGCATAGCGTATGCAATTGGAATTGGCTATACTACAGAAGTGCAGGCACAAACTGCAAAAGTGATCAAAGTTAAAACAGACCGTTCTATTGCCAAAGTGCAACCGAATATGTGGGGTGTTTTTTTTGAGGATATTAACTTTGGCGCCGACGGCGGTATTTATGCCGAACTCATCAAAAACCGCTCTTTCGAATTTGCAAAACCGCTAATGGGCTGGACGATCCAACGGAAAAAACAGCAAGAAGGCGAAATATTGGTAGTAAACCGCAAAGAGGTAAACACTGCAAATCCCAGATATTTACAGCTGAAAAAACAAACCGACGATTTTGAGCTCGTAAACGAGGGATTTAAAGGTATTGGTGTAAAAAAAGGATTGCGATACGATTTTTCATTGATGTACCGTCAATCAACTCCGGGAGTTAAACTCGTGCTGTTGTTAAAAGATGCGAACAATAAAATTATTGGACAAGGAAGTTTAACACCTGATCAAACAGGTAGCGACTGGAAAAAACAATCAGCAAGTTTTACCGCTACTGAAACCGATCCAAAAGCTAAATTCTCCATTCTGTTTCAGGGAAATGGAAACATCGACCTGGACATGATCAGCCTTTTTCCTGGCGATACCTGGAAAAACCGTCCACAAGGGTTAAGGGCAGATATGGTGCAGTTATTGGCCGATATGAAGCCCGGCTTTATCCGTTTCCCTGGTGGCTGTATTGTAGAAGGCACAGATCTGGCCAACCGTTACCAATGGAAAAAAACCATTGGTCCGATTGAAAACAGACAACTGATTATCAACCGTTGGAACACCGAATTTGCAAACCGATCTGCACCAGACTATTACCAGAGTTTTGGTTTAGGCTTCTTCGAATATTTCCAACTGGCAGAAGATATAGGCTCAGATGCCTTGCCAATATTAAATTGTGGTATGGCCTGCCAGTTCAACTCTGCTGAAGTAGCTTCACTTGACGAACTTGATCCTTATGTACAGGATGCACTAGACCTGATTGAATTTGCCAATGGTGATGTAACCACCAAATGGGGAAAAATGAGGGCAGATCTTGGTCATCCAAAACCTTTCAATTTAAAAATGATGGGCGTTGGCAACGAAAACTGGGGACCACAATACCTGGAGAGGTTAGCCATTTTCACCAAAGCCATCAAGGCAAAATATCCTGACTTTAAACTCATTAATAGCTCAGGAACCGATCCTGAAGGCGATCGCTTTAACTTATTGAATAGTGCTTTAAGAAGCAATAATGCTGACTTTATTGATGAGCATTATTACCGCTCTGCCGATTGGTTTTTAAAAAATGCCGGTCGTTACGATAACTATCCAAGAAACGGATCGAAGGTTTTTGTTGGCGAATATGCAGTGCATGCAGACAATAGTATAGTTGGAAGTAACCGCAACAACTGGCAAAGTGCATTGGCTTCAGCTTCGTTAATGACAGGTTTGGAGCGTAATGCCGATGTGGTACAAATGGCCTCTTATGCCCCGCTTTTCGCTAATATTGATGCCTGGCAATGGGCACCCGATATGATCTGGGTAGATAATCTGAAATCGTACGGAACACCTGATTATTATGTACAGAAACAGTTTTCTACCAATAAGGGAACGGATGTAGTTTCGATTACACTTGATGAGAAGAACATTATCGGTCAGGATGGACTTTACGCGTCTGCGGTAACCGATCAGGCAAAAAAAGAACTGATCATTAAAATCGCCAACAACTCCGGTCAATCGCAGAACATTGATTTTGACCTTGAAGGAAAAATAAAATTAAAAAATAAGGCCACTAATGAGGAGATAGCGAACAGCAACCTGACTCAGGTTAATTCTTTCGAAAATCCTGAAGCAGTAAGCCCGAAAAAAAGCACGATTAACCTAAAAGGCAAAAAATTAAACATCGCGTTAAAACCTTATTCTTTTAACGTGATCAAAATCCCATTTAACCAATAGATTTAACGAAATCATGATGAAAAAACTTCTCTTATCTGCAGCTTTATTCTGCAGTTCGATTTTAGTGCATGCACAAAATGAAACCCAATTAACCATCAAACCTGCGGGCGATCAAGTGGTGAGTAAGCACATTTACGGTCATTTTTCGGAACATTTGGGCCGCTGTATTTATGATGGCTTTTGGGTAGATGAACATTCTACTATCCCTAATAAAGGTAGAATAAGATTAGATATTGTTGAGGCATTAAAAAAGATAAAAGTTCCGAACCTGCGTTGGCCGGGAGGTTGTTTTGCTGATGAATACCATTGGAGAGATGGCATTGGACCGAGAAACCAACGTCCGAAAATGGTTAACACCAACTGGGGCGGCGTAACAGAAGACAATAGTTTTGGTACACACGAATTTCTGGATCTTTGCCAGATGCTCGATTGCGAACCTTACATTGCAGGAAATGTAGGCAGCGGAACTGTTGAAGAAATGGCCAAATGGGTAGAATACCTGAATTTTGATGGCGTAAGCCCGATGACGGCCATCCGCAGCCAAAATGGAAGAGAAAAACCATGGAAAGTTTCTTTCTGGGGTGTAGGTAACGAAAGCTGGGGTTGTGGTGGCAACATGACACCAGCTTATTATTCTGATTTATACCGCAGATATGCCACTTATGCACGCAACTATCCTGGTGCTCCGCTAAAAAGAATTGCCAGTGGAGCTAATTCAGGTGATTACAACTGGACTGAAACCTGTATGAAAAATATTGGCGACCAAATGTGGGGATTAACTTTACACTATTACACCCTCCCAACAGGAAACTGGGGGAAAAAAGGATCAGCCACCAAATTTGATGAGGCACAATACTTTTCGACCATGAAAAACTGCTTACACATGGAAGAACTGGTAAGCAAACACTCCGCAATAATGGATAAATATGATCCTGAAAAGAAAGTTGCTTTAGTGGTTGATGAATGGGGAATCTGGACAGATGTTGAGCCTGGAACTAACCCTGGTTTCCTGTATCAGCAGAACAGTTTAAGAGATGCTTTAATTGCAGGAACGACCTTAAACATCTTCAATAACCACTCCGATCGGGTTAAAATGGCCAACCTGGCACAAACTGTAAATGTGCTGCAGGCTTTAATCCTGACTGAAAAAGACAAGATGATCCTTACCCCTACTTATCATGTTTTTGATCTGTACAAAGTGCACCAGGATGCAAAGTATTTACCAATTGCCTTTACCAGCCCTGATTATGTTGTAGGTGATCAAAAAATCCCTGCCTTAAACGTTTCTGCTTCGCAGGATGCCAGTGGTGCCATCCATATTTCATTGGTTAATTTAGATCCTAACAAAAAAATTGCCCTGAGTACGGTTTTAGATGGCTTGAAATGGAGTACAGTTACAGGACAGATTTTAACTTCAGCTAAACTAACTGATGTAAATACATTTAACGATTTGAACAAAGTGCACAATGCAAAATTTACGGGTGCAAAAAAATCAGGCAGTTCATTAAAAGTAGAATTACCGGCTCAATCTGTTGTTGTACTGGAATTAAAATAATTTAATCAGGACAAAAAAGTTTCAAATTACTAATCCTGATAAGAACTGAATGTTTCCGTTTTTAATATGGAAGGTTTTGGCAGATTTGTAATCAATGTAGCTTTATATTAAAAATCATGAAAAAATTAATATGCCTTTTTGTATGGCTGTTATCAGTATTTCTTAATGCTGAAGCACAATCTACAAAAGGGCCTTATCTCTTTGCCTATTTTAAAGATAATGGCGAAGATGGTTTGCATCTTGCTTATAGTAACGATGCTTACAAATGGACAGCACTTAAGAATGATCAATCATTTCTTACGCCTACTGTAAGCAAAGATAAACTGATGAGAGATCCTTGTATTATACGCGGGGCGGATGGCATATTTCATATAGTTTGGACAGTAAGCTGGAAAGATAAAGGCATTGGTTATGCCAGCTCGAAAGATCTGATTAACTGGAGCGAACAACAGTTTTTACCTGTTATGAGTAAAGAAGATGGTGCCAGGAATACCTGGGCTCCCGAAATCACTTACGATAGCCATACCAAAACCTATATGATTTATTGGGCCACAACCATTAAAGATAAGTTTAATGAAACGGCATCAACTGAAGAAAGTGGCTACAACCACAGGATTTATTACGTTACGACAAAAGATTTTAAAACTTATTCGGAAACCAAATTGCTTTACGATCCGGGGTTTAACGTAATCGATGCCACAATTGTAAAAGAAGGTAAACAGTTTATTATGTTTTTAAAAGATGAGACCCGTCAGCCAGCTCAAAAGAACATCAAAATGGCTTATGCCGATCAGTTAATTGGTCCTTACAGCAAAGCTGGAAACCCGATTACCGGCAACTATTGGGCTGAAGGACCAACAACCTTAAAAACTGGAAATAACTGGATGGTGTATTTCGATAAGTACCGTGATCATAAGTATGGGGCAATTCAATCTGAAGATTTAAAAAACTGGACTGATGTTTCCGATAAAATTTCCCTGCCAAAAGGCTTAAGACACGGTACCATACTAACAATTAAGAAAAAAGAATTGGAAATCCTATTAAAGCAATAAAACATGCTAAAGAAGAATAAAACTTTCTAATCCCCCAAATCCCCGTGGTCTGTGTCCCACAGACCACTAAGATAAATCTCCATCACAGGTCATACTGACCTTATTTTACTGCGTAACTTTCCGCTTCGCTGCAGGTCAGCATCTTTATAGTCTGTACATATCCACTTCAAAACTTTCCTCATGGATCCTGAAACAAGTTCAGGATGACGATCGATTTGTAAAGCTAGTGGTCTGTGAGAACACAGACCAAGGAATAAGATCACGAAAATCAGTCCTCTATCTAACCAGCCTCACCTCATATATATTGGCAATAGCTGATCCCTGATCGGCAACAAATTTTACTTCTACATCTGCTTTTAACAGCGCTTTTGGAATCTGATATTCCTGAGTATAAAAAACATCACCCTTGCTACCATCTAGCTTTACATTTTCAATGGTAACACCATTGACCAGAATAGAAAAACTTTTGTTCTTTTCTTTCCCAAAATATGTTAAACTGAGCTTATTTGCGGACAGGTCTTTATTTTTAAGCACATAACTAAACCATGCTTTCCCATTTCTAAAATGCCTTTCCTGGTAGGTTCCGTTATCGGTTTGTTCACCTTTAAAATTGTGATCAGATTCTGGCTGCTGCTCTCCGGTATTAATCAAATCAACCGTTTTATGTTCAATCTTCATCTTTTCTTCTTCAGCCAACTTAATCGCATTTGCACGTTCTGGCAATGTCGCAGCGCTACTGTAAGGAAAATAAACCACATACCGTTTTTCGGCCAGGGTGTAAAAAGGAACCAGTTTTAAAGATTGATATCTGGGTTGATAGATCGCATTTCTGGCACTAAAAGTTAAACTCTTTTTATCGGTCAACGTAATTTCATTGGCAAGTGTATTTTTAGGTCCGGTAACCAATGGTGCATCGCTGATCGGGAATAAGGCACCAGAAGCAATGTGTCCCATCCTGCTGCCATCAGCGGTTAAATTCGGCTGTTTTAAAGTATCCATTGCCGCAGCAAGTACAATCGGTCCGCGGAGAAAGGCTACCCAATCAGAACCATCGGGCATAAACTCCGTAGTGGTATGCATTGGCAGAGCAATACGAACAACGTCGCCTGTACTCCAGATACGATCGATACTTGCATAACCATTTGCTTCGCTTTTAACAGTTACTTTTTTTCCGTTTACCAGCACAGCCATTTTCTCATGTTCTACCCAGGCAGGCTGACGGAAATGTAAGGCAAAACGTTGTTTGTTTTTTAACTGAAGTTTAATTGTCGTGTTCTCAGCATCTGGAAAAAGTGTTTGCTGTACAAGTTGAATACCTTTTTCTTTCCAATTTAAGGTTGAAGGGATAAAAAGATTCACATATATATCATTCGCATGGTGTGCATAAATCAGTTCTCCATATTTGCCATGGTTCTCCAATCCTGAACCTACACAGCACCAGAAACTTTCCTGCGGATTAGAGTAGGTACGGTAATGCCCCGGCCGCATTGGAGTAAAATATACAAAACCACCTTCCGGCCTTTGCGAAGAAAGGATATGATTGTAAAGTGTACGTTCGTAGTAATCAAGATAAGTGTTTGAAGGAGCGGCTAAAAACAACTGTTTAGTAAGCTTCAGCATGTTGTAAGAATTGCAGGTTTCGGGTCCTTCACGCGATTCTGTCATTGAAGAAAAGTCATTGGCGGGATGAAAATGTTCTCTTACGCTATTTCCACCGATGGCTACGGTTCTGTGTTCTACTACCGTTTTCCAAAAAAAAGCAGCTGCATTTGCCCAGGCAGCATCTTTATCCAGTAAAGCAATCTGCTCAAAACCAATCACTTTCGGAATCTGCGTATTGGCATGTAAACCGTTCAGGGCATCGGTATTTTTTAATAGTGGATTTAGGATGGATTGATCTGAAAACCGTTTGGCCAATTGAAGATACTTCTGGTTGCCAGTTATCGCGTAAACATGAGCGAAAGTTTCATTTAATCCGCCATGTTCACTTTTTAATAATTCCTGTATTTGCTGATCGGATAAATTGGAGACCATGTCTACACACCAATCAGTCAGTTTGATCAGCATCTGCTTTGCTTTCGCATTACCCGCAACTGCATAAGCATCGTATAGCCCGGCATAAATTTTATGGATATTATACAGCGGTACCCATTTTCCATTTAACGAAAAACTGGATGATTTAATGTTTCCGGCTTTAATCTCTTTCCAGATTTCCTTGCCACCTGGGATTCCTGCCAGGTATCCATCTCCATTTTGGCGCTGACATTTATCCAATTCGGCGATCATATATTCCATCCGCTCCTTCACCTTGGCATCGCCGGTGGAAGCATACATTAAAGCCAGGGCCGACAAATAATGTCCGCCGATATGCCCGTCTAAACCGGTGTTTTCCCAGTTACCATAAGATGCTGCTTTGGGTTTTAGTCCTGCCTCCCTTAAATATGGCGCCAGAAGCCTGTCTGGATCCAGCGATAGCATGTATTTTTTATCGGTTTCCTGGGCCTGTTTAAAAGGTCCCCCAAGCAAACGGACTTCTGCTAAACTAAATGGCTGTAATGCAGTTTGCCCGAAAACAGTTCCGCACAGGGCGGTAATCAAAACGGCAGTTATTATTTTTTTCATCTTTTTAGGTAATAGGTAATATGTTATTCTAATTTCCATCTGGCTTAACTACACTACTTTTAGGGCTCTCTGGCCAGTGCCAGTTTGCAGGATCGTCTGGTTTTGTGGGATCGAATTTTGGTAAATCATCTACCAGATATTTAGCAATACCCAATTGCTGTTCTTTAATGCCCAAGATTATACACTGTGCAATTTCATAAGCACCATAAGGGTTAAAATGCGTGTTATCAGCCAATGCTTTATCCTGGTCAGGATAACTGTTGGCCGGATAATGGACAAACGCCTTTTTTGAGGGCCCTTCCCCTAATGCATTAAACAAAGTTGATGTCATAGCATTCAGGTCAATTAAAGCCACTTTCTCTTCGCCAGCGACCTTCCGTGCTGCGTCAGGAAAATCGCCAAGAGAATTTACAATTTTTCCGGCTGCCCCAAAAGATCTTCTGCTCGTTGAGGTAACCACAACCGGAATTCCACCTTTTTTCTTTACTTCCGAAATAAATGTTTTTGATCTTTCAGTATACGATTGATACGCACCATCGCCTGGTCCTTTATCTTTTTGATCATTATGTCCAAATTCAATAAAAAGGTAATCGCCAGGTTTCATTATACTTAAAATCTTCGCTAAACGCTTGCTCCCCAAAAACGAACCTAATGTTAAGCCCGATTCAGCATGATTGGCAATGGCAACCCCTGGTTTAAAAAACCGCGGGATCATTTGCCCCCACGATGCCCAAGGTTCATCATCCTGGTCCACAACTGTTGAATTCCCTGCCAGGAAAACCGTAATCTGATCCTCAACTCTCGTAATTTCGAGTGCCTGTAAGGCGGTTTGATGGTCAAATTCTAAAGTCAGTTTATCATCCCAATCAAGCTTGGTAAGTTCGCGTGGTTTTAGTGAAACCGCTTGCTCTCCAGCAATATGTCTATCTTTAACATTTACAATAAATGTTTTGGTTAGCGATTGTCCTGCCGTGGTTTTTACATTTTCGAGCATCAACCTTCTCGATTCTGCTTTTACCGTAGTTAACATTTCCGCCTTCGGATCGCCAAGTGTCACCTTGATTTTGTAATTCCCTTCAGGCACCGAAACCGAAAAATAAAATGGTTTACTGCTCTTAACCAAATCTGAAGTTAAAAGATTCTTCCCGTCATAATTTATACCTTCAACTTTCGAATCAAAATCAAAACCAAAGCCTTTTTCTTTACTGTAAGCATCATTAGGTAAAACTTGTGTATAACCTTTAACAACCTTTCCAGGTCCGAAATCTAATTGGTAACTGTTTTTTTCCTGCGCCTGTGATAGATTGACCATTAAACCAAGGAAAATAAATGGTTTAATAAACTTTTGAATGCTCATATCGTTTGGTTTTGCTGCAAGATCTGGCAAAATGGTTTTATACATTCACACCGTTTTCTCATAAAATTGAAATCTGGCTAATTAAACGTCGTAAAGACGATTATCTTACGAAGATATAAAAACAATTTCCATTTCAAACGATAATGAACAGATGATTTTAGAATCCGGGTACTCTTTATTTAAAAAATATCTTCTCGCTAAGGTCAAAAAACAAGTCTATCGGTTGATCTGGTGGCTAACTATAAAAGCTTGATCAATTAGTTTTCCGTGTAAAGGATGCCATTTATGGTCATTAAAAAACTTTATTCCAACCAAACCATTTGTGTAAAAGCACCATTTGTTGCTATGTCCCAGGCTTCTACCCTTACCCACTTACGGCCTTTTAAATTGGTTGCCCAACTGTAATCTTTTTTCCCAAAAGCCTGGGTAGTGTTTAAATTAATACGGTTACGATAGACCTTTGACCCGTCACCCGATACAATTTCAACAAAACTTAAGGGGAATGTCCAGTTGAGTTGCATATTTATCTTTGCTTTACCATTATTATCAATTTTTAGTGTTTCCCCTGCACCTTTTCCATTAATGTTAAATTTCGGAATCAATACCTCTCCCGTAGAAACAAAAAATTTGCCTTCGCGGATTACATCTAAAACAGGCTTCCAGCCATCTGCATAGTTTGGTAACTTATCCATCTGTAAATAATTCACGTTTAAATGTGCATACATTTCATTTTGCCTAGTTATGGTAAAGATGTCTGCCTCAGAAATGATATGTTTTTTCAGCCCCCAATTGGCTATATCGTCCATTAAGTTCAATACTCTTTTACTTAAAGTTGGCAAAGAAAGATCGCCGGGAATCGCTTTCCAGGCGGCCCCCATAAAAGTCTCTGATTTAAAAAAGTCTTCTTCTTTATATTTATCAGGATAACCGGTTGAGGCCTTTGTTCGGGCATGGGCTGTCCACGCCAGGCCTTGCTCCTTTTCCAATAATTTTAACATTTCAGCCTTGTCGTTAACGCGATAAACCTTCCCGTATTTTGGATCGTCGGTTTCGAAAGGCAGATCGCTTTTTCTCGACATCATCCAATAAACTGGTTTAGGAAAAAATGCCAGCCAATGCCCGCCATAAAAATTATTGGCTTCTTCTCCCGGTAACAGTAAAAAATTAGGATCAGATAACCTTTTGGTTTGTTTAAACAAGGCATCTAATTCTTTTAAACGAACAGAATCTGGTCCTTTTGGATGTCCTAGCCCATGAAATTCAGCAAGCTTAACAATATTTAAACCTGCTTTTTTTAATACGTCAACAAATTCCGGTTTTTCAGGAATGGCTTTTCCGCTCAGCACCACATCAGAAATAAACTCATTGTGGAAATGGCTGGCCATTGTTTTATAACCCGCCAAGGGCACATAAGTATCATTATGCGTAAACTTTTTAACTTCTGCCAAAGCTGCGTGTGCTTTCCCTGTGCTTAACAAACAGAAAAAATTAAGGCGCTGCCGGGTATTGGGAGGTGCATTAAACCATGGTACATAACGTTTATCTCCTAAAGGATCCTGACGGATGCCAATACCAAAATCGGGAATCAGATTTAGGTAGTTGCTCCCTTTCCAGGTAAATTTAAGGTTAAAAGCTTCATCCAGGGGATAAAAATATTGATGTGGGGCAGGAAAAACAGCCAAACTTCCACTTTTACTTTCGCCGATAACGGTACGGTATTTTACTTCCAAATTTTTACCTGGATCTGCTTTAGCTGCCTTTTCCCGCTGAAGATTTCCCTTTACATCAGACCAGGCTACACTAGACCAGGTCTCTTTTTTGCTTATCAATCCAGCATCGTACAAAATAGCTGTTGAATCTTTTGGAGTAGATACTACAGCTGCTACATTAAACAAAGGGCTTCCATTATAGCACGTTATTTCCAAAGCGCCGCTAAATGTTTCGCATTGCACTCCATTTATTCGCACTACAGTTTGTGCACCCTTTGTAAAAACACTCGTAGCTCCCTTAGCAAACTTTACTACATTTGTGGTATATGGCCTGGTTGGAACACGATCGAAAAAAACATCCCAGCCTCCACTGTTTGGACTTAAGGTACGTTTACCTATTCTCAACACAAACGCAGGATCGAGATGAGCAGCTACTTCTTTTAAGTCGCCTGGTTTACCCATCTGCAAACTGCTGAACAGTGGTCTCCCATTTTCCAGATCAAGAACCATTTTACCAATGGCGCTATTGCCAACAGGCCAGCTAACAACCAGTTCCTTTTGCCTGGCGGAAACAGTTGCTCCATTAGGTTTAACACCCTTTAAATTAACCTGAGCAGATGCATTCAGAAAGAACACACAGATAATAAAAAAAACTGGAACTGACTTTTTCATCGGGGATATTGGCTTTTTCGGTTAGCAGATAACATGCAAGATAATGATTATGAGTAAAGTATATAATTTTACAATGAAGTTTCATTATCATAAACATTTTAATTTTCCATTTCCAAAACCTTAGCCCCCTAAACTTCGTAATAATAAAAATCCAACAAACATTTGACCATTAAGAAATTAAGAACATTAAAATGGAAGTCGAATGTCTGTTCACGGGTTACAGTGGTGCGTTTTGTTCATTTTTTATTTTTTTATAAAAAAACCGTTACATTGTTTAACTTAATTATAAATTTTAAAACCAAACATTTTGCATCCTATACTGCTCAGAAATAATGTAAATATCCTTGGCGAAGGTAGCCAGGTTATTGTATTTGCACATGGCTTTGGCTGTGCGCAAAGTTCCTGGAAATTTATTACAGATGCTTTTCTGAAAGACTATAAAGTAATCTTATTTGATTATGTAGGATCGGGCGATTCAGACCTAAGCCAATACGAGCAACGGAAATATGCCACTCTTGAAGGATATGCCTGCGATGTAATTGAAATTATAGAAGCACTTGATCTGAAGAACATTATATTTGTTGGACACTCGGTTAGCAGTATGATTGGCATGATTGCCGCATTACAGATGCCGGAAGTATTTAAAAAACTTGTTTTTATTGGTCCTTCGCCAAGGTATTTAAACGATCATCACTATATCGGAGGATTTAATACAGGAGATATTGAAACCATTTTTGAACATATCGCCAGTGATTATGTAGCCTGGAGCAAACAATTGGCACCAGTGGTAATGGACAGCCCTTCTAAACCCGAACTGTCTGATTTTTTACAGGAATGTTTTGAGGCGACAGAGCCAAGTGTGGCCCTTGCCTTTGCAATGGCCACCTTTAAAGCCGATTACAGAGACAAATTAAAAAACCTCGAAGTACCAAGTCTTACCTTGCAATGTACTAACGATGCCATGGTTCCATTATCGGTTGGAGAATTTATTCATGATAATACGCCAGACAATTTTCTGGTTGTGATGAAAGCCACCGGTCACTTTCCGCACATTAGCGAACCAGAAGAAACAATAAGGGAAATAAAAAACTTTATAGAAGACGTGAGTTCAAAATCAGCATCAGATCATCTGTATGCGCCAGAAAATTTCACCCATCATTAGTTAAAACATGGTAACAAAGAAAAATACAGGTTATTGATCAAAAACGCCTGTGCTTCTTTTCTAACTTTTCGCAGGATCATCGCAATCAATTCTATCAGATACCTGGTATTGATCTGGGGTCAGCCAATCATCCTCAATCGATTGCAGACGTACATTTGGTCATTCAATCATTAAATGGTAGCGGCATTTTTCACCTAAACCTTCGCTGGAATCCAATATCAACATTAAATCTGGATCAATCTACAAAAATGTGCCGGACAATATCTTTTTCAAAGATTAAATCATTCTTATTATCAGATTAACGTCACAAATAAAATTTTGCATAGCCATCAGGAATATCCAAGCTGGACAAATAATGAACAAAATGAATAAAATATATATTTGCCGAAATCCGATCCCGTTTTCGTCACGTATATAAGCCCGTTCATATCTGATCTTCTGTTCTTTAGCACCTATGCATCAGGCCAAAAAACAATTCAGACTTATATTTATTCAACATTATTCAATAGAATTTAATCCTTATTATCCATAAAAAATAAAATGAACAAATTTAAAACAATTGCATTATCAGCCATTGCCATCCTATTGGTTTACACCGCTAAAGCACAAACCTTGAAGGAGCCGGTTGGCTACAAACTTAAAAATGGTATGAACATTATCATTTCTGAAAACGACAGGTCACCGAAGGCTTATTCCAGCTTTACCTTGGATGCTAAATCATTTAATACTAAAAAAGATGGTGTAGTTGAGCTTTTAAATGCTGTATTAAATGAAAATGTGAGCAAAAACGCGAACATCAGCTTTAAAGATAACAGTGGTAAATTAGCTACAGCCAGCACCAATCTCGAAAAAGATTTAACTGAAATGGCTTCTTTGATCCGGAACGCCACAATCGATCAAAAAATTTTTGATACCGCAAAAGCTAAATTAATCGCCAGCATAAGACTACAGGATTACGATTATGACCAAACGGTGAATGAAAATTCGATTAATGCATTAAGCCTGGATGATGTTAAAAACTTTTACAGCCAGATTTCTCCGGAAAAAACGTTTTTAACCATTGCAGGTGATGTTGAATTAAATACAGCCAAAGCTTCAGCAAAAAAAGCTTTTGGCAACTGGAACCGAACACAAGAACATGCACCAACTGTGGCAAGGTAATATTAAAATTAAATCTAAGCCCTTTGATCTGTTCAGAGGGCTTTTTTATGCCCAAAATGTTACATGCAATTGGGTTTTGTCTATGCGTATTCCAATAATCATTAATATATTCGTTTAAATAAAATCATCATTTTCGCAAAACCGACAGATGAAAAAAATCTACCCACTCCTACTTTTTTTTACCATAAGTTTATCTATTCAGGCTCAGATTGTAGTTAACCGAAATCAGGATATTGATAAAATGGTTAGGAATGTAAACCAGGATTCGCTAAAATCATATATCAGTAAAATGGTCTCTTTCGGAACCAGAAATACGCTTAGCGATATTAAAAGCAAAACAAAAGGAATTGCCGCCGCCAGAAATTGGGTGGTAAATAAGTTTAATCAATTTGCAAAGCAAAGTGATGGCAGGCTTACCGCATATCTGGATACCATTACATTTAAACCTGACGGCAAAAGAGTAGACCAGCCTACACTTTTAGGCAATGCCGTAGCCATACTAAAAGGCACTGATGCAAACGACAAACGTGTGTATGTGGTGAGCGGGCACCTCGATAGCCGTGTTACCGATGTCATGAACAGAAACAGTGATGCACCTGGCGCCAACGATGATGGTAGTGGTATTGCAGGCGTAATTGAGGCTGCAAGGATTATGAGTCAATATAAATTTCCTGCAACCATCATTTTTGTAGCCGTAAGTGGTGAAGAACAATCTTTACTGGGTTCTGGGTTTATGGCCGCAAAAGCAAAAAAAGAAAACTGGAATGTAGATGCCATGTTAAACAATGATATGATTGGCAGCAACAACAGTAGCGAAACACAAATCATAGACAATACCAGGCTCCGTGTATTTAGCGAGGGTTTACCAGGTTTCGAGCTGGATAAAAATGCAAAATCTATCCGCCAGTTTGGTTTAGAGAACGATGGTAAAAGCCGTCAGTTAGCACGATATGTTAAAGAAACAGGCGAGCGTTATGTAGATCAGTTGGAAGTTAAATTAATTTACAGAAATGACAGGTTTCTGCGCGGCGGAGATCATACTCCGTTTGTAGAAAATGGATTTACAGCGGTACGCATCACCGAAATGAACGAAAATTTCGATCATCAGCACCAGGACCTTAGAACAGAGAAAGGCATTAGGTATGGCGACCTTCAGGAATTTATGGATTTCGAATATTTACGTAAAAATACAGGCGTAAATATTGCAGTTTTGGCCAATCTGGCTAAAGCACCTTCCAGCCCAACTGAAGTAAAGGTTGATGTTAAAAATCTGAGCAACTCTACTTTTTTATACTGGAAAGCACCCCTTAATGGCACAGTAAAGGGTTATTATGTTTTAATGCGCGAAACCAGTAGTGCCCTTTGGGAAAAGAAATTTTTCACTTCAGCTACTGGATTAAGATTGCCTTACAGTAAAGACAATTACTTATTTGCAGTTCAAAGTATCGGAAATGACGACACTGAAAGCCTGCCGGTAGTACCGGGCATTGGCAGGTAATAAAACATTTGGGATTTACCATTGTTTAACCTCAAATTTGGCGCAATGAAATTTAAACCACTAGCTTTTATTATTAATATAGCCATTACACTGGGTGTTGGTGCTTTAGGAGGATGGGCTACCGCTCAATCAGTTAAAACCTGGTATCCGACATTAAATAAACCATCCTTTAATCCACCAAACTGGCTTTTTGCACCTGTTTGGACAACACTTTATATACTTATTGGTATTGCAGCCTACCTGGTATGGATAAAGCGTGATAAAATCGTCCATTTCCCCAGAACAGTTGCCATTTACCTTATCCAGTTAATTTTAAATTTAGGCTGGTCATTTATTTTCTTTTATCTGCACGAGATCGGTTTTGCCCTGGCTGAAATTATTTTACTGTTAATTATCATTATCATCAATGCAGCTATGTTCTATGAAATAAACAAATGGGCGGGTGTAATATTCGTCCCCTACATTTTTTGGGTAACTTTTGCATCATTTTTAACGTACAATATTTTCATGTTGAACTAATTTTAAAAGAAAACCCTATTTTTAGAAAGTGGTAACTTTTAAAAGATTTTTGCTGATCCTCTTCGTTCTGTGCTGTAACCAATTGCAGGCGCAAAAGGTAGGTCTTGTATTTAGCGGAGGTGGTGCAAAAGGATTGTCGCACATTGGCACGTTAAAAGCTTTAGAAGAAAACCACATCCCTATTGATTACATTACAGGCACATCAATGGGCGGTATTGTCGGCGCCATGTATGCCGCAGGTTATAGCCCCGCACAGATAGAAAAAATTGCATTAAGCAACGACTTCCAGAATTGGGTAAATGGACGATACACCAGCGATTACACCTATTATTTCCAAAAAAATGCGCCAAACGCCTCCATGCTTACTGCAAAAGTGGCTATTGATACCGGTTTTCATTTTAGTTTCCGCTCTAACCTGATTAATGATATTCCATTAAATTTTGCTTTTCTTGAGCTTTTTTCGCAGGCTTCTGCCGTTTCTAAAGACAATTTCGACAATCTTTTTGTTCCCTATCGCTGTATGGTGGCCGATGTGCTTTCGCAAAAAAGCATAACAGTAAGCAAAGGAAGTTTAGCAGAAGCGGTAAGGGCAACCATGACCGTGCCTATTATCTACCGGCCTATTAAACTGGATGGAAAATATGTTTTTGACGGTGGACTCTATAATAATTTCCCTGCCGATGTAATGGAAAGAGATTTTAAGCCCGATTATGTAATTGGTGCCAATGTTTCTTCTAAAACTTATAATGAATACCCTAAAAACATCGACGATCGTTTAATGAACCGCTTTCTGGTATACATGTTTCTATCCAAATCAGACTCTACCATGATCGGTAAAAATGGTGTATACATTCAACCCGATTTAGCTACTTATAGCGTTACCAATTTTGCCCCTGTAGAAGAGCTGATTAAAAAAGGATATGATGCAACCATGGCCGATATGCCAAGAATTAAAGCGTTAATCAGCAAAAGAGTAAGCGATGAAGAACTGGCACAAAGAAGGAAAAAATTTAATGCAAAAAAACCAGATCTTAAGTTCAGCAATATCATCGTAACAGGTGTAAACAGCCAGCAGAAAAAATATGTAGAAAGGCTTTTTAAGAGTGATAAGGTAACTTTTAACCTGCAAGATATTAAACGTGGGTACTATAAGCTGGTTGCCGACCAGACTTTTGAAACGGTGTATCCTAAAATTTCTTATCAGGCTGCTACAGACAGTTATACTTTTGAGGTGGTTGCACAACCCAAAAAAAGCTTTAAACTCGATTTGGGCGGGAATATCTCCACCAGGCCAATCAGCAATGTTTTCCTCGGGGCACAATACAATTACCTCAACAGGAAATCGTACACCTTTGGAACCAGCTTTTATTCAGGCCGTTTTTACGAATCAGTTCAGGTAAACGGACGTGTAGATTATCCAACTAAGCTGCCCTTATTTCTCGCTGCCGAACTAACCTATAACCACTGGAATTATTATAATACCAGCCAGATTTTTATCGAAAATCCACGCCCTATCTACATCGAGCAATCCGACCGGAAAATTGATCTGATGATGGGCATGCCTTTAAATTACAATACGAAAATTGTCCTTCACTCTACCTTTATCAATAATAGTGATCATTACAGCCCCAACAATACCTTTGGTGTTGGAGATGTGTTGGATGAAACCGTTTTTAATGGATTTAGAGGTTCGTTAAACCTCGAAAAAAATTCGCTTAACAGAAAACAATATGCCACAAACGGACAGAGTTTTTCTTTAAGTTTTAATTATACCACTGGTCGCGAAAATTATGATCCCGGTAATATTTTCCGCAATACCCCGGGTTTTATCAAAACCCCGGAGCTTAGCCGTTTGCACCATTGGGGCAGCATTAAACTCACCCAGGAAAACTATTTTTTACACCTTAAAAAATATACTTTGGGTTATATTATTGAAGGCGTTATTTCGAACCAGCCCTTATTTAGCAACTACTACGCAACACTTTTAACCGCTCCGGCCTTCTACCCCCTGCAAGATAGCCGCTCGCTATTTCTGGATAAGTTTAGGGCAACCACCTACGCAGCCGGCGGAATAAAAAATATTTATAATGTTAAAAAAAATCTAGACTTTAGATTGGAAGGTTATTTATTTTTGCCTCACAAAGAGTTTGAGCTGAACAGTTTCCAGGATGTAGATTACGCAAAGGCGATTACAAAAATACGCTATGCGGCTACTGCAGGTTTAGTTTATCACTCGCCTTTAGGTCCGGTTAGTCTAAGTTATAATTTATATAATGATGCTATTAAAAGAAATGGTGTATTATTGCATATCGGTTATTTAATTTACAATAAACGTTCTATCGAATGAAACGAATCTTATTCTTGTTATCACTGTGTTTAATCGGCTTTTGCGGCTTTGCACAAAATGCAGCAATCAACAATTTTCTGGTAAAAGAAAACCTGCTTAAAAACAATAAACTAGCCATTATTGCAGCCGATTCGTTAAATAACCCCAACGAGAATATAAACGGAACTTACACCTTCAGCGTAAGCGGTTTCACCCAGATTTTAAAATTTAATGATGGCATTGCCGTGCTGCCACTGCCAATCGATAAATCTACATTCGTTTACATCAAACACCAGAACGATACCGGTACGCACAGCAAACTCGTGTATGTGTATAAAAAAGATACCGATTTAAGTCCTTACGCCATCAATAGTTTGTGGCTGTTTATCATTCCCATAGTACTCATTATCATTGCCTTCGCCTTCCGCAAACTCATCATATTTGTGGTGATTGTGTTTCTGGTATTTGTATATTTTAACCACAGTAACGGACTAAACCTATCTACCTTTTTCGAAAGTATTTTTGATGGGTTGAAGAACCTCGTCTGACCGCTAAAGTGATCTGTGAGGACACAGACCACGGCAGTAAGAGAGAACAATTGCATAAACGATCGTCATCCTGAATTTATTTCAGGATCTTTCTGGTTCGATTGGAATTCATGCTCACGCTCGTTTCTAACGAGTGTGAAAATAACAAATCGTTTTTAACGATTAACTTCATTGTTTATCAAAGAAGATGTAATGCAATTTCTATTTTTTAGAAAAGCAAGGCCTATGGTTTTTCGGTTCCGCCAATCCCGCCCTTTGCTTAACCCCGATAAACTTTCGCAAAATTTAAATGGCACTAAAATCGGGGTAACGCTGTCGGTCGGGTTTATTTTACCCCAATAGTAGCACATTTTACCCCCAAACCCGATCGAAGCGGGATGCCGATTTTTCATCGGCAGAAGCGGGAGCGGACTGCTGTAAGCTAAAAGCTTCTGAAATTGCTTTACAAAAAAACATGCGCTCGGCAGACAGCAATAATCAGTATAATCATTTTCAGTTATACTAAAATTCTTAGTAAATTTGTTTTATGGAAAATCTTTATTTAGTATGTATCGTCCCTCCCATTGCTATTGTGGAAGACATCAACGAGATCAGAACCTACATTTCAGATAAATTTAACGTGCACGAATCATTAAAACGTCCGGCACACATCACCTTATACCCTCCGGTAAAACTTTCGGGATATGATGCAGAAGAGCGTTTTTTCAAAGCTTTAACAGATGCCTCCTTTAATCAACCCTTTACACAGGTGCTCCAAAATTTCAATTCATTTCCAGAACATACCTTTTATCTCGATGTTGAACAAAATGAAGGATTAATGCTGCTGGAAAAACAGATAACCAAAGCCCTGCAACCTTTGAAATTGATCGGGAAAAAAGAAAAATTCAATCCACATTTAACTTTAGCTTTTAGGGATATAAAACCCGTTTTCAAACAAATTATAGCTGATTTTAAAGACCGAAAATTTAAGCGAGCGTTTCAGGTTTCATCCTTTTCTGTTTACAAACACACGGATAAAAGATGGCAACCCTTCAAAGAATTCTCTTTTAAAAACCCCGATTCAAAACCCAAAGTTTTAAGCCTTTTTGGTTAATTAAAACGGCATGCCAATACCAAAATTGTATTGTATAAAACGATAGGTATCAGGCCCATGTGTAGCATTATAACTATCTTTAAAATCTCTCGCTCCGGATAAAAACTTACTAATAACCCATTGATCCGACCCTGTGAACTGGGGATCTTTAAGCTTTAAACCCACATCAAACCTAAATACAAAATATTGCACATCGTATCTAAGTCCTAAACCCGTTCCAACAGCCAGCTGTTGCGCAAATTTACTTAATTTAAATACGGTTTGTTCATCAAGTGCCGGAGTTGCAACGAGAATTGATTCTCCTTTACGTAGATTCCATACGTTACCAATATCAACAAAGGCTGCGCCTTTTAATGTGGCACCAAAAAACTTTTTGGCCACAGTAAAACGGTATTCAAAATTGGTCTCGATCCGCATGGTTCCAAGCTGATCAAGCCCAAAAAATGCCTTTCTCAGTGTATCACTCCTTAAAATGCCTCTATCGTAGTTGCCAGGCCCGATGGTTCTCGCCTGCCAGGCCCTTATTCCGCTCGATCCACCGGCAAAAAACTGCTTTTCAAACGGAATACCTGTTAACACCGAATTTCCGTAGGCATAAGCTACCCCTGCGTTTAAACGGGCAACAAACTGCCGCTCCCCACCCAAGTGTTTGTACCACCTCAGGTCAACCTCCGGGCGCATATACTGGTTAAATGGCAAGCCCAATATTCTTGCAGGATCATTGTTTGCCGGATCACCTTTTTTGCCGATTAAGCTAGATATGCCCTGCAACATATTACCCGCAATATCCATTCCAGCCCTTAAATAAACAAAAGACCGGTATTCATTTAACTTATTTGCATTCAAGGTATAGGTATACTTCATCCCCAGTGTTAAATCCTTACGACCTAATAAGGTGGAGTAATAAAGGTTGTTCAATACGGTTTGGGCATCAACGTTAGGGTCTAAATAGCCAAAACGGTATTCGAAATTCAATGGGGTAAATGAGTGTAACTTAGATTTGGTTTCAAACCAATCGTAAGTAATCGAATTGATAAAGATTCTTCTTACTGATACATCTTTCTGCAAAGCATAAATATAACTGCTTGAAAAAGTGGTGTGTGGCATTCCATTACCACCCAAAACCGGGTTGTAGAAAGGAATCATTAATCTGGGCACCGTAATACTCGAACTGATTGAAAAATCGCGCTGATAAATATCACTAAAGGGTTTAGCGCCGTTGCCAATTCTTGATTGTAAACCACCTTTTACCTGAAGTTCAAATCGTTCTGCTCCTCTGAAGATATTGTTATTGGTATAGGTATTTCCGATCGTAAACCCTACTGTACCTCCATTAAACGGCACCTCACCTTCCACACGGTTAGTCATCACCTTTTGCGGAATAAGCTGGATTACGGCATTTACTTTATTTGAGGTACTGTCTCTTCTGAAATAATCGATCTTTACATTTTTGAAGATATTGAGCTCATATAACCGATCGTAAGTGAGGTTTTCATTCCGGATATCGTAAAGTTCTCCCTGCTTCAGAAAATCATACCTCACAATCGGGTTTCTGCGGTAACGTTTGGAAAAATCCGTAAATATAATGCCGTTAACCGTGTCTTTACTCAGCTTATAACGCACCGAATCAGGAAAACCATCAGGGTTAGGTGCAATAATCATGTGGGTATATCCAATATTGAACTGCTTATGTTCGCCATCATTAGGGTTGGCTACATTCAGGTTCAGATCAATTTTATTGGTTTTAGAAGTAGGCTCTGCACCATAAACGTCGAAATTAACATAAGGCCTTAAGAAATAAAAATATCCGTTTTCTTTCATAATGCGGTAAATCTGTTCCCTTTCATACGTTAAAGAGTCTTCATCGTACTGCATTCCCTTATGTAAATGGGTTATTTTAGCCTTATTTGATTCATAAAGGTTTTTAATATTTCGATTTGGTATCGAATCAGAAAGTTTCTCGATAAAATAAGCAGGTCCCGGTTTTGCACTGAATACAATTTCGGCCTTTTTATCCGCAATCTTTATGGCAGAAGTTACTTCCGCCTGGCGGTAACCCTTACTTTTTAAAAATTTCTGTATCTGGGTTCTCGAAATTTCGACCAATGTGCTATCTAAAATGGCTGGAGGTGTACCAAAAGGCTTAATATCACTGGTTTTATACCGACCATCTTTTGTATTAAAAAGGTTATATAACGGCACCTGAATACTCAGCTTAGAAGCTGGCCTGATATCTTTCTGAACATAATTATAAGCCTGTTCTTCAAACTTAGCATCAACGCTATCAATAGTTACCTTTTTCACTATCGATTGATAGTCGGCAATATACTTAGTTGACGAGCAGGCCTGAATTAAAACAATAATAAATAGTAATATTGCAGTGCTTTTCAGTTTAATATTTATTGAGTTTTGGTATGCTTTCAAAATCACAGATTAGTTTTATAAAATCGTTACATCAAAAAAAATATCGTAAAGAACATGGTTTATTTATTGTTGAAGGTATAAAATCCATACAAGAATTTTTCCAATCAAGCTACCAGATCCACACTATATTTTACAACAGCGAACAATACAATTTGTTACCCAAATTACCCGCAAATATAAACTTATTTGAAGTAAAGAACGCTGAATTAGACAAGATTAGTACGCTGCAAACACCACAAGGCTTTTTAGCACTCGTCTACATCCCTAAAAACAAAGAATTAAATTTAAAAGCGCTAAAAAATCAGTTCACTTTGATTTTAGATGGTGTTCAGGATCCGGGCAATATGGGTACCATTATCCGTACGGCAGATTGGTTTGGTTTTAAAAACATGATCTGCTCTGTAGATTGCGTAGAAGTATTTAATCCAAAAACAGTGCAGGCCACCATGGGCTCTTTGGCAAGGGTAAATATTTATGAAGCAGACTTACCAGCATTATTAGGGAGGAATACCATCCCCGTATTTGGTGCATTGTTAGATGGTGAATCGATTTACAAAACGCAATGGGGAACTGAAGGATTGGTAATTTTAGGTAATGAAGGAAAAGGAATATCGGCAGAAGTGATCAAAAAAATAAATACACCGGTCACCATTCCGAAAATCGGGGAAGCAGAATCGCTAAACGTAGCCGTAAGTGCCGCAATCTTTTGCGCTGAGTTAGTGCGAGTTCGAAATTAAATTGAGATATTATTTGCAGGCTAACTAATAATTGCTATTTTTGCAGCCTTGAATTTAAGGGTCGAGTGGCCGAGTGGCTAGGCAGAGGTCTGCAAAACCTTCTACAGCGGTTCGAATCCGCTCTCGACCTCCATTTGTACAAATAAAATAATTAAAAGGTTATTACCATGGCAGTTACCAGATTAAAAAGAAAAGACAGAAGAAATAAAAATACAGCTCACCAAGAGGTAGCATTTTTAAAGAGAGCAACTAACATCGAGTTAGGAAGCCGCTCTGTACAACCTAAAAACGATCAATTAGCTAAAAACAATGCTGTTTTAGCTACTTTGGCTAAATAGTTTTTAGAAATTTCTTCTTAAAGATTTAAAGCATCCTTCTGATCAAAGGATGCTTTTTTTATGCAATTATTTTTACATTGGCATCAGAAATAAAAATTAAAATGAAACCAGCGCTCCTGTTCTTTTTTGCAATCACACTTCTATGCTGTCATCAATCAAAAGAGATTAAAAACAAAAGCTACACTTTATCAGAAGATCCGTATACAGCTTCTGATAAAGGACAACAACTTAGGCCAGAATTTAGCAAATTAAAGTTCGACATACTACATAATTGGGATTTTGGCTGGGCAATATTAGAACCTATAAATATTGCGAAGAGTAGAGCAGATGATAAAGAACTTTCTAAAAGATTCTCTTCAGGACAAAAAGCCCTTTATTTTTTTTGGTATCTCGATGAAGAAGTAACGAATGGAGGCTTCATTCAGTTTTACGTAAATGAATATCGAGAATATCTTCCCGCAATTAAAAAAGGCCTAATATTAATTGGCGACCAAGAAATGATTGATTTAATTTCAAAAGCAGATGAGTATTATTTAAATAACAAAGACTCGTTTAATGAGTTAAAGAAAAACAACAAGCAAGAGTTAATATTTTCTAAACTTGAAAAATTTAATGAGTACGACGAAGCTTATTATAAAATACACGACAACACGATGAAGTTTTTAGAGAAATATGCTAGAAAACATCCTTATGAATTCGTAATACTCAAATAACAGAAATGCCTAAATTGACTCGAGCAGTGCTTTAAAAAAGTTATTAAAGCCAAGCTCTTTACTTCAATATCGAGGAAATACCTAAATTTGAAAACAGCGAAAGGTAAAACCATGAATCTTACAGAAACTCTTTCAAAACTAGAATCGCTCGGCGAAGAAAAAGTCCGCGCCATGCACATTAAAAACGGTGCCAGAGAAAACATTTTCGGCGTTAAAATGGGCGATATTAGAGCCATCGCCAAAAAGATCAAAACAGACCACGAGCTTGCACTTCAACTCTGGGAAACTGAAAATATCGATGCCCGGCTGCTGGCCATTTTAATCCTGAAACCAAAAGCACTATCGGCAGCACAAATTGAGCAAATGGTCTCTTCAGAAAACTTTACCTGGGCAGCTGATTGGTTTTACAATTACATTGTTAAAGAATACCCCGATAAGGAACAATTCAGGGAAAAGTGGATGAATTCGGAAAATATTATGCTGGCCCGCGCAGGCTGGAGCTTAACCAGCGGACGTATAACCAGGGCACCTGAAGGAATAGATATCCCAGCAATTCTTGATCGGATTGAAAAAGAAATGCCAAAAGTAGCACCCGAAATCCAATGGACCATGAATACTGCATTGGCCCAGATTGGCATTAACCACCCAATTTATAGAGAAAAAGCCTTAGCCATTGGCGAAAAACATGGCATTTACCGCAATTACCCTGTTTCTAAGGGCTGTACTTCTCCCTTTGCACCAATCTGGATTAATGAAATGGTAAGCCGCCAAAAGTAGTTGTTTTGCAGCGCAAGGTAATTTGTTAAGTTAAGGAGAAATATAACCGGCACAAGCCTTTCATGATAAACCCGATAGTAGTGGAGGCCGATTCTTCATCGGCTGGAACGAATAGCGGGACTGTCTAACCCAATGGAATACCGACATTCATTTCCAAAACCTGAAAGCAGATGGTTTTATGAAATAAACTAAATCGTCACGTCAAGAAAACGAATAGTAAGATTGGTTTTTTACCCGAAAATAAAAAAGAAGCATTCAGACATTAAATATACCTCCAGATTAAACTGTAAGGCGCGCTTAAACCAACGCTTTACAGATGCTTTTAATCAATCCTGGCCCCTCATATATAAAACCAGTATACAATTGAACTAAAGATGCACCAGCATGCAGTTTCTCTTTTGCATCCTTTGCTGAATGTATTCCACCTACCCCAATAATCGGAAAAGCTTTGTTTGATTTTTCTGAGAGATAACGAATGACCTCAGTAGAACGTTCTTTAACAGGTTTACCACTCAAACCGCCGGTTTCGCCAGTTAAATCTTTCTCCGTAGCCAGATTTTCTCTGCTAATGGTGGTATTGGTGGCAATAATGCCTGCAATCTTCGTTTCTGCTACAATCTCTATAATATCGTCTAATTGTGCATCAGTTAAGTCTGGCGCAATTTTTAACAGAATCGGACGAGAAATATCGTTTTTACGGTTGCGCTGCTGTAAGGTATTGAGGATTTTTTTTAACGGCTCTTTTTCCTGCAGTTCGCGTAAACCTGGTGTATTTGGCGAACTTACATTCACTACAAAATAATCTACTACATCAAAAAGACGGTCGAAACATTTAATATAGTCGCTTACTGCATCTTCATTTGGCGTAGCCTTGTTTTTACCGATATTCCCACCTACCACAATGTCAGGATGTTTATCTTTTAATAAACGCAAACGTTCCGCCATTACATCTACTCCTTTATTGTTAAAGCCCATCCGGTTAATTAAAGCTTCATCATTAGGTAAACGGAACATTCGGGGTTTATCATTTCCAGGCTGAGGCATTGGTGTTACCGTACCCACTTCAATAAATCCGAATCCTAAATTACTAAGTGGCTCCACATATTCACCGTTTTTATCAAATCCGGCAGCCAGGCCAACAGGATTTCTGAATTTTATCCCAAAAACCTCGCGTTCTAAGCCTTTAATGTGCACATCAAAGCTGCTGCGGATAATGGTTTTACCCAATGGAAATTTATCATTAAACCATTTTAACCGCTTAACTACAAAATAATGTACATTTTCAGGGTCAAACTTGAAGAATATTGGTTTAATAAGGCGATACATGGCACGAAGATAAGAACTTAATGGGAAAAAGGAAAATGGGACAATTTTCAGTTATCAATTCTCAGTTACCAGTGAACTAATGAACCAATGAACAATTAAACTCCTCATCCATTTTCCTTTCCATCATGCTAATATCCTGCAGTAAACTGCTCCTGGTGATGTGCTTTATTTTCCAGCTCATCAGCAATAACAATCGCCAAATCTTCTACCGATAAAATAGAACGCCCTTCCTCATTAAAAACCGGGCTAGTTTTACCCAAGCGGTATTTTCCGGTACGGCCGGTGGTGATCCCTTGATGCATCTCAATTGCAGGACTAAAAAACAACCAATCTAATTCCTTTTCTTGTTTTAGCGTATTAAAATAATCTCTTACTGCTGTTGCACCTGGCTTGTATTCGGCAGGGAAGTTCGGCCCATCTACAATTTGGTGACCATCAATCTGCAGGGTACCTGCTCCACCGATAAAAATGTAACGTTTAACGCCCGATGCTTTTACAGCAGTCTCAATGGCATTCGCGCCCTCTACTGTATCGTTATATAAATTTGGGTTGGTCCACCCCGCATTAAAAGCACTTACTACGGCATCAGCACCTTTTAAAGCTGCTGCTAATTTTTCCGTTTCTAAAACATCTACAGCGATTTTAGTCACAAGATCATCGGTACTTTCAATTTTGTCGGTATCGCGTGCAATGGCAATCACTTCATTTCCACGACTTACTAATTCGTTCAAGATGGCTTTGCCTACAAATCCGGAGGCCCCAATTAATGCTACTTTCATATTATTTAATTTTAATTAACTTATTATTATAAAATTGTAATGTTTTTTATTACAGTTATATCCAAAAAAAATTATTCAAACGCCGAGGCAAAATCTGCCAATGTCTGTTTTGATAAATTGGCGATCAGCGCATGCTCTGCATTGCTGTACAGGGAATCTAAATGTTGGTTGATCTGCCTACCGACCGGACATTTAGGATTCGGTTCATTTTTATGTTGCCCCAACACATTGCTGCTTCTAACCGATTGGTACACTTCGCCCAGATTAATATCTTTGGCACTTTTAGCCAGAAACGAACCTCCCCCTTTACCTTCTTTACTTTCAACAAAACCATGTTTCCGTAAATTCATAATTTCCTTGCGTACCAAAACGGGATTGATATTGATACTTCCGGCCAGGTACTCTGAACTCACAACAGCACCTTTCGCCTCATTTAATAAGGTTAAGATGTGAAGGGAGATTGGAAACCGGCTATTGCTCATTCTGTAATTATTTTTATTACAGTACAAAAGTAAGAAGGTTTTATCAAAATCAAAATTTATTTTACAATTTCTAATAAACGATTCATCACCGCGTTAAGAAGGCAGTTTTTCCTATTTGACTTTCCACCTGAAAAAAGCCTTTAAATTTCGTACTTTTGCAGCCGAAATGATTTCAATAAATAATTTAACTTTCCTGATTGGCTCAAGAGCCTTGTACGATGACGCGAACTGGCACATAAAACCTGGCGACAGAGCTGGTTTAATTGGCGCCAATGGAACAGGAAAATCAACACTTTTAAAAATAATTGTAGGCGAATATGCTCCGAGTTCGGGTACTGTTTCCATGTCGAAAGACCTGAAAATTGGCTACTTAAACCAGGATCTACTTTCTTATGATTCGCACCATAGCATTTTGCACGTGGCCATGGAAGCTTTTGAGCGCCAAAATCAGTTGCATGATGAAATTGAAGAGCTACTTAAAAAAATCGAAACGGATTATAGCGAAGAGGTTTTATTTAAATTAAGCGATAAACAGCAAGAGTTTGAAGCTTTAGATGGCTATAACATCGAATATAGAGCTAACGAAATTCTGGCCGGTCTGGGTTTTAGCACGGCAGATCAGTTACGTCCGTTAAATACCTTCTCGGGAGGGTGGCGAATGCGGGTAATGCTGGCCAAAATATTATTACAAACTCCTGATATCTTATTACTGGATGAGCCTACCAACCACATGGATTTACCTTCTATTAAGTGGTTAGAAAATTATTTAATGAGTTTTGAAGGCGCCATTGTAATTGTATCTCACGATAGGTATTTCTTAGATAAAATTGTAAACCGTACGGTCGAATCTCGTAAGGGCAAGTTAACCGTATATGCAGGTAACTATAGCTTCTATGTGGAAGAAAAAGCCTTACGTGGAGAAATCCAAAAGGGTGAATTTAAAAATCAACAGGCCAAAATTAAACAGGAAGAACGCTTAATTGAGCGTTTTAAAGCGAAGGCGAGCAAGGCTAAAATGGCCCAATCGCGGATGAAAGCTTTAGACAAGATGGAGCGTATTGACGATGTTGATGATGATAACCCAACCGTAAATTTTGCTTTCAAATTTTCTAAACCATCAGGCAGGCACGTGGTACGGATAGAACATGCCAATAAGAGTTATCCAAATGTGCATATTTTAGATGATGCTGAGGGTGTGATCGAAAAAGGCGATAAAATTGCCTTGATCGGTGCCAACGGTAAGGGTAAATCTACTTTATTGAGAATGATTGCCGGAACTGAAAAATTTGAAGGTTTCTGCGAAACGGGTCATAATGTTACCACCACTTTCTTTGCGCAGCACCAGTTAGAGTCGCTGCATTTAGAAAATTCAATTTTAGAAGAATTACAGGCATTTGCCCCAAAACATAGCGATACTGAATTACGGAGTATTTTAGGTTGTTTCCTTTTTACCGGTGATGATGTTTTCAAAAAGATCAAAGTGCTTTCCGGAGGAGAAAAATCGCGTGTGGCCCTTGCTAAATCTTTAACAACAGATTCTAACTTCCTGATTCTGGATGAGCCTACCAACCACCTGGATATCCAATCGGTAAACATTTTGATCCAGGCACTGGACCAATTTGAAGGTACTTTTATTGCCGTATCTCACGATAGGTATTTCTTAGATAATGTGGCCAACAAAATCTGGTTTATAGAAGGAGGAAAAATTAAACAATACCCTGGTACTTATGCCGAATATGAAGAATGGAATAGCAAAAGGGTAATACCTGCAGCTAAACCTATTCCGGTTAAGATGCCGGAGAAGCCAAAAGCAGAACCAAAACCGGTTACCGCCAATACTACCAACCAGTTGAAAAAACTGAATGACGAGCTGCAAAAAACAGAAAAACTGATCGCAGAGCTGGAACAAAATGTGAAAAACATTGAAGCAGAACTGGCAGACGAGAATGTTTACGCTAAAGCCGATAAATTAGCAGAAGCCAACAAACGTTATTTATCTGCCAAACAAGATTTAGACAACAGCCAAAGTAAATGGGAAACACTGGCTGCTGAAATTATGGAGCTGGAAGGTTAGTTTTAAACAACAAATACATAGCCGTTTCGATGTAAAATTGAAACGGCTTTTTTTGCTACGGAAACTCAGAAACACAGAGGGAGTTTTTTCTGTCATGCTGAGGCACGAAGCATCTGCAGCCTATAAAAAACATGCTTCGTGCCTACAATTACTTTATTTTATAATTATTTATTGACTGACTTATGAAACTATGGCATTTCCATCCAGCTAAGCCTTAGCACAGCATCACCGTTCAACTTAAATCCGGCCTAACAAATTTTTCGGCATCCACTAACCCAGCCCTACCAATGGCTTTGAAAGAAAAATTTTCAGCCGGCGTTTTTTGGTTCTTTTTGACGCCAAAAAGAAGGAGCCAATCGGCGGCGGCGAGCCGAGGCAAGACTGCGCCGTATGGCACAAGAATCATTTAAGTTACTCATATTGATTTTTTTTAAAAAATCAATTATTCATTAAATGATAGCATATCGAAAAACTTCCGTATTAATCCTTATTTCCCTGACAACCATCCGCAGCTCCATTTTGTCCCTTCCCAATAAAACTTTACTTTTAACCATGCAGAAAATATTAATCCCGGTTTTATTTTTCATCTCTACTTTTGCTTTTGCTTTTGCACAAAACGATACAAAGTTTACCAACGAGAATAAAATTTATCTTCCAAATATTAAAACTGTGCTTTGCTATAACACTAATAAAGAGCAAAGTTTACCTGTTATTATGCTCAATTCATCAGAAACGATCACTTTTTCTTTCGATGATCTACTTGCAGGCACCCAAAATTACTGGTATACCATTGAACATTGCACCGCAGAATGGGAGACTTCAAAAATTTCGAGCATCGATTACTTAGGCAGTTTTAACGACGACCGCATCATCAATTACCGCTATTCATCCAACACGGCAAGAAAATATACGCACTACGAGATCAGCTTACCTAATAATCAAATCCAACCTAAAATTGGCGGCAATTATGTATTAAAAGTCTATTTAGATGGCGACAAAAACAAGCCGGTTATTTCGCAGCGCTTCTATATGCTCGATAATCAGGTTGCTGTAGCGGCAGAAGTAAGCAATTCCATGCAGGTAGAAGACAGGAATTATAAACAAAAAATCAACTTTACTATTAATCATACTTTCCCTATCCCTAACCCCTATCAGGATATAAAAGCTGTGGTGATGCAGAATTTTAATGCGAATACCATTCAGGTTAATACCAAGCCAGCCTTTGTACGGCCAAACCAATTGGTTTATAACGACCTCAATACGAATGATTTTTGGGGAGACAACGAATTTAGAAAATTTGATACGAGAAGTTTGCGTTATAAGGCAGATAATGTGAAGGATATTTATCGCGATAATCAATCCGTAAACGTCATGCTTTTTCAGGATGCAGCCAGAACGATCGGTGCGTTTGCCAACCAGTACGATGAAAACGGAAACTTTTTTATCCGCAATACCGACGGAAGAGATGATAAAACCGAAGCAGAGTACATGAGTGTTTTGTTTACGTTAAATGCGCCTGCACCCAGCCAGAATGGCGACGCCTATGTGGTTGGCCGGTTTAACAATTACACCATGAGCAATGAAAATAAACTACTCTACGATGCCAACAGGAAACAGTTTTACGGTAACGTGATCCTTAAACAAGGTCTCTATGATTATGAGTATGCCTGGTATAATAAAGAGACCAAAGTAATGGAAACCAAACCTTTCGAGGGTGCATTCTTCCAGACCGAAAACAGTTACCAGATTTTTGTTTATTACCGCCGGCCGGGCGCACGTTGGGACACGCTCGTTGGTTTTACCAATTTAAGCAATAAAGTTTCAGACGGAAGGTAAGCAGCACCATTGCAAATCAGATTTACAATAATGATGCGCCAAATTGCATAAATAGACATCATAAGTTTAAATGACCTTATATTTCTTAGGCGGCAAAAGACCTCTCACCTATAATACAATCAAACCCGATTTCGATTGATAATGTGCTTTAATTTAGGTTATTTGGCGCCTTACATGAACGGTCGTCACCCTGAACTTGTTTCAGGGTCTTTATAGCAAGGCGGTTTAACAGGAAAGATGCTGAAATGAATTCAGCATGACGAAACGGCTAGCCAATTCGTCTTAATAAAATACATTAATTTTTAAACATTAATCAAACTCAGGTTATTAGTTAAATAATTATAAGTAAGATCTACTTAAAAAATTTTCGCCAATTAGATCCTGAAACAAGTTACCATTGATGTTATTTTGTAATATTGAGAAGTTTAGCCGATTTGTATTTCCGCCCAACTTGGCCTTAGCACCGTATCCCCCGTTCTAATAAATCCGACCTAACAAATTTTTCGGGTCGCACTCCCCAAGCCAACCCACTAGCTTTGAAAGAAAAATTTTCAGCCGGTGTTTTTTGTTTCTTTTTGACATCAAAAAGAAAGAAGCCTGTCCGGCTAGGACTAATAAAACACCCCATCCTGCGGACACCCCTCTAAAATAGGGGAGTTATATGCCTCCTGAAATTTAAACGTCATTTATATTGATTTTTATCCAATAAAATACCCTTCAGGATGACGATCGCTTTAATTGTCAACTTGACTTTTAATATTCCAATACTTACCTTTATTGTTACATAAATTTTCTTTGTTTTAAATGTGGTTTTTTACTTTAGTGTTTCAGAAAGCAACCAGATAAACACCTAGAGAATTAAGTGTATCTAACCAAAAATTATGTTTAAAAAGTTAATTGCCGCAGCATTAATATTCTATCCCTGCGCAAAAATTTCGGCACAAACGCCGGGTGATTCGTACACGCAATCCATCAATGGAACCAAATTAAAATTCGATATGCAGGCTATACCGGCAGGCAAATTTAAAATGGGAAGCAAAACAGGAAAACCAGATGAGCAACCTGTTCATGAGGTTAAACTTGATGCTTTCTGGATTGGAAAACATGAAGTAACCTGGGATATTTTTGAGCCTTTTCTTTACCGTGATTACGAAAAACAAGCCAGTACAAGCGCTATTCCGGCTGAAGTAGACGCCGTTACCAGGCCCACAAAACCCTACCTTGATATGACTTTTGGTATGGGTAAAGCGAACCAGCCGGCGGTAGCCATGACCCAATATAATGCCATCCAGTTTTGTAAATGGCTTTATATGCGTACAGGTATTTTTTATCGTTTACCAACAGAGGCAGAATGGGAATACGCCTGTAAAGCCGGAACCGAAAGCAATTATTCTTTTGGTGAAGATGCTACCAAACTAGGCGATTATGCCTGGTATAAAGATAACAGCGACAACAAAACACACCAGGTAGGGCAAAAAAAACCAAATCCATGGGGATTATTTGATATGTATGGAAACGTTAGCGAATGGACATACGATCAATATCTTGCCGATTTTTATAGTCAAAGCAAAGATAAAACTGCAGAGAACCCGGTGGCAGTACCCGAAAAACTCTACCCAAATGTAGTTCGCGGCGGCTCTTATGATGAAACACCAGATAATTTAACCTCAACAACCAGATTGGCTTCTGATCCATCATGGAAACAATTAGATCCGCAGATTCCTAAAAGTAATTGGTGGTTCCCTGAAGCTCCTTTTGTAGGCATGCGCCTGGTACGCCCTGTAAAAACGCCTTCAAAAGCAGATATAGATGCGTATTACAATAAGCAACCGATAAAAGACTTTTAAAAACACATCCCTAACCAAAATAAAAATTAAACACATGAAAAAACCAGTTAACCAACAAGATCGTCGCGATTTTCTAAAAGCAACAGCCATGCTGGCCGGCGGGGCCATGTTAAGCAGCATTCCACTGGCCGGCGCGTATGCATCAGGATCCGATACCATTAAAATTGCCTTAATAGGCTGTGGCGATCGTGGTACCGGAGCAGCTTTCCAGGCATTAAGCACTAAATTTAACCTAAAACTGGTTGCCATGGCCGATGCTTTTCAAGATCGGTTAGACAGCAGTTACCAATCTTTAAGTTCTAAATTTGCAGCAAAAATGGATGTTCCAAAAGAACGCCAGTTTGTAGGTTTTGATGCGTATTTAAAAGCCATTCCATTAGCTGACGTAGTGTTGCTAACCACGCCTCCGGGCTTCCGTCCGATCCATTTTGAAGAAGCAGTTAAACAGAATAAACAAATTTTCATGGAAAAACCTGTTGCTGTAGATGCGCCGGGTATCAGAAAAGTATTGGCCGCAGCCGAAGAAGCGAAAAAGAAAAAATTAAACGTTGTAGTAGGTTTACAGCGCCGTTACCAGACCAACTATCGCGAATCGATGAAACGTATTAACGATGGTGCCATTGGCGATATCATGTCGGGCCAGGTATACTGGAACAGCGGTGGCGTTTGGGTACGTCCGCGCACAGCAAACCAAACCGAAATGGAATACCAAATGAGAAACTGGTATTATTTCAACTGGTTGTGCGGCGATCATATTGTGGAGCAACATGTACACAATATCGATATTGCCAACTGGATAAAAAACGGACATCCGGTTTCGGTACAGGGAACAGGTAGCCGTGCCTGGAGAACAGGGAAAGACTATGGAGAAATTTATGATAACCACTCTATCGAATTAACTTATGCCGATGGTGCCGTAATCCATAGCCAGTGCAGGCATTTTGAAGGCATCAGCAACCGTGTGGATGAAACTTTTCAGGGTACCAAAGGCAAAATTTACCTTTCAGGCAGCAACCAGGCCATTATGAAAGATTACAGTGGTAAAGAACTCTATAATCACAATACCAAAGGTAACGCCAATCCGTACCAAACCGAGCACGACGAACTGTTCGATGCAGTTTCTAAGGGAGAATATAAATTCAGTAATGTAGACTATGCTGCAACAAGCACATTCTCGTCAATTATCGGTCGTTATGCAACTTATTCTGGTCAAACCATTAAATGGGATGAGGCTTTAGCTTCGAACATCAGTTTAATGCCTGAGCGTTTTGCATGGGATGCTAACCCAAGGTTAATGCCTGATGAAAAAGGACTATACCCTATTGCCATGCCCGGACAAACCAAGGTGATCTAAAATTAAATTGATGCGTTACAGGTTTTTGCTTTTCATTTTGCCACTGATTTTTGCCTTTTCATTTAAAAAAGAAGTGAAGCAGTATAAAATTGATGGTTATGCACAAGGAACCGATTACGCAATAATGTACTATGCTACTGATAGTTTAGCCACTAAAGCTGGCATAGATAGCTTATTGAACGAAATTGATTTATCGATGTCGCTTTACAAAAAGGGATCATTGATAAATCAATTTAATGCTGCCCAAAAAGAAATTAAAACCGATCGTTTTATAAACGACGTGCTGAAAAGGAGTTTCGAGATCAACCAGGATACAAAGGGCATTTTTGACATTACGGTTGCCCCATTGGTACAAGCCTGGGGTTTTGGGCCAAAAGAGGCTAAAAAAGAACCCGATCCTGCTGTAATTAAATCGATATTGGCCTGTGTAGGCATGAGAAACCTGAAGTTAAAGAATGGTTTATTAAGCAAACTAAAGCCCTGTATACAAATCGATTTAAATGGAATTGCCCAAGGTTACAGTGTCGATTTAATTGCCGCTTATCTTGAACAAAAAGGAATTAAACAATATGTAGCTGAATTAGGAGGCGAAATCCGGATTTCAGGACCTAAACCCAATGGCGAAACCATGAAAATTGGCATTGAAGGCCCGGATAAGGATGGAACGCCGGTAATCAGGCATATCGCTGCGATAAATTCTGGTGCAATTACCACTTCAGGCAACTACCGCAAATTCCACCAGAGCGGCAAGAAAAAAATTTCTCACCTGATCGATCCTAAAACCGGCTATCCTTTAAATAATGAAATGATTAGTGTAACGGTATACGCCAAAGATGCCATTACAGCCGATGGATATGATAATGCCTTAATGGCCATGCATCTCAAAGATGCCATGGCTTTCGTAGAAAGCAGAAAAAACCTTGAGGCTTATTTTGTGTACCATCAAAAAGATGGCACAGTCGCTGATACGTTAACTACAGGATTCAAAAAATTAATTACACACTAATATCTGTTAAAACCAAACCGATGAAAAGAAGTGAGTTTATAAGAAATAGCCTGCTTACAGCTGGTGCAATAACAACGGGAGCAGGATTGACCAATACTTTTGCTGCTGAAAAGACAAATACTATGTTAAGCGATAAAACTTTTAACCTTGATTATGCACCACACCAGGGCATGTTCCAAAACCATGCAGGTAAGAGTTTTTTAGATCAGATCCAGTTTATGTATGATAAAGGTTTCCGTTCCATCGAAGATAACGGTTATCTCGGTCGTTCTGTTGAAGAACAGGAGAAAATCGGCAATTTACTGGCGAAACTGGGCATGAGGATGGGCGTTTTTGTGGTAGATGGTGGCGATAACTGGAAAACCTCTTTAACCACCGGTAGAAAGGAGTTTAAGGATAAATTTGTCGAAACCTGCAAAAAATCGGTAGAAGCTGCAAAACGCTGTAATGCCAAATGGCTTACCGTAGTACCAGGTTTTTACGAACGTACCCTGCCTTATGGAAATCAGTTTGCCAATGTAATCGATGCCATGCGTGCCGGGGCCGAAATCTTTGAACCCCACGGTTTGATTATGGTCTTGGAAACCCTGAGCGATACCCCGGAACTTTTCCTGCAAAAAACAAATGAAACCTACGCCGTTTGTAAAGCGGTTAAAAGTCCTTCATGTAAAATTCTTTATGACATTTACCACATGCAACGTACAGAAGGCGACTTAATTAAAACCATCGATCGTTGCTGGGACGAAATTGCCTACATCCAGATCGGCGATAATCCTGGCCGCAAAGAACCGACAACCGGAGAAATTAATTATAAAAACCTGTTCAAACACCTGCATGCCAAAGGCTACAAAGGCGTTATGGGTATGGAGCATGGCAATTCTAAAGGCGGAAAAGAGGGTGAGCTGGCTGTTATTTCGGCTTATAGGGCTGAGGATAACTTTTTATAGATAGTTAAGGAATAAAATTCGTCATTGCGAGAAGGCTTTTTCAGCCGACGTAGCAATCTTAAAACGATCGCTACTAGCGTGTGCATTAAGATTATTCATTTGTACAGTTGTTTTTAAAGGCATTCATGAGCTCATTACGTTCGGTTATCTTCGTGCCTCGCAATGACGATTTATTGAGGACTAACCCACTTTCAACACCCACACCGAAACACTGCCGGCATTGCAATGAAACTCTGCCCAGCCATTTTCATCAATAACTACTTCCTGCTGGCGATAGCCTAAGGCATCAACAAAGGTTTTTCCGGCAAAGTGTTTACCTATTTCCATTTCTTTGAATCCTTCCTCTCCTGTACTCAACAATACGGCTAAACCACTGTTTTCATGTTCTTCATCACCAGCACGGGTCCATCCTACACAAATACCATGGTCAAAATAATCACGTTGCTCACCGTAGGCTAATGCTGTACGGATTTTACTCATCGTTTCAACCGCAGGGATAGCCACTAACTCAACATGTACCTCATCACCTTCTTTATCTTTATCATCATAAATTCCTCCATACAAATCAGGAAAGAATAAACACGGAATGCCTTGCATGCGCAAAAGGATCATGGCATACGCTAAAGGCCTGAACCAAAAATCGACATAAGATTCTAGTGCCTGTAAAGGTTGCGAATCATGATTATCCACAAAGGTTACCGCCAGATCAGGCTTTACCTGTACCAGCGTTCCATCAAAAATCGTCCGCATATCAAAGGCTTCATCTTTACTGGCCAGGAAAAAGTTATGGTGCAGGAGCGAATCGAATATTTGCGTCCTGCCACCGGTAATTTCAATATAATTCAATTGCCCCGCTATATCCACGACGTTCCAATCTTCGGCAACAATAAAAAACTCCCTGTTAAATTTTTGGTTGAGGTGGTCGATCCACTCTACAATAAAATCCGGATTAATGTGTTTAACCGCATCTAACCTGAAACCGTCTACCTTAGTGGTTTCCACTACCCATTCGCCCCAGTATTTTAACTCTTCAACTACAGCCCTGTTGCGGTAATCGATATCATTGTACATCAGGTAGTCGTAATTGCCAAATTCAGTAGATGGAACCTCTTCAAAACCTTCACCTAAATGGTTTTGGATCGAATAAATAGCAGTCTCTTTGATATCCTCTGCCCAGTCTACCCCACTAAAACACTCATGATTCCATATAAATTCAGAATATTTACCCTTTCGTCCGGGGAAAGTAAACTTTGTCCAGGCTTCGATTTCGAAAACATCGCTGGTAAATTCATTTCTATCTTCTGGATTTACAGTTCTAACGGCTATTTTCTCAAGTTCATCGCCACCTGCTTTATGGTTAAAAACCGCATCGGCCAAGGCGCTAATTCCATTTTCGTGCAATGCTTCAATAGCTTTGATATACTCATCTTTAGAGCCGTATTTGGTGTGCACACTCCCTTTCTGATCGAACTCACCCAAATCGAAAAGGTCGTAAACTGCATAACCAACATCATAGGTCGCATTGTTTGATTTATAGGCTGGTGGCAACCATAAAGCGGTTATCCCAATTTCTTTTAAATGACTTGCTTCGGCAGCTACTTTAGTCCATAAATTTTGTTCTTCGTTATAATACCAATGGAAAAATTGGATCAGGGTCTGGTTTTGCATTAATTCGATTTTTTTTAAGGGATAACATGATAGCTGATGAATTTGTTTTTGGATTGAAGATCTTCACAAGTTCTTTCCCGCTGATCTCGCTCATGCCCGCAGAAAAAAAAATAATAAGAGCCTGTTTAAAATTAAATAAAATTTATTTCGTATGTCAGTCTGAGCGTAGTCGAAGACCATTTGAAAGCATTAATTAAGCAATCGACTACGCTACCATTGACAGACTCCCAAAAAAGGTCGTCATTGCGAGGAGGAACGACGAAGCAATCTATCATGCTAATGATCCTTGCTATAAAGATTGCTTCGTCGGCTGAAAAAGCCTTCTCGCAATGATGATCCCTCGGAGAGATTTATTTCCATTAAATTCTACTGTCACTCATATTGATTTTTATACAATAAATTATCCCTAACGGTGACAGCAAAAGGCTATTTATATTTGTTATAAAAATTTAAACAGGCTCTAAATCTGCGGGAACAATATCACTCATGCTTTTCCCCCTGATTTCGCAGATCACCTCCGAAAAACATCTGCTAAATCCACCAGAATCTATTTGCAATACAATCTTAACCACATTTTACTTACTTTTGCCCTCAAATGAGTTTAAAAAAGAAATTTGCCAGAGAAAGTTTTACCATTATGAACGAATTGGTATTACCAAACGATACCAATACCTTAAATAACCTGATGGGTGGGCGTTTGCTTCACTGGATGGATATTGCAGCGGCAATTTCGGCTCAAAAACACTGTAATCGTATCGTGGTGACCGCTTCAGTTGATAATGTTTCTTTTAAACAGCCCATTAAATTAGGTGATGTAATTACCATCGAAGCCAAAGTAACCCGTGCTTTTAATACCTCGGTAGAAGTTCGTTTAGACGTATGGGCAGAAAATATTCCAAGTGGTGCAAGGCAGAAAAGCAACGAAGCTTACTATACCTTTGTAGCGCTTGATCAGAGTGCACGCACCATACCTGTACCAGAACTTATTCCGGAAACGCAGGAAGAAATTGATTTGTTTGACGGCGCCCTGCGCCGCAGGCAGTTACGTTTGGTTTTGGGTGGCAAAATGCATCCTGATGACGCCAGCGAACTGAAGGCACTTTTCTTTAAAGCATAATTTTTACACTAAATTTCTTTCTGCTTAGCATGATTGTTTTATTTTAGCGGTTCACCCTACGCTGAAAAATATGACAACTTATACCATTCTTATTATTTTAAGCGGATTAGTAATATTCTCTTATCTGTTTGATTTAGTGGCGAGTAAAACCAAGGTGCCATCGGTTTTATTGCTCCTGCTTTTAGGTATCGGTTTACGTTTACTGGTCGACAACCTGAAGATACAAACCTTCAATTTCCTCTCTATCCTACCCACATTGGGTACGGTGGGTTTAATTTTGATTGTTTTTGAGGGCTCA
This sequence comes from Pedobacter sp. KBS0701, assembly GCF_005938645.2. NCBI lineage: Bacteria > Pseudomonadati > Bacteroidota > Sphingobacteriia > Sphingobacteriales > Sphingobacteriaceae > Pedobacter > Pedobacter sp. KBS0701. The sequence goes on from NZ_CP042171.1 coordinate 3,529,488, forward strand.
CTCGAACTCAAATATGATCAGCATAAAAACAAGATCATTAAAAGCGCTTTTTTTTCGGCCTTAAGTATTTTACTCGGTACCACCAGCGTAATTACCACCATCATTTACCAGATTTCGCACCACGATTTATATACCTGCATTGCCAATGCCATCCCTTTTAGTGTCATCAGTTCGGCCATTGCCATTCCATCGGCCGCAGCTTTAAACAATAAAGATAAAGAGTTTGTGATCTACGAATCGTCTTTCTCTGATATCCTGGGGATCATCATTTTTAATTTCACCATTACCAACCATTCGGTCACTACCTCCGCATTTATCGGCCTGGGCTTAAGTACCTTTCTCATCCTTTTGCTATCGGCCATTGCCTGTGTGGTATTGTTGTACATTATGGGCCGGTTGGTACACCACATCAAATTTTTCCTGATTATCGCCATCCTTATCCTGGTTTATGCCATTGGTCAATCTCACCACCTCTCTTCGCTGGTGCTGATCCTGAGTACAGGTTTATTCCTGAACAATGCCGATACCATCCAGAACGTTTGGTTCAGGAGTATTTTTTTATACAAGAATTTAACGGCCGATTTATCGCAGCTTTACCAGTTATCGGCAGAAAGTGCCTTTATTTTGCGGACTTTTTTCTTCGTTATTTTCGGTTTTACGATGAACATCGGCGAACTGAACAATAAGGTTGTACTCGCCAATGGCTTTTTCATTCTGATCACGATATACCTCATCAGGATGCTCTTCCTTAAAATATTTAAAAAGGACACTTTAGGTCCGATTTTATACATCGCCCCCCGCGGCCTGATCAGTATTTTACTTTATTTCAACCTGCCCGCCTCACTAAAAATACAGGAAGTGGGTACGCCGTTCCTGTTCCTGGTAGTATTGGGCTCGAGTATTGTAATGACGCTGGGGATAACCTTGAGCAAGAGAAATAGTGTGATTGAGTAGTTTATTTGGTTAATTGTATAAACTGGTTAACCGGTTAATTGAGAAGGTTTTTTTTGGAAATGAATGTCAGTATTTCATAGGTACTGTAGCCCTGCCATTCGCTTTATTCCGATGAAGAATCGGAATGCCCGCTACTGTCAGGTTTATTGAACAATGGTTTGTTTTCAAGGCACAAAACTTTGTACATCAACCCGATTAGAATCTATTGTGTGGACAAATCTTTTTTAAGAATAGTTTAGGCATTTTGCTAACTGACTTTAATAAAACACGGTCTTCCGCGAAGGACGCCGTCAATCCCAAGTGGCAGAAGGATCAAAAAAACAGGTGCAATACAGAACAAATAGCACCACCAAACCTGAAACGCAGTGGTTTTGTGTTCATAGAAGATAATTCAAAGCTATAAATGAATTGAACACAAAACAAAGTGCCGCTGTTTTTTTGATGTGCGTGGGCCAGTGAGAAGCCACCTTGTTGGATTGACAGAGCGCTTTGGGTACTTTGGCGCTCCAAAATGCGCAGCATTCTTGAGCACAGCTAAAAACAACATTACCAGCGAAAAACTACCATGCCCCGCGGCAGAGAGCGAAAAAAATATTTGTAGCCACATGATAGAACTTTATGAAAAAGCAATCTTTAAAATCAGCACGATTTTATAAATCGGTTAATCTACTCCCAAGCCTACTCTAAACACCTAAGGTTTAAATGAGACTGAAATGCTTTTCAGCTGCTTCAATTCTGCCAAAACATTTGGATTGGCCTGGTAATAAATAGAATAATAACTGACTTCGTTAAACTTATTTTTATCTAGCTTATTAAAATTAAAGCGTGCAAGATTCGGATTAATGGCATGGATGGGCAATGCAACAGCATTTGCCATTGCAGTAAAAACAACAGAAAATGCCGTGGCTGCCGCGTCTTCCCTCAAACCCGGCTCTTCCTTGCCCCATTTATCAACCATTTTACCAGCTGCATTCATTTTATACTCTTCTGCCCTATCTTCACCGATTTTAATAAAACTCATCCCTTTATAACCTTTTTTAATCGTACGGATCTGTGCGGTTTCAATTTCATTGATAGGAACGGTAATAAATTCGCCATCATGATTCAGAATCACATTTACCGAATCAACTTTATATAAAATCCCTTTGTATTTTTCATTCTGGGTTTTCAGAATGGCCATGTAAGGTTTTACGTTTTGAGCCATTGCGAAGCTTAGACAAAAGAAAAAGATGAGGGTGAAATAGATAGACTTTATCATGTTATTGGTTCATTGTTTTATGGTTCATAGCCTTGTGAGTTAAGCCATTGGCACAGGTGAAAATAATTTAACCACAGATAAAAAGGATGGACACAGATATAAAAATCCGTGTTTATCTGTGTCCATCTGTGGTTAAAAACCTTAGCTGAATGACATTGCTCCAAACGCTTAGCGCCTAAGGTCTATCAATATAGTAAGCTTTTGAGTAAATTTCCAATTTTTTATACTCAGTGGCAAACAATTTTTCATCTTTATTGATCTTCAAAAACATTCTTTTAGCCTTAAGTTCGGCTATAAGGCCATAAGTTGTGCCTACTGCTGCCCCTAAAGTTGTAGCGGCTAAAAAGGCTGCAAGTTGTTCGTTGCCAGATCCATTGTTGTTATCTGTAAATGCCAAAGAACCAATTGCCGCGCCAGCAAGTGTCCCGATCAGAAATCCTTTACCTGTATTGATGCCTTTTTTCTTTAAGCGGATGCTGATGATATTTTTTGCACGAAGCATGATGTAATTCCCATAACCATCATTCACAGCGACACCTTCAGGAGAAATTTTCTCTAAAGTACCTTTTACAACAGGTAAAGAGTCTGAAACCACTTTTACCTGGTAATTGATAAATTCCTGCGCTTTGGCTTCGCTAAAAAACAGATTACCTATAAAGAAACAGAGCGATACAAAGAAAATTTTCATTGGAGAGCGGTTTAGTTGGTGAATTGTATAAATTGGTTAATTGGTTAACTGTAATAATTCGTTAAACGGTTAATTGTTCAAATCGACTAAAGACTGCCGACTCAAGTCTTCGGACTAAAATCGATCAATCCACTCTCAACTCCAAACGCCCAACTCCAAACTTTAGTGCGTAGCATTAGGCGCTTAGCGGGAAAACTCCCAACTCCAAACTAATCAACTTCCCATTTCCAGAATCTTATCAAATTCAGTAGCCTTAAGCGGCATTACCGATAAACGTCCTTGTCTAACCAAAGAAATATCAACCAAACTTGGTTCTGCTTTGATCTGCTCCAGCGAAACCGGGTTTTTCAGGCTTTCTACAGGCGATAAATCAACCACTACCCAGTTGGCATCATCAGTAGTTGGGTCCTGGTAAAACTCTTTCACCACTTTGGCAATACCAACCACGTTTTTACCTTCATTACTGTGGTAAAAAAGCACCAAGTCTCCTTCTTTCATGGCTTTCAGGTTATTCCTCGCCTGATAATTACGCACACCATCCCAAAAGGTGCGACCATCTTCATTAAATTTTTCCCAACTGTATTTAAAAGGCTCTGACTTGACTAACCAATGATTCATTCTGTTTTTAGTTTATTTCTATTTATCTAATCATCAAAACTAATAAATCTGAAAGAATTCGCAGGTATATTCCAAAATTTGGTGGTAACAAAAAGAAATACCTCAATAAATATGGAAAAGGCTTTAAATTTTTCTGCTTTATTAAGATAATGGTGGTGGCATCAAAATTACCTCAACTCTATTTTCAGGTGTGGGAAGTGGAAGTTTACCGAGCAGATTTATTCCAAACGATGGATGATTACCGTTAGTATGAATGGCCATTGCTATCAGCGTACATTTTGCATCATCAAGACGTAAAACATCTGCTGAAGGCTCAAATTCTTCAAAGATGGTTTCAAATGCTAAAGTCTCCTTTGCATATTCAATACAGTCATAATAAATTGTTCTATCTGTCATTTTGTATTGAACTTTCGTTACGATACCACCTTCCTCAGTTAAAATAAAACCTTTTCCATGAGCCTGATAAAGAATTAAGTTTTCCACTCTTTGATTGAAACTAAACCCGAGCGCAATGAGAAGTTCATGTGCCTTATTCGCTGGAAGATTATATAAATCCCAGAGCTGTTGCGGTTTAATCTTTAATCCATTCATATTTAAAGTTAAACATTTGGATTAAGAAGTATATACAGAATTCTAAATCCATTCCGCTCTCCAAATAGTGGCTTATGCAAAGAAAGGAATGAGTTTAGTGTTTATTCTCATTCTGACGCTTGAGTTCATCATAAATGCCTTTCAAAATCTCATTTCGTTGGTAATTAGATTTACCAATATTATCCAATCTGCTTAATATAAAATAAATGATCGTTACAACTACCAGAATTTGAATGGTTAAAACAGCGATCGACATATAATTCATAACGAGTGTTAATTAGTTTTTATCTAAGATAAAGAATAATATCATCCTAAACCAAGCTTTTCCTCAAAAGCAGTTTATCGCCATTTTAAATTACCACCGGAATGTTTATATTTGATCAAAACGCGATCTATATGAAAAGACAAATCTTACTCAGCTTCTCACTCTTAATCCTGATTATTATCAGCCAAAAAGCCAAAGCCCAGGATAGCCTGAAGGTAAATGCCCCGGTCGATACCATCATCTACGATGATAAATTGTCTTCTGAAGGACACTTATACAAGTTCCCGTTATCACCCCTTAGTCAGGTGGAATATACACAGTTCATGAACAATCAGTATGCAACCTCGGATGTGATTAAAAAAAACAAACTTTACACCAAACTAGAGGTAACCACAATAGTGGAAAAAGACGGCAGTGTTTCTAAATACACTGTAAAAGGAACAGGCACCGAGGCCATGAAAAATGAAATCGTCAGGATCCTTAAACTCCTGCCAAAAAATACGCTCGGCACTAGAGATGGGGAAGCGGCAAGGTTTCGGCTACACCAGCCTTTTGAGTTTAAATATGAGTGAGGCTTTGGGGTAGGTATTCCAACTCCACGCGCTTATCCTAGTTCCGAAATTGACACAGTTTATTTTACTAACCCCATCCTAAATCCATCCTATACCCTCACGGTGGCTTACCTTAATAATTACTATTAGCGCAAGTCTCAGTGCTTTGGACAGCGGCGTGGATGACTTGTAATTTCATTATTAATTTTGGAAGTAATAACCGAACATAAGTCAAGCCAAGGCTTGAGGCAATGTGCGCTAAGACTTGCGCTAGAATGGGATTTTTTGGATATTCTATTTTCGAGTAAAATCAATATCTTGCCAAAACTAAATTAATGATCACAAAAATCTTTTGAAATCTTTCTAGTTTAAATGCTAATAGATATTTGAAAACCGATATAACTATTCTAAATATACAGCTACAAATTATGATAGAAACTCTAAAACAAATTGTAATCGAACATTTCGCGGGAACTAATTACGTAGTTTAAGAGTTCTGTGCAATAATATAACTCCCTTTAAATGGCAAAAAAGACAATTACAGATAACAAAGTATCTGAAAACTTGAAATCAGCAGAAGACTTTATTGAATCTTATTCTAGAATATCAGTTCCAGTTTATTCTGATGAAACTACATCCAAAGCTAATGAATATTTTAAAAAATATTTTAGTGAGAAAATGGAAGGGAACTATTCTGAAATACTTCAAACACTAAGAAATAATTTAGTACATAGTTTCAGTAAAACTGATAGAACAGAAATTATCCGTGAATTAAAACAGAATTACAAGAAAGAGAAATTAGTTTTGGTTCTTGGTGCAGGAGTTTCAATGTCTTTTGGATTACCTTCTTGGGATATCTTATTACAAAAACTAATGATGACAACTCTAGAAAAGGAGAAAAACGCCTCTAGCATTTTGTCTAAATTGTTTGCCAAAATATTCAACCCTAGTCCACTCATAGCAGGAAGATATCTGCAAAAATATTTTGAGAGTAACAAAACTTCATTTGAAGAAGAGGTTCGAAATATTTTATATCAAGAAATTGAAAGAGGAACAAAATCCAAGTTGATGGATGAAATTATTAGGTACTGCATCGCTCCTGGTAAAAGTCCAAATTTAAATAGTATCATTACTTATAATTTTGATGACATTTTAGAATACAACATACAAAAAAGCAGTTTAGACTTACCATACAAATCAATTTATGGTAATGGTATGGATGTTGATACTGGAGAACTCCCAATATACCATGTTCATGGCTATTTGCCCGAGAAAGGAAAATTGTCAGATGCTAACCAAATAACATTTGGTGAAAGTGTTTATCATAAGCAATATACGGATACATATAGTTGGAATAATATAGTGCAGATTAACAAATTTCGAGAGAACAATTGTTTGTTTATCGGAACGTCTCTTACTGACCCTAACACAAGGAGGTTGCTTGACATTGCAAATCAGCAAAGAACAACCAAAAAAGGTTCACACTTTATTTTTAAAATTAAATACAAAGTAGAGGATGTAAAAAAGGCCTTAAGTCTACTTTTAAATAATGAAGTTGACTTATTAAACGAGAAGTCCAATGCATCACTTCAATTGGAAGAAACTGCAACCACTCTTGTTGAGACTATTGAGTCCTTTGAAGAGAATGATTTAAAATCTTTCGGAATTAAAACAATTTGGGTCGATACGTACAGTCAAATCCCTGAAATCATGCATGAAATTAGGAAAATATAACTCTAAAAGTTAGAAGTCATCACTAGCTCATAAATGGTATGCAAGAAAATATCATAAAAATACCGGCAAACGACCAGGAAATTTACTTATATACTTCTTTAGGAGAAGCTTTAATTAAAACTCAAGTAGTTGAGCAAGCTTTGAGTCATTCAATTACCTCCTACTAGCGCAAATCTTAGTTTCTAGGCTAGCGGGCTGGATGAATTGTGCTTGATGAAGTAATTAATCAATAATATTTTTAAACACAGTCCGACCAAGGCTTAAGACTATGAGCCCTAAGAAACGCGCTAGAATTGGTAAGGCAGTGAATAAATTTCTTTGGACTTATTTGAATTTAGTTTACGTTAAACAATACAATTAATTAGCTAAAAATAAATACCTATGAAAGAAATCAATTTTACAGTGTTATTCAGTGTGATCGCAGGCTTTGCTTCATTTAGCTGGACAGTAATACAATATCTTGATTCGAGAAGGAGAGAACAAAACCTAAAGGAATTTGACCAATTTCATAAGCTGTTAAAAGAACTAGTTCAGCCGGAAGATGAAAATGGTACAATGTACGTAGATAGACAAACTGCCATAATATTTGAACTTAGACATTTCAAAAGATATTATCCTTACAGTCTTAGGACTTTAAAAGGACTTTTAGAGAAATGGAAACAAGTACCAAACCAATTCCCTAGAATTCTTGAAGAAACCCAACTAACTGTTGAATATTTAGAATCTAAAGTAAAACGATGAAAGAAGCAAAATCAGACAATTTCTCTTGGACATCGTATCTAATTGATCTTAGGTTTGATGATACTCACCTTGCTTTTGGAACTAGCTTTATGATAACTAGAGATGCAAATTCTTATCTAATTACTAATTGGCATAATGTGACAGGACAAAATCCAGAAACAATGGAGTTCTTAACTGGTACTATTTGCTTTCCAAATAATCTTAACGTCTATTTAGTTGATAAAAATAGGTATAGTGTTGGTGAGCAAACAACCATTAGCTGGTCAACTTTAAATATTAAATTATTGGATGATGAAGATAGTAAATTATGGATTGAACATCCGCTTTATAAACAAGGTATTGATGTTGTGGCTATACCTATTATAGTACCTGATAATCTCGTTGCATTTTCAATTGACCAATTTATTGAACCGCATAATGAAGATACAGAAATTCATATTGGGCAAGACATATACGTCTTAGGTTTTCCATTTAACAATACTGGAGGAGGTTTTTTCCCAATTTGGAAGAGGGCTTCTATAGCGTCTGAACCAGCCATTGATATCGGTGGAGTTCCAAAAATGTTCGTTGATACTGCTTCTCGCAGTGGGATGTCCGGCTCTCCCGTCATCTTAAAGGAAAGAAGAACTGTCTCCATCCATAAAGATGGCAAGGTTAGCAACAATTACACCAAACTAGTCGGCATATATTCAGGTAGAATTGGGGCTAGCGATGAATTACAAGCACAGCTCGGCATTGTTTGGAAAGCTTCAGTAATAGACGAAATAATCAATCAATAGCCAATCGATGAACTTTTACAACAAAATAACAGTGTGTCTCGAATGTTATTGTGGAATCAGTTCACAAGTATATAGATTACTCCCACAACTACTATGGTATAGGTGCTTAATGTCTGCAACCTCTACTCTTGTTAAGAGAGTTTCAAAAAGTTGAAATTGATCAATCAATGAAGACTCATCTTGACAGTCTCATACTCGAAGTAGGGTAGGCCAATACAAACTCATTGTATTTTGAGAAGCATTTCAAAGGCATTCCTTCTTCTAAAGCCTTTGTAGAGCTTGCTAAGCTACAATTACAAAGTTCGGAAATAACAAATATCAGTTTAGTGGGGTTACTTAATAAAAAGTTTGAATAACCTACTGCAACGTCTTATCGACCGCAACGCCTGAACTATCGACTGCAACGTCTGAACTGTTGACTGCAAGTACAGAACTATGAACTGCAAGTTCTGAACTATCAACTGCAAAGTCTGAACTATCGACTGCAACGTCTGAACTACCGACCGCAACGCATGAACTACCGACCGCAACGTTTGAACTACCGACCGCAGCGTCTGAACTACCGACCGCAACGTCTGAACTATCGACCGCAATGGCTGAACTATCGACTGCAACGTCTGAACTATCGACCGCAACGCCTGAACTACCGACCGCAACGTCTGAACTATCGACTGCAACCTCTGAACTGTCGACCGCAATGTCTGAACTACCGACCGCAACGCCTGAACTGTCGACCGCAACGTCTGAACTGTCGACCGCAACGTCTGAACTAACGACTGCAAGTATCCCCCCCCTATTTATGCCTTATTTGAGCAAAAAGATTTCGTGAATTATTTAATTGTGCTTATCTTAGTAGTGCAGAACAGTAATTAACAATATCTTTTAACTTAATCGGAGAGACATAAAATAAATTAAAAATTTCACAATATTCCTGAGTGAGCGGCTTAGACCCGCATCTTTCAATATCTCTGAAAAGAGTTAATTGTTGTTCTGCAGCACTCAGGAACTTTTTTATCAAATGTTATGCAGAACAACAATTGTAAAAACCCAGACACACAGCTCCCAAATGAGGTAGCAGCTGTAACCGAGTTCCGGAAACTGATGGAAGCCTATTTCGATATGATTGGTTTATCGGATGTGAATCAATTCCTTACTGAAATGCTTAGCGCAGCTATCGGGCCTGATCCGCGCTCTGGCAAACACAAACCCATTACTATTGCCAACGCCCTTTATGATGTAAACAATATCATCAACCTGCTTACCAAAACAAAACCTTTGGCCAATGAAGAAACCTTTCAGCGTTATGCCATAAACCTGGGTGATAACCTACAAGCTGTTGGCCAATTTGATGTGGAGCATCTTTCTGAACTATTATATGTTGGATTAAATGCCTACATCTTTCAGGAGGATGATTTTGAAGGCGCAACCTTAAAATTTTCTGTCGAAATTACTGCTGCCTATAAAATGATTTATGATTGGCTGTCAGACTGCGATGCCTGGTGTAATGCTGTTGAGTGTGATGTATATAATGAAACTATCAGCTTAGCAGCTACACCATAACCGTTCAAATTTTAATTGGCCATTTACCTTGTACAGCTATGAGGGAAAACTCCCCTCCTAATTTAGGAGGGGTGCCCAACGGGCGGGGTGGTTAAGATTTTTAACCACAGATGCGCACAGATAAACACGGATTTTTATATCTGTGTGCATCCTTTTTATCTGTGGCTAAATTATTTTCATTACTAGCTCCTCAAGCCAATAGGCGCTAAGACCCGCACCAGAACGAAGATGTTTGTCAGTCTGAGCGTAGTAGAAGCCCCTTAAGCTAAACAAATCGAAATAAATACCATTCGACTATGCTATCATTGACAGAATCCATCAATGCAGTCGTCCTTTCGACTGAAGCGCAGCGAAATGGAGAAATCTTTGAACCATGCTAAGATTCTCCCCTACGGTCGAAATGACGCCGTATCTGTCTGTAGAGCCCTTCCTGAACTCTACGGATTAATAATAGAAAAGAGTCTGTTACTCGTTTTAATTGAGTTATAAACTCAATTTTATTGTTGGATTCTATAGATACGCTATGCTTAACGCTACGGATACTGCGGGAAAATTGTATACATTTAATAATATTATATATTTGCCTTACATCTAAATCATCAGTATGTTGAAGCTGAAATACCTTATTATCACAATAGCTGTATTGTTCTTTTTCAATAGTGTTAAAGGACAAACCTCTGACTGTCTAAAATTCAAACACGGAAAGTTTAAAATGATATATAATGGGAAGTTGTTAATAATAAAACGCGACGCAAACCATCAATATGAATATTACGATAATGCAACCGTTCCGACTTCCTACGATATTAAATGGATTAGCAATTGCTCATACACCTTAAAGCCTGAAACTAATAACTTTAAAAAATTTCCTAATACGCCTCAAAACGCCCTAATCACGGTTAATATAATTAGTTACAGTGGAAATACTTATAAGATAAAAGCGACATCAAATTTTAGCCCTCTGATACTAAAAAGTGAAATTACTAAAATCAATTAAGGAGCATTTTATAAATCTTACATCTAGAACATTACGTTTCTGCCCGTAGAGTTCTAAGGATTAATAATCGAAAAGAGTCTGTGACTCGTTTTAGATGAGTTTATAAACTCAATTTTATTATTGTATCCGTAGAGATATTATGCTTAACGCTACGGACAGCGCAGTTATATCACTTAATTTCGGTAGGTGAGACACCAACCGATAGATAAAATAAAGGAATCTTTAACCTTCTAAATTAGATTGATCAATAAAACCTGATTTAAAAGATCTCTCCATTTCGCTGCTGCCTGAAAAAGGCACGTGCTCCAGTTGAGAAGACAATTTACCCCGTAGGTTAATCAAAAGATGAGTGATTCTATCAAAAGACACCTGTTATAGAAGATCATTTCAGACTACTCCATCTTTTTCGAATCACCTGAAGAGCCTTTTTCAACACTAAATCTTCTCGCTTTTCAACTGAATTTCTGGATTGGCTAATATAAATATCCGGCAGAACCCCTTTCAAGTGATGCTTGCTCCCATCAGAATTTTTAACCAACATCCCGGAGAAGTACACAATTAAATTACCCGGGAGATAAGCTATATCTACATCTCCATTGGTACCTGCAGTCGCGTCTCCTACAATTATTCCCAGTTTAAAGTCTTTTATCAGTCCCAATAAAGATTCTGAAGCACTCATGGCAGATGCGTTGGTCAAAAATATTACCTGCTGTGTTAATCTATTTTTAATATCAGGAAAATATATCTCGGGACCCGGATGAAAACTCAAATGCTCAAGATCAGGGTAAAGAATTTTTGGGTTAAAGAAGCGTACAGTCCTGATGGTGTCCCTTGTTAAAGCAGGAATCAGATCTGTACTGATTGTCTGATCGAAAACATATCCCCGAAGATCAAACACTATCGACCTGGCAGTCTTTAAAAGTTTAAAATTCTGATCTGTCAAAGAATTTCGCGTGAGATCAAAATAATAGATATCCGGTGCAACCCAGCCATTTCCCTTTTGTAAATAACCTGCATTTCCCGGCGTGTAATCTTCTGATACTTTTGTTCGCTCAATTGCAACCTTACGGGTATCTCCGTGTCGAAGTACGGTAACTTCTATTTTTTCATTTTTTTTCCCATTGAACAGCCGGTTAAGTACAAGCAGATCTTTTTTTTGCTTTGATCCCGACGCATATTGAATTAATGTATCAACCCGCTTACCAACAGGAATTCCATTAACCTTGACAATAATGTCACCTGGAAAAATACTATCCATGAGTCGTTTATCGGAAACTTCCTTAACTACAATTTTATGATCTGCCCGAATAAGAGAAATTGGGAGCGTGTAGTAAGGCTCCATTCCCATAATCGAAATAAACATGTGTGCATCATTATAAAATGAACACATTCGTTCAATCACCTTGATGTAGGTGGTGTGGGTTTTGGCTAAACTGGCTTCCTGAAGTATTTCAGCTAAAAGACGTTCCTGATCAATTTTTACATCGTCCATATATGGAAAGGAATGTCTAAGTATATTCCAGAGCATAATTACATCTGCAATCCTTAATTCCTCATGTTCAAATGCCGAAATCTTGTTATAGTTTAGGTCGGTATGATCGTTTACTTTATTTGTTGCAATAGGGAAAGTGGAAGATTTGTTGCCTAATAAAACAAGCGGCATTACAAAACTGATTCCCTTAACAATTTCTTTATCGAGGTACTCGCCAAATTTAAGCTTTTGACTATAAAGCGCATAGTTTGGATCTATTATTTCGAAAGTAATCTTTGTTAGTTTGGCAGTTGTTTTTTGGGTTGTATTTAAAATTTCATGAGGGCTAAATGATCTGTCGCCATCAATAATCTTAAAAACAGGTTTATCAATCGAAACTGGGATGTTTGGGTCTGTTGCAAGTTCAAATGCGATCAGTTCAGCTGAACTGTTTATAGTGCCCGTGAAGTGATGGATCTCAGGCAAGTTGGTTTTAAGTTCTATTGAATCCTTTCCATTCACTATTTTTAATTCAGCAGGTTCACCATCTTTTTTGTTTACACGCGTGGTGAGGCTAAAATCATACTTTAATCCCCGGTAACCTGATACATCATACGCGCCGGTCAATGGCAATTGTATATTGCGATCATTTCCTACAAGCGGAGTACGATTTAATCTGATACTCTTATAAGGCCTTTCTAAGATACCGCTATAAAGATTAAATCCGAGGTGCTGCCATGATATCTCTTTATAACCACCAGGGATATTCGGCTTCAGTTTATCTATATCAAAACTTTCTTTTTGACCAGTTAAGGTAATTTTGATAGTGGGAGCAATTGGAAGAAATATTTTTCTCAGTTCACCAATAAGTTCATCATCATTACTCACCTTTAACATAGCTTTACTTCCGTTTATCGCCACCCCTTCCCATATTTCCAGTTTGTTTTCGTCTGAAGGATGAAAATATTGGACGTAGCCATAGATTTTCGAAAATGCTGTTAGATTCCTGATTTGGCGGTTACTCAACTGTCCTAGCACCAAGACTGGAGATAGTAGAAGGAATAGGGTTAGTGCTTTCTTTATCGGCATATCAGTTGTGAATAACGTTTCTTAATTCTTTTTTACCTTCTTCAATATTCTTGTTTTCTGAAGTTGTTGAAGCTGTATATCCTTCATTTGTAACAACAATATCGCTGTGCTGTCGAAATTATTTATTCGAATATTAGCTGAACTCTGATACTTATAAACTCGCCATAACTATTTTCCAACGCCTCTGAGCTTAAATTAAAATAAAGATACCTCCTTTCTTAATTAAACCAGCAATTTGATCGTTTTTCAACGGTGTTTGATCATTCTAACTGATTATTCCTATACTGCCCTTAAAAGCGATTTTACATCATTCAAGGCTACACCACCACTTACCTTTCCACAGCGGAAGGTTTGTTCTTATTACACCTGTTTCCTGAAGATTTACGATAAGAAGCCTCGTTAACACCGACCTCATGAAAAGCTAAAATGCTTAAATATAGGTACTGGAATTTTAAATAATAAGGCTTATACTTGTACAAAAAGACGCAAGGAACAATATATTGCACACGCCAGTAAGGATAATTAAAGATGCTGTCAATTCGTAGTTTCGCATATTTGTGAATTGGCCGTAATTTTACCAAGACATCAAGTGACAAAATCATAATATTAAATGGAATTCCTGAAAAAGATCTTTTCAATAAAGACAAAAGATAATGATATACCCCTACCAGAAAGGTATCCTGAAAATTCGATGGGAGATTTTTATGTAGAGAACCAGGTTTGTATTGCCTGTGGTGCACCTGAGGCAGAAGCACCCGACTTAATGGAACATTCTAAAATTGAATATGGACACTGCTATTTTAAGAAACAACCTACTACTGCTGACGAATTAGACCGCGCAATTAATGCAATGGAAGTCTCGTGTATTTCAGGCATTAGATATGGCGGTAAAGACAAAGCAATACTTAAGCGGCTTTATGATTTAGGTATGCAAGCAGAATGCGATTATAAACTGGAGGATTTAGAATGATACAAATCCCAATACCAGCACAAGTTTTAGTTCTACGCTAGTCGATTAGTAACCATTATAATGCGACAATACCTCTATATCCTATTTTTTTTTCTTTCAAGCTGCTCATCAAGCGAGCCAAAAACGGTTTTTGAAGAAAGAACTGGTTTATCAATTAGTGATTCTATTAGCAATATCAAGGTTACTGACAATTACGAACTACAGGAAGGAGAGTTTAGCATTGTCTTTAAAACAACTGAATCTCAAATTAACTCCTGGCTGAATAGTAGTCCACCTTGGAATAACCTGAAATGGCACAAAGGGCAAATTCCTCCTGGAATAGGAATTGCTACTCAATTTAATTTTCCAGAAAGAGTTGGTTTAGCGACTAATGATGATGGCAAAACCACCTATTTTGGTGATGAGAATTTAATAAAACTGCTTAATGACACTACAAACTACTATAGTTATGTAGAAGATTGTTGTTCCGACGAAAAAGGATTGAGATTTCATGATGGAAGACTTTTGATACTTCAACCTCATACCAGAATGATTTATTTCGCCACATGGGATTTCTAAGATAAAGGGCCGCTAACATCGGTTTGGCAATACGACGTTTGAAGTGCTTCTATGAAATATTTACGCAAGTTCGATATTGGGAACTCTATTAAACTTTAGTTCTAAAAATCTTTATTAAGCACAAGTCAGGCCTTCGCTTTTGGCCCAAGCGCTAAGACTTGCGCTAGATATGGATTATAAACTGGAGGATTTAGAATGATACAAATCCCAATACTTGCGCAAGTTTTAGTATTTAGAACATTGGGCTGGATGACTAGTACTTTAGCGCATTTATTTTAAAACACAAGTCCGCCCCTTGCTTTTAGCTGAGCCGGACTTGCGCCAGAAATATTTAAATTAAACAAACCTTACCCCTCACGCATCAATACCTCATCTATCATTCCGAATTCCTTTGCTTCGATGGCGCTCATCCAATAATCGCGGCTGGCAATTTCATTGATCCGCTCATACCTTTGTCCACTATGTTTCGCCAAAATATGGTACAGATCTGATTGTACTTTTAACACTTCTCTGATCCTGATATCCATATCAATAGCGGTTCCCTCTGCCCCGCCCGAGGTTTGATGGATCATGACCCTCGAGTGCTGCAAAGCCGAGCGTTTACCGGCAGCACCGGCACACAACAATACCGAACCCATAGAAAGTGCAATGCCCGTACATATAGTGGCTACATCAGGCGCGATAAACTGCATGGTATCATAAATGCCAAAACCTGCATAAACCGATCCACCAGGTGAGTTGATATACAATTGAATATCGCTTTTGGTATCAACTGATTGCAAAAAAAGCAATTGGGCCTGTATTACATTTGCATTCCGCTCATCAACGGCTTCCCCTAAAAAAATAATCCTGTCCATCATCAGCCGCGAGAAAACATCCATTTGTGCCACATTCAGCTGGCGTTCTTCCGTAATGTAGGGCGTCATAGCAACAGGCAGGGTATAAGCAGCGGTTCTGCCCATATACTGATCTACATAAAGGCTGTTTAAGCCCTGGTGTTTTACCGCATAAAGGCGGAATTCTTTGTTAATATCCATCGTACTGATTTTAAATTTTAGGCATAGCGATGCCCTGCCCCATAATGGCGCATGATGTATAAATTAAATTGATTGTTTATTTGCGGAACAAACGCATTACCTTTTGCCTGAAAGTTTGATGCTCGGCGGTATTAAACAGCGTTTCGTGTATGTTATTGATTTCATTTTTCAGCTGCTTCCGGCCATAATCATGCACCATCTGGTAGGTTTTGTTCTGCCAGTAAACTTGTTGTTTTAGTTCAGGCTGCAGGATCATTTTAGCTTCGAACAGGAAACTTTCTCCATCCTTACCGTCCGACAGCAGATAATGCTCTATTAAACGGAGCTCATTCAACGATGTCTTCATATTTTAAGGATTTTGCTTTAACGGTTTCTTTCACTTTTTCGAGGCATTTAAATTTCTGGGCGGTTGCAGAGCGTGCACCCGAAAAGCCAAAACGCCCGGCCAGTGTATCCATATCGAGTTTTTCATAATAAAAAGCACTAAGCAACTGCATACATTTCTGCCCGGCCTGCTCCAGTAAATGCATCAGTTTCCCTGAAGAAACTTCCTCATATCCGGTATCTGCCAAATCCATCTCTTCATTAAAAACAAAACCAGGGGAATCAAGGGTAACATGTTTGTCGTTTTCCTGATAACGTTTAATCCATAAATATTTCGCGATTCCAAATAAATAAGCTTTTTCCTGGTACTTCAGCTTCAGTTCCGAAACCTGCACTTTCTCATAATACACCACCAGCGCATCCTGAAAAATATCTTTCGCTTCCTCAAATGATCCGCCCATCTTGCTTACATGTCTTGCTACCAAAGGAAAAGCTTCTTTGTAGAGTTTCATAAAAAGGGCTTCGCGTTGGCTGGGCTTCTCTTTGATGGATGTTGCTGTCATGATTACTATGTTTTATATAGTATGTGGGGATTTTTGATCAGATATCACCTAAAATTAATAATTATTTTTTTGGGGCGTTAGTTAATCTATTGTTCGGAAACATATCGTAAAAATTGTTTGGAACGTTATGCCAGCTTGCTTTGAAATAACACAGCCATTACCGAAGCACGCCCGTCAATCCCAATCCTTATATTAAATCCTAGCTTATGGACAATTCTCTTTTAAGAAAAATTTAGGCGTTATGCCAGCTTGCTTTGAAACAACATAGCCCTTACCGAAACAATATTAATACTACCTTGTGGACAATCCTCTTTTAAGGAAAGTTTAGGCATTACGCTAGCTTGCTTTGAAATAACACAGCCCTTACCGAAGCACGCCCGTCAATCCCAAGAGCCGGGGAAATCAAAAAAACAGGTGCAGTTCAGGTAAATTGGCACTAACAAACCTGAAACGCAGTGGTTTTGTGTTCATAACGATGATTTAAATTTTTAAAAAAATATTGAACACAAACCCCGCAGGGCTCAATCAGACCAAAAGAAAACACATACAACACCTGATTAAACGAAGTGCCGCTGTTTTTTTGATGCGCATGGGATTGTGCAAAAGGCTCATTGCTGGATTGACGAAGCGCTTTGGGTACTTTGGCGCTCCAAAGTACCATGCCACCGCGGCATAGAGCGGAAGAAGAATTCATACTGTAGCGTATTAACCAATTCCCGTCTTAACCGTTCAACTTACCCGGCGTCACCGCAAATTTCTTTCTAAAGGCATTGCTAAAGTGCTGTACAGAAGAATAACCAAGCATAAAGGCCACCGATTTTATGGAAATCCCTTCCAGCAGTAGCTCTTTTGCATGGTTCAGCCTGTAATCGCTCAGGTAACCGAATATACTGTTATCAAATAGTCCTTTAAAACCCTGTTTAAGCTTAAATTCGTTAATGCCACATAATTTAGCCAGTTCAGCAACCGATGGTGGCTGGTGGATATTGGCAATGAGGTAATCCCTCGCATGATAAATGCATTCCCTATCGTAAGCAGAATGTAAAGCCGCAGGTTCTTTTTGGCTAATGGCCCGTTCAAAAGCTTCGGCTTGAAGCACAAGCAGCTCAATACATTTCGATTCGATAAACATACGCTTCAAGCCTTCCGGATAATCACAATCGAGAATATCCCTGATGCAGTGCTGCATGGCCCATGAAATAGGGAGGTTGTGCTCCGAAAGTTGTGTATAACGCCCGGTATCAGCATCATCTGCCAAAACCTGTAATGCTTTGGTGGAGTGCTCTGCCAATTGCAAAAACTTTTCTTTAGCAAAATGTACCTCAAAAAAGCGGTAGCTCTGGCCGGTATCATATTGGCCTGTACCATCAAGGTCAGGCATGTAAATAATATTTTGCTGGTTAGCATTAAAGGTGTACTGTTGCTTATTTACGTTGTTAAAGATGGTCCCATTGCCAGAGAGTGTAAAACGCAGTTTAATCATATCCGGCACATCATAAGTAGGCCTGAAATACATCTGGTGTTGTTTAAACAGGATGTCGCCGTACACGATATAAATACCAGGAATATTGATCTGTACCAATTCCGCATCGCTAAAAGAAAAACTGTGTTTCTCCTTTCTTTTTGTAACCAATCCCCCACGTACGGGAAGATCATCAAAGCTGCCCCCTACCTTTTTCCAGGCACCGTAATTCTTACCAACATTGATCCCCATAATGGCAATGATCACAAAAAAAGCCGGAATAACGCTATTGGGTTATCCACAATTCGATTTTATGTAAAAGAAAATCCTTTTGATGTAAAAGCGTACAGCAGCTATTTTTCAATTTTGCCCCAATTGCGAAATGTACCGCAAGATGTTAATCACTTTATCATGGAAGAGCAAGAAGACCAAAATACATTAACGCTAGATAAAAAAATTAACACTCTCCCACCTAAAAACAGTCTAATTTTTAAACTTTTGCAACATTTACCCTTAAAAAAGGAGGCAAAAGTATTGGAAATTGGACTTTCTAGTACCGAACACCTTTCTTATCTGCTTCAAAAAGCAGAAAATATCAGTTACTCCGGCACCTACATTAACGAAGCTGCTATAAAGGAGGCCTTTTCTACTGATGAAGCTGATGGCAATGCCATAGAATTGATTAAAAAAACGGATCATCAACTCGATTTCGAGGATAATTCCTTCGATTTTTGTTTTACGGCGAATACCATTTATTTCTGGCCTGATCCCCTAAAATACTTAACGGAGAGCTACCGCGTATTAAAACCGGAGGGAAAAATGAACCTTGCCTTTGTTGAAAAAAACTTTGGCGGCGACCTGCCCTGGACACAATTGGATTTTACATTTTATGAGATTGATGAAGTAAAATCGTTTTTCAAACAATCGGGATTTGCAAATATTGAAGTAAATAAGTTAACGGAGACGGTAACCGATCAAAACGGAAAGGAAGTCACCAAACCGTTTATTATGGTATCAGGTCAGAAAAAATAGTTGATCTGGTTAAATTCACATACTAGTGGAATCCAATGTCATTAAGTTGAGGAAAAATTCGCCGTCATTTCGACTGAAGCGCAGCGAAATGGAGAAATCTTTGAGCTATGTTAAAAGATTTCTCCACTGCGGTCGAAATGAAGATATTCGAGACCATTCCCTTCTTTATCCATTCTGTCACTCATATTGATTTTAAACAATTAATTAACCCTCAGGCTGACATCTTTTTGTGATTTATCATTGCAAGAGGTCTTGGAATACGCTATCATTGACAGGCTCCAATACAATGGTCGTCATCTCGACCGGAGCAACGCGAAGTGGAGAGATCTTTGTACTATGTTAAAAGATTTCTCCACTACGGTCGAAATGACGCCCCCGTGTCTGTCCATAGAGATGCTATGCTTAACGCTACGGACAGAGCGGGTTTCTTTAACCAGGCTGCTCCGACACAGTTATACACCAACAATACCTTAAGGTAACTTTCCCTTTACCTTTTATTTAGCTATTGTTAGCCTGCCAATCTAAAGCGAGTCAAATCTTTAATCTACCTGATCTCAACCAGGGGCATCACTCCACCAAAGCAAGGGTTAAGCAGTGTGCAAGCAGGTGTAAAGCAAGCCTGGCCGGAAGGTGGCTAAAACGTGGGGTAAATGTGGCGTAAAGGTGGACTTGGAATATTTTTTTGGGGGATCTTTAATCAGACGGATTGATTTGGGTTATCATCGCTTTTGATTAACCTAATATAAAAAATTATGGTGAAAGCGGGCAAAAAAAGCTTCGTAATTTTTGGCATGGGCAGCAGAAATGCAATTTGTTAGTTTCTGTCTGTAGCGTTCCGAAGGGTTCTACGGATTAATAATAGAAAAGAGTCTGTGACTCGTTTCTATTGAGTTTATAAACTTAATTTTATTCTTGTATTCATAGAGACGCTATGCTTAAACTACGGACAGAACCGCAGGCCAATGCTCAAGACAATGTTCGCTAAGACTTGCGCTAGAATACGAAAAGACAATTTCACTTGAAGAATCGTCTTCCTGAACTTGTTTCAGGATCTTATTGTGATAAATTTAGAACAACATTCGTCACAATAATTCACAATAAAAGAAAAACGGCTTACCTAAGAAATGAGTAAGCCGTTTCTACAAATTCAAGGTTGGTGGCTCACCAACCTATCTGAACATTATGTCATGCTGTTAAATAGCGCTATAATAGTCGTTTATATATCTGCTCGAGAAAAGATCCTTCACTGCGTTCAGGATGACAAAAAGGGAAGCCTAAACAACTAAAAATAAACATATAAGTCTTAGTTATTTAACCACCTTCATCTGCCCTTTCATCACCATATAATGACCCGGATAGGTACAAATAAAAGGATAGGTACCAGGTGTTTTAGGTACTGTAAAATAAATCGTATCCGATTTTCCAGGCTGTAGCAATACCGTATAAGCCAGCACCTTAGGTGTTGCCGGAACGAAATAGTACTTTTCGCCATCAAGGCCCATTTTCAAGGCCATTTCACCTACCGCATTGCCCGATCCAGGTGTGGTAAGCACAAAATTATGCAACATATCATCCACATTCTTAAAGGTTAGTTTTACTTTGGTACCTGCTTTTAGGGTAATATTGGTGATGTCGAATTTCAAACCTGGCTTGGTGCCCAATACGATAGTTTTATCAGGTCCTTTAGTCCAGGTTTCTGGTTGTTCAGTAACATGTTTCCCAACATCAGTATTACCTTTAACTACGCCACCACCTGCTGGCATATTGCCCATTTGGTGATGATCCATTCCCTCCATGTGGTGTGCCACCGGCGCGTTGCCTGTGGGTTTATTTTCGGCAGTTAGCGCTATTTTTTCTCCATCGGGAATCTTGTTCATGGTATAATATCCATAATCATGCAACAATGGGATATTGCCATTTTCGGCGCGTAATCCTTCCATTTTGATTTCGTGAATGTAGCCTTCTTTTAAGCTATCCAACACCAATCGCACCCGTTTATGATCAGGAGAAACGACAATGGCTTTAATGCTACGTGGCGATTGATTGATTACCGGACTACCATAAATGTGGTGGTATTTATAGGTAAAAGTGGAGAGTTTATAGGCGCCGGCATCGCGGGCTGTTTTTTCATCAACCGGCATAGTAAACTCGAGTTCGAAACCATCGGGCTGCGCTTTTACCGTTTGTACCTCAAATGGCATAATACCCGACCAGGTTAAACGCTGCAGCCCGTATTCGGCCTTACCCGTCGATGACCATCCTCTTGAAGTCATCCCCACCAGCATACTGCCATCCGAGCCCCAGTTCATCCTGAGTATTCCCGATGAAAATCCCCTGCGGAATGGAAATACCACACCCTGGTATACACCTTTAACTTTTTCTAAAAATACCCTATTGATATTACTCTGCGATTGGTCGCCTACAAAAAGTTGTCCTTTAAAAGGTCCCATATTACCATTATCTGAATAATTCAGAATGCCGGATGTGGAGTTGCCCATAATCGAATGCGGAATCCATACCGAAGGGGTTTTTAGTCCCCGCACCCTTTTGGCAACTTCGAATTCAGGTTCGCCGGTATCAGGAATATCTTTTTTGCGCAGCTTAACTGGTGAACCAGGTTCACCTGCCCATGCCAGGCCAGCAGGATTGCCTACAAAATCGCCTTCCTCTACATGCATAATGCTGCCCGAACCTACCCAGTCGCCCTGGTTCTCGGCATAAAATATTTCACCGTCGCTATTTAGCGCCATTGCTGCAGGCGAGCGGAAACCGGTTGCAAAAGGCTTTAACTTAAAATCAGGAGTGAATTTGAGCATCCAGCCATGCCATTTAGATAAACTGGCACCATAACCAATCCAGCCCAGGTTAAGTGTAACCACCATGTTGCCATCTTTATCCAGCATAGGGCCATACGCATATTCATGGTAATTGCCCGATAATGGCCACGAATACATGGTGCTATATTCATCGGCTTCTCCATCGCCATCCAGATCGCGCAGGCGCGTAATCTCAGCGCGCTGAGTGAGGTAAATATCTCCCTTGATATAATTTAAACCTAATACTTCGTGCATGCCGTGTGCAAACAAGCGGTATTTGGGTTGCTGCCCGTTTTTCATGTATGGGTTGGTAATAATCCAGACTTCACCTTTGCGGGTAGCTACAGCCAGCTCATCATTAGGTAAAAAGGTCATTCCACCAACTTCAAGTGCTATTTCTTTTGGGATGGGAACAGTTACGATGGGATAAATCTGCTTCTCTGTTTGTGTTTGTGCTTTTACCGTTACCAGACCAGTGCCCAGTAACAAAAGAGACAATAAGTATGTTGATTTTTTCATGTCTTGATTACCAGGTTAGTGAATAGGTTAACGAATCGGTAGCATTGGCCAGCAATACCAGTAGCTCTTTGCCATTTTGGGTTTTCCTGATAAAAGCTTTTGTGCCATCAGCCAATTTTAGGGTATATGCTTTATCGCCAACAGTGTAGGTATTATTTTTATGTGCTTCAATGCTTGTCCCTACTGCAATACGACAATAAAGTGGCTGCTTGCTGTTGCTAATACTAATGGTACGGCTGAGTCCTGCACCGCCATCTAAAACGACTATTTTATCGCTTACATCGCTACCGTTAGCAGTATATAAAAATGCAGGCATTTTGCTTTTGTCTAAAACATAACCTTTATTTTGCAGGTCGTCAAAAGCGATAGAATCTGGCCACACAGCATCCTTATCAGCCAGTGCTGCAAGGGCAGGTGCTGCAGAAAGTGGTAAAACCGTACCTAAAGGTTTGGCGAGCTGAGGTTCCCCCCTGTCTTTCCACATTTCGGTCACATCCATAAAATCTCCGCGCCATACCTCCAGCAAGGCACCCTGTTTTAAATCATAAGCATAGTTTACCTTTTCGGGTGTACCTACAGAAATCACATGGGTACGTTTTTTTCCTTCGAACATCAGGAAGCTTCGCAATAAATAGGGTTTGTTCGCTGCGTTGATGACATAGGGGTTAACATTTTGGGCCATAGAATAGGCTGCACAGCAGGTGAGAAGTGCGAGGCAGCACATCATTCGTTTATAGATCATAATTTTCATCTGGTTAAGAAGCAACTAAACAATCGGTTGCATAACAAATATATCATTAGCATATCAGTTTACAAAAACAATCACCCAAAAACCACACAACAAGTTAATTTACAACTAATTAAAGTTAAATTTTAAGTAAGACAAACGATAGCACAATCAGGCCGTAAACTAGTAAAACCTTTTACTAAAAACGTATAAATCTAGCTTGATGATCCATTAGTTTTTACTTTTAAGGCCAAACTCATCATTTCGCAGTGAGCAGAAAAGGCAAGTTCAATTACCAAGATCTAGCAGATAGATTCTCCACTATGCTTGTATAATGATTAAAGAATTGGTTCGTGATGCTTAATGAACAATCTTAAATACCAGTTCTTTTAAGAGTTCGCCATCATCAACATTGCCGGTACTATCTAATCCTTTGCTTTTCAAATCATATTCACGGAGTAAACCGATCACCTGGAAAACTTTCCCCGTGTTGTAATTTCTTGCCGCTACCTCATAATCTTTAATAAAGAATGGAGGCACCCCCAAAGCTGATGCGGCATCGGCCTTATTAGGGATATAATGGTATTTAAGAAGTTTGGTAAAATAACCACCTAGATTGGCCAAAACCATTACGGTTGGATTGGCCTTAGGGTTGCTGGCAAAGTAATTGATAATTTTATTACATTTTAGTACATCGCGGATGGCCATTGCTTTCTGCAATTCGAAAACGTTATATTCTTTACTAATGCCTATGTTTCTCTGAACCAGGTCGGTATTAATGGTTACTTCCTTCGAAACATTCAGCATTAATTTTTCGATCTCATTGGCAATTTTAGAAAGATCGGTCCCCAAATACTCAGCCATTAGCGCCGATGCCTGCTGATCGATCTTGTAACCTTTTTCTTTGATAAATTCTTCGATCCAGGGCACCAGTTTATAATCGCGTACAGGATCTGACTGAAAAATCAATCCGCTTTTATTGATGGCTTTATAGATTTTTTTTCGTTTATCGAAATTGGCATATTTATAAGCCAGCACCAAAATGGTACTTGGCAGCGGTTTTTCGAAATAATTGAGTACGAATTCGCCTTCTTTTGAACTGTCTTCCTTGCCCCACTTTAAATCCTGCGCTTCTTTAACAATTACTACCTGATAATCAGACATCATGGGGTAACGCTTTGCAGCACCCAAAACCGTAGCCATATCGGTATCTTTTCCGTATAAAACCGTTTGATTGAAACCTTTTTCGGCATCGTTCAACAGCTTATCTTCAATATAATCAGTCACCTGATCAATGTAATAAGATTCTTCACCATGTAATAAATACACAGGTTTGAACTTTCGGGCTTTGATATCTTTAATAATTTCGGCAGCAGTCATTGCCTGTAAAATTACAATTTAGGTTTAAGGATTTGGGTAAATGTTTATAATTTATAGATGTGAGATTTGAGAAGTGAGATATGAGACATTAGACTGGAGAATTCATCGCATAGCCTAAAATTAACTAACTTTGAAGCTGCAATAATTGATAAATTGTTTTATTGTTGCATTGTTAAAAGACATATAACTGTTAACTGAAAACTGCCAACTGAAATGTTCACTCCTACCCCGCTTAACCTTCCGCCATACCCATTTAAAATTACCCAAAAGGATGACGTGGTATTTATTTTTGATGAACTGAGGAAGAAACACCTGGTGCTTACCCCCGAAGAATGGGTGCGTCAGCATTTTATACAAAACCTGATTTTAGATAAGAAATTTCCACGTACGTTAATCCAGATTGAAGGTGGTTTGGTGTTAAACCAATTACAAAAACGAAGCGATATTTTGGTTTATAATACCGCTGGTGAAAAACTGATGTTGATTGAATGTAAGGCACCAAAGGTAAAAATTACACAATCGGTTTTTGATCAGGCCTCGCGGTATAATTCGATACATCAGGCCAGGTGGATTGTGCTAACGAATGGTTTGCAGCACGTTTATGCCAGGATGGATACGGAAAAGGGCAGCTTTAATTTCGTAGAAGAAATGCCAGAATATTGGGGGCTTTAGCATTGAATAGCCGAAGAGATGCGAAACAACAAGAACTTACTCTATTCTGTCATCCTGAATGCGATGAAGGATCTTTCTTGACCCCTTACTCCAAAGCGCGAGGTAATATGATGTAAATCTTGTTGGGCACCCCCACCTAGTTACAGTAAAATAATAGTCCGTCTTGGTCGGTGGGACACCAACCAATAGAATGAAAAAGTATCAATGTATTGTAATGCTCTTTTTTGGAAAGCAGGAACACCACACTTAGGTTTATTCAGTCCCGCTCCCGCTTCTGCCAATTGAAAAAATTGGCATCCCGCTTTGATCGGGTTTAGGTGGCACAGCCAGCAAGGCGATTAGGGGTTGCAATACGCAGGAATAGTGTCTTTCTGAATCATGCTATCCAACCTTCAATAGCAGCAAAAGCCTTTCAATTTTAAACCTGATTGAAATGTAAAGCCCACAGCGTAGCGAAGACTTGTAATGAAAAGCAGGACTTACTTTAAAACAAGCCACAATAATTGCTTTCCAAAAAATAAGAGCATTAAAATTCTCTCACTGGAGCACCAACCAATAGAAAAAGATTCTTCACTTCGTTCAGAATGACAAAAGAGAATATGATCTAAACACTATACTCCGACTTCCAAACCTGTTTATTACCACTATAAATCGCCTCGTTACACATGGCCACGCATATAGCCGCCTGGGTTCCAGTATTGATATTTGATGCGGGTTCTTTCCTGGTGATTATCGATTTATAAAATTCATCGAGCGCATAATTTGTACCATCAATGGTGGCTTTATCTAAAATCGGGATTCCGCCATCTTTATTCACCACGATTTTTGTCGCCCCGGTTACCCCATCAACGATACCCAGCTCTTTTTTTGTACTTTCTTCAGGATAAAATAAACCGGTATTGGTAAGCAAAGAAACCGAACCTTTGGTACCCTTTATTTTAAACAGGTAACCATCGTGCGCATTGCCACAAGTGGCCCCGAAGTTGCCAATCATGCCTTTTTCATTATACCGCAGAATGGCTTGTATGTTATCATAAGTTTCGCGGCCATCTTTAAAAACATCTATGCCTCCCGAGCCCATAATTTCATCAGGTTGGGTTTCGAAAGCCCAGTTGATAAAATCAATCTGGTGCGACAGGAGTTCGGCCGCTAATCCGCCAGAATATTCCTTGTACATCCGCCAGTTAATTTTGCGCTCTAAAGCAGGATCAGGAACAGCCCTGCGCCAATTTCCATTACGGTCCCAACGACAATCGATTTGGCTAACCTTACCTAAATAACCACTTTGGATCATGTCTTTCACCTTAAAATATAGGGGCGAATAACGGTATTGATACCCCACCTGAAAAACATGATTGGGATATTGTTTTACCAGTTTTTTAAGTTCGAGCGCCTGGGCAATATTATATGTCATGGTTTTTTCTACATACACATGTTTGCCAGCCAGCACCGCGTCTTTGGCAATTTTGAAATGCTCGCTTAAAGGTGTAGCAATAAAAACCGCGTCGATTGTTTTATCGTCTAAAACTTTGTGGTAATCTTTAATGGCCTTTGCATCGGCTGGAACATACTTTTCGGCCTCTTTAAGCCTAAAACCGAGCAGGTCGCAATAAGCTTTGATATTATATTTTGCAGGCATAGATTTAATTACCGACAAAACGCCTTTGCCACGGTCACCACAACCGATCATGGCCACATTAATGATTTCGTCAGCTACTAAATTTGCAAACCCCTGATTGCCCAAAAATAAACCGGAACCTATTAAGGCTGATGTTTTAACAAAAGATCGACGATGCATGATATAATGGTATTATAATATTTTATTCTTTACAGGTAAAACATTAACCACAGATAAAAAGGATGCACACAGATAAAATCCGTGTACATCAGTGGTTAAACTGTCAAGGCTATTTTACACTTATTTTCAAATCAAAAACTTATAAATTCTTGATTTTAATGGTCCTGAAATCTACTTTATTGCCATGATCCTGCAGCAGGATATGTCCTTTTGGTGCTTCGCCAAAGTTTTTCCAATCTTTATATTTACTAATGGCAACCAATTTTTTAAACTCTTCTGATCCACGCGTATATTCTAACACTTTAACCCCGTTTAAATAATGTTCTACTTTGTTATCTGGATAAACCACCAAACGTCCATTGTTCCAGCTACCGATTGGGCGCAGGTAACGGGCTTCTTTTTTAGCAGTCATTAAATCGTATAAAGATGCCAAAGTGCGGTTTCCATCTCTGCCCAATTTTGCGTCAGGGTGCAATTCATCATCTAAAACCTGGTATTCCAGGCCAATGGCCGAACCTTTGTTATTTTCGCTCAGTGTAACAAAATATTTCAACCCGCTATTTGCTCCCGGTGTCAATTTAAACTCGAACGACAAGTCAAAAGCAGCATATTCATCCCTGGTCACAATATCGCCGCCATTGGTCGATTCTGCACCACCCGAAGGTTCCACACTGATTACGCCATCGGCAATTTTCCATCCTTTGGCAGGAAAAACAGTTTTATGAGCACCAACCCAACCTGCACTGCTTTTACCATCGAATAATAGTTTATAACCTTCCGATTTTTCGTAAGCAGATAAAGTATTTGGGGTTAAATTAACCGTATAAATTCCTTTAGGAAAAGCTTTAGCCTTTAAACCTTCGGTTTGAATGTTAATGTTTTTAAAATACACTTTCTTGCCATCATTATCGAGGTTATTGCCAATGCCATGAACCTGCAAACCGATAAATCCAGATTTATCCAAGGTATCGATCACGTAGGCCACAGGCGTTCCATTTACCCAGGTTTTGGTTTCGTTACCAATACATTCGATTTTGTAATGGTTAAACGCATTCCTTTTGTACAAAGGTTTTGCCGCTGGATTAAGTTCCAGAGGATATAGCCACAATCTTCTGGCTTCGTCGTAAATTCCACCTGTCCATGCTCTTGGTGTAGGGTCTAGTTCTACCTGCCTGCCAAAAACCAATCCTTTACCATTATTTCCTTCTGGTTTAATATGACTACGGGTCTGGATGCCAGAATTGGTGGTTTCGCCTTCCAGTTTCACATCCAGTTCTAAAATGAAATCGCCATATTCTTTTTCGGTGATTAAGAACGAATTTGGTGTGCCTTTGGTCATGGTCCCCACAATCATCCCATCTTCAACTTTATAAGGTGCTGCACCTGCAACGGCTTTCCAACCCGTTAGTGTTTTACCGTCAAACAATGGTCTTGCTTTTTGGGCAGCGGCCGATAGGCTGATCAGGGAAAGGGCTAGAATACTATATTTTTTGATATTTAACATGATAGGTTTTCTATTATTTTAACCACCTAAGCCACTTGAGAACATCTTAAGCAAGTGTTCTACTGGGCATAAAGCGTATTGTACAATTTGAATAGGTTAATATTTAAATACTTTTCCGTTTGCGATTACTTCTTGTCTGCTTTCATCGAAAACTGCTTTTGCACCCGTGCGTACCGCAGCATTGGTCATGATATTGGCAATAGAATGCGAATAACCCGCTTCCACAGGTGCGTTTGGTGTTTTACGGCTACGCACACATTCCATCCAGTTACGCATGTGGCCAGAGGTTAATCCATCACCGCCCATATTGGCACCTGTTGCGGCTTTAATTTCGGTTTTACTTAAATCAAATTCAGGCAAAAGATTAGCCTTCAATCCCATGGCTGCGGCTTCTTTTTCCCTTAAACCTCCTTTTGGCGAAACTTTATTGGTAATCAGGTTGAGCTCGCCACCATTCGAGTAATAAACCTCGCCTACATCGCCCACACTGTTCTGCATCCTCGAAGTAAAAGTAACCTGGAAACCATCGGTAGTATCTGGCTGGCCATAATCGAATACAGCAACCATCGAATCCCAGTTTCTACGGCCATCTTTCCAGGTGTAAATACCACCATTTGCCACTACACTTCGCGGATGTTTTAAATTGGTAAACCAATGCACGGTATCAATCTGATGACTCATCCATTGCCCGGGCATCCCTGACGAATAGGGCCAGAATAATCTATATTCTAAATATTTTCTCGGATCAAACGCTTCATTTGGACGGTTTAACAAAAACCTTTTCCAATCAATATCTTCTTCTTTCAATTTAGCCACCAAATCTGGCCTGCGCCATCTGCCTGGCTGGTTTACATTCCACACTAAATCTACAGCAGTTATCGGCCCGAATTTTCCATCCTGTATAAATTTTGCTGCATTGATATAATTTTCGCCACTTCTTCTTTGCGAGCCAATTTGCACAATCTGCTTGCTGGCCTTAACGGCTTTAAATGCAGCTTTGGCATCGTCCATGGTTTCGGCAAAAGGCTTTTCTACATACGCATCGCAATTGGCCTTTACAGCCTCGATGGTATGAAGTGCATGCTGAAAATCGGCGGTACTGATAATTACGGCATCAAGATCTTTTGTAGCATAAAGCTCATCGTTGTTACGGCAGGCTTTAATATCATGACCAAATTTTTCTTTTAAATGGGCAATTCCTAAATCTCTACGGTAGTTCCACAAATCAGAAAGGCCTACAATATCGAAGTTCAGCTCCTTGTTGTGATTCAGGAAGCAAGGCAAAAGGGTGTCTTTAAAGCGATCAGAAAATCCAACAACCCCCACGCGTACCCTATCGTTAGCGCCGATAATACGGCCATAACTTTTAGCGCTCATGCCCATGGTACCCACATAGGTTGCTGCAGCAAATACTGCTGATTGTTTAATAAATTTTCTTCTGGAATTTTCCATAGAATAACACGGTTTAAATAAGGTTAGAAGCTTATGAATTAAACGATTTATAAGGCGTTTAACAGCACCCAAATTAGGATTTTTAGTTTAATAAAAAAGTGAGCTTTGGTAACAATTTAGAAAGGAAACAGAAGATATGGAATGAAGATGGAAAATGTGAGAATTAAGAGGGGAATGGATGAAAAAGAATCTGTATCATAAATATGGAATTGTCCTCCTGAGGGATAATTTATTTAATAAAAATCAATATTAGAGACGTATAATTGATTTCTTTTGCCATACACCACGGTCTTGCCTCGGCTCGCCGCCGCCGAGGGGCTCTTTCTTTTTGGCATTAAAAAGAAACAAAACCGAGGCATTGCCGAGCTCATTAATACAGATAAAAACAATAGACAACCATTAATAAAATGCCGGCTGAAAATTTATTCATTTGTTGTTTATAACTTTTAGCTGCATTCATGAGGGCTTCGCCGTTTTCTTTTGAAGCCAGTTGTTCAGACAGAACAGTGCAGCCCGAAAAATTTGTTAGGCCGGATTTAAGTAGAACGGGGATACTGTGCTATGGCCTAGCTGGATGGAAATGCGAAATCGGTTAAAATGCTGATTCGAAGATTGTGAAATAATGTCAATGATAACTTGTCGGTTTTTAAGTATCTTAAAAGGCGTTTCGACAGGCTCAACGTGACAAATTCGATTGAATTACAATTTATGAGACAGTCTCTTATTTAAGACCTATAAGGTTTTAAAAACCTTATAGGTCTGTGAGATTATTATTAGCCTAAAACCGCTAAACTTTCTTCAATAATTTTGATTTTTGCTTCAGCGTCGGCTTTTTTATTGCGTTCATTGGCAATAATTTCGGGTTTTGCATTCTGGACAAACCGTTCGTTACCCAATTTAGCATCAACCGACTTTAAAAAGCCCTGTAAATATACTAAATCGGCATTTAAACGCTCACGTTCAGCCTCTACATCAACGTTTTCGATTAATGGAATAAAGAATTCATCTTTACCTGCCATAAAAGCTGTTGCACCAACAATTTTATCGTTTACAATCTCCGCTTCTGATACATTGGCCAATTTGAACACCATGTTTAACCATTTTTCATAATCAAGATCAGAATTTACCTTAATGCTTAACGGCAACGCTTCTTTAGGCGAAATCTGCTTCTGGTTCCTTACATTTCTAATTTCGGCTACCACAGTCTTAATTACCTCGGCATCTTTCAATAATTGCTCATCAAAAGTTCCGCCTTTCGGAAATTCGGCCACAATGCAGCAATCCATTTCTCCGCGTTCGGCAAACAAATCATCATGCCATAACTCTTCAGTGATAAAAGGCATATTAGGATGCAATAATTTGATGATATTTTCAAAAAAGGCAATTGTAGCTTTATAACTTTCGGCATCAATCGGCTGTTGGTAAGCAGGTTTAACCATTTCTAAATACCAGGCACAGAAATCATCCCAAACCAGTTTGTAAGTGATCATTAATGCTTCTGATAAGCGGTATTGTTTGAAGTTAGCTTCAATTTCTACCAAAGCTTCGTTAAAGCGGTTTTCGAACCAGGAAATGGCCTGAGTATTGGGGTTAATTAGATTTTCATCAACTTCCCATCCTTTTACCAAACGGAAAGCATTCCAGATTTTGCTGGCGAAATTACGTCCCTGTTCGCAGTAGCTTTCATCGAACATTAAATCGTTTCCAGCAGGTGACGACATTAACATTCCCACACGTACCGCATCTGCACCGTATTTTTCAATCAATCCAATCGGGTCTGGCGAGTTACCCAGCGATTTAGACATTTTACGGCCTAATTTATCACGCACAATACCCGTTAAATACACATTGGTAAATGGTTTTTTGCCCATAAACTCATGTCCGGCCATAATCATACGTGCCACCCAAAAGAATAAAATTTCCGGCGCGGTAACCAGATCATTGGTTGGGTAATAATAATTGATATCTTTATTTTCAGGGTTTTTAAAGCCATCGAAAACCGAAATTGGCCATAACCATGATGAAAACCAGGTATCCATTACATCATCATCCTGTCTTAAAAACGGCTCTAACTGATGTTTGAACCCTGCTTTTTCAGCATCCGAACAACTTTCGTCCAAATGTTTTTTCTTCCAGAATTCTTCTAAGGCCTCATCTTTAGTTTTGGCTACTACCCAGTTTCCTTTATCGTCGTACCAGGCCGGGATTCTTTGTCCCCACCATAACTGGCGACTAATGTTCCAGTCGCGCACATTTTCCATCCAATGACGGTATGTATTTTCAAATTTATTCGGGATCAGGTTTACTTCGCCTTTCAAAACATCATCCAAAGCAGGTTGCGCCATTTCTTTCATCTTTACAAACCATTGCATCGAAAGTTTTGGTTCGATAGCGGCATCGGTACGTTCAGAGAAACCAACCTGCGATTTATAATCCTCAACTTTCTCTAAATGGCCAGCTTCTTCCAGCATTTTGGCAATTTTCTTACGGGCAACAAATCTGTCTTCACCCACCAAAATAACGGCCAGTTCGTTTAAAGTTCCATCGTCGTTTAAGATATCGGTAACCGGTAAATTATGCTTAACACCCAGTTCATAATCGTTTAAATCGTGTGCTGGTGTAACTTTTAAACAGCCTGTTCCAAATTCAATATCTACATATTCATCTTCAATAACCGGAATTTCGTGATTAACCAGAGGCACAAAAACTTTTTTGCCTTTTAAGTGTACAAAACGCTCGTCGTTCGGGTTGATACAGATGGCAGCATCGGCCATAATCGTCTCCGGACGCGTTGTAGCTATCGTTAAAAACTGGTCTTCCGTTCCCGAAATCAGGTATTTAATGTAATATAATTTCTGGTTTACTTCCTTACGGATCACTTCTTCATCAGAAACAGCTGTTTTACCAGCCGGGTCCCAGTTAACCATGCGGATACCACGGTAAATCCATCCTTTTTTGTACAGGTGGATAAACGAATCGATCACCGCTGCAGAAAGATCTTCTTCCATGGTAAAGCGGGTACGGTCCCAATCGCAGCTAGCGCCCAATTTCTTTAACTGTTCTAAAATAATACCACCGTATTTTTCTTTCCACTCCCAGGCATATTTCAGAAACTCTTCACGCGAAAGGTCTTTTTTATCAATTCCCTGTTCTTTTAACATCGCCACAACCTTTGCTTCGGTTGCAATAGAGGCATGATCAGTTCCGGGTACCCAGCAAGCATTTTTACCCTGCATACGGGCTTTACGGATCAATACATCCTGAATGGTATTGTTGAGCATGTGCCCCATGTGCAGTACGCCTGTGACGTTTGGAGGCGGAATGACGATAGTGTAAGGTTCGCGCTCATCAGGTTCTGAGTGGAAAAACTTTTTAGATAGCCAATAGCTATACCATTTATCTTCTGTTTCTGCAGGATTGTACTTGGTGGAAATGCTCATGAAAAATTGTTATAAAAGCCCAAAAATAGCTAATTAAGCTGAAAGCCCAAAGCCCAGGCAAATGGAAAACTGAAAGACTAATGCAGGTGAACTTCAGATGAGTGTATGTAAAAGATATGCGTGTTAGTTTTTGGAAAGCAGGTGCGTATTTTGATTTGGCCCTGCTTTTTGTTTGTAGTCCCGATGTGGAGTCGGGAGCTACTACGTCAATCAGATTTAGAAAAATTGGTTCGTGCAAAAACAAGAATAATAATGCATTTTCATAAAACGCTTACTCTACGTCATCAAAAACATCATCTAATGCCAATTCAAAACCTGGCAGTACGGTTGACGTAATTTTTTCGCTTAAGGTGAATATTTTAGAGGGTTGGAATTTACCCATCTCATTTAGGGTATATATCAAAATGCTTTGATCACTTTGGCTCACCACCCAATATTCTTTAACGCCGAATTCTTCATAAACACGGTATTTATGAAGCAATTCCATTTTGGTATTGCCCGGCGATAAAATTTCAACTACCAGATCAGGCGCACCGATACAGCCACGGGCATCGAGTTTGCTTCTATCACAAATCACACAGATATCTGGTTGG
Source organism: Pedobacter sp. KBS0701 (assembly GCF_005938645.2). Classification (NCBI taxonomy): domain Bacteria; kingdom Pseudomonadati; phylum Bacteroidota; class Sphingobacteriia; order Sphingobacteriales; family Sphingobacteriaceae; genus Pedobacter; species Pedobacter sp. KBS0701. The sequence goes on from NZ_CP042171.1 coordinate 3,563,631, forward strand.
AGAACAGTAAATACATCTTTATCAGCTTTACTTTCTTCTGGAAAACGGACATCAAAGGGTGCTGCATAAACCTTACAGGGTTTACCTTTTAAAAAATTAATTATTGGATTTAACAAGTTAATAGAAACACCTTGGTGCACCCTTGATGGCGCAGGACTCATTTTAAATATTTCACCCTCAATCAGCTCTACCCTTTCAGGGAAAAGCCAGTTTAAATAGTTAGAATAGCTATAAGTTAACGATGCATCAAGTTCATTGAACTGCCTTACAGGTTCATCATCGTTTAAAACAGGATATGGAACAGGTTCAGACATAAACGAATATTCTAAAAATTAGTAATCAAAACATATTTATGGATTTATAAATCCTCAAAAACATCATCCAAGGCCAATTCAAAACCCGGTAATACAGTTGACGTAATTTTTTCGCTTAGGGTAAATATTTTAGAGGGTTGGAATTTACCCATCTCATTTAAGGTGTAGATCAAAATGCTTTGATCACTTTGGCTCACCACCCAATATTCTTTAACGCCGAATTCTTCATAAACACGGTACTTATTAAGCAGTTCCATTCGGGTATTTCCCGGAGACAAAACCTCGACAACCAAATCGGGCGCACCGATACAACCACGGGCATCAATTTTGCTTCTATCGCAAATCACACAGATATCTGGTTGTAAAACCGTAAAAATAGCTTTATCATGGCGACTTTCCTTTGTAAAACGAACATCAAATGGAGATATGTAAACTTTACAAGGTTGCTTTTTTAGAAAATTTCCTAGCTTAAGAAATATGTTTCCAATAACTTCCTGATGAACGCTTGAAGGTGCAGGAATCATCTTAAAGATTTTACCTTTAATCAGTTCTACTCTTTCAGGAAAAAGCCAGTTTAAATAGTTAGAATAACTATAAGTTAAAGACGCATCAAGCTCATTGAACTGCATGACAGGCTCATCATCGCTTAAAACAGGATATGGAACAGGTTCAGACATAATCAAATATACTAATTTTTATAGTAATCCGCCTTTCAATTTTTCAACATATCATACTTACCATCAAGAAATTAAGGACATTAAGTTTTAGGCCATTTCCCAAGTATCTCAATTTTTTAATGGTAAAAGTATAAATGTACTAAAACTTCATCTTCTGAATTCTCACCGCATTTAAAATAGCCAGAAGTGCCACACCAACGTCGGCAAAAACCGCCTCCCACATGGTTGCTATACCTCCTGCCCCTAAAATTAAGACAATTGCTTTTACAGCAAATGCCAATACAATATTCTGGATCACAACATTTTTGGTTGCCTTACCTATTTTAACCGCGGTTGCAATTTTAGAAGGTTGATCGGTTTGAATCACTACGTCTGCTGTTTCGATCGCAGCATCGCTACCCATTGCGCCCATGGCAATACCAATATCGCTGATTGCTAATACCGGTGTATCGTTAATTCCATCTCCCACAAAGGCCACCACCTTACTTTTGTCGCTTTTAATGGCTTCCAGTCTGGCAACTTTATCTTCAGGCAATAAATCCCCAAAATAAGTATCAATTCCTAAACCCGAGGCTACATTTTTAACAATTGAGATTTTATCACCACTTAACATCACAACCTGTTTTATTCCGTTTTCGTGAAGCTGTTTGATAGCTTCGGCAGCATCTTCTTTTATTTCATCTGCAATCAGAACATAACCAACATATTTCTGGTCGACAGCAACAACCACGATACTTTCTTCTATCGTCGCAATCTCAGGCTCAAAATCAATATTAAATTTCTCCAAAAGTTTAACATTACCTGCTAAAACCTCTTTACCATTAACCTGGCCCTTTAAACCCATTCCAGCAATTTCCTCGATGTTTTCTGCAGGATGAATTTCTTTCTGACCTCCATATTTTACGATAGCCTTCGCAATTGGGTGGGTAGATTTGGCTTCTACAGCCGTTAAGAAGTTTAAAAAATCTGTTTCATCAATATTGCTTTCTACTTTCTGAACATTGAAAACACCTTTTGTTAAGGTTCCAGTTTTGTCCATTACAACAACATTCAGTTTGGTAATTAAATCAAGGAAATTAGAGCCTTTAAAAAGAATGCCATTTGCCGATGCCGCACCGATTCCGCCAAAATAACCCAATGGAATAGAAATGACCAGTGCACATGGACAAGATATAACCAGAAAAACCAGCGAACGATACAACCAGGTTTGGAAATGATATTCGTTTCCTAAAACTAAAATTGGGATAGTAACCAGCGCGAGGGCTAAAAAGAAAACAATTGGGGTATATATTTTCGCAAACTTGCGAATAAAAAGTTCGGTTTTGGCTTTGCGCGTAGTGGCATTTTGAACCATTTCCAAAATGCGGGATAATGCACTGTCGGCAAAAGCTTTGGTCACTTTGACTTCGACTACTTTATCCAGATTAAGCATTCCTGCCAAAATCGATTCGCCCTTATTAATTGTACGCGGTTTGCTCTCGCCCGTTAAAGCAGCAGTGTTAAAACTGCTTTTATCGCTGATCAGTTCTCCATCTAAGGGGATTTTCTCACCAGCCTTTACCTGTATTGTTTCGCCAATTTCTACCTTTTCGGGATTAATATCTTCGTATTTTCCATTACGGAATACATGCGCTACATCTGCACGAACATCAAGTAATGCTTTAATATTCCTTTTGGCACGGTTTACCGCAGCCATTTGAAACAACTCGCCAATAGTGTAGAAAAGCATCACCGTTACGCCTTCAGGATATTCACCAATAGCAAAAGCACCAATGGTAGCAATAGACATTAAAGAAAACTCGGTAAAGAAATCTTTGGCTTTAAAAGTTTCCCAAACTTCGCGTAAAACCGGGATGCCCACAGGTAAATAAGCCACGATATACCAATAAGGGCGAATGATCTGAAATACAGGAACCGTAAACAGGTTATCAAACGCAATTCCAATCAGCAACATAACCAATGTTACGATAGCTGGCAAATACGTTTTAAAAGCTGATGGATCTCCACCATGGTCGTGGTCATGTTCGTCACCTTCTTCATGTTCGTGATCATGGTTATGTTTTGGTTCGGAATGTACTTTACTGCTGCAACAGCTATCTTCTTTATCGTGTGAGTGGCTCATTATATTTATAGTATGCTAAAAATCATTTTTATTATTAACGATAAAACCTCGCAGGTTAGATAACCGTTTTCAAATTTATGGAAAATAAAATGTTTTATCCCGAATCATTCTTAATAGCAATAATTTTTACAAGCGCACAATAAATTTTGTTAAAAAATGTTAATAGTGGTATAAAAGATTTAAAATCATGAAATCTATTAAAATTTCTTTTTCAGCATCTGAACTTATCAGGCGGCTTGGTTTAGCAAAAATATACTACTGGTTTAACAAGTAATATTCTTAATATATAACACCAGTATTAAGTAGTATTTCATAAATTTCGCATCATTATTAACTTATTAAGCGAATGAAATACCAAAATTTGAAAAGATGTTTTGCAGCGCTGGGTATAGTCGCTGCCGGCTTTTCTGCAAGTGCACAAACTAAAAAATTTATCGACCCTGCCAACATGGATCTTTCCGTTAAGCCAGGCGACGATTTCTACACCTATGCAAGCGGCACGTGGATAAAAAACAATCCTGTTCCTGCTAAAGAAACTCGCTGGGGTTCATTTAACGAACTTCGCGATTTCAATATCAATGCTGTTAAATCTTTAGTAGAAGATGCAGCAGCTGACAAATCTGCACCTGCAGGTTCGGTTAAGCGTAGGGTTGGCGATTTTTACACGGCCGCTATGGATAGTGCGACCATTGAAAAATTTGGTTATACGCCAATAAAAGCCGATTTAACAAAAATTAAGCAAATTAAAAACATTCAAGGTGTGCTGGATCAGGTGGCTTACATGCGAACCAATGGCTTGGGTGGCGGAATGTTTGGCCTGGGCGTTGGCCAGGACCGCAAGAATGTAAACAAATATATGGTGAATATTAGTCAGGGAGGCACAACACTTCCCGATCGCGATTATTACCTGAAAGATGATACACGCAGTGTTAAGATCCGCGAGGCTTACAATACCTATATGGTTACTTTATTTACCTTAACGGGAAGTACACCGGAAGAAGCAAAACAAAAAGCAGCAACCGTTTATAAAATTGAAAAGCAATTCGCTGAAGCGCAGATGAGCCGTTTAGAAATGCGCGATCCTTACGCAACCTATAACAAGCTTACCGTTGCCGAGCTGAACCAGAAAACACCAGATATTAACTGGACAACCTATTTGCCTAAGTTCAAAATCAAAAATCAAGATACTGTTCTGGTTTCTTCGCCTAAATTTATGGCAAGCCTGAATGGCATGTTGAAATCAGTTCCGGTTAGCGATTGGCAAACTTATCTGGAGTGGAATATTTTAAAAGGTTCGGCTTCTAGTTTAAGTTCTCCGTTTGTTAAGGCGAGTTTCGCTTTTACACAGGCTCAAACAGGTCAGAAAGTACAAACACCACGCTGGCAACGCATGTCATCTTTAACAGATGGTACTATTGGCGAATTATTAGGTCAGCTCTACGTGGCCAAATATTTTAAGCCTGAAGCTAAAGAACGTATGAACCAGATGATTGTGAACTTGCGTAAAGCATTCGAAATCAGAATTAATGGTTTAGAATGGATGAGCCCTGAGACCAAACAAAAGGCACTAGCTAAATTACATGCATTTACACCAAAAGTGGGTTATCCGGAAAAATGGAAAAACTACGATGGTTTAGTGATTAATAAGGATACTTATTTCCAAAACTTACGCAATGCAAGTGTTTGGGGCTATAATGAAATGATTGATCAGTTAGGTAAGCCTGTTGACCGCAAACGTTTTGGTATGACACCTCCAACGGTTAATGCTTACTATAGCCCTACACTAAACGAAATTGTTTTCCCTGCTGGTATTTTACAGTTTCCTTTCTTCGACCCTAATGCTGATGATGCTGTTAACTATGGTGGTATAGGCGCTGTAATTGGTCACGAAATGAGCCATGGTTTTGATGACAGCGGAAGCCAATATGATGCGGCCGGCAACTTAAAAAACTGGTGGACAGCTGAAGACAAAGCTAAATTTGACGCTAAAACAAAAGCTTTAGGCGAGCAATTTGATGCTTATACCGTATTAGATACGGTCCATGTAATTGGTAAATTAACCATGGGTGAAAACATTGGCGATTTAGGAGGTTTAAACGCCGCTTATACTGCTTTCAAAATGACCAAACAAGGTCAAAGCAATGAGAAAATTGATGGTTTTACACCAGATCAGCGTTTCTTCCTGGCCTGGGCACAAGTATGGAGGGGTAATATTTTACCCGAAAGTGCTGCTCAGCTCATTAAAACAGATCCACATTCTCCAGGCCCATACCGTACCATTGGTGCACCTGTAAATATGGATGCATGGTACAATGCTTTTGATGTTAAACCTGGCGATAAACTATATAAAAAACCAGAAGACAGGATTAGAATGTGGTAGATTTGAGATTGAAGGCTGGAAGGTTGAGGGTGTAAGGCTTTTCCACCCCGATAGTTTTAATTGAGATGGAAGGCTTAAGGCTTTAGGTTTTTCTGCCCTCAACTTTAAAATTTAATTATTTATATCATCCCTATATTACGAACGTCCCGATCATTTTCGGGACGTTTTGTTTTATAAGTAGGGTCTCGGGGGTGGTGTAAGGTGTTACCATTTGACGTCTGCCAAAATTATCAATTCAACTCCACTATTAATCAATTTTTATTAACTGTGGTGTTGGATGTTACCATCCGGCACTTGTAGAATTATCAATTCAATTCTACCATTAATCAGTTTTAAGTTATTAAACGAATCTAGGGAATGGTAACATCTGACTGCACGATTACCCACCGCCTTGGTTCGTATCTTCACGAATCAACAATTAAGCTCAATTTTCTTCCAAATCAAAATTAATGTAACTCCTTTCGGCAATTCCTAATTATCATTCTATCTTTGAAAAAACATAAGTATCCTTTCCATGAAAAGCCCAATTAACTTCCTTTTAATCCTTGGTTTAACTTTATTTTCTTTAGCAGGTTTTGCTCAGGAAAATAAATTGATCAGCATTGATAAATTAATCAATAAAACAGATCCTGCCTGGCCATTGGTAAAGAAATGGATCGATTCTGCTAAAAATAAGGTCGAAGTATTGCCTGTAGATTCGGCTAAGGCAAAAGAGGTTTTATATCACTCGCAAATGACGACCTATGCCACACTTGGTTCGGTAATCTACAATACCGGCGGCATTATAGTTGATAACGGCTGGATTAGAATTTTAGGTTCGGGCAGCGAAAGATTGAGCAGAAATGTTGCTGATTGGAACAAAGGAAAAACCTTAAAAGAATATGGCGATAACATTCCCTACCTTTTAATTGCCGATGATGCGGTAGGTGGTTTCTTTGCTATTAATTACGGCGGTCTGGGCAAAGACATCAAAAATGTATATTACCTTGAACCAAACAGTCTAACCTGGCAACCGCTTGGAGCTGGTTATGGCGAATTCCTTGTTTTTTGTTTCGACAGTGATCTTTCTAAATTTTATAAAGGATTACGCTGGAGCAGCTGGAATCAATTTATTGCCAATTTGGATGGTACCAAAACCTATAGTTTCCGTCCTTATTTATGGGAGGAAGGTACTGATATTGAAAAATGTACACGAAAACTTGTTGGGATTGAAGAAATGTACCGTTTTAATATTATGAAGTCGAAAGAACTGAATGCAGACAAAGGCATAAAAAAAGACGAAACCAAAAAGGAAGAAACTAAAAACGAGCAGTAAGTTGCTGTCTATAAAATAATTACATGACTAACACACCTGCAACCATTATCCAGATCAAAAATACCAGGGCTTTTATTCTGGAATTGGTAAAAGACTTAACCACAGAGCAGTTAAACAAAATCCCCGCAGGTTTTAACAATAACATCATCTGGAATATTGCCCATTTAACCGCTGCACAGCAAAACCTGTGTTATGTTAGATCGGGATTAACGGTAACCGTTGAAGAAAAATATTTCACTCCATTTTTAAGTGGAACAAAACCAGTTAAATTTATAGAAAAGGGAGAAATCGCCTCCATTTTCGACGTACTTTTAAATAGTATGGACCGTTTGGCGACAGATTATAGTAGTGGGATTTTTCTAAAGTTCGATCCCTGGAACAAACGTTATGGAATGAAATTAAACTCCATAGAAGATGCGATAAATTTTATCCCTTTCCATGAGGGGATGCACATCGGCTATATTATGGCCTTGAAGAAATTGGTATAGAAAGTTGCATTGAAGATAATCCACCTCTCAATTGGAAAAATTTAAGCATACTTTGCCTGCGTTTTCTTCGGTAATTTAGCTAAAACCATTGCCCTCGAATCGGCCACCCTGCTTTTCAACTCTTTATCATTTAAAACCTCTAAGTTTTCGATCTGGATCCATTGTCTTTTGGCCATGTGGTAAGCCTGGGCAATACCATCTCGGGCAGCGAGTTCTTCAAATTCATCCGGATTGCATTTGATAGAAAAACGATTACCCTCATCAATAGCAATAATCACATAGATTTTCTCTTCTATCATAAAACACAGATGTTCCCATTTCATACCTTCTGTAGTGCCGGGTAAACTCAAACAATATTCTCTGAACGATTCGATATCCATATTTAGGGTTTAGGGTTTAGGGTTTAGGGTTTAGGGTAAGACCAAAGCTAATAACAAAAGATTAAAGCCGGAAGAGAAAAATTCAGAGGTCGGGAGTCCGAAGTCCGAAGATTAAAGCTGATTAACTTACCTACCCTATCTGTCGCTAATTTATCCCCAAATCCAAAAATCATATTAGTACTATATCTTCTATATTTGCGTCATAATCCTGAAATCCAAGAATCCTTAAAATCCTAGCTCATGAATATTATAATGCCTACTGCCGATGGATCTAATACACTTTATAATGAAACCATAGGCGAACATTACCATAGTAAACATGGTGCTCTGCAAGAAAGCAAACACGTGTTTATTGATGCAGGTTTGAAATTCGCTTCCACTAACCAAGCTGAAATTTCCATTTTGGAAGTTGGTTTCGGCACCGGATTGAACTTTATTTTAAGTTTCGAATATTGTGCGGAAAATAACATTAACCTTAACTATACCAGCATTGAAGCCTTTCCGCTTACTACAGCTATAATTGAGCAGACTGGTTATGCAGCGTATGTTCCTGAAAAAATATGGGCTGATTTTATTTTAAATTACCCGGAAGCATTAAAAGCACCCAAGAAATTAACTTCGCTTTGCTCGTTAGAAATTCCACATACTACATTGGCCGAATACAGCGGTGACCAAAAATTTGACCTGATTTATTATGATGCATTTTCTGTACAGCACCAGCCCGAAATGTGGAGCGATGAAATTATTGCACATGCCTGCAGTTTCTTAAAACCTGGCGGAACTTTTGTTACCTACGCCATTACCGGGAAACTAAAAAGGGCCATTAAAGCCTGCGGATTTACCATCGAAAAATTACCCGGCGCCCCCGGAAAAAGAGAAATGCTTAGGGCGATTAAAGGGATGGAAAATGGATGATGGAAGATGGATGATGGAGAAAGTCTGACGCCAGAAAGTCCGAAGATTGCATTGCATAAGAATAGTTCCCCAACTTTATGCCCTCTGCCCCCTCCTCTTTGCGGTTAACCAACGATATCATTTTGACATAATTTAGACCGCCTGTTAAAACCAGTATAATCTAAAATTGTTAAAATAACATTAACATTCGTATCATGGAAAAAAGAACCTTAGGAAAAACCGATTTAAATATTTCGCCCATAGTATTTGGAGGAAATGTTTTTGGCTGGACGATCGATGAAAAAAAGTCGTTTGAAATATTAGACCAATTTATAGAAAGTGGTTTCAATTTTATAGATACGGCCGATGTGTACTCGCGTTGGGTACCTGGAAATAATGGTGGCGAATCGGAAACGATTATTGGTAACTGGCTTAAAAAACAAAACAAACGCCACGATATAATTATTGCGACAAAAGTTGGCTCAGATATGGGGCAGGGTAAATCGCTAAAAAAAGATTACATCATCAATGAAGTTGAACATTCTTTATCGCGCCTGCAAACCGATTATATCGATCTTTATTTCTCTCATTTTGATGACGAAAGCACGCCTGTTGAAGAAACATTAAGTGCCTACGAAACTTTAATTAAAGCTGGCAAAGTCCGCTGGATCGGGGCATCAAATTTTTCTGCCGATCGCTTAAAAGAGTCATTACTTTATTCAACCGAACACAGTTTACCCCGTTACGAAGTTTACCAACCAGGATACAACCTGTATGATAGAGAAAACTTTGAGCAGGAACACGAAAAAATCTGTCTGGATTATGGTTTGGGCGTTGTGTCTTATTATTCGCTGGCCAGTGGTTTCTTAACCGGGAAATACCGTAGTGAAGACGATCTGAATAAAAGCCAGCGTGGTGGAGGCATTAAAAAATTCCTTAACGAACGGGGCTTTAAAATTTTAGCGGCATTGGATGAGGTTGCTAAAAAACACCATGTTGAGCCAGCTTCGGTAGCCCTGGCCTGGTTAATTTATCGCCCATCAATTACGGCGCCAATTGCCAGTGTTACCGATTTAAGCCAACTAAAATCTTTTACTGAAGCCGCAAATTTAAAATTATTGCCAGAAGATATTTCTCTTTTAGATAAAGCGAGTATCTATTAAAAATAATCTCTTATATTTAAATGCCCGATTAATAAAACAATTAATCGGGCATTTTGTATTAAACAGGATTTTAAAATATATGAAAGACAAACTATCTTTTCTACCCAAACTGGCATTGGTCCTTTTCTGTTTAATCAGTTTAACATACATCGCCATTTTAGGTCAATCTTTGCTGGCTCCCCTGCTTTTCTCTTTTTTAATGGCGATCTTATTATTACCTGTTGGCAATTTTCTAGAACACAAGCTAAAATTTAAAAGAAGTTTATCAACCCTTGTGTCGGTGATCCTGATGATTGCTGTAATTGGTGGCATTATTTATTTCTTCGGCAATCAATTAAGCGATTTATGGGCAGATTGGCCTTTACTTAAGGAGAAAGCGAATGCTTCTTATCACGAACTTCAAAAATGGATTTCACACACTTTCGGCATAAATTCTCAGAAACAACTGGATTATTTAAATGACAGCACAGAAAAAGCTTTGGCTACTAGTGCCGCAATTGTAGCTACTACCTTATCTACACTATCTTCTACCCTATTATTTTTAGGTTTCACATTACTATTCACTTTCTTTATTTTAAACTACCGTAGGGTTTTATTTACTTTTTTAACTTCGGTTTTTAGTGAAGAACACAAAGAAAAAGTTTCAGAAATTGTAAGTCAGATTCAGTACATCATTAAAAAATATATCATAGGTTTATTCTTGCAGATGCTTATTGTTACGGTATTAATGATTACCGTTCTGAGTTTACTAGGTGTTAAATATGCCGTTCTTTTGGGTCTTGTTGCAGGTATTTTTAATGTAGTTCCTTATTTGGGAATATTCTTTGCCCTGTTAATAAGCTGCCTGATTACTTTTGCAACTGCAGGTGCAGGTAAAGTGCTTCTGGTTTTAATAGCCTATGTTGGTGTACATGCTATAGATGGAAATATACTGATGCCGTTAGTGGTGGGCTCGAAAGTAAAAATAAATGCGTTATTTGCCTTTATTGGGATTGTTGTGGGTGAGATGATTTGGGGCATCTCGGGCATGTTTTTATGTATTCCTTATCTGGCCATGTTAAAAATAATCTTCGATAGAGTAGATAACTTAAAACCCTGGGGTATTTTAATGGGCGAAGAACATAAGCCTGATAAAAAGAAGCGTGTTTACCGGATCACAAAAAAAATTAAATTAGAAGAAAAAGATTAAAATGGCCGAAAACAGATCGCCTCATATTTTAAGCACCTCTGCCAATCTTTTGGGTATTTGCTTTATTGTACTTACTTCTTTAAAAAAACTCGCACTTACCGATGGCTCTTTAATTGACGAATTTGCTGTAGCTGCTGTAATGTTTTTTATGACGAGCTGCATCTTATCTTTCATCTCGATGAGGAGACAACAAACGGCAAGTCAGCGACTGGAAAAAGCTGCTGATCTCATCTTCTTATCTGGTTTATTGGTATTGTTTGTTGCTACAATTTTAATTGCCTTTAATTTAATAAAATAGATTAATACCTTTAAATGAAACCCCTATTTGTACTGATCATTGTTTATGTTTGCTTATTAGCCTTTGGCGGTCATACCACGTTTGATAAAGGAAATATTTTTGCAGGCAACATCGCCATGGGCGTGATGTTACTTTTTACCGCTATCGGGCATTTTAAATTTAAAACGAGCATGGCTGCCATGGTCCCCCTGTTTATCCCTAAAAAAGTAGAAATTGTAATTTTAACAGGTGTGCTGGAAATCTTATTTGCCACTGGCCTGGCGATTGAAAGCACCAGATATTTTACCGGAATAGCCCTGATTATTTTTTACATTGCCATTTTACCAGCCAATATTTACGCGGCCAAACACCGCATTAATTACGAAGATCTGCATAAACCAGGTCCGGGGCCAAAATATTTATGGTTCAGAATACCTTTTCAGCTTTTCTTAATCGCCTGGGTTTGGTACTTTAGCGTTCGATAAATATAGTTTAACCATAAAACATGCCTAACAATCCAATTCCTGCAAGCGCCAATAATCCAGCTGATGCCTTTACACGTTTACTCACCGTTTTAGATACATTGCGTACACAATGCCCCTGGGATAAAAAACAGACCATGGAAACACTGCGCCATTTAACTATAGAGGAAACCTATGAATTGAGCGACGCCATTTTAGAAGGCGATTTAGACGAAATTAAAAAGGAACTTGGTGATGTGATGATGCACCTGGTTTTCTATTCTAGAATCGCTTCCGAAACCAATGATTTTAACATTACAGATGTTTTAAACGGAGTTTGCGATAAACTGATAAACCGGCACCCACATATTTATGGCGATGTTGAAGTACAGAACGAAGAAGATGTAAAACGAAATTGGGAGCAGATTAAACTGAAAGAAGGCAATAAATCGGTGTTGGCTGGTGTCCCATCTTCACTACCCGCGTTGGTTAAGGCTGCCCGTATTCAGGAAAAAGCACGTGGCGTAGGCTTTGATTGGGAAGATAAAAACCAGGTTTGGGAAAAAGTAGAGGAAGAAATGCAGGAGTTTAAAACTGAATTTAATGTTGCTGATAATACGGCTATTGATATCGAAAAAGCTGAATCCGAATTTGGCGATGTACTTTTCTCTTTGATCAATTATGCCCGTTTCATCAATATTAATCCAGAAAATGCCTTAGAAAAAACCAATAAAAAATTTATCAAACGTTTTCAATACCTCGAAACCAAAGCAAAAGAAAACGGAAAAGCCCTGGCCGATATGACGCTTACCGAAATGGATGTATATTGGAATGAAGCAAAGAAATTATAGCTAAAAGGAGTTAAATCGCAAAATTAATATAAATTTTGCGATTATAATCGCAAAATTTATATTAATTTTGCGATTATGATTTCAAGAGCAATATCAGATTCTATTGAAAAACATCTGAAAGATGAAAAGGCAATTATTCTTTTAGGTCCACGGCAGGTTGGAAAAAGTACGCTCTTGCAACAGCTTTCTTCTAAATTTGCTAAACCTGTTATGTGGTGGAATGGTGATGACGCAGACATTAGGACAATACTTTCCAATACCACTTCAACCTCCTTACGTGCCCTTCTGGGAAAAGCCAAAACGTTGGTAATTGATGAAGCACAAAGAGTTGATAATATTGGTTTATCTATTAAATTAATCATTGATCAACTTAAAGATGTAAAAGTAATTGCCACTGGTTCTTCAGCCTTTGAGTTGGCCAATCATATTAATGAACCACTTACCGGTAGAAAATGGGAATATAACCTGTTTCCTTTTTCATTCGGAGAAATGGTAGAGGAAAACGGTCTGCTTGCAGAGAAAAGATTATTGAACCATCGCTTGGTTTATGGCTACTATCCAGAAATCGTGAACAATCCAGGCGGAGAAGAAATACGCTTAAAGCAGTTATCAGATAGTTATCTTTACAAAGATGTCTTAACCTGGGAAAAAATACAAAAGCCAGATAAGATGGAGAAATTAATCCAGGCTTTGGCTTTTCAGGTTGGCAATGAGGTATCATACAACGAACTGGGGCAATTATCGGGTTTAGATAATCAAACTACAGAGAAATACATCGATTTGCTTGAAAAGGCATTCATTGTATTCAGATTAGGCTCTTTAAGCAGAAACTTAAGAAATGAACTAAAGAAAAGCAGGAAGATTTACTTTTACGACAATGGGATCAGAAATGCTGTAATTAACCAATTTAGTCCGGCAGTATTAAGGCAGGATATTGGTGCCCTTTGGGAAAATTTCGTTATTAGTGAGCGGGTTAAACTTCTTGCCTACAAACAGATCAACTGCAACCAATACTTTTGGCGCACCCACGCACAACAGGAAATAGATTATATTGAAGAAAGAAACGGATTAATGAATGCTTACGAATTTAAATGGAATTCAAAATCCAAAGTGAAATTCCCAAAATCATTTTTAGGTGCTTACGAAAATGTAGAAACCAAAGTAATTACACCAGAAAACGTAAGTGAATTTTTATTATAAATAAAATTCCCCGTCCACATAGTACCATTGCCCATCTTCTAACCTGAAATTAGATTTTTCATGCAATACTTCAGTTTGAAATTTCTTATTCAGATAATAGGCCTTGAACTCGACAACGTCAAAACCTGAAAAAACAATCTCAAGCTTTAGCCATTTGGTATTTTTCGCACTGCTTAAATAACCGCTTTTGGAATGGTTATTTCTTTTACTACTATGCGTAGTTTCATAAAGATAATCCGCATCAGCTACTACAAAAGCAGAATATCTGGAACGCATTAAGGCCCCTGCAGTTGGCGCTGTTTTCATTTTTAAATGATAAGGCTGGCAACAATGGCTAAAGGCAGTTCCACTTCCGCAAGGACAGTTTATAATATCCATGATTAAAATTTTCAGTGCAAAAGTATGATTTAATATTCCTGCTGCTAAAATTTCCGTAAAATTGCAGCAGAATAATGAGGTATTTCTTTCACATTGCATATCAAGGCCAGTATTTTAGTGGGTGGCAAAAGCAACCTGGGGTTAAAAGTGTTCAGGAGGTTATTGAACAAACCTTATCGAAGATTTTAAAATCACCGACTGCTATTAATGGTTGTGGGCGGACCGATGCGCATGTACATGCGAGTCAGTTTTTTTTTCATGCCGATATTGAAAAAGAGATTGATTTCGATCTGCTTTACATTTTGAATAAAGCTTTACCCTATAATATCGCCGTATTCGACATTATTAAAATGGAAGGTAAACCCCACGCCCGGTTTGATGCTGTACAACGGAAATATGATTATTTTATCCATACTTATAAAGATCCTTTTTTAAGCACCCAAAGTTCCTTTTATCAATTAAACAATCTAGATTTTGATAAAATGAAAGCTGTGGTAAAATTACTACCGCTATACAAAAATTACAGGGCTTTCTGTACGCATCCGGATAAATACGAACATACCTTATGCAATGTAATGGAAGCCGATTTATTTGTAAACCCAAAGGGCGACAGGTTGAGGTTCCACATTGCCAGTAACCGTTTTTTAGGCAAAATGATCCGCATTATTATGGGTAAAATATTAATGGTTGGAAAAGGAGAACTTAGCTTTGATGAATTTGAAAGCGAACTGATTACCCTTCAAGCCTCAAAACTATCATTGCCTGCACATCCTACTGGCTTATACCTTTCAAAAGTCACTTACCCCTATTTAAACCTCGAACCACGGACTGAATTTATCCATAGTACACAAGGTATAGACTGGATTTCAATTTAAGTGTAGCGTTTTGATTTTAAACTCCGTTTAAGGGGTATGAAAGTCCAAATCTGCATTTTCCTTTTTGCCCTGATCTTATCTCTGGGCTGTAAAAAATCTACAAACGTAAATGTTTTACTGGATGGAAACTATACAGGTGTATTGGTAATTACGAATAGTATTAAGTCTGTGCCGGTAACCCGCCCAATTTCAATCTCGTTAAAGGATGGGAAATTCAACATTACACCTGGTGCTGATGCTAACCTAAAACCATCAGGTGGCAAGGGAACCTATACTTTTAAAAATGGGATCGGATATTTTACCGATGAGGGCGTTTGGACAGCAGATTTTGATTGGAATATGATTTTAACCGGCGAATACAATATTAGAAGCAGTGGTGTGGATTTAACCCTTCGAAAAAGATTCAATGCAAAAACAGATCTTTCTCCGGCTACCTCTTATGCTACTATAGATTATGAATATATTTTAAAAAGAAGCAATTAATCCTCGTACAAATGAAAAATTTAATGTTCTTATTTATCGCCCTGTCTATTTTTGTTTTTGGATGTAAGAAGAAATCTGAAACAAAAATAACGAATTACAATTTTGAAATCAATACGTCAAAATCAATTGGTGCATCTACATTAGTATTAAAATCGATTAGCGATAGCCGCTGCCCAATAAATGTTGATTGTATTAGTGCTGGAAGTGCAACAGTACATTTCAAATTAACAGGAAATAATGTTGATCAGGAAATTATTTTATGCAAAGGAGGAGAATGTGGCCCCCTAGAAAGTGTAACAAACATCAAAATAAACGGCATAAATTATTCACTCAAATTAATCGACATCACACCCTATCCTGAGTTCCAGAAAACAAATATTACAAAAACTGTAAAAGTTGAGTTAACAAGAGCTTAAGTTTAGGTTTGCTTGGGCATCGGTAAATGATCTGTCCGGTGACCCAAGTTTTTTCCTTATTTAAACCTGATTGCTTTAAGCGGAGAAACCTTGCTAATCAATAGTGAAGGAATAATCAAAACTGTTAAGCACACCGCTACAGTGACAACATTAAGCAGCAGCACATCTATAAAATGGAATTCTATGGGTGCATAAGCTAAAAAGTAAGACGCTTGATTCAGTTTAAAAATGTGAGTGGACTGCTGTAAGAAACCAAGTCCTAAGCCCAGAATATTACCAAGTAACAAGCCAATCCCAATTAAATAAGCCGCATTGTAAAGGAAAATTTTCATAATGCTCCAGTTGCTTGCTCCAAAAGATTTTAGCATCCCAATCATATTGGTTTTCTCTAAAATCATAATCAACAGTGCAGTAACCATGTTAATTACGCCTACGATGAGCATCAGGATTAAAAGTACTCTGGTGTTTACATCAAGAAGGCCTAACCAGGTAAAAATATTAGGGAAATTTTCTTCAATAGAGTAAGAGCGCAAATGGCGGGGAAGCCCCTCGTAAATATTATTGGCAATGGGCTTAAGCCTGTTAAAATCCTTAATCCTGATTTCTATGCCACCAATTTCGTTGGCTTTCCAGTTATTCAGCCGTTTAATAATATTCAGATTGCCCAGTACAAATCCCTTATCAATATCTTCTACACCGATATCATAAATGCCTACAATTTTAAATTTACGCGGCCGCAACTGGTTTTGAACAAAGTACATGATAAAATCATCGCCTGTTTTGAGTTTTAAGCGATTGGCAGTATAATTCGAAATAAGCAGTTCTTGCATGGCAGCCGTACTGTCAGAAAAATCGATGATGGTTCCGCTGATAATATGCTGTTTAATGTAATCCCAATTATAGCTTTTGTCTATCCCTTTAAAATTAATGCCTTCAATTTCATTATTGGCAGAAAGGATGCCCGGTTTTGTAGCAAAAGGATAATAATATTCAACATCTGGATTATTTTTGAGCATCTTTTTCGTTTCTCCATCAAGTGTGAAGGGTGAATGCTCAAATGAATTGTTCAGATCGTAACGGGTAATTTGTACATCGCCTAAATAGCCCCTCACTTTATCCTGGATTTCAGTTTTAAAGCCTTTAATAATCGCTATAGAAAGAATCATAACAGCTAAACTCAACATCACGCCTGCTATGGCAATGCGAACAATAAGCTTTGAAAAAGTGCGCTCAGATTTAACGGCTATCCGCCCTGCTATGAAATATTCGAAATTCAATTTAATCAATTTGTGTTAACAAAAATGCTCAATTCCTTTTTAAAAATGGCATTTTTGGAAATAAATAACCAACTTTAACCATCAGTCATTAACTTATAAGAATAAAACACCAATAGCATAAATAAAATATGTTATAAATTGTTTTGTGATAATACCGGAAGATTAGAATAATTAAAAAATGAAAAATTACATCAGCTTTGCTTTAACCAGTTTAATTGCATTATCGGCCTGCGGGCAACCCAAATCACTTGAGCAGGAAGCTTTGGGGAAGAAGAGCCCTGAAAACAGAAAACTGATGATTAAGGCTGTAAAGCTCCCTTCTGAAATTAAAACGGGTGCAGAGCAAACCGAAAAATATCTCCCGCTGTTAAAAGGTAAGCGTGTTGGCATGGTAGTTAATCCTACATCAATTATTGGTACGCAGACTTCGGTTGATAGCCTGCTGAAAAGAGGTGTTAAAATCCAGAAGATATTTGGGCCTGAACATGGTTTTAGGGGCAATGCAAGTGCCGGCGTTACCGTTAACGATGATGTTGATTCCAAAACAGGCATAAAAGCCATCTCACTTTATGGCAAACACAGCACCCCTACAGCTGAAGATTTAGCAGATATTGACATTATGGTATTCGATATCCAGGATGTTGGGGTTCGTTTTTACACCTATATCAATACCTTACAGCATGTTATGGAAGCCTGTGCCACAAACAATAAAACATTATTGATTTTAGACCGTCCAAATCCAAATGGCTATTTAATCGATGGGCCGATTTTAGATCCAAAATTTAAATCAGGTATTGGCGTGCAACCTATTCCTATTGCGCACGGCTTAACAGTTGGCGAATATGCACAGATGTTAAATGGCGAAGGCTGGCTGAAAAATAAGGTGAAATGCAAAATAAGCATTATCAAAAACGCCAATTATAATCATGATATGGAGTATACTTTACCGGTTAAACCTTCTCCTAACCTGAATACGCAGCAAGCTATTTTACTTTATCCGTCTACCTGTTTATTTGAAGGCACTTATTTAAATCATGGCCGCGGAACAATGTTTCCTTTTACCGTTGTTGGAGCACCATACCTTAAAGGTAAATTCGATTTCAGTTTTACCCCAAAAAGCATAAAAGGAATGTCTGAAACACCATTGTTTCAAGATCAGGTTTGTTATGGCTTAGATTTAAGAACTTACGATACCTCAAAACTGGTAAAATCGAAACAGGTAAATATCAGTTGGTTAATCGAACTATATCAGGCATCGCCAAGAAAAGAAGATTTTTTTAATACCAGGTTAAGTAAAGAAATGGGGATTATCGAAAGATTAGTTGGTGTGGCAGATTTCAGGCAACAGGTAATTGATGGAAAAAGTGAAGCAGAAATCAGGGCAAGCTGGGAACCCGGCCTAAGTGCATATAAAACCATGCGCAAGAAATATTTGTTATATAATTAATTATTGAATGAGAGAATGATTGAATTACTCTTGCAATTATTTTCAAACTTAACAGATAGAGGTTTGTTATTATTTGTAATTGATAAGCGTTGTGCTATTCAATCATTCAAAATTCAATCATTATAGCTATGAGCGGTCCAAAAGTGAAAAGTGATAAACCAGGAAGTAATTACCAGGAAGAGGTACCAAAAGGCAGGGAGCCTGTTGACCACAAAACCGTAAGAAAAGAAAACGACAGTACGCCGAATAAAGCGCCTAAAACCAATAATCCGGCGAAACAGCGAGAAAACGAAGAACAACCTGTTCATCCGATAAAAAAGGCACCAAAAGAATAATGCAGGATAAAGAATTACACCAGTTAATTATGAATTGGTGTAATTAAATTTTTAAGGCAAAGCAAAATGAGGCACCCTGTCCCTCTTCACTTTCCACCCAAATTCTGCCCCTTTCGTTTTTTATAATTTCTGCTGAAATATAAAGCCCAAGACCTAAACCTGGATAGGTATGTTGCAAACTTCCACTCACCCGATAAAACTGATCGAAAACCAGATGTTGCAGTTCTTTCGAGATCCCGATTCCATAATCCCGTACACACAAAATTACTTCTGCATTTAACACATAAGTACTTACATCAATCTGATTGGCATCAGTAGAATATTTAATCGCGTTTGATAAAAAATTAGTGATCACCTGGCCAATACGTTCCCGATCCACATAAACCATGGCATTGCTGTTTAAATCGGTTTTGATGTAATGTTTAGAGGTTATATGCTGCATTTCGTCTACGATTTCTCTTACGACCTCATCAAAATCAAATTTTGTCGGATTAAAAGTCATTTTTCCTGACTGTATTTTGGTTACATCAAGCAAATCGCCAATTAAACCGGTTAAACGGTTCAATTGTAAATCCATTTTGCGTACCATATCAGCCTTTTTCTCATCCCCCTCATTTCTGATCATCCTTTCCAATACCTGTGCATAAGCTTTTATACTCGTTACCGGCGTTTTAAGTTCGTGGCTCGCAATGCCCAAAAATTCGTCTTTTTGTTGCTGAAGCTGTACTTGCTTGGTTACATCCATTGCAGCATGTAAAATAGCATAAACCTCGCCCTCTGCATTTCTTAAAGGTTTGTAGGTAAAATTAAACCATACTTTCTCCAACTTACCGTTAACAGGCAATAAGGCTTCTTGTTGATCGGCGTGGTAAGGAATACCTGTACGATAAACCTCTTTTAAAATATTGATAAAAGGTTGTCCTTTAAGCTCAGGTATAGCCTCTTCCATCGGCTTTCCGATTACACTTTTATCTTTACCCCAGAACCGCAGCATTTCATCGTTAGCCAGAGAGATTATAATATCTTCCGTTTCGTAATAGCCCGTGGCCATTGGAGTATCCAATAACAAATTTCTGAAACGTTCTTCGCTTTTAGCCATTTCCATCCGCGAATGTACCAACGAGGTGATTTCGTTAGCCACAACCATGATCCCGGTCACCACATTGTGCTGATCGCGGATTGGGTCATATACAAAATTGAAATAATAATCCTGAAGTATACCATCTCTTTCTATCCTCGCCATGGTTTCATAGCCATAATGTGGCACCCCTGTCTGGTAAACCTGAGTTAACAAATCGGGAAAGGGCTGTCCCTTTAGTTCGGGCAAACCATCAATTAAACGAAGACCAATTACCTCTTCTGTTTTACCCCATAATTTTAAAAGATCTGCATTTGCCTGTTCAATTATAAAATTCTCGCCCCTCAAAATACCTATGGCCACAGGTGCATCCTGAATCATCTTCCGAAAAAGTTCTTCACTGGCTTTAATTTTTAATCGCGCAATTACCAGTTCGGTAACATTAGTGGCATTATTAACGATGCCCCAAACCTGCCCGTTATCATCTTTTAAAGGTTTATAGATAAAATCAAAATAAAAGGTCTGCAGTACACCATTATTGATCAGCAATACGCGGTCTTCTTTGGTTTCATAGGCAATACCTGTTTGGCGAACCTCTTCCAGAATTCCTAAAAAAGGTTGGTCTTTTAATTCTGGCAGTGCAATGGCAAGTTCCTGCCCGATAACACGATTATCCCTACCCCAAGCTTTAAGTATTGCCTTATTGGCTACTTTGATCACCATTTTTTCTCCAACGTACAATGCAATAGGCATTGGAGATTCTTCAATCAATGTATAAAAAATGGCAGCGTTATCGTCAAGATTAATATGCATATTGGGATGAAAGGACAAATATAATAGGTTTTCTATTTACTATTGGCTTTTAGAAATGATAATAATACTTTCTCATCATGCGCCAGGCCCAGTTTTCCGGTTATTTTATTGTTATTCATTTTTTTCATGTATTTGCCCAGTTCATCGTTCTCATAAGCGGTAAGCAACAGCGGATACACATAAGAACTTTTACATACGGCTCTCGTATTGCCTAACTTTTTCGCTACGCAATCTAACACACTAACAATAGCCTTTTTAGAGTTGAGGTTAAAGTTTTCGTCGGCACTGCACTTCGAAAACTGGCGCAATGCTTCTAACGTTCCGCCCCAGGTTCTAAAATCTTTGGCAGTAAAGTCATCACCTGTAATTTCTCTAATATATGAATTTATTTTACCCGAATCGATACTTTTGTGTTCTTTGCCATTAGTGTAAAACTGAAATAATTCCTGCCCGGGAATGTCCCTGCATTTTTTGACCAGTCTGGCTAAGGATCTGTCGTTCAGTTCCACTTTCTGCTGAACACCCTTTTTACCTATAAAATCCATCGTAATTTTGCTACCGTTGATTTTAACGTGTTTATCGCGCAGGGTAGTAAGGCCGAAAGAACCATAGAGCTGTTTATAACTTTCGTTACCCACACGGATCAATGTTTTTTGAAGCACATCAACGGAAATGGCTAATACCTTCCGTTCATCTAATTCTTTCCTCCGGAGGTCTTTTTCGAGATTTTTCCTGGCATTTGGCAATGCTTTTCCAAATTCCAGTAAACGAAAATATTTATCTTCCGATCGGCGGCTGGTCCATTTGTTGTGATATTTATATTGTTTTCTGCCGGCAGCATCAATTCCGGTTACCTGCAGGTACGCGTTGGGTTTGTTGGCAATCCATACGTTTTGCCATGCAGGTGGAATCACCAGCGCTTTTATCCTATCAAGGTGTTTTTCTTCGGTTATTTTATGTCCATCTTTATCTTCATAGTGGAATTTACCCGGTTTGCCTTTTCGGTAAATCCCAGGCATACCGTCGGTTACGTACACCAATCCACTTGCTTTAACAACATCTTTGCCTTGTACCATTTTTGCCTGTAAGTATGGGTTTATTTTTAGTTATTTTGCAAAACTTTAGCGTGGGTATCCACGTTATTTTTTAGAAACACAACACTTTCTTTATGAAAATAGTTTTTATGGGTACGCCTGATTTTGCCGTAGCCTCTTTAGATGCCTTGGTACAAGCCAATTTCGATGTGGTTGCGGTGGTTACTGCGCCTGATAAACCGGCAGGTCGTGGCCAGAAGCTGAACGAAAGTGCGGTAAAAAAATATGCTATAGAAAAAGGAATTCCTGTTTTGCAGCCCGAAAAATTAAAAAACCCCGAATTTATTGAGGAATTAAAATCATATCAGGCCGATCTGCAGGTTGTGGTGGCATTCAGGATGTTACCGGTGGTAGTTTGGAACATGCCAGCCAAAGGAACCATCAACCTGCATGGCTCGTTATTACCACAATACCGTGGTGCAGCTCCCATCAACCATGCCATCATCAACGGAGAAAAAGAAAGTGGTGTAACAACTTTTTTCCTGAAGGAGGAAATTGATACCGGGGATATTATTATGAGCGATAGTGTAGCGATTGCAGATGATGAAACCGCAGGCGATTTGCACGATAAACTGATGTACATTGGTGCCAACCTGCTGGTAAAAACGCTTAAAGCAATTGAGGCTGGCGAGGTTAATGAACAACCGCAGCCACAAAGCGGTGAATTAAAGCATGCACCTAAAATTTTCAAAGACGATTGCAAAATCGACTGGAATAACCAAGTACAGACGATTTATAATTTAATTCGCGGCCTGAGCCCTTATCCTACTGCTTTTACTTTTTTAAATGATAAAACCCTGAAGGTATTTAAGGCCGAAATAGAAGATAAAGAACCGGGTATAGTTGCCGGTGGTTTTTTAACGGACGGCAAAAGCTATTTAAAATTTGCCGCTAAAGATGGTTTTATCAAACTTTTAGATATTCAGTACGAAGGCAAAAAACGAATGCTGATCGAAGATTTCTTAAGGGGAATGCGGTTGTAATTGAAATTTGAGTTGTCAACTTTAATAGCCATTATGCAAGAAAGTTGACAACTCTTCTGGTCGATTGCATGAAATCATTACGTGCAGATCTTAAAATTGGGATGAAGACCGACTGGAATTGCCAATAGATCCGAAATACAGTTATTCTTTTTTTGGAAAGCAGTAGCAGAAGCTTTTAGGCTAATGCAGTCCCGCTCCCGCTTCTGCCAATTTGAAGGAAATTGGCATCCCGCTTTGATCGGGTTTAAGTGGCCAAAAATTGCTCCTGTTTAGGGTTATAAAGTTCATTAAGGATATTGGTAGATGCTGAAATAAATTCATCACGCTTGATCTCGAAACTCCCGAGTTGACAACTCTGATAGTAATTGCTCTTGGTGGTCTGTGCGCCACAGACCATGGAATAGGAGGAATGCGGTTGTAATTGAAATTTGAGTTGTCAACTTTAATAGCCATTATGCAAGAAAGTTGACAACTCTTCTGGTCGATTGCATGAAATCATTATGGGCGGATCTTAAAATTGGGATGAAGACCGACTGGAATTGCCAATAGATCCGAAATACAGTTATTCTTTTTTGGAAAACAGTAACAGAAGCTTTTAGGTTAATACAGCCCCGCTCCCGCTTCTGCCAATTTGAAGGAAATTGGCATCCCGCTTTGATCGGGTTTAAGTGGCCAAAAAGTGCAATTATTTGGGTTTAAATTGCACAGTAAAACTATCCCTTGTTAAATAAACCCGACCGAAAGCGTTATCCCGATTAGGAATTGTTTCTCTTGTGAAGTAAATTTTATCGGGATTAAGCAAAGGGCGGGACTAGCGGAGCCGAAGCACTACAAGCTTTGCTTTCCAAAAAATTGGGCTGCTTTTAAACCATCATGGATGCTGAACTAAATCCGATAGCTACCGGATCAGCATGACGCGTTACTGAATAGAAAGCAATAACGGATACGCCATGATAAATGGTCAGATATAATCGTTCAAGCTATCAGTTGCAAGGCAAAAAACTATAACAATTCGATTAATTGAAAATTAGTATCACTGAACAAGGCTGTATCATTAATATAGAAGTCATCCTGAGGGATAATTTTTTCGTAAACAATATGAATTAATCTGCTTAAAAACACCTCGATTTGCCATCATTTCGAGCGGAGTACGACGAAGTCGGGAACCCGAAGGCTCTGCGAAGCAAAATCTGTTTTGATAGATTTCTCCACTTCGCGCTGCTCCGGTCGAGATGACGATTTTTTACTACCGGTTATAATTATCGATAGCCCTTTCTATATTCTTTTTACCAGATTCGCCTACCAGAAATCCTCCCAGACTTAAGCCGGCACCCAAACCTAACAAAACAAAACTGCCCGTATAACTACGGTCTGCGTATTTTGGCATACCACCGAATGTGGTACCTACTTGTTTACCTTCTGACATCAGTGTAACCCCACTGGCAATAATTGCAGCTCCTGCTGCCACATACATGGCAATGCCTGTAATTTTAGTATTCTTATATCGCCTTAGCAGCGCTAAACTTTTCGGATTATCAGCCATGGCCTCGTTTAAATTACGATAATTTACCCTTTTTAAATCGGAATAACCCTTGTTAATAAACATCCGGTTGTTTACTGCCTGCCGCCTGTAATCTCTAAATCCATAGTAATCACCTTCCATAAGAACGTCATCGTAAATCACTTCCTGATAAAGATTGAGCTTACCCTCAATAATCCGTTCAGCAAAAGAGGCCTCTCCCAAAAGACTGAGTTTTCGGGTGTTGGCAAAGAAGCCATCCTGATTGTTAAAAAATTTGATCTGTGACACCGGTATCCGCCTTGAATCGGCCCGAAGCGACCACCCGCCGGTTAAATCGGGTCGCAACCTGATCTTTTGTGCATAAACTGTAGAATCTGAATAGAAGTACAGAAAGTTTCTGGATTCGTTCAACTGCTGTGAACGGGCGTTCAGGCCATAGCAAGCCATTACGAGAATGAGTAATTTTTTCATTTCGGTTAAATTTGTGTGTGTGACCAATAATACTAAAAATACAGTTCAGGTGAACACAAACCGATAGAAATAAAATGTAACATCGCCGAAGCAAAAGAAATTTGCCTCCTGAGTAAATTGAGGATAGTGATTACAAAGCGTTTAATTTCTCAATCAAAAACTTCGATACCTCATTAAAATAACGTTTCCTGCCATAGCCCATTACCCATTGTATGCCTTGTGTAGCATTAGTGATAAAAACTTCTTCGGCTTCTTTTAATATTTCGGGGTTGATTTGTGCCTCAATTAAAGGCATATCGTTCATTTTGCACAACTGCATGATAGCTGTACGCATTACACCACTTATGCAACCTTCAGCAAGTGAGGGCGTATAAATCTGTTTGCGGTATACGACAAAAACATTGGCACTGATGCTTTCGCAAAGAAAGCCATATTGGTTCAGGATCATGGCCTCATCCAGGCGGTTTTGACTTTTAAAAAGTCCGGCCATAACATAAAGCAGGGCATTGGCAGTTTTAAAATTCGAGAGTTTATTAACTGGTTTAGTCATTTCATCAAAAACATCTATGATCAAACCTTTACTGTTTAACTCATATGCAGATGTTTTTAAAGGAATACCCTCCAAAATATAACCGGCTTTATTTATTTCGGGCGTATAAACTCCTGCTCCTCCTCTGTAAACAGAAAGGCGGAAACGGACGTTACCGTTCCATTTGTTGCGTTTTGCCAGATCGGCGGTTTTTTGACGCAGAAAATAATCATCCATTAAAGCATGACCATCAATTTTAAGCGCTTTCATGCCAGCTGTTAATCTATCGGCATGTAAATCGGCAAATTGCAGCTTATTATTAATCATTCGCATGCTTTCGAACAGTCCATCGCCAAATTTGAAACTTCTGTTCGAAGCTGTTAAAATCGGGTCATCTACCGCCTGAAATTCATCATTAAATAAGAGGTACTCCTGAAGCATATTTTATGATGTAGCAATATAATTTTCCCATTTGTTTAAGCCAGCTTTAAAATCGGGTGGCAATGGCGATTCGAAGTACATATATTCTTTTGTGGTGGGATGAATGAAACCTAAACTCTGCGCATGTAAAGCCTGACGTGGCAACAATTCGAAACAGTTATCCACAAACTGTTTGTACTTATTAAACGTTGTGCCTTTTAAAATCTTATCGCCACCATACATTGCATCGTTAAAAAGCGGATGACCAATGTGCTGCATGTGTGCCCTGATCTGGTGTGTGCGGCCGGTTTCGAGCTCACAACTGATTAAAGTAACATACCCTAAACGCTTTAGCACTTTATAATGCGTTACAGACCATTTTCCTTTTTCTTCATCATCGTAAATATCCATCACCCGACGATCTTTCACACTTCTGCCAATGTAACCGGTTACCGTTCCATCGTTTTCGATATCGCCCCAAACCAATGCAATATATTTACGGGTAATACTGTGATCAAAAAACTGACGCGCAAGGTGTGTAATCGACTTTTCATTTTTACTGATCAGCAATAAACCCGAGGTATCCTTATCAATCCGGTGTACCAGGCCCGGACGGCCATCATTGCCTGGCAGTTGAGGCAGTTGCTCAAAATGGAATGCCAAAGCATTAACCAAAGTTCCGGTATAGTTATTAAAACCCGGGTGTACAACCATACCGGCAGCTTTATTTACAACCAAAAGATCGCTATCCTCGTAAATGATATCCAATGGTAAATCTTCGGGATAAACTTCGGTATCGCGCGGTGGGTGTGGTAAAACGATAGATATTTCATCATAAGGTTTAACCTTATAACTCGCTTTTATCTGTTTCTGGTTAACCAGTACGTTGCCTGCATCAATTGCATTCTGAATACGGTTTCGGGAAGCATTTTCTACGCGCACCATCAAAAATTTATCGATACGTAGCAAAGACTGCCCCTTATCGACAATAATTTTTAAATGTTCATATAATTCCTGCTCTTCTGACTCCTGCAATTCGACCACATTTTCCATGGGGCAAAAATAAACTTTTAACTTCAAGAATTTTTTAATGATTGTAGTTTTAGGAAAAACAATCTTATCTTTAATATAATTAAATCATCCTAAATCATTTATATGAAAAAATGTTGCGCTTTAAAGATGTTATGTGCCATATTTTTATTGGGAATGGCTCAAAAAGCAAGTGCTCAACAAGATGTTGGAGGCTTGTTTGTAGGCGGACCGGCCGATGCAACCAAATTGGTTAATGCCTATTTCGATCCTTTATACAAAGGTTTAGGCCTGGGCTTAACGGATGGATGGTCGAACACTGCCCAATCAAAAGGTTTTTTAAAATTCGATGTGAGGCTTTCGGCCTCCGGGGCTTTTGTTCCTCAATCGGCCAGAAGTTACGATGTAAATACATTGGGTTTAAGCAATATTAAACCTGCTCCTGGTGCTTCCTCAACAGGCCCTACTGCTTTTGGAGATGATCGCGAAGGGGGTAAAATGGAAGTGTACACCAGCAACGGTATCCCTACAGGCAAATTTTTCAACCTACCACAGGGCGTGGGTTTCCATATAGTACCTTCGGCACAGATACAGGCTACGCTGGGTTTGCCAAAAAATATCGATGTTACTTTAAGGGCCATGCCTAAAATAAAATTAGGTAGCGACTTAGGAAGTTTATCAATGATCGGTTTTGGTGCAAAAGTTGAACTTTTACCTTTGTTTATGGGATCAACAACGGAGAAACTGGTTCCGGTAGATATTGCGATAGCAGGTGGTTTTACCCAATATAAATATAATCTAGATCTGGATATCGATAATACTGGAAATTCAGATCAACGTATCGACGCCAAATTTAACGGTGTAAATTTTGATGCTATTGTTTCTAAAAAAATATTGTTTTTTACTCCATTTGCCAGTGTAGGCTACCAAACTTCTAATACTAATTTGAAAGCATTGGGCACTTATCGTTTTGCTACCAGTGCAACTACTTCAGCAACTTATGTTGACCCAATTTCGGTTAAACAGACCGATATTGATAGTGTGAGGGCAAGTTTAGGCTTTCAGCTGAAATTTGGTTTCTTTAAGTTTTATGGTTCGTATACACAGGCGAAATACAGCATGGTTAATGCAGGTTTTGGTTTCGGTATTGGTAAATAATGAACGATCAGCTATAATTTTGTTTAAAAACACCTGAAATATTCAGGTGTTTTTTATTTTTACGCGTGTTCGAAGAAATATATAGCCCGGTACAAAAAATAACATTTGCGCCTTTTAACCATCTTTTTGTAAAGCGTGATGACCTGATTGACCCCTATATTTCGGGTAATAAATGGCGCAAACTTAAATACATTTTAGCGAAGGCTGAGGAGGAAAAAAAAACACATCTGGTTACCTTTGGAGGGGCTTATTCCAATCACCTGGTAGCTACAGCCGCTGCTGCATCGCGTTCGGCACTTAAATCAACCGCTTTTGTACGTGGAGAAAAAGTAAAAAACGAGATGTTATTATTGTGCGGTTTATTTGGCATGGAACTCATTTTTGTTGATCGCGAAAGTTATCGCGACAAACAAAAATTGTTTAAACAGCATTTTGCTGACGATGAACAAAGCTATTTTATTGATGAAGGTGGTGCTTCGCCTGAAGCTACCATAGGCTGTGCAGAAATTATCGGTGAGTTAACCGAAACTTACGATCATATTTTCTGTGCTGCCGGAACGGGAACCACAGCTGCAGGTTTATTGAAAGGAATTCAGCAACATCAATTAAACATGAAACTCCACGTTATCCCCGTGCTAAAAGGCGGTTTTATTGAGGATGAAATTGTGCAACATACGCCTCTTTCTGATCATTTAAATCTCCACCTGGATTATCACTTTGGCGGCTATGCTAAAACTAACCCCGAATTGATCAATTTTATTAAAACTTTTACTGCCCAAACCGGCCTACTCTTAGATCCTGTTTACACGGCAAAGATGTTTTATGCCATCGTCGATTTACAGAAACGAGGAATTATCGGTAAGGATGAAAAAATCCTTGCCATCCATACCGGGGGATTGATGGGCCTTTTTGGCATGAAGGATAAGTTTTAAACAAGTAAATGTTAATCTGTAAACATAAAGAGGTTGTCTCATAAATGTAGAATTGTCATCCTGAGGGATAATTTATTGTATAAAAATCAATATGAATGACAGATCTTTTTGGCAAATGGTAGGCTGCGCGAGATCGTCATTCCCAACTCGATTGGGAATCGTAACGCAAGAGCTTTAAGATTCCCGCCTGCGCGGGAATGACGCCGTGCTAATAAATCCTGTCAACGGAAGCTTGTCGAAGGACCTGCTTTAAATGACTTACAAGGCGTTTCGATACTTCGTCAAGCTCAGTACAGGCTGAGCTCAACGTGACAAATTCGATTGAATTACAATTATGAGACAGCCTCTTATAAGATCTCTAAATTTTCCGTTGATTTAGTGTTAGTTGTAAAGTATAGCTCTTTTACCCATACAGCTATCCGGATATATCAGTCAATAAGGCTATTAGATATAGAAATAAACATAGGTTGGGAATCCACCACAACCTATGTTTCACCAAACTAAAATCAGCGTGTAAAAAGAATCAAATCTTGTTATGGCTGAATTATGACCGGTCCTCACCGGATATTTTATCCTTCCCGCACTTGTTTAAAGCCCTGACTTCACAAAGCCATCTGATGGAATATTTTAAATGGTAGCGCGCAATTATCTACTGCTACTTTCAGTTTTATAGTTCAGCTTTGGAAAATCTTTCTGTGCTTTTTTAAACTGAAGATCGTACTCAATTGGCCAGCCGAAAGCCTTTTGTGCAACATCTTCCAGATTTATCCCTGTTGCGCCGCTCCAGAAATGAATAAACTCTCCAAAATTCAGATCTCTTTTGAAGCGTCCGTTTTTGTCTTTTGGAAAGTTTAATGCGAGAAGTTCAAAATATCTGTTGAGTACCTTTCCTTCACCATATTTACTATAAATAGGGAAAAACCAGTTTTTGAACCACTGCGTTCCCGGTCTCGGAAAGTCATCGTACTGGGTCTGCATTTGTGTAAATACCTTATGGGCTTCGTCGGCCATTCCGATGTTTTTGAGTACATCATAATTGAAAATCTCCATAAACTTACTGTCGCCCCAAAGCACATCAGAGGGCGAGCCTTTTGTACCATGACTGGCACTGGTTACGATATGTCCCATCTCATGTACAGGCATGCCAATCTGTTCTCCAACAGGATTGTCCCATTGCGCTAAACCACAATCGATAACGTTCCGGTAATCATGGCTTGCATCAAAAAAAGGTGACGGATGCCCGCCTCCATAATCCTTACCCATCGCGCGGTGCAGGATGATATACAGTTTTGGATCCGGTCCGAAATCGCCATAGTTACGTTTAACATAGGCCCAGCAATCTGCCATTACGGCGATAGGCCATTTAATATTGGACGACATATTTTTATCATAAAAAACAGCCACGTTTGAATTGCTTTCTATCAGTTTCAGTTCTTCCTGATGTTCAAACCAGTGCTCTTTCCATATAGAATCAGGGGTGATTATCGTTTTATCAGACTGACCCTTAGCCTGGGCTTTGGATTTTAAAACCAGTCCCAATAAAAAAATTGGGACTAGTAAATAAATGATTGCTTTAGTATTATTCATAATTGTATTAATCCTCCGTTATACAGAAGAGATCCCTATTTATTCCAGAAGGATATTTCACTAATATTGCTGTAATAGGCATCGCCACTGGCCACTTCAATTACCCGAATCCGGATATACCGCATTGCTGGCAGTCCATCGGGTAGGGTAACTTTAAATGGTGCCGATCCATCATCCGAACGCTCCACCGTTTTAATCAGCGTCCATCCTCTTCCTTTCGATTCTGCTGTCCACCCCGCCGAATTGCCTGGCGACTGTGTTTCTGCACCGGTAAGGTCGGCTATTCCCCAGATTTCAAATTTGGTAGGGTTATTACAACAGTCGCGCCCGATGATTTCGAATTGAGCAAGGTTTGCGATCGCTTTCCCCATATCAAAAGTGAAGTGATGTGGAAGCGGTGACTTATCATCACT
Source organism: Pedobacter sp. KBS0701 (assembly GCF_005938645.2). Taxonomy (NCBI): domain Bacteria; kingdom Pseudomonadati; phylum Bacteroidota; class Sphingobacteriia; order Sphingobacteriales; family Sphingobacteriaceae; genus Pedobacter; species Pedobacter sp. KBS0701. The sequence goes on from NZ_CP042171.1 coordinate 3,594,582, forward strand.
ATGGAAAATGTCAGGATATCCGGTTGGGGCCTTGTTGCCATTCCAGAGTTTAGACAAAGAAGTTTCACCCGAATAAGTACCTACATCATTGGCCAGTTTAAGTGGGCGGAATAACGATTTATCAACGGGCACCATAATATTGCTCAAAGAGTCGTAATCTGCCGTATAAAAGGTATCAATCGCCGATTTTACCGGCACGTATGCCGACCTGAAATAAATCTTCGTTCCGGTTTTATAGTCGGCAAGCCTGATCGAATTTTGATCAGGACTTAGCGAGCTTTTATGAATGGTACCATCTTTATAAGTATAGCGTATTTCGGTCGCAATGTTAATGGTATCAGGTTTTTCAAAGTTGAGCGTGATGCCGCTGTCGTCCAGCTGATAAGGATCAGCAGAAACCAGAAATCTGTTGGTGAGACTCGATTTGTAGCTATCACCATAAACCTTTACGTTGCTGATCTGAACCGGGACGGATTTATTTCCAGCCTTATCGTAAGAATAAATAGTAAAGGAATAATTATACTCTACAAGTTTAGAAATGATTACCGATACATCAGTAATGGCCCGGTCGGGCGCCACCATTTCCAGTGAATCTGCTGAATTATTCCAGAATATCTTGTAACGGGTTACACTCGGATCGGGACTGGCCTTCCAGTTCAGTTTTACCCTATAGTTGCCTGGTGCTGCCGCAACCTTACCCGGGAAGCCGGGATATATCCGTTCTTTTCCATCGAGATATTTTCTGTAATCAAGGGCATCCTTACTACAGCCACAAAACACTGCAATGATCATAAAAACCATTAAAATGCTATTGATATGTTTAGTTGTCATCTGTATAAATTTTAATTGGTGTTACCCCAAAATGATAATTCCGTCACGTGGGCAAAATCTCCATTTCCCCAGGTAGCGCTTACGGCCAGCCTGATAAACCTCACCTTCGGAATATCAAGGCCAATGTTAAATTCAAATCCGGCTTTAACCGCGGCGAGATCCAATGGAGTAGTCTGCCCCGGAGCATTGCCCGATGGCGGTGGCGGACAGATGAAATTGCCCAGGTTAATCCAGTCGCCAACCACGGTACCTTTTGCCGATGTTACAGGCAATTCGACATCTGCCGGTGCAGTTTTGGCTGATCCCCAGAGTGTCCAGGCTTTAGGATTACCGTGGTTATAAGAATAATCGTTTCCATAGGCTTCTCCCCTTTCCCAGATCTTATAACGGCTGAGCTTGGTGAGCACACCCATATCGAAGGTGCAGATCTGCAGTGGCTTACCATAACCGGGTTCCGTATGCCATCCCGGATCTGAGGTATTATTGTCCCAAAGCCTTGTGGTGTTCCATCCCAGCGAAACTGCGCCGAGCGGAGAATCGGAAGCTAACCTATACTCACTAAACTGCGCTTTGGGCACCATAATCTCAAAAATGGGACTGATTGATTTATATAAGGTGTCGGATATATTCCCCCACCTATCGGTAACATATACCCCGAAATCTCTTTTTAAGGTATCGAATCCCCGTACACTGAAATTAATGTTTTCGGCTTCGGTATAAAACTGTTCAACCGGCAGCATTTTCCCTGTGGTTTTATCATTCGAAATCACAATTACTCCGATCGGTTTTTTAGAAGGATTGCTGGCTGTTACATTCACTCCACCAAAATCGGCCTGCATCTGAACCGTAGTATTTACGGCCAGGTAAGAAGGCGTTTCCGGGTGTACACGCACCTGTACAGGATCACTTTTGACGTTTGCACGCGAAACAGCATACAGGGTAACATCGTAATCCATACTTTTTTCAAAGCCATCTACCCTGATCGTATCGCTATAATAAGAAGATTTACTCTGCCTTACTGTGCGCGAATTGATCCGGTATTCTGCCTGAACATAGAGCAGGTTTTCGGAATTGGGCAACACATAAGAAATTACCGCGGCACCGGCCGTATTTTCTACCTTTACCCCGGTAAGTGCACCGGGTTTTGTCATATCTTTAGATACCACCTCATTAAATCCTTCACTTTCTTTACAGGAATAAAACGAGCAGGCCAGGAGTAACAGCGCAAGAAACTGCAAACTGCAGAACCTGTTATATATTTTTGATCTAATTTTCATCATCATCTATTTAATTTTACCAATAAGGATTTTGAACCAGGTTTGGATTCACGATCAGGTCGTTGTATTTAAGCGGCCATAAATAATCTTTCAGACCAAATACCGGAATCACCAGGTTGCGCTGGCGGTAATAACCTTCGGGTGTAGTATCCTGAATGTTCCATCCCTGGATTGGTTTGCTCAGCACATCCTGCATTACTTTCCAGCGCCTTAAATCCCATCCTATCCTTCCTTCGAAACAAAGTTCAATGCGGCGTTCCTGCTGGATGATTGCTCTTAAGCCATCTTTACTGGTGGCTTTACCAGGATTGGTTGAATATGACGCCCAGGATTCTTTAACACCTTTTAATCCGGCGCGTGCGCGTACTTTATCGATATAAGTATAAACATCTGCCGTAGGACCGTTTACCTCATTAAGTGTTTCGGCATAAAGCAAATAAAGTCCTGCCAGCCTGATCAGCGGTATTCTGAAACCTGCCTGGGCAACCTCTGTACCAAAAACCGATTGATAGTTTACCAGTTTGCTTGGCCAATAGCCTGATACGTTAACCCTGATATTATCTTTCGGACCGGCAATTGAATTTGCGCCACGGGCCTGCACATATAACATATTTTCAGGATCGGTTTGGCCGTTGCCAAAAAAGCAGCTTCCATCAAATGATAAATCAGCATAAAAGCGGGGTTCCCGGTCCATGTGCATTTTTATGGTCTGGTAACCACTTTTTAAATAGTATTTACTGTCGGTTCCTGCCGCAGCAACGGCATAACGTCCTCTATAATCGTATCCTGCATCTTCAGCCATGGGAACGCCATTTTTAGAATAAAACAGCTCGGCCATTCCGATGGGTACGGCAAAGTTGCCCCTTGCACCATCCATATTCTGCACCATGGCATTGGTAAGCCTCGGCATAGCCATTGATTGGAAATCAAATTGGGTGTTGAGTGCCCAGATCACTTCAGGATTTTTTTCCCAGTTCTCGGTAATGCTCTGTCTGATGTCCATCACGGTTTTTAAAGTCGCAGATATGGTTGGAAGATTGCCAGGAGAAGTAAAATGATAAAGCGAAAGGTTGCTTTCTTCACAAGATTTTACAGCTGCCTGGCAAGCCAGCATTGCTTTGTTCCATTTTTCTGCACTAAAAGCGGTGGGGAACAGATTAACACCGTCTTTATCCTTAAAACCAGTATAATCAGGATTTCCGTTAAAAAACGGACTAGCCTGCGTGGTCAGCACTTCTGCCTTAACCGATAAGGCAATATTCTGCGTAATTCGGCCCAGGCTACGTGCAGGATCCTGGATGGTAAGTGGAAGATCAGGGGTAGCCTCATCCAATAAGGATACAATATAGGCAAATGCAACATCTACAGGTTCGCGTTTTGTCCTTACCTCATCTGTGCCGGCATCGATTGGCAGATTCTGTTTAATCAGGGGAATTGGGCCGTACATTCTTAACAGGTAAAAATGGTAATAAGCCTTAAGGAACTTTACCTCTGCAATCCAGCGGTTGCGTTCGAATTGAGCCAGATCTTTTGGCCGATCGATATTTTCGAGAAAAATATTACACCTTCTGATGGCCTTAAAAATAGGCTGACCAAGCTGTTCGCCATCCCAATAATTTAGTGAGGGATTATCAGTGCTCTGTACCCCCCTGATGAGATGGAAGCCCTGCTCAGCGTCCCTGCTGCCAAGCGTTGCTTCTGTTAAAGTATTGGGAAAATAAATTTCCCCTGAAGTGGTAAAAGCACCATCTTTATTGGATGGCCCCATATTCTGTATTGTAGAATAACAGGTAAAAAGATAGTTTTCGGCCTCGTTTCTGTTTCTGAAAGCATAATCGATTGTGGCCACATTGTCTGGCGTTACATCCAGGTATTTCTTGCAGGAAAGGGTCATCCCCGAAATCACCGCAAGAAGTATGAGGAGTTTAAAGTTGGGTTTCATTATTAGCTGCTTTATAGATTTACGTTTATTCCGATGTTATACACTTTCTGGATCGGGTAGCTGAAGCCATTTGAGGCCAACTCCGGATCCCAGTCCTTGAACCTGCTCCAGGTAAGCGGATTTAAAGCATTGAAATAGATCCTGCAGTTAGACAGAAATGCCTTTTTCGATAACTTATCAGGAAAAGTATAACCGATTTCTATCGACTTCAACCTGATGAAAGCACCATCCCGCATCCACCAGGAACTGGTTTGGAGATTGTTGCTGATCTCAGAAGAAGTGGTTCCCAAACGTGGATATTTGGCATATAAATCCTGATTTTCTTCTGTCCAATGGCTATCGGCGAAAGGCTGAAGCACTTGCCTGTTGGATAGGAACGGACTAACCTGCGACGGATCGATAAAGAAACTCGTGCGGCCTACCCCCTGAAAGAAAAGAGAAAGATCGATTTTTTTGAATCCCATTGACAAACCTGCACCATAAACAATTTCAGGCGTGGAAGGCAAGCCGATAAAAACCTGATCGGCTTCGGTAATTTTTCCATCATTGTTTACATCGGCATATTTAATATCTCCGCCTTTAGGCGCAGAAGCTCCGGCGCCAAAAAGTTGTGTTGGCGAAGCTGCTGCTTCCTGGTCATCAACAAAAAGACGCTCGGCAATGTAGCCCCATCTTACACCAATTTTCTGTCCGGATAGTATCCGCCATGGTTCTTTATAGGCGGGCTGTTCGTATTGTCCGTATTTATTTTGCGAAAAGGTAAAGTTCATCCTTCCCGACATCCAAAATCCGCCCCTGAAGGTTTTACTATAATCGGCAGAAAAATCTATCCCTCTCGAATCAGCAGTTCCAAGGTTTGCGCTCACACCCGATTCTAACCCCATACTGGAAGGGATAGAGGCACGCTCCATCAAAATATTGTAACGGTGCTGTTTGTATACTTCGGCAATAATATTCAGGCTTTTAAAAAGACTGATCTCGAGCCCAATATTGGTTTGCCTGGAAGTTTCCCAGGTAACGGCATCATTGGCATAATTGGTAATGCTTACCCCCGGCCTGGAAACACCGTTGGCCTGCCCAAAATAGGCCGGGTTACCGCCATTCAGGTTTACGTTCGACAGATAGAAGAAACGCTGCGCACCAATGGCATCGTTACCAACAAGGCCGTAGCTTGCGCGCAGTTTAAGCTTATTAACAGCGCCTTTTAAGCTGCCGTTCCAAAATGATTCATTGGAAATTACCCAAGATCCACCTATGGTTGGAAAGAAACCAAACCTGTTCTTTTCAGCAAAACGCTCCGATCCGTTATAACCAAAGTTAAACTCAGCAAAATAACGGTTATCATAACCATAACCCAACCTTCCCGACAAGCCAACATTCCGGTAGGGAAGCGAATACTGAAGACTCGACTGTCCGGTAGCTGGATCGATTGCATTGGCATATAAACGCTGTTGCCTTGTGGCGATCAATGTACTGCTGATGTTGTGTTTACTGCCAAACTGCCTAGAATAATCTACAACGGCCTGCATGTACACGAATGTATTAATGTCTTTAAACCCTGGTTCGAAGCTCAGATACTCTGAAGCCTGTCCGGGCTGGTTATTGATCCAGTTGAGGGTATATTGATTGCTGATCCTATCATAGGACGCTACATTGTAAAAAAATGGAGAATATTGCCTGGTGAGGTCGAAATAGGAATACCTGTTGGTATTAAACATGCCTTTAAAAGTCAGCCCCTTAGTCAGGAAATTAAGGTCCTGGTTTAGCTCAAGTTGTGCCGACATTCTTGATCTCGAGAAAGATTTATATCCCTTCATCATATCTGCATAAGGATTGGAAAAACCAATTGTATTTCCTGTTCCTTCAGTTGAACTGTTGCCAAATAGAATGTGGGTATCGATCCCTAGTGAAGGATCGGACGGGTAAAATGCAGGAAATAGTACAGGGCTGGTATGAAGTGCCTTTTTATACAAATCGGCAGAGAAAGAGCCGTCATCGGTAATCGGCCCGTTGTATTCATCAAAAGTTCCCGACAGTCTAAGCACCACTTCTGTGGTAGGCGTAACATTAATGTTGACATTGGAACGGAGCTGGTAGTTTTCGAGTTTAACGTTATTGTTAAAGTTGTTTACCGGACTTACTTTCAGTATCCCATTGTCGCGGTTATAAGAGGTACCGATGTAGTACCGTGCAATCTTCCCGCCTCCGCTCACGCTTCCGTTGAGGCGTTGGTTGTTGGTGCTGGTTTTAAATAGTTCATCAATCCAGTTTACCGCCGGATACACATATTTGTTGCTTCCCGGAGCACCGCTTAGTGTTTGCTCGCGGTTATAAATATCGTTCTGGCTAAACCTGGGCACTGCTAAAGGATTCCTTGTGGTCAGGGCCTCATTGTACATCTTCATAAAGGTAATGGGATCGGCAATTTTAAGGTTTTGCGTGGCCTGAGAAATGGAATTTTCAAAACGAACGTTTACCTTCGCATTACCTTCCACACCTTCTTTGGTGGTTACTAAAATTACCCCGTTAGCTCCCCTGGCCCCGTACAAAGCCGTTGCACTGGCATCCTTTAAGATGGAGAAGCTGGCGATATCATCTACCTGCAGCCTGGCCAGATCAGTTGGCGTGAGCTCTACGTTATCTACCAGGATTAATGGGTCTTGTTTGTACCCGAATGTGGTTACTCCACGAATAAAAAATGTAGAATTATCAAGTCCTGGCTGTCCGCTCCGCTGGTAGGCCACCACGCCGGCAATCTGCCCTGCCATGGCATTGGTCAGGTTACTGGATGGAATTTTTAGCCTGGAAGGTGTAATACTGGTAACAGATCCCACCATGGCTTCTCTCCGTTCCTTTTTTCCAAAGGCAGTAACCACTACGTCCGTGAGATTGTTGTCATCCGAATGCAGTACCAGATCTACCTTTAGCCTTAATGGATCGGCAATAAACGTAACCTGTTTAAATCCCACAGATGATACCACCACTATAGATTTAGCTGTTACATTCAGCGAAAACTTACCATCGCCATCGGTAATGGTTCCCATAACACTCTGGCCTTTAACCTGAAGACTTACCCCCGGAATTCCCAGTCCGAGCGAATCTTTAACAGTTCCGGTAATTTTAATTGTTGCACCCTGTTGTGCAAAAGTGGGGCAGCCCAGGAGCAACAAACAGGCACCGAATACTGCGAACAGTACCCAGAGGTTTCCCAAATAAGGCAGATGCCTTACCTTAGCAGTAAAATTTTGGTTCATAAAGTTTGGTTGGTTTTTATGTTTAGATTATTTCAAAAAATGTTTGCAGGTATCACCTGGAGTAGTCAATTTCCATCTGTATCTGTCAAACAAGGGCAGTTAATAAATTAGCCAAGCCAAAAATGATCCGGCTAACACATTTTATTTTCTTTCGTTAAACACCCCCAGTTCAGCAATAGCAGGTGAGCTTTCGAAGTCGGTAATGGTTACCTTTATTTTTTCGCACCAGATACGCCCGAACCTAAAAATATTTACCTTTTTCTCTCCCTCATTTTTTGCAGCTAAAGCATTCCATTTACCATTTGCATAATACTGTAGACTGTAGGTCGCTTTTCTGTTATTGCCCGCTGTAAGCACCACCATATTACAGGGAACAGCCTTTTCGAAATTCAGTTCATACCATGGCGATTTTACGGTGTGATTGGATGACCAGCTTGAACCAAAATCATCATCATTGGCAAAATCCATGATATTCATATCATCACTCCAGCTGCTGTTACTTTTTACATGCTTGGCAATGTTACTCGAAATGATCGGTGCAGCGTAGGGCGGAATACGTGGAAGATCTGCAGGTTTTTTATAAATCTGGCCCATTTCTTTAAGTGCAGCGAGGGCGTTATCATCTATTAAACCGTTTTTACCTGGCGCTACATTGAGAATAAAATTGCAATATGCAGCGTTGTATGGAATAATAAATTTATTCACAAGCTCTGGTACATTTTTTACAGGAGTAGTAGGGAATGATGTTTTCCAGAACCAGTTGGCCTGAAGCGGAAGACAGGCAAGCGCCGGAAGTTTGTTATTTTCTTTAGAAATAAACTGACCGGCACCTTGTTCGTAAGATTTGATATCGGTATAAAATAATGCCTGAGTAGGATATTTCGCGGCATTTAAATCCATTACCAGGCAGTTTGGCTGTAATGATTTAATCAGGTAATAAATATCCTCAAAAGGTACCTGGTCATAAGAAATCCTCGACCATGGCGCATCCCATCCATCAATAATAAGGGCGGTAATCTCACCATAATTCGTAAGCAGTTCGGTAATCTGATCTTTGATCATTTTAACATTCACTGGTGTAATCTGGTTCGGGCGGATGCCGTGATGGGTATCTAATATAGAATAATATAGCATTACCTTTAATCCGTTTTTACGGAAAGCATCAGCATATTCTTTTACCACATCGCGTTTTAGCGGCGTATTCATTACATTATATGTTGTCGTTTTAGTATCCCAGATCGGGAACCCACTATGGTGTTTGGTGGTCAGACAGCCATAGGTCATGTTAGCAGATTTAGCGGCTTTTGCCCATTGATCAGCGTCGAGTTTTGGCGATTGAAACAAAGAAAGATCGGCGTCTGGATCAGACCAGTCCTGATCCATAAAAGTAGGCATACCGTAATGGATAAACATACCCAGACCCAGATCAACAAAATCCTGCTGAAGCTCTGGTAAGGGTTTATTGGTTGATTTTTGCTGGGCCATTGCCGGGTAAACAGATGTCGTTCCCGAAACGATAAGTAGTAATGATAAAATCCTTTTAAAGGTCATTTCTGTTTTTTTTGGTTTACGTATTTGTGTTAGTTAATTGAAAGATGGGACCGGCTTGTTTTATGTATCAATTTCAATCGGTCAATAGAAATCTGATTTACAGGCAGCATCTAAATTATTATCCAAAGCTACACCCGATATCGAAAGAATTTGTCGAACGAAAACGTAACAGAAGCCTAACAAAAGCTTAACGTTATGGCATTTATGAAATAATACGCCTATTTTTAAGGGATAAAATGAAAGATCGTATATATAAATCAGTAGTGCTGGCCAGTTTTCTGATTTTGCTTCTGGTACAGCTCAGGTTAACCTATAATTCTTATGTACTGAGAGACAGGGATTACAGTTTAAAGGAAAAAACGCTGATTAACGATGAATATGGACGCAGTATAGCTGAAGATAAAGTTTACAAAGGCGGTGGAAAGATCATCGATTCGATTCTCTCCAGGAATATGCCTAAGCTCAAACAAGCTTATTTAAACAACAGGAAAGAATTTGTTAAATTGTCGCAAAGCGTTAGCAATACCCTGTTAAAAGACCTGCAAAAGCAAAGCACCATGGACAGTGTTTTCCGGTCGATTGTAAAAAGGAACGGTTTAGACAGCAACTTGCAATACCTGCTTACATTCCAGTCGATAGAGATTAACTTCGATAACAAAATCGGGAATATCACCATATTCGACAACCAAACCAATACCGATTTTAAAGCTGACCAAAAAACACGGTTCGGCATTATCATTGATGGTACATTAACTGATCCAAACACCCAGAACAGGGTAACCAACCTCTCTGTTAGTGGTAAACTGGTTTACGATTATAGGGTTACCTTTAACCTTTTTGTCGATCCTCCGGGTCGTATTTTAAAAGTAGCGTATCAGATGTTACCTACGTTTTCACTGGTAGCCTTGTGTATCGTCATCATTGTTGGCATTAATTATTATACTTATATCAGCTGGATGCGGCAGAAAAAAGAAACCGATGTTAAATCCGATTTCCTGAACAGCATAAAGCACGAATTTAACACACCGATTACCACCATATTGGTGGCCAGTAAAAGCCTCCATGAAGATGAAGTACTTAATGACAGGACGCGCGTAAAAACACTGGTGCAGATTGTAGAAAGGCAGGCCAGAAGACTTCACTCCCACATTAACCAGATGCTGGAGATCTCCGAAATCAATAATAACATCAATTTAGAGGAAACGGATCTTAATTATGAAGTGCTTACCCTGGTTAACGATTATAAAATAAAACTTCAGGCACCCGATAGCCTTACCTTCGATCCTCATGGTTCGGAAATATTAATCATGATCGATCCTTTTGTGTTTACCACGATGCTTCAGAATATTCTGGATAATGCCTTTAAATACAACAACAGCGACGTAAAAATGACCGTAATCTTTATCACTTTTCAAAATGATGGTTATATTCTCCATATTAAAGATAACGGAAAGGGAATTGAAGATGCCATGAAGGAAAAAATATTCGATAAGTTTTTCCGTGCAGGCAAAGAGAATACCGTTTCGGGTCTGGGCCTCGGACTATATTACGTTAAACAATGTCTGGATATTCATGGCTGGCAAATCAGCGTAAAAACAGCGTTGGATAAAGGAACAGAATTTCTGGTGCATATCCCTGCCGGGCAAACAGCAAATAGTGTAAATCATTAATCCCAAAGAATTATGCTTTATGATATCGTAATAATTGAAGATGAAACAGACCTGGGCAATGTGATTTCAGAATACCTGAAATTAAGGGGATTTAGTGTATTATGGTTTAAAACCGCTATCGAAGCATTGGATTATTATGGTAAAAACCAGCTTGACAATAAACTCGTGATTGTAGATGTACAGCTGCCTGACATGAATGGTTTTGATTTGGCTTCAGAAATGATAAAGATCAATCCCGATCAGCCTTTTTTCTTTCTTACGGCACATAACGAAAAACAAGACCGGCTTCGCGGCCTCAAAATCGGTGCGATAGATTATATCTCAAAGCCATTCGAAATTGAAGAACTTGTACTGAGAATAGGAAATGTCATTAACAGGTTTTCCAATAGTGCTAAAGCACAATCAGTACCAAATCCCGGATTTATTACCATAGGCGATGTCAGATACCATAAAGACCAATTATTTGTGAGGATGCCTGATAGCAGAGAAATTTCCCTCACCGTACGGGAATCGGAAGTATTGGATCGTTTGGCCGGCAATATTAATCGGGTGGTTAAAAAGAAAGATATTCTTTTAGCCTTATGGGGAAATGACGATTATTTTAACGGAAAAAGCCTTGAAGTTTTTATTTCAAGGCTTCGCAGGCTTTTTAAACTCTCTGAGCAGGTAAGCATAGAAAATGTTTATGGCTTAGGCTATATTTTAAAGGTAAAGTAACCAGCAATATCTTTTAAACAAGTGCTGTTATCTAATTCCACATTGTAATTCCTGCACAAATGCGAGACCAGAATTATTCGTATTTGTAAATTAATCTGGTTTTAAAAAATTCTTTTCAAATTTGATTGGGAGACTCTACAATATCTATAATATGCAACTGTAATTTATCACCGGCAACCCAAAGTTTACCGGCAATAAAGACGATCAAATTAATGCGAAAATAGCACTGCCGAAAAGTATGCTAATTTCTTTCTTCAGGTAATAAAACCGCCTCAATCAGCCTTTTTTCATCAAGATATTTCGTTGCTGTTTCCCGGATCGACTTCAACGTCAGCTTTTTGAGATCATTCATATATGATGCGTACTGATTTAAAGACTCAGCGTCTTCCAGCTGCCCTGCAATGTAACCAAGCCACCACTGATTTGAGCTTACAGAAGTTTCACGCGACCGGATGCTTTCAGCAATATATTTTTGGACATTTACCTCCTCTGGCCCCAGATCTTTAAGTTTTCTAACCTCATCAAGTGCTGAGGTGATCAATTTTGCATACTGTTTTGGATCGCAATCAAAAACAATGGATAGTTTAAAGGTAGACCTGGGATTTTTATCAAGCCCCAAATATACCGAAGGGCTATATACCCCACTCTCTTCTTCCCTAAGCCTTTCGATCATCCTGATCTGAAGTATTTCCCTGATTGCATCCATTCTGATCCTGTTCTCAGGACTGTATTGGAAATCCCCCGAAAATACCAGTTCAACTCTGGCCCGTTGCGCAATTCCTTTTTTAATTAAAAGCTGCACTGCTTTTTCCGGCAACTTAATCCCATTATCGATGAAGTAATTTTTATTGCCAGTTGTAGGTAATGAGCCAATGTATTTTTCTATTAAAGGTTTAAGACTGTCTATTTCAAAGCTTCCAACGAAAGTGAATACCATATCTGTATTGTTAGAAAATCTTTCGCTGAAGATTTCAAGGCAACGTGCCATATTGATCTGATCAAGCTTGGCCAGACTTGGTGCAGTCCTTCTAAAATTATATCCACCAAATATTGCGTTTATTGAATCCTGAAGAATTGCCTGAGGGTTTTTATCCCTTCCCAATAGGGCTAACCTACTTTTATCAATCAGGTTTTTGAATACAGCGCTATCAATCCTCGGTTCCATCAGATAGGCATAAGCCAGCTGTAGTGCCCCACCGATATTACTATTTGTACTACCCCCGGAAATACCCTGGCTCAGCTCGCTGATAAAGGGTTGCATCCCCATCTGCTTATTGGCCAGAAAATCATCCATATCTCGCGGGCCAAAATTGCCAGCGCCTGATGAAGATACAATGGCCGCAGCATTTTTTGCAGACTGGTAGTCTTTTTGTCCATAAACGGATGTTCCTCCCGGTGCAAAACCCGAAAAAAGAATCTCATCCTTTTTAAAGCCGGTCGGCTTGAGAATAACCTTGATTCCGTTGTTCAATACCATTGTTGTTATTCCGTTAGCCTGATCTAATGTTGTAGCAACAGATCTACCAGCAACAGGCTCTTTGCGCAAGAGGCTTTTCGGTGCTAACAGAGCAGAAGTGGTGGATGTAAAGGATTTTTGAGTACCTGGATCCATCCATGACCTGAATGTTACTTCATTGGGAATTATCGTATTATCGGGAGCAAGGATAATGATATCGGTATTATCTTTCCTGATATATTCGGCAGTTAGCCTGTTCAGGTCTTCAAGATTGATCTCCGATAAAAACTTTTTTACAAGCGCATATTCCATATCGATGCCCGGAGCCAGGTCATGGCTTAAGAAATAGGCAATATATTCTTTAGCATAGCTATCTGAGCTGATGTTGTTTTTTTCTGTTATGGCATTCTCCATAGTGCTTGCATAGCTATTTTTCTCAATATCTAGCTCACTTTGCATAAAGCCAGATTGTTTTAATGAAGCAATTTCTCTCCAGGCGGCAGACACCCCCTGCTTAAGTTGACCGGGTTTTACCACAACACGGAAACTAAAATTATCCACATTGGCCAGTAGCTTTCCGATACGTGCATCTGCCTGGAGAAAATCCTGGTTATCATTTCTGGAAAGTGCGCGGAAGCGTTTAGCCAATATCCCGTTAAAAAGTCTGGTTACAATTGCCTTTCTAAACTCAGCGGCCGTACTCAGCGCCGCAGCCTTATGTTTGATGATAATCTGCGCCACAGTAGAAGACATTTCAGGATCGCTCAAAGTCAAAAACTGGTTCTTGCCAGTGAGATCGATCGTATAAACAGGCCGCTTTTTCTCATTTAAAGGGTTTTTAAGTTTAGAAAAGCTTTTTCGGACCTGTTTTTCCACTTCGTTCACATCAATATCGCCAACAATAACAACTGCCTGTAAATTTGGTCTATACCAATCTTTATAAAAACGCTCTAAGGCGCTCTTCGGGAATGACTTTAGCATCTCATCCGTTCCGATAGGTTCACGTATTGCATATCGGGAATGGTTAAAAAGTACCGGGGAATAATGGGCCTGCATTCTGTTTTCTACGCCAGCCTGGAGGCGTTTTTCTTCTAGAATAACACCACGTTCTTTATCTATCGCACCAGGGTCCAGCGTAGCAGCGTTTGCCCAGTCCCGCAGAATCCTTATTCCATTGTTCAGTATTTCCTTATCCGCAGGGATCGGCAGTTGATAAACTGTCTCATCAAACCCCGTATATGCATTTATGTCTGCACCAAACCGTACTCCATTTTTCTGTAGATAATCTACCAACTGATTTTTAGGAAAGTTTTTGGTACCGTTAAAACTCATGTGCTCCATAAAGTGTGCAAGTCCCCTTTGATCATCATCCTCAAGTATAGAACCAGCTTTCACCACCAGATTTAATACCGCGCGGTTTTTAGGCGTTTCATTATGCCTGATGAAGTAGGTAAACCCGTTTGACAGTTTACCTGTACGCACATTTGGATCTAACGGTAAAGGCTTTTCCGTGCCTTCTTCCTTTTGCCGGGCGTTTAACGATTGCCCCAAAAAGATAGATATGAGGATTAACAAGAGCAGTCTGGGGATGTTGATTACTGAAATTCTGGACATAACAATAGCTTAAGCATTGCCAGATTATCCATCTGGCAATGCTGTTGTGGGTTTAGGAAAAAAATGTTTATCGCCTGTTCTGTGGCAGGCTCGAATTGGTGATTGCTTCTTGCGGAATGAGAATGGTATACCGCGGATCATTGGGAGGAAGTGTATACACCGTACCGTTAATGGTTCTGGAAAGGTTTTTAGCAAACCTGATATCCAGGTTAAGCCTGCGCAGATCCGACCATCTGGTTCCCCTCATCACCATTCCCTTGCGCCTTTCGGTAAGGACAATCGCCAGTGCATCTGTTGCGGTTGCCGCAGTTTTGTTAACATAGGTTCCGGTTCTCCAGCGGGAAACCAAAAGAGCATTCAGATCGGCCATGGCACTGGTTGCATTCCCTGCCCTGGCATAACATTCTGCCCTGATCAGATAAAGTTCATCTACAGCCAGACCATTGAAGAGCTTTGAAGACCCAACCGCTGACTCATGGTTACCGGTAAAGCGAAAGGTCCCGCTTGGCACTGGCACATCGGTATTTTCCTTAAAAAGAATGGTTTTTCTCAAATCATCGCTGTCGAAGGAGGCTATTACCGATGGGTCTATTATCGCCAGGTCTTCATCCCCATAACCAGGCTCCAGCACAGCATTCTGGTTAAATATGGTGCTGTGAAAAATGACCTCTGTATTGAACCGGACAAACGGGGCAAAGCTTGCCGGGTTTAGCGTATTAAAATCGATCAGATTGCTTTTTAGCGCCAGAGCAGAGGATGAGCTTGCCAATGCATTTGGGTAATCGCCCATTGAGAGGTAAACACGGGATAGCATAGCATAAGCGGCGGCCTTGTTAGGTCTGGAGGAAATAGTTGAGGTCACGTTCAGCAATGCTGCAGCCTCTTTGAGGTCCTGAACAATCCGGGCATAGGTATCCCCTACAGTTGCCCTCGCCTGGACATCATTGATATCTGACATGAGCCTGATGGGCAGTCCCTGGTCCTGCCCTGTTTGGGATCCAAATGGCGAAGCATAAAGCTGTGCAAGGTTCCATAACGAGTAGGCTCTGAAAAAAAGCGCGCTTCCTCGCAAATTTGACAACACAGCAGCAGATTCCTGACCAGCAAGTTTGTCGAGGGTTTCCATAATCAGATTGGCATGGTAGATCTTATTGTATGGCCCTTTCCAAAGATCGGCCGAATTTCTGATGGCCTGAGGCTGCCAGGCGTAAATAGCGCGGTCCTCAAGGGTAACCGGGTCTGAATTGTACCGGGAATCTTTGAGGTAATAATCATCTGCCGAAATCTCTCCATCAATGGGATATCCGGTATTGAAAAGCTCATAGTTATCAAGCAGTAGCTGGCAGTCTTTTGCGGTTTCTAAAAATGATTGATCGCTGTTTTTTTTGATATCTATAAACTTTTTACATGACAAGCTCAACATGCTCAATAAAAGTATAGGTAGTATATTCCTGATAAATTTCATGGTCGTCCAAATTAAAAGTTAGCTGAGAAACCAAGGCTGTAAGTCCTGGGGATTGGATAATCGAATACATCGGGATCAATTCCCAGGTCGTTTGCGCGCCAGATTACCCCAAGGTTGCTGACGTTGGCATAAATCCTCGGATTTTTAATAAACATTTTAGGTTTTACTTTGAAGGAATAAGATAAATTAATCTCCTGCAGGCGGATATGGTCTCCCTTAAGTACGTTGATGCTCGAGTAATAGTAAAAATTGTCGCGGTTCAGATTCGTGGAGCTGATCACAGCCGAAGGCACATTGGTGATGAGCTCATCACCCGGTTTTTGCCATCTGTTTTCATATTCTACACCCTGTATAACTGAGGTACTACTGAAAAGATCCGAATAATTAACCACATTGTTTTTGGGCCTGCGAAAGTAATAGCCAAGTTTGTAGAGAATATTTGCTGAAAGCGAAAAACTTCCATAACTGAATGTATTTCTTAATGAGCCAAAAAAGACCGGAACGCCGGAACCAAAATATTTAAGGGACCCGATAGGCTGGTTTTGGATCGCGTTATAATTTAAAGTACCATCTGTAGCGTTGGAAATAGCGACAGGCTGTCCGTTTACAAAACCTCTGGGATCTCCGGTAGCTGGATCAAGCCCTGCCCATTCATAGCCAAAAACACGTGACAGATCGTACCCCTCATTAAAAGTTCCCGAACTATTGGAAACCACCTGACCAGCCGTGCCAGCCTCTCCGGCATAGAGTTTAGTTACTTTTACTTTATTGTAGCTAAAAAGAAAATTGGTGTTCCATCTGAATTTATCCGAGCTAACATTGATCGAATTTAGCGTAAGGTCCCAACCCTGGCCGCGAAGATTTCCGGTATTGTAAATGATATGGGTATATCCCGTGCTCGGGTCTAGCGGACCATCGGTAAGCAGATCGGTTGTTTTCTTGTTGTAATACTGAATGCTTCCAGACAGGCGGTTTCCCCTTAGCACGAAGTCCAGTCCGATATTAAAAATCCCGGTTTTTTCTGGTCTGAGCTGATTATTGGATATGCCGGTAGAAAGGCCAGTGTAAGCGTAGGGAAGATTATTATCCCCATTAAAATCAGAATAGGTGATCAATGGCCTGGCCAGAACCGATGGGTTTACGTTTCCGTTATATCCAAATGTTGCCCTGAGCGTAAGGGTTGGAAACAGTGAGGAATGGTAAAAAGCTTCCTTGTTTATATTCCAGGCTCCCCCTACAGAATAATATGGAGCACCGGACTGATTGGTTCCCTGCCCAAATTCGCTGGAAATATCTTTCCTAAAACTACCTGAAAGCGTATATCTACCATTGTAGGTATAGGCTGCATTGCTATAATAGCTAAAAGTCCTTACTCTGTTATCTACAAATCCGGTGGAAAGATTACGGATATAATTTCCATTATAACCACTAAAATCTTCCGAAAAAGCAATCGGGATCATTGTTTTATAATCCAGCTGGTTTACCGATCTAAGGGTATTTTCATTGTAGCCATAATAACCATCATTTTTTACAATGCTGTACACCTGAGCAACATCAATGCCTGCAATGGCTGCAATCTGGTGCTTGCTACCAAAGGTTTTGTCGTAATTCAACTGGCCGCGCATGGTCTGATTGCTTGATTTGGTCAGTGCGGTAGTATATTGTCCGCCAGGGGGCAGCTGATTTACAAAGGGAGTTACCGGATCACCTGTCATCGGATTTACTGAAGAATTAGAGGTTGTAAAGTAATTCAGCAGATTCCGCATGTAAAATGAATTTTCACGGTAGAGGCTATTTTCTTCGTTTCTTCCAGAATTGTAGTTATATATTAATTGCGCAGATAATCCTTTAAAAATGGTGTAACGAATGTTAAAGTTCAGATTAAGATTCTGCGATTTTGTATCATTATAGCCTTCAGAAATGTCATTCAAAGGAAAATACCTGTAAGATAAAAACTGGGTTGGATAGGTGCTTTCGAACAGGTCCACGAAACCTGGGCGGTAAGTTTTTGTGACCTGTAGTGGTGTTCCGTTATCATCAGCCAATCGGGTATAAGGCTGAAAACTTGCATCTGTTACACCGCTTATCCTGTTTTCCTGTGCCTGTTCATTATTTTGTTGAACATTATAACTGATGTTACCCTGTATCTCCAGGTTTTTTATCGGTCTGAATGATCCATTGTAACCAATCACCATCCTGTTCAGACCAGAATTTTTGGTATTGTTGATGGAACGATCGTAGCCCCCGGATAATCTATAATTAAATTTTTCGCTGCCGCCATCCACAGCAAGTGAATAACTCTGGGTAACGCTGTTCCTTAAAAAGTATTTGGTGTAATCCCTTCGGATATCGTTTCCGCGCAGTGCATCAATCTGGGCATCTGCCTCGGCCTTGGTCAATGTACCCTGATTAAGGTAGGCATCCATAATCTCAGCTACCGGAGATACGGGTTCCTGACCGTAAAGGCTGGTAATGCTAACTGGTGGCAACGGGCGGTTATTGGTGATGAACTGTAGTTTTTGTGCATCGATCAGATCAGATACACTCATGGTTTTATTATAGAAAAGATCCACCTTTTCCGAGATATTCAGGTTGCTGTTGAAAGAAATCCTGGCAGGTCTGTTGTATGCTCCTTTTTTTGTAGTAACTACAATAACCCCATTGGCAGCCCTTGAACCCCAGATAGAGGCTGAAGCAGCATCCTTTAAAACAGTAATGCTTTCTACGTCGTTCGGATTGACCTTATCGATAGAATAGGGGCTGGCAATCCCATCAATAACCACCAGTACCTGTCCGCTGAAATTCCCATTGGCATCTGCATTGGTGGATTCATTTAACGTATTTTTTCCCCTGATGGTTAAGTTGGCCAAAGGAGACCGTTGTGCGTTGATGTTACTGGATATCGTTGGTCTGAGGTCATTTCGGAAATCTATCGAAGTGGTTATTCCTTCGAGTCTTCTGATCAGGTTAGGATCGGTACTGTGCTGAAGCTGTTCCTTCGTGATCACCTCGAAAGACCCGGTTGCACGTTCTCTGGGAAGCTGCTGATAACCTGTAGAAACAATCTGAACATCGTCCATTGCAAGCGCCTGTGGGTCAAGCTTAATCAGATAGCTGGATTGACCATTTAGGGTTACCGTATCTGTTTTATATCCTACATAAGATACGATCAGGCGGCCCTTTTCGCCCACATCTTTAAAAATGAACATCCCATCAATATCAGAAAGTGTCTTTTTTGCGGTGCCTTCCAGCCTTACATAGGCGCCCAAAAGTGGCAGCCCCTTTTCGTTAAGTACCTGTCCCCTGACATCAATCAGATTAAAATAATCGACCAGCTTATTGAGCAAAGACTTTTCCTGTTTTTTTATGATTATCGTTTTTTCATCGATCGTGTAGCTTAAAGGCTGGTTTTTAAAAATCAGATCAAGCACCTCTCTGATTTCAGCACCCTTGACCCTAATATTTACGGGTTTAGCTGAGTTTAAAAGGCCATCGGTATATACAAAATTGTACCCTGCCTGCTTGCGCAATTGCTGAAGTACATTGACCAGGCTTGCATTGCTTTCAGAGATAGTTACGCTCTGAGCATAGCTGGCAGCGCTTACCTGCATGATGGTTGCTATTAGGATAACGGTGGTGAATCGCATAATGAGCAGAAGTTTACTGATATACCCACCGGGCATAGCATTTTCCTTAGTATAAATTTTATACATTTGTTTGGTTGGTTTAGGTGTTGATAGAATCGTAAGTTTTGTCTCTTGAACCAGTTATTGGCCAGTTGTGTTGCAAGCACTTCTGGCTTTTTTGGCCTATTTTTTTTTCAGGTAGTTATTGTGTTACGATAATCCTCCTTCCCTCAATTTTAAAATGAACCTTATCGGTCAGCTCAAGTTTCTTTAATACCTGGCTTACGTTAGAAAACCGGCTCACTACTCCGCCAAATTTATCCTCTGGCAGATCGCCTTCATATACAATTTCTACATTGTACCATCTGGAAACCTTTTTCATAACCGATTGAATATTTTCACTCTTAAACATAAAATAGCCGTTTTTCCATGCCACCGTCGCTTCCAGATCGGCCTGGACAACAGAAATCTGATTGCCCAATAAAACCGTCTGTTCTCCCGGTCTGAGTATAATATTCCCTTTATCTATCCTGCTTAAAGCAGGGGTGCTCACACGAACTTTGCCACTCAGGAGCGTGGTTTTGGCTGTTGGCTCGTCACGGTAGGCATTAATATTGAAATGTGTGCCCAAAACCTCTACCTGCTGGTTGGCGGTTAATACCCTAAAAGGCTTTACCGCATTGTGGGCAACTTCAAAATAAGCTTCGCCCGAAAGCTCTACAAGCCTGTCCTTGGCTGAAAACTTTAAAGGATACTTCAGGCTGGATGCCGCATTCAGCCATACATGGGTCCCGTCTGGCAGAATTACCTGGTACTGTTCCCCATTAAAAGTTTCCAACTTGTTCTGCCGGTTCGTTGCATTTCCATCATCGGATTGGCTAAGGCTATAAATCAATTGTCCATCTGCTGTCTTGCTAACCGAAACGCCTGGCTCATTCACCAGCTGGCCATTTACGGCATCGCTCAGCATTATTTTTTTTCCATTGGATAAGGTTAATGTAGCCGAATTTTTCCCTGGTTTTATAGCCGCAGCGGCAAGGTGAAGATCGGTACCGCTGTTCATCTTATACAGATAAAAACCGATGGATAAAGTAATCAATATTACCGCAGCAGCTGCGATTCTAGGCCAGATATTAATCTTTTTTGTTTTCAAGACTTTCTCTTCCAGACTATCCCAGATATCATCTACCGCATCTGATCTTTCCTGCATAGTAAGAACCTCTTTATCCCCTTCGCGATAGGATAACGACCAGCTTAGCAACAGCGCTTCTTCCTGAGCTGTTGCTAAGCCATTTTTATATCGTTCAAGCATTTCTGCTATTTCTTTCTCGTTCATTGCTGTTCTTGTTTTAGTAAGACAAGATAAGGGCTATATAGGAGGTATATGAAATTTTAATTTCTTTTTCTTCTGAGCAGGACTATGGAACCGGCGATGAGGATCAGGGCTGGCACTACCCCCAGAAGGATTGTCCTCAGCACAGATATATCTTTCTTTCCCAGAAGAATACTGTCATCGATTGCCCTTGGTCTTGAAATATCGACAGGAAAACTTCCATCAGAAAAATAGTTAAAAAGATTCTTGATAAAACGCTCATTATCTCCTTTAGGATGTGAAAGTTCAGCATTGCTCAAAAAGTCGGCATCACCGGAAACGATAATATGCTGCTGTCTTTTGCCTATTTGTCTATTGAGCGAAATAATTACAGGGAATGGCCCGCTTACATCATTTTTCAATGGATCCAAGGTAATTTCACCCACATTGAGGTCAACCGGAAAAGTTCTGTTCCATCCATTTTTTGTACTGATGGCCAGCGCTTCAGCCTGGAATGGCAAGGTTGGCGTGTACTGCAGTGCCGATGCTCCTGAGAGTGGAAGGCGGCCTTTTCCATTCCATATCTGGGAGAGGATCAGATCAGGCGAATCATTTTTGCTGGAATGGACCAGCATCCCATCCATTACCGACAGACCTATTGGTTTGAGTATGGGATTGACTATATTCTGACGCCCGGGTTCTGTACTCACCAGCATATTTCCACCCCTGGCCAAATAACGGTCTATCTTCACCTTTTCATCGCTTCCTATTGGTACGGAGGGATCGCCGATTACCAAAACGGATAGATCAGAAGGGATATTTTGCTTTTTGAGGTCGAGCTGGATGACATCAAATCCTTGATTGATCAGCGATTTTCGGTTTCTCCTCATTGTACTCATCATCTGATAGTTCCGCTCTCCGGTCCGGTCTATGCTTCTTTCATGATGTCCGGTGATGAATGCTACTTTGGGCACCCTCACAATCAGCCTTTTAATTGCAGCTGAAATTTCAGCCTCGGAAGGAAACTGGTCTACGCCATCATAGAACCTGAGGTAGCTCATACGTCCTTTATACCTGAGCACACGCACAACACTGTTATTTTCCGGCTTTAGATTTATGATTTTTCTGATTTCTGCGGGTGGCATAAACATATCCAGATCAAGTCCCATATTATCTGCAACCTTTTCAGCAAGTTGCCTGGTCGATAATCCTGTAATGTCTCCCTGATAGGACATATTGTTATTGTTCTTTAAATCCGCAGCATCGTAATAGTAAACGTATTTCATCTGCAGATCGGGCAGGAAGCGCTGAAATTTTTCGAATTGGGCCAGATCTGTGTTACGTGATTGGGGAAGACCAAAATAGACATTCTGATCTAAAAGGTTTACGTAAGTAGTGATTTCCAGCGGCCCCTTAATTTGCTTTACTATATCCTGACTATTTTTGGTAAGCGTACGGCTCTTCGCCCTGGTCATATCCAGGTAACCGATCAGTCCTGGCCTGGAGCTAAAGAAGCCAAGGACAAGGGCCAGCGCAAAAATACCTGCATATCTGGAATAGCTGATCAATGGGGATAAAGATTCGCGCTGGTTTTTGAGCCTGATGATGCTCAGCGATAAAAAAAGGGCAATGATAATCAGGAAGTATAAAACATCTTTAGTGGTAATAAGTCCCTTTAGCATATCATCAGCCCTGCCTGAAATAGATAAAAAATAGGTCAGGTCCCTAACAAAGTCAATTCCCTGTCCAACAGAGCCGATAAACTTCAATGCAGCGAAAACTGCCAATGTACTTATCGCTGCCACTACTTGATAAGCAGTTAAGCTGGACATAAATAATCCGATAGCAGAATAGGTGCAGGTTAAAAGAAATATCCCTACAAGGCCGGACAAAATTAATTTTATGTCAGGATTTTTGATGATTAGCGCCCCTGCAGAAGCATAAATAACCAATATCAGTACCAGTATAACAGCATAGCCAACCATAGAGAGATATTTTCCGAGAATAATTTCACGGATCTTTACCGGAGCGCTCAACAGGAGCTTAATCGATCCACTCTGCAGCTCCCTGCTCATCAGCCCCATTGTGATCAGGGGAATATATAAATAAAGGTTTTGTAGAACCGTATCAAAAAGACCGTTTAAATCTATAAATAATGAGAAGGTGAGATTGTCGACATTTATACCCATAGATATCGCTTCCTGGTAGCTGCCCAATAGCCCAAAAAATCCGATTCCGTTCTGGATCATGAATATAACAATGGCTATCCAGGCCACGGGCGAGTAGAAAAGTATGCTCAGTTCGAGCTTTGAGATTTTAAATATTTTGGTCATGTTAAGATCGGGGTTTTGATTTATTGGAAAGCTGAGCAAAGATTTCATCCAGAGAACTTCTTTCGAGCATGATTTCCTGAAGCTGCCAGCCTTTGGCTACACTAATTTCAATGATCCTTTGCGAAATTGTTCCGGAAGCACTGAAGCGCAGCCTAAAAGTGTTTTCATTAATTTCCTGAGCATCGGTAATACCTTCAATCTCCAGAAATGAAAACAGTTCAGGGGGATTGTTTACTGTTAATATCACAGAATCGGGAAGAATATAATTGTTGAAGGCATCCATGGTATCGGCAAAGACCAATCGTCCGTTTTCAATCATTTTTATATCCTTACAGGTTGCCTGAACCTCGGAGAGCATGTGCGTAGAAAAGATAACAGATCTTTCAACCGCAATTTCTTTGATCAGTTTCCTTACCTCCAGTATCTGATTGGGATCGAGCCCATTGGTAGGCTCATCGAGAACAACAAGTTTTGGGTTGTGGATAATGGCCTGGGCAATACCTACGCGCTGGCGATAGCCTCCGGAGAGATTGTTGATCAGTCTTTTTCCAAAATGGCTGATACCACATTTATCCTTTGCCTGATCTACTGCATATTTTATACTTTTTTTAGGAATATCCCTGAGATAAGCACAATAAATCAAGTATTCATCCACGGTAAGGTCCAAATGTAAAGGCGCATTTTGTGGCAAAAAACCTAATTTCGCTTTCGCCTTTTCCGGTTCGAGGCGTAAGTCTGCGCCATCAATAATTACGCTGCCGGCAGTTTGACTCAACACGCCACAGAGAATATTCATAGTGGTTGATTTACCTGCACCGTTGGAACCTAAAAGCCCCAGAACACCAACTTCCTGAATCTCAAAACAGATGTCTTTGATCGCCCAGTCCTTACTGTAACGATGAGAAAGATTTTCTATACTAACTATACTTTTTTTCAATTGAAAGGGATTTTCGTCTTTTAAATATCCCCGGGTACGGAGATGTAAGTAAGACAAGAAACCCTGACGCAGGAGGTATAAAAAAAATATTTTTATAGATTGGGATAAAAAAGATACATCACCAGATATAATACCAGGCCCAATTTCTTTCTAAGGATTTTCAGGGCATAAACCATTTGCTTTTTCACCGTCTGCTCGCTGGTACCCATTAGCTGTGCTATTTCTTTATGGCTAAGGTGCTGTTTTCTACTGAGCAAGAATACCTCCTTCATCCTCGGAGGCAGTTCATCAATCTCCCGGTCGATGATGTCTTTAAGCATCCGTTCGCGGACTAAATGATCCGTTTGTACTGTTCCACTCGTGGCAAACTCAGCAATGGAGGATATATACCTGTCTTTTACTTTTTTATGAACAACCATATTGAGGAACTGATTGTGCACGCAGCTATAGAGATAACCTGAAAGATTTCTATTTACCGGCAGTTGCTCTCTTTTATCCCAAAGCATCGAAAATACCTCATGGATAAGATCCTGGGCCTCCTCTTTACTTCGAAGTTTGTTCCAGGCATGGTTATGGAGAATAAATTTGTAGCGGTTGTAAATTTCGGCAAATGCATTCCTATCTCCTGATCTTAATAGTTCTACTAAATCAACATCGCTACTGCTGCCATAATCATTCATAAAATACTTATTGCCAAAGATTAAGAGTACAATAATAATAAATTATGGGCATACAAAGGCCAAACTTCTTTAACCCAAGCTGATTTAAGCCTCTCCACCAAAATGCGTTAATATTCCGCTATTTCATCATCAACAAAACAATACATCCATCTCTCACCTGGTTCGGATGAAATGACAACCGGATGTTTTTCTGTCCGGCAGTGGTGCGACATGTGTTGCATTGGCGACGAATCACAGCACAAAGTAACTCCACAGGTTTGGCAGGTACGGAGATGTACCCAATCTGTACCTTGTTTTATGCATAGTTCGCATACCCTTTCTTTTGCCAGTTTTAGTTCTTTTATGGCTCCGATATGACTACAAATTTGATTACTGTCCATAATTATAGTTTTGATAAGTATTGATGAACCTGAGTAACGGCCATGGCTCCTTCGCCCACAGCCGAGGCTACTCTCTTTACTGAATTGAACCGCACGTCGCCGGCGGCAAATGAGCCTGGAACACTGGTTTCTAAATGATAAGGTGGTCTGTCTGCTGTCCAGCACATTTTATATTGATCAAGACTAAGCAAATCATTGCCCGTATAAAGGTAGCCGTTCGAGTCTCTGCAGATGGCGGTTTCGGCAGCCCATTCCGTATTTGGCTTTCCGCCGATACAGATAAATAATTTTGAAGTATCGTGCCATTGCGCTGTTCCCTCCTCGCTATTTACAATCTTGATCCGCTGTAAGTAATCATCACCTTCAAGGGCTGTTACCTGCGAATGATACAACACAAAAATATTCTTGATGTTGGCTATTCTCTGAATCAAATATTCGGATAGGGTTTCGGCAAGATTGCCCTTCCTGATCACCATGAAAACGCGTTTGGCAAAGCCAGAAAAATAGGTAGCGGCCTGGCCGGCTGAGTTTCCTCCGCCAACAATATAAAGGTCTTTATCCTGACAGAAAAATGCCTCGCTTGCGCCGGCCCCATAATAAACACCCTTATGAAAAAACCGGCTTTCGTCTGGAAGATCCAATCTTGCGTACTCCACTCCGGTTGCACATATATTTGTTTTAGCGACTAACTTTTCGCCAGTGGCAAAGTCAACGTGGATTTTATTGTCATAAAATGTGCCTTTAATTCCCTCTTTCAAAAGCAAGATTTCGACACCAAATTTTAAAGCCTGTTGCCTTGCTCTTTCAGCAAGGCTTGCCCCCGAAATCCCCTCGGGAAAACCAAGATAATTTTCAATCAGCGAACTCGTACCTGCCTGACCACCTATTGCCTCACGCTCAATTAAAATAGTTTTTAAACCCTCTGATGCGGCATAAACGGCAGCACTTAAACCTGCAGGGCCAGCACCATAAATAGAAAGATCGTATTCTTTATATTTTGGCTGCGTAATCCATCCCAGGTTACAGGCAATCTGTTCTAAACTGGGGTTAACAATTATTTTGCCATCGGGAAACTCGATCACCGGATGTTTATCAGGATTATTGAACGAGGTAATGCCCTGGCCCCAGCCTAAATCATCATGCGTAATATCAAACCAATCAAAATCGACAACACTTCTTTTCAAAAAATCCCTTATCGGGTAAATCTCGGGCGAATCTGGTTTACCGTATAGTTTCAGCTTATTCATCGTTAGTTCCTTAGTAGGCTCTGGTTTTTAATTTTTTAATGATTTCATCCCCACAATTTTCAGAAGAAGTTCCGTAACCATTTACCAGTAAGCCTTTAATCTCGCCATCAACAGATGATATGGCATAAACGATGGCTTCATCATCAGGGTCGGATTCGCCTTCAAAACGATAATATTTATCAATTAAAAACTGATCGGGAAATTCTTGTAACGGATTTTTTCCACCATCAATCTGATTACTTTTAAGATTAAAATCGACAGTATAACCCTGCTGAGTAAGCGCATTAATCACTTCAGAAAGAGAAGTCATTTCTCCAATGTGTTTTAAGTTCTCGTGATCCATAATCTTTTAATCTTTTAAGAAGATGTGTTAATTTAACAAAAAACAAACCAACTCGCAAAACATTGTAAAACAAAACCTTAAAAAGAAATAAACAATAAAAAACTGACGATATAAAGTGAATTTATGACAAAATTCAAGTAGAATTATTGGTAAAAATAGCTGAGCAGGAAATGAATTTTTCAATGCATTTAAAAAGCAAAAAAGAGCGGTTAAAATTCATTTAAATGGTTATCTTTAAATAAAAAAGCCATGATTACAGACCCAGATAAAGAAGAACTTTCTGATGATAAGGAAGATGCGTTAACCAGCGAAGAAGATGCACTTAATCAAAGCACAATCATCAGTGATGAAAGCGCTGCAGAACACGACGCCGATTTGTTAGACCAGGCAGATAAAGCCTCCCGGTCTTCTTACGAATTGGATATTTAGGCCAATCATTATCCCCATGAAAATGGCGATATTTTTTTTGAAATTTCAGAAGATATCGCCATTTCAATAAGCTCTTCAAAAGGTTAAGCATAAGTATGGCCTTAAGCGCATTAATAACTGTGCTTCTTGGCCAGGCCTAGTTTTTTAATTTTCGAATTTAATGTGGTTGCGGGAACACCCAATAACTTGGCCGCGCCATACTGACCGGAAATCCGCCCGTTACATAATTCTAAAACAGCAAAAATATGATCACGTTCGTTTTCAAATATGGTTTTAACGGGCGCGACTGAAGATAAGGATTGTTTATTATTGCCCGGAATTTCAATATCCTTAATTACATTTCCCTCTGCCATCACCACCTGCCTTTCTATGAGGTGCTCCAATTCTCTTACATTCCCGGGCCAGCTGTAAGCCATCATGGTAGAAATTGCTTTTTTTGAAAATCCATCGAGATTTCTATTCGACTTTTTGGCAAATTTCGCTAGGAAAAAATTGGCAAGGCTGGCAATATCTGATTTACGGTTTCGAAGCGGTGGTAATAAAACCGGAAAAACATTTAACCTGTAATATAAATCTCTTCTGAACCGTCCTGCCTCCACTTCGGTCAAAAGATTTCTGTTTGTGGCCGAGATAATGCGGACATCAGTTGCGATGGTTGTTTTGCCGCCCACACGTTCTATTTCTTTTTCCTGTAAAACACGCAGTAATTTGACTTGCAGATTGAGCGGTAACTCGCCTATTTCATCCAGGAAGATGGTACCTTTATGGGCCTGTTCGAATTTGCCTATCCGTCTTTCGGTGGCACCTGTAAAGCTCCCCTTCTCGTGGCCAAAAAGTTCTGATTCGATTAAATTGGGTGGAATGGCGGCACAATTCACCTTAATCATAGTTTTCTGACTTCTTACAGATTCATCATGAATGGCTTTGGCAATTAATTCTTTCCCCGTTCCTGTTTCTCCTAAAATTAATACCGTAGTTTCTGTGGAGGAAATCCGGTTGAGCAGTCTGTAAACTTCCTGCATTTCCGGACTACTGCCAATAATTTTGGGGTGTGTAAAAATTCCGAATGATTCTTCTGGCTTAAAAGTGAGGTATTCAGCAAGCTGCGTACGCAGTTTTTCAATTTCTTTTTCTAGCTGCTTAATTCTCTCATCAGCAAACGTCAATATTTTGGGCTCGTTTATCAATTCAGACTTAACCGTCGATTTAATATTGGACTCAGCTACAGGTCCTGCCCCGATTGCAGCTAGCAGTCCGGCAATAAAATCAGCAATGTTACAGCAAAAAGTCAATCCTTCTGCACTTAATTCCCGGTTATGATTGTGAAGCTCAAAAGTACCCAATATGCGACCGTTATGCGCTAAAGGTATATAACAATGAAAATAATATTCGCTGGGATGATTGTTTAAGCAATGGTTCTCACCAAATTCAGCTATCCAGTCTTGCCGCGATTTGAGCACAGGAAAATCAAAACCTGAAATTTCTTTTGTAATCAGCGAAAGGCTAACCGGATCGGAAATGATTTCGGTGCAGGAGATTTCTCCTGAAATGGCCTCTGTGAGATACGCTCTTGTAATATGGTCTGTTTCATCGTTATAAAGAATTAATGCACCACAATCAATCGAGAATAGAGGATGTAATTTAGAAAACACACCTCGAAACAGTTCTCTTAGCGTAAAATTCTTTTCTTGTTCCGCTACTGTTCTGGCCCGTGTTTCGAAATAAGAATTGGGTTTAACATCATTGCCATCAACATTCGTATGGGCGCTAAAATCTGATTCCTGCGTTCTCATTTTTTATAATTGATCTTCCCCGGAATATTTATCCGGGAAGTGAATGAATAAATTGTAATGCAATTACCAAAACGAACAACATCCGGATGATTATTCATCATCACTGAACGATTGAGGGTTGATTCGAAAGGGATTGGTCTTTGCTTATTGTTCAAACCCGCGAATTCAAAGAACATGCCAAATGCAGGAATATGGCGTTAATGTACTACGACGAATACCAAGCCAATAAATAGCTCACGATATTTCGCTAAAAGGCGATTTCGGATACGAAATATAGTAGAAGAGATTAGTCATGATCAAATGCTATAATTTTGACATCTTTCATCAATCAAATCCTTTTAATTACAAAGTAGGTGTTTCGGTAAAGTTGATTTTCTTTGATGATGCTGCCCAGAAAACCCAGAGTAAAACACAAATGCTCAGGGCTAAATCCGGATAGAAAAATGAAACAACAAAAGCGGCTAAATAGGTTGGAAAGCCATACAGATAGTTGTTCCGGAGTTGCCTGATGGCGGCATCACTGATTCCGGGGCGCAATAATTTTTTATCCGAAGTAGCTTGTTGCCACAACAGGTTAAAGGCCAGGTTAATCAAAACAAACAATCCGGTATAAATGGTAACGGAAAGCTGTTTCGAATCCGAAAGAAAAAACCTGGCCAATAAGGCACTAGGAAAAGAAACAAGCGAAACCAGGAAGAGGATGAGTCCGTTGGCAAACATCAGTCCTGTGTTTCGTCTGTATATCTGTTTAAAAACTTTGTGGTGATTTACCCAGATGATGAATATGCTGAAAAATGAAATGATAAAGGCAATATAACCCGGCCATTGTATTTTAAGTGCTTCCAATAAATGTACCGGGGTATCACCATCCTTCAGTTCAGGAACATGGAGCTCGAGCACGAGAAGTGTAACAGCGATAGCAAAAACGCCATCGCTAAAAGCCTCTATTCTACCCGTTTCTTTTTCCATTTCGGCATTAATCCTTAAAGATTAACTTATTCACCTGTGCAATTTCTGCCTGACTGATGGTATGTCCCATGTTTTCGTAAATAATTTCGGTAACCTGCGCCCCCATTTCTTCGAGTAAAACTGTTGATTCTTTTACTCTCGATACAGGTACATGCATATCGGGATCGCTACTTCCAATAAAGATTGGTGTTCCATCAAAATCGCCGTGATAATTGCGGTGATCTAGCTCTTCGCCGATAAGACCACCTGTAAAAGCCACCACTCCACCATAACGTGCCGCATTTGCGGCCACGAAATCGAGCGTTAAGCAGGCACCCTGCGAAAAACCCAGAAAGTAGATCTGTTCTTTTGAAAAACCTTCTTTTTCCAGATCTAGCACAGTTTCTTTTATGGTGTTTAAAGCATTAGATAAGGAAGGTTCGTTATATTCCCGCGGCGCTAAAAATGATTGCGGATACCAGGTGTTACCTGCAACTTGCGGCGCTACCAATGCAAACTCAGAAACATTTAGATATCTTGCCATTGATAAAATATCCTGTGCCGTTCCGCCACGACCATGGATCATGATCAGCACTTTTTCAGCCTGATCAAAGCTTTTTCCTGCTTTTATAAGTTCTATCATCGCTATTCTTCTTCTTTTACTTTGTTCCAGATATCCTGGTATAAATCTTCGTGCCGTCTGAACTGGATGTGCACATAAGGACACATCGGGATGACCATCAATTTGTTTTCACGGACATAGGCCACCATCGCATCAAGCAGCATTTTGGCATAACCTTTTCCTTCTTTTGAAGGATCTACTTCGGTATGGTAAACGGTTAAATCCTTATCCTTGATGTCGAAAATCATTTCGCCGACTTTTCCGTCTTCATCATAAATATCGAACGAACTTGGTTCGCCTTCCTGAATGTTTAATTTTACTTGTGCCATATTTTCTAAGTTAGTTTTGGTAGTAATTTTTCTAAATCGCCACGTAAATGCTCGTGTTGGTGTGGCAACATTAAATGAGTACCCAATTCATTTAAAGGCTCATCAACGGTAAAGCCCGGGTTTTCGGTTGCTATCTCGAAAAGTACGCCCCCTGGTTCACGGAAATATAAGGAATAAAAATAGTCTCGGTCAATTTTTGGGGTGATCTGTAAATTTTTACTCAAAATCTGTTCCCTTAATTCCATTTGAATCTCTTCATTTTTAACACGGAATGCAACATGATGGTTTGTACCTGCAGCATTTCTTCCCCTGTGACCAACCGGAACTTCCAGCAGATCGACAATGGCTGCATTTTCTACGGTATCGGTAATGAAACGGTAACGGTTTCCTTCCTGCGCCAATAAACGGTAACCAAACAGATCGGTAAGTACTTTTGCTGTTTCATCTATACTTTGCAAGGTTAAAGTGGTGCTATGAAAACCTTTGGTTGCTGCATCTTTTTTAACATCAGCGGTTTCCCATGGCGTTCTTGTATCTGCTATATTAGGCACAATTAAACTCAGCGACAGGCCGTCCGGATCTTTAAAAGCCAATACCTGCTCTCCAAAACGTTCGGTAATTTCTTTTGTTTTAATGTTAGCTGTGCCAAATCGCTCTAACCAGAATGCATGACTATCTGCAGGTACCGAGTAGCCAATTTCTGTTGCCATACCTACTCCTTCGATCCCCTGGCCAATACCATCCCAGGGAAAAAAAGTAAGAATCGTTCCTGCTGATCCGGTTTCATCGCCATAATAAAGATGATAGGTACCCGGATCATCAAAGTTTACCGTCTTTTTCACCAATCTTAAACCCAATATTTTGGTGTAAAAATCGAAGTTTTGCTGTGCATTGCCTGCAATCGCCGTGATGTGGTGCAAGCCTAAAATATTGTTATTCATATCGTTTAATTTTTATTGATTAATAATGCTGAGGTCTCTGTAATTAATTCGTTGTGACGTTTAAAGATGACATCAAGCACGAGGCCATCATCATTCCACATTTTAATCTCACCGTTAAGCTGTTCGGTAAGGCCGGTCATTAAACTCATCCCTAGTGATTCGGTATTTTCAGGATCGAAACCTTCTGGTAAACCGATCCCGGTATCCGCGATTTTCAGTTCGCAGATCTCCTCGCCTATAAACAGGAAAGAAATATGCACTTTACCTTTTTTATCAGCCGGGAACGCATATTTAATCACATTGCTAATGGCCTCATTCAGGATTAAGCCAAGCGGAACGGCCTGTGCAACATCTAATTTAATGGCCTCTGTTTCTAATGTGAACTGGATTTTATTATCAGTACCAAAACACTCGATCATATAATCGACCAGTTCTTTGATGTACCACTTCATATCAATTTCAGCCAGGTTATCAGATTGATAAAGCTTCTGGTGGATGAGCGACATGGCATGCATGCGGTTCTGGCTATTTCTGATGGCCACCAAGGCATCTTCATTATCCAGGTAAGCCGACTGGGTATTGAGTAGGCTAATGACAATCTGCAGGTTATTTTTAACCCGGTGATGGATTTCACGCAGCAACCATTCTTTCTCGTTGAGTATTTTCCTGAGCAGTTCGTTCTGCGCGTTGATTTCGCCCTGCTTTTGTTCTAAAACGAGGTTGCTGCGCCTTTTTAGCCGATAACGGTTATAAATCAATCCCACAAACATGGCGGCAATCAAAAGACCGGCGATAAATATATACCTCAGCCTGCCTTCATTTTCGATCGCAGCTTTCTGCAATTGGTTTTTCTGGCTAAGCAACGCGATGTCTTTATCCTTTTTCTCGGTTTGGTATTCAATTTCTAAACCCGAAATTTGCTTGTTCTTATCGTTATTCCAGATAGAATCGTTTAATCTTTTATAGGTTTTATAATGTGCTACTGCCGACCAAGGCCTATTTAGTGCCGAATCTACATCAAACCAAAGCCTGTGCAACTGCGAAAGCGCCAGTAAGTTTTTCTGCTGTAAACTTTGCTTTTCATGTTCTTTTAAATAACCATCTGCAGCTACAAACTGTTTATCATGGATCAGTTTCCGGATGATACTGCGGTATAAATAGATCTGATTCGGATCATCCTTAGGCAGATCGTGGTGAAACTTTTGCAATTCCTTAAAATAGGGCTCGGCCTTGCCATACTGCTCAATATCGTAATAGGTGTTAAACAAAATGTATGGGATCCGCAGCTTCATTTGGGTATCAGTAGGCGGATATTTTTTAATCAGTTCCTTCAGCGCCGCTATCCCCTCTTCAAACTTTTTCATCCTAACATAAATGGTGGCCACATTGGCCATAATGGTTTGCATGTAACCGGCATCTTTATACCGTTCTGCAATTCTTTTGGCCTCCAACCAGTAAGCCAAGGCTTTCTGATCATTCCTCAGGTAATAATACGTTAACCCCAAATGGTTGTTTATCGAACTTCGCTGTAAACTTGTATCCGCCAGTTGGTCTGCCGTTTTCTCAGCCAGCAAACCGTATTTGAGTGCATTTGAAAAATTACCAAGGCTAATATTGGTGATACACATATTGTTATAAACACCCTGTAATTCCTTAAATCCAATGGCTCTGTAAACCGCGAGTGATGAATCCATCAGTTTAATGGCATAAGCCGGTTGGCCTTTTATATTGTAATAATCGCCCAGGTTTTTAAGCGAGTTACCCTCTTCTAACTTATTGCCAGTCTGACGGTATAAAGCCAGCGATTTTTCATTGTAGCCAATCTTTTTTTCAAGATCCGTTCCTTCATTGCTAAAAAGTGCCCCTATTGCCGCATAAGCTTCTGCCAACTGATCTTTCAGGTCGAATTTGCTCGTATAAGCGATTGCCTGATTATAGGTTTTAGTACTTCCAGCCTTATCTCCTGATTCGCGGAGAATATTGCCTTTGAGCACTATACTTCTTGCTATCCCTCTAGGATATTCGATTTTTTGAGCCAGGCCAAAAGCTTGCCCCTGGAGATTCATCGCAGTAGCTAAATCTGCTTTTACTTCGCCAGGTAAATTGAGGTAATATGTCCCTGCATCCACTAACAAATCGACCTTATTTTCAGTTTGTCCAAGCCTGCGCAGTTTTATTTCAGCAACTTCTACCTCTGCTTTTGTCCTGATGCCCTGCCCTTTTACAAAGACAGGGTTTATCAGAACAAAAGCGATCAACAAAAATTTGATGTTCTTGCTTAATAAAATGATTGCGCTATTTCTGGTCCACATTTTTTAAAGTTTAACATCGTTTATACCTGGTTTTGTACTGTAATAGCAAATAACCATGGCAACGCCGGGTAACACAATACCAACCAGACCAAAGAGCTGCCCGATCCACGCCCCTAGCAGACATCCGGTTAAAAAACCGCCGAGCGTGATCAGTCCTTTTTTTACGCCCGAAAGGAAATCGGCATTTTTAAAACCAGAATTGCAAAAAGACCTGATATCAAGTGCGAACTGGGTTACATTCCCCGTCATCATAGTTGTTGGCCCATAGGTTTCTTTTGCAAAAAGTTTCCCGAAGGCGTTTTGTAAACCCATGGCAAAAACAACAATCATGGTAACCAGGTACATCGGCCAGGTAATTTCTCCATTATCGATATAGCCGAGCGAATAGGCGATTGTCCCCCCCAGCAAAAGAATAATCCCTTCGCATAAAAGCAGAAAATGCCTGTTCGAAAATCTCGCCGATATCCAGCCACCAGCCATAACCGAGAGCATAAATATTGGGAAAGTTAGCAGCTTGATCCATGCATCGCCATCAGAGCCTTTGATCATTTGATAAGCGAATACAATAAAGTTACCGGTAACATGTGCAGAGAAAATTTTGTCGGCGGCTACAAAGGTAATTGTATCACAATAACCAGCTATAATGGTTAAGATGAGGGTTACAAACCAGATATTATTCTGTTTTTCTTCCATTCTGTCTTTTATTTATGATAAATGAGCCCTTAACATCCAGGCCATGGTTTCATGTGTTTCCATCAAGCCTGTGATGTAATCACTTGTTCCGGCATCTTTCAATGCACCCGCATAATTGTTGATGTTTTCTCTTAAATGAATTAAAATACTTTCGTGATCGGCAAGCAACATTTTGATAAAAGTTGGCGCATCGTTTTTGCCACGGTCGTCTTCAGTCAAATGTGTTAATTCCAGAAACTGTTTAAGTGACGCGGGGGCATAGTGACCCAGTTTGCGGATGCGTTCTGCAACTTCATCAACAATATCTTCCAATTGTGTGTATTGTTCTTCGAAAAATTTGTGTTTGTTGTAAAAGTCTGGTCCTTCTACGTTCCAGTGTGCTTTGCGTGTTTTAGTGTATAAAACGTATTCATCCGCAAGAATTTTGCTTAATGAATGTGCAACCTCTGCAAGATTCTCTGCGCTGATTCCAATTTTAGCTTCCATGATTTTGTGATTTTGATGTTTATATTAATTAAAAAGTGTATTGAATAAATAATGATCTATTGAAATAGTACCAGGTCCGATTACCCATAAAAAAAGCATCGCCAGCGTATACATGTAGGGTACATCGCGCACTTCTATTGAATCTTTTCTATGCACTACAAAGTAACCAATTGCCGTTACGCCTATAGACGGGAGTAGGAAAAGCCTTGTTCCTAAACCTATGGCCACGAGAAATGGTACAAGCGTATCAGAAAAGGTAGCTACTAAACCATTCAGTTTATCGGGCAATCCCAGGGGATTGGGTACATGCTCCTTTTCTCCATTTTGAACCCTGAACTTTTTCATTCCATGAACCCTGAAGAGCTCGAGCATGAGCAGTACCCTGAAAATAAGTACCGCCCAGTTATTAAGGTCTGATCCCAAATCAGAATATAAAAGGTATTTAATGATATTTTCCATATTTTAAAAAGCAAAACATGAACAACCCAATGCGCCCCAAAATGCAGTGTAATTGTTTACAGGCAGGTTACTGGTTCTAGCCGCATCGTGATTGTGGTTGTGCACATTACAACTGCCCACGCAGGAATGCACCATCGCTAAAACAGAATCGGCACCACTAGCGCCTTTTGTTTTTCCCTGTTGATTTTTTTGATGAGTGGCCGGAGAATAATATCCGTTATAACTTTTCGTCGGCGACCAGTCTGGTAGAATCGGGATTTTTGGTGGTGAAAAGGAAGAGAAATCGCCTTTGGCATAAACAATCTTACCATCAACAATGGTTAAATCAGATTCGATACTTTTGATCTGCTCATCGGCCACCTGGAAGTAATCGTGATTCAATACGGCCAAATCGGCCAGCATACCCACTTCGATATCGCCTTTCTTTTGCTGTTCGTTCGAAAACCAGGCGCTACCCCTGGTGTACAGTTCTAAGGCGGTTTCCCTGGTTAATACGGTGTCTTCATTATAAATCTTTAAACCGCCAACTGTTTTACCTGCCGTTAACCAAAACATCGAAACCCATGGATTGTAACTGCTTACACGTGTGGCATCAGAACCGCCCCCCACAGGAACTTCCATTTCGAGCATCTTTTTTATCGGTGGTGTTTGTAGCGCAGCTTTTGCACCATAACGTTCTGTAAAATATTCGCCCTGATAAGCCATCCTGCTCTGAATGGCAATACCACCACCCAATGCTTTTACACGTTCGATATTTCGCTCGTCGATGGTTTCGGCATGATCAAAAATCCATGGTAAACCTGCAAAAGGAATGTCTTTATTTACCTTTTCAAAAACATTTAAAAAGCGGCCAATGCTTTCATTGTATGTGGCATGAAGCCTGAAAGGCCATCTTTTTTCGACCAGCAAACGCACGACGCGCTCCAATTCGGGTTCCATATTATCCGACAGGTCTGGCCTTGGCTGAAGAAAATCTTCGAAATCGGCTGCCGAGAAAACCAGCATCTCACCTGCGCCATTGTGGCGGTACATATCATCGCCCTGATAAAGTTTTACAGTGTTGGTCCAGTTGTCAAAATCTTCAAATTCCTGCTTTGGACGCTGTGTGAACAAATTGTAGGCGATGCGAACTGTAAGTTGCTTTTGCTCGTTCAGTTCGTTTACCACTTTATAATCATCAGGAAAATTCTGAAAACCTCCACCTGCATCAATTACACTGGTAATACCAAAACGGTTTAATTCTGTCATAAAATGACGGGTAGAATTTACCTGATGTTCGTAAGACAGTTTTGGCCCTTTGGCTAAAGTGGAATATAAAATCATGGCATTCGGGCTTGCGATGATCAATCCGGTAGGTTCTCCCTTTGCATCTCTCTGGATTTCTCCGCCCGGCGGAGATAGCGTATCTTTTGTATATCCAACTGCTTTAAGCGCAGCACGGTTCATAAATGCACGGTCATATAAATGCAGAATAAAAACTGGCGTTTCGGGCGCAATGGCATTTATTTCTTCGAGTGTTGGCATTCTTCTCTCGGCAAACTGAAATTCAGACCAGCCTCCAACTACACGTACCCATTGTGGCGACGGGGTAATATCTACTTGTTCTTTGAGCATCCGCAAGGCATCGGCCAATGATGGAACGCCATCCCAGCGCAGTTCCAGATTGAAATTTAATCCACCCCGGATTAAGTGAATGTGCGAATCGTTAATGCCAGGAACTACCCGTTTTTTGCTAAGGTCGATCAGCCTTGTTGCAGAACCCGAAAAATTCATAATATCGCTATCATTACCAATGGCGATAAACTTCCCGTCCTTAATGGCAACCGCTGTTATTTCTTCCTTTTGTTTGGCAATGGTATGTACCTTGCCATTGAATAAGATTATATCTGCATCCATGGTATTTTCTTTTTAGGAATTAACTGTTTGAGATCTTAATTTTTAATGGCAGCAATTGCTTCCTGAATGCCTTCTCCAGCGGTTGTAAAAAAAGCCGGTCCCGCTAAAAGAATCACTTTAACAACCGGTTTAAAGGTTGCCATATTCTTTTCTTTTAACCAGGTTTGGGTTCTGTAGGCTTCGAAAATACCTTTCACCACGTTGCCGGCAACCAATGCAGTTGGTGAGTCGATCCCCGCATCTTTTAAATCGCTTGCAAAAGAAAAGTTGTTTACACCCAGTTTAAGTGCTTCCCGCATGGCGATACTGCCAACTCCGATCATCAGTTCCGGTGTAAATTTATTCCGATCGCCAAGACCGATTAAAAGCAGGCGTTTACCCCCTATGGTTCCCTTTGGCGGAGAAATTAAAATGGTTTCGTTGGCATGCCCCAGAAACTTGCCGCTTTTGCGGATTTCAGTGATCAAACCTTTCAGATCCTGATCCAGGTGTACCAAACCATTTAGAGCTGGCGGAAGTGCTGGTGGAGAATTAAAAATATCGCCTTCAGTGTGTTCGAAAACACAGGCAATCTGCAAATCGCTAACCTGTGCCGATGGCCCCTGAACTACGCCTTCGATGGCGATTCCATCTACCGTACCCCAAACTTTGGCTGTTCCCAGTGCGGTAGTAGTTTGTGCAAATGCTGTTCCTGTAATAAATACTGAAAATATAATTACCGCTACCCTGATGTTTTGTAGCGCAGATTTTGATTGTTTAGTGAAGTTCATTTTCTTATGTTTAAAATTTGTATGATACCTGAGCATTAAAAAACTTTGAATTGTCCCAGAGCGGTACGATATCTTTGATGAAATCACCAACCCTGAAATATTGTCCCCCACAACTCAATGAAAGGTTATTATTAATTTTATAATCCGCGCTGAGCAGATAGGTTGTACCGATAAACCGGTGACCGGACAGGGAACCTGCAGTGTTAAAATTTCCACCCGGACGATAAATCCCATCGTTTAATGAATATCTCCAGTTGAAAACCACATCAGCCTGGACACTTAATTTATCGGTTAAGCTTAGTGTTAAATAGGGATGTAAATCAATTAAATTTGATGGCCCAATGAGTGGATTAAAACCAAAATAGCCCCCTTTCGGATATAAAGGATTAAAGGTTTGCAGTTTCCCATCCCCTGCTTTTTGATCACCTGAGATGTAGTCGTTTCGCAAGTTAAAAGAAGGTTTAAATTTGGTTTTTTCGAAAGTATAACCAAATTCAAAGGCCATTGTCCAGGCATTGATATGGCCGTTTCCAAATTTCCCGAACTGATAGGCGGCTTCTATATTGTAAATAAAACCACCGCCACTTTTCCAATATCGGGTAGCTAAAGTATGCCGCACTTCCTGCGCTATACCTTCTTCAAATTCTGCATTGTCACGCCTAATGCCTAAATAGTAGAAATCGAAGTTTCCACCTTTCTGGATATTGAGGTTGGAATAAGCGCCCCAAAGATTAGCCTGATGGCTTGGACGATTGTCAAATACCCCAAAATTAACTTCATCGGCTTCTAAAACAAATGCATCGAGCGAAAACCGGGGTGTTGCATACATCAGTTTGGCGCCTGTAAAATACTGCCTAACGGTTGTACCCTCCCGCACAGAAATCAACCTGCCCGAACCATAATTAATTTCCTGTCTGCCCACCCGTATGGCCAATTTATTCGATGAGTCTTTAAGTATCCTGTATTCTGCGAAAAGATTTTGCACTGCAAGCTGATCTTCATCAACCGGAGATGGTCCGTACTTACTCCCATTTTCGAGCGCACTGTTCACCTGAGCAAAAAACCGCAATCTTTCTCCAATATTTAAATCGGCATATAGCGAATAACGTTGTAAAAAAGAATAATTGAAACCTTGATCTTTGATCCAATCTTCATTAATTTTACCTCCATATTCCTCCCTGATCTCGCCGCCAAAACTGAGGTATACTTTTTTATTTTTTGAAAGCGGCAGGAATTTTAAGGTATTGTATAAATTCCTGTCCGAATCTTTCAGATTGCTATAATCCTCATCGTAGCGCATAAGCCTGATGCTTTGACCGGATGCACCTGCTATCGAAAAGCAAGTACAAACTACCGCTATAATCGCCCAACGGGGATAATTAATGTTCATTTTATCTTAAATGACAATTAGTGTTTTATCATTTTGTGTGCGTACTGGATACCAATACCATAACCTGCACCATATTTTTTCATCAAGGTGGTTACAGGCTCATAAGTTTCGGTTCTGGCCCAGTCTCTTTGTAGCTCAAGGATGTATTGTACAGCAGTTACCGGTTTTACACCTGCATGCACCATTCTTTGAATGGCACGCTCATGCGCTTCATTGCTTACATCGCCACAGGCATCGGTGATCACAAAAACGTCAAAACCTTCTGATAAGGCTGATAAAGCCGGGCCAACAATGCATACGCCTGTCCAAAGGCCAGCCAATACAATTTTCTTTTTCCCTGTTCCAGTAATAGCTTTGTAAGCGGGTTCATCTTCCCAGGTATTCATTGAAGTTCTGTCGATATAATTTGAAGTAGCCTGAGGATAAAATTCTTCAACTTCAGGAAAAACAGGACCAGAAAACGATTCTTCAGCAACTGTGGTTACAATGGTCGGAACGTTAAAGATTTTAGATGCGCCGCAAATAATAGCCACATTGGTACGAAGTTCGGTAATGGAGATGCTTTTTGTAGCAAAAGCCATTTGCCCTTCATAATCGATTAATACTAATGCATGGTTTTCAGGAGATAATAAGTCTGGTGATGGTTTCATAATTAAATATTTTATGTTTCCCTCATTGTTCCAAGAAATATACCACCAAATAAAGCACTACATATCAACAACTTACATAAAAATACATTATTTAGGATTAACCATATATCGTTGATTTACGAATTTTACTTTTGCTTTTACCGCAAAGAACGATAAGGGGAAGGCGCAGAGCACGCAATTTAGTTTATGCGTTTTTTAACCACAGAGAAAAGGAGAAAAACAGAGTTGTAGATTATTTCTTTTACCGCAAAGGACGCTGAGAAAAAGGCATGTTCTTTTAACCACAAAGAACACAAAGGAAGGCACAAAGTGCACAGAGTTGGGTGTACTATTCCATTATCCATGTTACACCTTCCATCTTTTAACCACAAAGGGCACAAAGGAAGGCACAAAGCACACAGAGTTAAGTGTTTACCTAATTCCCTTAAACATTGTAATGGAGATGACTGCTATCGGCGAATCGTCATTGCTGAGGCAGGAAGCAATTAATGCTTTCGCTATTTAGTAGCCCCCTCTATAGTAGTAAGATTGCTTCGTCGTTCCTCCTAGCAATGACGAAACTTCTGCGGAAATCTCCTAAATCTGCGGGATAAATGATTTAGAATACAATAACGAAATATTATAAAAAAAGTATACACAACAAAACATTATAAAATTTTAATAATCAAACAATTAAAATGCATACTAACGAAATAT
Organism: Pedobacter sp. KBS0701; assembly: GCF_005938645.2. Lineage (NCBI taxonomy): Bacteria > Pseudomonadati > Bacteroidota > Sphingobacteriia > Sphingobacteriales > Sphingobacteriaceae > Pedobacter > Pedobacter sp. KBS0701. The sequence goes on from NZ_CP042171.1 coordinate 3,635,631, forward strand.
CGTTACACGTTTAATCTATCTGAAATCATTTTTTAATTTATAAATCCTACCTTAGCTTCATGGAAAGCAAGAGTAATCTATCTGAACTTCGCAACATTAAGCATACTCACCTCGACCCAAACGAGGCCTCCGCTCTCGAAAAAGAGAACACTTTACTGCTTAAAAAGCTTAAACAAAAGGAAATAGAATCCGCGGCACTGTTATCTTTAAGTAATTCAATCGCTTCTATACGCAACAAACTTGATTTGTTCGATGTCATCGATCAAAAACTAAAAAAACTGTTTGATTTTGATGATTTTGTTATCTGTTTGATCAACGATGATGAGGAAACGCACAGTGCTTTTATCTACAACCAGAAAGAAGATTTTCTTAAAACAGCTGGCATAGCGCCTAAAGCTTCAGAAAAATACACGCTGGATGATGGCATGTGCAGGGCGATGATTTCATCTGAAAAACCAATCGTTTTCAATGTTGAAGAGGTTTTAGCATGGGCTGATGCGCCGGCATGGCTGGGATTTTGGCATAACAAAGGCATCAAAGAAATGATCGGTCTCAAAATGGTAGATCGATCAGGCTGTATAGGTTTCTTTTACCTCTACACTAAAAACGCAAACTCGTTATCGAATATTTATTTTGATCTGCTTCATGGCATTTCGCTGCAAATTTCGATAGCCATATCAAACATCCTGGCAAACGAAAAAATTGAACAGCAGCTTATAGAAATTAATGAATACAAACAAAAATTAGAAGAAGAAAAAAGTTACCTGCAGGAAGAGATCCAGCATAAATACAATCATACAGAAATCATCGGACAGAGCGAGTCGTTGAAAAGTGTTTTCCAACTGATTGATGCTGTGGCAGCCACCGACAGTACTGTGCTGATTATTGGGGAAACAGGAACCGGAAAAGAACTCATTGCAAGGGCGATACACAATTCTTCACTTCGATACAATGAATTGATGGTTAAAATCAATTGTGCAGCAATACCTCCTAATTTGGCTGAAAGTGAACTTTTCGGCCATGAAAAAGGCAGTTTTACGGGCGCAACAGAACGAAGGATCGGAAAATTCGAACTGGCCCATAATGGCACGCTGTTTTTGGATGAAATTGGCGAGCTCCCGCTCGACCTTCAGGTAAAATTACTAAGAGCGCTACAGGAAAAAGAAATTGAGCGCATTGGCGGTAAAGGTGTAATTAAAACAAATGTCAGAATTATAGCCGCAACCAACAGGAATCTGTTAAAAGAGGTAGAAAAAGGGAATTTTAGAAGCGACTTGTATTACAGGTTGAACGTATTTCCAATCTCTATTCCACCATTAAGGGATAGATTAGATGACATCCCACACCTGGCAGCATTTTTCATAGAACGCATTTCGAAGAAAACCGGGCGGCAGGTAAACACCATATCCAAAAGCGCATTGAATAAATTGATGCTTTACCCCTGGCCAGGAAATGTAAGGGAGCTGGAACACCTTATTGAGCGGAGCTTACTGTTAACATCAGGCAACATCCTAAAAGAGATCCACCTACCTAAAATAGATAGAAATGAGGCCATTAACAATATAGATGAGGAAAAAATAAAAAGCATCCACGAAAACGAGCGCGACCACATTCTATCAATACTAAAACGTTGCAATGGCAAAATATCCGGCATTGGCGGGGCTGCAGAAATCTTAAGCATTCCGGCCACAACCCTCAATTCTAAAATCAAAAAATTCAAAATTAAACGGGAACATATCCTTAACAAATAATTACGGATGAGATTAAACAGAATGATTCGAAACATTGTACTTCACAAATACACCAATAAATTAGTGATTTGCATGGTTATGATCGGAATTTTCAGTTTAGTGATATTCAAAGGCCATAGTAGTTCAACTATTATCCAGGAAAACAACTTAAATCAAAAAGACTCACTTCAAAAACTGAACAAACTGCTTGCCGGATCCGTCCCCGATACAAACCGGGTAAAATACCTGATTAAGATTGCAAATCATTTCATCAATCAACAAGAAAACAAACGAGAAAATTTAGCAAAGGCACTACCTTATCTGCAAAAAGCGCACTTTTTAAGTAATCAACTCAAATCTTCAAACTGGGAATTCCATACGCTGATGGTTTACGCCCTGTTCTTGAATAAGCAGCGCTTAAGAGAGCAGCAGGCACTCACCTATGAAAAGGCAATTGCTATTGCAAAAAAAATTGGTAACAAGCATTTTGAAGCGAGCGCCTGGTATTTTTATTATATCAACGTTCCTGATACGGTTTCTGATTATAAAAACAAAACATTTTACAATCGGGCAGCCAATGCACATGCCTTATATAAAGAAATAGGCACATCTTTCGATGAAAAATACAAAGAGGCAACGCTCCTAAAAACAATGGCCGACTTCCATTTGGAGGAAGAAAAATTTGATTTATCGATAAAAGAGCTTTTTGAGGTGATTGCTTTAGATAAGAAATTCAAACTTCCCGATCTGCCAATGGCTTACGATTTACTTTCGGCAGTCTACGAAAGAAAAGGAGAACTCAGTAAAGCGCTGAACTATGCATTGCTCAGTGTAAAAACAGCTCAAAGCAGCCACGAGGAAGTGCTCGGTACTTATTTAAACAGAGTGGGTTCTGCTTACGAGGCTATGGGTAAAGCTAAAGAAAGCATTTCATGGTATAGCAAAACGCTTAACGGCCCCGATAAAAAAGACCCTTTCCGCTTTATTACAGCGTATGCCATCACCAGCCAAATGATCAAATTAGGTGAAGCTAAAAAAGCACTGTCTATATTGCAAAAAACATGGAGCGAAGTTGGCAATCCATCAAGTGGGCATCAATATTTTATATTTCTGGCATTTGGCGAGTGTTACGCCGCGCTAAAAAAATACGATCTGGCTAAAGTGTATTTTGATAAACTGCTGGAAGATGCTACCTTAAAAACATATTCTAACCCTTTCCAAACTTCAGTTTTCTTCTCAGCCAGCGAATTTTATTTTGCCCAGAACAAATATCAGCTTGCATTAGAATTTGCAGAAAAGGCAAGAGAAAATCAGATCAGCATGACCTTGCCAAGACAGATCCGGTTAAATGAGATCCTTTACAAAATAGATTTATCTACCGATCGTCCGGCTGAGGCAATTATTCACCTGCAAGCCTTTCATAAGCTTAGAGATTCTATGCTTAGCCAGGAGAATTTAAATACTATTGAACGATTGAAAATTGAATTCCAGGCTGCGCAAAAGGAAAATGATAATGAAATCCTCAGAAAGAAATCGCAATTGCAAAGTCAGGAGCTCAACCGCATCCAATGGATCAAAAATGCCACCTTCACTGGTCTGGCCTTTTTAACCATTGTACTCATTTTAATTTATGGCAGGTTTCGGTTGAAAAAGAAACTTCATGACACACTGGTAAAGAAAAAGGCCGATATAGATCTCGCTTATGCTAAGCTGGAAGTTAATGTTCAGCAAAAAAACAAACTGATCGAAGAAAAAGAAAGCTTAATTAAGGAAGTACACCATCGGGTTAAGAATAACCTGCAGCTTACCATGAGCCTGTTAAATAGTCAAAGCTATTACCTCGAAGATTTATCGGCAATTGAGGCCATAAAAGAAAGTCAGCACCGCCTAAAAAGTATTGCATTGATCCATCAAAAGCTCTATCAAACAGAAAATGTTACCACCATAAATATTCAGCCTTACATTGTAGAGTTGGTTGAATATTTAAAGGAAAGTATAAACGACGATAAAAAGATCAGTTTTGAACTGGATATTTTAAATCTCGAACTGGACATTTCGAAAGCTGTTCCACTCGGTCTAATTATTAACGAAGCAATTACCAATATTTTCAAGTATGCTTTCCAGGGTATGCCTGGAGGAAAAATTGTAATCAAGCTAAAAGAACAGCAGGAGGACCGTTACGAATTGTTTATTAAAGACAACGGCATTGGGTTAGCACCTGATTTTGATTACGAACAAAGCAATACATTGGGCATCATTTTGATGAAGGGGCTGAGTGCACAAATCGACGGGACTTTTATTATGGAAAGTTACAACGGTGTTTCGGTGAGCCTGATCTTTACCAATTCTAATGAAGATTTATTTTTACCAAATGATTAAACGAGCGTGATGACTGAAAAAATCCTAATCGTTGAAGATGAGTTTATTGTTGCCCACGATCTGCAGATGATTTTGCAGCGTGCCGGCTATCAGGTTATTGGCATTGCCGACTCGGTAAAAAATGCGCAGGCCCTATTAGAAAAACACCAGGTTGATCTGGTTCTCCTGGATATTTACCTTAAAGGCAGGCTAACCGGAATTGATCTGGCGCATGATTTGATGAAAAGCGAAATTCCTTTTATTTATATCTCTGCAAATTCTAATGAAAAGGTTTTGGAGGCTGCAAAGTCTACCTGTCCTTACGGGTTTATTGTTAAGCCTTACCGCGACCGTGATGTTTTGATGAGCATCGATATTGCCAGGTACCGCAAGGAAAACAGCAATAACATGAAAATGAGCAGCGAGCGCTTTATGCAGGATTTTATTGTAGATATCTCCATGAAATCGTTAACCTGGCAAAAGAAAATTCTATCTATTGCTAGTGCTTTTCAACCTTATGTCCCTTTTGATTTTATTGCACTTTCGGGCATCGCAAAAGATGGAAAACGATACAGTGAAATCGGGATTACCAGAAAAAACTTTGATCAGTACGACTTATTTACAGCCAATGAGTTTTTGAAATATACTGGTTTAAGCAGGGCAGAATACGATGCCATCAATCAATTGGTACCAGAAACCACTGCGGATGCCATTTACATTGGTGATGATTTTGAAGGGGTTAAAAAGGCTGCGCCAATGAAAAACTTAATGGCCAATACCTATCATTTATCTTCCAATCTGGTCAAAACATTCTACCTCGAAAATGGCGATCAAATTAGCTTTTCATTTTACAGCAGAACTGAAAATATTTACCAACCTGCCCATATAGAGCTGCTCAATTTTTTATCGGGCACCCTGGAGAAAAAACTGGTCCATATTGTAGAACTTGAAAAAGTGGAAACACAATCAATTTTACACAAAGAAAGCAACCACTATCTTTTAACTAAAAAAGATTTTGAAAATGTTATCGGCAAAAGTAGCGCCCTATTATCTGTTTTAGATAAGATCAAAATTGTGGCGCCTACGGATACATCAGTTTTAATTACCGGAGAAAGCGGAACAGGAAAAGAAGAAATTGCTAAAAGCCTGCACCGCTTATCACATCGAAATACAAAACCCCTTGTAGCCGTAAACTGTGCTGCATTACCTGCAGATTTAATCGAATCCATTTTATTTGGTCACGAAAAAGGCTCATTTACAGGCGCTATCAATACCAGAATTGGTAAATTTGAAGAGGCCAATGGCGGTACCATCTTTCTTGACGAGATCGGCGAAATGCCTTTCGATCTTCAGGCAAAGCTCCTCAGGGTATTACAGGAAAAGGAAATTGAACGGATCGGCGGCAAAGCACCTATTTCTGTTGACTTGAGAATAATTGCCGCTACTAACCTCAATTTAGAAAAAGAGATCGCCAAGGGCAGATTCAGGCTCGACCTCTTTTACCGCCTTAACGTTTTTCCGATACACATCCCTCCGCTTTGCCGACGAAAAACGGACATCCCATTATTAACGAAACATTTTGTTCAGAAACATGCAATGGCCGTAGGTAAAAACATTCCGGAAATTCCCACTGATTTTATGGACCGGCTGATGCAGTATGACTGGCCGGGCAATATCAGGGAATTGGAGCATATAATTTTAAGAAGTATACTGCTGTCTTCAAATGGGAAACTTAATGCAGATCATCTCGAACTTGGAGCCAAAAACGAGGAACCCCTTTCTCAAAATGGAATCAAAACGATTAATGACAACGAAAGAGATCATATCATCAGGGTTCTGGAGCTATGCAAAGGCAAGGTCGCGGGCATTGGCGGTGCAGCCGAACTCTTGGGCATCCCGGCGACAACATTAAATTCTAAAATTAAAAAACTGGATATCAGACGGTAGTGATATTTAGTAAATCAACGATATATCATCAATTTAAAAAACAATAAATAAAATAAAACACTGATAAACAAAAGCTTAAGGATTGGTATTTTTCTTGACTTAAAGTAACTGTATTAATCTGTTCAAAATATTTTGTTGATGTTGGTTTTTACATTATGCTCGCCTGAAATAGAAAATGAAACAGAAAATCTTAATTGTAGAAGATGAATTTATTGTAGCCAACGATTTGAGAATCATGCTCGAAAAAGCTGGCTACAAAGTGTGTGGGATAGCGCCATCTGTGGTAAAAGCGCTTGAATTAATCGCGACTAAAGAACCCGATTGGATACTGCTGGATATTTTTTTACAGGGCGATAAAACAGGTATTGATTTGGCTGGTCAACTTACCGAAATGGGGATTCCGTTTATTTACATTTCTGCAAATACCAATCAGGGAATTTTGGAGGCTGCCAAAGCTACCCTTCCCTACGGTTTTTTGGTAAAGCCTTTTCGTGAAAAAGACCTCATGGTGATGCTGGATATTGCCCGGTACAGACATGAGCAGGATTTAAAGTACAACCAGCATGCAGAGCCATCATTACACAAACAGATTGAACATATTGTAGAAAAGCAAGCCTCCATTTCGGAACGGCTGAAACAAATAAGTGCAATATTATACCCTGTTGTCCCATTCGATTTCGTTTGGATTACCAAATCGAATCCACGAACAACTACCAAAGACATTAATATTGTCCGTTCTTCTGACGGAAAATTTAACACACTCAATAACGAAATTTTACTGAAGGAAGTAAATGTTTCCATTCGTGATTTTAAAGCATGGAACAACACAGCGCTTATTCATAACGGGAAATCGATATTTAACGGCTATGATTTTAGGAAGCTGAGGATGGAAAATCCGTGGGTACAAACACTTTCAGATCATTATCAATTAGAATCCGTTTTGGTTACCGAAATTGAAAGAGCAGGCGAACAATTCCAGTTTGTTTTCTTTAACCACCTTTCAGATTTATACACAAAAGTTCATACAGGAATTATTAATCAGTTTAAGAAAAGCCTGGAAATGATTTTAGATCAGGTGATATATGGGAAAGACATTGCCATGGAAATTTCTCCCCAAAATTTATCTGTCATTGAAAAGCCAATCGTTAAAAGGGAAAATGCCGAAATTCCGAAAGATTTTAATGGTATTATTGGCAATAGTATCTTGCTGCATGCTGCTTTCAAAAAATTAGAACTGGTTGCACCAGATGATACTTCGGTACTTATTTTGGGCGAAAGTGGTACCGGTAAAGAAAAAATCGCTCAGACCGTCCATAAATTGTCTCCGCGAAAAAACAAACCATTGGTTACGGTAAACTGTGCTGCTTTACCTTTAACCTTAATCGAGTCAGAGCTTTTTGGCCATGAAAAAGGTTCGTTCACAGGTGCAAATGAAAAACGGATAGGCAAGTTTGAACAGGCGGATGGCGGTTCGATCTTTTTAGATGAGATTAGTGAACTTACTTTAGAGGCACAAGTTAAACTATTAAGGGTACTGCAGGAAAAAGAAATTGAACGTTTGGGTGGCAATTATACCAAAAAGATAAATGTCAGGATTATTACGGCCACCAACCGAAACCTGGAAAAAGAAGTATCTGAGGGCCGGTTCCGACTGGATTTATATTATCGGTTAAATGTTTTCCCTATTGAACTGCCTGCATTAAGGCAACGTAAGGAAGATATCCCTGCTTTGGTAAACTATTTCATTTATAAGTTCGGCAAAAAAAATTCTTCTGGTGCAACCGGAATTTCAGCTGAAGCACTTCATCAATTACAGGAATACGATTGGCCCGGAAATATCAGGGAATTGGAACACCTGATTGAAAGAACGATGTTATTAACAGAGGGAGAAACAATCACACAGGTAGATCTTCCAGGCTCGTTAACTGCAAAAGATTATACTGGAAGCGACCATTTCAAGATTAAAACCATGGAAGAAATGGAAAGGGAGCATATCCTGAGCATTTTGAAAATGTGCAAAGGCAAGATATATGGACCAGGTGGGGCGGCTGAAATCCTGAATATTCCATCAACAACCTTAAATTCAAAAATTAAAAAACTGGGGATAAAGTTCGAATTTGTTAAATAAGCAGTTAGTTGAGGTTTTAGTCCAAAGTCGGTAGTCTCGAATCCATAGTCGATTGAGTTCCCTGATTAACATCCTGAGCGATCAGTTTTTCAGAAAAACATTGGCGTGGCAATAATAGCTATGAAGTATCGTCATCTCGACCGTAGTGGAGAGATCTTTGAACTATCCTGAAGACCTCTCTCAACTTAAGCCTAATCTGTCTAACTCTACATATACACAACCTAATTAACCGGTACTTTTCATTGCCTTTTTGGTATGTGGAATTTTGGTATCCGATAAATCAATCTGCATTTCCTCTTGTCTGATCACTTCATCGCTAAACTCTTTTTCCCTTCTTATTTTGTGTAGCTCTTTCCTTTGTACGCGATAAATGTCTTTTAAAATATGGTTGTAAATATCCATTTCGGCGTTTTCAATTTCTTCGCATTCCAGCGATTCTAATCTTTTGGATGCATGGTTTAAGCGATTTTCCAGTTCTTCCTTTAATCCGCGCACTAAAACTATGCCCTCCACCTCCTGAGGATATATTTCCGACAACCGGTTGAGTGCAACCCTTAAAAGCCTGCGCTTAATGGTAGCTTCCTGTTGTTCATCAGAAACCGATGGATCAATCTCCTCAATATGAACCATTTTGATCATAAACGGCAGGGTAAGCCCCTGAAATACAAGTGTTACCAAAATCACCACAAAGGTGATAAAAATGATTAAGTTTCTGTGTGGAAAATTTACATGTGCCGCCGTAGTAATAGGCAATGAAAGTGCTGCTGCCAACGAAACTACCCCCCTCATGCCTGCCCATCCTATAATTAAAGGCCCCTTCCAACCCGGATGCGCCTCGCTATTTCTCACTTTTTTAGATAACCAGCGGGGAATAAAAGCAACTGGATAAATCCAGGCAATGCGCAGCACAATTATTAAGGCACTAATTATTAAGCCGTAACTGATGGCCTCCCATAGCGAATAACCTTCTAAACCCGCTATAATTACAGGCAGTTCTAAGCCAATTAAAATAAAAACAAAGGCATTTAGTATAATAGCCAGTGTTGCCCAAACATTTACAGCCTGTAAACGACTTTGTCCATCAACAAAAATTTCATGCGATCGGTACGACAAAAACAGACCACCGCTAACTACTGCCATTACTCCCGAATAATGAAATTGTTCTGCTGCCAGATACATAAAATACGGTGAAATTAACGTTAATGCAGCATCTATACTTGGTGTGGTAGGCAAAAAACGGTGGATAAGATAAAGTAAATGGGCCACCGCCAGGCCAATTACAATTCCCATTGCTGTACTTAGAAAGAAATCGCCGGTGGCTTCTGAAAGTGAAAAATGTCCTGTAATTACCGCAGCCAGGGCAAAACGAAGTACAATTAAACTGGAAGCATCGTTAACCAAACTTTCGCCCTCGAGAATAGTGGTTATCCGTTTAGGAATTTTTATGTTTTTGAGTACCGATGTCGCCGCAATGGCATCTGGTGGTGAAACGATTCCGCCTAATAAAAATCCCATAGCAAGCGTAAAACCCGGAATGATTGATGAAGTTAAAAAAGCCACGGCTAAAGAAGTGATGATAACCAGACCAAAAGCCAGTAAACTGATGGGCCTGCGCCAACGCCAGAAATCGTTCCAGGAAGTATACCAGGCAGCCTCATAAAGTAAAGGAGGAAGAAAAATAAGGAATATCACCTCAGGATCGATAGACATTGCAGGAATTCCAGGAATATAACTAATGCCCAAACCGGCAATAACCAAAAATATAGGATATGAAATTTTAACTTTTTGAGCCAGCATAATAAGCATGAAAGCAACAAAAAGCAAAATCAGGAACTGGAGAAGGGTATAATGCATAGCTTTTCTAAACAAAGAACAAACCATAAATATAATAAACAAATAACCAGCTTGTTGCAAATAAAAAACCACAAAACAAAGAATTAAACTGACGATATATCGTGATTTTACGTTAAAAAACCATCACAATTGGCTAATTAATCATTAAGCTGATAAAATTTCAATGCTATTGAAACCGCTACCTGAAGTTGGTGTTTAATTTAATACCATTATCTTAATGATGTAACCTCAATTAAAATAGTTAATCCAAAACAGACGCTACCATACCATCGACGTAAATTAACGAAATAGCGCAAATAAATTATCAAAACACAAACACTAAACAACTAAAAAACAACAACTTAACGAAATGGATCACAAATTGTAATACAGAAAGCACGAGATATAACATTCAGGTTTAGTGATCAATCAACATCTTTTTTGGTTTTGGCTGATTCCTGGAAACTGCAGCAAACAATTAAAATTAATCTAATAAAAAAGCTATGAGTACAATTAAAGTAAAAGACGGAACTGAAATTTATTACAAAGATTGGGGAACAGGACAGCCAATCGTTTTTCATCATGGATGGCCATTATCTGGCGATGATTGGGATATCCAAATGATGTTTTTTTTAAAACAGGGATATCGTGTAATTGCACACGACCGCCGCGGGCATGGTCGCTCCGGCCAAAGCGCAAACGGTAATAATATGGACACGTACGTAGCTGATATTGCGGAACTAACCGCAGCACTTGATCTAAAAGATGCCATTCATATTGGCCATTCAACAGGTGGTGGCGAAGCGATCCGTTATGTTGCTAAATATGGCAAAGAAAGGGTTGCCAAAGCGGTATTAATCAGTGCAGTTACGCCAATCATGATCCAAAACGAAAGCAATCCGGAAGGTGTGCCATTGTCTGTTTTTGACGAAATACGCCAGGGTACTGGTTTTAACAGAGCCCAATATTTTTACGATTTTCCGGTAGCATTTTATGGCTGGAACCGCGAGGGGAAAACCGTTCAGGAAGGCATAAAACATAACTGGTGGCGCCAGGGTATGATGGGTTCTGTATTGGCGCATCATGATGGAATTAAAGCATTTTCGGAATCAGACTTTACTGAAGATTTAAAAAGCGTAGAAATTCCCGTATTGGTATTACATGGCGAAGATGACCAGATTGTTCCTTTTAACCAGGCACCAAGAGCAGCTAAACTTTTGCAAAACGGAAAATTAATTTCTTATCCGGGTTTCCCTCACGGTATGCCAACTACAGAGGCAGAAACGATTAATAAGGATATTTTGGCATTTATTAAAGGTTAAGTATTTTAATTCTTCTGTCAAATTGAGCTTGTCGAAATGCCTGCAATTGTATTTAAATAGGTCTTTCGACAGGCTATCAATGACAGACACCAAAAAAAGGTCATCATCTCGACCGAAGCAATGCGAAGTGGAGGAGATCTATCAAAACAGATTTTGCTTCGCAGAGCCTTCAGGTTCTCGACTGCACTCCGCTCGAAATGACGGTAAAGCGAGAGAATTTTTACATGTAGATTAATTACTGTCATTTATATTGATTTTTATAAATAAATTATCCCTCAGGATGACAAATCATTAAAAAACAGGCGTTATTTTCACCAGACCGGAATCTTAATGCAACTCCAATGCACTAAAAAATCAAGATACTCAAATAAATGAGATGTCACCATCCGATGAAATATCTTACAACATCGGTCTAAATCCCACATTATGATTTCATACAAGGCACAGAGCCTGCACAGACCAATAAAAATGAGCGGGCTAAAAGCTTTAGATTAGCATTTTTAGCAAAAAAGTTTTCCACACCTGTGAAGTCCAAAACCCAATTTCGTCTATAATCATACTTTAAACAGTTTAAACCTATTTTTTATCCTACGGGCACAAAAAGTGCTTAAATTTTGATTTTAGGCACATTTAACTAAATTTGGATTATACCAAAACCAAGTTTATGTATCAATTAACAGTACCTGCAGATCGCGTTAACGAATCGTTAAGTAAGCACATTTTGGCCGATGGTTTCGACCTCACCTACGATATGGAAAAAAGTCGTGGCGCATACATTTACGATTCGAAATACAATAGAACTTTACTCGATTTTTTCACTTGTTTTGCCTCTGTTCCTTTAGGTTATAACCACCCTAAAATGATTAATGATGAAGCGTTTAAAAAGAATCTTCTCCTCGCTGCATTAGCCAATCCATCTAACTCAGATGTTTACACCCAGCAGTATGCACAGTTTGTTGAAACATTTTCTAAAGTTGGTATTCCAGATTACCTGCCACATGTTTTTTTTATTGCTGGTGGTGGCCTAGCAGTAGAAAATGCAATTAAGGTAGCGATGGACTGGAAAGTTCAGAAAAATTTTGCAAAAGGATACGCTGAAGAAAAAGGCTTTAATGTTTTACACTTCGAAAGGGCTTTTCATGGCAGAACGGGTTATACTTTAAGCTTAACCAATACCCTGCCAGATAAAACAAAATGGTTTGCCAAATTCGACTGGCCAAGGGTAGCTGTTCCGGAAGTTAAATTTCCACTTTCAGGAAATAATTTAAGTCATGCCATTGAAACTGAAGAAGCTTCGCTTGCACAGATCAAAAAAGCCTTTACAGATAATAAAGATGATATCTGTGCGATAATTGTAGAACCAATCCAATCTGAAGGTGGAGATAATCACCTGCGGGAAGAGTTTTTAATCCAACTTAAAACACTGGCAGATGAAAATGAAGCTTTTTTAATTTATGATGAAGTACAAACTGGCGTAGGTTTAACCGGTAAATTCTGGTGTCACCAGCACTTTAGTGAAAAGGCCCGACCAGATATTATTGCTTTTGGTAAAAAAATGCAGGTTTGCGGTATTCTTGTGGGTAACAAGGTAGACGAAATCGAAACCAATGTATTTAAAGTACCAAGCCGTATTAACTCAACATGGGGAGGTAATCTGGTGGACATGGTGCGCGCTACACAGATTTTACAAATTGTAGAAGAAGATCAGCTTTGTGAGAATGCTACAAAAGTAGGTTTGTATTTAAAAGATCAACTCGAAAATCTGTCTCACAGGTTTGATCAAATGACCAATGTGCGCGGAAGAGGTTTGTTATGTTCTTTTGATTTCCCAACAAAAGAAATGCGCAATAAGTTTATTGGCAAAGGATTAGAAAATAACGTAATGTTTCTGGGTTGTGGCGAGAAAACCATACGTTTTCGTCCGGCACTTTGTATTGAGCAAAAGCATATTGACGAAGGATTGACGGTTATGGAAAAAATATTGCCTTTATTGTAGGCATGAACAGAAAATCATTGGTTTATATCATCCCGATAGGCGTTTTAATATTGATATTCTTCATGGTCAGGGATGTTTTTGACCAACCGGGAATTGAAGATATGAAAGCTGGCTTCAAGGAAATCCTAAAATATAGAAATGCCAACAATACTGGTCCTGTACAAAGGATTTATGTGGTAACGGTTAAAGATTCAGTATGGAAAGAAATGGAAGATTATGGTAATTTAATGCCCCATACCAAATATGGAAATACAAAAGTTTACTTCTTTATGGAAAACGCTAATATCCCGAAAACATTAGAACCAGGAGAAGTAAACTTCGATCCTCAATTTAATAAATCCTGTATTGCGCTATTCGAAAAAAGCGCAATGAGTCAGGTCGCATTTAATAGGTATCCGTTTTAAACGCAATTTATTTTGGTATAATTACACATGAATCGTGATTACAGTTCTATAAGTTCATCAGCAAAATCGTTATTGCTGGCCAAAAGCTTAACGGACATTCCCTTTGTAGCTGATGCTGTTAAGTTAATTTACGGTAATGAAGCTCATGAAAAATTAAATCATAAAGATTTTGATGAGGTATTTTTAAAACGGTTGGTGCATTTTGAGAGTAGATATTTATCTCTGGATAGCTTACTTTTTGCATCAGGTTCTTTAAATATTCTGGAAATTTCTTCTGGTTACTCTTTCAGGGGCTTGGATCTGGTTTTAAGGCATCCAACTATTTATTATTTGGATACCGATTTACAAGGGGTAATCGATATCAAAAAAGATTTGGTTGACCGGCTGATTGTTGATGAGAAATTACAACTAAAGGGCAAACTCAAAACCGAAGCTTTAAATGTTTTGGATGGGGATGCTTTTTCAAATGTTATAAATCAAATGCCTCTCGGCCCGATTAGTATTATAAATGAAGGTTTATTGATGTATTTAAATACTGAAGAAAAGGTATCATTATGTAAAACCATCCATAAATCATTAAAACAAAGAGGTGGTTATTGGATCACTGCTGACATATATGTTAAACGACCAGCGCTTAAAAATGAAACCAATGATCATTTTTCTCAGTTTCTGGAAGCACATCATGTAGAAGATAATAAGTTTGACAGCTTTGAACAGGCTGAACACTTTTTTCTCGAACAAGGGTTCAAATTGATAACTAAAGCAACTTCAGTTTGGCATCAACTTTCCTCACTAAAATATATTGATATGGAGTTATTAAAAAAAATGAAAGAGCAGGCGAATAGAGTTGGGAGAATCCGGGAAACCTGGGTATTAAAAGCGATTTAATTAAACAGAATGAAATACTCAGCATTCTAATATGTAAAATTCCAGGAGTAGTTTGCCAACTGCGTTAATCCTTATGATTTGGAAATGAAGGGTTTTGTGCATTTGGCATTTTCAGTCCCGCTTTCCCTCCTGCCAATTTGATCCCGATGTAAAATCGGGAGGCATCCGTTCCAATCGGGTTTATGAACAATGTTTTGTGCTTTGAAAAAACCGATGTTCAATAAACCTGACAGCAGCGAAAATCCTTTTTGCCAGCAGAAACCTTAATATACTGTCATGCTGAGGCACGAAGCATCTGCAAGCTATAACACAGAGGTTCCTCACCTCATCACTTCAAAACCCGCAAAAAGATTGCAGCGAATGGCAGGGCTACAGCACCTATGAAACATTGACTTTCGTTTTCAAACCCTAAAATCCTGGCATTTACTATACTAAATCAGTCTTCGACTAAGGCTGATAAGCAACTAATTGTCTCAGCTCAAAACTAACGAAGTTTCCAACCTGCTCTTACCCTTTCAAACCTCGTGAGTTCCTGCCCCCTAAACAAAAGCAGAAAAACCAGTAATGGCCCTACCTACAATTAGTGTATTAATTTCTTTTGTACCCTCATACGAATAAATCGCCTCAGCATCTGCTACGAAACGCGCTACATTATATTCGAGTAAAATACCGTTTCCGCCCATCACTTCCCTTGCTTTGCTTACTACATCACGCGTTCTTAATGAACAGAATACCTTGGCTAAAGAAGCATGCTCATCTTTCAACAAACCCTGATCCTGTAATTGCGACAAGCGAAAACACAGCGTTTGCATGGCCGTTAAATTCGACAACATCTCCACCAGGTGATTTTGAATCAATTGAAAAGAAGCTATAGGTTTACCAAACTGTTTTCTGGTTTGGGTATATTCCAAGGCATTTTCATAGGCTCCGCGAGCACAGCCTACCGCCTGCCAGGCCACACCCGCTCTTGTCATTTGCAGTACCTTAGCTGTATCTTTAAAAGAGTTTGCATTTTGCAGGCGATCAGCTTCTTCAACTTCGCAATTGGTTAAAGTAATAATGCCATTCTGCACAATCCGTAAAGCCATTTTATCCTGCATTTTCTCTACAGCAAAACCTGGATTATCTTTTTTCACGATAAAGCCTTTTACGTCTCCACTTTCCTCATCACGTGCCCAAATAATTAAGATATCGGCAAAGGTGGCATTACCTATCCATTTTTTCTGGCCATTTAATACCCATTTGCCATTTATTTTTTTGCAGGTTGTGGTTAGTCCCCCGGCTGCAGCCGACCCCACTTCAGGTTCCGTTAAACCAAATGCACCGATAATTTTAAATTGCTGCATCAGTGGTAGCCACTGTTGTTTCTGTTCCTCCGATCCACATAAATAGATCGATCCCATGGCCAGGCCGCTTTGTACACCAAAAAAAGTAGAAATTGAGGTATCAATCCTAGCCATTTCCATTGCTAAAATACCTTCCATTAAATTCGATTTCCCCGGACAGCCATAACCTTTATAGGTTAAACCACAAATATTGAGTTCGGCAAGTTTTGGGATAATTTCGAATGGGAATTCAGCTTTGTTCCAGTAATGGTTAACAATGGGTTTCACTTCTTTTTCTAAAAAAGCACGTACTTTTAACTGGAGTTCGCGATCCTCATCTTTGAGCGCTTCGTCGCCCAAATGGTAAAAATCACCTTCAATGGGGGGTAATTCTTTCTTTTTACCCGATCCACCCATCATTTTCATCATCCCCTGGATTTGTTTATCATCCAGGCTTGATATGGTTTCGACCATTTTAGGTAAATCGACTTTTTTCGATAAAGCCTCTAACTTATCGAAATCTACATGTTTAAAAAGATGGTAAGCGTTTTTGAGAGATGAGAATATATTCGCCATTATTATTCGTTTTCAGAATAACAAATGAAGGACGGTTTTGTTGCACATTCAAAGTAACCGCAAAGGCCGCTAAGTTTTTCGCTAAGGAAAAGGAAGAGAAATCTTAGTAAGACAAATCTCCACAGCTTTGCGCACTTTGCGTAAAACTTCTTTTCTTTGCGGTAAAAAAACTACCTTAAATCAAATAAATTATCAACACCCAACAATTTCCGCGAAGTAAAGCCTTCACCAAAAGTGGCGCCAATGCTTTTACCAAATTCTCTTGAACGGCCAATCACACTTTCGAAAAATTCAGGTGATGAAATATAAGTTTGCAATCCATCTACATCAGGATTATAAAACTGTGTTTTAAAAGCTTTAATCGAGTCAATTTTCTTATCCATCTGATCAGAAATATCTACAATAATATCAGGCTTCAAGTATCTGTCCTGGATATATTGCAACAACAACCTCGGACGGTGGGCCTCTTGCTTAACACCATCTATCAACGTTTCGATTTTTGGTAAACCTGATAAAAAAACCGAATCGTAAACCAGGTCGCCTGCCCTTCCGTGATCAGGGTGCCGGTCTTCCAAAGCATTGCTTAAAATAATTTCGGGTTGATATTTTCTGATGACTTTAATTACTTCTAAACGGTGAAATTCATCGTTCTGAAAAAATCCGTCTCTCAATCTTAAATTTTCACGGACATGTAAGCCTAAAATTTTAGCAGAGTCTGCAGCCTCTTCATCTCTTGTTTCTGCCGTACCGCGTGTACCCAGTTCGCCTCTGGTTAAATCTACAATTCCAACTTTTTTACCAAGGGCAATGTGTTTTAAAATAGTACCGGAACAGCAAAGCTCAGCATCATCAGGATGCACGGCTATAACTAAAATATCTAACTTCATGATTTAAATTATTGGGTATTTTGGCTCAGCAGTTGCTGAATTTTCTTTTTAATTTTCGAACTCAACGGCTTGGTGAAGGGCAAGAAATAATCTTCCAGTTCGCCATTTTTGTTCAGGAGGTATTTATGAAAGTTCCAACGGGGTTTCGAACTTAATTTGGTGTTTTGCTTTTTATCGCTCAGGAACTGATAAAGTGGATGAGCATGTTCGCCACGAACCATAATTTTTTCAAAAACAGGGAATTTTACGCCATGGTTGATCTCGCAAAAAGATGCGATATCGGATCCATTTAAAGGTTCCTGCTTCCCAAAATCATTTGTGGGAAAGCCCAGAATTTCAAAATCAGGGCTATTAATCTCGTCTTTAAGTTGCTGTAATTCTTTCAACTGTGGCGTAAAACCACATTCTGATGCAGTATTTACAATTAAAACAACTTTGTTGCGGTAGGCTGATAATGGTTGTTCTTCGCCATTAATTTTTTTAACCTTAAATGAATAAATATTCGGAATGCGTTCCTGCATTATATGTTATTGATAAAATCCTGAGGTACGGATAATAGATTCTATATCCCTATCCTCATTCGGATCGTAAGTGCTTTTTAAATTATGTCCTACCACTCGGGCAACAATCTGATAAGAAAATGCAGCGAAACCGCCTTTGGTTTGCTTTACAATATCGTATGTTGTTCTGCCCACTTCACGGTCGATCAGTTTCGTTAAAATCTGACCCTGAGTGATCGTTAGTTCCTTTATTTCGCGGTTAAACATGTCTTTAATTTCTTTATCACATTGTTTAACCAGTTGTTTTTGTTCTTTTTTCTCAGGACTTCTGGCCAAATCTTGCTCCAATTGCTCATAACGCCGTTTTGCAAAAAGTGCATAAGGCATTACTTTTAATACGTTATACCTTAAACGGTTGTAGGCAGCCTGTTCTGCCGGCGATTTCCAGATTCTTGCTGCGTAAATGTTAACCTCATTAAGTTGCATCCAGGGAATCATGACACCATTATCATTTGTTGAGGCTACTCTAATCGTATCACTTTTACCCTTTTTTGGAAATATAGGTGCAGAAGGATCCTGGGCCCGTAGCGAAATGCTGCAAATCATTACAATAGAAAGAAAAAAGAGCCCTTTAAATTTCATAAATTTATACTTTTACAAAGTTAGGTGTTATTTCATATATTAGTTGTTTCACAAAACTAATATAAGTTTTATTCATAAATAAGACGCAAATTTTTACGCAAAAAATACAAATGAAAACAGAGTTAGTGATTGATTTAGAGGCGGAAAAGCAAGAGATTCTAAAAAGATATAGGGCATTACTACGGGCAAGCAAATCTACTTTACAAAAGGGCGATAAAAAAGAAATCAGAAAAGCTTTTGATATGGCACTGGAAAGCCATAAAGATATGCGCCGTAAATCTGGCGAACCTTACATCTACCATCCTATCGCTGTCGCTCAGATCGCTGCCGAAGAAATTGGATTAGGAACAACCTCTATAGTATGTGCCTTGCTACACGATGTGGTAGAAGATACCGACATCACTTTAGAAGACATTGAACGTGAGTTTGGTAAAAAAACTGCTAAAATTATCGATGGTTTGACCAAAATATCTGGCGTTTTCGATACCAATAGCTCTTTACAGGCTGAGAATTTCCGCAAAATGCTACTCACTTTGGCTGATGATGTTCGGGTAATCCTGATCAAACTTGCCGATCGTTTGCACAACATGCGTACAATGGATTTTATGCCCCGCCACAAGCAGCTTAAAATCGCTTCAGAAACCATTTATTTATACGCTCCTCTAGCCCATAGATTAGGTTTATATGCCATAAAATCAGAATTGGAAGATCTTTCAATGAAATATCTTGATCCTGATACTTATAAATTCATCGCTAAAAAATTAAACGAGAAAAAAGCAGAGCGTGCACTTTTCATCAAAAAATTCGTTGAACCGATTGATGAGATTGTTCATGAGCAAGGTTTAGTAGCCGATGTTTACGGCAGGCCCAAATCAATCCACTCCATCTGGAACAAGATGAAAAAGAAAAATATCCCTTTTGAAGAAGTGTATGATCTTTTTGCCATCCGGATTATTTTGGATTCGGCACCCGAAAATGAAAAGGCCGATTGCTGGAAAGCGTACTCTATTGTAACGGATTTATACCGCCCAAATCCAGATCGGTTACGCGATTGGGTTTCCTCACCAAAAGGAAATGGTTACGAAAGTTTACACACAACGGTAATGGGTCCACGCGGACAATGGGTTGAAGTACAGATCCGTACACAACGCATGAATGAAATTGCAGAAAAAGGTTTTGCTGCACACTGGAAATATAAAGAATCAAGTAACGATAACGGTCTGGATCAATGGATTCAGAAAGTACGCGAAATGTTAAGCAATCCTGAAGCCAATGCTTTAGATTTCCTTGACGATTTCAAAATGAACCTTTTCTCGGATGAGATTTTTATTTTCACGCCAAAAGGCGCTTTAATACAATTGCCTTTGGGCGCTACCGCATTGGATTTTGCTTTCGAAATCCATACCGATGTGGGCGCTACCTGTATCGGTGCTAAAGTTAACCATAAGCTGGTTCCGATTTCATATAAACTGCAAAATGGCGATCAGGTAGAGATTATTACCTCAAGCAAGCAAACCCCAAAAGAAGATTGGTTAAACGTGGTGGTTACTGCTAAAGCCAAATCTAAAATTAAGTCATCGCTAAAAGAAGAAAAGCGAAAAATTGCCGAAAATGGCAAGGAAATCCTGGAAAGAAAGCTAAAGTCATTAAAAATTACTTACAATACCGATAACATTCAAAAGCTAAGTTATTTCTTTAAGCTGCCTTCTACACAAGAGCTTTTTGTAAATGTAGCCCTCGGGAAAATAGAGCTGAAAGATATTAAAGAATATCTGTCAAGCGAAAAGGAAGTCGAAAACCGTGGACCGGAACGCCCTGAAAATCTTTCGGTTGATGGGATTAAAAGTAAAATCAAAGGTGGCGAATCTGATATTTTGCTGATTGGCGAAGATATGCAGCGCATTGACTATACCTTGGCAGCCTGTTGTAACCCAATTCCTGGCGATGATGTTTTTGGTTTCATCACCGTGAGTGAAGGTATAAAGATTCACCGCACCAATTGCCCAAATGCAGCACAGCTAATGGCCAATTATGGTTATCGTGTGGTAAAGGCTAAATGGAACAAACAGCAGGAATTAACTTTCTTAACCGGCTTACGCATTGTAGGTATTGATGATGTCGGTTTGATTAACAATATTACCAGGGTTATTTCTACCGACTTTAAAGTAAATATGCGTTCGATTACTGTTGATACTAATGAGGGGATTTTTGATGGTTCTATTATGATTTTTGTAAATGATACTGAACACCTCGAAAACCTGATTAAAAACTTACTAAAAGTTAGGGGAGTTACCGGAGTAACCAGATTTGATGCTTAGTTAGTCAGAAAGCTGGAAAGTCAGAGGTCCGAGGTCAAAATTTCGAAATCTAAGTCGCAAGCTATTTGTGATTTAAACTTCCGACCTCGGACCTCTGCCTTCCCGACTTTGACAACATTTCAACAATCAAACACTATAACAATCAAACTATTTACCTACCTTTGAGTGGAGTTTAAAAACTATGTCTGAACAAAAAACAAATGAGCTCGTTCGCAAGATTTTTGAGGCTTATTTAGAAAACAAAAATCTACGTAAAACACCAGAGCGTTTCGCTATATTGGAAGAAATATATTCAAGAAACGACCACTTTGATGTAGAAACCCTTTATATCCACATGAAAAACCAAAAGTACCGCGTAAGTCGTGCTACGGTTTATAATACGTTGGAGTTATTGGTTTCATGCGATTTAGTTACCAAGCACCAGTTTGGTAAAAACATGGCACAATTCGAAAAATCTTATGGTTACCGCCAGCATGATCACGTGATCTGTATTGAATGCGGTAAAGTAGTAGAGTTCTGCGATCCACGTATCCACCAGATCCAAACCATGGTTGGCGATCTATTAAAATTTGATGTTAAACACCATTCGTTGAATCTTTATGGTTTCTGCTCTGACTGCAGTATGGCCAGAAAAGTAAATGAAAATGCGGCTACAGCTGCAAAAAATGAACAAAATTAAATCAAAATTCAAATAAAACCAGCTTAATTTATTAATAATGACGCAAGTAGATGTACTTCTCGGCCTGCAATGGGGCGATGAAGGAAAGGGAAAAATCGTTGATGTACTAAGTCCAAAATATGATCTTATTGCCCGTTTCCAGGGTGGCCCAAATGCCGGACATACTTTAGAGTTCGATGGCAAAAAATTCGTTTTAAATACTATTCCTTCAGGAATTTTTAACGAAAAAACCATGAACCTGATCGGTAATGGCGTAGTAATCGATCCAATTATCCTAAAAAGAGAGTTAGATAATTTAAAAAAAGCTGGTCATGATCCTGTTGCCGATGGCAAATTGGTGATTGCCCGTAAAGCACATTTAATTTTACCAACCCACCAATTATTGGATGCTGCTAACGAAGCACGCATGGGTAAAAACAAAATTGGATCAACTTTAAAAGGTATTGGTCCAACTTATATGGATAAAACTGGCCGTAACGGTTTACGCGTTGGTGACACGACCCTACCCGATTTCAAAGAGCGTTATGCAAAACTGGTAGAAAAACATACGGAGATCCTTTCTCACTACGAAGGTTTTGAATACGAACTTGCTGAAAAAGAAGCATCATTCTTTGAGGCAATAGAATTCTTAAAAACCATTCCTCATGTAGATAGCGAACATTATGTTAACGGTTTCCTAAAAGAAGGAAAAGCGGTTCTAGCTGAAGGTGCGCAAGGAACTTTATTGGATGTAGATTTTGGTTCATACCCTTTTGTAACTTCTAGTAACACCACAACAGCAGGTGCCTGTACCGGTTTAGGTATTGCTCCAAACAAAGTTGGAGCTGTTTATGGTATTTTTAAAGCTTATTGTACACGTGTTGGTGGAGGTCCTTTCCCTACTGAATTAGATAATGAAGTTGGCGAAAATTTACGCGCTTTAGGTCACGAATTTGGTGCAACTACAGGCCGTGCCCGTCGTTGTGGCTGGATCGATCTTCCTGCATTAAAATATGCGATCATGTTAAACGGTGTAACCGAATTAATTATGATGAAAGCTGATGTTTTAGATACTTTCGATACCATTTATGCCTGTACACATTACGAATACAATGGAGAAACGATCGATTACATGCCTTACGATATCATTTCTATTGAACCTAAACCAGTATTGAAAGCAATTGATGGTTGGGCTACTGATGTAACTAAAATTACTTCTGTAGATGAAATCCCGGCTAAATTGACTGACTACATTGCGTTCTTGGAAAAAGAACTGGAAGTGCCAATTAAGTTCCTTTCTGTAGGACCAGATAGAGCACAAACTTTAGCTTTACGTTAGAATCAGCGTCGTCACCCTGCATTTATTTCAGGGTCTGTTAATTTCACAAACACAATATAGATGCTGACCACGAAGTAGCTACAAGGTAATTGAAAATAGTATTTCAACTTGTAAAATAAATCCGATAGCTATCGGATCAGCCGATATAAGAAAGCAATCCATAGCGGATTGCTTTTTTCGTTCAAGAGTTGTCAACTTTTAATAGCAATAGCTAGAAGAAAATTGACAACTCTTTGCCAATTGACATAGTAAATTGATTTCGACAGTTTGTTTTCCTTCATCAATTTAGTTATTTTTGAGTATAAATATCTTATAATGGCAACTATCTTAGAAAGCGAAATGCTAAATTATTTTACCCAGCTAGACGATGCCGAAAAAACTTCTGTAGTAAAAATGCTTAAAGCATTTATAAAAGGGAAAAAAGAAAATTCAAACGTTACCATTGAAGCCTATAATAATGAGCTTTTAGCCGCAGAGCATGAGTTTAAAAACGGCAATTATATTTCTCATGATGAATTATTAAATGAGATTAAAAGTTGGTAACCAAACATCTTGAAATTGTCTGGACTAAGCAAGCCAAAAGCCAATTAAGAGAAATCTATAATTACATTAGCCAAGAATCTGTCCAAAATGCAATAAAGGTTATAAATGATTTAATTCAAGCAGTAGAAAATATAGTTCAGTATCCTGAAAAACATAAAATTGATCAATATAAAAAAGATAACGACGGAACATATCGTGCTTTTGAAAAACATCATTTTAGGATATCTTATCGAAACGAAAATCAGATAATAAGAATATTAAGGGTTAGGCATACCAAAATGAATCCTAAAAAACATTAATTTTACGATACTAACCATAATTCTAAAAGATAAAAATTAATTTCTTACAATTACCATCTCTATTTTTACCTTTGCGGCAGCTTGAAAACCCCGCAAAACATATCCGAATTTAAACAAAAAGTATTACACTGGGCCAATCAGTTCGAGGTATGTTGTTTCTTTGATTCAAATGAATACAAAGATGCTTATTCTGCTTACGATTTCATTATCGCTGCTGATATTCATGCAGAATTAATATGTTCTGCAGGTAATGCCTTCGATCAGCTAAAAAACTTTTATGCTTTTCACAAACAATGGATTTTCGGCTATTTTAGCTACGATTTAAAAAACGAAATAGAAGATCTTCAATCTAATAATCCCGACGGTTTAAACTTCCCGGATTTATACTTTTTTGTTCCAAAATACCTGGTTGCTTTTAAGGATGGACAAGCTGAAGTGCTGCTTGGTAAGGAATCAGTTTTAGAAGAAATTGAATTGTTTCAACTGCAAAAAAAAGAAGAATCGGGAACTATACAGATTTCACAAAGATTATCGAAAGATCAATATATCCATAAAGTTGAAGCTTTAAGAAGTCACATTCTGAGGGGAGACATTTATGAAGTCAATTTCTGCCAGGAGTTTTTTTCAGAAAATGCAGAAATAGAACCTGTACAAACTTTCGAGTTGCTAAATAAAATCTCTCCTACCCCATTTGCAGGTTATGTTAAAGTTCACGGTAAATATATTTTATCCGCCACACCAGAAAGATTCCTATGCAAACGTGGCTCAAAACTTACCTCACAGCCCATTAAAGGCACGGCTAAAAGAAGTACAGTTCAGGAAGAAGATGAAGCCATAAAACTGCAGCTTAGAAGCGACATCAAAGAACAGGCTGAAAATGTAATGATAGTTGATTTGGTACGCCACGACCTTACTAAATCAGCCATTAAGGGTTCTGTTACCGTTGATGAATTATTCGGTATCTACAGCTTCCCACAGGTCCATCAGATGATTTCTACCATTAGCTGTGAATTCAATCCAGAGATTCATTTTATCGATGCCATTAAAAATGCGTTTCCAATGGGCTCCATGACAGGTGCACCAAAAGTTAAAGCCATGAAGTTGATTGAAGAATACGAAGTGACCAAAAGGGGTATTTATTCAGGTTCTTTTGGCTGCATCAGTCCTGATGGAGATTTCGATTTCAATGTCGTTATCCGCAGCATTCTGTATAATGCGGAATCAAAATATTTGTCTTTTCAGGTTGGAGGAGCGATTACCTACCAAAGTAATGCCGCTTCAGAATATGAGGAGTGTTTGTTGAAAGCCAGTGCGATTTTGAAGGTATTGGGGAGTTAATTGGTTCAGTGGTCATTAGTTCATTTGTCCTCAGCAATCCATCATCTCAAACTGAAACGCAGTGAAATGGAGAGATCTATCTATCCAGATTTAGCTTCGCTGAGCCTTCGGGTTCTAGACTGCATTGCACCCCGCTCGAAATGATTGTTATGATAAAAACAAATTTTAAGCAGCTATTTTATAGTTATTTTTATAGCTGGCTTGATTTTTTATAACAGCAGCAACTCTTAATGCTATCTTGTTTCTAACGGCATTAATTATGCTCATGCTGTGCTTCCCTTCATCCTTTTTTCTATTGTAATATGTTTTGAATTCCTGATTATGTTGAATCAAAGATAATGCACACATATGCAGCAATCTTTTAAGCTCTTTATTGGCCATCCGGTGTACTCTTGTTTTACCTTTGATACTTATACCACTGCTGTGTTCAAATGGTACAACCCCTGCATAACAGGCCAGTTCTTTTCCGCTGGGGCGCCCTGCAAAATTTCCAGTGCAGCCAATCAGGTATACTGCGGTAACATGTCCTATCCCAGGGATACTGAGCAATAGTTTGTAGTTCTGCTTGAAACCCTGGTTTCCTGTGATAATTTTTTTGATCTGATCTTCGAGGTTCCTGATTGACTTTGCGATACCCTCAATTGCATTTTTAAGTGCTTTTTCAATCAGTTTCTGATGTTCTTTACCATTGACATTGCCAAGTTCTTTTACCGAAACGCTAATGCCGGACCTTTGTTTGAGCAGCTTTGTCCTCGCTGATATCAGATCTTTCAGGAGCATCAGTTCGGGATCCAGGGCAGCTGTAGCCTTTAGGTCATCCGCTTCCTTAAAGGCATAGTTGCATAAACGGATACTGTCTATTTTATCATTTTTGCCCCTTGCTATCCCAAAACTCCATTTGATATGGGCGGCATTGCCAATATGGATGGGCAGATTTCTGTTGCTGCAGAAAGTCCATATTAAACGATGATAGATCCCCGTATTTTCCATGACAACCAGGGAGTCCCCATTGAATGTGGTTTTCTGAGATTTCAACCACTTCTCAAATAGCTTTATACCTGGAGCGGTGTTATCAAACCGTGCGGTGGCTATTTCCTGTTTTACATGGTTCACAACGGCCATTAATGCAACATCGAAGTGCGGTTTGGAAATATCAATACCGATAAAAAATTTTGTAGTGGCAATCATCCTGCTATTTTTTATGTTTGTAATGGTTACCTAAGTTTTACCCCATCGATCCTAGTCCTTAATAATGGGTATTACCCTAATTGTTATCTGGTCACTAAGGGAAAAAACGGTAACGGATTGAATCATTTCATAGGCATAAAAACCTTGACGAATTTTAATGTGCCGCTACCGTTTTAGGTAATCTGATTTATAATTTAAGCAAAGTAAGTACTTGGTATCTTTAAATAAAATATCAAAACAAATCTAAAGGACGGTACTTTAAAGTGGGACTAAACAAAAAAGGTGGAAAATTCTGCATCATGCAAAACCTTCCACCTCATTACCTTCAGCCTTCTACCTTATTTCTTATAGTACTGTTGCGCTTCAGGTAAATATTTTTGGATCTGCGCAATACGGGTTGCATCACTTGGGTGAGTACTCAAAAATTCGGCTGGTTTTTGTGCGCCAGCAGATGCAGCTGACATTCTGTTCCAGAAACTGGTCGCATTTTGTGGATTATATCCGGCCATGGCCATAAAAATCAGGCCCAGACGATCGGCTTCCAACTCCTGGTTGCGGCTGAATTTTAACATTGCAACTGGTGTACCAACTCCATATAATGTATTAAAAATAGACTGCGTTTTAGGGTTTTTAGATAAAGCAACTCCCGCTGCTGCGCCAACACCCTGTGCAACCATTTCCTGCGACATACGCTCAGCTGAGTGACCCGCAATGGCATGCGCAATCTCGTGCCCCATTACTGTTGCTAAACCAGCGTCATCCTGAGTAACAGGCAAAATACCCGTATAAACTACAATCTTGCCTCCTGGCATACACCAGGCATTTTTTTCATTGTTCTGTACCACATTAACTTCCCATTGATAATCAGCAATCAGATTACCGTAGTTATTGCTGTTCATATACGATTTTACAGCGGTAATTAACCTGCTTCCAACCGTTTTCACTTTTAAGGCCTGGGCATTCGAAGCGGGTAAAACAGTAGATTTATTTTCTGTTAAAAAGGTACTATAGGCCTGGAATGCCATTGGCAAAACCTGATCGTTACTAACTAAATCAAATCGACTACGGCCTGTTAAAGGGACGGTAGAACATGAGTTAAATAATAATATTCCAGCAACACTTGCTGTTAAAAATAACTTTTTCATAAACGCGATTTTAAATGATTAGTAATACTTATAGGTTATAGGCAAAGCCGATGATTAAACAGTAAGCCTATAAATAAGTTTTAAAGAAATGTGTTTTGTTAATTAATTAGTTTTCTTCCTAAACAAATACACCTTAGATTCCTTGCCCTTCAGCAATCTTTCGAGATTTTTTTGGTGAGTAACTAAGATTAAAATACAAACGACCATACCATAAAGCACTTCAGATTTGATAGATACCTGAAACAAGAAAACCACACTTAGGGGAAAAGTAAATCCCGCGCAAATGGAGCTTAATGAAACATATTTAGTTAACAGTAATACCACCACAAAAACCAGAACGCAAAGCATAGATGCTTCGAAGTTAACTGCCAAAATCATTCCAAAAAGTGTAGCAACACCTTTACCCCCTCTAAAACCGGCAAAAACAGGGAATAAATGTCCCATTACCGCGGTTACTCCCAAGGCGAGCTGGTAATTAACAAAAACAACTGAATTTTGTGGTCCGGTTACCGACATGCCGATCAGATAGGCCAGATTGGTTGCAGTATAGCCTTTTGCAATATCGATGATCATTACTGCAATTCCGGCTTTTTTGCCCAGTACCCTAAAGGTATTGGTTGCGCCAGCATTGCCACTTCCGTATTCTCTTACATCAACCCCATAAAAGGCCTGACCAAGCCATACAGCTGTTGGTATAGATCCGAAAAGGTAAGCAATTAATAAAGCGCTGAGAGAATAAACCGTAACCATAGCCTACAATGATACAAAAAATAAGCTTTTAATTTTATAGCAAATCACTTTAGTATGCTTTTAAACTCATATCCAGGCTTCTCACAGAATGTGTAAGCGCGCCCATCGAAATAAAATCTACTCCACAAGCTGCATATTCAGTAACGTTCTCTTCGGTAATTCCTCCGGAAGCCTCTGTAATAAATTTCCCGTTAATTAATGCAACGGCAGTCCTTAAGTTTTCAAAAGTAAAATTATCAAGCATAATACGGTCTACACCACCAATAGCTAAAACCTGCGATAACTCCTCCAGGTTCCTAACCTCAATTTCGATCTGAAGTGGTTTATCCTGACTGATAAGATATTTTTGCGCAGCAGTAATGGCATTTGAAATCCCCCCGGCATAATCTACATGATTATCCTTGATTAAGATCATATCATATAAACCAATGCGGTGATTTACACCTCCACCAATCCTAACTGCCCATTTTTCTAAATAACGCAAGCCAGGAGTAGTTTTACGGGTATCTAAAATCCTGGTTTTAGTCGTTTTTAACAGTGAAACAATACGATGGGTTTTAGTAGCAATGCCACTCATACGCTGCATGCAGTTTAAAACCAATCGTTCTGCAATTAAAATAGAATGCGTACTTCCGGCAACGGTTAAAGCAATATCGCCTACTTTTACAGCTGTACCATCCTGCAATAATACTTCAACTTTCAAGCCAGCATCAACTTCCTTAAAAATCTCGATTGCCAATTCAATTCCCGCTAAAATACCATCTTCTTTGATAATCAGTTTTGCTTTTCCCTGTGTTCCTGGCGGAATTGTTGAAAGTGAAGTATGATCTCCATCACCAACATCTTCGGTAAGGGCATTTTTTATGAATTGATGTATAAGTTGAGTATCCAAAATATAGGTTTTATGCCGCAAAAATAAGAATTATTTATTAGCAGGCAATTTCCTGAAAGGTTAAAGTGATTTGCTAACTTCAGAGGCACTAACCTCCACGACTTACAAAGTTGGCGAGACATAACAGAGTCAGAACTTCGTAAGTACTGACTGGCCAATTAATCCTTGGCAGGTTCTATCCTTAATTCAGTAATCGAAAAGTTGGTATTGAATTTTTTCATGGTAATAGAAATCCTGAAGGTTTCTTTAGCAGTGCTTAAAATAATTACGCCAAAACGATAATTTGGATTTGTATTAATTTTATGAAAAATACTTGTTTTTACCGGAGGGTGTTTAATAAAAAAATCTCTCAAAATCTGTTCACCCTGTGCTTTTGAGTATACATCTTCCTCATCAACAATGATAAGTTCGATAGTTGAGGCGAAATTTTTAGCAATTTCTTTTGAGTTACCAGCTTTAAAATACGAGGATAAATCATCAATTATATCTGCCTGGATGGCTGTAGGGTAATATAATGATGACAAACTAATAACGAGTAAAAATAAGCTCCGGATCATTTCTGTATTTTATACAGAACCCTATAGCTAAAATTATGCCATTAGCATATCAAAAAAAGGATTTCTTCATTTATATAAGCACCAATAAAGTTATATTTGCCATATAAACAAAACACTAAACATGTTATACATGAAAATGTTTTGATTTTAATCAATAAATTTTACAATAAAAATGGTAAACGATAAAAAACTCGCGCTTATAATTCTAGATGGTTGGGGCTACGGAAAACAAGATAATTCTGATGCTGCTTATGCTGCCAACACTCCTTTTTTCGATTCGTTATTACAGAAGTACCCAAATTCCAGGCTCGAAGCATCTGGTGAAGCAGTAGGCTTACCAGCCGGACAGATGGGAAACTCAGAAGTTGGACACATGAACTTAGGCGCAGGTAGAGTAGTTTACCAGGAGCTTGGAAGAATCAATAAATCGATTACCGACAGAGAATTGCACCACAACCCGGTTTTGGTAAGTGCATTTGATTATGCAAAGCAGCATAATAAAGCAGTTCACTTCATCGGCCTGGTTTCAAACGGTGGTGTACATGCGCATATTGAACATTTAAAAGCTTTGTGCGATGCCGCAAATGAAGCAAATGTACCAAACACCTTTGTTCATGCTTTTTTAGATGGCCGTGATACGGATCCAAACTCTGGCCTGGGCTTTATTACTGACCTGGAAAACCACATCCAAAACACCAATGCTAAATTGGCAACCATGGTTGGCCGTTATTATGCAATGGACCGCGATAACCGTTGGGAGCGCGTTAAACAAGCTTATGATGTAATGGTAAATGGCATTGGCGAAAAAACCCAGGATGCTTTGGCTGCAATTAAAAAATCGTATGCCGATGGCGTAACTGATGAGTTTTTAAAACCAATCGTATTAACGCAGGATAATGGTGCTCCAGTTGCTACGATTCAAAACGATGATGTGGTCATCTGTTTCAATTTCCGTACAGACAGAGGGCGTGAGATTACAACAGCATTAACACAGAAAGATTTCCCCGAGCAGCAAATGCATAAACTACCATTGTATTATGTGACCATGACTACCTACGATGAGAGTTTTGAAAAGGTAAATGTAATTTTCACGAAAGATGATTTAACCCAGACCATCGGTGAAGTATTGGCCAATAATAATAAAAACCAGATCCGTATTGCAGAAACTGAAAAATATCCTCATGTAACCTTCTTCTTCTCTGGCGGAAGAGAGGCTGAATTTGCCAATGAGAAACGTATTTTAATTCCTTCACCGAAAGTAGCAACTTACGATCTTCAACCTGAAATGAGTGCCGCAGGAATTACCGATGCCATTACCAAAGAAATGGAAACAGGATGGGCTGATTTTATTTGTTTAAACTTTGCCAATCCAGACATGGTTGGACATACAGGTGTTTTTGAGGCCGTAATAAAAGCAGTTGAAACTGCAGATAAATGTGCAGAAATCGTGGTAAACAAAGGTTTGGAGCATGGTTATTCGTTTATCCTTTTAGCCGATCATGGAAACTCAGAATTTATGGTAAATGGCGATGGATCTGCCAATACTGCACATACAACCAACCTGGTCCCTTGCATTCTAATTGATAAAGACTATAAAACTATTGCAGATGGTAAATTAGGCGACATTGCCCCTACTATTTTAAAAATATTAGGCGTAGCTATTCCGGCAGAAATGACAGGAAATGTTTTAGTATAATGGTTAAAAAACTTTTTATCCCGGTATTTGCTTTAGCTTTATTTTCATGCAACCAGCGAAAAGAAGCCGAAGCAAATACCAGTTTAAGTTATTTCGATGTTAAGGGTTATTTCGGAAAAGAAATTTCACGCTTGCAGCGTTTAAATCCCGATGTAGATAAAACGGTAAGTATAAACGCTATAGCGGAACATAAAAAAGCCAAAATTACCGATTGGACAAAAGAACTTGCCATTTTTGTTAATGCCGATATTAATAAAACCTCCTGGAAAGGTAGTTTTAAAACTAAAGAACAAGATGGAGTTGATATTTATACTTCCGATAATAAAAAAATCCCTGTTAAAAAGGTTTCTATTACCTGGAAAGGTATGAAAGCAGTTAAGATAGAGATCATTATCGATAATAAAAATATCTTATATCAATCTCAGGATACTTTAACTTATTATCCCGATAGTTTATATGCTATTAAAAAGCATCAAAAAATAAGATTGCTTAATGAAAAAAGATATTCGGTTATCGGAAAGCTTGAATAAAAAATGGGACCCGAATATATTCAGGTCCCATTTTTTTTAAAAGGATGTATTTTATTTCAGGCTGGCAATCTGCGCTTTATCGTAGGTTACCCAATCAATAATATCTTTTCTTAATGGCTGCAAGGTTAATACCTTCTGAAAATCAGCAATAGAGTTATTGAATAAAGCTACACAAGCTGCTTTTTCTTCTTTTTTCTTTGCTTTAAAAGATCTGAAAATTGCATAATCTTTGTAAGCCAGGCCCCGGTTCTGAAACATCTGTGCGTCTTCATCACCATTAATTTCAATGGCTTTTGTAAAATCTTTGAGAGATGCCAGATAAAAGTTTTCGCGCATGGTATTTAACGATTCTTTAGGATCGTTAGCTATTTTCAACCTTGCGATACCGCGATAATAATAAGCAGAAACCTCTGTAGGTTTGATGGTTAATAACCGGCTGTAAGTGGCAATACACTTCTCGTATTCGCGATTTTGGAAGTAAGAATATCCGAGCATCTGGAGCACGTTTGCATTATCAGGAGTTTTAGTATCAGCTTTTTCCAATTGCATTGCTGCAGTTTTATAATCACCTTTCATCATAGCCTGCATGCTTCTTTCGTAATTGCTCTGCGCGAAACTACTCGTTGATGTAAAAATAATTAAACCTAAAATCGCCTTTTTAAAATAGTTCATGTATGAGTAATAAGTTAACAAATCTAACGCCTAACCGAATTTATAGGAGAAATTTTTTGCAATATAATCCTATTCTGATAATTTAAAAGTTTTTAATTTTCTTTCATTCAAACCAGGTGCCCTAAACATTAGCTTAAACGCTAAAAAATGCTTTATATGATATTGGCGAAAATATTTATATTTCTCTGCCTTTTTAACATAAGATTAATATTATTTTCACTTTGGCACAAGAGTTGAATTTATTAAGCCAATACCAAAATTAAACAAAGTGAATACGATTAAACTGCCAGTTTGTCGTTAGCAGAAAATGTGATAATGAGTAAACAAGATATATTTGATTTCCATACAGCAATGCCAATCATAAATGAAGATACCGAGTTTTTTCCTTTAATGTCTCAACAAGACGAGGAGGAAATGAACAATGAGGAAACGCCCGAAACGTTGGCCATATTGCCTTTGCGAAACACAGTTTTATTTCCAGGAGTAGTTATTCCTATTACAGTTGGAAGAGATAAATCGATTAAGCTAATTAAGGAAGCTTATAAAGGGAATAAGATTATTGGTGTTGTTTCTCAAAAAGACGTTTCTATTGAAGATCCTACTTTTGAGCAACTTAACACGGTTGGTACTGTTGCCAATATTATTAAGTTGTTGCAGATGCCTGATGGGAATACCACTGTAATTATTCAGGGTAAACAACGTTTCAGTTTAATTGAAGAGGTGCAGAATGAACCTTATATTAAAGCCGTTGTTAAAAAATTCGAAGAACAAAAGCATAAGGGGGATAAGGAGTTTAAAACATTAATCGCTTCTATACGCGAGATGTCTGCACAGATTATCCAGCTTTCACCAAATATTCCAAGCGAAGCCAGTATTGCACTAAAAAACATTGAGAGCAATTCATTTTTGATCAATTTCATTTCATCAAATATGAATGCCGAAATGGCCGATAAGCAAAAAATCCTAGAAATGGATAAATTGCAGGAAAGGGCGCAAAAGGTAATGGAACTATTAATGGTCGAATTGCAGATGCTGGAGCTGAGAAATCAGATCCAATCAAAAGTGCGTACCGATTTAGATAAACAGCAACGCGATTATTTCTTAAATCAACAGCTAAAAACCATCCAGGAAGAACTGGGCGGAAATTCTGCCGATTTAGAATTTGATGCTTTGCAGGAAAGGGCTAAAAAGAAAAAATGGACGCAGGCTGTTGCTGATCATTTTGATAAAGAAATAGATAAGTTAGGTAGAATGAATCCTGCTGCGCCTGATTATTCGGTTCAGTTAAACTACTTAGAACTACTATTGGATTTACCCTGGAGCGAATTTACAAAAGATAATTTCGACCTAAAAAGAGCACAGCGCATCTTAGATAAAGATCACTTCGGTTTAGAAAAAGTAAAGCAGCGTATTATCGAATACCTTGCTGTGCTAAAACTAAAACGCAATATGAAAGCACCTATCTTATGTTTGGTTGGCCCTCCGGGAGTTGGTAAAACATCGTTAGGAAAATCGATTGCAAAAGCATTAGGCCGTAAATATGTACGTATGGCTTTAGGCGGTATCCGCGATGAAGCAGAGATCCGTGGGCACCGTAAAACTTATATAGGTGCCATGCCGGGCCGTATTATTTCATCCATTAAAAAAGCCGGAGCAGATAACCCTGTTTTTGTTTTGGATGAGATTGATAAAGTAGGTACTGATCACCGTGGTGATCCATCATCAGCTTTGCTTGAAGTTTTAGACCCTGAACAAAACAATGCATTTTACGACCATTATGTAGAGGTGGATTACGATTTGTCAAACATCTTATTCATTGCCACAGCAAACTCTTTAAGTACGATACAGCCTGCTTTGTTAGACCGTATGGAGATTATTGAGGTGAACGGGTATACGATTGAAGAAAAAATAGAGATTGCAAAAAAATACCTGTTACCAAAACAGAAAGAAAATCATGGTTTGCAGACCAAAGATATTGCCCTTAAACCTACCCTGATTGAAAAAGTAATCGAAGACTATACAAGAGAATCGGGTGTGCGTGGTTTAGAGAAAAAAATAGGTTCGTTAGTACGTGGTGTAGCTACAAAAATCGCCATGGAAGAAACTTATGAGGCAAATTTAACTAATGATGATGTCGAGCGCATTTTAGGTGCCCCGATTTATGACAAAGATTTGTATGAAGGCAATGAAGTTGCAGGCGTGGTAACTGGCTTAGCCTGGACAAGTGTTGGAGGCGATATTCTATTTATCGAATCGAGCTTAAGTCCTGGGAAAGGAAAATTGACCTTAACCGGTAACTTGGGCGATGTAATGAAAGAATCTGCCGTAATTGCTTTGGCTTACCTACGCGCCCATGCAGCTGAATTTGGTATAGACTACACTTTATTTGACAATTGGGATGTTCATGTTCACGTGCCTGCAGGTGCTACACCAAAAGACGGACCATCGGCTGGGGTAACCATGCTTACTGCCTTAACTTCGGCATTTACACAACGTAAGGTAAAACAACACTTAGCTATGACTGGTGAGATTACTTTACGTGGAAAGGTACTTCCTGTTGGTGGAATTAAGGAAAAAATTCTTGCAGCAAAAAGGGCGAACATTAAAGAAATTATCCTTTGCAAAAGCAACCGTAAAGATATTTTAGAGATTAAAGATAGTTACATTAAAGATTTAACGTTTCACTATGTAACAGAAATGAGCGAAGTAATTGAACTGGCATTAACTAAAAATAAGGTAAAAAAACCAATAGATCTGAGCGTTAAAATTGCTCCGATTGTAAACTAATTGCTAATTCTTTTGGATTAACGATCAAAAATCCAATTACAATAAATACTTTTATAGCCCAGGTAAATTGCCTGGGCTTTTTTATGAGATCATTTTTATTCACCATAGTTTTTTGTTCGGTTGTTTCAACCAGTTTCGCCCAATCCTTTAAAAACGAATTCGGTTTTAAAACTGAAAACGATGCTTATCTGGCTACGTTAAATGACCGATACTATACCAACGGGTTATTTATCTACTTCCGCCATGCCATTAATACTGAAAAGCTGTCAGATAAAATAGAGAAAAAAATCTACGAAATTTCTGCCGGACAAAAAATGTATACGCCCTATTGGGGTCAGGTACCTGATAAAGAAGATCAGGACAGGCCTTTTGCAGGTTATCTTTATGCCGGTGGCGCTTATTCGGTTTTCTACAAAAATGAAAGTGTTTTAAAAACAAGCGTAGAATTGGGAACGGTTGGCCCTAACTCACTCGCTCAAACTGCACAGGGTTTTCTACATAAAACAGTAGGTTTTTATACTCCTACAGGCTGGGATTACCAAATCAAGAATGAACTTTCTGTAAACCTTGCCACCAACTATAGTAAACTACTTTTTAGACCTGAAGATCCAATTGTGGATATCAGTACACAGGGTTATGCCAATTTGGGCACCACTTTTTCAGGACTAGGCGCATCTGTTTTATTTAGGGCAGGTAAAATCAATCAATTGTTCAATAGTGCTTACCATAATGCGGTAATTGGAAATTCGAAAACAAAAAGCCTGAACAATTCAGAGTTTTTCTTTTACGTTAAACCGCAGTTAAACTTTGTTGCCTATGATGCCACCATACAGGGAAGCCTTTTCAATAACAATAGTCCGGTAACATTTGGTGTAAAGCCAATCGTTTTTGAACAACAGTTTGGTGTGAATTATAGTTCGAAGCGATTTACAGCTGATTTTAATGTGATTTTTAAAACGAAAGAGGTTAAAAGTGTGGCAAAGGCGCAGAATTATGGTGGTTTGAGTTTATACTACAGATTTGGAAAAAGTTAGGTAACTGTTAATATTGTTTTATTGTTATATATTCATTTTAAGTGGTGTCAGATATTTCTATCTGACACTATTAATCTTAAAATAAGGCATCTGTATTTCTATTGTACATAACAAAAGAATATGAAAAAAATAATCCTTTTTATCATTTCGTTTTTCATAATCGGTGCGGCTATTTACAATTTATATCCCGAACAAAAACTCCCGCTAAATACTGAAATTGATTACATTATTGTAAAAAAATCTGATCGGCAGCTATTGGCTTACGCGAAGCACAAGCTGATTAAAACATACAAAATTTCTTTAGGTGATAATCCCGTGGGCCATAAGGAATTTGAAGGTGACGAAAAAACACCAGAAGGGTTTTATATCATCAACGCGAAAAACCCAAATAGCGGCTACCATAAAAACCTTGGAGTATCTTATCCAAATAAAGAAGATATTGCCAGAGCTAAAGCCTTGAATAAATTACCTGGTGGCGATATTAAAATACATGGAATTCGAAATAAATTAGGCTTTATTGGCAAGTTTCAACGATTTTGCGATTGGACAGATGGCTGTATGGCACTAACCGATAACGAAGTAGACGAATTGTTTTATGCTGTAAATATTGGAACTAAAATAGAAATCAGGCCTTAAATTTATTTTGGATTTGAGAGAATAGGTTATACAATAAAGGGCAATTAAATTGCCCTTTATTGTATCTATTTAATTTGTCAGTTTAACCACCTTTGCGGCATAGTACTGATCGAGGTAATCTTTTACTTCAGCTTTTTTAGCTGCATCATCAATAAAGTTATATAGTGGGGCCAAACCATCATCCGAAGCGCCTATAAAAGTTGCTTTATCCTCTGTAGTAGAAGCAACCCAATTGTTAAGGTTCACAATAACCCTGTTATTTATGGTTTCGGGTTTTAATTTGCTAATATCACCTCCTGTTGAACTATAATAGATCTGGGCAGAAGTATTATCATTTAAATTGCGTAGGATAGGCTCATCCAGGTAGCCGGTAGGCAAGCCAAATGTCCTTTTTAAAGTATAACGTAATCCTTCCATAATAATCGCGCCCCGTCTCTCGTTCTGAGGTGCTTCTGCCTGGTAAACAACGTCAAATTTAGAACCTATTTTTATGTTTGTTAAAACATGTGTTCCATATTTACTAACAAGTTCCTGAGCAGATAATAAAGTAATATCTCTCTTAAAATCTGCTGTTAAAAATTTATTTACCGACTGGTCGTAATAAAACTTATATACCTTCCAGATCATGTAATACGAATAGTGCCCGTAAACATATTTTTTATTAGTAACATCCGTTCCTGGAAATACCTGATTAATGGTATTTCCAAAGAGTTTTAAGCCTTTAGTTGCGTTATATGAATTAGAGAATTTTGTTGATAAATCAACGGCACTTTCAGCCTGAGTAGTCCTCCACGAAGATTGTGTACCTCTTATAAAAACAACGTTATATGTTCTGTCGGCATCATAAGCAGAAATATCGACTACATTGCCTCTTACAGAAGCCAGATCATTAAACTTATCTGTAACATCGTATCCGAACCCTAAAAAATTGAAGGTTGCAGATGGTGGATATAAAGGTTGAGTATCCTGGGTTGCTCCCTTAACTGAATAGGCAATATCAGGGGATAATTTTTCTTCAGGAACAGGATTTGGAATTTCTTCTGGATTTTTCTTGCAGGCAGCAAGTGTAGCCATAAAGGCCAGCGCTAAAATAGTTCTTTTCATTTGGTTATTATTTGTGTGTGCTCACCAATGTCAATTTTGGTGCCACTTACACAACAAATCCTGGTATTTGAATGTGGTTTATCAAAAGGCAAATCAAAACAACTAAAAAGACAGCAGCAGTATAACCATAAGTCATTATAGATCAATCACTTTTCTGTTTTTCTTCTTTTCAGCTGTTGAGGCTTTATTTTTTAGCCGCTTTTCGATAACGCCTTTGGGAATTTTGGTTGGCTTTCTTTTTTTCTGAACGGTTAGTGACCGCTTTAATAAATCGATCAGTTTTGCAATGGTTTTCTCTTTGTTTAAAAGCTGGCTTCTATCTTCCTGCGAAACAATATGCAAGAGTCCTTCAGAATCTAAACGGTTTTGAAGTTTTTCCTTTAACAGTATTTTTTCCTCGTCGTTGAAATGCTCAAAGGCATCGATATTAAAAATGATTTCTACCTTACTCGAAACTTTATTTACATTTTGTCCTCCTTTACCCCCACTTCTGGAAGTTTTGAAAGTAACAGACCGTAAAATTTCTTCTCTTGTAGGCAACATGCTGCAAAAGTAAGAATTTAGAAATAATAAAAGCTTATTCGCCTTCTTTGGTCTCGCTTACCTTGCTACGTAAACCTACAATATCCTTATCCAGCTGGTAAATTCCTCCTCTATCACTTCCAACTAACTGAAGTTTTTCTAACATGGTTTTTGCCATTTTTTCTTCTTCCAGTTGTTCATCTAAATACCATTGCAAAAATTTAAAAGTCAGGTAATCTTTTTCGTTCAACGAAAGTTCTACCAGATCGTTAATGCTTTTTGATACCAACAGCTCATTATCCAGGAAATCCTGAAATACCTCTATAACCTGTCCGAAAGAATTTTTTGGCATTTCAAGGGCAGTAATCAATGCATGCCCGTCCCGATCATTAATATAATGGATTAACTTAAGCATGTGATGACGCTCTTCATCACTTTGGCGATAGAAAAACTCGGTATATCCTTCTAAACCTGGCTGTGTTTCCAGCCACGAGGCAATGCCCAGATAAACTTGTGATGATTCGGCTTCCAGTTTAACCTGGTTATTCAGCGCCTCCAACATTCTTTCTGATAGTAACATAAATTTTCTATTTATTTTTCAAATTAAACACATCCGGCGAATCAATGTTTTAGTTGTACCTTGTTTATAATCTATCTTAAAAAAATTCAGCATTCTGTTTCTATTTTTTACCTTTGCTACGATGAAGAAAAACCTGGTAATAGCAATAGATGGCTATTCATCTTGCGGAAAAAGTACATTAGCGAAAGCACTGGCAAAAAAATTAGGTTTCATTTATGTAGATAGCGGGGCGATGTATCGTGCCGTAACCCTATATTTTTTAAGAAATAATGTTGATATTGCTGATGATGCTAAAGTTATTGATGCTTTACAGCACATTGAACTGAATTTCCACTCCCGCGATTACGAATCGCACATTACCCTTAATGGTGAAGAAGTTTCTGACGAGATCCGTTTAATGCCCGTTTCAGAAAATGTAAGCGAGGTTTCGGCACATAAAATTGTACGCCATGAAATGGTAAAACAACAGCAGCGTATGGGCAAATCGAAAAATATTGTAATGGACGGCCGTGATATCGGTACCACCGTTTTTCCTGATGCGCCTATAAAATTCTTTATGACAGCCGATCCGAAAATCAGAGCTGAACGCAGATTTAAAGAACTGGAAAGCAAAGGCAATAACAAAACTACGTTAGAAGAAGTTTTTGAAAATCTTGCCCACCGTGATTATGCGGATACCACCCGTAAGGAAAGTCCGTTGGTGAGGGCTGATGATGCCATTATTTTAGATAATACCGATCTTACACAGGAAGAACAATTGGATTTTGCGATGGAGAAAGTTAATCCGTTTTTGGTTCACTAGTCAGTAGTTCATTTGTTCACTGGTCATTAGTTCATTAGTCCATTTTTTAGTAGTTGATGGCCATATTGATTACTACGAAGCGACGAAAAATATTACAAAAGTTTGGTTAATTGTTTAAATCGGTTAACTGATATCTATCGCTGCATCCCAAATGCATAGTTTAGTTAATCTTCTTAAGACCAAGGGATTTTAGACTAATAGATTTCTCCATTCCGCGGTGCTCCACCAGTCGAAAGGACGTGTCGCTAAGGTTAATTATTTAAATCGGTTAACTGACACCCAAATTATGAGTCACCAAGCTATTAACTGTGAAATATCTAACTACTGGCCCTTCGACTCCGCTCAGGGTGACACTCCGAGGGGAGAATAGATTTTTTCAATCTAGTTGAGTCCATTAGCTACCAGACTATGAACCATCTAATCATCGACCCTATATTCTATTCACTCCAAACCCCAAACGCTCAACTCCAAACTGATCGGCTATCAAACTATCAACCATCAGACTATTGACCTTTGACTTCAGAAAAAAATTCATATTTTTAGCACATAACCCAAATGTTGCTATGAAATTAAAATCAATTTACCTTACTGTATTATTTCTATCCATCTTTATTTTAAATGTAAATGCCCAAAAAGGCTGGATCAACCTCTTTAATGGGAAAGATTTAAAAGACTGGAACATTAAAATTGCAAAACACGACTATAAAGAAAATTATGCCAATACATTTCGGGTAGAAAATGGTGTAATGAAAGTAAGTTATGATGAATATAATGAATTTGACCAGCAATATGGCCATATCTTCTATAAAAAACCTTTTTCTGCCTATCTTTTAAAAGTAACCTATCGTTTTATAGGCGAACAGGCTAAAGGTGGCGAAGGCTGGGCAACCCGAAACAGTGGTGCCATGTTACATTGCCAGGATCCGGCAACGATGTTAAAAAACCAGGATTTTCCGATTTCTATCGAAGGACAGATTTTAGGTGGAGATGGAGAACACGAACGCCATACCAGCAATGTGTGTACACCTGGAACATTGATAAATTATAACGGTAAATTGTTTACACCACACTGTTTAGATTCTAAATCGAAAACCTATGCAGGCGACCAATGGGTAACCGCAGAATTTTTAGTCTTAGGTGATTCTGTTATCAAACACATTATAGCAGGCGAAGTGGTTTTAGAATACACCAAACCTCAAATTGGTGGCGGCAACGTCTCTAACTTCGACCCAAAGGTTAAAACAGATGGTAAAGCATTAACATCAGGTTATATATCCTTACAAAGCGAAAGCCATCCAATAGAATTTAAAACAGTAAAACTTTATGATTTAGAAGCCTACATGAAAAATAAGGCAAAACTGGATAAAGTATTGGCTAAAATATTAAAAGAGTAAACCATAATCCAAATCATTTGTTAAATAGTGATGTAAACTTTAAAGCTAAATTTATACGATGCTCCACGTCTGCCTGTTTAAACGCTTTACCCTTCTTTTCTTTTTATTTGTTACCCATGTTGCAATTGCGCAGAAAGCTTATCAGATAAAAGACATCCCCGATCCTAAAAATAATGGCGGTGGTTATGTAAGTGACCCTGATAAAATTTTGGGTATCAATGCGGTTTCGCAACTCAATAGTACCATTGCCGATTTCGAGAGTAAAACCAATGTGCAAGTGGCAGTGGTGGTGGTTAACGATTTCGATCATGATAAAGAGGATTTCGACTTTGCTTATGAGCTCTTCAATACCTGGGGAATAGGCTCAAAAACCAGCAACAATGGTTTGTTGTTATTTATTTCGAAGGAGCGCCGTAAATACAGGTTTATTACAGGTACAGGTGCCGAAGGTGTTTTACCTGATGTAAAGCTTAAACATATTGCTGAACAGCAGCTTATACCGGCTTTTAGAGAAAATGATTTTGCCACCGGAATTACCAATACCATTAATGCCATTGGCGAGATTATCTTAAAACCTGAGCATAAATCGGAGCTCAACCAATTGTTCACTCAGCAGGATAGCAATAATGATTTAGAAAATTTCTTACTACCTACCGGGATAATCATCCTGCTTTTTTGGGGTGCATTCAAAATTGTGAACCGGCAGGCTAAAAATGCTACAAAAGATAAATCCAGGTCAGGTGGAGACCAATATGAAAAGATTGGGAAAGGCTGTGCGGTGGCGATGATGATCACTTTTGTAACCGGCTTTATATTCTTCTTTTTTGGTGGAATGGATCTGGTTGAAAAAATAAGATCAAAAGATGTTCCGTTTATTCTGTATGCTATTTTGGCTCTTGTACTTTTCGGCAGGTACCTTTTCCACATTTCAGCATTGCGGAAAATACACAATGACGATAAAAACTTTTTTAATTCGGTAAGTAGTTTTCATAAAAAGAATTTTTGGCTGATCATTTTTTCTCCCCTTATTTTAATCAACATGA
Source organism: Pedobacter sp. KBS0701 (assembly GCF_005938645.2). Lineage (NCBI taxonomy): Bacteria > Pseudomonadati > Bacteroidota > Sphingobacteriia > Sphingobacteriales > Sphingobacteriaceae > Pedobacter > Pedobacter sp. KBS0701. Next base: position 3,677,994 of record NZ_CP042171.1, read on the forward strand.
TCATCTATTTATTTAAAAGGGTTAAAAACATTAACCGCTTTAAAGCAGTACTTGATAGTAAGGGCCAGGAAATGGTACGTTTGGATAGGGATATCAATATTGAAGGCGAACCTTTTTTAACAAGGGGCCAACGCAAAGAAGAGATAGTAAAAGCTTATGATTACGATATTTGGGAAAGTGCCGACCATAAAGAACATATCATTAAGGCATGGCCTGCAGAAAAATACAATCGCTATACCGAATGCCCTGAATGTACTTTTAGAACTTATAAACTAAATAAACGCATAACCACAAGAGCGGCAACCTACAGCCATGAAGGCCAGGCAAAATTGATAAACGAATGTAGTTTTTGTAAAAAAACAGAATTTATTAAATGGATTACATTAGCCATGTTGGTTGAATCGAGCTCCTCTTCCGGTTCGTCTTCGGGAAGCAGTAGTTCTTCCTCTTCATCGAGCAGCAGCAGCTGGGGTGGTGGCAGCAGCAGTGGTGGCGGTACGGGAGGCAGCTGGTAGTACATTAACCTCCATAAAGACCATTTTTTTTTAAGAACAAGCTCCTTTTTTCAATCTTATCCCCTCCTATTAAAAGTATTTTCTAATTTTGAAACACTTAGCACGGTGTTTGCTTATAGCGTGTTTGCGATTACCTATTAAAACTGTTCGCAGAATCTTATACTTATGACTAGAATTTTCTTCCTCCTCATCGCTCTTTCTATTTTTGCTAACCGTTTAAATGCACAAGAATTGTATCGTGTTAAGGCCGACAAATTGCGTGTAAGGGAAAGCAGCGATCCGAAAAGTAAGGTGATTGGAAATATTGGTCAAAACGAAAGCATTACGGTTTTGGATGCCAACAATGCGAAGTTTTACAAAGTAAAGTTTAAAAACCGCGAGGGCTGGGTAAGCAAGGATTTCGTCGAAAAAATTGCACCCGCGGCAAAACCAACTACTCCTCAAGCAACTACTGCACAAACCGATGCCACCCCTCAAAAGTCAGCAAGCGCCGACATGTATCGCGTAACTGCCGACGACTTAAGGGTTAGGCAACAAGCTGATCCGAAAAGCAAAATTGTAGGATATCTGCCTAAAAATGAAAATGTGGCCGTAATTGATTCATCTAATACAAGTTTCTATAAAATTAAAGTTACCAATGGTGAAGGATGGGTGAGTAAAGAATTTTTGGTCAGGGTTTCTCCTGTAAAAGCTACAGTAGAAAAAACCAGCATAGCCGCATCAGTACCTCAAATAAAAAAAGATTACACCAACATTATCTTTTTTGTAGTTGTGGCCTTAATACTCATCACTATACTATACTTTTCTATTAAATACGCCAGTGGCAACAAATTTTTGATCGGTTTTTCGGCAATTGTGATTCTGGTAATCGGGTATTTCTGTTATATTACTTTCATTCAGCCAAAAGTAGTAACAGGTACCTTTGCAAGCAATGAAGACATTCAGTACAAATCTTTCAATTTCAAATCGAAAGATTCCGTAACCGTTGCCGATGCCTATACTGATTCTATTTTTACCTCGAAATACGTTATTGAAGGTGACATGATCAAACTTTACGATCAGCAAAATACAATTATGCTACTAATCAGAGATGATAAAACGTTAATTGGCGAGGGTTTTACAAGAGGGACGTTTACAAAGAAATAAATCCGGGATCATCAAACGTTCCTACGGAACGAAAAAAATGCACATTTTTTTCTACCGATGATTCGTCCTGCTGGGACGAGTCATAAACCAAGGCGGCAAATTTTAAATACGGTTCGTCCCATCGGGGACGATTTATGGGTAGTAAATAACAAAATGTTATTTGCGTAACGTTCTGTAGGAACGTTTGGTGTTTGGTGGGAAGTTATGCACAGCCCCTTATTTTTAAACCTGATAGAGCGGACTAGCCCGGAGCGTAGCGAGGACTATAAGCGATAGCAGGACTGCTGTTTCAGAAGCATTACTGAACGCTCATTTTCAAATATTAACAAATAAAACCTACGCTATTCCTAAATTTAGCTTGATAGATGCTGAAATAAATTCAGCATGACGCACAAGCTAATTCTTAATACACTAAAAATCAGCAACATTTATTAAAAAAATCTTTTCTATTAATTAAAAAATTTTTACCTTTGCAGTCCCTAAATAGGGAAAAAAGGAGATAATTAATTAATGGCTAAAAAACAAGTAGCAGAAAAAGAATTAGCAGCTAAAACAGCTGAACTTCAGGGAGAAGGCGGACGCCTGACTGAAAAAGAAACTATTGAATCAGAAGCTGATTCAGTTTCGATCGAATCGATCAAATCATCATTAGCTACACCAACCGAGGATTTCGATTGGGATGCAGATGAAAAAGTTTTCGGTAATTACAATGATGCAGACCGTAAAAAGTTTGAAGATATGTATGCCGGAACATTCAATCAGATCACTAAAGGTGAAATCATCAGCGGTATCGTTGTTTCAATCAACAACAAAGATGTAGTATTAAACGTAGGTTTCAAATCAGACGGTTTAGTTTCTACTTCTGAATTCCGTGATACACCGGATCTTAAAATCGGCGATTCAGTTGACGTTTTCGTTGAAGCACCAGAAGATGCTAACGGTCAATTGATCCTTTCCCGCAAAAGAGCAAAAACCCAAAGATCATGGGAAGCGATTAACGAGGCTCTTGAAAATGATAGAATCATCAACGGTTTCGTTAAGAGCCGTACTAAAGGTGGTTTAATTGTTGACATCATGGGCGTTGAAGCTTTCTTACCAGGATCTCAAATTGATATTAAACCTATCCGCGATTACGATGTATACGTGGGTAAAACAATGGAATTCAAAGTTGTTAAAATTAACCATGAGTTTAAAAACGTAGTAGTTTCTCATAAAGTGTTAATTGAAGACGATTTAGAAAGCCAAAAAGTAGAGATCGTTTCTAAATTAGAAAAAGGTCAGGTATTGGAAGGTACTGTTAAAAACATTACTGATTTCGGTGTATTCATCGATTTAGGTGGTGTTGATGGTTTACTTCACATTACTGATATTTCTTGGGGCCGCATAGAGCATCCAAAAGAAGTATTGTCATTAGATGAAAAAATCAACGTGGTTGTTTTAGATTTCGATGATGAGAAAAAACGTATCGCTTTAGGCTTAAAACAATTAACTCCACACCCTTGGGAAAACTTAAGTACTGACATCCAGGTTGGTTCTAAAGTAAAAGGAAAAATCGTAACTGTTGCAGATTACGGTGCTTTCTTAGAAATCATCCCAGGTGTTGAAGGTTTAATCCACGTTTCTGAAATGAGCTGGTCACAAAACTTAAGAAATCCACAAGAGTTCTTAAAAGTTGGTGATGAGATCGAAGCTGAAGTTTTAACTTTAGACAGAGACGAGCGCAAAATGAGCTTAGGTATTAAACAATTATCTAACGATCCATGGCAAGAAGTTGCTGCTAAATTCCCAGTTGGAAGCAAGCACCAGGCAACAGTTAAAAACATGACTAACTTCGGTGTATTTGTTGAAATCGAAGAAGGTATTGATGGATTAATCCACATCTCTGACTTATCTTGGTCTAAAAAAGTAAACCACCCTAACGAATTCACTAAAGTTGGTGACGTATTAGACGTAGTTGTTTTAGAATTAGATGTTGATAACCGCAAATTAAGCTTAGGTCACAAACAATTAGAAGAAAACCCTTGGGATACTTTCGAAACGATCTTTACTTTAGATTCGGTTCACCAGGGTACTGTTGTTAAAGTAACTGATAAAGGTGCTGTTATTGCTTTACCTTATGGTGTAGAAGGTTTCGTACCAACTAAACACATGGTTAAAGAAGATGGTACTTCAGTTAAAGCTGAAGAAACCAATGACTTCAAAATCATTGAATTCAACAAAGAAGCAAAACGTATCGTAGTATCTCACGCCCGTATCTGGGAAGAGGTTAAAGCTGAAGCTGTAGCAGAAGAAAGAAATGCTAAGAAAAAAGAAGCTAAAGCTGCTGTAACTGCGGTTAAAAAAGTTAAAGATTCTGTAGAGAAATCTACTTTAGGAGACTTAGACGTATTGGCTCAATTGAAATCGCAATTAGAAGGCGAAGAAAGCAAAGCTAAAAAAGGCTAGTTCTTTTTAACTGAATATATTAATCCCGATAGCGAAAGTTATCGGGATTTTTTTTGCGCCATTTTTTGCCACGGAAACACGGAATGCACGGATCCCACCACAAATCGGCATTGCGAGAAGGCTTTTTTCAGCCGATGAAGCAATCTCATTCATGCAGTTAAAACAAGACCTGAGCTTATCTTTTCTTAAATGTCTTATATGGTCCATCACAATAAGAAACTAAAGCAAATGTTCGTCGCGTAACTGTAGCCCCGCTATACTTTCTGCCGTGAAAAACGGTATTCATCCTATCGCCTGCAGGCTGGAGTTTATTTAACGAGCAAATAAACCTTGGCTGATAACTTCTTCCATCTTTTTAAACAAAACTACTTGCAATATTTCCGGAAGATATAAGTACTCATTGGTAAAATTACCAACTTTCATCGGGTGCGTTTTTTTCTTACTTTTGATTAAATCCCTCTTAATATGTATAAAATAAGTATTATAATCATTTTTTGTTTCGTCTCCATTGCCAATACGGCATATAGTCAAGCGGATAGCGTTAAAAAATACTTAATATCTGCACTGGATATGATGAAAGCAAAATCGGTTAATAAGGGCAAAGTCAACTGGGATTCACTATATAATTCCTCTATAAAATCGGCTGCTACCTGCAAAACCATAAGAGATACGTATCCTATTATTACCGATGCCCTTAAAGGGCTAGAAGATGCGCACTCAAGGTTTTATGCTCCGGAAATTGTAAAAGAATATTTGCTCGGTTACAGAGCAACTGGACAGGAATTTCCTGTTATTAAGGGTGACTTTTTAGAAAACAAATATGCTTACGTTACTTTACCAGAAATTGGAAGTTATAATTTTGATGACTGGAATGAATATGTAGATACCTTCTATAGGCGATTAACCGAACTTCAAAAACACAATCCTAAAGGCTGGATACTAGATTTGAGGGATAATATTGGCGGAATGTTTTACCCCATGTATGCCGCTATTTCCCCGCTTTTAAATGATCAAAAGGTAATTGCAACTAAAGATGCTAAAGGAGAAATTACATATTTCTCTTACAAAAACGGCAAATTTTACGAAGGGAAAAACCTTGCTCATCAATTTAACCTTAAAAACAAAGGCGTTAATACAGTAACTAAACCCCTGGTGATCCTCATCAACAAGAAAACAGGAAGTTCAGGCGAGTTTGCGGCCATCTCATTTGCCGGACAAAAAAACGTGAAATTCATTGGAGAAAACACTCAAGGATTAACTTCAGGGAATCAGGAGTATAAATTAAGCGATGGTGCATTTTTAGTACTTACCATCGGAAATACAGTAGATAGAAACCAAAAAGAATATACTAAAATTGGGGAAGGGCTTAGTCCTGATTTTAAAATAGAAACATCTGGTAAACAAGCAGAAACAAATCAGTTATACATGAGTAAAGCAATTGAAGTTTTAAATACCAGCAAATAAGAACTAATGAGAAGTATTTTTTTAATAGCAATGGTTTGTTTTTGCGTTAAACTTTCGGCACAAGAAATTAATATTATTCCGCAGCCAGCTTATATTAAAATAGAAGAAAATAAAAAATCATTTACAATAGATACAAAAACGCAAATTGTTGTAGTTGATTCGTCATTATTGAGTTCAGCTAATTTTCTAATTAATTATGTTCAACAGTATTATAATCTGAAGCTAAACATAACAAGCGTTACCCCCACCAAAAATTTCATTAGCTTAATTTTAAATACACGTGTCAGTGAATTTGATGATGCTTATTTTCTAAATACTTTAGATGATGGAGTTTCTATTATCGGCACCTCAAAACCCGGGGTATTTTATGGTATACAATCATTAATACAACTTTTACCTACCTCAAAGGCAGAAAAGTTAAGTATAAAATCGGTTTCAATTATAGATCATCCCCGTTTCGATTACCGAGGCATGCACCTCGATGTAAGCCGCCATTTTTTTGATGTAGCCTTTGTAAAACAGTACATCGACTACTTAGTGCTGCATAAAATGAATTATTTTCATTGGCATTTAACCGATGATCATGGCTGGAGAATCGAGATTAAAAAATATCCAAAACTGACTGAAATCGGTGCCTGGAGAAATGGAAGTATTATTGGTTTATGGCCGGGAAAAGGCAATGAAAACATTAAATATCAGGTATTGCCAACAGAAGTAAAGATTACGCCAAAAGATGCTGTACTCCAAACAGATGGCATTAAACATGGCGGCTTTTACACACAAGAACAGATTAAAGAGGTAGTTGATTATGCCGCCAAACGTTACATTACCATTATTCCAGAAATTGAAATGCCTGCGCACAGCATGGCCTTATTAGCTGCTTACCCTGAATTAGGCACCGAGCCCAATAAAAAATATGAAGTTGCCCAGACTTGGGGCATGATGAACAAATACAATAATGTATTACAGGCTTCTGATACCACATTTAAGTTTTTAGAAAATGTTTTAACAGAAGTAATGGACCTATTTCCATCGCCATACATCCATATTGGTGGTGATGAAGCTTCGAAAATATGGTGGAAACAATCCGCAGTTTCACAACAGATTATGAAAGCCAATGGATTGAAGAACGAAAGTGAACTACAAAGTTATTTTATCCGCAGGATGGAGAAATTTGTAAACAGTAAAGGCAAAACCATTATTGGCTGGAACGAGATTTTACAGGGAGGTCTGGCACCAAATGCGGTGGTAATGAGCTGGCAGGGCGAAAAAGGTGGTATTGAAGCCGCCAAACAGCGCCATAAAGTAATTATGACGCCTGAAATTAAAATGTATTTTAACCACGCCCAATTTGTAAAAGAAGACAGCTTAACTGCGAATAAGTTTTCGCCACTGATTGATGTTTACAATTATGAACCCATACCAGCCGAACTCTCTGCCGAACAGGCAAAGTACATTTGGGGCGGACAAGCTTGTTTGTGGAGTGAATACATTACCAATCCGGCAAAAGTACAATATCAGCTTTTCCCAAGATTAGATGCCTTAAGCGAAATTTTATGGAGTCCGAAAGAAAAACGCAATTACCCTGATTTTCAAAAGCGCTTGAAGACACAGTTCAAACGTTATGATTTAATGGGAATTACCTATTCGAAAAGATATTTAGAAAATTAGTGGATAATCTGTTTTGCCACCTGCATCTGATAAGTACCCGGTGTAATGCCTACAATCTTTTTAAATGCCCTGATAAAATAATTGGCATCGTTAAAACCAAGTTCATAACTTATCGAAGCCACTTTTGCCCCAGGCTGGGTAAGTAAGGTCTTGGCTTTGTTAATTTTTTCTGCCAGGATAAAATCGTTAGGACTAATACCCAGTTCGCGCTTAAACAACCTATAAAAGGTTGCCTTGCTCATACAGGCCTTATCGCTCAAACTGTTAATACTGATCTTCTCGTTAAGGTTAGATTTAATGTAATTCAGTACAAAAGCCAATGGGTTTTGATTGAGGTTATAACCTTCATCGCTAATCGTTTTAAGATTTTGGGTCTGCATAATGCGCACCAGCAGTTCTTTTAAAGTCAAATCGGCCAATACATCTTTTTCTTTTGTCCGTTCAGAGCAGATCCTGATTACCTTATTGATAAGATAGGCAATCTCCTCATTGTTATAAAAATGATACTCATCGTAGTTTAGCAGCCATTTCTCATTGCTGCCTTCTTTCGGGAAAAACTCGTTCAAATAAGAAATTGTTTTTTGGATCTGCTCCTGATCTATAGCCAGAGCGATACACTGGGTGGGATTAAGATTCGAAGCTTCCGGAAAATCAATTTCCATGGTAACGGCGGGCGGAACAATAACGGTTTGGCCAGGAAAATAATCAAAACCTTTCTTATCAAACAAATGCATTACCTTTTTGCCCCTCAGCATGCTCGTAATCACAAAATCATTAAAAGTAAGCGGAACTTTATACGATTCGGTATAGGTTTCGAAAACATTCAATTCGCAACGCTCTAAGGTATAAGAGGTTCTGTTCTCTACCAAAGTTTGCAAGGTTTCCGATGCACTGAGATTTACCTGATTTAATGTATGTTGCATAAACCGAAAAGATTTGGTCAGACCTATTTAATAAACTCAAATATAATGATTTCAGCTAGTTATATCGAATGGATAAATGCCTGTTACTTGTATGACATGACCTAATCTCCATTTGCTGACTACTAAAGATCATTATGGTTTCAATTTGGTTACATAGCCTGAAATAATAATGCTATCAATTGATTCGATTGTACTATCTGTTCCATAGGCTTTGCCATTAGGTTTGTATTAACCAAATCTTAAAATCGTAAAAATCATGATGAGCCATCCCATTAAAAATCTTAAAAAACTCCGCTCAAAATGATTTTTAAAATTTAATAATCAATAATAATTATGGAAAATTTAATTGAAAAACCCTCATTCAAAAGCCATTACGATAATTACATTGGGGGGAAATTTGTAGCCCCTGTAAAAGGTGCTTACTTCGATAACATATCGCCGATAGATGGTAAAGTTTTTACTAAAGCAGCACAATCCACAAAGGAAGATTTAGAATTAGCGGTTGATGCCGCACATGAGGCATTTAAAACCTGGAGCAAAACCTCTTCAACCGAAAGAAGCATCATTTTGAACAAGATTGCACAGCGGATGGAAGATAACCTCGAATACCTGGCAACTGTTGAAACTGTAGATAACGGAAAAGCAATTAGGGAAACCTTAGCTGCCGATTTACCCTTAGGCGTAGACCATTTCAGGTATTTCGCAGGAGTAATCCGTGCCGAAGAAGGTTCACTTTCAGAACTTGATCAACATACTGTTTCATTAATCGTACATGAGCCGATTGGTGTGGTGGCGCAAATTATTCCTTGGAATTTTCCACTGTTAATGGGCATCTGGAAACTTGCCCCTGCCCTTGCAGCGGGAAACTGTGTGGTGTTAAAACCGGCAGAGAGTACACCAGTTTCCATTATGGTTTTAATGGAATTAATCGGCGATTTATTGCCTCCGGGAGTAATAAATGTGGTAAATGGTTTTGGCGCTGAACTTGGACGTGCCTTAGTGACTAATCCTAAAATTTCGAAAGCAGCATTTACAGGCTCTACCCCAACGGGCAGATTGGTCATGCAATATGCAACTGAAAATATCATCCCGGTTACACTGGAACTAGGCGGAAAATCGCCTAACATTTTCTTCAGTTCGGTAATGGCAGAAGATGATGCCTTTTTAGATAAAGCGGTAGAAGGTGCGGTAATGTTTGCTTTAAACCAGGGCGAAATTTGTACCTGCCCATCGCGTTTATTGATACAGGAAGATATTTACGAAAAATTTATTGCCAAAGTAATCGAGAGAACAGAAGCGATAAAAATCGGTAGTCCTTTGGATAAAACGGTAATGATGGGTGCGCAAGCTTCGAAAATCCAATACGAAAAAATTGCGCAATACATTAAATTAGGTAAAGAAGAAGGTGCAGAAGTATTAACTGGTGGAGAGGTAAACGAGCTCCCTGGCGAATTGGGTGGCGGTTATTACATCAAACCGACCATCTTTAAGGGCCATAACAAAATGAGGATTTTCCAGGAGGAAATTTTCGGTCCGGTATTGGCCGTTACTACCTTTAAAACAGTAGAAGAAGCCATTGAAATTGCAAACGACACTTTGTATGGTTTAGGTGCCGGTGTTTGGACGCGCGATGCGCATGAACTTTATCAGGTACCGAGAGCCATTCAGGCAGGTCGTGTTTGGGTAAATCAATATCACGCTTATCCTGCAGGTGCTCCTTTTGGTGGCTACAAGCAATCGGGAGTGGGCAGAGAAAACCACAAAATGATGTTAGGCCATTATCGCCAGACCAAAAATATGCTGATTTCTTACGATAAAAATAAATTAGGTTTCTTTTAGTTAGCTTGAAAAAAGGTTGAATCATAAATAGAATTGTCATCCTGAGCCCTGTCGAAGGAATGAGTTAAATCAGTATTGGCAAAGCGTTTCGACAAGCTTAACGCGACAATTCGAATCTAATTAATACTACAATATAGCTTCCTTCTAATGATTAATTCAAACCTAAAAAACAAGATCATGATCAAGCGAATAGACAGTACAGAAAAAGCAAAAGAGCTGATTGCGATACTCAAAGAAAAGCATGGAGAACTGATGTTTTACCAGGCTGGTGGATGTTGTGAAGGTACACAGCCACAATGCTTCGAAAAAGGAGGCTACTACCTGCGGATGCGCGATGTTTGTTTAGGTGAAATAGAAGCTTGCGAGTTTTGGGTAGACAGAGACCTGTTCGAGTATTGGAAATTCTCACACTTTACTTTGGATGTGCTGGATGGATTTGGTGTAGGTGGTTTTTCGTTAGAAACCCCACTTCAAAAAACCTTTAAGATCCATTACCGCCTATTCTCTGAAGAAGAATTAAAAGATTTAACTCCAATTAAAACGGCGGAGTAACTGTTGTTTATTTGGTTTAAACAGAAGCCAGTTCGGAGAAATTCAGCTGGCTTTTTTTGTTTATATATTCTATAAATGACGACCTCTGTGATATATCATCTACATTTCACCTTATTTCTAATATTTTTTATTTAAAAGGCTTTGAGACTACGCTAATAAAAAGCATGTGTAATTTTAAAAATTTATGCAATCTTTGCATTAAAAATTAAACCATGCGTAAACTATTTGCCGTTCTTTCTACCATCATCACCTTATTTGCCATTAAAGAAACGGTCTACGTATTTACTTCTAATGAAGCAGACATGGTTAAGCAAAAAGCCATCATGATTGTAATTGCTTTAAGCATTACAATACCTTTAATTATTTTAACTCTTTGGCTTTGGTCGCCGGGTAGAAAGAAAAATGGTGAACAAAACTAAGCAATAAACTTACTTTTCAATTCGGGTGTCGGCAACCAACAACTCTCCTGCTTTCCCCACCATTTGTAACGGTTTTTAGCAATTATATCGTAAACCCAGTCACGTATAAACTTGGGAATAATGAGAAATGTATAAAGAAGCGGAATTGATCCATTGAGTTTTCGGGCCACCCTTAGTGCCGCTGAAGATTTGGTATAGAGTTTTCCATCCTCCAGCAATAAGATGGTATTTAATTTTTCTGGATCCGCATTAAATTTTGGCAGCATTTCTTTGGCGTAATCACCTTGTAGAGCAGTAAATTTGAATTGATCCTTTTTATCATGTTCAATAACAAACTGCACAGATGAATTACAGAGGTTACAAACGCCATCAAAGAAGATTATTGGTTGCTGGATCATAGAATATAAAAATAAACTTTTTAAAGCAAAAACAGCCATTGCTTTCTCAAAATATTAATCCAGAGCAAAAATACCTATCTTAAAAAACATAATCCCTAATAGAAATCTTCTACTTCTGTATTTGTACTTTAGTCTTCAAACCCTATAAAAAAATAATTTTACGTTTTTATATTTTGATAGAGAACAATTTAGCCATGAAAAGCTAAAACAATCGATCTTCAACTTTCTTACCTTAAAACATTTTTATATATTTGCCCAATCCTTCTTCAATGCAAAAGAAAACACTTCTTGACGGACAAAAAATTCAGATTACAATTAAGAGGCTCTGCCATCAATTAATTGAAAACCACGACGATTTCGCAAATACTGTTTTAATTGGCATCCAGCCGAGGGGTATTTTTTTAGCAGATCGCATTCATCAGGATCTTCAGCTTATCCTTAAAAACAAGAAAATTCTAAAAGGAAACCTGGATATTACTTTTTTTAGAGATGATTTCCGCCGTAAAGACGGATTGGTTACCGCGAGTAGCAACTCAATCGATTTTATTATCGAAGGCAAAAAAGTAATCTTAATTGATGATGTACTTTGGACCGGCAGAACCATCAGGGCAGCGCTTGATGCCTTGCTCGCTTATGGCCGACCAGAGAAAGTGGAGCTTTTGGTTTTAATAGACCGCAGGTTTAGCAGGCATTTACCTATAGAACCTGATTATATTGGACATCAGGTAGATAGCTTAAACTCACAACAGGTAAAAGTAACCTGGGCGAGCGAAGGTAGTGAAGATAAAGTGATTTTAATATCCGAAAATAATAAATAAAAATGGCAGCAGAAAAACTATCAACCCGACATCTTTTAGGCATTAAAGATATTAACCGGAATGATATCGAATTGATTTTCGAAACTGCAGATAATTTCAAGGAAGTGATTAACAGACCGATAAAAAGGGTTCCTTCACTTCGTGACATTACGATTGCCAATATCTTTTTCGAAAACTCTACCCGCACCAAACTTTCATTCGAACTTGCAGAAAAGAGACTTTCGGCTGATGTGGTTAATTTTGCCGCTTCGTCATCGTCGGTGAGCAAAGGCGAAACCCTCATCGATACGGTAAATAACATCTTATCAATGAAAGTTGATATGGTGGTAATGCGTCATCCTTATGCCGGCGCAGGTCAGTTTTTAAGTAAACATGTAAAAGCACAGATTGTAAATGCGGGCGACGGTGCACATGAACACCCAACACAAGCCTTACTTGATGCTTTTTCCATCCGCCAGAAACTGGGCGATGTAGCTGGTAAAAAAGTAGTAATTGTGGGTGACATCCTGCATTCTCGTGTAGCTATCTCAAACATTCTTTGCCTGCAGCGTTTAGGTGCTGAAGTAATGGTTTGCGGTCCTACAACCTTAATTCCCAAACACATCCATCAATTGGGTGTAAAGGTTGAGCATAATTTAATTAAAGCTTTAAACTGGTGTGATGTAGCAAATATGCTGCGTATACAACTGGAGCGTCAAGACATTAAATATTTCCCATCGTTAAGGGAATATGCCATGATGTACGGCTTAAACAAACAGATTTTGGATAACCTCGATAAAGAAATCATCGTAATGCACCCGGGCCCGATAAACAGAGGTGTAGAGATTACCAGCGACGTGGCCGACAGCAAACAATCGATTATTTTAGAACAGGTAGAAAACGGAGTGGCTGTGAGAATGGCTGTGCTGTATCTGTTGGCAAGTCAGGGTTAGATTAGTTTGGAGTTGGGAGATTGGAGTTCTCAGTCCAAATCCATCAGCTGCATTGGTTGATGGCTTGATGTACTTCAAGATTTTATAGTGGCAGTTGGCAATGTAACAATCCTAAACAATTTAACAGTTGCAACAATACAGTTAACCACGCTCGTTTTTTCCACATTCGTTTACACCCTGATACCAAACCAAAAATCCTATCGTTAGTTTGTGTTATTAACAGATGTTAATTACTTCTGTTGATAAGCTTTGATACTATTTATAATTTAGTACCAACCATATTTGAAACCAATGCAGAAAAAATACTTACTAATTCCGCTACTTTTAGCTGGAAGTTTTAGCACCTACGCCCAAGTTAGCGCCGTGCAAAACCTCAACAAAAACTATCAAACGGGCTTAGAATTATTAGACAAAGAAAAATACACTGCAGCTGCCCAACAGTTTAAACTTGTTGAGCTGCAACGTTATAAACCTTCTACCCAAACAGAGAGCAATGCCGAATTGTCTTTACTGAAAGAGAATGCAAAATTTTATGCCGCCGTTTGTGCGCTAGAGTTAACCAATAGCGATGCCGAAAGTTTGTTTCAGGCTTTTATCCGCGATTATCCGCTAAACCCGAACACCAAACTGGCTTATTTCTACGTTGGGAAAACTTATTTCAACCAGAAAAACTATAAAAAAGCTTTAGAATGGTTCGAAAAAACAGATCCTTCTACACTTTCGGGCAAGCAAAGAAACGAATACCAGTTTAAGCAGGGTTACGCGTATTTTGAACTTAAAGACTACGATAAAGCAGAACCTTTATTTGAAAAAGTTAAAAAAGAAGAAGGCGATTTTCAGGAAAGTGCTACCTACTACTTTGCTTACATCAATTACTTAAATAAAGAATATAAAACGGCACTGGCCAACTTCGAAAAGTTAAAGGGTTCCCCTACTTATGAGGCGAGTTATCCCTACTACATCACTTCGATGTATTACCTTGATGAGCGTTACGATGATGTAATCAGCTATGCTTTGGCAGCCATTCAAAAAACCAAACAGCAGTTTGAACCAGAAATGTTAAGTTTAGTTGCGGCATCATACTTTGCAAAATCAGAATTTAAAAATGCTGAAAAGTATTTCGCCGAATATTATGCAAAAGATAAAAGCGAAACCAAAAACAATCTCTTCATTTACCAATACGGATATTCTTTGTTTCAGAATAAAAAATACAAAGAGTCTGTTGCCGTTTTAGAAAAACTGAATACGGATGATGTTTACCTACAAAATGGTATGCATACGCTGGGTAAAGCATTTATCCAGTTGGGCAACAAGCAGAAAGCACAGAGTGCCTTTTTCAGGGCTTCGCGTTTAAGTTTTGATAAGGGTATACAGGAAGAAGCCTGGTTAAACTATGCCAAATTAAGTTACGAATTGGAATTCCACCAGCAAGCTTTAGAGGCTACACAAGGTTTTTTAAAAACTTTCCCAAAATCGCGCAAAATAAACGAGGCGAAAACTTTATTGGGTGAGGTTTTATTAACCACCAAAAACTACCAGGCAGCTGTAGATATTCTGGAGCCAATTCCGGATAAAAACCTTGAAGCCAAAGAAGCTTATCAAAAGGTAACCTATTTCCGTGGTTTAGAATTTTATAATGAAAGGGCTTTCCCAAATGCATTATCGATGTTTTTGCGTTCTGAAAAGTTCCCGGAAGATAATGAGATCAATGCGTTGAACACTTACTGGAAAGCGGAATCGATGTACGAACTGCGTAAGTATGGCGAAGCAGTTAGCACTTTCGAGAAATTTTTGAAGATGCCGGATGCGGATAAAACAGGCGTTTACAATTTTGCGAATTATGCGTTGGCTTATGCAGCCTTCGAAGATGAGAAATACAGCAAAGCGGCTAATTACTTCGAAAAGTTCCTGGCCGGTAATGATAAAGACCAAAAAACCATTGATGATGCGACCATTCGTTTAGCCGATTCGTATTTCGTAAATAAGAATTATGGCGATGCAATGGTCAATTATAACAAAATCATTAGCCGTAAAACCACTTCTGAAGATTATGCCACTTTCCAAAAAGGAATGATCCAGGGGTTGGAAACGCAGTATGATGCGAAAATTGCAACGATGCAAAGCTTGTTAAATAATTTTCCAAACTCAAACTATGCTGATGATGCAGGCTTCGAAACCGCCTATACCTATTTCAACAAAGGCGATTTTGATAAATCCAAATCAGATCTTGTGGCACTGGTGGCCAAGTACCCACGCAGCAGCTATGTAGCTAAAGCCCTGGTTACCATCGGCTTGGTTCAGTACAATCAAGATCAGGATGATGCCGCTTTAGAATCGTTCAAAAAAGTAGTCCGCGATTACCCAACTGCCGATGAAGCTAAACAGGCGATGGAATCGATCAAAAATATTTATGTAGACCGTGGCGACGCGAATGGTTTTATTACTTATGCTGCTACTACCCCACTTGGAAATTACTCTGGTTCAGAACAGGATAATATCGTTTTTGCCGCAGTCAATAATACCTATCTAAAAGGAGATGCTAATGGTGCATTCCTGGCAGTAAATGCTTATTTCGATAAATTTCCTAAGGCGAACCATGAAAAAGAAGCTAAATTTATCAGGGCAGAGTCGTTGGTGAAACTGGGCCGTCCGGATGAAGCTATTCCTGATTACGAATTTATCTTAAACGACTGGACGAGCGATTATACCGAACGTTCGTTAGTGAGCATCTCTCAACTCTTCTTAAATCAGAAGAAATACAACGAAGCGATTGTTTACCTGAAAAGATTAGAAACTACAACCGATTACAAATCGCACTATAGTTTTGCCATCAACAATTTATTAAAGGCTTACACCGCTTTAAATATGCCTGATGACATGCTTAAGTATGCTCAGCTGACCAAAGAATCGGAAAAAGCTTCGGAAGAAGAGAAAAATAGTTCCAGCTTATATTCTGGTAAAGCTTACTTGTTAAAAGGCGATACGACCACAGCTATAAAAGAATTTAAAAATGTTGTGGCTAAAACAAAAACCATTGCTGCTGCCGAAGCAAAATACAATTTAGCTTTATTAGAATACAACAAAGGTGATTTCAAGACTTCATCTAAAACCTGTTTTGATCTGATCAACAACATGGCCGCTTACGATTATTGGGTAGCGAAAGCATTTATCCTTTTATCTGATAATTATGTGGCACTAAAAGACAATTTACAGGCAAAAAGTACACTTCTCAGTATAATTGATAATTACGAAGGCAAGGATGATATCATTCCTACAGCCAAAGAAAAACTAGAAAAACTAAACCAGAAGAAGTAGCATTATGAAATCGATTAAATATATATATAGTTCACTGTTTTTTTTAGCTGCTGGATTAATGACTGCTCAGGCGCAGGATAAAAAGACTGAGGAAAAAGGGGTGGTAAACGAAGAGATTGAAGTAGTGCGCCCATATAAGCCAATTTTGGCCGAAGCAGTAAAGTTGAGAAGAAGCCCGAATTTGGACGACGTTAAAACGTATAAGGCAAAATTAAACTACAGCATTTTAGATAGAAAGCTGGATATAAATAGTGACATCCAAAAGCTGCAGGCACAGGCACTTGCCGAAGAAAAAGCGAGTATTTTGGTTAACAATTACGTAAAAGGTGCGTTTGGTTCGTTGAGTACCCTTTTGGGCGAAGCTTATTTTAACACCGGTAAAGATGAAGGTTTACAGGTTGGTGGTTATTTTAAACACTTTAGTCAGGAAGGGAAGTTAAACAAACAGAATAGCAGCAACCAACAGTTAAGTGTTTTTGGTCGCAGTATTTTAGATGAAAATACCGTAAGTGGACGCATTAATTTTGAGCGTAACGGCACTTATTTTTACGGTATAGATGATACCAGACCAACGCTAAATCCTAATCCGGATAAGCAGGCTTTAACTACCATTGAACTGGAAGGTGAGTTAGTAAAAAACTTTACCGAAGATGAAGATGCTTTTAGTTATGCCTTAAAAGCCAATGGCTATATCTGGAACGATAAATTTAGCGCCAAAGAAAATTACCTGAGTTTAAACGGTTATGTAAACAAGCGTATCAATTCTTTAAACCTTGGTTTAGCTGCATCAACAGAATTTGGAAACACCAAAGATGCTTTAACCAGCGTTGGCAATAACCTGTTGCGTTTAAACCCCTACATCCGTTTACAGGTTAAAGGTGCAAAAATTACTGCTGGAGTTAATTTTGTACAGGAATTTGGCGCCTACAGCAGTTCTAAAATATTTCCTGCAGTTACTGCCGATTTCACGCTGATTCCTGATTATCTGCAGGTTTTTGGTGAAGTTAAGGGTGACGTAAACAGAAACTCTTTAAAAGGTTTTACCGATGAAAACCCTTGGCTAAACAGCAATATCTTAGTGAAAAACACCGTAGAAAAATTAAGTTTTAGTGCAGGTGTTAAGGGTACCGGCGGACCAGGTTTTGGTTACAAAGCCCGTATTTATGTAAAACAGTTTGATGATATGCCTTTGTTCGTAAATAACTTTACCGACTTTAACAAGTTTGATGTTATCTACGATTTCGGCAAAACGAAATTAACGGGTTTAGAAGGCGAAATTTCTGTTCAGGTAAGTGATGCTTTAAAATGGACAGGTAAATTAAATCTAGACGATTGGAAACCTGCTTCTGAAACTTACTCCTGGTTTAAACCAGGTTTGAAAGTGAGCTCGAACTTTATGTATACCTATAACAAAAAATTAAGCTTTAATGCAAGTGTGGTGATCCAGGATGATGTAAAAGCTAAAGTATACACCGGTGCTCCTGTTCCTGCTTCGCAATATGTAATCCCTAACACAGGAATAGAACTTATTGAAACCGTTAAAGGTTATGTAGATTTAGGGCTAGGTGCAGATTACAGGATCAACAATAAGTTTTCTGTTTTTGCAAAAGCAAACAACATCTTAAATAAAAACTATAGCAGATATTTATACTATCAGGTAAACGGATTTAATATTTTCGGTGGTTTGACTTATTCGTTTTAGGATAGAGAAACCTCGAAAGTCTTAATGAAACAAAAAAATGCCTTCCGAAATCGGGAGGCATTTTTTTATGGGCTGTTTAGTGAAATCTTCATTGCCTAAGGTCTGTTTTCAAAAAACAAAGTATTTGGAATAACAGGTATAATCAGATAGTCATTTCGACTGAAGCGCAGCGAAATGGAGAAATGACGGCCTTGTATATCTGTCATCAACCCTCCGATGTATTTGAAAAACCCTAACTTCTTCCATTGACGTTATTTTAAAAATAATTATTAATCAGCATTTTAACTGCTTTTGCGTTTCCATCCAGTTAGGCCATAGCACAACATCCCCGTTCTACTTAAATCCGGCCTAACAAATTTTTCGGGTTGCACTGCTTAAGCCAACCTACTAGCTTCGAAAGAAAACGGCGAAGCCCTCATGAATGCAGCTGAAAGTTATTAACAACAAATGAATAAATTTTAAGCCGGCAGTTTTTGTTTCTTTTTGATGCCAAAAAGAAAGAGCCCTTCGGCGGCGGCGAGCCGAGGCAAGACCGCGCCCTGGGACAAGAGAAGATAATTATAAGTCACTCATATTGATTTTAAATAAGTAATTAACCCTCAGAATGGCAACATACCGGGATGCTTAACTTTAATGACATTGGCCTGAAAAAGCTTTCTCAGCAATGACGCTATTTTAAGAGATTATTTTTACTTAAACCGATATCCTATCCCAATCCTAAAAACCTGATTCGTCTGTTTAAAAGAGCCCAAACCATTGCTCACCTTGTATGGAGTTAACCATTGGTAGCTTCCATTGATATCAAATTGCTTAATATGAATACTGATGCCGCCTGTAAACCCTATATTTACCTTATTGCTTACTGTATTTACTAAAGTCGAGTCGATTTGCTTACTATGGTATAACGTATCACGTGGATTGGCTATCTTGGTAATCATTTCAGACTGCTTACCCACAAAACTAATTACCGGACCTGCTTTAACATTTATATGTTTTGAAAGCTTATAGGCAGCTGTTAAAGGAATATCTACTGCTATCACTTTTCGTGTAGCTCCAATTGTAATGGGTGGCAACGAATCCGGGCGGAAATAATTCGGATGTGTAAATTCTACTGCAATTTTTTGATAGCTATTAATATTTAAACCCATGGCGAGCTGCCATTTCTTATCTAGCGGATATGTGCCAAATATACCAGCATAAAAACTACTGCTGCCTTTTTGTACATTCACTCCTGTTGTGATGCCATAACTGTAAGTTGGTTCTGCATCATTTTCCTGTTTGGTTTTAGCTGTTTTAATTTTAGGCAACCTGATATTTTTTACCTTCTGGTTTTTACCAGGATTAGTGTGTTCTGCTTTTTTATTATTCTTTTTCTTATTGCTGTTTCCTGATGATGCATTTCGCAGTTCATTAGTGCTATACACAGTTAAAGCTGTATTTTGATCTAAAATCGAAATAGGTGAAGGAAGAAAATTAGAAAGGCTATTTCCCCGCTGAAATCCTTCTGGTGCCAATAATAAAGCGCTACCTTTCGTAAGTGAGCTATCCAATTTTTGACTAATATTTCCGGGTAACTCCACTTTTGAGTTAACGCTTAGCGGTTGCGCACTTAAATTCTCAAATGGTTTAGACCGGTCTGACCTTTTTGTAACATCCTGTCCATTTTTAAAAGGAGAAAAAGCATTTGTTTTCGCAGCAGCTAAAGTTAAGTTTTCAATGCCCTTTGTCTTTTCTACAAGCTTGACACCATCATGATCAACTATTTTATTTTGCTCCACAGCTGGATTTATCGAATCCCCCGCCCCATTAATGCTATCTTTAATACTTGTAGTATCGGCTATTTCATTGTAATTTAACACCTTAGTACTATCTACAGGTATTGAATCTACAAGGATGGGCTTAACTTTATGATGTGTTTCTTTCTGTTTATTTTTTGATTTCAGAACGGTGAAATAGCCTACAGTAGAAGCTGTAACGGCTACAGATAACGAATAACCAATTACTTTGAACAATTTGGCTCCAGTTGATACATTAGGCCCGTGGCCACCTGCCGTACTGACTGGCATCTGCTCATTGAGCAGTTTATGCATACCCGCCCATGAGGCATCCGAAACATCCTTAACTGGTAAACTATCTAATTTATTACGCCAGAGTTTATGATACCATGCTGAATTTCTCATCTTCTTTTTATGTTTTCAGTTGGTTTATCAATTGTTGAGGAAGCTAACATTTTCCTCAACTGTTTCTTTGCTTCTGTGAGGTGCCACCTTGAGGTGCTCTCGGTAATATTCAAATGTTCTCCAATTTCTTTATGTGAATAGCCATCTATAACCGAAAGGTTAAAAACCAACTGTGTCGCGGTTGGAAGGAGGCGTATCAATTTTAGGAGATCTTCTACAAAAAGCTTGTCTAATACCGATGGTTGAATAAAGATTTCCTCAATCTCATCCTGGCTAACCGTTTCATTAAACTTTGCTTCTCTTCTGATAATATCAATGCACGATCTCACCATTACTGTCCTGATCCAGGTACCAAATTCTCCTTTTTTAGCATCAAAAGTCTGGATATGCTGAAAAATCTTCAAAAACCCAATATTCAGCGCATCTTGCGCCAGATCATCAGATTTTAAATAACGAAAACATATACGCAGCATATCGGCATAGTAAAGCTTATAGAGACCTTCCTGTGCTTGCCGCTCATTAGCTTTGCAGCCTTTGATCAGTTTAGTATCTTGCTTAAAAAAAAGGTTCATCCATTTGGTTCGGTAAGCGGTTCTTCATCGTGTTGTAATAAGATTACGCAACGAATATGAAAAACGCTGGGTTAAAATTAACTTATTTTTTTCCAGTCTTATTTTAGTTTTTCGACCAAGCGTTTATAGAACTGCGTTCGTATAAGCTTATACACCCCAGCCTATGCGCCATACCGAAAGCTACAACAGACATAACAAATGGTACAATACACATTTCCCATCAGAAAGTGCCAAAACTGATTTTTATGAAAAAGCTACAGCAACGGGCGAAAATAATATAGCTTATTGGCTCCAAAAACTCTTTTTTAACTGCCTTGACCCGCTTCTGTACAAAAAAGACCAGAGTTGGCTTACTATTGGTGACGCTTATGGATTCGATGCACAGTATATCCTTAACTCAGGCAACAGGGTATTGGCAACAGATCTCAACACAGATTTTTTGAATATTGCACTAAAAAAAGGGATTATTAATGCTTGTGCTGCGGAGAATGCAGAAAAACTCATGCAAGAAGACAATAGTTTTGATTTTGTGCTTTGTAAAGAATCCTATCACCATTTCCCAAGACCTTATGCTGCAATGTACGAAATGATCAGGGTGGCCAGACAAGGTGTGGTAGTGATAGAACCACAAGATCCGGTGACCAAGATGCCCCTGCTATTAATGTTAAGTAATCTTTTGGCCAGGAATGCACATTTTTTGAATAAATTATGGAAAAACCGCTTTTCGTTCGAGCCGGTTGGAAATTTTGTTTACAAAGTATCGGAAAGAGAATTTGAAAAACTGGCAGCTGGCTTAGGCCTACCTTTGGTCGCTTTTAAAAAAATCAATCCAAACTACTGGTTTAAAGGCGCAGAACTGATATCAACTGATCAATACAGCAAACCGTTTCTCTTTATAAAAATGAAAAAATTTCTTTATGATGCACTTGTTAAGTTAAGGGCCATGCCCTCGCAGGTATTAACTACTGTTATTTTTAAACAGTTGCCAGATGAGGATACCATAAACCTGCTCAAGAAAAACGGCTACGATTTGGTTTACATCCCAGAAAACCCTTATCTGAATTAAACTCACTCCATCGATTATCTCAAACAAATATGAAAACAAACACTCCCCCCCGAACCCTTTATTTTTTGTCAACCTTAACGCTATCAGCTTTTTTAATTCTTGCTTATTTTTTTTATCCCCGAGTGCATTGGATCGAATTCTTTAATGCAGCAAGTATATTTTTGCCTGTTGCAATTGGAGTGCTCATTGCTGCAAGTCTTTTACTTATAGGCATATACCTTTTAATAAAAGGCATTAATTATCGAAAAGAAAAAAAACACGTCAGATATTTATAGCAAAACAACCTGATTCCAACTACTGAACCGATCAATCTATATATGATTAAAGAACTGATGATACTGCCAATTCTGCTCTGTGGGCAGATATTTCGATGGGATTTTTTTATCTTCGGGAGATGTATCCTTATGCCCTCGTAGTTAAATAAATTATAAGGAAAATGCTTTCCTATGCTTATGGCTTTTGAAAGGACAAAATCAATTCCCTTAAATACGCTCCAATGAAGATATTTAATGTACAGCCTATCACAATAAATAAGTACATCTATAATGATGAATTTCTTTCAGAAAGCCAAACAAATAGGTGCTACTCCTCCGGATTTGAGATTACCGGAGAGAAAGCTGGGGCTTTAAACACAATGTACATCACATTCGAGATTGTTTATAATGTAGGGAGTACAAATGATGAGGAAGTTGTTACCCACACTGGTCCGGGCAGTTACAGTATCGCCATTTCATTTCAAGAGGGTGAAGACGTATTTATCTCTTACAAAAGTTCTTGTCAGTTTAACTTTGAAAGTGAAGGCTTTGATGAAGATGTAACTTCCTTGGCTAATTTTTTAACGGATTATCAAGCGCATACCAGATCATTTTTTAATCAATACGGCCATAAGTCTTCAATCATAATTGAAGAAGAAACGCGAAAACAACAGCCGCTACTGGCCTATGCCGAATTAGCAATCGAAAACTTACGGGCGAATAATATATATGAGTTTTAACGAACGTGCTTCAGCTATAAAAAGCACTTATCTTGCAAAACATCTTTATTAGACTAAAATCCGGTTGTTTATTTATCCCACCACACCCTGGCGGTAAGTATAAAGCTTTAAGCTGATAGGTGTATAACTAATGGCATATTTCAAGGCCACCAAGTCATGCTGAATTTATTTAATCATCTTTTAGGGCAGGAAGATCCTGAAATAAATTCAGGATGACGACCGTTTAAGAAATTTGTCGTATACACCAGGCTCATCATGATACAACCTCTTTTAAAATTTCCCTATTCTTTTTCTACACACGCTTTTCGATAGTAAAGCGTTTGTATAGGTTTTAGCCTCAAATTCGGTATTATATCGATTTAGCCATTTGCTTACTAGCATACCATTTCTATCTTTGTAACCGTTATCTTTGCACGGATACAGCTATAGGTTTAAAAAACTGTGATTTTTTCATGATTAAAATAACAAAACTGTACCCGTTTTTGTCCTCTTTTTGGAATAGGCTGTTTAACAGCACCCATAGAAACTATTTGAAGGTAGAATATAATTTTTAATTTTAAACGCTTAATTTTACCCGAATGGATATCTTATCATACCTTTTAGAACTCTTGCAGCAACGCAAAGAAGTTGGTATTACCGGCTTGGGCACCTTTTATAAAAAGAAATACCCGGGAAGATACGATAAGGAAAAACAAACGTTTTTACCTCCGGGCTATACCCTTCAGTTTTCTAGCGATTTAACCGAAGAAAAGGCGCTGGTAGATTTTATTGTCGCTAAAAGGAATATCTCTAACGAGAGCGCCAATGATTACATCGCGCAATTTGTTGAAGACATAAATCAAAAACTGGAACTTGACCATGAGGTCGAATTAGAAAATACCGGTCGCTTATTTTTTACTGAGCAGGGGCTGGATTTCGAACCGATAAAGAACATCAATTATGGTTCTGAATTTTATGGTTTGCCTTCTTTACCAGAAACGGTAACTGAAGATGTAAAACCCGATTCTCCAAAAGAAGAAGAAGAAGTTTACGACGAAATTGCTGAAGCGCCAGGTGCACCTTCACCTTTTGAAAATAAGTCTTACCAGGCGCCGGTAATCGAAAATGTAGAGCTGGATGAAGTTAATGATGACTTCAAAAATACTTTAAAACATACTGAAAATGGTGCAATAGAAGTTACTGAAGCACCTGAGTTTATCAAAGAACAGCACGAAGAACATCCTAACCGTTTCGGGCATGTACCAGAATCGGAAGTAGAAAATATTGCTGCTGAGCAACATGCCATTGAAACAGAAGAACCTACTGAAACACCAGAAGACGTTACAAATACTGTTGAAGAAGTAGAAGTACCAGAATCGGTTGTAACACAGCACGAAGAACATCCTAACCGTTTCGGCCATACACCAGAATCGGAAGTAGAAAATGTTGCTGCTGAACAATCTGCTATAGAGACACCAGAATTTGACGATGCACACGAGGAAGTAAAGGCTGCAGAAGATACTTCATTATCTACAGAAGCCAAATCAGCAGAATTACCAGAAACAGTTATCTCAGAAAGCGAACGTCCAGGCCGTTTCTCGCTTAGATCAGAGCCTGAAGAACCAAAAACATACATCAATTTAGAAGACGAGGCTAAAAAAGAAGAACCTGTAATTGAGGCTCCGGCGTTTATAAAAGAGCAACATTCAGAGCATCCAAACCGTTTTGGCCATGACCCGATTGAACATGGAAACGAAGCGCGCCAAGGTATGTCTACCTGGTTGATGATTACAATTGCAGTTTTAGCTTTAGCTGTTATTGCAGCGATAACCTTTTTAGTTAAGCCTGAATTATTTACAGGCGAAACAGCTGAAGCCCTAAAACCAGCACCGGTAATTGTCGATTCGCCTAAGGTTGTTGTTGATACCCTAAAAGCAAAACAGGACTCAATAGCCAAAACGGATAGCATTTTAAAAGCCAATCAGCTTCAGAAAAGAACCGATACTGTTAAAAAAGAGATATCAAAACCGGCGGTTAAGCCAGCTATCGAAACGCCAAAAGAAAATAACGTCGTACCAAAAACTGGCCCTTCTACGTTTGATGTTATTGCGGCATCTTACAAAACTGTTGCAGGAGCTGAAAAATATATTGCCATAATGAAAACCCGTGGCTTAAATGCTAAAATTGCAAATATGGCCGGACCGTGGAAAAAAGTAAGCATAGGGAGTTTTAAAACACAAAAAGAGGCCGAAGAGCAGAAAGATATCTTACAGAAAAAATTAAAGGGAAAAGGGTTTTACGTACAACAGATTTTTAACAACACACAACCATAATGATAACTTTATTAATTCAAGACACCACTCAGGCATTACAAGACACAGCAAATGCGGTTAACCAAGCAGTAGCACAACCACAGCCAGAACTCCATTTTATCGATCTGCTTTTCAAAGGCGGCTGGGTAATGATTCCATTGGCTTTTCTAGCTTTTTTAGCTTTGATTATTTTTGTTGAGCGTTATTTAACCATTAAAAAAGCCACGAAAGACGAATCAAACCTAATGGGTCAGATCAGGTCTTATATTCAATCTGGAAATTTAGATGGCGCCATGTCGTTATTAAGGAATAATAACTCTCCCCTTTCGCGCATGTTGCAAAAAGGTTTAAAACGTATTGGCCGCCCGATTAAGGATATTGAAGGTGCAATTGAAAATGTTGGTAAATTAGAGGTTTCTAAATTAGAAAAGAACATTAGCATATTGGGTATTGTTGCAGGTATTGCACCAATGCTTGGTTTCGTAGGTACAATTGTGGGGGTAATTACCATTTTCCATCAGGTATCCATTAAGGGTGCTATTGAAATCGGTACTATTTCTGGTGGTTTATATACGAAAATGATTACTTCTGCAACCGGATTAATTATCGGTATCATCGCTTACGTACTGTATCACATTTTAAACATTATGGTCGAAAAAATCATTCTTAGAATGGAAACCGATGCAATTGATTTTATTGATTTACTAGAAGAACCAGGCAAATAATGAATTTACGCAAAAGAACAAAAGGATCGGTAGAAGTACATACTTCAGCGTTGAACGATATTATGTTCTTCCTGATGCTGTTTTTCTTACTGGCCTCTGCCGTAGTAAATCCTACGGTGGTTAAATTATTGTTGCCACAATCATCAAGCGGACAACAATCTACCGCCAAAAAAGCAGTTACCGTGACTATAGACGAAAATTTAAAATATTTCGTTGAAAAGAAACCGGTTAGCATTGAGGAATTAGAGCCTACATTGGCATCATACCAAAAACTGGCACCAGATATGACCATACTTTTGTATGTATCGCGCAATGTGACTTATCAGGATGGATTTGTGGTAAATGATATTGCCAATAAACTGAAATTAAAACTTGTTGTAGCCGTTGAGCCTAAGAAATAATGAACTACAAAGCACAAAACATACCTAACGAGGAAAATAATTACCCTAAAGCTATTGCCATTGCAAGCGGTATCATGGGCTTTTTATTATTGATCAGCTTTTTTATCGTGATTGGTTCTTTCCAGCCACCAGAAGAAGTGGGTATGGGTGGTATGGTGGTTAATTATGGGACTTCTGCAGAAGGTATGGGAGATGATTATACCAGTATCGAAGAACCGTCAGCAGATCCGAATGCAAATGGTAAACCACCAGAAAAAGTAACGCCTGAAGAAAAGGTTACCCCAACCACCTCTACCGAAAGTAGTGACAAAGAAGTGCAAACACAAAATACCGAAGATGCAATAGCCGTAAATACCAAACCCACAAAACCAACTACGGCTGCACCCACTCCGGTTACAGAAGATAAACCTGCCAAGCCAGTAATTAACCAAAATGCGCTTTACAAAGGCAAAAAAAATACTGGTCAGGGACAAGGGGACGGTACAGGGAAAACGCCGGGCAACCAAGGCGATAAAGATGGTGATCCTTTAGCTTCTAATTATGGAGAAGGCGGTTCTGGAAACGGCAATGTACAGTTATCATTGGCCAGCAGAAAATTTATCGATATCCCAAGGATACAGGATGATGGACAGAGCGCAGGAAAAATTGCCGTTCAAATCCGTGTAGATAAAAATGGCAAAGTTGTACAGGCCCGTGCCGGAGCTAAAGGTACTACCCTATCTGATTTAGCCCTCTGGAGAAAATGTGAGCAGGCCGTATTAGGTGCAAGTTTAAATAAATTGGAATCAGCTCCCGATGTACAAACCGGAATCGTGATGTTTAACTTCAAAGTAAAATAAAATTTAAAATATTATAAACAACCAAAGTCTGTGTCTCCACAGACCTTGGTTGTTTAATGCTATTAAATCATTGTGCAGTCAGATATTACTATCTGACCGAAGATTTGTTCACAAGCTGGATTGGATTTTCAACAATTAATTATGTATCTATCCTAAACTAATCACAAGTCAGAGGGGAACATCTGACTGCACTCATACTCCATGGTCTGTGGCTTACAGACCTTCAAAATAAATTAAAGACTCCCAAAGCTTTCCAACGCACAGCTCTTTAAAACTTCAGAAGAAATATTCATAATTCATTTCATAATAACGCCAATCCACTATATTTGACGCATATTATGAACTACCAACAAACGCTTGATTTTTTATATAGTAAACTCCCGATGTTTACCCGTGTCGGCGCCTCTGCTTTCAAAAAAGATTTGACCAATACCATCATTCTTTGTGAGGCTTTAGATAATCCACAAGATAAATTTAAAAGCATCCATGTGGCCGGAACAAACGGGAAGGGTTCAACATCGCACATGCTGGCTTCCGTACTACAGGCCCAGGGCTATAAAACAGGATTGTACACCTCACCACATTTAAAAGATTTCCGCGAACGCATCCGCATCAACGGAAAAATGATGAGTAAAACTGAAGTCGTATCGTTCGTAAAATATCAACAAAAATTGATCGAAAAAACTGAACCTTCTTTTTTCGAAGTTACCGTTGCCATGGCATTCGATCATTTTGCAAAACATGATGTAGATATAGCCGTAATCGAAGTGGGCTTAGGCGGAAGACTGGATTCTACCAATATCATTACGCCACAAATTTCAGTTATCACCAACATTAGCCTCGACCATACCAATATGTTGGGCAATACCCTGTCCGAAATTGCAGGTGAAAAAGCAGGTATCATTAAAAAGAATATTCCGGTAATAATTGGCGAAACCCAGGAAGAATCGGCACCGGTTTTCATTAAAAAAGCCAAAGCTGAGGGCGCTCCTATTGTTTTCGCTGATCAAGTGTTAACTGCCCAGGACTTTAAAATCAAAAACAGTAAACTTTCCTTGTCCGTTTATCAGCATGGTAAAATCAAATACAAAAATCTTCAAAGCGATCTTACCGGGGTTTATCAGCATAAAAACATCCTAACCGTTTTAGAAACACTAGCTATACTGAATGAGGAAACCGAAATTAAAACCGATCAGGAAAGTATTTATAAAGGAATAAGCCAGGTAAAAAAACAAACCGGTTTGCAGGGCCGTTGGCAAACTTTATCTAAAAATCCTTTAGTCATCTGCGATACCGGCCATAACGAAGCGGGAATTAAGGAGGTGATCAAAAACATTACACAAACTCCGTATCAAAACCTGCACATTGTTTTTGGCATGGTAAACGATAAGGATATTTCGAAAGTGTTGTCGCTGATGCCGAAAAATGCCATTTACTATTTTTGCAAACCCGACTTAGAACGTGGTTTAGCCGCAAAGGCCTTAAAAGAACAGGCGGCAGCATTTAACTTAAACGGAAACAGTTATGCATCAGTTGCCGAAGCAAAAGCTACTGCCATTCAGGCAGCCGATACACAAGACCTTGTTTTTATAGGTGGAAGCACATTTGTAGTAGCCGAAGCGATATAAAATCTTTACATAAACTTCAAAGTAGCTTTATCTAAATTGATTACTTTAGCCATTTAACTAAAACACAATGAAGAAAATACCCCGTCTAATTTTTACTATTTCTATTTTTTCGATCTCACTTTCCTCAGCTCAAACCAAAAAATCTACCACAGTGCCTTCAAAAGCATTTCCAGCGGAGGTTGCACGCCCCAAATTGGTGGTTGGCTTAGTGGTCGACCAAATGCGCTGGGATTATTTATACCGCTACTATAACCGCTATAGCAATGGTGGATTTAAAAGATTAATTAACGAGGGTTTTTCTGTGGAAAATACCTTCATCCCCTATACACCAACTTATACTGCATGTGGCCATACTTGCATTTACACCGGTTCGGTTCCGGCTGTTCATGGTATTATCGGTAACGATTGGTACGATCCTGAAACCAAAAAGAATGTTTATTGTACAGAGGATTCTTCAGCATCCACTGTTGGCAGTACACCCTCATCAGAAGGTAATATGTCGCCAAAAAATATGCTAACCACTACCATTACAGACGAATTGAGATTAGCCACAAACTTTAGAGGCAAAGTAATCGGCATTTCATTAAAAGATAGAGGTTCCATCCTTCCGGCCGGCCATGCGGCAAATGCGGCATATTGGTACCAGGGCAGTACCGGAAACTGGATTACCAGCACCTATTATATGAAAGAAGTGCCAACCTGGATCGCGGATTATAACAAACTGAAACTGGCTAACAAGTTCTATGCAAAAAACTGGGAAACTTTATACCCGATCAATACCTATGTAAACAGTACCAAAGATGAGAATGCTTACGAAGGCAAATCAAGCACATTTCCTCACCAGTTAACACAAAACGTTGATAAAAATTTCGATGCCATTAGAAGCACCCCTTATGGTAATACCATTACGCTAGACCTCGCCAAATTAGCCATCCTATCAGAAGATTTAGGTCAGGATAATATTACTGATTTCTTAGCCGTAAGTTGCTCATCTACCGATTATGTTGGTCATGCCTATGGTCCGAACTCAGTAGAGGCTGAAGATACTTATTTACGTTTAGACAAAGATTTCGAAGAGTTTTTCAACTACCTGGATAAAAAAGTAGGCAAAGGAAATTACACGGTATTTTTAACTGCTGATCATGGTGCAGCGCATGTACCGGGCTTTATGCAGGAGAACAAATTACCTTCAGGTGTAGTGAGTGACCGTGATATCGCAAACAAATTAAATGCTTACTTAAATGATAAATTTAAAGTAAACAATATTGTTTTAAGATCGATGAACAACCAGATCATTTTCGATCATGATAAAACCGAAAAAGGTGATGTGAGTTTCGATGTAATTAAATCAGCATCAGTAGAATTCTTAAAAAGATTAGACGGTTTCCAAAATGCTGTTGATATCGCTAAAATATCGCAAAGCACACTTCAGGAAATCCAGAAAAAAATGATTACCAACGGATACAATACACGCAGAAGTGGTGATATCTATTATGTTTTACAACCAAACTGGTTTAACGGTAGCAGTACAGGTACAACCCACGGAAACTGGAATCCATACGATTCGCACATTCCATTGGTTTTTATGGGCTGGGGAATCAAATCAGGTGCTTCTAATAAAACACATTACATGACCGATATTGCACCAACGCTGGCTGCGCTGCTCCATATTCAGATGCCAAATGGTAATGTTGGAGAACCAATCACAGAGATTACAAACAAATAATTTAAGAAAACTATGCTCACCAGCATAGTTTTTTTGTTTTTACTTAAATCGTCATCTCGACTGGAACGCAGTGTAACGGAGAGATCTGCCTCGATAGATTTAGCTTCGCTGAGCACTACGTGATTTCCGACTACGTTGCACTCTGCTCGAAATGACGACCTCGTAAAATATCTTATATAGTAAAAAATAAACTATATTTTTTATCTTAACATCATGTCAACATACACCGCTACTAAACTTACCCCCATGCTCGAATCGCATGATATGCAGGCAACATTAAAGTTTTACACAGAAGTCCTAAACTTCACCTGTGATGTAAAGCTTAATGACCTAAGTTGGTTAAGCCTCCGCAAAGATGAGATAGAAATCATGTTCTGCAGCCCTAACGAGCATCGCAATATTCCAAAACCGATCATGAGTGGTTCACTTTACATCAAAACAAATGAAGTAACAGCACTCTGGGAAAGTTTAAAAGATCATGGCAAAATCTGTTATCCGCTTGAAGATTTTGACTACGGCATGAGGGAGTTTGCCATTTACGATAATAATGGTTATTTACTGCAGTTCGGTCAAAATTTATAACTGAACCAAAAGCCATAACAGTATAGGGTATTCGTGCTTTAAGCTGCTTAATTTACTACATTTGCATACCAAATATATTTGGAAACAAGGATCGGTAACCAGAGCATAACGATCGTTAAAATCCTATAGTATGCAACAAGTAGAAATCTATAAGCCTAAAAATAAAATCCGTTTTGTAACCGCTGCATCCCTTTTCGATGGACACGACGCCACCATCAATATTATGCGTCGTATCCTCCAATCTTCAGGTGCCGAAGTGATTCACCTTGGCCACAATCGATCGGTTGACGAAGTGGTAAACTGTGCCATTCAGGAAGATGTTCAGGGCATTGCAATGACATCTTATCAGGGCGGACACATTGAATACTTTAAATACATGCACGATCTCCTGCAAGAAAGAGGTTCCGGACATATTAAAATATTTGCAGGTGGTGGCGGCGTAATCCTACCTTCAGAAATTGAAGAACTTCAGGCTTACGGAATTTCTAAAATCTACTCTCCGGATGATGGCCGTAAAATGGGGTTGCAGGGCATGATCAATGATATGCTGATCCAAACCGATTTCGTTACCAAATCCAATATCACTAACGAGCTCGAAACCATTCCAACAAAAGATATCAAAGCCATCGCCGGGGCCATTACCGTTGCAGAAAATGATCCCGAAGGCGCGCAGAAATTTGTTGATGAATTAAAAAAACTCTCCAAAAATAATACGGCGCCTATCTTGGGCATTACCGGAACTGGCGGTGCCGGAAAATCGTCTTTAGTAGATGAACTTGTTCGACGTTTTTTGGTAGAAGTGAAAGATAAAACTTTAGCTATCATATCAGTAGATCCTTCGAAAAGAAAAACAGGCGGGGCATTACTTGGCGACCGTATCCGCATGAATGCGATCAACAATCCCAGGGTTTATATGCGCTCATTAGCTACCCGGCAGGCCAATCTTGCCCTATCCAAAAATGTACAGGAAAGTATCGATATCTGTAAAGCAGCAGGTTATGATTTAATTATTGTAGAAACTTCGGGCATTGGCCAATCGGATACTGAAATTACCGAACATTGCGATGTTTCGCTTTATGTAATGACTCCCGAATTTGGGGCGGCTACACAATTAGAGAAAATCGACATGTTAGATTTCGCCGATTTGGTAGCCATTAATAAATTCGACAAAAGAGGCGCTTTAGATGCCTTACGTGATGTACGTAAGCAATACAAACGTAACCATAATATTTTCGATGCCAAAGACGATGAAATTCCTGTCTACGGAACCATGGCTTCGCAATTTAACGATCCAGGCATGAACAACCTGTTTGTGGCCTTAATGGAGCAAATCAAATTAAAAACCGGAACAGATTTTAAAGCCAAAATGGAATTAACTTCCGATCAATCAGAGAAAATTTACATTATCCCTCCCGATCGCATCCGCTACCTGGCAGAAATTGCCGAAGCAAGCCAGACATATAACGAATGGGTAGATAAACAGGCCAACATCGCCCGCAAAATGTACCAGCTTAAAGGTGTAATCGATTTATTAAGCGAGAATAATTCCCCTCTTCCAGAGGGGTGTCTGCAGGACGGGGTGTCAAAAAGCCTAAATGCAACCTATGAATTCTTCGAAGAGCAATTAGATGGCGAATGCAAACGTTTACTCCGACAATGGCCAGAAACCAAAAGAGCTTACAAAGAAGAATTTTTCATTTATAAAGTCCGCGATAAAGAAATTAAACAGCCTTTATTTTACGAATCACTTTCCAAACTGAATATCCCAAAGGTAGCCTTACCAAGATATGAAGATTGGGGCGATATTTTAAGGTGGCTGTTAACCGAAAACCTACCCGGCGAATTTCCCTATGCGGCAGGTGTATTTCCTTTAAAAAGAGATGGTGAAGATCCTACCAGGATGTTTGCCGGAGAAGGTGGCCCCGAAAGAACGAATAAACGTTTTCACTATGTGTCGTTAGGCCAACCAGCACATCGCTTATCCACCGCATTTGATTCCGTTACCCTTTATGGAGAAGATCCTCATATTCGCCCCGATATTTACGGGAAAATCGGAAACTCGGGTGTAAGTATTGCCACTTTGGATGATGCCAAAAAATTATACTCCGGTTTTGATCTTTGTGCGCCATCTACTTCAGTATCCATGACCATTAACGGTCCGGCACCAATGTTATTGGGCTTTTTCATGAATGCCGCAATTGATCAGCAATGCGAAAAATACATTATTGAAAATGGTTTAACAGAAGAAGTTGAGGCTAAAATTGTTTCGATTTATAAAGCCAAAAATATAGAAAGACCATCATACAATGGTGTGCTTCCGGAAGGAAACGACGGCTTAGGTTTGATGCTTTTAGGCGTTACAGGCGATCAGGTTTTACCTGGTGATGTTTATGCGAGCATAAGGGCAAAAGCCATTAGTTCAGTAAGGGGAACCGTTCAGGCCGATATTTTAAAGGAAGATCAGGCACAGAATACCTGCATATTTTCAACAGAATTTGCCTTAAGGATGATGGGCGATATCCAGAAATACTTTATCGATGAAAAAGTAAGGAATTTCTATTCGGTTTCCATTTCTGGCTATCACATTGCAGAAGCTGGAGCCAATCCGATCTCACAGCTGGCTTTTACCCTAAGTAACGGATTTACCTTTGTAGAATATTATTTAAGCAGGGGCATGCATATTGATGATTTTGCACCTAACTTATCTTTCTTCTTCTCCAATGGAATTGATCCTGAATACGCCGTTATCGGTCGCGTAGCCAGAAGAATCTGGGCCAAAGCCATCAAGAATAAATATAAAGGGAACGATCGTTCACAGAAGCTTAAATATCATATTCAAACTTCTGGTCGTTCATTACATGCCCAGGAAATCGATTTTAATGATATCCGAACCACTCTACAGGCACTATATGCCATTTACGATAACTGTAATTCACTCCACACCAATGCTTATGATGAAGCCATTACTACGCCTACAGAAGAATCTGTAAGGAGAGCCATGGCAATCCAACTGATCATTAACAGGGAACTAGGCCTGGCCAAAAACGAAAATCCGCTACAAGGCGCTTTTATCATCGAAGAACTGACTGACCTGGTAGAAGATGCTGTTCTTGCCGAATTTAAGCGCATAAACGATCGTGGCGGTGTTTTAGGGGCAATGGAAACCATGTATCAACGTGGGAAAATCCAGGAAGAAAGTTTGTATTACGAAACCCTGAAACATACCGGCGAATACCCGATTGTAGGTGTAAATACGTTTTTAAATAAAAATGGTTCCCCTACTATTGTTCCCGGCGAAGTGATACGTGCTACTAAAGAGGAAAAGCAGTACCAGATTTCAGCATTGCAGAAATTTCAGGGCCGTAATGCAGACCGTTCAGCAGATTTACTGAAACAATTGCAAAAATCAGCCATTGCAGGCGATAACATCTTTGAACAGTTAATGGAAATCTGCAAAATTTGTTCTTTAGGTCAAATTAGTAAAGCCCTTTACGAGGTAGGTGGACAATATAGAAGAAACATGTAATAAAAAAAGCCCCCATAAAGTGTCTAACTTTTTGGGGGCACTGCAAAACCGAGGGCTTTATATATCTTCTGTATGACTATTATCCAGCAATCCAGCTAAATTTATAATCAATCGTTGGATTTTTCATTCGCTCTGCAACACGTAATAAACGCGAAGGTAAAGCCATAATATAATCACGGGCTTTTTCACCAGCCTCATTTAGATCGCGCATCCCTTCAATTTTCCAGTCTTCAATCAACTGTTGCATAATTTCAACATAATCAATTGCAGTATAAACGCCTAAACGCTGTGCAGCATCGGTAAAGTGACCAAAAGTCTGACCAATCTTCAAACCTACCTCACGTAAGAAATGCGCTGGCATTACAATTTTCTGGCGCATCATATCTTCAAAAGCCAACATCGCTTCATTAGGATCAACTTCGAAAATACGGTTCATGAAATCTTTATAAGCCTTAGCATGTCTCGCCTCATCAGAAGCAATTACACCACACATTCTTGATAATAAAGTATCACCGTCTTTTTTTGCTAGAGAAGCTACCCTTCTGTGGGAAATATTGGTTGCCATTTCCTGGAAAGAGGTGTAGATAAAGTTACGGTATGGATCATGCCCGGTACCGATATCGAAACCGTCAGCAATCAGATATTGTGTAGAAATTTCCATCTGGCGCATATCTACACGACCTGACAGATATAAATATTTATTTAACAAATCACCATGACGGTTCTCTTCAGCGGTCCAATGTCTGTTCCATTTCATCCATCCACCATCTTCTTTCATGCTTGGACCCTGTACCATGGCTAACCACGATTCGTAAGTAGGCAATGCTTCTTCAGTGATCGTATCGCCGATTAATACGGCTACAAGATCGTAAGAAAGATCCTTTGCATTATCCCTTAATATTCTAATATCTTGATAAAATGTTTCGCTAGTAGAATCAGGAAGAAAATCAGATGGTTGCCAGTTAGTATCAATTGGTTTAAGATAGGTATCCATCATCTCCAGCATATACTTTTCTATATGCACCATCACTTCCCTTCTTTTATCTGCAAAAAAACTCATTATTTGTATTTATATATTGTTAACAACAAAGATAACCAAATATTGCGGCAAACCTTATGATATTAACATATTTAGCGCTAAATCAGTTTTAAATGTGATCAAAATCAGTAAGATGCTCTTAAATGGCATTCTATAGATGGTGAGTGACGATTTAGATAATCCTTTTCAATTGTTTTTATTTTTTCAAAGCGCAGTTTCCTGTGCGTTCAGGGTTTGATTCGGTACTGCTGTTCGTTTTACTCCGCCCATGAAGAATTGGCTCCGTGCTCATTCCCATCAGTGCTATGGAAAACGGATCATGGAATAGAATCGTCTCTGCGGAATCAGCGTGATCTGCGGGAGCAACTCTTAACTTTTCTTAACTCCTTAATGGTAAAAAAAACCTCCTAGTTTTGAAGCGCAGTTTCCTGTGCTTGTAGGCCAGGTTCCCTCCTGCTGTACGCTGAATCCTTTTGGGAAACCATTCTAACATAAACAATCATCTTTACCCAAAAGGGATACCGCTTCCATCAGGGCTGTTTAACCCTGGCCAGAAGATAAAAACAGGTAAGATGGAAAACGGATGATGGAATGGCCTCTGCGGAGATCAGCGTGATCTGCGGGAACACTCCCTTAAACTTTCTTCACTCCTTAATGGTGAGAATAATCAAGAACTGTTAATTAAATGGAAGCTAATAATATATTTCA
The DNA here is from genome assembly GCF_005938645.2 of Pedobacter sp. KBS0701. NCBI lineage: Bacteria > Pseudomonadati > Bacteroidota > Sphingobacteriia > Sphingobacteriales > Sphingobacteriaceae > Pedobacter > Pedobacter sp. KBS0701. The sequence continues at coordinate 3,714,410 of NZ_CP042171.1, forward strand.
AAAAGCCTTTAAAACGAAGAAAACCCTTCAACATTTCTGCTGAAGGGTTTCTTTTAAGATCTGGCACCGACCTACTCTCCCACGTGTTACCGCAGTACCATCGGCTCTGGTGGGCTTAACTTCTCTGTTCGGAATGGGAAGAGGTGGACACCACCGATATAGGCACCTGAATATTTTTAATTAAGGTTGAAGGAAGGAGGGTTTTAGGGAGGGAGGGTTATACCTTCCGCCTTTCTACCGTCGGCCTTCCAGCCTTAATGTATATCGATTTCAGTATTTCAATTTTGCTGACCTTAAACACAAGGCCTTGTATATAACAAGAAAACCCTTCAACATTTCTGCTAAAGGGTTTCTTTTAAGATCTGGCACCGACCTACTCTCCCACGTGTTACCGCAGTACCATCGGCTCTGGTGGGCTTAACTTCTCTGTTCGGAATGGGAAGAGGTGGACACCACCGATATAGGCACCTGAATGTTTTTAATTAAGGTTAAAGGGAGGAGGGTTTTAGGGTGGGAGGGTATATACCTTCCGCCTTTCTACCTTCGGCCTTCCAGCCTTAAATGACATATTATTGAAAGAAGTTAGTTTGAAGAACAAACAACAGTCTGTTTGCTTTGAAAGCTTCGGATGATTAGTACTACTCGACTGTGCTGTCGCCAGCTTTACATCTGTAGCCTATCAACGTAGTAGTCTGCTACGGTCCTATATGGAATTCTCATCTCGTGGCTAGTTTCGCACTTAGATGCTTTCAGCGCTTATCTATTCCCAGCGTAGCTACTCTGCAATGCCCCTGGCGGAACAACAGATTCACTAGAGGCTGGTCCAACCCGGTCCTCTCGTACTAAGGTCAGCCCCACTCAAAATTCCTACGCCCACAACAGATAGGGACCGAACTGTCTCGCGACGTTCTGAACCCAGCTCGCGTGCCACTTTAATCGGCGAACAGCCGAACCCTTGGGACCTTCTCCAGCCCCAGGATGTGACGAGCCGACATCGAGGTGCCAAACCTCCCCGTCGATATGAGCTCTTGGGGGAGATCAGCCTGTTATCCCCAGCGTACCTTTTATCCTTTGAGCGATGGCCCTTCCATGCAGAACCACCGGATCACTATATCCGTCTTTCGACCCTGATCGACTTGTCTGTCTCACAGTCAAGCAAGCTTATGCTATTGCACTCCGCGTACGGTTACCAAGCGTACTGAGCTTACCTTTGAAAGCCTCCGTTACCTTTTTGGAGGCGACCACCCCAGTCAAACTACCCATCAAACAATGTCTCCCCCTTAGAGGGATTAGACACCGAATACAGAAAGGGTGGTATTTCAACGTTGGCTCCACGACGCCTAGCGACGCCGCTTCAAAGCCTCCCACCTATCCTACACATCCTGTATCCAATGTCAATGTTAAATTGTAGTGAAGGTGCATGGGGTCTTTCCGTCCCGTTGCGGGTACCCGGCGTCTTCACCGGGACCACAATTTCACCGAGCTCATGGCTGAGACAGCGCCCAGATCGTTACACCATTCGTGCAGGTCGGAACTTACCCGACAAGGAATTTCGCTACCTTAGGACCGTTATAGTTACGGCCGCCGTTTACTGGGGCTTCGATTCAATGCTTCTCTTACGATGACATCCCCTCTTAACCTTCCAGCACCGGGCAGGTGTCAGGCCTTATACCTCATCTTTCGATTTTGCAAAGCCATGTGTTTTTGTTAAACAGTCGCCTGGGCCTTTTCACTGCGGCTGACATTACTGCCAGCGCCCCTTCTCCCGAAGTTACAGGGCCATTTTGCCGAGTTCCTTAGCCATGATTCACTCGAGCACCTTAGAATCCTCTTCCCGGATACCTGTGTCGGTTTGCGGTACGGGTTTTTATAACCTGAAGCTTAGCGGTTTTTCTTGGAAGTCTGATTACCTGCACTATCCACTCACCCGAAGGCTTGCGGTACTATCAGCGTTCAGCTAGATCGGCGGATTTGCCTACCGTTCTAATACCTACAGCCTTTAACGATCTATTCCGTCAGATCGCGGCAGTGTCACTACTCCGTCCCCACATCGCAGTTATAAAAAGTACGGGAATATTAACCCGTTGTCCATCGAATTTCCCCTTCGGGTTCTCCTTAGGTCCCGACTAACCCTGATCCGATTAGCGTTGATCAGGAAACCTTATCCTTTCGGTGGGCGGGTTTCTCGCCCGCCTTATCGTTACTTATGCCTACATTTGCTTTTCTATAAGCTCCAGCACCCATTACCAGGTACCTTCGCTGCCGATAGAATGCTCCCCTACCGATATATTTCAATCCCATAGCTTCGGTGTACAGTTTAATGCCCGTTTATTATCCATGCCCGATCGCTCGACTAGTGAGCTGTTACGCACTCTTTAAATGAATGGCTGCTTCCAAGCCAACATCCTAGCTGTCTGTGCAATCGGACCTCGTTAGTTCAACTTAACTGTAACTTGGGGACCTTAGCTGATGGTCTGGGTTCTTTCCCTCTCGGCGCGTGACCTTAGCACCCCGCGCCTCACTGCCGACTATATTATATAGCATTCGGAGTTTGTCTGGATTTGGTAGGATTTGACTCCCCCGCACCCAATCAGTAGCTCTACCTCTATATAACTCAACGTCGACGCTGTTCCTAAAAACATTTCGGGGAGTACGAGCTATTTCCCAGTTTGATTAGCCTTTCACCCCTACCCACAGATCATCCGGAAACTTTTCAACGTTTATCGGTTCGGTCCTCCAGTACGTGTTACCGCACCTTCAACCTGTCCATGGGTAGATCACAAGGTTTCGCGTCTACCTCCTCTGACTATACGCCCTATTCAGACTCGCTTTCGCTTCGGATCCGTGCCTGAAGCACTTAACCTTGCCAGAGAAGAGTAACTCGTAGGCTCATTATGCAAAAGGCACGCCGTCACGCCACCTGGACGCTCCGACCGCTTGTAAGTACACGGTTTCAGGTTCTATTTCACTCCCCTGTTCGGGGTTCTTTTCACCTTTCCCTCACGGTACTGGTTCACTATCGGTCTCTCAGGAGTATTTAGCCTTACCGGATGGTGCCGGCAGATTCCCACAAGGCGTCTCCGACCTCGCGGTACTCAGGATACTGCTAGGCTAGCATTCTATACGTGTACCGGGCTATCACCGTGTATCGCTGGGCTTCCCATCCCATTCCACTTCTGTTTGCTAATGCCATGTTGCAGTCCTACAACCCCCACTTTGCCGTAACAAAGTAGGTTTGGGCTCTTTCCCTTTCGCTCGCCACTACTTAGGAAATCATTGTTATTTTCTCTTCCTCTGCTTACTTAGATGTTTCAGTTCGGCAGGTTTGCTCATTATATGTGACATGTCTTCAACATGCCGGGTTGCCCCATTCGGAAATCTTCGGATCAATTCCTATTTGCAAATACCCGAAGCTTATCGCAGCTTATCACGTCCTTCATCGCCTCTGAGAGCCAAGGCATCCCCCGTGTACTCTTTATTACTTTCTTCTACTCTTGCGCCTTTTGCGCCGCAAGGTATGCTTTTTTGCTCTTGTTATGATGTCTCATTCCCAACGTAAAGTCGGGAGAGCACAAACACAACAGTCGCCTATTGTTGTTTGCTCTTCTTTTTTAACTTCTTCCAATATGTCAAAGAACTTTACTGAGGCTGAAGGCCGAAGGTATAAAGGCGGAGGGTTTCATTGTCCCCAACCTAAGCTTCGTTTCAGCTTCGTTAGTAAAAAACTGCGGTCTCGAACCGTTTCATATTTCGATATTATTATATCTATATATGTGCCCCCTGGCGTTTCTTCTTTTCTTAATCTTTATGTCAATGTATATTATCTATCCCGATAATAAGGTATTTATTCTGTTGTGGTCTATGTACCGGCTTAAAGTTTACCTCTTTGCCTTCTACCTTCTGACCCTCAACCTCAATGGTGGAGAATAACGGAGTCGAACCGTTGACCTCCTGCGTGCAAGGCAGGCGCTCTAGCCAGCTGAGCTAATCCCCCAGAGTATCAGTTTTGAGTTTGGAGTCATTAGTCTGGAGTATTCATAACTCCCAGGCTCTTTTCTCTTTACTCCCAACTTCAATGGTAGTCCCGTCCAGATTTGAACTGGAGACCCCTACATTATCAGTGTAGTGCTCTAACCAGGCTGAGCTACGGGACTTCTTGATTTCAGGTAAGCAATAGTTTGCAGTATATAGTATCTTACCGCTACTGCTTCCTTTGGCTTCCCCTTCTTGTCTCCGTTAAGCTTACCTTTATAGTAGCCCACCGTTTTCTTCTGGGTGTTTCTTTTTTCTCTTGTGCTTTTAAAGTATTTAGTATCCAGTATCAAGACCTTAAGCCTTATACCTTATTACCATATACCTTAATTAGAAATATCATGTTGCGTGGCGAGTAGGTGAGTCTACTCCAGAAAGGAGGTATTCCAGCCGCACCTTCCGGTACGGCTACCTTGTTACGACTTAGCCCCAGTTATCGGTTTTACCCTAGGACGCTCCTTACGGTTACATACTTTAGGTACCCCCAACTTCCATGGCTTGACGGGCGGTGTGTACAAGGCCCGGGAACGTATTCACCGCGTCATTGCTGATACGCGATTACTAGCGAATCCAACTTCATGGGGTCGAGTTGCAGACCCCAATCCGAACTGTGAATGGCTTTGTGAGATTCGCATCATATTGCTATGTAGCTGCCCTCTGTACCATCCATTGTAGCACGTGTGTAGCCCCGGACGTAAGGGCCATGATGACTTGACGTCGTCCCCTCCTTCCTCTCTGTTTGCACAGGCAGTCTGTTTAGAGTCCCCACCATTACATGCTGGCAACTAAACATAGGGGTTGCGCTCGTTGCGGGACTTAACCCAACACCTCACGGCACGAGCTGACGACAGCCATGCAGCACCTAGTTTCGTGTCCTTGCGGACTGATCTATCTCTAAATCATTCACTAACTTTCAAGCCCGGGTAAGGTTCCTCGCGTATCATCGAATTAAACCACATGCTCCTCCGCTTGTGCGGGCCCCCGTCAATTCCTTTGAGTTTCACTCTTGCGAGCGTACTCCCCAGGTGGAACACTTAACGCTTTCGCTTAGCCGCTGACTGTGTATCGCCAACAGCGAGTGTTCATCGTTTAGGGCGTGGACTACCAGGGTATCTAATCCTGTTTGATCCCCACGCTTTCGTGCCTCAGCGTCAATAAGACCATAGTAAGCTGCCTTCGCAATCGGTGTTCTGAGACATATCTATGCATTTCACCGCTACTTGTCTCATTCCGCCTACCTCTAGTCCATTCAAGCCCATCAGTATCAAGGGCACTGCGATAGTTGAGCTACCGTCTTTCACCCCTGACTTAACAGGCCGCCTACGCACCCTTTAAACCCAATAAATCCGGATAACGCTTGGATCCTCCGTATTACCGCGGCTGCTGGCACGGAGTTAGCCGATCCTTATTCTTCCGGTACATTCAGCTCTCTACTCGTAAAGAGGTTTATTCCCGGATAAAAGCAGTTTACAACCCATAGGGCAGTCTTCCTGCACGCGGCATGGCTGGTTCAGAGTTGCCTCCATTGACCAATATTCCTTACTGCTGCCTCCCGTAGGAGTCTGGTCCGTGTCTCAGTACCAGTGTGGGGGGTCATCCTCTCAGATCCCCTAGTCATCGTCGCCTTGGTGGGCCGTTACCCCGCCAACTAGCTAATGACACGCATGCCCATCTTTATCCTATAAATATTTGAACATTGGATAATGCTATCCTGTGTTTTTATGCGGTGTTAATCCGGATTTCTCCGGGCTATCCCCCTGATAAAGGTAGGTTGCATACGCGTTACGCACCCGTGCGCCACTTTCTCTTCCAGCAAGCTGGAAAATATCGTTCGACTTGCATGTATTAGGCCTGCCGCTAGCGTTCATCCTGAGCCAGGATCAAACTCTCCATTGTAAAATGTGTTGTAAGATGCTGACCAGTTTTAACTATTGTTAAAAATAGTCTTCTTTTTTTTATGTTGTCTGTTAGACACCACCTTTAAAATAAAGCTACGTAATCATGTACTTTGATCGGTACTCCATTACCTCGCTACGCTACATTGACATCTCTTTTAAGAACTTACTGACCTGGTAAACCTCACGGCCGGTCATTTATATATATATCTTCAAACTTCTGTTCGTTCAAGTCGTGTTCGTCTTAAACGTGTTTCCATTTGTTTCAATCTTTTTTCTATCTTTCCGGCATCCGCCGTTCCGATTTTTTTACCCTTCCTTTCGGTTGGGAGTGCAAAGGTAAGGATCTTTTCCGAACTTCCAAATAAAATAAATTTTATTTTTTAAGCCTTCTTCTGTCCTTGTTTGCTTTTCAATATGCCAGGTTTAACTGGCTTTCCGTTCTTCCGAACCGGGCTGCAAAGGTAACAATCTTTTTCTCTTCCGCAATATTTATTTTAAAATAAATCCTGCTCTCCTATCTCTATAACACCTTTTCAACTAAAACCCTTCCTCCGAAGCGGGATGCAAAAGTAGGAAAATTCTCTACAACGCCAAAGGTTTTTTACAGAATAGCACAGGCTTTAACGTAAGTTGATGGTTTTCAGCAGGAAAAAGTTTTACTATAGTTAAAACTTTTTGAAGCAAAAGGTGTTTGCGTCTACTTATAAACCTCGCAGGTTTCTAAAAACCTGCGAGGTTTGATCTGAAGACTTCCCAAGTTCCCGGCGCACACGCTTCCTGGAAACTTCGTAAGTTACTCCCCTGCCCCGCCCACCTAAACCCGATTGCAGTGGTAGCTGCAGGCTTCACGCCGGCACTACAAACGGAAAGCGGGAACATGCTGATATAGTAGCACAACAATTGCTTTTCTGAAAAAATAATAAAAAGCTATAAAAGAATGGCTTAATAATTCATTTGGCTATTAGGCCTTAATAACGGCTACAAGTTTTTTGCTCAAATTTAGACCTAGAACTAAAACTAATCCAGCTATTAATCCAAAAGCAAATTCACGGAGAATTGAAGGGAAAGAAGGGAAAATATGATGCATAAAAGCAATATTGTGCGCAAAAATCCCACCTGATACCAATATTAGTGCAACCGTTCCTACAATACTTAAAATTTTAATAATAACAGGCAGCGATTTAACCAGGATTTTTCCGATTGTTGAAAAAATACCTTTATCGCCAGAGGCTTTCACCAAACGGTATCCAGCATCATCCATTCTGACAATAAGCGCCACTATACCATAAACGCCAATGGTTGCCAATAATGCGATAACGGAAACAGTTATGATCTGGATAACAAGCTTTTCATCCAAAACACTGCCTAATGCTATAATGACAATTTCTATCGACAGGATAAAATCAGTAGTTATAGCAGATCTTATTTTTGTCTTTTCTGCTGTCTCGCCTTCTTCGATCACTTCTTTAGCTTCAACATACGAGGGCTTAGGCCGATGGAAAAAATATTCAACAATTTTTTCAACCCCTTCATAAGCCAGATACAAGCCACCCAATACCAAGATTACTTTAATCGCAACCGGAAAAAAAACATTAAGCAGCAACGCGATTGGAACAATGATGATTTTATTCACTAAAGAACCCTTGGTGATTGCCCATAGCACGGGTAATTCCCTTGAAGAAAGGAAACCTGTAGATTTTTCGGCATTTACTGCCAGGTCATCCCCCAAAATACCGGCCGTTTTCTTAGCCGCCACCTTTGCCGTTACAGCAACATCGTCCATTAACGCACCTATATCATCTAAAATTGCAAAAAAACCCGAAGCCATATCTAAATTTATTAATGCTGCAAAATATCAATTCCTTTTTAGATTTAGATAATCACACGCCAAATCTTTTAACCTATACCGTGCATTGAAACTATGCAAGCCGACATTTTTAAAAGCAAATCATACTTATTAACACGGGTTATAACAGTAATAAACTAAAACTGTTGGAAAAAGAAATAAATTATTGATGTTGAAACTGAAAGAGGGGAATTAATATTAGGGAGTTCTATTTATATTAAGGAGTAACTGTATTTTTTTTGGAGCGCAGCAGCATTAACCATTATGTTTGGTTTGGTCCTGCTGTACGTTTCACTCCGCCAATGAAGAATTGGCTCTGTGCTCACTCCCATCAGGGCTATTTAACCCTGGCCAGAAGATAAAAACAGGTAAGATGAAAAACGGATGATGGAATGGCCTCTGCGGAGATCAGCGTGATCTGCGGGAATAAACCATTAACTTTTCTTAACTCCTTAATGGTAAAAAAAACCTCCTAGTTTTGAAGCGCAGTTTCCTGTGCTTGTAGGCTAGGTTCCCTCCTGCTGTACGCTCAATCCTTTTGGGAAACCATTCTAACATAAACAATCATCTTTACCCAAAAGGGATGCTGCTCCCATCAGGGCTATTTAACCCCGGACAGAAGAAAACAGGTAAAATGTAAAATGGGTGATGGAATAGAATCGTCTCTGCGGAGATCAGCGTGATCTGCGGGAACAAACCCTTAACTTTGCTTAACTCTTTAATGTTGAGAAAAAGTTTATGGCTCCCTTTACCATTAAGGGATTAAGGACATTAAGAATAGCGCCCATACCTTAACCCTTCTTCACTCCTTAATGGTGAGAATAATCAAGAACTGTTAATCAAATGGAAGCTAATAATATATTTCAAAAAGCCTTTAAAACGAAGAAAACCCTTCAACATTTCTGCTGAAGGGTTTCTTTTAAGATCTGGCACCGACCTACTCTCCCACGTGTTACCGCAGTACCATCGGCTCTGGTGGGCTTAACTTCTCTGTTCGGAATGGGAAGAGGTGGACACCACCGATATAGGCACCTGAATATTTTTAATTAAGGTTGAAGGAAGGAGGGTTTTAGGGAGGGAGGGTTATACCTTCCGCCTTTCTACCGTCGGCCTTCCAGCCTTAATGTATATCGATTTCAGTATTTCAATTTTGCTGACCTTAAACACAAGGCCTTGTATATAACAAGAAAACCCTTCAACATTTCTGCTAAAGGGTTTCTTTTAAGATCTGGCACCGACCTACTCTCCCACGTGTTACCGCAGTACCATCGGCTCTGGTGGGCTTAACTTCTCTGTTCGGAATGGGAAGAGGTGGACACCACCGATATAGGCACCTGAATGTTTTTAATTAAGGTTAAAGGGAGGAGGGTTTTAGGGTGGGAGGGTATATACCTTCCGCCTTTCTACCTTCGGCCTTCCAGCCTTAAATGACATATTATTGAAAGAAGTTAGTTTGAAGAACAAACAACAGTCTGTTTGCTTTGAAAGCTTCGGATGATTAGTACTACTCGACTGTGCTGTCGCCAGCTTTACATCTGTAGCCTATCAACGTAGTAGTCTGCTACGGTCCTATATGGAATTCTCATCTCGTGGCTAGTTTCGCACTTAGATGCTTTCAGCGCTTATCTATTCCCAGCGTAGCTACTCTGCAATGCCCCTGGCGGAACAACAGATTCACTAGAGGCTGGTCCAACCCGGTCCTCTCGTACTAAGGTCAGCCCCACTCAAAATTCCTACGCCCACAACAGATAGGGACCGAACTGTCTCGCGACGTTCTGAACCCAGCTCGCGTGCCACTTTAATCGGCGAACAGCCGAACCCTTGGGACCTTCTCCAGCCCCAGGATGTGACGAGCCGACATCGAGGTGCCAAACCTCCCCGTCGATATGAGCTCTTGGGGGAGATCAGCCTGTTATCCCCAGCGTACCTTTTATCCTTTGAGCGATGGCCCTTCCATGCAGAACCACCGGATCACTATATCCGTCTTTCGACCCTGATCGACTTGTCTGTCTCACAGTCAAGCAAGCTTATGCTATTGCACTCCGCGTACGGTTACCAAGCGTACTGAGCTTACCTTTGAAAGCCTCCGTTACCTTTTTGGAGGCGACCACCCCAGTCAAACTACCCATCAAACAATGTCTCCCCCTTAGAGGGATTAGACACCGAATACAGAAAGGGTGGTATTTCAACGTTGGCTCCACGACGCCTAGCGACGCCGCTTCAAAGCCTCCCACCTATCCTACACATCCTGTATCCAATGTCAATGTTAAATTGTAGTGAAGGTGCATGGGGTCTTTCCGTCCCGTTGCGGGTACCCGGCGTCTTCACCGGGACCACAATTTCACCGAGCTCATGGCTGAGACAGCGCCCAGATCGTTACACCATTCGTGCAGGTCGGAACTTACCCGACAAGGAATTTCGCTACCTTAGGACCGTTATAGTTACGGCCGCCGTTTACTGGGGCTTCGATTCAATGCTTCTCTTACGATGACATCCCCTCTTAACCTTCCAGCACCGGGCAGGTGTCAGGCCTTATACCTCATCTTTCGATTTTGCAAAGCCATGTGTTTTTGTTAAACAGTCGCCTGGGCCTTTTCACTGCGGCTGACATTACTGCCAGCGCCCCTTCTCCCGAAGTTACAGGGCCATTTTGCCGAGTTCCTTAGCCATGATTCACTCGAGCACCTTAGAATCCTCTTCCCGGATACCTGTGTCGGTTTGCGGTACGGGTTTTTATAACCTGAAGCTTAGCGGTTTTTCTTGGAAGTCTGATTACCTGCACTATCCACTCACCCGAAGGCTTGCGGTACTATCAGCGTTCAGCTAGATCGGCGGATTTGCCTACCGTTCTAATACCTACAGCCTTTAACGATCTATTCCGTCAGATCGCGGCAGTGTCACTACTCCGTCCCCACATCGCAGTTATAAAAAGTACGGGAATATTAACCCGTTGTCCATCGAATTTCCCCTTCGGGTTCTCCTTAGGTCCCGACTAACCCTGATCCGATTAGCGTTGATCAGGAAACCTTATCCTTTCGGTGGGCGGGTTTCTCGCCCGCCTTATCGTTACTTATGCCTACATTTGCTTTTCTATAAGCTCCAGCACCCATTACCAGGTACCTTCGCTGCCGATAGAATGCTCCCCTACCGATATATTTCAATCCCATAGCTTCGGTGTACAGTTTAATGCCCGTTTATTATCCATGCCCGATCGCTCGACTAGTGAGCTGTTACGCACTCTTTAAATGAATGGCTGCTTCCAAGCCAACATCCTAGCTGTCTGTGCAATCGGACCTCGTTAGTTCAACTTAACTGTAACTTGGGGACCTTAGCTGATGGTCTGGGTTCTTTCCCTCTCGGCGCGTGACCTTAGCACCCCGCGCCTCACTGCCGACTATATTATATAGCATTCGGAGTTTGTCTGGATTTGGTAGGATTTGACTCCCCCGCACCCAATCAGTAGCTCTACCTCTATATAACTCAACGTCGACGCTGTTCCTAAAAACATTTCGGGGAGTACGAGCTATTTCCCAGTTTGATTAGCCTTTCACCCCTACCCACAGATCATCCGGAAACTTTTCAACGTTTATCGGTTCGGTCCTCCAGTACGTGTTACCGCACCTTCAACCTGTCCATGGGTAGATCACAAGGTTTCGCGTCTACCTCCTCTGACTATACGCCCTATTCAGACTCGCTTTCGCTTCGGATCCGTGCCTGAAGCACTTAACCTTGCCAGAGAAGAGTAACTCGTAGGCTCATTATGCAAAAGGCACGCCGTCACGCCACCTGGACGCTCCGACCGCTTGTAAGTACACGGTTTCAGGTTCTATTTCACTCCCCTGTTCGGGGTTCTTTTCACCTTTCCCTCACGGTACTGGTTCACTATCGGTCTCTCAGGAGTATTTAGCCTTACCGGATGGTGCCGGCAGATTCCCACAAGGCGTCTCCGACCTCGCGGTACTCAGGATACTGCTAGGCTAGCATTCTATACGTGTACCGGGCTATCACCGTGTATCGCTGGGCTTCCCATCCCATTCCACTTCTGTTTGCTAATGCCATGTTGCAGTCCTACAACCCCCACTTTGCCGTAACAAAGTAGGTTTGGGCTCTTTCCCTTTCGCTCGCCACTACTTAGGAAATCATTGTTATTTTCTCTTCCTCTGCTTACTTAGATGTTTCAGTTCGGCAGGTTTGCTCATTATATGTGACATGTCTTCAACATGCCGGGTTGCCCCATTCGGAAATCTTCGGATCAATTCCTATTTGCAAATACCCGAAGCTTATCGCAGCTTATCACGTCCTTCATCGCCTCTGAGAGCCAAGGCATCCCCCGTGTACTCTTTATTACTTTCTTCTACTCTTGCGCCTTTTGCGCCGCAAGGTATGCTTTTTTGCTCTTGTTATGATGTCTCATTCCCAACGTAAAGTCGGGAGAGCACAAACACAACAGTCGCCTATTGTTGTTTGCTCTTCTTTTTTAACTTCTTCCAATATGTCAAAGAACTTTACTGAGGCTGAAGGCCGAAGGTATAAAGGCGGAGGGTTTCATTGTCCCCAACCTAAGCTTCGTTTCAGCTTCGTTAGTAAAAAACTGCGGTCTCGAACCGTTTCATATTTCGATATTATTATATCTATATATGTGCCCCCTGGCGTTTCTTCTTTTCTTAATCTTTATGTCAATGTATATTATCTATCCCGATAATAAGGTATTTATTCTGTTGTGGTCTATGTACCGGCTTAAAGTTTACCTCTTTGCCTTCTACCTTCTGACCCTCAACCTCAATGGTGGAGAATAACGGAGTCGAACCGTTGACCTCCTGCGTGCAAGGCAGGCGCTCTAGCCAGCTGAGCTAATCCCCCAGAGTATCAGTTTTGAGTTTGGAGTCATTAGTCTGGAGTATTCATAACTCCCAGGCTCTTTTCTCTTTACTCCCAACTTCAATGGTAGTCCCGTCCAGATTTGAACTGGAGACCCCTACATTATCAGTGTAGTGCTCTAACCAGGCTGAGCTACGGGACTTCTTGATTTCAGGTAAGCAATAGTTTGCAGTATATAGTATCTTACCGCTACTGCTTCCTTTGGCTTCCCCTTCTTGTCTCCGTTAAGCTTACCTTTATAGTAGCCCACCGTTTTCTTCTGGGTGTTTCTTTTTTCTCTTGTGCTTTTAAAGTATTTAGTATCCAGTATCAAGACCTTAAGCCTTATACCTTATTACCATATACCTTAATTAGAAATATCATGTTGCGTGGCGAGTAGGTGAGTCTACTCCAGAAAGGAGGTATTCCAGCCGCACCTTCCGGTACGGCTACCTTGTTACGACTTAGCCCCAGTTATCGGTTTTACCCTAGGACGCTCCTTACGGTTACATACTTTAGGTACCCCCAACTTCCATGGCTTGACGGGCGGTGTGTACAAGGCCCGGGAACGTATTCACCGCGTCATTGCTGATACGCGATTACTAGCGAATCCAACTTCATGGGGTCGAGTTGCAGACCCCAATCCGAACTGTGAATGGCTTTGTGAGATTCGCATCATATTGCTATGTAGCTGCCCTCTGTACCATCCATTGTAGCACGTGTGTAGCCCCGGACGTAAGGGCCATGATGACTTGACGTCGTCCCCTCCTTCCTCTCTGTTTGCACAGGCAGTCTGTTTAGAGTCCCCACCATTACATGCTGGCAACTAAACATAGGGGTTGCGCTCGTTGCGGGACTTAACCCAACACCTCACGGCACGAGCTGACGACAGCCATGCAGCACCTAGTTTCGTGTCCTTGCGGACTGATCTATCTCTAAATCATTCACTAACTTTCAAGCCCGGGTAAGGTTCCTCGCGTATCATCGAATTAAACCACATGCTCCTCCGCTTGTGCGGGCCCCCGTCAATTCCTTTGAGTTTCACTCTTGCGAGCGTACTCCCCAGGTGGAACACTTAACGCTTTCGCTTAGCCGCTGACTGTGTATCGCCAACAGCGAGTGTTCATCGTTTAGGGCGTGGACTACCAGGGTATCTAATCCTGTTTGATCCCCACGCTTTCGTGCCTCAGCGTCAATAAGACCATAGTAAGCTGCCTTCGCAATCGGTGTTCTGAGACATATCTATGCATTTCACCGCTACTTGTCTCATTCCGCCTACCTCTAGTCCATTCAAGCCCATCAGTATCAAGGGCACTGCGATAGTTGAGCTACCGTCTTTCACCCCTGACTTAACAGGCCGCCTACGCACCCTTTAAACCCAATAAATCCGGATAACGCTTGGATCCTCCGTATTACCGCGGCTGCTGGCACGGAGTTAGCCGATCCTTATTCTTCCGGTACATTCAGCTCTCTACTCGTAAAGAGGTTTATTCCCGGATAAAAGCAGTTTACAACCCATAGGGCAGTCTTCCTGCACGCGGCATGGCTGGTTCAGAGTTGCCTCCATTGACCAATATTCCTTACTGCTGCCTCCCGTAGGAGTCTGGTCCGTGTCTCAGTACCAGTGTGGGGGGTCATCCTCTCAGATCCCCTAGTCATCGTCGCCTTGGTGGGCCGTTACCCCGCCAACTAGCTAATGACACGCATGCCCATCTTTATCCTATAAATATTTGAACATTGGATAATGCTATCCTGTGTTTTTATGCGGTGTTAATCCGGATTTCTCCGGGCTATCCCCCTGATAAAGGTAGGTTGCATACGCGTTACGCACCCGTGCGCCACTTTCTCTTCCAGCAAGCTGGAAAATATCGTTCGACTTGCATGTATTAGGCCTGCCGCTAGCGTTCATCCTGAGCCAGGATCAAACTCTCCATTGTAAAATGTGTTGTAAGATGCTGACCAGTTTTAACTATTGTTAAAAATAGTCTTCTTTTTTTATGTTGTCTGTTAGACAACACCTTTAAAATAAAGCTACGTAATCATGTACTTTGATCGGTACTCCATTACCTCGCTACGCTACATTGACATCTCTTTTAAGAACTTATTGACCTGGTAAACCTCACGGCCGGTCATTTATATATCTTCAAAATTCAGTTCGTTCAAGTCGTGTTCGTCTTAAACGTGTTTCCATTTGTTTCAATCTTTTTTCTATCTTTCCGGCATCCGCCGTTCCGATTTTTTTTACCCTTCCTTTCGGTTGGGAGTGCAAAGGTAAGGAACTTTTTTAAACTTGCAAATAAAATAAATTTTATTTTTTTTTTAAGCCTTCTTCTTTCCTTGTTTGCTTTTCAATATACCAGACTTAACTGGCTTTCCGTTCTTCCGAACCGGGCTGCAAAGGTAACAATCTTTTTCTCTCCCGCAATATTTATTTTAAAATAAATCCTGCTCTCCTCTCTCTCTATAACACCTTTTCAACTAAAACCCTTCCTCCGAAGCGGGATGCAAAAGTAAGAAAAATATTGTTCCTTCCAAAGGGTTTTTGTGGAATAGTGCAGGCTTTGACGTAAGTGAATGGTTTTCAGCAGGAAAAAAATTACTATAGTTAAAACTTTTTGAAGCAAAAGGTGTTTGTTCTCACTTATAAACCTATCAGGTTTTTTGAAATCTGCGATCTGAAGACTTATGAGTTCCTGGCGCACACGCCACCTGGAAACTTTATAAGTACCCTCCTGCCCCCGCCCACCTAAACCCGATTGCAGTGGTAGCTGCAGGCTTCACGCTAGCACTACAAACGGAAAGCGGGAACATGCTGATATAGTAGCACAACAACTGCTTTGCTGAAAAAAATGAGTATACTATATAGTATATAATCGAGCCTTATATATATGTTAAAAATTGTTAACTGTTATATTCTACTGAATTGCTTTGCATAGCTTAGCGGCGAATTGTTTTTATTGATGTTATCGTATTATTAATTATCTTTGCAGAATGTTTAAAGTTAAACACTTAATTATTTTATTATTTATTGCCGCTTTGGGTATTGCGGGTTGTAAAAGTCGTTTCGAGAAATTGAGAGCGAGCAATGACGTTGCAAAAAAATACCAGGAGGCGCTTCGTTTGTATAATAAACGCGATTACAGTAAGGCCTTAGTGCTTTTTGAGGATCTTTCTCAAAAATATCGTGGCCGTGCAGAAGCTGAGGATCTGAACTATTATTATGCTTATACATTATATAGATTAAGTGATTACACCACTGCGAGATACCAGTTTAAAAGTTTTGCGGATACCTACCCAGCAAGCAAGAATGCAGAAGAAGCGAGATACATGGGTGCTTATTGCTATTACTTAGAATCTCCAAGCTTCTCTTTAGATCAGGAAAATACCTATAAAGCTATTGATGCGCTACAATTATTTATCAACTTATACCCTACCAGCGATCGTGCTGCAGCTGCAGGCAAATATATTGCTGTACTAAGGGGCAAGCTGGAGGATAAAGCATTTGAAAATGCTAAAATGTATTTAACTACAGGCCCTAGTAATGTAGATAATTACAGAGCGGCTGTTATTGCCTTAAAAAATGCACAAAGAGACTACCCAGATATTAAATATGCTGAGGAAATGGATTTCCTGATGATTAAAGCGCAATATTTATACGCAAAAAATAGTTATGTCATCCGCCAGGAAGACCGGTATAATGAGGCACTTGCCTTATATACGGAGTTTACTGAAAACCACCCGGATAGTAAATTTGCTAAAGATGCAAAGGCGCTTAAGAGTGATGTTGAAGCAGGAATTGTGGCTACCAAGCAAGAATTGGCCTTATATGCTGCCGATCAGGAAAAATACAAGCAGATGCTGATCAGAACCGGTAAATTAAAAGATACCGTTTCTGCAAAACCAACTAATGCAGATAATACGAATATTAAAAACAAGTAATAGATGAATACTAACAAACCTGCTGTACCAAATACTACAGTAACCAGAAACGTACACGATTTAGATAAAACTACTGATAACTTATACGAATCATTAGTGGTAATTGCTAAAAGGGCAAATCAGATCTCGAATAACGTTAAAGAAGAGTTACACGGTAAATTGGCAGAATTTGCTTCCAGCAACGATAATTTGGAAGAAATTTTCGAAAACCGCGAGCAGATTGAGATCAGCAAGCACTATGAGCGTATGCCGAAGCCTGTTTTGGTTGCTATTGATGAATTTTTGAACGAAAAAGTTTATCACAGAAATCCTGCTAAAGAACAAAAGTAACTGGTATAGAGCAATGAGCATGGCGCAATTTTGTAAGCATATCAATGCTCTAAGCTCCATGCCCTGTACCCTATGCTAGAAAATAAAAATATAATCCTTGGCGTTTGCGGCAGCATCGCAGCATATAAGTCGGCATTTTTGGTTCGGCTGCTTATAAAAGCTGGTGCAAACGTAAAGGTTATTCTTACCCCTGATGGTGCTAATTTCATTACACCACTCACCCTTGCTACGCTTTCTAAAAACCCGGTTTATACGCAATATTTCGAAGAAGAAACAGGCGTATGGAGTAATCACGTTGAGTTAGGCCTGTGGGCTGATCTTATCATTATCGCTCCCATAAGTGCTAATACCTTAGCCAAACTAGCAACAGGAATCTGTGATAATTTATTAACTGCGGTTTACCTTTCGGCCAAATGTCCGGTTTATCTAGCCCCGGCTATGGATCTGGATATGTGGAAACACGAAACCACCCGAAGCAATATTGAACGTGTTATTGGTTTTGGGAATACCGTTATTGCTCCTGCCAATGGTGAACTGGCCAGCGGGCTCTGGGGCGAGGGCCGAATGGCTGAACCCGAAGAAATTGTTTCTTTCCTGGATAATGCCATTAAAAAATCGATGCCTCTATACGGCAAAAAGGTAATGGTTACCGCTGGTCCTACTTATGAGGCTATAGATCCTGTGCGTTTTATAGGCAACCATTCCTCAGGAAAGATGGGTTTTGTGATAGCCGATGAGTTGGCCAAACTAGGTGCAGATGTTACCCTAATTGCCGGACCAACCGCACAAAAAGCGGCACAAAGTTTAAAAAGGATTGATGTGGTAAGTGCTCAGGATATGTTCAATGCCTGTTCATCGATATTCCCTGATACCGATATTACCGTAATGTGTGCGGCAGTAGCCGATTATCGCCCCAAGCAGGTTGCCACCCAAAAAATTAAAAAACAGGATAGCGGATTGGTTCTGGAACTGGAAAAAACAACGGATATACTCGCTTCTTTAGGTGCGGCAAAAAAAACACACCAGGTTTTGGTTGGTTTTGCTTTAGAAACCAATGACGAAGAGAATTACGCAAAAGGCAAACTCGAGAAGAAAAATCTTGACCTGGTTGTTCTAAATTCTTTGAATGATACGGGCGCAGGTTTTAAATCAGATACCAATAAAATTACTATTTTTAACAAAGCTTTAGAACGGACTATTTTTGATATGAAATCGAAAACAGAAGTTGCCAAAGATATTTGTACTGCCATTTTAAAAATTGCGAAATGATAAAAAAGATTGTTTGGATACTGGTATTGGTTGGTTTTGGGAAGCTGCAGGCGCAGGAGTTAAATGCAAGGGTAACTTTGCTGGCTCCCCAGGTTTCGAACATTAGCAAACCAACTTTAGATGCTTTGCAAAAAACAATCCGCGATTTTTTAAACAATAATAAATTCAGTAATGAAAGTTATAAACCTCAGGAACGTATAGACTGTAGTTTTATCATCACCATCAATTCATGGGATGGTGGCTCTGGATATACTGCCGAAGCACAGATTCAAAGCAGTCGCCCTGTTTTTAACAGCTCTTACAATAGCACTTTGTTAAATATGAGCGATAAGAATTTCGATTTTAATTTCAACGATGGGGCCACAATCGACTTCTCTGATCAAAATTACATTTCCAATATCAGTGCCCTCCTCACCTACTATGCTTATACCATCATCGGTATGGATAAAGATAGTTTTAGCAAAATGGGCGGAACTCCTTTTTACAAAAAAGCACAGAATATTATTAACCTTGCACAGGCTTCCGGCAATACCGGCTGGAGGGCAGCCGATGGCTTACGTAACCGCTTTTGGTTCAACGAAAATGTTTTAAACCCCATTTTTGCCGAGCTCCGCAATTTCATTTACAGCTATCATTTAAGTGGCCTGGATCAGCTAACCGACAATGATAAAGGCTTAACGCAGATTGTTGCCGCACTACCTGCACTGCAACAAATGGATAAGCAGAAACTGGGCTCTATTTTCCCTAATGTTTACTTTGCCACTAAAGCCGAAGAAGTAACCAATGTACTTTCTAAACTCAATGGACAAGAGCGCATGAAAGCCTATAATATGCTGGCAGAAATCGATCCGGCAAATATTGGTAAGTACGAGGGACTGAAGAAGAATTAATATTGTTGGTCAATAGTTTGATAGCTCATGGTTTATAGCTTAGCAATTGATTATTAAATCGGTTAATTATATATCAAGCCCATCAGTCAACCAGTTTCAACAGTTAACTGCTATATGGCGTTGTGTAGCTAAAATATAGTTTCTAAAAATGATGAAAAGATTTTTATTAATTACAATTTGTCTTTTACCATTAAGCTTGCTGGCACAATCTTCATTTACCATTAAGGGCTTTGGCAAAGCTTATAAAAATGGCGATAAGATATTTTTAACTTATCGGCAAGGTGATCAACTTATTGAAGATTCTACTTTGGTAAACAAAGGTTCCTTCGAGTTTAGAGGGAATTTTAAAACTAAAGTAAGAGGCTACATTTGCCGAAATGACAATCCCCGATTTGCATCCGAACTATTTGATTCATTTGATATTTACATTGAAGCAGGACAGATTACGCTGAATTCTCCAGATACTTTAAACAATTCCATTATTTCTGGAACTCCATTAAATAATGATTATGCTAAACTTCACGCCGCTTTAAAATCCCTTAAAGAAAAAAAAATAAAAGATCCCGGTAAACTTAGTGCAGAAGAACTAAAGGATACGGCTTTGGTAAACCTAATCAAAGCTAAAGCTCAGACTGCATATTACGAAACATTTCCTATCCAGTTTAGCTTTGTAGATAAACATCCGAATTCCTATGTAAGTTTATTGACTTTAAGTCAAATAGCACGCACCAGTAAATATCTGCCACGCGTAGCGAAAAGTTTTGCAAAATTATCTATCGAACTTAAAGAAATGCCAGAAGGCAAAAAAATAGCAAAAGATATTTTGGAGGGCAAAAAAATTTCTATAGGCATGATGGCAAAAGACTTTATCCAAAATGATATAAATGGTAATCCGGTCAGACTTTCAACTTATCAGAACAAATATGTCCTTGTCGATTTTTGGGCTTCCTGGTGCCAACCTTGTCGAGAAGAAAATCCAAATGTTTTAGCTGTTTATCATCAGTACAAAGAAAAAAACTTTACGGTCCTCAGCGTATCGATCGACGTATTGGCGAATAAAGCAAACTGGTTAAACGCCATTAAAGAAGATCAGTTACCCTGGATGCAGGTGTCTGATCTTAAAAAAGAAAACGAAGCGGCTAAACTTTATGGCGTTACTTCCATACCATCGAATGTACTTATTGATCCTAGCGGAAGAATAATTGCAAAAGATATCAAGGGAAAAGAACTACGCGATAAAATGGCTGAATTATTAGGTGCTAAGTAATTGTATTGAGACGGGTTAACTGGTTAATTATCTGAATTGGTTAATTGTATATCATGCCCATTAGTTAACCAATTAAACAGTAAGTAGTTTCTCTGTTTGTGATGATTAATTTTAGAAAAGCAATTTCAGCTTTTCAATTAAAGCCAGTCCTGCTTTCGTTCATACGCCTGCAGGCCTTAAACGCAGGCAGGTATCCACATCAATTAGGTTTAATAACTTCGGTTAGTTTTTCATATTAGGGAGTTTCCTTTCTAAAGCCTGATTTTATACAACATTTTTCCCTACCCAGCGTCTTATATCACAGTTAAGCAATAACCAGTTTCAATAATTAACCGATAAAGCTAAAAATTTGTTAAAATATTTTGATATTACGAATATCTTCGTACATTTGAATACGAAATAATTCGTACAACTTGTAACATATGACTAATCATAACATCAAACCAACAGAAGGTGAAATGGAAATCCTCCAGGTGCTTTGGCAAAAGGGGAATGCAACGGTAAGAGAAGTTCATGAAGCATTAAATAAAAAAGACTCCGGGTATACCACCACCTTAAAACTGATGCAGATTCTGCATGAGAAAGGAATGGTAGAAAGAGATACCAACCAAAAAACACATATTTATAAAGCGCTTGTTAGTCAGGATAAAACTGAAAAGCAATTGGTAAACAAAATGATCGATAACGTATTTAACGGATCGGCAGCGAGGTTGGTGATGCAGGCTTTGGGTAACCACAGTGCAAGTGCAGAAGAAATTGACGAAATAAAAAAATATTTAGATAGCCTGAAGTAAGGCTATTGTTGAAGGTTGAAAGGTGTAGGGTTCAGATCCCTAATAAGCAGTAAAATTTTCGGGTTGTCCCCGCATAAAAAATTAAAACCACCGTTATGGAAACTTTATTACAACAGTTTATCAAAGCTTTTGGCTGGAGTATTTTAAACTCACTCTGGCAAAGCGCCATTATTTATGGCATCCTGTTTATCGTCATGCTCAGCATTCCGAAACTGGCGGCAAAATATAAGCACAACCTTGCTTTTGGTGCGATCATGTTAATGTTTATTGGCTTCAGCTACAATATCATCCACCAGTTAACATTGAATATAAATGATCATGCCCCCGCAATCAGCCCTCAAAATATTCAGGTTTACCAATATTTCAATAACCTGCCACCAAGTTTTAGCAGTAAGGCAGAGCAATATTTTCCTATTGTAGTCATATTTTATGCTATCGGTATTGTGCTTCAGTTATTCGTTATTATTAAAGGCTATGGTCAGCTTTCAAAATTGAAAAAAGAAAGTTTAAGTACCATTCCAGACAGTTGGAAAACTATTTTCGAGCAAGTAACTACCCGCCTTAAAATTAATAAAGTTATCCGGTTCCACCTCTCATCTATTGTTAACGTGCCTTTGGTGATCGGTTATTTGAAACCTGTGGTATTATTTCCACTGGCCCTGGTAAGCCAATTAGATAACGATCAGGTAGAAGCGATATTAATCCATGAGTTATCGCATATCAGAAGAAATGATTTCCTATTGAACCTCATTAAAACAGCCATAGAAACATTATTATTCTATAATCCATTTGTATGGATGGCTGGTAGATTTATACATATTGAACGTGAGCATGCCTGCGATGATCTGGTAT
Organism: Pedobacter sp. KBS0701; assembly: GCF_005938645.2. Lineage (NCBI taxonomy): Bacteria > Pseudomonadati > Bacteroidota > Sphingobacteriia > Sphingobacteriales > Sphingobacteriaceae > Pedobacter > Pedobacter sp. KBS0701. Next base: position 3,736,384 of record NZ_CP042171.1, read on the forward strand.
TAAAAATTACCGGAAAACCATTGAATTATGCCCACGCCCTGCTTAAACTCGAATTATTAAAAGATAAAAACAGTCCGGCTTATGCACTGGCAGCAACAGGCCAGACCCAGAATTTGTATCAACGCATTAAAAGAATAACCAACATGAAAACAAATTATTTAAACGCCAAACAACAAATGGCAGCCTTAACTTTAGGGGTAGCTTGCTTGTTTTCTATTGCCTGGATCAATCCAACAGAAAAGAAAAAAGAAAACAAAATACAACCTAAACAGGAAATTTTAAGCGTACGGTCTGCGAACGGAACCATAAGCCACCTGATCTGTACCGATACTACCAAAAAGCGTAAAATCAAAATTATTACCATTGATGCAAATGGCAACAAAAAAGAGTACAATTCTCTTAAAGAAATGCCTGATAGCCTAAGAAAAGATTTTTACAGGGACGAACTTTTTGGCGGCAACGGAATATACAGGATCAATCTTGACAGTTCATTTAAATTTAGATTAAACGATTCTCTTCTAAATAAAAAACTTTATAAAGAGTATAACTCACCAGAAGCACAGGCCAAATGGAAAAAATTTGGCGAAGATATGGCCAAACAATACAGCTCTCCTGAGGCACAAGCTAAATGGAAAAAATTTGGCGAAGATGTAGCCAAACAATACAGCTCACCAGAAGCACAGGCTAAATGGAAAAAATTTGGCGAAGATATTGCCAAACAATACAATTCACCAGAAGCACAGGCTAAATGGAGAAAATTCAGCGAAGAGATGCAAAAGAAAATGAATTCTCCGGAGGCTCAGGCAAAATGGAAAAAATTTGGCGAAGATATGGCTGCAAAAATCAATACACCAGAGTTTAGAGCCCAGTTGGATAACATTAGAATGCAGGTATTGAAATCAGGTGATATGGTTAATTTATCAGGCCTAACCAACTTACAATCTGATTCTATATTTAAAGGAAATAGAAACACACTTACCGGCCCAGATGGAACAGTATTCTTTTACAACGACAACAATAACACCAACAGCAAAGTAAAACAGACTGAAGAATATAAAAAGCTGAAAGAAAAATTCGATAGCGAGGTGAAGGAACTGAAAGAGAAAATGGAGAAAAAAGAAAAAATTGATGGTGGCAACAAAAGTTCACAGATCAGTCCTGCTGTAATGCTTTACAACAATAAAAATTTTTCAGATCCAGCTAAAATATTGAAAATCGAGAATGCGGTAGTAACCTATAAAAAAGCTGATTTTAAAATTGCAGATCAGTTGGCATTAAAAAGTTTTCTAAAAACTGATAACCCAATTGCCATTGCAAATAACAACACCATCAGCATTTCGATTAAATAAAACAACACACAACCAAACAGATTAAGGAACAGCGGAGAAAATTCTCCGCTGTTTTTGTTTGATAAATTTCGACTTAATTTAATTTGTACCTTCGCCAGCCTTTAAAATTACTTTATTATGCGCTCCATTAAGTTTAACATCATTGTCCTTTTAACCATTCTGAGTTTAACTACTTTTGCCCAAACAAAAGTGGTTTCTAACTCATATAGCTTTGGTATTATTTTAAAAATCGAAAAATTTGCAGGCAGGGATTTTCGATATTCATTGGAATTAAAATCGACAGATACAGACTCACTGAAAAACATCGTGATTAAAGTCCAACAGGTTATTAACGATGACGAATGGCTTGATGTTAATTTAGCGAAAGACGTGACCAAAGATACCGTATGGCATTCTTTAAAAATCAGCAGTAAAATAAATCCAAGGGCTAAAGAAATATGGCTCTATGCCAATTTTGAAGGTAATGGGAACTTTTTCGTGGATAATTTAAAGTTCGAAATTAAAACTGAAAGTGGAGATTGGGAAAAGTTTCCTATAAAAAACGCAGATTTTGAAAATAATGAAAATAATCCATTAAAAGATTTTCGAACCAATGCAAATATACCAGACGGTAGCACTATTGGTTTACGAAACAGAACAGATTCAATTGGCGGAAAAGCATTATTGATTAAAACAACAAAAGCTTCAGTGATTTTTAAAACCAACTACGGTGCCAATAAACGCATTGGAAAATATTGCAATATCAATGGAATAAAAATCTATTACGAAACTTACGGTACCGGCGAACCTTTATTATTGTTGCATGGAAATGGACAGTCGATTGTAGATTTTAACAAACAGATACCCGAATTAGCCAGATATTATCGTGTTATTGCCGTTGATACCCGTGCACAGGGAAAGAGTATTGATAATGATTCTTCTAAATTAAGTTACGATATTTTTGCTTCTGACATGAAGGCTCTTTTAGATTCCCTGAACCTTAAAAAAGTAAATGTTTTAGGATGGAGTGATGGAGGAAATACAGGATTGATCATGGCCATTAAATATCCAGATTACGTTGGAAAGTTGGTTGTAATGGGTGCGAATCTAAATCCAACAGAAAATGCAGTTGAAAAAAGCATGCTAAATCAATTAAAAAAAGATCTAAAAAAGCTTCAGCAAAAACAAGATACAGAATCAAAGCAAATGACAAGATTGCTTTTGATGTTATCCACAGAACCCAACATCAATGTTGAAGACTTGCATACAATCAGTGCGAAAACATTGGTACTGGCCGGAGAAAAGGATGTAATTAAAGCTGAACATACCAGGCTTATTGCCAGCAACATCAGCGGCTCACAGCTAATTATTTTCAAGAAGCAAACGCACATGGTACCTAACGAAAATCCTCTGCTTTTTAATGAAACTGTACTTAATTTTTTAAAACAGGAAGATGTAAAGAATTAATGAAATTTGTTTCGCTGTTTTTGTTTTATACTGGCCTGTTGAATAAATTTTAATATTTTTGCTTAGCATGCTACAAAAACTTTCTATCCGTAATTACGCATTAATTGATAGTCTTGATATCGAATTCGATAAAGGCTTAAATATCATCACAGGTGAAACCGGTGCTGGTAAATCGATCATACTTGGCGCATTATCGCTAATTTTGGGTCAGCGGGCAGAAAGCAAATACTTTTTTAACCAGGATAAAAAATGTGTTATTGAAGGTAGTTTTGTATTGGCAGACGAAAACCTGAAAGAACTTTTTGAAGAAAATGACCTGGATTTTTTAAACGAAAGCCTTTTACGCAGGGAAATTTCTATCGATGGTAAAACAAGATCGTTCATTAACGATACGCCTGTTAATTTATCTATACTGAAACAGATCGGCGAAAAACTGATCGATATCCACTCGCAGCATGCCACGCAGGAGATCAATGATGCTGATTTTCAATTATTGATTGTTGATTCGCTTGCAAACCACAAATCATTATTGTTCGACTACCGTAGTGGGTTTAAAAAACTCAGACAGGATACTTCCCTGTTAAAAAAATTAATCGCTGAAGCCGACGAAGCCCGTAATAAACAGGATTATGAACAGTTTTTGCTTAACGAACTCGAACAGGCAAAATTACAGGAAGGCGAACAGGAAGAACTGGAACAAGAGTTGGAACGATTAACCCATGCCGAAACCATTAAACGGGCGTTACTTACCACTTCGGGTTTAATTAACGAAAGCGAACCTTCTGCCCTCCAGATTTTAAAAGAAGCTTCGTTACAGTTACAAGGCATAGAAAAATTCGATCCGGCAATTAATGTACTTTACGAACGTTTACGCTCATCAATTATAGAAATAAAAGATATCACCGATGAGGTTTCTGGCATTGAAGAAAATACCATACACAGCGCTGATCGTTTAGAGCTTGTAAATCAGAGACTGGATCTTTTTTATTCACTTCAACAAAAACACAGGTTAGCCAATAATACAGAACTGTTAGCCTTTCAAAAGCAATTGGAAGAGAACCTGAACAAACTCCTATCCTCTGATGAGCATATTGAAAAACTTCAGAAAGAAATCAATCAGCTTAAAAAAGAATTGCATAAACAGGCTAACCAGTTAAGTGCTAACCGAAAAAAAGCAATTAAGGTGGTAGAAGAGCAAACCGGCACCACATTAAAAAAAGTGGGAATGCTAAATGCTAAATTGTTTCTGGATCAAAAAACCATATCAGAACTGAATAAAGACGGACTGGATGAAATTAACCTGCTTTTTACAGCAAATGCTGGCCAGGCCCCTGCACCGGTAAATAAAGTAGCTTCTGGTGGTGAATTATCCCGATTAATGTTGGCTATAAAAGCTTTATTGGCCAAACACACTTCGCTACCCACCATTATTTTCGACGAAATTGATACCGGAATTTCTGGTGAAACCGCGTTAAAAGTTGGAGAAGTAATTGCTGATTTAGGACAGAACATGCAGGTAATTTCAATTACGCACCTGCCGCAGATTGCAGCCAAAGGTATCTCACATTACTTCGTTCATAAAAACGAGGATAATGGAAAAACCACTACCGGAATCCGCAAGCTTAAACAGGAAGAACGCATTGGTGTAATTGCCGAAATGTTAAGTGGGAAAAACCCAGGTTCGTCTGCCATGGAAAATGCGCGGGAGTTGCTCGCCTAATTCTGACATTACGTCATCTCGAGCGGAGTGCAACGTAGTCGAGAGATCTATCTAGGCAGATCTCTCCATTCCACTGCGTTTCAGTCCAGATGACGACTTTTCTTATGGATTTGTTAATGGTAGGGAAATGTTGTTGTGCTGTCAGATGTTCCTATCTGAAAGCTAAAAAGAAAAGCACTAATAATTTTACATCATGATTTAGACATAAACTAACAAATTAGTTTATATTTAATGAATGAAATCTTTTATACTTTTACTTTCATTTTTAGCCATTGGTAACTTTTGTCTTGCTCAACAAAGTTATGTCCTTTCGGGTATAATTAAAGATAAACGCGGCGAGGCTTTACCTGGAGCTGGCGTATATGTAAGTGGCTATAAAATTGCTACGGCAACAGATAATAATGGCCAATACACCCTTCCCTTAAAACCAGGAAACTACGATATTTTAGTACAATTAATTGGCTACAAAGCGTTAAATAAAAACGTAGTGATTGCTGATAAAGCTGTAAAACTTGATCTTACCCTTGAAGAAAGTGTAACTCAATTGGCAGAAGTAACCATTAAACCCGATCCGAACAGAGAACATTATATTGGCATGTTTAAGGACTATTTTATTGGAACCACGCCTAATGCAGAACAGTGTAAGCTTATCAATCCTAAAGTATTGATTATCGATTACGATAAAGAGGAACATAAACTCACCGTAAAAACCACCGAATTTCTGATTGTCGAAAACAAGGCGCTTGGATACCGCATTAAATACCTTTTGAATAATTTTGAATACGACAGTAAAACAAGAATCATCTATTATGAAGGTTTTCCTTATTATGAAGACTTAAAAGGATCAGCAAGAAGGAAGAAAATTTGGGATCAAAAACGGATTACCGCTTATCTGGGATCGCCGCAGCATTTTTTCAGATCAATTTATAATGGCAAGGCAACTGAAGAGGGCTTTATCATTAATAAATTAATTACTCAGCCAAATCCTGACAAACCTTCAGATAGTACCATAAATGTCAATATTAAACGTTTAACAAAAGTGCAGGAAGGTTTATTACGCAAACCGATAACCATTAATCATGAAGATTCGCTCAGTTACTGGATCAGAAAGAAAAACCTACCAGGTGGAATTTCTTTTTTAAGCCGTGCTCCGGTAATGCAGGATACACTGGTGCATGTAAAAAATCAAAGTATTAAAAGCTTCAATTTTACGGATCAACTTTATGTTATCTACACAAAAGAAAGGGAGAATCCTGCTTACGCTAACCGGATCGGCCTGTCTATTGCCCGACCGTTAGATACGCCCGATTACCAGATTTCTACCATAGCCTTACATGTTGTTCCGGTATATTTTTACGAAAACGGCGCTATTTACAACCCGCGTTCGATGCTTTATTCAGGTTATTGGGGCTGGGAAAAAATTGCTGATAGTGTACCTATGGATTATTTGCCACCAGCCAGTGTAGATGGGAAAAATTGAGAAAATTAAATCCAGCCAAATAAAAGCATGCGTATAATATAGAGAACAAGTATTTTTCCTTTTTTTGAAAAGCAAATGCAGTGCTCTTCGGTTTCAACAGTCCCGCACTTCGTTACAAATCCTCGCCCTCATGCTTTGGGCTGTGGGTTTTCCACTGCGGTCGGGTTTACCTGACAGGACTGGTAATACTATTGAGGGGCTTTAGAACTATTCAGCACCTACCGCTGTTCAATAAACCTGACAGAGCGGGTAGGTAGTCCACAGTGAAGCGCAGCGTAACGAGGACTACAAGCGATGGCGGGACCGCTGTAGCCATGAAAAACGGAGCTTTCGTTTTCAAATAAAAAACGACTCTTGTTGTAAACCAGGCTTATTTTAGAGAAATTATCTTCTTAAAGATCCTTCTCTGCGCTCAGGATGACAGCGCTCATGCTTTGGGCTGTGGGTTTTCTACTGCGGTCGGGTTTACCTGACAGGACTGGTAATACTATTGAGGGGCTTTAGAACTATTCCGCACCTACCGCTGTTCAATAAACCCGACAGAGCGGGTAGCCCCACAGTGAAGCGCAGCGTAACGAGGACTACAAGCGATGGCGGGACCGCTGTAGCCATGAAAAACGGAGCTTTCGTTTTCAAATAAAAAACGACTCTTGTTGTAAACCAGGCTTATTTTAGAGAAATTATCTTCTTAAAGATCCTTCTCTGCGCTCAGGATGACAGCGCTCATGCTTTGGGCTGTGGGTTTTCTACTGCGGTCGGGTTTACCTGACAGGACTGGTAATACTATTGAGGGGCTTTAGAACTATTCCGCACCTACCGCTGTTCAATAAACCCGACAGAGCGGGTAGCCCCACAGTGAAGCGCAGCGTAACGAGGACTACAAGCGATGGCGGGGCTACTGCCGCCATGGAAAACGGAGCTTTCATTTTCAGAAAACAATATTTGCTGTTCACTTAACTTATTTTGATCAAATTCTCTTTTAAAGATCCTTCACTGCGCTCAGGATGACAAATTGTATCAGCCTGGTCTCAGCTTGAAATGATGATTAATTATAAATGTTAAATTTGTTAAAATTCTTTTTCGTTTTTAATAAATATTACGCCTTTTGGTTACATTCGTCTCCATGATTAAAAGCCTTTTAGTAGCCCTTACGCTGATTATTCTGGGTACTAATGCCATTGCTCAAAACACTTTCTCAATTAGTGGTTTGGTTAGGGATCAAAAAGATGGATTACCAGGTGCAAGTATCTACTTGAGTGGTTATAAAATTGCTACTGTTGCTGATAATGACGGAAGATTTAAACTCTCCAACCTAAAGCCGGGCAGTTACGATTTACTCGTTCAACTGGTTGGTTACCTCCCCTATTCTAAAAGTGTAATCATCTCGGATAAATCGGTCCAGGTAGAGCTTGTTTTAAAAGAAAATGTTGCCCAGCTTGATGAAGTGGTGATCAGGGCTGACCCTAACCGCCAGAAATATATTAACCAGTTTAAAGAATTTTTTATTGGCAAAACGCCAAATGCAACTCAATGCAAAATCTTAAATCCTCAGGTTTTAAATGTAGATTATGATGTAACCAAAAGTACCCTCAGCGTTTCTACAACCGAATTTTTGGTGGTCGAAAATAAAGCTTTGGGCTACCGCCTTAAATACATGCTCGATCATTTCGAATACAATTCGCGAACCCACATTATTTATTATTCTGGTCATCCGTTTTTTGAAGAATTAAAAGCTTCAGCAGCTAAAAAGAAAAAATATATTGCCGCCCGTGAAGTGGCCTATTATGGTTCTTCGCAACATTTTTTCCGTTCGCTTTATGCCAATAAAACAAAGGAAGAAGGTTTTATCATCAATAAAATGATCAAAATCCCCAACCCTAATCGTTATCCGCAATACATCATCAATACCAATTTAGAAAAGATTAAGGCCGTCCCCGAAAAAACCGGCATCAGGCAAACCAAAGGAAAAATAGATACAGCGTTGCTTGCCTTTTGGACCAAGCAACAGGAAATGCCGAAAACCATCGATAAATTTTCGCGAGCGGATGTGCTTACAGATACTTTAGTGCATTACTTTAACCAGAATTTAAAATACCTAAGTTATACTGATGCCTTGCTGATTCAATATACCAAAGAGAAAGAATCGCTGGCTTATTCTAAAACCGGTTTCTGGATTTTCAGGCCTTTAGATGTCCCCGAAAATGAAATCTCCGTTGCCAATTTAACCGGCGAAGGTGTACGTTTTTACGAAAATGGTGGCATTTATGATTCGCGCTCGCTCCTTTTCGAAGGCTATTGGGCTTATGAAAAAGTAGCAGATATGGTGCCGATGGATTATGTACCGCTTCCGAAGAAGGAATGATGGATGATTTGAGATGGAAAATGTAAGATGTATGATGGGATCTAAAACTAAAATTGTTGAAAAGTAACCATTATTGATACTTAAAATTACTAAAAATATTAGTAATTTTAAATTATGATTGGCGAAGAAGAAAAACAGTATTTTAAAGGACGGGGTGCTCAGGTTAATCCACACAATAAGTTTTTAAAAGATGTTTACATCAAGGAACATCATGAAGGCATAGATGATTGGGAAGAAAGCGACCGCAAAACATCCTTTATTTTCGAAAATTCAAAAACCATCGTAAACAAGGTTGACAGTCCGGATGTGGGCATGGCCTACTCGCTTAATCCCTATCAGGGATGTGAGCATGGCTGTACCTATTGTTATGCCCGCAACTCTCACCAATATTGGGGTTATAGTGCAGGTATCGAGTTTGAAAGAAAAATAATTGTAAAAAAAGACGCACCTGAACTGTTTAAAAAGTTTTTGGAAAAAAAAGGTTGGGATGCAACCACCATTTCACTTTCGGGTAATACCGATTGCTATCAACCTGCGGAAAGGAAATTTAAACTCACCCGCCAATTACTCGAAATCGCGCTGGCATACAAGCAGCCCATCGGCATGATTACTAAAAATTCTTTGATCCTCCGCGATCAGGATATTTTACAGGAAATGGCCAAGCTAAACCTCTGTATGGTTTATGTTTCCATCAATAGTTTAAATGAAGATCTGCGCCAGGTGATGGAACCGCGTACCACTACAGCAAAACAACGCTTAAGAGTGGTGGAGGAATTAAGCAAAGCCGGTATACCTATGGGGGTGATGGTCGCTCCTCTCGTTCCCGGTTTAAGCGATCATGAAATTCCGAAAATTTTAAAAGCTGTAGCCAATGCCGGTGCCATTAAAGCAGGTTATACTGTAGTTCGGTTAAACGGAGCGATAGGACAGATATTTGAAGATTGGCTGCGCAAAAACTTTCCTGACCGTTTCGAGAAAGTCTGGCATTCGATTCAGAGTTGCCACGGCGGTAATGTAAACGACAGCCGTTTTGGCGACCGAATGCGTGGCGATGGCAATATCTCGCAGATGATCAGGGATAATTTCAGGCTGCACTGCCGTTTGAACGGCTTAAATGTAAAGGATATTATTTTAGACCACACTTTGTTCAAAATCCCAAGTAATCAGGTGAGTCTGTTTTAACATTTGGGGAGAAAAATCCCTAGCGCTCCGTGGCCGTGGTTTTATCATCACGGCTATCTCAAATTAGTTGATCACAATTTGTAATTCTACCGCGTTGACACATCTTTTTTAAGAATAGTTTAGCATCATGCTGGGTTGCTTAAAAGAAGTATAGGCTGTACCGAAGAACGTCGTCAATCCCAAGAGCCAGGGAAATCAAAAAAACAGGTGCAGTTCAGGTAAATTGGCAGTAACAAACCTGAAACGCAGTAGTTTTGTGTTCATAAGCGATGATTTAATAGTTAAAAAATATTGAACACAAAATGAAGTGCCGCTGTTTTTTTGATGTGCATGGGATTGTGCAAAAGGCTCATTGCTGGATCCGATAGTCATCGGATGACAAAGCGCTTTGGGTACTTTGGCGCTCCAAAATGCGCAGCATTCTTGAACGCCGCTAAAAACAATATTAACCGTGAAAAACTACCATGCCCCACGGCATAGAGCGAAAAACTACAGTTAACAGTCGTTACCGATTTGCAATAGGGATTTTTGAGCTTCGGGTTTGTGATCTGCCTTAATTAATTTGTAATCCAGCTTGATAAAACTTAGTTTTAACACCATGAACATTGCATTAGTAACCTATCTGGATAAAGGAGCTTATGATAGCACTACCGTTGAAAGCGAGGATGATAAACTCTTAAATTTCCTTAAAGAAAAAGGACTGAATATTGAAAAAGTAATCTGGAACGATCGGGATATAAACTGGGAAGATTATTCGCTTGCCATTTTAAAATCTCCATGGGATTATTTTGACCTGATTGAAGAATTTTACCATTGGCTTGATCACCTGGAAGAAAAAAAGGTAAAATTGCTTAACCCCATTGATGTTGTGCGATGGAATGCAAACAAACAATATCTGCGAGAAATTGAAGCAGCAGGATTAAAAATCACACCTGGTTTCTTCATTCAAAATCAAGAAAGTGTAGATCTTAGCTATTTTTTTGAGAAATTCAATACCAATAAGTTAATTGTAAAACCTTGTGTAAGTGGTGGCGCAAAAAATACATTTAAGGTAACTGCAGATAATGTAGCCGAGATAAATCAAAAATTAAATCTCCTTATTCAGGATGAAGATTTTATCATTCAGCCTTTCCTCCCAGAGATCCTGGAAAGCGGTGAATGGTCATTTATTTTTTTTAATGGCGTGTATAGTCATTCTTTAATCAAGCAGGCTAAACCTGGCGATTTCAGGGTGCAACCGGCACATGGCGGATCTGTGCATCCCCAAACACCTGGTGAAGAACTTATTACTACCGCGCAGCAATATGTTAATTCATTCGCTAAAAACTGTCTCTATGCCCGTGTTGATGGCACTTTTGTAAATGGAGAATTTTTATTGATGGAGCTGGAGCTGATTGAGCCATTTTTGTTCTTAAATACCGATCCTCAAAATTATGAGCGGTATTATCAGGCATTACTGGAGTTGATGTAAAGTGTAAAGGTTAAGCGTTTTCGTCATTCTCGCGCATGCGGGAATCTTAAAGCGCATTAAGATTCCCACCTGCGTGGGAATGACTCCTCTTTTAGGATCTGCTACCGAATCAAGGCGACAATCGCTAGGATTTATTTTATTTCTCTGCAAAAACCTAGGCCCAATATTTATAATTTTTGGCCGCACCCATTTCGAAATAAGTATATAAAACAAAAAAACTCCCGATGAAAATCGGGAGTTTCTTATTTATTTACTCGAAGAATCTTCTTCTTGTTTCGGTTCTTCTTTTTTCTTCTCACCCTTTTTGTGGTTGATCGAAATCAGTTCGGTAGTTTTATCGTAATCAATTTCTAAAACATCTCCTTCTGTTAATTCGCCTTTAAGAATCTCTTCAGCAATCGGATCTTCTAAATATTTCTGAATCGCCCTTTTTAACGGACGTGCTCCAAAATTACTATCGAAACCTTTATCTGCAATGTATTCTTTAGCGTTGTCAGTTAATGCAATTTCATAACCAAGTGTATGCACGCGGCCGAATAATGCTTTTAACTCGATATCGATGATCCTGAAAATTTCTTCTTTACCTAAGCTATTGAATACCACTACATCATCAACACGGTTTAAGAACTCCGGCGCAAAAGCACGTTTTAATGCACTTTCGATTACACCACGACTGTGAGAATCTGCCTGGTTTGTTTTTGCGGAAGTAGAGAAACCCACACCTTGACCAAAATCCTTAAGTTGACGGGCACCAATATTAGAAGTCATGATGATGATTGTATTCCTAAAATCAACTTTACGTCCTAAACTATCAGTTAGCTGTCCTTCATCCAAAACCTGTAATAAGATATTAAATACGTCTGGGTGTGCTTTTTCAATCTCATCCAGTAAAATAACTGCATAAGGTTTTCTTCTAACTTTTTCGGTTAATTGTCCACCCTCTTCGTAACCTACGTATCCTGGAGGCGCCCCTACTAAACGTGATACTGCAAATTTCTCCATATACTCACTCATGTCGATCTGGATCAGAGAATCATCACTATCGAACATGAAACGGGCCAGTTCTTTAGCCAATTCGGTTTTACCTACTCCAGTTGGACCTAAGAAAATAAATGAACCGATCGGTTTTTTAGGGTCTTTTAATCCAGCTCTTGTACGTTGGATCGCTTTGGTCAATTTCTTGATCGCATCATCCTGACCGATAATTTTCTCAGCCACTTTATCGTACATGTTCAACAGTTTTGCACTGTCCGTTTGCCCTACACGCTGTACCGGAATCCCCGTCATCATCGAAACCACTTCGGCTACATTATCTTCTGATACTTCGTAGCGCTTGGTTTTGGTTTCCGCTTCCCACTCCGCTTTAGCTTTATCCAATTCTTCAATTAAATTTTTCTCTGTATCGCGCAGTTTTGCAGCTTCTTCATACTTCTGGCTACGTACAACCTTGTTTTTTTCTAATTTGATATCTTCAATTTTAGCTTCGATATCAATAATATTCTGCGGAACGTGGATGTTGGTTAAGTGAACACGCGAACCTGCCTCATCTAAAGCATCAATGGCTTTATCTGGCAAGAAACGATCTGAAATATAGCGCGATGTTAAAGTAACACAAGCTAAAATAGCTTCGTCGGTATACGTTACACCATGGTGTTCTTCGTATTTATCTTTAATACGGGTTAAAATCTCCACAGTTTCATCCGGTGTAGCAGGCTCAACCATCACTTTTTGAAAACGACGGTCTAAAGCACCATCTTTTTCAATGTACTGACGGTATTCGTCTAATGTTGTAGCACCGATACATTGAATTTCTCCCCTTGCCAAAGCAGGTTTGAACATATTCGATGCATCTAAAGAACCTGATGCGCCACCAGCACCAACAATGGTGTGGATCTCATCAATAAACAGAATTACATCTGTAGATTTTTCAAGCTCGTTCATCACCGCTTTCATACGCTCTTCGAACTGGCCACGGTATTTTGTACCGGCCACCAGCGATGCCAAATCTAACGTAACCACACGTTTGCCAAAAAGCACACGCGAAACTTTACGTTGTACAATGCGTAAGGCCAAACCTTCAGCAATTGCCGATTTACCAACACCTGGCTCTCCAATCAAAATCGGGTTATTCTTTTTTCTACGGGATAAAATCTGCGATACGCGTTCAATTTCTTTCTCGCGACCTACAATTGGGTCTAGACGACCTTCTTCTGCAGCTTTTGTCAAATCCCGACCGAAATTATCCAGAACAGGGGTCTTAGATTTTATATCTGAAACCTTTTTAGGTGTACTAAAGCTTTCCTCTTCGCGATAATCATCATCGCCTCCTGTAGAAGCGCTATTTGAGATATCATCTCTGAAACCATTTTTATTCACTTCTACCTCCTGTTTAAAAACATCGTAAGTAACGCCATACTGCAATAAGATTTGTGAGGCGATATTATCATCATCTCTCAAAACCGATAACAGCAGATGTTCGGTACCAATTAAATCGCTCTTAAATATTTTAGCTTCTAAGTAAGTAATTTTTAAAACTTTTTCTGCCTGTTTTGTTAATGGAATATTGCCTAAGTTTACTGTAACACTCGAAGTACCGCGAACGGCATCTTCAATTGAGCGGCGCAATTTACCTGTATCAACCCCTAACGATCGTAAAATTTTTATAGCCATGCCATCGCCTTCGCGGATGAGGCCCAATAATAAATGCTCGGTTCCGATGTAATCGTGCCCTAAGCGGAGCGCTTCCTCCCTACTAAAAGAGATTACATCTTTAACCTGTGGTGAAAATTTTGCTTCCATAATACCTTTCTTAACAGCTACGTCCCTAAACTATAAATAACTTTATAAAAATGAACCTGCTGTTTTCTTTATTTTATCAACAATTGCGCCATACGGGTGGATAAAGAGGCTTTTGAATGCCTGAGAACCCAAAATTCAATGTAAGATTATTGTTTCGATAAATATTATTTTATTTATATCTATCTACGTAATAAGTGTTCTAAAGGTTTTAAAGGGACATTTGCCAAAAACATCCGGTAACAAACATCTTATTGTCGGTTTATTGTAAGGATTTTTCAGCCATTAAAAACTGACAATTTGTATCTTTTTACTTAGGCAATTTACAAGTTTTGACAGAAAAACAAAAAGAACATGACATCATTTAACAATTTTATCAGATAGAAATTAACAAATTCGTCAAATCCAGTCTAATAATATATAATAACCTTAATAAGAAATTAACCGTAAATAAGTTGTTTTTGTTTTTAACATAGTTAAACTAGAGGCTGTTTAAATTTTTATAACAAATATAAATAGCCTTTTGCTATCACAAGAGCGTAGTCTATTACCTTTATTAATACGTTGAGATGGTCTTCGGCTACGCTCAGACCGAAATAACGAATAATTTTATATTAAACAGGTTCTAAAGGGATTGATTAAAATTAAAATGGCCACAGTTAATGCTGCAGCCATTTTAACTTAATGTCATTATTTAACTACTAAAATACTGCTGTACCAATATAATGGTCAGCATTTTTTGTTTTTAATTAAATTAAGCAAAAAGTATATTCAATAGTTATCTGTCCAGATATTCATTAAAGCTACCAATTGATACCGAGGTTAATCTCAAAGTTTCCTGCCGTGTAACCACTTAAATTACCAGTTTGTGTGGTATACGCGGTATTAATCATATATTTTTTCTTATAATGCAACCCAACACCAAAACTTGCAGCCTTACTGGTATGATACATGGCTGTAAATAATAACTGTTGATTGGCAACTCCAAGTTGTCCGCCGATATCAACAATATCAGCGATTCCCGTAAAAGAACGGTAAGCTACTTTAGGTTGAAACAAGCTTTCTCCAATATCAATTCTGTAACCTGCAGATGCATATACAGCAGGGGTATTAATTAGTTTTAAGTTGTCTCTATTAAAATAATTTTTAAGGTTCACTAATGCAAAATCTGCATTAAAGCGCTTTGAGGTTAGTCCAACTCCAAAATCACCGTCGAAATACGTCCTGTGGTCGCTGTTATAGGTGCCAACCTGTGGGTCATTTGGATTTCCTATAAGGTCTTGCATATCCACCCGCTGATTCATAAAACCAGCAGACAAACCAAAATGCAATTTTGCAGATTCATTAAGCGGAAGATGATAGGCATAACTTGCCAGAATTCTCGTTTGCCTTTGTAAACCGGCTTTATCCAGATTCATGTTTAATCCTACCCCTACTCTTTCCCATCCGTAAGTGGCACTCAGGTTTTGTACCATAGGTGCACCGGGAATATTATTCCATTGTGAACGGAAGGTCAGGTCTGCAGTTGCACCTCCTGCCAACCCTGCCATGGCCGGGTTAGCAAGATAAGTGTTGTTAAAATATTGATTTAATAATGGATTAGTCTGAGCTTTTACCTTTGAAACACCGATAAGAGTAGCCAGTATTAATATTATTGTTTTCATCCTTTTCATTTTTCTTAGCGGTTTCTGATAATCGTGATAAATCCTTTTTGAACCAATTTATTTGGGCCATAAGTAATGATGTAATAATAAGTTCCTTCCGCAAGATCGTTTCCTCCGATAGTTCCATTCCAGCTGTTATCATACGATTTTTTGCTGTACATTTCCCTGCCGTTGCGATCAAATATCCGAACTTCGTTATTTGGATACATATCAATGTTCTGTACAATCCAGGTATCATTTATACCGTCTCCATTTGGGGTTAAGATATTATTCGCAACCAACTTATAGTCCTCATTTATCTTAATTGTGATCGACGCGGAGCTAACGCAACCGCTGGCATTGGTTACACGAACCGTATAAGTTGTAGTTTGTGCCGGACGAACGCTGAGGGATGCGGTATTCTGTCCGCTGACAATGCCGCTTGCTGTAGACCAGCTATAAGCTGTGCCTCCACTGGCGGTTAATACCGTTGTTTCACCCTTACTAATTTCAGTGCCTTTATTGCTTAAAATACTTACCAATGGAACTGCATTGATTGTTAACGTACCGTTTACATATACAAAACTGTAATTGTTTGACACACCACCAGACGGTACCAATACATAATTGCCTGCTACATTTCTATTGGCAGTAGTACTGACAGTTGGTTTTGTGCTCAATGAATTTTCAGTATCACCTGCTTTAAAACCAGTATAAGTTACGCCAAACGTTGGGAAACCGTCTGACTGGCACATTACTGCATTGGTTGCCGTAACAGTAAGTGCAGATTTAGTAATGGTCAGGTTAGCACCAACATAGGTTAAGGTATAATTGCCGTTCAAGGCTAATGTACCCTGGTTGATGGCATAAGTACCCACATTTTCGCCAGGTGATCTGGTCAATGTTCCGCTGAAAGCATCTGTTCCTACCAGTGAAGGAGCAAAAGTATAAGTTAGTGCAGGATCAGCATCGCCGTAGGTTTTGCTTTTTGCTGCCGCTGTTACCGTTACCGTTTTTGCTCCGATCGTTAAATCAGCACCAACATAAGTTAAGCTATAATTGCCGTTCAGGGCTAATGTACCCTGGTTGATGGCATAAGTGCCCACATTTTCGCCAGGTGATCTGGTCAAACTTCCGCTGAAAGCATCTGTGCCCACCAATGCCGGAGCAAAGGTATAAGTCAATGCAGGATCAGCATCGCCATAGGTTTTGCTTTTCGCTGCTGCTGTTACCGTTACCGTTTTTGCACCGATTGTTAAATCAGCACCAACATAAGTTAAGCTATAATTGCTGTTCAAGGCCAGTGTGCCCTGGTTGATCGCATAAGTGCCCACATTTTCGCCAGGTAACCTGGTAAGACTTCCTGTGAAACTGTCACCCGTTACCAATGCCGGAGCAAAGGTATAGGTCAGTGCAGGATCAGCATCACCATAAGTTTTGCTTTTCGCTGCGGCGGTTACCGTAACTGTTTTTGAACCGATTGTTAAATCAGCACCAACATAAGTCAAGGTATAATTGCTGCTTAAAGATAGTGTACCCTGGTTGATGGCATAAGTTCCCACATTCTCGCCAGTTAATCTGGTCAATGTTCCGCTGAAAGTATCTGTCCCTACTAATGAAGGAGCAAAGGTATAAGTCAGTGCAGGATCAGCATCGCCGTAGGTTTTGCTTTTCGCTGCCGCAGTTACCGTTACCGTTTTTGCAGCGATCGTTAAATTAGCGCCAACATAGGTTAAGGTATAATTGCTGCTTAAAGCTAGTGTACCCTGGTTAATTGCATAAGTTCCCACATTCTCGCCAGTTAATCTGGTCAATGTTCCGCTGAAACTGTCACCTGTTACCAATGAAGGTGCAGAGGTATAAGTCAATGCAGGATCAGCATCGCCATAAGTTTTGCTTTTCGCTGCCGCAGTTACCGTTACCGTTTTTGCACTGATTGTTAAATCAGCACCAACATAAGTCAAGGTATAATTGCTGTTCAAGGCTAATGTACCCTGGTTGATCGCATAAGTACCCACGTTTTCGCCAGGTGATCTGGTCAATGTTCCGCTGAAACTGTCACCTGTTACCAATGCCGGAGCAAAAGTATAAGTCAGTACAGGATCAGCATCTCCATAAGTTTTGCTTTTCGCTGCCGCTGTTACCGTTACCGTTTTTGCACTGATTGTTAAATCAGCACCAACATAAGTTAAGGTATAATTGCTGTTCAAGGCTAATGTTCCCTGGTTGATCGCATAGGTACCCACATTTTCGCCAGGTGATCGGGTCAATGTTCCGCTGAAAGCATCTGTGCCCACCAATGCCGGAGCAAAAGTATAAGTCAGTGCAGGATCAGCATCTCCATAAGTTTTGCTTTTCGCTGCCGCTGTTACCGTTACCGTTTTTGCACCGATTGTTAAATCAGCACCAACATAAGTTAAGGTATAATTGCCGTTCAAGGCCAGTGTACCTTGATTGATCGCATAAGTACCTACGTTTTCTCCAGTCAATCTGGTCAAAGTTCCGCTGAAAGTATCTGTTCCTACCAATGCCGGAGCAAAAGTATAAGTCAGTACAGGATCAGCATCTCCATAAGTTTTGCTTTTCGCTGCGGCCGCTACCGTAACTGTTTTTGCTCCGATCGTTAAATCAGCACCAACATAAGTTAAGCTATAATTGCCGTTCAGGGCTAATGTACCTTGGTTGATGGCATAAGTACCCACGTTTTCGCCAGGTGATCTGGTCAATGTTCCGCTGAAAGTATCTGTTCCTACCAATGCCGGAGCAAAGGTATAAGTTAGTACAGGATCGGCATCTCCATAAGTTTTGCTTTTCGCTGTGGCCGTTACCGTAACTGTTTTTGCTCCGATCGTTAAATCAGTACCAACATAGGTTAAGGTATAATTGCTGTTCAAGGCCAATGTACCTTGATTGATCGCATAAGTACCCACGTTCTCGCCAGATAACCTGGTCAAACTTCCGCTGAAACTGTCACCTGTTACCAATGCCGGAGCAAAGGTATAAGTCAGTGCAGGATCAGCATCGCCGTAGGTTTTGCTTTTTGCTGCGGCCGTTACCGTAACTGTTTTTGCTCCGATTGTTAAATCAGCACCAACATAGGTTAAGGTATAATTGCTGTTCAAGGCCAATGTACCTTGATTGATCGCATAAGTACCCACGTTCTCGCCAGATAACCTGGTCAAACTTCCGCTGAAACTGTCACCTGTTACCAATGCCGGAGCAAAGGTATAAGTCAGTGCAGGATCAGCATCGCCGTAGGTTTTGCTTTTTGCTGCGGCCGTTACCGTAACTGTTTTTGCTCCGATTGTTAAATCAGCACCAACATAAGTCAAGGTATAATTGCTGTTCAAGGCTAATGTACCCTGGTTGATGGCATAAGTTCCTACATTCTCGCCAGGTAACCTGGTCAGACTTCCGCTAAAACTGTCACCCGTTACCAATGCCGGAGCAAAGGTATAAGTCAGTGCAGGATCAGCATCTCCATAAGTTTTGCTTTTCACTGCCGCTGTTACCGTAACTGTTTTTGCACTGATTGTTAAATCAGCACCAACATAGGTTAAGCTATAATTGCTGCTTAGAGCTAGTGTACCCTGGTTGATGGCATAAGTTCCCACATTCTCGCCAGGTAATCTGGTCAATGTTCCGCTGAAACTGTCACCTGTTACCAATGCCGGAGCAAAGGTATAAGTCAGTGCAGGATCAGCATCTCCATAAGTTTTGCTTTTCGCTGCCGCTGTTACCGTTACCGTTTTTGCTCCGATCGTTAAATCAGCACCAACATAAGCTAAGGTATAATTGCCGTTCAAGGCCAGTGTGCCCTGGTTGATGGCATACGTACCTACATTTTCTCCAGGTGATCTGGTCAGACTTCCGCTGAAACTGTCACCTGTTACCAATGCCGGAGCAAAGGTATAAGTCAGTGCAGGATCAGCATCGCCGTAGGTTTTGCTTTTCGCTGCTGCTGTTACCGTTACCGTTTTTGCTCCGATCGTTAAATCAGCACCAACATAAGTTAAGGTATAATTGCTGTTCAAGGCCAGTGTGCCCTGGTTGATGGCATACGTACCTACATTTTCTCCAGGTGATCTGGTCAGACTTCCGCTGAAACTGTCACCTGTTACCAATGCCGGAGCAAAGGTATAAGTCAGTGCAGGATCAGCATCGCCGTAGGTTTTGCTTTTCGCTGCTGCTGTTACCGTTACCGTTTTTGCTCCGATCGTTAAATCAGCACCAACATAAGTTAAGGTATAATTGCTGTTCAGGGCTAATGTTCCCTGGTTGATGGCATAAGTGCCCACATTTTCGCCAGGTGATCGGGTCAATGTTCCGCTGAAAGCATCTGTTCCTACCAATGCCGGAGCAAAGGTATAAGTTAGTGCAGGATCAGCATCTCCATAAGTTTTGCTTTTCGCTGCCGCTGTTACCGTTACCGTTTTTGCTCCGATCGTTAAATCAGCACCAACATAGGTTAAGGTATAATTGCTGTTCAAGGCCAGTGTACCCTGGTTGATGGCATAAGTACCCACATTTTCGCCAGGTGATCTGCTTAGACTTCCGCTGAAGCTATCACCTGTTACCAGTGAAGATGCAGAGGTATAAGTCAATACAGGATCAGCATCGCCGTAGGTTTTGCTTTTCGCTGCCGCAGTTACCGTTACCGTTTTTGCACCGATTGCTAAATCAGCACCAACATAAGTTAAGGTATAATTGCCGTTCAAGGCCAGTGTACCTTGATTGATCGCATAAGTACCTACGTTTTCTCCAGGCAATCTGGTCAAAGTTCCGCTGAAACTGTCACCTGTTACCAATGCAGGAGCAAAAGTATAAGTCAGTACAGGATCAGCATCTCCATAAGTTTTGCTTTTCGTTGCCGCAGTTACCGTTACCGTTTTTGCACTGATTGTTAAATCAGTACCAACATAGGTTAAGCTATAATTGCTGCTCAAGGCCAGTGTGCCCTGGTTGATCGCATAAGTTCCTACATTCTCGCCAGGTAACCTGGTCAGACTTCCGCTGAAACTGTCACCCGTTACCAATGCCGGAGCAAAGGTATAAGTCAGTGCAGGATCAGCATCGCCGTAGGTTTTGCTTTTCGCTGCGGCCGTTACCGTAACTGTTTTTGCTCCGATCGTTAAATCAGCACCAACATAAGTTAAGGTATAGTTGCTGCTCAAGGCCAGTGTGCCCTGGTTGATCGCATAAGTGCCTACGTTCTCGCCAGGTAATCTGGTCAATGTTCCGCTGAAACTGTCACCTGTTACCAATGCCGGAGCAAAAGTATAAGTCAGTACAGGATCAGCATCACCATAAGTTTTGCTTTTCGCTGCCGCGGTTACCATAATGGTTTTCTTGTTTACTGTTAACGCCTGCTGCACATCTGTCGCTGCACTATGTGTTGCATCTCCTGCCTGACTGGCAGTAATTGTTGATGTACCTACAGCAATGATGTGGATTTTACCATTCACAATGGTTGCCACATTGGTATTGCTACTGGTATATGTAACCGGAATGCCTGAATTATCACTTGTAGCTCCCGGGTCAAAATCTGCATCGCCATAAGTTTTTGTTGGCAATGTATTGAATGTAATGGTTTGGGAAGTGTTTGGAGTTCCATCGACCAGTACACCGGCGGTACTGCCCACATTGTTTAAAGTTGTATTTGCATTATTACCTACTGCGTCTCTGATAGTAGCTCCATCAATATTTAACCCTCCTAAAGCAATACCATCCAAATCTCTATCGGTGCTCGCAACTGTATATCGATATGAAAGTGAAGAGGTACCGCTTCCCGAAATATAATTTGCACGTACGGTGCCACCTGTATTTAGAGTGACAGCTATATATGGTATACCACCTGTGACGTCAACTGTAACAGCTTCCGAAAAATTAACTGTAAAATCAAGATTTTGAGCAGTAGTGTAAGTACCATTAGCTGGAACAGCTACCGATGAAACTGATGGTGTAGTTTTATCAATGTTATAGGTTTCTCCTATATAGGGTAATGTTGTACCCACACCAGGAGAAATACCTGCTGAATTAGCCAGATTTAAAGTGATCGTTCCAGAGCCTGTGCCTGTGTTCAAAGTAACTGTATAAGTAGTGCCTGAGCCCGAAACGGATGATACACCGGCACTGGTAATACCAGCCGTGGTTACAGAGAAATTAAAAGTGTTAATACCGGTTACCGCTTTATCAAAAGTAATGGTATAACTTATCGAAGTGGAATTAGTTGGATTTGAAGCCGCACGAACAATTGATATCACCGAAACCTGATTAGTTACAGTTAATGTTTTAGTAGCGGCATTACTATTATTTGGCCCATCACTCACGATAAAGGAGATAGTCCTGCTTGCTGTATTAGGTGAACTTGCTGTGTTATTGTAAGTAACTGCCCTCAAAGCCGATTGCCATTGCGCTAATGTAGCGGTAGCACCAGCCGAAGTTAACGTTAATGTACCGCTTCCGGCAGTATAGCTGCCCATAATATTTCCATAAATAGCACTGCCGGTATTGGTAAAAGCTAAAACATCCTGTGCAGTTTGAAAATTTCCTGTAATTGTTACTGTTGCACTGGCGAGCGTAGTATTATCCGTGTCAGAAATCGTTAACCCATTATCTACAACAATTTGTGACCCTAAAAATGAAGTGATTCCTCCTGATGTGGTAACTACAGGCGCCTGGTTAGCAGCAAATACTGTAAAAGTATTGCTGTTGCTGGCTATACTTACATTACCAGCGGCATCAGTTGCCGTTGCTTCTACGCTATGTGAAGCATAAGTGAGTGCCGGCGATTGTACTTTACTCCAGTTACCACTCCCATCAGTTGTAGTAGTACCTATAGATGTATTATCTACGTATACTGTAACGATACTGTTTAGTTCGGCTGTGCCTGTATAGGTTGGGGTTGTAGAACTCGTGCTTGATGAATTTGCAGGCGCAACAACAACCGGTGTAGCCGGTGCCTGATTATCAACAGTAGCATTGGTACCATCAGTTGTGGTGGTATTGTTTCCGGCATTGTCCGTAGCGGTTACTGCCAAATTTCTATTGATTACACGATTGATATTACCAGCCGTAATGGTATAGAAAGCAGTCCAGGTACCACTGCTGTTCGCGGCAGCAACGGCGTTTCCGCCGCCAAACTGGCTGAAATCAACAGTAACGGTCGAGATGACATCCGTATTATTATCGCCTCCTCCAGTATTGTTCCAGGTAGCTGCTACCAGATCACCAATCTTAAAAACGCCACCTGTTCCGCTAGCGCCGCTGATGCTGATCCTCGCATCGGTAACTGTTGGTGCCTGGTTATCCACGGTAGCATTAGCGTCATCGGCCGTAGTTGTAGGCCCGACTGAATTTGTTGCGGTTATTGAAATATTTCTGCCTGTGGCATCAATAGCACCGGGTGTGATCGTATAAGTGGCTGTCCAAGTGCCGCTACTGTTGGTAGCTGAAACTGCAGCACCGCCTCCAAACTGACTAAAGTCAACAGTTACTGCTGTGATACCTGAATTGTTATCTCCGCTGGCTGTATTGTCCCAGGTTGCGGTTGCAACATCTCCTATCTTGAATGCACCACCTGTGCCACTTGCGCCGCTAATGCTGATCTTGGCGGCAGTGACTGTTGGCGCTGTTGAGCTGCCCAGGTTAAATTGTTTTATATTAGTAGAGCCAAAGCCCAGACTAAAGTTATACGCTGTGCCAGATGTAGACGGATTAACCCAGTTAGCCGTATTGGTAATATCCGCTAAAATTGTAGCTTTTGACCCACTTGATAAGCTAGGATTATATTTTTCATTGGGATAACGTGAATTAGCTGTATTCGTAAAAAAGGCAGTAGAATAAGTTGTACCTAGGTCAGATGGCAATTCGCTATAAGCCTGAAGTTGATTAACGGGCTCAGCACTGGTGGGATTTGTATGCCATCCGTTCGAAACATTAGTAGCATTTAATCTGATATTATTAAACGCAAAGATAAATGAAGGATTGCTTTCACTTCCCTGGTAGATGATTAACTGATCACCCGTTGCAGAAGGCCATGGATTGGCAGAAAGAGTAGTATTGGTCCATGTGCCCGGGAGTATTGAAAAATCTGCAGCTGGAAGCACACTACCATCCCCTTTTAGGCCCGATGCGGTCCTAGTAGCTAAGTCAATCTTGAAGATAATCACTGTACCTGCTGGTATCGTTACTGAAGGCTGCCATTGCAAAGTTCCCTCATTGGTTGTAACAATTGATGGTTGTGGTGTTGTTATTGCACCTACAAAATGTCCTGCAGTTGAGCCATAGGCATTTACCCACCCCCGGTCGGTAATATAAATCACCTCATTCGCAGCAATATTATTAAGCGCCACGACCGCAAAACTACGTATAGTTGTTCCGGCATCTACGTCACTATTCATTCCAATCACCGCAAGATCCCCTTTAGATAAAGCGGCCCTGGCACTTAATACATTGATTAAAAGCACCGGGATAATGAATAAAAAATGAAATACCTTTTTGTAAAATTTTCTCATATAATTACTTTTCTAAATCTTCAATACTTGCGGTAGAAATAAAGGTATAACCGGGATTGAAGTTTACCGGTTATACTAATAAATGATTGTGGATAAGCTGGGTTTTTAGTCTCTTGCAGGAAAAAGTCCTTCTATACAAATCACATAATTAAGTGCCATTGAAGGTTGCCTGTTCTCATGGACGGCAGGTGCTGTTGAGCCAGAAGTTGCTATAGCCAGACTGGTTAACTGCGGTCCGCTTACACTTTGTATACTCAGCGTACCATTAGCCATTGGCGCTTGTTGTGCCGGCGCTTGCGCTACGCCATATAGCATTTCCCCCAATCCACTTGGCGCACCTAAAAGATTGCCTGTAGGGCTGGGCTCATCGTATTGATCAGCAGATGCTTTAACGGTTACAGTTGCTGTACCTGCCGCAGGTATATATGTTAAACCATGTATATGAGCCGACATTTCCGGCAGACCGATTGTTACTGATTCTGTGCCGTCTGAGTCACCTATGTTATATGCTGAAAGCCCAGGCCCCTGACCTGCACCTACAATAGTCCTTCCCTGTAAATCAGGTAATTTAAATGTGGTTGTACCATCGCCACCATAATTAATACCAATTATAGCATATAATGCAGTATAGGTACGTATTCCTAAAGTTTGCCCGCCACAAATTGACCAGCTCATCGGTGCAAACGTTCCTGCGAACATCCTTACCTCTCCTATAGTTCCTTCCATTTTTGATAAGATTTAGTGTGAATCAATTTATTTAGTTTCTTGAAGGGAAAAGTCCTTCTATACAAATGATGTAGTTTACAGCCAGTAATGGCTGTATATTGTTGTGCGGCAAGCTACTACCTGCTACACCGATGGTTACACCTGGTATTGGCGGTGAGAGATTACTAAGCTGTGCAGCATTACTATTAAGGTTAACCAGATTTGGAGAATTAGCTGGATTTGCATAAACATTGTCAGTACCCGATGAGTCTTGCGCCAAATAATTACCTACCGGACTATTTTCAGCACCAGAAGAAGCGACTGCATTTAATGAAATATTTACTGATGCTGCAGTTGTACTGTAAGTAGGGGTAATTTGATGCGTATGGGCTGGCAGCTCTGATGAAGTCAGCGTATGATTTTCCTGTCCGTTTACCTGCCCTAATGGATAAGCGCTCAGGCCAGCGCCTTGACCCGCTCCTACTACTATGCGACTGGCAATGTTGGGTAAATTGAAAGTGTTCACGCCGTCTCCACCATAAATGGTGCCGATAATTGCATATAAAACTTGATATTGAGATAAGGACATTTGTTGCCCTTGGCAAAACATCCAGGTTCTTGGTGCGAAATTGCCTGCAAATGCACGGATTTCGCCAACTGTTCCTTCCATAATTATTTTATTGAGGTTTAGTAATTAATTTCTTGATGGAAAATATCCTTGTATACAGATAATGTAATTGAGTGCAATGCTTGGCATGATGTTATTATGCCCAACACCGACTCCTGCGGGTTGTAATGCAACAGTCGGATTGGGAATGTTAACATTTGTAACCTCTAAAGAGCTATTATTTAAGGCACTCAAAGTACCGCCAGTAGCGAAACTGGCCATTTGGGTGGATCCGTCCTTGCTGACAAAAGCATTTAGCCCGTTATCTTGTGTACCTCCGTTAGGATTTCCATAAAATGTAGCATTACCTATACCATTACCCGTACCAGGAGTAACTGCGGCGGTATGCGTATGCGCAGGTATTTGATTTACAGTAAGCGGTACCGCTTCTACCCCTACTTTTTCTCCTGGTGTATAAACGGACAAGCCCGCACCTGCACCTACACCTACTACTGTTCTGCTGCGCAAATCTGGCAACCCGAAAGTGGAGCGCCCGTCACCACCGTACAAAGTACCCACTATGGCAAAAACTGCCTGGTTAGTGTTCACGTTTAACAACTGGCCCTGGCAAAACGCCCAGTTTCTAGGCGCAAAATCGCCGGCAAAAATCCGGACTTCAGCAATTGTTCCTTCCATATAATATTAATTTAGGTTTATAAATTTTTCTCCTGCTTGTATGCCCATCTGAAAGAGCTTACCTCCTGAAAAATAGCCTTCGCGCATGTGCAAAATATTGATCTTTAAAAAACGATTTTCACGACATGCTACAATCAATCCATAGAGTGTATCAGCATAAACTATAGTGCCGGGTTCTGGCTTCGCCCCTTCCGGTAACTGAATTTCCGCTGGTGATCCTTCCAGTATGCGCACTTCTGTATCTTTAATCCAGGCTGTAGCGCCGTCATATTTTGGATTCGCAGCATTGATCAGACACTCTATTTCATCTGCAGAGTGCTGCTTCCAATTGATCGCAAGTTCCTGATGATCAGGTCTTTTTTCATACCTAGCCTTATCTTCAGTATTTTCATTTTTAACAGGCAGATGGCTACTGTTATTCACCAAGGCAGGTATTGCATCTATGGCCATAAACCCTAAACGCTGGCAAAGCAACCCATAATTTTCGCCTTTCATAATCGGTAGTTGCTTTGACCACAAAACCGGGCCTGCATCGACATCTGCCGTCATTTGATGTACAGTAAGGCTTGCAAAACGTTCATTGTTTCTAAGTTGCCAGAATATAGGATCAGCTCCGCTATACTTCGGTAATTCACCAAAATGAAAGTTGTAATAACCATTACGTACCATTTGAAGCATATCATCAGGAATTACCCAGGGAAAACCGAATACCCAAACCGCATCTACATCTGATGCTGTTAACCACTGTTGCATTTCCCGTTGCCACGATATTTTATTCAACTGCAATACCTGATCAACAGACAAACCCATAGCCAGCAGCGGCCCCAGCAATATTTTGTTGCTTCGCTTCAGCATAGCCACACCACCTAAAAGTCCTTTTGAGGCCAATGCCTGGACTGTTGGAAATGCAAGCGAATCTGAATTGCAAATAACTGCTATTTTCTTCATTATATTCCGAGATAAGGGTTCATCCAAAATGAAGAAGTTTGGCTGTTAATACGTTGCACATCTTCATGATGAATATCAATGGTTTCCAGTTCACCGATCAGCTGCCTGGATATTTGTCCTTTAATACCATTGAAAGTATTTTTAACCAGGTAAACCCTGCTTTGCAAGGCATTAAATTCTGGTGCAATTTCAACACGTCCACGTGCTGTTTCAATGGCTGCTTCGGCAAGGGCTTTTTGTAAAGATTTTCCACTCTGGCCTTTAACCGCCTGAGCAATTAGCAAACCTGTTTCAAAGCCAAACTGCGTAAAAGGATTTGCCATTACCTGACTTACCTCATCAAGCTGATCCTGTTTTAGTTCACGGTTTAATGATAATGTAGTATAAACCTCTACTGGCTCCGCTGTTGTAAACGGCTCCAGCAAAAACGGCAAACCAATTAGCGGGGTTGTTTTATGCAAGCCCTGCACTACATATTGTGTTAAGAAAATTTCAGCTTCTTTTCCGCAAAAAGTAGCTAGAATAAAATCAGGTTTGTAGATGTGTATATGTTCAAATACAGCGGCAATATCACCTGTTTCTTTGGGATTTGGTGTCGGCGCAATAGCAAATGGCATAGTTACCCCGTCAGTTGCCGATTCCATACCAGCACTTAACATGCTTTGAAATGAATACCCGCAGTCGTACAAACCAGATACATACATTCCTTTTTTACCAAAAGTCTGAACTCCCCATTGGCCAATAGACCATAACTGCTGCCAGGTATGAATGGAATTAAGAAACATGTAATCGTTAAACTTTTCAGGATCTGGTAAATGCTCACCTATGTTATTCATGATGAACGGCCTTTTAATATTTGCTATCTTTTCTGAAAGATCAATACCTACTTTATTGGAAACTATACCGGTAATTACGTCAGCATCATCAAAACCAACCAATTTGGTAATAGCAGCCTCAGCCAGTTCACGGGAACCTTGTCCGATAAATTCAGGCACAATTTCTAACTCAAGCTCCTGGTTTAGCTCCTTAAGTCCATTTTTTAACCCTGTGCTAAAGTGCTTAGCCATAGGAAGGATACTTGAATTGGGAAGCAAAACGCCCACCGTTAATTTTTTAATTGCCATTGATTCTGATTAATTTGCCCACATTCTCAAAAGATTACTATAGTGTTGCTGTAATACAAGATATTCTTCTTCAACAAGTGCTTTGCTACGGAGATTTTCTGTGATCTGGAAAATTTCAAATAACATTTTTCTGTATACTGTTTCTTTAACCAGTGACTGCACCCAGCTTACCGCAACGTTTCGCTCGCCACGGGTAACTTCCCGTACGCGATGAACCTGGGTGCATGGATAGCAAATGGCATCTCCTTTATTTAGCTTATATAATATATTGCCATTCGCAGTCTGGAGTTCCAGTTCACCTCCATCATATTCTTCTGGATCATTCAGAAAAATGGTTAGAGCCACATCAGTGCGAATCATATTGCCCATAACCGGACTATCCACATGCCAGCCGTAATGCATACCAGGCTTATAATTACTAATAACAAAGGGGTGAATACTGTGTGGTAAGACCGCATTTCTGAATAAAGCATTGCGGTTGAGTGCAGCTAAAATATTTTGTTGAATGGCAGCATGCTCCTGTGTTTGTTGATTAAGCTGTAAATTGCTTTTTACTTCTTTTGCAGCACTGTATGCGGTTAACCTACCGTCATCAAATGCTCCAGATTTAAAAAGAAAACGGATATCATTAACTTCAGCTTCACTAAGTAAATTTGGAATATGCAAATATGTATCATTTAAAATACAATTATTTTTCGCATATATGTTTGCGGATTGAGAGTTCATTAAGAGTGCTTTGGTTAGACAAGTGTAAATCTATCAAGAACTTTTTATATTTCGATGTCACATACGTAAAAATAATTTGACATAAATCAACAACTTTATTAAATTGATCATCTACTTTAATAGACACAAATCTCAAAATCATTTCAAATTCTTTATATGTTTATGCCGGGATTTCCCACATTTAATAATAATAAGTATCAATGGACACCTATATTCTGGGAACAGGCTTATCACACGATGGATCAACAGTTTTGTTAAAAAACGGCAAGATCATAGTGGCTATTGAAAAGGAAAGGCTTAGCAGGATAAAGCATGACGGAGGTAATGATTTTGATACTGTCCGATATTGCCTTGATTTTGCAGGGATTGAGGCCAGTGATTTAACATTAATTGTACAAGCCTCAAACTTTGAAGATAAGATCTCACCAAGCCAATATGCCGGACGGCGGTATTTCAATAAGCATATTCAAACGCCTGTGATCACCCTGTCTCACCATCTGGCACATGCCTGGAGCGCAGTAGGCATGTCTCCGTTCAAAGAATGTAACGTAATGGTAGTTGATGGTGCGGGTAGCCCTCAAAATCAATGCCATGATCTAAAAGGTGCGTTGGTTCCATCCTATTTATTCAGTAGTGGCATGTATTGCGAAAAAGACAGTTTTTACTATTTCGACGGGAAGGATTTGACTCCACTATTTAAAGATTTTTCTGAGCTTAAGTTATATCAGAACACGGCTTCATTAAAATTACCAACCAATTATCATTCCATTGGCGGACTTTATGATGCAGCCAGTCATTATTGTTTTGGCAATCTGAATGATGTTGGAAAGCTGATGGGTTTGGCGCCCTACGGTATTTTGAAGGGGAAACCACCACTATTTAAGCTAGAGGCTGGGTTAATTGAAGTAATTTATGAAAATGTTAACTTGTATTTCAACAAGCCGTCATCAGGATATGATGCTTTTAAAAAAGATTTTACCCACTATGCCGATATTGCGCGCTGGGTACAGGACGAAACTGAAAAGGCAATTATTTATCTCTTTCAGGAACGATCTAAACTTCAGCCGCATGCCAATGTTGCTTATGCCGGTGGAGTGGCATTAAATGCTGTGGCCAATTATAAATTACGCCGTTTGGGTATTGTAAAAAATTTATACACCCAACCCGCAGCAGGAGACAACGGACTGGCCATTGGCTGTGCCTATTATGGCTGGCACAAGATCCTAGGCCAACCCAAATCGGCTATTCCTGACAACATTTTCTTCGGACGCGAATGCTCCAATGATGAGGTAGAACGAGCCATAGCAAATGCCGGAATTAGTGATAATCCAGCATTTTTGATCAAACAAACGCCAGATTTTGTTTCACTTACAGCTGCCGAACTTGCGCGTGGCAAAGTGGTAGGCTGGTTTCAGGGTGGAGCCGAATTCGGACCTAGAGCATTAGGGCATCGGAGTATATTGGCCGATCCGCGTATTAATGGTATAAAAAACCACATTAACAGTAAAATCAAATTCAGGGAAGATTTCAGGCCTTTTGCTCCGTCGGTGAGAATTGATGATGTACAAAAATACTTTATACATGGCTGGGAAAGCCCATACATGATATTGATTGATGAGATAAAACCTGAATGGAAAAATCAGCTTGATGGTATTGTTCATCAAGACGGTACCTGCAGGGTACAGACCGTAACCAATGCTTTCAATCCTGATTTCTATCAGCTCATTGGTGATTTTGAAGCAAAAACAGGTATCGGCGTTTTATTAAACACGTCCCTCAATCGTAAAGGGATGCCCATAGTGGAAACACCTGCCGAAGCTTTATCACTTTTTTTATCCGGCGCAATAGATGTATTGACATTAAATAATTTCATAATTTGTAAGAACCATGATTTGCTTCTCTAAATTAAACCTCAACATTGACATTCATTCGCTACGGCATGAATTGAACGGTTTATTAACCGGCAATAATTGGATGCCACACTACAACACTGCCGATTATGTAGGTAACTGGCATGTTTTACCTTTGCGTACGCCCGGCGGAAATAGCGACAATCCTTTTGCTGATCTTTTTAACCAGAAATATTTTGAAAATACAGCGTTATTAAATAAACTACCTGAAACTAATCGTTTTTTAGAGAAACTGGAGTGTGAAAAGCTTTCTGTGCGGCTCTTAAATCTTCGGGCGGGATCTGTCATTAAAGCACATAGAGATATTGAACTGGCCTTTGAACATGGAGAAGCACGTTTGCACGTGCCCATATTCACTAATCCAGGTGTTGAGTTTTATGTAGATGAAGAGCGCATTATGATGAACGAAGGCGACTGCTGGTACATTAATGCGAACATAAAACATTGTGTAGCAAACAATGGCACTGCTGACAGGGTACACCTGGTCATAGACTGTAAGGTAAATGATTGGCTTACCAAACTGATTACTTCAGGTATAAAAAAAACAGTTTTTTTAAAAAAAGACCCCGAAACCGCACAGCAAGTGATTGAAAGCCTGAGAATGGCAAACACAATACATTCAAATCATCTGGCCGATCAAATGGAAAAGGAACTGAATACGAATCAATTGACTGCCAGACTGCTAAATTTTATTTCCGAAATTGGTTTACACTATCAATTGGAACCCATAACTGAAGAAACGTTTTTGCCGGGCCTTAAACTTAGAGGCGGGGTATTGATTGTAGATACGGAAAAACTATTGTACCCGGGCGATATTTTACATGAAGCCGGACACCTGGCCTGTATGCCGGCTGAAATACGCATGGATATGAGCGATTCACTACCAAGCAACGACCTCAACAACGGTGGCGAGATGATGGCTATAGCCTGGTCGTATGCTGCAGCTGTACATTTGGATATTGATCCTCATATCGTATTCCATGATAAAGGATATAAAGGTGGAGGACAAAGCCTTGTGGATAACTTTACCCAGGGCCATTTTTTCGGCGTTCCTTTATTGCAATGGAACGGAATGGCCTATCCTTCAGGTCAGGAAGGTAGTCTGTCTTTCCCGCAAATGATGAACTGGACATGTAAACAAAATATGTATATCAACCATACAGCACAGGAATAAAGATGACATCAGATTTTACTTTACCACAATCGACAGAACTCAGCCCTTTGGGCCTCATGCATATAAAGCGTTTTTGGGGCAAGGTAATGCTTAGAAGAGCGAACCTGCTAGATGAAGAACTGTGGAAAAAAGAATGGCAGCTGGATAAAACATTACTGAGTGTACTTGGGCTTGGTCTTGAACAAACGCTCACTTATGTTTTTCAGTATGCTCCTGCATTTCAAGAATTTGAACACTGGATCTTGCTTACTTCAGGTACCCCGACAGGTGAGCAGATCCGTAAATTTAATCGCTTGTTTGATGAAATTCAAACGCCTAGCCAGCCTATACCACCAGCGCTTAGTGATGAAGAAATGGCATTTTGGACAGAAAATGGCTATCTTATTCTTAGAAACGTTATTTCTAAAGAAGATTGCCAGGCAACTATCGATGTTATTTGTGATTTCCTGGATATAAAACTGGATGATGCTGACACCTGGTATGGATTACATCATTCAAGACAGGGTATTATGGTACAGTTGTTTCAGCACCCATTATTGCAAAAAAACAGGCAATCAGAAAAGATCAGGATGGCTTATGAGCAGCTGTGGCAGCGTACCGATATCTGGGTAACAACAGACCGTGTAGGTTTTAATCCTCCAGAGAGTGATAAATGGAAATTTCCCGGGCCTGATTTACACTGGGATTGCAGCCTCGACCTTCCTATTCCATTTAACCTTCAGGGTTTACTGTACCTTGCTGATACAGCACCTAATCAGGGTGCCTTTACCCTGGTTCCGGGATTTCATAATCGCATATCAGAGTGGCTCGGCTCCCTTCCTGATGGCACCAACCCAAGAACAGAAAACCTGCATGCGCTTGGCAGTTTACCTATTGCTGCCCAGGCAGGAGATTTTATTATCTGGCATCAGGCTTTACCTCATGGCAGCCGTCCAAATACTTCATCAAAACCCCGGTTTGTGCAATATATAAACTATCAGCCTGCTGATTTATCTCATCAAAAACACTGGTTGTGATGATAATAATGTAATACCTCTTGACAACGGAACTGATTTATCAACCTGGGTTCACTCTTCAGCAGACAATTGAATCCGCTATAGTCCTAATTCATAAGTGAAGCCAGGTTTATCAGACATTACATATTCAAATGTTACCGCCACATCCTTCTTGTGGTTTTCTAATTTACACACAGCTAATGGCATCGTCAGACTGCAATTATAAGTTGTCAATACCTCTTTACCAAATATGGTTATTTCGGTAAATAAATCAAGCCGGTTATGGGTTTCAGAAGTAGGTACCTGTAAAACCACTGGCTGCGGAAGCAGGAATTCCCGACTGGTACTATACACCAGTCCTGCTTTTATCCTTTTTGGCTGGTAGTCTGGTATTACAAAATGGTTATATTCTTCTTCCCACCGGGTTAATATTGCTTCAACGGTTATGTTTTCCGGAATAAAAATAGCCTCTGAATGCATTTGCGGAATTAAATTGTTCATAATGGCCAATTGAGGCTCTTTCCGTAAAGCATTTAACATGGTTTCAGAAATTGCCATATCAATACGGATAGTATCAGGAAATTTATAAGTAGTAGCATCAGTGCAAACATAGTCGATCACATAGTCTGACAGGCCTAATCGCTCATAGAGCATTTTTGCCGCA
Source organism: Pedobacter sp. KBS0701 (assembly GCF_005938645.2). NCBI lineage: Bacteria > Pseudomonadati > Bacteroidota > Sphingobacteriia > Sphingobacteriales > Sphingobacteriaceae > Pedobacter > Pedobacter sp. KBS0701. The sequence goes on from NZ_CP042171.1 coordinate 3,769,898, forward strand.
TCCAACGAATCTGTATTGATATCCAATAAAATGAAATTGATCTGCGCCGAGGTAAATTTGGACGTTAAAGGTGTTAACAATGCAGCGTAAGGACCACAACCGGCATACAATATATTAATTGTATGTCCGGGCATTGTATTTAATAAATGATTAACTGCCTGATTAATACCTCTGATAAATCTACGTGTGCGCTCTAGCTCTTTAAGACAATGCGCAGCTTTAATAGTTGACACCGCAGTGCCATAGGTTAATTTGATATCTTTATCTGTAATATTGCCTGCCTTCACTCCAGTTACGCCAGCAAAAAGCAAGTGGAGCTGATCTATCGCATTTTTAATATGCAAATAGTCCTCTTCAAAAAGTAAGGCATTAGTTGCTTCAGAAATGCTTTCGTTGCGTTGTTGAGTCGTTAATTCCATGTATATTTATACCTAATGCTAAAAGTTTAATACCAAACTAAAAGATTAAATTTAGCTCAGATCGATCCTTAATTATTAATTTATTTGAGCGTATTACGGCATTTTAATTTATTATATAATCTTCGAATTTGGTATAGTGTTTATTTCCGTAGAAATCAACCATACAAAATCCTACCTGATAATTTCCTTTTGGCAGCGTTAAAAGTTTAATGTCTAAAGCGAAGGGATCAATAATAGTAAGTTTACCCAATTCAATACTCATTGATTCATCCAGGGCATTTTGACCCAGAAAAACAATTTCATCATGAGCTTGCAGGTCTTTAATCTTATCGGTAATACCATCAGCAGAAATCTCCCGAAATCCGATCACTTTAGCCAGATTTTCCCCATCAACATTAAAATATTTCATAATCAGTTCTGCTTGTTTTCCATTCCAAAGCACAGGTATATTGTAAGATACACCCGATTGATTGGAAAGTCCCATAAATACACAAACATTGATACCGTTAATGCTGATCCACCTGGAATCCCATTTTTTATTCCCCCCATACAAGGTAATATATCCACGGTGATCAACATTTGTATCATAGGCATCCAATCCATAGGACAGCAGCGTATTATCTCCTGTTAATTTTCTGATATTTAAGTAAATCTTATTGGTGTTAACCAACATGGCAGCGTTTAACTTTCTTCCCGAATCACTAACAAAAACGCTATCAGCACCGCCACCAATTAATTCAGCTACATAATTTTCGATAAATTTTTCGAACGCTATATTGAAAGGCGTTTTCAAATAATCCTTTAATTGACTGGCCGTTTTTCTATTGTAATAAGGGAAATATACCGAAAGCCCCGAAATGGCATCTTTATCTAAATTTTTTGAATAAACATTGAATAAAACTGCATCCCGCATCTTTTTCTCGAAATCACTAAACAATGTGTCTGTACTCTTAGCTGCTAGCTTAAAAAAGCTAAAAATATCAATCATATCTTCAGCCGCGAACGAAAAAGATGGTAATCCGAATGATTTGGACTTGGCCCGGTAATTTGACTTCTGTTTAAAAGCTTCCTTTGCGGGGTACGTTGAATTTAGATTTGCAGAAATGTTACTGATTAATTTTCCTACACTTATATTTAAAGCATCTACTTTATTAAGCGCTATTACAGACAATGTTGCCTGGAGATAAGGTTGAGACGAATAAGTATCAATATACGATTTTGCAATTCCCTCCAGAAGTTGAGCTGTTTTTAGGTTTGGATTGGTAGATAAGGAGTTGATGATATATTGATAATTCCAACCGTTGCCAGGTTCGAGCTCTTGTGAGGCCACCATGTATTCAGCATAGGGTGCCAGTACAGTGGCGGTTTCAATGGTTGCCATTAAACAGGCATCAAAACCTATAAAATCCAGGTTCAAATCATTCTGGCTACGTTTCAAATCAGCAAAAGCCTCTCCCATTTCATGCAGCGACAGGGAAATATCTTCAGGAAATAATTCATCATATCCAAAACCGTGTACACTGCCTCTTCCGTGATTCCAAAAAATCAAGCCGTATCTTTCTGCTGGAAAGTTCTTTTTACTATAAGTGATAAAATCAATCAGGGTTGATGAGTTTCCTATACTTTTGTTTGCCGTAACTTTTACTTTTTCAAAACCGTCTTTAGTAACCTTGCTATAGGTAAGGCTATCACTGGAAATCGGCGCAGAAAGATGCCATTTTTTAGTCCCGCCATGCAAAATCACTGTTGCAAAATTATCATCAACGTTTTTATAGGAATGAGTAATTTCATTAATGTCTTCACTCGCCAACTGATGTTTGCTTTCCAGGTCTGAGCCATTCATATAGATCAGCAGTACAAAACGGCGTTTAGGCTCCAGGTTTTGAGCATGGCTTGTACTAGCGTAAAATATGAGTACAGCCAATGTTAATAGTAAATGGCGATTTTTTCTAATGAAGCCCATTATCTTCTTGGATTAACTTGTGGAGGATTTCTAAATTGATAAATGGCTGCGGCCACAGCATCTTTAAATTCCTCACCATATTCATTCTTATTATCCGGGAATGTTTTCTTTAACAATTCTGATAATCCATCTGCATAATTCTCATTGGCTTGATCTATATTAAAATCGCTGTTGGCCTTAAATGATCTTTTAACTTCATTATTGTTTTCAATAACATTATCCACTCTTAAAAACAACGAACGCCTTTCGTTTCTTAAACTTCTTGCAACTGTTTTCTGATCGTTAATTTCCCTAACAAGGCCTAAGAGATCGGTCATCTGCTGGTCCATTTCACTTGAAATGTTGGCCCTGGCCTGGTTATCGCGTACCAATGTAATCACCTCATCCAATGAACTTACAAACTCATCATCAAAGGCTTCTACACATTGGCGCTGTATCACTTCATTTTTGAGTTTCACCTCTTCTATTTCGCAAATGTTTTGTTGCCAATCATCAGGTTGCTTTTCATATTCATCCAGGTATTTCTTATTCGATTCGAACAAGAAATCTTCTATCATTTCATGAAATTCCAGCAAGTCGTAATAGTCTTTTTTATTTTGCGCAATGCTTTGCAACTTAGGCGTTAATAAATTATAATCCGTTTCTGAACTTAAAGTTCTAAAAATGCCGTTATTGATATTTGAGGTCACTTCCTTCGTTTTAGCAGATAATTTATCCTTTACAAAACCGGTGATCAAAGCACTAATATCATTCATTGCTTTATCCACATCTAACGAACCTTTTAACTTGATATCATTTCCAAAAACAGTTAACTCAAGTTCCGCTTCTATTTTCTTGGCATTAGATGTAAATTCCATACTTAATACGAAAGATTTGATCCAAAGTAACCTGGTAATGGCGCTTAATATATTAGCTACTGCCTCTAAGGCTCCTGATGCGACCTTTCCTCCAAGGGTTAGTGCGGCCTTTGCTATTTCCAAAGCACCATAGGCTACGCCAATAGCCACATTAACACCCACCTTTAAGGTTTCATAATATAAAATCTGAGCTGAATAATAAATTTTATCATCCAAGCGCCACCAGGAAGCATCTTCTCTTCTATTCACATAATCTCTGATGTAATTGTTGTATTCATTGATCGTGTTGTTCAGATTTAAAATCTGCTGTTGCGCTTCGGTCAATTTCCGGTTTGCATTTTCTATAGAGTTTTGAACGCTCCTGGCCGCATCACGCACAGCATTCTGCGCTTCTTCCAAAAGTTTGATAAATCCACTGGTATCGAATACCAAACGTGAACTAAACCCACTACTCGAAAAATCTGCATAGTTTCCATCCAAATGAAATAAAATTTTAAAGCCAACATATTGCAGTTCAAGATCAATGTATACCTTTCTGTCTTTAAGAAGAATCAAGGCATCTAATTGAAAGATATTTAAGATATTAACATAAGCACTTAAATAGAATTCGAGTTTTTTTGATGCACGGTTGATGTTTAAATACAGTACAGGGCCTTGAGCATCTGCCTTTATTAAAGCGCCAGCCAAACCTCCTTGTACGGGTTCCATAGGCATAGCCTTTCGGGATCTTGTCAATTCAAATATTCCCTTGATTTCAATTTTTGAAATTTCAATCAATGTCAGGATAGCATTACCAGGCTCTATAAGAAAAAGCCCTCTGGCTTTTACATTAAAGATTTCGATGGTGCCGCACAGAAAAAAACCGACATTCATCTGATAGTTTCCTATTTTGGTAGGCTGGGAACATATAAACAACTGGCAGTTTAAAGAAATGGCTCCGGATGAGTCGACACGGTAATGCCGCATGGTTGAAGTATCGGTAAAGATGGATTGGCGGCTGGCTCCCAACGCAGAAACCTGAAGATTTTCTGCGTCAGGTATGGCGAGTTCAGTGGGCAGGCTTGAATTAAAGTTCTTCAAGATTTCCGCTTTATTGGCCTTATCCGTATAAGATGGATACTCCCATTGGGGCATTTTAGCATTATTAATTTCAAAATCGGCTAAAGCCACCACATCAAGAAATTCTATGCCAGGAAAATCAACTTCCGCAATATCTACAATAATGTCCTTTAAGGAAGTCCTTCCCTTGGTAGAGGTGATTGCCGCCGTAATTAATCCAATATTGGCCTGGCTTACAATAAACCCAGCAAAAATGGAAATATTATTGGTCGTTACCCGACCAGTCATCCCAAAAGTAAGCCCTGTGGCCCCTACGCCAATCATCAAGCCTAAATCGCTCAGGCAGATCTTGGTGTTTAATGGTATCCTATAGTTTGAAGAAGCAGACAAGGTAAATGAGGAGACGGAGAGGTTCCCAGCAAGAACAAAGGTTAGCACATCTTCTTTTAAAGGAAAATTGAGCTTTCCTCCTGCCTCTAAGTAGAAACCATTATCCTTTTTAATCCCGAAATATAAATTTTCAATCTCATAACCATCCTTTTTGATATCGGCGCTGATGAGCATCGCTTCAAATTTTGAAGTGTTCAGCGCTGCTCCTATAATCAGATCGATATGATCCAGACCAGTTAATTGATAAAGCCCCTTTCCAAATGCACTTTCACTATTTTTCAAATCAAATAATGAGTTGGCAACCAATTGGTGATTACCATAGCGATCTGACAAGACCATCTCGGGAAAATAATCTGATGCGCTTCGGTTTAAATATTGGTTAATGGCAAGAGAGGCTTTGTTTCTAACAATTAATGCTACTTTTTTTATACTAAAAAAAGTCATTGTGTCGTAAATGAACTGCTCTAATACATTTCCATCCTGAAAAAAAGCGGTATCTATGCTTAAAGCCAACTGTTTAACATCCGCAAGCACAACCACATTGGCATAAAGCGAAGCTTTACCACCTGATATATTTTTATTATACAGAATAACCACAGACCAGATATCGGCAGATTTAAGCACCTGTGCTTTAAAAGTCCCGGGTAAGTTATTAAACAGCGTAAATTGGCTAGACAGTCCATTAACGCCTAATTCATTGTTATTTAATAAATCTTTGATTTCAGCTCGACTAGTATCGAGCTCTCCGAAAATCAATTTTTTATTATCATTTACAATAATGGCTATTGACGCATCTAACTCAAAAATCTTCCCGGTAGCCGAAAAAGCGAAGTTGGTGTGGTTACTCATTTTGAAATCAAAAATTATAATCTAGCGGCTGTGCTTAACAGAAAATAGATCAACTTAGCTGATACTAATGATTTTAAAATCGTATCAGCTCGTTATCCCGCTTGGGCCAATTGTTTTTCAGGTGCATCAAGTTTCTTAACCAAATTTTCAATGGTATCTAGATTCAGTTGCTGTAAGATTTGATTTCTTTTAGTATTCCAGATTTTGAAGGCTAATTTCTCTACCTTTACAAAGCCTAGATCAGGAATAGCTCCTCCCAAGTCCACTTCAATGGCAAAGGCATACTCTTTTTCGGCTCCTTTTTTGTAGATATAAGCGGTTTTCAAGCTAAACTTAAGATCTTCTAACTTAAACTTAGATTCGGGTTTATTTCCAGTATTTAACGACTCTAGGCCATCTTCGATCTTTTTTTGATTTACTTGGTTACCAAAGGCCTCCTGCAAATCTTTCAGCATATCGCTTAAGGTGGTACTACCCACATCGTCCAACTTTGCTGGAACTAAAAGAAAAGAAGAATCGTTCCCATTTTTTTCATAAACTGCTACTAAATTAGTTTTAAGTAATTGGAACTGTACGCCCAATTGAAGACTCATTTCACTCATTTTTTAAAAAATTTCTTAATTTCCTACTCTTTTGGCTTTTCGGATGATGCCCCGTTTGCGCTGTGGTCTCTGGTCTCCACTTTTGGTTATAATAAGGTTATTTAGCAGATCGGTGTAGCTTGCTTAAGCCATCAATCACCAACCCCATTAATGTTTTCAATAATTAATAGTGCAACAGTTAAATTAACCTACAAAAGCTGGCTTACAATTTGGTCTGTATTTGGCTAAGCTTCTCAAAGCACACATTGGGATTATTATTTTTTGCATATCAACTATAGCTATGGTCATTAAATCCATTTTTTAGACACAACTAAACATCAGCCATTTGATGGCTAACAAAAAAATTGGTCTTTAGGCAATACAGCTGCAACGAGAAAGAGTTGTGACTTGAGAGCGTTGCATATCCGGATTGTTCCTTCAGAATTACCGTGTGATAATTCGTAACAGTTAATGCATCGTTAGCAATTAACTGTTACGAATATAATATTTTTATCATTCCAAGTAAAATTCTGAGCAAAAAAATAAGCATTAAAATGTCACCCATAAGATGAGCTGATGAAGTTTAGCGGGTAAGCCTATTGCTTCATAAATTAGCTATTATTGGTTTAACCAGGCTTTAAATAGTGGTGCCCGTTCCCGGCTTACAAATGCTTCCTGCAAGGGATAATGAAGAAAAGTAACTTTGAGTTTTGAATTGAAATGATTGTAGACCTTGTCTATAGCATTTATATACACAATATACTGCCTGTTGAGCCGAAAGAAAAGTAATGGAAATATAGGATTGTGGTCTTGAGCCTGTTTAAAGATTTGCTATAATACTTTTATGCGTGTCGATAATTGTTTAAGTCGATACAAGTTAGCTCAACACAAAATCCTTTCAGAAACTTCTCTTAAAGTAAAAAACCCCAAAAGCTAAACTAATGCTTTTGGGGTTTACTATTTATGATATAGCCTCTTTTTCATTTGTTAATGAAAATTGGCAGCTAAGCTATCACATCCAAATGTAATCATTATGGTGTATAGGCACCACTGAATTCCGTTAAACCATCTTTACGCATGGCTTCGATAATTAAGCAGGTATAGGTAAAATCCCAGCTTGAAGTAACCTCCGAATTCTGATTAAGTCCATAAGGCCAGTAATGTTGGCTATCACCACTAAGTTGGGCGGTATTGTCATTTGTAATCAACCTCAATATTGCGGTTACACTTGGTGCCTGCAGTTTACCATTAACAAGTGTACTCCACCACCATGAAGAAGTTCCGGTACCTAAAGTGTGTGAACCTTCATGAAGCATCGTTCTGAGATTTTGATAGGACGAATTGGTTCCAAACTGCATCCAGCCCTGATTGTTGGCATCGGCTGTTGGTACACCATCAACATAATTTAGATATACATGTTTAGTAACAGAAGTATAGTTATTAAAATACCATACTGCACTATCTATAGCAATCTGTAGTCTGCCATACGCAGCGAGCTCTTCGGATCCAGGGTTTTGAGATTTGTTAAAGGTATAGGTAAAATTACCTTTTGCAATGGTTTTAAAGGTAACTTCATTACTATAACTAGTCCCTTTAGCATTAACGGCATAAGCCCTGGCGTAATAGGTTGTTTTTGGTGTAAGGTCTTTTAAGCTCACCCTAAACTTACCAAGTCCGGCGTTCTTATGCTTCACTTTGCTACTGCTGATTGTAGGATTTGGGGAGGAAGCATAAACAATTCCTCGTTCTGTTACAGCATCACCACCATCTGTTAACACCTCAATATCTGCTGCTGCTACGGTTGAACCTATAATATACATGGGTGAAAAACCAAATGTTGCGCTGACAATATTGGCTGTGGTGAGTTCGATTTCATTCCCATAAGCAATACCAGCTTTATTCACGGCAAAGGCTCTTACGTAATATTTAGTGGAAGCGGTTAGGCCTTTAATTTCACTTGTAAATGTACCTGAACCACTCACACTGACTACGCCTGATTTATTGTTATCTATTGTTGGTTTGGGAGAAGTACTCCAGCAAATCCCCTGGTCAGTAACTGCAGAACTTCCCTTATCGGTGATGGTTCCTCCGCTCATTGCACCAGTGGTTGTAATATTAGTAAATGCAGTAGTCGTTAAACTTGCAACCTGAACATTAGCTTCAGTTTTTGTTCCGGATGTTTCTGGTACGTTTCCACCCTTCTTACATCCGCCGAACATAGCAAACATTAAACAGGCTACAATAAGATATTTTTTTGATTGAGTCTTCATTTGGTTTCGTTATTTAGTGATGAAATAGGTTTAGATAACAGCAAATCAGATCAAGAATTAAACGCTTTGTTTCTTATACCTTGATATACAAATAATAATACCTCCCTAAGAAATTAACTTAGGGAGGTATCGAATCTATTTAGCCCACTTCAATAATTTGACACTTTTAATTTTTAAGTATTGGCCAGAATTATCTATTGATACGGCGAAACCTATTGAAACTGTTGTTTGCTGAGATAATGAGAAGTTTAGTTCTCCGCTGGAGATATTCGAATAAGCAATAGCAGCAGTTGGAATATTGGTCACATTAGGCAAAGTATTACCAGCAGCAACAGCAATATACCTGGATCCTCCACTATTCTGATCAAGACCAGATAACCTGAAAGTATATTTTCCGGCTGGCAATGTAATTGTTTGATAAATCAATCCGTTAGTAACAGGAGTATTGATACCCCAGCCAGATTCGAAAGATAATACACCAACTCCACTCCTTAATTCATATCCACCATAAAGGTTATTATTAATATTTTTCGCACCGGCACTCGTTATCCATCCAGCCAATGTACCCCATCTGGATCCATCCCAGGTATCTCTTACAAATGGCCCTGCGTTAGACAATAGGCTAGTCATGTCTTCATCCACAGATAAATTTGTGATATAGTCAACCTTAAATGTGTCAACACAGTTCGTATCTGGAAGAAATAAGGTACGATATTTATAAGTTGAACCACTTTTATAATTTTTAAGTACTGATCTGGTCGAGTCAATAGGTGTACGTACAGTTACTAAGTTATCACTTGTATTAGTGTATTGAATTTCCGTAGCAAAAACTCCGGTTAATTTATCCATACCTAACCATTGTATAGTAGCTGTCCCATCAGAAGCGCGCTCTCCACCACTAACCGCTCTGTTACTTAATGAAGCTTTGTAACGATCTCCATAAGATCTGGCATTGGCATAAACCGGAATAGATTTATTACCCATCTTATCATAAGTGTATATAATAAAATTCTGTAAACCTTCTGTTTTGATTGGAATAGAGTAATTAAGTGTATCTATAACATTTTTCTTAACAACCGGGATTACCAATGAATCTTTCATGTTATTCCAAAATATTTTACAACTTACAACCTTAGGATCTGCCAGAAAAAGTCCTTTTAGTAATACTCTTGAATCACCCGAATACATTTTAACAGAATCCAGCTTACCAGTATAAGAAATTTCGCCACCTGCTACAAATTTCTTAAAGTCATCCTGTTTGGTACAGGCACTGTAAACCCCTGCAACTAATATAAGCAAGGCAGCCACAGTTAACTTTCTATATTTTTTTAATTTATAATTATTCATCTTTATCATTTTTAAATGAAACTTAAATCGCTATCGCGGATCTCCATAACATTGAATTTCAGAAATGGACTGAAAAGTTGTGCCCTGCCAGTTTTTATTGGATTTAATGCGTAGATAACGGAATTTCTTAGCAACAGCTCCAAAAGTATAACTGATGCCGGCATTGGCAAAGGAATAATCTTCTGATGTTTGAACACCATAAGCACTGCCAGATGGTTTAGTAGACTTATATGATCCAATCATTACCCAATTATTAAAGCTGCCATCTGCTGGAGGGTTATCAGATGCCCATATTTCAAAATCCTTTAAATTTCCTCCATAATAATACATCCTTCCCGCGTTTAGATATTCAGGATAGTTCCACACTACAATTCTGCTTAGGATAGCGGGTTTTCCAAGATCAAAAGTTACCCATTGTGGCGTTACCTGTGTAACATCAGTAAGTGAACACCTTGGCCAATCAATAAAATTATTATCCCACATATTCTCTAATGCAGTTGCTGTGTAAGTCTGAACAGCATCTGTTGGAAGTTTTAATGCTTTATATAGTGATTTAGAAAGCGCTGTTTCATACAAAGGCTTTAATGTAGTATATAAGGTATCGCTGTAATTTAACCACCTGTCGCGAATAGTAATGGCGAATTTACTGCTAAGTGTATCCAGACCACGAATTGACTGGTTAATATCTGCCGCAGACGTATATATGTTTTTACCCAGCGATTCGTATTTGCCATTTTTAAAGATCATGACTTCAATTGATAAATCGGCTTTAGCCGGATTACTTGAGGTAAAGTTAATGCCAGCGAAATCAGGTATTACCTTTAAGTTTCTGAATACTCCTCTAATCGGATTTTCCAAAGGTTTGATTTTGACAATTTTTGGTGCCGAAGCAACCTCACTCCTGTTCACTGCATAGACCATAACCTCGTGCTCATTGGTATCGCCAAAGCCTTCTACTAAGAGGCTGTTATTATAATAAGATGATTTAACTTCAGCCTCGGTACCATTTGCTAACTTGTATACCGCTTTAACATAAAGCAAATCTTTATCTGTAGGCAATACATAGCTAATTTTTGCATTTGCCGGACCATTCTCTACTGAAATATTAGAAACCTGCCCAGGTGGCGTTTCATTCTTTTCGAGTGGTTTAAGTTCATCTTGCTTACATCCTATAAATGACACTATCATCATCGATAGCACCAAAGAAAATAGTTGATTAATCTTTTTCATATTTTTATTGATTAATGATAATTTTACCATCCAGGGTTTTGTACCAGTTTAGGATTAACCGTCAAATCGTATGTTCTAATTGGCCACAAATAATCACGCGGTGCGATAAAATTCTGATTCAATACCGTCCTTACACGATAATAAGACTGCTCATCAGGCTGATTTACACTCCAAGCAGTAATCGGCTGGTTAAACATTTCGGCTGCGCGTTTCCATCTTCTGATATCCCAATAGCGACTGCCTTCAAATGCCATTTCAATTAAGCGTTCCTGCTGAATAATCTCTCGCATACCGTCTTTAGTGGTATATTTTGATGGATTAGTTGAATAGTTCATCCATGATGATTCTACACTTTGCAAACCTGCTCTGGTTCTGATTTTATTGATATAATTATATACATCCGAAGAAGGGCTCGATAAAGTCTCATTCAGCGCTTCCGCATACATCAGATATAAATCTGCCAAACGGACTTCAGGCCATGCATAGGTTCTATAGGTTGCCCCGCTGTTGCTTTGCGACATATTCCAATCCACCACTTTCTTAACAAAATAGCCTGTTTCATTATACCAGCCAAAATTGTTTGCGCCGGCCAATTGCGTAGATTTGGCTTCTACAGTGTAAGTATTTTCATCAGAGCTTGAAGGACTATCATATTTGTACCAGGTAGCACCGTCAAATGCTAAATCAGCATAGAAACGTGGCTCTCTGTCAAAGTTTAATCTCGCAGTATTATATCCTTCTTTTATATAAAAACGTTCTGCTTTTACGGCTTTCCTAATAGTATAGCGATTACTGAAATCAAGCGTTTTATCTTCATTGATCGGCACACCGTTCCGGGTGTAGAACATTTCTGCAATTTTAATAGGAGGCGCTAACTGTTGTCTGGCTAATCCTACCGGGATTGGGTCTGAACCTTTCATCAAACGTGGCATCGCTACCTGTTGCATAAATAATGAAAGACTATTTGGGTTAGCCCAAACATGCTCAGAATTTTGAGCAACTCTCTCCGTCAAAGCACCTCTTATGGTAAGCTGCCTCAAGGTACTGTCAGACAGTTTAAACTGTGATCCAGGGAATTGATATAATTTAAATCCTGCACCTTCAGCTGCATCAACGGCGGCTTTTGCCGCATCCCTGGCTTTTATCCATTTATTGGCATCGTATGTAGTATTAAAAAGTGCAACCCCATCTTTATCACTAAATCCCGCATAATCTGTGTTTCCATTAAACAAAGGACTTGCAGCGGTTAGTAGTAATCTAGCCTTAATGGCAAGTGCAATCGGTTTGGTAATACGCCCCAGTTCATTGCTCCTGTCCGTAATAATCATCGGTAGATTAGTAATTGCCTCATCCAACAAATTATTCACATAATTCACACAATCATCAAAAGGCATCCTTTTAATTCTTACTTCGTCAACAGATGCGTCAAGATCCAGGTTTTTATCTACTATTGGAATCGGGCCATACATACGAAGCAGTAAAAAGTTGTAATATGCTTTTAAAAATTTTACTTCTGCAATCCAGCGCTGTCTTTCATCCAATTTGAGATCCGGAACTTTAGTCTGATCCTGTACATTGTCTAGAAAAATATTACAGGTTCTGATCGCTTTGTATAAACCATAATTATCATTATATCCTCCTCCCTGATAACGTCCGTTCCATGCATCCATTAACGGATTATCGGCATTCTGGCTACCTCTGGCTATACGCCAACCATAAGAAATAAACTCCCGTTCTTCTATATTTGACCATATTTCATCTCCGGCCATAAAACCCATATTGTTTAAAGGGTCACCATCTTTAGGCAAAAAGGAATAACAGGTAAATAAATACTTTTCTGCCTCACTCCTTAAGGTAAATGCATTATCTATTGTGGCCACGTTATCAGGAACAATGTCCAGATATTTTTTACATGAGCCCAATAAAACTAAACTCAGCATTAGAATGGAGGCAAACCCCATTAAACCAGGCTTCTTTTTATTTTGAAATAATATTTCGGTATTTTTCATTGTATTTTCTTTAACAATCTTTAAAAACTTAAACTCACACCTAAATTGTATACCGTTTGTACAGGGTAACCTAAACCGTTTCCTCCCATTTCCACATCCCATAATTTAAATGAGCTAAATGCGGCAAGGTTACTGGCATTTAAATAAAAGCGGGTAGCCCTGATTCCTAGTTTGTTTTGGATTCTGGTTGGAAGATTATAACCAAGTTCTACCGATTTTAATCTTAAAAATGATCCATTGCGCATCCACCAGGTTGATGTCTGATTATTATTGGCAATAAATTTATCGCTCAATCGCGGCCAGAATGCATATATATCACGATTTTCTTCACTCCAGTGACTATTAGCAATTACGTCGAGCAGACCATTTTGTGAACCGCCATTAAAAACAAACGGGGAAATATTCTGCGGATTGATGAAGAAAGATGAACGGGCAGAACCCTGGAAAAAGGCAGAGATATCAAAACCCTTAAAGCCAAATGTTCCTCCAAAACCATAAATAATTTCTGGTGCCTGTGGTAATCCGATAGGTACAGCATCTGCTGCCGATATTACACCATCACCATTTACATCTCTGTATTTGATATCACCACCGCCATAATCAAGTCCGGGTTTACCGGCAAATTGTACAGGTGAATTTTTAGCTTCAGCATCATCAACAAATAGCCTTTCTGCGATATATCCAAAAGTTTGTGTACTTGGCAATCCTACATGGGTTCGATATGCCTCATTTGCATTATAAGCAGGCTCATCATTAATTAAAACTTTGTTAGTTGCATAGGTAAGGTTACCTCTTAACTGCAAATACATGCTGTTTCCAAAAGATTTATTATAATTAGCCGAAAAGTCAACTCCCCTGCTCTCCATTTCATTCGTATTTGCCTTAACTGCAGCCTGAAGCCCCATTGTACTCGGCACATATACCCTGTCTGTTAAAATGTTAGAACGGTTTTGTTTATATACATCAATATTAAGACTTAACGCATCAAACAGGGTCATGTCCAAACCAAGATTGAGTTGTTTAGATTTTTCCCACGTAATTAAAGGATTTGCATAACGTGAAATAGAGATACCATCTTTATAATAGAAGTTATTCTCTCCAAATGTTCCGCCATAACCTGCATCATTCATGTTCACCTCCGAAAGATAGAAGAAACGATCCTGAGCCCTTCCAATCTGATCATTACCGGTGATACCATAAGTCGCTCTTAATTTCACATTGCTTAATACTTTGCTTAATGGTTTGAAGAATTTTTCATTGGAAATCAGATAACCCAAACCAAATGAAGGGAAGAAACCAAAACGATTGTTTGCAGCAAAACGCTCCGATCCGTTATAACCAAAGTTAAATTCAGCAAGATAGCGATTATCATATCCATAAGTTGCACGTCCAGACACACCCTGATTACGGGATGGCAATGACAACTGAAGACTTCCTGCGTTTGCAGCCAGATAATTCCTCATATTGGTAATCAACATTCCGGTTACCGCATGTTTCTCTTTAAAAGTATGATTGTAATTTACAGCTACTTCTGTATAAAAAGTAGAGTTTAAACTTTTAGTTCCTTCTGAATAATTAAGATATTCCGTTCCGGTAAGTCCGTAGGTTGGAGGTGCACCACTATTTAATAAGTTTAGCATAAAATCCCCACCTGCTGGATTAGGAATAGCTGAATAATAAAAAGGATTATAATTACGCGCAATATCAAAGTAGGAATACCTGATTACATAAGACATCAGTCGTGCACTTAAACCTGGCAGTATCCCTTTTAAATCTTGTTTTAGTTCAATTTGTGTTTGTAAGGTCGAGGAATTATTATCCTGATATCCTTTTACCATTTCGGCATAAGGATTAACATAAAGTGACCCGCTAGGCGAAATTGCATTACCAAATAAAGGATGTTTGGCATAAGGTTGATAACTTGCTGGATAAACTGCAGGAAACATTACCGGATTTGACCAAAGTGCCTGATTAAAAATTTTCTGACCACCATTGATCTTGTTTCCGTTACTATCATATCCACCAACTGGGCCTCTGTAATCGTCAAACTGACCATAAACCCTGATAATAGCTTCCGTGGTGTTGGTTAGGTTAATATTAACCGTAGATCTCAATGAATAATTTCTGAGTTTGATATTACTATTAAAATTATTAAGATCTGCCACTTTCAATACCCCGTTATCAATATTATAAGTACCCGAAATATAATAACTGGCTTTACTTCCACCACCTGTTACGTTCATATTATAACGTTGATTAAACGTATAATCCTTAATCAACTCTTTTATCCAGTTATTATTTGGGTATAAAAGTGGGTTATCACCCGCCGCAGTAGCATCAATTTTAGTCTGCAGGTATGGTAATATAGCTAATCTGCTTCTGGTTAAAGCTGCTTCATTAGCCTGTTTCATATAGGTAATATTATCTGCAAATTTGAAATTTCTCGTATTGCCTGATAACGAAGTTTCAGCACGGAAAAAATATTTGGTTTCACCAGCCTGTCCAGATTTAGTGATAATTAAAAGGACACCGTTTGCACCCCTGGCCCCATAAACTGCTGAAGCAGTTGCATCCTTTAAAACGTTAAATGATGAGATATCATCAGGTTGTAAACGGGCCATATCATTTTGAGTAGATTCAACACCATCAATCAAAATTAAAGGATCCTGCTTACCCGCACCAAAACTTCCTAATCCACGGATAAAAAAAGATGCATTATCTGCACCCGGCTCACCGCTACGCTGATAGGCAATCATACCAGCTACTCGTCCGGCCAGCATTGTCGTCAGGTTACTGGTTGGCCCCTTTAACTCTTTTGGATTAATAGAGGTAATGGAACTGATCACACTGGTCTTTTTCTGTGTTCCAAAACCAACTACCGCAACATCATTCAGCGTATTGGCATCAGGTTTTAATACGACGCTAATATTATATACACCATCACGTTCATAGTCAGCCACATTTTTGGTTACTGCTTTGTAGCCCACCAGGCTAAAAAGCAATTTACCCGATCTTGCAACCTTAATGGTATAGCGCCCCTGATCATCTGTGGATATACCACGGCTTGATCCAGCTACCTTAACATTTACTCCAGGTAAACCGCCTACAGTGTCCTTCACCACCCCCTTAACGGTTACTTCATTTTGTGCAGAAGCAGAAAAACAAAAGCCCATGAACATCATTATGCCCACAAGCGTTCGGAATACGCTTTCACGGAAAAATAAACAG
Organism: Pedobacter sp. KBS0701; assembly: GCF_005938645.2. Lineage (NCBI taxonomy): Bacteria > Pseudomonadati > Bacteroidota > Sphingobacteriia > Sphingobacteriales > Sphingobacteriaceae > Pedobacter > Pedobacter sp. KBS0701. The sequence continues at coordinate 3,786,100 of NZ_CP042171.1, forward strand.
CCCGAATTTTGAGCCTTCTTTTTGTAGATTTTTCTCATTGTTTGATTTTAGTTTGATATAGTTTGTTGATTAGTTTATTCATGGGCCTACCAATCATCATACGGTCGAGTCCTTATGATGGCAGATATGCTTACTTTGCAAAACTCAGCTGAAAGCTTTTCTAGTTAGTGAAAGAGCTTAATGATAATTAGGCAAAATCATCTATATATAGAGATAACTATAAATAGGCGTTATTCGAATGTTTAGGATAGTTTGTTTTTCTTCATATCTTCATTGTTATATTTGGTTATGACAAATTAACTACTAAAATACCTATCCGAGTGAGGGGCAATATGGTAAATTTTAGGGGCCAAATTAATACGAACGCCTGTCAAACGCTGTATTAAGCGAATACTACCAAATTAAAACGTTGGAATAACGCTTATTTTTTTTGAAAAATGAACCAACCCCTCAATTGGATATTATTAATCAAAACGTGATCCATTCATCATCAAATTTATGATATACTTTACAAACCATTTTGTAATGGGCTTGTTGTTTCTATCTTTGTACCCGGTCTTAGCATTGCCGCTTTCGGGACTTGGGGCGAATTTTAAAAAAGCAGATGTATAGTATAAAAATCCCCGTTTCGAAACAAATTGCCCTTAAACATTCTAACATAAGAAACTAACATGTCTGACGAGAAAATAATCTTTTCAATGGCAGGAGTAAATAAAATTTACCCGCCACAAAAACAGGTTTTAAAAAATATTTACCTTTCTTTCTTTTACGGAGCCAAAATCGGAGTTATAGGTTTAAATGGCTCTGGTAAGTCATCCCTTTTAAAAATTATTGCCGGTTTAGATAAATCTTATCAAGGCGAAGTCGTTTTCTCGCCTGGTTATTCGGTGGGTTATTTAGCGCAGGAGCCAATCTTAGATCCGGAAAAAACGGTTCGCGAGGTAGTTGAAGAAGGCGTTGCTGAAGTTACTGCCATTTTAAAAGAATATGAAGAAGTGAATGAAGCCTTTGGTTTGGAAGAAAACTATTCTGATCCAGAAAAAATGGATAAGTTAATGGCCAGACAAGGCGAGCTTCAGGATAAAATCGATTCTTTAGGTGCCTGGGAAATTGATTCGAAATTAGAAAGGGCCATGGATGCCTTACGTTGTCCTGATCCGGATACTAAAATCGGTGTACTATCAGGTGGTGAGCGCCGCCGGGTGGCCATGTGCCGTTTATTGCTTCAACATCCTGATGTATTATTATTGGATGAGCCTACCAACCACCTGGATGCCGAAAGTATCGATTGGTTAGAGCAATTCTTACAAAATTACGAAGGAACCGTTATTGCAGTTACCCACGATAGGTATTTCCTGGATAATGTTGCCGGATGGATTTTAGAATTAGACCGTGGCGAAGGAATTCCTTGGAAAGGGAATTACAGCAGCTGGTTAGATCAGAAAGCAAAACGTTTATCACAGGAAGAGAAAACAGAAAGCAAACGCCAGAAAACATTAGAACGTGAATTAGAATGGGTACGTATGGCACCAAAAGCACGTCATGCAAAATCTAAAGCACGTTTAGCCAATTACGATAAATTAGCTTCAGAAGATGGCAGAGAAAGAGAAGATAAATTAGAGCTGTTCATCCCTGCAGGCCCACGCTTGGGGAATGTGGTTATTGAAGCCACGAACGTTACCAAAGCTTATGGCGACAAAATATTATTCGATAATTTAAACTTTTCACTACCTCCGGCAGGTATTGTGGGTATCATCGGACCAAATGGTGCGGGTAAAACCACTCTGTTTCGTTTAATTACCGGACAGGAAGAAGCTGATGCCGGTACTTTCCGCGTAGGCGAAACGGTTGAACTGGGTTATGTGGATCAGATGCACAATGACCTGGATGCCGATAAAACGGTGTACGAAAATATTACGGATGGTTTAGATAACATACAATTGGGTACTAAAGCGGTTAACGGACGTGCTTATGTTTCAAAGTTCAACTTTAATGGTGGCGATCAACAGAAAAAAGTTGGCATTCTATCTGGTGGTGAGCGTAACCGCGTGCACCTGGCCATTACCTTGAAAAAAGGGGCCAATGTATTGCTACTGGATGAGCCTACCAACGATATCGACGTGAATACCTTACGTGCATTGGAAGAAGCTTTAGAAAACTTTGGTGGTTGTGCCGTGGTAATCAGTCACGACAGATGGTTCTTAGACAGGATCTGTACGCACATCCTCGCTTTCGAAGGTAACTCTGAAGTTTATTTCTTTGAAGGTAATTACTCAGATTATGAGGAAAACCGCAAAAAACGTTTGGGTGATGTTACACCGAAACGCATTAGGTATAAAAAACTAGATTAATAAAAAGTCCCGGTAAAATCGGGACTTTTTTGTTTGAGGCGTAATTTTGAAAGCTTTCTGTATCTGTAACGTTGAGCTTGTCGAAACGCTTACTAGCGACCTGAATAGGTCCTTCGACAGGCTCAGGATGAAAATTTTTCTTACAATTTATGCAGGCTGAAAAGGATTTGGCCTTTGGTTTTCTTTCGCTTTGCGTTTGCCCCTGAAGAAAAAATACAGGTTAATGAACAGCATAATGCCCAGGTAAATGGCAAAACCACCTATTTTAGAACTTAGTGCTTCAACCAAACTGCGGTAATCGTTTGCGCCAATCGTAATCTTCATAATCAACAGTGCGAAACCGATATTGAGCAGGTAAAAGCCTGTTTCGAAAAGTTTGTTCGTCGCGTTGGCAATCTCTTCCCTTCCCTTAAAAATATCCAACATATATATCTTACTGTTTTTGAACAGCGTTTTTGAAACATAAAAAGTCAGAAAAAGTGCAATTGGTAAATAAACTGCATAGCCGATTAAAATTTTTGTCGTTTCCATAATGAAAAGTTTAAGGTGTTATTTTATTAATTTATGAATGGTTTTGGTAAGCAAATAGATATTTAAATAATGAAGAATCGACAGGATGCAAACAATAGTCGCCACTTTTACGGCCATCACTTCTACAAGCTGCTGCGATGAGGCAATCGTCTCCCATCCTACCAATGTCATGGCACAATAGCCAATATTAACCAGGTAATAAGAAACCAAAAGCGATTTATTAATCTGATGACAAAGATCCAAATGATCGGGAATGAGTTCAGCTACAAAAATATTTCCATTTCGGTAACATATCTTCCCTACCACTACGATGATGAATACGATAACCGCTATAAAGATGGCATATCCGAGTATATTGTAATCCATAGCAAAAGATTTAATTATAAAACTTTCAGGAAAAAATGAAAATATAAACTAAAAAAATAAGCCCCGTTAGTGGCATTCTTTAAAATGTTTTATGCTCTATTTTCCTTTCACAGTGTAAAAGTAAATTAAATTTATTAAACTTTCAAATATTACTGAAAATTAATTAAAAATAAGTCCCTAGTCATTATGAATGGCAATGAAGGATCTCATCGATTTATTAAAGATTCTTCACTGCGTTCAGAATGACAGATTTTTAGCAGATTATAGGCTGCGAGGAATCGTCATTCCCAACTTGATTGGGAATCGTAATGCAAGCGCTTTAGGATTCCCGCCTGCGCGAGAATGACGATCGTACTGATAGGGTCTGCCGATGGTAGCGGAGTCGAATGGCATTTATCGATTAGTGCCTGTTTTTCAAAGCTTTTTTGATCGCCACATCAGTTACCCTTTCCATAATCTTATAACCGGCGAGGTTAGGGTGAACACCGTCAACCGTTAATTCCGGTCGTTGGCCTTTACGTTCATCAACCAAAGGTGTCCAATAATCCAAAATCGTATAATTTCCCTCTTTGGCATAGGTACCAATCTTTTCGTTTAAATCAACAACAATATCGGCTGCCTTAATCTGCTTATTCCATGGATATTCATAAACAGGCAAATATTTACAAAGTATTACTTTAATACGGTGTAACCTCGCCAGTTCTGCCATCGATTTAATATTATCCATAATCTTATCTATAGTCACATGGCCTGTATTACCTGCAATGTCATTACTACCTGCCAAAATAATCACCGCTTTTGGCTTAAGGTTAATCACATCCTGCCGAAAACGGATCAGCAGCTGTGGCGAAATCTGTCCGCTTATTCCCCTATCTACGTAAGTATTCCGCCTAAAATATTCAGGATCTTTCTGTTTCCAGAATTCGAAAATAGAACTTCCCAGAAAAACTACTCTTTTCTCTTTCCGCTTCGGTAACTGCAAGTGTTCATTTTCTTTCTGATACTTCGTTAACGCGGCCCAATCGTCTGCAAAATTTTCTTTTTGGGGTTTATTGTTTAACGAATCTACTTTCTGATCCTGTGCGAATAAAGCATGGCCAGAAATCAGTAAAATAAAAAACAGGATTTTATTCATAAGGTAAATTGCATAATAAAACGAAACACTAAAACTAAATAATCTGGGTTTAAGTATTTATTCTTCAGCATTAATGTTACTGTCCAATCTGCCTTTTTTTCCCCCAAACTGACTGAGGTTATAACTCAATGTTGCCTGTATAAAACGGCTGATAAACCTTGTTCTGTTCTCAGAAATGGAATTGTTGGTAATACTTGTGCTGAATAGTGCGCCCTGATTAAATAAATCATTCGCCTGGACAGAGAAAAGTAATTTATTACCTTTCAGGAAAGAAGTATTCAATCCCATATTTACCAATAAAGGATTTCCGGCATATAAACTATATCCGAAATTTAAACTTTTGGAAGCCGATGCGTTTATCCTAAAACGTTTACCGGGGATCCAGCTTGCACTTCCACTCAAGGCCACAACCTGCACATTTTTAATGTTCTGGTTCATTACCGAATAGGTATTGGAACTGAAACTATAAGATGCACTGGTATTGAAAGCATATTTTTTCTGGTTGAGGTTAAATTTAAAAGCATTAGAAACATTAATGCCACTACTGCGGTTCAGCACATTATCGGTATAAAAAACATTGTGGCTGTAGGCAACAATCCCATTTATGGATAGGGAAAGTTTATTATCCAGCATCCTTTTGTTCAAAGAATAATTAGCACCGATATTATAGATGCCATTTACATTCTCGTAAGTGGTTTGCTGTTTCAAACTGTTTAGCGTATCCCGAAGAAAAACCGTATTGCTTACCACACTGTTGATGGCAAAACTGCCCGATAAGCCTGCCATAATGCTCAGGCCCGATTTAAGCCCAAATTTATTATAGCTTAAATCAGCGGTGTGACTTGATGTTGCTTTAAGATCCGGGTTGCCGATAATCAGGTTTTGCACATCGTTATTGTTCCTCACAGGCTGCAGTTTGTTAAAATCGGGTGAGGCGGTATAGCCATTGTAACCAAAAGTCAGGTTTCCGTTATCTTTAATCTGATAGCTCAAATTGGCCGAAGGAGAAAAATTTAACTGATAGTTTTTAAGTTCTTGTCCCGTATTCTGGTACTTTCCAATGATGATACTCGGCGAAAAATTTAGCCCAAAATTATAGCTGATCCGGTTGCTGTTGGTATTATAACCGATGCTGATGTTCTGGTTTATGAAATTGGATACATAATCCTGTCCCAGCGAATCGACCACAAAACTATTTCCCAAAGGATTGGTAACCGTTGTAGTTTGCAAGTTGCGGCTTCTGCTTACTGAAAAGCGGTAGGAAAAATTGATAAAACTGTATCCACTACTATCATCTGTCTTTTTTAAGGAGTTTGAAAACTGGATATTTCCGCCGAAGTTAGAATTTGAGGTATTGTTATCTACCAAACGGTTTAATAATGAATCTTTAACCAATACATTAGTGGTTTCGTTGTAGTAACGGATGATATCGTTAATGGTACTGTTACTGTTTCCGGCACTGCTGCCAAAATTGAAACCCATAGAAAGCGACCGCTTGTTATTAGCCAAACGCCGCGACCAGTTGATGCTTCCGTTAAGATCTGGATTGCTATTGCGGGAACCTGAATTGGAATTAAGGTCCTGCTTGATATAGCCTGTTTTATTAGAGGTAGAAAAAGCATCGTTCCTGGTATCAGCCAAAGAGCCAGCCAAAGAAGCATTAAAATAATTCTTTTTTGTAGCGCCGTTTAACCCCAGGTTAATGTTATTGGTCAGCGATTTGGAGTTATTGGCACTTTCCCTTAAGTCGTTGATGGTTCCCTGCGGATTAAATGTTTCAACGTAATTACTCTGAATAGATTTACTGGTTCCGTTACTGAAATCATAACTGCCATTAACACTAAATTCTTTCGATATTTTATCTCTGATATTACCTTTTAAGGCTCCATTATTCAATTGAGCAAACTCATTATTGGTAATGCCGTAGCGACCGCCAAAACCAATCTGTTTTGTTTTTTTCCATATACTACCGTTGGTTCCCAGGTTATGCGCATTATTGGTGGCAGAATTCACACTCATTCCCCCAAAAACGCCCTTATCCATACCAGGCTTGGTAACCAGGTTCAGCATTTTTTGAGGAGTACCGGTTTTAATCCCGGTAAAATTAGCTTCATCACCATAATCATCAATTACCTGTAGCTTGGCAATAATATCTGCCGGTAACTGCCTGATGTAATCTTCTACATTGCTGGTAAAAAAATCTTCGCCGTTAACCCGCAGCTTGGTCATTTTTTTCCCCATTGCCGTAACAGCGCCTTTATCATCAACCTCAATGCCCTGTAACTGCTTTAAAAGATCTTCAACCTTGTCGTTTTCCCTAATGGTATAGGCTCCTGCATTGTATTCTATAGTATCTTTTTTAATTTTAATGGGATCAACCTTTACTTTAACCTCTACATCATTGAGGCGGATACTTTCCGTTTTGAGCATAATCGGATCCAGATCGGAACTTTTTTTCGAAGATTCGATCTTGTAGAATGATGCGTAAGGCTTGTAGCCTAACGCAGTAATAGAAAGATAGAACTTATTTCGGATTACCTTTGTAAACACAAAGTTTCCCTTCGCATCAGAATTTGAGCGGAGGGTATCCTGATCGGTAATCAATCTGATATTTGCGCCTTCAACAGGCTTCTTCAAAGAATCGATTACATTACCACTTATTTTAAACTGAGACTGAGCGAGAGCGTTAAAGGAAAATGTGATCAGTATAAAAAATAATAAAAAGCATAAATTATTGCTTTTTCTCATCCCTCGGACCTCTTTTATAAATAACAAGACCATTTAAAAAATTACGCAGGATCTGATCGCCGCAAGGTTTAAAATTCTCGTGGTCTTCGTTTCTGAAAATATCGCCCAGCTCTGCCTTTGTCACTTTAAACCCAACTAAATCGCAGATGGTAATAATATCTTCTGTTTTTAATGATAAGGCTACTCTCAGTTTTTTTAATATATCGTTGTTGCTCATTGCTAATTGTAAGAATTATAATGTTGGAATATTTTAATGTTGCAAAATGCTTAAAATTTTTGATTTTGCTATCCAGACTTCCGACTGCGGACTCCGGACTTCAGACTTATCTTCTAACTTGCTATCTCTAATTTAAGTTTCTTTCCTTTAATTTTTTCGCCGTTTAGTTTTTTTAACAATTGAGTTATCTTACTTCTTTTTACAGCTACATAACTGGTTGTATCTTTAACTTCTATCAGTCCTAAATCATCTTTTACCAAATCTCCTTTTTGTAAAAACAGACCCACAATGTCAATTTTATTAATTTTATCTTTCTTACCATGCGCCAGGTATAAGGTTACCCAATCACTCTCTTGTGGTAAAACATATTGGTCTTCCAAAACTTCCTCGTCGATATCATCAGGCAGGTATTTGTAGTTTTCTTCGCTGGTTAAAATGGCGTAGGCTGTCCCTTTTGCATGCATGCGTGCCGTGCGACCATTGCGGTGAATATAAGCGTCTTCGGTGTAGGGTAATTGATAGTGCACAATATGTTCCACTTCCGGGATATCGAGACCACGTGCTGCCAGATCTGTTGTAATTAAAATCCGATGGCTACCATTTCTAAATTTAAGCAATGCCTTTTCCCGATCAAATTGCTCCATTCCACCATGAAAAACATCGTGACCTAAACCATTCTCGAATAGTAAATCACTTATCCGGTCTACCGTTTCCCTGTGGTTACAGAATACCAATGTATTTTTATTGCCTATTTTACTCAATAATCTGAATAGGTAATCTAACTTGTCGGCTGCAGGTACTGTTATTTTTTTGAGCTTTAGATCTGGTTTTGCTTCGATATTCTTCGAAAAATCGACTTCAACCGGCGTCTTGATTTTAACAAAACCAGGAATCTCTTCCATTTTGGTTGCTGAAGTTAATATCCGTTGCTTTAAAGAAAGTAACGACCCGATGATATAAGACATATCATTTTCAAAGCCGAACTCCAGCGCCTTATCAAATTCATCCAAAACCAAAGTTTCGATAAAAGATTCGTCAAAGTTCTGATGTTCCAGATGATAAGCGATCCTGCCTGGCGTGCCGATCAAAACCGCAGGAGGATGGGCAAGGTTATTTTTTTCGATTCTTACCGCATGGCCTCCATAACAGCAGTTTACCTTAAACGAAGTGCCCATTTGTTTAAAAACCTGCTCAATTTGAAGTGCAAGTTCTCTTGAAGGGACCAGAATCAAAGCCTGTACGCCTTTCACTCCGGTTTTTAAATTAGAAAGTAATGGCAATAAAAAGGCCAACGTTTTCCCCGAACCCGTTGGCGCTATTAATATTACATCTTTACCAGTCTTAGCTGCTTTTACAGAAGACTCCTGCATCTCATTAAGTGCAGAAATGTTTAATTTTTTTAAGGCATTTTCCATCATTCCGCCATAAAGGTAATCATTTCTCTTCAGGGCGAAAACGGTAGCCTTAGTTAGGATTTTAAAAATCTGCTCCGCAGCTTCCGAAGAGTAGAAAAGTTGAGTCTTTTGTCAAGCAACATTAACATGCTGCCGCGTTTAGACATTGAAGATAATACCTTTTCATTGACGGCATCAACCGAAGATAATATTTTGTCTGCCAGTTCATCTACAAATTTATTCGCTCTGCTATTTTGTAATAACTGAAGCTCTTGAATTAACTCTGCTCTCATAATTAAGAATTTTAATGAATGTATTAATATTAACGGACCGAATAATAATTTGTTTCAACAAATTAGAAGTTCATTCAAACTATTATTAGTAACTTGTTGATAACTAACTTTTTGTTAGCAAATAAACAATCTTGGCTTAACACATATTTAATTTTTAGCGCTTATTTTTATAAAAACCTGATTACCATTCGTTAACCTCAAAAAATACAGTGTATGACATGGAAAAAATTTAGTGGTGAAATTATTCAATCTTCAATTCTGGAAGAAGTAGAAAATGCGATTATCAGAGAAAGTGAAAACGGCTTTAAACTTAAAGTTTGCATTGGTACAGATTCGCAGGTAAAAGGTTCAGTAACCGATTTTGCGACCGTAATTGTGCTGTTAAGAGAGCATCATGGCGGTTTTATGTACATCCATCAGGAAAAGAGTACACAGCAGGTAAGCATCAAAGAAAGAATGTTAATGGAAGTACAGAAATCAATCGAAACTGCTTATTCCATTTGCGATTTACTTGACATTTACGATGTGGCTTTAGAAGTACATGCTGATATCAATACCAGTCCATCCTTTAAGTCGAACAAAGCGCTAAATGATGCCATGGGGTATATCTTAAGCATGGGCTTTATTTTTAAGGCTAAACCGGAAGCATTTGCCAGTTCAACCTGTGCGGATAAGATGGTGCATTAGGATGGAAGATTTGGGATGGAGTTAGTCCGGAAGTCCGAGGTCAGAGGTCCGAAGCCAAGCACATTCATTCCCCAACATCGTGGAGCTAAACATCAGTTATTGTCAGTCTGAACCTGTCGAAAACTTTTTATGGTTGAAAAAAAACAACTTGTCCTTCGACAAACTACTATTGACAGACTCCAAAAGAATGGTCAGTCATCTGGACTGAAGCGCAGCGCAATGGAGAGATCTATCTAGGCAGATTTTGCTGCGCAGAGCCTTCAGGTACTCAATTGCGTTGCACTATGCTCGAAATAATAATTTGAAAGAATTTTTACGAGTAGATTTATTACTGTCATTTATATTCATTTTTATAAAATGAATTGTTTCTGGATTCCAATCTTCTCGGGAATGACGAATCTATAGCGGCTTTTCCTTGCAAACTTTGCGGTTAAACCCAACAAAACCGCATCTCTGTTGTTGTAATTTAAAACAAGCACTTGAAAACTTATAGATTAGAATTTACGCAGAAACTTCCGATAGGGTTAGATACCGCATGGGACTTTTTCTCTTCTCCCTTAAACCTGGCAGAAATTACCCCAAAAGATATGACTTTTGATGTTACCTCGCCAAATATGGCCAACACCAAAATGTATCCGGGTTTAATTATTACTTACAAAGTCTCTCCTCTTTTTGGAATTAAGTTAAGTTGGGTAACCGAAATTACACATGTTAAGGATAAAGAATATTTTATTGACGAACAGCGTTTCGGCCCATTTGCTTTCTGGCACCATCAACACCATTTCGAAAAAATAGACGGAGGCGTTTTAATGCACGATACTTTACACTATAGCATAGGTTGGGGACCGATTGGCACCATCGCAAATGCGGTAATCGTGAATAATAAAATTAACGAAATTTTTAAGTTCCGTTATCAGAAAGTTGAAGAACTTTTCGGTAAGTTTTAACCTAAAGCTTTACCATTTTTTGGTAGAAATGGTTTCAGTTTTCTTTTTGGCTTTCTCTACCCTATTGGTTGCTAAATACTTTTTAAAGTCATCTGCAAATTTATCTATTTTATTATAAGCGCTGTTAACCATATCCTTCCACGCACCCGCATTAAGTTTACCCGGGTTTCGCTCTAATGGGGTACCTATTTTAGTTGCGGCAACAAAATTTCCGTAACGGTCGCGCTGGTATGGGATATACAACAGATCAGTTAACCAAAACCGGTATTTTCCATTACGGGCTTCAAAAACAAAATTGTAGCTGATTTCTCCACTTGGATGGCCGGCGACTAAGATGGTCTTGTCGATCACCATAGTTCCTTTGGCCAAAATAGAGGTATCAGTAATGTGCTCAGCTTTCATCGATTTTTTATAGGTCACATTAACAAAAGATTTAGCCCTTTGCAACAATGTATCTTTACTCAACGATTGAGAATCTACCACTCTATAGTAAATAAATTTACCGTTATCATCTTTAGCAAACTGTTTTTGCTGTGCAGAAAGATCAATTGAAAAGGCGACTAAAAAAAACAGGATAATGTATTTCATCAGAATGGATTAATGTACGAACTGAATATTAAAGATACTAAAAAGCCGCCCCGATTGTATACCGGAACGGCTTAATATTAAAATTTTATTCCTTAGAAAGCGTAAACTGCGGCTAAAGAGAACTGCCCTGCATTTGGAGCTAAAGCACCACTCTTGTTAAAGAAAGGTTTATCGCTATTGTGATCTAATCTTACCTCAGGGATAAAAGTTAAACCGCCCGATTTAACATTAGCAGTAAGCGTTAACGCTGTAGTTGATGTAGCAGCAGTAGTACCGAAAGCTTTAGCTTTAAAATACTCTCCCCTTAAACCTATCGTAACGGCATCAGCTACGGCGTACTGAGGATATAATGCAGCACCTGCATAACTTCCCTGTACCGAACTATCTTTAATATCATAATTAGCTGCATTTAAACCCAATTTAAATTTCTCTGTAATTTGATATGAAGTAGTTAAATCCACAATAGTTCCGTATCCACCAAAACCAGCGCCAGATAAAGCATTGATGTAAGCTGTCCAGCCTTCAACCGGAGCAATCATTAACTGCCCACCAATAGCCGAAACACCTCGTGATGCACTATAAACATTCCAATCGTTAAATAAACCAGCCATTAAACTTACTTTATCGCTGAATTTATAAGTGGCTTTAATACCCGCATTCTGGAATGGACCGTTGGTAAATAAGTACGAAGTAGAATAGTTGAAGTTTCCAACTGGTGAGATTACCTCGTATCCAATAAATGTACCCATATAACCTGCTGTCATTGAAAATTTATCGGTAAAATCATAATTTACATATAAGTTCTGAATATTGAATGATGAACCGTTAGCCGCAGCATCAGGGATAGATTGCGATTGTCCTCTTGGACCAAAAGAAAGCTCTCCTACAAATGAGGCCTTACCTGTTTTTTTCTTCAAAGCAATATCAATCATACCTAATGATACCGAGTTGTGATCTGTTACAAAAGATGTTTTTGCATTTAAAGGATTTTTAGCAAAGTCATATTTAAAATACGTATCTACCGACCCTGAAATTTCAAGTGGTGATGTTGTTGTGGTCTCCTGAGCCAGGGCACACGTCGTGCTGGCCATTGCAAAAATAGCGGTTAAAAGTTTCTTCATGTTTGAGCTTGATTTGAGTTTAGATATATAAAATCCTTAAGATATTGGTTCTGTTAGTGGACTGTTTTTTTCGATATAGATCGCTCTCTCCTCAACTAACAAGGTACCTTGAGAGTATTTCTCATCATGTTGAGAAGCATCGAGACCTAGTTCTTCTTCTTCTTCAGAAACCCTGATTGGATTGATCAGATTTACCAGTTTGAAAATTACGAATGATACAACAAAACTGAATATGATTACAATCACCGCACCTTTTAATTGTGTGATAAAGAAAGCCGGGTTGCCATAAAATAAGCCATCAGCACCAGCAGCATTTACCGTTTTTGTAGCAAAAACACCAGTTAACAACATACCAACGATACCACCTACACCGTGGCAAGGGAAAACATCCAATGTATCATCTAAACTGGTTTTTTGTTTCCATGAAACCACAAGATTGGAGATAACTGCGGCAATAGCCCCAATAAATATACTTGATGAAATACTTACAAAACCTGCACCTGGTGTAATGGCTACTAAACCAACTACCGCCCCGATACAAAAGCCCAATACTGAAGGTTTTTTACCTCTTGCAACATCAAAGAACATCCAAGATAAACCGGCAGCACCTGCAGCGGTATTTGTAGTTAAAAATGCAGAAACAGCTAAACTACCTGCGCTTAATGCAGAACCGGCATTAAAACCGAACCAACCGAACCATAATAAACCAGTACCGATTAATACATAAGGGATATTAGCTGGCGGAACTTCTTTATGCTCTAAGTGAGATTTTCTACGCTTTAGCACCAATGCTCCTGCTAATGCAGCCATACCTGCAGAGATGTGCACTACGGTACCTCCTGCAAAGTCTAACACGCCCATTTTAAACAGGAAACCTTGTGGGTGCCATGTCCAGTGTGCTAACGGTGAGTAAACAAAAATGGCGAATAAAACAATAAACAAAATATAAGAAGTAAAACGGATCCGCTCTGCAACTGCTCCAACTACTAAACCTGGTGTAATGATGGCAAACATTAACTGAAATACAGCAAATAAAGATAGCGGGATGGTTAAGTCTGATCCTCCCTGAAGATGTGGTGCTCCGGAATTTACGCCTTTAAAGAACAAAAACGTTGATGGGTTTCCGATGAAACCGCCGATAGTATCTCCGAAGGCTAAACTAAAACCTACTACTGTCCATAAAACCGTAATTACTCCTGCTGCTACCACACTTTTAATCATGGTAGACAATACATTTTTACGATGAACCATTCCACCATAAAAGAATGCAAGACCTGGAGTCATTAAAAACACTAGTGCAGCTGCGATTAATATAAACGCAATGTCTGGTCCACTATATTTGCCTTCATCAAAATTAGGAAGAAGTGGAATAAATAGAGCGAAAATTGCGACAATCATCAATATCGCAAAAGGCGCGTACTGTTTAAAGGAGAATTTACCCATAGTTTTTAGCTTAATTTGTTTGTAACGTTTAAATAATTTAAAATATGTTTGATTTATTTCTATAAAAATACGACTTATTACATTTTTAACACTATTTAATCGAAATTTTTTAATAAAAACGATAAATTTTTATAAAACAAAACAAAAATTAACCATAAAAATAAAAATAACAAAAAATACTGGTTATTTTAATGCAAGTTTTTGACAAAAACAAAATCACATATTATCCAGTATTTGCATTATTTTAGCAAAAATTAATGAAGAATACCACGAAAAATTGTCCAAAAACGAGAAAACCCATGAAAATTCATGAGTTTTTTAAAAAAATAAACAGATAATTTAAATTTCTAATAAAAATAAGCAGATCCCTGAACAACCCCTCTCTTTTCTATTTCTTTATCCATATAGGTCTGAATTGCCGATTTATTAAGCCCCCAATTGGGTGCAATCAACAAATCCCAATCTGAAATACCAAAAAGCCGCTGAATAACAATATCCGGGCGCAATAAAGGGATTAACTCACAAAGTAAATCAGTATATTCTTCGAGGGAAAACAATTTAAAAGGTTCTTTTTTATATTTAGCGCCCATTATCGAGCCTTCTACCACATGAAGATGATGGAACTTAACAAACTTGATCTGCGGGAAACGGTTAATTTCGTGAATATAACCATGCATCTGCTCCCTGGTTTCCCATGGGAAACCAAATATAGTATGCACACACAGATCGAGTTTACTGTCTTTTAAAAGTTCCACCGCAGCAACAAATTCACCATGACTGCAACCTCTGTTGATCTGATCAAGGGTTTCGTCATAAATGGATTCCATTCCCATCTCTAAATCCACATCGAAACGATCGGTATAGCTTTCCAATAGCGCAACCTTTTCGGCATCAATGCAATCAGGACGTGTGCCTACTGCAAAACCAACAATATCTTCTGTATTAATCGATAGCGCTTCATCATACATCATCTTTAAATAATGTACCGGCGCGTAAGTATTGGTATTCGGCTGAAAATAAACAATATACTTATCAGCTTTATAAGAAGTTTTAGCCCTTAACATGCCTTCGGCAAGCTGATCTTTAATATTTGGATTTTTACGCGATGGTTCGGGTGTAAAAGAATCCACATTACAATATGTACATCCACCAAAGCCTTTGCTCCCATCACGATTGGGGCAGGTAAAACCACCATCTACAATTACTTTAAATACGCGCTGCCCTTTATACTTTTCGCGCAAATGCGTTCCGTAATTTTTATATCCCTTTATACCTGAATCTACGAGTGTTCCCATTTGCTGCAAAAATACGGTTTTTGTTTGAGAGGTAAGACGAGATTTGAGATATTAGAGGTGAGATGTGAGATTGGGCAAACATTTTAGCGGCAGCGGAAACTGCCTGATAAAGGTCTATTTTTTTTCAAACCGCTTTTTAAACTCATCTTTCGGCATAATATAAGTTAAATACTGTTCAACATTATATTTAAATTGATTTTCAGTAATATCAACATTCCATCCATCCTCTTGTCCCCTTGTTTTACTGATTGAATCAGGAAGATCTTCTCTTACTCTAAAAACAGGTATTGGATTGTTAGCGGTACCATAATTATTATTATTTACTTCATCTCTATTGATTGTTATTATTATTTTCTTCCCCCGTAAAGAAGTAGGAAAAGCAAGTCCTTTATCATCAGGATAATTAAAAAATGTAATCTCTAGGTACTTGTTTATCGATTTTTCCCTAAAAAAAATTTTGTAAATACTTTCTTCTGGAGATAATAAAGATGTTTTATATTGAGTATCTCTAAAATCTAGTTGATCAGGAAATAAAATCCTTAGTTCTACACAATCATCTATATACATAGGAATCGCAGTTTTTGAATTATTATCTTTTTTTTTGAAAAGATAGTTAACGCCATAAAGTATTAAAGGAAATATGACTAATACACCTAAAGCCCAGCCAATTGCTTGTGATATTTGTTTGTTCATTTACAGCCTGAAACTATTATTTCTTTTCAAACCTCTCTTGAAATTCTTCTTTCGGCATGATGTAAGTTAAATACTGTTCAACATTATATTTAAATTGTTTATCCGTAATATCAACATTCCATCCATTTTCTTCACCTTTTTTCATACTAACCGAATCTGGCAGGTTCTCCCTGACCTTAAAAACAGGTATAGGATTTTCTTTGGTTCCATAATTTGGATTATTTAAATCATCCTTGTTAATTGTTAAAAGAGCTTCTTTTTCATCCATTACTGCGTCGAAAGCCAGTCGTCTATCCATAGGATAATTAAAAAAAATAAAAGAAATCCATTTACCCTTCTTAGCATCTCTAAACCTCAACGTATAATAATTTGATTGAGGTGCAGAAAACGATGTTCTATAGCTAAATGTTTTTACTTCAGTATTATGCGGGATAAAAATCTTATATTCAGAAGAATTATTAATGTAATCATGAATCGCACATCTGCTATCATTAGATCTATTCTTAAAAAAATAATTTATCCCATAAATTAATAAAGGAAAAATAATTAATACACCAAGTGCCCAACCAATGGCCTGTGAAATCTGTTTGTTCATTATCTGGGATTTATTGCTACAACACCTATATTGTTACTATTATCTTTTTTATTTGAGTTTACATAAATATCATTAGACTCATTTAGCCTAGCTTCTTCATAACTATCCGATCCTCTATCAATCAAATAGTTCGCAATGGCACCAGCAATCCCTTTTGCCAAGCCTTTAAAAAAATCCTTACCTACTAGTGATGAACGTGTTGAAGGATAAGATCTTGATGCAATATCGGCTGCCAATCTGGAGTTAGCAGCACCAGCTGCGTCACCAGCTGCTTCTCTCATAGCGGCTTGGGTATTAAATTCCATCATTTCGCGGGTAATTTGTTGATTAGTACGTGTTAGGTTTATTCCATTTTCAACAACAGCTCCAACAGCCCCTATAGGCTGATTTACTAATCCTTCTGTCTTTGCACTCTCTCCAACATCGCTCCATCTCCATATAGGAAGATTTTTTTTTGCTGCTTCTTCCTTACTATTTTCGCCATCTACATAGCCATAAACTGCAATAGGAGCTGCCACCAGTAAACCTATAGGTGTAAAAGCTGTAGCAGCAGTAATTACACCAATTATTGCCTGAGATGTAAAATGGGCGGCAATTTCAGCATTGTTATTGCTGGTAATTTCTTTTGCGGCAGCCATTGCAATGACCGGATCTATGATAATAGAAACCACGCCTCCTTTTGGGCAGTTCATCAATGATTGACTAAGTAAAGCTTGTTTTTTATCAATTTCGACCCCTCCATGCGACAACATCCACTTCCCCTCTAAAGTAGCATCACAATCGTGCGCTATCTTATACAAACCTGTTACCCCAGCACCAATACTCGTTGCCGCAGCCGCAAGCATTACCCCTGCTGCTACCAATGCTAACCCACCGGTTGCAACTGTTGCAACGGCAAGCGCAGCTACAGCAATTACTGCTGTTAAAATCTGCAGGCCTCCCCAAAATTTACCTGCAACTTTACATAAAAAAGTATCACTGATTTTTTTATCATCGGTATTTAACAAGGGCGCTTTTTTGCTTGATAATATTACTGTGGAAACCCTCGTGATACCTATCTGAAGAGGTTTACCATTAGTCATATTGGTACAAATAACATTAGCACCCTCATGTACATAAGAATAACTCATTCTATCCTCCTTAATTTATAGTCTACAACTACTTCGACATTGTTTTTAACTTCTTCAGCTAAAAAAACGTCAGTCTCTTCAATCAATGACAAATCTGTATTGATAACTTGCCTTACCTGGTATTGAAAGTCGTAACTAGAAAACTTATATCCAACAATGGGCTGAAATTTTTGATCATACTGCTTTTTTATAGAGCTGATATCTATTTCTTTAAGGTCAATTTTACTTTGCTTTTTAATTTCGACAAACTCAGGTTTTTCAAAAACAATTTCTGAAGAAACGTGTAAAGGAACCGAAACGTCTTCAAAAAGCTGAGAATTGTAATTTAAAGTGTAATGCTTATAAACTTCTGATAGATTCACTAAATACCGATCAAAAAAAAGATCAAAAAATAACTTCGTTTGTATATCTTCAATGAGAAGTTTTTCATCTTTAATCTGCGCTTCTGCCAAATAAATAAATTTTTGAAGTTCAATCTCAGCATTACTTGATCTCAAAAAAGAATATCTCTCTTTTATATTGTTTTTAAAGCTTTCCCAATTTTTTAGCACTTCCTTGTAGTTCAATATCTTGTTTATTTTCCCTGTCTCACTGTCAACCTGTACAGTTATATTACATTTAATCATGTCCAGAGACGAAAACAAGTCCATTGCTTCAGAGAGATTAGAAGGATTTATCTGAATAATATTATCAAAAAGCAAAACCTCTACAATCAAATTCCCATTATCAATTTTATTTTTAACATGAAACTCGCGCTTTGTGGTTGCATGGTTAGTAATCACGCTATTAAATTTAGTCGCAACAGTTTGCTCGCAACGATACTTCAAGAGAATGGGTTCTGTCCTTTCAGTATCAATTACCTTATCAATCTTTGTATCAATTTTATTTTCTACGTGGACAGGCTCATCCTCATCGAAAAATTTAAATCTGCTCATATATTAATTAATTTTAACTGGACTACCTGTTATTTTTTGTTCACCTCCTGAAGTTTGAGAAATAGTGGCATCCGAGCACACTACAATCGTTCCCTGCGATTCCAAATTATAAGTTTTACTACCTAAGTTTACTGCAGTTGTTCCAACTGTACCAATATTCACCTTGGCACCTGGCATTTTACCCGCATTCGCATTAATCTCATCTGTACCCCGAATATTAATGATCTTGCCAACAATATCAATAGTCCCATTGCTATTTAGTGTAATGCTACTTCCATCCTTGCCGCCTGTACTTAATGTTATTTTGGTGTCAGCCTGCTCAGTAATAAATCCTGGACCATTTTCAATCTTCACAAAATTAGCAGCATTAGTACCCAAGTTTAAAGCATGGTTTAAATCATCAAAACTTAGGCAACTCCCTTTTCTTGAAGTTAAGCCCTTTGTATTACTGTTTTTAAATCCACTGCTATCACCACTTTTGCCATGGTACACGCTACCCATTACTACTGGCCTGGCCACGTTGCCTTCTTCAAAAGCAACGACCACCTGATCGCCCTTTTCAGGGATGACATGGAAACCCCTGTTTTTCCCGGTATCGCCACTGCCGGCATTGGGGCTAACAACCCTTAACCATTCAGTTGGGTCGTTGGTTTGGCATTCCCATTTAAATTTAACCTTAATCCGGCCCTGTCCCTGTGGATCATCATTATCGATCACATCGGCAAGCTGCATATCCGAATGTGGTTTTTCGTAATTTCTGACCATTAAACGTTCCGTTGTAGCCACCAGGCCTTCGAAAGTGTTGCTATATTTACCTGTTCCATCTATCTGATGGTTGATACTAGTGATCAGAAATTTTCCCAGGCTTTCGGTTGCAAAAGCCAGTTCCTTTCTTACACTCATGGTGATTTCGGCAATGCTGCCAATACTGAGTGCGGCATTATCACCACCGGCATTAATCTTTAACAATTCACTGATGTGAGCCTTTTCTTCATTTTCTACATGGCTTTTAATATCATTGCCATTATCAACCCTGATTAATGAAGGCTGGTTAAAGGTTTTGCTGTACATCGAATTGGAGGCCTTAATGGCATGCGCCAAATCTGGATTTCCGTCTGCTTTCCCCGTACTTTCACTATGCAGCATTTCATCCTGTTTAGGATTATAGGCAAAACGCTTGTATTTTATCGGCGAAACTTCCATGGCGTATTGCAGGTTATGCACATCGCGACCATAAAAGAGTGCTATTTCTTTCTGTTCGTCGGGCTTGCCAAAATTAAGCTGCCTGCCATCATAATAAAACCACTCGTGGTATTCGCCCGATAGCCGGTTTAGGAATGCGAAATCACTTTCCCGGTATTGAATCAGATAATCTATCGGCGTTTTTCTGGATGCATTGGCCACTATTGTTAAATCGTTGGCCGGTGTATCTTTTGTAGCAAGTTTTACAATGGTATCGAGATCTTTATCGAGATAAGAACCCAGATCCGGTCCGCGGTCGATTAATATAGTAGGGCTATAACCACTTATAATTAAAACACCATGATAGCCATGGCTCTGCGAGAGCTCTACCTTGGTAACCAGGCCGGTAAAATGTTGCATACCCTCTATGGAGTGCCCAAAAGCAGCCGTTAAGGTTTTACCTACAAAGTCGCGACTGTCATCTAAATTGATTAAACCTGGTGTACCCAGCTGATCATGATTACAGTGCAGTTCAAAATAATGGTGTTGATTAAAGGCTTGTAGTAAACTAAAAGAAGAAAAATGAGCAATTGTCGTATCTTCTATACTAATTTCTACGATAAGTTTGTTTTCCATAATATTATAATTTATTGTGGGAGCAGCGTTTTAGGCTACATTGATCTATACACTGCAATTTTATAAAGCCCCGGATAGAAATGTACTTCAAATGATACACTTGCTGTATTTCGTTTGTACGAGGCATCTATAACTTTCTTATTATAGGGATGCACTTCTATGGTATTTCCTTTTTTTAAATAGCCATTCCCAATCATTGTATCAATATCATTAGGCTTTACATGGATACATCCATGTGATTCTGCCAGCTGAAAGATTTTCCCCATTGATGTTGCAGCTTCATCGGGTGGAGTGGTATGTATAAAATCTCCCATGATATATTCCTTCCCATTCATTTTACGATCGTTGTTAGTGTCTTTGAAATATTTAACAGAAACATGTCCAAAATCATTAAACAACCATTTTGTTGGTATAGGAGTATTAGGATAAAGATCGCGCTGATATTTTAGCACCGCATTTGTAACGCCATTCTGATCGTTTTTATATTTTCCCCATTGTGCATTTACATCGGTTAATTTTTTCCAGGTACCCAGATGTTTTACCATTACAATGTTTCCACTTATTTTAACTTCTGTACCCCATGCTATTCCCGACCATTCAGCATATTTTCCATAACTCACGTGTTTCTCAATACTTTTTATAACAAACCTTCCAGCTGTTGTAGAAGTCTGCGCGTGCCCATCTCCCCCCATTTTAACGTTCGAAGGCCCACCGTGGGCATCAAATTCTTTAATCTTTACGAGCGTATTCATTTTGTTAAATTAATTGTATTTTAAAACCTCTACCATTATTACCCGTGCCTGATCTAGTTTTTCATTATTGTTGAAGGTTAATTTAATTGAAGTGCTGGTAGAAACATTAATCTGCACCGGAAGTGGTTGCTCGGTTACACCAATCGTAGGTTTTTCCTTTTTGAGGCTCCCGAAATAGCGCGTAAAATCTCCGATGTACAAAGAATCCGTAATGGATTTTGGCACTAGGAATATAACCCCTGCTTTTATCTTATTGATTGTATCTTTATTTTTATAAACCTGTGCAATGATATTTTTATCCGCATTGTCTTCCGCACTCTTATGTATGGCTAATGGTAATTTACCGGAAAATGCTTTATTTAACGAGATCAGCCCGGTCTCGCTGAGTTTTGACAAAGGTATTTTTGAAACCGAATCTATGTAAGTAAGGAATAAATGTTTACTATCCTTTTCCTGATGAACAGTTTTTAGTGACTTATCGTCTTTTTGATCCTGCTGAACACGATTTTCATTACAGCTTAAAAAACAAAGCATAACCGCAAAAAAAGCAACTGAAAGTACTTTAACCTTAGAAATTGAGCGTAGCATTTACATTAGTTTTAAAATTACGAGAAAGGTGATTATCTTAAAGTTCCCTATTCATCTCAGACTGCTTCTAACACTTTACTATAAGTCTAAACCCCGTAGTCATCACAGAGATGATAATGACCTTAAAACAAACAGTTTGCCTCAGCTTATCTTTTTCCGAATTTGTAATACTATAAAAAGCGAAAGCAAGCTATGGCTTACCTTCGCCTTTTAAGGGGGGCTGGTTAATTTACCTTATACCACCAGTATCTATTAAGCTTTTGGCCAATCGTTTTCATGTTCCGCGTTACCCAGTTTTAGCTTACGGGCAGATACTACGAAACTTAAAGTCATAGGTGTATTGTCGTTTACCGCAATACCCTCGTTATACTGGATGATATAACCATCTTCGAAAGACAGTTCTTTCATTTTGGAATCTTCTTCGCCCTTTTTGAAAACCAATGTTCCGGAAAGCGGCTTATACTGGTTGTTAACCATTGATTCGATCACTGAAGTATCTTCAGTTGATTCGATTTCGATGTGGATGGTACCACCATAAACACCTGAGGATGGACGGCCTTTTGCGTCAACATCTCTATTTAATGAAAAGCTGCACTGTAGTACATCAAATTCTTTTGATCCTAAGTTTAAACGGGTTTTGAATGCCATTGTAGTAAAATTTTAATGTGAAAGATGAATGAATTGCGGAAAGCGGTTAGCGAAGAGCATGGAGTATATATTTGCCCTAAACCTTACGCCTTAAACCTAACTAAGCTTTTGGCCAATCATTAAGGTGCTCTGCGTTACCTAATTTAAGCTTGCGGGCTGAAATCTGGAACTTGAGCGTCATCGGGTGATCGCCCACAATGTTTATTCCTTCGGAATATTTAACAATGTAGCCATCCTCGAAGTTAACTTCTTTCATTTTGGCATCTTCCTCTGTTTTCTTGATCAGAAGGGTTCCTGTAATAGGTTTGTACTGGTTATTTACCATCGCTTCGATAATTGAAGTGTCTTCGGTTGATTCGATCTCAATATCGATGGTACCGCCGTAAACTCCGGAAGAAGGTCTTCCTTTAGCATCTACATCTCGGTTTAACGCATAGGCACAGTGAAGCACATCGTACTCCTTGCCTGAAAAGTTTAATCTAGCTTTGAAAGCCATAGTTTTAAAATTTAAAGGTTAAAAATTTGGTTAAGGTTGCTGCAGCTACCGCTTTCCCTAAACCAAATATCAGGCCAATAATGCACTATACCATTCATTAACAATCCATAAACCTTTAATCAAAGAACAAAAATTATAAAAAAAATAGCCTAAAAATACGCTAGAACTAATATTTTAGGTTTTATATAAATGTGGAAAAACTATTTACAACGAAGTTATAAGCATACAACAATGTAGGAAATAAGTATAAAAACTGATACAAAATTTAGGCAGAAAGTTTAAATTTTTGAGAAAAGGTATGAATGATTAAGCATAGGGTTTAGGGAAAACACCCTACTGCTTTCAGAGTTTAAAAATTGAGTTCTCTTTTTTAGAAAAGCAAAGCCTGTGGCTCTTTTTTGTGTCAGTCCCGCCACATGCTCATACGCCTTCAGGCCTTAGGCGCATGGCCGGTATCCGCTGTGTCTGGTTTAGAAATTGAGTTTAATGCACAGATTTAAGTTAATAAACCCGGTAGCAGCGAACACGAACCCGATTTTTTCTATCGGGTGAGTAAAGCGTATAACGGGACTTTCGGAACCGATTGAAACAGAACCCTGATTTTCAAAATTTAAAAATGAGATTGGTGAGGTTGATATGAGATTTGAAACCTAAAAGCCGGTTGACAGCCATTATCCTTTAGTGTAAAGAAGGCTGTATCATAAATTGTATTCAATCGAATTGTCACGTTGAGCTTAGCCTGTACTGTGCTTGACGAAGTATCGAACCGCCTTGTAAGACATTTAAAAAACGTCCTTCGACAAGATACCATTGACAGACGCCAATAGTAAAACCGTCATTGCGAGGAACGAAGCAATCTTAATGCGAACGCTAGTAGCGATCATTGTAAGATTGCTTAGTCGGCTGAAAAAGCCTTCTCGCAATGACGATTCCTCACAGTCTACAGCTCATTAAAAATTCTTCTGTCCATTAATATTGATTTTTATAAAATAAATTAGCCCTCAGGATTGACAATTCAATATTTATGAGACGGCTAAACCTCTTCCTCTTTTTTATTGATCAAAAAGTAAACAGGAACCCCGAGCAAGACAATCACAAGTCCAGGCCAGGTATATTGTTGTTTATAAATGAGTAACAAAATGCAAAACGCTGCCCCTATTAATAGGTAAATAATTGGCGTAACCGGATATAACCAGGTTTTGTAAGGCCTTTCTATATCAGGTTTTTTTATTCTTAAATAAATCACACCAAAAACAGTAATCATATAAAAGAGCACAATAACAAAAGAGATCATATCTAAAAGGTTACCATACTGCCCGCTTAAACATAAAACAGAAGCCCAGATGCCCTGCATCCAAAGTGATTTTTCCGGAACCCCGTTTTTATTGTTTTTAAGCGCTGCTTTAAAAAACATTCCATCTTTTGCCATGGTTTGAAATACCCTTGCCCCTGCCAATACGATTCCATTAACACAACCAAAAGTAGAAATCATTACCAGCAAAGCAATTATGATGGTGCCAGCCCCACTACCAAAAATTTGCTCTGAGGCTGCAACAGCAACCCGATCATTAAGGGCAAAAGCAATACTATCCCGGTTCAAGGTATTGAGATAGATAAAATTAACCAATAAATAAAGAACCATTACGGCCGAGGTGCCCAAAACCATAGAACGCACTACATTTTTTTTAGGATTTTCAATTTCTCCTGAAACGAAAGTTACGTTTTCCCAGGCAACGCTCGAAAATACAGAACCTACCATTGCAGCTGCAATCCCTCCCATTATTGTCATTCCGGAGATAGATTCCCATCCCGATTTCATAAAATTGCCGCTCGGGTCTGTTTTAAGATTATTGAAAGCGCTCCAGCCAAAACTCATATTACCTGTCCAAAAACTGTTTTTCACCAAAAGAAAGCCCAAAATAATTAAGCCGATTAAAGCAACAATTTTAGACCCTGTAAAAATATTCTGCAAAATTTTGCCGCCCTCTACACCTTTTGTATTGATATAAGTTAAAAGCAGAATCACGCCGATAGCCAAAATCTGGATCCAGGTAATTTTATAACCGCCGCTTTGAAAAATTGGAGCAGCATCGTTTAAAGCGGGTATCAGATAGGCTGTAAATTTACCAAAAGCAACAGCAACGGCCGCAATAGTACCCGTTTGAATTACGGTAAACAAGCCCCAACCATAAAGAAACCCCATCATTTTACCAAAAATCTCTTTCAGATAGGTGTATTGCCCACCAGCTTTAGGAAACATAGAAGAAAGCTCTCCATAAGAAATTGCGGCTGCAACTGTCATTACTCCAGTTATTATCCACACTACTATTAACCAATAACCAGAACCTAAATTCCTCATGATATCGGCACTAACAATAAAGATACCGCTTCCGATCATTGAGCCCATTACCAACATTGTGGCATCGAAAAGGCTTAACTTTCTTTTGGAAGGTTCATCTTCTTTTTCAATTTTCATTTTTCAGTTTGGTTTAGTTTGTGGCTAATTTATTTAAAAAAAAGAAAATAGGAGCGCTTCGCCTGTATTATTTTAATTGAACAAAATTTTATTTAACACGGTAATGAAATTTTTAATCACAAGAAGAATATTTTATTAACTTGCTACTTATAAGTCCGAAGTCCGCAGTAAATTAACGGATTAGCTAAGTTCGGAGTTTGGAGCGGGCGCTTGAAGTCGATAAAACAACTTAAACCATTGACCGATTTAAACAGTTAAGCAATAACAACTAACCAAATATAAAACCACTTATTAACTATGGATTTTTTACAAAACAATTTAATTTACTGTATCCCGGCACTGGGCCTTGTTGGGATTATAGTTATGATGATTAAAAGCGCCTGGGTAAACAAGCAAGATGCAGGTGATAAAAACATGCAGGAACTTGCGGGCTACATAGCCGATGGTGCTATGGCCTTTTTAAAAGCTGAATGGAGGGTATTGAGTATTTTTGCTGTGTTTACGGCTGCACTCCTGGCCTATTCGGGAACAATTACGGAAATAAATGGTATCCCGATGCATTCGAGCTGGATTATCTCCATTTCTTTCATTATTGGAGCTGTATTTTCTGCAACCGCAGGTTATATCGGCATGAAATCAGCCACTAAAGCCAATGTAAGAACCACGCAGGCCGCCAGAACGAGTTTAAAACAAGCCTTAAAAGTCTCCTTTACCGGAGGTACGGTGATGGGCTTGGGTGTTGCCGGACTAGCCGTTTTAGGTTTAGGTGGCTTATTTATTATATTCTTAAAGCATTTTAACGTAGTATCAGTAAATAGTGTAGAGATGAAAACCGCCATTGAGGTATTAACCGGGTTTTCACTGGGAGCAGAATCTATTGCCTTATTTGCCCGTGTTGGTGGTGGTATCTATACCAAAGCCGCTGATGTTGGTGCCGATTTAGTTGGAAAAGTTGAAGCTGGTATTCCTGAAGATGATGTGCGCAACCCGGCTACCATTGCCGATAACGTGGGCGATAACGTGGGTGATGTTGCCGGTATGGGTGCCGATTTATTTGGCTCTTACGTAGCCACTATTTTGGCTACAATGGTTTTAGGACAGGAGATTGACGTGAAAGATAATTTTGGAGGAATGTCACCTATCCTTTTACCTATGGTAATCTGTGGATTAGGCATTATATTTTCAATCATCGGAACCTGGTTCGTCACCATTAAAGATGAAAAATCGAATGTTCAAAATGCGTTGAACCTGGGTAACTGGTCGTCAATTGTGATTACAGCGGTGGCTTCATTCTTTATCGTAAAATGGATGTTACCAGAAACGCTTAGGCTTCGTGGATATGAATTCTCAAACATCAATGTATTTTATGCCATTATAGTGGGTTTGGTAGTGGGTACCATTATGAGTATCGTAACCGAATATTTCACTGCAATGGGCAAGGGCCCTGTAAATTCGATTATTCAACAATCTTCAACCGGGCATGCCACCAATATTATTGCTGGTTTATCAGTAGGCATGAAATCTACTGTAATCCCTATTCTGGTACTTGCCGGAGGAATTATGGCTTCTTACCATTTTGCAGGTTTATATGGTGTGGCTATTGCTGCAGCGGGCATGATGGCCACTACAGCTATGCAATTGGCAATAGATGCTTTCGGGCCGATAGCGGATAATGCCGGTGGCATTGCCGAAATGAGCCAGTTACCTCCGGAAGTACGTGAACGTACCGATAATTTAGATGCAGTGGGTAACACCACCGCAGCAACCGGAAAAGGTTTTGCCATCGCATCAGCTGCTTTAACCTCTTTGGCTTTATTTGCTGCCTTTGTTGGTATTGCAGGCATTACTGCTATTGATATTTATAAAGCACCTGTTCTGGCGGGTTTATTTGTTGGCGGAATGATCCCCTTTATTTTCTCTGCTTTATGTATTCAGGCAGTGGGTAAAGCTGCGATGGATATGGTGCAGGAAGTGCGTCGCCAGTTTAGGGAAATCCCAGGTATTATGGAATACAAAGCTAAACCTGAATACGAAAAGTGTGTGGCCATTTCCACCAAAGCCTCTATCCGTGAAATGATGATGCCTGGCGCTATTGCTTTAATAACTCCCGTAATTGTGGGCTTTACCTTTGGACCAGAAGTTTTAGGCGGTTTATTGGCCGGTGTTACCGTAACTGGTGTATTGATGGGAATTTTCCAGAGTAATGCCGGAGGTGCGTGGGATAATGCTAAAAAATCTTTCGAACAGGGTGTAATGATTAATGGTGAAATGCACTATAAAAAATCAGAACCACATAAAGCTTCTGTAACCGGAGATACTGTAGGTGACCCTTTTAAAGATACTTCTGGCCCTTCGATGAACATTTTGATCAAATTAATGTCTATCGTTTCACTAGTTATTGCTCCTTACATCGCAGTCAAGGCAATTGCAGGCGAACACCGTACAGAAGTTCGCAAAGAAATCAGAATTGAGCAAAAAACCGATGGTTTGGGCAACACAAAAACCGATACTTTAATCAATACAACCGATACTTTAGCGCATTAGTTGTAAAAACCTAGATAGAAAAAGTATAAAAGGGATTTTTAACTTAAATCCCTTTCACATTTTCGTAATTTTTATTTAGGTTTGGAGCTGAAATAATCTAAACAAAAACTAAAATATGGGTTTATTTACTAAGAAGCCAATGCATTTGCTGCTAGAAGAAGCGGGAGATTCAGCCAAAGGCTTAAAGCGTACACTTAGCGCCGGTGCATTAGTGGCATTAGGTGTGGGCGCAATTATTGGTGCTGGTCTGTTTGTTAGAACAGCAGCAGCAGCAGCACAAAATGCCGGGCCATCTGTTACCATTGGCTTTATTATAGCTGCAATTGGTTGTGCATTAGCCGGTTTATGCTACGCAGAATTATCATCATCTATTCCGATTTCAGGTAGTGCCTACACTTACACTTATGCCACCATGGGCGAGCTTATGGCCTGGGTAATTGGCTGGGATTTGGTGTTGGAATACGCCGTTGGAGCTGCCACAGTAGGTATTGCCTGGAGCGAATACTTAAATAAATTACTGGTAGAAGTGTTGCATACTTCGCCCATACCGTATGAGTGGTGCCACTCTCCTTTCCAGTCGCACCCTGATGGAACCGTAAATGGTATAATCAATCTTCCGGCATTATTTATTGTAGCCTTATTGAGTTTACTTTTAATTAAAGGAACATCAGAATCTGCTTTTGTAAACGGAGTGATCGTAATCACAAAAGTAGGTATTGTAATCCTGATCATTGTATTAGGTTGGGGCTTTATACACGAAGCGAACCACCATCCATATATTCCAAAAGCGACTACCTATGTAGATCATGCAGGTATCAGCCATAGTTTTGGTGGTTTCTGGGGAGTTATTGGTGCTGCAGGAACAGTGTTTTTCGCGTTTATCGGCTTTGATGCCGTAAGTACTGCAGCGCAAGAGACTAAAAACCCTAAAACCGCAATGCCAATCGGTATCTTAGGTTCATTAGCAGTATGTACAGTTTTATACATCTTATTTGCACACGTTTTAACCGGTATTGCTCCAGTTGAGTTCTTCAGAACTAAGGGTGGTGAGGCATCAGTTGTGGCTGCGATCAGTGAATATATGACAGGCTATAGCTGGTTAGCCAAATTGGTTACAGTAGCTATCCTGGCAGGTTTTTCTTCTGTAATCCTGGTGATGTTATTGGGTCAGAGTCGTGTATTTTATTCAATGAGTAAAGATGGTTTATTGCCAAAAATGTTCAGCGATTTACACCCAAAATTCAAAACACCTTACAAAGCCAACCTGGTAATTTTAGTAATTGTAGGTCTTTTTGCAGCATTCATTCCTGGTGATGTGGTAGGCGATATGACCAGTATTGGTACCTTATTTGCCTTTATGCTGGTTTGTATAGCGGTAATTATCTTAAGAAAAACTGATCCTGATCTTCCGCGTCAGTTCAGAACACCTTGGGTACCATTAATTCCAATTCTTGGTGTAGTTGCCTGTGGATTAATGATTCTTGGCTTAGGCTGGACAAACTGGTTAAGATTATTTGGCTGGTTAGCTTTAGGCTTTATCATTTATTTCGGATACAGCAAAAAGAATTCACATTTGAAAGACGCTAAATAAGCCATATTTTTCAAAAAAATTAAAGCCCCGATTTAAAGTCGGGGCTTTTTTTATGTTAAATAATTGTTAATAAAACTACCTTTGCAGAAAATTGATAAGATGTACCGCAATTCTGCTAAAATTAAAAGCGTTTATTTCTCTTTAACTGTTGTTTTACTCTTTATTTCCACATTAGGGTATGCACAAAGAACAATTAACGATGTAATGGATTCTACAACGGTAAACCATTTGCTTATTATATCAAAGAAATATGGCTCATTATCGTTTAGTGGATATTTACAGCCACAATTTCAGGTTGCACAATCAAACGGCACACAGGCAGAATACCAGGGAGGGAATTTTGGCGAATTCACCAATAATCGGTTTAGATTGAGGAGAGGTCGTTTAAGGGCCGATTACATGATGTTAACAGAAGATGGCAGTCCTTCTACCTATTTTGTACTTCAGTTTGATGGTACGGAACAAGGTGTGGCTATCCGCGATTTCTGGGGACGTTATTACGAAAACAAATGGAAGATACTGGCAGTAACCCTTGGTCTTTCGGGCCGTCCGTTTGGGAACGAACTGCAATTGTCTTCTTCTGTCAGAGAAGCACCAGAACGTGGACGGATGTCACAGATTTTAATGAAAACAGAACGCGATCTGGGGGTTACTTTTACCCTAAATCCACGTTGGAAAGATGCTACACTTAAAAACTTTGTATTCGATTTCGGCATTTACAATGGGCAGGGTTTGGCCGGCCCGGGTGAGTTTGATAACAGCAAGGATTTCATCTTCAGGTTAAGCCATAAAACTTATTCATTTAATAAATTTACTATCGCGGGCGGTATCAGCACACTACAAGGCGGTTTAAACCATCGTTTACCACTCAGCTATAAAATGGACAGGAGTAGCGATCAATGGAGAATGGTTAAGGATTCATCCGCTTCAACAATTAATAAGGTAGCTCCAAGGAGATATTATGGTGCCGATATTCAGTTGGCTACAAAAACCAAAAGCTGGAAATCAGAATTAAGGGCCGAAGTGGTATCAGGGCTACAAACAGGCACTTCAACTACCTCAACCACACCAGGCTCCTATCCTGTTGATAATAAATCGCTGGCCTTGCCTTATTATACCAGAAATTTTAACGGAGCCTACCTTACCTTTGTGCAGACATTAAACAGTACCGATAACCAGCTTATTTTAAAGTATGATTGGTACGATCCGAATGCAAAGGTGAAAGGACTTGATGTTTCAGGCGACAGAGGACTTTCTGCCGCAGATGTTCGCTTTGATACTTTTGGTTTTGGCTTTTTACATCACTTTAATCCACACTTTAAGGCGGTAATTTATTACGATATTATTAAAAACGAATCAACGCAGATTAAAGATTATACGGCTGACAGGAAGGACAATGTG
The DNA here is from genome assembly GCF_005938645.2 of Pedobacter sp. KBS0701. NCBI lineage: Bacteria > Pseudomonadati > Bacteroidota > Sphingobacteriia > Sphingobacteriales > Sphingobacteriaceae > Pedobacter > Pedobacter sp. KBS0701. The sequence continues at coordinate 3,816,883 of NZ_CP042171.1, forward strand.
CTCACTTTAAGAACACAGTTCTATTTCTAATAAATAATCACACAATTGAGGAATTGATACAAATTCCGCTACCTTTGCTTAAAATTGTCCCGCTATGAAATTCGATTTTATGACGTTCAACTTAAGCCAGATCCTATCAACAACGATGGTGCTCTTTGCGATTATCGATATTTTAGGCGCCATTCCGGTTGTAATCGAATTACGTAGAAAAGCAGGTCATATCGAATCGGAAAAAGCATCACTAGTGGCAGCAGGTTTAATGATCCTCTTTCTATTTGTTGGCGAATCGCTGTTAAAGGTAATCGGGTTAGATGTAGAATCTTTCGCTATTGCAGGCTCATTCGTAATCTTTTTTATCGCAATGGAGATGGTATTGGGATTAACCATTTTTAAGGAAGAAGCACCCGAAACGGTATCCATTGTTCCATTGGCTTTCCCGTTAATTGCCGGAGCTGGAACCATGACCACCCTACTTTCGTTAAAAACAGAATACCATACCCAGAATATCCTGGTCGGCATAATACTCAACATGTTATTTGTTTATTTCGTACTAAAGAACACCAACAGGCTGGAAAAACTTTTCGGAAAATCAGGCTTAAACATCTTACGTAAGGCTTTTGGCGTAATTTTATTGGCCATTGCGATTAAATTGTTCAGGAATAATACAGGGCTTTAGGGATCATTTCAAAGATTCGTCACCCTGAATTTATTTCAGGGTCCAATAAGTAAAAAAGATGCTGAAACAAGTTCAGCAAGACGACGAACGGAGGAAAGTACTTGTCAAAATAACAACCCTTCCAATCAATTTGTAACAATAATTTCGTATATTCATCTAAACATAAAGCTTACATCATGAACAGCTTTGAAGAATATACCTTAATTATTGGAGCCATCGCCGTTTTAGTCGAGGCGGTGAAATACGTCAAAAGGAATTTCAGATCCTGGTTTGAACATACTTAGTACGCATTGAATCGATTTCTATTTTTTAAATAGATTCGTCATTTCCAACTTGATTGGAAATCTTAAAGCATTAGGATTCCCGCCCGCACGGGAATAACGGTCTGGGAAGATATTCACAGATCTTAAAATCCTTTAATCCTGTTAATCCTGACTCTTCTTAATCAACCTGGCTACAAACATCGTATCCGCATTATTTTCATAACCTTTTATCAGTTCCATTTTTTCCAGTTCTAACGGAAGTGTATCAAGTATATGCTGCACAACCGCTTCATTTTCTTGCGCAAAAGCAGAACAGGTAATGTAAATTAATGGCTTACCTGGTTTTAAGTATTTCACCACGTTTTGCACAATTATTTTTTGGATACCTGCAAACTGATTGATTTTACGTTCTTCGAAAAAAGTAAGCATTTCAGGCGTTCTTCCCCAGGTTCCTGAACCAGTACAAGGTGCATCCAGGATAATGCCATCAAATTGATAATGGTGCAAAACCTGATCGTTGTTCTGCAACAGATCGATTTCCTTTTTATGATATTTCCTGATTCCCGCTAAACGGAAACGCTCATCCAGGTTTAACAATACACTTTCGCGCAAATCAGAAACCAAAAGTTCGATAATTGGCTCCAAACTATGTAAAAGCAGGGTTTTCCCACCCGATGCGGCACAGCAATCCCACCATTTATCCCATTTATTTGGTTTGAAATATTCACCTGTATGCTGTGAAGATAAATCCTGAACCTGATAACTTCCCTCATTTAAAATGGTTTCAAGCTTGGTTCCATTGGGTAAAGCCAGGGCAGTATCAGTAATCATTTTCACTACAATACTTTCACCTTCCAATTTAGAGATAATTGCTGCAGAATCTTCGGTTTTCACGCGGATAAACAGATCGGGTTGTTTAAAGAACGAAGTAAAAAATGCTTCTTTATCAATGTCGTCAGAAAGCGTTGTATGGAAAGGATAAACTTCTTCTATATTAAAGTCAGGATATTTAACTTTAATCAGCGCTAATTTTTCCCCGAGCGGCAAAGTGATATTTTCCTTTAAATCTGGTAAATTCTTCTCCACCAGCAAGCTTAAAGTATCGTGGCACAGAAAATCTGCAATACTCAAACGGACTTCATTGTGAAGCGTTGGTAAAGCTTTTCCTAATCTAAAAAAGCTGTAAATATGGCGGGTAGCCCACCTCCTGTCTGACGACCCCATTTGCTTATGCTGTTTAAAATAAGCGGGCAGAAAGCGATGTAAAGGCAAACTTCCATCATAACTATTTAAAATCTGTTCAAAGGCTCTTAACTGATGATCTGCTCTCATGCAATATTAAAATGGAAGAAAAATTTTAGATTACTCAACTGGGCTTAAAGCGAAGTTTTTAAACTTCAACAGCATTAAACTGGTGTTAATATAGCCTAATTTTTCATCATGGATAAATGAAAAATTATTATGCAGCCCTTTGTACTTATCCTTTACAATATAATCTTTATAATCTTCGCCGTAAGTTACCAGTAGTTTGCCAAAATAATAGCCAACATCGAATCCTTTAAAAGCATATTCTCCAGGCTCAAAGCCATATTTATAGCGGTATTTTTTGATAAAAGTAATTACGGCACTACTTTTATAGTCTATTTTGTAGGATGAACTAATGATGGTATTCAGATCTTGCAATTTATCGGTAGGATAATTCTGTTTAACCCAGTTCGGGTGACCAAAAAGCGAGAGGTTATATCCACCTGACGGAAGATGTTTTAATTTATACAGTTTTTCGATAGTCGGGAGCACAAAAGGCCGGTCGGCGGAGGTAAGCACTACCGCATATTGTTTGCCTTTGATCATCCTTGTTTCAAAGGCATAAGCCGAAGCATACTCCTGCACAATAAATTTGGTATTGGTTTGAAAATAGTTCCTTATTGGTGCTGCAAATTGCTCGTCTTCTGTTTTTTTAGGGTTAATCAATACCACTATCGTATTAGCTGGATTGTAATTTTTAGCAATGTATGTGGCTATCTTTTTTCCATGTAAGCCAATATTATTTACAATCGATACCAGATTTGGATTGTTAAACTCAGCAGGTTCGGAGGCGGCCAATGGAGATACAATGATTGCATTATTTTCTTTGGAATAACTGGAGATAAACTTTAATCCGTCAGGAAAAACGGGGCCAATGATTAAATTGCTTTGTTTGAAACGATCATTCTTGTACAAGAGTGATATATGTGCATTGTCATCCTCCGTATCAAAAACATTAAGTTTAAAATTTAAACCTTGCGCGGCAGCAGAATCCAGCCCCAATTTAAAACCCTGATAAAAATCAATAGGCATCGCATACTTCTCGATATCGGCTTTTGTAGCTGCTTTTAAATTCAGCTCATCCAATTTAAATGGAACAAGCAGGGAAACATTTGCCTGCGAAAACTTTTTGACAGGCTTTTTATCTGCAGGTTTCTCTTTTTCAACCGGTTTATTCGTTTCGGGCTTAGGTGTCCTGATTTTAGGCGAACAAGCACTCAAAACTATCATAAACAAAACCAGCAATCCGTAAACCTTCTTAACATTCATACCTATCGTTTTTAACAAAATATGCTAGCAAAGTTTATTCCACCTTGCTAGCATCACACTTATTTTATGCAGTTTGGACTGAAAACTCCAAACCGAAAACTTATAACTGAATTATTCCCACTCAATAGTTGCTGGCGGTTTAGAGCTGATATCATATACCACTCTGTTAATCCCTTTAACTTTATTGATGATTTCGTTAGAGATTTTAGCCAACACCGGATAAGGCAAATGACACCAATCTGCAGTCATTCCATCCAATGATTCAACCGCTCTTAATGCAATTACATTTTCATAGGTACGCTCATCACCCATTACACCAACAGACCTAACCGGCAAAAAGATGGCTCCTGCCTGCCATACCTGATCATATAAACCTGCTTCTTTTAAATTGTCGATATAAATTTTATCAGCATCCTGTAAGATAGCTACTTTTTCTGCAGTAACCTCACCAATAATGCGAATACCTAAACCTGGTCCAGGGAAAGGGTGACGGCCTAAAATAAACGATTCTAAGCCTAAGGCAGTACCTACTCTTCTCACTTCATCTTTAAACAAAGTTTTAAGTGGTTCTACTACTTTAAGTTTCATAAAGTCTGGCAAACCACCCACGTTGTGGTGCGATTTAATGGTAGCCGACGGACCTTTAACCGAAACCGATTCGATGATGTCAGGATAAATGGTACCTTGGGCCAGCCATTTAACATCCTGAATAAGGTGAGATTCTTCATCGAAAACTTCGATAAAAACACGACCAATGATTTTACGTTTTTGCTCAGGATCTTCTACCCCGGCCAACTGGCTTAAGAATTTATCTTTAGCATCAACGCCTTTAATGTTCAGGCCAAAATCTTTATACTGCTCTAAAACACTTTCATATTCATTTTTACGTAATAAGCCATTATCAACAAATATACAGTGTAGGTTTGTGCCGATAGCTTTATGCAAAAGTACCGCAGCAACACTGCTGTCAACACCACCAGAAAGTGCCAGAACAACTTTATCGTTACCTACAGTAGCTTTAATATCGGCAATTGTAGTTTCAACAAATGCAGCTGAAGTCCAATCCTGACTGCAACCGCAAATATCAACTAAGAAATTTTCCAAAAGGATTTTCCCATCAATACTATGCGTTACCTCAGGGTGAAACTGAATGGCATAAGTATCAGAATCTTTAATGTGGTAAGCCGCAACTTTAACACTGTCTGTACTGGCAATCAGTTCAAAATTTTCAGGAATATCGGTAATGGTATCGCCATGGCTCATCCAAACTTGCGAATCGATGTTGATGCCTTTAAATAATTTATTCTCCTGGTTTACAAAATTCAGGTTAGCACGGCCATATTCGCGTGTTGAAGATGGCTGAACTGCACCACCGGAATGTTGTGCAATATATTGTGCGCCATAACAAACCGCCAGTAAAGGATATTTTAAGTGGTATTTTGATAAATCAATTTGAGGCGCATCTTCCTGGCGAACAGAGTATGGGCTACCCGAAAAGATAACACCTTTTACGTCATCTGTAATCTCAGGAAGATTGTTGTATGGATATATTTCACAGTAAATATTTAGTTCGCGAACCCTACGAGCGATGAGTTGTGTAAATTGCGAACCAAAATCGACGATAATGATTTTTTCTTGCATCCGCAAAGGTACCAATTAGATATGAGATTTGAGAGGGGAGATTTGAGATTTTTGAAGGAAAAAGTTTGACGCTTAGCGCATAGTGTTTGGCGTTAATTAATCTTTTTTAAAAAATTAACAGAACAAAAACAAAGTAGAAAATTACCAGATAATCTTTAAACCTGCTGATTGGTATTTATTAATATTTTCATCTTTGCTGATTAAAGTAATATCATTCTGAATGGCCTGCCATATTAACATCCTGTCAAATGGATCTTTATGCCAGATGGCATTTAATTTATAATGACTTGCTGCCAACTCTGGTGAAACCGGCATTAAGTCAAAGCCCAAATCTTTTGCTTGGCTCGACAATTCATTAGGCTCTAACCCTATAAGATTAAGTTTACCAAGTGCATATTTTAAAGATATTTCCCAAAGGCTGATGGCGCTTACAAGAATTGTATTTTCATTATTTTCAATAATAGATATTGCTTCGTTTGAAAGTCTTTTTGTATCAATTATTGCCCATAAAAACACATGAGTATCTAACAAATAAATCATAACCCTAAAAGTTCTTCATCTGTCATGGCAAAATCGTCATTGAAAATCACCTGAGCTTTTCCTTCTAAAGGGCCTAATTTTCTTTTACCTTTATTTTTGCCAGATTCCGGAAGAAAATAACCAATAACTTCTTTCTTTCTACCATAAGTTACGGCAATACCAATACCTGCCTTAACATCTTCAAGTACTTCAGAAAAGTGAGCTTTAAATTCCCCAACCGACATTGTTTTCATAGCTAATAGATTTATAATCAAATATAAACAAAACTTGTCAAGTTGTCAAGTTGAAATTGACTTATGTTTTTAGATCTAAACTTCGTTTGCTGATATACGATTTGCAGCAACTAATGAACTAATGACTCATGAACCAATAAACCTCTACGATTCGATCAAAACGACCTCAACACCAAACTTCCGTAAAAAATCTACACCCTCGTCGCTAGGCAAACCTTTATAAGCTGCATACGATTTAGAATAATACACCAATTTAATTCCTGAAGATAAAATCAACCTTGCGCAGGCAATACAGGGAGATAGCGTTGTATATAAAGTACAACCTTCTATTTTAGATCCATTTTTTGAGGCATAGAGGATTGCATTTTCTTCTGCATGTAACGCCAATGAACAGCTTCCCTTACTATCGCGTGCGCAACCATGCTCTGGCCATTCCTCATCGCAATTGTGCGTGCCGGCCGGTGGTCCATTATAGCCAATAGAAATAATGCGGGTATCTTTTGTTAACACTGCACCAACATGGGCACGTACGCAATGCGAACGGGCTGCCAGATCGGTGGCAAGGTTCATAAATATCGAATCGAAACTTGGTTTATCTGCCATATAAAAATCAAAAAAGCCACAAAGAAATTCATCTTTGTGGCTGCTAAATTACTTTATTAAAAATTAATGTCCGCCAGAAATTTTCTGGTCGAAGTTAATTCCTTGTGATCTTAATATTGATGCCACTTTCCAGGCATAAAATGCCAGGTAAGCAAAACAAATGATTCCTACGATGTAACTGTGTTGAATACCTGTAAACTCTGATACTGCACCCTGCGCCCAGCTAATGATACCACCGCCCATAATCATCATGATCAGGAAACTACTTCCCTGACTGGTGTGCTTACCCAAGCCACTTACAGCTAAAGTAAAAATACAAGGCCATAATGTACTACAGAATAAACCTACACTGGTAATAGCATAAACACTTACCATTCCTTTAGTAAACATTCCGATTAACAATGCAGTAATACCAATTGCCGAAAAAATCAATAACATTCTGGCAGGATTACCTTTACTCGCCATATCAGCAGCAATTAATACCAGAATAATCAATGCATATACATAAAATGGAGCCAAATCATGTTTCGCAATGGCGTTAACAGCTAAGAAAATACCAAAAGCTAAATATGGTGCAATAAAACGCAATACTTTTTGTGTGCTGATATTATCAGTAAAAGCTTCAACAGCACCTGTCCAACGCCCAATCATCATACTAGCCCAGTATAACGAGATATAAGGAGCAATATCTTTAATGGCAAAACCAAGATCTTTTTCCATGTAAGCAGGCAAATTACTCGCGGTTGATACCTCAACACCTACGTAAACAAAAATAGCAATCATACCCAAAACCAATTGTGGATATTGCAAAGCTGATCCCTTAATCGATTTAGTATCATCTGCTGACGCTTCCACCAAAGCAGGTCTATCAGGTAAAGATGACATTTTTAAGAAAATTGCTACTGCAATAAAAGCTACTCCCAATATTAAATAAGGAATTTTAACGCTTTCTACGCTGATGTTGGTATTGGCGTTTGCAGCAGAACCAAAAATGGCGAAACTTACAATAAGCGGCCCAATGGTTGTACCAAAGTTATTAATACCTCCGGCAAGTGTTAAACGCTGCGAACCGGTTTTAATCGGGCCCAGGGCAATTGCTAAAGGATTAGCTACCGTTTGTTGTAACGAGAAACCCAGTGCCACAATAAATAAACCCGAAAGCATTAAAGGAAATGAGTGCAGGTTTGCCGCCGGATAAAATAACAAGGTCCCAAGTGCGGAAATAACCAAACCCAGTGCCAACGAATTTTTATAGCCCAGTTTGTTTACAATATCTTGTCCTATTAAAACAGAAATACCATTATAAATTAAAGCACCCACCGTGTAAGCAATGTAAAATGCCAGCGAAACCAGCTGACTTTCGGCCTGCGATAAATCAAAAGCCTTTTTAAATACCGGGATGAGAATGTCATTACTGGCGGCTACAAAGCCCCAAAAGAAGAATACAGTGACCAGTGGGATAAACTGCGCCCACTTGGTTTGCGTTTGTTCTGAATTCATATTATAAATCTAGTTTTATTGGGGCTAAACATAAATAAAAAAAAGCTAATAATCAGTATTTTTATGCAACCTATGCAACAAAAATAAATGTTATATGTTTAGGTATAAAATTGCATATTCGCATATTCTAAACAACACAATGCATGTTTGAAGCCATATTACTAGGTATAGGAGCAGGGATTATTTCGTCGTTTTTAACAGGGCCGGTTTTTTTTGCAATGATTAAAACCAGCATAGAAAGGGGTTTCAAAGCTGGTTTTTCTTTAGCTGTTGGTGTAATTATTAGTGATGTGATCTTGATAGGTCTGGTTCTTTTTGGTAGTCAGTTTGTCGATTATAAAGCCGAATTTGATAAATACGTAGGCAGTATTGGCGGTATATTTTTACTTGCCGTTGGTATTTATTACCTGGTTTCTAAAATCACCGTGCATTATGATAGTACCACACTACAAAAAGTGAGTAAACGGGGTTATGTGCTTAAAGGTTTTTTAATGTGCATCCTCACTCCTTCTACCCTCATGTTCTGGATTATTGTGAGCGGTATTATTTCCGTTAAGCTCAACAATATGCTTAATGAGAAATTAGTCTGCTTTTTTATTGCCATGGCCACACAACTCAGTATTGATGGCGCTAAGAGTTTTTACTCGAGCAAGCTCCGGTATAAAATAAAAGAAGATGCGCTTAAGAAACTGAATAAAATTGCAGGTGTAGTGATTATCTTTTTTGCCTTCTGGCTTATTATTAAAACCTATCTGAAGTTTTACGCATAATATATTGCTTCCCCAACTTAGATGCGCTTACATGTCTTAGGTGGTTAAATATTTTTAGAAAAGCAGGTGCAGTATAACTATTGTTGTTAGTCCTGCCAATGCTGCAAGTCCTCGGCAAATGAAGAATTTGCCTCCGGGCTTTCCGCGAATGTCAGGTTTAGGAGGCAAGAGCAACAACGCCAAAAAGAATGTAACATGAGCGATCAATGAGGGTACGAACTATATATAAAAATCTGCGTTTTAATCTGTTTAATCTGCGGGAACAAAAAATAGAGTTATCATTTTGACCAGATAAGATATCTAAATCAAAGATTACGATTGATGGCATGGAGGATGAACCTATGTTAGTGGTTCGCGGGGACATGAACCACGGAGCGGAAAAAAATGCACAAACCTTCTTTATGCCTTCCTGCATTTGTGGTGAAATGTATGCGCAAAAAAAATAGCCCATATTACTATGAGCTATCTGTTATTTAAGTCCCCCACAGGGGATTCAGGGACTAATAAGCCCTTTGGTTATTTCCTTCTTTCCAGTTAACAAAAGCTTTATTAACCACTTTATTACCGCCTGGTGTAGGGTAATTTCCTGAGAAATACCAGTCACCTTTGTTTTTCGGACAAGCTTCATGCAGGTTCTCTAAACTTTGGTAAATGACTTCAACCTCAGCAACAGTACCTTTTGGGGTAATGATCTGTGCAATTTTAGCTGAAATTTCTTCAGGCGTGAAGGGTTTATAAATTTCCTTAACGTGGTTTACAATTTCCTCTTTAGGTAAAAGTAACGAAGCCTTACATTTCGTGTAAACATCTTCTATCACCTGCCACATACCACGCTCCGTTAACAGTTGAATAGCCGCATCGAAAGCTACAAACTGTCCCATCCTGCTCATATCGATACCATAACAATCAGGGTAACGGATCTGAGGTGCTGAAGAAACAATAATGATTTTCTTAGGGTGCAAACGGTCCACAATTTTAATGATACTCTGCTTTAAGGTAGTACCACGTACAATCGAGTCATCAAGTGCGACTAAAGTATCCTGGTGGTTATTGATAATACCATAAGTAGTATCGTAAACGTGCGCCACCATTTCACTACGGTCAGCATCCTGGGTAATGAACGTTCTTAGCTTTACATCCTTAACGGCCAGCTTTTCTACGCGAGGTGCTAAAGACAGTAAGTCTTCAAGCTGCTGATCTGTTAGTGTTTCTTTCTTATGTAAAAGTATATCTTTCTGGTGCCTGCGCACATATTGCTGAACGCCATCAACCATTCCAAAAAAGGCAACTTCAGCCGTATTCGGAATAAATGAAAATACTGTATTTTTTAAATCGTAATTAACTGCCTGAAGAATTTTATCACTCAATAAACGGCCCAACTGTTTACGCTCACGGTAAATTTCTACATCACTTCCTTTTGAGAAATAGATACGCTCGAATGAGCAAGATAACCTTTCGGTAGGCTCACGGAATTGCTCCATGCTCACCTCGCCATTTTTCTTAATTATTAAAGCATGACCAGGATCGATCTCTTTAACATCTTTAAACTGAATATTAAATGCAGTTTGTAAAGCTGGCCTTTCAGATGCCGCTACAACAATCTCATCATCATAATAGTAATACGCCGGACGGATACCTGCCGGATCGCGCATAATGAACGAATCGCCATTACCTACCATACCACAGATCGAATAACCTCCATCCCATGTTTTGGCCGAACGGCGAAGGATATTGGCAATATCTAAGTTATCAGATATTTTGTGTGTAATCGCAACGTTATCGTGCCCTTCTTTTTTATACTGATCGAAAAGTTCCTGGTTTTCATCATCTAAAAAGTGACCGATTTTTTCCAATACCGTAACAGTATCTGCTTTTTCTTTTGGGTGCTGACCTAACTCGTACAATTGCTCCAATAACTCATCTACATTCGTCATGTTGAAGTTACCCGCAATTACGAGGTTACGCGTCATCCAGTTGTTTTGCCTTAAAAAAGGGTGACAATTTTCGATGCTGTTTTTACCATGTGTACCATAACGCAAATGGCCCATTAACACCTCGCCGATAAAGCTTACGTTGTTTTTGAGCCATTCTGTATCCTGCATTAATTCAGGGGTATTTTCCTGTATATCAACAAATTTGTTCTGTACATATTCGAAGATATCAGCTACCGCATTTGATGCCATGCTCCGGTATCGGCTAATGTACCTACTGCCCGGTTTCATATCCAGCTTAATGGTGGCAATACCTGCGCCATCCTGGCCCCGGTTATGCTGTTTCTCCATTAAAAGGTATAATTTGTTAAGGCCGTAAAGTGCTGTACCGTACTTTTGCTGGTAGTAAGAAAGTGGTTTTAACAGGCGAATAAAAGCGATTCCGCATTCGTGTTTTATCTGATCACTCATTGTGTGGGTTTGAAGCCGCAAAGTTATCCTTTTAAACCATTACAACCTAAACAAAAGTGTTTTCTTTTGTGATGATGAGTTTTATCTGACAGATGATACAAATAGACTATCACTGCATTTCCCGAGTTAAAAACCTGTATGATTAATTAGAATAATTCTAAATAACTTGCAAACCAGAGTTAAAATTAACACTTTTGCAGCATTATTATGATTTAGTCTAAATTGAAACAAATTTACATATCCTTATTATTCTTATCGATCTGTGGCAGTGCGCTGGCGCAAATCAAGAGCGTTGTTACCGGAAAAGTGGTTGACGTAAACAACCGGCCTATCCCCTCTGCAAATATCAAAATTATCGAAACTAATCAATATGGAACCACTACTGAAGATGGGACTTTTAAATTCAACCTAAGCAATTTAACCAATACGACTTTAACTTTTGAATTTTCTTTTATTAGTTATCAGCGTTTAACAAAAGACATTAAAATTTTTGCTGGTGATGTTAATGTGGGCAATATTGTTTTAAAAGAACTGAATTTAAGTCTGGAAACCATCGATATTAATGCAAAACGCAATTATGAAGGGCAGTCAAACTCTTCTTTAATTATGTCAAGAGATGTTATTGAGCAAACCCCAGCTTTGAGTATAAGCGATTTACTGAACCAGATACCGAACAGAAAAATTGTAGCCCCCTCTCTACAGCGCGTGCAAACCATAAACCTGCGATCTTCATTCGAACCCACCACCGATCAAAGAGGCCAATTTGAACTTAGCAATGCTTTCGGTGTAGCCATTATTGTTGATGGTAATGCCATTAGCAACAATATGAATATGCAGAGTTACAATCCAGGTATGCTTGGGGCCGGCAATTCATTATTATCATCAGAAGGTTACGGGTTAAATGGTTCTAGAGGAACAGCTTACTCAGGTGATTATGCTTTTGGAGGAACCGATTTAAGGCAGGTCCCTGTAGATAATATTGAAAGTATTGAGGTGATTTCGGGAGTTGCACCCGCCAAATATGGAGATTTAAGTGACGGAGCAGTTATTGTGGAAAGGCAGGCAGGAAAAGCACCAGGATATCTTCGCATGCAACTCCGAAATGATGCCACATCTTACGGCTATTCTCAAGGTTTTAAAATCTCCCCTAAGGCTGGTGCTATAAATGTTGGACTAAACTATGTAAATTCTTATGCTGACAACCGTGATAGGCTAAAAGCTTATAAGCGGATTAACAGCAATTTAATGTATTCTAATACTTTTGGCCGGGAAGCCAGATTAAAGAACACCCTAAGCCTTGATTACGGAAAAAATCTGGATGGGGTAAAAAGCGACCCAGATGATATTAAAAAAGCACTGATGAGGTTCGACAGCTGGAATTTCAGTGTAAGCAACAGAAGTTCATACCGTGTGAACCATAATTTTCTGAAAAACATTTCGATTAATTTACGCTATTCAGAAGGCCATCAGGTAACCTATAAAGAAGAATTTAAAAACGAGCCTTATGTAATTATCTCCGATGCGACTTCAACGGGCATATTCGAGGGTGCTTATGTAAGGGGAATTTATACAGCCCAAACCCTGATTGATGGCAGGCCTGTTAATGCTTCAGCAAAACTTGATTTGAATGCAGATTTTAGAACAAGAAGTGTTACCCATTTTTTAAATTTTGGTGCGAGTTACGATTATGGCGCTAATAATGGTTTAGGACAGGTACTCGACCCAAATAGACCAAGATTTGGGACGGCCATTACTACAACCTCGTTAAGCCCATCTCGTTCTGAAAGGTACTACGATTTTAACCTGGCGGTTCCACAAAACAATATTGGTTTATACGCCGAAGACATGTTTAAACTCCCGCTATTTAAAAAAGAATTGAATGTAAGGGCGGGCTTAAGGTACGATCTTCAAAATGCCTTACCATCATTTTCGCCAAGGCTTAACTTAAATTACGCTCTCAGTAAGTCGGTAAAGATTGGTTTGGCATACGGGCTTTCGTTTAAATCGCCGGCGCTTGCGCAACGCTTTCCGGGGCCAACTTATTACGAAATTCCTTTAGTCAATTCATACAACAATAGCAGTGCCTTAGAAAGCACTTACTTAGTATACGTAAACCGTTACGATCATCATTCAGAAAATCTGAAATCAGCATATAGCCAAACCATTGAATTAAGCTCACAGGTTAAAATTAAAGATTTCAATCTTTCACTCAGTTTGTTTAGCAAACTTTCGAGAAATGGAATTGGTACTATTGCTACACCTGTTATTGTAACATTACCCACATACAACGTGGTTCCGCAACCCGGTCAGAAACCACTAATTACCACAAACGGAACCAAGAATTATTATTTTGTGTACCATAGGTTTGATAACGACCTAAGCTCTGACAACCAGGGTCTAGAACTGATCTTAAATACACCTCAAATTAAAGCCATTTCCACATCCTTTAACATCAGTGGTGGTATTTTCAGAACGAATTATCAAACCAATAGTCCACGATTGGGTAACACCTCCGATCAAACCATCACACGAGATGATTATGCAAAAGTTGGCTTTTATGAACCACTTAAAAGAATTTCTTACTTAAGTAACGGCCGTATCAGTTCTGCTACACACATTCCGAAGATTAGCCTTGTGATTAGCTTTATTGCAGATTTTTCAATTGCCCAAAAATCAATTGAATCGCCTAATTCGGGTATTCCATTTGCCTACATCACCAATAATGGCAAGTATGTTACCATCACCAACTTTGATGCTTCAAACCCAGATTACGGGCAATTATTTAAACCGTTATCAGAAGTTAATAAAGACAATATGCCTAAAATTGTTCCGAACTTCCACTTATCTCTTTCAAAAGAAATCAAGAAAAGGCTGAGGTTCTCTTTTAATGTATTTAATGTTTTCAATTATCAGCCTTATTACATCAGCTCATCCGGCACATATACTTATCCCAATTCTGCTCCATCATTTGGCGCAGAAATATCCTTAAAACTCTAATTTTCAAAGTCATGAAAAAGTACCTTTACCTGTTTCTAGTTATCTTTCCCTTCGCGGCATGTAAAAAAAACAACTCAACCGAGATTGAGCCTGTTGATTTAAATATCAAAATTAATTACAAACTGGCAACCAGTGGCTATACGCTACCGCTTAATATTGCTAAACTTAAAATTACCAATATTGAGACCAGAACTGTGCAGGAATTTACTGTAAATGATAAAGGTGTTATTCTGATTTCTAAGTTATCACCTGGATTTTACGACATCGACGCTTCCTCCAACTTTAGCGCAGCTGAGTATTCCACTATCACAGGAACAGTTACGGAAAAAGCAGTTACATTTAATGCTTCCTTAAAAAATAAGCAGATTACTGTAGGCTTCTCTGAAACCATCAACTTAAACCTGATTGCGGGCAGTCTTGGCGACTGGGTGATCAAACAGATCTATTTTGCAGGATCAGATCGTGTAAATGGAGCGCTTTACAGGGATCAATTTATTGAGTTTTACAACAATAGTGATAAAACACTTTATGCCGACAGTTTATACTTTGCAGAAACGACCGGATTAATCACTAAAAGCACATCCGGATCATATAATTTGTTGCCAAGCGGGCAATTAGACTGGAATAAATCACAAAATATGCCTACTGATATTGACGCTAATAATGATTATGTATATGCACGTGCATTATTCATGATCCCTGGAACCGGAAAACAGCACCCTGTTGAGCCAGGTAAGAGTATTGTGGTTGCCCAAACCGCAGTTAACCACAAAAGTCCGTTTACTGGAGTAGATGGAAAAGCAATTACGGTATTAAATCCTAGTTTAACCGTTGATTTAAGTAAAGCTGATTTCGAAGCTTATTATGCACCATTTTTGAGCAAACCCTTAGCTTCTGACATCGACAATGCCAGTGTGCCAAATCTTGAAGTACTGTCATACTTCGGTACTGATATGATATTTGATAATCCCGGGAGGTATGGGTATGTATTAGTGAAAGTTGATGGTACGCAAAAGCCGAAAAACTGGCCGCAATATAACTATCCTACCAAAGCCACGCCATCATCATCAGCGGGAAAATACTATCAAATACCAGCAAAATGGATCATTGATGCTGTAGAAGTGCAACCTAATGAAGCAACTGACCGTATCCCGAAAAAATTTGGAGCAACCCTTGATGCTGGTTTTACCTTTGTACCACTTGGTTCATATACTTCACAATCTGTAGTCAGGAAAACAGAAAAAACGATAAATGGTAGGATTATCCTGAAAGACACCAATAACAGTACTGAAGATTTCGATTACTTCAACGTTGCCAATCCGAGAGGATTTAAATAAAAAGTTAATTGCTGGTCGGATTCATCCGACCGGCTTTTTAAACCTTCTATGAATAGAAAAATTCTAAAATATTTGTTTTTGCTAGTGCTCCCATCATCTGCCCTGGCTCAAAAAACAGTTACTGACAAAGAGTTTCAGCAGGCATTGGCTACCAATCAGTTTTATGCAGATTCGGCTAGCCAGGAACTGCTCAAATTTGCTAAATTGAGCAGTTATTACCTCAGTACGATGATGCCCGAAAGGTTTAGCAAAATCAGCCTTACCTACAATTTTGATAAAGGCACCTATATTCCTTCACAAGGAGCCACAAAAATTAATGCGGGTAAATTATCAACAGAAGGTACGGTTAAACTCGGCAGTATTAAATTATTTGGGAGTTTCTCTTATGCTAAAACCTTTGAGGATAGTACACGTTTTTCACATCAAACCAGAAACAATACTTCTTCTCCATATTATTTTGGTTCTCCAGCTTATGTTCATTATGAAAGAAGTGTTTACAGTTTTCAGGCTATGGCCAATAAGAATTTCCTTAATGAAAAATTAAGTCTGAGTATTGGAACTGATTATAAAGTAGGAGATCATTTCTCAACAAATGATCCGAGGGGATCAATAGGCGAATACCAGTTCAATTTGAATGCAGCTTTAGGCTACAAATTATCGCCATTTGTTAGATTGGGATTCGGTTATCGAAAAGGTTATGGTCAGGAAAAAATAACCATTGGATACAAAAATCCCCGGTACTATGAAAGCTCAAGCTTTCCAATGTATTATAACCATCTGGTAAATGGCTATGGAGAAACGAAACCAATACTAAACGACAGAAGATATAATGACGATCAACAACGCAATGGTTTGGATATATATTTTGACATAAATGCCGGCAACTTTGGCAGTTTTTATTTGTTTGGAAATTATATTGAAGAAAATCAGCGTTATTTTTTTGCTAATGGTTCTGGTTTTACTGATTATTCAAAATATAAACTCAAAAGAACTGACGTTAACCTGCTTTGGAATAAAAAACTTTCACATGGTACCATTGGCACGCAGGCACAATATCAATCAGTTGATGGTGCTGATTATAACATTGATTTTGGTGCCAACAACTACAAGTATTTATCCAGTAGCTTAGGGGCAAAAGTATTTCTAACTACCCAATCTGCTAAAAGTATATATAACCATTTTATAAAAGCCAATTATTTTGACGAAGAGAGGATTGATGGCATTAGGGCAAATGATGTTTATTTTAACCACTTAATGCTGATGGTAGGTTCAAGTAAAAGGTGGATCAAAGAAAACAACGGTTATATCGGCATTGGTTTTTCTGCACATCATCAGTTTTCACTGAGCGATCATTTTACAGTGGCGCCTGCCAATGAAGCTTATTTTACGAGATATGTGATCTATCACGACTATCTGTTTAATACTTCTTCTGCTGCAGGAGGCGGAGTAACAGCAGAATACGGATTTCCACTATTTAAAATGATGCTGTCGAGCATTAAAATAAATGCCTTTTATACACAAAAGCTTAACCAAAAAAGCTTAAATAGAACAATTGTCACAACCCCCGGTAAAGACCGTTTTTCTTCTAATATTAGCCTAAACCTGTATTTTTAACCCATGAATAAAATTTTTGCCCTTCTTGCTTTAGCCCTTACCGGACTCATCTTATTTTCTTTTCAATCAGCCGACTTTAATGACGACGATGAACTGAGCATAGATAGCCTGCGCAAAGTTTATTCAAAACCTACCGATCAATGGCCAAAACCTACGGTTGATAAAGATGCCGTTTTTCAGGAATTGGGCGAACTTCCACCCTCTCCTGTTGATTTAAAAAACGACTCGGTAAAAAATGTAGTGGAGCTGGGTAAAATTTTGTTTTTTGATCCGCGTTTGTCGGGTTCGAACCAGATTTCGTGTTCGAGCTGCCATGCACCAGATTTACACTGGACAGATGGCCGTCAGGTTTCAATCGGTCATGATCATTTGACCAATATCAGAAATGCACCTTCACTGGAGAATGTCTGGTTTTACAAACGCCTGTTTTGGGATGGCAGGGCAAACAGTTTAGAAGAGCAGGCCGGCAGTCCTGTAGCGGCACATAATGAGATGCACCAGGACATGAAAGTTTTACCCAAAAAGCTTAGTAAAATTAAAGGTTATCAACCTTTTTTCACGGCTGCATTTGGTTCAAAAGAAATTACCAATAAAAGAATTTTCGAAAGTCTGGCTACTTTTCAGCGCAGCATTGTAAGCAGAAGAACCCCTTTCGACCGTTTCCTGGCGAAAGATAAAAAAGCCTTAACAGATCAACAATTAATGGGCTTACACTTATTCCGCACAAAAGCCCGCTGTATCAATTGTCATAACGGACCATTTTTTACTGATAACGAATTTCATAATGATGGTCTAACCTATTATGGCCGTAAATATGAAGACCTAGGGTTATACAATGTAACCAAGAAACCAGAAGACGTGGGCAAGTTCAAAACTCCCGGACTGAGAAACGTGATGAAAACGGCTCCCTGGTTTCATAATGGTTTATTCCCTGATATGGATGGCGTGATGAACATGTACAATGTGGGCATGCCGGTACAGCGTGTGAAACCGGAACAGGTAAATGATCCTTTACTACCTAAAAACGATAAGTTATTAAAGGGATTAAAATTGAGTATAGCAGAAAAAGATGCAGTTGTTGCCTTTTTAGAAGCATTATCTTCGCCTACAGTGCTGACCAGGGTAGCGCAATTGCCACAGTAATTAGTTTGGAGTGTTGAATTGGGAGTTTGGAAGCAATTAAACTAGATTCAGTATAAGACAACAAAAAATTGCTTACCCTTTCTTTACCTTTTGTTTACCCTTTCTCTACACCAAGTTAACCCCAGGTTAACCCTTTGGTTACCTATTCTTTACCTTTTGGTTACCTAAAAGGTAAAGCCAGGCTCTGCTTTGGGACTTTCTTAGGTAAGCCAGGGCCGATGCTGACCGCCAGCAGGTACGAAGAGCCCTTGTTGAAGAATAGTTTAAACACGTTCCTAACTGCTTAAAAAGGAGCATAGATTTGCCACAGAACATCCACAATTTGTTAACATTTCATCTTAGCGAAAAGTACTAACCAGACATCGGTTACCTGTTAGTAATCTGCAGTTAACTGTTAACCGGTTTTAGCCGGCGATTGGCTGTCAGCAATCAAACAATCTGGCCATTCAACAATTCATATCCATCACATCTTACCAGACTTCAGCGCTTCGCCGAAAAATATAGAAGCATGTGCATCAAATACAGCAGGATCGCCACTGGTATAAAAATGTCTTTCTTTTTGCTTAGCCAGTTTTTCTTCAATCTCCGGATGTCTTTCTAAATAATCGAGCAAACGTTCAGCTACAATCTCACCCTGCGTTAAAATATTGATATGATCCGGAAATACTTTCTTCAGTTTAGGCATTAATAAAGGGTAATGCGTACAGGCCAATAATATACAATCGATAGCTGTCGATTGGCTCAATAACTGATCACAATATTCATGGATAAAAAAATCTGCTCCGGGCGCTAAGTGTTCGTTGTTTTCGATCAGCGGAACCCACATGGGGCAACTTTGCTGATAAACCTTAACCTCTGGAAAAAATTTACTGATCTCTAAAAGATAGGATTGAGAATTAACCGTACCTCTTGTACCCATTACCCCTACCGATTTGGTACTCGTATAATCATTAATTACCTCTGCAGTGGGCCTTATTACCCCAAGCACCCGCCTATCTGGATATTTAGCAGGAAGATCTATCTGCTGAATGGTTCTGAGTGCTTTTGCCGATGCCGTATTACAGGCCAGAATAACCAAATGGCATCCTTTTGCAAAAAGCCATTCTACGCATTCTAAAGTATATTTATAAATGGTATCGAAAGAATGATCGCCGTAGGGCGAACGGGCATTATCGCCCAGGTATATATAATTATAATCGGGCAATTTATCGGCAATGGAACGGAATACCGTTAATCCACCGTAACCTGAATCGAAAATACCTATCGGCGAAACCTGCATTATGTTGGAAAGTTAAATATTGAAACCGTTGTAAAGTTAGTTGAAAATTGGAATGTTTTAGTGATAGTTCGCATGTTGTAAAATTAAAATGCTTAGCATTTCTGAACAAAACGTCCAACAAGAAAATCGTCATTTCAGGCGGAGTGCTACCTGTACCGATTTTACATCGGTAACGCAGTCGAGAACCCGAATGCTCAGCGAAGTCTATCGAATATAGATCTCTCCATTTCACTGCGCTTCGTACGATAGCTATCGGATCGAGATGACGACAGTTTAGATAAATCCTAAAAACAAAAAAGCGGAACTAAGTTAAACTTAATTCCGCCATATATCTTGAACTGGTCAGGAGACTCTCGACTCCGAACTCACGACTCATGACTATTTCTTAGGTGCAGCTGGTTTTGCAGCGGTTGCTGTAATACCTAATTTAGATTTAACTGCAGCAGTAATATCATCACCACCATCCCAGAATACTAAATTGTTACCACCTTGTCCGTTTGCGATATCGAAAACATAAGCTAAACCTTTTTCTTTAGCTACAGCAGAAATGGCTGTTGCTACTTTAGCCTGGATTGGTTGGAATAATTCACCTTGTTTAGTGCCTATATCTTGTGATGCTTTAGTACGTGCATCAGTAATTCTTTTTTCTAAATCCTGTAATTCCTGACCTGCAGCCTGTAATTCTTTACCCACTGTTTCTTTGTTAGCCTCACTTAAAGTTTTTTGTTTCGCTTCTGCAGCAGCCATTTTGCTTTGATATTCTTTGATCATTGCATCAATATCGGCTTGCTTCTGTTTACCTAAGGTTTCTAAAGTAGTTTGAGCTGTTTTAGCTTCAGGTAAATTTGCAAAAACCTCCTCTGAATTAATGTGACCCAATTTTTGTTGTGCACTTGCCATATTCGCTGTAAACAATAACCCTGCTGCTACAAAGAATACGTTAATTAACTTTCTCATCGTTTTATTTTACTTTTTTATTTTTTTCTAATTGTTTTCCTTCAAAAATCAGGGCGAATATACTAATTATTTACAGTCCCTGGTTTATATCCTAATTTTACAATTACATCATTACTAACATCGTAACTGCTACTTGCATAAATCATCATTGTTGCTTCACTGCTTTTGTCAAAAATGAAGTCTAAATATTTTGATTTTGCAATCTGTTTAATAGCCTCAGCTACTTTATCCTGAATAGGCTTAATTAATTTTATCCTGCTTTGAAAAAGATCTCCATCCGGTCCAAACTTAGAACGTTGAAATTCTTTAGCTTGTTTTTCTTTTTCTATAATCTCGTTTTCACGTCGTTTGCGCATATCATCAGTTAATAAAACCTGATCGGCCTGATAAGCCTTGTACATCCTGTCAATTTCAGAAAAATTCTGATCAACCTGTTGCTGCCATTGTTTAGACGCTACATCTAACTGACTGAGTGCCGATTTATATTCTGGTAAATGTTTCAAAATATACTCCGTGTCTACATAAGCAAACTTCTGTGCAAAAGCACCAATAGAGATGCAAAGCAGGAATGCGATAAAAAGATACTTCTTCATTTGTGTGTGTGTTAATGATATAGTTAATAACCTAAGCTTTCTTTAAACTCCTATTGCAATGATTTATTGCATAATTAGTTAAATTTTTATTCTTTATCAATTAAAATCCACCTAATTGTTGTGCGATACTAAAAGTAAAGTTTTGCTTACCGCCATCTGCTACTCCAGGAATCCTGTCAAATGCATGTCCGTAATCGATACCCAATAAACCAAATATAGGTAGGAAGATACGTGCGCCTACACCAACTGATCTTCTCACGTTGAACGGATTAAAATCACCAAACCTGTTCCAGGTGTTACCGGCCTCTGCGAAGGCTAAGACAAAGGCTGTAGCTTGCTGACTTGCAATAACCGGATAACGCGCCTCAAGTACATATTTTGTATAAATAGGGCTACCAGATTGTTGAGCAATTCTTGGATCAGAACCATTTGGGATAACGGTATTGTTTGCATAACCACGCATTGCGATTAGCTCAGATCCCTGTAAGAAATCGAATCCCTGCATACCATCACCACCCAGTTTGAAACGCTCAAATGCGGATTGACCTACTGCCTGGCTATACTGCCCTAAGAAACCAAATTGTGCCTGCGCTTTAACTACTAAGTTACCTGCAACACGTTGGTACCACTGCGAATCGAACTTCCATTTATGGTATTCGGTAAAACGGTATTTTTCTTTATCAGATGCCGTTGCATAATTCACTTTGTTGAACAGTGAGTATGGTGGCGTTGCCTGAACAGTGAAACGGATGAATGATCCTGATTTAGGGAAGATTGGCGAATCTCTTGAATCGCGGCTGATTTCTTGTGATAAACTTAAGTTATAAGATGTACCTGAACTAAATAAATACCCTGTATAGTTATTTAAGATATACTGTTGTAAACTCACCGCGTGGGTTAACTGGAAATAGTTATCTGGCCAGTTTAATCTTCTACCTAAACTAACGGTTACCCCATTTAAACGGATTTTTTGAAATAAAGCATCTCCATTGCTTAAACCGTTCGATTGTAATGAGGTAAATGCACTCACTCCGAAGCTTACCGGTTTCTCGCCACCAAACCAAGGTTGTGAGAATGAGAAGCTATACGATTGATAATATTTACCGTTGGTTTGCCCACGTAAGCTTAATTTCTGTCCGTCACCTTTTGGCAATGGTTTATAAGCCTTTAAATTAAATAAGTTACGTAACGAAAAGTTATTGAAAGTTAGACCTAATGTACCAATGATACGGCCACCACCAAAACCACCTGATAGTTCAATCTGATCTGAAGGTTTCTCTTCTACTGCATATTCAATATCTACAGTACCGTCTGCAGGGTTAGGCCGAGGTGTAGGTACAGTTTTAGACTCGTCAAAGTTACCCAATTGACCAATTTCACGAATGGTACGGATTAAATCACTTTTGTTAAATTTCTGTCCTGGTTTGGTACGGATCTCACGTAAAACAACCTTATCATTTGTAATGGTATTACCTTTTATAGTAATGCGGTTGTTGGTATATTGTGGTCCTTCGTACATGCGTAATTCCACATCAACAGTATCGCCATAAATTTTGGTCTGTACCGGATCAATATTAAAAGTTAAATATCCATTATCGGTGTACATGCTGTTAATGTCGCCACCGTTTTCGCCACCACCATTTAATTTTTTATTTAATTTTTCTTCGCTGAAAACATCACCTTTTTCAATGGTTAATACTTTTTTCAGAATACTATCCGGATAAATGGCATTACCTGCCCAGGTAATATTACCGAAATAATACTTTTTACCTTCGTAAAGGTCCATTCTAATATTAACTTTTTTATTGTTATACTGGTAAATGGTATCTTTTAATAATTCCGCATCACGATAACCTTTCTCGTGCATTTTAGCAATCATTTTAACCTTATTCTCTTCGTATTTCTCTTTTGCGAATTTTCCGGAACCCCAAAAACGCCACCACGCAAATTGTTTAGGGCTTTTAAGGAATTTTCTAAGTTTTGCTGATTTGAAATCTTTATTCCCTGTAAAATCGATATGTTGCACTTTAACACGGTGACCTTTATCAATATAAGCTTCTAATACCACACTATTTTCTGCATTCGGATCTTTACGCGTTTTGTAATCGATCTTGGTAAAGAAAAAGCCTTTATCCAATAAGTATTTCTTAACAATGGCAGATGTGGTATTGTATAAGTTATCGTTTACGATTTTACCCGTTTTATCATTTAACTTTTCCTGAATGGCAGTTTTTTCAGATTTACGGATACCTTTTAAATCTATAGAACTTAAACGCGGACGTTCTACTACTTCAATTTCAAAATAAACAGAATCCTGAACAAATTTTTCGATGTTAAGTTTAACATCATCAAACAAGCCCTGTGCCCACAACGTTTTAATTGCATCAGAAGTTGCTTCCCCTGGAAGAACGATTTTATCGCCTTTAGTTAATTTAGACAAGGTGATTAATACTTCTTTATCTAAATATTGGGTTCCGGTTACTGTTGTACCTCCAATAATATATTCTTTTGGACTAAAATAATCGAGATCTAAGCCACCAACCTTTAAAGAAGGGGTTACCGGAGCCTGACCTTGTGGACGTACTTGAGCGAAGGCCGGAGCGGCTAAAACTAGTAGGATTAAAACTTGAAATATTCTTTTCATTAAAATTATTTGTTCAGTAATGGCCAAAAGGTAACGATATTTTATAAAGCAAAATTACTTTATGTTGTTCCCTTATTATGGTTTCATTTATCGTATAAAAGTGGTGCTAAGTTAGCTTAAACGCTTGTTAAAAAGTGTTAAAAGAAAAATTAGTTTAATTGCTCGCTAATTTTACCAAAACGGCGTTCGCGTTTTTGATAGTCTACAATGGCCTCGAAAAGATCTTCACTTCTGAAATCCGGCCATAAAACATCAGTAAAATAAAACTCGGTATAAGCCATTTGCCAAAGCAGATAATTGCTGATACGGTGTTCGCCACTGGTCCTGATCATAAGTTCAGGATCTGGTATATTTACGGTTGTTAGTTTCGACGAAAACAGGTCTTCGTTAATATCATCCAAAGAAATGGTATTATCTTTTACCGCTGATGCAATTTTTTTAGCGGCTTCCAAAATTTCCCATTTCGCACTATAACTTAATGCCAGTGTTAAAGTACATTTTTCGTTATGGGCTGTTTTTTCCATGGCTTCTTTTAAATCATCAATACACTCCTGAGGTAAGGACGCAATATTGCCAATGGCATTCAGCTTAATATTTTTTTTATTAAGTGTTTCGGTTTCTTTGTTGATGGTAGAAATCAGAATCTGCATCAAAGCATCTACCTCTTCTTTGGGTCTGTTCCAGTTTTCGGTAGAAAAAGCATATAAAGTGAGGTACTCAATACCTACTTCAACACAACCTTCAACAATGTCTTTTACAGAAATTACACCTTGTTCATGTCCAAAAACCCGCACTTTGCCCTGGCCTTTTGCCCATCTTCCATTACCATCCATGATTACGGCAATGTGCTTTGGCAGGCGGCTATAGTCTATTTGTTCTTTAAATCCCATTAATTATGTCAAAATCAGCTTAAAAGGAATAGCATTTTGAGGATACAAAGGTAAAAGATATGCCAACACTAACAAATAGATAAGTGTCCCTTTTTCGAAAATCGCCTCTTTGGGTTCCCGGCTGTCCAATTTTATAGCGTGAAGGATCGGATAAATTAACCTGATTCTGGCCATCTCCAACAATTACCTGGTTAACCGGATAACGGCCGCTTACATCATCAATATAATCGGTAGAAGGTGTTCTATAGCCCAGTTCGGTAAAAATGCTCCAGGTATCTCTGTAATTATACCTTAAGCCCAGGCCATAAGGAATGGTTAAAACGGCATTTTTATATCCATTTTCCTGTCCTTCGGTGGCCAGGCGATCTAACCGATAACGCTCGCCATTTACTTTTACAGTTGGTTTAAATACAAGTAACCCCACTCCCGTAAACAGGTATGGCGTAAATTGCCGCGTTCCGCCGCCAAGGTTAAAATTAAAAAAATTAAAATCCACCAGCGCGCTGAATTCACTCAGTGATGTTTTAAAACGCAGATTTCTTTCCCGTAACTGCTCATTGCCGGAATAGGAATCATCCGCTTTTACCTGCCCATAAGTATAATTTAAACGGACCCCCAGGTACTGGTTAAAGTTGCGCTTTGCATAAATTCCACCAGACAAACCACTGATATACAATGGATTATTCTGATTAAGATCACCCATATAACCGGCACCGCCAGCCATTACACCAAGTTCCCAGGAGGGTTCACCTATCACTGCACGCTGCGCACGAACAAACTGCCCACTAAAGATGAGAAAGAAGATAATTAATAGCTGTTTGCCTGGCGTCATGCTTAGTAGTTACGGGTATCAATGCCCCATAATAATTTATTCCTTAACGTATTCAAGTAGGTTTCATTATTAAGGCGGATCAGATTTATGCAAAAATCTGCCTTTTTTATGCTGATTTTAACCGAACGCTCTACTGTTACCGTGCGGCTATCGCAGGAAACGAGGAATTTTGATTCCCTGGCTTCTACCTCAAAAGAGAGGGTATTGCCATCAGGAACCACTACTGGCCTAACATTTAAATTATGTGGTGCAATGGGCGTAATTACAAAATTTTTCGAGTCGGGATAGATAATCGGCCCTCCGCAACTCAATGAATAAGCTGTAGATCCTGTCGGGGTGGCAATAATCAATCCATCTGCCCAGTAGGAGTTGATAAACTCTCCGTTCATAGAGGCGTGGATAATCATCATGGCCGAATTATCGCGACGGTGAATGGTGATATCGTTTAATGCAAAGTTTTCTTCGCCAAACAAATGGTTATCCGATTCTAAAGTTAACAGCGAACGGGAATCTAATGTATATTCTCCATTGCTTAAAGCCTTTAATGCCTGTCCGATTTCATTTTTATTGATACTGGCCAGAAACCCTAAACGGCCAAAATTGATCCCGATTACGGGTATGCCAGAATTGCGGATCAACGATAAGGTATCCAGTAAAGTTCCATCACCCCCCAAACTCAACAGTACATCAGCATGGTCTTTAAGTTCGGCATGGTTGTGAAAAATGATTGTATTTGAAGGCAGTTTAATTTTGCCGTGAAGAGATGTTTTAAATTTAGAATATAAAACGGGCTGGATACTTTGCTCGGCCAAATGATCGAAAACCTCCTGAACATAGGGCAATACCGTATCATTAAAATCTCTCCCGTAAATTGCAATCCTCATAAAGTAGGTTTATACATTTAAATAATTCATGAAAGAATCGTAACGCTCCTGCGACCCATCATCAATCTGGGTATTATTATATACTTCTTTCACCAAGTAATCATACCTTTCGAAAGAGGCTACCAATGAAGTAATTTCTGTTTTATTTACTTTGAGCGTTACTTCCAGACGTGTAGAGTCTTCGAAAGAATTCACATAAGAAGAGAGTACCTGAGCATTATCAGCTTCAACAATCTGCGCAATATGTGCCAGAGAATTATCACGGTTACTAATCTCCAAAACTATAATGCCACCAGGTTCATTTACCGCATACTGTTCGGCAATAGCATTTACCATACTATTGATTGGAATTAAACCAGCATAATTTTTCTGCTGATCTAAAACCGGAACAACTGTTAATTTTAACTGGCTGAATAACCTGATTACATCATAGGTATGTGCATTATTCAACACGAAAACATTAAGGGTGTTTACAGCACTATCGCTTAAAAGTGTATCGTGATTGTCAATATTTAATAAATCATCTTCAGAAACCAAACCCAATAAAGTTACCTCGTTAACAACCGGTAAATGCTTCAGTTTAAAGTCGTTCATACGATCTAAAGCTTTCTGCACCGTGTCATCAGTTCTTAGTGACGGAATTGCATCTGATATGATTTCTGCAGCAAACATTTATTTTAACAATATTCTATCTAAAAATTTCTCTAAAAATGCATTAAATATCTGTGGGTGTTCCATCATAGGCGCATGCCCACACTTATCAACCCAATTTAATTCTGAGTTCGGCAATAACTGGTGGAATTCTTCTGCCACTTCCGGCGGAGTAACCTTATCATTTTTGCCCCAGATTAAAGAAACCGGTATGGTAATTTTCGAAAGTTCTTTAGCCATATTGTGGCGTATTGCCGATTTTGCCATGGTTAAAATACGAATAACCCTTGATCTGTCGTTAACTGTTTTAAAAACATCATCTACCAGTTCTTTGGTTGCCGTTGCCGGATCGTAAAAAGTAAATTCAACTTTTTCCTTAATATAATCGTAGCTCTCTCTACGTGGGAAAGATCCTCCAAAAGCATTTTCATATAAACCAGAACTACCTGTAAGTACCAGCGCTTTAACAAATTCCTGATGAGCAACGGTAAATACTAAACCTACATGGCCACCAAGCGAATTACCCACAAGCACTACCTGGTTTAAATTTTTATATTTTAAAAAGCGATGAAGATATCTCGACAATGCTTTTACGCCCAATGTTAAAATTGGCAGATCGTAAATTGGTAAAATTGGAATAATTACACGATAGCGATCTTTAAACTGTTCGATAACCAGTTCCCAATTGCTTAGTTCGCCCATCAGGCCATGTAGCAATACCAGTGTCTCGCCTGTTCCAGCTTCAATGTATTTAAATCCGTCCTCTTCTATTATCGGGTAAGTCATATATATTCTAGATGGTATTGTGCTACTAAGTTAGTAGAGTAAAATTAAATTTATGCATTTATATCCCATTTTTCTGAAATAAAACCAAAAACGGTATAAAAACGTCATTTGCATTGCGTAGAGCGATAAGTGGCCAGCGATTATTAACCTTCTGCCTTACGCCTTTATTCCCTCTACCTCAATTAAGCCAGTTTTTCTTTAACAATCTCCGCAATTAATTTACCATCTGCTTTACCAGCCAGTTCTTTGTTTGCCATGCCCATTACCTTACCCATATCCTTAACCGATGTAGCGCCAGATTGTTTGATTACCTCCTCAATAATTGAGGCAACCTCTGCCCTATCTAACTGTTTTGGTAAAAATTGATTAATCACCTCAATTTCTTCTTCTTCTACCTGATACAAATCTTCGCGATTTTGTTGCTTGTAAATATCAGCAGATTCGCGTCGTTGTTTAATCAGTTTCTGAAGGATTTTGAGTTCAGCTTCTTCCGTAATTTCTTCTGAAGATCCTTTCTCTGTTTTTGCTAAAAGTAAGGCAGCTTTTATTGCTCTTAAACCTCTTAACTGTGCATTGTTTTTAGCCAGCATGGCTTTTTTTATTTCCTGATCTATTGTGTTTGATATCATTTCTTTTAATCGGTTAATCGTTGCTGGGTTAACTGGTTAATCGTTTAAATTGGTTAACTGTTCAGTTAAGTTAATTGTTTAATCGCAGGATTGCTAAATTGTTAACTGCAAATTGCCAACTGAAAACTTTATACCCTATTTATAATTGTTGCGGTAGCCTGTGCGGTAGGCATAATCAGCATATCGTTAATGTTAACATGCTTTGGCCTGCTCACAACATACCAAATGGCATCTGCAATATCGTCGGCAATTAGCGGCTCCAGGTTTTCGTACACCTTTTTCGCCCGATCCTCATCACCTTTAAAACGTACCACCGAAAATTCGGTTTCTACCATACCCGGATTAATTTCTGTAACCTTAATGCCGTGGGGTAATAAATCGATACGCATGCCTTTACTCAAAGCATCTACAGCATGTTTGCTGGCACAATATACGTTTCCATTTGGATAAACTTCTTTTCCTGCGATAGAACCAATGTTAATAATATGGCCCGATTGATTTGGGATCATCCAGTTGGAAATAATTTTGGTTACGTAAAGCAAGCCTTTCACATTGGTATCAATCATGGTGTCCCAATCGTTGGTATCACCTTTATCAATGGGATCTAAACCCTGGCTCAAGCCTGCATTGTTAATTAAAACATCAACCTTTTTCCACTCTGCAGGCAAAACTTCTAATGCATTGGTAAGACTTTCTTTTTCGCGAACATCTGCAAAAACCTGTTTAATCGTAATGGCATATTTGTCTTCTAAATGATGTGCAATTTTAGCCAGGCGGTCTTCTCTGCGGGCCAATAATACCAGGTTATAACCTTGTTGGGCAAATGTATGTGCACAAGCTTCGCCAATACCAGAAGTTGCACCTGTAATTAATGCGATTTTAGACATTTTTATGAATTTTAGGTCCAGGTAATCCTTTAAAATAAGGTCTTGATTTACCTATAACAACAAAGGTAAGTTTTTTTGGATTGCAGGACTATTGAAAAATCAAACTGAACGTTAATTGACGTAATTTCAACTTATCTATCGGATTGGCGTAAACAGTATTATCATGCTGAAGCAAATCGTTGGCCGAATACGAAAGTTTTATTTCGGGCGACATTTTAAAATACTCGAAATAAATATCGAAACCAATACCTGTTTCGTATGACAGGTAATTTCTTTTATTCTTTAAAAACTTATTTACGGCTGTTTCTCCTTCATCGAAGGTTTTCTTTTTCGAAGCTATATCTATAGAATATTTAGCACCACCTAACCAATATACCCTAAAATTATTCAGCCGGTTCGATTTTACCTTTATGCCTAATGGAAATTCGAACATCGTAGCCTGAACTTTTCTGTCTACCACGGTTTGGAAGTTTTTTGTTTGCCCGTTGCCTACGTCAATCGGCGCCATTGGCTCATACTCGTAAGTAACTACCCTATCGCTAAAAATTAGCGAGGGTGTTGCCCTGATATCAAAGTTATCAGAGATCATTCTATTCATTACAAAACCCAATCCAAAACCTTGAGATGGCGAGCTGGAAATAGCATTTAATGTTGAGGTAACCGGAATGCCTGAATTTGGATCGTAAGATGGATCCAGAGAATTTGGCACTTCATAAAAAGGCGATCGCCAATTTGGCTTTTTTAGGATTTTGTATTCGGCCGAGATATACTGAAAATTAAAACCAAAACTCCAATCTTCATCATCTATTCCGCCACCCCAATTTTGTGCAAAGGTGGTTGTAGAAACCATAAAAAGTGAAAGAATGAGGCTTAATTTTCTGATCATTTGGTTCCTACATATATCGAACTTATTCCAAACGTTAAAATTCTTTGTTTGGTACTTTTAAAGCCAACTTTTTCCATCAGATTAGTAAAATCTTTCCCGTCTGGAAAAGCTGCTACCGATTCTGGCAAATAAGTATAGGCTCTATGGTCTTTAGAAAATAGTTTTCCAAAAAACGGCGTTACCTGTTTAAAATAAAAGCTATACAATTGTTTTACAGGAAAAACCTTTGGTTTTGAAAATTCGAGTATCACCATTTTCCCATTGGGTTTTAATACCCGGTACATATCGGTTAATCCTTTTTCGAGATTTTCGAAGTTACGCACTCCATAAGCGCAGGTAATGGCATCAAACGTATCATTTTCGAAATGCAGGCCTTCAGAATCGCCTACCTGAACGGTAAAAACTTCGTTTAAACTACGTTCGTTAATTTTCTTTTTAGCTACTTCTAACATGCCTTCAGAAATATCAACACCAATAACCTTTTCCGGATGAAGTTTTTTAATGGCTTCAAAAGCAAAATCGCCAGTTCCAGTAGCTACATCAAGCATAATCCTGGGTTGGATAGAAATTAATTCTTTAATGGCTTTTTTACGCCATAATACATCAATGCCTAAAGAAAGAAAATGGTTTAAAAAATCGTAAGTGCCAGAAATGTTGTTAAACATGGTTGCAACCTGCTCTTTTTTAGTTGCATCTTCTACCTGGTATGGAGTAATATTCTGATTCATGATATGGAGCAAAGATATAGAAAAGAGTTTGCAGTTGGGAGTTTAGAGTTTGCAGTTTAGCGATTGCCTTAAACTTTACGAATCGCTGACGACAGAGGTATTTATCGATCAAAGTAAACATTAGCATTAGTTTGCAATTGGGAGTTGAGAGTTTTGAGTATAACGATTGTATTAAACTTTACGAATTGCAAACGGCGGTGGCTATTCCCCTCCCAACTCCAAACGCCCAACTCAAAACTAATTGTTACCTTTGTACTATGATTATCAAAACGGCAACATTTGTTTGCAGCAACACCCAGGTTTCGGCACTACCGGTACCAACTATGCCCGAATATGCATTTATTGGTCGCTCTAATGTGGGTAAATCTTCATTAATCAATATGCTGGTTAATCAACATGGGTTGGCCAAAACCTCGCAACGTCCTGGAAAAACACAGTTGATTAATCACTTTTTAATTAACGAAGCCTGGTACATTGTCGATTTACCGGGTTATGGTTATGCCAAGGTTTCTAAAACCAGCAGAGAGAAATGGGAGAAATTTATCCGCGCCTATATCACCAAAAGAGAAAGTTTACAATGTGTTTTTGTTTTGATAGACAGCCGTTTAGAACCTCAGGGAATTGATATAGAATTTTGCTATTGGTTAGGTGAAAAACAGATCCCGTTTTCGTTAATTTTTACCAAAGCTGATAAACAGGGCATGACCACCACACAGAAAAATGTAGCCGCTTTTAAGAAAAAATTAGGTGAGTTTTTCGAAGAGATTCCTTCCACCTTTATTTCTTCTGCTGAAAAAGGAACCGGAAAAGATGAAGTTTTAAATTTCATTTATGAGGTGAATAAAGATTTCGTGGTTCCGACAGATTATAAAAAGTTTTAACCAGTTTTCAGTTCGCAGTGCACAATTTTCAGTTTAATATTAAAAAAATCTGTGCAATCAAATAATATGTGTAATCGTCCCCGATGGGAAATTAATCAGTTCTAAAAAAAATGAAAAAATACTTTTCACTCGTATTATTCGCTCACTCCGTTTTTGCGCTACCATTTGCTATGATTGGTTTCTTTTTGGGCGTAACTACAACAGAAAATCCATTTTCCTGGTATAAACTAATTTTAGTTTTGCTGTGTATGGTTTTTGCCAGAAACTCGGCCATGGCTTTTAACCGTTATCTCGACAGAAACATTGATGCAAAGAACCCGCGTACCAAAATGCGCGATATCCCTGCAGGTAAAGTTTCAGCAAATGAAGCATTGATTTTCGTTATCGCCAATTGTGTTCTTTTCGCCATTACCACCTACTTTATTAACCCGCTTTGTTTCTATTTATCGCCAGTGGCTTTGTTCGTGGTTTTGTTCTATAGCTACACCAAACGTTTCACTGCGCTTTGCCATTTGGTATTGGGCTTAGGCCTGGCGCTTGCTCCTATTGGTGCTTACATTGCCGTTACCGGGCATTTTGCACTGGTTCCTGTGCTCTACTCTCTAACAGTGTTATTCTGGGTAAGTGGATTTGATATTATATATGCCTTACAGGACGAAGAATTTGATCGCGAAGAAAAATTACATTCCATTCCATCGGCACTTGGCATTAAAAATGCTCTGAATGTTTCAGTGCTGTTGCACATACTTTCAGCTACTTGCGTAATATTGCCGGTATTTTTTACATCTTTTAGTTGGGTGTATTACGTAGGTATTGTGTTTTTCTGTTCGATGTTGATTTATCAGCATTTATTGGTAAAACCGAACGACATCAGCAAAGTAAACCGGGCTTTTCAAACCTTAAACGGTTATGCATCGGTGGTATTTGCTGTATGTTTTTTAATAGATGCATATTTGAGACATAAATAAATAAGTGAATGATTGAATTTTGAATGAGAGAATATACCATTGCGCCATAACCATTCACTCCTTTAATCATTCTCTAATTTTAATAATTAACTATTATGATAACAAAGAAACCCAGAACATATATCCCTCAGGAATTAACCATTACCTGGGAAAATTTAGCACCACTTTTTACTGAACTGCAAAACCGTGAGATTAACAGCACAGCTGAGTTAGAGCAATGGTTAAAAGACCGTTCTGAGCTGGAGGCGGCTTTGGAAGAAGATTTCGCCTGGAGATATATTAAAATGAGCTGCGATACCGCAAATGAAGAACTGGTTAAAAATTTTCAATACTTCGCGACCGAAATAGAGCCAAAAATTTCTCCGTTAGCCAATGAATTGAACAAAAAATTTGTCGAAAGTCCGTTTATGGATGATTTGGACAAAGAAAAATATTTCGTGTACAGTCGCGCCATTAAAAAAGCATTGGAGCTTTACCGTGACGAAAACATTGAACTCTTCACTGAACTTCAGGTAAAACAACAAAAATACCAAAGCACTACAGGCGCCATGAGCGTTGAGCTGAATGGGCAGGAATATACCTTGGAGCAAGCCTCGATCTTTATTAAAGATTTAAACCGAGAGGTACGTGAAAATGCCTGGAAAACGATCCAACAACGCCGTTTGGTTGATAAAGATGATTTAAACATTTTATTTGATGAGCTCATCAGGCTACGCAATCAGGTAGCTTTAAATGCTGGCTTTGAAAACTATCGCGATTATATGTTCCAGGCCTTAGGCCGTTTCGATTATACCCCACAGGATTGTTATGATTTTGCCAGCGCGATTGAAAAGGAAATTGTTCCGATTTTAAAAGAACAGGCTGAAAAACGCCGCGAAGCATTAGGTCTGGAAGTATTAAAACCCTGGGACCTGGAAGTGAGCATCAGTGGCAAACCAGCTTTAAAACCTTTTAACAACGGTGAAGAACTGATTGATAAAAGTATTGCCTGTTTTAATGCCATAGATGAAAAATTAGGTTCAAAATTGGCGACCATGAAAGCCAATAACCTTTTTGATGTGGAGAGCAGAAAAGGTAAAGCGCCCGGCGGTTACAATTACCCGTTAGCCGAAACCGGAGCACCTTTTATTTTCATGAATTCGGCAAACTCGTTGCGCGATTTAACTACCATGGTTCACGAAGGTGGTCATGCGGTACATACCTTTTTAACAGCAAATTTAGAGCTAAACGACTTTAAACATTGTCCATCTGAAGTTGCTGAGCTGGCTTCAATGAGCATGGAATTGATTTCTATGGATAATTGGGATGTTTATTTTGATAACGCTGAAGATTTAAACCGTGCTAAAAAAGAGCAGTTGGCCGATGTTTTAAAAACTTTACCATGGGTGGCGGTAATTGATCAGTTTCAGCACTGGATTTATACCAACCCTAACCATACAGCCGCTGACCGCGAAGAAACCTTTAAACAGATTTT
Source organism: Pedobacter sp. KBS0701 (assembly GCF_005938645.2). Classification (NCBI taxonomy): domain Bacteria; kingdom Pseudomonadati; phylum Bacteroidota; class Sphingobacteriia; order Sphingobacteriales; family Sphingobacteriaceae; genus Pedobacter; species Pedobacter sp. KBS0701. The sequence goes on from NZ_CP042171.1 coordinate 3,851,145, forward strand.
TAACCGTTTTGGTGCTGGTTTTGCCGATTGGACGGATTTAGAACAACAATTTGGAAATGGCTGGCAAAAACAACTGCATTTGTTTGAAGTTCCTTTTTATTACATCGAATATGCAATTGCCCAGCTAGGTGCCATTGCCGTTTGGAAAAATTATAAAGAAAACCCTGAAAAGGCTTTAGAACAATACCTGGCTGCACTTGCATTAGGTTATACCAAGCCGATGAACGAGATATATGAAACCGCGGGCATCAAATTTGATTTCAGCGCAGAATATGTAAAAGAACTGGCAGGTTTTGTTAAAACAGAACTGGAGAAACTGGGATAAGGCAGAAATTTTTGAGATATAAGGCTTTTTCCCCTCAAAGGATTATTAATAAGAGTCGTGGTAAATGCCACGACTCTTTTGTTTAATAACCACAGATAAAAAGGATGAACACAGATTATATCTGATTTACCCTAGTTCTGGTCTTAGCGTCTCGCTAAGAGACTGAAGTTTAATTCTTTTATCGTGGCGTAGGGATGTTGTAAAGACGCTTCGACTCCGCTCAGCGTGACAAACCGAGGGAGAATTGTCAATTCGCATTAGCATCTCGCTAAACTTTTTGCCACGGAAATACAGAGGGCACAGAAGCTAAGAAAGAATACAAAACCTTAACGTACTAAAAACCTGAGTTCGATTAATATTTGAATCATAGTGAGTGTTTACGCCTCAATTAACCTTGGCATCTCGCTAAACTTTTTTTGCCACTGAAACATAGAAGGCACCGAAATTAAGTAAGAATGAAGAACCTTAATACACTAAAATATTTTTTTTTGTAATCAAAACTGATGTTTCATCTGCAGTACCTAAATAACAGACCTGATGGAAGTGAAAATCCCTTTTGGGTATTGGAAAATTATTTTTACCAACTATTTCCCAAAAGGATTGTAGCGTACAGCAGGACAGAACCCTGGCTATGAAATACAGACGCTGCTCTCCAAAAAAGAGTCTTTAGTACCAATCACCATAACCGCATCTTATCTGGTCCTGGCGTCTTAGTTCTTTCCAGGGAAACATAAAATACAGTTTTTGTAATAGGCTCTTCGACTCCACTCAGCGTGACAGCCCGAAGGAGAATTATCAACTGGCCTTAGCATCTCGCTTAACTTTTTTTGCCATGGAAACACAGAGGACACAGAAACTAAGATTATTTAAAAAGAGGCTATTACAGCAAATGCTGAACTTCTGTTATGTACCAATACTCATGGACTATAGCATGTAAAAAAATGTTAATTAGGTTAAACATTGTTAAAATCTACCGATTAATGTAACTGATGATCTAGTTTCGTTTAATTCCTAATCAGATAAAAGGAAAAACCAATCATCAGATCCTAATTAACAATGAAACTATTCGCTCCATTCTTTTTAATACTTAATTTATTTTGTGCCAATCTGCTTTATGCCCAAACCGTAAAAATCCATGTTACTGGAACGGTTATCTCTAAAAGCAACACAAAAATTTTGGCTACGCTCATATTTAAAAATGCAACAGACTCTTCCTTTATCAAAACCGTGACAACCGACGAACAAGGGAATTTTATATTGGATAATTTCCCATCAGGCAAGTGTACACTAGAAGTTAAATCACTTGGTTATAAAACTCTTTTAGAAACGCTGGAGCTGAAACCGAACAAAACCAATATCAATTTAAGTTTTACGCTACAATCAGATATAAATGAACTGGAAAGTGTCGTTATTGCTGGCCGCAAGCCTTTAATAGAACGCCATAGCGATAAAACGGTGATGAACGTAGAGAGCAGTATTATTTCAACCGGAAATACTGCACTCGAAGTGCTTGCTAAAATGCCCGGCGTAGCGGTTAATCAGGATGGAATAATCAGTATCAGAGGTAGATCTGGTGTCAATGTGCTTATTGATGGAAAAACGACTTATTTATCGGCCGAACAATTGGCTACCAGATTGCGTTCATTAAATAGTAACGAAATAAAAACGATCGAACTGATTACCAGCCCATCTTCTAAATATGATGCTGAAGGAAATGCAGGCCTGCTCAATATCAAGCTAAAAAAGAATGCGAACTATGGTACAAACGGAAACATAGATTTAGGTTTAGGCTATGGCAAGAATCCAAAAAGCGATGCGGCGATATCCATTAACCATCGAAACAAGAATCTTAACATTTTTGGGAACTTCGCTAACAACAATAATAAAGCCACCGAAAACCTGGACATTTTGAGGGTAGTAAATGGCAGTGATCAAAATACTTATTTCCATCAATCTAATACACAGACCAGATCCACACATAACAACAATTACAAAGCTGGGATTGACTATTTCGTCAACGAGAAAAACACTTTAGGTTTCCTCACTACAGGTTATTTTAACAATGGTCACGATGCGTCTAATGGCCTAACTGCTATAGGCCGAAGTTTTACACAGATTGATTCATCAATTGTTGCTGATAATCCCGCAAAGAATAAATACCGTAACCAGGCTTACAACCTCAATTACAAAAGTGTGATCGATACCTCAGGTCAGGAATTATCGATCGATTTAGATTATGCGAAATACCATAGTGAAGAAAATACCATTTACCAAAACTCCTTTTTCGACCAAAGTGCTTCGATGTATAAATCACCTGCCATCTTTCGAAATGCCACCCCTTCTCTTATCACAATCAAAGCTGCGAAAATTGATTATGCACTTCCGCTTAACACCACTACTAAACTAGCCATAGGTTTAAAAAGCAGTTGGGTAAGTACAGATAATGATTTTCGGTTTGAAAACCTAACCGGAACAGCTTGGAAGAATGATGCGGGCAGAAGCAACCATTTTATTTACGAGGAAAATATAAATGCTGCTTATGCCACCCTAAAGCACGAATTTAAGTCGACCAGTGTAGAAATTGGTTTACGAACGGAGCAAACCAACTCTAAAGGCAATTCCATTAGCGACAATAAGACTGTAAAGCGCAGTTATTTTGATTTTTTCCCAAGTTTTAACATCAACCAAAGTTTAAATCCTAATCATGAAATCGGTTTTTCATACAGCAGAAGGATAGACCGGCCTGATTACAAATCACTCAATCCCTTTGTTTACTTTGTTGATCTATATACTTTTAGTCAGGGAAATCCTTTTCTTAACCCGCAGTATACCAATTCTTTTCAACTGGCATACAATTATAAAAAAACATTAAATATTTCATTGGGATACAGTATCAACAACAACTTAATTATTGATGTTTTGCTACCAGAAAACGAAAAGAAAACACTGTATCAAACCGTTCAAAACCTCGATAAACAATATGCCTACGATGTAACGATTGGCTACCCTACAACCATTACCAAATTCTGGAGCATGGACAATACACTTACCAGCACCTATAACCAGATCAAAACCGCTAACCTAGGTGATGGTGTATACGACAGAAAGAAAGTAAATTTTATGATCAACAGTAGTCACAGTTTTACGCTCAGTCCGTCAACATCTGCAGAACTTTCAGGAGAATATGCCTCTTCGCAGATTTATGGCACTTATGCCATAAAACCTTATTATGGAATAGATTTTGGAATCAAGAAATCGTTCTTCGATAAGAAACTCAATGTTAGATTTGCTGCCAACGATGTTTTCGACTCCAGAAAAGCAAGAATCAGCAGTGCACTTGCGGGTTTAGACTATAACCTCACGCAAAAACAAGAGAGCAGGGTTTACAGGTTAAGCTTCAATTATATTTTCGGCAGCAGCAGTATTAAGGGAACCCGCGAACGGAAAACAAGTGTAGCAGACGAGGAAGGTAGAATTAAATAATAGTTATACCTCTTCTTTTCTTCTGAGTTTCAAAATAACAAACATCACTAAAACTGATATTAAGATCATGATCAGATAACTGTAGCTCAAGTTACGTTCATCTTTCGCAGGAATCAGGTTTACCACTCCGTAGCTTAAAAATGAAACAATTACGTAGGTAATCCCTCCCGTTAATCCACCTGCAATACCTGCATTCTTAGGGAACTTGCTCAAACAGAAAGTGAAGTAATTATTAAAAGTAAAGCCTGCTCCTACATGGATTAAAAAGGCAAAGAAAATTAACGACCAGATGTTAGAAACAAAATTTAAGCTTATAATCATCATAATTACAAATGCTACCTGAAACAGCGAGTTGATCATTAATCTTTTAAAGAAAGGTCTGTTAATGGTAGCCTTCCCAATAAAGCCTCCAACCATCCATGCAAAACCTAAAAACAATGAGCTGTAACCTGCAATAACCGGCGAAAAATTAAAGTGATGCTCAATAATAAACGGACCGGTCATATTGTAAACCATCACCATACAATAGGCTAAACCCAACATTACAATACCCAATGTAAAACTCGTTGTTTTAATCATTTCGATATAAATGCCTGTTATTTTCTTCAACTGAAAATCGGTAAAATGTTTTAAAGTTTCGCCACTGAACAACAACTCCAGTACCGCAAAAACCAGTGCAAAACCTGCCAAAAAATAAAAATTAGATTCCCATCCAAATGCTGTTTGAAGATAACCACCAATAAAAGGCGCTACGATTGGCCCGGTAGACCAGATGATGGAAAACAGACTGAGGTAGTGTTTTAACTGGTCGCCTTCGAAGAGATCGACAAAGTATGCCCTTTTCGCTACCACAATTGCACCAACAGTAAGTCCATGAATAACGCGCATTAAATAAATGAGGTAAATGTTATGTGTTGTGGCAATAACAATACTAGCCCCAGCAAAAATCAATAACGCATACAGGCAAATCTTATACCTGCCAAAGCTATCGAGCACGCTCCCGATAAAAAGTTGCGAAACACCATAGCTAATTAAAAAGATACTTAATGTGAGTTGAACCTGAACACTGCTTACCTGCATTTCGCCGGCCATTGTTGGTAAAGAGGGGATATAAATATCGGTAGCAAAACCCGACAATGGAATTAAAGCAAAGGCCAGTATGGTAGCTAAACCCTGGTTACCTTCTTTGATATATTTTATTTGTACTGTGTTTGAATTCATATTCATTACTGTAATCGTTAAAAATATTCCAATCAAACATTAATTTAAGAGCACTTATTTACCTGATTGAATATTGACAACAAAATTAGGACTTTCACTCAGCGTAAAATTATGCCAATCAAACAAAGGATTATTCAAGCCAAATAATTTCAAATTTTTACTTTAATCTAATAAATCCCATTCTTTTCGGCTGCATTTTGCTTCCCAAAATAAAGTGCCTTGAAAATTATATCCTGCTTTAAACGTTTTTAGCCAAACTTTTTATAAGTTTGAAGAAACAAGCAAACAAAAGATGTTCGAAAAGCTATTCAGAAAGAAATCTATTTCCAAGATATTACAAGATGCGGCAAAAGGCTATGGCGACCACGAAAATACATTACATAAAACACTTGGTGTTCGCGATTTAACAGCTTTTGGAATTGCAGCGATTATTGGAGCGGGAATTTTTAGTACGATTGGCAAAGCAAGTGCAGATGGCGGTCCGGCGGTAATCTTTTTATTTATTTTTACGGCAGTAGCCTGTAGTTTTGCAGCCTTTGCTTACGCAGAGTTTGCTTCAATGGTACCAGTTTCTGGTAGTGCTTATACTTATTCTTACGTAGCCTTTGGCGAACTGGTGGCCTGGATTATTGGCTGGTCGCTCATTATGGAGTATTCCATCGGTAATATAACAGTTGCTATATCTTGGTCTGATTATTTTACCGGACTACTTTCTACCATAAAAATACCGCCGCTAGGCATAGATGGTATCCATGTACCCGATTGGATGACAATGGACTATTTAAGTGCTTATAACGGACATCAACATGCTGAAGCGCTATTAGCCGCCGGCAAAAACCTCGCAGATTTAGATCCGGCTACAGCTTTGGCTAATAATGCATGGCTCACCGCTCCGAAAATCGGTAGCTTTCACCTCGTTGCAGATATTCCTGCCTTAGGCATCATCATTTTAATTACCTGGTTAATTTATCGTGGCATGAAAGAGAGTCGCAATGCCAGCAACGCCATGGTGGTGGTTAAGCTTGCGGTAATTCTTTTGGTATTGGCGGTAGGCATATTTTATGTAGACACAAAAAACTGGGATCCATTTGCACCTAATGGCGTTGCAGGAGTTCTAAAGGGCGTCTCGGCAGTATTCTTTGCTTATATCGGTTTCGATGCCATTTCTACGACAGCTGAAGAATGTAAAAACCCGCAACGCGATTTACCCCGTGGAATGATGTGGGCCATTATTATCTGTACCATCCTTTATGTGGCTATTGCATTGGTTTTAACCGGTATAGTTAAATCAGACACCTTAGCCGTTGGCGATCCCTTAGCATTTGTTTTTGATCAGATTAACTTAAAATTAATGAGCGGTATTATTGCCGTAAGTGCGGTATTTGCTATGGCAAGTGTACTTTTGGTTTTTCAGATGGGTCAACCCCGGATCTGGATGAGTATGAGCAGAGACGGGCTATTACCAAAATCTTTTTCTAAAATTCATCCGAAATATAAAACACCTTCATTTGCAACTATTGTAGTAGGCTTTGTAGTAGCTGTACCATCATTATTTATGAATCTAACCATAGTTACTGATCTTTGTTCTATCGGAACACTTTTCGCTTTTGTATTGGTTTGTGCAGGGGTTTTAGTATTACAGAACAGGCCTGACGTTCAACGAGGAAAATTCAAGATACCTTATGTAAACAGTAAATTTATTATTCCAATCGCCTTAATTGCCACGATTATTTTCGCGTTCACACAATATGGAAAAGAGACGAAAGCTTTCTTTTTCAATTCGCCTAAAACCATCCAGACCGTAACTTTTGTTACTTCGCTAAGTGGCGATGAACTAAAAATTGTCAAAGAAGAAATTGTTAAAAATGCTGCGCCACAAATTTTATTGACAGAAAAAGTAGATGCAGAATCTTATCTAAGTGCATTACCTGCTGATCGTTATGAGCAATTTATTTCAGCGTCAAAAGTACCTGTAGAGAAGAAGTACGAAAGTGGCTGGGGTTTATTTAAGCACAAAATCCCAATGTGGATTTTCATGATTATCTGCGTGGTCATCACCTACTATTGTATTACCAAAAACTTATCCTTAATTCCTGTTTTAGGATTGATCAGCTGTTTATACATGATGTGCGAACTTGGAATTTCAAACTGGATCGGTTTCGGCATCTGGCTGGTAGTTGGGCTTGTGGTTTATTTTGCCTATGGTTACAGACATAGTAAACTGGCAAATCCGGAGGTTTAAGCTATTGATGAATGATATGACAATTTTTGAGAAAATAGAGAAACATCAGGCAGAGAAAAACTATGTCAAAATTAAAAGAGACGTGGGTAACAAATCTTACATACTTTCTCACGGTTATATCTTAGATCACTCATTTGATTTCGTTTTCCTTAAAAATAACGATGATTTTCTGTTTAACGGATTTACCATTTTTCCAATATCTTCTATTACCAAGATCAGACACAACAACTATGATCAATTTTTCGATTCCATCATGGAGCGTGAGGGACAGAAAAAACTGATAGAGATTCCTTATAATATTGATTTAGAGAGCTGGAAAAGTATATTTAATTCTATTAAAAATACAAACTTAAATTGTGTGGTAGAAAACGAAAACAATGAGCGCTTCTTTTTTAAAATCGGTGAGATTGTAAAAGTAAAACGAAGAAGTTTAAAAATTCTGAACTTCGATCCTGCAGGTTATCTAGATGGTGAACCGACAAAGATTAAATATAAAGAAATTTCATCTGTTAGCTTTGATGATAATTACACTAATACCATGAGTAAATACTTAAGGATAAGGAAGTAATTTCTATCGGTTGGTGTCTCACCGACCGAAACAAATTTCATAGCAATTATTATCATTTTTTGTATCTTGTGTTTAAGTTATCCCTGCAACTTAAACACTAATCTGAATAATGCATATCTTCCACAAAAGACAGGGACAAATGGATTATAACTATCCATATTTTTATACAGATACCATCTGTAATTTTGCACATTTATTAAATGATGATAACCTAAAAATGATCATCGTAAATTCGCTGAAATTTTTAGTCAATGAAAAACTTATTGAAGTATATGGCTACGTGATCATGCCCAATCACATCCATTTGATCTGGAATATGCTCAAATTAAATGGAAAGGAATCTCCAGCAGCCAGCTTTACTAAATTCACAGCACATGAATTTAGAAAGCATCTTTTGGTTAATAATCCTATACTTATAAATCAATACCGTTCTCAAAAGAATGATAGGATTTTTCAATTTTGGAAAAGAGATCCGCTAGCTATTCCATTAAGTAAGGAAAGTATTATAATACAAAAATTAGATTATATCCATGATAACCCAATTAAAGAGAAATGGAATTTATGTGCTCATCCTGAAGATTATAAATGGAGTAGCGCAAACTTTTATGAAACAGGGATTGATCAATTCAAGATCCTCACACATTTTAGAGATTAATCATTTAGGTCGGTGAGACACCAACGATAGGAAAAATCTATGTACTCAACCAGAAGATTATAAATGGAGTAGCGCAATTTTTTACGAAACAGGGATTGATGAATTTGGGATTCTTACACATTTCAGAGATTAAATGTTTAAGTCGGTGAGAATCTCGATCGACTGAATTTAGATGTTTCGGTCGGTGAGACACCAACCGATAGGAAAATGGAGCGAGGATAAATTCCATTTATAAAAACAAAAATCCCCTTTCTTTAAGAGAAAGAGGATTGTATTTATTTTTTCTTGATAAATGCCATTGCGGTAATCATCACGAGGCCTAATCCAGATGCGATCATATAATTATTCGCATGATCCAGATGGTATATTTTGGCTGCGGGACCTGCTATAAATAGCACAATGCCCAAAATCAAAAGTGCAGTCCTCATTTAATTAAACTGGCAATCTGTGTAATTCAATATCATCTGGCGTAACGAAAATTAACGGAACTTTCTCTACATCAACATAACTGCTATCCAAACCAAAACTTCGCTCCTCAGACAAACTTAGTTTTTTAAGGATAAAATAGTAATCCATAATCTGTCTTTCGTAAAAACTTAACTTGGTAAACTTAGATAAATGTTTTTCTAAAAGAACAAATCTGAAATCGCCAGCAATTTTATGTTTGTTTAACGAGGTGTACTGGCTGGTAATATCGATCTCTCCATTTTTCACCAACTCTTCAACCACTTTACGGTAAAGCAGGTTAACACGCTGTTCAATCCTGAAACCTAACCTAAAATCGATCCTGATTAACTTGCCCGGAATCAGGAATTCAACTTTATAATCTAAAGTATATGGCTCATCCATTACGTCAACATGCACCAACCAGTATACATCAGCGCGTTTTGGCTCTTTTTGAATAATGGAATAGATAATTTTGGATTCGATCTCAGTTTTAAAGTTGGCACTGGTTAAATAAACCAACTGAGAAGAGTATTTCGGGACCGATTCATCGCTGCTCAATTCAGTTAAAATCTCATAATAATCTTCAATTTCGACATATTTAACAAAGCGATTTTTGATTTTCCGGGCTACAAACCAACTCCACATCACCGTAAATAATAAGGAACCGATTAATACGGTTACCCAACCACCATGTAAGAATTTGGTTAAATTACTGATCAAAAATGTACCCTCAATAATGACGTAGGTAAAAAAGAATAACGCTATCAGATATCTCGGAAAACGTCTGCTTCTCAAATAAAAACTCACCAGGATGGTGGTCATTAACATGGCTATGGTTATAGATAAACCATAGGCGGCGTCCATTTTCTCTGCTTTTTGAAACAAGAATACAATACCACAGCAGCCAATCCATAACATCCAATTAATAGAAGGCACATATAACTGGCCTTTAGAAACTGATGGGTAAACAATTTTAATTTTTGGCCAAAGGTTTAAGCGTACTGCCTCAGCAATTAAGGTAAACGAGCCACTAATTAAAGCCTGACTGGCGATTACTGCGGCCATAGTAGCGAGTATAACCATTGGAATTTGAAACTGATCTGGAACGATCTGGAAAAAAGGATTCATTTTTGCCCCTGGAACATAACTGCCGCTGTTCTGCAAAATCCAAACACCCTGCCCCAAATAGTTTAGAATAAGTGTCAGTTTAACAAAGATCCAACTGATCCTAATGTTATTTCTACCGCAGTGACCTAAGTCAGAATATAAAGCCTCTGCCCCGGTTGTACATAAAAATACACCGCCCAGAATTAAAAATGCGAGTTTATTGGTAACCAATAAATGAATGGCATAGTAAGGGTTAAATGCCTTAAGGATGCTGAAATCTTTAATCACAAAAGACACGCCCAAAACACCCAGTACAGCAAACCAAACAAACATTACGGGGCCAAATAGCTTGCCTACCATATTGGTACCGAACTGCTGGATAATAAACAGGATGGTTAAAATGGTGATTACAATTGGAATAACCGGCACATCAAATTTGCTGGTAAGCCCTTCAATGGCTGATGTTACCGTAATACTGGGCGTGATAATACCATCTGCAAGTAGTGCACAGCCACCTACAACGGCTGGTACCACTAACCACTTAGCCTTTTTGCGCACCAGGGAAAATAAAGAGAAAATACCACCCTCACCTTTATTATCAGCTCTAAGGGTAATAATAACATACTTAATGGTGGTTTGTAAAGTTAATGTCCAAATGATACAAGATAAAACGCCTAAAACGTTTGTTGGATTGATATCTTGCTTCCCCCCTAGAATTGTTGTAAAAATTGCATTTAAGGTATACAAGGGTGATGTACCAATATCACCAAATACAATTCCTAAACTAATTAGAACACCGCCGGCGGTTAACGCGTTGACATTTTTATGATTTGACACTTTGTTGATTATTTAAGTGCGGCAAAAGTAAACTAACTATAACAATTTAACAACCAAATTATTGTGTATTTTCAACACTATGAAAATTAAATTTTATTGTTAAATTGTGTTAAATTATCGGTTTTAAACAAAATGTTTAATTTCTTTGTTTTAAATTAATACATTTGCTATACCAATTTGATGAAACTCTACACTAAGATAACGTTACTCACAAAACTCGCCTGCACATTGTGCATTGTTTTGTTATGCAGCGTAAATTCCTGGTCGCAACAGAGTGATAGCATTCACATCAGCTTAAAAAACAGAACAAAAAAAACAAGCCGGATTCCTGAAATTAAAGCAAATATTACACCTTACAAGCCGTTTTTTATGACAGTTGGTGGTTCCGGAATGTTCAATACTTCTTCTACAGTTCCTAAAAATGCAACAGTTGTAGCAAAAGACAAATTGTTAAGTATCTTAAAAATATATCCTAATCCAGTAGAAGATCAGTTAAATATTATTGTATCTATTGGAAAAGATGGTACCCAAACGACGATTAAAATTATCGATTTGTTGGGAAATGAAGTTGCAACGCTTTTGAACGAACGTTTAAATGCCGGTGAACATACCAAAAACTTTGTCATTCCTAACAGAATTAACCCAGGCATTTACTTTTTAAGGGTTATTGCAGGTTCAGAAAGCCAGGTAAAACGGATCTCTGTTTTATAACACCATTTTCTTTTCTATTTTTGATTGATGCGGAATTAATTACCGTCTATTTTATCATATTTCATATTCTTAAGAATGAAGATCATCGCCATTGGCCGAAATTATGCCGAACATGCAAAAGAGCTGAACAATCCAGTTCCAACCACACCAGTAATTTTCCTGAAACCTGATACAGCTGTTTTAAAAGACAACAAACCATTTTACCTGCCTGATTTTTCTGATGATATTCACTATGAACTGGAAGTGGTATTAAAAATCTGTAAGGAAGGAAAACATATTGCCGAAAAATTTGCTGCAAATTACTATGATGAAGTGGCATTGGGAATTGATTTCACTGCACGTGACATTCAGAGCAAACATAAAGAGAAAGGATTACCCTGGGAATTGGCCAAAGCTTTTGATAACTCAGCACCAATTAGTAATTTTTTACCTAAAAGTGATTACGAAGATCTTTATAATTTAAATTTTGAGTTAAAGATAAATGGTGAGCGCCGTCAGATTGGCCATACTAAAGATTTGTTATTCTCGTTCGAGAAGATAATCAGCTTTGTTTCTCAATATATTACTTTAAAAAAAGGAGATTTAATTTTTACCGGAACGCCTCAGGGAGTTGGAAAAATAAATAAAGGCGATAAACTTGAAGCCTGGTTAGAAGAAAAGCAACTTTTAAATTTTGATGTAAAGTAACGAATGATTAAAAACCCGATCCGACATAAGTTTAAATTTTCAATTTCAGTTTGCCTTTTATTTGCTTCAACTTTTGTTCAGGCCCAACAAATTTTTAGTACGAATAAATATCCGATTACAGATTTCAGACAACCTTTAGATATCACTCCCCCTGCACTGGCGGGCTCATTTGGCGAAATCAGAGGCAATCACTTTCATTCCGGGATCGATTTCAGAACTAATCAGCGGGAAGGTTATCCTGTTTATGCAGTCGCCGATGGTTATATTTCGAGATTAAGGGTTCAGAACAGTGGTTTTGGACAGGCCTTGTACATCAATCACCCCAATGGTTTTACTACGGTTTACGGCCACCTACAACGTTTCGCTCCAAAAATTGCAACCATTGTTAAAAATCTTGAGTACGAAAAGAAATCATTTGAGATTGATGAATTTCCTGATGTCACATTAATTCCGGTACATAAAGGCGAAATTATTGCCTGGTCTGGTAACCGTGGCAGTTCAGGCGGACCACATTTGCATTTCGAAATCAGAGATACTAAAACTGAAGAGACCATAAATCCGCAATTTTTCGGGATCATTATTCCAGATAATATTCCGCCTGTTATACATGGATTGTATGTATACCGTTTAAATGGCAAAACCTTCAACGAAAATACACCAAAACAGGCCATTGGCATTAGCGGAGCAAATGGTAGTTATAAAACCGTTGCACCCATCAGCTTAACCGGTGAGGTTGGCTTCGGAATAGTGGTAACCGACAGGCACAATGGTTTATCAGGTACCAATGGCGTATATTCCATTCAGCTAGAGGTAGATGGAAAGAAAGTATACACTTCTGCCCTTGAACGTTTTGCTTTCGAAGATAGTAAAGCAATTAATTCGCATATCGATTATCCTACCTATTTAAATACGAAAAGAAGTATCCAGAAAAGTTTTGTCGAACCTGGCAACCCTTTAAAAATTTATAGCGGTTTGGTAAACAGTGGTAAGATTAATTTCAATGATGGAGCTTCACACCAGCTTCGTTACATCATTACCGACTCGAAAGGAAATTACTCTGTTTTGCCTTTTACCGTAAATGCAGGTACTGCACCTGTTGCAGCGTCAGTTATTCCAGCCGGAATAATTTATCCATATAATAAAGTGAATGAATTTAATACCGATGATATTAAAGTGGTTTTCCCATTCGGGACATTGTACAGCGATTTAAATTTCACTTATAAAAAATTGCCTAAACCAGCAGGTAATGCCTGGTCGGCTGTACATCAGATTCATAATAGATATACGCCATTACACATCGGTTTCGATATTTCAATCAAGGCTGATCAACTTCCCGAAAACCTCAGGAGTAAAGCACTGATTGTAAATTCGAATGGCTCATCCCAGGGTGGTTTTTTTGAAAATGGCTATATCAAGGCCACGCCAAAAAACTTCGGCAGCTTTTATATTGCCATCGATACGATTGCACCGAGGATAATACCAGTAAATATCTCGGAAGGGAAAAATATGTCCGGTTTATCTAAAATCTTTTTTAAGATCAGCGATAATCTATCCGGAATAAAAAGTTTTAATGGCTATATAGATGGTAAGTGGACTTTGATGGAATTCGACACGAAAACGGCTACACTATGGCACAGTTTCGATGAAAGAACAGCTTTGGGAAAACATACACTTGAACTGGTTGTGGTAGATATGAAAGAGAATACCCGAAAATACACGGTGACATTTATTAGATAGGGACACGATATATTGGATTTCGTGACCGTAATGATATCAACTTTTCACAATTTAAACTAACAAATGTAATCTTTTAACATATATGCAACAGTATAATAGGTTAAACTGTTTAAATTGCAGGCATGATTTAAACATGTTATCATTCAAAATTCAATCATTATAAATATGGCAGAGCTAAAAGAAGGTGATCAGGCACCGGCAATTACATCAAAAGATCAGAATGGAACTGAAGTTTCGTTAAGCGATTATAAAGGCAAAACAGTTGTACTTTATTTTTATCCAAAAGATGATACTCCTGGTTGCACCGCCGAAGCTTGCGATTTCAGAGATAACTACCAAGGTTTACAGGCCAAAGGTATTGTAGTTTTAGGCGTTAGTGTTGACGATGAAAGATCGCACCAAAAATTTGTAACCAAACACAATTTACCATTTACCCTATTGGCAGATACTGATCAGAAAATTGTAAATGACTATGGCGTTTGGGCAGAAAAAAACATGTATGGCAAAAAATACATGGGAACCGTTCGCACCACTTTTATTATAGATGGCGATGGAAAAATCATCCATATCATCAAAAAAGTTGACACAAAAAACTCAACACAACAAGTACTCAATTTAATCAATAACTAATTATAATATAGCGGTTAAAATATTAACTTTGCTATGTAACAACAACCTCTTATTTTAATGAAACATACAATTAAAGAGCTAGAAGATATTGCCTCTCAAATCAGAAGAGATATCGTAAGAATGGTTCATGGATGCCAATCTGGCCACCCGGGCGCTTCGCTTGGATGCGCTGATTTTTTTACCGCTTTATATTTTGAAGTATTGAACCACAAGACAGATTTCACGATGGAAGGCGCAGGCGAAGATCTTTTCTTCCTTTCGAATGGACATATTTCTCCGGTTTGGTACAGTACTTTGGCTCATGCTGGTTATTTCGATAAAAGCGAACTGGCAACTTTCCGCAAACTGGATTCTAGATTACAAGGTCACCCAACTACCCACGAGCATTTACCAGGTATCCGTATTGCTTCAGGCTCATTAGGCCAGGGCTTATCAGTTGCCATTGGTGCAGCATTGGCTAAAAAGTTAAACGGTGATAAATCTCACGTTTTTGCCTTAATGGGTGACGGAGAATTACAGGAAGGACAAAACTGGGAAGCAGCGATGTTTGCCCCTTTCAATAAAGTTGACCATTTAATTGCATCGGTTGATTATAACGGACAGCAAATTGATGGCCCTACGAGTAAAGTTCTCGCCTTAGATGATTTACAAGCTAAGTTTGAGGCTTTCGGATGGCATGTAATTAATACTGATGGTAATGATATGCAAGCCATAGTTGAAGGTTTACATTATGCTAAAACCTTAACGGGAAAAGGTAAACCAATTATGAATTTAATGAGCACACAGATGGGTGCCGGTGTAGATTATATGATGGGTTCACACAAATGGCATGGTACAGCACCAAATGATGAGCAATTAGCAGCTGCACTAGCGCAGTTACCAGAAACTTTAGGGGATTACTAGCCCCCTACCCCCTAAAGGGGGGAGTAAATAACTTTTAATTTTAACTACAAATAAAGCCCCTCTAGGGGTTTGGGGTATGAAAACCTGCGAAGCAAGCTTGAACACCTTTAAATAAAAAATATAGGCTCGTGAAAAAATATACATATACAGAAAAAAAAGATACACGTTCGGGTTTTGGAGCTGGCTTACATGAAGCTGGAAAGAAAAACGAAAATGTGGTTGCCTTATGTGCCGATTTAGTTGGATCACTTAAAATGGATGCTTTTATTAAAGATTTTCCGGAGCGTTTTACACAGGTTGGTATTGCAGAAGCAAATATGATCGGTATTGCAGCGGGCATGACCATTGGTGGTAAAATTCCTTTTACAGGTACTTTTGCAAACTTCTCTACTGGCCGTGTTTACGATCAGATCCGTCAATCGGTAGCTTATTCAAACAAAAACGTTAAAATTTGTGCATCTCACGCCGGATTAACTTTGGGAGAAGACGGAGCAACACACCAGATTTTAGAAGATATCGGCTTAATGAAAATGTTGCCGGGAATGGTCGTAATCAATCCTTGCGATTACAATCAGACTAAAGCAGCAACGATGGCTATTGCAGAATATGAAGGTCCGGTTTATTTACGTTTTGGCCGTCCGGTAATCCCTGTGTTTACAGATCCAGATCAAAAATTCGAGATCGGTAAAGCGTGGATGGTTAACGAAGGAACTGATGTTACCATTATTGCTACGGGCCACATGGTTTGGAAAGCGATTGAGGCTGGCGAGAAATTAGCTGAATTGGGCATAGATGCCGAAATTATTAACATCCATACCATTAAACCTTTGGATGATGAGGCCATCTTAAAATCAGTTAAGAAAACCGGATGCGTGGTTACTTGTGAAGAGCACAATAAATTTGGCGGCTTGGGCGAAAGCGTAGCACGTTTGTTAACTACTGAACTACCAACTCCACAAGAGTTTGTTGCCACCAACGATACTTTTGGCGAAAGCGGAACACCAGATCAATTAATGTCTAAATATGGCTTAGATGCTGTAAACATTGTTGAAGCGGTTCAAAAAGTAATTGGCAGAAAGAAATAGATGTGAGAAATGAGATGTGAGATTTGAGACATTGTGTCTAAGCGAATCTCACATCTCATACCTCGTATCTCACATCAAAAAAATAATGAAACAAGTTGAAGATTCAGAAATTCTTGCCATGTTTGCTGTCGAGCATACGCGTAATGAAGCCTTTAACCTGTTACTAAAAAAATACCAGCAAAAAATATATTGGCACATCCGCAGGCTGGTTTTAAACCATGATGACTGCGATGATCTTTTGCAGGAAGTATTTGTTAAAGTTTGGAAAAATCTCGATAAATTTAGAAGCGATTCTCAGCTCTATACGTGGATTTACCGTATTGCGACCAACGAATCGATTACCTTCTTAAATAAGCAAAAGCAGCGTAACAATACACCTTTGGATGAGGTATCATCCGAACTTGCCGATAATCTGGTGGCATCATCATATTTTAACGGCGATAAGCTCGAGCTTAAATTACAAAAAGCAATTCTTACCTTACCTGAGAAACAACGGATTATCTTTAATATGAAATATTTTGATGATATGAAATATGAAGAGATTTCGGAGGTACTGGGAACCTCAGTAGGCGCACTAAAAGCATCATTTCATATTGCTGCAAAAAAAATTGAAGCTTTTATTACAAATGATGAAGTAGACTATTAAACCTTTTCACTTTAATTGTATCATATATCTGTGATGAACGAAAATATAGAAAACAATGATTGGATGAACGAGGCTCCTGTACTTGCGGCTATGGGGAAACGTAATCCTTTCTCCGTTCCTGATGAATATTTCGAAAATAGTGATGAGGCCATTTTTTCTGCCATATTCCTGGATGGATTGAAACAGAAAACCAATAACAATAATTTTGAAGTTCCGCAGCATTACTTTGAAGATTTAACGGAACGAATACAAACCCAGATTGCCCTTACAGAAATGCCTAAGGCAGAAAATACTTTTGCGGTGCCCGAAAATTACTTTGATAATTTACAAAGTAGAATTACGAACAGGATTGCAACATCAGGGCCTAAAAAAGAGGCAAAGATTGTTCCTTTATGGCGACGCAACATTGTTAAATATGCAAGTGCTGCATGTTTTGTTTTAATGGCTTCATTTGGTGTGTATTTTTATCAGAATGGATCATCTGCTACCGTTCAGCAAGCACAATCGGCAGAGGCCGTGAACGAGCAGCTATTGTATGATATTGATGAAAGTACCATCATTGATCATTTAGAATCTCAGAATACCACATCATCAAATATCAAAGCTACTTCTGCCTCAGATACAGAAATGGAAAACTACATCCTGAGCAATTTCTCATCAAATGATTTATCTCAGGAATTAAATAATTAATAAAGAAATGAAGAATTTACTTTTTGTCGCTTTAATGTTTTTATTACCTACTACCCTTTTGGCCCAAAGACCAAAGGCAGAAGAAATAGAATCACTTAAAATAGCTTTTTTTACACAAAAACTGGATTTATCACCTGAAGAGGCCAAAATTTTCTGGCCGATTTATAACGATATGCAGGAAGAGCAAAATGCCCTGCGCAAAGAGCGCATGCAAAAAATGATCTCTTTCAGAAAAACGACTGAAATTGATAATTTAACAGATGCACAGGTACAGAGCTTAATTACCAGCGAATTTGATTTTAAACAAAGAGATCTTAATCTCGATAAAAAATATTACAACAAACTTAAAGCAGTATTGCCCATAAAAGTTGTTGGAAAGTTTTACCGGGCTCAGGAAGGTTTTAAACGAGAGTTACTCAACCGGTTTAAAGGCGGCCAAAAGCAATAAATAAAAAGACTTACAGTAATGTAGGTCTTTTTTTGTTTTAAAAGCAAGTGAACTACTTTATAGACATCGACACATTAAGCATAATGTACCTGCCCAAAATCGATGATGAATAATTTGAAGAAGATACCTCACTAATATTCAAATTGTTGAAAGCTTTAAGATTCGCCAGATTTTTCCCTTGAATACAATATTTAAAACTTCCTTTTGAAGGATTATATTGAAATTCCGTATCAATCAGGTTAAAGTTCTGACCATTCATTCTATACATATTATATGATGAAAAATTAAAAATCTGATCACTGATTTTACACCTATATTCTAAACTATATTTATAAGCGTTACTTGCTGCAATTTTAATACCCTCATTTTTTGTTCTATTTAACATCAATTCCGTACCAATTCCAAAATTAACCGGCAGATCAAAACCTGTATTAATTTTAGCGTTTAGCGAGTGATTAATAGAAGTATATTTTTTCACACCACTACCAAATTGACTATAATAATTTGTAATAGAAGGCGCATAACTTCCTGTTAATGTAATATAAAGTAATGGAATGAATTTTTTAGTATTAATATTGGCATTAAAAGCTTTAATTCCTTTATATGGTTGTTTTTCAGAGTAATTCAAAGTGTTTTGGAAGAAATTGGTATACAAAAATCCGTTTCTACTGTAACTTCCATTTAAAGCAATATTTATAATGAAATAACTATTAAAAAAATCATTATAACCATAACTTAAACCTGCTGAATGAGTATTATAGTTATAAAAATTGGTTAAACCACTATTAAAATTTCTAATGTCGGTAAGAATATAATTTTCGTAGTACTCGATAGGCTGTGGATTATTATTTTTATAATTATACGTTAATGATATATTTTGGACCTGGTTAGGTCTGTATGATAATGATAAACTTGGTTCTAAAATTAAATAGGTACTATCCTTACCCATGTTTTGCAAAAACTGTAATGTTGATTTTAATTGAGCTGTAACTTTTATAGGCTGATTATCATACACGTATTTTCCATCAATATAACTTTGATTAACTTTAAATAGGTTATTGTTTATAAAATCCCAACCCATCAAAACCTGATTACCCTCATTTATCTTAAATAAATTGGAGTTTATTTTAAAGTGATTTATCTCATTGCCAATATTTAGGTAAAGAAAGTTCTTGTTATACCTTTTTAATCCTTCAAAATCCAATTTCAGTTTAAAGTTTTGATTATTAACCATTTGAATTAGATTTTGAGCACCACTAAATACTGGTATACTCTTGTAAAGTTGAGAGCTTGCATTGTAAATTTGACTTACATCATCAGCTAAAATCCTTGCAGAGAAAAGACAAGCAGTTTTTTGATTTGCCTTAATTGTATATCTTAACTGGCCATTAAAGTTTCGGTTCAAATCTGATTGATTTTGAATAACACTATCGCCCATCATTTCGTTAAAAATAGAAAAGGCAGTACTATTAAATTGTTTTGGTTCTTGTTTATAGACCAATTTAGCCCAGAAACGAGCATTTTTTTTAACAAGATAATCCACACTAAAATCACCCTTAAATGTTTTATTTAAACTCGTTCGATTATCGTTATCTTCTGTATAGATAGAATTTGGTGGGAAATAGGTATTCTGTACTGATGTTTGTCCAAACAATTTACTCCAAGAATAAAAAAGCGAATAATTAATTTTAAATCTATCTGTTATCCTGGTTATTGCATTTAAACTCCCTTGAGTTGTATTATTTATAGTGTAAAGGGTTGCATCAAAAGGATTATAAGTACCAATTTCATGTTTGATAATTTGGTTATTGCCAGTAAATTTTCTATTCTCATCCACTAAATTCAAAATATTACTGTTCAATTCCCCATTTAAGTTACTGTGATTTACGAAAGCAAATGCTTTGGTTTTATCTATAAATGAAATAAGATTAGTGGAAATTTGTCGTCTCTCGATCGTTCCAAGTCCGACATCCACACTTCCAATGATTTTCTTTGCTTTTTTATTCTTGACTTTCAGGTTAAGAACGATATCATCACTATTAATAATGCCTTTAAGTAAATTATCCTCAACATAATGCTCCAATGCCTGTACTTCTTCAACAAATTCGGGTTTAAGGTTTTTGGTAATAGCTTTATAACCTTCCCCGGTCAAATCATCACCTTCCAATAATACCCGGCTAATTTTTTTGCCCTTAAAAAAGATTGTACCATCCTTATTTACTTCCATACCGGGCATCTTTTTTATCACACTTTCCAGGTTTCGATCTTCAGGACTTGTAAAGCGTAAAACATTATATTTAGTAGTGTCATTATTTACCTGTACAGCATTAGGCGCTTTTATATAAATCTCACTAAGTTGTTTTTTATCTTCTATTAATGAGAAATTATGCAGAAATATTGGTTGTTTGAGAAGATCGTTACGGGTGATAATCACAGTATCCCTTTTGTAACCAATGTAGGCAGAAATCAATAAGAATTTATCAGATTGATCTATCTGTCCACCGATATTGAAATGACCGTTACTATCAGAAAAGCCATAAATAAGTAAATCTTGTTGTTTAAAGGTTTTAAGCTGAATAGATGCTGATGCTAATTGTAAATTCCCAGCACTTACTGTTCCTTTTAATTGTACAGATTGAGCAAAAGATAAGTGATAAATAAATATAGAGAAGAGAAATAGAAAATATTTATTCATTAAAATTTCTCTTGTTTTTCCGGCAGGCTGATGCTGTTTATACCATAAGCCTCGTTAGCTTCAGTAACTACTACTCGACTCATTTTTTTATAGCTCTCTATCTTAGTATTATAGATATCTATAAATCCTTTATGTGATAAAGGTTTATCAAAATTATAAATTTGAGGAGTGTCTACAAGTCTTTCATCAAATTTTGCTTTTAAAGCAATCACACCACGTTCATAAACATATTTATTTTCGCAGTCGCTCACTTTAATAATTAGGCCAGGTAAACCACCAAATTTCAAAGGCCCTAATGGCAAAGGTATTGACTCAGCAAACCAGGCGGTATAATTTCTGCCTCTAAAATTCAAAGTGGCTTTGGTACAATTATAATTTGATATTTTTTGATGTTCTGTTGTTACATTCCATCTTAAGTTATTTAAATTGTCACTAATTAAATACAATTTAAATAATATATTATCTGCAAGAATCATCTTATTGTCTGCTATATCTTTGAAATAAATGGCAATCTTTTTGAATTGGTAAACTTAACAGCTTTAACTTTCCTTATGTTTCATTTTGAATTATGGTATCTCTATAATTCGCTTTGTATTTGGGAATACCAAATACAATTGACTTTTTCGCTGTAAAATAAGTTATAAAGTTGACCTCATCTGTACTTTTAGCTAGGCTTTCAGTTAACTTATAATTCAGAGTTCATGAGAATTGTGCCATCAACAAAAAAGGGAAAATGCAAAAAAAGCTGATAATAAATTAAACTTTTTAAATGACATGTAAATTGGCTTTAATAATAAACCTATCCGAAAAATAAAGCTAAACATAACTTTTGGAAAATTTAAGAATTCTAAACTCCTATCTTTCCAAGAAGTTTGCAAGATAAATAACATTATGAATACACTTAATTCTTTTACTCTCCTATCATTTTCCACCTAAAGTTATTGAGAATATATGTTATCAAAAATTTTCTACACCCCAATAAATTTAACTACTAACAATCACTTCAATTCCAACTCTCTAGACAAAAGATAATTTCTTATTTACGCGGAAATTTTATCAACTACAATTAATTAGTCCATTACTCAGACCAATAATAAACCAGGGATAAAAAAATTAGTGACCCTGAGATATCGTTGGCAAATAGTACATTTTTAGTTTTATGAAAACTCTTCGTTTTCATACTTTTTGTTTTGACCCCGAGGCAAGCCTCGAAGTATTCTCATTAAAATAACTCCATTTTAGGTGGCAGCATTATCCCTCTTGAGACCCATCCCCCATCTTTTCCAGTTTCAACCACTTTTGCCATTTTTTTATTATTTGCAACCATTCTGTTATATAATGCGATAAATTGCTTGTGAGAAATTCCTTTATCTTCGTTATACTCTCTAGGGATAGCAACTGTACTTTTATCAAATTTTGCTTTTAAAGTTATTCCCGTTAATTCCCAGCTAAAAATCGACATGCTATCATCAACTTTAACGATCAATCCAGGTAAACCACAAAACTTCCATGGGCCATTTTGAATAGGAATGTCTTCAGTAAACCATGCAATATAATTTCTACCCCTAAATTGCACTTGAGCTTTCGTACAATTGAATTTCATAATCTTCTTTTTTTCCCTCGTAATAGTCCACTTAAAATTCAATAAAGTATCCATTATTAGTTTTGTTTTAGCACCTAAATAATCTGCTGTAACTAGTTTTTTTTCATTAAAATCCTTATAAACAAATGGTTCCTTACCCTCTACAATTAACATTCCGGTATTATCATTAACTTCACCAGACTTAAGATTGGACTTAACTCCCAATTCTATTGATTTAAAATCATTAAAATAAACAATATAATTTGCCATACTTGGCATTAAATTGTCATTAACAGTATATCTATAGGTTATTGCGCCCTTTGTTTGTGCTTTTGTAACTATAGCTATGAGCGTTAAAAAAACACAAGAAAATATTTTATTAGTTAAATTCATGAATTATGTTAATAACATTAAAAGATCTGAATTATTAATATCTTAATCAGTCATTTTAATTTGCATAATTAAAATGACTGATTAGAAGCTTAAATCCACTATGGGGTATCTGCTACCGGAACTGGTACATCCTCAGTTCCTTCCGCAGTGTCATCTTGTACAGGTAATAGTTCAGCCTTTGCCATATCCTTTGCCTGGGACATAGCTAGCTGACATGTACTAGCTGAATTAATTATAACTATTGTTCTATAATTAACTCCGGCATTATTAAAAACTTTTAAATAATAGGTTGCTGTACAATTTCTCATTTTCAAGATTATACTAGCAAAAACACTTGCGCTCATCAAGCACATCATAATTACAACTAAAATTTTCTTCATTTTTTTAAGATTTAAGGTTAATTTATTTGATTAATTATCCTCAAACTTCATTTATTAAAATTTAAAATAAAATTTTTTAAATCAATAACCATCTAGTTGACATCAACAACCATCAAGGCGACATGAACGACCATTTTTATATTTTATGTATTATCATTTGGAACTACGTAACATAACTATTACTTTAGGTTTAAATTATCTCAAAATAACTAACGCTCTAATATTTAAGAAAATGTATACTTGTCTCGCTATTGACGATGAATCTTCAGCTATAGAAATCATTACCGATTATGTTGCCGCACTGCCTCAGTTTAAATTGCTAAAATCATATAGCATTGCTGAAACTGCACTCAAAGAAATCGAAAACCTTAAAAAACCGGTTGATGTAATCTTTATGGATATTGAAATGCCAAATATGAACGGCCTCGAACTGGCCAAACTAATCAAACACAAAACCAATAAATTGGTGTTTACAACGGCTCATTCAACTTATGCCATCAATGCTTATGAACTGGAAGCAGATGCTTTTTTATTAAAGCCCTTTTCACAAGCAAAATTTGACCAGATAGTAAAAAAATTATTTTCACCATCAGCAAATACACAAACCAATAAAACTGAAGATTTCGTTCTGTTAAAAAGTACCGAACAAAGAAACAGATTTATCAAAATTAAACTGGACAAAATTTATGCAGTGGAAGCACAAGAACGAGTAATCAAAGTTCATTTAGAGCAGGAAACCATCCTCTCCAATTCAAGTTTTGCTGATGCTCTGGTTTTATTACATCCTGAAAAAGGTTTTTCGCAGGTGCACCGGTCATTTATTATTGCAGAAAACCAGATTAAAACGTTAGAAAGATCCTATATCATTCTGAACAATGGTATCAGGATCTCTATCGGCAGGAAGTATCTGGATTTTTATCATAAGATGTCGAAGAAGAAAAAGAATCTTGCGTAAATCCGTACTTTTGTGCCATGCTTACCCAACGTCAGTTGTTTTTACAACACAATGCGCAAACCTCTCCTGAACCTTTAATGCTCGAATTTGTAAGAGCAAAGGGCGTTTATATATACGATGCTGCTGATAAAAAACATTTAGATCTTATTGCCGGTATCGGCGTAAGCAATGTGGGCCACTGCCACCCAGCCGTGGTTAAAGCCATCCAGGACCAGGCCGAAACCTATATGCACCTGATGGTTTATGGCGAATATGTACAAACGCCGCAGGTAAATTTTGCCAGGGCACTTGCCGAAATTTTACCCGAAAGCTTAAGCTGCACCTACTTTTTAAACTCTGGAACCGAGGCTGTGGAAGGTGCCATGAAACTGGCTAAACGCTATACTGGCCGGAAAGGATTTATTGCATGCAAAAATGCTTACCATGGTAGTACGCAAGGTGCAGAAAGTTTAATGGAAAGTGATTCTTATTCTTCTGGCTACGGTCCTTTCTTGCCACATGTAAGTTTTATTGAGCATAACAACCTTGCTGATCTCGAAAAAATCACTACAGAAATCGCTGCTGTTTTTATTGAGCCTATACAAGGCGAAGCCGGAATAAGGGTTGCTGATTTAAATTACATGCGGGCTTTAAGGACTAAATGCACGGAAACAGGTACATTATTAGTTTTCGATGAAATACAATCAGGTTTTGGCCGCAGTGGTAAAATGTTTGCTTTCGAGCATTATAATGTGGCACCTGATGTACTGCTTTTAGCTAAGGGAATTGGTGGTGGAATGCCAATCGGTGCTTTTATCAGTTCACTGGAAATGATGTCGGTATTATCGCACACACCTATTTTGGGCCACATGACTACCTTTGGCGGTCATCCGGTTTGTTGTGCAGCTGGTTTAGCCACTTTAAGAACCTTGGTTGATGGTCATATTGTGGATGAAGTTGAAGAAAAAGGTCAGTTGTTTAAACAGCTTTTAAAACATCCCGCAATTAAAGAAATCAGAGGCAAAGGTTTAATGCTCGCCGTTGAGTTTGAGAATTTCGGGATCAATAAAAAAATCATCGATGCCTGTATTTTAGATGGTGTATTGTCAGACTGGTTTTTACATTGCAGCAATTCTATGCGCATTGCTCCTCCGCTAATTATAACCAAAGAAGAAATTGAAGAAGCCTGTACGATCATTATAAAAAACATTAACTTAGTTGCAGGGTAAAAGCATAGCGTTGAACGCAAAGCGCATGGCGGTTAAACATTAAGACACAGTTAGCAGAATGAACGTACTCATAGTTGAAGATGAAAAGAGCCTGGCGCTCGAAATGGATGAATTCTTAAGTAAAGAAGGATTTATTGTTGAACATGCATGGAAAAAATCTTCTGCAGAAGAAAAGATATTTGTTAACAGTTACGATTTCATTTTACTCGATCTGGGCTTACCTGATGGTGATGGTTTTGATATTTTGAAACAGCTGAAAGCCATGAAAGACCGCGATGATGCCGTAATCATTTTAACTGCGCGTAGCGCTGTTGATGACCGGATTAAAGGCCTTGATGAGGGAGCAGATGATTATTTACCAAAACCATTTTCGCTAAACGAACTTTTAGCGCGTATGCATGCCATTACACGCAGGAAACATAAGCTGGAGAAAAACGAGATCAATGTTCACGATTTTCTGCTTAACATACAGAACAGAACCGTTGCTTTTGGCGAAGAAAGATTAAACTTAACCAAAAAGGAATTCGAGATCTTCAACTACCTGGTGCTGAATAAAAACCGCGTGGTATCTCGCATGAGCTTAACAGAACACGTTTGGGGCGATATCTTAGAAGTAAACTCCGATTCGAACTTTGTTGATGTGCACGTTAAAAACTTACGTAAAAAACTGGCGGCATTAAGCCCTACTGATTGGTTTGAAACGGTGAGAAGTATTGGATACAGAATTAATTGCTAGTGCGTTTAGGGTTGGGCGTTTGGCGGCTGGCCTCCATTTAACCGGATTCAATAATTACCAGATTAACCAACCAATGAACAAATGACTAACGAACGAATGAACCTTTATCCATCTTACATCAAACATCATCCATTTGCATGAAGTTACAGGTAAAGTTTTCTTTATATAATGCAGTAACCAAAATTGCGATTATCCTCGTTTTGGGTTTAATCATTTTGTTTTCGTTAGATAGATTAGCTTATAACCAGCTCGACAACCGTTTAATTAAAAAGAAAAATAAAATTATTGAGCATTTAAATGATGACGAGATCGATAGTCTTTTAAATAAACAACAATCATTTACCGATTATAACATTTTAAAAGAAGAATTTATTGTTTTAACCGACATTCCCGATAATCAACAGGATTCCTCTGCCAAGGTTTTTACCGAAAAAAGAGAGATTGAAGGTGATATAGAAGTCTACAGGATCCTTAACTATAAATTCTCGTATCATACCAACTGGTACAACCTAGAAATTGGAGAGACCATGACTACCCTCCAGTCGATTAAAAATTCAATCCGTTTTTACATGCTGATCGTGTTGGTAGCCGCCCTACTCATTACCTTGGTTGCCGACTTTACCTTTTCCAATTTCTTACTGAAACCATTTTACCTCATTATTGATAAAAAAATCAACCTGGTTGATGATCCATCCCATTACAATTATCAGAATATCCCAACCAGCACCAACGATTTTAAAATCCTTGATAACAGCATCAATTCATTAATGCGAAAAATAAACACCCTTTTCGCCTTAGAAAAACAGTTTATTGCCAATGTTTCGCACGAATTGCTTACCCCTATCTCCATTTTAAGTACACGGTTTGAGAATATGCTGAATACTCCCGATATTCCGGTAGAGCATGAGAATAAAATTTATGCTTCGTTAAAAACATTAAACCGTTTAAAACTGATTATCAACAGCTTACTACTGATTTCAAAAGTGGAGAACAATCAATATTTAAAAACTGAAGAAATTAGCCTCAAGCAGGAAATAACAGATATTCACGAAGACCTGGAAGACCGCATCATCGATAAAAACATTATTTATCAGGCCAATCTTACCAACGATTTCCATTTTACGGGCAATAAAGCCTTAATCCACACACTTCTGATCAACATTATCAATAATGCGATCAAATACAATGTTGACGGCGGTTCGATAACCATTACAGATAAAACAGAGGCTGAAAACTACATACTCACCATCAGCGATACCGGATCGGGTATGAGCGCTGAGCTTGTCGAAAATGCCTTCGACCGCTTTAAACGTGGAAACAGCGAAGAAAACGGTTTCGGTTTAGGTTTAGCCATTGTGCAAAGTATAGCCAGGTTCCATAAAATCAAGGTTGATATTAAGTCCACAGAAAACGAAGGAACAAGCATTTCGTTAATTTTCTAAATCTAATTTTCCTTTTCAAATATTCACATATACATCGCTTTTGATCTTTCTTACTAAAACCTCCATCAACTACCTCATATTTAGCGTACCTACTTACCTGAGTTCGGTTATTGAAAGCATATAACTGATCAGTTTTTTTAGAAAATCCAAAGTTATCCCGAAGAGACCGTCTCATAAATTCCGAATTGTCGTCCTGAGCCTGTCCGAAGGACTTAGTTAAATAACTTTTATGTGTTTCGACAGGCTCAACATGACAAAATCTGAGGAGAAATTGCCTTTATGATACAACCTCTTCTTCGGCTATAATACTTTCTATAACGAAACTTATTCTTTTTGGCAGGCGCTTTGCTCCATAATACAAAATCAATCCGATAAGAAAATGAAAAACATGATCCCAGTATTAGGCATTGCCACTTTATTAATGGCTGCATGCCAGGGCGGTACCGCTAAAAAAACACAGGCAAAAATAGACTCTACCATTGTAACTAACGCCGAAACCGCAACAGATTCGGTTCAATGTTATCAATACATTAAAAACCGCGATACGGCTACTCTTTCGCTAAAAAGTGAGAATAACAAAGTAACAGGCACTTTAGGCTATAATTTATACGAAAAAGATAAAAATGCAGGTACTATAGCCGGGATTGTTAAAGGCGATACCATTGTAGCCAATTATACTTTTCAGTCTGAAGGACAAACCTCTGTTAGGGAAGTAGCCTTTTTAAAACAGGGCGCTCAGTTAATTGAAGGTTTTGGCGATGTGCAGGAAGTTAAAGGCGAAACCAGGTACAAAGATATCAGCAAGCTAAAGTTTGATGGATCAATGGCTTTTGGTAAAATTGATTGTAAATAAAATTTCATCATTTCGACCGAAGTGGAGAAATCTGTTGTCTAGTATCATAGATTTCTTGACTCCGCTCGAAATGACGATCTCCTAGTAGTTGGAGTGTTGTTTATCTTACAACATTTTTCGCAGCTTCTGCCCACTCCTCGCTTGCCTTAATCATATATTCAGAATACTTTTGAATTTCATCAGGTTTTAATTTGGCGGCCCAACCTGTTGCCTGATTTGCCCATGCAGTGTATTTATCGCTTATGGCGTTAATTTCTGCTGCATTTTTACTTTTTACAGCTGCAACGTATTCGTCTTTTAATTTGCTATACTCAGCCAAACCTTTATTTACCTCTTCGCTCGAGAAAGTCGGAACTTCAGTTTTAACGGTTTCAGTGGTCGTCGTAGTAACTTTGGTAACAGTATCGCCGTTTACGGCAATTTTGCTCGAATCTTTTGTCGTTTCTGTTTTTTTTGTGCTGTCGCAAGAAACTAATGTAGTAGCCAACAGGCCAACCGTTGCAATAGATAAAATAGTATTTTTCATTGTTTTATATTTTATTTAGAGGTGATGAAGCTATCATCATTTTGTATTTTCCCTGTCGGTTTTGAAAAATCATGATGGTTTCATTTTTTGATTTGGTTTTAGCCTGAAGATGACTAAATATTGTGCCAAATCATAAAAAACCCGGTTAAATACTCAACCGGGTCTCCTTTAATACTTATTGTATGGTGATTACTACCTATAAATCTTCAAACCGTTCCCAAAAACCGTCAACTGGTAATTTGGCGAATATGTTTACAGGTTCTTTTTTTACCGGATGTATAAACTGTAAGCGACGGGCATGCAGGCAAATACTTCCTTTTCTGCTTCCTCGCGGATAACCATATTTATTATCACCCATAATCGGACAGCCCATTGAGGATAGCTGAACCCTGATCTGGTGCGAACGGCCCGTTAAAGGATCTACCTCCAACAGGTAGTAATCGCCTACTTTTGCTTTCACTTTATAAGAAAGCTCAGCCCGCTGGCTGCCGGTAACTTCCGTATTATAATAAGAAACCACATTTTTTTGTGGGTTTTTAACCAGCCAATGGATCAAAGTAGCTGATTCCTTTTCAGGTTTATTCTTGACTACCGCCCAATAGGTTTTCTTTACTTCCCTGTTTTTGAAAGCAGCATTCATCCGTTCTAAAGCCTTACTGGTTTTAGCAAATAAGATTACACCACTTACGGGCCTGTCTAAACGGTGTACTACCCCTAAAAAAGCACCATTAGGTTTGTTGTATTTTTTAGCGATATATTTTTTTACCTGTTCATCCAAAGGTTCATCCCCAGTTTCATCAACCTGTACGATATCACCCGCCCTTTTATTAATAGCGATTAAATGATTGTCTTCAAAAAGGATGTCGTTATCGGTAATTGGCATCGGTTAGTTTATTGGTTCATTCGTTATTAGTTCATTTGACCAAGCAAATCGTCTATTGCGAATCTATTGGTTAATTTGTTAGTTGTTTAAGCTGGATAGTTTATCTGCGCTTGAAAAAACTCCAAACTCAAAACGCCCAGCTCCAAACTTAGTATTGTTCTTTCTCGTTCGGGAAATCGTTTCCTTTCACATCCCGGATATAAGATTGCGCCGCGCCTAAAATTTCGTCATACAGATTGATATACTGGCGTAAAAAGCGTGGTTTAAATCCTTTGGTTAAACCAATCATATCATTTACTACCAAAACCTGTCCATCACAGTTTGGTCCGGCACCAATGCCAATAGTTGGAATATGCAGACTTTCTGTAACTTCTTTGCCTAGAGCGGCAGGAATTTTCTCTAATACGATTGCAAAACAACCAGCAGCCTGTAAGGCTAAAACATCTGTTTTTAACTTATTTGCTTCTTCTTCTTCCTTTGCACGAACGGTATAGGTTCCAAATTTATAAATCGACTGAGGTGTTAAACCCAGGTGTCCCATTACCGGAATTCCTGCTGTAATGATACGTTGAACCGATTCAATAATTTCTTCGCCGCCCTCTAATTTAACACCGTGTGCTCCTGATTCTTTCATAATCCTGATCGCTGAGTTCAAAGCTTCTTTCGAGTTTCCCTGATAGGAACCGAAAGGTAAATCAACTACAACAAAAGCACGTTTAACTGCTCTGATTACAGATGCAGCGTGATAAATCATCTGATCCAGGGTTATAGGTAAAGTTGTTTCATGACCAGCCATTACATTCGATGCAGAATCACCAACCAATAAAACGTCTAATCCTGCATCATCCAGAATGGTCGCCATCGAATAATCGTAGGCTGTTAACATCGATATTTTTTCACTACGTTGTTTCATTTCTTGTAAAATGTGTGTAGTGATGCGTTTGATTTCTTTATGTACCGACATGAGATTTGTTTTGTTGCCAAAAGTATTGTTTTTTCTTTAATTAAGCCGAAAGACCAAAGTTAAAAGACCAAAGCAATCTCAGGCTAAAATCATTTTTTATACAAATCAGTTCCCTTGCTTTCAGCTTTAGTCTTTAAACTTTCAGCTTATGCTTTATTTCACTTTTCTCTTTACATTGCCAATCTTAAAGCATATCTTTGTACCCCGAAATGGAAGGGATATATTCATCTTTTTTTGCACCCTGCAAATACGGCTTTAATGCCGAAAGCCATTCTTTTTTCAACTCTTTTTTAAATCAAAATCCATATTGTAATTACCATGACTAACTACACCAAGTTACCTGCGATTTTATTACTGGCCGATGGCACAGTTTTTTACGGCAAAGCGGCCGGAAAAATTGGGACTACTACTGGCGAAATTTGTTTTAATACCGGGATGACAGGTTACCAGGAAATTTTCACAGATCCAAGTTATTTTGGACAGATAATGGTTACCACCAATGCACATATTGGCAATTATGGTATCCATAAAGATGAAATCGAATCGGGTTCGATTAAAATTGCCGGTTTAGTCTGCAAAAATTACAACATCGTTTATAGCCGTAAAGAAGCAACAGAATCAATCCAGGATTATTTCCAGAATGATAATTTAGTTGCCATTTCTGATATTGATACACGTGCATTGGTTCGACATATCCGCGACAAAGGTGCCATGAACGCCATTATTTCTTCGGAAATAACTGACTTAGAGGAATTAAAACAAAAATTGGCCGAAGTACCTTCCATGGAAGGTTTAGAACTTTCATCTAAAGTTAGTACAAGCGAACCATATTTTTACGGTAACCCTGAGGCAAGCTTAAAAGTTGCCGCTTTAGATTTAGGCATCAAGAAAAACATTTTGCGCAGTTTTGAAAACCGTGACATCTATGTTCAGGTTTTCCCGGCTAAAACGACCTTTGCTGAAATGGAAAAATTCAGTCCTGATGGTTATTTCATTTCTAACGGTCCTGGCGATCCATCGGTAATGCCTTATGCGGTAGAAACCATCAAAGATATATTAGCAGAAGATAAACCCTTGTTCGGTATCTGCTTAGGTCACCAGTTATTGGCCGAAGCTAACGGTATCGGTACCATGAAAATGTTCAACGGTCACCGCGGATTAAACCACCCGGTTAAAAACATTATCAAAAACCACTGCGAGGTTACCTCACAGAACCATGGTTTTGGTGTAATTCCGGATGAGGTTAGAAACTCTGATAAAGTAGAAATTACACATGTTAACCTAAACGATAAATCAATCGAGGGAATCCGTGTTAAAGGCAAAAAAGCATTCTCAGTTCAGTATCACCCAGAGTCTTCTCCAGGTCCACACGATTCGCGTTACTTATTCGATGATTTTGTTGAAGTAATGAAAGGCGAACTGGCTTGGTAAGGTAAGGTTTAAGGTAAAAGGCTAAAGGTTAAAGGCCAAAATACAATAAAAAGATCTGCGGATTTGCGGCAAAAATAAGCTGTCGATCCGCAGATTTCTTTTGTAACCTATTTTCGCCTGCTTAAAACATCATTTTACCGACATTTTCGACTCTGAGTCTAAAAATTCATTTCCTATTCATTTAAAGCTCCTTACATTCGCAACATGGAAACAAAAAAAGCCATTATCAGTGTTAAAGACCTGGTAAAAAAATATGATGATTTCGTAGCCGTTCAAGGGCTTAGTTTTGAGGTATATGAGCATGAGATTTTCGGTCTGCTTGGCCCTAATGGCGCTGGAAAAACCACTACCCTCGAAATTATCGAGACATTGAGAGCTAAAACATCAGGTGAAATTATTGTTAATGGTTTTTCTGTTGATAAACATCCGCAGGATATTAAACAGATTATTGGTGTACAGCTACAGGCAGCTGGTTATTATCCAAATCTAAACCTGATCGAACTGATTGAACTTTTTGCAGGGTTATATGGCGCCAACATTAAACCCATGGAGATGCTAGAGAAAGTGAACCTTCAGGATAAGGCCAAAGCCAAATACAAAGCACTTTCTGGCGGACAAAAGCAGCGTTTCTCTATAGCGACAACGCTCATCAACCAACCAAAGATTATTTTTTTGGACGAACCTACAACAGGCCTGGATCCACAGGCCCGCAGAAATCTTTGGGATCTGATTACAGAAATCCGGGATGCAGGCACAACCGTGGTGATTACCACACACTATATGGACGAGGCTGAACAGCTTTGCGATCGCGTTGCTTTTGTAGAACGAGGACAAATTATAGCTCTGGATACGCCTGACAACTTAATAGACAAATTAGTAAATAGTGGTTTTGAACGCAAAAAAGAAGTTAAAAAGGCCAATCTGGAAGATGTTTTCATCAACCTTACCGGTCAGGAATGGAGATAATAATTAAAATTCTTTCTCTTGAAAAGCAAGGGCAGCATTCCAGTTAAGGTTACTCCCGCTTTTCGTTACAATCTTTTTGTAAATCTTATGCCCAAATAAAAGCATCTAAAACAAAAAGGATTTACACTACAATCGGGTTTAAGAACATAAACAGCACAACTATTAATCAAATAGTAAATGAAAAAATACAATAACCTTACAGCAACCCTGGCCCTTGCCAAAGCGAGTTTCCGATCGATTATGCGGAGTCCATCGGCAGTAGTATTTACGCTTGCTTTTCCTTTGATATTTATCCTTGTTTTTGGCTTTTTGGGCGGTGGCGGAACCCATATCGATGTTGGGGTAACACCAGGTTCTGATGTGAACAACCCGGTAATGGGAATGCTAGAAAAAACAGGAATGATCCGTCTGGTTAAAGATAAATCTAAAGCCGAATTTGATAAATTACTTGAAAAGGGCAATGTTGATGCCATGATTGATGTGCACAGGAAAGTAAATTCTGCCGCCTATTCAGTTAATGTGATTTACACCTCAGCATCGAGAGATAAAGGCGGGATTTTAAAATCGGTTTTAAATAATATTTTTTACGACAAAACTTTAAAACCAACTGTAGCTGAAATAAAAGAAAGTACCATCACAGGCCGTGAATATAAAACCATCGATTTTATCCTCCCGGGCCAATTGGGCTTTTCGCTATTAAGCACAGGCGTTTTCGGTACAGCATTTGTATTCTTGAGTCTCCGTCAAACCCTCGTAATTAAACGCTTTTTTGCTACTCCCGTAAAGCGTTCGAGCATTGTAATTGGCGAAGGAATTGCCCGCATTGGATTTGCCTTAATTGGTGCGTTATTTATCATTTTAATTGGCCATTTCTTTTTTGGCTTTACCCTTGTACATGGTGTAATCACAGTAGCCAACATGCTTATACTGGCCACAATGGGCATTATTGTTTTTATGGGCTTTGGCTTTATTATCTCCGGCATTGCCAAAAGCGAAAGTATGGTGCCTCCAATATCAAATATTATTACCCTGCCACAGTTTTTATTGTCTGGAACATTCTTTTCTATCGAGGCTTTTCCAAGTTGGTTACAACCGATTAGCCGGGCCTTACCCCTTACCTATTTAAACGACGCCATGCGTAAAGTAGCCTTTGAAGGCGTTGGCCTGTGGGATGTTAAATTCCAGATCATGATCTTATTGCTTTGGGGTATTGGCATTTATGCCGTGGCGGTAAAAGTATTTAAGTGGGAATAAGCACCCTAAAAACATTTTAAAATGATAATGTAACGTTATCATTTTTTTTGGCTAAAAAAATTAATATCGGATAGGTTTACTTTTATGTATAACCGATAATTAGTATATTTGATTATGTGGGATTTTGATTTAAGCGATTTAGAAGAGCTGTTACCGCAAATAAAAAGGTTATACGAAAAAAAGGCCAGGTTAGAAACTTCGAGGCCCCTGCCTAACAGTGCCCTACACCGTATTAAAGAAGACCTCACGCTCGAGTGGACTTACAACTCAAACAGTATAGAAGGAAATACCTTAAGCCTGAAAGAAACCCAGATGGTTTTACAGGAAGGCATGACCGTAAAGGGAAAATCACTTAGGGAACATTTCGAAGCCTATAACCACGAAAAAGCCATTGATTACTTATATGGCTTAGTCAAAAAAAACTATACGTTAAGGAGCATTGATATCCTATCGCTGCATGGCCTGGTATTGCGAAGCATTGAAGATGATTACGCGGGTCGCTTAAGAAATGGCGGAGTACGTATTGTAGGTGCAAATTTTACGCCGCCAAATGCCAGTAAAGTTTCTGATCTGATAGATCAGCTGATCACTTTTATTAACGATAATCCGCTGGGATTAAATGATATTGTATTGTCTACTATTTTCCACCATAAACTGGTTTGGATCCATCCATTTTTTGATGGGAATGGGCGTACTGTAAGGCTTGCGATGAATTTACTACTTATGCGAAGTGGCTTCCCCCCTGCTATCATCCTCAAGAACGACAGAAAGAAATACTACGAAGCCCTTAATCAGGCTAACAAGGGCAATTACCATAAACTTTGTTTATTGATGTTACAAGCTTTAGAACGTTCGTTAAATATCTATATAAATGCATTGCCTGGAAACACTTACGGAGATTACGAACCCATATCACATATCGTTTCAGAACCTGATGTTCCTTATGGCCAAGAGTATGTGAGCCTATTGGCAAGGCAAGGCAAAATTGATGCCTATAAAGAAGGCAAAGATTGGCTTACCACAAAATCTGCCGTACAAAGCTATATTAGAACACGTAAAAGAAAACGTTAACCTTTTTTAACTTTTCGTTGCATGATATTGATGTAATTTTACCGAAAAAACATTTAATGAAAAGTTTAATCATCTTTTGCGGTATTTTAATGATAACCAATACTTTAAAAGCACAGTTTAAATTCTTAGCCAATAACAGTTCTGATCAATATAAGGCCAAAATTTTTGTTGATAAATGTGAAGGGAATGCTTGTAGCGGAAAAGCCACTATTATTGTTTACGACAAGGTGAGAGACCGTGAAATTGATACTTTTCATTCAGATGGCCTGGAGTTTGGTTTAACTGAAACACAGAAT
Organism: Pedobacter sp. KBS0701; assembly: GCF_005938645.2. Lineage (NCBI taxonomy): Bacteria > Pseudomonadati > Bacteroidota > Sphingobacteriia > Sphingobacteriales > Sphingobacteriaceae > Pedobacter > Pedobacter sp. KBS0701. The sequence goes on from NZ_CP042171.1 coordinate 3,887,202, forward strand.
GCTAAACTTGGATGGCTGGAACTAGGCAAATATCAAACCCCTTTAATTTTCGGTGATTTTAATTTCGACGGCCTTGAGGACCTTGCCATCAGAAATGGTAGTAAAGGTGCTTATTCGAGTCCATCTTATGACGTTTATTTAGCAGCAGCTGAAAACAAGTTTCTATTGAACAATGAACTTACCAAACTGGCCAGTGAAAACTTAGGTATGTTTGATGTAGATAAAAAATTAAGACAGGTATCAATCCACCAAAAGGACGGTTGCTGTTTTGACAAAACCATCAACTACAAATTTGACGCTAAAAAGGCACCATACGAAGACTCATCGGTAATTGAAGATTCGAGCATTGCCGACTATGTTACCGTAATTACCCAAAAACTGGTTGATGGCAAAATGAAAAGAACCGTGCAAAAATTTAAGATGAAAGATTATTATAATCAATAGCCGACCACAGATGCACACAGATAAACACGGATTTCTATCTGTGTTCATCCTTTTTTATCTGTGGTTAATTATACAGAGCTTAATTGCTTTTTAAAGCGCTGCTTTTACCAAAAATGGCAGTATTTCTTTCTGGAAACTTACAAAGTTCTTACGCACATCTGAATCGCTAACTGAAGTAAATGCAAATGAAAACACGATACTTTTACTTGCTTTTAGCAAAAAGGCTAAGCCTTCTCTTCTTGCAGGATTATTCTTAAAGTTATCCAATTGTAAATAAGCGGATAAAAGTAAGGCTTCAAGCTGATCTGATAAATGTTTTAAAAACTCCTGCGAATTTGCGTTTTCACGAACAAAATCCCAGCCGATAAATTCATTACACGCGGTAAATGATAAGCGGCTTGTTTTCATCACCAGTGCTTTTAAGTGCTCTTCTTCTGAAGCGTAACTTACTTTATTGTGCAGTATTTCGTAAAGGTTCTGATCCAGATAATCCATCAGAATACTATCTAAAACCTGCTCTTTGCTCTCAAAATATTTGTAAATGGTAGCTTTAGCGATACGGGCCTTTTTTGCAATTTCGTTTACACTGGTTTTATGGTAACCGTATTTTCTAAATAGTTCTTTGGCAGCCTTTTTTACTGTTTCTTTTATTTTTTCAGCTTCCATTTTAATTGCTTACGTGTAATAGTGTGTTGCCTTGCAAAGAAATATTATAGGCTTTTAGACTTCTTTCGGCAGGTGCTTTTTGTGGACTTCCATCGAGCAGTGAGAATTTAGCTCCGGAACAAGGGTCGGTTGCTGTTACACCACTATCATCGGGTGCTACCTTGCAGATCTTCTCCGGATTTACTGTGCTACAGCGATCGAAGGCGACATATCCTCCAAGTGGTGTTTTTACGATTAGTAATCCACCTACTCCGTTGTTCGAAACTACCAGGACATTATTTACTGCTTTTAAGCTAAATTCAGTTATCGTTACATTATAATTTACTGGCACATCAGGAATGTAACCTTGATCTTTACCACAACCTGTAACAATTAGCAGTACAAACAATATACTGAATAAATATTTCATCATTAAATTAAAGCAGATTTAAATTGCTTTAAGAAACGTGCATCATTCTCAGAGAATAAGCGCAAATCTTTAATTACATATTTCAGATTGGCGATACGTTCTATTCCCATTCCGAATGCAAAACCACTGTATTTTTTTGAATCAATTCCACAGTTTTCCAAAACATTTGGATCTACCATACCACAGCCCAGAATTTCTACCCAACCACTGTATTTACAAAACTGACAGCCGGCACCTTTACAAATGGTACAAGAAATATCCATTTCTGCAGATGGTTCGGTAAAAGGGAAATATGACGGACGGAAACGTACTTTGGTACCTTCTCCGTATAATTCCTGAACGAAATAAAACAAAGTCTGCTTTAAATCGGCAAATGAAACATTTTCATCAACATACAAACCTTCCACCTGATGGAAAAAACAGTGTGCACGGGCAGAAATAGCTTCGTTACGGTAAACACGGCCCGGCATAATTGCTCTGAATGGTGGCTGACCTTGCTCCATCATGCGTACCTGTACCGAAGATGTATGCGTACGTAAAGCAATATCGCCTTTCTCTCCACCTTTTTTAATAAAGAAAGTATCCTGCATATCTCTGGCAGGATGCTCTTCAGGGAAATTTAGTGCCGAGAAATTATGCCAATCGTCTTCAATTTCAGGACCCTCTGCTACCGTAAAACCAAGTTTTGCAAAAATCTCGACAATTTCTCTTCGTACTAAGGCTAAAGGATGGCGTGAACCAATCTCGAAACCTTCGCCAGGTAAAGTTAAATCCAATTGCGAATTTTCACTTTTAGTATCAGTGCTTTCGGTTGACTCTTTTAAAGTCTGATATTTTGATTCTGCAAGCTGTTTAAATTCATTTAAAACCTTGCCCAACGATCTTTTTTCTTCAACAGAAACAGATTTGAATTCGTCGAAAATTTCTTTTATAATGCCTTTGCTTCCTAAATATTTAATGCGGAATTGCTCTAACTCGTCTGCTTTTTCAGTTACGAAAGCATTAATTTTATCGGTATATTGTGTTATTTTGTCCTGTAACATGGCTTCAAATATACAGCAAATTATCTAATATTTTTAAGGTAAACGGGTTCAAATAATCTGTTTACAATACCATTATAAAAGAAAATGAACCCATAAAGCACAAAAGCCGCTTAATGCGGCTTTTGTAATTATAGCAGATTTATAAGTTTTAAATTACGCCTAATTCTTTACCCACCTTGGTAAACGCAGCGATTGCTTTATCTAAGTGATGTTGCTCGTGCCCGGCTGATAACTGTACACGGATCCTTGCTTTGCCTTGAGGTACCACCGGGTAAAAGAAACCGATTACATAAATGCCTTCTTCCAACATTTTCGCAGCAAATTGTTGGGCAGTCTTGGCATCATATAACATTACAGGGACAATGGGGTGGAAACCTGGTTTAATATCAAAACCGGCCTCGGTCATTTTCTCACGGAAATATTTGGTATTGTTTTCTAATTTATCTCTCAATGAGGTGGTTTCGCTCAACATATCCAATACCGCAATTGATGCACCTGCAATAGCCGGAGCAAGAGTATTAGAAAATAGGTAAGGACGTGAACGCTGACGCAGCATGTCGATAATTTCTTTTTTTCCAGAAGTAAAACCTCCTGATGCACCACCTAAAGCTTTACCTAAAGTACCGGTAATGATATCAATACGGTCGATCACATTGAAATGCTCGTGTGTTCCACGACCATTTTTACCGATAAAACCAGTACAGTGTGATTCATCAATCATGATCAATGCCTCATATTTATCTGCTAAATCTGCAATTTTATCTAGCGGAGCAACAGATCCGTCCATAGAGAAAGCGCCATCGGTAACAATAATCCTATGTCTGCAATCTTTAGCTGCAATTAACTGCTTTTCCAGATCTTCCATATCGGCATTTTTATAACGGAAACGCTGTGCTTTACACAATCTAACACCATCTATAATTGATGCATGGTTTAACTCATCAGAAATAATAGCATCTTCAGCATTAAACAATGGCTCAAAAACTCCACCGTTTGCATCAAATGCAGCAGCATATAAAATGGTATCTTCAGTACCTAAAAATTTGGAAATCTTAGCTTCCAGTTCTTTGTGCACATCTTGTGTTCCACAGATAAAACGTACTGAAGACATTCCATAACCATGATCATCGATTGCTTTTTTTGCCGCTTCTATCACTTTTGGATGAGAAGAAAGTCCTAAATAATTATTTGCACAAAAGTTAACTACTTCAGCACCACCACTTACTTTAATGTCGGCACCCTGAGGTGTAATAATTATACGTTCGCGTTTAAATAATCCAGCGTTTTCGATTTCTTCAAGTTCCTTTTGCAGAACAGGTTGTAATGTTTTATACATGGCCTTTTTATATGGTTGTTTTGACGTCAAAGTTATAAAAAAAAGTATTTTATAACCTAAAAAGGCAATTTTACTCCATTATTTTGCAGATAAACGTTTGACTGATCAGGGGATCTTCGTGATATTATTTTTAAAAACTATCTATCCAGATTATTTTTTTTCGATCTTAACAAACTTTAACATACACCAATGTGTATATAGTCTTAAAGTTATTCGATCTTTATAGCTTACTAATCTAACGTATGATAAGAATTTGCGCGCTCCTGTTTTTTTGCGGCCTCACCAATTTTGCATTTGCACAACATTTTACAGTTACTGGCACAATTAAAGATACGAACGGACAACCTGTTCCATTTGCATCGGTTTATTTAAAAAGCACTACTTCGGGAACCTCTGCAAATATTGACGGAAAATATTCGATTAAGCTGAAAAGCGGTGAGCATACCTTAAGTTTTAGAGCTGTAGGTTACAAACAGCAAGAGCATATTGTAAATGCCTCAGCAAATCTTGTGCTTAATGTAACGCTAACGGCAGAAAGTTATACTTTAGAAAACGTAAATATCAGGGCCAATGCCGAAGATCCGGCTTATGCCATTATCCGTAAGGCCATTAAACAAAGAAAAACACATTTAGAGGAGGTTAAAGTTTTCAGTTGTGATGTTTACATTAAAGGAGTGCAAAGATTAAAAGGTGCACCAAAAAAATTCTTCGGACAGGATATACAGAAAATTTTAGAGCTGGATACTAACCGGAAAGGCATTATATACCTATCAGAATCGCAAAGCAAGTTTAATTTCAGACGGCCAAACGATGTGCATGAAGAAATGATCTCCTCAAAAGTTGCTGGCAGGAACAACTCATTCAGTTTTAACAAGGCATCTGATCTGATCATCAATTTTTACGATAACTACCTGCTCGAAAATAAATTAAGTTCAAGAGGATATATTTCTCCAATTGCAGACAATGCACTCTTCTATTATAAATATAAATTACTGGGCGAAAGCAAAGAAAACGGAGAAATCATCCATAAAATAGAAGTGATTCCCCGCCGTGAAAACGATCCTGTTTTTAGGGGGATTATCTATATTATTGACGATAGCTGGAGAATTTACAATACAGATGTTTACCTGACCAAAAACGCAGGTATCAACTTTATCGATACACTGAACATCAGCCAGCAGTTTACCAAAGTCAATGAGGTTTACATGCCTACGGCTATTAATTTTCAATTTGCAGGTAATGTGCTGGGATTTAAAATAGCCGGTTATTATGTGGGGATTTATAGTAATTATAATCTGGACCCTAAATTTCCAAAAAACTTTTTCAGTGGAGAAATCTTAAAAGTTACTGAAATGGTGAACAAAAAAGATTCCGTTTACTGGAAAAATAACAGGCCTATCCCTTTAACGGAAGATGAAAAAATCAATTATGTAAAAAAAGACAGCATAGCGAAGCTAAAAGAATCGAAAAAATATCTTGATTCTCTTGAAAGAGAAAACAATAAATTTGGTATTGGTAAGCTTTTACTCAGGGGGGTAAGTATTAATGATCGGTATGACAAGGAATATTGGAATTTCGACCCCGTATTAAAAGCTATATTCTACAATACTGTTGAAGGATTTGCCATAAAATATGGTGTTACCTACCGAAAGGATTTTGAGAATAGAAGATCTTATTCTATCCGACCTGAGTTGAGATACGGATTTGCTAACCAGAGGCTTACCGGAAGCTTAACCGGAAGCTATTATTACAACCCGCTTAAACGGGCCAGTGTAGGTGCATCGTTCGGAAACGGAGTCTTCGACCTGAACAACCTGGGCTCTATGACACAGCTGGGCAACACTATTAACTCATTATTTTATGAGAAAAATTTCGCCAAGTTTTACGAAAAGAGTTTTATAAATATCAATACCACCCGCGAACTGGCCTCGGGCCTTCAGGGAAGTGTGGCTGTAGATTACAACCGGAATAAAAGCCTCACCAATAACTCAACGTTTAAATTTATAGATGCGAAAGACCGCGAATTTACATCAAACAACCCTTTTAACCCAACCGAAGACACACCGCTTTTCCCAACCTACAATTCTTTCAGCGCAACAGCAAGTTTAACCTATACTTTTGGGCAGAAATACATTACCCGTCCGGATGGTAAGTTTTACACAGAATCAAAATTTCCTAAAATTACGGTATTATATAAAAAAGGATTTAATGGTGTATTAAACAGCGATGTTGATTACGATTTCGTGAAGCTTGAGGTTTCTCAGGACAGGATCGGATTTGGATTATGGGGTTACACTTCATTTTTGGCAGGTGTAGGCAAGTTCCTGAACAACAAAAACATGTATTACCCTGATTTCAAACATTTCGCAGGTAATATTTCCACCATATTTCCTCCTAATTTAAGGAAATTTCAATATTTAGATTTTTATCAGTTCAGTACCAACCAACAATATTTCGAAGCGCATTTGGAGCATAATTTCGCAGGTTTCTTTATGAATAAAATTCCATTGTTGCGCAAAGCTAAACTGGAAGAATTTATCGGTGGTGGTTATTTATCCTCACCTGAAAAAAGAAATTACAAAGAATTTTATTTTGGTATTCAACGCCTGGTACTGCGGGCAAGTTATGGTTTCGCTTATGATGGCGGAACTAAGTTAACCCAGGGTTTTAGGATATCTTATGGCTTCTGATAAGGTGTAGGGTATAAGGTGTAAGGTCAATGTCATTAAGTTTAAGCCATTGGCACAGGTGAAAATAATTTAACCACAGATAAAAAGGATGCACACAGATATAAAAATTCGTGTTTATCTGTGCAAATTTGTGGTTAAAAAACCTATATTCTGAAAACAGGGGTTAAAAACCTTCTACCTTAAGCCTTCTACCTTCCACCTTTTTTTATTATCTTTGCCCCGCTTTAAACGCCGTTTGCAACGGTATCAACAGCGTTATGAAAAAATATCAAACACTACTTTACTATTGCTATAGTTACATAGCGGAGGCAGAACAATTTGCTGCCGATCATCTTAAATTTTGTAAATCCTTAGATCTTGTTGGGCGTATTATCGTTGCCGACGAAGGTTTAAATGGTACCGTCTCCGGTACTGCTGAAGCATGCAAAGCCTATATGGAAGCGATACATGCTGATGAGCGGTTTGCCAAAACAGAATTTAAAATCGATAATGTAGAAGAACCTTCTTTCCTGAAAATGCACTGCCGTTACAAATCGGAAATTGTACATTCTGGTTTAAGGGATACTTCGATTATTGATCCGAACAAACAAACGGGTAAACATTTGGAGCCGGTAGATTTCATGAAAATGAAAGATGATGAGGATGTCATAATCCTTGATGTGCGTTCTAATTACGAACATAATCTAGGTAAATTTAAGAATGCAGTAACGTTGGATATCGAAAATTTCCGCGATTTCCCTGAGCAGATTAACCAGCTTGCCCAATATAAAGACAAAAAAATATTAACCTATTGCACTGGAGGTATTAAATGCGAAAAAGCATCTGCCCTATTATTGCACCATGGTTTTAACGATGTATACCAGTTGCATGGCGGTATTATCAAGTATGGTAAGGAAGCCGGTGGAAAGGATTTTGAAGGCAAATGTTATGTTTTCGATAACCGCATTGCTGTTGATGTGAACGAGGTAAACCCTACCATTGTTTCGGTTTGCTATAACTGTGGTAAAACTACACCAAAAATGATCAACTGTGCCAATCCGGAATGTAACGAGCACATTACCCAATGCGATGAGTGTGGCGAAGAACTTCAGGGCTGCTGCTCAACAGCATGCACTACTAATCCGCGTAAACGCCCTTACAATGGCACGGGTTATTATGTAAAAGTTCCGCAGCCGGTAGCGGTGAAAGGCTAAAGTGATTAAATAGATGGGTCGTCATCTCGACTGAAACGCAGTGAAATGGAGAGATTTATTGAAATAGATTTCTTGACTTCGTTGCACTCCGCTCGAAATGACGGCAATTTTACGAACTATTGAAATTTTGATCTTTTAGCGCCTGATTCCTTGACATCTACTACCGCTCACCTATATTAAACAATTTTTCACTTACTTTGTGTAATAATGGCTTTATCGAGTAACCATTTTATGCTAAACTATTTCCGTTTTTTATTACTGCTTTCCTGTTTTACAATAAGTGCCTATGCATCAGAAATTAAAAGCATTGGTGTACCCTATATCGAAAATTACCCTAAAGCTGTTTATTCATCAGGGAACCAGAATTGGAGCATAGCAAAAGATAATAAAGGGGTGATGTACTTTGGCAACGCAGAAGGCTTATTAACTTTTGATGGCCGTTACTGGCAGAAATACCAGATGCCAAACCGGCAGATTGTTAGAGCGGTAGCTACAGATAACAAAGGAAGGATTTATACCGGCGGTTTTGGCGAATTTGGTTTCTGGGCGTTTAAAAACAACAAATTAAGCTACAACTCGCTCATCAATTTATTACCAAAAGGCATTAAAATAAATGACGAGGTTTGGAAAATTTATGTAGATCAGGACCGGGTTATCTTTCAGTCTTTCTCCAAAATATTTATTTATAAAAACAATAAAATCGAAGTGGTAAAATCGCCGTCTTCTTTTTTGTTTTTACATAAAGTACGTAATAAGTATATTATTGAAGTGCTTGAAAAAGGTTTATTCGAACTGGTGGGCAATAAATTAATCCACATTCCCAATAGCGAAAAGCTGGGAAAAGAAGGTATTCTGTCCATTCTTCCCTATAAAACTGACGGACTTATTATTGGCACCAGTAAAAACGGTTTATTTACTTACGACGGGAAAGATTTTGCGCCCTTAAACACTTCAGCTAATAGCTATTTAAAAACCTATCAGCTTAATAACGGGGTAAGTTTACTCGGCAAATATTTCGCTTATGGCACTATCCTCAATGGGTTGATTATTATCGACGAAAATGGAAGGGTTGTTCAGCGGATCAACAAATCGAGCGGTTTACAAAACAATACGGTTTTGAGTTTATACGCCGATAATGAACAAAACCTATGGACCGGGCTTGACAATGGAATCGACCGGATAGAATTAAATTCGCCCCTATACTTCTATTTTGATAAAACCGGCCAGTTTGGAACGGTATACTCCAGCATTATTTTTAACAATAAAATTTACCTTGGCACCAATCAGGGCTTATTTTATAGTGAGTGGTCGCCTGATAATTTACTGCCTTTTAATTTTCGGTTGATCCCAAATTCGCAGGGACAGGTGTGGGAACTGACCATTATTGATAACGAACTGATTTGCGGCCACAATAGCGGTACATTCAAAGTAAATGGTGATCAAATTAACTGGTTATCCAGATCTGCTGGCGGGTGGACAATCAAAAAGCTAAACTCCAACCCAAATTACCTCGTTCAAGGTACTTATACCGGACTTTCGCTCTTTACAGAGTCTCCGGGTTCGGGATTAAAATTTGTAACAAAGATTGCAGGATTTGATGCGCCATCGAGATACGTAGAGCAAGATAATAAAGGTGATATCTGGGTAGCACATGCCTATAAGGGTTTATACAAATTGAGTTTAAGCCAAAATTACAGCAACGCTACCAGCGTTAAATATTTCGACGAAAAGAACGGTCTGCCCGGCAATTACAACATCAATATATTCAATTTAGAGAACAAAATTGTGTTTTCTTCTGATGCGGGTTTTTATACTTATGATGAGTTAAGTGATAAATTTACCAAGTACGCAGCGTTGAATAAAGAGCTCGGTTCATTTCAATCCTCCAATAAAATTATCAATGCTGGCGGCAAAAAATATTGGTTTATCAACCACGGTAAAACGGCCCTGGTTAATTTTAGTGAACCGGGCAAGGTAGAGATCGATTCCAATCAATTCAGTATTCTGGATGGCCGCATGGTACAATATTATGAAAACATCAGCCGCATCAGCAACGCGATTTACCTAATTAGTGTGGATGATGGCTTTGTCATTTATAACCCGACTGCGCAACTCAACCAGCAGAAACAAAAACTTCCTGCCGTTTTGATCAGGCGTGTAGAAGATATTACCGATAAATTTTCGCTCATTAGCGAAGCCGGAAACAGCGAAGAAGCAACAGAGATTCAGAACAACCGTAATAATATCCGTATTTCTTACGCACTGCCCTATTACCGTCAGGCCAAGGTTAAATACCAGATTTACCTTGAAGGTTACTCCCGTACCTGGTCTGACTGGAGTTATGCCACCGAAAAAGATTTCACTAATTTAAGCGCTGGAAACTATGTTTTTAAGGTTAGAGCAAAGATAGATGACAGTACGGTGAGTGAAGAAACCGTTTATAAGTTTACCATTTTGCGCCCATGGTACCTGAATAACTGGGCCATACTACTTTATGCCATTCTTTTTGTGACCGTATTGATTGTGGGGAAGAAAATTTATGAAAGGAAGCTGCAAAGGGATAGTCAGAAAATCAGCGAGCGCTTGCAGGCGGAACAGGAAGAAATATTAAGGCAGGAAGCAGAAACGAATGAGAAACAGATCATCAAGCTTCAAACAGAGAAACTTCAGGCAGAACTGGCTTCAAAAAACAGGGAACTGGCCAATTCTGCCATGACATTAGTCTATAAAAATGAGCTACTCCAAAAATTGAGCGACGAGATCACCAAGTTAAAGGATGAAAATGGCAAGAAACTTTCTGACGATCAAACCCGCAAAATTCAGAAAGTTATCAACGACGGCATGAACGATGAGCGCGATTGGCACCTGTTCGAAAATAGCTTTAACGAGGCGCATGAAAGTTTCTTCAAGAAATTAAAATCACAGCATCCCGACCTTGTTCCGAACGACTTAAAGCTCTGCGCTTACCTTAGGATGAATATGAGCAGTAAAGAAATGTCGTCGTTATTGAATATTAGTTTACGTGGGGTAGAAATCCGCAGGTACCGCTTACGCAAGAAGCTGGAAGTACCCCATGATAAAAACTTAACTGAGTTCCTGATGGAGCTTTAATATTACCTCGAGAAACAGATTTTAAGTCAAACTTCTTCAATAACCAGCCTCTTGAACGTTTGCATAAAAAATGGTTTTGACGCTTTTTTATATTATATCATTAAATAACCACTACATCATTACCTCTCACAGCTATTTTTATCACCCCACAAAACACTTAGTGTTAATTGTACACTTGTGCGTATGTTAATATTATGTTAAAATCGAAAAAAATGCATTTTTAGCCTAAAATCGCATTTGGTTTATTTAGTTGAGATACCTCACAGTACCTGATGATGTATTAATGTAGAGGTAAAAACACTTGCACATCAGCAAAAACAACCTCACATTTAACTAACAATTAAACTAAATTTATAATAAAGCATGAAAAGAATCTTTACAAGACTTTCTGTTCTCGCTGCATTTTGTTTGCTAACAATTAACGTAGCATTAGCGCAAAACGTTACCGTGAAAGGTAAAGTAATTGATGGGGGTGACAAAACTCCATTACCAGGCGTATCTATTTTAATTAAAGGCACACAAACTGGCACACAAACAGATGTGAACGGCAACTACTCCCTTAGCGCGCCGGCCAACGCCACATTGGTATTTAACTTTGTAGGTTATACAGCACTTGAGCAGGCTGTAAATAATCAAACAACAATTAATGTATCATTAGCATCATCAACACAACAATTAGAGCAAGTTGTGGTTGTGGGTTATGGTACACAAAGAAAAATTGATGTTACTGGATCGGTTGGGACGGTAAAGGGCGAGGATATTTCTAAGCAGGCATCAGTAAATGCAATCAGTGCCTTACAAGGCAAGGTTGCGGGTGTAACAATTACGAATAATGGTGCACCGGGCTCATCTCCACAAATCACCATTCGTGGTACAGGAACAATTTACGGAAACACAGGCGTTTTATATGTGGTTGATGGCGTTTGGTACGATGATATCAGCTTTCTAAACCCTGCTGATATTGAAAATTTGAGTATTTTGAAAGATGCTTCCTCGCAGTCTATTTATGGTATCCGTGCAGCAAATGGCGTAGTTTTGATTACCACTAAAAGGGGAACAAAAGGTCAGGCGGCTATTACCTATAACGGATCTGTGGGTTACAAGGCTGTAACCAATCAGATAAAAATGGCCAATGCAACTGAATATGCAACATTAATAAATGAATTATCTGCATCAACCGGGGCACCTAATTTATTTGCCAATCCGGCAAGTTATGGAGAAGGTACAAATTGGTATAACCAGGTATTTAGAAATGCATTACAAACCAATCATCAGTTATCTGTAAATGGTGGAGGTGATAAATCGACATATAATTTCTCTTTGGGTTATACCAATGAAGATGGAATTGTAAAAAAACAAAACTATCAGCGTTATACGGCAAAATTATCAAACGATTTCCAAATACTGGCCCCTTTAAAAATAGGTTATACTGTTTCTGGTACAGCCATCAAATCAAATGATATTCCTTCAACCATATTCCGTCAACTGTATGCCGCAGGTCCGGTAGTTCCGGTATATTATGCTGATGGAACTTATGGCGATGCCAACGATTTCAGCTTGGGAGGTGGTAATAATTTTAACCCTCAGGCAACAATAGATTTTTTCAATCAAAAATCTTTAAATTACAGGATTAATGGAAATGTATATGCAGAACTGACAATTGCCAAAAATTTCACCTTTAAAACAAGTTTAGGTGGAGATTTTGGACAAAATGAAGTAAGGGCATATATTCCGGTATATAAGGCTACTCAAGGCCAGCAAAGTACACAAAGCCAGCTTGATGTTAATCGCGAAGAAACCAGAAACTGGATCATTGAAAACACCCTGACATACAAAAATACTTTTGGTGCCCACAATTTAACAGTATTGGCAGGTCAGACTGCACAAAGAAGAAAATCTTATTTCTTAAACGCAACAGCATTTGATGTGCCATACTCAAGTGATGGCGATCTTTACTTAACCTTAGGTAATGCAGATAAGCGTTCGGTTACAGATGGTGGTGCTTTAACAACTTATGCTTCATATTTCGGAAGGATAAATTATTCTTTCAAAGATCGTTACCTGTTAAACGCAACACTTCGTGCTGATGCTGCCTCACAGTTTTTCGGTGGAGGAGATCTTTGGGGTTATTTCCCTTCAGTAGGTGCCGGCTGGGTAATTTCTCAGGAAGATTTTATGAAAGACCAAACAGTCTTTAACAATCTAAAGTTAAAAGCTTCATGGGGTAAGGTAGGTAATGCAGGTGTGCCAATAAACCCAACCACATTAACAGTTACGCAAAATGGTGGCTATGTATCAATTTTTAACGGGGTAGCTTATACAGGTAAAAACGTAAGTACTTTAGTTCCTTCTTTTTTAAACTGGGAGCGCACTACCGGAACCGATATCGGTTTTGAAGCTGCATTCTTAAAAAACAGGTTAAACATCGAAGCCGGTTTTTACAATAAGAGAACCGAGCAGGCCATTTTCGAAATCCCGGTTTTAACATCAATTGGTACCAGTTCAGGTAATCAGATCGGCAATCAGGCTGATTTTCAGAACCGTGGTTTTGAATTTTCTGCAACGTGGAGAGATACAAACGAATCAGGCCTCGCTTACTCAATTAGCGGTAATCTTGGTTATAACAAAAACAAGGTTTTATCCGTTGTAACCGGTAACAACCCAATTTATGCAGGCGGTGCAGGGCTTTCAAATGGTGGCCTTGCTACACGTACCATCCAGGGTGGTGCAATAGGAGAATTTTATGGCTACGAAGTTGCCGGTATTTTCCAAAATGCTGCTGAAATTGCTGCTTCAGCACAAAAAGGAGCTAAACCGGGCGATTTTAAATACGTAGATACAGATGGTAATGGAATTATTAATGGTAATGACCGTATTGTGTTAGGCAATCCAAATCCAACTTATTCTTACGGTTTAAGCGCAAATTTAGCTTACAAAAATTTCGATCTTACTGTTGATATCCAGGGTTTAGCTGGTGTTAAAGTTTATAATGCAAATATCGCATCCCGTTTTGGTAACGAAAACTTCACCAAAGATTTTTATGATAACAGATGGCATGGCGAAGGCACTTCTACCACCTACCCTTCCGTTAATTTAGGAACAACGGCCAACTCAGCTCCTAATTCATTTTATGTAGAAGACGGATCTTATATCCGTTTAAGAAATGTACAGTTAGGTTACACTCTTCCATCATTATTGGTGAGTAAGTGGAAAATGCAAAGACTCCGTTTCTTCCTCGATGCACAAAACCCGGTAACGCTTTTTGGTTACAAAGGTTTTACTCCTGAGGTTGGTGGTACCCCTACAAATGCAGGTATTGATGCAAATGTTTATCCGCTTCAGGCCACATACAGATTTGGTGCTCAAGTTACTTTTTAATCACAACGAAAATGAATTACAAAAATACTTATATACAAAAGATCGGGATGCTAACCATCTGCTCCTCTCTTTTAGTAATGTCTGCATGTAAAAAAAGTTTTTTAGATGTAGATCCACAGGCAAAACAACCTGCAGTAACCTTTTGGAAAACTGCCGATGATGCAACCTCTGCAGTAAATTCTATTTATGGTAACCTGAGAAACTGGGCCAACACTGCGTTTCCAGCCCTTGCAATCGAAAGTATTGGAAGTGATGAAGCAGAAAAAGGCAGTAGCCCGAACGATTCTAGTTATATGAATGAATATGATCAGTTTACTGCTTCTTCTACCACAATCCAATTAAATGGTTTTTGGGAAGGCCAGTATCAGAATATCAATTTATGCAACCAGGTATTGGATAATGTTCCGGGAATAAATATGGATGCCAGTCTTAAATCCAGATATCTGGCTGAAGCAAAATTTGTTCGTGCCTATTCTTATTTCAGATTAGTACGTGCATTTGGCGATATTCCTTTACGCTTAAATGTACCTAAAGATCCATCTGAGTTTAACATTCCAAGAACACCTAAAGCACAGGTATATGCAGCAATTGAAAAAGATTTAGACGAAGCAGCTGCAGTATTGCCTCAATCTTATCCATCTGCTGATTTAGGCAGGGCAACTAAAGGCGCAGCTTTAGCACTTCATGCTAAAGTGGCAATGTATCTTAAAAAATGGGATCAAGTATTATCACTTACCAATACCGTTATGACTTTAGGATATGATTTATACCCTAATTTCGAACAGAGTTTTCGTTTAAATCATGAGAACAATATTGAATCTATTTTCGAAATCCAATGCGAACTTTTGTTGAACAACAAAGATGCATCTAACTCACAATATAGCCAGGTACAGGGTGCCAGAGGAAACACCCCGGATACAGGCTGGGGCTTTAATGTACCAACTGCTGCATTAGAATCGGCTTACGAAGCTGGCGATGTACGTCGTGATGCAACCATCCTTTACAGGGGAGAAACTACTCCGGAAGGTGATGCTATTTCCAATACAGCAGATAATCCGATGTATAATCAAAAAGCTTATGTACCATTTAATAAAATTGTTACTGGTTTTAATCAGGGGGCTGATCAAAACGTAAGAGTAATGCGTTTTGCAGAGGTTTTATTAATGAATGCTGAAGCAGCAAACGAACAGGGAAATACAACTTTAGCACTAACTTCGTTAAACCGTGTCCGTGCGCGTGCAAGAGGTGGTGTAGCAGGTGTTGTACCCGATGTAACTACAACAGACAAAGAGACTTTACGCCAAGCAATCTGGAAAGAAAGATTTGTTGAATTGGCTATGGAATCTGATCGTTATTTTGATGTGATCCGTCAAGGACGTGCTGCTACAGTTTTTGGTCCTAAAGGCTGGAAAACCGGTAAAAACGAGGTTTGGCCAATTCCTTCTCAAGAGATTGAAAAAAGCGCAGGTACAATCACACAAAATCCTGGTTATTAATTGCTAATTTTTATAGAAAAGAAATGAAAACAAAATATTTTTTATTAATGGCAGCTATAACTTTAGGGTTATCCTCCTGCCAGAAAAAATTTGATCCATCAAGTTATGCACCAGCATTAAATATCGGTGGCTATACCAGCGCAAAACAAATTGCATCAGGTAATCTTGTTTCCTACTTTGCATTTGATGGAGGCTTGATTGACAGTGCTTCTAATACTGCCGGTGTAAATACGGGTACCACATTTGGAACGGGCATTAAAAAGCAATCCTTACAGGGTGCTTTAAACAGTTATGTATTAGCAACACCATCAAACAAGGTTGCTGCTTTAAAAAGTTTTACAGTAAGTGAATGGTTTAATAGCCCAGCGCCAAGCACCGGCATTATCGGATTATTTACCTTAGCCAATACCACTCAATTTTGGGGTAATATTGAAATCTTTATCGAAAATGGAAGTACAGCAACTGATGGTAAATTAAGAATACACCTTAATCAGGGTGGCTCAGATAAAGAATATCAGGTAAATGGTGTTCAAAACCTATTCGGAAAATGGGTAAACTTAGCGGTTTCTTATGATCAGACCAGCTCAATGGTTAAGGTTTATATCAATGGTTCTAGGGTTGCTGCAATTGCTTCAACTGCAACTGGTCCGCTTGCCTTTACCAATACAGGAAAATTTGTTTTTGGTACCGTTCAATTCCAAACTACCCCAAGTCAGACTACCGGAAATACCAAACAGGATTGGGCCAGCTTTTTAACCGGACAGATTGATGAAGTTAGACTTTTTGATAAAGCCTTAACTGATGCAGAAGTAAGCGCACTTTCTATTTTAGAAGGTAGAGGAAAATAATAGTTTTCCAACGCTGAGAAAGGCAATTAATAATAAAGGGTTGTCAGTAATGGCAACCCTTTTTAACCATGTTGTAATGATAAAAATCTTCCCATATTTTTTAGTTCTTTTTCTTTTTGCAACAGCCTGCAAAAAAGGTGATACGCCTACTCCGGTTGATCCACCTGTTACACCAACATCTTTTGCTTTTAGCGATTTAAAGGTAAACGATGCTTACAGCGGTTTTACCTATTATGGTGTAAACAATAGCCCAATTATCAAAATAACATTCTCATCACCTATTAATTCTACTTCTATAAGTGGCAATGTCACACTTACCGATGCCTCCGGAACTCCGGCCGCATTCACTTCCAAATTAGAGAACAACGATAATACGGTTGTAATTACTACTACGGCATTACAGCCCATTACTAAATATATTTTAAGCGTTAATAACAATTTATCATCAAAAACCGGTGGCAAACTTCAATCGGCAGTTGCTGTAAACCTGATCACTGCTGTAGATGATGCAGATAAATTTGCCCGCATCAGCGACGATGACCTTTTAACTTTAGTTCAAAAGCAAACCTTTAAATATTTCTGGGATTTTGCACATCCAATCAGTGGCCTAGCCAGGGAAAGAAATACATCGGGTAATACTGTAACTTCAGGTGGATCGGGTTTTGGGATCATGGCCTTGGTTACCGGTATCAGCAGGAATTTCATCAGCAGGGCCGATGGATTGGCGAGGATCCAAAAGATGGTATCCTTTTTAAAAACTGCCGACCGCTTTCATGGTGCCTATCCACATTGGTTGGATGGAAATACCGGAAAAGTAATTCCCTTCAGCACCAAAGATAATGGTGGTGACCTTGTAGAGACTTCATTTCTAATGGCAGGTCTAATTACAGCCCGCCAATACTTCAACGGTACTGATGCAGCAGAAGCTACGTTAAGGGCCGATATTAATACCATTTATAATGGGGTCGAATGGAACTGGTACAGAAAAGATAACAGTAGTACTCTTTACTGGCACTGGAGCCCTAATTACAATTGGGACATGAACCTGCCCGTTAAAGGCTGGAATGAGTGTTTGATCACTTATGTGATGGCCGCAGCCTCTCCTACCTCTTCGATCCCTAAAAGTGTATATGATGGCGGCTGGGCTCAAAATGGAGCAATGAAAAACGGGAACACCTATTACGGCGTCCAACTTCCTTTGGGTATAGCGAATGGTGGACCATTATTTTTTTCGCATTATTCTTTCCTGGGCATCAATCCAACAGGTTTAAGTGATGCTTATGCCAATTATGAGATACAAACCAGGGCACATACGCAGATTAATTATAACTATTGTAAAGCTAATCCGCTCGGTAACTATGGTTATGGCGAAAATTGCTGGGGTTTAACGGCGAGTGATATCCCTAACGGATATGCTGCAAGTGCACCAGGCAATGATGTGGGGGTAATTGCCCCAACTGCAGCTTTATCGTCTTTTCCTTATACGCCAACAGAATCGATGCAGGCGCTAAAATATTTTTATTACAAACTTGGCAATAAAACCTGGGGAGACTATGGTTTTTACGATGCTTTCTCCCTAAAAGATCAATGGTTTGCTTCCTCTACCCTGGCGATAGATCAGGGACCGATTGTGGTGATGATCGAAAATTATAGAACCAAATTAATCTGGAACTTATTTATGTCGGCACCTGAAGTTAAAGCGGGCATGAAAAATCTTGGTTTTAGTGGCCCCAATCTTTAACATTATACATCAGCAATGAAATTTATATTCCGAAACTTCCTCTTATTATCATTTACTCTTTTTACGCTATCATCATGTGCACAGCGAAAAAAAAGTGCCTACAATCCAGATCTAAATATCAAAAAGAATCTTTCCGATATCGAATTATTGGATCTCGTTCAAAAACAAACCTTCCAATATTTTTGGGATGGTGCCGAGCCAATTTCTGGTGCAGGCAGAGAGCGTTTCCATGTAGATAACGTTTATCCTGAAAATGATAAAAACACAGTAGCTACAGGTGCAACAGGTTTTGGTTTAATGGCCATTTTAAGCGGAATTGATAGGAATTACGTAACCAAAAAAGAAGGATTAGACCGCTTAAATAAAATATTGGACTTCCTATCCAAAGCCGATCGATTTCATGGCGCGTGGTCGCATTGGATAAACGGCGAAACAGGAAAAGTACGTCCATTCGGACAAAAAGATAATGGAGGTGATTTAGTGGAGACTTCATTTGTTGCGCAGGCTTTAATCTGCATTAACGAGTATTATAAAAATGGTTCTGAACCCGAAAAAGCATTAGCAAAAAAGGCCGATGACCTTTGGAAGGAAATCGATTTTAATTGGTTCCGCAACGGACAAAACGTATTGTATTGGCATTGGTCGCCAGAGTATAACTGGGAAATGAACTTCCCGGTAAAAGGCTATAACGAATGTTTAATCATGTATGTTATGGCAGCTTCCTCCCCTACTCATACCATACCCGCCAAAGTCTATCACGAAGGCTGGGCAAGAGGAGGAGCAATTAAAGCAGATTTCGATCTTTATGGACATCATATTCCATTAGATTATCAAGGTGCAAAAAATTCTGTGGGTCCATTATTTTGGGCACATTATTCATATTTAGGTTTAAATCCTAAGGGATTAAAAGACCGCTATGCCGATTATTGGCAAAACAATGTAAACCACACACTGGCTATATACGATTACTGTGTAGCCAACCCTAAGAAATTTAAAGGTTATGGCAAAAATAGCTGGGGTTTAACTGCCAGTTACTCAGTTAAAGGTTATGCTGCCCATAGCCTTCAGGAAGATTATGGCGTTATCTCGCCCACAGCAGCCATTTCTTCTATCCCATATACCCCAAAAGAATCGATGAAGGTAATCAGACACCTTTACGAGGATTTGGGCGATAAGGTTTGGGGGAAATACGGTTTTTATGATGCTTTCTCTGAAACGGATAACTGGTATCCGAAAAGATATCTGGGCATTGATCAGGGTCCAATGGTAGTAATGATCGAAAACTATAGATCAGGACTGCTTTGGAAGTTATTTATGGGAAATAAAGATGTTCAAAATGGTTTGAAGAAACTGGATTTTCAGTTTCAACCATAGTATAGTGTTGCGTATAAATGTTTAGCCATCATATATTTTAAATTAAATCTACAGAACCATGAAAAAAGTAATTTTAATATTAACAGCAATGATAGGATGTGTAATCCTAAACTCAAGTTTTACTTCCATATCCAATGCTAAACATAAAACTGTAAAAGCAAAATTTGCTACTGTAAATGTAACGGCCACCAACTCAACCAGTGATGGTGTGTACGTAAGGTTAGAAAATAATACCAGTGGTGGTGCCTATGTTTTCTTTATCCAACCCAATTCTCCAAACGGAACAGTAATCGGACAGATACCAGAAAATGGCGACAGTTATACCGTAAAATTAACCTCAACTGGTGGCGCACATGATATGTGGGTTTATTGGGAGCACCAATCTCACGTTACCGGACTAAGCGTTAGCGGCATGTCGATAGGATGTTCGAGCTGCGCCAGAATAAACATTTTTAATTAATTCCCAACGAATAATGGCTAAACATTTATTCAAAATATTTTTAATAATACCTCTGCTTTGCGGTAAGTTCACGGCTTCTGCGCAGCAGAAAACCTATTGCAACCCCATCAATGTAGATTATGGTTATACGCCTTTCGAATCTTTTTCTGAATGGGGTAAACACCGTGCCACAGCCGATCCGGTAATCGTAAATTATAAAGGCGATTTTTATCTCTTCAGTACGAACCAATGGGGTTACTGGCACAGTGCCGATATGCTGAACTGGAAATTCCATGAAAGAAAATTTCTTCGCCCATGGAACAAAACCAAAGATGAACTCTGTGCGCCTGGTGTGGGTATTGTTGGCGATACCATGGTGGTTTTTGGCAGTACTTATACCAAAAATTTCACACTTTGGGGCAGCACCGATCCTAAAGGGAACAAATGGTTTCCTTTGGTTGATTCATTAGAAATCGGTGGCTGGGATCCAGCCTTTTTTACCGACGGTGATGGTAAATTTTACATGTATAACGGCAGCAGTAATAATTATCCGATGTATGGTGTAGAGCTCGACCGCAAAACTTTTAAACCAAAAGGTACCCGTACACCAATGTATTTGCTCGAAAGCTGGCGCTATGGCTGGCAACGTTTCGGCGAGTATATGGACAATACCTTTCTCGATCCCTTTGCCGAAGGTGCCTGGATGACCAAACATAATGGTAAATATTATTTCCAATATGGCGCACCCGGAACCGAATTTAGCGGCTATTCGGATGGAGTGGTTGTAGGCACCAAACCGCTGTTTTACGATACACCAACAACACCACAATCCGATCCTTTGAGTTATAAAGGTGGAGGATTTTCCCGCGGTGCTGGTCACGGTGCAACCTTTCAGGACAATAACAAAAATTACTGGCACATTTCTACCAGCATTATCTGCGTAAAAAATACCTGGGAACGCCGAATGGGGATCTGGCCAACCGGTTTTGATAAAGATGATGTGATGTGGACCAATACTGCCTTCGGCGATTACCCACTTTATTTACCGGCTGAAAGAAAAGAAGGCGGACCTGCAGGGCCAGGCTGGATGCTCATTAATTATAAAAAACCGGTAACCGTTTCTTCTACCCTGGGAAGCTTTAATGCCAATAATGCGATTGACGAAAATATTAAAACCTATTGGAGTGCCAAAACAGCCAATAATGGCGAATGGATCCAGACTGATTTGGGTAGTCTAGCAACCGTTAACGCCATACAGATCAACTATGCTGATCAGGATGCCGAATTCTTAGGAAAACAGAACGGAATTTACCACCAATATAAAATCCTTTCCTCAACGGATGGAAAAAAGTGGAGCGTCTTGGTTGATAAAAGCCAGAACAAAACAGACGTTCCGCATGATTATATAGAACTCCGGAAACCGGTAAAAACCAGGTTTGTTAAAATGGTAAACATCCACATGCCTACTGGAAAATTTGCCATTAGTGGTTTACGTGTTTTTGGGAATGGAAATGGTGAGAAACCGACAAAAGTGAAAAATCTGATCGTTTTAAGGACAGAAAAAGACAAACGCAGTGCCTACATTAAATGGGAGCCTGTTGATAATGCTTTTGCCTATAACCTTTATTACGGTACTGCGCCTGATAAACTGTATAACTGCATTATGATCCATGATTTTAATGAGTACTGGTTCAAAGCAATGGACAGCCAGAAAGCTTATTTTTTTTCTATCGAAGCAATAAACGAGAATGGCGTATCGGTAAAAACCGAGGTAAAGAAAGTTGATTAAAATAAATGCTCATGCTCGTTTGTAACGAGTGTGGAAATAAAGAATTGCTTTAAGTGATTAATGTTTAAACAAAATAAAATCGTAAAGCCGTTTAGGCACTCGTTGGAAACAAGCGCCAGTTAATAAAAAGAATAAAACACATATATAATGAAGAGAGCGAATATCCTGGTTGTTTTTTTAACCCTGTTTGTACTGAACGGATCGGCACAGACCAAAAAACCTGTTTCTGCAGAAGAGGCAAAGATGAACACCTTCATCAGCAACCTGATGGCGAAAATGACAGTTGATGAAAAAATTGGCCAGCTGAATTTACCAAGTTCCGGAGATATTACCACGGGACAGGCCAACAGCAGTGACATTTCTAAAAAAATTAAAGCCGGACAAGTTGGTGGTTTATTCAACATCAAAGGTGTAGATAAGATTAAAGCGGTCCAAAAAATCGCGGTGGAAAACAGCCGTATGAAAATTCCATTGCTTTTCGGAATGGATGTTATCCATGGATACAATACCGTTTTCCCAATCCCTTTAGGCGTTAGCTGTATCTGGGATATGGCAACTGTGCAAAAATCTGCCCGCATAGCTGCGATAGAAGCCAGTGCAAGTGGCATCAACTGGACTTTCTCTCCTATGGTTGACATTTCGAGAGATCCACGATGGGGCCGTATTTCTGAAGGAAGTGGAGAAGATGCTTATTTAGGCTCACAAATTGCTGCAGCAATGGTAAAAGGTTATCAGGGAAAACTTCAGGCCAATAATGAGATTTTAGCCTGTGTAAAACACTATGCCTTATATGGCGCAGCAGAAGCCGGTAGAGATTACAATACCACCGATATGAGTAAAGTACGCATGTACAACGAATATTTCCCGCCATACAAAGCTGCTGTTGATGCCGGAGCAGCAAGCATTATGGCTTCTTTTAACGAAGTTGATGGCATTCCAGCTACAGGAAGCAAATGGTTGATGACGGATGTTTTGCGTAACCAATGGGGTTTTAAAGGCTTCGTGGTAACCGATTATACAGGTATCCCTGAAATGATTGCGCACGGCATGGGTGATTTGCAAACTGTTTCTGCCCTGGCTTTAAATGCAGGGGTTGATATGGATATGGTGGGTGAAGGCTTTTTAGGTACTTTAAAAAAATCCTTAGCTGAGAAAAAAGTAGGTATCGCTCAGATCGATAGGGCCTGTAGATTAGTACTTCAAGCAAAATACAAACTCGGTTTATTTACCGATCCTTATAAATTTTGCAATGCAGAAAGAGCAGAAAAAGAAGTTTTTAGTCCGGCTAACCGCCAGGTGGCACGCGAAGTTGCAGCAGAAAGTTTTGTGCTGTTGAAAAATAACAATAACCTGCTTCCATTAAAAAAATCAGGAACTATTGGTTTGATCGGTCCATTAGCAGATAATACCGCAAATATGTACGGTACATGGAGTGTTGCTGCGCTTTTTGACAAGTCAGTAACAGTACTACAAGGTTTAAAAAATGCCTTGGGTAATGATGCAAAAATATTAACCGCTCGCGGTGCCAATTTCCTGGCAGATTCTGCTATGGAGCAGCGTTATGTAAACATCCACAACCCCACATACAAACGTGATCCACGTACCGAAGCTGAAATGATTAAAGAAGCTTTAGAAGTAGCGAAAAAATCAGATGTGATTGTGGCTACTATTGGCGAAGGTTCTGAATTTACAGGCGAAAGTAGTAGTGTAACCGATATCCAGATTCCTGAAACACAGAAAAACCTTTTAAAAGCTCTGGCTAAAACAGGTAAACCAGTAGTATTGGTGCTGTTTACAGGCCGTCCATTGGCATTAAATTGGGAACAGCAAAATATTCCAGCCATTTTAAATGTATGGTTCCCGGGTAGTGAAGCAGGAAATGCAATTGCCGATGTACTTTTTGGCGATGTTAATCCATCGGGTAAACTGAGTGCAACTTTTCCTCAGAATGTGGGTCAGGTGCCTTTGTATTATGCTCATAAAAATACCGGCCGCCCATTGGCTGAGGGTAAATGGTTCGAAAAATTTCGTTCCAACTATTTAGACGTAAGCAATGACCCCTTATATCCATTCGGTTTTGGTTTAAGCTATACCTCATTTAATTATAGTGATGTTAAACTAAGCGCCAATACATTAAGCAAAGGAAAATCGATCATGGCATCTGTTATTGTAAACAATACAGGCAAATATGAGGGCAAAGAAGTTGTTCAATTATATATTCAAGATCTTATTGGAAGTATTACCCGCCCGGTTAAAGAATTAAAAGGTTTTCAAAAGATTAATTTAAAAGCCGGAGAAAGTAAAACCGTTACTTTTAATATTACGGAGAATGACCTTAAATTTTACAATTCTGATCTGAAATTCGTTGCTGAACCCGGCGATTTCAAAGTATTTATTGGTACAAATTCACGCGATGTAAAAGAAGCATCTTTCACCTTGAAATAAAGACAATTAGGTTTGGTTATAAACCCTGAGCTATTGTAAAGTAGCCAGGGTTTTCTATTTTTGTCGAATGAAACCATCATGATTTACCAAAACACACCTTGAAATAACAAGTCATGAAAGCTTCATCACCTTTAAAAATAATATAAAACGGATGAAAAAGATTTTTTTTACCATCTGCATTCTTTTTTTTGTACTCTTTTTAAACGCTCAGGATTTTAAAAAATACGATAGGGGAAGCTATATAAAAGGAAAGGATTCTATCTACTATAGGATACTTTTCCCGGAGAATTTTAATCCCGACCAAAAATATCCGATCGTTTTCTTTTTGCACGGAAGCGGAGAAAGAGGTAACGATAATGCCAGTCAACTGGTACACGGTGGTAAATTGTTTTTAAAAAATGATGTCCGCAAGAACTTCCCTGCCATTGTAGTTTTCCCTCAGTGTCCGCAGAACGATTTTTGGGCCAATGCCAATTTTGAACAAGATGCCAAAGGCAAAAGAAAAATCAGTTTTGTAGAAGGTGGTAAACCCACCAAAATAATGCATGCGCTACAGGGAATGGTTAAAAATTTCCTTAAAAAACCTTATGTAGATAAAAATCAGGTTTATGTTGGTGGTTTATCAATGGGTGCAATGGGTACTTACGAACTGTTAAGAAGAGAGCGCCGTAAATTTGCCGCTGCTATCGCCATCTGCGGTGGCGACAATACCAACAACATTAAAAAATACCAGAAAATTCCACTATGGATCTTTCATGGCGCAAAAGATGACATTGTGGATCCGGCATTCTCAATTGCGATTGCTGAACGTTTAAAAACGGTTGGTGACGAGGTGAAATTTACGCTTTACCCTAACGCAAACCATAATAGCTGGGATAGTGCCTTTGCCGAGCCAGAGTTGTTGAGCTGGTTGTTTTCTCATAAGAGATAGCAAAACGGTTCATCATACTGAACTCGTTTCAGTATCTATCTTTCAAGACCTGAAATAAATTCAGGGTGACGATCAGAGGTAAAAGAATTAGAAAAGCAGGGTTCGATATCTTATAGGTTCCAACAGTCCTGCCATCCGCTTTACTCACTCCGATTGAAAAATCGGAGCTTCGTGCCCGCTCCTGTCAGGTTTAATTTACCCGAGTTAACCTAAGTAACCTAGACCCGACAAAATGGAAAGCCCGGAGGTTGAGGAACGAAGCCGAGGACTTGAAATGATGGCGGGACTGCTGTACCATAAATGCACAGGTTTTGCTCTTCAAAAAAACAAAAATTACAAAAAAAGCCTGAAGAAAAAATCTTCAGGCTCTTGTAAAATATTCTAATTGATATTACTCCGCCATATTGTGGTAAACCGCCTGCACATCATCATCTTCCTCCAACTTATCGATCAATTTCAAAACATCAGCTGCCTGCTCTTCTGTTACCTCATGGTGAGATAAAGCAATACGCTCTAATTTTGAACTTTTTAACTCAATGCCTTTCTCTTCTAAAGCTTTTTGTAAAGAACCAAAGTTTTCGAATGCACCTTGTGCTACCGCAATATCATTTCCTTCTTCATCAGCCTCAACATAAAGTTCCTCTAAACCAGCATCAATTAATTCGAACTCTAATTCCTCCAGGTCTAAACCTTCAGCAGGTACAAAACGGAAAATTGATTTGCGGTTAAAAACGAAATCTAAAGATCCGGTTTTACCCAAAGAACCATCAGTTTTGTTAAAATAACTACGAACGTTTGCTACAGTACGGTTGGTATTATCAGTAGCTGTTTCAATTAAAACGGCAACACCGTGTGGCGCATAACCTTCGTATACAATTTCCTCGTAATTGGCCATCGATTTATCAGAAGCACGCTTAATTGCCGCTTCTACCCTATCTTTAGGCATGTTTACCGCTTTTGCATTTTGCATAGCTGTACGTAAACGGGAATTGGTTTCCGGATGAGGTCCCGATTCCTTTACCGCCATTACGATATCTTTACCAATACGCGTAAACTGAACCGCCATTTTGGCCCAACGCTTAAATTTTCTCTCTTTTCTAAATTCGAATGCTCTTCCCATTATTTTAGTATTGAGATATGAGATATGAGATTTAAGGCCTTAAGCCCTCAACCTTCAAACCCTCTACCTTTATATTATTTTTTTAAATTATTTAACATGTCTGTTGTCAGTTTCGATAAATCGAACTCTGGTTTCCATCCCCAGTCTTTTGCTGCATAATTATCATCGATAGAACGTGGCCAGCTATTTGCAATTTGCTGACGGGGATCGTTAGCGCTGTAAGTTAGCGTAAAATCCGGAATATGTTTTCTGATTTCAGCGGCTAAAACTTCAGGTGTAAAACTTACCCCACTAAAATTATAACTACTACGCACTGAAATCTGATCTGCAGGTGCATCCATCAGTTCAATTGTTCCGCGGATAGCATCATCCATATACATCATCGGTAATTCTGTTTCCGCATTTAAGAAACTCTGGTAACTTCCCTTTTTCAACGCATCGTGGAAAATGTGGATCGCATAATCTGTTGTACCACCTCCAGGAGCAGCTTTCCAGCTAATTAATCCCGGATAACGGATACTACGTACATCCAAACCATATTTTTGATTGTAATATTCGCACCAGCGCTCTCCTGCCAACTTGCTGATTCCATAAACGGTGTTTGGATCCATTACACAATATTGTGAAGTATTGTCTTTTGGCGAATTCGGTCCAAATACAGCGATAGAACTCGGCCAATATACTTTTGCTGTTTTATATTCTAAAGCTAAATCTAAAACATTCAATAAGCCGTTCATATTTAAATCCCAGGCCAGCTTTGGATTTTGCTCACCTGTAGCTGATAATAAAGCGGCTAAGAGGTAAACCTGTGTTGGTCTGTATTTATGAAAAATGCCATTGATCATTTCTTTATCCAGCACATTCACAAATTCAAACGGTGCAGAGTTTTTGATATCATAATCCGGCCTGCGTATATCGCACGCAACAACATGATCATCACCATATATTTTACGTAACATGGTGACCAACTCGGTACCAATTTGCCCGTTAGAGCCTAAAACAACAATTTTTTCGTGCATATTTTTTTTGAGATTGAGCAAAGGTAAAAAAATGAGATAAAAGGCAATAAAATATTTATAGATAAGAAAGAGTTAATCGGTTAATTGTTTGAACTGGTTAATTGCAGACCAGGTTTTTTAACTATTGGATTGCTAAATTGTTAGCCACAAATTGCCAACTGAAAATGTTGAGCATGGATTAATTGTTAAATTATGAACTGTAAACTGCCAACTGAAACCTGTGGACTACCGACTGAAACTTTCAACATTATTTTATACATTTACTACACGCTTATCGAATAACCAAATAATAAATGACTCACCCAGAGCCTGAAAAATCTGAAGATTTAATGAATCGTCTAAAACTGGGCGACAAGCAGGCTTACGAAAAAATATATTTCGCCTATAGTAACGAGCTGTTATTGGCAGCCTACAAAAAAACAGGCGATAAGGTAATCGCTGAAGAACTGGTACAGAATATCTTCATCTCTCTTTGGGAAAAACGGCAGGAAGCACAGATCAATAATCTCCAGGCCTATTTGTTTGGTGCATTGAAGTTAAGTGTAATCAACCACATCAGGAGCCTGGTGATGCAGAATAAGTACATGGAGTACCAAACCCTGACCTATTCAGAAAACCATCAGGATACCGCGAATCTGGTCGATCTTCATGATCTTTCTTCCATTATCGAAAAAGGCATTAATTCGCTACCCGAAAAAACACAGGAGATCTTCAGAATGAGCCGTTATCAACACCGATCTACCAAAGATATTTCTACTGGTTTAAACATCTCCGAAAAGACTGTAGAATACCATATCACCCAATCTATTAAGAGGATAAAAGAATACATCAAAAACTTTTACATCTTTTTATAACTGATTATCAGTACATTAAAATTTATTTCTACTTTTATCACGCACAGCTTTAGGGTTTCGCTCCAGTTGTGTTACTTGTATAGTATAAGGCCAAATATTCTTTTTATGAACCAGAAATCATTTTACGATTTACTAAGCCGTTATGAAAACGGAAATTGTACTGAAGCTGAAAAGCTATGGGTAGATAAATGGTATCATAACTTAAATAACCAGAATTTTAAAGATTTATCATCAACTGCGCTCGAAGAAATGCAGGTGAATACCTGGCTTAACATCAATAACCTTGAAAGCAAATCTACACCAGCGCTTAAAGTTAGAAGACGTTGGCCAAAATTCGCTATTGCAGCATCTATTATTATTGCATTTTTTATTGCCGGTTTATATTTAAGCAATTACAACCATGCTGAACAATCTTTTATTGATGAAAATGAAGGCTTGACCTTAATCAGCAAAACGAATGAGAGTGATAGCAGCCTGTTGATATCACTCAGTGATGAAAGCACAGTAATACTTAAACCACAGGCGAATATTATTTACCCGAAGGTTTTTGCGGCTAACAAAAGAACGGTTTACTTAAAAGGAAGTGCATTTTTCTCGGTAAGTAAAAATCCTAAGCGCCCGTTTTATGTGTACAATCAAAAATTGGTTGTGCGTGTTTTAGGTACCAGTTTCTGGGTAAAATCATCAACGGATAAACTTCAGGCTCAGGTTGCAGTAAGAACTGGAAAAGTTCAGATATCCGAAAATCAGAAAAGCTCACTCTTCACTTTCGATAAAGAAAAACTGGCTAAACCAATTCTGCTAACACCCAACCAAAAGGGCATTTTTGCTGACCACAAATTAAATAAAACATTGGTGAGCAAGCCTATTCCATTGGCCGAAGCTTATAATCTACCCACAAGCCTGAGCTATAATTTTAAAGAAGAAAGCATTAAAGAAATTTTCAAAACCTTATCTGAAGCTTACGGGATAGAGATAAAATCGGATAATGAGCAGATTTCGACCTATACTTTTACCGGTGATTTAAGCAAAAAAGGGCTATATGAGCAGCTCGACCTGATCTGCGGAACCATCTCAAGCAAATATTACATCCAGGGAACCAGCATTGTGGTTTCCAAAAACTAACCAAATAAAATATGATGAAGAAAAACCACAGCACTAACAGCCCATAGCGCGGCTCCATTTTCCATAATATTTTTCTAAAAAACAAAGCCGACAATGTGGGGCATTGCCGGCGAGTTAAATACATTAGAAATGTATTCATGGTATTTCCATGTCCAATAAATCCAATCATTTAATGAACAATAACCAAATTTATGAAAAAAAATCAACTTATTTCGCTGGCGATATATGCAATGAGAATTTCGATTTACCAAATACTTGCAATAATAATTTTTACTTGTGGTGCTTTTGCAAAAAATGTCGACGCCCAAGACTTTCTCAACAAATCAATTTCGATCAAAGCTGATCAAACAGATATTAAAACCATTATAGAAAAAACAGAACAATTAGCCAATGTTAAATTTGTTTACAGTCCGCAATTAATAAACTCCGGCCGTAAAGTTTCTATTAATGTAGTTAACCAAAAGCTTAAATACTTTCTTGAGAATTCGCTAAAACGTTATGACGTGGGATATAGGATAGTTAAAGATCAGATTTTGCTCTATTCTATCCCCGCCAATAACAATCTCGAACTCTTAAAAACTTTCGAAGGCATTGTAACCGGAAAAGTAACCGATAGCAAGGGCAATGCCATTCCAGGAGTTTCGGTTACCGTAAAAGGGAAATCAATCGGAACCACAACCGACGAAAATGGGGCTTTTGCTTTAAAAGGCTTAACGGTTGA
The DNA here is from genome assembly GCF_005938645.2 of Pedobacter sp. KBS0701. Classification (NCBI taxonomy): domain Bacteria; kingdom Pseudomonadati; phylum Bacteroidota; class Sphingobacteriia; order Sphingobacteriales; family Sphingobacteriaceae; genus Pedobacter; species Pedobacter sp. KBS0701. The sequence goes on from NZ_CP042171.1 coordinate 3,917,374, forward strand.
TAGCCGCGTACTCGTGGTGAGATATGTAGGCTTCATATCTAAAGAAGTCAGCCTATCACCAGGCAATTCCGACGAAAACCTGAACATCAGTCTATCAGAAGATAACCTACAGTTAGAAAGTGTGATGGTAACCGGTGGTAATCCAAAGAAAAAATTAGAAAGCAGTGTGGCCTTAACCTCGGTGAGTAATAAAGATATCACCAACAGGGCACCCTTAAACAGTACCGATTTATTAAAAGCTATACCAGGCCTGACCGTAGAAAGTACGGGTGGCGATGGTCCGGGCAACGTTTGGGTAAGGGGCTTTCCACAACAGGGTGGTTATATTTTCTTAGGCATACAAGAAGATGGTTTACCGCTTTTACCAACAGGTTTCAATACCAACCCATCAGTAGATCAATACTATAAAACAGACTTAACCATACAGAATATCGAAGCAATTAGAGGGGGAAATGCCTCGATTATTCAAGCCAATACGCCAGGTGCTGTAGTAAACAACATCAGTTACGCGGGCGCCGATAAACAATATGGCCAGTTTAAATTCACCACAGGTTTTTCACAAGGCTTATACCGTTTTGATGGGAATACCGGTGGAAAAATAAACGATCAGATTAAATATAACATTGGTGGTTTTTACCGTACCGATAACGGCGTGGTAGAACAGGGCTTTAACCCGGCCAACCAGGGTGGACAGATTAAAGGCAACATGACTTTTAATTTCAAAAACAATAAAGGCTTTTTCAGGGTGTATGGTAAATACCTTAATGACAAAGTCCAGTTCTTACTAACGAGTTATTACCCTTACGATGGTACCGGGAAACCAACCACTTACCGGGATTATAATATGGCTTCACAATCAATCTTACCGGTTCAAACCGAATGGAGTTATAACGATCCTTCAACCGGAAACCATAATTTTAGTCTAACAGATGGTATCCATACCAAATTGGGTTCAGCAGGTTTCCAGTTCAATTACCTAACCGATAGCGGCTGGCAGATAGTGAACAATTTCCGTTATCAAAATACGCATACAAACTCAACCTATACCGTTCCGGCAGGAATTACAGCGAGAACAGCGGCTACACCCTATTATTACCCTGGAGGTGCCGTTGCACCGTTTGTAACCGGAGATTATGTAATTACATCAAACGCACAGGGACAGATTAACAGCGATGTTCAAATTATTGATTACCTGGATCTGAAAAAGACTTTTAAAAATCATAGTTTAAATATCGGCGCAGGTATTCATCAATACAATCGCGACGATTTACGCTATGCATTTAGATCTTTTACAGAATTTAAGGAGCACCCAAGTATCATCTTACAGTCGCCAACAGCAACAGAAAGAACAATTCAAACCAAAAACACCTTTATTGGCGATACCAGAACATTATCAGCTTATGCTGGTGATGAGATTAAAATATCCGAAAAATGGCGTTTAGATATCGGAGCGAGAATTGATAACCAGAATGTTAAGGGAGACAGACCTTATTATGCACTTAATTCGAATGGCACTGTAAATATTGCAGCGCCAGCCACTCCAACCATACTGGGTTATACCAGCTATGATGAAACCTTAACCAACTGGGCAGCATCAATAGGCGCAAATTATAAGATAAGCACTACTGCAAGTATGTTTGCACGGGCTACAAAAGCTTATAACGCACCAAATATAGGCGATTATAATGCTTCAGGATATAATGGTGCAAACATTAAAAAACGCCCGGTTTATTTAGGCGAAGTAGGTTTTAAATATGCAAAAAACAACCTGGCAATTTTTGCATCAGGAAGTTATTCTGCCATTAAAAATGTTTCGTTAACGATTAATGTGCCTACGACAGCAGCTGGAACACAAGCACTGGTGGCCTTTGGCTCTACACGTACCTGGAGTGCCGAGTATGAAGTTTCCTACAAAATATTTAAACCGCTAAGCTTACGCTTAACCGGAACACTGCAAGATTCTAAATACACCGATTATGAAGCAAATACAAGTGGAAACGCCGCTGTAGCAGCCGAATTTGGAGACCGTGTATATAGTTTTACCGGCAAAAGAACCGAAAGGGTACCTGTATTGAATACAGAGCTAGGTGCCAACTACGATTACAAAAACTTTAACCTGTATGTAGCAGCCAATTATGTTGGCAGCCGTTTTACCTCACCTAGCGGAAGTTACGAGCTTCCATCCTATGTGGTAATGAAAGCCGGAGCAGGATATAATTTTACTAAAAAGATTTCAATAAGATTTTGGGCAGACAACTTGTTAAATGCAAAAGTGTTGACAGAGGGCGATGTTCGTGGAGATCAGTTCAGAGATTTCTCAACCGTAACACCTGGCACATTAATGATTGGCAGAACTTTACTACAACGTACCTTCTGGGGATCATTAGCTTATTCATTCTAAACAAATAAAACCGGAGTTCACGCTCCGGTTTTTTTATTCTAAAACATCATGACAACAAGAAGATCATTTTTACAAAAAGTAAGCGTTGCCGGGGCAGCAGCTTTTTTAAGTCCATCCATTATTACAACAGCTTTAGCACAATCGGCGAAGGTTTCAAAAATCGGAATTGGTCTTTTCACCCTACGCGAACAATTAACGGCAGATGTAAAGGCCACTATTGAACGGGTAGCTAAAATCGGCTATAAACAAGTTGAAACCTATTACGGCTATCCGGGGAAATATGAAGTGAAAGGATTCTGGGGACTGGAAGCCAAAAATTTCAATGCATTATTAAAAGCCAACGGTCTCTCCTCTCCCAGCGGACATTACAACGTCACGGAGTTTTTATCCTCTGGCGATGATAAAGTGTTAAAATCGCACATCGAAACCGCAGCTACTGTTAACCAGAAATATTTTGTTATCCCTGCTTTACCGACTGATATCAGGGCCAATGGAACATTAGATGATTATAAACGCATGGCTGCCAAATTTAACCAGGCAGCCGAACTTTGCCAAAAATCAGGCTTAAAATTGGCTTACCATAACCATAACTTCGAATTTAAAGATCAGGGAAATGGGGTTACAGGTTATGAAACCTTGCTTACTGAAACCGACGCCAATATGGTAGGTTTTGAACTCGATATCTTTTGGGCGGTAAATGCAGGTTTGAACCCGGTTGATATGTTCAAGAAAAATCCAGGCCGTTATAAAATGTTTCATGTTAAGGATATGGACAAAGCAGATAAAGCCGTTTTCGTAGAAGTAGGCTCCGGCAGGATCGATTTCAAAAGCATTTTCGCCGCATCAAAATTAGCTGGTGTAGATTATATTTTTACAGAACAGGACATCATTAAAAAGGAACCTTACGAGAGTATTACAGAAAGTTATAATTACATCAGAAAAAATCTGCTTTAGTCTGATTTTAGCCTTAAAAAGGCTATGTTTTTGGATATATTAGTAAATAATATGTCAGCCCGTACTAAATGTACTTTTTACACCAAGTAAATTTGAGATAAAAACAGGGTTTAAATAGCAATCAGGCAGTAAAATAACTATTATTTAGAATTATTCTATAAGGTAACAATGATATTGCAAACTGATAATTTAACTTAAAAAATTAATTGTTTACGTTATATTTTTTCTAATATTACTAATTCAACACATAAATAACCAAAATATAAAATCATAAAGACGATGCACAGAAGAGAAGCACTCAAAAACGTTGCATTTTTGCTGGGAGGAGCAATCTCGGCAAGTACAATGGGCGTGTTATTTGAAAGTTTTACGCTCCCCGAAAATGAAAAAAACTTCGTAAGCTATTCGCTTGAAGACGAAAAGATCTTTGCAGAATTTGCTGACATTATTGTCCCGACGACCAAATCCTCTGCAGGTGCCAAGGCCGCAGGTTTAGGTAAGTTTATTCCGATGATGATGAAAGATTGTTACCCTGCAACCATGCAAACCTCCTTTGCACAAGGATTTAAAGATCTTCAGGCAAAATCAATGAAAGATTTCGGGAAAAGCTATATCACTTTAACACCGGCCGACCGCAAAAAGTTAATGATCGATTTGAGGGCAATCGCACTTGCACAAAAAGATGGCCAATCAGAAGAGAACAAAGATTTAGTTTACTTTTTTATCACGGCAAGAGATTTGACCTTACTCGGTTACTATTCTTCAGAAATTGGTTGCACCAAAGCAAGGGAATATGTCCTTATTCCGGGCCGATATGATGGCAATGCGCCATTAAAGCCAGGCCAAAGATCCTGGGCAACCTAACTTCTAATCACAACTACAAAACATCATGAATTTAAATACCAATTTAAAAGCAGAAAATACTTACGATGCTATTGTTATAGGATCGGGGATTAGTGGCGGCTGGGCTGCAAAAGAACTTACCGAAAAGGGCTTACGTGTACTGATGCTCGAAAGAGGGATGAACATTGAGCACATTACCGGGTACGAAAATGCAATGAAAAATCCCTGGGATTTTAAACATGCAGGTAAACTTACCGAAGAGCAAAAACGTACCCACCCGGTACAAAAAAGAGATTACCCCTACCAGGAAGCAAATGAAAAATGGTGGGTAAACGATTTAGAATGTCCATATACTGAAGACAAACGTTTCGATTGGTACCGCGGTTTCCACGTGGGAGGTAAATCGTTAATGTGGGGCCGTCAGAGCTACCGTTTAAGCGACCATAATTTTGAAGATAATGCAAAAGATGGTCATGGAAGCGATTGGCCGGTTCGTTATGCAGAACTTTCGCCATGGTACGATTATGCAGAGCGTTTTGCCGGCATCAGTGGTTCTAAAGAAAACTGGCCTACTTGTCCGGATGGTGATTTTTTACCTCCGATGGATTTAAACATTGTAGAAAAATCAGTAAAAGCCCGTGTTGAAGAACATTATAAAAGAGAACGTATCATCATGATTGGCCGTGTTGCCAATCTTACTGTTCCACATAAAGGTCGTGGTAATTGTCAATACAGGAACCTGTGTAGCCGTGGTTGTCCATTTGGTGCTTATTTCAGTACGCAGTCTTCTACCCTTCCTGCAGCAATGGCAACCAAACGTTTAACATTAAGGCCATATTCTATCGTAAATCATATTATTTATGATAAAGATACCAAGAAAGCCAAAGGTGTAATGGTTATTGACGCACAAACCAACAAAACAATGGAGTTTTATGCGAAAATTGTTTTTGTAAACGGTTCTACATTAGCTTCTACATTCATTCTGCTAAATTCAACATCAGAAGCACATCCAAACGGATTAGGTAACGGTAGTGGTCAATTGGGTCATAATTTAATGGATCACCATTTTCGTTGCGGCGCATCCGGAGAGGCTGAAGGCTTTGACGATAAATATACCTATGGCCGCCGTGCAAATGGAATTTATGTACCAAGGTATCAAAACATCGGTAACGATAAACGCGATTACTTACGTGGATTCGGTTACCAGGGCGGCGCAAGCAGAAACAACTGGCAAAATGATGTTGCAGAGTTATCATTTGGTGCTGACCTGAAACAAAAAATGACCACTCCAGGAAAATGGACTATGGGATTAGGCGGTTTCGGAGAAATGTTACCTTACTATGAAAACAAGGTTTACATTGATAAAACCAAAAAAGATAAGTGGGGGCAGCCCGTATTGGCAATTGATTGCGAATATAAAGAAAATGAGAAAAAAATGCGTGTGGATATGATGAACGATGCTGCAGAAATGTTGGAAAAAGCAGGTATCAAAAACATTAAAACCTACGATGCAGGCTGTTATCCAGGTATGGCAATCCACGAAATGGGTACCGCTAGAATGGGCAATGATCCAAAAACTTCTGTGCTGAATAAATGGAACCAGATGCACGAAGTAAACAATGTTTTTGTAACTGACGGATCGTGCATGCCATCAATTGCTTGCCAAAACCCTTCATTAACATTTATGGCATTAACTGCGCGCGCTGCAGATTATGCTGTAAAAGAACTAAAGAAAAAGAATATCTAGAAAGGTTTAAGGTAAAAAGGTTTAAGGTATAGGGCTCAGTGTCTCTATGCCCTAAACCTTTAGCCCTATACCCCATACCTCAAAAATGAAAAGAAAATTAAGAATGGGCATGATAGGCGGCGGAAAAGACGCCTTTATCGGTGCCGTACACCGTTTGGCTGCCAATATGGACGGCCTGATCGAATTATCTGCCGGAGCTTTAAGTGTAAATCCTGAAATTGGATATGAATCTGGAAAAATACTTTTTCTTCCCGATAGCAGGATATACAATAATTACGAAGAAATGCTGACCAAAGAAAGTGAATTGCCAGCAGACGAAAGAATCGATTTTGTAACCATTGTTACTCCAAACTTTGCTCATTTTGCTCCTGCAATGATGGCCTTGGATAAGGGTTTCAACGTCGTGATTGAAAAACCGATGACCTTGACATTAGAAGAAGCTAAAGAGCTGCAGGCTAAAGTAGAAGAAACCGGACTAACCCTTTGTTTAACACACACTTACTCAGGATACCCGATGGTTAAGCAGGCTAAGCAAATGGTAAACGAAGGCGAATTGGGTGCTATCCGTAAAATCGTGGTAGAATATCCTCAAGGCTGGTTAAGTACACTTTCTGAGCGTGAAGGCAATGCACAAGCGGCTTGGCGTACAGACCCATCTAAAACTGGGAAAAGCGGTTGCATGGGCGATATTGGCACACACGCAGCACACCTTGCCGAATACATTTCGGGACTAAAAATCACTAAAATTTGTGCTGATTTAAATATTGTAGTGCTTGGAAGAGCCATTGATGATGACGGTAACGTATTGTTAAAGTTCGATAATGGAGCTAACGGCGTACTGGTGGCCTCACAAATTGCTGCCGGAGAAGAAAATGCACTAAAAATCAGGGTTTATGGCGAAAAAGGTGGTTTAGAATGGCACCAGATGGAACCAAATACACTAATTGTAAGGTGGTTAAATGCTCCTGCCCAGATCTACAGAACAGGTAACGGCTATATGGGTAGTTTTGCAAAACACAATACCCGTACACCAGGCGGTCATCCTGAAGGTTATTTAGAAGCATTTGCCAACATTTATAAAAACTTTGCACTTACGGTAAATGCAAAATTAAATAATGAGGAACCTACAGCAGAAATGCTCGATTTCCCTGGCACTTCAGACGGAATCAGAGGAATGGCATTTATCGAAAATGTGGTGGCTTCAAGCCAATCAGATCAAAAATGGTTCGACTATAAAATATAATAATCCGGCATGACAACGATAAAAGGACCAGCAGTATTTTTAGCACAATTTATAAGCGACGAAGCTCCATTTAATACACTTGATAACATTTGCAAATGGGCAGCAGATTTAGGATTCAAAGGTATCCAGATGCCAACACTCGATGCCCGCTTTATTGATCTTAAACAAGCGGCAGAAAGCAAAACCTATGCTGATGAATTAAAAGGCAAAATTGCAACTTACGGTTTAGAAATTACTGAGCTTTCTACACACTTACAAGGACAATTGGTGGCAGTTCACCCTGCTTATGATGACTTGTTTGATGCCTTTGCACCAAAAGAAGTACACAAAAACCCAAAAGCCAGGACAGAATGGGCAGTGCAGCAGATGAAATATGCTGCAAAAGCATCACAAAATCTGGGTTTGAATGCGCATGCTACTTTTAGTGGTTCATTATTGTGGCAATATTTCCACCCCTGGCCGCAACGTCCGGCTGGATTGGTTGAGGAAGGTTTTGCAGAATTGGCAAAACGATGGACGCCAATCTTGAACGAATTTGACCAGTGCGGAGTTGATGTTTGCTACGAAATACACCCTGGAGAAGATTTATTTGATGGCGAAACTTACGAAATGTTCCTCGCTGCGGTAAATAATCACCCTCGGGCATGCTTATTGTATGACCCATCTCACTTTGTGTTGCAACAATTGGATTACATTCAGTACATTGATTTTTACCACGAACGCATCAAAGCCTTCCATGTAAAAGATGCAGAATTTAACCCTACAGGCAAACAAGGCACTTTTGGTGGATACCAGAGTTGGGCAAACCGCGCCGGACGTTACCGCTCACCTGGTGACGGACAAGTTGATTTTAAAACCATTTTTAGTAAATTAGCCCAATATGATTTTAAAGGTTGGGCCGTTATGGAATGGGAATGCTGTATCAAAAACCAGCAAGACGGTGCCCGCGAAGGCGCAGAGTTTATCAAAAAGAATATCATTAACGTAACTGATAAAGCATTTGATGATTTTGCTGCATCAGGTAGTGATAGCGCTTTCAATAAAAGAATATTAGGATTACAAGAATAACAATACACACAACATGAAAACCTGCATAAGCAACAACAAATAAATATTAACGCTTATGCAAGTTTGAATGCAATTAAAAACAACACACAACACATGAAAAAAACATTTTTAATTTTAGGCGCTGTAGTCATTTTTATGGCGTCGTTTTCAAAAGCTGATTTAGCGAAAGAGAAAGCCGTGGTTGCAACGGCAACAACAGCAAACCATGCTACTTTTCAATCAAATCCAGGAGAAAAACTGATCAATAAATCAGATTGTTTAGGTTGCCACAACAAGACCAACAAAATTATTGGCCCTGCTTACGTAGACATCGCAAAAAAATATCCGGCTACAGATAAAAACATCAATATGTTAGCAGATAAGATTATTAAAGGTGGAACCGGAGTTTGGGGCAATATGCCAATGACCGCTCATGCTACTCTTAAAAAAGATGACGCAAAATTAATGGTAAAGTATATTTTATCTCTAAAGAAAAAATAGTCGAATTCCGTTAGCAAATCGATTTACTATATGAAAACAGAGCAAGAAAATAAAAACACGAGTAACCGTCGTGATTTTATTAAAACTTCGGCAATTGCTGCCGCGGCCTTTATGATTGTTCCACGCCATGTTTTAGGCGGAACAGGTTATTTAGCACCGAGCGATCGCTTATTGGTTGCCGGCATTGGTGTTGGCGGAAAAGGTCAAAGTGATTTAGATATGTTCTACAAAAGTGGAAAAGCGGATATCGCCTTTCTATGTGATGTAGACGATCGCCGTGCAGCCAATAGTGTAAAAGCTTTCCCCAAAGCAAAATACTATAAAGATTGGCGCGAGATGCTGGATAAAGAACATAAAAACTTCGACGCTGTCTCTGTTTCTACTCCAGACCATAACCATGCCATCCAGGCTTTAGCAGCCATGCAGTTGGGCAAACATGTTTACGTTCAAAAACCTTTAACACACGATATTTATGAAGCGCGTATTCTAACCGCAGCTGCAAAAAAATATAAAGTGGTTACACAAATGGGTAATCAAGGTGCATCAAACGACGGTCCACGGCAGATGAAAGAATGGTACGAAGCTGGTTTGATCGGCGACGTACATACAGTTTATGCCTGGACTAACCGCCCGGTTTGGCCTCAAGGCATTCCTTGGCCAAGCAAAAAAGCAGAAGTCCCTAAAGAATTAGATTGGAATTTATGGTTGGGAACAGCTCCTGAAAAGGATTTTGTTGATAAATTGGTTCCATTTAACTGGCGTGGCTGGTGGGATTACGGAACAGGTGCTTTGGGCGATATGGGTTGTCACCTAATTGAAGCTCCTTTTAGTGTATTAAATTTAAAATATGCTAAAGAAGTTGAGGCAAGTGTAGGTTCTGTTTATGTTGATGAATTTAAGCGCGGTTATTTCCCAGAAAGCTGTCCTCCATCAAGTCATGTTACCTTAAAATTCCCTAAAACGAATAAAACTAAAGGCGATGTTACTTTACACTGGATGGATGGTGGTATCCAGCCAGAACGCCCGGAAGAATTGGAAGCAAACGAAACTTTTGGAGATGGTGGTAACGGTACCCTATTTATTGGAACAAAAGGTAAAATGATGTCTGAGACGTATAGTGCAAATCCAAAATTATTGCCTTTAAGTAAAAACAAAGACATTAAAGTTGCGCCAAAATATGCCCGCGTACCAGATGGTGCAAATGGGCACTACAAACAATGGGTTGAAGCAGCAATTGCCGGTTATGGCAAACAGGAAGTAAGTTCGCCTTTTGAAATTGCTGGTCCGTTAACGGAAGCTTTATTAATGGCAAACCTGGCAATCAGAAGTTTTGATATCCAGAAAACGGTAAACGATAAGATTACTTATCCAGGCAGGTACACTAAAATGTTATGGGATAATGATAATATGAAAGTGACCAACTTTGATGAAGCCAACCAGTTTGTAAAACGTGAATACCGTAAAGGCTGGAATAATTTAACCCTTTAACTATCACAAACCTCGCAGTTTTTTAACCTGCGAGGTTTTATTTAAAAAAAAATGAAAAAAATCTTTCTTTCTGCTTTTATCATATTAGCAGTTACACAAATATCAAAAGCACAAAAAGGCTTTAAACCACTGTTCGATGGTAAAACCACAACAGGTTGGCATACCTACAACAAAACTACAGTTGGTAGTGCCTGGCAAGTTCAGGATGGTACATTGCATTTAGATTTAGTTAAAAAAGGTGCTGATGGCGGTGGCGATTTAGTTACAAACAAAGAATACGGCGACTTCCACTTAAAATATGAATGGAAAGTAGCTCCGAAAGCAAATAGTGGCCTGATTTTTTATGTTCACGAAGAACCTAAATACCATGCGACCTATTCTACAGGTTTAGAAATGCAGGTTATTGATAACGATGGCCACCCGGATGGAAAAATCACGAAACACCGTGCTGGCGATTTGTACGACTTGGTAAAAAGTTCATCAGAACCGGTTAAAGCGGTTGGCGAATGGAACAAAGCAGAGATCATTAGCAAAAAGGGTAAATTAACCTTAATTTTAAATGGTGTTGAAGTAGTAAAAACCACCCTTTGGGATGATAACTGGAAAAAAATTGTTGCAGGTAGTAAATTTGCGACATGGGAAAACTGGGGAATCTTTAAAACCGGCAGAATTGCCTTGCAAGATCACGGAGACGAAGTTTGGTACAAAAACATCTCTATAAAAGAACTATAAAAATGGAAAATGTAAGAGGGAAAATGTATAATGTGAATTACAAATCCTTCTTACAAATTCAGATGATGTTGATATAAAACATCTCCATAAAAGAACTATAAAAATTGAAAATGTAAGAGGGAAAAATGTATAATGTGAATTACAAAATCCCTCCTGCCAATCCAGTTAAAATATTATAAAATTGTAGATGAGTTACGGGGATACGTTTCTATCATCCCTCTTACCTTAACCATTTTACATAATTACTAGCCAAATGAATAGCACTACTCGCTTTAAACTTTCTGCCATGATGTTCCTGGAATTTTTTATCTGGGGCGCATGGTTTGTAACATTAGGGGCATTCTTAAACAATAACCTAAAGGCAACCAATTCCGAAATTGGTTCTGTATTTTCAACACAATCCTGGGGCGCTATTATTGCTCCATTTATCATAGGCCTTATTGCCGACAGATATTTTAACGCTGAACGAATTTTAGGTGTTTTACATATTATTGGTGCTATTTTAATGTACCAGATGTATAGTGCCCCAGATGTAAGTGTTTTTTATCCTTACGTTTTAGCTTACATGATTTTGTTCATGCCTACCCTTGCACTGGTAAATTCGGTTTCTTTTAACCAAATGAAAGATGCCGAAAAAGAATTCGCAAATATTAGGGTCTTCGGTACAATCGGCTGGATCATCGCTGGTTTATTAATCAGTTTTGCTTTCCACTGGGATTCTCCGGAAGGAATTCAAGCTGGATTATTGAAAAGTACCTTTTTAATGGCTGGCATTGCCTCTTTGGCGTTGGGATTATTTAGTTTTACTTTACCTGCAACTCCTCCAAAGATTGCCAAAGACGAAAAAATAAAATTACGTGACATTTTAGGATTGGACGCATTGAAATTATTAAAAGATAAAAATTTTGCTGTTTTCTTTATTTCTTCGATCCTGATTTGTATCCCATTAGCCTTTTATTATCAAAATGCAGGCCTTTTCCTGGCTGATATCAAAGTTTCCAATCCAACAGGTAAAATGGCCATCGGTCAGGTTTCTGAAGCATTATTTTTATTGGCTATTCCTGTTTTCTTTTCAAAGTACGGATTTAAGAAGACAATTATAGTTGGTATGCTGGCATGGGCGGTACGTTATGTACTGTTTGCTTATGGCAATGCAGGCAACTTAAGCTTTATGCTGATTATAGGAATTGCACTACATGGCGTTTGTTACGATTTCTTTTTTGTTTCTGGTCAGATTTATACCAACTCAAAAGCTGGAGAAAAATTCAAAAGTGCTGCGCAGGGTATTATTACCCTAGCAACTTATGGCGTTGGTATGTTGATCGGCTTTAAAGTTGCGGGCTTAATTACAGATATGTATAAAACCGGAGAGGTAACCGATTGGAAAATGGTTTGGATTATTCCAGCAGGAATTGCAGCTGCCGTTTTCTTATTATTCGCCCTGTTGTTCAATGATAAAACTAAATCTGAAATAGAAGCTAAAGCAATTTAACATGGGCTCAAACGTAAATAGAAGAAATGCTTTAAAGAACATCATTGCAGGAACTGCTGCAATTGGTGTTTCTTCAGGATTTTCAGCACTAGCAATGGAGAAACCAGAATCAGATCGGCCGCTAAGGCTAAAAGGAAATATCAACCATGCTGTATGTCGCTGGTGTTTTAGTAGTTTTGATGTAGAAACACTTTGCATTGAAGCAAAAAAAATAGGTATTAAAGGTATTGATTTGGTGGGTCCGCAAGATTGGCCTACCTTAAAAAAACATGGTTTAGAATCAACCATGTGTAATGGTGCTGAAATTAATTTGGTAGATGGTTTTAACGACGAAAAATTCCACGAAAAGTTAATTCAGAATTATACCGCAATGATTCCACTTGTTGCAGAAGCTGGTTATAAAAATCTGATCTGCTTTAGTGGAAACCGTCGTGGTAAAGATGATGAAACAGGCTGGAACAATTGCGTTAAAGGATTAAAACAGTTAATTCCATTGGCCGAAAAGCACAATGTGGTATTGGTAATGGAGTTGCTAAACAGCAAAATTAACCATAAAGATTACCAATGCGACAGAACATCATGGGGAGCTGAGCTTTGCAAACGCTTAGGATCTGAAAACTTCAAGTTGTTATATGATATTTACCACATGCAGATTGATGAGGGTGATGTGATCAGGAACATCAGAGATTACCATCAGTATATTGCACATTACCACACTGCCGGTGTTCCGGGCAGAAACGAAATTGATGATACACAGGAACTGTATTACCCTGCCATTATGAAAGCCATTGCCGAAACCGGCTTTAAAGGTTTCGTTGCACAAGAATTTATACCCAAAAATGCTGATAAAATAGCCTCCTTAAAAAAGGCAATCTCAATTTGCGACATTTAAAAATATACCTATGATATCAAGAAGAAGTTTTATACTCAATAGTAGTATGGCTGCAGCGGCAGCACTTTTGGCTCCATCGTTCGCTTTTGCTGCCGATAAAAAAGCAGTAGGCTTACAATTATATTCTTTAAGGGATGAATTGCCTAAAGATGTAAAAGGAACCATTGCCAAGGTGGCAAAAGCTGGCTTCAAAGAGGTTGAAACCTATGGTTTTTCGATAAAAGATCAATTTTGGGGATTAACGCCTAAAGAATTTAAAGCATTGTTGGATGCTAACGGTTTAAAAGCACCAAGTGGCCATTACGGTTTGGGCACTTATCTGGCTGATGGAAATACCACAGAACTCAAAGCAGCAATTGCAGCAGCAAAAGTACTGGGCAGCGAATATGTAACCATTCCCTGGTTGGAAGGAAGTATCAGAAAAAATGCCGACGATTACAAAAAAATCGCAGCCAGGATTAACGAAGCTGGAAAATTAACGAAAGCAGCAGGTATCAGATTAGCTTATCATAACCACAATTTCGAGTTCGAAAAACAAGGTGATACTACCGGTTACGAAATCCTCTTGAAAGGAACCGATAAAAAATTGGTTGATTTCGAACTTGATTTGTACTGGGTAGTACGCTCTGGTAACGATCCGATTAAATTATTTAAAGAAAATCCAGGACGTTTTACCATGTGGCACGTTAAAGATATGGATAAAGCCAATCCGGCATTAAATGCTGAAGTAGGAACGGGTTCTATCAACTTCAAACCTATTTTTGCCCAGGCAAAACTTTCGGGTATGAAACATTTCTTTGTAGAACACGAAACCAATTACAAACCAAATCCAATGGAATCTGTTGCAGCAAGCTGCGCTTATATTAAAAAGGAGATTATTTAAAATCTTAGGTAATGAATTCAAGAAGGACATTCTTAAAACAGGCAGGATTAGCTGCCGGAGCGGCATTATTAATTCCATCATTTGCTTTTGATAAAGCAAGTAAAAATGTTGGCCTGCAATTATACACCCTGCGCGATGAGTTGCCGAAAGATGTAAAAGGCGTTATCGAAAAAGTAGCAAAGGCCGGATACAAAGAAGTTGAAACCTATGGTTTTGCCAATGGAAAATTTTGGGGCTTAACGCCTAAAGAATTTAAAGCCTTACTTGATGCCAATGGTTTAAAAGCACCAAGTGGTCATTACCACATGGATGATTTTGTAAAAACAGGAAATGCCGATAGATTAAAAGCAGATATCGAATCATCAGCTGCAATTGGTGGTAAATATTTCACCATTGCCGGCGCACATGTTGATATGAGTAAAGGTTCTGATGGTTTCAAAAAAACCGCCAGCGATTTTAACAAAGTGGCAGAAATTGCTAAAGCTTCAGGATTAAAATTCGCTTATCATAACCACGATTTCGAGTTTAAAAATTTGGGCGATACTACTGGTTATGATGTTTACTTAACTGAAACCGATAAAAACCTGGTTAATTTTGAATTGGATTTATACTGGGTAGTACGCTCAGGTAATGATCCTTTAGCATTATTTAAAAAATATCCCGGCCGTTTCCCTATGTGGCACGTGAAGGATATGGACAAGGCCAAACCTGAATTAAATACCGAGGTGGGTAAGGGATCAATTGATTTTAAAACCATTTTTGCCCAGGCAAAACTTTCAGGCATGCAACATTTCTTTGTAGAGCACGAAACCAATTATCAACCAGATCCAATTGGCTCGATCAAAACAAGCTGCGATTATATCAAAGCCAGTTTGATTTAAATTTATTAAACCCCGCAGATTTTAAAAAAATCTGTGGGGTTTAACACTGGCTTGTCAGTCATCTCGACTGAAGCGTAGCGAAATGGAGAGATCTATCTTCGTAAATAAAATCTTCTCCTTTCTTCAACAACCCAAACCTCATTAAAAGATTTCACTGTCATTAGGAGAATTGTCCCTGTTTATCTAAACCTGATAGAACGGCAATACTTTTTAATTGCAGTACCTATAAATCTTGTTGTCTGCAACCGATGAAACAGATGCTTCGTACCTCAGCATTGACAATAGTTGTTTAAAAAGATTATAGTGATAGCAGGACTTTCGTAACCGATAAACGATGGAACCTGCTTTCCAAAAAAAACATTCATTGACTTCCGAAGTTGCCCCCTGCCCCGCCCCCTGCGAAACTTTGGAAGTTTGTGCTCAGACTTTATTCTCCAACCATATTTTCTATCGAAAACCAAAAATTTCAAATATTAAAAGCAAATTTAATTGGTAACAATAGGGATATCAGCTTAATTTTTAGCATATTTGAGCTCATATCAAATAATTAATAATATAAAAAAAATTAAAATGAGAGTAGCAGTAGTAGGTGCAACCGGATTGGTTGGCACTGTCATGTTAAAAGTATTGGAGGAAAGAAATTTCCCTTTAACAGAGTTGATTCCCGTAGCATCAGAAAAGAGTGTTGGTAAGGAAATTACTTTTAAGGGTAAGAAGTTCCCAATTGTTAGCATGGATACTGCAATCAGTATGAAACCAGATATCGCTTTGTTTTCGGCGGGTGGCAACACTTCATTAGAGCATGCACCTCGTTTTAAAGAGGCCGGAACAACTGTTATCGATAACTCTTCTGCCTGGAGAATGGATCCTGCAATTAAATTAATTGTGCCGGAAGTTAATGCACACGAACTTTCTATCGATAACAAAATTATCGCTAACCCAAACTGTTCGACCATCCAGATGGTGGTGGTTTTAAAACCTTTGCACGATAAATACAAAATAAAACGTGTGGTGGTTTCTACCTATCAATCGGTTACCGGTACTGGTGTTAAAGCGGTTGAGCAATTAATGAACGAGCGTAAAGGCATTGATGGTCCTAAAGCTTATCCTTATGAAATCGACTTGAACGTTCTTCCTCATATTGATGTTTTCACTGAAAACGGATATACTAAAGAAGAGATGAAAATGGTTAAGGAAACGAACAAAATTATGAGCGACGATAGCATCAAAGTTACCGCGACAACGGTTCGTATCCCGGTAATGGGTGGTCACTCAGAGTCGGTAAATATCGAGTTTGAAAATGATTTCGATTTAGCTGAAGTGCGCAGCATTTTAGAAAAAGCACCAGGCGTAATCGTTGTGGATGATGTGGCCAACTTAAAATATCCTATGCCGAAAGATGCCCATGAAAAAGATGAGGTCTTTGTAGGCCGTATCCGTAGAGATGAATCAGCTCCCAAAGCACTAAACCTTTGGATTGTTGCCGATAACTTACGTAAAGGTGCAGCAACCAATGCTGTTCAGATTGCCGAATATCTAATTCAGAAAGAATTGGTTTAATCAATAAATAATTTAAGAAAAGCCTCGATTTATTCGGGGCTTTTTTATGCGCTACAATGAAACAACTTCCAATTGCTTTAATTTATTCCAGATTGCTTATTGGTTTTGGAATCATTCTGTTAAGTGTTTTCCATGCTAGCCATTATTCTTTTTTAGCCATCACCTTATTATCTATTGGTTTGCTAACCGATGTTTTTGATGGGATCATCGCCCGTAAGCTTAATATCTCTTCCGAAAAGTTAAGGCGGCTGGACTCTGGTATCGATCAGGTATTTTTTATTTCGGTAGCAGTTGCCACTTATATTCAATGTCCGGATTTCTTCAAAACCAATCTTGTCAAATTAATTGTCCTTGGTACTTTCGAAGCTTCAACCTATGCATTAAGCTATATCAAATTCAAAAAAGAAATTGCCACCCATTCTATCGGCGCTAAAATCTGGACGCTGACAATATTTGCTACTTTAGTCGAAATTATGGTGCATTACGAATCGATCGTGCTCTTTGAAATTTGTTTTTGGCTCGGCATGGCCACCCGCTTGGAAATACTTGCAATTGTTCTCACCCTCAAAAAATGGACGAACGATGTACCCACCGTTTATCATGCAGTGAGATTGAGGCAGGGAAAGGAAATTAAGCGCAATAAATTATTCAATGGTTAAGGTTAAAAATTTAAAGATATATAATTTAGCGATCGTAATCACTAAATTATATATAAAAAAGAGATCATAATCACCAAATTATATATAATTTAGTGATTAGATTTAAAATTTTGTTATATTTGAGAGAAGCAAAATTTGTATGATGATTATCAGAAATCTGCAAAACCATATCGAATTGAAGTTTTTTAAACAAAAAGCCATTATTGTTACCGGTGCAAGGCAAGTGGGTAAAACTACTATGTTAAAGCAGTTAGTAAATAAGACTGAGCTACCTTTTGTTTTTCTAAATTGTGATGAGGCAAACGTACGCACCACCTTAACTGATATCAGTATCGAAAGGCTGAAATCAATTATTGGTGCTAACAAAATCATTTTTATCGACGAAGCACAACGCGTTACCAATATTGGCTTAACCTTAAAACTGATCGTTGATAATTTTTCAGATGTTCAGTTATTGGTTACTGGTTCTTCATCATTAGATCTGGCTATTGGCATCAAAGAATCGTTAACAGGAAGAAAATTTGAATATCACCTCTTCCCTTTTTCAGTTGCAGAACTTGTTGACGAAACGAACGTACTTATTGAAGAACAGGCTTTAGAAAAAAGATTAATTTACGGTACTTATCCCGATGCCATCAATTATCCGGGGGAAGAAAAAGAGCTGTTATTAAATTTAGCTAACAGTTATCTTTTTAAAGATATTTTATCCCTTACGGGTATCCGAAAACCATTACAACTCGAAAAACTGGTACAGGCATTGGCCCTACAGATTGGTAACGAAGTTTCTTATACTGAACTTGGACAAATGATTGAGGCCGATAAACTCACTGTTGAGCGTTACATCGATCTATTAGAACAATGTTTCGTTGTATTTAGACTAGGTGCTTACAGCAGCAACCTGCGGAACGAAATTAAAAAGAGCAAAAAGATATACTTCTATGATACAGGAATCCGAAATGCGGTAATCGAAAATTTCGGCATGCTCGGCTTACGGCAGGATGCTGGTCAGTTGTTTGAAAATTATATTATATCTGAATACATAAAGGCCAGTAATAATAAAAGAAAGCATGCCAGATATTATTTTTGGCGCAGTTTTCAGCAACAGGAAATTGATTTAATAGAAGAAGTTGATGGAAAAATAAATGCCATAGAGATTAAATGGAACGCGAATAAAAAAGTAAAGTTTCCTTCTACATTTTTAGATGCATACCCCACCAACGAAACATACGTTATAAATAAAGCTAACTATACCAGTTTCCTGGTATAAAATAATCGCCAGCAAAAAAAAATGAAATTTTTCAAAATATTGTCCCTATCGCTGTGTTTAACAATCGCAGCAAATGCTCAAAACAGAATCCAAAACCTAGAAAAAGCTTTTAATAATCTATTAAACGACGAACAGGCAAAACATGCCCTGGTATCTCTTTGCGTTTTGGATGCCAATACCGGCAAAACACTTTATGCTAAAAACGAGCAGATTGGTTTGCCCACTGCTTCAACACTAAAAACCATTACCGCCGCTACCGCTTTCAGTATTTTAGGAAAAGATTTTCAGTTTCAGACTACCCTGGCCTATACCGGAACCATTACTACAGACGGAACTTTAAAAGGAAACCTCATCATTATCGGTAGCGGCGACCCTACTTTGGGCTCGTGGCGTTATCAAAACAAAGAAAATACTGTTTTAACACAATGGGTGGCGGCCATAAAAGCCTCAGGCATAAAAAAAATTGAAGGTTCAGTAATTGGTGATGACCGTATTTTTGGCACACAAACCACACCTGAAGGTTGGGTTTGGCAGGACATCGGCAATTATTATGGCGCTGGTACTTCGGGTTTGGCCTGGCGGGAAAATCAGTTCGATATCCATTTAAGACCAGGGAGCAGCGCGGCGGATGAGGTGAAAATTGTAAAAACTGTTCCGGCTACGCCCTATGTGCAGTTGGTAAATGAACTCAAAACCGGTGCAACTGGTACGGGCGATAGAAGTTATGCTTTTCTTCCTCCTTACAGTAATGTTGCCTACCTCCGCGGAAGTTGGGGAATGGGCATTACCAAAACAGGCATTTCTGTAGCCCTCCCCGATCCTGCTTTTGATTGCGCTTACCGCTTACAGGATACTTTGAAGAGATTGGAGATTTCAACCGGTCAACAGGCCACAACGGCCCGGTTAATGACTTTAAACAATCAGGTCATTCCTTCGGTTACACAAAAAATAAGCACCATCAGTTCACCTCGTTTAAGCGAGATGACCTATTGGTTTTTAAAGAAAAGCATCAATTTATATGGCGAATCGCTTTTAAAAACCATTGCGATAAAATCAGGCAAAGCGGGTACAACAAGCAAAGGTGCACAAACGGAGATTAACTTTTGGGCTGATAAAGGCATTGATAGAACAGCATTAAATATTATCGACGGCAGCGGACTCTCACCAGGCGACCGGATTACAACCTCTGCAATGGCAACTATACTTTTTCAAATTCAGAAAGAAAACTGGTTCCCTGATTATTATAAAGCCCTGCCAGAATACAATGGCATGAAAATTAAAAGCGGAACCATAAACGATGTTTCAGCCTTTGCAGGTTACCATACCGATGCTGCCGGTAACAAATATGTAGTAGTGATCAATATTAATAATTATAGCGGAAACAGTATCAACAAAAAGTTGTTTAAAGTATTAGATGAATTAAAATAAACCTTATTTAAATACTATGACGCTTTTTGTAAAAAACCTTCAAACTGTTGATGGACTGATATCTAACTTATACAAGGATGTTTCGGTAGAAGAAATGACGGGCAAAATTACCCATCTGATGGAACAACAAGGCTATAAAGTCTTCGACCATCAATATGGAAATTTAATTTTAGAGAAAGGAAGCCGAACCAAAAGGCTTTTATTAGGTGCATTTGCAACCTATTTTAAATTTAGTGTAACCATGTTACCAAATACTGAAAATGAACTTACTGTAAATGTTTTTCAGCAGTCGAGTGGTATGTCAGGTGGTTTAATCGGCATGAACCAGATCAAAACAGAGCTTGCCAGGTTAAACTTTTTGTTTTCGAATATTTAAGAAACAATTTCAATATTAGGGTAGGATTTTTATTTAAAACAACTAAAAATCACTGCCTTGCTTTAAATTTAAAATTGTGTATTTTTGATATATGGAAATAACAATCGACATAGGCTATGAACAATTGTTAGCTGCAATAAAAAAACTTCCTGCAGCAAAAATAAAACAATTAAAATCAGTTTTAAACGAAGAGTTTATTGAACAAAAAGCATCGAAGGACTTATCTGATTTTCAAGATTTTTTGCTCAAAGGTCCTGTAATGAGTGAATAACAGTATAAAAAACATCAGGCACAAAGAAAAAACTTCAATTCATGGAGAACGAAATAGTTTGTTTGGATACATCTATTTTAATTGATTTTTATCGAAAACGAATAAAAGAGAAAAGTACATTCTACCAGTTAACCAAAGTTTATAATCTTTTTGCAGTCTCTATTATTACCGAATATGAGATTAATGATTGGTGCAAAAGCAGAGGAGATCGATTTTTGGAAAGATTTTTTCGGTCAGGTAACCATACTTCCTTTCGACAAATTAGCAAGTGATATTGCCATAGAAATTACAAAAGAACTTAAAAAGAGAAATAATTTAATTGAAATCCCCGACATTTTTATTGGAGCAACAGCATTAGCCAGAAAAATAAAAATTGCCACACTTAATAAAAAGCACTTTGAAAGAATTTCTGGTCTTGAATTGATTGAGACATAATTGGAATATTGTATGCTCTCAAAGTTAAGGCGATTAATTTAAAACATGATCATTCAAACAATTCCTCCTAAATATCACCCAAGCCATAACCATATTTACCGGAATTAACATTAAGCCTAGGCCAAACATAATACACACATAAAAAAGGAAAAACAGACAAAAAACACCTATCAAAAATCCTTTAACCTGAATCCCATTCAGTAAAAGCAAACTTCTGAATAAGAGGATAGCGGAAAAAGCGAATGCAGCTAATTCGAGTGATGTTATCAAGCCAAAACGGGTAGTCATCCAACATATTTCGGGTAATAATAAAATGAGATAGTTTAAGCAGAAGCTAAAAAATACCTTGGCCTTACTAAAAGGAAAATTGGGTAAAAAAGATAAATACCGATCATTAAAAATCCTTTCCTGATAGACAAGTACTATATGCGGCACAACAATACAGGAAGTAATGAGCATTAATAGCTTTGAATTATCTTTAATATCGGAGAAAAGTATAAAAACACTAGAAATCAATAACCACGAAAGCAGTTTGGTTAATAAATAAGCCAGTTTCGATCGGTTAAAAACCTGAAAGCTATACAATAAAAACACAGGTTTATTCCATTTTCTGCTAATCCGGATCAACCAGGTAGGTTTATTGGTTTCAATTAAACGATTACTTTCTTTTAGAATGATGTAAGCACCAGCGATAATCAACAGCAGCTGAAAGAGCAAAATCCCAATAGAAATAAAATAATAACCAAATATTAATCCAATAACTATTGCATATAAAGTATAACACCAAACCGGGATAAATATATAAGCCAACACACTATACCAGTTGAGAATTTGTTGTTTTTTGGAAGATGAGGTAAAACTGTAATATAAAAACTCATGTTGAGGCAAAAGAAGCTGGTTAAGCACATATTTTAAGCCTTTATAGGCATATAATGCGCTTGCAACCAGATAAAAAGCCATAATCAACGGATTGCTCACCAAACTAATGGTAAAGAAAAACTGCCAAAAATCTATCTGATCAGGCATTACTGTACCCAAAGTATTGATGAACAAACAATAACTGATCAACATGACGAAAAAGAATACCAGCATACCTGCATGTGTACGGTAAAACCCATCAACAAATATTTTTCTTAAGGCAATGTTCGAAAGTGGAAACATTAAAAGTTCAGTGTTAATTTTTTATCCACGATATTAATCTGTTTAAGTCCGGGTAATTTTAACTCATCTAAAGGTTGATGAGATGATAAAAGAAAACTGATCTTGTCTTTCTCATGTTTTTCGTTGATCCAACGGTATAATACTTCAAGAGATTCGGCATCGATCGTATTTAAAGGTTCATCCAACAAAATCAATTTTGGTTTCCCAAGGAAAGCCAGTACCAGCGAAAGTTTTTTGAGCATACCACTGGAATAGGATCCTAACGGATTGTTGATATAGCCCTGCATTTCCATTTCGGTAACCAGGATTTCCGCCTGACCAGCTCCGGCACCCTTCGCTTTTGCAAAAAGAGCAATCATCTCCACCCCGCTTAAAAATTCAGGAAATAATGGTTCCGCAGCAGCAAAATTGACCAGTTTTCTATAGGCTACACCATGATTTTTTAAATAAACAGTTCCTATTGCAATTTCGCCTTTAAAAGATAATATCCCTGCAATTGCTTTCAAAAAAGTACTTTTTCCTGTACCATTTCTCCCTTTTATCCAAAAAATGCCCCCAGGAAGTTTAATATTATCTATCTTTAAAACAAGATGATTGAAATAGGATTTTTCAAATTGACTGAAGTGTAACATAAAAATATTTCATTTCTGACTTCATGTTTATTAAAAAGTTACAGCCTTATCTCATCTCGACAAAATTTTAAACTAATGCAATTAATTTTACGCCCTTACCAACCAAGTGACGTCGAAAATCTGGTTAAACACGCCAATAATTTCAACATATCTAAATACCTAACCAATAAATTCCCATTTCCTTATGAAAAAAAAGATGGGAAGGCTTTTATTCAACTGGCTTTAAGTCACGATCCTTTACAGATCAAGGCCATTGTGTTAAACGACGAAGTAATCGGATCGATAGGTGTGCATCAACTCGCAGATATTTATAGTAAAAGTGCAGAAATGGGTTATTGGATTGCTGAAGACTTTTGGGGAAGAGGAATTATTCCGCTTGCCATAAAAGAAATGCTTCAATATGGTTTCGCTACCTTTGATATTGATAGAATTTTCGCAAGGACAACACATACCAACCTGGCGTCACAAAGGGTTTTACAAAAATCAGGTTTTATCTTCGAAGCGAAATTAAAGGGTACTATTTTTAAAAATGGAGCATATTTTGACGAACTGATTTTTGGTTTCAGGAAAAATCAATTGATCTAAATGCTGCATTAAAACTTTTGTTAAACCCAAAGCTTATTGCGTAAATTCGCACAAACCAAAAACAACAAAGCAATGAAGTTATCGATCAAATCAATCGTGCTGTTTGTAGCACTTTTGGGTGCAGCAGATTTTGCAGGTGCCCAGGAAGTAAAATTTCCACAAGCCAGTAGTGGCCAAACCATCATTCAGGATTTTGGATTAGGCAAAATAACGTTAAGCTACTCCCGCCCCAATGTTAAAGGCCGAAAAATTTTTGGCGGAATGGAACCCATGGGCAAAGTTTGGCGCAACGGAGCAAATGCTGCAACACGCATTAAATTTACCGAGGCCGTTAAAATTGAAGGCAAAGATTTACCGGCTGGCGAATATGGCCTGTTCAGTATTCCGGGTAAAAACGAATGGACCATTATTTTTAACAAAATTGCCGATCAATGGGGAGCTTATGAATATAAGGAAAGTGATGATGTGCTTCGTGTAAAAGTTAAAACTATAGCTTTAAAGGATAAAGTAGAAACTTTAACCATGCAATTCTCCGCTGTTAGCGAAACTTCGGCAACTTTAAATATGATGTGGGAGAACAGTGCTTATGGCATAAATATCACAACTTCTATTGATGAAAAAGTAATGGCCAATATTGCTGAGGCGATGAAAGGTGAAAAGAAACCATATTTTGCCGCTGCACAATATTATTTTCAACATGGAAAAGATTTAAAACAAGCTTTAGCATGGGTGACGGAAGCAGAAAAATCAGACCCAAAAGCACCTTGGTTTAAACTATGGAAAGGCCGTATCCAACTTAAAATGGGGGATAAAGCAGCTGCAGCAATTACTGCACAACAAGGCATCGACGCTGCAACAGCTCAAAAGGTAGATGAATATATACGCCTCAATTCTGAACTTCTGGCTGAAGCTAAAAAATAAAAAGATTCTATTTCGGTCGGTGAGACACCGACCGATAGATGAAACTAACCCCTCGATGCCGTCATTTCGAGCGGAGTGCAACGCAGCCGAGAACCCGAAGGCTTTGCGAAGCAAAATCTGCCTAGATAGATCTCTCCATTCCACTGCGTCCCAGTCGAGATGACGGCATCTTTAGAAATAATTCCCTATAAATTACCGAACCTAAGTAATTAAACCCGATTGTAATGGAAAGCCCACAGCGCAGCGAGGACTTGTAATGAAAGCGGGACCAACCCCCAACCGAAGTACTCCCCCAACTGCTTTTCAAATTAACATAAATGCTCTTACGCACCTTAAGATGCCAACTTAAACATGAGTTTCAACCAATATTAACTTAAAATTAACCATCGATTAACTCAAACCACAATCGTAACATTAACCCTTAAAACGCTTTATTTATTTAAAAATTATACTAACTTTGGTGTTGCACTTAGTAATTGTACTTTGTACACTAAGCAGGTTAAAAAATCAACAAAAAATTAAATAAAAATGAGCATAATCGTTAATGTCCATGCCAGACAGATTCTCGATTCGAGAGGCAATCCAACAGTAGAAGTAGAAGTAGTAACAGAGGCAGGCGCTTTTGGCCGTGCAGCTGTACCAAGCGGCGCATCTACTGGACAATATGAGGCTGTTGAATTACGTGATGGTGATAAATCTACATATTTAGGTAAAGGTGTTTTAAAAGCTGTAGAAAATGTAAATACTAAAATTGCTGATGCATTAAGAGGTATTGATGTTTTTGAGCAAAATACAATTGATAAAATTATGTTAGACCTTGATGGTACCGAAAACAAAGGTAACTTAGGTGCTAATGCTATTTTAGGTGTTTCTTTGGCTGCTGCTAAAGCTGCTGCTGACGAAATTGGTCAACCATTATACCGTTACATTGGTGGTGTTAATGCAAACACTTTACCAATTCCGATGATGAACATCATTAACGGAGGTTCTCACTCTGATGCGCCTATCGCTTTCCAGGAATTTATGATTATGCCGGTTGGCGCTCCATCATTCTCTGAGGCTTTACGTTGGGGAACTGAAGTTTTCCATAGCTTGAAAAAAATTCTTCATGATAGAGGTTTATCTACTGCAGTAGGTGATGAAGGTGGTTTTGCACCAACTTTTGATGGTACTGAAGATGCAATAGAAACGGTATTAAAAGCAATCGAAACTGCCGGTTACAAACCTGGTTCTCAAATCTGTTTAGCTTTAGATTGTGCTTCGTCTGAGTTCTACAAAGATGGTAAATACGACTATACTAAATTTGAAGGTGCTACTGGTGTAATTCGTTCTAGTGAAGAGCAGGCACAGTATCTGGCTGATCTTTCTGCAAAATATCCAATTATCTCTATCGAAGATGGTATGGACGAAAACGACTGGACTGGCTGGAAAAGCTTAACCGATAAAATCGGCGACCATGTTCAATTAGTTGGTGATGATTTATTTGTAACCAACGTTACGCGTTTACAACGTGGAATTGACGAGGCTACTGCTAACTCCATCCTGGTAAAAGTAAATCAGATCGGTTCTTTAACTGAAACCATCAATGCAGTAACTTTAGCACAAAACAGTGGTTATACTTCGGTAATGAGTCACCGTTCTGGCGAAACTGAAGATGTGACCATAGCTGATTTAGCTGTTGCATTAAACTGCGGACAGATTAAAACCGGTTCTGCATCACGTTCTGACAGGATTGCAAAATACAATCAATTATTACGTATTGAAGAAGAATTAGGTGAAAACGCACGTTTCATAGGTTCAAAATTCAAATATGCTAAGAAATAACCCCTAAATCCCCTGAAGGGGACTTCTTTTTCTCTCCTAAAGGAGAGATGCCGTAAGGCAGAGAGGTGTTAACAAGTTGAAAAACTTATTTGCGAAACATCCGGAGATTTTAAATCTTCGGATGTTTTTATTTTAATACTATATTTGTTCTGAGTTATGTGCATGATCTCAAATCACATATCTCAATACTCATATCTCCAACTATGAAACGTTTAATAGATCTTTTCCGCAATAAATATTTCCTTGCTACTGTCGCTTTTGCGATGTGGATGCTATTTTTCGACAAAAACGATATGATGTCGCAGTACGAATACCGCAGTCAGGCCAATAAATTGCAGGAAGAAAAAGAATATTTCGAGAAAGAAACCGCCCAGGTAAAAAAAGACCTTAACGAACTGAATACCAACCTGAATACGGCTGAAAAATTTGCACGTGAAAAATATTTCATGAAAAAAGATAATGAAGATGTTTTCGTGATTATCCAGGAAGAGAAGAAGGATTAGCGCTGGGCGTTTGGCGTTTAAGTTCTCTTCCCTTAGTCTAGCTCTCCTGAACTTGTTTCTGGATCCAAAGCAAAAGAATTTTGATTGACCATTTGCAGTTTAACCATTTAACAATTAACCGATTGAGCAATTTAAACAGTTAACCTATCTAATGCTCCACATTCTTTACATTATCGCCATAACAGCTGAAGCCATGACGGCAGCACTTTCTGCAGGCAGACGTGATATGGATTGGGTAGGTGTTTGCATTATTGCCTGGGTTACAGCTCTGGGCGGCGGCACGGTTAGAAATGTATTATTTGGTCATTACCCAATGAGCTGGGTGGAACATCCGGAATATTTAGTGATTACGGCGGTAGCGGCTTTATTGGCGGCATTTATCGCCTCTATCATGACTAAACTCAAAAAGCTTTTTCTTTACCTCGATGCTTTGGGTTTAGTGGTCTTTACGATCATTGGTTGTCAGGTAGCGCAGCAAATCCATTTGCCTTATTTAATTGTACTCTTTAGCGGGATGATTACTGGTTGTGCAGGCGGTGTACTACGTGACGTACTCTGCAATGAAGTACCATTCCTTTTTAGAAAAGAGATTTATGCGAGTGCAGCGATTGTAACTGGTGCTGTTTATATCGGTGTAGAACATTTTCATGGAAGTGAAATGTTAGCTACCATTTCGGCTGCTGTTATCGGATTAGCATTGCGATTACTTTCCATCCGTTTCGAATGGCACATGCCGAAGTTCGTGTATAGGGATGAATGGCACTAATTCAGTTGGGAGTTTTCAGTTTGGAATTGAGAGTTTATTCGTGGTGTCAGATGTTACCACCTGACACGTTTCGAATTAATTGAATATCATCAATTATTTGAAAAAAACAATCTATCAGTCAGATGGTAACATCTAACTATAAATTTACAATTCCCCGTTCCTTTTCCTTAAAAACCACTCCGTGCCCAATAAGATCAGCATTAAGCCAAATAACCATTTTATATTGATGAGTTCATCGTACTTCCGGTCTTCATAGCTGATGGTTTTAATATTTTCGTTTTTGGCAATCTCATCCGCTATTTTAAGCAGATTTTCGGGCATAAACAGCTTGCCATTGCTTTGTTTAGAGATCGTATTTAAAAGCTGGTGGTTGGCAGTTGTCTGTTGGTATTCTGCAATCAATGCGTTTACATAGAAACTACCCGAGGCTGTGAATTTCTTTCCTCCCAGTTCCGCATTTGCTAAGTAAGAATAATTGCCAGCGGGCATGGTTCCGGCATCTAACTGATAGCCATTTTCCGTTTTAGAAAAAATATAATTAAATAATTTGCCTGCCTCATTTTTTACCAAAAGTTTAACTTCCGGCTCATTTACAGGTTGATAACTATCATTATAAAGTGTAGCATTAAACTGGATCGATTCATTTTCATCGTAAGCCGATTTAGAGGTAAAAACCTTAAATCTTCTTTTATCATCTTTTACAGATAAGTACTGAACCGTTTTTGAAATCAGGTCGTTTAAAACCGATTGATTACTTTCATTTTCAGCCTCTAAAAGTTTCCATCTCCAAAGCCCCTCTCCCATCAAATAACCGGCCTTTGAGCCATTCTCATTCGCGAAGAACAGTAACGGCTGCTGTGTGCTTACTTTGCCAATACGCTGGTTAAAAACAGGTATTGCGCCTGTATTTACGGTTAACCTTCCAAACGGACTAAGCAAAGGGTCAAAAGCCGAAAACTGTTTTTTATCTTCTTCAGTAAGATTAAAACTGGTAAAACCATTGGCAAAATCAGCATATACCTCCTGAATGGAACCGTTTGCTGAACTCAGATTTACCTGATTCTGGATCTGGTTAAAAGTATTAATATTGCTCTGAGCACCCAAAATGTACCAGACCGGCTTCTTCAAACCGGCCAACTTCTTTAAAAATACTGATGAAATATTTTGAACATCGGGCAACTGATACAAAACAATTAAATCAAATTTGGATGGATCAGTTGCGTTTAAATCATCAGCCAGCGCAAGTTTAGCTTCGTAATGTTTATTAAGCGATATAACCTCTTTTAATACCCCTAAATCGGGGTGTGGCGCAACAGCAGCCAGTAATACTTTCTGTCTGCCATCAATCACCTCTACATAAAAAGTCTGAACGTTATTTCGGCTAGTGATTTCATTTTTTAAAACACCCAATTGAACAGTATATTTCTGCACACCAATTTTACCGGCATGAATCTTAACAGGAACCGTTTTAACAAAAGAATTGCTATTGATAGATATATTTTGCTGCTCAAGCTTTGCTCCATTCTGGCTAACAGTTAAAAAGCTATTTTCGCCATCGCTTTGAAAAGCCTGCACCTGCACTTCGATCGTAAAATCGTCATCCAGGTACGCGATGTTATTGTAATTCACATTTGAAATTAGTACATCCCGCTTCGGGACACTATCTCCCAAGGCAATAGTATAAACCGGCGCATTGATCTGATCGATGCTGTAAAGCGGATTTCCACCATGGTTAAAAATACCATCAGTGGCTAAAATTACAGCACCAACATTTCTGTTGGTATATTCATCTCTAACTTTTTGAAAAAAAGCGGAGGCATCGGTTAATTTACCCTGATTTTTAAAATCGAAACCATCGGCAACCTGATCACCAAAGTGAAGCGTTTTCACCTCGTATTTGTCTGATAGTTTATCTTGTAAAGCTTTAAGATTCTGTTCGTATAATTTTTGGTCGAAACCTGCTGCTTTAACCTGACCAACAGATTGGGAATTATCCTGTCCGATAATGATTACAGGCTTATCTAAGGTATAATTTAAGGTTTTAATGAGTGGAGCAAATATTAACCATGCAACGGTGGTAACCACTACAATCCGCAATGTTGTTAAGCCATATTGAAGTTTTTTATCCAGATTTTTGTTACCACGATAAAGCAACCAGGCATACAGCACGCCCCAAGCCAGGCAACCCAGAAAAGACAAAATAGAAGCACCTGAAAAAAAACCATTCATAATTCATAAAGATGGTAATTTTAGGGAAATTTTCAAGGCTATAACCGCAAAGTGCGCAAAGAATTTACGCAAAGTATCGCAAAGATAATGTGCACCCTTCATTTTTTAAGCTTAGCGACCTTTGCGCCATCGTAATAAGGAAATCTCAGCGGCCTTTGCGGTTAAAAAAGATAAATTCGTTAGTTTTAACCAAATCAATCCTTATGAAAATAATCTATTTAACATTTCTGCTATCTCTAAGCTTTATGGTGAATGCCCAAAATAATTTTAAAGCCACTCAAATCAAATTTGAAAGAGTAGAAAAAGCGTACAGCGAAAAATGGGAAACCCTGAAAAAATTTGTTCAGGCTGGTGGTTATGGAGATAAATTCTCGATGGTGATTAATGCTTATAAAACGGAAGGCAAACTTGAGGTGTGGTTAAAGAATAATTCAGCTAAAACCTATTCTTTATTCAGAACTTACGATTTTTGTGCACATTCTGGCACCATTGGTCCGAAAGTATTTGTAGGAGACGGTCAAACGCCGGAAGGTTTTTATTACATCAATGTTTTTAACCCGATGAGTAATTTCTACCTATCACTGGGTGTAAACTATCCAAATACAGTTGATTATGCAAGAACCGGAAAAGATAGAAAACCCGGAAGTGATATTTACATCCATGGCAATTGTGTAACGGTAGGCTGTATTCCTTTAACAGACGAAAAAATAAAAGAAGTATATGTTTTGGGGGTTGAAGCCAGAAATGCGGGCCAGGAAAAGATTCCGGTTAACATCTATCCTTTCAAAATGACCGATGGGAACATGAAAAAATATGTCGCTCAATTCCCTGCGCAGGCAAATTTCTGGAAATCTTTACAAACAGGATATTTAGCTTTTGAAAAGAATAAAACCCAGCCGGACGTTAGTGAGGTTAAAGGACGATACCTAGTAAAGTAACAAAAGAAGTCAAGTTTCCATAGCACAATGGCCATTAAGACTTGACTTCTTTATATTTATATAAAACTGGAAAGAAAACCCTCCACTTTAAACCTTCACGCCTTCAACCTCTCTAAAGCATCCCGCCGCAAACAGACAATGTTTGTCCGGTTACGTAAGCACTCATATCAGAGGCTAAAAACACGCAAACATTGGCAATATCTTCCGTTTCGCCGGCACGTTTTAATGGAATATCTTTTTCCCAACCTTCAACTACTTTCGGATCAAGAATATCCGTCATTTCGGTACGGATAAAACCTGGTGCAACAACATTGGCACGGATATTTCTCGAACCTAATTCTTTGGCGATTGATTTGGTAAAACCGATGATTCCTGCTTTAGAAGCAGCATAATTTGCCTGACCAGCGTTACCTGTGGTACCCACAATAGAACCCATATTGATAAAAACACCTTTACGGGCTTTCATCATTATTTTAGAAGCTGCCTTGGTTATGTTGAAGATTGATTTTAAGTTGATATTAATCACATCATCCCAGTTTTTTTCGCTCATGCGCATCAATAAGCCATCTTTAGTAATACCAGCGTTATTCACTACGATATCAATCGTACCAAACTCAGCAACGATATCATTGATCAATTGTTCAGCTTCAGCAAATTTAGATGCATCAGAACGGTAACCTTTAACCTTTGTTCCGAAGCTTTGTAATTCCTGCTCTAAAGCCTCACCTTTTTCTACTGATGATAAATAGGTAAAAGCTACATTAGCGCCCTGCTCGGCAAATTTCTCCGCTATTTTACGGCCAATTCCTTTAGATGCGCCTGTAACTAAGGCTGTTTTTCCTTCTAATAATTTCATTATGAAATGTTGTAAAGTTGAAATATTTTAATGTTGTAAAGTTATAATTAAAGCAATAAAAGATTATGCTTTTTTCTGGCTAAGCTGAAAAATGTTTCCCTCTATGTCTTCCCCGTCGCAAAAAAGAAAATCAATGCCTTCAAAAGATTTAATATCTTTCATTTTTGCACCTCTTTCTATAAGTCGTTTTCGAACCTCTTCAATATCTTCTTCAATACTAAAAACTAGTTTCACATTACTTTCAGCACGAAAAGAATCCTCATTTCGGAATGATTCCCCAATCCGATGAAACGCAATTTCGATGACTCCTGCGTTGAAAACCAGCCACTCGTTTTCAATTTCTTCTATTAAAGAAAAATTAAAAATGGACTGATAAAAGACCTTTAGGGCACTAATATCATTACCGAATAAAATTATTCTGCTCAGTTTCATATCAATAAATTATACCGCCGGTTCCTGCTGACTTAAACAATGAAAACTTCCCAATCCCCAAATAATATCGACTGAGTTGATTCCAATCACTTTGCGATCAGGGAAACAGCCCTGGATAATATCTAAAGCTTTCTGGTCATTTACATCATCAAAAATTGGCACAATTACCGCTGCAGTAGCAATGTAAAAGTTCGCATAAGATGCAGGTAAACGGGTATCTTCATGAATTACCGGTGATGGCATAGGTAATTCAACAATGTTCAATGGTCTGCCATCTTTCAGCTTCATCGCTTTTAAGGTCTCCAGATTCTCTTGTAGCAAGATATAATTTTCATCAAGCGGATTGCTTTCTACAACAGTTAAAACCGTATCCTCGTTCACAAAACGCGTAATATCATCAATGTGTCCATCGGTATCATCACCTACAATTCCATCGCCTAACCATAAAACCTGATCCTGACCATAATATTCAAGCAAATACTTTTCGATCTGCTCTTTTGTTAAATGCGGATTGCGGTTTTCATTCAACAAACAAGCTGTGGTGGTTAAAACCGTACCTGCGCCGTTAAACTCTACCGAACCACCTTCCATTACAATATCTGGCGTAAATAAAGGGAGATTGAAATGTTTGGCAATCTTTGTCGGAATTACATCATCCAGGTCAAATGGAGGATATTTTCCACCCCAGGCATTGTAACCCCAATCTACAACAGCCTTTTCATTTCCTTTTAGCAAAAATGCAGGACCGTGATCGCGGCACCAGGCATCGTTGGTTTCATTGAAATAAAATTCAACCTGACTTAAATCGGCCTCTACTTTTGTTAATTCAGAAATAGCAAAAGCTTTCATTTCTTCGTCTTTCACATTGATACGCACTTTCTCGCCTTCAGCAACAGCTTTAATAAACTGACAGTAAGGTTCATAAATGGTTTCGATTTTATCTGGCCACGAAGCCTCTTTATGTGGCCAGCTTAACCAGGTTGCTTCATGTTTTGCCCATTCGGCAGGGAAAGAAAAACCTTGTTGTTTAGGTGAATAATCGAATTGATTGATATTTAAATCTTTTTTAGGAGGAAAGTTTGACATAGTTTTTAAAGTCCGAAAGTCGGGTGTCCGAAGTCGGATGATTTAGTGTGTTAATAAAGTCCGAAGTCGGATGTCCGAGGTCGGATGATTTTGTCTTTTAGTTTTTTAAAGTTCGAAATGTGGCCGTCCGAGGCCAGATGATTTAGTGTATTCATAAATCGCCAGTATCGCCGGACTTCGGTCTTCTGCCCTCCGACTCAATTCAGCGATTTGATTAAAGCAGAAATCATGATCAAAATTTCTTCGCAAGACTGATAATGTTTCTGAAATATTTCCTCTGTAATATAACCTCTTCTTATTGCTAAGTGTAAACAGTTCACGACTTCGATATCAGACCGTAAAGAATATCTTAAAAATCTACCAAATTCAGGGTTACTTTGACCTGTACTCCCTTCAGCAATGTTCATTGAAATAGAATCTGCAGCACGCTTAACTTGCGATGTTAAAACATAAACTTCATCCTTTGGAAAAGTTTTCATCATCTTATCGATTTCATCAGCTAAATCTAAAGCCTTTTGCCAAACCTTGAGTTTTTCAAATTTGAATGCCATAATTAAGTCCGAAAGTCGGAGGTCTGAAGTCTGAAGTTATAATTTATTAGAAATATACTAACAAATTACAATTTCTTACAATGCAATCCAAACTTATAATCTACGTTTCCAGACTTGCTTATGGATTTCAAACTAGCCATCTTGGCATGCATGCTCTTTGGCTTCCGTCTTCGGTCTCCCGACTTTTTTAATCCCCATCAATATACCTCTTTGTAATCGGCTGATAAGAATCGATTCTTCTATCTCTTAAAAAAGGCCAATGTTTACGGAAGAAATCAGATTCTGATAAATCCAGTTCAACTACTTCGGTTTCCTCTAAATCGTGCGAGCCTAAGTAAAGCAATTTGCCCTGTGCATTTGTAGCGAAACTTCCGCCCCAGAATTTCATGGCACCATCTTGTTCAAAGCCTACACGGTTTACGCTTACCACAGGCACACCGTTTGCTACTGCATGTGAGCGTTGAATGGTCTGCCAAGCATTATATTGATCTTGATTGGTTTCTTCATCCTGATCGGTAGCCCAGCCAATGGCAGTCGGATAGAACATGATATCAGCACCCATTAAGGCCGTAATACGAGAAGCTTCAGGATACCATTGATCCCAACAGATCAGGATACCGATTTTAGCAAACTTAGTTTCGAAAACCTTATAGCCTAAATCGCCTGGGGTAAAGTAGAACTTTTCGTAAAATGCAGGATCATCAGGAATATGCATTTTGCGGTATTTACCTAGATATGAGCCATCAGCATCTAAAACAGCAGTGGTGTTATGATACAAACCTTCAGCACGTTTTTCAAACAAAGAAGCGATAATTACCACACCCAATTCTTTGGCTACCACCTGCAAAGCATCCGTAGAAGGACCAGGAATAGCTTCAGCCAGGTCAAAATTGTCGTAATCTTCAACATCGCAGAAATATAAAGAAGTAAAAAGCTCCTGCAAGCACACAATTTGCGCACCTTTTGCAGCCGCTTCCTTTACTTTAGCAATCGCTTTATCTAAATTTTCCTGCTTATCTTTAGTACAACTCATTTGCACTAAGCCAACTTTTACTTTCTTCATTTCTTAAAATTATTGGATGAGCGAATGATAAAACGAGTGAATTTCACATCATTGAGTCATTCAAATTTCATTCATTCAAAATTAGGTGCAAAGTTACTATTTTGTTTAAAAGTAGAACGGCATAAAATTGTAAATGTTATTTTTAATAAGCTTCCATTACCTGTGGTTAAAGTGAGGGGCTTGTTTTAAATTAAAGCTTACAAAAATCAACAAAATGCTGCAAAGTGTTCCCTTTATATCCTGAAACACTTTGCAACATATTTAAATATTTGATTACTACACCAAATTATTAACCTTCTTCTCCTCCGTTTTTCATTTTCATTAAAATTGCATAAGCATTTTTTGTTACAACATTCCCCAGCTTTTTATTGGTTTTAATTTCTATAAATCCGTTCAATGCTGTCCCAATTTCTATGGGAACCATTTTGTATAACTTATTGCCAACTTCCTCAAAAATGTAATATTTATTTTCCCATTTAACAATAGCATCTTCTGATAAAACATTAACTTTTGCTTTTCCGATAGAAATTGCCGCGTTTAGAAATGTACCAGGCAATAACTTATTATCTGAATTTTGGATATCGCAGTGAACACTAGTGGTTCGGTCGTCTTCAATATTAGGAGTAATCAAATGTATCTTCGCTATGTATTTCTTTTCAGGATTTGCCGTAGTGTTACAGATCACCTCCTGTCCTGTCTTTAAACTGGCAGCATCCCTTTCAAATACTGTAAGGTTTGCATGCAATTCTCCAGGGCTGATTAATTCAAATAAAATATCGGTTGCATTAACAAATTTACCTGTATTTACATTAACCTTTGTAACATAGCCACTAATCGGAGCGTAAATTTTGATATTACGGGTTATTGAATTTTCATTTAAATTTTCAGGATTAACACCGATTAACCTCAGTTTTTGCGCAAGCGCTTTTACCAAAACTTTTTGGTTATTATAATCGCTCTCTATTTGCTGAAAGATTTTATCACTTGTTGCTTTTGTTTGATTTAATCCTTTTTGCCTTGTGTAATCTGCTGCTAAAAACTTCAATCTGTTTCCAGAAGTTAGATAATCTTGCTGGAGTTGAATATATTGTTGATCCTCAACGAGTGCTAACACGGCTCCTTTTTTAACGAGCATTCCAGGCATAATAATCATTTTCTTAATATATCCTCCCATAGGCACACTGACAGAATAGGTGTTTTCTGGTGGCACATCCACCACTCCATTTACATTAATGATGCTATGCATAGTCTTTTGCTCTATTTTACCGATTAAAATTCCAGCATTTTTTGCTTGTGCATCTGTAAGCTGCACCTCGTCTGTATTTGTTGTTGCGGGCTTCTCTGCCCGAACAGTTTCTTTTTCATCTGCACCATTGCAAGCCAGCAAAAGTGACATGCAAACTAATCCGGCTAATATTTGAATTTTCATTTTATCTTATTTATCTGTGGCTGTAACACGTTCAATTTCAAAAGCAGCTTCGTTAAATTGCTGCACTTTATCATAATATTCTACTTTGAGTAGTATAGATTGGTTAACCAGAAGCACCCAATCCAGATATGCAATCTCTCCTGCGTTAAGCTTATCAGAGGCTGTTTTAATGATATCACCAGCATTTCTTAAAGCGGTTTTCTGGTAAGAGCCAATAAGTTTTTCAAGCCGGTTATAACGTTCAACGGCGTTTGTTAAGTTATGATCTAGAGTTTTTTTAGTTAACGCTAATTCTTTTTCACGCTGTTGTATTAAGATACTATTGGCTTTAACACGGGAATTTTGTGCACTGAAAAAAATTGGAATTCCAACACCAATACTAACCGAAGAGAACCTTTTGTTTCTATCAAAATACTGCTCTGTCCCAATACTGTTGGTTTGCCAACCAATAATACTCGAGTTATTGTAGCCAAAACTTAGAGAGGGCATCAATTTACTTTTTTCGAGTGCTTTTTGTTGTCTGGCCAACACCAATTGCTCTTCTCCCAATTTTAACAAAGGATGGTTAGTTTGTTCCTGACTAAATAAAAGCTCAGAGGCGTAAAGCAAGCTATCAGCCTTTGGCTGCAGGTTCTCATTGCTATTTAACAAGAACTTAAACCTGTTTTGCATTAATATATCATCTGTTCTCAGTAGTTCAAGCTGATTGCTAATTTGCTGCTTTTGATTTTCAGCGGTACGAAGTTCAAGTAGATCAACATCACCTGATTTAAAACGCTGTGTCGATTTGTCCAGAAATGCACTATAAACGCTATCGGCCCAAAGTAACAATTTCTGTTTTTCTCTTATCAATAACAGATTATAGTATGCTGATTTTACTTCGGTTTTCAAATCTAGTTGACGGGCATCTACTTCAATCTCACTGATGCGCAGGCTTGTTTTATGAGTGGCAGATTGCCTTGCATATACCGTTGGGAAATCGAGTGTCTGTACTACAGAAAATTTATTATCATTCTCCAGACTGTTGAATTTACCATAGTCGAAACTGATTGCTGTTTTTGGTGCATCAAAACTGCTTTTGGTAATTTGCTGGTAATATTGAACGTTGGTTTTCGCAATCTGCAGTGATATATTGTTTTTAACCGCAGTATCCAATGCGGCTTTCAAACCGATTGGCTTTTGAGCACTGGCATTTAAAGTTCCAAAAAGTACCATGATCGCAATGACAGCTAAGTTATTTTTTGGCTTGAAGTACGAGAAGCCTTTTTCAAATAAAATATATAACATGGGTAAAACAAATAATGTTAATAATGTGGAAATTAATAAGCCACCAATAACTACCGTGGCAAGCGGCTTTTGAACTGCCCCACCTGCACCAGTACTTATTGCCATTGGGATAAAACCTAGCGACGGAACTAATGCTGTCATTAAAACAGCACGAAGTTTTGATTTTGTTGCATGGATTACAATTCGTTTTACATCCGTCCAACCCTCTTTTTTTAACCGATTAAATTCTGAAACAAGTAAAATTCCGTTTAATACTGCCACACCAAAAAGGGCAATAAAACCAACACCAGCAGAAATACTAAAAGGCAGATCCCTGATCCATAAGGCAAATATGCCACCTGTTGCAGAAAGCGGAATGGCTGTATAAATTAAAAGCCCTTGTTTAACAGAACTGAAAGCAAAATACAGGAGTAAGAAAATTAGAAGTAATGCAATTGGCACTACAATCGCCAAACGTGATTTTGCTGCCGTCATGTTTTCAAAAGAGCCGCCATAAGAAATGGTATAACCCTTAGATAAGTTAAGTTTTGCACCTGCCTTTTGCTGCAATTCCTCTACAATCGACTGCACATCTCTATCCTTAACATTAAAACCAACTATTATCCTGCATTTAGTATCTTCCCTTTGAATCTGGTTAACCCCCTCCACTTCTTCGATATTTGCAACCATACTTAAAGGTACCTGGTTGCCTGACTTGGTTAAAACCATCAGATTTTCCACATCGTTAATATTTTTTCTTGCCGCTTCATCAAGGCGCACTACCATATCAAAACGTTTTTCTCCTTCATAAACCTGACCTGCTATCTGACCTGCGAATGCGGTATTAACCACCCGGTTTACATCGCCTACATTTATGCCATATTTGGCCATTCCATCGCGGTTGTATTTGATTACAACCTGAGGCATTCCGGTTACTTGTTCCTCGTAAACATTAATTGCACCTTTAACTGTACCAATTATAGCTCCTAAACGTTTTGCATAACCAGCCAGCGAATCCAAATCTTCTCCAAATATTTTACAAACAACATCTTGCCTTGCACCGGTCATCAGCTCGTTAAACCGCATTTGCACCGGAAATTGAAAACCTACCGTAATGCCGGGAATTACTTCAACTGCTTTGGTCATTTTAGCACTCAACTCTGGAAATGATCCTGCAGAAGTCCATTCCTTTTTAGGTTTTAAAATCACCATCATATCCCCTGCTTCAAAAGGCATGGGATCTGTAGGCACTTCAGCACTACCTATTTTGGTTACTATTTTTTGTACTTCAGGGAACTTATCCAATAGAATTTTCGATGCTTTCTGAGTAGTTTCGATGGTATTATTCAGGTTACTTCCCGTAAGTAAACGGGTTTCTACTGCAAAATCCCCTTCCTCCAATTGTGGAATAAATTCGCCGCCGAGTGTGCCCATAATAAAAATGGATATGGCGAATAATGAAAGCGTAACTGCTAAGATGGTTTTAGGAAAAAGGAGTACTTTACTCAGCGTTGGCTGGTACTTTCTTTCTATCCATGCCATCAATTTATCGGTTAAGTTTTTCTTGTGGCTGATGGTTTTATTCAGGCATAAAGCCGACATCATTGGAACATAAGTGATGGATAAGAGAAATGCTCCAAGAATGGCAAAAGCAATTGTCCAGGCCATTGGCTTAAACATCTTACCTTCAATACCTTCCAGTGATAGAATTGGCAGATAAACAATAAGAATAATAATCTGACTAAACACCGCCGATTTAATCATCGATCCAGTTGATTTTTCCACTTCATTGTCCATCTGGTTTTGATCTATTTTACCGATAGCCCTAAAGTGCTTGCTATGCGAGAAGCGGTGAAGAATTGCTTCTACAACAATTACAGAACCATCTACAATTAAACCGAAATCAATAGCCCCAAGTGACATCAGATTTCCACCAACCCCAAACTTATTCATCAATATTATAGCGAAAAGCATTGATAGTGGAATTACTGAAGATACAATTAAACCTGCGCGAAGGTTCCCTAAGAAAAACACAAGTACAAAAATTACGATCAGTGCACCTTCCAGTAAGTTGGTTTCTACAGTACTGATAGCGTTATCAACCATTTTCGTTCTATCGAGAAAGGGTTCTATAACAACGCCATCAGGAACCATTGTTTGAATTTTTGCAATTTTATCTTTTACACGCTTTACTACAACGGAAGAATTTTCACCCTTTAGCATCATCACAACTGCACCGGCCACCTCGCCTTGCGTATTGTAGGTCATGGCGCCATAACGTATTGCTGAACCATACTGAACCCTGGCAACCTGCCCCATTAAAACAGGCATTCCGTTATCAAGCGTTTTCACTACAATCTTTTCGATATCGGCTAAATTGGTTGTTAACCCCTCACTTCGGATATATAAAACAGTTGGTCCTTTTTCAATATATGCGCCACCTGTATTTTCATTGTTTTTTTCGAGGGCATCGAATATTTCAGCAATGGTAATTCCGTAGGCTTTAAGCTGGTCTTGCCTCACAGCAACTTCATATTGCTTTAACCTGCCGCCAAAACTTGATACCTCGGCTACTCCGGGAGTGCCTAAAAGCTGTCTTCTCACAATCCAGTCCTGAATGGTACGCAATTCCTGTTCGTTAAATTTTCCTTCATAGCCTTTTTTTGGCCGGACTACATATTGATATATTTCACCCAGACCAGTGGAAACAGGAGCCATTGCAGGAGAACCAATACCCTGTGGAATTTCTTGCTGTACCTGCTGTAAGCGTTCGGCAATTTGTTGCCTTGCCCAGTAAACATCGGTTTCCTCATTAAAAACAATGGTAACCAGGGAAAGTCCGAAACGTGAAAAACTCCGGATTTGCTTAAGCCCTGAGATACTGCTACAGGCTTGCTCAATGGGAAACGTAATTAGGCGCTCAATATCCGGTGCACCCAAAGATGGAGAAACGGTAATTACCTGCACCTGATTGTCGGTAATATCAGGAAGTGCATCTATCGGTAATTTTGTAACCTCGTAAGCACCCCAACCAATAAGTGAGCATACGAACAAAGCAATGATTAGTTTATTCCGAATGGAAAAACCAATAATTTTATTTAACATAATAGCTTAAATTAAAATAACAGACATATTCAGAATCCATTAGAAATGGTTCTGAAAAGATTTGAAAAAGAAATTTTACGCTATTGAAATAGGTGGGCGAAATAAGCTTCCGAAATCAGGATTGCTGTAACAATTTGTGTAATCGAAAGTTTTTCTGGTGTACACATTTAAGCATACTGCTTTCAGTAACATAAATTTTTCAGATGGAACGCCTACTGAAATAATATGGTGACCATCAATCTTTTTGAAGGGAAGTTTCATATCTTCTTCATCATCATTGTCATCTAAATCCTGGCCCAGATAATGCATTTCGAGAAAATCGATGAAACTGATTTCGGCGTTTAGCTGATGGTGCTGCAAAAAGTGAAGAACAAGTTGAGGCGCTTTTATAACTTCACGAACGGAAGTGTTAAAAATGAGTACCGGTAAAAGTAGCAGAAGGACAACTTTATTCACGCGGCAAAGATAGTAAAGCATCAAAATAATTCAAACCTTCGCGTTTATTATATCTGTTACTTTACCCAGCACTAAAAAAGCGCTAACTTAAGAGGATATCGAAAAAGCCCTTTAAAAAAGAAAGCGGATGAACATTTTAAAATCTGTTCATCCGCTTACTGTGTATAAAACAGGTATGTCTATATTTTCAACACCTCCGTTTTCACCAGTCCCTTACTATTACTTAAACAGTTTAAGGATTAATATTATCCTTTTTAGGTTTTGGTTTTGTTTCTACAATTTCTGCAACGGCTACCACTTCTTTACGTGCCTGAGGATCCATTAATTCCATCAGTTTCAAGCCCAACAGACCATCCATCGCTGATCCTCCATGATTACCACCATTACCGCCAATCAGTACATCAGGAATCAGTTTCACATTACCTTTCGATAACTCTTCAGTAATTTTGTAACGGGTAAAGTTTTCACCGCCCAAAGCTTTCACAGCAAGTTCGTAAGCTTCGGCAGTTGATTTACCTACGGCTAAGATTTTACCTGCTTCTGCACTACCAGTTAACGAAATCTGTTCAGCCTCTGCTGATGCCCTTAATTTAATCGCCTCTGAATCTGCTTGGGCTCTAGCTTTGGTGGCTTCTGCCTCAGCATGCGCTCTCATTTTAGTGGCCTCAGCCTCTGCTCCTACAGCAAGTTTTACACCAGCGGCATCACCTTCCGATTTTTTCACGGTTGCACTTGCGGTACGTTCCGCAATCTCTACACTTTGTTGAGCTTTCACAATATCTTTCTGCATATCTGCGATGGCCGTTTCTTTCTCCATCCCCTGACGGGTTTCCTGTGCCTGTTTTTGGGTTTCGTAAGTCACCTTTTGCTCTTCTGCAATTTTACGGTCGGTTAAAGTTTTCATTAACGATTCTGGCGGAACAATATCACCAATCAGCGTATCAACCGCATTTACATTATATTCATCAAGCACTTTTCGGATATGTTCTTTAGCCGATTCCTGACGTTCTTTACGAGTGCTCAGGAAAGCAATTACGTCGCTTCCCTGGGCTGAGTTACGGAAATAGTTACCAATAGTAGGCTCTAAAACCTGCGAAACCAAATTCACCATATTCCCAAAACGGGCAATTACTTTTGGTGCCTCAGTTGTGGGTACATGGATAATCTGCGCAACATCCAAATTAAACGGGAAACCATCTCTTGAACGTACGGTAATAGTCGACAGATTTTTATCCAGGTTGTGCGCCTCACTACGTGCCGATGCCCAGTTGAGCACCAGGTTGGTTGTCGGCACCAGCTCTACCTTCATAATGTATTTGTTAATCGGATACTTACCAGGACCAAGCGGCTCTAACCAAACCCCTTTCGATCCTTTTGCAACAATATTACCATGTTTGAAATCGACACCCGTTAAATCATCACCCTCTTTACCAATAAACGAAATCACCACACCTACATAACCGATGGCAATTTCGGTCATTGGTATTTCTTCTAACTGGATAGCCCAGGGGTTTAAATTGTAAGAACCAGCCAGAATTACCTGCGGTTGCAAACCACGGTTCCCGCCCATTTTAATAAAGGCATCAAAATCCTGAAAATTGTTATGTCCTTCTACCAGTTTACCCGCGATCTGATTGGCCTCAATTGGCAGCCCATCTAAAGTGGTCACAATACCTACCATACTTTCCTGAATACGGATCATATCAGTAACGGAAACCTGAAACAACATGGTATTGATACGATAGGAACCCGAAGTGATATAAGAGGTCTGCCGGCCTCTCTGACCGCCATTTTCGAGGAATTTCACGGCGTCCTGAAAATTATCAGATTCTACTTTTTGCCCGAGGATATTCCCTGTTGGGATTTCCGAACCATCTTTTGCCATTATCAGCCCGATTTTCCCTTCAGGGATGATGGTAAATTGTTCCATGGTTACACTATACTGCCAGAACCACATTCCGAAATACAATCCGGGCGCCAGCGTTTTACCCTGAAAACCCGCTTCGCCTTTAATGGCGATAATCCTTCCATCCGGTAATTCTTTTGCAGATCCAAAGAGCACGAATTTTTTGGTAATCAACCCGATCCTGTCTTCAGGTACGATAACCATCCCAAATAAGAAACGTAAAATATATTTGTATAAAACGATGCACAACAGTGCCACTAAAACCCACCAGTAATTAGAAATGAGCGCTTCCATAATGTTCTATATTTTTCTTTTTTTTAAAGCCTGATAAACCATTTATCAAGCACGATATAGATATCAAATGATATGCTTTGTTACTATTTTTAACACTTATTTTTAAACTATTTTTTATTGATTTTAAGCCCTAAAAAATGACTCAGGATCGATTAAAAGCAAAATATCATCTGCAGATGACATTTTACAGAACAACTTAACTGAACGCTTATAAAGGCCAAAAACTACCCATTTAGGTTTATGTAACTGGTACCAGAAATTTTAAATGTATATATTACAATTAATGTAAAAAACATGTCCTTTTTTGGACCTATACAATTGACCGAATTGGGATACACCAAAAAATCAGTTTTTGTTATTTTATATAAAAAGCTGCTGAGATAAATGTGTTTCCAGGAAAGACAGGAACCCAGGTTAACTAAACCCAATTGGATGAATGCCTGATTTCTTCAATCAATAAAAAATTGACAGGTTTTAGCCGGTGCGACACAGACCAAGGGACTTAGACCATAGAATTTGGAAGAAAGATTATATACCTATTTCTTCTCTGTATTCCAGTTGTAGTTCGAACAGGCATTTTGCGCAGAGGCAGCCATCATAAAGTTCGGAGATGTACTGTACTTCGTTAATGCTGAGTTGCACCACGCTACACTGGCATTTGGTATATGAATTTGCCTTGCACTCTATAGCATTGTTGCATCGCTCACAAGGAATGATTTCGTGCTTGCTATGTTTCAAGGTTGAAGGCATAAGGGGGTAAGGTTTAAGGTGAAACCTATTATGATGCAAAAGTAAGAACAAAAAATAAGGTTTTGAGCGTTTGCCCAAAACCTTACTTAATTTTGAATATTTAATCGGCAAGCAAGCCTTAAACCTTCCGCCTTCCTACCCTCTACCTTATCCAGAGCAGCTGATACAGCCTTCTTCCATTGAACAAACTGGTCCGTCAACGATTTCTTCTGCCACCTGATCTTGTGTCATTTGAGCAGGAATAACCGCTTCAATTGCCTTACCACCCTGGTTTTCTACTGTAAATTTAACCGCTTGCGAAGCTGCTTGTGTACGCAGGTAATACATACCGGTTTTTAAACCTTTCTCCCATGCATAGAAATGCATCGAAGTTAATTTTGAAGTATTAGGTGCGTTTACGAACAAGTTTAATGATTGCGATTGGCAGATATAAGCACCACGGTCGGCTGCCATATCGATGATGTTACGCATTTTGATTTCCCAAACGGTTTTGTATAATTCTTTGATGTAATCAGGAATGGTA
Source organism: Pedobacter sp. KBS0701 (assembly GCF_005938645.2). NCBI lineage: Bacteria > Pseudomonadati > Bacteroidota > Sphingobacteriia > Sphingobacteriales > Sphingobacteriaceae > Pedobacter > Pedobacter sp. KBS0701. The sequence goes on from NZ_CP042171.1 coordinate 3,961,750, forward strand.
TCAATAGCCTGGATTGAACCGTTAGCCAATATGATTTGGTTTTTCATGTCGTTGTTCCACAAACCTAATGCAACCAAATCTTTCAATAAGTGTTTGTTTACCACGACAAACTCTCCACTTAATACACGACGGGTATAAATGTTTGAAGTATATGGCTCGAAACATTCGTTATTACCTAAAATCTGCGAAGTAGAGGCAGTTGGCATTGGTGCAACCAATAATGAGTTGTACACACCATCTTTAACTACTTTTTTGCGTAACGCATCCCAATCCCAACGGCCGCTATCTGGTGTTACATTCCATAAATCGAACTGGAATTTACCTTTTGATAACGGAGAACCTTTAAAAGTTTGGTAAGGACCATTTTTCACAGCTAAATCATGCGAAGCCGTCATTGAAGCAAAATAAATCGTTTCGAAAATGTCTTTATTTAAACGTTTAGCCTCATCACTTTCGAAAGGTAAACGCAATAAGATAAAGGCATCAGCCAAACCTTGTACACCTAAACCAACCGGACGGTGACGCATGTTTGAATTTTCGGCTTCCTGTACAGGATAATAGTTATGATCGATGATTTTATTCAGATTTAAAGTAGCCTGATAAGTTACATCGTATAATTTCTGGTGATCGAAAGCACCGTTGATTACGAAACGAGGCAATGCCAAAGAAGCTAAGTTACAAACGGCAACTTCATCTTTAGAGGTATACTCGATAATTTCGGTACACAGGTTAGAACTTTTAATGGTTCCTAAATTCTGCTGGTTAGATTTGCTGTTTGCAGCATCTTTAAATAACATGTATGGTGTACCGGTTTCGATCTGCGAATCTAAGATGGCAAACCAAAGTTCCTGAGCTTTAATAGTTTTACGGCCACGGTTTTCAGCTTCATATTTAGTATATAAATCTTCGAATTCCTTACCGAAACAATCTGCTAAGCCTGGTGCTTCGTGTGGGCAGAATAAGGTCCAGTCGCCATTATCTTTAACACGTTGCATAAACAAATCGTTAATCCAAAGGGCATAGAACAAATCGCGGGCACGCATTTCTTCTTTACCGTGGTTTTTACGAAGATCCAGGAATTCGAAAACATCAGCATGCCAAGGCTCTAAATAGATGGCAAAAGCACCTTTACGTTTACCTCCACCCTGATCTACATAACGGGCAGTATCGTTAAATACACGTAACATCGGGATGATACCATTACTTGTACCGTTTGTACCACCAATGTACGAACCTGTTGCGCGGATGTTGTGGATGCTTAAACCAATACCACCAGCACTTTGAGAAATTTTTGCGGTTTGCTTTAAAGTATCGTAAATACCTTCGATGCTATCATCCTGCATGGTTAACAAGAAACAAGATGACATTTGAGGTTTTGGTGTAGCAGCATTGAACAAAGTTGGTGTAGCATGTGTAAACCAACGCTCGCTCATTAAGTTATAAGTTTTGATGGCGCTTTCGATATCTTCTTTATGGATACCAACAGAAACGCGCATAAACAAATGTTGCGGGCGCTCTACAATCTGACCGTTAACTTTTAAAAGGTAAGATTTTTCTAAAGTTTTAAAACCGAAATAGTCGAAACCAAAATCGCGGTCGTAAATAATAGAACTATCTAAAATATCCTTGTTTTTTTCTATGATCTCATAAACATCATCAGCGATAAGAGGAGCCTCTTTCTGCGCTTTCGGGTCGAAATATTCGTACAACATTTTCATCGTACCCGAGAATGATTTAGTGGTATTTTTATGCAGGTTCGAAACCGCTATACGCGATGCCAGCAGCGCATAATCAGGGTGCTTTGTCGTTAACGAGGCAGCAGTTTCTGCAGCAAGGTTATCCAGCTCTGATGTAGTAACCCCATCATATAAGCCTTCGATTACCTTTTTGGCCACATCAATCGGGTCTACAAGGTCTGAATTTAAACTATAGCACAACTTTTGAATACGCGCTGTGATTTTGTCAAATTGCACCGCTTCTTTGCGGCCATCTCTTTTTAGTACGAACATATTTTATGAGATTTTTAGTTAATATTTAGTAGCGAGTATGAAGTATCAAGACTTAATGACCGCTTTATATTTTTTTGTTATTTATTAGTATCAAGTAGTGAGTATCAGGTATCAAGATTAAAACCTTCCGCCTTCTACTTTTTAGCCCTCTACCCTAGAAGTCTTCGTCTAAAGAAAACGCCTGTTTATTATTATCAGCAGCAGTTAATACACCACTTTTCTGATAATCGCCCACACGTTTCTCGAAGAAATTAGTTTTACCCTGTAATGAAATCATTTCCATAAAGTCGAATGGATTGGTTGCATTGTAGATTTTTTTGTAACCCAGCTCCTGTAACCACCTGTCGGCCACAAACTCGATATATTGACTCATTAATTTTGCATTCATACCAATAAGTGCAACTGGCAGAGCATCGGTAATAAATTCTTTTTCAATTTCAACCGCATCGCTGATGATGCCATGTACTTGTTCTTCGCTGAGTTTATTGCTCAACATGCTGTATAACAAGCATGCAAACTCGCAGTGAGAACCTTCATCTCTTGAGATTAACTCATTACTGAAAGTTAATCCAGGCATTAAGCCACGTTTTTTTAACCAGAAGATAGAGCAGAAACTTCCGCTGAAGAAAATACCTTCAACTGCAGCAAAAGCCACTAAACGTTCGGCAAAAGTTCCGTTTTCAATCCAGCGTAAAGCCCATTCTGCTTTTCTTTTTACCGCAGGCACGGTATCAATCGCATGGAACAAACGGTCTTTTTCTTCAGGATCTTTAATATAAGTATCGATTAATAAAGCATAGGTTTCGGCGTGAATGTTTTCCATCATAATCTGAAAACCATAAAAACAACGTGCTTCTGGCAATTGAACCTCACTCATGAAGTTTACGGCAAGGTTTTCGTTTACAATACCATCACTAGCAGAAAAGAAAGCAAGGATATGCGAAATGAAATGTCTTTCGCCATCATTTAAATTGTCCCAGTGTTTCTGGTCGTCAGAAAGATCAATCTCTTCTGCTGTCCAAAAACTAGCTTCGGTCTTTTTATACATTTCCCAGATTGCCGGATACTTGATCGGCAAAAGCACAAATCTGTCTTTGTTTTCTTGTAGTAATAATTCCTGTTCCATACGCTGATGTTTTTAAATCTATTTTTAACAGAGCCGACAAAGACACGCATCCATCAATTTTATATGATGATTGTAATGTCTTTTATCAAAACGCTGTTGTGAAAGTGCTAACCCTTTTGCTTGGCGAACAACTGAATTTTTAGTTAAGGAAATTTAAAATTACAATCGGGATGTTGTATGTATAAACTACTAAAAATTAAGCTTTTATATTTGTTTCCAAACGCAAGAAGTTAAAGAACTTTGTTATAACAAATATATATACGCCGGTCCTTTTTAGTGTACCAAAGTTGTTAACACCCCACCCAATTACTGGGGAAAAACGATCAGCCAAATATCATTTTCAAGCGAAAAAAAACCTAATCGTTTCTTTTCAAGGGTTTAGCAAACTAAAATGAGTGTTAATAACTTAAATTTGAGGGGTATAACCAAGGTAAAATAGAGCTAAAAGGAGTATTACTCAGCCGTATAACTGAGGCTTACTTTAGCGATGCCTTTACGGTATATACCAATCTGTTTTGCAGCACGTTCAGATAAATCTATGGCTAATCTTTTAGAGAAAGGACCACGGTCATTTACCTTTACTATAACCGATTTTCCATTATCTGGATTGGTTACTGTAACCATGGTACCGAATGGCAGGGTACGATGGGCGGCCGTTAGTTTTTTTGACCGGTATTTAGCGCCACTGGTGGTTCGGCGGCCTTCGAATTTTCTGTGGTAATAAGTGGCGAGAACTGTTTTTTTGATGCTATCCGGTTCGTTTGAGGAATCAGAATTTTGTGCTTTACCTTGTAAAAACAGGAAACAAAAACTTAATAACAACAGATACTTCATAGGCTAAATTTTCTTTATCGAGCCTGCAAATATAAGCATTTAGTTTATAATCAATAATTTGTGGAAAAACAGCCCGGCTTTGTGCACTAAAAAAGGCGTACAGCTTGTCGCCATACGCCTCTACCTAACCCATCTACATCCACCTTATTTTTTATCCGGCACAAAATTCATTGAGATGGAATTTACACAATGACGGGTGTCTTTATTGGTAAATCCTTCTCCTAAAAATACGTGACCAAGATGCGCGCCGCAATTGGCGCAAACTATTTCTGTACGCGAACCATCTGCATCAGGAATACGCTTTACCGCGCCTTTAATTTCGTCATCGAAAGCAGGCCATCCGCAATGTGCATCAAACTTACTTTCCGAACGGTATAAGGCCGCATTACAACGTTTACAGGTATAAGTTCCTTTATCTGTTGTATGCTCGTATTTACCTGTACCAGGGTATTCCGTACCTTTATTTACGATTACTCTTTCTTCTTCGGGTGTTAATGGATTCCAGTTCATTTTCTTCTTTGGTATGATTTGTTCTGTTTCCTTTGATTGTTTTGCAGCTTCTTTATCTTGCTTTTGTGCACAAGCAGAAAGACCTGTTATTAAAACAACAGCAGAAAGCAAAAATAGTTTATTTAACATCGTTTTCATATCTCAATATACGCTATAGATTCTGTTTTGGTTTGATGGTTTAAGAGAATTAATTACTGTTTACTTCACCCTGACAAAGTTTGATGAGTATCCTCTTTGTGCTGTCTCGCTTCTAGAAGAGTGGGAAACAAAGTGAAGTGGCTTTAACCCAAAGTTAAGCTTAACCAAAGGCATTAAGATTCCTGCCTGCGCAGGAATGACGAAACGAAAAACAATAATAAAGCCCCTACTTTGTGCTCTTTGCGCCTTCGTGGTCAAACCCAATCTTTGCGAATTTTGCCGTTAAAAACAAAAAGCGCCTCGAAATTAATCGAAACGCTTTTCTATAAAAAGATTTTTAAATCTTATTTTGCTAATTCTTCTGCCATTGCAGCACCGATTTCAGCAGGACTTTCTACTACACGGATACCACACTCACGCATGATTTTCATTTTAGCAGCTGCAGTATCATCAGCACCGCCAACAATAGCACCTGCGTGGCCCATTCTACGTCCCGGAGGCGCAGTTTGACCAGCGATGAAACCAACAACAGGTTTAGTACCGTGTTCTTTGATCCAACGGGCTGCTTCAGCTTCCATACCACCACCAATTTCACCAATCATGATGATACCGTGCGTTTCAGGATCGTTCATTAATAATTTTACCGCTTCTACAGTTGGTGTTCCGATAATTGGGTCACCACCGATACCAATAGCTGTAGTGATACCTAAACCAGCTTTAACCACCTGGTCTACCGCTTCGTAAGTTAAAGTTCCTGATTTAGAAACCACACCAACGTGACCTTTTTTGAAGATAAAACCTGGCATGATACCAATTTTAGCCTCATCAGCAGTAATTACACCCGGACAGTTAGGGCCAATAAGCGTAACATCACGGTCAGCAATATATTCTTTAACCTGAATCATATCCTTTGTAGGGATACCTTCGGTAATACAAACAATAACTTTAATGCCACCTTCGGCAGCTTCCATAATTGCATCAGCAGCAAAAGCCGGTGGTACAAAAATGATAGATACATTTGCACCCGTTTGATCAACGGCATCTTTAACAGTATTAAAAACAGGCTTTTCTAAATGCAATTGCCCACCTTTGCCAGGTGTTACACCACCAACTACGTTTGTACCGTATGCCAGCATCTGCTCAGCATGGTAAGTTCCTTCGTTTCCGGTAAAACCCTGAACGATAACCTTAGAATCTTTATTTACTAAAACGCTCATGTATCAATATTTTTTTGTGCAAAGCTAATATTATTGAACTGGAATTCAAATCTAAAACCATATTATTTAGTCCGTTTTTTCAGGAAAATGTAAGGATTCTTTACTTTAGTGAAGAAAGACCAAAGTGGGAAGACCAAAGCGGAAAAAAGTTAAAAGCACGAGGCGAGAAATAACCACCGTAATAACAAATTTAGAATTACTGCTTTTAAAACAAGCCATTCGGTTATAAAACTGGCAGCAGCGAACACGTAGTGCAACAAAGTAAAGCGGATGGCAGGACTGCAAGGCCAAGAAAACTGAATGTTTGTTTTCAAATTAAAATATCAACATTAAGGATTAAGAAATGAGCAGTTCAGCGCTTTTGGAGAGCTGCACTCCCGCTCTCCGTTCTCTCCAATGAAGAATTGGAACCACTGCGATCAGGTTTAGGGAACAAAGTTTGGCCGTTCCTGGCACCATATCAGGAGCAAGCCCTTGGGTATAAACCCGACAGGAACGGCAGCCTCCGATTTTTCTATCGGAGCTACAGTGGATGGCGGGACAGAACCTGACCTAAGCACTACGAAACATTCGTTTTCAAATCAAAAGCTCAACATTAGGATTAGAAAACGAACACTTCAGTTCTTTTGGAGGGATTCAGTACCGCTCTCCGTTCTTTCTGATGAATACAGATGTAAAAATCGGGAGAAACAACCGCGATCCAGGTTTAATAACAAAGGTTATACACTTTTGGCAACATCCGGTGAAAACACTTAAATTTACCTTTAAAGCTGAAAGACCAAAGCGGAAAGACTAAAGCAAAAAGCTAAATAATATCAAGATGAAAAAATCCATATTAGTTGTAATCGTTGTTACTGCAACCTTCATTTCGTTTAAAGCATCTGCACAAAATAGCGATACTACAAAATATATCCTCCAAAACGATGTCGAAGTAGCGAAAGAAGAATCCGGCACGCACAATGGCGGAGGGAAAACCATTGGTTTCAATTTTTTCGATAAGGCTAAAAACCTCAAAACGGTATTCAAAAAACGAACTTTAAAACCGGGGTCATCTATCGGTTACCATTTGCAAAAAGAAGATGAAATTTATTATGTAATCAGCGGAAACGGAACCATGCAAATGAATGGAAAAATTTTTGCAGTTAAGCCTGGCGATGCGATTTTAACGCGTCCGGGCAGCTCGCATGGCATTGCACCCAATGCGGGCAACGACTTGACCATTTTGATTGTTTATGAAAAGAAATGATGATATTAGAAGAATAAGGGTCCTTCGACTCCGCTCAGCCTGACAAAAACAGATAACACATCACCAAAAATGGAACTAGAAAAGCATTATACAAATAGAACAGGCTGGTTAAGGGCCGCTGTACTGGGCGCCAATGATGGTATTATTTCTACGACCAGTTTGGTGATCGGTATAGCTGCTGCGAGTGATACGAGAAGCCCCATTGTACTGGCGGCTTTGGCCGGTTTAGTGGCAGGCTCATTATCGATGGCTGCTGGTGAATATGTTTCGGTAAGCTCTCAGGCCGATATTGAAAAAGCAGATCTGGCCCGGGAGAAAATGGAACTCGAAACCATGCCCGAAGTGGAACTTAAAGAGCTCGCGAAAATATATGTGGTCCAGGGATTGGATGAAGATTTAGCCATGCAGGTAGCAGTACAGCTTACCGGGAAAGATGCTTTGGCCGCGCATGCCAGAGATGAACTAGGCATTAACGAAATTACGCAGCCAAAACCGCTTCAGGCAGCTTTTGCATCTGGCGCATCTTTTATCAGTGGCGGCATTTTACCTTTTTTGGTTGCTTTTTTTGCCCCGATAAAATCGATGGTGTTTTATCAATATGGTTTCGCCATTGTATTTTTAGCTTTATCTGGCACAATTGCAGCTAAAGCAGGGGGATCAAATGTAATTAAAGCAGTAATTAGAATCTGTTTCTGGGGAACGGTGGCAATGGTGGTAACCGCTTTAGCTGGATATATTTTCGGGGCTAAGACGAGTTAGTTTTCAGTTGGCAGTCTACAATTTTCAGTAAACAGTTCTATAGTTTCAGTAATCCCATTCTTAAAAAGCTTGACAGTTTCGGCAGTTAATTACCAGCCTTTTATAAACAACTTAAAGGATTATAAATCCTTAGCTCTCGAATCGGAATTGCAAATCCGACTAACTAAACGAAAAATAAGCTAGTGATTCTAATCATAATAAACAATATCCAAATTCCAATGTTCAAACGAATCAACTTTAAACAAAAATGCCGAATGAATTAATATCCACTCGGCATTACTATATCATTTGCCTGGGTTATGCGCTCAAAACTAAAAACTCCAAACTGGAAACTCCAAACTTAGGCCTTCCATCCTTTAACCCACTCCGCCTGTGCAGCTTCATCATGGAAAGTCCAGGCTACGAAACGGCTTATTTTTTGTCCCTGGCTCATTTGCACGGTACGTACTTCAAAAGCATCTGCCTTAACCAGATTATTGTAAATACTTTTTAGGTTTGCACTTTTAGAAACCAGTGAACTGAACCATAAAACCTGATTTTTGATTTGCGCGCTCTGGATAATGATCTGTTCTACAAAGGCACGTTCTCCACCCGGGCACCACAGTTCGGCCTTGTTTCCACCAAAGTTCAATACATGTTTTACTTCTTTTTCGTTTCCGCCCAGGTTGCGCCATTTCTGGCGGGTGCCTTGCTCAGCTTCTTTTAAAGAAGAATGGAACGGTGGATTACAAACAACAGCATCAAAATGCTCTGTTCTGCCCACAATCCCTCTAAAAATACCCATTTTTGATGATTGCTGACGGATTTCTATCGCACCTTGCAGTGGTTTGTTGGCTTCGATAATGCGTCTTGCCGATTCAACCGAAAGCGGATCTATTTCTGAACCTACAAAGTTCCAGCCATATTCTTGGTGACCAATGATCGGGTAAATGCAGTTGGCACCTACACCAATATCAAGTACATTAATTTTAGCGCCTTTTGGATTTTTTCCTTTATTGCTCGAGCCCAAAAGATCAGCTATATAATGGATATAATCTGCCCTGCCCGGAATAGGTGGACAAAGAAAATCCAGAGGGATATCCCATTGCTGGATATCGTAAAAGTATTTCAGCAATGCCCTATTTAATGCTTTTACAGCATTTTGATCAGCAAAATCGATCGAATCGTCGTTATGCTCGTTTTTAAAAACGAAACGTCTTAATTCTTTTGAAGTTGCAATAAGTTGTTTGAAATTGTAACGCGAACGGTGTTTGTTGCGTGGGTGTAACTCGCTTTTTTCTTTGCGGTTATTTTGTTCTTCTTGAGCCAATGTGCTATGGATTAATTAAACAAGCTGTGTGCATGTTTCTGCTGCAAAGATAGGTAAAAAAGGTGAAGGCACGAAGGTTGAGGGTAGAAGGGTTTATCGAGCGCTCGTCATGCTGAATTTATTTTACAAGCAGAAGTAGTATTTTAAATTGCCTTGTAGCCACTACATGGTCAGCATCTTTCTTGCTATTAAGACCCTGAATTCAGGGTGACGCTTCGAGAGAATAACTCCAACCTAACCATTTGCTTTCGACTCCCTTAACGCCTTACGCCAAACGCTCAACTCCAGCCTAACCTTCCTCTACTTTTTCCATCGTTATGGGTTGAATCGCTTTCAAATATTTTTCCTGGTCAAACTGGTTTTCACTTTTAGCAATTACGATGGTGGCCACTCCGTTTCCAATTACATTGGTTATAGCCCTAGCTTCACTCATAAAACGGTCTACACCAATTAATATGGAAATATGTTCAACAGGCATAATTTTTAAGGCAGTAAGGGTTGATACCAATACAATAAAACCACTTCCGGTTACGCCTGCGGCACCTTTAGAAGTAACCATGAGCACGCCTAAAACCGTAATCTGCTGACCTAAGGATAAATCGACATGAAAAACCTGGCAAAGAAATATTACTGCCATGGCCAGATAAATTGCCGTTCCATCAAGATTAAAAGAATAGCCAGTAGGAATAACCAAACCAACAACCGATTTATCGCAACCGATGGCTTCCATTTTCTGCATCATGCTCGGCAGGGCTGATTCGGAAGAAGAAGTACCCAGCACGATTAAAATTTCCTGTCTGATATACTTCAGGTATTGCCAAAGACTAAATTTATAGTATTTACAAATTCCATTTAAAACAATAAAAATGAACAGGATGCAGGTTAAATAAACTGAGCCCATTAGTTTAGCCATGCCCACTATACTTTCCAAACCATGCGTACCAATACTGAAAGCCATCCCTCCAAAAGCCCCAATTGGCGCTAAACGCATAATTACTTTCATAATTTTAAAGAGTACTTTCGATATTTTATCGAAGGCGTTTAAAAGGCTTGTTCCCTCTTCGCCCAATTTATTCAGACCATAACCAAAAAGAATCGCAAACAGCAAAATCTGTAAAATGTTACCCTCTGCAAAAGCAGCAATCACATTATGTGGAATAATATGGAGGAAGAATTCGGCCCAGTTCATATCCTTCGCCTGTTCTGCATAACGGGTAATTTTTGTGGCATCACCCGCTTTAGCTACCATTCCGGCACCCGGCTTTAGAACATTAGCGACCAATAAACCAATTGCAATGGCTACTGTGCTTACAATTTCGAAATACAACAGTGCTTTGCCACCTACCCTGCCTACTTTTTTCATATCGCCCATGTGTGCGATTCCCAAAACAATAGTAAAGAATATAATTGGCGCAATTAACATGCTAATCAGGTTGATAAAACCCTCACTGATTAATTTAGCAGTTGGCGCAAAACCAGGAAAATAGGTACCCACGCTAATCCCTATGATGATGGCCACTAAAACCTGAAAGGTTAAATTGGAGAATATTCGCTTTATAAAAATCATCTACTTGATTTGAAGAATGAAATATAAAGATATTTTTTAAATAAAAAAGCGTGATCCGACTGCTCAGAACACGCTTCCAATTTATCAGAGTGGATAATTTAAGGTTTAATGTCGATTACATCCCCGGCGGTAAAAATGCCAAAATCGACCTGTTTAAACTTTAACAAACCTTTATCCGTCTTTTTAAGTTCCTTCGGATTTGCCAAACGGATTACCTGACTTTCGCCTGCAACGGTTGCCTTATTGCCATGAACTATAATGGCGGTACTTTCATCAATACCAACGCAAATCAGATCCGGATGGGCAGCTAAGGCAGAGATTAAACGGTTGTAACGGTTGCGTTTTAGAAAATGCTGATCGATGATGGTATTTTCCAATAACCCCATTCCCGGGGAAAATTCGATATTTTTGTCCCACAGCTTATTAAAGGTTTCTTTATAAACCGTATCCAAAAGCTGTTGGCCCGTAATCATATATTTGCTCATTACAGCGGCACCGGCACTGGTTCCGGCAATGGTAGCACCACTCTGGTAAGCTTTATGGATAGCGGTATAAACTGGGGTATTCAGTACAGATTTCATGAAACGGTTCTGATCACCTCCTAAAATATAAATCAACTTTGCACGAGCGAGAGAATCAACCCACTTTTTATCATTTACATCGTGTTTGCTAAAATTGAAGTTCCTGATCAATCTCTGATCAAGCTTTCTTAATTGGGTAGCGAGGGTATTAAAACCAGCATCTGGAATTTCGCTCGCCATGGGTAATACAACAATATAATCATTTGCTTTCAAAGCAGCGGTGTTCAGCATTTCCGTCATTAATGCATCGGAACGGTTGCCACCACCAATAATAAAGAGGTTACCTTTAGCCGCATTATTTTGCGCATTTGCCAATAGTGCAAAACTGGCAAATAACAAGCTTAAAAATATTTTCTTCATTATTTATAAATGTTTACTTCAATTTTTCCATCTGCAGTTACCGTACCTCTGTACATCCCTTCGGTATTAAATGGCATGGCTACGTTGCCCTTTTTATCAAGCGCAATTAAACCACCGTCTCCGCCCATTTTACCTACTTTATCCAATACGATTTTAGACGCTTCGGCAACCGATAAACTTTTGTATTCCATTAAATCGGAAATGGTTTTAGCCACAACATTACGGATGTAAAACTCACCCCAGCCTGTACAGGAAATACCAGCTGTTTCATTGTTGCAATAGGTTCCTGATCCGATAATTGGCGAATCGCCAACGCGTCCGTATTTTTTATTGGTCATCCCGCCTGTTGACGTTCCTGCAGCCAGATTCCCGGCTTTATCTAAGGCCACACAACCGACTGTTCCGAATTTGTAATCGTGATTAATTGTCCCTAAAAGAGAAGACTTTTTACTACCATGATCCAAAACGGCTTTAGTTGAATCTTCTTTAATGGCTTCCTGCAAACCATCCCAACGTTCTTTTGTCCAAAAGTATTTAGGATCAACGATTTCCAATCCTACTTCTTTCGCAAATTTATCCGCTCCATCTCCAGACATCATTACATGTTCCGATTTTTCCATCACTGCCCTTGCAGCAGAAATCGGATTTTTGATTGTGGTAACGCCAGCAACTGCACCAGCCATTAAGGTTTTTCCTTCCATGATGGCTGCATCGAGTTCATTTCTGCCATCATGGGTAAAAACAGCACCTTTACCCGCATTAAAATGCGGATCGTTTTCGAGCACGTGGATGGTGGCTTCGACAGCATCTAAACTTGATTTACCTGCTTTAATTTCAGCATAACCTGCATTTAGCGCCTTTGTCAGGGCAGCCACGTAAGCCGCCTCTTTTTCTGGTGTCATGTTTTTCTTCAGAATCGTACCTGCACCACCATGAATCACCATTACATATTTTTTCTGCTGTGCAGCAACATTTAATGCGAATACTGAAATAATCAGTACCACAACTAATTTTAATGCTCTCATTTTATTGATCTTTTTTATTTAATACACCATTATCTATCCACCACCAGTACCATTTTCCACCACTGGCTTCGTTTGCTTTAAAGTTAGCAACATTAAAGTTTCCGCCACCATTAACCGAAGCAGGAATTTCATAAACAGAAACCGCTTTTTCTGCATTATTCCAATTTACCTTCTTGTTCGTTTCGAACTGTTCTGGTTGCTTAGCTGCATCCGGAACAATGAAATAAGCATAACTGTATGGCCTGGTGGCTGAATAATCGCCGAAAACCTGTGCTTTTCCAGTTGCATCGATACAAACTGCTGTCCGCTCGTCTGCCGCGATACATTTAGCCTGTACAGAAAAATCTTTGCTGATCCTGCCTAAAAACACAACAGATCTTCCTTCCCGATCGCGCGTTAAATAATGCTGATCGGTAATTATATTTTGAAGGTATGGCGCTTTCAGGAAATCGTTATTGTATAAAGTAACATTAGCATCGTATGGATTTGCCAGCGCCTGGGCAGAGGTTACCCCGCCTGTTTCGCCACTGTAATAAAAACCACCCAAAATGGCGCAACCTGCACTGGTACCACCAACGGGTACTTTTTTATCATTTAACAGATAATTTAAAGCCAGCTCGGTTTTAGTTCCTTTCCAATATTTCATATAGTCAGACTGATCGCCACCAGCAATAAAAACCATTTCGGCGTTGCGGATTATGTAAGCAACTCCATCATCATTAGCCAATTCCCTCGAATTGATTAATAATGTTTCTACAGAATTTACAGTTCCTAACGCGTTTACAAAGGGATTATAGCCATCAGTTCCTGTGGAACGGAGAATAACCACATCTCCTCCTCCACTCCTTGCTATCATCCATTTAAATGCGGCTTCTACATCTGCACCACCACCCATTAGTACCATGCCTCCGGTAACTGGTTTAACAACGTTGGCACTATCGCCAATTATACCAATAGAACCTGGCCTGTTGGGCTTTGATACTGTCCCTCCAGTATTTGCCGGAACGATTGCTGTTGTACCATCCGATTTACCGCAGCCGATAGATGAGATGCAAAAAACCATCAAAAGCACAAGAAATGATTGTTTCATAATAAAAATTTAAATATACCGGGAGAGAAATAAGTTCCCCCGGCAAAAAAACTTCCTAGTATTTAGGGTTTTGGATAATATTTTTGTTAACAGATATTTCTGTTGCAGGAATTGGCAATGCATATTGCGCCTGGGTTGGAGACAAAGTGAGTGCACTTTGCGTTGCGGCGACATCGGCGGCAGTTCTTTCGATTACCATATTTCTACGTCTCAAATCAAAGAAACGATGACCTTCAAATGCTAACTCTTTATATCTTTCATCATAAATAGCACTAATTAAAGCCGTTTTATCTGCAAATACTGCATTAACATAACCATTAATTCTTGCTGCACGTAAGGTATTAATATCTCCTGCCGCATCGCCTGTAGTTTCTGCCCTGGCTTCTGCCCTGATCAGGTACATTTCGCCGGTTCTAAATTGTTTTACATCTGATAAACCAGGTGCAGATGAAGTTCCACCGATATATTTATTTACCAGATATTTAGATTTTGTGCCTGTACGTGTATTATCGAATTTAATGTAAGGCACAAACCTGATGTCATTTGTCTGATCGAATGTTGCAATTAATTTAAATGAAGGCGCATATAAAACATAGCTACCCGATTGTCTGAAAAAGAAATCTCCGGTTCTTGAATCACCGGTTACCCGTTTTAATTTCCAGACTACTTCAGCATCATTTGCATCGGTCCAGATACCAGGAAACTGTGCTTTGGTAGCCAAAGGTAAAGCATTAATTACTTCAGTTGAGTAGGTAATGGCATCAGCCCAGTTTTTTTCGTACAAAGCAACACGTGCCTGAATTGCCGAAACTGCAGTTTTCGTAATCCTCGTTTTATCGGTAAAGGTTGCCGGAATTAATGCTTTTGCTGCGATTAAATCTGTTTTTGCTTTTGCAATTACAGCCTCAAAAGTTTCTCTGGCTGGATAAATGATAGCAGATTTTTGCATATAGGTTACCCCTAAGGCGCCTGTTTGATAGGAAGATGCGTAAGCCCTTAACAATTCGAAATGCAAATAGGCCCGGAGCGCCAGTAACTCACCTTTATAACGATCGGCCAAAGCAATATCTGTTCCCGTAAAAGTTAATTTTTCCATTGCTTCTAAAACCCGGTTAACCCTATCAATAGCTGTATAATTTGTATAGTACAATCCGGTAACAGAACCATTAGACCCATTGTACAGCCACCTGAATGCATCGCTGTTTCCTACTGTATTTTCTTGCGGATATATGGCTTCGTCAGAAACGATTGAACTATAGCTTAATGTAGAATAATCAATTGGTGCATAAGCGCCAATTACTCCTAAATTAACATCTGTAATGTTCCTGAATGCTTGTTCAGGTAAAATTAAATCTGTTGGCTTAAAATCTAGTTTGGTACAAGATGCTACCAATAATACTACTGCCAATAACACAGTGCATTTTGTATATATTTTGTTAATCATAACTTACTTATTAAAAGTTAACATTAATTCCTGCAGTGTACGTTCTGGTATTTGGATATTGAAAACGTCCGAAAACATCATTGTTTTCAGGATCCAAACCTCTCCAACTGGTCCAGGTAAATAGATTCTGGCCCTGAACAAATACTTTAACACCTTTGATGATTTTAGTTTTTTCCAAGATCGATTTAGGTAAAGTATAACCAATAGTTACATTTCTTAATCTTAGATAAGAAGCATCCTGAATATCTTTCGAAGTGAAATTTCTAGGGATATCAAATCTTTGTAAAATGGCATCATCTCCGGTATCGCCGGGGTTTTGCCAACGATTATACAACATCCTTACCGATTGGTTACTGGTACGATAGGTCCTGTTTTCGTTATAGAAATCTTCATTATTCCAACGCATTACATTGCTTACAAAAGAAAACAGCGCAGAAGCCGTTATTCCTTTATAACTTAATGAGGTATTGAATCCACCGGTAAATGTCGGGTACATGCTGCCAGAATTTGTGGTACTTTGGGTATTCGCATTGTATAGTGTAGTAATACTGCCATCAAGGTTATAATATTGAGCCTCTCCGGTCTGCGGGTTTACACCTGCCCAATCTGGCGCAAAATAAGTTCCATAAGGCAATCCAACTTTTATAATTCTCGAATCTCCATCAGGGAAATTATCAGTTACATCGCTCACGCGTAAAATCATGTTTTTATTGTAGCCTGCATTAGCGCCAACTGTCCATATAAAATCTTTGGTTTTAATTACATCTCCGCTAACGTCAAATTCGATACCCCTGTTTCTCATTTTACCCGAACTTAAAGGCAAAGTTGCATAACCTGCAACGGCCGATGGAGGCTGATTGATGAACATATTGCTGGTAATTTTATTATAGAAATCGCCACTCAAACGTAATCTGCTGCTTTTAAACAAACTCAGGTCGAAACCAGCATTAAATGTACTTACGTACTCCCAGTCGTAATCTATATTACCTGCGGCAGTTGCCCTAATCCCAACATTACCGCCATAGGTAGTATTACCGTAGGCTTGCTGGTAATCGAAATTGCCGCCAAATGGACTTGCTGCAGTTCCGTAACTTACCCTAACACTCAGATCTGAGATAATTTCTAAATTTTTAAGATAATCTTCCTGTTTAGCATTCCAATTGGCACCTACAGAATAGAAACCATGCCATTTATTTTTTTCGACAACAGTTGTAGAACCATCATAACGGTAGCTTCCGGTTAAAGTATATTTACGATCGTAGGTATAACGGCCAATGCCCATAAATGATGCCATGGCATTTCGTGTTTTACTTCCGGAAAGTGATGGTAAGAAAACCGTGCTTACGGTTATGCCAGCAGGTGTTTCCGGTAAGCGATCATCTATACCAAACCCTCTGTAACCGAAAGATTTATAGTCATTGTATATATACTCGTACAATGCCGAAAATTCAACATCGTGTTTACTATCAAATGTTTTAGCAAAGGTTAAACCACTTGTAGATACTATGCCAAAATTTCTACGGCTAATCTCATCTAAACGGCCTTTTCCACCCAGGGTATTTGCAACAGATCTAGAGCCGTAATAAGAATTTGGATTAACATAGTTTTCATCTGATGAATTTCTATAATCGATACCAAATCTGGTAGTTGCCTTTAATGATGGTAAAATCTGATAAGCAAATGAACCGCCAACTATGGCTTTAAACTGATCGGTTTTATTACTGGAATTTAGCAAACGTTCCAGGGCCAGGGTTCCTTCACGCTGATCCAAAATATTATACTTAGGCAGACTACTAATACCTGGATGCACCAGCGTACCATCGAAGGCATAGGGTTTCTCATAAGGCAATGCATAATAAACTGCAGACATTGGTGTGCCTGCCGTAGTAGCGCCTTCTCCATCAATAAAAGTAGATTGAGAATAACCTAATGATACGTTCACGGCCCCACTAAATTTATCATCATTAAAGTCTAAATTACTTCTGAGTGCATAGCGGTTAAGGCCTGTATTTACGGCGACACCTTCCTGGCTGTAATAATTTAATGAGTTATAAAAACGCAGTTTATCATTACCACCGCTAATACTCACCTGTTGTTCCTGAAACTTACCTTTTCTGAAAAAGATATCTCTCCAATCGGTATTAATCTGCCTTAAACTATCTAAAATAAAATCTGCGCGGCCTCTTGATGCTGCCGTTCCTGCTGCGTAAGATGGGTTTTTCGGAGAATATGTCCATCCCGGGCCAATGTTCACCCCTGTTAAGCCAATTTCTTCTTCAAACTGTAAACGCTCACTGGTATTCATCATTACAAAGTTTGGCCTGCTCAGATTAGAAAAACCATACTGTGAATTATAGCTTACAGAAACACTACCTGCCTTGCCTTTTTTAGTGGTATAAACAATTACCCCGTTAGCCCCCCTCGAACCATATAAAGCGGTAGCTGATGCATCTTTTAGCACTGTTGCTGATTCTATATCATCAGGGTTAATGGTTTGGAAATAGCCTGCCTCGATAGGTACGCCATCCAATATAATCAGTGGCCCCCTAACACCATTAATGGTACCGATTCCTCTAATTACAACAGATGCACTTGTACCTGGCTGGCCTGAAGTTGAGATAACGCTCATGCCCGGCACACGCCCCTGCAAGATCTGATCTAAAGTTAAACCCGGAACCTGATTAATTTTATCGGAAGTAACCAGAGAACTTGCTGCTGCAGATTGCGTTTTTTTATAACTGGTATAACCTGTTACTACAACATCATTTAATGTACCAGCCGACAAACTTAATTTAAGAGTTCCCAACTGGCTTTTGGCTGCTACTTCCCTATCCGTATAACCAATATAAGAAATAACCAGAACGGCATTTTCATCAACATTTCTGATGACAAAATTTCCATTATTATCGGTAACTGAAACAGCCGGTTGGCCCTTAACTTTTACTGAAGCACCTGGCATAGGATTGTCTTTTTCATCAACAATTTTGCCACTAACATCAATTGCTTTAGTGTTGTTGCTTTTTGCAATGGGCATAATTAAAATGGTATTTTCTTTAATCTCCCAGCTAAATGGCTGAGTTTTTAAAACCTGATTGAGTACCTCTTTGATCTCTGCATTTTTAAGATCGATGGTTACCGGTTTCGATTGTTTTTCGATTAAATCGGCATCATACAGGAAGAAATACCCGCTTTGTCGTTTAATTTCTTTTAAAACGCGTACAAGCGGCACGTTCCTTTGGTTTATGCTAATGTTTTGGGAAAATGCCAAAGCACTTACCTGCACGCATAAAACCGTCATTAGAATAATAAAAAGTTTCATAGTCCTAATAAATGGTTGGTTTAAATAGTTTGTAATACAGCCCACAGCCTTTGGGGCATCGGATTGATTACCTTGAGTGTAAAAGTTCATACATTCAGTTTGGTTTAGGTGTAAATTGATTGATTAGCTTGCGAGCGGTTTTATTTTTCCGGTAATACTTTTAAATTTCTTCCATCTACAATCTCGAACCTGATACTTCCGGTTTTCTCCAACATCTTTAATACTTCAGATAGTTTTGCCTTACGCGGAACCATACCGTTAAATTTTTTATCAGGAACTGAGCTATAATCTATATTGATATCGTACCACCTTTCTAACTGACTTAAAATACTTTTCAGATTGGCATTATTGAATTGGAACAAACCATTTTTCCAGGCGGTTTCATCATCCGTATCTACATTGGCAGCCAACCTGATGCTGCCATTGCCCGAAATATCAGCAACAGACTGCTCTCCTGGTTTTAAAATCCTGGTCGATTTACCATTGCTTACCCGAACACTTCCTTCGAGCAAAGTGGTTTTAATAGTGTTATCGTCCATGTAGCTATTGATATTGAAATGCGTACCCAATACTTCTACATCCTGATTATGGTTTTTAACATGGAAAGGTTTTGCTTTATTTTTAGCCACTTCGAAATATGCTTCGCCGGTGAGTTCTACGGTACGTTGGCTACCTACAAATACTTCAGGATATTTTAGAGATGAAGCAGCATTTAACCAAACTCTTGTACCATCGGGCAGAATAACCTGATATTGCCCACCTTTTGGCGTTTGAATAGTATTAAATGCTGATGCGTTTTTTAAATCTTTTTGATCAAGAATGGTATATACCAACTGCCCATTTTTTGTCCTCGAGATTCTTAAACCATTGGTATCGCTAATATTTGCAGCGGTGTGCTCATCCAAAATAACCTTTGATCCATCGGCAAGGGTTAAAATCGCTTTATCGGTACCTGGCAAAATATCTAAAACTTTATTTCCTGCAAGTTCATTTTTAGGCAATGGTGCAGTTTTATGCAGAAAAACAAAAGTGATTCCAGAAATTAAGAGCAATATGGCTGCTGCGGAAATGTATTTATAAAGTGGATTTATTTTAGGCTTTTGTATGCCATTAATTTTAGATTTGATGGCCATTAAATTAGCTTCACCCATTTTGGCTAATTCATCAGCATCAGTTTGATCCAGAACGTTCGGGTTCTTATCTAAGTATTGATAGTATTTTTCTACAAAAAGAATTTCATCAGCAGTTGCTGTTCCCGAAACATAACGTTGAATGATTTTCTGCAGTTCTTTTTTATTGTTAAAAGGGATCATTTTTTCTGACTTTTATATAGATGTACCAGAAAGCATAAAATATCCCAAAAGAATTTTAAAATATTTTAAACAAAATTAAAACAGGGCTAAAACTTATTTGGAAATTGCAGTAATAACGACAGAAACTACTAAAAACAGATGGGTTAACCTGAAACGCAAAGCGTGGGTAGCTGTGGTTAATTGATTTTGAACCGTTTTTTGAGAAATATTGAGTTCGATAGAAATTTGTGCGGTCGATAAACCGTCAAAATAGTGCATTAAAAATATTTTTCGGCGCTTTTCGGGCAACGCTTTTATAAAAAACGCTATTAATTCCGCCACTTCCCTTTCCAACAACTTACCATCAGTCTGTAGGGGGGAAATTAATTCATTTTCGAAAGATTCGGCAAAAAAATTATTTTTTGGGCTTCTGGAAATATGTTTTAGTACCTGAAACCGGACTGCGGTATGTAAATAAGCCAATGGTTTTTCTAGATCCAGTTCTGTTTTTCTATTCCAGAGATCGGTAAAAATATTTTGGATAATATCCTGGCATTTCTCTTTTTCGGGTAAACGCTTGTAGGCGGCGTTATAGAGTTCTGCCCAATACAGATTATAAATCTTGCCAAACGCAACTTCATCTCCTTGCTTTAATAAGTCAAAAAGCACATAATCGTCATCACTATTTCTCAGAATTTTCAATGATTAGGTTTGTTGGGAAACCAAACATAATCATTTTTAAGAACTTTTAGCAATCCCTTTTGAGGAGAATTGCAGATCGTAAAGCTTTTTATAATAGCCGTTTAACTTTAATAACTGTTGGTGTGTGCCTTTTTCTTTGATTTCTCCCTTATCCAGCACAATAATCTGATCGGCTTTCTGAATAGTTGACAGGCGGTGGGCGATTACGATCGAAGTACGCCCCTCCATTAAGTTATCAATAGCCTTCTGAATCAATAATTCCGTTTCGGTGTCAACTGAAGAAGTGGCTTCATCCAATACTAAAATAGCCGGATTGTGGACCAATGCACGGATAAAAGAGATCAGTTGGGCCTGCCCTGCCGAAAGCGTTGCTCCTCTTTCCATTACGTTATATTGGTAACCACCTGGCAAACGTTCTATAAAATCGTGCGCACCTACCTTTTTGGCTGCATTTACTACTTCATTGAGCGTAATTTCGGGATTATTGAGTGTGATGTTGTTCAAAATCGTATCCGAAAACAGGAAAACATCCTGGAGTACGGTTGCGATATTACTTCTCAGGTAATCCAGGTCAAAATCTTCAATACGGATGCCATCAACGATAATATCTCCTTTTTCGACTTCATAAAAGCGGTTCAGGATATTGATGGTAGAAGATTTACCCGCTCCGGTTGCCCCTACTAATGCTACGGTTTCGCCTGATTTTACTTCAAACGATAAATCTTTCAACACATAGTTTTCATCATTATAGGCAAACCAAACCTTCTCAAATTTGATGTTCCCATCCAGCTTTGCTGGTTTCTGTGTTCCTTCATTTGGCGTAGTTTCATCAGTATCTAAAACTTTAAAAACACGTTCGGCACCAACCATTCCCATCTGCAAAGTATTGAATTTATCGGCCAGCTGACGGATCGGCGTAAACACCATGCCCAGGTACATGATAAACTGTGTAATGGTTCCGGGCGTTACATCCAGAGGTTTAGAAAGAATACTTTTTGCACCATACCAAACCAATAAACCCAATGACATAGCGGAGATTAATTCCACCACAGGAAAAAAGATAGAATAATACCAGTTAGAACGGATATTGGCATTACGATAGCGCTTGTTAATGGCATAAAATTTCCTGTATTCCTGTTTCTCCCTCGCAAAATACTGCACAATAGATACGCCTGTAATGTGTTCCTGTAAAAAGGTATTCAGGTTGGATACTTCATTCCTGATTTCCTGAAAGGCCACTTTAATGGCTTTCTGAAATTTCCGGGTAGCCATGATTAACAGGGGAATAGGTAAAAGTACCATTAAACTCAATTGCCAATCGGTGTATAACATTACACACACAATTACCACCACCTGCAAACTATCTCCGATCATGGAGATTAAACCTTCCGAAAAGATATCCGCAATGGTTTCTAAATCTGAAACTGTCCTGGTGATTAACTGGCCAATGGGTGTTTTATCGAAAAATTTTAGGCGGAGTTTCGTAATATGGTTAAAAACATTGATCCGCAGATCGCGGATAACCGATTGACCTAATGTATTGGTTAAAAGCGTATGATTATATTGGATCAAAGTCTGTAAAATCAACATAAAGATCATGAGCATTGTCATATTCACCAGGCCAGAATAATTGCCTGTTAAAATATAATGATCAAGCGTATACTTAATTAAAAACGGACGTACCGGAGAAATAGCCGCGAGCATAATGGTTAAAATAACCGACCACACAAACACGGTACGGTAAGGCTTTACGTATTGAAAAATACGTTTCAGTAATCCGGTGTTGTATACGTCGCCTGTAACTGCCATTTTTAGGGGTTAGGGTGTAAGGTTTAGGGTATAAGACCTTACACCGTCTTAAAATTTAAATTATACTATCTTTTTTGTTGTAATTTCACTTTTTCTATGGTGGTCGCTGTACCTTCCACCTTAATCCCTTCTACCTTATATAAGGATATTCTATCTTCACTAAGTACAAGCCACAAGCAGGTACCGATTGACCAGCATTGCTGCGGTTTTTACTTTCTATAATTGCTTTAAAATCCGTTAAATTTATTTCTTTTTTACCGATCTGTACCAAAGTACCCATAATGGCTCTCACCATGTTGCGTAAAAAACGGTCGGCCTGAATGGTAAAAACCAGTCCATCTTCCGTTTGTTCGAAAACGGCTTTGGTTATTTTACAGTTATTGGTAAAAGTTTGTGTGTTCGACTTACTAAAACACGAAAAATCGGTATAATTTAATAATAATGCCGCTGCATCGTTCATCACTTCTACATCCAATTTATCTTTAACCAACCATGATCTGTTAAGCTTGAAAGGATTTTTTTCGAAGTGAATGTAATATTTATAAGCACGGGCAGTTGCATCAAAGCGGGCATGGGCATCATCATGTACGGGTATAATCTGTTTTGCTGCAATTTGATAAGGTAACATGGCATTGATTCCTGTAATGGCATTCAAGACCTTAAGCTCTTCTACATTTTCAACATCAAAATGGGCATAAAAATCTGTGGCATGCACGCCAGCATCCGTTCTTCCACAGCCCAATGTTTCGATTGGTTGCCTAAAAAAAACAGACATCGCCTTATCTAACAATTCCTGAACGGTGATTGCATTAGGTTGAATTTGCCAGCCGTGGTACAAGCTGCCATCATAAGCCAATTGGATGAAATACCTTTTTTTACTCAAAGTGATGCAAAAGTACAGTTTAGCAGGCAAAGGGCAAAGCGCTAAGGTGGGAGTTTGGAGCAAACTTCCATCATAGACATCAATTAATGCGTCTTATGAATCCCTGTTCCTATTCGGAACTTTAATCTTTCTTTCTTTTCTCAAAAAAGGCTAGATTTGTTGCTATACATTTTACATTCATGATACAAAGAATACAATCGATCTGGTTTTTTTTAGCGGCTTTAACCTTAATTTTAATGTTGTTTTTACCTATCGCAACTAAAGTAGGCAATGAAACAGAAGTTGCAATATATACAACGGGACTACATCAAACATTAATCGGAAAATCTGGAAGTGGATTCACAGTGGCATTTCATCTACCCTTACTCATTACCAATATTGCTGTTGCACTTATTTGTTTTATCAATATTTTCAATTATAAAAAGAGAAGTTTCCAAAAACGCTTTGCCATCGTTTCGATCATATTAATCGGTGGTTTTGCTTTTTGGTGCAGTATTTATGCTCAAAAGTTACCCGGCGGTATTGAGGGTGCAAGTTTTGGCTTCGGTGCTTATTTGCCCGCATTGGCTATTTTATTTGTTGTGTTGGGTATTTTCGGTATCAATAAAGACGAAAGATTAATCCGTTCGGCTGAAAGGTTGCGATAATTCTTTAATTTCAGCAGAAAATTACCGCTCTACCCGGATGAAATTAAACAATGTCCCTTATATTTTTGCTGTATTTTTGCTTTGCGGAATCTTATCCTGCAGTAAGCGTATCAACACTTTCGGAAAAACCAAAATCGATAAAAGTGTTGATTCTATTTACCTTAAACAGAGAATAGCAGAGATCAAAGGCTTAAATACCGATGGTTTTACGAAAGCATCATTCAAAGGCACAGCCGATACCGCAATTGTATACCGATTATTAAAACCTAATCACGCTAAAAGCAAACTTCCATTAGTGATCGTGTTTCATGGATCGAATGCGGTTGGAACCGATAATACCAGTCAGTTAGGTATTTTGGCAAAACTATTTGCAACCGATGAAATACAGGCGAAATACCCTGCTTTTATTTTAGCACCCCAGTTTCCTTCACGTTCGTCGAATTATGTTTTAGATCGAAACAGAAATGCATTAACTTCAGTACCACAGCCTTGCCTAACAACGGCATTACAACTGATTGATAGTTTAAAAAGCACTTTAAACATTGATGAGAAAAGAATTTACCTCATTGGCTTTTCAATGGGGGCTTCTTCAGTGATCAATGCTTTAGCATTAAAACCAGATGTATTCGCCGCAGGAATCAGTATTTCGGGCATACCTCAATTTAACCAGGTAAATCGACTCGCAAACATTCCAATCTGGCTGATCCATGGCAATATAGACAGTGAAAACCCCTTCAACAGCGACAAGCAATTCTTTAAAGAGGTAAGCTATCAAAACAAAACCAGGTTTTGGGAATTCGACAATCTTGCCCACAACGATATATTTGCTCCAGAACTATTAACCTATGAGTTACCGAAGTGGTTATTTAAAAATACACGTAAATAATTGCATTAAGCCCGCCACCTAAACCCGGTTGGAGTGATAATCCTTTTAAAACTTGAAAGGTTTGAAAGATTGAAACGGAAAACGGGACTGATGCAACCTAAGCCCACTTCAACTGCTTTCCAGGTAAAAAACACACATCCTTATCACAATCACGTCCTCAATCTAAACCTGCTTCATTCCTCATTTTCCATCATCCATTTCACATCACCCCTTACTTCCTTATTTTCAAATATTTAGCCTTAAAAAACTATTTACTTGATTATCTGTGAAATACGGATTATTAACCTTACCTTTGCGGCTCAATTAAAAATAAAAAGACGAATGACAAACCCATTTCAATTATTGGGGATAAGTGATGACGTCGTTAATGCCGTAAAGGATCTTGGATTTGAAACTCCAACACCTATTCAGGAGCAAAGTATTCCTGTACTGTTAGAAGGCACTAATGATTTTGTTGGTTTGGCCCAAACAGGAACAGGAAAAACAGCCGCATTTGGTTTGCCGCTGTTAGAACTAATCGATTTTAAAGTTAACAAACCACAGGCATTGATTTTATGCCCTACCCGTGAGTTATGCTTGCAAATCGCTAACGACCTTAAAAACTTTTCTAAAAACATTGCTAATGCCCACGTTGTTGCCGTTTACGGTGGCGCGAACATTATGCAACAACTACGCGAAATCCGTCAGGGAATTCAGATCGTAGTGGCCACGCCCGGCCGTATGCTGGATATCATTGGCCGTAAGGCAATTGATTTTTCAAACGTTAAATATGTTGTGCTTGATGAAGCTGACGAGATGTTGAACATGGGTTTCCAGGACGACATTAACGACATTTTATCAACTACTCCTGATGACAAAAAAACCTGGTTATTCTCGGCTACCATGCCTGCAGAAGTTCGCCGTATAGCTAAAAACTATATGGATAACCCTGTAGAATTAACTATGGGCACAAAAAATACAGGTAACGTAAACATCGAACATGAATATTATATTGTTCGTGCACGTGATAAGTACGCTGCCTTAAAACGTATTGTAGATTTTAACCCTGAAATTTTTGCTGTAGTATTTTGTAAAACCAAATTGGATACACAAGATGTTGCCGAGCATTTAATTAAAGATGGTTACAATGCTGATGCTTTACACGGCGATTTATCGCAACAACAACGTGATAAAGTAATGCAACGTTTCCGTGAGCGCAACATGCAATTGTTAATTGCTACTGATGTTGCTGCCCGTGGTATCGATGTAAACAATGTAACACACGTAATCAACTATTCTTTACCTGACGAAATCGAAAGTTATACCCACCGTTCTGGTCGTACTGGCCGTGCAGGTAAAACCGGTATCTCTATCTGTATCATCAACTCTAAAGAATTAGGAAAAATCCGTCAGTTAGAGCGCATTATTGGTAAACAATTCACCAAAGCTGAGCTTCCTACAGGATTTGACGTTTGTGAAAAACAATTATTCTCTTTGGTACATAAAGTACATAACGTAGAAGTTAATGTAGAGCAAATTGATCAGTACATTCCTCGTATCATGGATGAATTCAAAGATTTATCTAAGGAAGATGTAATTAAACGTTTTGCTTCATTAGAATTTAACCGTTTCCTGGATTACTACTCTAAAGCTCCTGATTTAAATGCTGCTGTTGGTGATGATCGTGGTGAAAGAGGTGAGCGTGGTGAAAGACGCGGACGTGGTAGCGAAGGTTACACCCGTTTGTTCATCAACTTAGGTTCTGTAGATGAGTTTACCCGCGGCGATATGTTATCATTTATCTGTAACAACGGTAAAATTGGCGGTAAAAGCGTTGGTAAAATCGATTTAAAAGGTGTTTTCTCTTTCTTTGAAGTAGAAGACGCTGTAGCTGACAAAGTTTTCGAAGGCTTTAAATCCGTTGAATTCAATGGACGTCAGGTTCGTATTGAGAAAAGCGGAGACGGTGGTCGTGGTGAAGGTGCTGGCGAAAGACGCGGTGGCGGTGAAAGACGTAGCGGTGGTTTCGGCGGAGAACGCAGAAGCGGCGGTGGCGGTGGTTACCGTGGCGGAGGTGAGAGAAGATCTGGCGGTGGCAGCGGAAGACGCGAAGGCGGAAACAGCGGTGGCGGTTTCAGGGATTTCTCTGGTCGTAGCCGTGATGACAAAGGTGGTAACACCGGAGGCCCACGCAGAGAAGGCGGAAACCGTGAAGGTGGAAGCGGCGAGCGCAGAAAAAAATGGTAAATTAAAAAAACAATATTTTACAAACCGGTCTTGTTTATTCGAGGCCGGTTTTTTTATGCAATTTAAAATTTTCAACTACCGTCAGGCCCAAGAAAAACGATCATACTTAATATTCTCAGCATCCATGAATTCACCAAATAATGAATAAGCTTTATTTCCACTAAATTGAAGCTTCAAAGCTTGTAGTAAACCAGATCTGTCACCCTGCTCTAAATTGAATATTTGGTAAAATTTAGCTACTTCTTTCAATTCAATGGAATAGCAATACTCATAATCAGAATCTCCCCATATCTCTTTTACCGATTTTCCAATATCGTATCCATCAAAGTACAATTGGTCATTATCATTAAAATACAATTCCATCGATATTTTGATGTCAGGTTTTTCCAGATAAAATAAAGTTACTTTTTCCAAGGTGTGAGTCTGTTTTATTCTAGTAATGCAGGATATTGACATTTGACACGAAATCTAAGTATAATTTACAAATTTCACAGCATCAATGAGTACAACAGCGGTGTCAGATATTTCTATCTGACATACTTAAATGATACAAACGCGCATATTTTCCTAACCAAATCGCTTTCGAAATATTATATTTAACGTTTATATATACTAATAAGATCATGCGTTATTTAAAGTTTTTCATCATTTTATTTGCACTATTCATAAACAGCAGGCTTTCTGCCCAACAAAAGGTTTCTGATCAAAAAATGCAATGGTTTGCCGATGCCAAACTGGGCATTTTCATCCATTGGGGTATTTATTCGGTTAACGGTATTTCCGAATCTTGGTCATTTTTTAACAACTACATCAATCATGATGCTTACATGAAACAGCTTGATGGTTTTACCGCTGCAAAATACAAACCAGAAGAATGGGTAAACTTAATCAAAGAAAGCGGTGCTAAATATGCGGTAATTACCACCAAACACCATGATGGTGTGGCCCTTTGGGATAGTAAAATTCCGAATGCAACCACAACAGTAATAAGCAGCGCAGCAAAAAAAGATTTAATCACCCCATTTGTAACTGAACTTAAAAAAACAGGATTAAAAACAGGCTTGTATTTCTCATTACCTGATTGGAGTTATCCGGATTATGATGGTTTTACCCGCGACAGGAAACGTTACGATTATAAACAGAATCCCGCGCGCTTTAAAAAATTTCAAAACTATTTCCAAGGGCAGTTGAATGAACTTTCGACCAAATATAATCCTGACCTGGTATGGTTTGATGGCGATTGGGAGCATAGTGGAGAAGAATGGCAGGCCAAAAATATATTATCGGACTTACGCAGGGTAAATCAGAATATCATCATCAACTCCCGGTTAAATGGCCATGGAGATTATGATACACCCGAACAAGGTGTTCCGGTGGTAAAACCAAGCTCGCCTGAATGGGAACTTTGTTACACCATGAACGATTCGTGGGGCTATCAGCCTTATGACAATCACTATAAATCATCCAACATGATTATCCGTACATTGGTTGATTGTATCAGTATGGGCGGTAACTTATTGCTTGATATTGGACCAAAAGCGGATGGAACTATTGCGCCAGAGCAGGTTAAAATTTTAAAGGATTTAGGCTGCTGGACCAAAAAACACAGTGAGGCCATTTACGAAACGCAAGCAGGTATCTCTGAAAAACATTTCAATGGAAAAACTGCAGTTTCGAAAGATAGAAAAACCCTATTCCTTTACCTCGATTATAAAACAGATGAAGGCATTTTGCTATCGGGTATAAAATCAAAAGTAAAAAAATGCAGCTAGTTGGTGGTGGTGAGGTAAAATTTGCCAACATTAGTGCCTCAGACTATATATTTAATATTCCGTTAACTGATTTTGATCAAGACGTTACTGTAATAAAAGTGAGTTTTAACGAGCCTGTCAGCCTTATTGAAGCCAAAAATGAAGCTATTTCATTAAAAGATTTATTTACGGCAAATAAGAAATTGAATTCTGCATCTTACAAGCTGAAAAAGTTAGCTAAAACCTTAGATAAGGGCATCAATATTTTTAATGACACCAATTTAGCAGCCGATGGAATGAATTTCAACGCGAACATTAAACCTTTGGATCAAACAGTGAACAACTGGGTAATTAAAAATGCGGAAGCACTATACAAAACAACGGGTGGAATTCTGGCAGGTCACTATCAGGGCAATACCGCACTTTCTGCAGATAAACAAACGCTTTATTTATTTGTAGAAGGCACGCCAACCGGGCCAATTGCCATTAAAGGTTTAAAAAATAACATCAGCAGGATCAGGATTGTAGGTGAAGGCACCATGCTTCCGCACGAAATTTATAACAAACTGTATTGGAGCAAAATACCGGGTATTGTTTACATTCCAGTGCCTAAAGACAAATTAGATCCTGAATTAACTGTAATTGCTGTACTTTTAGATAGCCCGATTGATCTGTACCGTGAAAAAGTCGGCGCCATTGAAAGCAACCTCTAATTATGTTCCGTTTAAAAATCCTTCGGCTCCGATACTAAACACAGATTCCAACAGAAAAGTCTTCGTGTCTACTGGAGTGCAATGGAATGGAGAGATCTTTGAATCATTTACGATAAAAATTGAAATTTAAAATATTTCTCCACTCCGGTCGAAATGACGAACCCACAAAAAACCAGTCATCAAAATTTATATGTTTTTATAAAACTAAGTCAGGAGGATGAGCATATGTGATTTCCACGCTTCCGTGGCAAAAAATTATTTAACAATTGTAAAATAGTGGCGCGACTTTAAGATTATCCTTAAATTGCATTACTTTCGCAAATCATGCAGGCAAAATATATCTCTTATCAGGAAACCGGATCATTTTCAAAACTGGTTTTAGATTATATTAACGATGAAGAACAGCTTAAAGCTTTTTACAGTTACCGCCCCGACATGGCCGGTTTAGCCAGCGCAATTAAGCATAGAAATTTCCCCGGAGACCGGACTACCTTAGTGCAGGTTTTGCAAGATCAATACCGGCATTTACAGCCTAATAAATCGGTTACGAAAAATATCGAACTTTTAGCCCTCGACAATACTTTCACTGTAACTACCGGTCACCAGTTAAACTTGTTTACCGGACCACTTTATTTCATCTATAAAATTGTAACCACTATTAATTTAGCCATTGAGCTAAAAATGGCACATCCTGAAAAGAATTTTGTTCCGGTTTATTGGATGGCTACTGAGGATCATGATTTCGATGAAATTAACCATGTAAGTGTTGATGAGAAAAACATCAGCTGGATACAGCAAACCAACGGTGCCACCGGAAGATTAAGCACCAAAACCGTTGCTGCTGCAGTAACGGCCTACAAAGGCTACCTGGGTATTTCTAAAAACGGAAAACGGATTGCCAAATTGGTCGAACAGGCCTATTTGCAACACGATAATTTGGCCGATGCCACCAGGTTTTTGGTCAACAACTTATTCGAGAAATATGGACTGGTGATCGTGAATGCAGATGATGAATTATTAAAAAAACAATTTGCTAATATCATTACTGAAGATATTATTCAGCATAACAGTGCTAAAAACATAGAAAACAGCTCAAAAAACCTGGAGGATTTAGGCTATAAAACCCAGGTAAACGGGCGCGACATTAATTTCTTTTATTTAATTGATAATTTGCGTGAGCGTTTGATCTTTGAAAAAGGAAAATATATCGTAAACCACACAGATATCAGTTTTACAGAAGAAACACTAAAAGCTGAAATCGAATCGCATCCTGAACGTTTTAGTCCGAATGTAGTGATGCGCCCCATGTACCAGGAGGTTATTTTACCTAATATCGCTTATATAGGTGGTGGCGCCGAGGTAGCTTACTGGATGCAACTGAAAGCAAATTTCGATTTCTACAAGGTCGATTTTCCGGTTTTACTATTGCGTAATTCAGCTTTATTGATAGATCAACGCAGTGCTCAGAATTTATACCATTTAGGCTTTTCTTTAGAAGACATTTTCCTGCCGGTTGAAGAATTAAAAAACATTTGGGTCAAACGGAATACAACCGCAGAATTGAGTTTAGCTGATGAAACAAGAGCCATCAACAGTATTTTCGATCAGATTAAGCTCAATGCCTATAAAATTGATAAAACACTTTCTGTTTCTGCCGATACGGCGAAGCAAAGAACCAACCATTTGTTAGCTAACCTGGAAAAGAAACTATTCAGGGCAGAGAAAAGAAAGCATGAAACGGCATTGCTACAGATTGATAATGTAAAGAAAAGACTTTTCCCCAATGGAACATTGCAAGAAAGAATCTTGAATATTGCGCCCATGTATGTAAATTATGGAGAAGATTTTCTTTCATCCTGCATAGAAAACTTCGAACCACTGGGTGGCGATTTTACTGTTTTATTGCCGTAATATTAGTCCGAAGTCCGGAGTCGGAAGCCGATACCTCAAAGCGCCAATCTCGATACTTACTACTTGATACTAACAAAATGAACTTCATCACCTTTACTGAAACCAACCTTAGAACCTTCACCTACAACGTTTTTAAAAAAATGGGCTGTTCTGATGAGCATGCCGGTTTAGCAACCGATGTATTAATCCGATCAGATTTACGGGGGATCGACTCGCATGGCGTTGCCCGTTTAAGTGGCTATGTACGTCTTTGGGAAAAGAAAAGAATCAATGCTAAGCCCGACATCAAAATCGTACATGAAACACCTACTACTGCCACTGTAGATGGCGATGCAGGTTTAGGTTTAGTAGTTGCACCTTTCGCAATGAAGATTGCAATCGAAAAAGCAGAAAAATATGGTAGCGGATGGGTTTCAGTTAAAAATTCCAATCATTTTGGAATTGCCGGTTATCATGCTTTGATGGCGGTTGAAAAGGATATGATCGGCATCAGTATGACCAATGCGAGTCCGCTGGTTGCACCAACCTATGCAAATGAAAGATTATTAGGCACTAACCCAATGTGTTACGCCTTTCCAGCGGGAAAATACCCACCCGTAATTGTGGATATGGCCACCGCAGCTGCTGCTAATGGAAAGTTAGAAATTGCGCAAAGGGCAAATAAAAGTATTCCCGATGGCTGGGTTCAGGATAAAAATGGCGAAAACTCTGCCGATCCTAATGAACTAAAAAACGGTGGCTCGCTTCTTCCTTTAGGGAGTGATAAAGACCATGGCAGCCATAAGGGTTATGGTTTGA
Organism: Pedobacter sp. KBS0701; assembly: GCF_005938645.2. Lineage (NCBI taxonomy): Bacteria > Pseudomonadati > Bacteroidota > Sphingobacteriia > Sphingobacteriales > Sphingobacteriaceae > Pedobacter > Pedobacter sp. KBS0701. Next base: position 3,993,902 of record NZ_CP042171.1, read on the forward strand.
GCGCAACGGTTGATATTTTATCGGCAGTATTATCTGGCGCCAATTACGGACCATGGGTACCTCCATTTGTAGCTTTCTTAGAGCCATCGTCCAATCCGGTTGGCGAAGGACTTGGCCACTTTTTAGGCGCTATGCGTGTAGACGGCTTCAGACCCGCTGCAGACTTCAAAAATCATTTAGATAATTGGGTAGAACGCTTTAAAAGCGCAAAAACAATAGATCCTGATAAAAAGGTAATCATTCCCGGCGAACCTGAACACGAATTTGAGCAGGAAAGGAAAATCAGTGGTATTCCATTAATCGATGTTGTGGTAAAAGACCTGAATGAACTTGCTGTGAAACTGGGAATAGCAGAACTGAAGTAATTCGTTTTTATTTAACCGCAAAGGGTGCTGAGAAGCAAAGCGCGAAGATCGCAAAGTTGGGTGAGAAATTCTAAATATCCTTCAAGTCCGCTACCATTAGAAAGAATCTATCAGTCCGGCCGTCATTCTCGCGCAGGCGGGAATCTTAAAGCGTTTGCATTACGATTATTCATAAGTTTCCCTTGTTTCAAGATCCTGAAATAATTCAGGAGGACGAATACGATAATCTGTTCTTAGCGCTCCCAAAGGCTCTACGGATTAAGCAATAGAAAAAAATCTTAGCCTCGGCTTCGTGATTATTGATTTTCGAAAACTCAATCTTATTGGTCATCAGTAGAGACCTAAGCTTAACTTTACAGACAGCAGATACATGATCAAATCATTTAATTAATTTCTGATAAGATTGTCCTATCCTATATTAAACACATATATCATCTATTAAATAATACTTATTCTACCTATATAATTTTATATTTAATATCATATATTAGTACATTCATGTATATTAGATTTCAAATAATCTAATTATAAATCTACAAGCTAAATTCAAACTATGATCAAAAAAAATCTTTATTCGCTCTTTGCAGTTTTATTTATTTTCATGATTTATTCATGTGCTAAAAAACAAAATACAGAAACCCAACAACACAGTGAAATACCTGAATCTGTATTAGCTACTATTAAAGAAATGGGATTTAATACCAATGGCATAACAATTATGAAAGATGGATATATTGTGGAAGGAGATATTTTTCTGCCAAAATCTTCTCTAGGTAAGGCCACAAACTCTTCAAACTTAATCATTGCTAAATCAGAACAGTACCAAACCAATAATCTTGTTCAAAACTTACCCCGTACAATAACAATTTCTGTTTCAAATTTACCTGCTGTTTATTCAACAGCAGCAAGTAATGCTGTTGGAAGGTACAACTCGTTAAACCTGAAAATCAATTTTCAATTGGTTAGCAGCAACGGGAATATTGATATCACTGGCTTTAATCAAGGTCCAACTCCTAATGGCACCCTATTAGGCTATGGTGGTTTTCCTTTTTCAGGAAATCCTTTTAATCAAATTGGATTAAATACAAATCCTGCTGCATTCGGTACAAATCCAGATGTAGGCTATATCACCTCTGTAATTCAGCATGAAATAGGTCACTGTATAGGTCTAAGACATACTGACTATTACGACCGGGGTTATAGCTGTCCAGTAAGCTGGGATGAAGGTAATAGCTATAATAGTGCTGATATTCAAAACTTTCCGGGGGCAATTCAAATACCTGGAACTCCTGCTTCTGCCGAGCCCAATTCACTTATGCTTGCCTGCAATAGCGGTGTAGATCGTTCTTTTAATACAAATGATATCGTTGCCTTAAACTATTTATATGGTTATCCTACATATACTTACTCCTTCAGGGTTACGACCATGAGTAATACACCAACTTATTATGGATTAATATTAAATGGAACTCATATTGCAGCAACAATTTCTACTCCACCAGTAAATACTACTTCAACCTATGTTTATAACATTAACAGTTATAATCCAAGTTCGACGCTGGTGGTAAAAATAAGTTCAGGATATATACCGGTGTCTGCCACAGCAAGTGCTAACGGCTCTACAGTTAATGGTGTTATTAATGCCAGCGATAAAACAATTACTTTTTCTAATCTTAACATGTCTGTACAAAATGGTTTTGTATCCATTGCATTAAAGAACTATGGACTAGATTAACCTTTGAAAAGCCGCAGATTTAACCAGGATCTGCGGCAAAATTACTTGATATGGTTTATACCCAACCATAGGAGATATTTTTAGGGCTTAACGGTTAAGTTATCTTTTAAATAAAGGGCCTTGCTTGATGATCCTATCATGATTCTATATTCTCCGGGCATTACTTCCCATACATTATTGATATCAAGTGTTTGCAACACCTCCTTATTCAGTTTAAATGAAATGAGCTTTGTTTCACCAACCTTTAAATGTATCCGCTGGAAAGCCCTCAGTGCAAGGACAGGTTGGGCCAATTTGCTTAACAAAGGTCTCATATACAGCTGCACCACTTCTTCACCATCGTAATTGCCAGTATTTTTAAGTTCGAAATTTACCATAACTGTTTCATTTTTAGCGATGCTTTTACGGCTAAACTTCAAATTTTGGTAAGAAAAGTTGGTATAACTTAATCCATATCCAAATGGAAAAAGTGGCTCGCCGCTTAAGTTGTTATAATCATCGCCTCTTCCGGTAGGTTTGTGGTTGTAAACCAAGGGTAGCTGCGATTCATCAATCGGATAAGTAATTGGAAGTTTACCTGATGGATTTGCTTTTCCGAGCAATACATCGGCAACGGCAGCTCCCCCTGCTTCACCAGGGTACCACACGTTTAAAACCGCGCTTACTTTATTTAACCAGGGTTGCATATTAATGGCACTTCCGCCGGTTAATACCACAACAATAGGCTTCCCGGTTTTTACGAGTTCTTCCAGTAACAACTCCTGGTTGCCGGGCAGCTTTAACATTGCCCGATCCAAAAATTCTCCTTCTTTTATACCTGCAACAAATACAATGGCATCATTATTCTTTGCCGCAGCCACTGCATCAGCTATTTCGCTTGATTTCCTGATATTATAGTCCCAGATCAGTTTGATCTTACCATTACCTTTGGGTTCAAAAAATTCAACCCTAATTGCATACTCCTTATTTTTTTCAAAATGAAAGGGAATTGTCCTGGTATTGAATGACTTTTTGTCCCAGTTATCGATCAGTAATTGGTTGTCAAGGTATAATCGGTAACCATCGTTACCTTCCAATCCGATATTAACATCTTCATTCTGCGGTACTTTAATTTTACCATCCCACCTTACAGAATAATCGTCCAGTTGGAGCTGCTCATCTGGTGGGTATAATGTCCAGCTGAAATTAACAACCTGATCATTTACTTCTTTAACAGGTTTTCCGGAGAAGTGAAGCCCTTTGTAATAGCTTCCTTTTAATCCTGCTTTTTGATCGGCAGAAAGAAATTGGCTGTCAATTGGAATATAAACTTGCGGCTCACGACTACTGCCTTTTAAGTAATTGACCTTAATGTCATTTGATACTGCATTTTTTAGTCCATCCCACATATTTAGCTTATTGTTTCCAGTACCGCTGTAGCCGCCTAACCTGGCTTCAACAGCATCTTCCCCGAGAAGTAAAATATGCTTTGCACTTTTTAACGGAAGCGTATTGTTTTCATTTTTTAGCAGCACAAAAGATTTTAAAGCAGCCTCTTTTGCCAGATGATGATTACTTTGATCGCTTAACATCTTTTCAGCAATACTTTCATCTACATAAGGATGCTCAAACAAACCTAACTCAAATTTCGCCCTTAAAACCCTGGTCAATGCATCATCTATTCTCGATTTGGGAATACTGCCATCCAAAAATGCTGGGAGAAAAAGTTTATAATGGTTATAATCTACCTGGAAGATGACATCGAGGCCAGCATTAATTGATTGTGCCGTTGCATCTTTATAATCTTTAGCCGTAAAATGTAATACATTGGCTCCTCCAACTGCGCCTGCATCAGAAATCACGAAGCCCTTAAAGCCCCATTCTGTTTTTAGTTTAGAGGTAAGCAGCCATTTATTGGAGGTTGCCGGAGTACCAAAAACACTGTTGTAGGAAGTCATTAATGAACGGATGCCTACATTTTTAACGCCATCTTTAAATGCAGGGAAGTGGATTTCTTCCAGAAAATGTCTGTCCGCTTCTATAGGATAACTATCGCGCCCACCATCGCCCACATTGGCAATAAAATGCTTTGGCGTAACAATAATATTCTGTCTTTCTATAGCATTCATGAAAGCATGGCCCAGAACGGTTGTTAGATAAGGATCTTCTCCATAGGTTTCTTCTACCCTGCCCCATCTTACGTCAGTAGCCATATTAATTACCGGCGCCAGAAGATCTCTTAAACCACGTGCCTTTGCTTCACTGGCAATAGCTGTACCGATTTTGGCTACCAAAGCAGTGTCAAAACTTGCCGCTAAACCAATTGATTGTGGAAAGGCCGTTGCCCCTTGCCTAACCAAACCATGTAAAGCTTCATCAAATGGAATGATTGGAATGCCCAAACGGGTTTCTTCAATGAAGTATTTTTGAATCTTATTAACCTTTTTAGCCAGAGAAAGTCCGTCTTCAGAGGTATTGTAGGTTAACATCTGTTGTGCATTGCCACTTCCCTGTGCAGCAGCACTTACCTGCAAACCAAAAATCCCATGCTTAAACTGGTTTTTATTTTGTTCGGTTACATCACCCGGAATCATGAACAACTGCCAGAATTTTTCTTCCGGAGTCATTCTCGAAATCAGGTCTTTTACCCTTAAACCGATACTTAATTTTGGATTTTTATAAGGCAAGGTTTGTTCTTTTTTAACCTGAGCAAAAAGGCTGCTGCATAAAAACAATGCGGGCAATAAGCATAGATATCTTCTCTGTTTTAGCATTACTAATTGGTTTCGGGTGTAAAAGAAAAAGTCAAGGCAATTTTCTCCTCGGTTTTTGGAAAATCAAAATGTACTTTGCCATCTATCAGCTTCCATTTTACTTTTTGCTTATTACTTAACAGGATAATAGAAGTCCCTTTTTTGGGGATGCTTCCCTGCCAGGAAATTTCTTTAGGCGCGTTACCATCCAGCAAACTGATTCCATAAATGGTTTTACCATCTTTACTTTGGGTAAACCAATTTTGCCCATCATGGTAGTTTTTGGTAATCCGTGTTCCGTAAATAGCTGTACCATTTTTTGAAGTCCACTGCCCAATTTCTTCTAATTTTTTAATCACATCGTCAGGCAGCATTCCATCTGCTTTTGGACCAACACCTAAAAGCAAACTCCCGCCTTTGGCAACAATTTCTACCAGTTTATGCACCACTTCACCTGCTGATTTATATTGATCGTTGGGTACGAAACCCCAGGCTCCGCCTAAAGTCATGCAGCTTTCCCATGGGTAATCCAATTGCTTTTCAGGGATTTTCTGCTCAGGAGTCTGGTAGTTTTCATACTGGCCATGTACCGTTCTATCCACCACAATTAAACCAGGTTGTGCTTTTCTGGCATCAGCTGCAATTTTAGGCATATCAATATCCTGGCTCCACTCCGGAATTGGAGCACCCCATGAGCGGACTTCTTCATTAACCGACGCCAAAGGCCTTACCCACCCCCCATCTAGCCATAAAATATCAATGCTTCCGTAATTTTTCATTAGCTCGCCAATCTGGTTCTGGGTATAGCTTTTAAACTTATTCCAACGCCACGGATTCATTCTGATGTCGTAATTGTTATTTCTATCTGCAGTGGCATATTTGTCCCACCAATAGTATTGCGAATGCCAATCAGGTTTAGAAAAATAAGCACCGATCATAAAGTTTTCTTTGCGGAATGCATCGAATACATATTTAGCAACATCTTTTCTAGGGTTGTTGGCAAACGGACCTTTTGCAATGCTGAAATCAGATTGTTTGGTATCAAACATCGCAAAACCATCGTGGTGTTTCGTGGTAAACACCAGGTATTTCATGCCTGCATCTTTACCTGCTTTTGCCCATTGTTCGGGGTTGAACTTTGTAGGGTTAAACTTTTCGCTCTGCCCCCAATACCATTTTTTATAATCTTCGTATTTGATGGTACTATCCCTCTCGATCCAGTCTTCAGAGCAGATGGACCAGGATTCGATAATTCCGGGTACCGCATATAAGCCCCAGTGAATGATCATTCCAAATTTTTTATCCTGCCAAGTATCGAGTTTTTGTTTAACAGCGTCATCTTTTGGCCATTCGTAAATCTCTGATTGAGGCATAATGTCGTTCTGCTGGGCAGAAGAACGATGTACAAACAGTATTAAACAGAAAAGAAAGTAAATTTTTATCTTCATTATCAGGGTATAAAATCCCGACCAAATGCTGGCCGGGAAATGAATAAATTTGATTTAGGATTATGGCATCCAATACACCTTTTTAGCAACTTGAACATTAGCGTCTACATTACCACCAATCGCATTCAAATTAGAAAGGTTGTTGGTTTTCTCATCGTCAGGATAAGGCAACCTATTATAAGTAACAGGGGTATAAGTGCCATCTTTAGGTGTCACCCCGGTACGTCTGACTGTACACCAAGTTTCTACTGCATTAAACATGCTTGCCAACCACGACTGAGTAATTATTTTCTGATAATTTCCGGCTACATCACCAGTTGTAAACTTAACAGCAGGATTACTGGTAAAAATATCTATCTGTGCCTGGGTAATTGGACCAGGTTTAGCAGCAGCAGGCCATATTGCGGTGGTATTGCTATTAACTGTAGTATACCAAAAGTTAACAGAGGCTTTCATCCCTTCATTATATTCTGTTTCGGCCAAAGCCTGATCAGCACCAACGCCTATACCTTGGTTATAAATTTCGGCCTTTAAGAAATGTACATCTGCTTCTGAAATAATTACATAAGGGAAACTCTGAAAATCACGCACGAGATAATAATTAAATGCAGCAAATTTATTACCAGGATCGGTACCCGGTGCTTTTGGACTATTGGTTGATTCATTAGGATAAGGTGTACCGCCATCTTGTACAGATCCATTTTGTGGTTGAGGCACCCACTTACCGGCATTATTTGGCATAAACCAGACTTTATAACGCGGATCAAAAAATCCGGAACCATCATCAGCATTGGTTGATGACATTTTAGCGAATACATTTGAACTCATCCTAATGTTTGAAACAGAGAGTTCGCGGAATGCATACCAATAGCGATCACCATAATCTGGAGAATTTGGGATAACCACTAAAGGAAAACTGCCGAAATTACTTTTGTATAAAGCTGTAAGATCTTGATCGTTAGGTAATGGGTAGGTAGATGGATTACCCAGAATTTCTGCAATGATGGCCTTCGCCTTGGTTTGCAGATTGGTTTTACTTAAACGAACAGCGTAACGCAATCTTAAAGCGTTTCCAAATTTTTTCCAAGCAACAAAATCGTTGGCCAAAAAAGATTCATAGGTCCCTATTGAGCTTTGGTTCTGTCCACCAACACCTTCAACAGCAGCTTTTAGATCATCTAGTACACTATTATAAATACTTTCTTCTTTATCATACTTTGGCTTATAGTTTGCTGAGCCTTCGGTAGCAACAGCAGCCTGGCTATATGGTATATCTCCATAGCGATCTAACATCGATAAAGTTTTTTGGCTCATCAGGATAGTTGCCATATACTTTACATCATTATAAATACCTGGGTTGGGGGCAGCACTAACAAGCTTTAAAAGTTGTTTATAATCGGCCAGATCCTGGTAGTAATTACGCCAAAAAGTAGTGATATAATTAATGTATGGCAAGTTTTTATTCTGAACACCCTGCTGATTGGTAATAGGCATAAACAGACCGGCATAGATCGTATAATCTTCTTCTGTTGCGCGTTTTGCCAAATTATTAAAAAAGCCTGCAGGTGTTGCCGTAGAAACAGTTGCATCTTTATAGGGCTTATTTAATTCTTCGAAACCTTTTTTACACGATGCCACACCAATGACAAGCGAGAGGCCAAGTATACTATGGATTACTTTATGTTGAATTTTCATGTGATTAATGCTTTAAATGATTAAAATGAAGATCTGATAGTAAAACCAAATGATCTTGTTTTTGGCAGAGATCCATATTCTATACCCTGCATATTACCAATGCTGTTTACACCTTCAGGATTTAAACCTTTAGGGATAGTGGTAAAGATGTAAAACAGGTCTCTTCCAACCAATGAAAGTGATAAGTTTTGGATAACCTTGGTTTTTTGGATAAACTTAGCTGGCACTTGATAAGTTAAAGCTACTTCCCTTAATTTCATCCAGGAATTTTTGAATACCGATGCAGAACGTGGTACACCAAGGTGATTCCAGGCTGAGAAAGTGCCTTGATAATACCATTGATAGTTTACCACATCCGTGTTAGGCGTACCATTTGTAAAAACTCCACCAAAATTAACTCCGGTATTCGCCGTGGTTCCATCTGGATACACTAAAGGTAAACCTCCCCCATTACGCTCTTTTAAGGTCTCTACTAAGTTTCCACTACCCATACCTGCAGCATAGGAACCAAAAAAGGTATCGCCTCCAATTTTAGCATCAGCCAATACATATAATGAAAAAGCCTTATACTTAAAGGTGTTTGTAATACCACCGGTTAACATTGGTTGAGAATTACCAATTGGCACTTCATCCTGCGTTAATACCCATTGCGTACCCGCGTAATAAGTTTTTCCATCAACGGTATACTGCAAAGGCAAATCGTCCGTGCCAGTAGCCCGTTTTACAACTTTTTGGCCATTAAGATAGGTAAAATCTTTTCCATAAAGTGTTCCGTAATAATCACCAACTTTTACCCTTTGGGTAATACCACTGCCACCAAAAAAGTTTCCAAGTGTTAAGGTTTCAACGCCATCCTGTAATTCCAATACTTTAGTTTTAGCATGCGCTCCACTTATAGATACATCCCAGCTAAAATCTTTCGTTTTTATTGGAGAACCACTAATAATAAACTCAAAACCGGTATTACCCAACGATCCTGTATTAATTTTCACATTGTTAAAGCCCGATGATAAGGCCAATGGATTATCCAAAATCTGGTTAAAGCTTTTCATGGTGTAACCTGTTAAATCTATATTTAATCTGTTTTTAAATAGACCTAAATTGATACCAGCTTCGAACGATCTGCTTTTTTGTGGCTTTACACCTTCAAATTTTAATGTGCCCGGTAAACTTTGTGCCTGCTGCCCATTATTTGTGGTTACATCCAAAAGATTAAAAATAGAGTATGGGTCGGTATCTGATCCTGTTTCTGCATAAGAGAGTTTCAACTTTCCGAAACTTAACCATGGCAAACTATTCTGCAACCCCTTAATTCCATCCGTAAATACATAACTCAAATTAGTTGCAGGGTAAAAGTAGGAGTTTGAGCCATTTGCCAATGTACTCGACCAGTCGTTACGGGCTGTAGCTTCTAAAAACAAATAATTCTTGTAAGAAAGGTTTAAAAAACTGTATGCAGAATTTATCTTTTTGGTGTATTTTGTTTCCTCTGGCTGTGGAACCGGGTTTGAACCATTATTTAAAGCAAAAACAAATGGTTTTACTAAACTTCCATCAGTGCGGTTACTCGAAATATAATCATTACGATAATAGCTTTCTACTCCAGCGGTTAAGCTTGCATTAATTTCTTTGCCAAAAAGATTGTCTTTATGCAAACGAGCGAAAGCTTGTAGGTTGGTAGACAGATTCTTGGCTTGTGCCAACTTATAAGCACCGTTTGCCTGCCCTAAAACATCAGTAGGATAATTTTTTACAGTAGTTACATCGTTCGAATTATCTACTCCTCCTTGTGCGGTTACATTTAAGAAGTCTGTTAAATCAGCCATTACCTTCATCCCCCCGGTAAGTCCATTACGATTAAAAAGCGTGTTATTGTTATTAATATTCCAATACTGGTTAGCTAAATAACTTCCGCTGTAAGGATAAGCTGGTGAACCCGCAGGGAAATTACCTGGGGTAAGTACATCTTTACGCGAATTATTTGGACCATAAGTATTGTCAAAATCTACGTAAGGATTATAATCTCTTGGCATGGAATAAATTACTCCACCTAAATAGCCCGAACCAACAGTAGGGGCATTTAAACGGGTAAAGTTTACATAACTTGCGGTTACTTCTGCACTTACTTTTTTAGAAACCTTAAGTGTAGAGCCTAAGTTAAAAACGTTCGATTGGATATTACTATTTAAAATATTGGCTTTAGTATCATTTCGGGTATAGGAAATACGCCCAGTAGCATTGTCATTGCCACCAGAAATGGCTACATTATGGCTTACCACAGAACCATCAGGAAAAAATGCTTTCCAATTATCTGGCTGAGCCGAATAAGGCCTTAAAACCCCATCATAATTCAATATGGGTAGATTATCAAATCTGGGCCCCCAAGATTGACTACCGGGATAACTGAAATAGGCATCTGTTGCTTTTCCATTTGGATAAGGAACCGTACCAAAAGAATTACTTAAATATTCACCCTGTGCTGTATTCCCATTACCAATTTGATATCTTTGTCCGGCACCATTAATTGGGAACATTTTACTGTTATCTGCAGTTAACATGGAAGCTACACCGCCTTGCCCATATTCATTTTGAAAATTTTGTATTTCGTAAGGATCTGTATGTCGGTAAGAATAATTATAATCGATACCAAGTCCTGGGCGGTTACTCCCTTTTTTGCGTGTAATTAAAATAACACCATTACCTCCCCTTGCACCATATAAGGCCGCAGCAGCTGGTCCTTTTAATACCGTAATGCTTTCTATATCATCCTGGTTAATAAAGTTCATACCTGTACCCCAATCGTTATTTGAGGAAACATCGGCTCCTGTATTACCGGCAACAGATGAAGTGTTATTGCCGTTTACATTGGCTGGATCATTATTTATGGCGACACCATCTACAATAATAAGCGCCCTGTTATCACCTGTTAACGAGGTATTTCCACGGACAACAATCCTTGATGAACCTCCTTCTACCCCACCTCCTGATTGTGAAATCTGTAAACCAGCCACTTTACCCATTAAACCCTGTGCTATAGTGGGCGCCTGGCCAATTGTTAAATCTTTTCCGGATACTTCCTGCGTAGAGTAGCCAAGCGCTCTTTTTTCCTTTTTAATTCCAAATGCTGTAGTAACCTGAACTTCCTCCAAACTATTAGCAGAAGACTCTAGTTTAACATTTACAACGGAAGATGTTCCTACTGTAATTTCTTTTGAAGTGTAGCCAATAGACCTGAAAACAAGGATATTTCCATCTGCTGCAGAAATAGAGAATTTACCGCCTGCATCTGTCTGGGTAACTTTAGCTGTGCCCTTAATGGAGACACTGACGCCCGGCAGTGGGCCAGATGCTTCCACCACCGTACCGGTAATGGTTTTTTGTGCAAATGCGGTAATTGTTAAAAAACTCAATAACAACACACTTAAGCACTTTAAGTACATTTTTTTCATAATTTATTTAGGTTTAGATTAGTTAAGGTGGTTCACTATTTGGTTTAATAACTTTTCTTTATTTCTTCATATATTTCTCCTATTAGTTAAAATTTAATTTGCTTTATTATTAAGTTAAACTATTCAAATAAACTATTTTCTACCATCAAGCTAGCTGCTGCCAATAGTTCGGCCTCGTCGGTTAATGTAGATAACTTAATTTCCGTCTGTTCAGCTACTCTCGGTATACAAAATTCGTTAATAGCCTGTTGTATGGGAGGGAGCAGCATTTTTCCTGCTTTTGCACCACGACCACTTAATACAATCCGTTCAGGATTCATAATATGGATTAAAGTGGCTAATCCTTTACCAATCTGAAATGCGGCATCAGCCAATATAGAAATGGCTACAGGATCTTGTTTTACAACTGCATTCAAAAAATGATCTACATGGCTTTTACTTTTGTCATTAAAAAGGGCTTTCAAACTCGTTTCTTCTCCATTTTTTACCGCCGCTTCTGCTTTTTGAACCATCACCAAAAGTGACGTTTCAACTTCAAGGCAACCTCGCTTACCACAAGAGCATAAGGCATTTGAATTAGATAAAGGGATATGGCTAAATTCGCCCGCATAACCACTACTACCCCTGTATAATTTGCCATTAATAATCATACCCAAACCTGTACCCCAGCCAATATTTACTACAAGTACATCTTTTAAATTTCTTGCTTCACCAAAGTTTAATTCAGCTAAGGCGATTAAGCTCGAATCGTTATCTATATAAACTGGTAAACTTAATTTTTTAGCGAGATAATCTTGCAGGCTTATATCGTTTTCAATTTGCATAAAGGAATAGTTTATTCCCTTATCTGCATTCACAAAACCCGGCATACCAATACCAATTCCCAATAAATTTTCTTTATCGATTGTTGATTTCTTGATACAGCGATCAATGAATTCAATTAAAGTATCTGCACTTTTACGCTCGGTCATATCTAAATCAATCACCTGTGTGGGCAAAACCTGATGATTAGATAAATCATATATGGTTAACTGACTGGTTAACTGATCCATGGCTACGGCTATGATGTACCTCTTATAATCGGGGTTTAATAAAAAATTTAAAGGGCGACGGCCTCCGGTAGATGGAGCGAGTCCTTGCTCAATAATTAAACCATCTTCTATTAAAGCATTTACAGTAGACGTGATTAGAGGCAGGCTCTTTTTAATACGTTTACTTAAATCGGTGAGAGATGATTTTTTTTTATAATAAAGCAGCTTAATGATGTCGGCCCTTAATCGTTGTGCTTTCTTAGTAGTTGCTGACATTTTTGATTGGTTTAAATAAATTTACAAAAAAAAGAAAAGAAAATCAATCTTTTTAAAAAAATTAAAAAGATTAGTAAAAATTGACTTATTTACTACTATACTTTGCAAATAAATCAATTTGATGGGTAGAAAATTGTAATTTTTAATACGATTAAAATAAAAACAATGCAAAAAATTGATAGCTAATTAGAAATACCACAGAATGCATCCTATAAATTTCTATTAACAAACTCCTCAGCTTTAATAAGAAAATGCATTATGCTTATATCAATTGAGAAAAAAGATATTTTATTTATACAGGCTATTTTAAGCAATGAAGCTATTGTCAGTTGCAGCTTCCTTCTAATTATTTTTTTGGCTTTCCAAAATATCAAGGCTTTTATTTTCATCACCCTCTTCATATTTTAGAAATATCAGCAACATGGTGAGCATTTCGTCCGTAGATTTCATGTCGTTGGCAGAAAATACCATTTTTGGAGGATTATTTGGATTATTTGGATTATCCTTTGTATTATCGTATGTACCTTCTATGGTCAGTACTGATCCTTTAGGAACTTTAATTAACTTATTAAATCTATAAATCTCTTGCCATCTAAAATCCCAGGCGGGAATGGATATCAGTTTAATAGTATCACCTGCAGCCGTAACAGCATAAGATTTAAAGCTCTTACCCAACAAATGCATATGTGGCCATACATACAACAAAGATTGATCCTGAGGAGTTAAAATTTTAAGATTGAATTTTTTTACAGAATCAGCTTGGATCATAAAATAGGGATCGATAGAGCTCTCGCCTACTCCCCCAGAACCTAAACTAACTACATTTACGACACGTTTAACTGGTGTATCTTTAAAGAAGAAATTTATACCCGAAATATCCTCTTCGGTTTTGCCAATGGGTGCGTAATGTATGGTAAGCAAAACAACACCACGTTTTGGCATTACCCATCCTAAATCGGCAGGATATGATTCGAATGAAGTACCAGGTATCCAACCACCATAGTAAGTCATTTCTTTTTTAAAGGGCAGGTATTGATCGTAATTTATTCTTGATTCGTCAGTTAAATTTACAAAATCAGCACCTTGTTTAATATCTATATCATCAGGAACCGGATGTATGGCAAAATTTGCATGATGGATATTTTTTTTGTTGGTTGAAATAAATTCTATAGCTGCTACATTTTTAGCTGAAGCCATTTCGAAAGGAATTTTAAAAACAATAAACCGCTCCTCATTATCTCCCTTCACCTCAAATGCTTTATTAACTTTCAGCGTAATATCAGGTTTTCTGTTATACTGCGTACCCGAAATAAATTGCGTATTAACTGGCTCTTTGTTTTTTTCCATTCCTTCGGGAACTTTATTGTCTATCCAGCTGATAATTGTTTTCTTTTCCTGATTGGTTAACGAACGATCATTTGCAAACATGCGGTAATGGTTATCGGGTTTCCATGGCGGCATAAATCCCGATTCAACTACATCTCTGATAAATGAAACCCTTTTGGCAACATCAGCATAGGTTAGCAACGAAAAAGGTCCTGCCTCACCCGGACGATGGCAAGGTGCACATTTAGTTCGGATTATTGGAGCGATATGTTCATAGTAGGTAATTTTCTGTCCATAAGAACTTCCAAAAGCACAACAAAGTATAATTATTGTAAAGAGTTTATTAAGCATATTAAAGATCATTTATGAGACAGCCTAATGGTATCGTCTCTAAATATTTATAGGTTGCCGTATTTATTCCATGAAGTGCATCATCCAAATAATGATCGGTGATGACCTTCCTTTTTACCCCTAATTTGGCCTGCCAATTATCTATTAAGCCTCTATACCTTACATTGCCATTTTTATCTATCACAACTGTTTCTGGTGTAACTTTAGCTTTTAAGATTTTTGTAAAGATTTTATTCTTATCCAAGTAGATGTCAAAACCGGCATTGTACTTTTCAGCAAATTGCTTTATGTCCTGTAGCGTGTAACTTTTCCCTGGTACAATACCAACAATATTTACCTGGGGATACTTTTTACACAAATCATTTAAAACAAGTATATAGTTTTTACAAAGCGGGCACTCTGGTGAAATAAATACAAATGCAGTATTTTTTTTCAGTGCAACTGTCGCTTTACTTTTAACATTAATTAGATTACTGGCACTAATTTGTGTCCAAAGTAATCTGTTGGGCAAAATACCTTGGCCAAGTACATTTGTAAACGGAAAAAGAAAAATTAATGTAATGACTTTAGCTAATTTCATAATACAAAAGAACTCCTAAATTACATTAGGAGTTCCATTAATTTACATAAAGATATTTTTATTTTTTATCCCACCAAACTCTGCCGGTAATATCTGTAGATCCGACTCCAAAATCTGGATCTGCCTGCATTATTTTGTAAGCATCAACAATATTTTGATAGTTTAAATTTGTTGGTGCCGGGAATGGCAAACTCGCTCTTCTTGGTATAACTTGTTCTGTTCCACTAGCCATTATTTTTTCTAATTTTAACACGGTTGTAGAATTAGGCATTCCAGTTCTTTTATACAAAGACCAAGCTTCGTTTGGCTGTTTAAAGAAATTTATATACGCCTGACTAATAATCTGGTCTAGTCCTCTTGCCGGATCATATTTAATATCAGCTTTAGCCATATAATCAGGAATCTCAGTAGCAGTTAAAGCCACGTAACTTAATGCATTCAATCTATCAACAATCTGAGCTTTATTGGCCATATCATCATAAAAAGATATCGATGCAGCTACCCCTTTATTGTACCAGTCTTCAGCAGATTCTGTCGTTATATTTCTTGCTGCTAATTCCGCTCTCATGAAACAAACATCAGCGTACGTAATTAAAGGAAATGCATTAATCCCCTTTGAACCATTTTCTCCAGCTGCCCATAATCTTGGTTGAATAAACGATAAAGAATCCATGGTTTGATTTACCGTTTGACCTGTAGAATTAACTACTGAGATACTAATATTATTAAAGAAATTTGCAAATGAAGCACTGGATGAAGCGTCAGGGCTAGAAGGCACACCATAAAATCTTCTGGCATCAAAAACAGCAGTAGATGGAACTTTATTTTGTGCCTTAGCAAGGTTAAAATTAGTTTGAGTAAAGGAATTTTCCTGATAGAAGAAACGAATTCTAGGATCAGCATTGGTGTACATGAAATCTACCGTTTGTTTTGGTGCGCGTAAATTTTGAGGTGACCAATCTCCACCATCTGCAAAGTTAGCTCCTGCCCTAAAAACCCAACTGTCGCTAGCGCTATTAATTAAGCCACCCGGTGCTGAAAGTATATCCAAAATTTTAGTTCTCATTTTGGCAGGATCTCTTTTCATTAATCGCATAGCCATACGCAAACGCGTAGAGTTTGCAACTTTAATCCAATTGGCTACAACCCCTTGATAGAATAAATCATTTGTTCCCAAAGAAGTTTGAGGTACTGGTTGAGTAGCTGATAATATGGTTACCGAATTTTTTAATTGTGTATCCAATAAATCAAACAATGCTTCTTGCGTAGTATACTTAGGCGTAACTGTACCTCCATATCTAAACATAAATGCATCTGTATAGGCTATACTTCCACTTACATCAGAAACATAAAAGGCATAATAGGCTTTAACAATACGGCCTATTTCTAATTGATATACTCTTTTTGCTTGTTCTTCAGCAGACATCTTTTTAATTAACTGCTCCATATCAGTTAAGTTGCCACCAACTTTAGGATAAAAATTACCGTATCTTACGTTTCTAAAGTTTGCAGCATCAGCGATAAAGGTAGTACTGTTACCAGCCAATGGGGTTAGCATTTGCATCCAGGGCATAATTGCTCTAAAATTATCATAATAGTATTCAAATCTATCGCCATGCATATTTACGGTAGAATTCATAAATTGCTGTTCGGGCGTGATTACTTCTAATAGAGCGGGGTTTGTATTCAGTTCTACAAACTGATCTTTTTTACATGATGATATTGAAATCCCAATTAATGCGGTTAGCAGAAGGGTTATCTTATTTGTCGTTTTCATTTTTAATTGCTTTAAATGTTAATAATTATAGCGCCGCTCTTACCGAAAAAGCAAATGTGCGAATGTAAGGCATCCCTCCATATTCGGCAAAAGAACCAGCACTATTACTAAATAAACCTTCTGGATTTAAATGATCGGGCAAACTATTATAGATATACATTAAATTTCTTGCGGTAACACCTACGTTAACCTGCTTAAAATTAATTTTATCAGTGAATTTTTTAGGCAACGTATAACCTAGAGATACCTCTCTTAAAGCTACCCAGCTATTTTCGAATGTAGAATACTCTCTTATACCGGTAGACCATTGCGTTAATCGTGCATAATATATACGGGCACTAACCGGCTGTATTAACCCTTTATCAACGGCTTGTTGAAAAGTTAAACCTGTTACATTAACATTATTGATGACAGTTCCTTTAGCAAATACACCTTCAGGGATGATACCATCATTGGCTATAACATTTCCAGAGGCGTCTTTTCTTGGCAAACCGCCAAACTCAGCCGAACGACCAAACAAGGTACTTTCAAAAGCGCCAAAATTTGAACCGTACTGATGTGTAGCTGAAGCTAGTAATCCACCAACTTTAGCATCAATCTGGAAACCTAAGTTAAAGTTCTTATAACGGATATTATTGATGGAGCTTGCATTAAATTTCTCCATCATACTCCCTAAATTTTTATTCCCTTGTCCAACATCACTACTTCTGTAATAGCTACCATTAGCTTTTAAAAGTTTTTGTCCATTATTAGGATCATCAATCTTATTACCATTAGCATCAGTTGCCTGATATGTTGCATACCCATAACCAGTGTAAATACTACCATATTCTTGTCCAGCAATTGCAACTGATGCCATATCAGCACCAAAAGCATTACTTAATGTATAAGATTCTACACCTGGTGCTAATGAAATAATCTTATTTCTGTTTCTTGCAAAGTTAATTGTTGAATTCCACTCTAAGTTTTTAGTCTTGATTGGTGTTCCTGTTAACAAAATCTCAATACCTTGATTTTGAATATTACCAGCATTAAACAACCTCTTCCGAACGCCAGATTCGGCTGGTAATTCTAAAGAAAGAATCTGATTTGTTGTATTCTTTTTGTAAAAAGAGAAATCAATACCTAAGCGATCTTTAAAAAATCTCAATTCTGTACCTAATTCAAATTCTTTAGTTAATTCATTTTTAAGGTTATCATTGCCTAACACGTAATCTTCATAACCGTATCTCGGCACTTGTTGTCCTTTTTCGTTTGTAAATAAATCTATAACCTTATATCTACCAGCGCTGGTAACATAAGGTGAAGTACCCATACCTGTGTAACCAAAATTGGCTCTTAATTTACCATAAGAAAGAAAATCAAAGGCTGGTTTATTTTTTAATGATTCTGAAAATACATATGCTAATCCAACAGAAGGATAATTATAACTATAATCGCCGGTTCCATTTGGATAAGTTAATGTAGAAGACCAATCATTTCTAACACTAAAATTTAATGTCAGCATATTTTTATACGTTAAATCACCAAAGCCATATAAAGCATCTGTTCTCTGACTTCCATCAAGCCTGGTATCGGTAATTGGCGTATTTACTGAATTAGACACAAAGAATTTACCAGGGTCCCGTAAACCTCCGTCTGTTCTTGTACGGGTATAATTATTTCCAAAATCTTTAGCTGTTTCAGCACCAAGACTCATATTAAAATCAAAGTCTTGGCCAAATTTTGTATTCCCGTTTAATAGAAATTGTAATCTGCTACTTCTTTGACTTGATTGCATCAAAGCATATTCGCCACCAGTAAAACCAACACCATCACCAATATTTTTGGTCTCTCCATTCGTATTCACCTGATTTAAATTTCCTCTTACCAATGCATTTAACCAAGGTGCGATATTCGCTTTTACATCTATGTTACCTCTAAAAACGTTTTCACGCTGGTTAACTTTTTTCTGATTGATGTTCCACCACAAATATGCCATACCGTATGGATTATCAGCATTCGATAATATCCCACCGTTAACTGGGTCGATATATTTATCTTTCCAATATTTTGTATCGTAGCTTCTTGGATTTCCATATACTAATGCGAATAGCGGATTATCTGAATTACTTTGACTAATTGGATTTAAGCTATTACTAATTGTGTAATTAACACCTGCGTTAATTTCGAATATCTTCCCGATTTTTTGCGATCCCCTGAAATCTAATGCATCACGATCAAATTTATTATTTGGAAGAATACCAGTACTGTATAATTTCGAATAAGATAACCTAAATGTTCCATTCTCATTTCCACCTTGAAACGCCAAGTTTGAGTTACTATAATTCCCCAACTTGTACGCATCTAATAAATTGTTTGGTTGTGCATTCCAGGTGATCATTCTTCCATCAATATCTTTTACAGTGCTGCCATCGAACCGAGGACCAAAACTCCAAAAATAATTGGCTGCATCTACTATTGGGGTGCCTGAGGGATCTTTTGCAAATGTAGGATTGATACCTGCGCCAAATTCATTCTGTACATCCATTGTTTTGTATGCTTCTTCAATCGTTTGGGTGTGCGAAAAGGAAATTCCTAAACCTTGCCCACCTTTACCTTTCTTAGATGTAATTAACAATACTCCGTTTTGTGCCCTGGAACCATAAAGGGAGCTTGCTGCAGCACCTTTCAAAACAGTGATACTTTCATAATCATCTGCATTAAGGTTTTTCATAATATTACCAAAATCCTGTGGCGAGTTACCATAAGAATCTGCTCCTGTAACGCCAGGCTGAATAAGCACCCCATCAATAACAACCAATGGCTGGGTATTTGGACTTAAAGAGGAGTTACCCCTGATTCTGATTCTTGATGACGACTGTGGTCCTCCTGAACCTTGATTGATCATTACACCGGCCACTTTACCTTGCAATGCATTTACAATGTTCTGTTCGTTAGCCCTAACTAAATCCTCGCCTTTTACTTCTTGAATAGAGTAACTCAGCTTTCTGGTTTGTTGTTTGACACCAAAGCCTGTGGTTACGGTAACTTCTTCCAGAGATTTCGAATCTTCTTTTAAAGAAATATTGAAATTTTTATTGCTGCCAACCGGTACTTCTTGACGCAAGAAACCTACGGCAGAGAAAATAAGTGTTTCGTTACTGGATGCGCTGATGCTAAATTTACCATTTCCATCAGTTTGTGTGGCTTTTTGAGTGCCTTTTACAGAAACATTCGCTCCTGGCAGCGGCCCGGTTGAATCCTTTACGGTTCCCGTAATAGTTTGTGCATGAGCTGCAATTGCAAGAAACGTAAGCAAAAGCACACTCAAACATTTAAAGTACATTTTCTTCATGTTTAAAAGATTAGTTAAGTAAAATTGTTTGGGTTTGTTGGTTTTTGAATTTTGAACGATTTAAGATTATATAATAAGATTAGGTAGCATAAATAATTTTCGATTCTTATGGTACTAAATCGATTTAAAACGCAATAAGGTCATTTAAAGTGATTTCCGCTTGATAAGTATTGCTATAATACCAGATGGTTACATTGGATAATGGGATTCATAAATTATTGGTGTTTGATTAGTTATAACAAACTTAATAAAAAAACACAAAACCACATTATTCTTTTTAATTTTTTTAAAAAGGTAGTTTTGACAAAAAAAAAGCCTGCATAAAGCAAGCTTTTTCTAAAAAATATTGTCTCAATTAATGAATTCCCATAAACAATCTGCTCCATCTTATTTTGTGCAAGAAAGAAGCAGTACTATCCCAGCTCATCCAAACAAATAAAGCTTTACCTACAATATGATCTTCTGGCACAAAACCCCAATAGCGTGAATCAGCCGAATTGTGGCGGTTATCGCCCATCATCCAATAGTAGTCCATTTTAAAGGTATAAGAAGTAGCTGGTTTATCATTAATGTACCAAACCCCGGCCTTTTGTTCTACTTTGTTTCCTTCGTAAGTTCTGATCGCCCTGTAATACAGCGGCATTGTATTGCTGTCTATGTTTACGGTCCATCCTTTTGAAGGGATTTTAATCGGTCCGAAATTATCCCTGTTCCAAACTCTGTTTGGATCGTTTGGAAAAACACCACCCGGAACGGCTCCGGCTGGATCGGGACTTAACGTCACTGACTTTACAAAATCAAAAGTTTTCAGTTTTTCTGCAATTTCCGGCGAAGCATCTAAGATGTAGGTATTGGTAGCCACTGCCGGTGCACCGCCTAAATTTAAATTAAATTCATCAAGTGCTGCATAATTAAAGTCCATGGTTTTAAACTCGATGCGGTATGGCATCATACCTGTATTTTTTAAAGGCTCATTTTTGCCATTTACACTGGCAACACCATTGCTCATCGAAATCAAGTCACCCGGAATACCAATACATCTTTTAATAAAGTTCTCGCGTTTATCTACCGGACGATCTATTATGGTATAGGTGCTCCTCACCTGTTGGCGGCCCATACCACGTACCAAAGCGTAATAACTTTCTGCCTGGTTTTCTACTGCAACCGTATCTCCTTCAGGAAAGTTAAATACCACTACATCGTTTCTTTTAATTTTAGATAAACCTGGTAAACGGTGATATTTCCACTGCACACCATCCCAATAAGCTTTGGTGGACGTGGTTAAAGGCATTGTATGGTGAGCGAAAGGAAAAGCAACCGGGGTCATCGGGATACGCGCACCGTAATTAACTTTACTCACAAAAAGGAAATCGCCGATAAGTAACGATCTCTCCATCGAACCAGACGGAATGGTATAGGCCTCGATAAAAAATACACGGATGATGGTTGCAGCCACTACTGCAAAAACAATTGCATCAACCCATTCGCGGGTTTTAGTTTTCTTCTTCTTTGGGGCATCTTTTTTTCGTTGCCAGAATTTATAATTCATATATCTTATTTTTGGTTTCGCGATTTATTTTAATCGACTACCTGTTATCTGTAATCCTTTAGTGTGATTTCACTGATTGAGTGATTTCACAGATTATATTGTGCTTTGGTCTTTCAGCTTTAGGCTTTAGACTTTATTCAAAAATATCAGTAATGCTGAAAAATCCTTTTTTATCTTTCAACCATTCTGCCGCTACAACTGCACCTAAAGCAAAACCAGCTCTATTATGGGCAGTGTGTTTAATTTCTATTTCATCCACTTCGCTACTGTAAATTACAGTGTGTGTACCCGGAATATTTTCTATCCTGTGCGATTCTATCAACAATTGTTCTGCTTTCGGAAACAATTCAACATCAGTTCCTACCACTTCGTTTAGCCACTCTTGTTTTCTATCCAGGTTATCCACAATCCCTTCTGCAAGCGTAATGGCTGTACCACTTGGTGCATCCAGTTTTTGTGTATGGTGTATTTCTTCAACCTGAACTTCGTAAGCCGGATAGTTATTCATCAGCTTCGCTAAAGTTTGATTAAGCTTAAAGAATAAATTTACACCAATGCTAAAGTTAGACCCATAAAGCAATGTATTGTTACTGTTGCTGCAATCGTTTTTTACTTCCTGGAGTTTGCCATACCAACCTGTTGTACCCACTACTATTGGCACATTGGCATCAAAACAGGCATCAATATTTTTTAAAACCGAATCAGGCGTACTAAAATCGATAGCCACATCAGCTGATTTTAAATTTTGCCTGGTTAAATCTTCCTGATTATCGATCGTTATTTTCAAAACAATTTCGTGGCCACGTTCCACCGCAAATTTTTCGATAATCTGCCCCATTTTACCATATCCTAAAAGCGCAATTTTCATCTTTATGTTTATTTTCTGTTTATATCCTTATTTCTTACCCTATCCCTAACCGTTAATTGGCAAATCATCACAATTTCAAATTTAGTCTGCTTTATTGATTTTCACGATGGTTTCGGCATTAAAATGTTAATGATAATTTTAACGCAGGAGTTGCATTAAAACCATACATCGAATTGGCATTAATCATGGATGGCATTACCTTAAAAGAAAGGTTATCATCAATATTGAAGAAATGCAAACGGGCAGCAACGTAAGCATCTACTATATTGGCAAAATAAACCAAACCGTAAGAGAACAAGACAATTTGTTTATTCCTTCTATAAGTATCTTTACGCTGGGTGATACCTGTTGTTGAATAACGGCTACCAAAAGGACCGTTAGGATCAGGCTGACCGTTATGCGAATCGCGATATTGTAATTCCGTTAATGATAAATTATATTGTTTGCTACTTTCTATGTACGACATGGTAAGCACGGTTATCCCACCGTAAATAGCCGCAATTTTGCCCCCGGTATACAGCTTTTGAAAAAACTGGCTTTTTCCTGCTCTTGTCCCATAACCATCGTTTAACAGTTGCATATTATACAATTGCCCCCAACCGGGTATAATCATCGATCTGAAAACAGCTTTTCTACCGGCAACCTTACCCGGATTAACATATTTGGCTTTCATCGAATCCTTTCTCGTCATCGGTTTTCTAGCCGCAGTATCTAGTGATTTGGATAATTTAATTTTCGAGGTATCAGCAGGTTTTAATAAGGTATCCTTAACCTGCGCCGAGGCTAAGTTTACAAGAAAAAATGTAAATGCAGCAACCAGTATAAAAAGCTTAGTCTTTTGCATTACCAGTCTAATAACTCTAGAATCCGGTTCAAGTCGTCATCGCTCATAAAAGGAATTTCTATCGCCCCTTTACCGTTCTGACTCACTTTTAACTTTACACGGGTAGCAAATTTAGAAGCCAGATCATCCTGTAATTTTTGATATTGAAAGGAAACAGCTTTTTCTTTCGATTTTTCACTACCTTTTAAAGGTATATGCTGCAAATTACGTACGAGCTCTTCCACTTTACGTACGGATAAGCCTTTTTCTAAAATTTCCTGATGAATAAACAATTGTTTGTCAACACCATCAACATTAATTAAGGCTCTTGCATGCCCCATGCTAATTTTCTGATCGCGGATGGAAGCCTGAATAGCAGGAGGAAGTTTTAGCAAACGCAGGTAATTGGTTACAGTGGTACGGTTTTTACCAACACGCTCGCCTAATTGTTCCTGTTTTAAACCCACCTCATCAATCATCCGCTGGAAACTCAATGCTACTTCAATGGCATTTAAATTTTCGCGCTGTATATTTTCGATCAGGGCCATTTCCAACATCTGTTGATCATTGGCACTGCGGATGTAAGCAGGAATCTGTGTTAAACCAGCTAATTTCGAAGCCCTGAACCTACGCTCACCCGAAATGAGCTGGTATTTATTTGCAGCCAGTTTTCTAACCGTAATCGGTTGTATTAAACCTTGTACTTTTATCGAATCGGCAAGCTCGTTTAAAGCTACCTGGTCAAATTCGGTACGTGGCTGGTATGGATTGGTTTCAACTTCAGTTAAACTTACGTGACTGATATTGCCAATCTGCTCGGTTTCGCTAACAGCATTTACCTGCTGTTTGGGTGGATGAGTAGATTCGCTATCATCTAAAAGCGCACTTAACCCTCTTCCTAAACCTGTTTTTCGCTGAAAAGATGTCATCTATAATTTATAAAGTTGCTGTTCCAATGTTTTCTTCTTCCTTTAAAAGGCCGTTTTTCTTCACAATTTCGCGTGCAAGGTTTAGGTAATTAATGGCACCTTTGCAATTCGCGTCGTGCATAATGACCGAAACGCCATAACTAGGTGCTTCACTTAAGCGTGTATTGCGCTGAATAATGGTATCAAAAACCAATTCATGGAAATGCGTTTTCACCTCCTCTACCACCTGGTTAGATAAACGCAAACGTACATCGTACATGGTTAATAAAATACCTTCAATCTCCAGATCAGGGTTTAAACGGTTCTGAACAATTTTAATGGTATTTAATAACTTACCCAAACCTTCCAGCGCGAAATACTCGCACTGCACAGGAATAATAACTGAATCGGCCGCTGTTAAGGCATTGATGGTAATTAAACCTAAGGATGGCGAACAATCGATGATAATGAAATCGTATTGATCTTTGATTTTCTCCAAAACCGCTTTCATTTTATACTCACGGTTATTCAGGTTAATCATCTCGATTTCCGCACCAACCAGATCGATGTGGGCAGGTAGTAAATCTAAGTTCGGTGTATCTGTTTTTTGAATGGCCTGTAAAGGATCGATATCATTAATGATACACTCATAAATACTGTCTTTAATATTCCGGGGATCGAAACCGATACCTGAAGTCGAATTTGCCTGAGGATCAGCATCAACCAGTAAAGTTTTGTATTCTAGTACGGCCAAACTCGCAGCCAGGTTTATAGATGAAGTTGTTTTACCAACACCACCTTTTTGATTTGCTAATGCAATAATTTTGCTCATCTATGTATCCGAAATTTACTTAACGTTTATTTGGGCTGTGTTATTTATGCGTTTAAATTGGCAAAAAAGTTCTATTTTTGCGTTGTTTACGGCCTTTTTCACAATCAGCTAAGATACAAACTATATGGCAATTTTAGCAAGAAGCGTCTTTGGGTTTTACACATCTTATTAACAATTATCCATGATCACAATTATAGCTGCAACCAACAGGCCCAATAGCAATACGCTAAAAGTTGCTAAATATTACCAAAGGCAACTAAAAGAAAATGGAACTGATGCCAGTTTGTTCAGTCTGGAGCACCTGCCTGTAGATGTTTTGAATACGGATATGTATGGCAAACGTTCGGAAGCTTTTCAGAAAATCCAGAATATGATTTACCAAACCGAAAAGTTTTTATTCATTATGCCTGAGTATAACGGCAGTTATCCTGGTGTGCTAAAAGTGTTAATCGATGCCTGTAATTTCCCGGATAGTTTTTACGATAAAAAAGCGGCATTAGTGGGCATTTCATCTGGTAAATATGGCAATATCCGTGGTGTAGATCATTTTACAGGCGTTTGTCATTACATCCATCTCAATATTTTACCCTTACGCCTGCATATTCCAAATATTAAGTCCGAATTAGATGCTGAAGGCAATTTCAATCATCCTGATACGATAAAGTTTATCAACGAGCAGATAGAAAAGTTTATTAAATTCTAATCATCATTCTAAATGCTTCTAAATTTGCTTTCCTAAAAACAAAATTCATGTTTACTGTTTTTTTTTGGAAAGCCAAATCTGTATTTCATAGGAATATTTCTCTCTTCGCTTTATTCCGTTGCACTCCGTGTTCGCGACGATCAGGTTTAGAAACAAAGAACAGTGCTGTAAGACTCAAAAAATAAATTAAAGGCGCATTATTTCCGCACTTAGCAACCCCAAATATTATTACCGCACGCGCCACCTAAACCCGATGGAAGCGGCACGCAGCAAAGCGGACAGCGGGAACTACACCAACCTAAAGGCTACTTAAGCTGCTTTCCAAAAAATAATAGTCTAATCTACTTTTGTAAAGCCCAGCCTGCATTTCATAGGAACGTCAGTCCTGCTTTCTGTTACAAGTCCTCGCAGCGCTGTGGGCTTTCCACGTCAATCAGGTTTAGGAACAAAGGAATTACCATGACTTAAAAACTTTTCGGGTAAGATCAGATTTATTTTCAGCGCCCTGCAACCCAAATATTATTACTGCCCGCGCCACCTAAACCCGATGGAAGCGGCACGCAGTAAAGCGGACAGCGGGAGTACATTAACCTAAATGCCACTTAACCTGCTTTCCAAAAAAAGACAGAAATTTATTCTTATTTTGAAAAGCTCAGCCTGCATTTCATAGGAGTATCAGTCCTGCTTTTCATTCCAAGTCCGCACTCGTACCTCGCTTACAGGCTTTCCATTGCAATCAGGTTTAGCAACATAAAACTGTGTATTAAAGCCTCCGAAGTAATAGTTCATAATGATAAAAACCCTTCCAAAATGAAAAGGTTTTTTTGCTTAATATAATCACAAAACAGCTTATCAACCTAAAAAACAACAACTTAAGCAATCCCCATATCTACTGGCATAGCTATTGACTACAGGCTAAACAGATGCTATTTATTTAACCAGCAGTTATGTAATTTAGTTCATCAGGAAACAGATTTAATTATAAGCTATTTTTACCACGAAAAGAGAGAAATTACTTTGCGTTTCTTCGCGAAAAACTTTCCGCTCTTTGCGGTTAAACCAAAACACCATGAAAATTAAAACCAAGCTCCGCCTCGGATTCGGGTTTCTCTTTATAATCGTTTTATCCTTCGGATTGATTGCGCTCTTTTTCTTAAACGAGCTTTCTGATAAATCGAAGGTAATTCTTAAAGACAACTATAAATCTTTGAAATATGTTGCTGCCATGCGCAATGTAATCGACCAGCATCCTTTTCCATTAAGCCGCACACAGCTGACTATATTTACTGAAAACCTCAAAAATGAGGGATTAAATATTACCGAACCTGGCGAAAAAGCAGCCTTCAGGAAATTGGAAACAGCTTTTAATGCGCTGAACGGTCCACAACTGTCGACCACTACAGAAAGTAGTATTAAAAATTTGCGTGTGGCACTGCAAAATATAGAACAGGTAAACATGAAGGCCATTTATGATAAAAACGAGTTGGCTAACGAAACCTCATCAAGAGCAAACGTTTATATTATGATTGCCGCGACGCTGAGTTTTATCATCCTTTTTACATTTATTGTTAATTTTCCGGGTTTTGTAGCCAACCCCCTTGCCGAGTTTAGTGCGGCGATTAAGCAGATCAGTCGTAAAAATTATAAACAGCATTTACATTTCGAAAACGAGGATGAGTTTACAGAACTGGCAAACTCCTTTAATGGCATGGTGATTAAATTAAATGAATGGGAAAATAGCAACTTATCTAAAATCAAATCCGAAAAGTCGCGCATTGAAGCCATTATTGCACAAATGCAGGATGCCATTATCGGCTTAAATGAGAAAGGAGAAGTGCTCTTTCTAAATCATCTGGCGGTGAAACTGATGAGTCTGGATGAAGACAAGGTTATTGGTCAGAATGTAGCCGAACTGACACAAAAAAATGAGTTGCTCAAAAGGATTATTAAACCTGAAACCAATGATAACACCTTAAAAATTTATACTGATGATAAAGAATCATATTTCCTGTTGGAAAATCGCGAAATCATCATCCCGAATTATGAAGAACAGGATGATAGCACATTAATTGCCTCCTCTAAATCTGCCGGAAGCGTTTACACGTTAAAAAATATTACGCAGTTTAAAGAGCTTGATGAAGCCAAAACAAATTTTATTGCAACCGTTTCGCACGAGTTAAAAACACCGCTTTCGTCGATCAAAATGAGCCTGAAATTGCTTAACGATGAGCGTGTGGGTATGATGAATGAAGAGCAGCACGAGTTACTTAACCACATTAAAGAGGATAGCGACAGATTGTTAAAAATTACCAGCGAACTGCTTGATCTATCGCAGGTAGAAACCGGCAATTTAAAACTCACTTTAGCCATCACTAAACCTGAAGAAATTGTGAGTTATGCGGTTGATGCTGTTAAATTCCAGGCTGAACAGAAATCGATCCAGCTGGTGCTTAACTGCGACCACAACTTACCAAATGTAACTGCCGATATTCAGAAAACGGCCTGGGTAATGGTTAACTTTTTATCTAATGCATTGCGGTACAGTTCAGAAAAATCGAAGGTAATCATTGATGTTTTCCAAAAAGACAATTTTATTGAATTCTCTGTCCGCGATTTTGGAAAAGGCATTGACGAAAAATACCAGAAAAAATTATTCGACAGGTATTTCCAGGTACCAACCGATGGTCAGAATAAATCGGGTTCTGGATTGGGCCTTGCCATTTCTAAAGATTTTATCGAAGCCGAAAACGGAAAAATATGGGTAATAAGTGCCATCGGTGAGGGCAGCAAGTTTTGTTTCAGTTTACCAGTTGTAGAATAGATTCATGCTCTTTTTAACCGCAAAGGACGCAAAGTGTGGCAGAGGCAAAATGGAAGAAATAAGATAAAAAATGGATAGTGGAAAACGGCATCGCTGAACGCAACCCGCCTGGCGCTAAACAATATACGGTTCCATTTCCTTATCAATGCTTTTACGCAATTCCATTAATTTAATGGCATAACCATGCATGGCGATTTCTTTTTCGGTTTTGGGTTTAAAAGCCGGAATTGCTTTCGGCTGTCCATTGTCATCAACGGCAACAAACACAATAATACAGTGTGTATTCTTCACAAAATCGGTTTGACCTACGGGTTTAGAAAAAGCATCAACGGCAATATGCATACTGGTTTTACCCGTGTAAATAATGCGTGCTTCCATTTTAACCAAATGCCCAATATGAACCGGGTGGAAAAACCTGATTCCGCCCACATAAACCGTTACACAATAGGTTTGGCTCCACTGCAAGGCGCAGGCAAAAGCAGCCTGATCAATCCACTTCATCATCATCCCACCATGCACCTTACCCCCATAGTTAACATCAGAGGGTTCGCTTAAAAATTGAAGTTCAATATGATTTTTAGTTCTGGGCATGGTGATACTGCTTGGTTTAACGGTTTCGCTAAGATATTATAAAATAAGGTATTTTCCTGTATGTAGTTAGCTGTTATGATCTGTTAAGGAGACTCAGCACACTAAACTGCCAAATACAAAAAAAGAGTCGCGCGGACATAAAATGATTACCACAAATTGATTGTTTTTTCTGCGCTAATCTGTGAAATCTGTAGGAAAATCAGCCACATAAAAACAAAAAAGTCGTAGCGAGACACTGCGACTAGAAGAGAAGAGTGTCAGTTGGCAACAACTGACACCACCTAATCCAATTATTTCGCTATAATGCTAATCGCATATCCTCCGCCAGGCGCACAGTACTGCGTTAATTTAGTTTTGTTGGTTACTTCCATTTTGCGGATAGTATACGCTTTAGGATTTTTTTCATAATGGGCATCCTTTGCATCAGCATAAATGGTTGCGGTATATTTTTTACCAGGATCCAAAAAGCTAAAATCGATTTTAGATGTTCTGGCCACCTCATCATTGGTACGGCCAACAAACCAGTTGTTCTTACCTTTTGCTTTACGCGCAAAAGTGATATAATCGCCTGGCTCCGCCTCCAAAACTTTGGTATCATCCCAATCTACAGCCACATCTTTAATAAACTGAAAAGCATCCATGTATTTATTATAAGTCTCTGGTAAATCAGCAGCCATTTGCAACGGGCTATACATGGTCACATAAAGCGCAAGCTGGCGGGCTAATGTACTGTGTACAAATGAAGTATTTTCTGGATTGTAAACACTTACCTTGGTTTCGAAAATACCTGGTGTATAATCCATTGGTCCGCCGATTAAACGTGTAAAGGGCAAAATCGTAGTATGATCGGCATTGTTGCCGCCAAAAGCTTCATATTCAGTTCCCCTTGCTGATTCGTTTCCAATTAAGTTCGGGTAAGTGCGCGCTAAGCCAGTAGGCCGAACAGCCTCGTGCGCATTCACCATAATTTTATATTCAGCAGCTTTTTGGATGGCATACAGGTAATGATTGTTTAACCACTGCCCATAATGGTGCTCACCTCTTGGGATCATGTTGCCTACATAACCGCTTTTCACAGCATCGTAACCATTGGCTTTCATAAATTTGTAAGCAGTATCTAAATGACGCTCATAATTACGTACCGACGAGGAAGTTTCGTGGTGCATAATCATTTTAATGCCTTTACTGGCGGCGTAACGGTGCAGTTCTTTTACATCAAAATCGGGATAAGGGGTTACAAAATCAAATACATAATCTTTTGTTTTGCCAAACCAGTCTTCCCAGCCTACGTTCCAGCCTTCAACCAAAACAGCATCTAAACCATTTTTGGCAGCGAAATCGATATATTCCTTTACATGTGCAGTATTTGCAGCGTGTTTACCATTAGGCTTCGTTTTGGCGTAATCGGTTACTCCTAATTGCACACTGGTTAAATCGTTATATGCCCAGGTACTTTTACCAGTAATCATTTCCCACCAAACCCCAACATATTTTGTTGGCTTAATCCACGATACATCTTTAAATTTTGTTGGTTCGTTTAAGTTATAGGTTAATTTTGAAGTCAAAATATCACCTGCTTTATCACTTACTATAATGGTTCTCCAGGGTGATAAACAAGGCGCCTGCATATAACCTTTATCGCCAATTGCATCAGGTGTTAACCAGGATTCTAAAACCATGTTTTTATCATCAAGATTTAACGACATTAAAGAATAGTTGATCAGTGCTGCTTCATGGATATTGATATACAAACCATCTTTACTCTTCATCATTAACGGCGTCTGTAATCCTGTTGGCGAGAAAGTAGTTTGCGAAGCGTTTGGTGTTACCGCAGCTTTCATTTTACCGCGAACTTCTGATAAGTTTGAGGTTACGGTACTATATTCCTGTGTATCATAATCACCAGGAAGCCAGAATGCTTTATGATCGCCGGCTAAAGCGAACTGGGTTTTCTCTTCCTTAATTACGAAATAATCTAAGTTTTTTTGCTCCGGAAATTCATATCTAAAACCCAAACCGTCATTAAACAGGCGGAAACGTAAAATAATAAAACGGTTGCTCTCCTTTTGGGTTAAAGTTACCGCCAGTTCATTGTAATGATTTACAATTTCTTTTACCTCGCCCCAAACGGGTTTCCAGGTTTCATTAAAAGTGCTCGTTTCGGTATCGCTTATGGTAAAACCGTTCATTAAAGATTTACCGTCGTTAAGCTCGAGACCCAGTTTACTGGTTTTAATAACGTCTTTTCCTTTGTATTTTAAAGTATAGGTGGGTACTCCTCCTTCAGCCAAAGCAAAACTGGTCACCAGGTTGCCATCCGGCGACTTCAAACTCTTTCCGGGAACGTTCCCGAAGACATCCCCAAAAAATAGCAAAGTGCATATTAAAGTAAGGATTTTAAAGCGGTTAAAAGATTGGTTAGATTTCTTGTTCATGTTATTATTTATTTATTGTTATTATTTATATCACATCAGAACTTGCAGGTTTTGGTTTCTGATACAAAAAAGCATGTAATTAAATACAATTTGTATCTAAGGTAGATACTAATCCGGTATAACCTGTTACAAAAAGTATTTCCTCTTTACTATATTTCGATTCATGGCTCCACGAACCGCGGCAGAAGTTAATACTTTTTTAATGGCCTCATTGAGCGCTACATCGTTTAAAATCGGCGAGGTGGTCACGCAGTACCTCCGCGTTAAGGATTGTAAGGGTTCAGCACCGATTAAGCATCTGTTTTTATTTAATTACGGTATGCTTGCTTGTTTCACAGGTTTTCATTGGTACCGAAGCGTAGTGTAGCCCTGAAAAGCCTAAACCAATCCCGTTTTCCACGGGATTGGGTAACGCCCAAATCAGTTGGCAATTCACACCTGTTGATGGGCCAACCCCGATCTATTCAAATAGATCCTGAAACAAGTTCAGGATGACGTTACGATATAAAAATCGGGACAGGAGACGATGCTGTGCTTTACTCTAAAAGCAAGGTATCATCATCTTCATCTGTTAAACTCAGCTGCACACTATCGCTACCTGCAATTCCCTCTATAGAACCACGGATATGGGTCGCATTTAACAATACTTTCTCCAATTGTTTTTCACGTGCTTTCCATAAACGTTCCATCGCATCGCGCTCACGCTGTATGGATAGTTTCATACTCATAAAACCCTCTCTGATGGCTTTCCATTGTTCAGAAAACTCTGCCCCCATTAGGTAATCGTATAACATGTGCATTTTTTCGCCACGGTTTTCCTGCGATTTTACTGCGCCTGCCAAACGCAAAATACCTTCCCGCAACACATAAGCTACGGCATTTACTTCTTCGAAAGAACAGATCCAAACTCCATCACGCTGTCCGAAACAATCCATGCCTTTTGGGTAACACTGACTTACAATCACCGCTACATCAATGCCCATACTGCGCATATCTTTCTTCAGTTTTTCGATCCAGTCGCCACCAAAGTCTTTGGTACGTTTGCTTTCGTAAATAATTTTACCGCATTCCTGTCCAAATTGATTACGCACCACCTGTACGCAATCTGCCCCACGTACACCTTTGCCAACTTCTTCAATTAAATCGAAAGGGTAATTAACACGGAGCAGTTCTTCCAGGATCAATTCCTGTACTTCGCCCTGTAATTGCATACTACCCTGCTCGGCTTTGCGTTTCATCTCTTCAGCCAGTTTTTTCTGATCGTCGAGCTGTTTTTCCAATTCCTTTAAACGCAATTGATGTTCAGTATCTTTAATACTATTCTTTTCTGCCTCTTGTTTACGAATCTGTTCTACCAACTCGTTACGCTGTTCCTGCATTTTACGTTGAAAAGCAAGTTCCATTTCTTCTTCCTTTACTTTAAGGCTTTCCTCGCGACGTAAAAATTCGAGTTCTTTTTCACGGGCCAGCTTTAATTTTTCAGCATTATCTTTCGCATTACCTTCCAGCATTTGCAGTTTGGTTTCAAAATCGGCCGAAATACTTTTACGAAGGTTCTCCTCCAAGCTATCCTTAAGTTTGGTCTTCTCTTCGTTAAGTTTAGCCTCAAAAGCTTTCAGCTGTTGCTGTTTTTCTGACTCGAAAACCTGTAGCTTACGTTGATATTCTTCATCTTTCTGCCTTGCATAAGCAGCCGCTTTCTCACGTAACTCTTTCTTATAATCTTCGGCCATAGCTTCTTCCATCGGAAAAATATGGGCACAATTGGGGCATTTTATTTCGGTAGGCATAAATTATTTTTTACCGCAGTAAATACTGTGGATTACAAAGATATTAAAGCTTTTTATGAATGTGCAAAGGAGTTTTGCACCATCATACCCTAAAGCACTTTCGATCTGATTTCATGACCAGCGGCAAGGATTTTACTGACCGGGCATTTTGTTGCAATTTCTTCCAGTCTGATTTTTTGTTCTTCGGTAAGCACGCCAGTACAGGTAATTTCTTCCAAAAAGATTGTTTCACCGTTTTCGGTATCAATGTTTACTTCCACCTCAATTTTATCAATGGGCCATTCCTTCCTATCGGCATACATTCTTAAAGTAATGGCTACACACGATGCCAAAGAAGCCATTAATAATCCTTTTGGTGCAAAACCTTTATGTGTTCCTCCTAACTCTAAAGGTTCGTCTACGATAATATCATGTGAACCATTGGTTACCGAACATGCATAATGTTCTTTATTTATTGTTGCTTTTACCATTTTAATTCGTTTAGTAACCCAAATATTGTGCTTTAACTTTAAACTTAGGTAAAAGTCTGGTCTTTTTTAAGATCGATATCGTAATTTCATGATTGCTGCAGCCTTAACGGTTCACTACTAACCTCATTGATCACCTAAATACAGATATAAAATTGTAAACATTAATTCACAAAGGTATACCACAGCTACATTGCCATCTAAACGCGATTTCAGCGGGTACTTCCGACTTAAGCACTTATTTTGTTGTTTTATAGTGTGCTTGCTTGTTTCACAGGTTTCATAGGAGCGGAAGCAGGACTGCTTTTCCAAAAAAACTACTGTACTTGCTTTCCAAATTAAAAAACATCAAACATTATATCAGCCGAATTGTTCATTTATAAAACCACATGATCATGAAATACAGAAAGTTAATCGGAAAATATTTAAAGCACGAATCGGATAACAGTGCAAAAATAGCCCTTGCCTTGGTGGCTGGTTTAGCAGCTGGTGCAGTAATTAGTATTTTATTTGCTCCAGATAGCGGTGCAGGCACCCGGGGAAAAATTGTTGGTGGAGCCAAAAACCTGCGTTATGGCTTTCAAGACAAATATAACCTGTTAAAAGAGAAAGTTTTTGGCGTAGAAGCAATTGAAGAAGATATTGTTGAACATGAAGTGCCTCATTTTAAACACACAGTTGCTAAAAAGCGCAAATCAGATGTGAAAGAGATTCTTGAAAATGCCCACGAAAATGGTCAGGTACAGGAAGGACAAGGATAAAAAATACAAAAAATTTAATGAGTCATTTGCATGGATTAATGATCCATGCAAACCTTTAGCCTTTAAATAATTTCTTAGTATTGGAGGTTAGCACATTTTCTCATTTTATCCTCTCGAAAATTTTGCCTTTCCTTATTAAACTGATATCCAGCCAATTTTATCAAAAACAGGGAATTTCAATTAAGTGTTTGAGCGCCTGGTTTGGTAACGTTCATTAGTCATTAGTTGAGAGTAGAAACTAATGAACAACTGACCATTGAACTAATGGATTACTTTATCCTTCAATTGCCTTCCAAAGCATATCTTTCAGTTCTAAAATATTTTTTTCGGCTACTGATGAGATAAATATCGATGGGATATTTGGCAGATCCTGCTTCATTTCTTCCATCAGTTCTTCATCTAACATATCTGATTTGGTAATGGCTAAAACGTGTGGCTTTTGCATTAATTCAGGATTGTAAGACTCCAGTTCACTTTTAAGAATTTCGTATTCTTCTTTAATTGAGCGACTTGTATCAGCCGGAACCATGAATAACAGCACCGAATTACGCTCGATATGACGAAGGAAACGGTATCCTAAACCTTTACCCTTTGATGCACCTTCAATAATTCCAGGGATATCTGCCATTACAAAAGATTTTCCACCCCGGTAACTTACAATACCCAGATTAGGAACAATGGTAGTAAAAGGATAATCGGCAATTTCTGGTTTAGCCGCCGAAACTACAGAAAGTAAAGTTGATTTTCCTGCATTTGGGAAACCTACGAGACCAACATCGGCTAAAACTTTTAATTCTAAAATATTCCAAACTTCCTGTCCCTGCTCGCCTGGTTGTGCGAAACGTGGTGTTTGTTGAACAGAATTTTTAAAATGCGCATTACCCAGACCACCACGGCCACCAGCCGTTAAAATTTTAGTTTCGCCATCTTTTGTAATTTCAAAAAGGATTTCTCCCGTTTCAGCATCTTTAGCAATGGTGCCAAGCGGAACTTCTAAGATTTCATCCTTACCTTGTTTACCGAATTTATGGGAACTTCCACCTGCCCCACCATCTTCTGCGATGATATGTTTACGGTATTTAAGGTGTAATAATGTCCAGATATGAATACTGCCTTTAACGATAATGTGGCCACCACGACCGCCATCACCACCATCAGGACCACCCATTGACGTTAAAATATCACGATGTAAATGTGCTGAACCTGCCCCACCCTTACCAGAACGGCAACAAATTTTTACATAATCTACGAAATTCGAACCCTGTGACATATTTTAATATTGAAATGTTTTACTATTGGAACGTTGAAATGACAACTCCATTAAAATTAAAGAGTTATAACGTTTTAACATTATAACTCCTTTTATGTTTTTTATAACGGATCAGGAATTAATTAAAACCGTTTCCCTGATACTATATTTGCTTCCTGAACCCGATACTTTACACTTTATACTGATCAATTACGGCGCAAAGATCATGATATACTGTTTCTATTTCACCAATCCCGTTTACTTTATTCAACTTCCCCTGCTCTTCATAATAAGGCAATACATGGATCGTTTTATCAAAGTATTCTGAAATCCGTTTTTTCAGTTTTTCAGCATCATCATCTGGACGGCCACTGGTTTTATGACGTTCGGCAATACGTTTTGTAAGCTCGTCCTGATCAACATCTAAAGCAATAACACCAGCAATTTTACTGCCTTTACGCTCTAAAAATAAATCAAGCTCAATTGCTTGCGGAACGGTACGCGGAAATCCATCAAACACAAATCCTTTAGCATCAGGATTTTTATCCACCTCTTCCTCAAGCATGGCAATCGTAATGGCATCGGGAACCAATTCTCCATCAGCTAACAATTGACTTACTTTTTTTCCTAATTCTGTTTCTCCTTTAACGTG
This sequence comes from Pedobacter sp. KBS0701, assembly GCF_005938645.2. NCBI lineage: Bacteria > Pseudomonadati > Bacteroidota > Sphingobacteriia > Sphingobacteriales > Sphingobacteriaceae > Pedobacter > Pedobacter sp. KBS0701. Next base: position 4,030,453 of record NZ_CP042171.1, read on the forward strand.
TGCTCTAAAAAGATCGCCTGTTGAAACGTGTACCAACTGATATTTTGCAATCAGCTTTTCAGATTGGGTGCCTTTACCCGCCCCTGGAGGGCCAAAGAGAACTAAATTAAGCATTCAAGTTGTTTAGGTTGTCTTCAAAAAATTAAAAAAGCCTTATTCCTATGGCTCTGTTACAAGTAATATCCAAATCACTGATTAATAGCATTAGACATTGCTTAGTTTCAAGGCTGCAAATATATAATTATTAATTTAGATGCCATTTAAAATTGGCAATTTATTTAGAAAAGGTCTATTTTAATGACATTTATCTTTTTCTAAAAAGAATCTTGTGCCATTTTTATATTTGACAGAATTTTCATCAAATACTAAGTCACATAAACAAAAGATTCTTTTTAAATTTTGATCAATTTTCACAAAGAATTTAGATGTTTGAAACAATTTTCTAATTATATGAACCTATCCATATAAAAAAACAATCCAAATCAATGAATCCTGAATTTAAGTGAACTTACAGAACGTATTGGTTAATAATATTCCATTGCTAATTATTTTAATACTGCAGACTCTAAACCAAATAGCTAATGTATCATTAAGATAATTTTTTAGTCAATATATAGGCCCCATTCTATACATTCATGAAATGAAATCAATCTATTCTACGCATGTTGCCTGCAACACAGCCTAATGGTTTAACCGATTTCATTTACATTATTGGTCATAAATTCAATTTTTGATGAATCCTGGCCTATTACAATTCAATGAGTAATTATCCAATCTAATGAAGTGTCTGAATCTCTGAAAGATTCTCGGTTAGCATCGGAAGTTTTTGTCGGGCCCATTCCCTTAATGCAAGATCTTTAGCCCCTTCTGAAGAAATCGCATTAACATGAAATCCGACAAATTGCTGATCCGATTCAACAGTTAACCTGACCAGCTCCTTCTTAAAGCTATCTCCTGTGAGCTTTTTTAATTCAACAAGCCTTTCATGGTTTTCATCACTGATAGCAATGGAAGAGGCAGGTCCGCTTATTCCTAACAGCGTATTCAACTCCAAAATGTATTTTTTTGAAAACTCTACACGCTTTTTTGCAAGTATAGGAAAACGCGGATCAGCATTGATTTTGAAAAGCTCTTCATTCAGAAGTTGTTGATAGTTATGCTCAGGCACGGTCATATCATAGAAATTTTCAGATGTGATCATATAGGCCCCAGTATCTTCCTTATGGCAGGATGTACACAGCAACCAGCAACATACCAAACCATATAGTAGCAGCTTAAAGTGTAGCGAAAAAAAAAGATTGATAGCACATCGTATATCCATGGTTTTTCGTTTTATTTCGAAAAGCCTTTTATCGGATTGACAGGTACTGCGGAGAGCACTTATAACATAAAGCAGCATAAAAAAGCAAATTTTAAAACAAGGTAAATGTTAGCCTGGTATGCTACCAGGCTAACATTTATTAGAGGCTAAGGCTTCAAAACAACCTTAACACAATCGTCTTCCTTTTCATCAAAAATTTTATAGCCACGTGCGGCATCTTCAAGCGGAATTGTATGGGTTATAATATCATCCAGCACTACTTTACCCTCATCTACAAGCCCGATCAGTTTATCAATATAGTTGAGTACCGGAGCCTGCCCCTGCTTAATGGTAATACCTTTGTCGAATATCCTAAACAGCGGAAAATTATCATAAGGAGATCCGTAAACGCCCATAATAGATACCGTTCCCATCCTGCGGACAGCTTCAAAACACATTTCAAGGACTTTGATTGATCCTTTTTCAAAATTTATCGTTGCCTTAACCTTATCCATAAAGCTACGCTCAGGTTCAAAACCAACAGCATCTACACATACATCGGCTCCCCGTCCACCGGTCATTTCCCTGATGGCTGCTACAACATCAACTTTATGTGGATTGAGGATGTCGACATTGTTTACTGCTTTTGCTTTTTCCAACCTGTAATCAAGGGGATCAATCGCAATTACCCGGCTCGCTCCATTAATCCAAGCTGCTTTCTGGGCCATTAAACCCACCGGACCTGAACCAAAAATGGCCACCACCTCACCTCCCTTGAGTTGTGCCCAGTCAATAGCCGACCAGCCTGTAGGAAAAATATCGGTCAGAAAAAGTGCCTGCTCATCACTTAAATGCTCCGGAACAATCCGAGGACTGATATCCGCATAAGGTACCCTTACATACTGTGCCTGCCCGCCCGAATATCCACCGTACAGATCGGTGTAACCAAATAATGCGCCACCTTTTTGGCTCATCATATCACCATTAGGACCATAGTTTTTAAAATTCGAATTTTCGCATGCAGGGGATGCCTCATGCGTACAAAAAAAACATTTACCGCATGAAATTGGAAAAGGAACCACCACACGGTCGCCACGCTTAAGATTGGTGATGGAAGCACCGACTTCTTCAACGATCCCCATAAATTCATGCCCCATAACCAATGGTTCTTTTTGTGGAACTGCACCGCTTAAGATATGGAGATCGGAACCGCAAATGGCAGTTGAGGTAACTTTCAGAATTACATCCCTTGGATCCAGAATTTCCGGATCGGGAACATTGTCTACCCGGATATCGCCAGGTTTGTGAAATACTGCTGCTTTCATAGTATTGATTTTAAGATATTGATGTTTAACCCTTCATAAATCACCTGTGGTGTTAAAGAATCAACAATGAAAAATCAGCTATAGTTTAGGTAATTTTCATTTTTAAAACATTCAGTAAACAACAAGTTAAATAGCTGTTAATAAGAATGCTTTTTATGCACTAAAATTGATTACACAAGCTGAATAGGATCAACTTTTCAGAATTTTCAGCGCCCATAAAGTTCGGTTTCTGCTTTCAGCCCGTTTATTGTTTTCTCATCTATAAATTGTTTATCGGCTCTCCATGCCCAATTCCCTGTGGCCTTGCCCGGGATGTTCATCCGGGCAGTTTCATCTAAATGCAGAATATCCTGCATGGGGATAATGGCAATTTTAGCAATGGAAGCATAGCAGAGCCCGATCAGGATGGTATTGATATTCTTTTCATTAACCTCGGCGCCAACATATTTTGAAAGTCGCTTTTTAACGTTTGCATCGGTTTCATTTTTAAACCAGCCCAGGGTTGTATTGTTATCATGTGTGCCTGTGTAAACAATAAAATTTGACGAGCCGAATTGATGTGGGATATGCACGGATCCTGCTAAATCTTCACCAAAAGCAAATTGAAGTACTTTCATGCCCGGCAACCGAAATTGTTTTCTCAACTGCTCAACATCCGCTGAAATTTCACCTAGATCTTCAGCAATAAAGGGGAGTTTGCCCAATTTCTTTTCCATCGTTTTAAAAAATGCAGCACCAGCTCCAGGCTTCCATGTACCATCTACGGCATCTTCTTTACTGGCCGCAACCTGCCAATAATTAGAAAAAGCCCTAAAATGATCTAAACGAAGAAGGTTATATAGCTGTTGGTTTTTCTTTAACCGGTTTTCCCACCATTTAAAATCATCCTCTTTCATCTTTTCCCAGTTGTATACCGGCATACCCCAGAGTTGGCCCTTTTCGTTAAAATAATCAGGAGGAACGGCAGCAACCTCTATTCTGTTTCCGTTTTTATCAAGTAAAAAATTTTCACGCTGTGCCCATACTTCAACAGCATCATAATCAAGGTAAAACGGGAGATCGCCAATCAGTTCTATGTCTTTCGCATTTGCGTATTCTTTTAACCTATACCACTGGTGATAAAAAATAAACTGGTTCCATTTTATTTCTTCAATTTCGGCCTGATTGCCTTTTTCAAATTTAACGATAGTTTGGACATCCTTTAATTTAAATTTTTCTGGCCAGTTAAACCATTCTTTACCCTTAAAATATTGCTTTATGCAGGTATAAACAGAAAAATCAGCTAGCCAATCTTGTTCGGTTCTACAAAACAGGTTAAATTCATCTACCAGTTTTTCATTCCCTTTAGCTTTAAACAGTTGATAAGCCTTATTTAATATCTGCTGCTTCATTACTTCTGTTTTTTCAAAATCTACCGGCCCTGTTTCTGGTAACATACAGTCATCCAGATCGCTTTCGCTTAAAAGCGCTTGTTCAAATAAGCATTCAGGACTGATCAGCATCATATTTCCGGCCATGGAAGAGTTGCTGGAATAGGGCGAATACCCAGTTTCTTTTTTGGTTGGATTAAGCGGTAAAACCTGCCAGTAGCGTTGCCGTGATTTGGCAAGGAAATCTACAAATTTATAGGCGCCAGGGCCTAAATCGCCAATACCAAAACGAGACGGCAAAGCACTAATGTGCATAAGCACACCTGCAGAACGCGGATTATTTTTAGGCATTAACTTAATTACCGCCAACTGCATGTGGTTAAACAACTGGCTGATCAGGATACCTTCATTTAAGGGATCTTTATACTCCTTTTTTTCGGTCAGCAGGTTTTGCCAGCTAAGAGGTGCCTCATTTGGCAACAACACCTGGGTATCTTCCCAATCAAAATTATCGGCTGCTACATTTTGATTTTTACAGCATTTAGCAAACCCCAAAGGAACCACAGTGATTAACCATTGCTGTTTATATTGCCTTGCAAAAGCACAAATATGCTGGCTATACTTACCTTGAACCTGTAAAGGAATGTATGCTCCACGTTCAAAAACTTCTGACTCAGACTTTCTTATCTTTAGCAAAGTTTTAGTTAGCCACATTTTAATTTTTCCCGAAAACCTGTCTTCCCAAAGCCTTTTAAAATTAACAGGCGCATCAAATGCTGCGATCAGATCCGTCCTATCGGCATAATTGACCGGTCTTCTGTTATCTGGATCAACAAGACTTAAATCCCATAATTCGGTTCCCTGGTAAATATCCGGGATGCCCGGAGAGGTGAATTTCAGGGCGAGCTGGGCTAAACTGTTGATGACTGCAAAATCGGAGATGCGTTTTAAAAAATTTCTGATTAAACTATTACTTTCCTGCTTTTCAGTTAAAAGAGCCTGCGAAAATTCAGTGAGTTTATCCTCATAGTCTTCATCAGGATTTGCCCAGTCTGATCGTTTTTTCGATTCTCTTAATGCTTTTACAATAAACTGCGCCAAACGGCTTTCGATTTCATGATCATCATCTTTATGAAAGGGCAAAGCGCCGATAATGGTCTGCAGGACTAAATAAACATCATTATCATGTAATAGCTTAAAAGACGTATTCTGTTTTTGTAGGGATACGAAAGTTCTTTTTAGTTGCTGCACCAATTGAGACCACTCATCCGGAAGATCGCTAAGTACATTTAATCTTGCTCTAACATCTTCCCCTTTTTTGGTGTCGTGAGTGGAACTTCCATTGATGCTAAATGGCCAGTCGTGTTGGCGTTTATACATTTCATTATGAAACTCATGCACTGCCATTCCAAAAGCATCTGGCGCATCACCCACTTCTGCATGGCCTATAAACCGGTTATAGGTGAACATGGCGGTATCCTCTACGCCTTTGGCCATTAGCGGACCTGTAAACTGCATACAGCGCTGAAAAAAATGACTCAACTTTTTGTTGTAGGCCCTGTTTTTCTTTTTTGGGGTTTCTAAGAGGATTTTGTTCAACAACTCTCCTGCTTTAGCCAGCTTTTTATCACGGAGAATGGGTGCAAGCAAATTTTGAATATGAAGTGATTCAGCCTCTGCCAGTGGAAAGCGATAGTTGTAATATCGGTATACAGGCATAGCGATAAGCATTTCGGCAAGTGCCTTTTTAAGATCAGCTTGCTTAATGATCGAAAAATCGGGCAGTTTAAGTTCCAAAAAGAGTTCGAATAAATTATCCAGTTCTCCCTGCATGTGCTTAAACAAGATGTTGCTTTTCTTTTCGTAAATCAGCGTGGATGGATCGAGTTTTTTACCTGTTACTTCCTGATAAAGTTTATTAAAGGGCTTTTCTGCTTCTTTGTTTGTAAAAAGATTATTTACCATTGCTAAAAAATCGTAGCCTGTACTTCCCTGCACTTTCCAGTCTTTAGGTAATTCTTCACCATTTTCGAGAATTTTTTCTACAACGATATAAATGTCTTTGCCTACAGCGTTTCTAAGCCGTTCCAAATATTCCTTAGGATCATATAGGCCATCAACATGATCAATCCGCAAACCCTGAAAAACTCCTTTATCAATCAATTCAAAAATGTAGCGGTGGTAAAGATCGAATGTTTTCTGATGTTGCATATTGAGGCAGATCAGGGCATTAACGGTAAAAAACCTGCGATAGTTAATGTTATAGTTGGTTTCCTGCCAGTTGCACAATCGATAATGCTGATTTTTGACAATCCTGGTTAAGACAGCAGTATCCCTATTTATTTCCTTAAGGTCTTGTGTGGAAAGAGTCCTGGCGGTTTCTGCATTTACCGGCCAGTTCGAATCACCATAATTGAGGTAGTATTCGCCTTTAATGGCCTGCAATTTTAATTTCTGCCCTGCAATCGCCTCTTCAAGGTCCTCACCTAAAAAAGGTACCATTAAACGTCCATCGCCCTTTTGCAAATCAATATCGAAAAATCGTGCAAATTCAGAATCATTTCCTTTTCGAAGTACATCCATTAACCAGGTATTATTTGGATGAAAGGCCATATGGTTTGGAACAATATCCTGAAGCCATTTAATGCCAGCAGCTTTTAACTTTTCAGAAAGCTTAAGCAATTCTGCCTCGGTACCAATCTCGGGATTTATTTTCAGTGGATTTACGATATCGTAACCGTGCGTACTCCCTGGCATCGCCTCAAAAATTGGCGACGCGTATATCGTATCGATCCCCAGTTCTGTCAGGTAGGGAATAATATGATCGAGAGATTTGAAGTTAAAATTTTTATGGAACTGGATTCGATAGGTAGAAGTGGGTTTATACATGTGTTTTAAAAAGAATAAGAGTTGATTCGGGAAATAAAGTAATCTGACCGTCTGCAGGTATACTGTTTGATTCGGCGTTTGAGCCTCCCCATTTTAGCAAAGCAGAATCCAACAGCACCGACGCCTGTTGAAATGCCGGATCGATAGATAACGTTTGCTTTTGTATAGAAAAATTAAACATGGCAATGATTTCTTCCTTGTCTTTCCAGCGTTTCAATATCATGCAGTTTTTTTTAGAAAAGGCCTCTGCATATACATTTTTCCGATCCAGGTTAGCCAGTACAGGATGTTGTTTCCGCAAAGCGATTAAAGTTTTATAATAACTGAGCATGGTCTTGTGCTTCGGTTCACCGGTTTTTTTCCAGTCGAGCTTAGACCTTTCAAAAGTAGACTCGTCCTGGGGGTCGGGTGTATCGCCATTATTGTGAAAAGCAGCAAATTCTGCCTTTCTTCCTTTCCTCACCGCTTCTACCAGTTCCTCATCGCTATGACTGACAAAAAACTGGAAAGGATTGGTTTCTGCCCATTCCTCGCCCATAAATATTAAGGGTAAAAACGGGCTGCAAAAAACTGCCGCAGCCATTACCTTTAACATTTCAAAACTAACCAGGGTACTGCTCCTTTCGCCCAACATGCGGTTGCCCACCTGATCGTGGTTTTGTGAAAAGACAACAAATTTAGCTCCTGAATCATCTTTTACGGGAACACCAAACTTTTTCTGCCGGTGTGCCGAATATTGCCCGGTGTACACATAAGCATCCTGACAAGATTTGGCCAGATCTGCTACACCGTTAAAATCGGAATAATAGCCCTCTTTCGCTTGTCCAGTACAAACCCGGAGTGCGTGATGAAACTCGTCAACCCACTGGGCGTCCATTCCATAACCATATTTGCTTTGATGCCGGATATAACGATCGTCATTTAAATCAAGCTCAACAATCAGTTGGTATGTCCTGCCGGTAAATTGAGAGAGTTTTTCGGTGTGTGTTTTAATCTCCGCCAGAATATGCACCGGACTAAGATCTTTAATTGCATGCACCGCATCCAACCTGAGGGCATCGATGTGAAAATCCCTTAACCACATCAACGCATTTTCAATAAAGAAATCACGCACGGCATCACAGTTTGCATCATCAAAATTAATCGCCTTCCCCCATGGTGTATGGTATTTATCAGTAAAATAGTCGCCAAAATCGGAGAAATAATTCCCTTCGGGGCCCAAATGGTTATAAACCACATCTAAAATTACTGCCAAACCTTTGGCGTGGCAGGCATTAACCAAATGCTGTAAGGCCAGCGGTCCGCCATAAGTGTTTTGTACTGCAAAGGGAAACACGCCGTCGTAACCCCAGTTTCTATTACCCGGAAATTGTGCCACCGGCATAATTTCTACGGCTGTAATGCCAAGCTCAACCAGATAATCAAGTTTAGTTGCTATGGCAGCAAAATCTCCATCTGGCGTAAATGTTCCGGTGTGAAGCTCGTAGATTATGAGATCATTGAGGTCTTTTCCTTTCCAATCAGCATCCGTCCAGTTAAAAGTGTTTACATCAAATGCGGTAGAGCGCCCGTGAGGCCCTTCTTCCAAAAACAAAGAGGCTGGGTCTGCCCGGTGAAGCATTTCTCCCCCGGTTATCAGATTAATTTTAAAGGCATATCGATCAAGCGCCTTGATCTGGTTCGTTTGCAAATACCAATAACCATAGCCCTCCTCAAACAGCGCTAAAGAAATTTCGCGATCTCCAATTAAGATAGAAACCTGTGCGGCCAGCGGTGCCCACAGCCTGATTTCAGCTTCCCCGTTTTCAGTAAAATTTAGTCCAATATTTTGTTTTCGTATATCTATTTCCATGGAAGCAGTTTTAAAAAAAACAAAAAAAATGAGCCAAAAGTTTTGGCAACAACAGCTCATTTGCCAAAGTTCAAAAAAACCAAACCATCTAAAACTTCATCTGGTTATATCTATACCTATTAAATACATCATTATGGACACACAAAAAAAAGTTACGCGACGCGAGGCAATCGGGGGCCTCGGAATCGGACTGGCTAGCATGGCAATTTCACCAACATTAACTGCAGCAACATCAAGCCAAAACAATTACTGGCCAGATGCGCCGCTTGAAGATCCTACCACTAAGTACCCTCGTCCACCCTTTAACCATCAGAATCAGCCCTGGCCAGCGTTAGCCAGCAAAATGGAACCAAGGCCCGATCATGGCGAAACCAGTTATAAAGGTTCGGGAAGACTGACAGGACGAAAGGCGCTAATTACGGGTGGCGATTCTGGCATGGGCAGAGCCGCAGCCATTGCCTATGCCAGAGAAGGCGCGGACGTGGCCATCGGCTATCTTCCACAGGAAGAACCGGATGCCAAAGAAGTTATTGAACTGATAAAAAAGGCTGGCCGTAAAGCCGTTGCAATTCCAGGCGATATCAGAGACGAAGCCTTTTGCAAAAAGCTGGTAGATACCGCAGTAAGCCAGTTGGGTGGCCTCGATATTCTGGTAAGTAATGCTGCCAGACAGCAAAGTACGCCTTCGCTTGCCGATTTAACCAGCGATCAGTTCGACTGGACCATAAAAACAAACATATATGCCCCGTTCTGGATAATTAAAGCAGCCTTGCCACATTTAAAACCCGGATCGTCTATTATCGGAACTACCTCGGTACAGGCAACCGATCCTTCGCCCGACCTTTATGATTATGCACAGACCAAAGCTGCTACAACAAATTTTGTAAAATCTCTGGCTAAACAACTTGGGCCTAAAGGCATCCGGGTAAATGGCGTTGCACCCGGTCCTATCTGGACGCCGTTACAAATGGGAGGTGGTTCGACGCCCGAGAAACTTAAAGAATTTGGCAAAGACACTGCATTAGGCAGACCAGGTCAGCCTGCAGAACTGGCTTCAATTTATGTTCAGCTTGCTGCAAATGATGCAAGTTTTTCTACAGGACAGATATATGGTGCTGCCGGCGGAAACGGGCAACCATAAAATATTGATGTACAGTCAGTATGATTTACTATTGATATGGAACAAAGGACTTTAAAGATACCAGGTGAACAGTTATAATAGGTATGGCATGGTCCCACAAAATAGTTTGAGTAATATCGTTATTTCTGGCAGTGGGGAGATCTTCTAACATCGTTTAAAGATTTCTCCATTCCACTGTGTTCCAGTCGAAATGACGCCCAATTTAGAAATCTGTCATTGAGAGATAAACGTTTTAGCCGTTAACACAGAGAAACTGAATGCTTAAGCCCTTGTCATCATGAGGCCCTGATTTTAGAAAAATTTCAGATTGATGGCTATAGGTTGTGTGATATCGTCATCTCGACCGCAGTGGAGAGATCTTTTAACATCGAAGATTTCTCCATTCCCCTACTTTCCAGTCGAAATGACGCCCAATTTTAGAAATCTGTTATGGTAGCGGTTAGATTTTTTTTAGACACATAGATCAAGGATCTTTAAGATATAGGCCAGGTGAATAGTAAAAAATGTTTTTAGGTTTTAGAAACGAAAGGTCTGTTTTTCATGGCTGGCAGCAGTCCCGCCATCGCTTATAGTCCTCGTTACGCTAAAGCTTCACTGTGGGCTATCCGCTCTGTCGGGTTTATTTAACAAGGGTTAGGTATGGCATGGCTCTAAAACTCTGAATTGTTAGGCTAAGATCGTTGTTTCGGGCTGCAGTGGGGAGATCTTCTAACATCGTTCAAAGATTTCTCCATTCCACTGTGTTCCAGTCGAAATGACGCCCACAATTATTATCATTAGTAAATATAACATCTATATTAATAGCATAGCCGAAGACCTTACCCAAATATTTCCCGCTGATTTCGCAGATCATCGCAGAGTAGCTTTCGAGGTTTTTGTTGGTGCGGGATTTGTGACCTGGTTTAGCGTTTTGTAATTGCAAAGCGTCTGTTTCTATATTTATTTTTAGCTTTTGCAGCACCAGCCGTAGTTCCTAAACCCGATCGGTGTGCAAAGCCCGCAGACCCGAAGCATGAGGGCGAGGACTTGGAACAAAGAGCGGGACAGCAGGCCGCCAAGAACCACTGTCTGTTCATTTCCAAATCTTTCTGAAACGCAAAACCTAAAACACTGTCATTCTGAGGAATAAATGACCTCCAATTATCATCCACCCGCAATGGGGAGATCTTTTAACATCGTTCAAAAATTTCTCCACTCCACTTGGTTCCGGTCTAAATAACGACCAGTTTTAGATACCGGTTTTTAGAATGCCATTATGATTGATCATCAACCGGCTCCTGCTGCTTACCGGTCTGTTCGGCCAGCAAACTATCAGGCGTAACATTCCCCATTGCTACCTGCAATTTATTCTTAAATCCGGAGATCACCATATCCTTTCCTGCAATCATGGCCTCATAACCATCTTTAGCTACATCTGCAGGGTCTGCCAGTTCCCCATCCTGTACCACCTTAGAATCCAGCATATCGGCTTTTCTAAAAAAATCGGTATCCGTTGGACCTGGCAATAAAGAGGTTATGGTAACAGGTGTATCTTTAATTTCCGCGCGGACTGCTTCATTAAAGGAGTGCACAAATGCTTTTGTTCCATGATAAACAGCCTGATAAGGTCCGGGTACTTTTCCTGCAACAGAAGCCACATTTAATATTTTGCCGCTTCCCCGCGCTACCATTTCACGTACATACAATTTGGTTAAGGTTAGCAGAGCAGAGATGTTAAGCTGGATAATATCGAGTTCCTTATCCAGATCGGTATCTATAAACTTGCCGTAAACACCCTGGCCTGCATCATTAACCAGCACATCTACCTGTATATTTTTAGCTTTTATTTGCTCGTACACGTCTAAAGCAGCCTTAGGCTCAAAAAGATCGGCAGTAATGGTGATGACTTCAACTCCATGTTCTTCGAGTACAACCGCAACCCGTTTTAGTTTGGCCTCGTCCCTGCCAACAATAATCAGGTTAAAGCTGTCTTTCGCAAAAAGCTTTGCGAGTTCATAACCAATGCCGCTGCTTGCCCCTGTAACAAGGGCAAAATGTTTTGTAGTATCCATAAAAATCTATTTTTTCAATTCATCAAAGCCTTTAAAAAATTAATGATCTATTTAATCATTAAGGTCTTCATCAGTCTGTTGATCCATCTCCGAATCCGATTTTGATGACTGTTTAGCCAACTCCCCGGCAGCATCTTCATCCTGGTGAGCACTGTCAGCATCACTTCCTTCTATTTCCGAGAGCGGGATAACCCCTACTTTATCCTCTTTCTGTGTTTCGATGTCTGTTTTTTTGTTTTCCATAGTTTTAATATTTATTAAAAATCATACTTAGCAGGACGGATTGCCTTTTATCAGATGGTAATCATCCCACCTGTAACGGGTATAGTGGCCCCTGCAACATAGCTTGCATCATCAGCGGCCAGAAACACAAATGCCGGGGCTACTTCTACGGGCTGGGCTGGTCTGCCCATCGGCGACTGCTTTCCGAATTCTTCATGATCCGGGATTGTAGACGGGATCAATGGCGTCCATATTGGGCCAGGAGCTACAGCATTCACCCTGATTCCCTTGCCGTTTTTCAACAATATCTGGCTCAGATTAGCCGTAAAATTCTGTATGGCGCCTTTGGTTGTGGCATAAGCCAAAAGCTGCTCGCTTGGCGAGTATGCATTAACCGAAGTTGTATTGATGATGCTGCTGCCGGGTTTGAGATGAGGCTCTGCCGCTTTGCATAAATAGAACATGGCAGTAATATTGGTATCAAATGTCCGCTCCCATTCAGCAGGTGACAAATCATCCAACCCTTTCCGGGCCATTTGAAAAGCAGCATTATTAACCAAAATATCCAGACCGCCCAGTTCACTAACAGCAGTATCGATAATTTCCTGACAATGCTCTTGGTTTCTGATGTCACCTGGCAAGGTTATCGCTTTTCTTCCGGCTTCGGTTACCCAACGGGCCGTTTCCTGTGCATCCTCATCTTCGGTTTCATTTAAATAACTGATCAGCACATCTGCCCCCTCTCTTGCAAATGCAATGGCTACAGCACGCCCTATTCCGGAGTCACCGCCCGTAATAACAGCTTTTTTCCCGGCCAGTTTTCCGCTGCCTTTATATGAAAGTTCCCCATGATCTGCTTTTGGAATTAATTCCGACTCGGTTCCGGGAGGCTCCTGGTCCTGTGTTGGAAATGCGGGTTTCGGATATTTTTCTTTCGGATCTTCAGAGTTCTTATAATTTTCCATGTCGAATAATTAAATTTATAATACGCTATAGATTAATTCCGGGCAGATTTTCTTGCTGTCCGGAAAAATTCCTCTCCATTATAAAACAAGCTAAAACCTTTGCCGGTTTGGTTTTATTAAAAAAACAGCCAGGCTGATGGATTACCTGGCTGAAATGACATTTAAACTGGTGTTGTTCTAAAATTACCGGAATTTCTATGCCGGAATTTTTCTTGGAACTTCCCGGTCCCAAAATCTGTGCTGGGCAATCATCCTGATAAACAGTTCTGCTAATGAAGAAAGATTTTCCGAAACAATTATCCCCTCGCGCAGCACAGTCTCCTCCGAATATTCATCCGGAAGTTTCTTGTAGAAATATGTAGCCTCCAAAACCTGTATTGCGGTAACATCGGCTGCTATTGCCTTACAATGCTTAAAGGCCTCGTTCAGAAAATGTACTGCATTAGCCTCTGCTTCTAATGTAGCAGAACTGTTTGTTCCTCCCGGAAGATAAACAGCATCATAAAGTACAGAAGCGGCTGTAAGAAAACTCTCATCAACCTTGATCTGCTGATCTTCCTGCGAAAGAATGGCACCAAGTTTTGGCGCTATAATGTGCACAACTGCACCTTGGGCAATAAGTGCATCCTTAACTTGACTGAGCGATTTACCATCTACCCCATCTGCTGCTAGGATGGCTATTTTTCTGGTAGCAATGCTATCCTTAAGTGTTCCAGACATACTTAATGCCTCCGATTTTGCAAGTTCTCCATCTTTCTGTTCGGGGCTATAATCAGCAGGATCAGCGTCTGCCGGCACACTGCCATTTAGTTCTTCCAAAGGAATAACGGGAACGTGAAGCCCAAGAGCATAAGCTACTGCTGCAGCAAGTCCTTTATCAACATGGTTAAGTAAGCCAAGCATGCGTTCCCTTATCTCAACCATTTTTACCTTGCCCAGCTCAAAGCTTAATGCATCTATAAGGTGGTTTTTTTCGGCATCAGACTGACTGTTAAAAAACAACCTCGCCTGTGAGAAGTGATCGAAAAAGCTCCTGCTTCTTGCGCGGATCTTCTTCGCATCAATACGTTCGTTATAACTTACAAAGCCGCCATCTGCAGCTGTAGCCTGTTGTGGATCGTTTGCAGCTATTCCATTAGGACCATAACTGGTCTTCCCACGGTTTATAGTTTGGCGCATATAGCCGTCGCGCTGGTTATTGTGTACAGACACAACAGGTCTGTTAATCGGAATCTCATGAAAATTTGGTCCGCCAAGCCTGATCAGCTGCGTATCGGTATAAGAAAAAAGCCTGCCCTGTAAAAGCGGGTCGTTGGTAAAATCTATTCCCGGAACAACATGCCCGACATGAAAAGCAACCTGTTCAGTTTCTGCAAAAAAATTATCGGGATTGCGGTTTAAAGTCATTTTTCCAATGCGTTGCACCGGAACCAGCTCTTCAGGAATTAATTTTGTCGGATCCAATAAGTCGAAGCCAAACTTAAATTCATCTTCTTCTGCAACAATCTGAACACCAAGTTCCCACTCCGGAAAAGCACCTGCTTCTATCGCATCCCAAAGATCTCTTCTATGAAAGTCTGGGTCCTTTCCAGAAATATTCTGCGCTTCATCCCATGCAACCGAATGTACGCCCAGCAGTGGTTTCCAGTGAAATTTCACAAAACTTGCCACCCCCGATCCATTAACAAAGCGAAAAGTATGTACCCCGAAACCTTCCATCATCCGGTAACTCCTTGGAACGGCCCTGTCGCTCATCAGCCACATAACCATGTGAGCAGACTCGGGCATAAAGGAAATGAAATCCCAAAAAGTATCGTGTGCAGATGCCGCCTGGGGCATTTCATTGTCTGGCTCAGGCTTAACAGCATGCACTAAGTCAGGGAATTTAACTGCATCCTGAATAAAAAATACAGGCATGTTATTACCTACAAGGTCAAAATTACCTTCCTGAGTGTAAAATTTTACGGCAAAACCCCGGACATCACGGGCAAGATCGGTAGAACCTCTTGATCCTGCTACAGTTGAAAACCGGACAAAAACAGGTGTTTCCAAACCCGGATCGCAAAGGAAAGCTGCCCTTGTCATGTCAGACATGTCCTCATATACCTTAAACACCCCATGTGCCCCAGATCCTCTGGCATGTACAACACGCTCGGGTATCCGCTCATGGTCGAAATGGGTAATCTTTTCCCGTAATATAAAATCTTCCAATAAGGTTGCACCGCGATCGCCGGCCTTAAGAGAATTCTGGTCGTCGTTTATTTTGACTCCATGATTGGTGGTTAGTTTTTGACCGGTAGAATCCGCAACAAAGGCCTCAAGTTTTGTCGTTTTATCATTGTCCTGTTGTATTGGACTGGTATCTTTTACTGTTGTTTTTTTTGCCATTTTTTTCTCCTTTCTTAAGCCTCCTCAGCTGCTTTATAATTAATTTCATTCTCAGCAATATCGGTAAGCTTTACATCAGCAAGTTTTTCTTCTGCTAGTGTTTGTTCAAGTAAATCTGCAATTTCTGTTAAACCCAATGTAGTTGCCAATTGGAAAAGCCCGCTGTAAGAAGCAATTTCGTAGTGTTCTACCTTTTGGCTGGCTAATATAATGCCCACATCCCGGGTTGCTGTTCCAGCCTCAGTTTCTTCAATAATACTTTCTCCCTCTTTACTCAATCCTTCCATCGCATCACATTTTTTGGCTATGGGTTTTTCGCCAAGGAGTTCAAATACCTTTTCAAGTCTGGCTACATGTCCTGTGGTTTCAGTAAGATGCGATTCAATTGCACCTTTAAGTACTGGTGATGTTGCGCTGGAAATCATTTTAGGCAAATTTTTAACCAAATGATTCTCGGCCCAATAAAGATCACAGATTCCATCTTTAAAGAGTTCTTTCAAGGCCGGAGAAGCCGCTATCGTATCTTTAGCGCTAAGTTTTGGTTTACTGCCGCTGTCTTGTTTTTTCATGGTATGTTTATGTTTAAGATGTTTCGTTGTTGACCATCATGTATTATAACCCTATATTTTGCTATTTAGTTTCCGAAATTTATGTATGTTTTAATAAAGGGCCTAATAGCTACCTGTTACGATCCCGGCTTTAAAACCATTTGCCAAAACAGGATGTTATTTTAGGCGAAGCCCTTAATCAGATAATGAGTGGGCCACTAGCCAGATCTTATTATGAAAAGCGAGAATATGGATACGGTGGGCAAAATGCTCATCAGTAAAAATTTAATAATAGCCTTTGCCGAAAGTGCGACTGCCGGCCGGCTTTCAGCTGAATTTTCCATGATTGATAATGCTGGAAAATTTCTTAAAGGTGGTATCGCCTGTTATGATGCCTGCTTAAAGGAAGATCTTTTACAGGTTGACCACGCGCTTATTAAAACCTATACACCCGAATCAATGGAGGTAACCCGGGCAATTAGCCTTGGGCTTTCACGGTTGATCCCTGCAGATATCCATATCGGAATTACCGGACTCACCACCCCGGGCGGGAGCGAAACCCAGGAAAAACCAGTAGGTACCATGTTTATTTATGCCACCCACCAGGGTGATCTGGCCTTTTCGCAAAGGTTTAATTTTACCGGAGAACGGGAAGAAATTGTTTCTGCAACGGTAGAGGCCTGTGCAGCAATGCTGATAGAATATCTTGATTCCATCTAATTAATAGCCGTATTATGAAAGCAAAAAAAGTATTCCCCAAAAAAACCTGGTTATATAAAAACGGGCTGTCTGTTGTCTTCATCAGCCTGTTTATCCTTACGCTTTTCGCGCAGGCCCTTACCGGCTGGAACGAGCACAACAGTGAACTGAACGAACATGGAGCACCCGGCCTTGATTTCGGCACTTACCTGCAGACAGGTCATTTTATCTCCGCAACTTTTGAAAATTTCGAAAGTGAATTTTTACAGATGATGTTATATGTATTGTTGACCGTAAAACTCCGCCAGATTGGTTCTGCCGAATCAAAAAAACTGGATGAGCCCGAGGAAGTAGACCGGGAACCTGTTCCTTCTAAAGATGCGCCATGGGCAGTACGCCGGGGCGGGTGGATCTTAAAACTATATTCCAACTCGCTTTCTATTGTTTTCAGCATACTTTTTTTGCTGAGCTGGTACCTGCATTTTTATGGCAGCTGGCAAGACCACAATGTAGAACAGGTATTAAAAGGAGAACCAACAGACACGATGGGCGCATACATCGGACAAGCCAATTTCTGGTTCGAAACCTTCCAAAACTGGCAGAGCGAATTCCTGTCTGTAGCTGCCATTGTGGTACTCACGATATTTTTAAGGCAAAAGGGATCGCCAGAATCGAAACCCGTTGATGCACCTCATATGGAAACAGGGAAATAAACTGATAATCAAAATAACCATATTAATAGTTTAGGGTGATGAGCAGATATACACAGGTAATTATCGAGACACCAAAAGGATCGCGACAAAAATTCGACTATGAACCCGAAAGTGGCAGCTTTTTGCTGAGCAAACTGATGCCGGCAGGCACAGTCTTTCCATTTGATTTTGGGTTTATTCCGGGTACCATCGGAGATGATGGCGATCCGTTTGATGTGATGCTGATCTCTGAACTTAATACTTTCACGGGCTGTGTGGTCGATTGCCGGATTATTGGCGGGATAAAGGCCCAACAGCGGGAAAAAGATGGAAAAATAACACGTAACGATCGTTTTATTGCCGTTCCGGAAATTAGTCTGGCTTATGAAAAGTTAAATTCATTAAAGGAAATACCTGAAAAACTACTGAAAGAAATTGAGCAGTTTTTCATTGGCTATAACCTGCAGGCAGGAAAATCATTTAAGGTCCAGGGGCATATCAACCAGGATCAGGCCCTTAAACTTATTGACAAGGGCCGTAGAAACAACCATGACAAACAAAAACTCATCCAGTTGTTTTTGCCTTTAACAAATTCGCGATCTGCAGATCAAAAATTAAAGGCGCTGGAGCAAAAACTGATCAAAAATTTCGGAGGACTGAGTATTTATGCCCAAAACCCCGTATTGGGCAGCTGGAGGGAAAAAGGACAATTGGAGAAAGACAAAATGATGGTATTTGAAGTGATGGTACCCCTTGTTGATCAAAAATTTTGGAAGAAACTTAAAACGAGTCTGGAAAAACAGTTTCGTCAGAAAGAAATATTGATCAGGTCTCTCGATATCGGGATGATATAATAAAAAACTCAAAACCATCACACTTTTAACCTGTTCTATAATAAAGAAACCTATTAAAAATATAATTATGGCAACTACAAAAGCAACGGTAAAAAAAACCGCTAAACCTACAGGAAAAACAGGAAAAATTGAGAATTCAGAATTCCATGATTTTTTTATTGATGAGTTAAAGGATATTTATTGGGCAGAGAAACATCTTGCAAAGGCGCTTCCAAAAATGCAGAAGGCCGCTACAAGTCCTGAACTGGCAGCAGCTTTTGAAAAACACACCCAGGAAACTGAGCAACATATCGCCACCCTGGAAGAAGTATTCAGTCTTTTAGGAGAAAAAGCCAGTGCAAAAAAATGTGATGCGATGGCTGGTTTATTGGAAGAGGCCAACGGAATTATCGCTGATACTGATAAAGGCACCATGATCCGCGATGCCGGGCTTATCCTGGCTGCTCAAAAGGTGGAGCATTATGAAATTGCAACCTACGGAACTTTAAGGGTATTTGCAGAGAATATTGGCCACGATGACGTGGCAGAACTACTGACGCAAACGCTCGAAAATGAGAAGGCGACAGATGTAGCCCTGACCGAAATAGCCGTTAACGCAGTCAACGCTGAGGCGGTAGCAGAATAATTAAAAAAGGCTCCAAAAGGAGCCTTTTTTTTTGCTTTCTCTTTCAATAAAGCGCTGCTCAATCATGTTTTAACATAAATTAAAACCAAACAGGGTTAGCCTTGTATATAGTTTTAAAAAATTTTATCATGAAAAAGCAAAACCTTTTTGAGCGTATATCCGATAAAATTACTTATTGGACAGGAAGTGCCTGGGCTTTTACCATGGCTTTAGGTGTTATCATTATCTGGGGCATAAGCGGCCCTGTATTCCATTATTCGGATACCTGGCAATGGTCATTAATACAGGGACAACCATCATTACTTTTTTAATGGTATTTCTGATTCAAAAAACGCAAAACAAAGATTCAAAAGCAATACAATTGAAGCTTAATGAACTATTGGCAGCAAGCCGGCACGCCAGTAACCGCATGGTTGATATTGAAGATCTTTCGGAGGCTGAGCTTGACGTACTGCATAAATATTATCAAAAACTTTCTGATGCGGCAGAAAAAGATGAAGACATACACGTTTCGCATTCCATTGATTCTGCAGAAAAACTTTCCAGCGAAAAATCATCGGGCAAAAAGCGGACGAACAGGAATAAAACGGATTGACCTATTTCTAAGCAGCCAGTTACTGCCGTAGCAAATTAATAAAATCTGTTTTAACTTAAAGGCAGGAAAACCTTTTCCCTATAATCACAGTTTTATCTACATGGAAAATTTAGACCAATTAATTATACCTGCAGCAAGGCAGGGAGAAACCGAAGTATTGAAAGAGCTGATTAAAAGGGGTGCCAATGTAAATGTCAGAGATGAGAAAGGCTATACCCCGTTAATCATCGCCTGTTATAATAACCGTTTACAAAGTGCAGAGGTGCTTTTAGATGCAGGAGCTGATATAGATGCCGCAGACTTTGGTGGCAATACAGCACTAATGGGTGTTTGCTTTAAGGGTTACCTACCAATTGCCGAATTACTTATAGCCAGGGGTGCAAAATTAGACCTGCAACATGGAAACGGTGGAACGGCATTAATGTTTGCAGCGATGTTTGGAAGGAACGATCTGCTGAAACTCTTACTTGAAAAAGGTGCAGATCCTTCGCTTACCGATATCCGTGGACAGCGTGCTGCAGAGCTTGCAGCAATGCAGGGTAATGAAGAAGGACTTGCAATTTTACAACATTAAGGTCTGCCATCAAGTAGTCCTTTTACCAGCAGTTTCCATTGAGGATAGGATAAACCAAGCTTTGCACTAAAACCAACAATGAGATTCCGTGTTCTATCGATTAAATTTCCTTCATCGGTATTCGCCTGCTCATTCCTGCCATGTTCCTCTGCCCATACAGTAATCCCATCTCTGCGGACAATAAAGGTGGAAGTGGCATGGTTTTTTAAAAAATGAGCAGTTTGTTTATCGTTATTAAAAGGTGAAGGACATGGACGGACACACATACTGATCATTTCCTGATCACCCTCATGGTCTTTTTTAATTTCTTCAATCATTACCCAATCAAATCCATCTCCTGATACCGGACCTGGCCCAGGGATATCTATTCTAATGAAATCTCCCTTTTGGGCTGATCGCATAGCTTCTTTCCCTTCAGGCGCAAAAATCTTAAAGTCTGAAAGTCCGGAGATTTTACTCCATTCATTCACTTCAAGTAATCTTTTTGCAGCTATTGAGAAAAATTCCTGCGCCTGACTGAGGCTGTTTAACTTCCGTTCTTCAACCACATCCATCTGGCTTCCGATAACCTGCCGGGGAACCAGACTGTTATTTAATTTTCCCATTGTCTCTTTTTCTATAGAACCATTTGTCTTTGCTCTTGGTTTGATTAATTTGAACATAAATAACCAGGCCTGAAATAACTTTTAAAATTTAAAATGATACCCTATAAAAATAATCACTCAGAATAGCAGCTAAGCTGTTTTAAAAAAACTACAAACCTTTCTGTTTAAAAACAGGTTTTTAATGTATCAACTGCTTTAAAAAATGGAAAACCACGGAACAGAAACAAATAAGAGAGACGGAGCCAATACCAGTATCTGGCAATCTGCTTTAGCAGACCACCCGGCAAGTGACTATTCTGATTACCAGGAAGTATACGATGCACTGATTATAGGCGGAGGAATTACCGGTATAACAACCGCTCTGCTTCTGCAAAAACAAGGAAAGAAATGTTTACTGGTAGAAGCAAAAAATCTAGGTTTCGGCACAACTGGGGGAACTACCGCGCACTTAAACACTTTTCTGGACACCACTTATCCTGAAATTGACAGCGCTTTCAGTAAAGAGGCCTCAAGCCTGATGGCCAAAGGCGCAAAGAAGATGATCGAAATGATCAGCACAAACATCAGGGAACTAAAAATTGATGCAGACTTTGAGTTTAAAGCGGCTTATCTTTTTTCGCAGAACGAAAAAGAAACCGAAGAACTCCAGTCTATTCTGGAATCATCGCAAACTGCCGGTATAGAAGTGAGCGAAGTTTTTGAAAACGGTGTTCCAATCCCGTTTGAGCATGTGCTGTGTTTTAAAAACCAGGCCCAGTTCCACCCCTTAAAATATATCACCGGCCTGGCCAAAGAATTTGAAAGACTGGGCGGAAAAATTATCGAACAAACGTTTATCCATAGTACCGAGTTGCGTGAAGACATCCACTATGCAAAGAGCGATAAATTTACATTCAAAGCAAAAAATATTGTTTACGCAACGCACATTCCTCCAGGTATAAATATTCTTTCACTACGCAATGCACCTTACCGCAGTTATGTACTGGCAGTAAAACTGAACAGCGGCGAGTATCCAGATAGCCTCGCATACGATATGCAGGAGCCATACCATTACTTTAGGAGCCATGAAATTGATGGACAAAAATATCTGATTATTGGAGGTGCTGATCATAAAACCGGTCACGAAGATCCAATAAAGGCATTTGAAGATCTTGAAAGCTATGCCAGAACATATTTCGACATTAGCCAGATCGATTTCCGCTGGTCATCCCAATACTATGTACCTGTTGATGGCCTTCCCTACATTGGCCATTTACCCGGTAGCGACAAGGGGATTTTCGTTGCAACAGGTTTTAATGGGAACGGCATGATATTAGGTAGTCTTTCGGCTGTCCTGCTCAGCGATCTTATTTTAGGAAAAGAAAACCCCTATGAAAAATTGCTGAGCCCATCAAGGTTAAAACCGATCTCTGGATTTACCGAGTTTGTAAAGGAAAATGCAGATGTGGCTTACCATTTTGTAGCTGATCGTTTTGGTGCTGAAATAATCAGATCTACCGGTGAACTGGCAAATGATGAGGGTAAAATAGTAGAATTTGATGGAAAAAAACTGGCATTATATAAAGATGATACCGGAGAAATAACAGCCTTAAATCCGGTATGTACACATGCTGGCTGTATTGTGGACTGGAACCCAACAGAAAAAACCTGGGACTGTCCCTGCCATGGAGGTAGATTTTCGATTACAGGAAAAGTCCTAAACGGACCACCGCAGAAAGACCTTGAAGTGATTCCCGTAAATGAAATAGATTCGCCAAAAAATGTGCAAAAAAAATAAACATCTTAAAACCAGTGAAAGATTTTTTTTGTTATTAATAACAAAAAAGAATATATGGAAAAGATGAAAAGATCAGTTGGGCTGGATAATGAATCCATGAATGCACTTACAGTCAGGAAACCCGCGCTCAAAGTACATGCCTTAATGGGTGCAGAAATCGGAGCGCTAAAAAAAACTGTCACTGTTTTACAGTTACGCAATTTTGATGCGAACACATTAAAAGATCCCCGTGATGTTCCGGGAGAAATAAAGGTTTTAACTGTTTTGGCGACGAAAAATGGCCTTCAGGGCCTTTTATAAATCTTAGGGCAGTTATCCTGCCCTAAGTACCATTAACGTTCTTCCTCCAACCTCAACACTGCTTTCTGCTCCAAATTGCGCTTGCTGATCAATCTGTTCATCTGTCGAAATCTCAACAGACCACTTAGATGCATATTTCTCTTCCGGTAGTTTAAAGGTTACACCATCGTGATGGGCATTGAAGATGAGGTAAAAATGGACATCCAGAATATCCTCTCCATTTTCTGATTTCCCCTGTATGCCTTCTCCATGAAGAAAAATGCCGATACTACCGGAATTATCCGTTTGCCAATCCACAGTTTCCATAATTTTACCGCTTGGCGAAAACCAGGCAATGTCCAAAAGTCCATCCGAATCGATCCGATCACCCACTATCCATTCTTTTCTACGCAGGCTCGGATGTTTAAGGCGGAGTCTAATCAGGTCTTGAGTGAACTTTAAAAGTGCCTCATCTTTGTGCTGCCAATCTATCCAGGAAATTTCATTGTCCTGACAATAGGCATTGTTATTACCCATTTGGGTCTTTCCTATTTCATCGCCCGAGGTGATCATCGGGATGCCTTGCGAAAGTAACAGTGTGGCTAAAAAATTGCGTTTTTGTCTGGCACGGAGTGTATTTATGGTATTATCATCCGTTTGGCCTTCCACACCGCAGTTCCACGAGTGGTTCTCCGCTTCGACATCGGTATTGTGATCGCCATTTGCCAGGTTGTGCCGTTCATTATAGCTTACCAAATCGTGAAGGGTAAAACCATCGTGTGCAGTAATGAAATTAATGCTGGCAGTTGGCCTTCTGTAATCCTGCATATAAATATCAGGACTTCCTAAAAACCGTTTAGCAAACTGTCCGAGTGTTCCACTGTCGCCTTTCCAGAAACGGCGCATCAGATCGCGGTACTTGCCGTTCCATTCTGCCCAGCCTGGAGGGAACTTGCCCACCTGGTAGCCGCCTTCTCCTAAATCCCAGGGTTCAGCAATCAGTTTTACCATAGAAATGATCGGATCCTGGTGGATGATATCAAAAAATGCACCCAACCTGTCAACATCGTGCAGCCCCCTTGCCAAAGTTGAAGCCAGATCAAACCTGAATCCATCCACATGCATCTCCTGTATCCAAAACCCCAGGCTATCCATAATAAACCTGAGTACGGTAGGCATTCTTGAATTTAAGGTATTCCCCGTTCCCGTATAATCTGTATAATATCGTTTGTTCTTCTCTTCTAGCCTATAATAAGTAAAATTATCGATTCCCTTAAAAGAGAGTGTCGGGCCTTTCTCGTTGCCTTCGGCGGTATGGTTATAAACTACATCTAAAATAACTTCTATTCCGGCAGCATGCAGGGCTTTAACCATATCCCTGAATTCGTTAACCTGCTTTCCATTCGCACCGGAAGAAGCATACCTGGATTCGGGCGCAAAAAAACCGATGGTATTATATCCCCAATAATTATTTAGTCCCCTGTCAATCAGATGGCCGTCAGAAACAAACTGGTGTACGGGCATTAACTCAACAGCAGTAATACCCAGCGATTTAAGGTATTGAATACTTGCCGGATGGGCCAACCCCGCATAAGTACCACGCAGCGATTCTGGAACTAAGGGATTTAACCTGGAAAAACCCTTTACATGAAGCTCGTAAATCACAGTTTGATTATAGGGAATCTGTAAAGGTTTATCATCCCCCCAATCATAGGCCATATCAACAACTACCGACTTGGGCATGTAAGGTGCACTATCCGTATCAGAGAAACTTAAATCAGCTTCTTCTCCATCCAGGTCATATCCAAAAACTGCAGAACACCATTCCACATCACCCGATATTGCCTTCGCATAGGGATCAATCAGTAATTTATTCGGATTAAACCTGTGACCGTTTATCGGTTCGTAAACGCCGTACACCCGGTAACCATATAACTGCCCGGGGCCAATATCAGGAATATAACAGTGAAAAATATGGTGATCACGTTCAGCAATATTAATCCGGCCTGTTTCTTCTCCATCCTCATTATAAAGGCAGAGTTCTACCTTTTGGGCATGCGCCGCAAAAAGTGCAAAATTAGTCCCCTTGCCGTCCCAGGTAGATCCAAGCGGATAAGGACGGCCAGGTAGCTGGCAAACTGTATGCATAATTGTTTATGTTGCATTCATTTACTTCTTTCGTGCCCTTGGCTCAAGGAGGCAAAAAAATTGACATCCGGAGCGTTAGGTTTACATGGAAGCTAATGATAAGTTTTTCGTAAAAATTGTTATCGGGGATCCATTTTTCATAGGATGAAGTTATCTCAACCCAAAGCTGAAAAATCATATAACCATTCCTTCCTGCAATGTGGATAGCTTTATCCTAATCGGTTCATACCAGTCTGCCGAAGGACAAATATTTGTTTCAACTAATTAAAAGGTCATCGGCAGATTCAGGCCGACAATTTTGGTCATAAAGGCCTCTTATTCTTCTGGATTTCCAGCTGCGTTTCCGGCCAGATCTCCAGAGACATCTTCTTCATCATCGCTTTCACCGGTAAGCCCCCGCTGAAGTTCATTATCCTCCAGGTCTTTATTCTTATTCTCAGTGTTGTCAGATTGGTCAAGGCCAGCTTCATGTGCCAGGTTATCTTGATTTTCTTGTTCGTTATTGTTATCCGGTTTCATAATATCTTTTTTCTATAACAACATTGTTTACAGGAAATTGGTTTTGTACACCATAAACCATTCTTGAAATTTTGAATATTGGGGTAATCAATTAAAACAGCTAGAATTGAATTTTCGACTGATGGTAGATAGCTACAGTAAAGCAAGCGAGTGAGAAGACGCTAAGTGACTTAATGAGATATCCTTTTATATGGAAATAAAAACAAATCTGAACCAAAGGCTCATTTCATTTGTTTTTACTAAAACATTTATAAAAAATATAACATGAAAAATATACCAACCAACATTTCGAAAGAAGATTTGAGTGTACTAAAGAAAAAGTTTGATGATGGTGTGATAGAGTCAGTGTGGAGCGAAAACGGAGAATTAATGTATGTGATTAAA
This sequence comes from Pedobacter sp. KBS0701, assembly GCF_005938645.2. NCBI lineage: Bacteria > Pseudomonadati > Bacteroidota > Sphingobacteriia > Sphingobacteriales > Sphingobacteriaceae > Pedobacter > Pedobacter sp. KBS0701. Next base: position 4,056,255 of record NZ_CP042171.1, read on the forward strand.
GATGGGCTTGACTTAAATGAATACGCGCTGACTGCCAAACAGATCCTCGAAAGTGAAGGTGATATTGCGCATGATTTTACGGGCAAGGTTACCAATGAATCAAAAACCGAAACTGCCAGATTTGAATATAAATCGGGATGGTTCTTAGATGGACTGGTTGATGGCGAAATAGAATAGCCAATACGTTGTTTGCTGCTTTGGCCTAAACAGGACAATATTTTTTGAATGATAATAGAGACTACATGAAATCAGGTAAAGCTCATATCGGTACATCAGGGTGGAAATACCGCCATTGGGAAGGTACGTTTTATCCATCAGACCTTAAAAAGAAAGATCAATTAGAATATTTTACTGCACATTTCGATACGGTAGAACTGAATAATTCTTTTTACCGCCAGCCTACGTTGCAAAATTTTCAAGCCTGGCAGGAACAAGCGCCGGCCAATTTCGTTTATGCCGTTAAGGCCAACAGGTATTTTACGCATTTAAAAAAGCTGAATGTAGCGCGGAAGGAAATCGTTGATTTTCTGGATGCCTGCCTGGGGCTGGAGAAGAAATTAGGGCCAATCCTTTTTCAGCTGCCCCCAAAATGGAACATAAATACTGAGCGTCTGGAAAGATTTTTAGAAATGCTTCCGCCGGAATACCGTTACACCTTTGAATTTAGAAATCCGGGGTGGTACCATGATGAGGTGTTTGCCCTTTTAAAAAAATACAATTGTGCTTTCTGTATTTATGATCTGGCAGGGCATCAATCGCCTATTGCTGCTACGGCCGACTTTGTATACATCAGGCTGCACGGACCTGGCGAAAAATACCAGGGTTCTTATAGCCGATCGGTTTTAGAACGTTGGGCCAACAGGTGCAAAACCTGGCTGAATGAAAAAAAAGATGTTTATCTGTATTTTGATAATGACCAGGAAGGTTATGCGGCGTTTAATGCACTTGAAATAAAAAAAATGATTAAATATTAAAGTAATAAACCAGGTTATTTGACGCGCATGTTAAACAAAATATGTAAGCGTTTAAGGGGTCTTTTATGCTGTCTGTTACAACGAAAAAAAACATATAACCTCCTTTAAATTAACTATTACATCACATAAAAGTGACGCTTTCAAGCTCACCGTCTTAAATATACTAATTGAATTCCAGTTGAACGATTAAATCCATTATCTACAAAAGACTGGCTAAATCTCTTCTAATTAAGCAAAGTATTAACTGAATCTAAAATATTGTTCAAATCGAAAGGTTTGGCAATAAATTGATCTGCATCTGCATCCATTGCGATCTGTTCTCCATCCCTGCTGGCTGAAATTACAATAACCTTCAGATCATCATGGCCTGAATGGCTTCTTAATTGCCTCAGTACGTCCTGCCCTGAAAGCCTTGGCATCCACAGGTCAAGAATCAATAAATCTGGTTGTTCCTTATCTATAACCGACTGTACCTTTAAACTATCATTTACCGAAATCACCGTATGTCCTACTTCCTCCAGAATCATTTCCAACACATCAATAATCCCTTCATCATCATCGCAGATTATGATTTTCTTTTTATCCATTCGGTTCCTTTCCTGCCTTAGGTAAAGTAAAGCTAAATATAGAACCTTTGCCTATTTCGCTTTCTACCCAAAGGGTGCCGTTATGGTTTTTAATAATCTGGTCGCAGATATAAAGACCTATTCCCATACCTGGAAATTTCTTCTGGATTTCTACTCCCCGATAAAACCGTTCAAAAACTTTTTTCCTGTCTTCAGGACTCATTCCCAATCCAAAATCCTTTACTGATACCTTCACATAATCACTTACATTGGCGATGTTCACTTCAATTTTCTCAGAATCTGGCGCATATTTAATGGCATTTGACAAAAGGTTGCTCACTACCTGGGCAATATGCGACTCATCAGCCATCACGCTTGCCCCGGTTTGGCCATTCAGTATAATTTGGTGACCAGGAACCGTAGCGCGCATACCTTCAACGGCTTCTGCAATCATGACATCGAAATCGAATTTCGCCATGTGTAGTTCCATATTACCACTTTGAATACGCGAAACGTCGAGCAGTTCACTAATTAGCGAATTTAACCGCTCTACGTACACAGATACTTTACCAAAAGTCGACAAAAATTTCTCACTGGCATTTTGTGGCATAGCGCGTTCCAACAGCTGCACATAACCTTTTATGGTAGTTAGCGGTGTACGAAGTTCGTGACTGGCAATTGATAAAAAATCATCCTTCCTAATTTCTACCTCACGCCTTTCGGTAATGTCTTCTATAGCCAGTAGAATCTGGTCTTTAAATTGCCCCTCAAATTCTACCCGGTAAGCATTCAGGAGCATTAGTTTCCTTCCAATATGTGGAAAATCATGCTCAACCTCGAAATCAACAACAGGGTTATTGGTTGGCAGAATTTTAACGAGCAAATCGCGGAGCTTCGGAATATCCCATTGATGGTTACCTAAATCATATAACTGACGGCCCACTGTTTCTTCTTTACTTACCTTAAAAGTCCTCAGAAAATGATAATTTGCACTCAGCACATTAAAATCAGGATCGAGCACTAAAAGACCCTCGCGCACTGTTTCAATAATACTCGATAGAAATGCTTCGCTTTCGCGAAGTTCTTTTGTGCGTTCCCTGATCCTCTTTTCCATTACCAATTTCTGCTGCCGCAAATCTTGTTCTGCATTCTTTCTCGAGGTTACATCATTCTGAACACCTATAAAATGGGTTACCTCACCGTCAGGATTTTTAACCGGCGACATATAGAGTTCGTTCCAGAACAGGTCTCCATTCTTTTTATAATTCCTGATTTCTACCCGGCACTCTTCACCCTCGGTAATACATTTGGCTAAAATTGCCCTTTCTTTTTGGTTTCGGTCTTGCGCCTGTAGAAACCTGCAGTTATGACCTATAATCTCCTTCCTGGAATATCCTGTAATATTTTCAAAGGCCTTATTGCAATAGATAATTGGGTTGTCTGGCTGGGTATGATCGGTGATAATAATGCCAGAAATAGAGGCATCCAATGCCATGGTCATCAGCTGGAAATTAGATGCGCCTGCATTTCCTGAAAGTTCGAATTTTCGATTATTTGATGTTTCCAATTGATCAGTATAAAATGTGAGTATCTGACTTATTTTAAATAGTGATTTAATCACGCTTAATGAAATTAAATCCATCTTATAACCCATTAAGCGATATTTTGTTTTTTCTTTACAACTAAAATACGGTGATATTGCCAAAATATGGACGACTGTTTAAGATCATATCTGTGGTATAAAAATAGAAGAATCAAGAATATTTTCTCCAGAACTGACCTTGTTTTGTAGCAATGTGAAATCTAATTAGTTTAAAATATCCTGCTAAAATAATTTTTTTCAAAACAATTTGGAAACTACGTATGTTAAAAATCCACATCTACCTAAAATGACTATAAAATCGGTTAGTTGAAAATCGATCCGGCTGCCGGTATTTCCGGCAGCCTAAGTTAAACACCGCAGTTGTCAGTCTGAGCGTAGTTGAAGACTTCTTGAGATTGATAAATCGCAAATAAATGCCCTTTCACTACGCTACCATTAACAAACTCCAATAGAATGGTCGTCATCTCGACCGGAGCAACGCGAAGTGGAGAGATCTTTGTACTATTTATTGAAATCAAATTTAAAAGATTTTGCTTCGCAGAGCCTTCGGGTTCTCCAATACGGTCGAAACGATACTTCGAGACAATTCACCTTTTTTATTCATCTGTCCATTCATCTTGATTTTTATACAATAAATTATCACTCACGGCGACATCTTTTTACGATTTATCTCCTACTTATTGGCATTGACCTGGTAGCCTACCCTGCAAAACTGAAACCCATATAGTTAGCCATAAATGATCTTTTTATGCTGGCTTAAAATGGCTAAAACATTTTCCAAAAAATTAATGTTTATCTGCAAATAGTTCCTTTGGAGGAAATGTAATCACTATTATAACGCACAGATTGGAAAAAATAATCAACAAACCTGCAGAAGGAAAGCTTATTTACCGCATTTTGCTGATCCTTGCATTAGGCGTACTGCTTTTGGCCGAAGGCTTTTTCGGTTTCAGGCTGCATGAATTATCGGAAAAACAGGAACAGATTAAACATGATTATTCCAGGGTAAATAACATTACCTATGGGCTGTTTTCTGTACAACAGTGGAAAGATAAGGTAGCAGACATTGTTCACCACCAGGTTTCCGGGCTAAAAATAACCAGCAAACAAAAAAAGATTCTACAGGGTGAAGTTGAACAGATATTGCTGGCACTTATTGATAAGGCAGAAGCCCTGGTAAACAAACCAAAAAAAACCATCAGTGGCAAGATCCAAAAATTTGCCATCAAAAATTTTGTCAACTCTGATAGTATCCGCGCGCAGGTACCTGCTTTTGCCAGAAAAATCATTGCAGAAATAGATAATCCAAAAAATAAAAAGCAACTGGGCCGAATGGCTTTGGGTGAGTTTAATGAAATAGCCAAAGAGGAAAGCCAGGATACGGCATTTGTTGCTAACAATGCCATAATGAAAAAAATTTATCACCGTTATAACGTATCTTCTAATCAACAGCTAAACCAAAAGCTTAGCAGTACATTAAGCAACATTCGACAACAAACCTACTACTATTGTTTTGGCATGTTAAGCTGCGTAATTGTAGTACTTGCATTCTGGTGGCTGCTACGCAAACGCACAGATTTGCACACCACGCTCTTTATTATGTCGTTATTATTCGCTTTCATCCTTTTAGCTGTAGGCCTAACTGCATCTATGATTGAAGTTGATGCCAGGATCCGCTCTTTGGATTTTGTTTTACTAGGAGAACACGTAGTTTTTAGCGACCAGGTACTCTTTTTCCAGAGCAAGAGTATTATGGATGTCGTTCGGGTATTGATCAGCCAATCCGCAATAGATTCCGTTCTGGTTGGTGTATTAATCCTGGCTTTCAGTATCCTGTTCCCGGTAGTTAAACTAACTTCGACAGGTGTGCACCTGCTGGGTGGCAAGAGGTGGGCAGAAAACGGGATCATCCGGTATTTTGCCTTTCAATCAGGAAAATGGAGCATGGCAGATGTAATCGTAATTGCTATTTTAATGGCATACATTGGCCTTAACGGACTGCTTGAAAACCAGCTGCGGGCATTAAACATTAATAATGATTCGCTGACTATCCTTACGACCAATAATACTGCCCTGCAACCGGGCTACATTATTTTTATCTGTTTTGTACTTTATGGATTGATCCTTTCGACAATTCTTAAATCTATTACTCCGCACGACGTGCATTAAATCCGAAAATGAATGAGCGAATTGCAAAAAGATAACACCAGCAGTCATAACCAGGTTAAGCCAGGTCGATCAAGATCAGCATCTTTTATCCTGATTGCAGCGCTTTCGCTGTTATTAGTGGTTGCAGCATACTGCGGATACCGTTTCAGGACACTTGCCTATGAGCAGAAACACATTAAGGAAGATTATAGTCTTTCGAACAACATCACTTTTGGTATATTTTCGGTTGACCGTTGGGGAGATAAAATATCAGCAGTGGTTGATCGCCGGGTAAAGGGCTTTAAACTCACTAAAAGCCAGAAAGCTGATATGCAGCAGGAGGTTGAAAAACAGTTGCACGGTATGGTTAATAAAGCTGTGGCAGAATTTACCAGGCCTCAGAAAGGGCTTGGAGCGAAACTCAAAAAACTTGCTTTCAATACATTTGTCGATGTAAAAGAGATCCATGCACTGGTTCCATCTTTCTCCCGTACCATCGTTACCAAAGTAACCAGCCCTAAAAGCCTGAAAAAGTTAAAATCTGTAGCGGTGGGTAAACTTGATGAACTGGAAGCACAGACTTACGACTTAAGCGATCAAACCATCTCATCCGTAGAGCATAGCATTTATCAAAAATATAAAGTAAACAATGCAACTGCATTTGACAAAGTTGTAAATTCAAAACTTAAGCAGATTAAAGGGTTAAGCTATCAATATGCAATAGGTATGACCGCTTGCATTGTTATCGCCCTACTGCTCTGGCTGATATTGCGCAAGCGGGTAGATAGTGAGGTTGCCCTTTTTGTTATCTCATTGCTTTTTGCCTTTATTTTACTTGCAGTAGGTGTATCTTCCCCTATTATTGAAGTAGATGCCAGAATTAGTACTCTTGAATTTGCATTGCTTGGAGAAAAACTTGTTTTCACCAATCAGGTGCTCTTTTTCCAAAGTCAGAGTATACTGGGTATTATTGGTACATTGGTAGAACAGCCTAAACCAGATGCGGTATTGGTTGGCATACTGCTTATGCTCTTTGTGGTGATATTGCCGCTGTTACGTCTGATTGCCCGCGGGCTGCAGGTATCTTGCACTAAGATACTGGGCGACTCTAAATTCATCCGTTTTCTGGCGTTTGACCTTGGCAAATGGGATATGGCAGACGTTATGGTAGTGGGGATAGCAATGACTTACATTGGCCTTAACGGGATATTAAAAAGCCAGTTATCAGGGCTTAATATCGATACTGAGGCCTTAAAAGTGGTTACCGTAAACAACTCAGCACTACAGCTGGGCTTCTTTATCTTTGTTGCTTATGTAGCTTATAATATCATATTATCTTCCATTCTCAAACGCATAGATGAACAAAATGGCCCCTGCAATTAGCAGAGATTTTAAGTTAAAATGGATAGGCATCATTACTAACTAACCATTCGAAATGCCCTTTATTATTCACTTAAAGTTAAAAAAATCAAGTTAAGGTTTTTAATCTTGTGACTCCGGTAAATTATCAAAATTATTACTTTTGTATTTAAAGGGATATAATCAATGCGAACGAGTACCAACACTTCCAGTTTTATAGCACTTGCACCAATACCGATCTTTATCATTGATCCCTATTCACTGAAACTGGAATATGCAAATGCCCGATTTTTAGATTTAGTGAATGGAAGTCTTCAGGAAATTGAGGGACTGATTATTAATGACATCCTTGGTCAGGATTTATCCTTAGCGATCTCTGCCTTCTTTTTGCAGTTGGAAAATGCTTCAAACAATACTTCGATTCCCGTACAGATTCCTGATATAGAGAGCAATATAACGCCATTTTCAAGCTACAGTTATTTTGCTAGTACATTTGAAGAAGCACACGGCACCAAACTGAAGATTGCCGTTTGGTTAATTGCTAAAACTAAAGTTACAACGGAGCCCGATATATCCATCACGAGTGATCAAACCCTTGTAAAACAGGAATCTGGTAAAGAAGTCCTGTCAGATATGAAACCGACAGAAAAACGCCCAAACATTGAATATGTACAAGCGGTTGGGGAAAGCCAGCAAATAGAAACTGACAATTTATTGATTTCTAATGGCGATATTAAAAAAAGTGAATCGGCGGAGGCGCAGCAAGCTTTATCAGAAACCTGGATAGAACTGGAAACCAGCCGGGAATGGTTTAAAAATATGGTTCACTCCTCTCCTGTTGCGATGTTGATTACCAAGGGTGAAGACATGGTTTTTGATGTGATTAATAATGCCATGCTAAATTTGATTGGCAGGGATTCCTCTGTTTTAGGAAAACCCTGGTTTGAGGCTATCCCCGAATTGGTTGGACAACCGGTTGTAGATGAACTTTTTTACGCGTACCGCACGGGGCTCGCCCATCATTTACCAGGTGTTGGCATATCACTAATAAAAAATGGTGAATCTACATTGGGTTATTATGATCTGACTTATACACCTCTGAAAGAAAATGGAAAAGTAATCGGGCTGATGCAGACGGCCACCGACATCACCGAATATGTTACTTCAAAAGATAAACTTCAAAAGGCATACGAACAAATCAGGTTATCTAAAGAGGCAGCGCAATTAGGCACTTTCGATATGGACATGGTTACTGGCCGATTGCAATGGGACGACCGTTGCCGGCTTTTATTCGGGATAAGCCATTCCGATGAAGTAGATTTTGAGCGGGATTTTTTAAATAACCTTCATCCGGAAGATGTAGAAAGGATAAATTCGATTTTAACCCACGTTTTTGACAAACAGGCCAGTAATGGTATTTACGATGTAAAATATCGCACCATTGGATATGAAGATAAACGCCTTAGGTGGATTAGAGCCAAAGGACAGGTTTATTTCGATGCAAATGATAAACCATTGAGGTTTATAGGTTCGGTGCTGGATATTACAGAGCAAAAAGAAGATGAGCAGCGCAAGAATGATTTTATTGGCATGGCGAGCCACGAGCTCAAGACACCGCTTACTTCGATAAACGGTTACCTTCAGTTATTGCAATATCATGCCCGTCTGCAGAGTGAAAACAGGATGCTTTCTACGATTGACAAATCCCTAAACCAGGTTAAGCGGATGACCCGTATGATCGATGGCTTTTTAAATGTATCGAGACTGGAATCAGGAAAGATAGCGATTGATAAGCAACAATTTGAAATTACAAACTTATTGAAGGAAGTTTGCGAGGAAACCATGACTTTGACAAAAGGTCATCGTGTAAACCTGCACCTCAACAATGAGATTATGGTTAATGCAGACCAGAACAAATTAAGCCAGGTGCTTCAAAACCTGATTGGTAACGCCATTAAGTATTCTGATCTGGGAAGCGAGGTCAACATAAAATACGCTATTGATAATGACCATATTATCATCAGTATTATTGATAAAGGTATCGGGATTAAGCCAGAACATCAACAAAAACTTTTTGATCGATATTACAGGGTTGAAAATGACAGCACCATAGCAGGGTTCGGGATAGGGCTGTATTTGTGCGCAGAAATTGTAACCCGTCATCATGGAAAAATATGGGTGGAGAGTGAATTTGGGAAAGGCAGTACGTTTTCTTTCAGTATTCCACTGAGCACTGCGAGCTAAATACCAGAACTCATCTGGTTGAAAAACGACCAACCGGAATGGCCAAAGTTTATGCTTGTCCGGGTAATAGTATTTGATAAAATAGTTATCGAACATAACTGAGCGCAGATTGATACAAAGAGCAGCATTGATTAAAATTTTGGAAATGAGCATTTCAACTCCTGTGGCAGACTATAGTCCCGCTATCCCTTCAAGTCCTCGCTGCACTGTGGGCTTTTCGTTCTATCGGGTTTATGATTAGCGGGAAGTACAGCTAAGCACCATGTAAGCCCAAATAGCAGCACAAATCCAACTAACTAAACTTGATTGAAGTGCTAGCTCCCGGTTTTTCATCGGGACTATAACGCAAAGCCTGACTGACATTAAAAAAAGCTACAAATGCTGCTTTCCAAAAAACAGACAGCAAATATACAGCTGGAAATAGATTGATACAAAGAGCAGCATTGATTAAAAATTTTGGAAATGAGCATTTCAACTCCTGTGGCAGACTATAGTCCCGCTATCTCTTCAAGTCCTCGCTGCGCTGTGGGCTTTTCGTTCTATCGGGTTTATGATTAACGGGAGGTACAGCTAAGCACCACGTAAGCTCAAATAGCAGTACAAACCCAACTAACTAAACGGGATTGAAGTGGTAGCTCCCGATTTTTCATCGGGACTATAACGGAAAGCCCGACTGACATTAAAAAAAGCTACAGATGCTGCTTTCCAAAAAACAGACAGCAAATATACAGCTGAAAATAGATTGATACAAAGAGCAGCATTTATTAAAAATTTTAGAAATGAGCAGTTCAACTCCTGTGGCAGACTATAGTCCCGCTATCTCTTCAAGTCCTCGCTGCGCTGTGGGCTTTTTGTTCTATCGGGTTTATGATTAACGGGAGGTACAGCTAAGCACCATGCAAGCCCAAATAGCAGCACAAACCCAACTAACTAAACGGGATTGAAGTGGTAGCTCCCGATTTTTCATCGGGACTATAACGGAAAGCCCGAATAACATTAAAAAAAGCTACAAATGCTGCTTTCCAAAAAACAGACAGCAATATACAGCTGAAAATAGATTGGTACGTAGAGCAGCATCGATTAAAGATTTTGGAAACGAACATTTCTGCTCCAATGTTGGACTTTAATCCCGCTATCTCTTCAAGTCCTCGCTCATTCTTCGTTCCATGAAATGGACAAGTTTTGCAGTTACGGTTATTTCATTCCTTCTTTCATCCCCTTTTCAAGATATTCCATTGCATTTGCCACATATACCAATGGGGCATTCCAATTGATGGCAATTTCATTACTTGCATAAGAGTTGGCATCATCCAGGTATGATAATTCTGGTTCGGGATCATATTTCAATCCATCTTGTTTTTCCCGGTTAGGCCCTCCAACCAGCAACCCTGGAACAGGTTCAGCAATACCATCTGCAAAAGACAGGCGATGATGCGGGTGCATAGGTGATTTATAACCAATACCGGTTACAAATGAATAACCCGTGGCATTTTTACCCAAAACGTAATCCAGATTACTAACCGCAGCATCGAGATAAGCATCCTTTTTGGAAAACAAATAACTCTTAATCAGTAATATGCTTTGATTCATAGCTGAAGAATTACTTCCCCAGGCAAAGTCGTAAAGCGAGGCACCGATTACGGTATGATATGGGCCTGTTTTAAAAGCAGCCAAGTAGCGATCAGCAAGTGTGAGTATTTTCTTCTTCAAAATACTGGTTACACTTTTGTAACGCTCAGGTAACTGCCCCTCGCATCTAATCAACGTATAATATCCCAGTATGCCTACATTACTCCAACTGGGTAGGCTCACCTGATCATTTAAACGGGCAAAAAAAGCATCAAAATACGCTTGCTCTCCGGTTGAGGCCAATAGTTCTGCAGAGGCCCAGGTCCATTCATCTTCTAAGTTCTTATCGCCATAAGTGCCCGTGGTTACTTTAAGGTCTGACGTTTTGTTGAGCAGATCCTGATCGTAAATAACGCTTGGATTATTTAGCGACCAACGCCAGGCATTCCTGGATGCTAACAGGCAACTATCTGCCAGTCCGGGATATTGCTCAGGAAAATGTTTAAAAATACGATAAGCCTGTGCGGCAACAGCGGCTAAATTAAGTGTAGCTGCAGTACCTTTCGCCACTACATAGCGTTTTGATAAGGCCTTATCTGGCATCACCATGGCGTCGAAATCCAGATTGGTACATTTATGATAAACTCCGCCATCAGCAGGGTCCTGCATTTTGAGCATCCATCGCAAATTGTAAACAGCCTCTGTTAAAACATCTGGAACTTTGTTTTTTGCATGCGGAATATGCACCTCCTGATTCAGGAAATATTCAGAAAAATCTTCATAAGCTGAAAGTAAGGTTGAGGTAGAGATCCCACTGTTAACAACATATTTATTGTAATCTCCGGCATCATACCATCCACCAGCAACATTAATTTTACTATCGGCCTTCCGGTTTTTAGAAGCGGCCGATGGATGAATATAGACTGAAGTATCCGGATGCCCGGCAACACGATTCCATTTCCCTGCATAGTTTACATCCAGTGCAGATGAGGCACGCTGATAATAGAATGCTTTTAATGCAGCTACTGCAAGATCGTGGTGCACCCCCTCTGCAATCCTAAAAACAGGAGAGTCAGAAACTCCGGGAATACGGATTATGTATTGGCCAGGTTGATTGAAGGCACTAAAATCTGCTATCCTGGTTTTAATTTTCGAGTAGCCGGTAACCTTTGGTTCAGATAATACACCCGTGTACACTGGTTTTCGGTCTGGCATAGATAACAACTCGAAACCATTAGCTGAAACTGCCTGGAGTACAACCGCACTTTTTTCCAGCTTTGGATAATAACCTGACTGGTCCAGAACAATCTCCGGGGGGGCTATTTGTTGAGCAGTAGCCGCAGTTGTAACCAGCGATAACAATATTAAAAACCACCTATATACAATGCTATTCATTATAACTACAAATATTTTTCAAACTCAGATTGAGTAATCACTTTCAGACTTACATCATCTATAAACATGGTGCCAGTAACATAACCGAGCGCGAACAACAATTTTATTTGCGTAACACCTGGCGGAATAATATATGCTTTTTCGTATAACTTCCAATCTTCGTCTCCTGTAACTGAAGCAATGTTGATTCCTTCGCCTATTTTAGTACCTTGTTTGTTAAGGGTTTCGAAAAGAAATAATGCCCCATTCCATGATTTTGTTCCGGTACTCACTGCATCTGCTTTAATCTTCGCACTCATGAGTATATACTGGGTATTTTTAGGCAAAAAAACGACCTGATGCATACCGGTCCATTTAGAAGAATCTGAAGAAAATATAGCGCTACTCATTTTCCCGGAGCTATACATGTAAGGCGTTGCCTTTGCTGAATAATCAACCCACCCATCCAACTCATTTTCAAAGCCACCATTAACCACCAGGTTTTTTTGTGCAAATACGGTAGAACTAGTTACCAGCATGACGATGCCAACTAGCATATATTGTATTAATTTCATTGATTAATTATTTAAAATTATAAATCCAAAGGTTGTATCTACTACCATTGATAGATTTCGAATAAAAAGGATCGTCATCCCGATCCGATAGCAATCGGATGTAGCGCAGCGAAATGGAGAGATCTTTTGAGACAGATTTCTCGACTGCGTTGCACTACGCTCGAAATGACGATAACTCTAGGAAGCTACCTCATTAAGCTAAAAGATCTCCTTAAACTAGTACACTCCAATATCATCCAGGTAAATGGTTTCCGGTGCGTTGCCACTCAATTCCTGAAACCCGATCCAACTTAGACTTGCAGGTTTGCCCGGATGACTCGCATTCTGGAAACGATCCAAAGGAACTACATAATTAGTCCACTTGCCGGCATGCAGTACAACACTTACATTACGGTTGTCAAAATCATCTAATGCAACCTTTACCACTTTACCTTCAGTACCCGCTGTGCCATAAATAGAAAACTTAACATAGGTTTTGTCACTTAGATCAACAGCGTTATTACTGCCTACTGCATATCCTGCATAACTTCCGGTATAGGTAAGTTTGATTGAATGGGTACCGCGTTTTACCATCTCGGTACTATTTACGTCAGCGTTAGCACCTCCAAAATTGAAATCGTAACCAGCTGTTATTTCATCATCATAAAATAAATGGCTGAATCCAAATGGCAGTAATATTGGAACCACAACACCATCGTAAGATACATACGGACCAGTACCCGTGCCACCTGGAGTAGTAACACTTACTGCACCAAGCGCACCTGTTGGAACAGTTACCTTAAGTTCAGTACTGGTTGAAGAGATTATCCTGGCTTCTGTTGTACCGAATTTAACACTTGATACCTGATCAAAACGCAAGCCGGTAATGGTAATTACATCGCCGGGATTACCAGCAAATTGACTCAAATCACTAATCGCCGGAGCAGGTTGTTTAATACTAAAATTAAAGGAAGTGGTACCAAACGAATTGGTCAGTGTTAATTTCCCTGTTTGATTGATCCAGGTGGCGGTTGTTGGGATCATCACCACAATGCTGTTATCACTAAAAAGAGCAGTATTAAGATAGGCTGATGCCCCATTAAATTCGACTTTGTTGGTCGATTTCAAATTTACCCCTTCTATAACATAAGTAACGCCAAGATCGCCGGAAGTAACTGTTGAATCCAACGGGGTAAGGTTACTATCTCCTGGCCTTACTAAAGTACGAACCCGGGTAATGCTTGGCGCGCCCTGTCCTTCTTTTTCCTTTTTGCAGGATGTGGCAAAGATCAGCATGCAGAATATACCAATAAAATAAATGGCTATAGTATTTTTATATAACGTTTTCATATTAGCTTATTTAAAATTGTAAGGCACTGGAGCCAATAGTAATTTTGGATTTAGAATGGTTTCTGTTGTAGGATAAGGCAAACGGAAATTGGCATCGGTTGGGGTATACTTTTGCCCCCAGATTACAACAGGTGTAGTGTTGCTGTAAATTCCTCTTTCCTGGTTAGAGATAATGGCAATTGCTTTAGGATGCGAGGTCACATTAAAACCATCTAACCTACCCAGATCAAACCAGTAATCAGCCTCGAAAACGAACTCCATGCGACGTTCCTGATAAATATCCTGGATGGTAATCGAAGTTTTAGGGATTAAGCCGGCCCTTCTTCTGATTTTGTTAAAAGGTATCAACGCCGCATCATCAGAAGTACGATCGGCACCAGCAAGCACAGCTTCTGCTTCAATTAACAATACATCGGCATAACGCATTAGATAAGTATTATTACCAGCAGAAAATGCTGCACCTTTACCACCATTATCTGCAGGTGTACCCACTACATATTTTTTAATAAATGCCGGCATCCCTTGGGCAACGGCTCCGGCAGGTAGAGTGTAACCACCTTTAGCCTGGTTAATTTCAGGGTAAACATCGCCCTGCATCATCACCGTTGGCTTTCTCCTTAGATCGCCAGGCTCGAAAGCAGTAAGCAAATCTATAGAGGGCGTAACACTTCCGTAACCATCTCCCGTACCCGTAATTTCAGAGTTAAAGGCAAGGAAAGATTGTAAAGCATTACCATGACCATACGAAGATCCACCCAGCCATTGAATAGCCGCAACACTTTCTTCGTTGTTATTATTGGCCGTTTTAAATAAATCAGCATAGGTTTTGCCCGAAATATCTATTCCATACAATTTAAATTCGCCACTATTGATTACCTGCTCGGCTTTTAACCGAGCATTCGAATAATCGCGCATGTACAAATAAACTTTAGCCAATAATGCAGATGCTGATCCACTGGATACTTTACCCTGAGAAACAGAACCCGTTCTGATCATTTTATCACAATTATCTTCCGCAAATTTGAGGTCGTTAATGATAAACTTGTAAACATCAGTTACCGGGTTGGTATTAATCTGGTAATTGTTCACATAATCCAGGCTATTTTCGATAATTGGCACATTTCCCCATGTTCTTACTAAATAAAAATAAGCCATAGCCCGCATAAATCTCGCTTCGCCAATGGCATTATTAACGATTGGTGCAGGCACGCTGGCTGGGACTTTCGCCTTCAGGTTATTAATCAACGCATTAGATTGTGCAATTACACTATATAGCGAATTCCAGGCTGATGCCAATTGGGTATTATCTCCTGTTACAGAAAAATTCCCAAAATTGATCACATCCGGAGAATACGTGTGTGCGTTGCCACTTAGCAATTCTGAAATACACCAGGACGCTTTGGCATTCCAATCGAACCATGGCGAATTATATAAGGCAATTGTACTGGCCTGAACCTGCTCGGTATTTTGGTAAAAATTATCAGCACTGAGCGAATCCTGTGGAGGAATATTAAAAAATTCTTTTTTACAGCCCGCGCTAACAATGGCTATAAAAATAAAGCTGTATATTAAATATGATTTCATTTTGTTCAATAATTGTAGGTCACTAAAATTGTGCATTTATCCCAAAAGTGATGGTCCTGGCAATTGGATATCTTCCCAGGTCGATATTATTTAAAATGGCACTCTGGTTCATCGCCCCGATTTCCGGATCATAACCCTTATATTTTGTAAAGGTGTAAAGGTTTTGTACGCTTGAGTACACTTTTAAATTGGAGAATTTAAATTTCCTGATCCATGAAGCAGGTACCCTGTAACCCAAACTAACATTCTGTATGCGCAAGAAAGATCCACTTTCTACATAACGGTCTGATACAAACAGATTGGGGTTATCAATACCGATTTTAGGTGCAGGAATGTTGGAATCAGGATTTTGTGGTGACCAGAAATTACTATATGCCGCATATTGATTCTGATATACTGCAGCCAGGTTGCCCATGGTATTGTTTAACAGGTTCATAATTTTGGAGCCGTAAGATCCGTTCAGGAACAAGGTAAAATCAAAAGCTTTATAACTAAAAGTATTGGTAATACCATACGTAAATTTAGGATTTGGATTTCCGATTGCTGTACGGTCTTTTTCGTTTATTACCCCATCACCATTAACGTCTTCATATTGCACATCGCCCAACCAGGTACTACTGCTATTGTTGGCAATGCCACGGCCAAACTGAACTGGAGCAGATTGAAGCTGCGCTTGCGTTTTAAATATTCCCTTTACTTTATAACCATAAAATTCACCTACTGATCTGCCTACCACAGTACGGGTAACCGGAGTTTGAAGGTAAGCATTGGTTACTGTGCCAAAAAGTTCGGTTAGGCCGTTACCAAGTTCTTTGACTTCGTTGTTATAATGTGATAGCACAACACTTGTATTCCATTTGAAATCGCCTTTTTCAAAATTGCGCGAGTTGATATTCAAATCAAAACCTACGTTATCAATTTTCCCAAGATTTACATAGGGAGGGTTAATACCGCCCAAATAATCAGGACCACCCACTAAATAGGCTGGAAGCGTAAGCTGGAATAAGAAGTCTTTTGAAGTTTTTTTGTAAACATCTATACTCGTGCTAATCCTACCGTTTAAAAAGCTCATATCAACACCACCATTGTATTGGATAGAGGTTTGCCATTTTAGTGATTTATTATCGATCCGTCCGGCAAGAAAACCAGTTCCCAAACCCGTTTGTGAAGATCTTAACAAAGAGCTGTATAAATAATTGGGAACATCCTGGTTACCCACCTCTCCGTAACCCAAACGGATCTTAAGCCCGTTTACTACCTTATTGATCCCTTTCATAAATGGTTCTTCAGATAATTTCCAGGAGGCCGCAAATGATGGGAAATAACCAGATTGAGACCCTTCAGCGAACTTAGAAGTCTTGTCTCTTCTGATTGTTGAAGTAAGGCTATATTTAGAATTATAGGTATAAATGGCACGTGCGTAAACCGACTCCTGGCGTTGCGTACCAATATATTCATCATTGGTAGCTGTTACAGCCTGACCTAAATTCAGTGATTGTACATCGTTACTGTAAAATCCCTGGCGTGTTCCTTCAATCCCTCTCCAGTTTGACTGCTGCACCTCGTAACCTAAAATGGCACTAAGGTTATGCTTTTGACCAAAAGTCTGGTTGTAATTAAGATATTCTTTCCAGATTAAAAATGTACTTTGCTGGAATCTTTCCTTTAACGACGCGGTAGGATTGGTAAAACGGCCCCAAGAATAACTCGGCGTAAATACATTATTATCTGAGAAATTAAAATCACCTCCAAGTTCCGATCTTAGCGACAATGGCTTAAGAAACTTAATTTCGTTATAAATATTGGTGTTGATATTCGTCCTGTTCAGCTTATTTTTAATTTGCTGCGCCTGGGCCACCGGATTTAATGCAGCAGCGGCAGCAAGTGGATCAGATAAAGGAGGACCAGTATACGAACCATCAAGGTTAGTTACAGCTAAATCAGGAGCCTGCAATAAAGCATTGTAAATGATCCCGTTATTATCACTGGTCACTACATTTTCTGCAGACCGGCTTCCGGTTAAGGTAATTCCAAGTTTAAACCATTCCTTTACCTGGGCATCAGCATTTACCCGAAGACTATAGCGGCGAAAATCTGAACCGATAACTGTACCATCCTGCCCGAGGTATCCACCAGAAATGTAATAGTTTAGTCCCTCTTTACCCCCGGAAACAGCTACCTGATGACTCTGCTGTGGTGCAGTTGTAAATATTTCCTTTTGCCAGTTGGTACCCTCTCCCAATACTGAAGGATCTGCAAATTCGACCCTTCTTCCGGTACCGTAAATATCACCCAGTGAATTTTGAAGTGCTGCATACTGGCGAAGATTCATTACATCCATATACCTTGCCACACGCTGGAAACCGTAATAACCATCATAATTTATCGAAGAATTACCGCTCCTACCCCTTTTGGTAGTGATGATAATTACCCCATTTGAAGCCCGGTTTCCGTATATTGCTGTTGCAGATGCATCTTTTAGTACATCAATCGACTCAATGTCATTTGGATTGATCAAAGATAACGGACTTACGGTAGTCTGCGAATTGGCATTAGAAGATGAAGCCTGTAAAGGAGATCTTCCGCTGGTACTCTGATTGCCCGCATCGCCTGAAATCGGCACACCATCTATCACATATAAAGGCTCATTACTACCGCTTAAAGAGGTTACTCCACGTACACGTACAGATGTATTGCTACCGGGTGCACCAGAATTTTGCGAAATCGTAAGTCCTGAAGCTCTGCCCTGCAGCATTTGATCGATACTGGTTTGAGGCACATTGGCAATATCGGAAGCTTTTACAGACGAAATAGATCCATTAAGATCTGTACGTTTTTGAGTTCCGTAACCAATCACCACCACATCAGAAAGTGATGTAGTCTGTGCCTTAAGTACCACATTCAGTACGCGATTATTGCCCGGACTAATCTCCTGAGGTTCCATCCCAACAAAAGAAAATACGAGGGTCGTCGATCCGGCAGGCAGAGAAATCTTGTATTTACCATTGATATCTGTAATGGTTGATTGTTTAGTCCCCTTCACATTAACGGCTACCCCGGGAAGCGTTACCCCTTTTTCATCACTCACCGTACCAGAAATCTCTATATCCCGAACGGAGATAGATGTAAATGGCGAATAGGTATTCTTTTTAAGAATAATTGTTTTTTTGATGATTTTGAAATCGAGATTGGTATTTTTTAAAACCACGCCCATTACCTGCTCAATAGGCATGTCGGTTACGTTAAGGTTTACTTTATATTTATCGTAAATATCAGCACGTCTGAAAAGCAAGTGGTAACCACTCTGTTTTTCTATTTGCTTTAAGATGGAAATAATGTCAGAATTATTCTGTTTAAGCGTTAGATTCTGACTGAAGCTGCTAGCGCTAACCTGCATAAGGGTAAGCGTAAAGAAAAGCACTACGAGTCTCATTGTTAACAGGATTTGATAAGAATCACGGCGCAATACCTGCCTGATCCTAAAAAATAAATTCATATCTTTATGGAGTTTTGGTTAAATTATAATGTTGTCTAAATCGGATTGTAAGTAACCTTTACAATAACCGGATGTGGTGCAAACACTATCCGGTTTTTTCTTAAATAGCATAGTTACGCCTTCACATTATACAGTATTGTAGTAGTTTCTCATGTTTGAATATTTATTTGGTTAAAATTTATTTTTTACCGATTACGTCTCTTTAATCGATTATAGTTAGCACATGTCCGTTCAATTCATATTTTAATCCTGTAAATTGAAGCATACTTAACAACTCTGAGAGTTCTACATCTTTAGATATTGTTCCTGTATAAGATATTTTAGAAGGCGTTCCTTTAAATACAACCTGAATATCATACCATCGAACCAACTGCCTGGCAATTGCTTTGATCTCCATATCTTTAAAGATGAAAAGATCGTTTCTCCAGGCCATTACAGCTTCCAAATCGCAATTGTTATTCACGTTTATGCCAAACGGATCTACCAGGGCTTGTTGTCCGGGTTTCAATAGCTGTGAAAATTTACCAGATGATAAATGGATACTGCCTTCAATTAACGTTGTTTTCTGCTCGGCCTCATCGTCATAAGCCATTACGTTAAAATGCGTACCCAGTACCCTAATTTCCGTTCCACCCGATTGTACCTTAAAGGGCTGATTAGGATTCTTGGCCACTTCGAAATATACTTCGCCTGTCATCTGCACAACTCTTTCAGCGCCCTTAAAAGCAGTTGGGAACCGCAAGCTTGATTTCGCATTTAACCAGGCTTTACTTCCATCAGGCAAAACAACGCTGTATTTCCCACCAAGCGGCGTGGTAATCTTATTAAAGCTTATTTTTGAAGATGCAGATCCGGTATGCATTTTATAGCTGAGTTCGCCTTCAGCTGTTTTTACAACACTAACGTTTTGCTGGTCGGCCAGTGCACCTATTTTGGCTTCAGTTAATACAACTGAAGATCCATCGTCTAATGTCAAAACCGCCCTGTTACCACCCGGTTTTATATGATTCGATTGATGTAATTTTGCAGTTTGATTTTGCAGGTGTAGTTGCGAAATATATCTCCAGGTCAGCACCGCTCCCAGAACCACAACGAGTGATGCTGCTGCCCATAACATGGTACTTATACGTATTGATTTTTTAGGAAGTGATATTATCTTTTGCTGACCTTTAGTTTGGATATTGAGCAGAATGCGTTCAAAAATTTTATCTTCCACGAGTTTGCGCTGGTCATCAGAAAGACCGACAAGATCTTCAGGTACCTCATCCATACTATCAAACCATTGATCTACTTCTTTTATTTCACTAACAGTACAATCCCCAGAAAGATATTTTTTAAGTAGGGAAACGGCTATTGATCTGCCCATGTTGATACGTAGTTATATTTGGTTCGTTAATAGTATAGTCGGGTAGCCTGCCCCTTCCCCCCAAAAAAAAATAAAAAAAATTTAAAATGCATCCCAGATGTGCGGGCGACTGTATTTAACGGAGTAACCAGGCAAAACCAGAAGCAATCAAAATCACCTTATAATGCACCCTAAAGTGTTTTAAGGCATTGGTAATATGGTTTTCAACAGTCTTTTCAGACAGTCCCAGTAATTCGGCAATTTCCTTATTAGATTTGTGCTCTTTTCTGCTGAGTTCAAATACCCTTCTGCATTTGGCGGGTAACTTCGAAATCACTCCGTTGATTCCGTTTTCCAACTCTTTTATAAATATGGTTTCTTCAGTGGTATTTGTAGCCTCCTGATAACTAAATGAAAGCAGTTCGAGGTAATTGTTCCGGGTAGCCTCCTTAGCCAGATAATCAATAATAGAATAGCGGATAGCAGAATGGAGATAAGCCTTTAAAGACCCTGTGATATTTATTTTCTCCCGATTGATCCAGAATGTTGTGAAGAAATTCTGAATAATCTCTTCTGCGGCTTCTTTAGACCTTAATCTTTTATTGGTAATCAGATATAAATCATACCAATACCTGGTATAAATTTCCTTGAAAGCAACCACTTCGTTCTCTCTCAACATTACGATCAGTTCTTCATCAGTATGATTATGTTGGTTGCCCATAGCCAGTAAAATTATAAAAAAAATTGAATCCAAAAATACGAACATAATGCCAGACCTGACGATATATTAAAATGCTGATATTTATGGCATTTTGCTTTGATGATTCTAAAAATCTAACCTATAATCCTGATCCAACCACAATAAAATTTCAACTACTTTCTGATGCTGATTTAGCAGTGAGGAAGGTGATTATGCCAACGTTCGCATGTAATTAACAGCGTCGATAGGATAGATATTCTTTTCTAAAAAATGGAGGCTGTGTTTTAAATATAGAATTGTCATCCAGTGAACCATGATTGCTCAGCAAATCTGTCCGGATAGATCTCTCCATTTCGCTGCACTACATCCGATCGCTATCGGATCGAGATGACGATCATTCTATTAGACTGGATGGAACTCCAGACTCTGTCAATTATAGCCAGTGTCAGATGTTTCCATCTGACACTGGCTATAATTAAAATTCAGGATCAAAATTAAAGTAGATCGGATTAGATAGCGCCACCATTTTTTCGCTTAACCCGGCAGACTTTGGCACCTGAGGGTAATCAGTATTTTTACCTTCAACCGTAACACGGTAATAGGCGCGGCCCTTTAAATCTGGTGTATCGGTAAACTGAAAAGCAGGAACTTCACCGCTAACCTGAAAACTGTTCAGCTTTGCTCCATTCTTGATTACTGTAACAGTATATTGCTCTTTAGGTAATTTATTGCCAATCAATTGCACCTGAAACTTTATAGGTTTACCCTTTGAAACCGCATTATCACCCATCATCATTTCAAACTTACCATTGCCTCCATAATCAGCATAAAACTCAACTCTTGGCGCGAAAGGATTGGAACTTACAGCAGTTTTTCCATGATCTAAAGCATCTATAATCGCAGTAAGGCTACGTTGTTTGGCAAAAACCCATGTTGTTGGTGTACCTACATAATTAAATTCTGCCTGATATGTATTTGCACTTGGTTTTTCAGCTGCAGTAGGCACACCATGATGGGTATCGCTTCCACCTCTGCCTGTCATCATCCTGCCCGAAGAAAGCATGTCATCCCAAATCATTATTGCGTTGGCATTCTTCGGCCAAACAGCCGAATTCCAGACCTCTATAGACTGAACCAAATCGTACGAAAAGCCAAAATTATCTTTTCCGCTGGGATGATTTGCCGATAAATGGATACCTAAAGATTTTTTAACTTTCCCAATGTTGACGTCACGGGCATCTCTGATATCATAAAGACGTTGATGGTTGTATGGCTTATCAGAAAATACATTTCCATGTCCCCTGGTTGTTGTCCATTCGGCACCATAAAGCAAAAGCAATGAATCAGATTTAAATTCCGGATCCGCCCAGGTATGGTGAGCAACATCGCCATTAACATGATTATCATGGTCGGTTATGGCCAGATAATCCATACCAACTGACTTTGAAAAATTAATAATTTTCGCAATCGAATTATTAGATGATTCTATACTATGTCTTGAGTGTACATGTAAATCACCCTTTAGCCAAATTCCGTATGTATTTATTATTGCCGGAGGATTTACGGTTTCCTGTGCCTGGAGATAGCCAGCATTGAGCATTAAAATAAGGCAAATTAAAAAACGAAAATATTTTGATTGAATAGCCATAATCTGGTTTAAAGATAGAATTAAAAAAGAAGCTGTATCAAAAATCAACTTGTTTTGAGTTTTGTTAGGTTGAGCTTAGCCTGTGCTGAGTTTGCCGAAGCATAGAAACGCTTTAAATATTTTTTTTAAAGTCCTTCGACAGGCTCAGGATGACATTTTGCATTTATGATACAGATACAGCCTCCTGATTATTTGTTTGCTGCGTAATTAAGATTAAACTTTTACTAAAAATGCTTCAGGCATTTCTGCAGCTTTGAGCATGAAATTATGCAGCTCGTAATTTTTAACAAAAGGTTTTAAATTTTCAGATCCCGGACCAAACATCGTTAACTCAACATAATCTCCGGTATGGTTCATACCCGCCCATTGTACATCAGTATATTTACCCAAAATTTTGCCATACTCATAAAATGGCAGGTTTGATTCATTATAAAGCTGCCCTGGAACAATATCCTTAAAGTGAACCAATAAAGATTTTACATCTTCTGATTTCATTTCAAAACCTTGATTTTCTTTGATCAAATCAATTATTTTCTGTTCGCTAAATGATTGATTAAGCTGAGCCAAAAGCCAGGTATTACTGTGTTTGAAGTTTTGAAGGCTATCGAACTTTTTGTTGGCTTCATCAGCATAAAACAAACCAGGGTTCGAATTACCATGATCTGTAGTGATGATCACTAAGGTTTCTCCATCTTTTTCAGCAAATTCTATTACTTTTCCAACAGCTTCATCAAAAGCAAGCTGATCGAAAATTAAACCGCTCAAATCATTTGAATGCGCAGCCCAATCCACTTTACCACCTTCAACCTGTAATGCAAAACCATCTTTATGATCTTTCATTAGTTCGATTGCTTTCATGGTCATCTCTGCCAGTGTTGGCGTCGATTTGATGAGTTCCTGGTCGTGTAGACGGTCGATCTCGTAAGGCATGCCATCTTCTGCAAACAAACCTAAAACAGGCTTTGATTGATCTAAGGCTAACATTTCGGCCCTGTTTTCTGCAACTTTATAACCCTGAATTAAATATTTCGGAATGAGATTCCCACCTTCCCTTTTCTCACCGAAATATTTATGCCCGCCACCCATCATCACATCGAATTTCAGACCCAGATACATTTCTGCAATAATATCCTGACCGCCGCGGTTATCAATATTGATGCAAAAACCTGCCGGCGTTGCATGCGTAATGGGCACAGTGGTTACACAACCTACCTTTTTACCTTTTTCTTTAAACTTTTGAAGAATCGGTTGAGGCTTTTCTCCTTTCATGCCAACGTTTAGTGATCCGTTTCTAACGCGCATGCCTCCACCCCAGGATGAACTTGCCGCAGCAGAATCAGTAACCAAAGAACTCGCCGAAGCGGTATCCATCAGCGCTCTTACTGCTTTGTTATCTCTGTAAAGCCCCAACCATTTACTGCTTTTGCCAAATATGCGATTGGAATAGATATCTGCCATATTCAACGTTCCGATACTCATCCCATCACTTACCATCATGATGATGTTTTTCGCCTTTTTACTCCCAACTACTGGAGAAGCGATTACATCTTTCATACCCACAAAAGGCAAACCTAAACCGGCTAAAAAGCCTCCTTTTAATAACGATCTTCTGTTCATATCTAACTTACTTTTTAAATAAAGGGTTCGCTCTAAAGTATTTTCCATCAGCAAAACTGATGGCATAATCTGATTTAAAGTGCGTACTTTTTTTGTAGTAATCTGTTGTAATAATCTGGGCGCCCGATTTACAGGCGGCTTCGAAATCACTCCAGTCGTTATTTCTGGCTTGCTTCGTATCCGCATCGGCCCTGGTCCTGATGATGTAACCTTTCTTCACCAATTCAGGAATTTGCTCATCCTTCGGATTATTTCGAATCATTAAACCTGCTTCAGGCGTTCCCGGGTCTGCATTGGCAAATAGTACGCGACCCTTAAGTGAAGGATGCCCCTGAATATAGGTGGAGCGCTTTCTGTCTTTAGCGTCCAAAACGAAAAGGAATTTACCTTTGGCCTGACTAAGTTTCGGCCAGTTCTTGGCCAGCACAGCCTCTTCCAAAGTTTTATATTTGCCTCTCACCTCATCCGGACTTAAAATATGCTCTTTCCCTAAATTTTGAATAATCACAGCATCCAGTTCATCAAAAGTTTTACTTGTAAAGGGCTCAGGCTGCGTAAATCCTTTACGCTTTATCGAGTCATCTTTAGCTTCTAAAGTGATAAAAACTGGTGTGTGGTCCGGATTAGCATCTGACCATTTCTTTAATTGCTGTAATGCAATCACAAAAGTTAGTGCCGACGACCTGAAATCTAAATCCGGAACATGAAATACCTTGAATCCGGGTTTATTCATTTCACCGTCTTTATCGAATGCAGGTTGCCCCTTTACCTGTTCTAAACCTCTGGGATGGGCATATTTACCACCCTTCTCATCAGCATAAACATCGATTTCGAGATTTCTTAAACCCATATCCAATTGCTCGGGCATCGGAATATGTTCATAATCCAGACTGTTGGCGGCTACCGAATCCTGTGATTTAATAACATTGAACAGCGCAGGATTAATGGCTTGCTTATAACTGTTGTGCGAGCCGATAACCTGTATTTGATTGATTGGCAAATCGTCTTTTTTAGTAATTAAGGCAATTGCAGGTACAACCAGCAATAAACCAAAGCAGGTAATCAGTCTCATATTTTTAATTTTAGTAGCCTGGGTTCTGTTTTAAATTTGCATTCAGTTTCAGCTCATTTGCAGGAATTGGATAAATCCTCCTGGTGATGTCTTTATTCATAAAAAGCACATCATTCGGGAGTGGATATTCAGTTTCAAATTGCCCGAAACGGATTAAATCATTTCTTCTCCAGGCCTCCCAGCTAAATTCACGCGCTCTTTCATCAAGCAAAGTACTCAAAGTAACCGTTGTTGCGCTTTCAGCGCCGGCACGGCTTCTTATTTTATTAACTAAAACCAAAGGCGTTTGTAACTCACTGTTAACGGTTGTTGCTGTTGCACCTCTTAATATGGCTTCGGCTTTCATTAACATGACATCGGCAAGACGTAAAACCGGCATATCGTTTCCGTTTAACCTGGTTGCCTGGATGGCATTTGGATCTGGCCAGTATTTTACTGAGCGGACACCTTTTGCCTGATCAGCAACTGTATTACCTAAATCCATCGGTTTACCTGGTTTTAAAATAAGGTCAGGGGTAATCTCAATTTGAGTTGTTGTTCCTGCAACATAAACAGGTTTGGTTAAATCAGGTTTACGGTTTGCATCCGGCGCATATTGCTTACCAACCAGCCAGAAAGTTGTACGAATATCATTACTTAAGTTGAAACGGTTGAAATATTCAGGCGTGGTACTCATCGAAATACTAAAACCCACGTTTATTCCATAGGCTGGCGCCAGCGCAGGATAAAAGCCAAATCTGGTGATTTGATTTCCTGGAATCTGCTGATCATAAGGAATTGCAAAAATGGTTTCGTTAATCTGCGGACCGTTGTTTACATCGAAAATATCGCTATATTTTGCATCCAGACTATAATTGCTGTTTTTCAAAATGTTATCGGCCATGGTAACGGCGTCTGTATATCTTGGTTTGCCGGTATAAACTTCTGCGTTTAAATACATTTTCTCCAGCAAAGCATAAACCATTGCCTGTGTTGGTCTGCCGTAAACCAAAATCCGGTTGGTGTTATCCTTTACCGGTAATTGAGCAACAATAGCTAAAAGCTCCTTTTCTATAAATTCGAATACTTTTTCGCGGGTTTGATTTCCAGGAGGCGTACTCACCGGAAAGGCATCTATAATGGGTACGTTTCCATACAAATCCATCATAAAGTAATAATACAATGCCCTCATTGCTCTTATTTCAGCTATACTTTTAGCTTTTGAAGCATCAGATGCTACTGATTCAGTTGTAAGATTTATTAAGCGGTTGCAATTGTTAATACCGCCGAAACCCCACTGCCAGATATCTCTAACATTTGGATGATCAATGGTCCAGGTATGGTAATGCAACTGGCGGTACTGGCCACCATCATCAAAATTTCCATCACGGGCGGGCAGGATAGCCGCATCGGTAGAAAGTTCCTGCATTCTCCAGTAAGGCACGCCGTACTGTGATGATAAGTTAGAATACATGGTGCCAAAAAGTGCTGTATAATCTGCAGGGGTATAGGGAAAATTTTCTTTAACGTATTGCGATTCTACATCGACATCTAGCTTGCTGCACGACTCCATTACCATCAAACAGGCAAGAATATTAAACAGGATGATAAACTTTTTCATTTTCTTATTTTTTTAGAATGATGCACTTACACCAAAACTATAGGTTCTTGTTTTTGGATAATAATTGTTATTGTCTATACCTGGCGTTACACCACCCATATTAATCTCAGGATCAATACCGCTGTAGTTTGTAATCACGAAAAGATTATTTGCTGTAACGTAAAGTCTGATCGCTTTAATTGATTGTGCTTTTGGCTTAATGGTGTAACCGATTGTAGCATTGTCTAAGCGCAGGTAAGAACCACTTTCCACAAAACGATCAGAAATCAGGTATGCATTTGTATCGTTGAAAGATTCGCCTAAAGTAAATCTGGGGATATTTTGCAGCTTGGCATCAGCCGGATTGTTTAATGATGCCATTGTTGCATTTAGGATTTTATTACCTAATACCCCACGAACAAGGAAATTCAAATCCCAGTTTTTATAGTTGAAGGTATTTGCCCATCCGTAAATTAATTTTGGTTGTGCATCGCCTGCAATTTTAGCATCAGTGGTTAAGGGTTGTGTAGCGATGGTTTGTCCGGCAGCATTAACATAAGTACTTACGCCAGCCGCATTTTTACCCGCATAGTTCCATAAATTGAAGGTACCCAGGGCATAACCTGGCTGAATTAACTGACTGAAATTTCCTGACTGGCCTTTACCACCCAACTGAGCCGTTTGAATGAATGAGATTTTATAGAAATCATCAGATAAGGTTTCTACAACGTTTTTATTGTGTGCTATGTTTGGAGAGGTTGTCCATTTGAAATTGTCAGTTTTAACTGCAATAGCGTTTAAAGAGAACTCCACACCTTTATTTTTGATTTTACCTACGTTGGCTGTTATGTTTGGCAGGAAAAACTGCGTGGTAGATACTTCATAACGATCGTAAATTAAATCAGAAGTTTTCTTCACATAAAAATCAACTGAACCTGTAATTCTGTCTTTAAATAAGCCAAAATCTAAACCAATGTTGGTGGTTGCCGTACTTTCCCATTTCAAATCCGGATTCGGATTTCTTACCGGCCCAATTGCATTGCTGATATTGCCATTATTTAAAAACTTACTATTTCCGGCAGGCGTACCGTAAATCAGTAGTGCAGAAAAGGCATCAAAACCTAAACTGTTGCCTGAAACACCATAACCTGCACGTAGTTTTAAATCACTCACTACCGGAACAGTTTTCATAAAATCCTCGCCAATAATTCTCCATCCGGCAGATACAGCAGGGAATAAACCCCAACGGTTATTTCTTCCGAAAGCAGATGAACCATCATTTCGTAACGAGGCCTGAAATAAATATTTCTCGTTGTAATTATATTGAACCCTTCCGTAGTAGGAAATTAATCTTAAGGTAGATATCGGGGCGTTATTGAATGCGATTTGCGAAAGCAACGTCGGGTTTGAAAGGAAAAGGTTGTTGTAACCTAAATTATCATTTGAGAAATTCTGTGTGGTAACGCCAAAACCATCATTGGTTCTGTCTTCCTGCCATGAATAACCTGCAAGTAATTTCAAACCGTGTTTCCCGAAAGTTTTATCATAATTAAAATAACCTTCAAGTACCTGACTTTTATTTAAAACATCAAATTTTTGCGCCTGTCCGTTAACACCCCTTGCTAATCCCGATTGGCTGTTCAGGTAAGTGCTGTAATTATTCTGATCCCTTTGCGAAGAAACACTGGCTGTGAACTTCAGGCCATCAAGAATATTCACCTGCGCCATTCCATTAATCAGTGTTTTATTGTTCAGGTTATTGATGACATTATTATCTACAATTGATAAAGGATTTCTCGTTCCGCTTCCGGTACGGTTATAGTTTTCTTTGTAAGTACCATCAGTGTTGAATGGACTTACCGTTGGTAAATAGAACAGCATATTTGGTAAAGCCTGCGTTTGATAAATATCCGAGCTTTTTGAATTGCTGTTGGTAACCGTTAAGCCAAGTTTTAACCTGTCGTTAAAAAATTTCTGATTGATATATGCCCTTACAATAGTTCTTTTTAAAGAAGTATTTTTTAGTATTCCTTTGTTATCCAGGTAATTTACACTAGCGCCATAATCGGATGCCTGACCAGAACCACCGAAAGAAACATTATGATTCTGTGAAAAACCTGTTCTTTCCAATAACGATTGCCAGTTGGTATCAGAACCATCGTCATCGATCGGGTTTAAAGTCTGTTTATTATCTGCAAGGTACTGCCTTAACTCTGGCGCAGATAGCATATCATATTTCTTGGAAACCTTTTCTACCGCAGCATAACCATTGTATGAAAGGCGTGCCTGCCCATTTTTAGATCTTTTTGTGGTCACCATAATTACCCCATTTGCAGCGCGTGAACCATAAATTGCCGTTGAGGATGCATCCTTTAAGATATCTATACTTTCAATATCGGCAGGGGCCAATAAATCAATTGATGCTCCCGGAACACCATCGATAACATAAAAAGGCTCTTGTGCTGCACCTTCTCTGAATGATGAAGGCCCACGAAGTGTAATTGATGGCTTAGCATTTGGATCGCCACTTTTGGTTACATTTAAACCGGCAACCTTTCCTTGAAGTAACTGGGCGGGATTTACCATTACACCCTGATTAAATTCTTCAGACTTAATGGAGGTTACTGAACCCGTTACATCTTTTTTATTCGCTGTACCATAACCGATTACCACAACGTCCTTCAATGTCTGATTGTCTGGCATGAGCGTTACATTAATTCGCGTTTGATTACCAACAGGCACTTCCTTTGAGATGCTACCCAGCATGGAAAAAACTAAAACGTTTGATGATTTTACCGATAGGGTGTAGTTTCCATCAGGATTTGTAGAAGTTCCGCCTGTCGAACCTTTTATTCTTATCGTTACACCAGGAATCGGCTGGTTGGTTTCATCAACAACCCTACCGCTAATGTTCCGGGTATTTTGCGCCATTACATTTATGGAGAAAAGCATTAGCATAATCAATACCCCCTGCAGCCTGCGTACCTCAGTAAAGTAAATCAGTTTGTAAATTTTTTTCATGAATGAATAATTTATAGTTTGTTTGCATTAGCCAGAACGGCACCTCATTTGGCCAAAACCCAATGACTAATTTGCTACAAAGATGAGCCCGGTTGGTTAGGAATTTATGATGTAAAAAATACTGAATTGTTAAATTAGGGAAGGAAAAGCATTGGAATGTTAAGAAAACAGCCATTAAACGTCAGGTTAGATTTTTTAATTTAACATGACGTTTAACAATCATTTGCAAATCAAAATATTGAGGTCATTTGAGATTATTCATGGTGTCAGATATTTCCATTTGATTTGTGGATCTCTTTGAGAAATCAGCATTGCGAAAAGGCTATTCGCTGCTATTAAGACCCTGAA
Organism: Pedobacter sp. KBS0701; assembly: GCF_005938645.2. NCBI lineage: Bacteria > Pseudomonadati > Bacteroidota > Sphingobacteriia > Sphingobacteriales > Sphingobacteriaceae > Pedobacter > Pedobacter sp. KBS0701. The sequence continues at coordinate 4,086,406 of NZ_CP042171.1, forward strand.
ATAAATTACCTTCTGTGAGTTCGCTTAAAGCTTGGTTTACTCCATAGCTTTCCGCTTCGCTACAGTTCAGGACAACGATCGCATTTTAAACCGGTGAGGATAATCTAACAATCAAATGAATTAAATTTAATTCGCTTTTCATACCCTCTTCAGATCACAAGCGTAGTTTTGAATCATAAAATTATTGATAATCAAAAAAAGAGAATATGAAAAGTCAAATCAAAAAAACAGCAATAACTGCTTGTTTCGCGCTGATGAGCATAGTAACACTAGCGCAGGTACGTCCAAATGATAACCCTCCGGCACCACCTATAGGGCCTGGAGAAATGCTTCCTCATCCTGGGCGAAACAGAGGCGGTTTGGAAGGCGGTGCTTTAAAAGTTTTAACGTCACTAAACGGAAAGGTTATTGCCTACCAAACGAATGACAGGTATATTTATAATAGTTTCACCTTGCAAAATGGCAGTCAGGCGATCACAGTCAGGTTTCCGGAACAACTAGGTAAACAATTAATGAGTGCAGCAGCTAAGGGTAAATCGGTAACTGTAAAAGGCTTTACAGATAATGGACCAGATGGTGTAAATGTATTCCAAATGGCGAGTTTGCTGGTTGGTGGAACGCAAATAGCAGATAGCCCGCCAACCGTACCTATTGCACCAGTTAATGCACAGTCTGGAACCTTTACAGGAAAAATCAGTGATTTTAAGCGTGACCAGGGAGGTGCAATCCGCGGGCTTAGCCTCGACAATAAGGTACAGATAGATTTGCCTCCACCTGCAATTGAACAGTTACAATCTTTATTAAAAGCTGGTGATAAAGTAAAGGTAACCGGAATTAAAGACACACCACCATCAGGTGTAGCATTGGAAACTGGTGCCCCAACCATCATTCACCCGGAAACCATAGAGATTAATGGACAGACTTATTTGTTGAGATAATCTGGTTAGATCCTTTCGTGTGGACACATCTTTTGGTTTGGGTTTTTTATACGTTTTGCTAGCTTGCTTTAATAAATTTACAGGTTTTACCGAAGAACGCCGTCAATCCCAAGGGCCAGGAGAATCAAAAAAACAGGAGTAGTTCATTACAATTGGCACAAACAAACCTGAAACGCAGTGGTTTTGTGTTCGTAATCACTGAATTAAAGCTCAAAATAGCATTGAACACAAAACAAAGTGCCGCTGTTTTTTTGATGTGCGTGAGATTGTGTAAAGAGCCCATTGCTGGATTGACAAAGCGCTTTGGGTACTTTGGCGCTCCAAAGTACCATGCCACCGCGGCATAGAGCGGAAAAAATCAACATTTATTTCCAAAGTATAGTTTTTAAGATATCAAAGCTTGCTATTAGCAGGAAAGATGCTGAAATAAATTCAGCATGACGATCGACCTAGGCAACGACGCTAAAAAAAATGTAAACTAAAAGGGATGTACGATAGGGTTAGATTGGGAGAGCGAAATAGCTCTCCCAATCTTAAATTAATTGTTGACGCGTATGAACTAATTGGCTGCTTCGCTGTTAACTGATAAAATATACAGATATTTTGCAGATTGTATGAAAATGGAGCAAGATAATGACGTAGAGCCATTAAAGATGAAAAATTACCGCCCCCTGCTGGTCGTGATCATCATTTTACTATTGGTTATTATCTGGTTATTAATAAAACCTCCTGTGCCTTTATTACCGAAAGCACCGGCACACCATAACAGGCCACAGGTTGAACGACCGCATAAACAACGGATAATTACCGGAATCGTTACCAGGTATAAAAACAACCCTCATTTAGATATCAATTCACTGGAACTGAAAACCGAAAAGGCTGGTTCAATCACTATTGATTTTAGGCCACATACTGCATCATGGGTAACCAGGATTGGTGCCATAGGAGAATCGGTTACAGTAACTTATGGTTTAAACCCGAGCGATGAAGTAGTTGGTTACCAATTAATAGCCATTAAGAATAATAGAATGGGCATTAGCCAAACCCTTGATGATTTGCCCCCGCCTCCGGATGTTCCAAACCATCAGACAGAAAATTTTAAACTGGAGAAGCCTGTTTTGATCACAGATCAATACGGCGGTATTGTGGCGCTGAGGAAGAATAACCTTTTATTTCACTTTAAGCCAGGGCTGGTAGATGATATCGCACACCTCATCAAAGAAAGCGACACATTTCATCTTGTAGCGGTGAGGCGTCAGGATGACCAGGGCTTTATTAATATAAATCATGACAAAGTATATATTGTGCTTAGCATTACTATAGATAACAAAACATTCCTGGTAAGATGAAAATATTATTAATAGAAGACGAGATAAAGTTAGCAGGATTTATTGCCGACGGCCTTACGCAGGCAGGTCACGTCTGTGATCTGGTTGCTGATGGCAACAAAGGGTTGGAAATGGCTATGGTTGGTCATTATGATCTTATCCTATTGGATATGATGTTGCCCTCTCTTAATGGCCTGGAAGTTCTAAAAAACCTGCGCAGCTTTAATAATCAAACCCAGGTAATTATCATTAGTGCACTGAACGATACAGAACATGTGATAAACGGGCTTGACCATGGCGCTATTGATTATCTTAAAAAGCCGTTTGAACTTGATGAATTGTTAGCCAGGATCCGTTCTGTACAACGCCGGTCATTGGCGCAGGGTTCACTGAAATTACAGGTGGCAGACCTTAAGGTAGACCTGTTGACCAGGGAAGTTAGCCGTGCCGGCAAAGCAGTAATACTGAGTAACCGTGAATTTGCCCTCTTGGAATTTCTGCTTGCTAACCAAAACAAAGTGGTAACAAAATCACAGATTCTCGAAAAAGTATGGGATATAAACTTCGATCCGGGTAGCAATGTTATAGAAGTTCACCTTTACCAGCTCCGGAAAAAAATGGACAGAGGTTACGATGAAGAATTGATCCATACGGTTGTTGGTCGGGGATATATATTGAAAGGTGACGTAAAACAAGGTTAAATGAAAATAGGAAAGCGTCAGTTCGGTATCAAATTAAAAATAACGGTAGCGTTCAGCCTGATTTTTATCTTGCTAAGTTTATCTTTCAACCTTTACTGTTACCGGAAAATCAGGATGCTGATGATATCCGACAATGATGCTTATTTAATAGCCAGGGCCGAAACACTTTTAGATAAAACCGAAGTATTACCTGCAATTATTCCTTTGCCAGATAATAATACTTCCATCAGGGTATTATATCATTCAGCAGGAAAACCCATTGTCGTTTTTCAATCCCCCGGAATCATTAAAAATATCCGTACCCCCACAAAAACGGGCGTAACCGATACTTTGGGCATGAGGGTTGCCTACGTGGTGAGTAGCAATGAGGATAATCCCGCCGAATTGATGCTAGTACGCAGTGCAGATCATTTAGACAGCAACTTAAGATACCTGCTCTTATTGCTTTTTGCCTGTAGCTTGCTCAGTGTTTTGCTTGCCGGTTTAATTGCCTATATCTTATCTTTTTATTTATTACAGCCCGTGCAGCGTATTATTAACGCGGCTAAACTCATCAATGCGCACAAACTCAGGGATGTTATTCCGGTGAAGAAAACGAATGATGAACTGCAGGAATTAACGGAAACCATAAATATGATGCTGGTGAGAATTGATGAATCGTTACAACAGCAACAAAACTTTTTTGCCTCTGCATCGCACGAATTAAAAACTCCCCTAGCCATTATGCGTGCCGAAATTGAAGTTCAGCTATCGAAACCTGAATTGACACCAGCGTTATCAAACCTGATGAAGAGCCAGCTTGCTGAAATTAACAGGCTGCAACAGGTAGTACAGGAATTCTTGTTGGTAAGCCAGTTAAAGAGTAGTGGTATTACCTTGCATAAGCAACAAATAGATCTTTCTTTGGTTATACTGCGGTTATTTAACAGGTTACAACCGTTTTTGCAGCAAAAAAGTTTAAAGTCAAAGATTGATTTTGATCAGGATGCCGAAACTTTTTTAATCGTTGCCGATGATGACAAACTGAATATCTTACTGATGAACCTCGTCGAAAATGCAATCAAATATGCTGTTCCAGGTACCACAATCAATTGTTCTGTGCAGCAGTCTATGTTTAAAGATCATATCGCCATAATTTTTAAAAACACCATCATCGAAGAAAGTTTCCCAACCGAAAATCTCCAAAATGCCTTCCACAGGGAAGCTATAGATTCAAATGGCGCTGGCATTGGCCTTTGGCTGGTTAAAGAGATTACGCACTTACATCATGGAAATTTCCGCGTGGAAAGCAGCAACTTTGCTTTTGAAGCAATAGTTGATTTACCAATTAGCGCATAGCTTTTTGGCACTAATCTAAAACCTGTATTGCACCAATTTAATATGAAGAAAAATTAATTCCACAAATCAGCAACACAACAAATTGATTTACAATCAATTAATTAAAATATTCTTATTTAGGGTTTAAACATAATGATGCACATGGTGTTAAGCAAATCGTATGAGCAAACAACTAGCTAAAGGCGTAACAGATAAGCGGATTATCTGGCCCTTACAATCTCTTAATTTTTTCATGGCCGATCTCCAGGCAGGGATAGGTCCGTTTTTAGGCATCTTCCTTTTAGCACATGGCTGGAAAAGCGGACTAATCGGCTCAGTGATGACCATTGGTGGAGTTGCCGGGATGATCATGACTATTCCAGCGGGTGCATTAATTGATGCTACCAAAAGAAAACGGTTTTATGTGGTTATATCTGCAATCTTCACCATACTGGCATCAGGAATAATCTTATTCACCCAGGAGTTTTGGCTGGTTAGTATTTCGCAAGTGGCAACAGCTATAGCCGGGTCGGCTATTGGGCCGGCTATAATCGGTATTACACTAGGCATAGTCAAACAAAAAGGTTTTAACAAGCAAAATGGTTATAACCAGGCATTCAACCACGCAGGCAATGTAGTCGGTTCTGCACTTTCTGGTTACCTCGGTTATAAATTTGGCATCACGGCCATATTCTTGCTCGCTGCTTTTTTTGGTTTATTGTCCATTATTTCAGTGTTATTGATTCCGGCTAAATCCATTGATGATCATGTAGCAAGAGGCATGAAAGAAGGAGAAAAAAATGAAAAAGCCAGCGGATTTAAAGTATTATTTCAATGTAAATCATTATTGGTATTGGCAGGCGCATTAGCCTTTTTTCATTTGGGAAACGGTGCGATGCTACCCCTCTATGGACTCGCCGCTGCTGCCAATGGCCATGGTAACGCTTCCGTATTTGTGGCCATGACCATTATCATTGCACAATTGGTCATGATCGGTACATCATTACTGGCCATGAAGATGGCAGATAAAAGAGGCTACTGGTTGGTCTTATTCATTTCTTTCCTATCCTTACCTATACGTGGCTTATTTGCCGCTTATATGCACAGTCACGTAGGCATTTACCCCGTACAAATTTTAGACGGAATCGGAGCGGGCCTTCAAAGTGTTGCCGTTCCTGGCTTGGTTGCGCATATACTAAATGGTACAGGAAGGGTAAATATCGGACAAGGCGCAGTAATGACGGTACAAGGCCTGGGTGCTTCATTTAGTCCTGCAATTGGAGGCTGGATAGCTGAGGGAATAGGTTATAATACTACTTTTATGATCCTTGGTGCGTTTGCTATTGGTTCTATCCTATTGTGGATCATATTTGCAAAAACAATTAAGGATGCTTGCTAACCCCTATTAATTCTTATATGATAGCATGGTAGTAAATAAACGCTGTTGTAAGAGGTTAAAAAAATACATCAAACGATAACAAAAGAGAAACAAGATTCTACAGGATCTTTAAAAACACTTCGCGAATACAAAAAATAAATCTATGAGTCCAGCCCCACTAGTCTTCGCTCATTTAGGAGATCTGCATATTACTAAAGCCAAAGAACAGAATTACCTAGATCTGCTATCGATTATAGCTCAAATTGAAACAGAACTAAACAACCAGCTTGATTTTGTCCTGTTACCCGGCGACAATGCCGATAACGGTTTGCCTGAACAATATAAGTTAGTGGCTACTGCCCTTAAAATGTTAAGCATACCGGTTTATATCCTGGCGGGTGATCATGATATGGAACAAGGCAGCCTCGATAATATGTATAAAATGCCTCAAACCCAAAAACTACCGCTATCCGTTTTACATAAGAATAACAGGTGCCTGTTTATAGACGTTTGCGGATTTGGAAATGGCGGACCAGATTTTAGATTAGGTATTAAACAATTAGAATGGTTGGAAAAAGAAATGGCTGCGGCTAAGGAAAGAAGAGAAACAATCCTACTGTTTATGCATGTTTTTCCTGCTGATTTGAAAGCACCGGATGAGCGGCAAGCCATCAATGAGATGCTGGAAAAATACGATGTAGTGCTGGTGGATATGGGACACACGCATTATAACGATATCGCCAATAACGGTCAAACCATTTTTGCAGCAACCAGATCGACCGGGCAGATTGAAGAGGGTCCGGTTGGTTATTCAATCATTTCTGTTCATAAATCTGCTGTTACCTGGCGTTTTAAACAACTAGCAGAACCTTTTCCATTTGTAATGACTACCTGGCCGGCTGATTACCGTTTATTGAACAGAGACAACCAAAGGGTTGAAGGAGAATATGAAGCTTCTGTTTTAGTATTGGGTCCTCGGAAAATCTCGTCTGTAGTATGCAAATCTGGTTTATCAGATTGGCAAGATATGACCTTTGAAGAGAAAGATGGATTATGGAAGGTCAGAGTCGAAGTTTTGGAACAACCTTTGAATAATCTGACCATCAAAGCCACAGATGTTGCAGGCCGTCCCGGTATCTGGACCATACAGCCTGCTACAGATAAATACATTTCACCTCAAAATATTAAAGATGGCAGCGATGCAGATACTATTGGCACCTGGCCGGAAAACGGGATCATGGGTACACAGCTTGGCCCTAACCGAAATGGAAAACCGATATCTTAGCGCTATAAAAAAATATGAATAACATCCTAATCTGGATCATTTCCTTCCTGGCAATAGCAGGTGTGATCATCAGGCCTTTTAAAGTTACAGAAGCAGTATACGCCATAATTGGGGCTACCATATTGTTATTATTCCATCTGATTACCGTTTCTGATGCCTTTTCCGGGATAGCAAAAGGTTTAGATGTTTATTTATTCCTCACGGGCATGATGTTACTGGCCGAAACAGCCAGGGAGGAAAAACTGTTCGATTGGCTGGCTGCCCATGCCACTTTAAGGGCCAGGGAATCTTCCGGGAAATTGTTTTTGCTGATCTATCTTGTTGGTGTTATTGTAACCACATTTCTTTCCAATGATGCCACAGCTGTTGTACTAACGCCAGCCGTGGCCGCTGCAGTTAAAGCAGCTAAAGTAGAAAAACCACTGCCATATTTATTGATCTGTGCTTTCATTGCTAATGCAGCTTCTTTTATGCTGCCCATCTCAAACCCTGCAAATCTGGTCATTTATGGCACACACATGCCTTCCTTAATGCATTGGCTAAGCTTGTACCTGATACCCTCTATATGTGCCATTACCGTTACTTATTTTATGCTCCGGTTCTCTCAGCGCGACTGTTTTAAACAGAAAATCAGAACTGACATTAGTTTGCCTGAATTAAGTCCGGGCGGTAAGACAGCTTTAATTGGGATTTGTGGAACTGCTGCTGTTTTACTGGCTGCTTCAGCCTGGAATATTCAACTTGGATTGCCCACGTTAATTACCGGTGTCACCACCAGCGCAATTGTATTGGCCAGGGCAAGAAAAAACCCGGTCAATATTATTAAAGGGATATCCTGGGCAGTACTTCCGTTAGTGGCAGGTTTATTTGTAGTGGTAGAAGCTTTAAATAAAACCGGGATGACACAGCAGTTAAGTAGATGGTTAAATGATGCGATAGCACAATCTGAGACAGGGGCCGTGTGGCTTAGTGGTGCTCTGATCGCAGTAGCCTGCAATTTAATGAATAATTTGCCGGCCGGATTAATAGCAGGAAGTGTGTTGCAAAATACACATACACCCGAAATGGTTAAAAGCGCGGTGCTTATTGGCGTAGATCTTGGTCCCAACCTCTCTATAACCGGTTCATTGGCTACGATACTATGGCTGGTAGCTTTAAGAAGGGAGGGGCAAGAAGTTAGTGCCTGGAAATTTTTAAAATTAGGAAGTGTAATTATGACTGCGGCTTTGATAATTGCCATACTATCCTTATGGATTTGATCTGTTAGGTATCCTGACACTACATGACTTTAATCCAGTTGTCAATTGATAGAACAATAGTAAATGATACAAAAAATGCAGGCGACATCCATCAACCTGCATTCGTCATCATTAACTAATAAAATTTTTACTACTTAGACTTATTTTCATAAATCTCTTTTATTTTAGCTTCCAGTGCAGGGCCGCGAAGTTCTTTGGCAATAATTTTTCCACTTGGATCGATTAAAAAATTCATAGGGATAGCTTTAACATCATACTTAGCCGCCGCCTCGTTTTCCCAGCCTTTTAAATCGCCAACCTGTTTCCAGGTCAATTTATCATCAGCGATGGCTTTAAGCCATTTTGCTTTATCAGCAGCCTTATCAAGAGATACGCCTAAAATTTCAAAGCCTTTTGATTTATATTGTTCATAAACCTTAACAAGATTTGGATTTTCTCTCCGGCATGGTGCACACCATGATGCCCAGAAGTCGATCAGCACATATTTTCCTTTGTAATCAGAAAGCTTAACCATTTTACCGTCTACATCTGGCTGGGCAAAATCCTGCGCCTCTACACCTTCCTGTGTTTTTTTGAAGTTAGCAATACGCTCAGCAACCTGTTTTCCGAAAAAAGAGTTTCTGAGTTCCGGAGAAATATTTGCAAAGATTTTTTCCATTTCTATGGCATCGAAACCCGGGCCTAAAGTCGAATTAAGTGCCATTAAGGCCATGTATTTCGAAGGATTTTGTTTAACATAATTAATTTTTGCATCAAAAATCTCTTTCTCTATCACCTTTGCTCTTTTTTCCAGGTCCATGATATAGGTTTTATCCTGTTTTTTAGCTTCTGGCTGATCAGCAAATTCTTTTTCCAGCGCTTTCAGTTTTCCATAAACAGGAGCTAAAAGGGCATCAACTTTTTTACTTTCATCGGTTAAAGTAGAACCTTTGATAACAGCTGTCTTAATGGAATCTTTTCCGGTAATGGTGATGTTCTCATTTCCTAAAATGATCGCCATGCCATCAATTTTAATCCGTCGTCCCGGTGTATCGATTGATTTGTCGTGTTTAAGGCGAAGCGTAGCTTCCATTGGTGAAGGTACCGAACCTTTAAATGTGAAAGCCCCGTTAACCAGTTCTGCCGAATCTAATTTTTGGGCCCCTTCTAATTTGATTAAGAGAAAGGCTTTTGCCGGTTTTCCCAATTTGCCAATCTGGCCATTTATTACATATCCTGTTTGTGCAGAGGCAACAAAAGCACTAATCACCAATGTTGCTGCCAATAATGTTTTTTTCATGATTTATAAATTATTTTTTTGTGGTTTTGGATGGAGATGATGTATTCTGTAAAGATTTAGCTTCGAGGAACTGATTATAAATCTTTTGATTATTTAAAATATTAAGCGCCGTACTAAATGCATTACTGGCCTCATTTCGAACGCGAAGTGCATAACCTTTACCTAGATAGAGCATATCGGCCATCTCTGCCTTTAATTCTACCGCAATGGTTTTTCTGGCTACCTTATCCGTTACGGGTGGTAATTTAAGCCCTTGCTTAATTGCGCTGGTCATAATCTGATCAACCATTTGCTCATCTATGTTGAAGGAATGATCAAAAGCATCAAAATCCGTATATTTATCAGTTAAGCTTTTTCGGTTTTGTTGTACATAATTGAAAGCCGCCTGGGTTACCCGCCCACTGTTCATCAATTTATTCAACCATGCGCTGTACAGTGCCGTATCGATTGGTATGAACTTATCAGGCATAATCCCGCCACCACCATAAACCGTTCTTTTATTCAGGAGGGTCGTGTGTTTTAGAGAATCCGGAAAGTTCACATGTCCGCCCTCAGTAAGTTCACCAGAAGCCATACGCCTGTTAAAATCTTCAAAGTAATCTGTTTTGCCTTTAGCATAAGATTTTTGAATCGATCTGCCTGATGGTGTATAATAACGTGCTGCTGTCAATTTGATTACTGAACCATCGCTCAATTCAAGGCCTTTTTGCATAATGCCTTTACCAAAGCTTCTTCTGCCAATTACCACAGCCCTGTCCCAATCCTGTAAAGCACCTGTTAATATTTCGCTTGATGATGCGGTAGATTCATCAATTAAAACCACCAGATCGCCTGTCATAAACTGGCCAAATCCACCAGTCATATAATTATCTTTTACACCGGAGTTGGTTACTGAATAGAAAACCAGTTTATCCTTGGCCAGGAATTCATCTGCTACACCGATAGCAGCTTCAACAAGTCCGCCACCATTAGATTGTAAATCCAGGATTAATTTGGTCATGCCTAAAGCCTTTAATTTCTTTAATGCCGCATCCATTTCCCTTCTGGTTGACTGGCTAAAAATAGCCAGCGAAATGTAGCCTACATTTTTGCTTACCATGTAACTGGTATTGATAGAAAGTTCAGCAATCTGTTCCCTCATCACATTAAATTCGAGCGGTGTGGTTTGCGACTTGCGAATAACGCCTAACTTAACAGCCTTCCCTTTTTCGCCCCGCAGCATCCGCATCACATCCTGGTTTTTTAAACCTTTACCGAAAATAGAGGCACCATCAACCATATTAATCCGGTCTCCTACCTGCAAACCTGCCCTTGCTGCCGGGCCATCAGGATTAATACCAGTTATAAAGGTGCTATCAGCCACCATTGCAAATGAGATACCGATACCGGCAAAACTGCCAGTCATTTGCTCGTTCATGGCTTCTATTTCTTCGCGGCTAATGTAACTGGAATGCGGATCGAGGCTGCTTAACATCGCTTTGATAGCCGCATCAACAACCTGCTCATCATTTACCGGATCTACATAATTATCCTGAATGAGTTTAAGTGCATCCTGCAGCTTAATCTTCGGATTCATCTGTGCCTGAACAGAAAGCCCAATCCAAAAGGAAAAAAAGGCTGTAATTATCGTTTTTCTTATCATTATTTCTCTGCTCTTAAAATCTCAATCGCGGTAGATAATTCATCGCGTAACTGGCTAGGACTACCGGAATATCCTTCTGAACTGTAGCGTACTACACCGTTTTTTACGATGATTTTGCGTGGGATAGAGGACTGTTTAAACAATGGCAAAAGGCTCTTAAATACTTGATCCTGCGACCCTGTTTGACTAATAGCATCATGCAAAAGATTGAAACGAAAGCCCTGACTTTTTACATAATTTACAGATTTGGCTTTATAATCGCCAAACTGCATGGTACCGATCATATATACAGCAACCTTGGGATCTTTTGCGTATTGGTCTATCAGAAGCTGCATACCCGGGAAAGCTTCAATGCATGGTCTGCACCATGTTGCCCAAAAGTCGATGACCACAATCTGGTTTGCCCAATCTTTTGAATTGACCATTTTACCATCGGCATTTTCTAAACTAAATGGAGCGAGCGGGTAGTTGACCATATTTGCCATTACATGTGCCCTCATTTCATTTTTCTTGTCCGATGGCGTTAAACCAACAAGGTATTGCTCATAGCCATCTTCTTTCCCGCCATGCTCGCTTTTATATAGTTCTTTAAGTTTGGTAAACATAACCGGCGTTACTGCATTCGCAGCTACACTGGATTCCAATAAGGCTTTAATTGCTTTGGTATCGTTCAGTTTTTCCAAAACATTAACATGCATTGCATTTAAATCCGCATTTCCGAAAGTCCCTTTTTTTGATAAATATTTGAAGTACTGGTTTGCCCCGGCATAATCACCCTGGGCATTTGCGAGGGCGATGTGGGTAAATAAGCGATCATCCATTTGATTATCTGCATTTTCCTGTGCTTTTTCCGCATCATCGAAATCGCCTGAATAGGATTTGTCCTTTTGTCTTTCCAGCAGATAAGGAATAATTATGCGGCTATCGTTATAAAGTAATTTCTGATCGCTTTTTCCCGCCATTTGATTTCGGCTTATATTCCAGCGGTAGATTTCATTGGCAGTTTTAAAATCAATATCCTTAAAGAGCTCTAAAAATTTATCATTTTGCCCGCCGTCAAAGTATTGTGTTGCCAGGTTTCTGAATATCGTGTAGTAAATATATGCCTGGTTGTCTGGTGATTTCTTCCATTCCAAATATGGAAAAGCCTTAAGAAAATCTTCAGCACCTGTTTCGAAATCCTTTCCGTATTTTCCCTCCGTATATTTTCTGAAGGATAAAAACCTGGCTGTGCTGCTTTTAGGGTAATCTTTAAAAATAAGTGATTCTACTGCTGCTGAACCATTTTTATCTTTTAATCTATCGTAATAGCGTTGTGCCTGTGCTAAAAACTGTTCGTTAAGATTTCCGTTTTTTAGTTCGCTTTTTAAAAGGTTATCAGCCAATACGCTGAATTCAGAAGCGGGCATGGTGAGTTGCTTTAAATCGAGATAATTGAACAGAAGTGACCTTGGTATACGTTTAGAAAGCTTTTTTTCCTGTTGGAGCAAAGAGTCAATCATTTTTTTATCCATAGATGGAATAATGAAGCTACTCAGCATCCCATTCCCCGTTGTCCCTGCTTTGAAAGCGGCTTCTGCCAGATAGGAACCCGGGATTACCTGCCCCTTTGTATTTTTAACAAGGTGATAATAACCTTTACCATTTTGATTGTCAATTGCTTCAGGTTGCTGAAGGTCACCCTGATAAAATTTTAAGGCGATTAACACCGCGTGTTCCGGAAGTTGATAACTTCCAGTCCATACGTCGTTCTTTTTCTCTAACTGCACCGGGACAGTGTTCCATTTGCTACCGCTGTATACTCCTGCGAGTGCTTTTGGCCCGTCACTAAATTCAAGATCGCCACCTTTCGGTTGGTATTGAAAGCTGATTTTCTGGTTTTGTTTTAGTATTTCGGGCTGCCAGGTTACCGTTTGTGCAGCTAACTGCTGCCCAAAAAATGGGCAAAGCAGTAGCATACATTTTCTAAAAAAATGTTTTTTCATGGATTGATTTTCTATCTAGGGTTTTGTTGCAATTCCGGGTTCAGAAGAATGTATTTATCTCCGATAGGATATAAGTAAAGGTTGCTATTGGGTTGTAAAGTATAATTAACACCCTTGAAACTACGATTTTTTGTTATGGCGAAATCGTTATCAAAAGTCAGACGCTTCTGGTCAAACCAACGCGTACCTGTTCCAAAAAATTCCCTTCTTTTCTCTTCAACAACTATACGAAGTGCTTCACTGGCACTTGCTGCTGTTAACGGAACATAATTGGCCGTTGTAAAGCGTTTGATTCTTAAATTGTTTACGATTTGAATAGCATCGTCAGTTTTTCCAGCCCTGGCTAAACACTCCGCTTTAATCAGCATCATTTCAGGAACAGTTGGACCATTGTTAATTACAAATTCATTAATCAGGTATTTGGTGGATGCCCTTCCGGTGAAGGAAGAGCTAAACTGGCCCCTAAACCGACTCCCCATATCTGTAAAAAGCTTGTAACGTAAGTCTGTTGTTCCCAAAGAAGTAAGTAAATCATTGCTTAGCGAAGTAGCCTGATAGACTACATTTGAAGTCTTCGAAAATATGATTTCAGGATTTAACAATCTTACGGGAATGGTTCCAGGCGTATTTTCGTAGGTTTTCAAGTCGAGTAAGCCACTTTGCAAGGCCAGGGCGCTATCCGCATATAGAGCTGCGTTGCCAAAATCGCGCATATTTAAATACGTTTTAGCAAATATGGCATAGCTTGATACTTTCGCCGGGCGTACATTATACTCCGCAAGCGCAGGCAAACGACTTATTGATGTTCTTAAATCATTTAAGATCTGCTTATATACATCGGCAACAGGGGCTCTGTTGAGTTTAGTAAATAAATTTGGTGTCGTAAGCAGTGGAACGCCCAGGTCAGTTGATGCGGTAGCTGCGTTATACTGTTTGCCATACATATTCACCAATACCAGATAGGTATAAGCCCGGTGTACAAGAGCCTCTGCATAAATCCGCTTCTTTTCCGCTTCCGTTCCACCCTGAGAAGTCAAAACGCCGTCCAACACCTGATTGCATACATAAATGGTTTTATACAGCTTATCCCAATCGGCATCGCTCTGGCTATCGGACGTATATTTCGGCGCCCAGCTGTATACATTACCTAAAATGTCCCCTAGGGAGTTCTGCCTTGTTGCATCTGTAATTTCTATATCATCACCCGAAAGAATCGGATAAGAATAGTTCCCTTCCAGAACACCATTATTGTTCATGGTATTCCTGAAATCGGAAGTATATTTTAGTGTTCTGACTGAAAGCTGATCAATCTCCACATATTTTCTGCAGCTTGCCAAAGTAATTGCTAAGGCAAACAATATAATTGAATATCTATTTTTCATGTTGATTATAGCGTTGCATTAATTCCAAAAACATAACTTGGCGTAGGTGTTACGCTACCAAAATTTCCTGTGTTGATAAATTCAGGATCGATACCATCTTTGTTGGCGCGCCAGACAATTCCAAGGTTTCGCACATTGGCCGATAGCGACAAAGATTTCACAAAGTTGCGGGGCAGGAAGCGCTGTGGAACGATGTAAGCAAGAGAAATCTGTTGTAAACGGATATTATCTGCATTTCGGACTAAAGCATCTGAAAAGCGGTAACGGTTAATGCTGTTAAAGTTCACGTCTGTCAAGCCCGGAATAACATCGGGATTGGCTTCATCACCTGGTTTTCTCCAGCGATTATCCAGTTCTCCCTGACGACCAAGCACGCCTGAATATGTGCCTGCAAAATTTGGATAATTGGTCACGGCATTTTTTAAGAAAATATGTCCAAAATAACCTACAAATCTTACTCCTAACTCCAACTGACCATAGCTGAAGTTGTGGTTGAAACCAGCTGTATAAGGCGCATAGCGTCTACCCACATAAACTAAATCATCTTTGGTAAATGCATTAGTCAGGTTGGTTGTGTTATTGATAATTTTGTTGTTGCGATCATAAATCTGCGATTGACCTTTATTATCAAGTCCTGCCCAGCGATAAACGTAGGTAGCCCCTAATGGCATGCCCTCAATTGTCGCCGCTGTCCCTGCGATACTACTGGCGTTATTGGCATATCGCTGATCAGTAACCTTATTGGTGTTATAGCCAAAATTCAATATGGATTTCCAGCTGAATTTTCCAGCCCTGATGATTTCACCGTTTAAAGTAAATTCATAACCATTACCACTTAACGTTCCACTATTAAAATTAAGGTTCGACCATCCGTATGTCGGGTTGAAGGCAAAGTTTCCTAAAATGCCTGTTGTTCTTTTGAAATATACATCAAAGCTTCCATTTAATCTACCCTTAAATAATCCAAAATCAATTCCCAGGTTGGCCATTTTTGTAGTTTCCCAACCCAGATCAGAATTGGCAGGTAAATCGATATTGGCTACTGGCTGGTTAGTTCGTGGATCGGTACCTGTTATCGCTAATATAGGCACATTTGTGCCAGTCAGTGGTGCTACACCTGCCGTTCCTAAAGTTGCACGAACGCTAATTGCATTCAGCCATTCTGTATTCTGTAAAAATTCTTCTTTGTTCGCATTCCACCTCAAACCAACCGACCAAAATGGCACGGCTCTTTTACGCCTTTCAACTCCCAGCAGGGTGGCATCGTCAAACCGCACACTACCTGTAACAAAATATTTTTCCTGATAACTGTATGATGCATTTCCATAATAGGATAAATACCTCTTACGGTAAGCAATTAGACTACTTAAATTAGAACCTAAAGACTGGCCATAACCATAAATATCTGGATATATTTGCGTAGGATTAACTGTTGCGGTCGTACGTGTATCTGCATTAAATCCGTACCTGGTTTCAGATGTATTATCAGAATTGGTTTCTCTGATTTCGGCACCAGCAATTGCATTGAACTGGTGTTTACCACCTATATTAAAGTCAGAGTTCAGCTGACCTCTTAGCGATGTTTCTGATGATGTGTTCCCATAGGTAGTATAGCGTCCACCCGCAAAAGATGGTGGAACTGCCCGACCATTAACAAGCGGGGTAAAGTTATTTGTAAGCAATCTGCCTGCATAACTATTTGCATCATCCAGCGTATAAGAGCTACCAAACTGCCGCTGATTAGATATGGAAACATCAGCATTTAGCCATTTCGCAATTTTACCATTTAAACCTGCACTCATTCTGAGTACATTATTTTTAGCGATAGAATTTGAATAATTTAACTCATCTAATGTATTGTAAGTAAATGGCAAATAACCCTGGTTTACCAATTTGTTCGCATAAGTATCGGTAATGATAATATTTCTGCCGATACTATTACCATTTGCATCCTGCAATAAATCATAAGGACGTAATGCTGTAGTGCTTATTGATAGCGCATTTGTTGCTGCTGCATTGTATTGCGACCTGGAGTATTGATAATTAAATAATGCCCTCAGTGTTACTTTTTTATTAAAAAAATCGGTTGATGTATTCGCGTTTACAAAGGCGTTTTCAGCAAAATTGCTTTTAAAAACCGGTATATCTTTAGTGTAATTTCCGGATATGTAATAGGTACTGCTTTCAGAACCGCCTGAATAAGAAAGGTTATATTGGTGATTTACGGCATTTTGCAATAATTTATCTTCAATCTGTTTCATTCCATCTCTCGATGCAATTTCAGCCAATGCGGCGTCTCGCTGTGCCACTGTCGCAGTACCGCGTTTAACCCTGAACATCCATTCCGTTGCTTCACTGTTGTTGGGCGTATATATGGCATTGCTCGGATCTGTTAAAGCAGCTGCAACCGGGTCTACAAGTATCCCTTTATCCACCATCTCCTGCTCTAAATTGATGTATTGAGCACTAGTCATCCAATGCAAATCGGCAATAGATGGATTTTTTGAAATGCCGAAAATATAACCAACGTTCAAGGAAGGTGCAATTTTTTTTCCTTTCTTAGTTTCTATAACAATTACGCCATTTGCGGCTCTTGAGCCCCATATAGAAGTTGCCGAAGCGTCTTTCAGGAAAGTAATCTGCTCAATATCTGCCATATTGATATTACTGATCACTGAATTGCCAAAGGTATTTCCCGCAACCTGTTTGGTGAGGGTTGCTGCGTCACTTGAATTCATTAAAGGAAACCCATCAAGAACAATTAAAGGAATTCCATTGCCTGCTCCATAATTATTTACCCCTCTAATTTGTACGCTATTGCCTTTGATATCAAACTTCACGCCCGCTACCTGTCCTTCCAGGCGTTCCATAATATTTATGGCGGGGTTAGCTGCCAGTTCCTTACCGGTGATAACAGTATAAGCGCCTGCAGCACGCTCCTTGCTTATTTTTTGATATCCGTTTGAAACCACTGACACTTCCTCCAACGCAGCTGAAGACTGCCGGAGTGTGATATAATAAGTGATCGTTTTCCGGTCAACGAAAATCTCCTCGCCCCTAAAGCCCAGATAACTGATTTGCAGAACATAACCATTGGCAGGCACATCATTAATCACTAAGTCCCCGTTTTTGTCGGTGGTGTACATCTTATTGATTGTTTTGTTGTAAACATTGGCTCCCGGGAGTGGCCTGCCTGAGGAATCCCTAACCGAAACCTTTACATCAACGGCCTTAATAATATCAACCAGTTTATCCGTCACGCTCTTTTCTTTAATTACAATGGTTTTACCATCCAGCGAAAAAGTAAGGGCCTGGTTATTTAGTGATTTTTGAATAGCCTCGAATACACTAACCTGGTTTACATTGATGGAAACCGGCTTGGCATCCAGAATAATATTGAGGTCATAAATAATGTCGTAACCGCTCTGTTTACGTATCTCTTTAAGCACGCGTTCCAGTGATGCATTTTTTTCAACAATGGAAACTTTTTGTGCCATTGTTGATGCACTGATTTGCATAAACGTTAAAAGAAGAATCGCAGCAGTTAGTCGCATAACGAGTAGCAGTTTTCGGAACTGCCGGTTAAGCAATCCGAGTGAAGTAAAATTTTTATACATTTGTTTGTTTGGTTATTGCATTCGGCCCGGGCTTCAAAATCAGGACCTTATGCGATTATTAGTTGATTAATTATTGTCGACTACCAATTATCCAGAGGTGCCGCCAAGCACTTCTGGTTTTTTTTGGAATCGTTTTTAATTTATTTAGAAACGATTACCCTCCTTCCTTCAAGTTTAAAATGTACTTTTCCTGTTAACTGAATATGGTTGAGCACTTCTGAAATATTTGTGCCTCTCGACATCCAACCGCCCAGCATTAAATTTTCTGGTGCAGTTTCTTCATAAACTATTTCTACATCATACCATCGGGCTACCTTTCTCATCGCGCTACGTAAATCTTCTCTAAATACAAACGCTCCATTTTTCCAGGCAACTGCCATTTCCGTATCTGCCTCTTGTACCTGTATGTTTTGATTACTCAGCTTTGCCAGCTGACCTGGTTTAAGCAATGTTGTTTTAGTATCATTTAAAGCAACACTTACGCTTCCTTTAAGTAAAGTAGTTTTAATAAAAGGCTCATCGGCATAGGCATTGATATTGAAATGCGTTCCCAGTACCTGTACCTTTTCAGACTGGGCATTATTTTTAATCACTGATACGGAGAAAGGCACTCTCCCTTTAGCTCCCGCTATATGCGCAACTTCAAAATATCCTTCACCAGTTAAAAATACATGTCTTCCACTTGCCGCAAAAGCTGTCGGATATTTTAAAGACGACCCTGAATTTAGCCAAACTTTGGACCCATCAGGCAGGATAATAGTATATTGTCCGCCAATAGGTGTAGTAATGGTATTAAACCCTACACTTTTACCTTTTGTATTTGATGCCTTATAAACCAAAGTTCCCTCTGAAGATTTTGTAATTTCTATTCCAGCTTCGGTTGCAATTTTTCCAACAGCATCCTTATTCAAATCAATTACTCTACCATCAGATAGAGTTAATATTGCCTTATCAGTACCAGCAGGCAGGTCGTATTTTTTTGCAATGACAAACTGATCATGAGTAGTACTGTTATTCTTAAGCATCAGGTAGCCTATTCCTGCGATCAATAATATGCTTGCAGCAATTCCTATTGAAATTGCTTTTTTATATGAACGGTTTAACTTTTGAACTTTAGATAATTCCGGTGCTGTCTGTGAAACATCGGAAAGAATTTTAGTCCAAATTTTGGCTCCTAACTTTTCATATTCTATCGGCGGATCAACTGATTCATTTTCTTCAGCTTTTAACAAATACCAGGTTTCGAGCCGGGCATTTTGTTTTGCAGTAAGTTTATTATCAAGATAGTCTTTGATAAATCCACTTATAGTTTGTTTGTTCATGTTTATTATAGGTAGTATAATAGTATGACAGCCAGCTCAAGGCAATGTTGTATCCAATATTAAAAAAAAGTTACTTTTTTATTAATTTATTGAAAAGAGCACTATAATGAGATGAAAAAGGAAGGCAAATGATTACCAAATTTGGTTCGCAGCGTAGAGATGGCTTTGTTCATCTGCGTTTTAACAGTAAGCTCAGAAATATCCATAATACCCGCAATTTCTCTATAGGAAAGATTTTGTTTTCGTTTTAGCTCGAAAACCTCACGCATCCTAGGAGGTAGTTTTTCAATTTCCTCTTCAATTAGTTTGCTTAAAATGCGTTCTCTAATGAGATGATCGGTGATTTCCTGTGCCTGATCCAAAAATTGACCAAGATCGGTTAAATAAGCATGATGCACTTGATTTTTACTAAAAAAATTCAAAATTGCATTTCTTGTGGAAACATAAAGATATGCTCCAATTGAAGTATCAGATGGCAATTGAGGTGCTTTCTGCCACAACTTGGTAAATACCTCCTGAACTACATCCTCGCTCTCATCCTCTTCTTTGAGCATCCGTCGCGCGTGTTTGTAGAGCAATGGCCAGTATCTGCTATAAATTTCTGAAAAAGCCCTGTTATCCCGATCTATTAATAGCGAAAGTAACTTGTCGTCATGATATGTAGCATAATCCTGATCCATTGATGAGTAAAAATAGAACTTATTTATTGTAAATAGAAATGGGTAAAAGCACACCATTAACAATATGATAATGATCGGGATATAATCTTGTTTCTTAATTAAATGTTATTCAGAATAAATAACCCCTATTTGCTCAATGTTAAGTATCCGCCTTTATCCGTTGAAATATTTAATATTAGATGAGCGTGAATCTTTTAATCTGGAAATAAATAATGTTATGGAGGAATACTGGAAAGAAATCCTCTTTTCATCCTATGAGTTTAAAGATTTCTTACATTTAGTGCATTTATGCGAACCGGCAATCAATTTTGTTTAGGGTTTATTTGGTAATAGAGAACTGTTATGCAAACATATTATCTATAGGACAGTAAAATAAGAATATAGATATACTATTAATATAAGTAGCTTAACAAATGAAAATTATTGTTAATGTTAAATCATTGTAAAGCCATTCGTCATTTAATATTAAAATGTATGATAACCTGCTTTCTATAAATAATAACGACGTTTTTAATATCAATTACATTTCAATTGACGTTAATGGGTTATGAAACTTCAAAAATTTTTACTCGTTACCTTACTCATCATTGGCAGCGACCGCCTGTTTGCACAATCAACTTCTACATCTTATACAATGAATCCATTGGAAAGTAATAGAAAGAAAATAGATTCCTTAGATCAGCAACTCATTGAATTATTAGGGCAGCGCGAACTTGTAGTGAAAGAAATAGGGATTTATAAAGCAAAGAACCACATCCCACCCTTACAGGCCGCGCGTTTTCAGCAGGTGCTGGATAAAAATATAGCAGCGGGTAAAAAGCATGATTTATCGCCGGATTTTGTAACTGAAGTTTTCAATGCCATTCACAAAGAAAGTTTAAGAAAAGAAGAGGAAATAAAATCAGGCCATTCCGCACAATAAGCTCATTCAGCTTCATGATTTTATTGAATATCATAGTTTGGCTCCTGGAACTAAACTTAGCAATGCTCAAAAGAAGCTAATATCCAGATTGTGCCAGTCATCAACTGAATTATAGCGCACATGGCCTTGGCAAAGAAATTCCGAAGATTGATTGAAAATAAAGCAGGAAATGAATTGTCTCCTCTGTTTCGGGCCAACAGGCCACCAATTCGATTACTGGATAATGCGGACCTAAGTTCATTTCCATCGGTAATTTTCATTTCTAATCCATCCAACTGCCGGATTTATCTTCAATTCAGACACTACCGCATAATCGCTTAAAGTTTACAAATAGAAAATTGATGTATCGGAAACCGCTGTGTTAAGGCTTGGCAACACTAACGAAGCACTCAATATCCTGGATCGACGAACGGAACTTCTTTCAGACGTTAAGTACATTTACAATAAATCGGACACTTTGGAAAAAAGAGAGTTTATAGATATGGTGTTCGACTCAAATCTCCACTATGAAAATGGTATTTATCAAACACCTACGACACAAGATTTTTTAATCCATTAACCAATTGAAATGAGATGTTTAAATTAAAAAAAGACAAAAAAAGGGAGAATTTTTCAATTCTCCCTTTTAGTGCACTTGTAGGGATTCGAACCCCAAACCTTCTCATCCGTAGTGAGATGCTCTATCCAATTGAGCTACAAATGCGTTTCCGTATCGTTAACGGACTGCAAAGGTATAATTTGATATTTTAATTTCCAATTAAATTTAAAAAAAATCTCAAAATAATTCTTTACAAAATTTGCTTTATGCGCCTAACACATCATTAATTGCTTTAAAATCAGGCAAATCCTTTGCATTTTCCAAAACTTCAGCATAAGCAATTTTTCCTTCTTCATCGATCACAAATGCTGCTCTTTTAGAAACACCTTTTAATCCAAAGGCAAATTCATCATAAAAAGCACCATAAGCTGCAGATACTTCTTTGTTAAAATCAGATAATAATGGGAATTGATAATTCTGCTCTTCTTTAAACTTAGCCAAAGAAAAAGGAGAATCAACTGATATGCCAATTACCTGTGCATCTATTCCTTCGTAATAACTGAAATTATCACGCATGGTACATAACTGCTCGGTACACGTTCCGGTAAATGCCATTGGAAAAAAGTGAATAATTACTTTTTTGCCTTTAAAGCCGGAAAGAGAAATTTCTGTTAAATCAGAACTGTATAATTTAAAATCAGGGGCGGTATCGCCAACTTGTAATGCCATTGGATTTTTTTATTTATATATTGTTAAATATTTTAATTGCTTAGTTATTTGAGGCTCCAGAATCGCGACTCAGAACTATCCTTTCATTTGCTGTTCCAAAATTAATAATCCTTCCTCAAAAGAATGCGGATTATATCCTAAATCTTTAATGGCCTTATCCAGCACAAATCCCGTTTTTATAGGTCGTTTAGCCGTTTGGTTTAAACTTGCCGAACTTATTTCATTAATAAACGAATGATCCAGTTTCCAATATTCGGCAACTTTCCGAACTAAATCGGCAATGCTCATATAATCTTTACCCGATATGTGATAAATTCCCTGCGCATCTTGTTCAACAGCCAACAGACAGGCCTCGGCCAGATCTTCAGCAAGAGTTGGCATGCGCCATTGGTCGTTCACTACATTTATGGGTGACGCTTTTTCTAAGGCTCCTTTAGCCCAAAGCACAATATTGCTCCGGCTCATATCATTGCTAATTCCATATACTAATATTGTTCTTAAAATAGCGTAATTTGCATTTGAATTTTTGATCAGTTCTTCAGCCAGCACCTTCGATTTACCATAATAACTAACTGGATTTACAGCATCTGCCTCTTTATAAGGCCCGTTCAGTCCATCAAAAACAAAATCGGTACTCAAATGGATTAACTGTATATTTTTTTCCTCACAGATTGATAATAAGGTTCCAACCGCATCAACATTTAACCGATGGCAAAGCTCCTTATCTGCCTCACAGGTATCTACATTCGTCATTGCAGCGGTGTGGATAACCGCGTCAGGACGATATTTTTCAACAACCGCTTTTACCTGTTCAGGGTTTAAGATATCCATTTCTGCATACTCATATCCTTCTTTAACAGGATAACGATTTACCCCTGCCGATGTGGCAACCAGATTTACCCGTCCCTCGACTAATACTTTTTCTGTTATTTTCTGTCCCAAAAGACCATTGCTACCGGTTGTTAAAATGGTTTTCATATCCCTTATTTATGCCGCTAAATTATCTATTAAAATCATGTGAAAAAACTTTGTCTAATCGAATTCTCTACTCACCAAACAATCTAAGTACTTTTTTAAATGATGTATGCAAAAAAAGTCATGACAATCAGAAATAATATATTTTTTTTACATTCATTTCAAACATTTGTAAATACAAGATTATTCCGGGTATCTTCGGCGCAAATTATCTTATTTTATAATTAAAAATATTTAAACCATTTTATATGGAAAACAAAAATCTAAAAAAACGCTTCAAAAAGCCTTTGTTAACTTTCATTACAATTGCTTTGTTATCTTCAAACGCAACCGTTAAGGCCCAAAATCAGGAGCATGTACAACCAAGTGTCGAAAAGTCTGTTTTTGGTGCTCAGGCTGGCCTTTTGGGTATTTGGGTTAATAATGAAGCCAAATTAACTAATGCCATCGCCTTAAGGAGTGAGATCGGTTTTGATGGCGGTTTCTGGGGCGGTAGCTTTTATCCAAAAAACGGCTATGTGTTTACGCCGATCATCGCAGCAGAACCTCGCTTTTATTATAATCTTAGTAAAAGAACCAGGAAAAATAAAAGCATCAAAAATAACTCAGCGAATTTTATTTCACTAAGAACCAGTTTTCATCCTGATTGGTTTACCATTTCCAATTATGAAAAGGTCAGTATCGTTAGCGATTTATCCATTATTCCAACCTGGGGCATCAGACGCCATATCGGAAACCATTTCAATTATGAGGCCGGATTAGGAGTTGGCTATCGCTATTATTTCGCAAAAAGTGCTGGTTATCTAAAAAATGAAAGTGATGTCGCTATAAACCTTCATTTAAGGATAGGTTACACTTTTTAGTATTACAATCCCCACTTCAATTCCCTAAAAAAGCTAGATTTTTAGGGGATTTTTTCATTAAAAACCAGCAACATTTTAGATGTTAAAAAATTTTGTAATATATATTTAAAATTCAGCAAGAATAACTTAACTTTGCCAACCGAATTGGAGCCCCTATAAACAGCTTTAATTCATTGACTGTAATAAATTTACTCACAACAGATATGCCTAACTTAGGAAAAATAGCACAAATTATCGGCCCTGTGGTTGACGTTAGCTTTGCTGATGATGCCCATCTACCTAAAATTTTTGATGCGTTAGAGATAACGAAAGAAAATGGACAAAAAATCGTTTTAGAAGTTCAACAGCACTTAGGTGAAGACCGCGTACGTGCAATTTCGATGGATTCTACAGATGGTTTGGTTCGTGGTATGCAAGTAGTTGATACTGGCGCTGCGATTAAAATGCCAGTTGGCGACCAGATTAAAGGTCGTTTATTTAATGTAGTTGGAGAAGCGATTGACGGTATCAACACAGTTGATAAAACAGACGGTCGTCCTATTCATGCAACCCCTCCTAAGTTCGAAGATTTATCTACTGAAACTGAGGTGCTTTTTACAGGTATTAAAGTAATCGATTTATTAGAGCCTTATGCTAAAGGTGGTAAAATCGGTTTATTCGGTGGTGCTGGTGTAGGTAAAACAGTATTGATCATGGAGTTGGTTAACAACATCGCTAAGGCTTATGCTGGTTTATCAGTATTCGCAGGTGTTGGTGAGCGTACACGTGAGGGTAACGATTTACTTCGCGAGTTTATCGAATCAGGCGTAATCAACTATGGTGACGAATTCTTACATTCTATGGAAAAAGGTGGATGGGATTTGAAAGCTGTTGATACTGAAAAATTGAAAGAATCTAAAGCAACATTGGTTTTCGGACAAATGAACGAGCCTCCTGGTGCACGTGCACGTGTAGCATTATCAGGATTAACAGTTGCTGAATATTTCCGTGATGGTGATGGCGAAGGCGCTGGAAAAGATATCCTTTTCTTCGTTGATAACATTTTCCGTTTTACACAGGCAGGTTCTGAGGTATCGGCTTTATTAGGTCGTATGCCATCAGCGGTAGGTTACCAACCAACCTTAGCTACAGAGATGGGTTTAATGCAAGAGCGTATTACGTCAACAAAACGTGGATCAATTACATCAGTACAAGCGGTATATGTACCTGCGGATGATTTAACTGACCCTGCTCCGGCAACAACTTTTGCCCACTTAGATGCTACTACAGTACTTTCGCGTAAAATTGCTGAGTTAGGTATTTATCCTGCGGTAGATCCATTGGATTCTACTTCACGTATCCTTTCTCCTGCTGTTTTAGGTGATGAGCACTATAACACTGCACAACGTGTTAAAGAAACTTTACAACGTTATAAAGAATTACAGGATATCATCGCGATCTTAGGTATGGATGAATTATCTGAAGAAGATAAATTAGTTGTATCAAGAGCACGTCGTGTTCAGCGTTTCTTATCTCAACCTTTCCACGTAGCTGAGCAGTTTACAGGCTTAAAAGGTGTATTGGTTGACATTAAAGATACCATCAAAGGATTTAACATGATCATGGATGGTGAAGTTGATGAGTACCCTGAAGCTGCATTTAACTTAGTTGGTAGCATTGAAGATGCAATCGAAAAAGGTAAAAAATTATTAGCAGAAGCGAACTAGTATTGAGATTTGAGCATCAAGTATTAAGATTGCAAACACAGTCTTGATACTTGGTCCTACTTACTTGATACTCAAATCCAAAAACATGAATTTAGAAATATTAACTCCAGATAAAAAAGTTTTCGAAGGTGAAGTAACAGCAGTTACGGTTCCTGGTACTTTAGGTTCTTTTCAGATTTTAAAAGACCATGCTGCCATCATCTCTACTTTAGAAGATGGAGAAGTTATTATAAAAGCAAATAAAGCTGATGAACAACGCTTTTTTATTAAAGGCGGTGTAGTAGAAGCTATCCACAACAAAATTGTGGTTTTAGCTGAAGGTATCGCTTAAGCAAATAATTAACTCATTTAAGAAGCCTCCCGATTTAAAAAATACGGGAGGCTTTTTGTTTAATTTGCTATTTCAAAACAATTATAACCAGAATTAGGCTTTAAAAAATATTTAGAGATTGTTTAAAATCGATCCTTCACCCTGAACTGTAGCGAAGCGGAAAGCTACGAAGTAACTTTATTTCAGTGTCTATATTAAAACACTAGTTTTCTCTATATTTCATCACCAAAATAACATATAAATTTTCAATTTTCGGAGCACCCTGAGGCATTTTAGGCAGAAAAACAGAAAATTTATAATGCAAGCATAACAAACAGACCATATACCGTTTTGATATCTGGTCTACAGCTATCGGCATTAAATAACTAATTCAACTCTATTTAAGAATATTATTCTGGTTACAACACAAATACAAGAATAAAATTCTTATTTAACTTTTTTCTGATTTCTCTTGCATATTAATGAACCAAAAACTAAATTGGTTTTTATAAACATTAAGATAATAATGACAATTCAGAACAACTCATTTACTAGACAAATTACTGCGAAAGCGGCAGGTAATGTAGTGCTGTTACCTGTCATTTTACTTAACCTCCTACTCCTAAACATTTTATGGAGTAAGAAAATGGGCAGCTTTTAAATAGATTTTAAAAAACTAAATATACCTAAAGCGTCCCGATACAAACGGGACGCTTTTTTTAAATAACAAAAGACAGTATTATGAACCGTCCATAATAAATAGTCAAAATAAAATATGGAATGCTTATTTATCATGCTAGGCTTCCATCTGACGGTTAAAAAACAATAAGAATAAACAGATGAAATACTATAATTCTAATACGATTATTTACCTTGACGGACAGTTTGAAAAGGCTGTAAACAGCAGTACTGATCTTTACGGACAGTCGCTACACTACGGTTATGCTGCTTTCGAGGGTATTAGAGCCTATAAAACGCATAATGGCAACCGCATTTTCAAAGCTGCCGCCCATTTCGATCGCTTAGAGCGTTCTTGCCAGTTAGCAAACATTCCTTTTCCATGGGATAAACAAGAATTAATTGCTGCAACCTATAAATTACTTCAGTTGAACAAACTGAAAGATGCCTATATCCGCCCACTGGTTTTTTGCCATCCAAACATGAAATTGAATGAGCCTAGCGGCGTTTCCATATTGATCTGTGCCTGGGAATGGGATGCTTACTCGGGCAATAAGCTGTTAAATTTAACCATTTCTGATTACGAGAGGCCAAATCCAAAATCGACTCCAATGGAAGCGAAATTGAGTGGCAACTATGTTAATTCTATTTTGGCAACTACAGCAGCAAACATTAAAGGTTACGATGAAGCTTTACTTTTAGATATGCATGGCTTTGTTGCCGAAGCATCAGGAGCAAATATCTTCCTTGAAAAGGACGGAAAATTGTACACCCCATCTTTAGGGAACATTTTACCAGGCATTACCCGTGCAACTGTAAAAGAGCTTTGCACTGTTCTGGATATAGAGTGTATTGAGAAAAAATTAACGGTAGAAGACCTTAAAAATGCCGATGGCGCTTTCTTATGCGGAACAGCCACCGAGATAGCTGGCATTGCCTCCATCGATGATATTGTTTATCGCCCACTATGGCGGGAATCTATTGGTTATACCATACAACGTGCCTATAAAAACCTGGTGCTAGAAAAAGTGAATTACGAGGTGATTATATAGATTGGTTTGATAATTCATAGTCAAATGGTTAATGGTCAGTTTGACTATGAACTATCAACCAAAAAACAATTGACCAAAAACAAAAAGTTAACCAATAGAAGACCATTCAGGTAGAGAACAGATGACTGAAGAAATCAATCAAAATTATCCAGAAGCTTACCAACAAATAAATACGGCTACCAAGGCTTCGGGTTTTGATATGGCATCAGACGTATTAACCTGCTCTTTGCTTAAAACCCTTGCTGCAACCAAACCTTCAGGTAAATTTCTGGAACTTGGAACCGGAACAGGTTTGTCTACTTCATGGATTTTAGATGGCTTAGATCAGGAAAGCACACTTACTTCGATAGATAACGACGCTAAATGTTTAGCCATTGCCAAAACATTTCTCGGTAGTGACGATCGTTTAACATTAGTTGATACCGATGGCGCGGAGTGGATTGAAAAGAATAGAGACAAAAAATTCGATTACATATTTGCCGATACCTGGCATGGAAAATATTTGCTTTTAGACGAGGTACTATCCATGCTTAACACCGGCGGACTTTACATCATTGATGATATGCTGCCTCAATCGAATTGGCCTGAAGGTCATCAGGATAAAGCGATTAAATTGGTTAAAGATTTAGAATCTCGTGATGATTTGCATTTAACCAAGCAGGTTTGGGCTACAGGAATTGTAATCGGAGTAAAAAAATAGAGAAATACATTAAAATAGTTCTTTGCATTTATAATAAGTTAGTATGTTTGTGATTCATGAATTTAAACACAAACATTATTAGCAACCTAATTATTGTCATTTCTCAACAGAGAGGTGGAAATCGTTGCGTATAATACAAAATATACCCTATCGAAACCGCCTCCAAAACGAGGCGGTTTTTTTTTGCCTCAAAATATTTACAACTAACAGAACCAGAATATACATTTTAAACAATGAGCGAATTAAACAAGTACAGTAAAACATTTACACAAGATCCAACACAACCTGCTGCACAAGCAATGCTTTATGGAATCGGTTTAACCGATGCTGATATGGCTAAAGCTCAGGTTGGTATTGCAAGTATGGGCTACGATGGCAACACCTGCAACATGCACTTAAACGACCTTGCAAAAGACGTCAAAGCTGGGGTCTGGAAAAATGATTTAGTCGGCTTGGTTTTTAATACAATTGGGGTAAGTGATGGGATGAGCAACGGTACAGATGGGATGCGTTACTCATTGGTTAGCCGTGATGTAATTGCTGATAGTATCGAAACCATTTGCGGCGGGCAATATTATGATGGCATTATATCCATCCCTGGCTGTGATAAAAATATGCCAGGTGCCATCATGGCTATGGCACGTTTAGACCGTCCTTCAATTATGGTTTATGGCGGTACAATTGCCCCAGGCCATTATAAAGGAGAAGAATTGAATATTGTTTCGGCATTCGAGGCATTAGGACAAAAAATCTGCGGTAATCTTTCAGAAGAAGATTATCAGGGCATTATTAAACACACTTGTCCAGGTGCCGGGGCATGCGGAGGTATGTATACCGCAAATACCATGGCATCAGCAATTGAGGCCTTGGGTATGAGTTTACCTTATTCATCTTCAAATCCAGCCATAAGCCCGGAGAAAAAACAAGAATGTTTAGATGCCGGTAAATACATCAAGGTTTTACTGGAGAAAGATATTAAACCATCAGATATCATGACGCGAAAAGCATTTGAAAATGCAATCCGTTCGATCATTGTATTAGGTGGTAGTACCAATGCTGTTTTGCATTTTATCGCTATGGGTAAAGCCATTGGCGTAGAAATTACACAGGATGATTTTCAGAAAATGAGCGATGTAACTCCGGTACTTGCCGATTTCAAACCTAGTGGAAAATATTTAATGCAGGATTTACACCAATATGGCGGTATCCCTGCTGTACTAAAATATTTATTAAATGAAGGCTTGTTGCATGGCGATTGCTTAACCGTAACCGGAAAAACTATGGCTGAGAATTTAGCCGATGTGAAATCGGTTATGGATTACGATCAGAAAATCGTTCAAAAATTAAGCGAACCGATAAAAGCAACTGGTCACTTACAGATTCTTTACGGAAACCTTGCCGAAAAGGGTTCTGTAGCCAAAATCAGCGGTAAAGAAGGTGAAAAATTTGAAGGTCCGGCACGCGTATTTGATGGTGAGCATGATTTGATCGCAGGTATTTCCAGCGGCCGTGTTCAACCTGGCGATGTCATCGTAATTAAAAACTCAGGTCCGGTAGGTGCACCAGGTATGCCAGAGATGTTAAAACCAACCTCAGCAATTATTGGTGCAGGTTTAGGTAAATCAGTTGCTTTAATCACTGATGGACGTTTTTCAGGTGGTACACACGGTTTTGTAGTTGGTCACATCACACCTGAATCTTACAAAGGTGGTTTAATCGGTTTGGTTGAAGATGAAGATCGAATCTTAATTGATGCCGTAAACAACATTATCAGTTTACAGGTGAGCGAAGAAGTGATTGCCGAGCGGAGAAAAAACTACGTTCAGCCAGCATTAAAAGTAACAAAAGGTGTTTTATATAAATATGCTAAAACAGTTTCAGACGCAGCTAGTGGTTGCGTAACTGACGAATACTAAAATCAAAAAATCATCCCTGGATTAGTTGATTATTAAAAAACAGATGATGCAAATAATTAAAAGTATTCAGAATAGGATTTATGAAATCCAGGGAGAAAGAGTAATGCTCGATTTTGATCTGGCAGCACTTTATGAGGTTGAAACGAAAGCGCTAAATCAGGCAGTAAAACGTAACATAAAGCGTTTTCCAGATGATTTTATGTTCCGGCTCACGCCAGTTGAATGGGAAAGTATCCGGTCACAAATTGTGACCGCATCTTCAGAAAAGACTGATGCGTCCTCAAAAATTGTGATGATAAGTCAAAATAAAAGAAATGTGGGTGTAACACCTTATGCCTTTACAGAACAAGGTGTAGCCATGTTAAGCGGCGTTGTAAATAGCGACAAAGCCATTAACATGAACATTGCCATTATGAGAGCCTTTGTTGATGTTCGCAAAATATTGCTGAAACAAAGCAATCTTAATGAACAATTAACAGAAATTAAAGAACGGATTGGCGAACATGACGTTCAGCTTAACGAACTTTATGATGCCATGGAAAACTTAATTGACGAGAAAATTGCTCAAATAAAGTGGAAAGACAGAGAAAGAATTGGGTTTAAAATTAAAGAATAACAGAACCGCAAAAACATAATTATGGAAACTGCACAAGATACAATACAACAAACCGGGGCGAAGGCAGAAAGCTCAAAAACCTTATTCAAGGGTACAGGCTCTCAGGTTTTGTTGAATGGATTAATTGAAGAAGGTGTAACCACCATTTTCGGTTATCCGGGAGGAGCTATCATGCCTATTTATGATGCTCTTTATGATTATGCCGACAAATTAGAACATATTTTAGTCCGCCATGAGCAAGGTGGTATACATGCGGCTCAAGGTTTTGCCAGAACAAGTGGCAAAGTTGGTGTTTGTTTTGCAACCAGTGGACCGGGCGCAACCAACCTGGTTACTGGTTTAGCAGATGCCCAGATAGACAGTACACCATTGGTTTGTATCACCGGACAAGTTTTCGCTCACTTATTGGGAACAGATGCTTTCCAGGAAACCGATGTGATCAATATTACCACTCCGGTTACCAAATGGAATTATCAGGTTACTGATGCCAAAGAAATTCAGGAAGTATTGGCCAAAGCTTTTTACATTGCTCAAAGCGGTAGGCCGGGTCCTGTTTTAATTGACATTACTAAAAATGCGCAGTTACAATTGGAGGAATTTCCTGAATATGTAAAATGCAACCACATCCGCAGTTATCGCCCGAAACCAAAAGTTAGGGTTGAATATATCGAACAAGCGGCCGAATTAATCAATTCAGCAAAAAAACCTTTCATTCTATTTGGACAAGGTGTTATTTTGGGTAAGGCCGAAGAAGAATTTAAGGCTTTTATCAACAAAACAGGTATTCCTGCTGCATGGACAATCATGGGCGAAGGCGCTATTCCAACTTCACACCCACTAAACGTAGGGATGTTGGGCATGCACGGCAATTACGGACCAAACGTGTTAACGAACGAATGTGATGTACTAATTGCCATTGGTATGCGTTTCGACGACCGCGTGACTGGCCGCCTGGATAAATATGCCAAACAAGCTAAAGTTGTGCATTTAGATATCGACCCGGCTGAAATTGATAAAAATGTTAAAGCTGAAGTTGGTGTTTGGGGCGACTGTAAAGAAACTTTACCCCTGTTAACCAATTTGGTGAACGAAAATAAACACGAAGATTGGTTGGCCAAGTTCAGACAATACAACCAGGAAGAAATAGATCAGGTTATTACTCCAGAGCTTTATCCAACTGGTGATGAAATGACCATGGGAGAAGTGTTGCGTAACATCAACGAAATTTGTGGTGGTGACGCCATAATCGTTACCGATGTTGGTCAGCACCAAATGGTAGCTTGTCGTTATGCTAAATTCAACAATACCCGCAGCAACATTACTTCTGGTGGCTTAGGTACCATGGGTTTTGGTTTACCGGCTGCAATTGGCGCTAAATACGGTGCACCTGATAAAACTGTAATCGCTATTATTGGTGATGGGGGCTTCCAGATGACGCCTCAGGAACTGGGGACCATTATGCAGTTTGGTGCAGCCGTAAAAATCCTGATTCTGAACAACCGCTTTTTGGGTATGGTTCGTCAATGGCAACAGTTATTTCATGATAAACGTTATTCATTTGTGAACATTACCAGTCCTGATTTTGTGGCTTTAGCTAAATCTTATTACATCGAAGCAAGCAAAGTTGATGAGCGCGCAAACTTAAGACAAGCACTGGAAACAATGATCAACCACGAAGGCTCTTATTTATTAGAGGTGATGGTTGGAAGAGAAAACAACGTTTTCCCAATGGTTCCGCAAGGAATGAGTGTAAGCGAAATCAGATTGAAGTAAGTTGAAAGACTAAAGCGAAAAATAGCATAAACAAAACCTTTGTGGCCTTTGTGCCTTAGTGGTAAAAATTTTGGACATGAGTACTGAAAATACATTAGAACATAAAATAGATAAAGCCGATTTAGAAGGTAAACAGGAATACACCATTACTGTTTATGCCGAAAACCGC
The DNA here is from genome assembly GCF_005938645.2 of Pedobacter sp. KBS0701. Classification (NCBI taxonomy): domain Bacteria; kingdom Pseudomonadati; phylum Bacteroidota; class Sphingobacteriia; order Sphingobacteriales; family Sphingobacteriaceae; genus Pedobacter; species Pedobacter sp. KBS0701. The sequence continues at coordinate 4,119,466 of NZ_CP042171.1, forward strand.
ATCGGTTTATTAAACAGGATTGCGATTATTTTCTCTAAAAGAAAAATCAATATCGAGAGTTTAAACACTTCTCCATCAGAAATTGAAGGGATACATCGTTTCAACATCGTCATCCACGAAGGTTACGAAGTAGTGAGAAAGCTGGCCCGTCAGATTGAAAAGCAGATCGAGGTATTAAAAGTTTATTTCAACACAAATGAAGAAATTATCTGGCAGGAACTGGCGCTTTACAAAGTTTCTACAGATGAAATTGCCGAAAAAGTAACTGTTGAGCGTTTATTAAGACAATATGGAGCAAGCGCAGTAGTGATCCGTAAAGATTATACCGTTTTTGCAGTAACCGGTCACAGAGAAGAAACTGATGCTTTGGTGAAAGCCCTGGAACCTTACGAGCTAATTGAATTTGTGAGATCTGCAAGAGTAGCCATTATTAAAGACAGCGCTGGTTTCCACGAAAAATTAAAGGAATTCGAAGCTTTTGAGCCAGGAGAAGAATTGGTAGAAAATGAATTTTTAGAAAAAGGAGAGAAAATCTTTACGATGTAATACAAAGGTAAAAGGTAGAAAGGCATAAGGTGAAAGGTAAACAACACGATGCTTAGCGATCTTTGCGAAAAATCTTTGCGCCCTTTGCGGTTAAAAATTAAAGAAATATGAAATGCAATAAAACCATACCAATTTTAAGAATATTCGATTACGATAAAGCAATCGAGTTTTATGTAAACTGGCTTGGATTTAAAATAGACTGGGAATACCCCCTGGAAAAGAATTCCCCGGTTTATATCCAGGTTTCATTGAAAGGTCTTGAACTTCATTTAAGCGAACACCATGGAGACAGCGCCCCTGGTGCACATGTTTACATTGATTGTGTAGGTTTAAAGGAATTCCATAAAGAAATAACAGCAAAGAATTACAAATATAACAGACCAGGCTTAGAGAAGACTTTTCATGGAACCTGGGCAGTAACCGTAAACGACCCGTTCTTTAACCAGATTACTTTTAACGAAGAGCGAAACGAAGCTGAAAATACAGAGATTAAAGAAAAAATATGAACGAAGTATTTGATTTTATAATAAACTCGCGCAAGGCATTTATCCGGTTAATTGATGGCTTAACCATCGAAGAATTGAATAAAATCCCTGATGGTTACAATAACAACATTATCTGGAACTTTGGCCACATTGTAGTGAGCACACAAACGCTTTGTTATGTTCGTACAGGTGTATTGCAAGATGCAACCTCTGTAAAATTTAACGAGTATTATAAAAAAGATACAAAGCCATCTTATACCGTAACTGAAGAAGAGGTAGCAGAATTGAAAGCCTTTGCATTAGAGAGTATTGAAAAAATAAAGGAAGATTATGCAAATGGAAAATTTTCGAGCATCACTCCTTTTACAACAGCAACCTATGGCGTACAGATGAACAGTATTGAAGAAATTCTGATCACAACCATTGGCCACGATAATGTACACCAAGGTTATGCCTGGGCTTTGAAAAAGCATGTTTAAACAAAGATGGATGAGGGTTTTGGAAAACAGACCCAAGCAAAATAAACCCGATAGCAGTTAAATTAGGGTATCATGCTGAGCGTAGTCAAAGCACAGCCTAATTTAACGAATAGCGGGACTGAAGGAACCGAAAAGCACAGGAATCTGCTTTTCAAATAAAAATCGGTAAAAATCACCTCATCTGTGTGATCAATCAGAAGGAAAAATAGAAGATATGTAAAATGGAAGATGTGAGATGGAAGATGTGAGATGGAAAATGGATAAAAATCGGTGAAATCACCATATCTGTGTAATCAAACCGAAGGCAAAAACGATTCGTAAAGACACGAACCACAACAAAAAAGAATATATAACAATAATTAAATAGAAATTAACCAATAATAACAATGGCAAATTATTTTAACACATTACCTCTTAGAGAAAAATTAAACCAATTAGGTGTTTGCGACTTCATGGACAGTTCTGAATTTTTAGACGGCGTTAGCGCATTAAAAGGCAAAAAACTGGTAATTGTAGGTTGCGGTGCCCAAGGCCTAAACCAGGGTTTAAATTTGAGAGATAGTGGTTTAGATGTAAGCTACACTTTACGTAAGGAAGCAATTGAAGGCAAACGCGATTCTTGGAAAAATGCAACTGAAAACAATTTCACTGTTGGCACTTACGAAGAACTGATTCCAAATGCAGATGTAGTAATTAACCTTACTCCGGATAAACAACATACTGCTGTTGTAAATGCAATTATGCCTTTAATGAAAGAAGGTGCTACTTTATTATATTCTCACGGTTTCAATATCGTGGAAGAAGGTATGCAGATCCGTAAAGATTTAACCGTGATCATGGTTGCACCTAAATGCCCTGGCAGCGAGGTTAGAGCAGAGTATGTTCGTGGTTTTGGTGTACCTACCCTAATTGCAGTACACCCTGAGAATGATCCTCAAGGTAAAGGTTTGGCACAGGCTAAAGCCTATTGCGTTGGTACAGGCGGTCACAGAGCAGGTGTATTAAAATCATCTTTCGTAGCTGAGGTAAAATCAGATTTAATGGGCGAGCAAACCATCCTTTGTGGTTTATTGCAAACTGGCTCTATCCTATCTTTCGATAAGATGGTAGAAAAAGGGATCGATGCAGGTTACGCTTCTAAATTGGTTCAATATGGTGTTGAAGTAATTACAGAAGCCTTGAAACAAGGTGGTATTACTGCGATGATGGACAGATTAAGCAATATTGCTAAAATCAAAGCTTTTGAAATTTCGGAAGAATTGAAAGACATTATGCGTCCATTATTCCAAAAACACCAGGACGACATTATGAGTGGCGAGTTTAGCCGTACCATGATGGAAGATTGGGCAAATGGTGATAAAAATCTATTAAAATGGAGAGCTGAAACCGGTGAAACTGCTTTTGAAAAAACACCAGCTGGTGATGTTAAAATCGGCGAGCAAGAATATTTTGATAACTATACTTTAATGGTTGCTTTTGTTCGTGCAGGTGTTGAATTGGCTTTCGAAACTATGGTACAGGCTGGTATCAAACCAGAATCGGCTTATTACGAATCGTTACACGAAACACCACTTATTGCCAATACCATTGCACGTAAAAAATTATTCGAAATGAACCGCGTAATTTCTGATACTGCAGAATATGGTTGTTATTTATTCGATCAGGCTTGTAAACCACTTTTAGGCGATTTCATGAAAAAAGTAGATACCGATTTAGTTGGTAAAAACTTTAACGAAGGTAAAGATGGCGCGGTTGACAACAGAAAATTAATTGATGTTAACGAAGCTATCCGTTCACACGAAGTAGAGCAGATTGGAGCAACGTTGCGTAAAGCAATGACGGCAATGAAGGCGATTAAAACTGCATAGTAAACTTACAAACCTCGCAGGTTTGCGAAACCTGCGAAGTTTAAATAATTACATAAAAAGATGTCAAAAACATTAGTAGAAAAAATTTGGGATGCTCACGTTGTAAAAAGTGAAGAAGGATTTCCTGATATTTTATACATTGATACACACTTAATACACGAGGTAACCTCTCCACAGGCATTTGATGGGTTGCGCAAAAGAGGTTTACCTGTTTTACGTCCAAAGCAGACGGTAGCAACTGCCGATCATAACGTACCAACCTTAAACCAGTTGTTGCCGATTAAAGAAGAGCTTTCGCGTTATCAGGTAGATATGCTCACGAAAAACTGTGCAGAATTCGGCGTAGAATTATATGGTTTGGGTCATCCTTTTCAAGGTATTGTACACGTTATCGGTCCTGAACTGGGTATAACCCTACCAGGTAAAACGATGGTTTGCGGCGATAGCCATACCTCTACGCATGGTGCTTTTGGCGCTATTGCATTTGGTATCGGCACTTCGCAGGTAGAGCAGGTTTTTGCAACGCAATGTTTATTGCAGTCGAAACCTAAAACCATGAAAATTGAGGTAAACGGCGAACTAGGAAAAGGCGTTGGAGCAAAAGATATTATCTTATACATTATTGCCAAAATTTCTGCAGCTGGCGGTACTGGTTATTTTATAGAATATGCAGGTTCGGCAATCGAAGCTTTAAGTATGGAAGCCCGTATGACGATCTGTAACATGAGTATCGAAATGGGTGCACGCGGTGGATTAATTGCACCAGATCAAACCACTTTCGATTACATTAAAGGAAGAGAGTTTGCTCCTGCCGGCGAAGAGTGGGATAAAGCCTTAGCATACTGGAAAACGTTATATAGCGATGCTGATGCAAAATTCGATAGTGTATTAACTTTCGATGCTGCAGATATCGCTCCAATGATTACTTACGGTACTAATCCTGGAATGGGAATGGGTATTCAGGAACATATTCCGGCAACTGGCGCACAACCGGAAAAAGAAAAACTTTCGTACCAGAAAGCATTGGATTATATGGGTTTTGATGATGATTCGTCGTTGATCGGAAAACCAGTTGATTATGTGTTCATCGGAAGCTGTACCAACTCACGCATTGAAGATTTACGTGAAGTGGCTGATTTTGTTAAAGATAAACGCAAAGCCGATAATGTTACCGTTTGGATTGTACCAGGATCGAAACAGGTAGAGCAACAGGCTAAAAACGAAGGTTTGGATAAAATTTTCGAAGCTGCTGGTTTCCAGTTACGCGAACCTGGTTGTAGTGCATGTTTAGGCATGAACGAAGATAAAATCCCTGCAGGTAAATACTGTGTATCTACATCGAACAGAAACTTTGAGGGTAGACAGGGACAAAACGCACGTACCTTATTGGCCAGTCCACTTACCGCAGCAGCAGCAGCTGTAACCGGAAAAATTACCGATGTAAGGGAAATGTTGGAAAAGGTAGAAGGTTAAAAGGCACAAGGTTTTAGGTATCGGCAAAATGCCTAGACTAATCGTCATTGCGAGGCACGAAGCAATCTTAATGCGATTGCAAGGCTAAATTAGATCGCTTAGTACCTAGCAATGACAAGAAAATAAATATATGATTTTAGAAGTTGCTATACTAAATGTAAAAGCCGGACTATCGGCTGATTTTGAAAAAGCTTTCATCGAAGCACAAAAAATCATTTCTGCAATGGAAGGTTACATTTCGCATCAGCTTCAGAAATGTGTAGAAGTAGAAAATAAATATATCCTGCTGGTAAACTGGAAAACGCTGGAGGCACACACCGAAGGTTTCAGAGGATCAGCAGCATACCAGAACTGGAAAAAGTTATTGCACCACTTTTATGATCCTTTTCCGGTAGTTGAACATTTTACTGAGGTAGAAGGTAATAAGGCTTAAGGCGGAGGGTAAAACATGAAGTATAAAATTACCACCATTCAAGCAAAAGGCCTGAGATAAAAGATAAAAAAGTGGATTATAAGTCTTGATACTTATTACTACTTACTTGATACTAATTGACATGAAAAAATTCACAAAGTTAACATCGGCAGTAGTGCCTTTAAACATAGAGAACATTGATACCGACCAGATTATCCCTGCGAGGTTTCTAAAAGCGACTACACGCGAAGGTTTCGGTGAGAACCTATTCCGCGATTGGCGTTATAATGGCGATAATACACCAAAACCAGAATTTGTAATGAACAACCCCACCTATAGTGGTCAGGTATTAGTTGCAGGAAAAAACTTTGGTTGTGGCAGTAGTCGCGAGCATGCGGCCTGGGCCATTCAGGATGCCGGTTTTGATGCGGTAATCAGCAGTTTCTTTGCCGATATTTTTAAAGGCAATGCGTTAAACAATGGTTTATTACCTATCCAGGTAAGCGATGAGTTCTTAGCGCAGGTTTTCAAAGCGGTTGACAGCAATCCAAAATCAGCTTTAGAAGTTGATCTTGAAAATCAAACCGTAACGATTGTAGAAACCGGAGCTCAGGAATCATTCGAGATCAATCCTTACAAAAAATCATGCCTGATTAACGGTTATGATGATATCGATTTCATCTTAAACCAAAAACAATTAATTGAAGAATTCGAGCAAGCAAGATAATGTTTAAACCATTCGTTCACATACAGAATTTAAATCTGAGTTACCACAACAAAGTGGTGCTAAAGGATTTGTATTGGGAAATGAATGTTTGCGAAAATTATGTAATTGGTGGTAAAAGCGGAACAGGAAAAACTTCGTTAGCAAAAGCAATTGCAGGTTTAGTTCCAGCTCAGGGAAGTATTGAGATTGATTTTGATGTATTGAGCACACTACCAAAAGAAGTACTTTATGTAGAAAGCTGGTACCAGTTTAAAAACTTAGAAGGTGTTGCCAATTTTTATTACCAGCAACGTTATACCAGTCAGCAGGCTAAAGAAACTTTAACCGTTCATGCAGAGTTGGTCAGTTATGGTAAAGAAAAAGGGCTTCATTTTGATCAGGTTGAACCGGTTTTAGAGGCTTTGGGCTTTGTAACATTTGCCAGTTCACAATTAATAGAATTATCCAGCGGCGAACACAAAAAATTACAACTGGTTAAAGCACTTTGGTTAAAACCACAGTTATTAATTATCGACCAACCATACACAGGTTTAGATGCGGCTTCTCGCAAAAACCTGAACATTTTACTGGATCAGGTGGCTGAAGAAGGAGTTCAATTGATTTTGATCTGTAATGAAAGTGAATTACCAGCCTGTATCAATTCTTTTGCCGAAATAAGAGATGGACAATTAGCTCAAGTAGACGCTTTAGAACCTTCTGTCAGTACCGAAATCCATTTAAGGGAAATTCCGGATTTCTTAAAAGAATCGCCTGTTTATAGTTCACAGGATATTGTAAAAATGGTTAATGTAAACATTAGCTATGGCGAAAAACAGGTACTGAAAAATATCAACTGGGAAGTTAGAGCGGGAGAAAAATGGCTTTTGCAAGGGCATAATGGTTCTGGAAAATCGACTTTGTTAAGCTTGGTAAACGGCGATCACCCACAATCTTATGCCAACGAACTTTATTTATTCGGCAATAGGCGTGGAAGCGGCGAAAGTATATGGGACATTAAACAGCATATCGGATTAATCTCTCCTGAGTTTCACTGGTATTTCGATCCAAACGCTACTGTTTGGCAAAGCATCGCCTCTGGCTTTTATGATACCGTAGGTTTATTTCAGCAGCTGCCTTATACCAAAAGTACACAGGTGGATGAACTGATAGCTTATTTTGGCCTGACTGAAAACAAAAATGAATTATTAACCGCGCTTCCACTCGGTAAACAACGATTGGTATTGTTAGCGCGAACGATTATAAAAAACCCGGAACTGTTAATTATGGATGAACCCTGCCAGGGTTTAGACCGCCAGCAAACACAGCACTTTAACCAATTGGTTGACGAACTGTGCAGCAACGGAATGACATTAATTTATGTTGGCCATTTTGAATCGCAGCTGCCAACCTGCATAGAAAAAAGAATATTGTTAGAAAAAGGCGAGGTAAAAGTCGTCGAAAGTTTAAACACAGAAATATTAGGCTAATGCAAAATTAACCACGACTTGTCCCGATTTAACGGGAGATAAAAGGATAAATATAGATAAAATCTAATGGTTTGTAAAGATACAAACCGAGTCAGAAATCAATCTGTGTTTATTTGTGGTAAAAACTGCAACGGCAAAAGAGGAGTCAACAATGAAGAAGAACATTTTAGTAATACCTGGAGACGGTATCGGACCCGAAGTAACCACTTGGGGAAAAACAGCATTAGAAAAAATTGCCGAAATTTTTGGCCACGAATTTGTATTTGACGAAGCTTTAATGGGCCATGCAGCTATTGAAGTTACTGGTGAGCCTTTACCAGATGAAACTTTATATAAAGCAAGAAAAAGTGATGCCATCCTTTTTGGAGCCATTGGTCACGCCAAATACGATAACGACCCAAGTTTAAAAGTTAGACCTGAACAAGGCCTCTTAAAAATCCGTAAAGAATTGGGTTTATTTGCCAATCTCCGCCCGATATTACTATTTGATGAACTTCTGGAAGCCTCAAGCATTAAACCGGAAATTTTAAGGGGAACCGATATTTTGTTCTTCCGCGAATTAACAGGAGATGTTTATTTCGGAGAAAAAATACGATCTGAAGATAGAAATACTGCTTCTGATTTGATGATTTACCACCGTTACGAAGTAGAACGCATTGCACATAAAGCTTACCAGGCTGCACAACAACGCAACAAAAGATTATGCTCGGTAGATAAAGCAAATGTTTTGGAAAGCTCACGCCTATGGCGCGAAACTGTTCAGGAAATTGCAAAACAATACCCTGATGTAGAAACTGAGCACATGTTTATTGATAATGCAGCGATGCAATTGATCAAAAACCCTAAAAAATTCGATGTGGTTTTAACGGCCAACTTATTTGGTGATATTTTAACCGACGAAGCTTCGCAGATTGCGGGTTCAATGGGAATGCTGGCTTCGGCATCTGTTGGCGAAAGCACAGGTTTCTTTGAGCCGATCCACGGTTCGGCACACGATATTGCCGGTAAAGATTTAGCCAATCCTTTGGCCTCTATCCTATCGGCTGCTTTAATGCTGGAAATTGGTTTCGGACTTAAGGAAGAAGCCAAGCTATTGGTTGATACCATCGATCAGGTACTAAAAGAAGGCTTCAGAACCCATGATATTGCCGATCAAAACACAAACCGTTTCAAAGTTTTAGGCACCGCCGAAATGGGCAAATTGGTAATTAAATTCTTATCACAAAAATTAATCACTTCCTAAACTTAAGATTATGATTCACGATCCAAACAAAGTTTATATTTTCGACACGACATTGCGTGATGGCGAGCAGGTACCAGGCTGCCAGTTAGATACAAACCAAAAAGTAGAAATCGCAAAATCACTTGAGCTTTTAGGTGTTGATGTGATTGAAGCTGGTTTCCCGGTATCAAGCCCTGGCGATTTTAATAGCGTAATAGAATTATCGAAAGCGGTTACCAACCCGATTATCTGTGCCTTAACCCGTGCAAATAAAAATGATATTGATGTTGCTGCAGATGCTTTGCGTTATGCTAAAAGACCGCGGATCCACACCGGAATTGGCTCATCTGATTTCCACATTAAACATAAATTTAACAGTACCCGCGAAGAAATTTTAGAACGTGCTGTAGAAGCCGTGAGGTATTCGAAAAAATTTGTAGAAGATGTTGAGTTCTACGCAGAAGATGCCGGCCGTGCTGATATCGAATTTTTAGCCAAAATGGTTGAAGCAGTGATTGCTGTCGGGGCCACCGTGGTAAATATTCCGGATACCAATGGTTATTGCCTGCCAGACCAATACGGTTCTAAAATTCTTTATTTAAAAGAAAACGTAAAAAATATTGATAAAGCCATTATCTCCGTGCATTGCCACAACGATTTAGGCCTGGCTACAGCGAATTCTATTGCAGGCTTGCAAAATGGCGCCCGCCAGGTAGAGTGTACCATTAACGGTATTGGAGAGCGCGCAGGCAATACTTCTATGGAAGAAGTCGTCATGATTTTGAAAACACACAAAATTTTGGGTTTAAATACCCAGATTGATACTACCCGTTTTTACGAAATGAGCCACATGGTGAGAAACCAGATGAACATGCCCGTGCAACCGAACAAAGCAATTGTTGGTGGAAATGCATTTTCGCACAGTTCGGGTATCCACCAGGATGGTTTCTTGAAAAACCGTGAGAACTACGAAATTATTAAACCGGAAGATGTTGGTTTCCCTGATGCAACCATCGTATTAACGGCAAGAAGCGGTCGCCATGCTTTAAAACACCACTTAGACCGTTTAGGCCATAAACTAGAAAAAGACCATTTAGATATTGTTTACAAACAGTTTTTAGTTTTGGCTGATAGCAAACAGGGCATTAATGACCAGGATTTAAACCAATTGGTGGCGCTGCACTTGGCCTAAATGCTCAGGGTTTGGCGTTGAGCGGTAAGCGTTTTAATTTAACGCATTGAAGTAAGCTTGCTAAACCTGATAGCAGTGGAAATACTTTTTAATTGCAGCAACCTTGGATACAATGCCATGCTGAGGCACGAAGCATCTGCAACCGATGAAACACACTCTTCGTTCCTCAGCATTACAGTGGTTTTAAAAAGATTGGAACGAATAGCAGGACTGCAATAACCGAAAAGTACCAAACCCTGCTTTACAAAAACATAAGAGAATATCGGTCTTGATACTTGATTCTCTCTATACCTGATACTACAACAATGAATACTACAACACCGAATACACTGGATTTTCAATCTGCATCCCAACGATTAAAAGGCGTGGTAAAACGTACGCCTTTAGAGTTTAACGCCGGACTTTCTGCTCATTACAACGCCAATATTTATTTGAAAAGAGAAGACCTTCAGATTGTACGCTCCTATAAATTACGCGGTGCCTACAACAAAATTAGCACCTTGCCACAGGATGCTTTGATTAACGGTGTAGTTTGTGCAAGTGCAGGCAACCATGCACAGGGCGTGGCCTATTCATGTAAAAAACTCGGTATCAAAGGCGTTATTTTTATGCCGGAAATTACCCCTAAACAAAAAGTTAAACAAACTTATATGTTTGGTGGCGACAGTGTAGAAGTGGTTTTGGTTGGCGATACTTTCGACGATTGCCTGAAAGAAGCGCTGGCCTACAGTGCCGAAAGATCGGCCACTTTTATTCCACCTTTTGATGATGAAAAAGTAATTGAAGGACAAGCAACAGTTGGTGTAGAAATTTATGAAGACCTGCCTGATTTAGACATTTTGGTAATGCCTGTTGGTGGTGGTGGTTTGGCCTCGGGTGTGAGTGCTTATATAAAAACGGTTAAACCCGATGTAAAACTGGTTGGTGTTGAGCCGCTGGGTGCACCATCGATGGTTACGGCCATGGAACACGGCGGCCCTTATACTTTAGAAGAAATAGATCGCTTTGTGGATGGTGCTGCTGTAAAAAGAATCGGCCACATTACTTACGAATATTGCAAGGAACTTCTTGATCAGATGCATTTAATCCCTGAGGGGAAAATCTGCACCACCATTTTAAAGCTGTATAACGAAGACGCCATTGTGGTAGAACCGGCTGGTGCACTATCTATAGCCGCATTAGATCAACTGAGAGATCAGATCGCCGGTAAAACGGTAGTTTGTATAGTTAGCGGTGGAAACAACGACATAGAGCGCATGCAGGAGATTAAAGAGAAATCTTTACTTTTTGAAGGGCTGAAACATTATTTCATTGTACGTTTCCCACAGCGACCAGGGGCTTTAAAATTATTTGTAAACGAGGTTTTGGGCCCTCAGGATGATATCACCCGTTTCGAGTTTATCAAAAAAACGAATAAAGAAAATGGTCCTGCGCTTGTGGGCATCGAACTTTCGAACAAAAATGATTATGCCAGCTTGTTGCAGCGTATGAAAGATTTTAAATTTGAAATTATCGAACTAAACCAGGATCAGACTTTGTTTGAGTATTTGGTTTAAGGTTTTACCGTATAGATATTTCTGTCATTTCGAGCGGAGTGCAACGAAGTCGAGAACCCGAAGGCTCTGCGAAGCAAAATCTATCGAGCATAGATCTCTCCATTCCACTGCGTTCCAGTCGAGATGACGATTTTTTTTTAGCGCAAAAAATATAAAAATGAATTTCAATGACTTAAGCAACAAAGCATTAATTACGGATAGCGATATCGACTGGGAAGATTTAGGTGCGGGCGTTAAACGCAAAATCATGGCTTATGATGACAACCTGATGTTGGTTAAAGTAGAATTTGAAAAAGATGCCATTGGCACCATTCACAATCACCCTCACTTACAGATGAGTTACGTTGCCAAAGGAAGTTTTGAAGTAAGCATGGGCGATGATAAGAAGATCTTAAACGAAGGGGATGTTTTCTTTGCCCCATCAAACGTTTTTCATGGTGTGGTTTGCCTGGAAGCCGGGTTATTAGTTGATATTTTTAATCCACATCGGGAAGATTTTTTGAAGTAAGGAAATAAGACCGGGGTCAGGAGTCGGAAAGTTGGAGGTTTATGTGCATATTAAGTACGTCATTTCGATCGGAGTGCAAAGAAGTTGAGAACCACGAGGTGCTCAGCGAAGCTAAATCTACCTCGAGATAGATCTCTCCACTCCACTGTGTTCCGGTCGAGATCACGACATTAAAGTGTAAAGATCGCCAGGAACCTTATACCCTCAACCTTCTACCTTCAGCCTTACACCTTTACTCAAAAGTAAACCGTACATTCTTATAACCCAATCCTTCAATAATTGGCTTAAGCACGGTTGTCGCATTGGTTTTCGTCTGTACTAAAATGCTCGATTTTTTAACTTCTGCAGTAATTTGTCTTTCAGCTGCTTTATAAGCTTCGTCTACTAAACTTGCCTCACGGAAGAAAGCCATCTTCGTATCATAAACACGTGAGTTTTTATGGTCGATTTTTACATAACAGATTTCGGGCTGTGGTAAATTTACTACAGCAGTGTCCGCATCAATGCTAATATCTTCACGGGTAATTTTGGTCAGGTCAATACAGCCTACCGCCTCGGCTTTAACAATTAATAAAACACTCGCTTCAGGTAAAAAATCTGTTTTATTTTTATGTTCCAAAACATCACTAATCTGATATCTCACCAGTTCCAATTTACCAATAGCCTCAATTTTCTCTACCAGAAGCTGATGTTTGCTTTCAACAGTAGTATTGATACTAAACTTTTTGGAAATAAATAAGTACCCTGCAACGACTAAAATTAACCAGGGTAAAAGTCGGAAAAAGAGCTTCATATTTTTAAAAAATTGGATAATAACATTTTTGTATTTAAGCTGTTGCTCAATAATTAATCCATTATTAACAAAAAATATTTTTTTGGCAAAAGATTTGTAATACCAATATCACACACACAAATAAACAAAATCAAAATGAAAAAATTTACTATCTTAATGCTTTGCATCGCCACACTAGGTCTGGCCTCTTGCAAAAAAGATCCGATTATTAATCAAACTACTCCGAATCGAACAATTATATTTGATAAGCCGGGTAATAGCTGGAGGCTGTTAGCGGGAACAACAAACACATATTATGTTGATTTAGTCGCTAATGAAATTGACAATATCAATGTTCAAGACGAAGGTGTTCTGGTTTATATTGCAACAGATGGAACTAATTCTACAGGATATTTTCAAATTCCTAATCAAGCTCAAAGTTATGATTATGATATATACACAGGTTCAATCCGTGTTTATTCCTACGGGCCACCTCCAACAAATACAATTCGTATAAAAATTGTTTTAGTTGCTTCAGAAAATGTAACATAGAAAAAACATTAAAATGCTAAAAACGACTGATGTTTAATTGAACGTGGTCGTTTTTTTTATGTCTTATTCCTGGTCTAAAAATTATAAGTATAGTTATAACTTTTATAAAAAATCACCAAATATATAATTACATTTAAAACTCTAAAAAACGACTAATGTTCAACTGAACGTTGTCATTTTTTTTATGCTCTCCCCTGTTCAACTGTAAGGCCCGAACGCTAACGCCATTTCTTTCTAAAAGCAATTCATCATAAAATCCTTTATAGTAAACATCTTTTACTTCAAAACGTCTGCTGCTCCAATTATTACTAATTTCTGCCCATTCCGGATAAAAAACCACATTTCCTGCAAAAGTTTTTAATCCTAGTTTCTCTGCATCTCCACGAGACAAAACAACTGCATTGCCTAAAATTTGAGCAGTGTAAATGTGTTTTGGATTTTGATAAATATCGATAGGCTTACCGGTTTGCAAAAGTTCTCCGTTTCGCAAAATGAGTAATTGGTCGGCAAGAAATAAACCATCAGCAGGGTCGTGAGAGACAAGGATAACAGTTACCCCGGTTTCTGCTGCAACACGTTTTATATCAGCCCTTAGCTGGTTTTTAAGCAAAGCATCAACCTGGCTAAAGGGTTCGTCTAATAGTAAAACTTGTGTATCGGCAACCATGGCTTTAGCTATGGCCACACGCTGCTGTTCTCCACCACTTAACTCGATAATTTTTTTATGCTGCAGTGGTAAAATCCGAAGGTGCTCCATGATCTGAAGTGTTTTTTCGGCCTTGGTTTTCAGATCGGTATTTGATAGCTGTGAGGCAATGTTATCGTACACTTTCGCATAAATATTCAGCGAAAAATCCTGCGTCACCATTTTCATCTGCTTATGGCCGGGGATTAGTTGTTCATCCGGCCCTTTAACCCTTTGATCTTCGAAAAGAATTTCGCCTTCATCAGTTTTTAACAGCCCGTAAATGGATTTGAGTAAGGTCGATTTTCCGCTACCGCTCTCGCCTATAATGGCCACCACATCACCTCTTTTAATGTCGAAACTTACATTTTTAATTCCACCGGCCTGCTCTGCCTGATATTGCTTGGTTAAATTTTTAACGCTGATTAGGGTATTGCTCACGCGGTAAAGATAAGAAAAAGGTGGAGGGTTTTGAGGCAGAGGGTATAAGGTTACAACTTGTATAATTGTTAATATTTTATTTAGAAATTCACTAAAACGGTATTTATCTTTAAATCAAATAAATACAAAGACATGAAAGCTAAAATCACACTAATTCTTGATGATGCTGTTATAGAGCAGGCTAAAATTTATGCGAAAGAGCAAGGAATAAGTTTAGATAAATTTATGGAGAATTGCTTTAAGTCTTTGATCGATGAGAATAAGCCTGCTGAAACGTTATAACAAAAAATCCTGTCTCGCCTAACCGAAACAGGATCTGTTCATTTGTGTGTTAACCTCTCTGTCCTTCGGACATCTCTCCTAAAGGAGAGACTTAATCAGTCTATATAAATTGATATGGCTTAGTTTAATCCAAAGGTAACCCCGAAACTCATGTTCTTTAAGCCAGCTTGTTGTGAGGTAGTAAACATATCGTTAAAGTAATATTTGGTAAACAATCCTATACCTCCGTAACCAAATCTAACTGTACCTCCGTAACGAACCGATTGAAAGTGGTAGCTATCATATTGTTTTTCTTTACCACGTTCTTCGCTTATCTGTTTAATTTTTCCATTTAGCAAAAAGCTAACCTCCGGACCTAACACCAGGTAAAATCTTTTGCCGTTTTTGTTTTCGCTGGTACGGAATTCGAAGTTTAATGGAATATGTACATAACTGCTGGAGAAACGGTTTTTAGAGAAATGTACCGGTGATTGATCGGTATAAACAAACTCGTTAGCGTTTTTAGCAATCGTAATATCTTTTCTTAAACGGATTAAGGTCCAATCAAATCCTCCTGCTACATAAACTTTAAAGTTAGAATTAAAGCGATAGCCAAACTGTAAAACATCAAAAGAAAATGTACTGGTTTTTCCACCTTTGTAATCTAAAAAATCATTATTAGGTGATAAATTAAAACTTCCATTGTCTATCAGCCTGGAGAATCCCCAATCCACTCTGGTAAAAGTAATTCCACCTACAAAACGACCTTTTTTTGCTGAATCTGCTGATTTTGTATTAATCATAATACCATGACCTTCACTATAATCCATTTTCTTTTTAGTACTATCTTGTTGTGCAAAAGCACCTGGAGCCATAACACCGGCAAGCCCGCTTACCAAAAGTGTTGTAAATATTAGACGTTTCATATCTGTGTGTATTATTTTGTTAAATGTTGTAAGGTTTTAATAAATGTCGACACTGTTAACTAAAAACTGCCAACTGAAAACTATTATTTCTTCTTTTTACCAAATTTAAAAGGCCCGATATTGATTGATGACAAAGAAGAGTCGTCATCATCAGTACGGAACTGGATCAGCTTATCTTTTCTTTTATCCATTTTGTTAACAATCAGGTTTACTACATCGCCAACGTTGCGGATACCTTTAATGCCTTGTTCGTTATCGTTAATAGGATCATCCGTTTTAATGGCTGTAGGGTTAGCAACTATTACAGTTTCCTCTTTGGGTTGCAGAATCGCCTCTTCGATTTTCGTTCTAATATCTTTTTTAGGCTCTTCAACTTTAGCTACAGTGGTTTCATGCTTTTGCATTTCAGGGGCCGTAATTATCCGCGGTTGCGCTAAAGCAGGTTTATCTTGTTTCACCTTTGTTTTGGCAATAGCCCTTGCTGGTTTAGCCTCAACCGGTAAAATTGGTGCAACATCTTTAACCGGTTCAACTACTACAGGTGACTGATCTTTTACAACTGGTGTTTCCACTACTGGCTTAGGCTTTTCAATTGTATTATTGGCTAATTTTTTACCCTCACCAGTATTATTCTGCTGTTGATAAAGCAAAATTCCAACTGTGGCGATAAGCAAAACCGCTGCAGCCGATAACCAATAAATTGGTATAATTCTTTTTTTCTTCGGCGTTATTCCACTTTCTATATTGCTCCATAAATCCCTCGAAGGTGTTACTTCCGCGTTAGCAAAAGCATCTTTAAATAACTGATCAAAATCTTTATCCCGTATAGGTTGCATAACCAAATCCCTCCATTTTTATAATTTCTTCTTTTAATATTGCCCTTGCTCTCGATAATTGCGATTTACTCGCCCCTTCTGAGATGCCTAGCGTTTCTCCAATTTCCTTATGCGAATAGCCTTCTATTACGTACATGTTAAAAACCATGCGGTAACCATCTGCCAGTTTTTGTATCACTTTCATCAAATCCTGCATGCCTAGTGTGCCAAAATCAAATCCGGTTGATGGTTGCTCGTAAGCTTCATCTATTTCTACTACGTTTAAGCTGCGTAAATTTTTACGGTAACTCTCAATCGCAGTATTCACCATTACTCTCCTAATCCAGCCTTCAAAAGAACCCTCGCCCCTATACTCTTTTATTTTTTGAAAAATCTTGATGTATCCCATCTGCAGCACATCTTCTGCCTCCATCCTATCTTTGGCGTAGCGCATACAAACGGCCAACATCTTAGATGCAGTTTGCTTGTAGAGCAGCTCCTGCATCTTCCGGTCACCAGCTTTGCAGCCTTCCATCAAATCGTTTATTGTATAGCTTCGCGTCAATTTCATTGTGTGTTTGTATATAGAAGATGGAAGATTACAAACAATGGTTGCATGAGGTGAGAAAAAAAGTTAAATAAAGTTAAAATTAGAATTATACCAATTGATTATCAGACAGATATAATTAAAATAATTTTCAAGAAAGATATAGATTTTTTATTTGAAAATGAACATGCAGCATTTCATAGGGAGCAGCAGTCCCGCTATTCGCTTCAAAGCCTCGGTTCGTTCCTCACCTTCGTGTTTTTCGCTGCTATCGGGTTTAGTTGGCAGGAACTTCCGAAGTTTCACAGGGAGTTAGGCGCAGGGGGAACTTCGGAAGTCTATCAACAATAAACCCCGCAGGTTTATGTACCTATGGGGTTTGTAATGGATTAGTTAAATTACCCTCAACCTTTCTACCTTCTACCTTTCATCCTTTTTCACCTTAAACAACTTGAAATCCTGTTTATAGGTCAAAAAGAAGGAGTGGTTAAACTGAAGTTGTTTATCTGTATGATCAAGATCAATATGCGGTTCGAAACGCACATCAAGATATAAATGTGGGATTAACTCTTTTTGGTAAGCATAACGCAATGAAACAATGTTTCTTGAACTTTGCCTCAAGCCCGGACTATACAAATTATCGGAAACAGATTCATAAAGTGGCATACCTTTAATCGAAATAAAGTTATTGCCCTTCCAGTAAGAGGCCACTAAACTTCCCCATTTACTTTCTACACCAGCATTTAACCATAAACCAAAACCACCCTGGTAGGCTCTTCTTTTATCCGGAGAGAAATCTTTGTAAACCGCAATATAGTTATCGGTATATATCTGTTT
Source organism: Pedobacter sp. KBS0701 (assembly GCF_005938645.2). Lineage (NCBI taxonomy): Bacteria > Pseudomonadati > Bacteroidota > Sphingobacteriia > Sphingobacteriales > Sphingobacteriaceae > Pedobacter > Pedobacter sp. KBS0701. The sequence continues at coordinate 4,137,236 of NZ_CP042171.1, forward strand.
AATATTGGTATTAATGTCTTTATGAAGCTTTATACCTGTGGCGCCATTAAACATGGTGGTGATCGGGATTTCTTTTAACACATCAATCTGTCCGCCCTGGTGGAAAGCCAAAAACTGTGCAGGAATACTTAATTTCCAGTCGTCATTTTTGATTAAGAAACTTTCGGTCGATAAACCACCAATAATTTCTTCTTTAGCCGGATCACCTTTATAGATCATTTTTTGCCAGGCAATCCAGGCATCTAAGGTAAATTTCTTACGCTCAACCAATAACTGCGTACCGTATTCTATTGGTGTAGTTATTGTTCTTTCGAAATCGTATAAAGGCTCAATATATTTATGCTGAATGTTTCCTTCCAGACTACCAAAAATTAAGGTGAGGTTACGCTTATGATATTTTACGTTGAATAAAGGTTTAGCATCAGAAATCCCGTTCCTGCCAAAATCCTTTCTGATGAAAGCACCTGCAGTGATGGCGAGGTTTGGATGTGCATAATAAACGATTTGCGGCTGCAATTGCGTTCCGTACAAAGTATAACCATCATGAAAATCATTAGTGTACTCGTAATTGCGGACGTAGTTTAAATTGTAAAAATTGAAGTGAACCTCGTTGGTTAAGCTGCTATCGGGGCGGATTCTGTTTTCGAAAGCCGATTGATTAAACTGTGCAGAAGCAAAATAAGAACTGAAAAGAAAAGTTATTAAGATTAAGGCCCTTTTCAGACCTGTGTTTGTAAACATGAGCTTGGATTTTATCGCCCAAATTTAGAATAGTTTTTGGTTTATTTAACCGCAAAACACGCGAAGTTTACGCAAAGGAAACAAAGTTAATATGGATCGACCACCAAGGCACAAAGAACACAAAGTTTTATTGACACCTTTAATTACAAACAATATTCTTTGTGCCTTGGTGACTTTGTGGTTAAAAGATTATTCACCACTTTTTTTACGATAATTCTTATACAGCTTAACTGCAATCATGATGGCCATTGCTACGCCCATGATACCAATTAAACCATAAATCCAATTGATGGCACTTTTTAAGATCACGACAAATACAATAGCAATCATAAAAATGGTAGCCAGCTCACGCCATAACCTCAACTGAAAGCTGGTTAGCTTATATTGATTGTTTTTAAGCTGTTTAACGAGATTTTGACAGATAAAGTGATAAATGAGCAGGCCAACAACAAAACCTAGCTTTACCCACATCCAATCAGCTTGAAGCAGGCCCGGATTTAAAGTGAGCATAGATGCGCCCGCCAAAACAGAAATAACCATGGCCGGAGTAGCTATAATTTTCCATAAAGTAGCTTCCATTTTAACAAACTGTTTTTGGAGGATACTTTTTTCAGGTTCAGGTTTATCGTTTGCTTCCGTGTGATAAATAAAAAGACTTAAAATATAAAATAAACCGGCCATCCAGCTAATTACAAATACAATGTGTACTGCAAGAAAATAGTGGTAATATGGCAATAAGGTTTCTATCATGGAATGTTTGTAGGATAAAGCCTTTTATTTAAAATAGATCAGAATGTGTTCCGACTCTTAATAGAATTATTTCCTTTTCTTCGGTTATCTCAAACCATATCATCAATAAATCGGGCTTAATATGGGCTTCCCAATTGTCCTTATAGTTTCCAACTAATTTATGCGGGCGATGCTTCTTATCAATTCCACTGGCACCATCAATCTCTAATCTAAACAAAAAATCCTTAATGAGATTTATGTTCTTTGCAGAACGTTTCTTCATTAGCTTAATATCTTTATCAAATTGATTGGTAGGCTTTAGAACAAACATCTACAAGGAATTGATATATGAATTTATATCTTTAATCGGTTCGCCTATCCCAATACCCTTGTGTGCATCATCGATAGTTTTTTGCGTAACCGAATTGGGTACAGATTTACTTGCACTCTCCTTTTTAAAAGTAACACCAAGCTCCCTTAAAAGCTGTTTTACCAGTTCGCTTTTTTTTTCAGGAATATTTATAATAAGTGTTTCCATATCCAAATATAACGATTTACAGCAACCGTTCAAAGTCTCCTTTAGGGAATTCAGGGGTTAATACCTAAACTCCTTCACCACATCAATTGCATACTTCACATTATCGAAAGGAATATCAGGCATAATACCGTGACCTAAATTGAAGATAAATCCTTCAGTACCACGCATGCGTTCGAATAACTTATGGATTTGTGCCTTAATTACAGCTTTATCCGCATATAAAATATGTGGGTCTAAATTTCCTTGTACAGCAATACCTTTTGGCAAAGCATTTTTAATATTCAATAAATCAGCATTCCAGTCAACCGAAATTACATCTGGTTTAGCTTCTGCCATAATCGGAGCAAAAACCGAACTTCCCTTACAGAACGAAATCACCGGAATATCTTTTCTGTTTAGATTGGCAATAATTTCCTGAATATAACGGTGCGAAAACTCCTGGTAATCATTCCATGCTAAGGCAAGTGCCCAACTATCGAAAATTTGAACTGCATTTACGCCAGCAGCAATCTGAAGGTTCAGATAATCTGCGGTTACTTTTGCAATTTTAGCCAAAAGCTTGTGTGCCAGTTCTGGTTGGTTATGTATAAAGAGTTTAGTTAACTTGAAATCTTTAGAAGATCCACCTTCAATTAAATAACTCATTACCGTAAACGGTGCACCAGCAAAACCGATCAAAGGGATATTCCCATTTAACCTTTGCTGAATCACTTTAATCGCATCAGCCACATATTGTAACTCATCCAAACAATCAACATTTAGATTTTCAATATCCTGGGCTGTACGTACCGGATTTGAAAATTTAGGACCAACACCTTGAGTGAAGCTTAAATCACCACCCATAGCCTCACCGGTTACCAGAATATCACAGAATAAAATCGCGGCATCTATATCCAGCAGATCAACAGGCAACATCGTTACATCAGCTGCAATCTCAGGAGTTTTACACATCTCTAAAAAAGAGTATTTGTTTTTTATCTCCCAATATTGTGGCATAAAACGGCCTGCCTGACGCATCATCCACACGGGTGGGCGTTCTGTTTGTTTTGAAAATGCTGCGTCTAAAAATAAGTTATTCTTCATGATCTGTATTTGGTATCGCTTTATCGTCATCCTGCCACACTTAACATATAAATAAAGTAAGAGATGCTGAAACAAATTCAGCATGACGAATCGGCTGCAAAGGTATAAATAAAAAAAAAACGAAGTACCTTTTTATCAAAAACCGGTGCTTCGTTTATTCAAAATGACAATAGTCCTATTATATTTTGCTTATTTCTTTTTCAATTTTAACGATAATATCCTTTGATCGTTGTGTTTCGGCAAGTTCCTTTGCCAGTTTGGTATAAGCTTCTGCCCTTTCCTTGTCTTTTTTCCGCAAAGCGAGGTTAGCCAAATGGATCAGCACATACGATTTTTCATTTTTACCCCCTACCGGAAAACGGCTGGCCAATTGAAAATGATATTCAGCTTTATCATAATCCTGTTCTTTCAAAGCCATATTGCCTTGCATAAATTCGTAATAACCCCTGCGGCTTTTGGCCAAACGTTCCGGTTTTGCTACCTCGGCCAACAATGCTCTGGTTTTACCAAATTCGTTATTTTTGAAATGTTTCGATGCCATTAACACCGAGCTATGCTTAAAATGGCTCCAAATAACAAAGGCAAATAAAACACCAGAAACAGCAGCCAACTGATATTGATAGTAAAAAATACAAACCAATGCAGCCAGCGCAAAAACTGCCATTAAAGCATACCTGCCTTTATTATTGTACATTAATGACTATCTGTAAATTTATAGCCTACACCACGGATAGAGTGAAAATAAACCGGATTTTTTTGATCAGGTTCGAAATACTTACGGAACGTTAAAATAAAGTTATCGATCGTTCTGGTTGACGGATAAACATCATAATTCCAAACCGTTTCTAAAATCTGTTCTCTTGAAACGGCATCATTTTTACGCTCAATTAACAGTTTCAGCAACATCGTTTCCTTTTTGGTTAACGGTGTGATGGTGCCATCATCATGTTTTAATTCGAAAGAGTTAAAGTAGATTGTTTTATCCCCGATTTTGTAAGAATTCAATTCTTTTAAATCATCAGATTTTAAACTGCGTTTCACCAAAATCCCCACACGAAGAATGAGTTCTTCCAGGTTGAATGGTTTAACCAGATAATCGTCAGCTCCTTTTTTCAAACCTAAAACACGGTCTTCAGAAGTGTTTTTAGCTGTTAAAAACATAATCGGAACTTCTGCATTCTCTAAACGGATTGTTTCGCAAACCTGGAAACCATCCATTTCAGGCAACATTACATCTAAAATGATTAGATTAAAGCGTTCTTCTTTAAAAATTTTAAGAGCGGTTTTACCGTCTTTAACGGCGTGAACTTTATAACCCTCAAGTTCGAGGTTTAATTTGATAGCATCTAACAAGTGATCCTCGTCTTCTACCAATAGAATTCTTAATTTTTGTGACATAATTGAGATTAACTAAATGTTACTTCAAAAATACTTCCCTGAGGCAAATTGTCTTTTACTGTAATATCTGCATCATGGTATTGTAAAACCTCTTTCACAATAAACAAGCCTAAACCTGTTCCTTTCGCTTTTCTGACATTCTCGTTACCAACGCGGTAAAACTTATCAAATATCAACATTTTTTCGGCATCTGAAATACCCGGACCTTTATCAATCACGCTTAACTGAATATGTCCGTCAACTTTGTTTAAATGCACATTTATCTCATCACATGGGCTCGAATACTTAACGGCATTCTCTATCAAATTGGTCACTACTGACGATAAGGCAAATTTGTCACCCATTAACTGCAAATTTGGCTGAATTTGGGCACTTATCAATTGTTCGTTGCCACAAGAGTGAACCTGCAACCGATCAGTAATTTTATACACCAGTTCTGAAAAATTAAATTCCTCTTTCGGAAAAGTGTAAGAACGGTTTTCAATCTTGGTAGCTAAAAGCATATTTTCAACCAAATCGTCTAACCGCTCAATATCTTTTAATGAATTGTTGAGCAACGATACCTGGCGGGTCTTATCCAAATCCCGTTTAACAATGGTTTGGATAGAAAGTTTTATTGCGGCCAATGGAGATTTTAACTCATGCGTGATCGACATTAAAAAGTTCTGCTGCTGTTCCCTCAGTTTATCTTCACGTTTTAAAGATTGATGGAGAAAATAACCACCAATACAAAGCAGAAATAAAAATACCGAGCCTTCGCCCATAATCATCGTCATGCGGCTGGGTTGCAAACGCACCACTAAAGTACCCCACGAAATGAGCTGAATCAGCGCGTAAAGCAATAAGGCGTAAAATATAATTATAGATTTCTTCATTCCCTTAGGGTTGATTACACCGATGATTTGATTACACCGATTATTTTTATACATGGTTCGTGTCTCCACGAACCATCGCACAGTATCATATAATGAGTAATAAACTATTTCTTAAACACCAAATCTAATGCTTCAAAAATAGCTCTCTTTGCTTTCTCCAACTCGATCTTCGTATGAGCTGAAGATACAAAACCAACTTCATATCCCGATGGACCTAAATAAATTCCTCTGTTTAATAATTCGCGGTGCATCACTTTAAATTTCTCCATGCTGCTGGCATCAATATCATCAGCAGATTGGATTTTATCTTTATCGGTAAAGGCAAACCAGAAAATAGAGCCAATGGTGAATACTTTAAATTTATAGTTACGTGCCGTTGCAAAACGTTGAATGCTCGCTACAAATTCCTGTGCCTTATTATTCAAATCTTTATAAAAGCCGGATTTATTCAATTCGGTTAATGTTGCGATGCCCGCTGCCATGGCTACCGGATTTCCTGATAAGGTTCCGGCCTGATAAACGCCACCATCGGGAGAAATATGTTCCATAATTTCAGCTCGCGCACCATACATTCCCACAGGTAAACCACCACCGATGATTTTTCCATAAGTAACAATATCAGGTATAATGCCATAATGTGCAGCAGCACCTTCAAAACCAATCCTGAATCCTGTAATTACTTCATCAAAAATTAAAAGGGAACCATTATCGGTACAGATTTTACGCAAGAAATGAATATATTCTTCATCCTGCATAATTAAACCGTTGTTTGCAGGAATCCCTTCGATAATTACCGCGGCAATCTGATCTTTAAACTGGGCAAAAGCCTGTTCAATGGCTGTTTTATCATTTAAAGGTACCACGATGGTTTCTTCGGCAAAAGATTTTGGCACACCTGCAGAAGAAGTTTCACCAAAAGTAACCAAACCCGAACCTGCTTTTACCAAAAGTGAATCGCTGTGGCCATGGTAACAACCTTCGAATTTTAAAATCTTATCCCGGCCGGTAAACCCTCTTGCCAAACGAATAGCCGACATTACGGCTTCGGTACCCGAACTGGTGAAACGTATTTTTTCTACAAAACGGTTGTTTTTGATAATCAGCTCTGCCAATTCATTTTCCAATGCAGTTGGCGCACCAAAGCTCATGCCGTTCTGCATTACTTCGGTCACTTTTTCGCGAATTTTAGGATTATTATGTCCTAAAATTAATGGTCCCCAGCTACCACAGAAATCGATAAACTGATTACCATCGGCATCCCAGATGTAACAGCCATCACCTTTTTCGATAAAAAGCGGTGTACCATAAACCGATTTAAAAGCCCTTACCGGAGAGTTTACTCCGCCAGGGAAATACGTTTTTGATTTTTCGTAAAGCTCGGCAGATTTTACCCTCGAAATATCAGGTTTACTACCTGTATTTACCGGAATATCGGCTTCGTTGCCTGAAAACATTTTCTTTAATGAATCTAACATCTTTTTAAGGTTGAAGGCTGAAAGGTAGAAGGCGGAAGGCTTTGGGTACATACCCCACAAGCGATAAACCATCAACTTTTCTCCTAATATTTTGTAGATTTTATTACTGAATAGCTTGGGATTAGATTACGGATATAAACCTTAAACCTTCTGCCACCCACCTCTAAAGCCAGTTGTTATTTAAAATATCTTTAATGTGGTAAGTGGTAATAATGCTTGCACCTGCTCTGGCAAAGGCATGCATGGTTTCCATCACTACTTTTTGTTCGTCTATCCAACCGCGTTCGGCAGCCGCTTTTACCATGGAGTATTCGCCGGATACATTGTAAACCGCTATAGGTAGATTGGTATCTTGTTTTAACCGTTGGATAATATCCAGGTAAGCTAATCCCGGTTTCACCATTAACACATCAGCACCTTCCTGTTCATCTAAAGCAGCTTCACGTAAGGCTTCTAATGGATTTCTGAAGTCCATTTGATAGGCTTTTCTATCACCTTTACCCGGTGCGCAATCTGCAGCCTCTCTAAAAGGGCCGTAATATGCAGAAGCAAATTTTGTAGCATGGCTCATAATGGCCGCATTTACAAAGCCGTTTTCATCTAAAAGATTACGCATGGCTTCAATCCTCCCATCCATCATATCCGATGGTGCAAACATATCAGCACCAGCTTCTGCATGTGTTAAAGCCATTTTAGCGATTACCTCAACCGTTTTATCATTTTGTACGTAATCGTTTTCTAAAATACCGCAATGACCATGGGTGGTATATGAACAAACGCAAACATCGGTAATTACATATAAATCGTCGGAGAACTGTTTTTTCAACTCACGCACCGCCGTTGGCACTAAAGAATGATCGTGGTAAGCAGATTTTGCATCTTCCGATTTTTCATCGCCAACACCAAAAAGCATGATTTTGTTGAGTCCTTTTTTCAATCCGGCTTCCACATCTTTTACCAAAGTATCAACTGAGTAATGGTTTACCCCAGGCATGGCATCAATGGCATGGGTAACATTAGTGCCCGGCACGACGAAATAAGGGTACACAAACATATCTTTCGATAACCGTGTTTCGGCTATCATCTCTCTCACTAACGGATTTTTCCGTAATCTACGCGGACGATTTAACATTTTTTTAGTATCAAGTATTTCGTATCAAGATTTGAAGTATCGAGATTTTAGTATCGAGTATCAAGACTTGAATATCTTTTATTTTTTCCTTCGGGGGTGATTGCACAGATTGGAGGATTTAGTATTTAGTATCGAGATCACAGTATTGAGTATCAAGATTGTAGTATAGAGTATCAAGACTCGTAAACCTTCCTATCCTTACCTTACACCCTAAACCTTCTACCTTACTACCTTCTTACCTCATCTCTATTCCAAACACTGCTTCGGCCAATCCAATTTCATCTGGCGAATATGGCAAAGCGTATTTCACACCCATTTCATCAAATTTCTTTCCTGTGGAGTTTCCAATGGCAATTACTTGTTGCTCGGGTTCTAATAAATTATCTGCGAAATAGGCGTCAACATTTGATGGACTGGTAAAAATGAGTACATCAGCATAACTCTGGTCAATATCTTCTTCGATTACCGTTTCATAAATCGGAAGATCGATTATTTTAGCATCATCCGGTAACGATTTTTGAATAGACTGTAAAGAATCCTGCGCCCTTGGAAACAATATTTGCTGACCACCAACCAATTTCGCAAAATCTTCTGCAACTTCTGTAATATCGCCACTTTCACCAACAAAATCGGCGATATAACCAAATTTACGCAAAGCATCCTCCGATCCTCTTCCCACGACACCAAATTTGGTTTTCTTGGGCAATACCGGTTTCAGATTGAAAAAATATTCGACACTGTTGCGGCTACTGAAGAAAACCCAGTCTACATGCTTCAGTATAAACTGATCTAAAACAGTTACAATCGGAAACGTACGTATTAGCGAACGTCCTTCTATTTCAATATTATTATTTTCTAATGCCCTACGAAAATAACTGTGTTCACCTATTTCTCGCGAAATAAAAACCTTTGCAGGTTTCTTTCTGTCTGTACTAAACTTGGCTACAATTTTTTCGGCTAACCCTTCGGTAGTGTCTGCACGTAAAAACAAACGTTCTGGAAAATCATCAGCAGTTTCAGCTTTTGAAGTCCATATTTCAAATTTTCCGTTTTCCTTTTTGCAATAACAGCCTAAAGGCATGTGGCAACCACCTTCAAAAAGGTTTAAAACCTTACGTTCTACGGTTACTGTTTCCGCTGTCTCCGGATCATGCAATTTTTGCAGTGCATCAAAAAGCTCGGTATCATTTGCCCGGATCTGAATAGCCAATGCGCCTTGCGCAGGAGCTGGGATAAATTCAGTGGTTTCCAATTCTTCTACATGTAAATCGGTTACATCAAGATTTAAGCGCTTAACACCTGCTTTCGCAATCAAAATGGCATCGTAATCTTCATCACGGAGCTTTTGGATACGGGTAGGTACATTTCCACGTAAATCTTCAATCTCTAAATCGGGGCGTAAACCCAATAATTGGGCTTTGCGACGGTTAGATGAAGTACCCACCATTGCACCTTTTTTTAACGATAGCTTCTGCGAAACATCTACACAATCTTTTAAAATCAATAAATATTCGCTTGCTTCCTCTCGCGGGGGTAAAGCAGCAATAATTAATCCTTCTGGATGTGTAGTAGGTAAATCTTTGAGGCAATGTACAGCCAGATCAATTGTTCCACCCAAAAGCTCTTCTTCCAGTTCTTTGGTAAAAAAGCCTTTGCCTTCCAGTTTGTCCAATCTTAAATTCAGGATTTTATCACCCTGTGTTTTAATGATTTTTATTTCTGCTTCAATTCCAATGGCCGCCAATTCATCTTTTATATGATTTGCTTGCCACAAAGCCAGGTCGCTACCGCGTGTTCCGATGGTTAATTTCTTCACTATAAAGGTTAAATGAGTTGCAAATTTAATTTAATTAGTGGTTTATACCATGAATTGTTTAAAAATGAGACAGTGAGGTTACAGAAGGGATAATTTAAAGGATTTCTGTGACATTACGCGATTGACACCATAAGGTTTTGTCAATCTCGGTTTAAGGTTATGGAATAAAATCAATATGAATGACAGAGAAGTTAATTTATATAACTCCCCACGTTACCGTCATTTCGAGCGGAGTGCAACGCAGTCGAGAAATCTATCTCGAGAGTACTTTTGATTTAGATCTCTCCATTTCGCTGCGCTTCAGTCGAGATGACGACTCTTTTTATTAAAAAGAATGATAAAAATGAAAAACTAAACTTAGCGCTCTTTGCGGTTAAATTAAGATTGATTAACCAAGATTTCTTTGGCCATTACCATCGGAACGCTGATATATTTTTTCTCCATGTAGTTCATTACACGTTCTAAAACTTCGCGTGAGGCTTCATCCATCTGACTAATTTCATCGGCAAACACGCCATTTATGGCTGTATTTTTGATTTCTTTAATCTTTCTTGGCACTTCCTGCATCGCCAATTCGATACGGCGTTGTTTTAAAACAGAGAAAAATTCGGTAATGTTATTGCTGATAATTTCTTCGGCATGTACCAGTTCGTTATAACGTTCCTGGATATTTTTGCGTGCCACCTCTTTCAGCGATTCGACCTCAATATAATGTACAGGATTGTTATGGATTACTGCAGGTGTAACATCATTCGGGATGGCCAAATCTACAATCACCTTTTTGCCCTGATCGCCATTTAAAAGCTTAGCGTACAACGCTTCATTAATAATCGCCTCAGTAGAACCCGTACAGGTAATGATCACATCAAATCCTTCATTAAAATCTTCAAGTGCTGCTAATGGATAAGCTTTACCACCTAACTCTCCTGCCAAAGATTCGGCCTTAGAGAACGTACGGTTGAAAATTGAGAAATTTGAATATTTATGTTTGTTAAGATATTTTGCAATATTCTGATTGGTTTCGCCAGCACCTATAATTAAAATCCGCGAGTTACCACACATATTTAACTCTTTTAGCTTGCGGTAAGCCAATGAAACAACAGAAACCGGATTTTTAGAAATATTAGTGTGCGTATAAACTTCTTTTGCGGTTTTAACCACACGATCCATAATCATACGCATGTAATCGCCCGTAAAACCAGCATCGCGGCAGTTTTCGTAAGCCTTACGGATCTGGGCAAGAATTTCTTTTTCACCAACCACCAAACTTTCTAAAGAGCATGATGTTCTGAGCAAATGGTTAAAAGCTTCTTCGTTTTCGTATACGGTAACATTATCCAGAAAACGCTCCATAAATTCAGGAGGCAGACCCATGTCTAAAACAGTAAGAAATCTGGTTACAAATTCCTTGTCTGTTTTCTCTTTGGTAAGGAAAACGAACTCCACACGGTTACACGTCCCGACATAGAAAATTTCGCTAACGGGAAGCTCAGCCTGAACATTCTTCAACCTGCTATCTAAACTCTGATCACAAATAACTAATTTCCCTAAAGATTTCAGGTCGATGTGGTGATGCGTAAAAGCTATTACTTTTAAATATTCCAAGTGCTTCCGTTATTAACTATTATCGGGATACAAAAGTAACATGGTGAAGGCATGTGACTGTCATTAACCTGTAATTTACATCAATTTAGAACGGTTTTAAATAGCAACCTTCTAAAAATTAAACCATCTATTAATCATGATAAACAGACCAGTCCATAAAATTTTTCTCTGGGTTTATGCCCTTTTCTACGTTCTGGCCGGATGTAACCACTTTTTATCCATTGCAGTATATTACGTAATTATGCCAAAATGGTTGCCTGCACCTGGCTTTTTGATTTATTTTTCTGGAATATTAGAAATTATTTTAGGGTTTTTATTGTTGTTTAACAAGACCAGAAATCTTGCTTCGGTACTAATTATACTAATGCTGATTGCTTTTTTGCCTGCGCACATTTACATGATCCGGAAAGCACCCTTTATGTTGGGCCAAATAATGATTACTCCACTAATTGCGTGGCTGAGGTTGCCTTTTCAGTTAGTTTTTATTGGCTGGGCATCGTATTATTACACTAAAGAATAATATATTATTAGGCTGTTTAATTTTTATAGCAAATATTACATAGCCTTTTGCTTTCACGATGAGCGTAATGGATTGATTTTATTAATGTGTTAAAATGGTCTTCGACTACGCTCAGACTGACATACGAATTAATTTATTTAATTTTTAAACAGGCCCTATTAAAATAATATGCTTTTTTTGAAGCGCAATGCCTGTGCAATTAGGAAAGGTACTGTCCTGCTGTACATTGCAATCCTTTTGGATAAAATCTTTAAACAACAATTCATCGGTTCCAAAAGGGATTTCCATTTCCATCAGGGCTATTATACTAAAGGTAGTAATCTGTTTCTTACTATCCCAAATACAACAAAATTAGATTTTTTAGGTTTATATTTTATACCAATTTCTAAACTATGATTATACAAAGCAATTTTAGCCTTAGCGGTGCTGACGGAAAATTAATTATCGGCGACATCACTTTTGATGAAAAAAATCCCAATACACCCATTATACTTTTTGTACATGGCTTTAAAGGTTTTAAAGATTGGGGCGCACATAATTTAGTCGCCCGGTATTTTGCCGGCAATGGTTACCGTTACATCAAGTTCAATTTATCACATAGCGGTGTGCCGGTTGATGACCCGAAAGATGTGACGGATATGGAAGCTTTTGCCAGCAATACCGTATCGAAAGAGCTTTTTGATGTAAACGCGGTACTCGATTTTATTGAAAAAGCTTACGGCGCAAACACAAAAGTAAATTTGATTGGCCATAGTCGTGGCGGTGGATTATCCATCATAGAGGCTGCAAACGATTTGAGGATTAACAAACTGATTACCTGGAGTGCCATTGCCGATTTTAATAGTCTCTGGAAAAAAGAACAGGAGGCAGAGTGGAAGAAAAACAGTAAAATATTCGTCACCAATGCCCGTACCAAAGAACAGATGCCTTTGAATGTTACTTTATTGGAAGATCTGGAAGAAAATGCCGCAACATTGAATATTACAGATGCGGCAAAACGTGTAAATATTCCCTGGTTAATTATCCACGGTGATGATGATGTAAATGTTCCTTTCGAAACCGCTCAGACCTTGGCAGAAGCCAACCCGGGCAGCAGGTTGGTTAAAATTGAAGCTGCCAACCATGTGTATGGAGCAACACAGCCTTACACGAGTGAAACTTTACCACCACTTTTGTTTAAGGTTTGCGAAAAGGTTTTATTATTTTTGGGTGAAGAATAATTGAATTTTATGACTGCTTTAACTTCAGAACAAATTAAAGAAATAGCAGACACTATTGATTGCGGTTTAGTGTGCCATTGGAATATTAAGAATAATAAACTGATCTTTCTACCAAGCGATCAACTAATGCAATATAACGACTCGGATGCATGGGATGAGGATATTAAAGAAGTAGAGCATAATTTTAACGATTATAGGAAAATTGAAAAACCGGATTCCACTGAGTCTTTTAGGTTTATGGAAGATTTTACAGATGAGCTACCCGACAATACACGGATAAAAGTTACATTAATCGAAGCACTTAATAAAAGAAAACCTTTCAGAGAATTCAAATATGAGATAGATAATTCAGGCGAATACAGGCAGCTATGGTTTGATTTTAAAAATCAAAAATTAATTGACTACGTGCTAGAGAGGATTGGAGATATTATTGTGCTAGAGAACCCCCGGCGATGATTAATCATCGCCTCTCCTTACAAAATTACGCATATCGCTTCCACTAGGGCTTTGGAAAATCTCCAAATCAAAATAGGGAACCGCAGCCAACAAATGGTCAAAAATATCTGCAGCCACTTCTTCAAAACGTTTTAAACCTTTTTCTTTCGAGAATACATAAATTTCAATCGGTAATCCGTTTTCTGTAGCCTGTAACTGGCGTACCATAAAGGTGAGTTCCTTATTGATATGAGGATTGCTTTCGAGGTATTTTTCGGCATAAACCCTAAAAGTACCAATATTGGTCATGTGGCGGCCGTTAACCAGGTTGTTGGGATTCACCGTATTTTCCGCATTATAACGCTCAATAAAGGCTTGGGTTTCTTTGAGATAATCTTTTAAATAATCGATGCTCTGTAACCTCCCGATCAGTTCTTCATCACAGAATTTAATACTCGAAATTTTGATGTTGATGTGGCGTTTAATCCTTCTGCCCTCACTTTCTTCCATGGCACGCCAATTTTTGAACGACTCACTTACAATGGCATAACTAGGTACAATGGTTACCGTTTTATCCCAGTTACGTACTTTAATGGTCGTCAAATTAATCTCGGTTACCTCGCCATCAGCACCATATTTTTCTACCGTAATCCAATCGCCGACCCTCACCAGATCGATGGCACTCATCTGTACCGAAGCTACAAAACCTAAAATAGGATCCCGGAAAACCAGGATAAAAACAGCAGTAACCGCACCGAAACCACCAAAGACATATAAGGGTGATTCACCTAAAATAATTGATAGAATCAACACGAAGCCAACAATATAAAATACAATTTTGGCTACCTGTTTGTAACTCCTTATGGGTTTATCGGCATATTTCTTTGATGATTCCATGATGGACACCAAAGCATTCAGAAATGCATTTATAGCAAACATTACGGCTAAAACCATGTAGATTTTAGCAAATATTAAAGCATAAAATAACCCGTTTTTAAAATCGATAAAAAGATAAGGAACAACATTATAAATAATGTATGCTCCAAATATTAAAGCGAAAGCCCTGAACACCCTAAACTCGAACAATGCCTTTTGCCAATCCGATTTGGTTTTGGCACTTTTTACGACTACGATAAAAGCCTGGCGAGTTACAAAAATAGTGATGAATAAAAATAGCGTAACGCCTACCAGTCCGATAAAAAAATAAGAATAAACAAGTTCACTACCTGCAAGGCCTTTACCAGCCAGCCAGTTTCTAAGTTCACTAAACAGGTATTGAAACTCGGGGATATTCATCAAGGCAATTTAGGATTTATTGGTCAGAAAATTAAATGGTGCTGTAGTCTTTGTCATTCTGAATACAATGAAGAATCTGCTGTGAGAATATTGGTACTGCTAAAACTATGCTAGTATTGATAATGGCACAGTAGTTTTTAGTCGGTGCTACCAGAATATAGATTCTTCGCTGCGCTCAGAATGACAGTATAGTGGTCTGTAAGGATACGGACTAAAGGATCTTATCTATAATAAAACGACATTAGTTTCAGCTAATTTAATTCTACCGAAATCTAGCTCGCAATCATCTGAAAAAGTATAGCTAGCCGTTTTCAAAGAATGTAGATGATCAAAATATGAAATGGTAATAATTGGGCTTCTAAAAACAGCAGCTTTTTTAAAAGTTATAGATTGAATATCAGCTCGATTAAATTCACTTGGTTCTTCTCGTTTCAAAAACTTTAACCTTAAGTTAAAACATATTTCAGTCAATAGAACATATCCTAGAAAAATTTTAAAGTCAAATAAAAAAAGCAACCCAACCGCAATTAAACGTTGAAATATTAGAAATGCAGCTTCGAAATTGGTTAATCTATTATCAGGCTCTTTTAAACTCTCAAAAAAGACAATCAGAGTGATGGCTATCTGAACATAATTCATAAACCCGGTAAAAAAAAAGCTGATCAGATAAATTCCTATAAATACAAATGGTTTCCAAACATGATCATAACTAAAATCAGGACGATCGGTGACGATAATCTTATCATCATAAATTTGCATCACTTTCTTCCTCAGGTTAAACTCAGGAGGAAGATAATATTTATTTGGAGCGCTATTAAACATTTGAATTTTATTAAATTTTCTCTACCCAGTTGCCATCATCTTTAATAATGTCGATCAACTCATCCAAAGCATAAGCAGTAGTTACATTTTTCTTTACCACTTCTTTACCACGGTATAAAGTAATTTTATCAGGTCCGGTACCAACATAACCATAGTCGGCATCGGCCATTTCGCCGGGACCGTTAACAATACAGCCCATGATACCTATTTTAATTCCTTTTAAATGATTGGTACGTGAGCGGATCAGTTGTGTGGTTTCCTGCAAGTCGAAAAGGGTCCGGCCGCAGCTTGGGCATGAGATGTATTCCGTTTTACTAATCCTTGTACGGGTAGCCTGTAAAATCCCGAAACTGGTCGGGTTGATCAACGAAAGATTTTGTCCTTCCGCGTCAATCCATAGACCGTCACCGAAACCATCGGTAAGCAAGGCACCAAGATCCGTAGCGGCATAAAGCATTAAATGATCGGCATCAGCATCCTGGTAAGTTCTTTTTATAATAACCGGAATCTGAGCATTTTTTTCCTGCATTGAAACAAAAAATGCCCTTTGCTCAGCCATTCCGTGAGTTGAACTGGTTTCGAGGATTAAAACAACCGTGCTATCCAATTGTGCAATTGTTATATTGCTGAATTGTTTTGAATCAACCTGGACAAAGTTCAACACTTCATCTCGAACTTCACTTTCAATAAATTCTCCCAGGGAAAATAAAGGATGACAATTGTTCTTATCTTTTAATTTTAACCAGGTTTGATAATTATAAACCTGTTTTAAATTTCCCGGAAAAGAGAAAGAAGGTAAATTATCGCCTAAATAAGCTAAATCGCATGCCTGATCGGCCAGATTATATTTATCTAAACCTGCACTATAGTTATAACCAACCGAACTTAAAAAGTAAGGATCTTTTAAATTTTCTTTCGAAACATCAATCATCACTACCGGATGGTGATGCCCGCCAATATGTTGTACTGGAGTGGTGATGCGGCGGTTGTATTCGTAAGGATTATAAGTTTGGCGTGGAGCGTGGGGCGCGGGGCGTAAATTAATCGATTCTGGACTTCCGACTTCGGACTTCGGACTCCTTAAAGCATAGCGGTCTGCCAAAGCTTTAGCCACCGGTGCTTCAAATTCAGGGTCTTCGGTTAATGAAACGCGGATGGTATCACCCAGTCCATCTTCTAACAGAGTACCAATACCAACGGCCGATTTAATGCGACCATCTTCGCCGTCACCAGCTTCTGTAACGCCCAAATGCAAAGGGTAATTCATCCCCTCTTTAGCCATGGTTTCTACCAGTAAGCGATAAGCCTGAACCATCACCTGGGTATTGCTGGCTTTCATCGAAATTACCAGATTATAATAATTCTGGTCTTCGCACATTCGGATAAACTCCATTGCCGATTCAACCATTCCGCGGGGTGTATCGCCATAATGGCTCATAATCCTGTCAGAAAGCGATCCGTGGTTAGTACCGATGCGCATGGCCGTACCATATTCCTTACAAATTTTAACTAAAGGGATAAACTTTTTGTAAATCCGGCTTAGTTCTGCATTATAGGCATCCTGCGTATATTCTATATTTTCGAATTTCTTTTTATCAGCATAATTACCCGGATTAACACGCACTTTTTCTACAATTCGTGCTGCCATTTCAGCTGCATTTGGTGTAAAATGGATGTCGGCAATTAAAGGAACATTATAACCACGCAAGCGCAGTTCTTTTTTAATATTGGCCAGATTTTCGGCCTCTTTAATGCTTGGCGCAGTAATACGCACATATTCGCAACCCGATTCTACCATGCGGATCGTCTGTTCTACCGTACCCAAAGTATCCATCGTATCGGTGGTCGTCATCGATTGAATCCGGATCGGATTGTGCCCACCCAGTGCGATATCACCAATGTTGACTTCCCGGGTTAAATACCTCGAATAAGTGGTTAAACTGTTGCAATATCCGCCAGCCAGATCATGTTTTGCCAATATATTTTCCATCTGTTTGCAAAGATAAGGATTGTTGGAATGTTTTAAGTTGGAATGTTGTAAAAGATGCAGGTTAGCAACGTCAAAAACTCTTACCTGTAACAGATATTACTGGTTTAAAAAAGTGAGTACCTCAGTATTAAATTCGGAAACCTTTTCTACAGGCACATAGTGTGAAGCGCCCTTAAAAATAAAAAGTTGCGATTTAGGAATATTATCAGCTATAAACTTAGTGTGCTTTTCTAAAATCATATCTTTTTCGCCTGCCATTACCAATACCGGAGCTTTAATCTTCTTTAGGTCTAAAGCCGTAAGATGTGGCTCAGTTAATAACATGGTAAATAATTTAACCTGATACTTTGACTGAGCATCTAATTTCGTTTTTAAACTTTCAATAGCCTTGCGAACTTCCTCTAACGTGCTGGTTGAAACGGCATCATTTGGATTTGTACAGGCACCAGTAACGGCGAGTTTATCTACATATTTAGGGTATTTAGCAGCCATTATCAATCCTGTATTTCCACCATCGCTCCACCCTAAAATATTCGTTTTATTGATATGCAGAGAATCAAGTAATATTTTCATGTCTTCAGCATACAGGTCATAAGAAAGTGGATCTGTAATATAATCAGTGCTTTTACCTTGTCCACGGGTATCTACTGCAATAACTTTATATTTTTTTGAGAACGCTTTAATCTGTTTCTTAAAAACACTTATCGATTGGCTGTTTCCATGCAATAACAATAGGGGCTCGCCTTTTCCGTAAGTTTCATAATATAGGTCAGCATCTTTTACTTTAACTTTACCTGATGCTGAAACATTACTACCATAATTAATGGGCTGTGGCGGATTGGGGTTATAATCTGTCTTAATCTTAGCCTGACTAATATCCACACCATCAATCAGAACCTGAACATCATCAATCCACATCTTACCTGGACCATATAACAAAGGAAAAAGATTAATTGTTGTGGCCTCTTTTTGAAGCGGCAATTTAAGGCTATATTGCTTCCAGTCTTGCGTTCCATATATCCTCTTCGCTAGTAGATTGGTAAATTGTAACTTGTCATTATTCTCATCATCAATTCTAAATGGAAAATCCACATGGCCGGTAATATGCTCTAATTTTAGATAAAATCTAATTTCTACTTCCCTCCCATCAAATTTTGCAGGAATAATTAAACTAGACATGGCATAATTTGATTCAACATCTTGGGCAATATTTTCTATCAATAAGGAGTATTTGCCTGTATGTTTTTGGGTTGAATCGATTTCAACCTTATATCCACTTTTGGTTGTTCCCGTATTCCATCCAACAGAAGACTTAGTACTAGGGATTATTTTTTCAAACCCAAGATTATATTCATCCTTAACAAGTTTTAACGAATCTGATGATGTTTGGCAAAAAGAGCTAAATTGATAAAAAGCAAAAACAGCGGTGAGAAATATACGTAGCATATTAGATTAATTTTACTAAAACTAATCAATAGAATAATAGCTTAATTCATATTTAACATCTTTTAACTGAAAGCAGAAATTGAAATTGGGGTTATTTTTTAACGGTGGGTGGGTTTGGCATCATTGCACCGACCTAAGTTTCATAAACGGGATGAAAGCGGCATCCTTTGGCTGTCAGCCTAAGGAATAATTTATTTAATAAAAATCAATATGAATTACGTATAATTGATTTCTTTGCCATACACCACGGTCTTGCCTCGGCTCGCCGCCGCCGAAGGGCTCCTTCTTTTTGGCATCAAAAAGAACCAAAAAATGCCGGCTGAAAATTTATTCATTTGTTGTTTATAACTTTCAGCTGCATTCATGAGGGCTTCGCCGTTTTCTTTTGAAGCCAGTTGTGCGGCCAGAACGGTGCAGCCCGAAAAATTTGTTAGGCCGGATTTACGTAGAACGGCGATACTGTGCTATGGCCTAGCTGGATGGAAATGCGAAAGCAGTCAAAGCACTGATTAACAATTTTTTTGTGAAATAAAGTCAATGGTAGCGTAGTCGAAAGCTAGCCAAAGATATAGCGTACAGCCCGGATAACGAAAATAGATGTGATAACCTTGCTTTTCTAATCAGATCAATCTATCCTTTATTACTAAAGTATTAGCCGCAATATCGTGCCAGCACTGGTTTTTCTTATTCAGGAAACTGTACAGATAGCCAAAAAAAACAGGAATTACCGATAAGATTTTGGAAAAATTCCTAACCAGAGACATACCGAGAGAAACCCGGCTTCCTTCTAAATCGGTTACTTTAATGTTGAGGAGTTTTTTACCAATAGTAGCCTGACTGGCTGATGCCTCTGCAATACTGCCATAAATGAGTTTAATGATAAATATGGATGGGAATGGGATTAGAAAAGCCATAATCCGCTGGTCTTTGCCTTCGATAAAAATATAGCTTGTTAAAATAATGATGCTATATATTCCAAAAATAATAAAATGATCAATTACTGAAGCCAATAATCTTTGATCAAAAGCGGCGAAATATTGGGGGGCTGTTTTTTGATAACTAAAGCCCAAAAGCTCACGCAATTCGGAAATTGCATGAGCTTCTTTATAATCGTCCATTCCGGGCTTACGTATAAAAGTATTCGCTGTGATGTTTAAATCTTTCAGTTCGGATAAATTATATGGGCCTTGTGGCTTACCATTAATTACTACTGTGTATTGATCAGGATTCATTAGGTTGGATCGGGATTTGAGATTTTAGGATTGTAAGATCAGTAGTGCATAAAAGTTTAGATCGAATAAAGCCTTACACCATCCACCTTAAAACCTTCAGTCTTCCTAATACCTGCTTACTTCAAAGTTACTCAATCCCCCATCTAAATTGATAAAGATTTTTTTAGTGGAAGTTTTGTAATTTGAAGTTTCATAAACACCCTCACTCAGTTTTTCGAACCCATCAAAATCCTTTGCCGATAAACCTGTTTTGGTTTTAATCCTGCAGCCCGAGTTGGCAGGTACTTTAATTTTAACATCGGCAACACCCGATTTTACGATCACATCAGTTATTGGTAACAAATCTCCAAACTTGATATCAAGAGCTGCTGCCCCACCATCAAAACGAAAAGTACGTACTTTGTAATCAGCGAAATCGAAGTTTGCTTCGCCTGCACCAAGTTTCATTAAGATATCCCAGTTGGCGCCTTTATTCAATTTAAAATCAACATCGTTACCCCCATCTCCAAAATTCCATTTGTTTTTTTTATCGTCCATTTGGAAAGTAAGTACAGTCGCACTATCGGTAAGGACTTTCTTTAAAGAAAAGTTGCCATGTTTTTTCTTTATATCCGCACTAATCAATTCGGAGGTTTCGCCATCAAGGTTAAATGATATACCACCACCTGAAATATTCAAAACCGTTTTCTTAGCATTATCGGCGTTTACAAATGGCTCTGATAAACTGGAGTGATAGGATGTTGTATCCTGATCATCGTCATTATCATTGTCGCCATCATTGTGATCGATATTTACGTCAATATCTTTTTTGAAATGGCGTCCCCACCAATTCCCATGTTCTGGCACCTGTTGTCCTTTATAAAAAAGGAACGATAAAGCAATCACCAGAACACCAATCGAAATCATGCTGCCTGTTTGCGAATTGTTTCTGTTAAAAAGGATATTTAAGCCTGCTATAATTAAGAATACCGGCCAAAAGCTCCATACGCTGCGCCAATAAAATTCGATTACTCCAAAGTTTTCGAGTAGAAGTACACCGCCAATAAAAAGCAGGATGATACCCCATATTAATCTATCTAGTTTCATTTTATTTATACTTGAGGGTTAGCGGGTGTTGATTGATCATCTTTATTTACAGGGGCAACAGGCTCATTTTCTACAACAGCTTCAGAAAAATCTGCCGTTTTCTGCTGCTCAGCCTCTTGTTGGTGCTGAAAAGTCGCCCAGTCATTTTTTCTTTTTGATTTGGCAATAATACTTATACCTAAAGCAATAAATATTAACGGCCACATATACCTGAATAAGTTACGGATGCTAAACCAGTCAGGTATAAAATCCATTTCGCGCATCAGAAAAAAACATCCTATTACCAGCAATACCAATCCGCCTATGGTGCGACCAGTATCATTAGATTTATTGAATTTACTAAAGTCTGGCTGTGTTTCGAAAGGTGTTTTCTGTGTGCCATCTACAGGTTGTGTCCAATTCTGATTTCCTTGATTAGCAGGCCCTGCAAAAGGATCGGCGGTTCCAAATGGCTGTGGATTTGAGTTTTTATTACCAAAGTAGTCGTTGAATTTGGAAAATCTTGCCGCCGGATCGTTATTAACCGGAACAATAATCCACATTACAATATAGGCAATTAAGCCACCTCCAGCCATAAATATAGCCGATAATGCAAACAATAATCTAATTATGGTAACCTCCACCTGCATGTAATCTGCAAGTCCCGAAGCTACACCGGCAATCATCTTATCGTGTTCGTTTCTAAAAAGCTTCTTTTCCATAACGTTGTTCATTTTTGTGTTTAAAAATCAAGCGGAGTGATTAAAACCTCATCTACATTTACCCCTTTACTTAAGTTTAAAATGGTAAATAAAGTTTCTGCAATATCTTCAGGCTGTACAAATTTCTCATCCGGAATTGTTGTTCCCTCCCAGGATGAAGTTTTAGTAGCGCCTGGCAAAAATGCTGTTACTTTAACATTGTGAGGTGCTAACTCTTGCCGCAATACATGATTAAGACTCAACATCGCTGCTTTTGTTACACTATAACTACCACCATTTTTTACGGGTACATTACCAGCCACAGAACAGATGTTGAATATATGGCCTCGTTTGGCTGAACGCATTTTTTTTCCAAAAAACTTACTGATATAATAACTGGCATTGGTATTTAAATGCTGTTGCTTTTCGAAGGTTTCGTCCTCCTCATCAAGCATGCTGCCAGGCAAAAAGATCCCTACATTGTTGACTAAAACATCTACGTAATCAAAATTTATAGCTGTCGAATTCAAAAAAGCATACACTTCCTCTTTAACCGAACAATCTGCTCCATGAGTAACAATAATATTCCCATAAGGGGTTAAGTCTTCCCGAAGTCGGGCAAGTTCATCTAATCCCCTTGCTACTAAAACTAAATCGTACCCGTTCTGGGCAAATTTAGTCGCAATGGCTCTTCCAATTCCTTTAGTTGCACCCGTAATTACCGCTTTCATCATTTATGGTTTAATTTTTGTTAACAAAAAACCATAATTATATTCAAAACCACGAATATTTTTGTAATTAGCAAAGCGCTCCAACTTTTTTATTGTTTCTTTGTAGTAGTATAGAACGATCATTTAAATTAAGCAAATACATACGGAATGAATTTTACCAATTTCGGCAGATACATCCTGCTACTCAAGTCTGTATTCAGAAGGCCGGAAAAACTGAAAATTTACCTGAAAGAAATCGCCAAACAAATGGATTATGTTGGTGTAGGCTCTTTAGGTTTAATTGCGATTATCTCTACTTTTATCGGTGCGGTAATGACTTTACAAATTGCTTTCCAATTGGTTAGTGATTTTATTCCAAAAACCATTATTGGTTCTGTAAACCGCGACTCGAGTATCTTGGAGTTAAGCCCAACCATTAGTGCAATTGTATTGGCAGGAAAAATAGGGTCGGCCATTTCATCAGAAATTGGTTCGATGCGTGTTACTGAACAGATTGACGCTTTAGAAATTATGGGTATCAACGCACCAGGATATCTCATTCTCCCTAAAATTATTTCAGGCATAACCATGGTACCCATGTTGGTAATCATTTCTATGTTTTTAAGTATTACCGGCGGATATATTGGCGGTTCTATTTCAGGAGCGGTTACGCCTGCTGAATATATACAGGGTATTACAACCGATTTTAATCCTTATACCATCGTAGTGGCACTGGTAAAAGCTTTTGTATTTGGGTTCATCATTACATCAGTTCCGGCATACGAAGGTTTTTATGTTCGTGGTGGTGCTTTAGAAGTTTCGCAGGCCAGTACCAGAGCAGTTGTAATTAGCTGTATCTCTATTCTTGTTTGCGATTATTTAGTTACTCAACTTTTATTGTAATGATCGAAATTAAAGATATTTATAAATCGTTTTCCGGAAATGATGTATTGCAAGGTATTTCCGGAAAGTTTGAAGAAGGTGTAACCAATTTAATTATTGGCGGTTCCGGATCAGGAAAAACGACTTTACTGAAATGCATGGTAGGTTTACATCAGCCAGATTCTGGATCGGTATTGTACGATGGCCGCGATTTTACACCGATGACCTATGAGCAACGTATCGAGGTGCGTAAAGAAATCGGTATGTTATTTCAAGGCTCTGCCCTGTTCGATAGTATGACTGTTGAAGAAAATATCATGTTTCCATTAAACATGTTTACGGATCAAAGTAGAAAAGAAAAGCTGGAAAGAGTTGATTTTTGTTTAGAACGGGTAAACCTTGCAGGTAAAAACAAATTATTCCCTGCAGAATTATCTGGTGGCATGAAAAAACGTGTGGGTATTGCACGTGCCATTTCTATGAACCCGAAATATTTGTTCTGCGATGAACCTAACTCGGGTTTAGATCCAAAAACTTCGATCGTAATTGATGAACTGATTCAGGAAATTACAGAAGAATATAAAACAACAACCATTGTAGTAACACATGATATGAACTCGGTTATGGGTATCGGCGATTATATTTTATTTTTACACGAAGGAAAAAAATTCTGGGAAGGCAGCAACAAAGAAATAGCACATACCGATATTAAGGAACTAAACGATTTCGTATTTGCAAGTCGCTTCATGAAAGCTGCAAAAGATAAGTTTTAAGAAAATTCTTATATTTGTTTATTATGACTGCGGCTACAAAAAATATCATTTACAAATTGGAAACCTTACCAGAAAGCATGGTAAATGAGGTAGAAGATTTTATTGATTTTTTAAAAGCCAAACATTCGAAGAGTTTTCCAAAGTCGAAAAGTGAAGAGTCAAACATTGTTGAAGAACCAAAAAGCTTGTATGGTGCAGCAAAAGGTACAATTCTTTATATTTCTGATGATTTTAATGAGCCATTAGACGAGCTAAAGGATTATATGTAATGCGTTTTTTATTAGACACACACATATTTCTTTTTTTTATTAATGGAGATAATGCTATTTCAAAAAAGATTATAGAGATCATAAACAATCCTGATACTGAAAAACATATAAGTATTGTTAGCATTTGGGAAATCACAATAAAGCTAAATATTGGGAAACTGAAGTTAAAAGATGATATAAACTCCATTTATCAATTGCTCGACAAGTATCAGGTAAAAATTCTTCAGCCTTCTAAATATGATTTTACTACTTATTCTAAACTACCCTTAATACATAAAGACCCTTTTGATAGGCTTATTATTTCACAAGCAATAGCTAATGATTTAACACTGATAACCGATGATCAATATATCAGAAGCTACCCAAATTTAAAGTTATTTTAATACATGATACAATTACTTGCCCCCACCCATTGGAAAGATTATGAACTGATTGATTGCGGGGATTTTGAAAAATTAGAACGTTTTGGAAGTGTAACCCTTATCCGTCCTGAACCTCAGGCGGTATGGAAAAAAACATACTCAGAACAGGATTGGAAAAAAACGGCCAACATCATATTCAGGGGCCGTTCGGCAACTTCTGGCGAATGGGTAAAAAAAAATCAATCTATTCCTGATCGCTGGCATGTAGAATATAAAAATGATGAAGTGGCCATTAAACTCCGCTTAGGTTTAACTTCTTTTAAACACGTAGGCGTATTTCCTGAGCAGGCTGTAAACTGGGATTGTATCTCCTCTTCTATCAAAAAATTTAAAACACCGCAACCAAAGGTTTTAAACCTATTTGCCTATACCGGAGCAGCCTCATTAATCGCCAATGCAGCTGGCGCAGAAACTACTCACGTTGATTCGATTAAACAAGTAGTTACCTGGGCAAATGAAAATCAGGAACTTTCGGGGTTGAAAGATACCCGTTGGATGGTGGAAGATGCCTTAAAATTTGTAAAAAAAGAATTAAAAAGAGGCAAAAAATACAATGGTATTATTCTAGATCCACCGGCTTATGGCCATGGTCCTAATGGAGAAAAATGGAAACTCGAAGATCATATCCAGGAAATGATGCAGGATGTAGTACAATTATTAGATGAAAAAGAACATTTCCTTATATTAAATACCTACTCGCTTGGTTTTTCATCAGTAATTGTTGAAAATTTAATCCGTACTTCTTTTCCTGCGGTTAAAAATCTCGAAACGGGAGAACTTTATTTACAGGCTACCTCAGGCATTAAATTGCCATTGGGCGTTTTCGGTAAATTCTGTAATGTGTAAATGTTGATTACTTTATTTTAAACTATCAGATTTCCGCCCTACTTTCATCGGTCCGGAAAAAGACTAAATTTTAATTATCTAATATATCTATGAAATTCCCTCAATTAGCAGGCACCCTAATACTTGGTTTTGCCGCAATCAGTTTATTCGCCAACTGTAATTCAGACGGTAAAGGCGGAAACAGCATTGGTAAAATCTTCTCATCTGATACCTCGAAAAAGAAAACCGACTCAACTGTGAACGTGATGAAACCGGTTGATCCAAAGCTTTACGATTCGTTGGTAAAAAAACTGGCAAACGGAGATACTACCGGGAAATGGCCGGTTAAAAAACAGCCGTATCCATTAGCAGGAGCTATTTTACCTTTTAAACGTATTGTTGTTTATTATGGAAACCTGCATTCGAAAAAAATGGGCGCACTCGGTGAATATGCACCTAAAGAAATGTGGCAACGCTTAAATGCTGAGGTTAAACATTGGGAAAAGGCTGATCCTACTACCCCTGTACAACCAGGATTACACTATATTGCCGCAGTAGCAAGCGGAACACCAGGAAAAGATGGAAAATACATCAACAGGATGGGCAATAAACAGATAGATTCTGTTTTAAAAATTGCTAAAATGCAACCTAACACAATTGTATTTTTGGATCTTCAGGTAGCTTTAAGTACCATAAAAGCAGAATTACCGCACATCGAAAAATATCTTGAACTGCCTTATGTACATTTGGGTATCGACCCGGAATTTTCAATGAAGGATGGTTCATTACCTGGCAGAAAAATAGGCACTTATGATGCTGCCGATGTAAATTATGTAACTCAATACCTGGCCGATATTGTTAAAAAACACAATTTGCCTCCAAAAGTATTTGTATTGCACCGTTTTACTAAGAAAATGGTAACCAATTCAGCTAACATTAAATTACGTCCTGAAGTGCAGGTGGTAGTGCACATGGACGGGTGGGGCGAACCCGATTTAAAAAAAGGCACCTATCGCCACTTCATACAGGGCGAACCTGTACAGTTTACAGGCTTTAAATTATTTTACAAAAATGATTTAAAGAAAGATCCTAAGCGTTTGATGACCCCTGAGGAGCTACTGAAGCTTACTCCAAAACCGATATATATTCAATACCAATAAAATTGAAGCCTGTAATTTACGATTACAGGCTTTTTTGTTTTACTGCTATATAGCTACATTTCATTATGTATTTGCCTAAAAGAGTGGTCCAGACACCGCCTGCTTAAAACTTAAAGGAATAATCAATATGTAACCAATGTTTAATATCAAAAAAATGTCTTTTTTTGATTGATCTAAAAAATTGGTATAGATTTTATATGTGTAGGATATGCAAATAGCAACATTTGGCGGAGGCTGTTTTTGGTGTACCGAAGCGGTTTTTCAGACATTGAATGGCGTTAGCCAGGTTACATCAGGCTATATGGGGGGAGATTTAAAGCATCCTACTTATATGGAAATTTGTAATGGTGATACCGGACATGCAGAAGTAGTTCAAGTCGTATTCGATGAAAGTATTATTTCGTTTAGTGAACTTCTATTGGTATTTTTTAAAACCCATAACCCAACAACCTTAAATAGGCAAGGTAATGATGTGGGTACACAGTACCGCTCGGTGATTTTTTATCAAAATGAAGATCAGCAAAAACAGGCGGAGAAAATAATAGCAGATTTAACACAACAACATATTTTCGAAAAGCCCATAACAACCGAAATTTCTCCCATAGCCGAATTTTATGAGGCTGAAGACTATCACCAAAACTATTTCAATAACAATCATGGAAAGCCTTATTGTGCCTTTGTAATACAACCAAAACTGAATAAGTTTGCTATTGATTTTAGAGATAAAATTAAGCCGGAGCTTTTGGAATAATTAAATTTCGAAAGTAAGTAAGGCATGCTGACTAGCCGTATGAATATCTCTCCAAACCCTGTTGATTTCTGACTCCTTTTTGGCTGCTTCTAGACCACAATACGGAAATAAATTAGCTGCCGACTTCCAACAGGTATGAGCCAATTTACGACTGATTGAGCTCACCTCTATTATAGTATCCTCAGCAATTTTGCCTTCACTCATTAACTGATTCCAGGATTTATCAAACGTATGATAGAATTTTTTACGAAGATTTATTACTTCTTCTTTACAACGGTTAAGTTCACTGTTAAAAAACAAAATTTGTGCTTCGTTATACCTTCCTAAGCCAGAACGGGAGTAAAATGATTGCTCTACCAGTTTAATAAAATGATTGGTCATTCCTAAACTATTCACCGTTAGCGTAGTTTCTGCAAGCTGTAAAAAAGGATAATCAAAGCCGGAATCGGCCACTTCAATTTGTTGGTTAATTTTAAAAGCCCGATTTTCTTCAACGTTTAAATCGCAAACTTCAAAAGCATGGCTTCCTGTAGCTATTAAGCCAAAGTAAGACCAACCAGGCAAAATATTTACTTCCTCTTTTTTAAGAATGAATGACTTAATTTCCGGCACTCCATTTTCATCCAAGATGTCATCGCCATTTTCGTTTTTAAGTGTACAGTTAGCGGTAAATATAGTAGCATGTAATGCACCACTGGCATAACTCCATTTTCCATTGAGCAGATAACCCCGATGTGTTTTAATGGCCACTCCACCAATAGCACCACTTCCTGCAAAACAAACTTCACGGTCAGCAAAAATCTCTGCGGCCAACCCTGGATTTAAAAACCCGGCAAACCAGCCAGCACCGGCACAAAGTGTAATGGTCCAACCTAAACTTCCGTCGGCTTCTGCCAATTCTTCTTCCAGTCTTAAAATTTCAGGAAGTTTTTTATTTGGTCCTCCATAAATTTCAGGCACAAAAAGCTTAAACCAATTTTCCTGATAGGCCAGTTCTAAAATTTCGGGATGAAGTTTACCCATTTTTTCAGAAAGTGCGGCATAAGCTTTTACTTTCTCCTGCCAGGTAGTTGCCAATATTTCACTCATGATTTTTTTGTGTAGTATGTAATTAAGCCAACTTGAGTTTACTTTTGTTAATGGTTTTCTTCCAGTCAAAAAATCCAAATATAGCTACGGTGAACAAAAACGTAGTTAAACAGGCCATGAGTGGGAGCTTTTTATGAAACAGTAATGGAATGGCAACAATATTCGAAATATTCAGGAATATCCAGTTTTCTATTCTGCGTTTGGCTAACAGCCACATACCTGCCCATGCAAATGCAGAAACAAAGGCATCTGCGATTGGAACATCCGATTTGGTAAAGAAAATATCTATTTTAGCAATTACAAAATGTTCAGGCAAATTGATTAGAGCGGTGTAGAAAATTCCGAATCCTATCACAGAAATTAAAACAGCTATAAGTAATTCTTTTCTTGTTGACCATAGAACTTCCTTATGGTGATGATTTTCCTGATTTTTCCAAATTAGCCAACCATACACGCTCATTACCAAATAATAAACATTCAGTACAATTTCTGCATATAAATTCGCTTTATATAGTAAGCTCATCACCAATAAAATAGAAATGATCCCAGTTGGATATAGCCAGATATTATTCCTCTTCGCCAGTAAAACTTCAGATACGCCGAAACCTACAGCCAGCCATTCGATTAATGAGGTGTGTAAAATTTGCTCCTGAAAAAGCTTAAACCAATCTTGAAAATTCATTTACAATAATTTGCTTTGCAGCCGGTAAAAAAACAATTAGCTACTATTTTCAGGGCGAAACAGTTTTGTAAATTTTAACCTCTTCCTACGACGGCATTACCCGCATCAGGTTCATTTAAGGTTGAGGGATGGAGGGTTGTAAGGTAAAGGGGAAAACCCTCTGCCTTCTACCTATCTACCTTTCACCTCAAAATGGGTATAATCTCAGCAAGTTGGAAGCAAAAGAAATTGCAATACCAAAAAGCACCCCTTTGAGCAAGGCAAATATAGGTTTAAAAATGAAATGTTTTGATTGAAATGTGAAGAGTTGTCAACTCTCTTGCCGCCAGGCCATTAGAGTTGACAACTCTCAAGTCTATTTAAAACAAGCCCAACTGTCCTTTATCGTCAATATCGATGTCATCCGGATTGGTGATTTCGAAATCTATCTTCTTAGCAGGTTTTTCTTCTACCCCGGGTTTCTCTTCGGTTTTAATTTCTTCCTTTTTAACAGGTTCGGCTGTTGGCTTTGGTTTTTCTACCACTGGCTTTTCTATCGCAGCAGGTTTTTCTTTTACCTCCGGTTGATCAGCTTTAACTACAGGTGTTTCGGTACGTTCGAATTTTGGCTTTGGCTGTACAACAACAGCTTCATCAATAACTGTAGTATCGGTCGCTTCAATATTGGTTGATTCAATATCGATTGTCGTTTCTTCATTACTAACCGCCTCATTAATAGTTATCCCATCATCCTCATTTTCATCAACATTGGTTTCTTCATCTTCTTCAACAATTACTTCAGGCTCTTCTAATACTACTTTCTGTACATCATGTGGTGATAATCGATTGCCATTTGCTTTTAACCCTTTAACATCAATCAATTCAGCTAAGATTAAATCCAATGTTTCCGGAATTTGGGTTTTACCTTTTAAAACATCAACAATAATTTTCGCAGCCGGATTTGAAGTAAGGTACAGCAACTTCGATTTCTGCTCCTCACTAATGAAAATTGTTTTCCTCCCGTTAGCCTGCAGTTCGAATGCAAAACGTTTGATAAAATAGTTCTGCGCTTTGCCTTCAAAATGAACAGCGGCAAAAATCTGTTCAGGATCAAACTTCTGAATCAAGATTAATCCGTCATCAAAGTGATTGCTCAGTTCGAAAGAACTTAACTCGTAATAACCATCTCTATGTACCTGTAAAATGCGGTCATCGCCATCAAATTCACCCAGGTATTTTCCGCGACCATCAACATTTAAGCGCTTTAATAAATCATCGTACCAGATTTTAAGTCCTGATAAGGTAGAAACGCCTTTGCTCTTCAGAACGATTTTTTTAACCGGATATTTTGAAATGATATTTCCCTGAGATCCGCGCCCTTTTATAGCCACCTCTGCAAAATCCTGATCGAACTGAAGTTTACGCAATTTAGAATGCGGTTTCAAGCCAACGTTCACTACTTCAGCTTCACCATTCGGGTTCGCGGTAAAATATAATACCTTGGATCCTTTTGATCCTTTCGTTAAGTCGTATTCCTTATCACGTGTTACCCCAACTACGGCAAACCTTTTAATATATGATGTACCACTTGCACCATCTTTATAAATCATGTTGTAAATGGTACGCTCATCATTTTTCTTAAATACCTGTGCGTGTATAATATTTTTACCTACAAAGGTTTTATCAGCAACCTTAGTAATGATACATTTACCATCTTCGCGAAAAACAATTACCTCATCTATATCCGAACAATCGGCAACATGGATATCTTTCTTTAACCCCGTCCCGATAAAACCATCTTCCTTATTCATATAAAGCTTCACATTGGCTAGTGCCACTTTAGATGCTTCTACCCTATCGAACAAACGGATTTCGGTTTTACGTTCTCTACCTTTACCGTATTTATCTTTCAGTTTCTGATACCAGGCAATGGCGTAATCGGTAAGGTGTTTTAAGTGGTTTTTAACTACTTTAATCTCATCTTCCAGGTTTTTCATCTGCTCATCGGCCTTTTTCACATCAAAACGGGTGATGCTACTCATTGGCTTATCAATCAGCTTTTTAAAATCCTCAGGTAATATTTCGCGGTAAAGTGATGGTTTAAACGGATCGAATAAAATGTGTAATACCTCAACTACGGTTTCAAAATTGGATGAGTTTTCATATTCAGGATTTTTGTACATCCCCTCCTGAATAAATATTTTAAGTAACGAACTAAAGAAAATTTTCTCCTGCAACTCGTGCAAGCGGATCTCGAGTTCCCTTTTTAATAAATTTTTAGTGTGTTTGGTATTTTCGATCAGGATATCGTTCACACTCAAAAAGAGTGGCTTATCACCCTGAATAATGCAGGTATTTGGTGAAATCGAAACCTCACAGGCCGTAAAGGCATACAATGCATCAATGGTAACATCAGGCGAAATACCTGGTGCCAGGTGCACTACAATTTCTACACTGGCTGCCGTGTTATCCTCAATCTTTTTAATCTTGATTTTACCTTTATCATTGGCAGATAAAATACTATCGATAACAGAACCCGTTGTGGTACTGAACGGAACCTCGGTAATCACCAAAGTCTTTTTATCCTTTTCAGTTATTTTTGCACGCACGCGGATTTTTCCGCCACGCTGTCCCTCATTATAATTCGAGAAATCGGCCATCCCGCCTGTAAAAAAATCGGGTAATATATTTGGGCGCACACCTTTCAGTGCCTCTATTGAGGCATCCAGTAATTCAATAAAATTGTGCGGCATTACTTTGGTGGCTAAACCCACGGCAATACCTTCAGCCCCCTGCGCCAGTAATAACGGAAATTTAACAGGCAAAGTAATCGGTTCGTTGTTACGCCCATCATAACTCAACTGCCACTCAGTGGTATCAGGATTGAATACCACTTCATTGGCAAATTTTGATAAACGTGCCTCAATATAACGTGGTGCCGCAGCGCTATCGCCCGTAACCGGATCGCCCCAGTTACCCTGCATATCAATCAATAAATCTTTTTGACCGATCTGTACCATCGCATCGCCGATTGAGGCATCACCATGCGGATGGTATTTCATCGTGTTACCGATTACGTTAGCAGCTTTGTTGAAACGCCCATCATCCATCTCTTTTAAAGAGTGCATAATGCGTCGTTGAACGGGTTTCAATCCATCGTTGATGTGTGGAACTGCCCTATCCAGAATTACATAAGACGCATAATCGAGAAACCAGTTTTCGTATAAACCATTGATTGGGGTTATGGTATGTTTGTGCTCTTCGTTTACGTTTTGATCTAATTCTTCACTCATTTATTTACAAAAATTGGCAGCCGTAAATATAATAAAAATGATTACACCGAGTGAAGAGAGGTTATTCACATTTTGCGATGTGAAAAGTCATCATCTGAACTAAAACGAAGTGGAACGGAGAGATCTATCTAGATAGATTTCTCGACTGCGTTGCACTCCGCTCGAAATGACGATCGCTTGGTACCCATCTCTAGAAAATAATATTATCCTATTGGCTGGTGTCTCACCTGCCGAAATCTAAATTTGTTTGTGTTGATTCGGAAAGCAGGGTTCCGTAAGTTTTATTAAGTGTTTCCTCCGGCTTTCAGATGCGATCTTTTTGATGCTCCAGCTCAACCCAGGGTAGCAAAAAGTATCTCCACTGCAATCCGGTTTAGAAAAATAGTTTGTGGTCCTATTTAGGGTTACAGGGTGCATAAAACCACACCTAGACGCTATTTGAAAAGTAAAAATAAAAAAACAATTATAGGGTCAGCCGAACTTATATCCCCTTATGCCTGATATGGTAAAAAGAGGCAGGAAAAAGATCCTTCACTGCGTTCAGGATGACAAATCATTTGGTTATTCCACCCCCAACAACACGCCCGAAACATTCCAGGCGCTAGAGCTGCCACCCTCTGGTTTACCCATCGGGATGGTTACTTTTATGGTATGCGTACCGGCTTTTAAATCACCCAAACTAATCCAGTTCGGATTGGTAACCGTACCCGGGCACCAATTAGAGCGGCTTAAATCCGACGAAGAAAGTCCGCTTTCAAAATTGCCTGAAGCTGGATTCGACAACCGGTACGAACCGCAATCCTGGCGCCATGGTGTAAAAGCGAATGCCACTTTTTCATCCAGCCAGATGGTATTTTTCCGTGGCACAAACTCATCGCCATTACCCCAGCCGCCATGTCCGGTGGTAATGTAGCGCAATTTCGCATCCTTTAAATCTTTTGCTAAAGTAAAAGAAACTTCCAAACCTTTTTCACTACTGAACATGGTTGCATATTCCTGTCCGGACATTTCCATTACATTGGTCGAATTGAATAAAGGAAAAATCACTCCCCTCGCTTCTTTTGGCCTTCCGCCGTTGTGCAGGGTTATATTTAAAGAAACGTTATGGCCACCTTTATCGTAATTACCAACGAAAACTGCTACCCAGGCTTCTTTGTCATTTACCAGTGGAAACAATTCCGAGATATCCTGTCTATAGTAAACCTTTTCAGCCCAATTTTTATCCTTCAATTTTAAATTATTGTATTTGCCCACACCAAAGGGGGTAAAAAAACGCATCAATTCTATTACAGGATTATAATTTGCTGTGGCAACAACCCCCTGGTATTTCTTTCCATTACCATTGTCGTAAACCGGTAGGTCTTTAATGGAATTTTTAAGCGCATCCATTAAACTGATCTGCTTATCTGTCGGGATGATAAATACTGATCCTGTTCTATCATAAGCATCACCGTTTGATTGTTCGGTTAAATCGACAAATACATTTGGGTTGGTCAATTGAGGGAATTTAATCTTTCTGGCAATTACAGTTCCACCAGCAAAGCGGAATACAGAATCGTTTGATTGCGGTTTATCTATAAAATTAATCGTTTCGTTATTAAAAACACTTATCGTGGTAAACCTGCTTTTCCAAAGCAAATCTTTATACGTTAATCCATCGGTAAGTTTAGCACTTATTTTTTGTAGATCTATAGTCTGTGCTTTCTTAACTTCTTCAATTTTTGTAGCCGTTACATAACTGTTTCCATTACGAACCTGCTCCAAAACCAGGCCCAAGTTTTGCCCTAAACTGGTTGGTGCAGCTTTTATACCAGCATCTCTGGTGTACCATAAATCGATACGGTTAGAGTTTACCACTGTTGTTGCTCTTTTGCAGGTATAGCCCAAAATTACTTTGGTTTCTGTACCAAACTCAAAAACCTGCTTAACAATTGCAGCGCTATCAGCAGTGGCAATCTGATTATTAGCTCCTAAATCAGCCACCTGAAATAAAATCTGATCTGGTTTGGTTACGATGCTTTGTTCGAAAGGATATTTTGCCTTATGATCAAGAATGGACGTATTGCTGATTAAGTTCTGCTTTGCTGAAGCCATTACCACAGCGGGATTTCGATCTTCTTTTGGTTTCCCATCGGATGAACGGAAGTAAACTATTTTATAAACCGCATTACTTTTAAGTAAGTCCTGAGCTTGCAGCTTAAAAGAAAGAAAAACCGAAAAAATAAGGATGTAGAGGTGCTTCATTATGATTAAAACCCAAATATAGAGAATAGTTTAATAAGTGTGGTAGGTAAGATGGCAACCGGTAGATTAAAGTAGAAATCGTCATCTCGACCGAAGCAACACGGAGTGGAAAAATTTAATTGTATAGATTTCTCGACTTTGTTGCACTCCGGTTGTAATGACGATTAACTTAATATATCATCGAAAGTCTGATATTGCTTTATCTTTCCAACCTATCCTCAACGAAAGCAAATGGTATTAAACTCTTTACGCTGGGTACTTTTAAAACTTCTCCGTTTAAGCAATAAAAAATCACCTCTATAGGTGCATTCTGTTTACGCTCAAATTCTACCATTACCTGTAAACAGCCTCCGCAAGAAGTTACTGGTTTTAAAATTTCAAAATTATCGGTCTGTGCTGTAATTGCCATGCTTTCTATCACCGCATCCGGATAAGTAGAACCGATACTGAAAAGTGCAACACGCTCCGCACAGAGTCCTGATGGATAGGCTAAATTTTCCTGGTTGCTGCCCAGAATGGTTTCGCCCGAGGCCAGACGGATTGCTGTACCCACCCTAAATCTGGAATAGGGAGAGTAAGAAGTATTTAAAGCCTGTTCTGAAAGTTCACAAAGGGTTCTATCAGCTAATGTTAATTCTGAAATACCCGAGTATTGTTCAAAACTTATATTTAGATTTATTGAATTCATTTTTAACTATTTATGAAACCGCCAATGTTAAATTTTTATAGCGGGCGAACAATTTAAGTTATTTTTTGTATTATTTAGTAAAACATGCCTTAAAATTAATTTTAGCGGCATGCTTTTGGCATTTATCAAACACCAAACACCTTTAGCTTTGAATAAATACGTACGCAAAAGTCTTAAAATTTTATTGTGGGTAATTGCTTCCATCATCATTCTGGTGGTGGGTGTAGCCCTATCTTTAAATATCCCTGCCGTTCAGAATTTTGTTAAAGGCAAAGCTATAAACTACCTTAAAAACAAAACCAAGACAGAAGTAAGCTTAGAAAGCATTAAAATTGCTTTACCGAAAGACGTGGTCTTAAACAAATTCTACATCGAAGACCGCAAAGGGGATACCTTATTATATGCTGAAAAACTTGCTGTAGACATCAGTTTATTTAAGCTGTTAAAAAATACGGTTGAGATCAATGACATTGAACTAAAAAATGTACGTGCAAATGTGAAGCGTATCAGTCCTGACACAACATTTAACTTCTCTTTCCTGGTGGATGCTTTTGCAAGCGATCAGAAAAAACCAGAAGAGAACGTAAAGAAAGATACTACTTCTACCCTCAAATTCTCTGTTGATAAAGTTTCGTTCGAAGATATTGGCATTAACTATCGCGATGATGTTGCAGGCAACGATGTTAAATTATATCTAGGCGCATTTAAAACCAAAATAAAAGATTTTGATCTGGCCAATCAGCACTATGTAATTAAAGAATTAAGTCTGGTGAATACTTCGCTTCGTTATTTACAGCAAAAGCCACTAGTTAAATTGGTTCAGCACATCACCAATAGTGTGGATAGTACAGAGAAAAAGCAGGGTAAATTGCCGTTGATCGAAGTACAAAATTTTGTTTTCAGAAATGTAAAGGTAAATTACGACGACCAGATTTCGACCACCAAAGCAGTTGCTGATGTAAATGATCTTGGTCTGGTAAACCTGAATGTAGATTTAACCAATAGCAAATATTCAGTTGATGATGCACATTTAAATAAATCGAATATTCTTTTCGCCTTTAAGCCAGTACCAGGCAACGATTTAAAGAAGGTTAAAGATACCGTAGTTCCCGAAAAATCGCCTTTGGGTTTAATAATTAAGAACATTAGTTTAGCTGATAACGATGTACAGTTTGATAATCTGGGTGCAAAGCCAACACCTAAGGGAATGGATTTTAACCACCTTAAAATTAACCAGCTTAACTTGGGGGCAAGTGATGTAAGTTATAGCGCCGCAGGTATCAAAGCTAATGTTAAAAACGGATCACTAAAAGAAAAAAGCGGATTTGTATTAGACGAATTACGTGGTGATGCGGTATATAACGATAAACAGATCAAGCTGAGCAATTTTATCCTGAAAACACCAAATACTTCAATTGAGAATGCTACAGAATTAAATTTCACCTCAATGGAGGATTTAACCAAACACCCTGAACGTGTAAAACTGAATATTACCCTTAAAAATACCACCATTGGTTTAAAAGATGCCGGATACTTTAGCACTGCAGTACCGGCCAATTACCGCAACGAAAAAATAAAAATCAATGCTGATGTTAACGGCTATTTAAACGACCTCAATATTCCGAAACTGCAGATCAGCGGATTAAAAAATACACAGATTGATATCAGTGGAAAAGCAAAAGGGCTGCCTGATATAAAAAAAACCTTTCTGGATTTAAACATTAAAAAAATTCATGTTACCAAAGGTGATATTTTGGTGGCTGTACCTAAAAAGTCTCTTCCCCCTTCAATCGAACTGCCTAACGTAATCGATGCAAAAGGTAATTTTAAAGGTTCGATGACTGATTTCAACACCAACCTGAACATCAATACTGATATGGGTGGTGCTGTGGTAGTTGCAGGCATGAATGGCCCTAAGGGTAAAGAAAGTTACAAGGCAGACGTCAGTTTAAACAACTTCAACGTGGGCAGGCTGTTAAAAATGCAACCTAAACTAGGCCGGGTTTCAGTTAAGGCCAATGTGGCTGGTACAGGACTCGATCCTAAAAAAATCAATGCGAAGTTTAATGCAAAGGTGTTAAGTGCTTATTATAATAAATATACCTACCGCAACTTAACCCTTGCCGGAAATTATAGCAACCAGAACATCAGCATTAAAAGTAGCATGCCCGATAGCAACGCCAATTTTAATTTAGACGCGAAAGTAAACATGGCGGGCAAATATCCTGCGGTAAAGGCTGATCTGAATTTAAAACAGGTAAACCTTCAGGCTTTAAACTTCAGTCCGACGGTTTTAAGTGCTGCCGGAGTGGTTAAAGTAGATTTGGCCACTGCAGATGCCGATTATTTAAATGGATCGGCTGATGTTACGGGCTTACAACTGGTTAAAGATAAACAAAGAATTAATGTTGATACGATTTCGATCCGTGCAAAATCTAATGCAACAGAAAACGAACTGACCCTAAAATCTGAAATACTTTCAGCAAAAATTGACGGCAAATACCAACTGACCAAAATGGGTAGTGCAATAATTAACCAAATCAATAAATATTATGCTTTTGGTACCGTTACTAAGGTTCCCGATCAGCGTTTAAGATTTTTTGTCCAGGTTTATGATTCTAAACTATTAAAGAATTTTGTGCCTGAATTAACGGTATTTAAACAATCACAGTTTTACGGATTGATTGATACGCAAAAAGACAGCCTGCAGCTCAAAGGTAATTTCCCGCAGGTAGTTTATGGCGATTTCAAAGTAGATACCACGGTTCTAAACATCAATAACGATAACGATAAATTAGATTATAGTTTAACCGTTAAAAGCCTTCAAAGTCCATCTATTTCACTTTTCAATACCGAGGTAAGCGGCGATGCGGCTAACAATAATTTAGGCGTTAACATTTTCCTACGCGATAGGCAGCTCAAAAATAAATATGTAATTGGTGGCACTTTTCAATCCATTAATAAAGATTTTAAATTCACTTTAGATCCTCAAAAGTTATTGCTCGATTATCAAAAATGGGTGGTTTCGCAAGATAATTACATTCAGTTTGGCGCATCGGGCATATTGGTTAACCAATTTCAGATCAGCAACAGCGGGCAGTCACTTTCCATCAACAGCAACCCTACCCAACCTAATGCACCTTTGGCTGTAGCGTTTAAAGATTTCCAATTGGAAACCTTAACCAAATTTGCAGAAACCGATACTACGCTGGTTGGTGGCCGTTTAAACGGAACCGCAAATGTTAAAGATCTGGCCAGCACACCAAAATTTGAAGCCAATTTAACCATCGATCAGTTGCGTTATCAGAAAGATCAGTTGGGTACATTACGTTTAGCCGTAAACAACAATACCGAAAATGCGTTCGAAGTAAATGTTGCCTTAACCGGTGTGCATGAGTTAAGGGTAAATGGATTCTATTATACTACACCTCAAAGTGCTTTAGATCTTACGGTGAACATCGATAAAATTGAAATGAAAAACATTGAAAGTTTATCTGCTGGTCAGCTTAAAAACGGCACAGGTACCTTAACTGGCGCTCTTACTGTTAAAGGTGCGCTAACGGCCCCTAAAATACTCGGTGATTTAACTTTCAATAATGCAGGGATTAGAGTGGCTTATGTAAACTCCTATTTCCGTATGCCAAATGAGAAAATATCATTTACAAATGAAGGCATCAGTTTTAACAACTTCACCCTCATTGATTCTTTAAATCAGAAAGCAACCATCAACGGAAAAGTTTATACCAGCGATTTTAAAAATTACCGTTTTGGTTTAGATATCAAAATGAACAATTTCAGAGCCATCAATTCCACTGCGGCAGATAATGATATGATTTATGGAACTGTATTTTTAACCAGTGATATAAAAGTGCGCGGCGATTTGAACCAGCCAGATGTGAACATGAACATCAGGGTAAACAAAGGCACCAAATTCTTCTTTGCCTTGCCATCAAGCGATCCTGCTATTATTGATCAGGAGGGAATTGTGCAATTTATCGATGCGGATGCCCCACCATTTAACGGTCAGAAGGCTTTAAAAGTAGATAGCGTAAGTAAAGCTGCTATGAAAGGGATTAACCTGGTTGCAGCTATCACCATCGATCCTGAGGCCGAACTTAATGTGGTGGTAGATCCGTCAAATGGCGATGCCCTGAACATTAAAGGCGAGGCAGATCTTAATGCCACTATGGATCCAAGCGGTAAAATCAGTTTAACAGGCCGTTACGAAATTATTGATGGTTCTTATAATTTATCGGTTGGTCCGCTGGGTAAAAAAGCATTTAAACTGGTTAAAGGAAGTACCATTATCTGGACGGGCGAGCCTACTTCGGCAAATGTCAATTTAACAGCGCTGTACGAAGTAAACGCGGCTCCTATCGATCTGATTAATGAGCCGGATAATGTTCAGGCTAAAACCAAACTGCCTTTCCAGGTTTATTTAATGATGAAAGGTGAACTGTTGAAACCGATCATTTCTTTCAAACTTGATTTGCCGGAAAATGAACGTGGCGCCTTAAATGGAACGGTTTATACCAAACTGATCAATGTAAACCGCGACGAAAGTGAGTTGAATAAACAGGTTTTTGCACTGTTAGCCTTGAACAGGTTTATCGCCAACAATCCTTTTGAGAGTTTGGCCGGCGGTGGTGGTGGTGTTTCTACCCTGGCAAGATCGAGTGTAAGTAAATTATTAACCGAGCAGTTGAATAATCTTGCATCCGATTTAATTCAAGGTGTAGAATTGAACTTTGGGGTAAATTCTTCAGAAGATTATTCTACCGGATCACTTCAACAGAAAACAGACCTGGAAGTTGGTTTATCTAAAAAATTATTGAACGATAGGCTCACAGTAACGGTGGGTAGTTCTTTCGCATTGGAAGGACCGCAGGCACCGGGCGAAAAATCGACAGATATCGGCGGGAACGTAAATGTTGAATATGCTTTATCAGCTGATGGAAGATACAGACTAAGGGCTTACCGACGCAACCAAAATGACGTAATTGTACAGGGGCAGATTATCGAAACTGGCTTAGGTTTTACCCTCGTAGTCGATTACAATAAATTCAGAGAGATTTTCCAGAAAAAACGCAACAGAAGAAACATTGAACAAAAACCAAAAAATGAAACAACTAATTAGACCAATTTTATTTGTACTGGCCTGCTTAGTTTGGGCTGCATGTAGCTCTACCAAATCGTTAAAGCCGGGACAACATTTATATACAGGTGCTGAAGTAAAGATCAATGCAGATTCATCAGGCAAAATTGATGACGAAAAACAGGTAAAGCGTGATTTAGAAAGCAAAACAAGACCCCGCCCGAACAAATCCATTTTGGGTGTAAAATATAAACTCGGCATTTATAACCTGGCGGGCGAACCTAAAAAGCCAAAAGGTTTTAGAAATTGGCTACGCAAGCAAGGCGAACCACCTGTATTGGTTAGCGAGGTAAAACTAAAATACAATAATGATGTTCTTACCAGTTATTTAATCAGCGAGGGTTATTTACAGGCCACTGTTACCGGCGATACTGTAGTGAAAGATAAAAAAGGTAAAGCCGTTTACACTGCAGAAACTGGTAACCGATATAAAATAAATAAAGTTACCTTCCCGCCTGATAGTGGAATTTTAACCAAAATCATCAATCAGAACAAAGATAAAACTTTATTAAAAGTAGGCGACTACTATGACCTTGATAATTATAAAAATGAGCGTATTAGGATCGATAATGACCTTAAAGAGCAGGGTTATTTCTATTTCAGTCCTGATTACCTGATTATGCAGATTGATAGTACTATTGGTAAAAATCTGGTAAATGTGACCGTCAAAGTTAAAGACATTGCGCCTGATGCCGGATTGAAACCTTACACCATCAGGAATATTAATATTTACCCTAGCTATAGCTTAAGGAGAGATACCATATTAAGAAAGCTAAAACCACTGGAATATCACGATTTCAGTATTTACGATGACCGAAACACCTTTAAACCAAAATTGTTCGATCGTTTGGTTTTCTTCCAGAAAGGTGAACCTTACAACCGTAAAGATCATAATCAATCGTTAAACAGGATGGTGAATGTTGGTGCTTTCAGGGATGTTAGGGCTGAGTTCTTACCAGTTGATAGCTTCAAGAATAACGAATTGGACCTGAACATTTACCTTACTCCGCTAAAGAAAAACTCGCTGAGCTTTTCCGTTACAGGTACCAGTAAATCGAACAATTTTGTAGGTTCTGAAGTGAAAGTTACGCAAACTACCAGAAACTTGTTTAGAAATGCCGAACAACTGGATATAAGTGTGAGCGGTGGTTTTGAGACACAAACTAAAGGAACTTCTTTAGGGCGGAATTCATTATCGTTAACAGCTGAGGGAAAGTTAACCTTCCCAAGATTTATTGTTCCTTTTTATAAACCGAATAGCACAAACGCATTCATTCCAAAAACCATCGCAACCCTATCTTATCAAATGCTCAACCGGGGTTCAGAGTATACTTTACATGCAGTAAAGGGTGAATACGGTTACAATTTTAGAGAAAATCAATATAAAGAGCACAATTTTAATCCTATATCAATCAGTTATGTATCAACTACTTTCCCTTCTGACACAACAGAACAAAGGATATATGCGCAAAATCCTTTATTGAGAACTACCTTAGAAAAGCAGTTTATCATCGGAAGTAGCTACAATTTTACCTACACCAACCAGATGGAAACTAAACGCCGTAATAATATTTATTTTTATGGTGGTTTGGAAACGGGCGGCAACGTTTGGGGTTTGTTTACCCCAACTAATGATAAAGGACAAAAAACTTTCTTAAATAAGCCATTAACTCAATTTATAAGGGCTGAGGCTGATCTTAGGGATTTTTACAAAATCAATCGTAACCTGATCTGGGCAAACCGTTTAAACCTGGGGTATGGTTATGCCTATGGCAATAGTACTTCATTACCATTTGTAAGGCAGTTTTTTGCAGGGGGTAGCAACGATATCAGGGCCTTTCCGGCACGTACGTTAGGTCCGGGTACTTACAAGGTACCAGACACTGCGCTTTTTGCAGATCAGGGTGGTGATATTAAATTAATGCTCAATTCAGAACTTCGGTTTAAGATAGTAAGTGTGCTTTATGGTGCATTATTTGTAGATGCAGGTAATATCTGGTTAAGGAAAGAAGATCTGGGAGAACCTGGCAAACCAGAGACGGCGAGATTAGGGTCTGGCTTTAAATTAAGTAATGCTTTTGACCAACTGGCCGTAGGTACCGGAGCAGGTTTACGTGTAGATGCTACAATTTTTGTAGTGCGGTTAGATGTGGCATTCCCTGTTCGTAAGCCATACCTGCCCGAAGGACAAAGATGGGTATTTGATGATATTGCCTTTGGCAATAAAGATTGGCGCAGACAAAATTTAATTTTTAACATAGGAATAGGATATCCGTTTTAATTTTTCGATGAAAGTAATCACCAGGATCAAAAACTTCTTTATTGCGCTTTATCACCTATTTATTGCTGCAGGAAAAGGTTTTGTTGAAGATAGGGTCACTAAATTAAGTGCTTCACTTGCCTATTACACCATTTTTTCACTTACGCCGCTAATCATTATCCTCCTGTCGGCTGCAACTTTATTTTTAGGCGATAAAAAAAATGAAGAAACAAGAGGGAAATTTTTCGGACAGGTTACCGAACTGGTTGGTAAAGATGCTGCCGGCCAAATACAGGGTTTTGTAGAACATGCCAATAAAACAGGTCAGTCTACTTTTAGTTTAATAGTAGGTATTGTGGTGCTGATTATAGGTTCGACGGCCATTTTCATAGAAATTCAGGACAGTATCAATATGATCTGGAAAGTAAAGGCCGTACCCAAAAAGGGTTGGATAAAAATGCTGACCAACAGATTATTATCATTTTCGTTGATTGTTTCGATGGGCTTTTTATTACTGGTATCGCTGGTTGTAAATAGTGTAGTGGTGGGTTTGGGTTCTAAATTGGCCAGTCTGCTTTCAAGGAGCAATATAAACGAAGTTATTCCGGTTGCAAATGATACCATGGCGCTGATTATTTATATCCTGAACAACGTCATCACACTGGCAGCAGTTACCGCTGTATTTGCTGTTATTTTTAAAGTATTACCAGATGTGATCATCCGCTGGAAATCGGCAATAATTGGCGCATTATTTACTGCTGTTCTTTTCAGTTTAGGTAAATACCTGATCGGGATTTATATCGAAAAAGGTAATCCAGGTTCTGCTTTTGGCGCCGCCAGTTCTATCATTGTTATTTTATTGTGGATTTATTATACATCTATTATCTTGTATTTTGGGGCAGAATTTACCCAGGCTTATGCCGAAAAATATGATAACGGCATCTCTCCTAGTAAATATGCAGTGTTCACCAAAATTACCATCGTAGAGAAAAAGGTAGATGTGCTGCCACCGCAACATCCGGAGGATACGGTGAATGCCCCTAAGGAATAATTACCATTTGAGATTATAGCCGTCATCTTGAACTTGTTTCAGAATCTTTTCAAAAAACGATCATCATTACCAAATGCTTTTTTTAGAATATAAATAACTGAATAACAGATTGATATAAACCATCATTTCGACCACAGCAGATAAATCCTTGCTTTTAAAATTGGAGTAGTAAACCTATCAGCGTACATTTTGTTTTAAATTTTAATAATCTGTATCTTTATATAATGACTACAATGACCATACAAGTTCCTGATGCCCTTGAGAAAGAGCATGATGAGACAACGCGCCTTATTGCAGCCAAACTATATGAAGCAGGTAAGCTTACCTTAAGACAAGCCGCTGAAATGTGCCAGATGAAAAAATGGGATTTTGCTGAAATCCTGATCAAGTATAATGTCCATTATCTCGACGAAGGT
The DNA here is from genome assembly GCF_005938645.2 of Pedobacter sp. KBS0701. Classification (NCBI taxonomy): domain Bacteria; kingdom Pseudomonadati; phylum Bacteroidota; class Sphingobacteriia; order Sphingobacteriales; family Sphingobacteriaceae; genus Pedobacter; species Pedobacter sp. KBS0701. The sequence goes on from NZ_CP042171.1 coordinate 4,182,004, forward strand.
GCGACTGAAGATCTTGAAACATTCAGAAATGCTCTTAAAGGATAAAATTGTCATTACCGATGCTAGCTGTTTCATTACGCTGGACAAAATAGATGGTATAAATTTACTCCACTCCCTGTACAAGCAGGTAATAACAACTCCCGAAATAGCTGCTGAATTCGGCAAAAGACTACCTGATTGGGTTGACGTAAGAGCGGTATTGAATCGTGGCTTGTTATATGACTATGCTGAAACTGTAGATATTGGCGAAGCGAGTGCAATGGCTCTTGCAACAGAAATCCGTGCAGATTTACTTATTATAGATGATGCGAAAGCCAGGAGATTTGCTAAAAAGCTTGAGCTTAATATTACAGGTACAATTGGCGTGATACTTAGCGCAAAACTTAATGGCATTATTCCCGCTGTTAAACCCTATGTCACAAAAATACAGCAAACTAATTTCAGGATTTCTGATTGGTTGACTTTACAAATTCTTAAAGACGCTGGAGAATAGTGCTATTGCAATTTCATGTGAATGATCTCGAAGTATCGTCAATTCGACCGCAGTGGAGAACCCGAAGGCTCTGCGAAGCAAAATCTTTCAAATTAGATTTCAATAACTTGGTCAAAGATCTCTCCATTTCGCTGCGCTACAGTCGAGATGACGACCATTCCATTGGAGTCCGTCAATGGTAACAGAGTCGAAGGATTTATGCTACCTCTTCACTAATCACTTTAGGTTCTTCAGTCACTTCGTCTTTCTCTACCCTCAGGTTACGGATAATGTGCTGTTGCCTGTCTGGCGTATTTTTACCCATGTAATATTCGAGCAGGCTCTTAATGGTTTGATCTTTTAAAATCACAGGGTCTAACCTGATATCTTTTCCAATAAATAATCCAAATTCATCGGGCGAAATTTCGCCTAAACCTTTAAATCGCGTTATTTCTGGTTTATTGCCTAGTTTTTCGATTGCATTTTTACGCTCTTCGTCACTATAACAATAAATGGTTTCCTTTTTATTCCGAACCCTGAAAAGCGGCGTTTGTAAAATATAAACATGACCAGCTTTTACCAGATCAGGGAAAAACTGAAGGAAGAAAGTCATCATTAACAAACGGATATGCATACCGTCTACATCAGCATCTGTTGCAATCACAATATTATTATAATGCAATCCTTCTAAACCATCCTCGATATTTAAAGCGTGCTGTAAAAGGTTAAATTCTTCATTTTCGTAAACTACTTTTTTGGTAAGCTCATAACAGTTAAGCGGCTTACCCTTTAAACTAAATACGGCCTGACAATCTACATCGCGCGATTTTGTGATCGAACCCGATGCCGAATCTCCTTCGGTAATAAACAAGGTAGTTTCATATCGTTTCTCGTGCGTAGTATTAAAATGCACTTTACAGTCGCGCAGTTTTTTATTGTGTAAGGACGCCTTTTTTGCCCTGTCATTCGCCAGTTTCTTGATGCCTGCAATATCTTTACGCTCACGCTCAGATTGCATAATTCTTTTCAGCAAGGCATCGGCAACATCTGGGTTCTTATGCAGATAATCGTCAAGCTCTTTTTTAACAAAATCGTTAATAAAAGTAGCTACCGATGGTCCTTCCGGTCCCATATTCTGCGAACCCAGTTTTGTTTTGGTCTGTGATTCGAAAACAGGCTCCTGCACACGTACAGAAATTGCCGCTATAATGGACGAACGTACGTCGGCCGCATCAAACTCTTTTTTGAAAAACTCTCTAACCGTTTTCACTACTGCAGCTCTAAAGGCCGCCTGGTGTGTACCACCCTGCGTAGTGTGTTGTCCGTTTACAAATGAGTGGTAGTCTTCGCCATATTGCTGACCGTGGGTCATGGCAATTTCAATATCCGGTCCAATCATGTGAATAATCGGGTAACGGATTTCTTCTGGCTTATTAAATTTAGAGAGCAGGTCGTACAGGCCTCGCTCTGAAAAATATTTCTGGTTGTTAAAATTTACGGTTAAACCCGTGTTCAAGAAAACATAGTTCCACACCATGCTCTCTACAAAATCAGGAATGTAATGGTAGTTCCTGAAAATGGTTTCGTCAGGATAAAAAGTAATTGCGGTACCATTGCGCTGAGTGGTATCGATAACAGGTTGCTCGTTTACAATTTCGCCTTTAGAAAATTCTACCTTTTTCGTTTTTCCATCACGGTAAGATTGTACGGTAAAACTGGTAGATAGTGCATTAACGGCTTTGGTACCTACCCCGTTTAAACCAACAGATTTTTGAAAGGCGTTGCTATCGTATTTACCACCCGTATTGATTTTGCTTACACAATCGATTACTTTGCCCAATGGAATACCGCGACCATAATCGCGCACATTCACCTTTTGTTCAGATAGTGTAATTTCGATGGTCTTCCCCGTTCCCATTACAAACTCATCAATAGAGTTATCTACAATCTCCTTTAACAAAACGTAAATACCATCATCCTGTGCAGAACCATCGCCAAGTTTACCAATGTACATTCCCGGACGAAGCCTGATGTGCTCTTTCCAATCTAGTGAACGAATACTGTCGTCGTTATAAATTACTTCTGCCATACTGTATTTATCTGTTCTTCAGTGAAAAACTTTGCATTTATAGGCCTGCAAAGCGATGAAGAATTTGTAGAAATAACCCTGATGATTGAAATAAAAATATTTTTAAATACGCTCTTCAGAATTATTATACAATAATAGATTTATTCTGTGAGGCTCGCAAAATAAAATTTCCACAAAAAGATGGAAGAGGTATTAGGTAAGATGGACGATGGCCAGATAGCAGGGCGATTGCAGATACTTCATGGTTTTATGGTTAATAGTTCAGTTCATGGCTAATAGTCAATAGCCTAGCGGCTGATGGTTCATGGTTTTTATAGGCAATTATTGATAACCCCTTAAGCTATCAATCATGAACCAAAAGACCATAAGTCAATCCCCCTCTTCCCTCTTACATCTTCCATAATTTCCCTATCTTCATCCCATATTCAAAATTCTATTTAATGCAACAAAAGAAACAGCTTTCGCTCTTCGATTTATCTATGATTGTGGTGAGTTTGGTTATTGGGATGGGCGTTTTCCGCACACCTGTAAACGTAGCAGCTAAGGCCCAGATTCCCGAACTGTTTTACCTGGCCTGGTTTATCGGTGGTTTTGTAGCCTTTTGCGGTGCATTAACTTATGCAGAAATTGGCTCTCGTTTTCCGGTAACGGGCGGGTATTATAAAATATTTTCTTCCGCTTATCACCCATCCATTGCATTTGCCATTAATTGTATCGTGATTATTTCGAGCGCAGCTTCTGTAGCAGCAATCTCAATTATTGGGGCAGAATACCTGAGTAAAATTATTTTACCGGTTGACAAGCAAACAGAAACTTATCGGGTAGCCATTGCCATTATTACGATCTTAACATTCTATTTCATTAACCTTTTCGGTTTGAAAGCAAGTTCTAAAACGCAAAATGTATTAACGGTAGTTAAAATCGGAATGATTTTAATGCTGATTTGCGCAGTATTTTTTGGCGGACAAACGCAAACAGTTACACCAATTTTTAAAACAGCAGCTGGCGCTTTGCCAACCTGGTCTGATTATGGAAAAGCTTTAGGCCTATGCTTAATTGCCGTTTCTTTTTCTTATGCAGGTTATGCACAAACCATCAACTTTGGTGGCGAAGTGAAAGAAGCCAAAAAAGTGATCCCACGTGCTATCATTATTGGCTTAACCATTATTGTAATGCTCTACCTGGCCATCAACTATGTGTATGTAAAGGTAATCGGTTTCGAAGCATTAAAATCGGCAGAAAGTATAGCCGCGATATTGGCCTCAAAAATCTTTGGCCCGGCAGGATTTAACGCACTTTCGGTAATTATATTTTTCTCTGTAATGGGTTATGTAAATGTAAATCTGTTAAGCAACCCCAGGGCGATGTTTGCCATGGGCGAAGAAGGTGCACTGCCAAAAATATTCAGCAGGATGAACAGAAAAACCGAGGTAATTACGATTAGCTTAACGGTTTTCACCTTGATTGCAGTGGTGATTATTTTCTATGCCAAAACCTTCGATAAGATTTTAAACTATACCATTTTCTTAGAGAGCATCAGTATGGCCAGTTCGGCTGCCACAATTTTCATCCTTCGAAAAAGAACAGCAAATCTTGATAAAAAAACTATCTATACTGTTCCTTTATATCCTATATTGCCTATTATATTTATTGCGGCTTATACTTTCGTGGCCTTTAGCATTTATGCCGATGATCCGAATGCGGCGCTGAACGGATTATATATTTTTGCAGGCTTTCTGGCGATTTATTTTGTAAGCAGGTGGTTTAATAAAAAATAGTTTTAATTTGAAAAGCAATTGCAGTGCTGGTCGGTTTCGATAGTCCCGCCATACGCTACAATCTTTTTGTTGTTGTCATCCTAAGCCTGTCGAAGGAGCTACAAAAAGTATTTCCGCTGCTGTCGGGTTTATGATTTAAGGCAAACCGTAGTAAAATAAATCTGCTAAACATAAAATAATTTTAAATAATTAATGAACAAAACACTCTCCTTAAAACAAGAAATTGCTTACGCTGCCGGTATGATTGGTTGGAGCACGATGACAAACATCATCATCGTAATGCTTCCCTATTTCTATCTGCCCCCAAGTAATGCTGGCTTACCACCTTTGGTGCCACAGCTTGTTTTGTTGGGTGCGTTTAATATCCTTTCTATTATTGCTGCATCAGGCAGGCTGGTAGATGCCATTTACGATCCTTTCATAGCCTCAAAGAGCGATGCGAGTACCAATAAAAACGGTCGCAGGATGCCTTTTATGAAATGGGCCATTATTCCGGCCATGCTTTTCTGCGGACTGGTTTTCTACCCCATCCAAAAAACGGAGAGCCTGCACAATGCCTGGTGGCTAACCGTCACACTTTGTTTATTTTTTGTATCGGTTACTACCTATATTATTCCTTATAACGCGCTGTTGGCAGAAGTAACCAACACACCAAGACAAAAAGTTAAGCTTTCCAGTTATCAGCAGGTTGGTTTTGTAATCGGAATCATTTTATCGGCTTGCACCAACAACTTTGCCGATCTGGTTGAGACTCATTTTCATGTAGCCAACCGCAGCGAAGCCATCCAGATCGCAATTTGGGGTTTGTGTATCTTATCCGGACTGGTGATGTTATTGCCTATTTTCTTCATCAACGAAAAGGAATTCTCGGTTGCGAAACCTACTCATGTGCCTTTATGGCCAGCAATTAAGAGCACCTTTAAAAACAGCAATTTTAAATATTACCTGATATCTGATTTTGCTTTTTACACGGCATTGAGCATTATTTCGAGCGGTTTATTATTTTTCTGTACCGTTTTATTGGGCCTGCCGGAATCGGAAGGCGGGAAATTTATGGGCGCCATGGTTTTGGCTTCTTTGTTATTTTATCCGCTGGTTAATTTTGGTTCGGCTAAAATAGGCAAAAAACCTTTTGTATTGCTTGCCTTTGGCGTGTTGTGCTTAATCTTTGTCACCATTTTCTTTTTAGGCAAATTACCCTTTGGCCCGCATACACAGATTTATATTTTGGTATTATCGGCATCGTTTCCATTAGCTGCTCTAGGCATTTTACCTACGGCTATTCTGGCTGATATCGCCCAAAGAGATACTTTAGAAACAGGTGAAAACCACGAAGGAATGTTTTTTGCTGTCAAATACCTTTTTGTAAAACTCGGACAAACCCTGGGTATTGCCATTTTCGCCATGCTTACCATTTACGGCAAAGATCCGGGCAATGATTATGGATTAAGGTTAAATGGCGTGGTAGGTTTCGGGCTGTGTTTAATCGCGCTTTTGGTTTTCAGCAGATTTAAGGAGGAGAAATAGTTTGGCGTTAAGCGTTTTGAGTTGGGAGTCGATGCAATCTAATAAATATGAATGAATCAATTATACAAAAAGACTTAAGGTTAAGGTATAAATCATTTTTAATTACCGAAAAAGGACTTCAGGTAAAACATAAGAGCCTGCTCCGTTCGGGAGAGTACCTATTAGCATACGAAAATGTTGGCACAAGAATTTATAAAGATAACAAGGGCATTTATGGACTGCTATTTTCATCAACATTACTGGGCTTGGTTTCCGTATTATTATACTTGTTAAGACATACTGGAGAAGGCGTTGATAGCTCAGTATACTTGTTCTATTTTGGAATATCGCTGATACTCTTTATTTTGTTTTTACTCACTTATAAACGGACCTTTTATTTAGTGAAATATGGCAATGTAGAAGCTATCGAATTTTTACAGAACAAACCATCCAAAGCAGAAGTTAACGCTTTTATTGAGGTGCTAAAAGTAACAAGGAATACATTTTTACTTAATAAATATGGGCAAATAAATTTCAGTTGTACCCTTGAAGAAAACTACCAGAACCTGGTGTGGTTAGCCAACAATGAAGTGATCAACAACATAGAATTTAATCTTATGGCAGATAAGCTAAATCAAGAAATGCAACAACAGCAGCCACGAAAAATGACTTTTGATTTTAGCCTGAATTAAAGATTAATTAAGTAAAAATACATGAATGGGCATACCAGTATTTAATACCATTACTCCACCCATGTATTTTATTTATATCAGTATCCTAATATCCCGGACTCTGTTTGAGTGTGCCTTTACTTCTATCAATCTGATCCTGAGGTAAAGGAAAATAATCGTCCCTGGCTTCGATGGTGATGCCTTTTAAGTAATTAAAGTATCCGCCTTCAAAAGCAAAATAGCTCTCAAGGGTTTGTTTGGCTATGCCCCAACGCACAAGATCGAAAAACCGGTGGCCTTCCATTGCCAATTCCAATCTGCGTTCAAAACGTACCGCATTTCTGGCATAAGTATCATTTGGGAACGATACATACTCACTAACTTTGTAAGCCGCAGCCGGCACACCGTTTATATCTCTGGGCGTTATTTTGGCTGCCCTGGCCCTCACTGCGTTTACCAACGTTAAGGCCCTGGCTAAATCGCCTTTTTCTACCGCACATTCTGCCGCCATCAGATAAACATCGCCTAAACGGATCAGATTCACATTTAATCCGGTTACATTGGTGGTACCTGGTGCAGTTCCGCTCGAAATCTGAGCAACATCAATGGTATTCTTAACAGCCAGAAAAGGACCGCCATTACTGGCATCACGAATCCAGGTATCGCCAGGCATTATACCCCAATCCCGATATGGAACACCGCGTCTTCCTATTGTCGATTCAATTCTTGGATCTAAAGGTAAGGTCTTGTCTACAGCATAATTTATTTTATCTGCTTCGGTTAACCCATAATCAGATTTATATGGATTAGTACGGTAGCTGCCATCCAATAGCGGTAACCCTACAGCACTTACTTTAAATGAATTGGCTAAATCTATAGTTGGCTGAAAAAAACCGCAGCAGTTAATAGGTGCATTTCCATAAGGAAAGTTAAGTATATCGCCTACATTGCCATTATCTCCGCCAGTACCATCTGTTCCAACAGAATGCTGAACAGACATAATGGTTTCTGGTCCGTCTTCTTTAGTGATATCAAAGTTATCGGAATAGGGCATATCAATCAGAGATGGTTTTGCCAAAATTACAGCATTCAACAAATCGTAGGCTTCAGGATATTTTTTTTGATATAAAAATACCTTTCCAAGATAAGCCTGAGCAGCATATTTATCTACCCTGCCCTTTTGATTTTTTGGTTTAGTTGTGCTTAAATTGGCAACAGCAAACTGAAGATCATCTACAATATTTGGATAAATATCTTTATCATTCGGAACAAATGTACCGCTTGTGGCTTCTGTAATGTATGGCACAACTTTAAATATCCGTACCAAAAAGAAATAATAGTGCGCCCGAAGTAATCTGGTTTCCCCCTGAATTTCCTTTGCGCGGGCATCGCTAAATTTTGCGGTACCTTGTCCGGCCTGGAGGTTGGCCAGAATTTTAAGGGTATTGTTACAACGTTGGATCCCTTCAAAACACCTGTCCCAAATATTCGATAAATTATCATTTGTACTGGTTGGCGCATGTTGCTCAATGGCATTCATTGGTGGCTGATCGCCAATCTCACTCCCTTTGTGTGCATTATCAGAAGCCACCTCGCCAAACAACCATTGGCTTGGTGCTGCGCCATAATTGCCATAAGTTCCGTTTACATTGCCATTGAGTAACCCATAGGCCCCTACCAGCAAACCTTCTACCCCATCTTGCGTAGTAAGCTGGGCTTCTGTTAATTCGCCTTGAGGCTGAAGCGTTAAAAACTCCTTTTTGCAGGAAAACGTACTGCAAATCAATAAGGAAAGAAGAATATATTTTATATGTTTCATTTTGATATCTTTTAATTAAAATCCAACATTAATACCGATTAAAAACTGACGTGGCGAAGGATAAACGCCTTTATCAACCCCAAGTGCCGAAAAAGTATCGGCAGGAGGACCCGAACTTCCTACAGAAGAAGAAGCATCTCTGGTTTGACTCACCTCCGGATCCAGACCTGTGTAATTGGTAATGGTGAAAAGGTTAGTAGCACTTACATAAACTCTGATTCTGGTAATACCCGATTTTGGCCCGAATGCTTTAGCTGTTGGAATTGAATAACCGATCTGTATATTCTTCAACCTTAAAAAACTACCATCCTGAACATAATAACTTGAAGAAGCCAGTTCAACATCTGATGCACCCACGTAAGCAGATGGGGTAAGGCTTGAAGAATTACTCGGACTCCAGGCGTTTAACAATCTTGTACTTTTAGCACCGGCAAAAGATGGAAAGTCAGTAAAATAGCGGGTCGCCTCAAACAAATCATTGCCTTGAACACCGTATAAGAAAGCGGAAATATCGAAGTTTTTGTAAGATGCATTTAAATTTACACCATAGGTAAAATCTGGATTCGGATTGCCGATAATGGTACGGTCTTTAGGATCGATTATACCATCGCCATTGATATCCTGGTAACGCAAACCGCCAACCCTTGCGCCTGCGTACGAAGGATTATTTTGAATGTCTGCTGTACTTTGATAGATTCCGGCTGTTTTGTATCCAAAGAAAGATCCGAAAGGCTCACCTTCCTGCAAAACACTGGTCTGTAAGCTTCTGTAATTGCCATAAATCTGATTAAAAATACCAGGCGCTAACCTCACAATTTTATTGTCGTTTTTGGAGAGATTTAAACCAATGTCAAATTTAAAAGGGTTATCTGCGCTTCTTCCGTAGTGATAAGCAACATTAAATTCGACCCCTTTATTGCTCATATCACCGATATTAACATAAGGCGAACTACCTAAACCAACTACGCTCGATGGTAATGGCAAATTATAAAGCATATCGGAAGTTTTTTTGTTGTACCAGTCTAATGATCCGTCAATGGCACCGCCAATTAGCGTAAAATCAAGACCAACATTTAAGGCTTTTAACGATTCCCATTTTACATCCGGATTTTGATAAGCATTTTGCCACACACCGGTAGTAAGGCCATTGCCTCCGCCAACAGCATAGGCTGAGTTAACAATAGAACTCTGGTATCTGTTGATGTATTGATATGGAGGTATTCGCTGGTTACCGGTTTGGCCATATCCAACCCTCAATTTTAAATCGCTGATCCATTTAACATCTTTCATAAATTCTTCTTCCGATAACCTCCATGCTGCACTCGCTGCCGGATAATAACCGTACTTGTTTGCAGGGCCGAAGTTAGAAGAACCGTCACGGCGAATGGTAACACTAGCCAGATAACGGTCATGATAAGAATAATCTGCTTTGGCAAATAGCGAGAAAAGGGAGCCAATTGATCCGTAACTCGAATTACTGATATTAGATGAACCTGTATTGAGGTAGTAATAATCCTGACTGCCTAAAATGAAGTAGCCATTTCTTCCGGCATTTAGCTGTCTTGATCGTGATCTGATGGCTTCAGTACCCACTAATACATTTACCCTATGCTTTTCATTAAATACTTTACTATAATTTAAAGTGTTGGTCCAGGTCCATTCGGTATTATACCCCTGATATTCGTTCAGGTTATTCGAATTGTTGCCTTCAGAAAATTCCAGGTTTGGATAACGCATAGATAAACCATTAAAGTTTTCATAACGCAAACCGAAATTGGTTTTTAATACTAATCCTGGAATGATATCGCCCTCCGCATAAACGTTTCCGAAAAAGAAATTACTTTTATTCTTATTGTCTTTTGCGCGATACAGAAAAGCAACAGGATTTTCAGCATTTCCCAGCTGGCTTCCGCGGCTACCGGCAAAATTTCCGGCAATGTCGTAAACCGGAATAATGGTAGGGATCCGGTATGCCCAGCCCAGTGCACTTCCCTGATCCTGATAATCACCAGAAACATTCGGGTTTACACCCAAACCAAAGCCTTCTGAATAGCTGTATTGCGCATTCTCACCAAAGCGAACCCTTTTATTAAATGCTGAAATATTGGTGTTCGATCTAAAATTGAACCGCTTAAATCCGGTGTATTTAATGGTTCCTTTCTGATCCAGATAACCACCAGAGAAAGTATAAGTTGCATTTTCTCCACCTCCTGTAGCGCTAAGCTGATAATTTTGAACAGGCGCGACTTCAGTAATTTCATCAAACCAGTTGGTACCCGCTTTATTTGCTTTTGTAATCTGATAAAAAAGATCAGGATCACGGCTATAGTTGTATTTAGAAGGATCTGCATCAGCAGCAGTAACATCCTGACCAAGGCTTAAACCGGCCACCAAATATTCTGGCAATACAGGAGTTGAACCAGAACCATAATTTTTTCCTGCTGCAACTGGTAGCCCCGCATTGGCATAACCGTCAAATATATACTGTGCATATTGCTGGGGATTCATCATTTCAGGAAAACTATTTTTTCTGGGAACCTGTGTACCATAATAAGAGTCGAGCGTGATTTTGGGTGCACCAACTATCCCTTTTTTAGTGGTGATGATTACCACACCATTATTTGCCCTTGAGCCATAAATAGATGCCGAAGACGCATCTTTCAATACTTGCAGGCTTTCGATATCATTCTGGTTAAGCCATGATAATTTACCTTCAAAAGGAACGCCATCAATAACATAAAGTGGTTCGTTGTTATTAATGGTACTGATTCCCCTGATTCTGATCTGTGGTGTTGAGCCTGGCGCACCGTCGTTTATAATCTGCACACCCGTTGCTTTACCTTGCAAGGCCTCTACCGCACTTGCAGCGGGTTGTGCTTTTAACAGTTCCATGTTAACCACAGCAACGGCACCGGTTAAATCCTTTTTCCGCTGAGAAGAATAACCGGTTACAATCACATCTGTTAAATTGTTATTCTCAGCCTGTAAAATAATAGTGATATTGGTCTGTTTACCCACTGCCACTTCTTTATTCCCGTAGCCAACAAAAGAAATCACCAAAATATCAGTAGGCTTTACATTCAAAGAGAAAGTTCCGTTGGCATCAGTAGTGGTACCTCCGGCGGCATTCTTAATTTTAATTGTGGCTCCAATAACAGGTAATTTGTCATCACTGGCAACAACTTTACCAGTAATTTTTGATTGGGCCATTGCACCAAGGGCAAATAGCATCCCCAAACACAAGAGAAGAAAACTCCTCTTGATACAAAATAGATTTTGTTTCATAGGTTTATAATGATTAGGTTAATAATGCGTACTCATACTTCTGATATCTGATAAACAGACAACATCAGTTTATTGTCTCTGTTAAGATGGTGTATTAATTAACTTGCTTTAAAGGATTTACCACCGCTAAAAGACGGAGGATGCAGGAAGAAGTGATTTCTTCTATTAGGGAGTAGTTTTTTTCTCATAAGTAGGTTGGTTAGGTAAGATTGTTAGTTGCTTTATTTATGATTTACATAGTGGTATTTTACAAATAAATATAAACTAGTGTAAAAAATACACTTATTTAAAATAAATATACATATAAAAAATAATTATACTACAAATTATATATATACAAAATACTAACTAAAAAGATTATGATGTAATATAATAGGCTTACACGCGTAATCAACATAATGATTGAGATTTACATTTATCAAAAAACACATTCTTTATACATTTTTTGTATCTTTGCACCTGAAGCAGGAATAAGGGCTTGCCATTCTGAATGGCATATTCTCTCCGCAAGTTAGTCCTTCAACAAATGATTGTTCTAGCTTCTTCGATAAATATTACACAGAAAATACATGTTATTCAAAGAATTAAACCTCATTGAGCCCATTTTAAAGGCCCTTGAGACCGAAGGTTATACACAACCAACACCAATACAGGAGCAATCCATTCCAACAATATTAAAAGGCAAAGATTTATTAGGTTGCGCACAAACAGGTACCGGAAAAACTGCTGCCTTTGCTATTCCGATGTTGCAGTTATTGCACGAAAAACACATCAACACCAAAGCAACTAAAAACATAAAGGCTTTAGTTTTAACGCCTACACGCGAGCTTGCCATTCAGATTGAAGAAAGCTTTAAAGCTTATGGCCGCCACTTAAACTTACGTCATCTGGTAATTTTTGGGGGTGTAAACCAACACTCGCAGGTCGAAGCCCTAAGAAAAGGCGTTGATATTTTAGTGGCAACACCTGGCCGTTTATTAGACTTAATGAACCAGGGATTCATTAGCTTAAATACCATTGAACTTTTCGTACTGGATGAGGCTGATCGGATGCTCGATATGGGCTTTATTCACGATGTGAAAAAAGTAGTAGCTAAATTACCAGCTAAACGTCAGACTTTATTTTTCTCGGCAACCATGCCAGATGAAATCCAGAAGTTGGCGAATACGATTTTATCTAGTCCGACAAAAGTAGAGGTCACCCCTATTTCTTCTACTGCCGAAACAATTGTTCAGTCGGTGTATTTTGTAGACAAACCTGATAAAAAGAAATTATTGATCCATCTTCTTGAAGATAAAAAGATCGAAACTGCTTTGGTTTTTACCCGTACCAAACATGGTGCAGACCGTATTGTTAAGGATTTGGCTCATGCTGGTATTAAAGCTGCTGCTATCCACGGTAATAAATCGCAAAATGCCCGTCAAAGGGCATTAACTGATTTTAAAGATAGAAAAATCCGTGTTTTGGTAGCGACTGATATTGCTGCACGTGGTATTGATATTGATCAGTTATCACATGTTTTCAATTTTGAGTTACCAAACATTCCTGAATCTTACGTTCACAGAATTGGCCGTACCGGTCGTGCTGGTGCAAACGGTATTGCGATTTCTTTCTGTGATGCAGAGGAAAACGAATACTTATTGGATATCCAGAAACTGATCAAAATTACGTTGCCAGTAGTTGACGACCACCCTTACCCGTTAAGCTGGGAAAGTATGTTAGCCAAAAATCAGGTTAAACGCAAACCACAAGCCCAATCTAAAGGCGGCGGCGGTGCTAAAAAAAGTGGTGATGGCAATATGAGTGGTAAGCCACGTAATGCCAGCAACAACAGGAGATTTGGTGGAAACAGAAAAAGAGGAGATAGATAGGCTTTTGAGGTGGAAGGCTGAAGGTTTAATTTATATTTAGCAACAAAATCCTGAACGATACATAGCTGAATAGGTATATTATTTACAAATTAATATCAGTGCAATCGTCATTTCGAGCACAGCCGAGAACCACGAAGTGCTCAGCGAAGCTAAATCTGCTAAGGAGATCTCTCCATTTCACTGCGTTTCAGTCGAGATGACGACCTTTCTATTGGGACCTGTCCCAAAGAAATAAAAAACCCGGATTACGAAACGTAGTCCGGGTTTTGTTTTTTATCGCTTTAGTCTAATCTGATAATCAATGAATTAAAACGCCGCGTCATTCCCAACTTGATTGGGAATCGCAATCCGATAGCTTTAAGATTCCCGCCTGCGCGGGAATGACGGAACTTTTTATATTTCTAGCTTAGGCAAGCGCAAGGAAAACCCTCCACCCTATTACCTTCCGCCTTCTACCTCTCTAAACCACCACGTTAATAATCTTTCCTTTAACGAAAATGATCTTTTTGGTTGGTTTCCCATCTAAGAATTTCAGGAATTGCTCATCAGCCAATAAAATACTTTCTACTTCTGGTTGGGCTAAAGTTAAGCTCAAATTCAGGTTCATTTTCATTTTACCGTTGATGGAAACCGGGTAAGCAAACTCATCTTCTACCAGATACTCAGGCTTAAATGTTGGGAAAGCAGTATAGGATAAAGTTCCAGCCTCGTTACCTAACAATACCCAAAGTTCTTCACAGATATGTGGCGCATAAGGCGAAAGAATAATCACCATATCTTCCAAAATCTGACGGTTTTTACATTTAAGATCCGTTAATTCATTTACCGCAATCATGAAACTTGATACAGAAGTATTGAAAGAAAAACGTTCGATATCATCCTGTACTTTTTTAATGATTTTATGCAGCGATTTCAGCTCCGCTTTGGTAGGTACATTATCATTTACATGGAAAGTCCAGTCTTCGTTGTGGAACAAACGCCAGAATTTACGCAAGAACTTAAATACCCCTTCAATGCCATTGGTATTCCAGGGTTTACTTTGCTCTAACGGACCTAAGAACATTTCGTACATGCGCAAAGTATCGGCTCCGTAACGTTCAATCAAATCATCAGGATTAACCACATTGAATTTTGATTTCGACATTTTTTCTACCTCAACACCACAAATGTATTTTCCACCCTCAAGAATAAATTCTGCATTGGCATATTCCTCTCTCCAGGCTTTAAATTTCGTCAGATCTAACGCATCGTTTTCAACAATGTTTACATCAACATGTAAAGCTGAAGTTTTATATTCTTTTCTTAAACCGGCAGAAACATAAGTATTGGTAGGTTTTCCGTTCTCGTCGTTAATACGATAAACAAAATTACTCCTACCCTGAATCATCCCCTGGTTAATCAGTTTTTTAAAAGGCTCTTCTTCCTTGGTATAACCTAAATCTTTCAAAAATTTATTCCAGAAACGGCTGTACAATAAGTGACCAGTTGCATGTTCAGAACCACCGATATACAAATCGACAGCCTTCCAATACTCAACTGCTTCTTTCGAAGCAAATTCTGCGTCATTATTGGCATCCATATACCGGTACCAGTACCAGCTGCTTCCTGCCCAACCCGGCATGGTGCTTAATTCATAGTGCCCGCCATCTTTTGGCAACCAGTTTTCGGCCCTGGCCAATGGTGGCTCACCTGTTTCGGTCGGTAAATATTTATCAATTTCCGGAAGCAACAAAGGCAATTCTTCTTCATTTACCAAATATGGTAACCCATCTTTAAAGTAAACAGGAATCGGTTCACCCCAATAACGCTGTCGACCGAAAATCGCATCGCGTTGACGGAAATTCACTTTGGCTTTTCCAACTTTTTCAACTTCTAACCAGTTATTCAAGAATGCTACAGCTTCTTTATAAGTCAACCCGTTAATAAAACCAGAGTTGATATATTTCCCTTCTTTGGTCGGATCTGCCTGCACATCAATATCTTTTTGCCCGTCCAAAATCTGGATAATCGGTAAATTAAAGTGTTTAGCAAATAACCAATCGCGTTGATCGCCACTTGGCACACCCATTACCGCACCTGTTCCATAACCAGCCAATACGTAATCAGCAATCCATAATTGAACGCGCTCACCACTTACCGGATTTATGACATAAGTACCTGTGAAAGCACCGGATACGGTTTTGGTATCAGCCATACGGTCTAATTCCGATTTCTTTTTCGTTAAAGCGATATAATTTGCAATGTCCTCTTTTTGTTCGGGAGTCGTCAATTTTGCAACCCATTCGTGTTCCGGAGCCAATACTAGATACGAAACACCAAAAATGGTATCTACGCGCGTGGTAAACACTTCAATCTGTTTATCTTTTCCTTCTACCTGAAATTTAACAGATGCTCCCACACTTTTGCCTATCCAGTTGCGCTGCATTTCTTTAATTGGCTCTGGCCAGTCAATCGTATCTAAACCTTGCAAAAGCCGGTCTGAATAAGCAGTAATCCGCATACTCCACTGCATCATTTTCTTTTGCTCAACCGGGAAACCGCCACGCTCTGAAAAACCGTCTTTTACTTCATCATTTGCTAAAACGGTACCTAAAGCTGCACACCAGTTTACAGTACTTTCGCGAAGATAAGTTAAACGGTATTTTAACAATTCGATCTGTTTCTCTTCATCAGTAAAAGTTGCCCAGTCGCTTGGCAGAAATTCTTTTGTATCTTCGTCACAAACCGATTTTACATAAGCAGTACCCGATGCGTTGAATTTTTCAATCAAGGTGGTAATATCTTCTGCCCTGTCGTTCTCAATATTATACCACGAGTTGAACAACTGCATAAAAATCCACTGCGTCCATTTGTAATAAGACGGCTCGCTGGTACGTACTTCCCTGCTCCAATCAAAAGAAAAACCGATCTGATCCAACTGTCGGCGGTAAGTTGCAATGTTTGCTTCAGTAGTAATGGCCGGATGTTGTCCGGTCTGTATCGCATATTGCTCCGCTGGTAATCCGAAAGAATCGTATCCCATCGGGTGCAATACGTTAAAACCTTTAAGGCGTTTGTATCTCGAAAAAATATCTGATGCAATGTAACCCAGTGGGTGACCAACGTGTAAGCCTGCTCCTGATGGATAAGGAAACATATCTAACACATAGTATTTTGGTTTTTCAGAATTGCTTTCGGCCTTAAATGTTTGATGATCTGCCCAGAATTTCTGCCACTTCCGTTCTATTTCTTTGAATTGGTAATCCATTGCAAGTTTTAATTTTTTAAAGGGGCGAAAATACGGAAATTAAGGGGCTTAAAAAAGGAGATTCATGATATTATTTTGCCAGCAGAAATGCAGAATAAGAAGAAGTTAAGAGTAAAACCCCGGCACCTTTTGTGTAGTCAGATGTTACGATCTGACTATCGGTTACTTAAAATAATGAAATATCTAGAATATGTGTTTTTAGTGTCAGTTGGTAACAACTGACACCACGAAAATAAAATGAAGCTTATGCGATTCAGTGTCAATTGGTAACAACCGACACCATGGCTATAATATACCTTCGCAAAAAAAATATGCCATTGATCTAAAAACCAATGGCAAAGCAAATAATCGGGGGATTAAGATTTTATCTTGATAAATAATATACTTTAGTAATGTTTGTTTTATCAATTTTAGCAGTAAACTCTAATTTGTTTGCAGTAAGACTGTTTATTTTACAATAATTAAGACCATCATTAATACTCATACTAAACTGATCAGAATAAATGATCACATACTCACCAATTGCCCTGTTTCCAGATAAACTTATCTCCACCTGGTCATCATTATTTGATTTATAATCAATATAATCAGTGGTTTTGCCATAATTAACGTCTCCATTAAGTTTTTGGTCAGTATAACCTGTGGTCACAATCCTATTTAAAGTCCAACGGCCCATCATTTGAGCTTTTAAAGAAGTAGTATCTTTTTTGCATGAAATAATGGTTGAGGTAAGAAGCATTAATAAACTTAGAATTGTAATTTGTCTTTTCATAGTTAAATTTAGTTTTAAGATATCCATAATTAACGCCGTTTTAGCAAATTTCGTACCGGCATTCGAAAAAGAATCAGATTTGCCATGGAATTTAATCTTCAAACTAAAAGCTAATCGCATACGTTAGTATTCATTTAACAATCATTAATTGGTGTTTATCAGGTATAATTTATATTTTCGCAGAAACAAAAATGAAATACATGGAAGAATTCGAAGTGAGTGATGCATCTAAGAAAACCAAAACCGTTTATATCTCTACTATAATCAGTATTGCATTGGTTTTATTGATGCTGGGGCTACTTGGTTTAGTACTTGTACATGCCAAAAACCTGTCTAACTACGTTAAAGAAAACATCGTTTTGAACATTATTGTTGATGAAGGTGCAAAAGAAGCGGATGTTTTGGCTTTCCAAAAAGAGTTAAATGCTAACCCGGCGGTAAAGCAAACTCAATATGTAAATAAAGAACTTGCAGCCAGAAATTTAACACAGGATTTAGGTGAAGATTTCGTTAACTTCCTAGGCTACAACCCACTAACATCTACCTTTGATGTGTATTTAAAAGCAGAATATGCAAACAATAAAAGTATAGATGCCTTAAAAACAAGTATTTCTAAGAATCCTGTAGTTAAAGAAGTGGTTTACCAAAGTTCTTTAATTGATATGGTAAACAAAAATATCAATACTATTGGTTTAATTATTTTAGCATTCGCAGCGTTGCTATTAATCATTTCTATCGCACTGATTAACAACACGATAAGACTAGCAATCTATTCACAGCGCTTTTTAATTAAAAGTATGCAGCTGGTTGGTGCAACGAAAAATTTTATTCGACGTCCTTTCTTATTGTATGCTGCTTTGCACGGCCTGATTGCGGCATTTATTGCCATCATTATTTTATTGGCAACTTTAATTTATGCCCGCAAAGAGGTACCTGAGATTATTATTTTAAATAACTACCAGGAATTTGGCTTCGTATTTACAGGCCTTTTAATTGTGGGTATTTTTATAACAGGCATTAGTACATGGTTTGCAGTAAGCAGATATTTACGTTTAAAATCTTATCATCTTTATAGATAATGGCAGAAAAAAAAACAAGTCCGGTTGTAAAGGACG
Organism: Pedobacter sp. KBS0701; assembly: GCF_005938645.2. Taxonomy (NCBI): domain Bacteria; kingdom Pseudomonadati; phylum Bacteroidota; class Sphingobacteriia; order Sphingobacteriales; family Sphingobacteriaceae; genus Pedobacter; species Pedobacter sp. KBS0701. Next base: position 4,200,629 of record NZ_CP042171.1, read on the forward strand.
TTAAAAGCGAATTGGTTTTTACCAAAAAAAACTATCAGTTATTGTTAATCAGCATAGCAATTGTAGCGGTTGGTTTTATCTTGATGATGGGCACTACTGGTGACATTTACGACTTCAGAAGAACTTTATTGGCTCCGATAGTGGTATTGGCAGGTTTTGCTTTTGGTATTTATGCAATCTTAAAAAAATAAATTTATCCTATTAGGATTATATTAAAACGCTTAATTAATTGATTGAGCGTTTTATTTATTTCCTTCCTTTCCTAAAAATATGAACGCTTTTGAAGCTATTGTCCTTGCAATTGTTGAAGGATTAACTGAATTTTTACCTGTATCGAGCACTGGTCACATGATTATTGCATCATCATTTATGGGCATCGCATCCGAACCATTTGTAAAACTCTTCACCATTGTCATCCAGTTGGGCGCAATACTTTCGGTGGTTGTACTCTATTTTAAGAGATTCTTCAAATCAATAACTTTCTACATTAAATTGCTTGTTGCCTTTATTCCTGCGGCTGTATTTGGCCTGTTATTAAGCAAAAAAATCGACGAATTATTGGAAAGTCCGATGGCAGTAGGCATTTCTCTGCTAATTGGGGGGATCATCCTTTTATTTGTTGATAAATGGTTTAATAAACCCACGGTATTGGAAGAAGAAAAGGTAACTTATTTAACCGCTTTAAAAATTGGATTCTTTCAATGTATCGCCATGTTACCAGGTGTATCGCGCTCGGGAGCAACTATTGTTGGTGGGATGAGTCAGAAATTAAGCAGAAAAGTGGCCGCTGAGTTTTCATTTTTCCTTGCGGTACCGACTATGTTTGCTGCAACCGCGAAAAAACTGTACGATTTTTACAAAGAAGGGCACACCATTACCCATGATCAAACTAATCTTCTAATTATCGGTAACGTTATTGCTTTTGTGGTAGCACTATTGGCTATTAAAAGTTTTATCGGATACCTGAACAAACATGGTTTCAAAGTCTTTGGTTGGTACAGAATTGCTGCTGGTTTAATCATTATCATCCTGTTATTAAGCGGACACAACTTACAGATCATATAATTCATGTAAATATTTTAACCACAACTTGTCCCGATTTTCGGGAGATAAAAAGGATGCATACAGATAATAATCATCCGTGTTTATCTTTGTACATCTGTGGTTAAAAAAACTTAAGCAAACCACATTGAATCCGTATCTTTGCGCAAAAAAGATTTGTGAGTACCGAAAATTCTAAATTCAAAGACTTCAATTTTGCTGAAGGCGAATTGCTTTTAATTAACAAACCATACAAATGGACTTCATTTGATGTGGTTGGCAAAATACGTAATTCTTTAAAACCACTAAAACTAAAAGTTGGTCATGCCGGCACTTTAGATCCACTTGCTACAGGTTTATTGATTATCTGTACCGGCAAGCTAACCAAACAGATAGACACTTTTCAGGCTGAAGAGAAAGAATATACCGGCACCATGATTTTGGGCGCTACTACCCCGTCATTTGATATGGAAACGGAGGTTGATGAAACCTTCGACATCAGCCACATTACCGAAGAAGAAATTTATGCTGCCTGTAAAGCATTTATTGGCAATATCGAGCAATATCCGCCTGCACATTCAGCAGTCAAGGTAAATGGTGAACGTTTATACGTAAAAGCAAGATTGGGTGAAGAGGTTGAATTAAGGAAACGTTTTGTAAGTGTACCGGAATTTGAAATTACACGGATCGAACTGCCAGAAATCGATTTCAGGATTGTGTGTAGCAAAGGTACTTATATCCGTTCATTAATATCCGATTTTGGTAAAACTTTAAATAACGGCGCTTACCTTTCTAAACTTACCCGTACCCGAAGCGGAAACTTTTTACTAAAAGATGCGTTTGAGGTATTAGAACTTGTTAATTATATTCGCAGTAAAAAAGAAGAAGCTAAAACTGAAACAGAAGCATGAACCGAATCAAAAACAGGCACACCAGGTTTGTAAAAGAAATTCTTTTAATTATTGCTGGTGTAACTTCGGCGTGTTTTGGCCTAAAAAGCTTTTTAATGCCGAGCCATTTTATTGACGGTGGTGTTACTGGTATTTCCCTCTTGCTAAGCACCTTAACTGGCTGGAATTTATCGTACCTCATTGCTATCATCAATATCCCATTTGTTATTTTAGGTTACAGGCAGATTGGTAAAGGCTTTGCCATTAAAACTGCTATCGCCATTGCTACGCTCTCACTGGCGCTAATTATATTGCCCTTTCAGCCCATTACACACGATAAATTACTTATTGCATTTTTTGGCGGTTTGTTTTTAGGTGGAGGAATCGGATTGGCCATGCGTGGCGGCTGTGTAATTGATGGTACAGAAGTTTTAGCGCTTTACATCAGTAAAAACAGCATTTTAACTGTTGGAAATATCATCCTGATTTTAAACATCATTATTTTTGCATTCGCAGCTTATTTCCTAAACATCGAAACTGCGCTTTATGCCATTCTAACATACTTATCTGCATCTAGTACCATCGATTTTATCGTAAATGGCATAGAACAATATACAGGTGTGACCATTATTTCAGAACATCAGGAAGCTATAAAAGGGTTTATCATTAACGAAATGAAACGAGGTGTGACCATTTATAAAGGCGAAGGCGGTTACGGAGAAAAGAAAGATATTGATATTATTTTTACTGTGGTTACCAAACTAGAAATGAGCAAATTACAAACTGCTATCCGGCAGATTGATTCAGATGCCTTTGTAATACAACAACAAATTGCCGATTTAAAGGGCGGGGTAGTTAAACGCCATGCCTTACATTAATTTTCCATCCCATTGAAGATATACAATAACCTTTCGGATTTTAAGAAATTAGATAATGCCATTGTAACCATTGGCACTTTTGATGGTGTACATTTCGGGCACCAAAAAATCATCAAACAACTGGTAGAAAAAGCAAAATCTGATAAAGGAGAAAGCGTAATACTAACTTTTTTCCCACACCCGAGAATGATTATTGATCCTGAAAACCAGGATCTAAAAATGATTAACACAATTACGGAAAAAGCAGAAATTTTAAAAGGTTTAGGGGTAGATCATTTAATCATTACACCATTTACCAGAGATTTCTCCAATCAACTGCCTGAAGATTACATAAAAAACATACTGGTAAACAACATTGGCACCAGGCATATTATTATTGGTTATGACCATCGTTTCGGTAAAGACCGTTCTGGCAACCTGGATGATTTAAAAGCCGCTGGCTTACATTATGGCTTTAATGTGGAGGAAATTATGGAACAGGATATTCATGATGTTGCAGTAAGCTCGACCAAAATCCGACAGGCACTTTTGGCTGGCGATGTAAGTTTAGCCAATGATTATCTGGGTTATCCATTTTCTATTTTCGGAAGGGTAATTAAAGGCGATAAAATTGGCCGAACAATTGGTTTCCCTACCGCCAATATCTTCGTAGAAGAAATATATAAACTGATTCCTGGCGATGGCATTTATGCCGTTACAGTTGAGATTGGTTCAGCGCTGGGCGTTGAGGGCTTAGCGGTGGATCAACTCCAAACGCAAAACGCCAAACTCCAAACTTATAAAGGCATGGCCTACATCGGGCAGCGTCCAACCATTAATGGGATGACCAGAAATATTGAGGTTAATATTTTCGATTTTAACCAGGAAATTTATGGACAGGACATCAAGATGAATTTCTTGAAATTCTTACGTCACGATGTAAAATTTACCGGATTAGAAGCGCTTACCGTTCAATTGCAAAAAGATAAGGAAGCGACGCTCAATTATTTTAACAGGTGATTTTTTTTAGGGTATCCAGCTCGATTGTCATCTCGACTGAAACGCAGTGGAATGGAGAGATCTATCTAAACAGATTTCTCGACTTCGTTGCACTCCGCTCGAAATGACGGTAACTCGAGATGAGAGTGATTTTATAAACTCAATTTTAATAATCTAAGTCAAAAGGGTATTTAAGTCTGTTTAAATCAGATTTCCCTTTCAAAAAAGCCTTATTTTCGTTATATTAGCGGCAATGAGGGTTTTTTACATCATTTTCTTTCTATCTATCTCCATTAATTTTGCGGTCTTCGCATCGCAAAAACAAGGAAATGATGCCGCATTAAAAAACACTAAAATCAGTTTCTTTTCCTGTAAAAAAAACATCAACCTTAATCTTGGTTTCAATCAGGATAATGAAAGCCTGCAAAAAGATTTTATTAACAGTTCTATTGTAAAAATATCTTCCAGTGCTTTTGTTCTCATCACTTTTTGGCTATTCCTTTTTTTAAAGAACAAAACCATCAATACAAAAGTTGTAATCAAAAGATTAAATCATAATTATTGGTGCCTGTTTAAGATGCTCTATCCAAAACATGTTTTTTGGTAAGTAATTTCATTATTAACCACTTCAATGTGGGTTATAAAATGCCAGGTATCAATTATAGCTGGAAATAAATTATTTAAACAACATTACTTTTTATATAGATGCATTTACCCGATTTAATAGCCGATTTAGGATTAATCCTTGCTGCCGCAGGAATAACCACTCTTATATTTAAAAAAATTAAACAGCCCCTCGTTCTGGGCTATATACTGGCTGGCCTATTGGTTGGTTCTCATTTAGATTTTTTTCCCTCTGTTACCGATACCAAGAGTATTAACATTTGGGGCGAAATTGGTGTAATTTTCCTTTTATTCAGCCTTGGTTTAGAATTCAGCTTTAAAAAACTGGTTAAAGTTGGCGGTTCCGCTTCCATCACCGCGATTGTGAAAGTCCTTTTTATCATTCTGGCAGGTTACTTGGTTGGTAAAGCAATGGGCTGGAAAGATATGGACAGCCTGTTTTTAGGTGGAATCTTATCCATATCCTCAACCATGATTACCATAAAAGCCTTCGAAGAACTTGGCCTAAAGCATAAAAAGTTTGCCGGTCTGGTTTTCGGGGTTTTAATTGTTGAAGATCTGGTGGCAATCTTGTTATTGGTATTATTTTCTACGTTGGCCGTAAGCCAGCAGTCGGCAGGTACAGAAATGCTGTATTCTATCTTAAAACTAGCATTCTTTTTGGTGCTTTGGTTTTTGGGTGGAATATTTTTAATCCCTTCATTTCTTAAAGCAACCAAAAAATTAATGAATGATGAAACCATGCTGGTGGTATCTTTAGGTTTGTGTTTGGTGATGGTATTACTGGCCGATAAGGTTGGGTTTTCTCCGGCTTTAGGTGCATTTATTATGGGTTCTATTTTAGCCGAAACTACGCAGGCCGAAAGAATAGAACACTTAACAAAATCGGTAAAAGATTTATTCGCCGCGGTTTTCTTTGTTTCAGTTGGTATGCTGATTGATCCTTCGATGCTGGTTAAATACGCTGTTCCCATTTTAGTGGCTACCGTGGTTATCATCTTTGGGAAAATCATATTTACCATTTTAGGGGCGTTATTGTCTGGTCAGCCGCTAAAAACTTCGGTACAATCGGGCATGAGTTTGGCACAAATTGGTGAGTTTTCATTTATCATTGCCTCATTAGGATTAACCCTTAAAGTAACCAGCGATTTCCTTTACCCAATCGCTGTAGCAGCGGCAGCTATTACAACCTTTACCACACCATACCTGATTAAACTATCCGAACCTTTTTACCAGTATTTAAACCGCGTTTTACCAAAAAAATGGCTTGATGGTATAGAAAGATACAGCTCCAGTACTGAAGGGATTACCACGTTAAGCGATTGGAAAGTTCTATTAAGGTCTTATATTTTTAATACGATTATCCACTCGGTAATCATCATAGCAATCATATTTCTGGCTTACCGATATGTTCAGCCTTTTATTGTAAGCAATATTTCCAATAGCTTAACTTCTATTATCATCAGCGTAGTGGTTTCGTTCATTTTAATGTCGCCATTTTTATGGGCATTATCTATCCGAAGGATTCAACGAACAGCCTATTCTCACCTTTGGCTGAATAAAAAATATACCCGTGGTCCGTTAATTGCCATCGAATTTTTCAGAATAGCTTTAGGGATCTTCTTTGTAGGATTTTTAATGTATGAATTCTTCGACACCTGGATTGCAGCTGTAATCGCATTAGGCCTGATTATTTTAGGCATGGTTATCTTCTCCAGGAAACTGCAGTCTTTTTATGATAAGCTGGAAAGACGTTTCATGTTGAATTTAAATGCCCGTGAGAATCAAAAACCTGACATTTTGCCTTGGGATACCCACCTCACAGAACTTACTGTTTCACCTGAATCGGAAGTGGTAGGAAAAACGCTTACCGAATTAATGATCAGGGAAAAATATGGGGTAAATATTGCCTTAATCGAACGTGGAAGAAACAATATCCCAACGCCAGGCAGAGACGAGCGGCTTTATCCTAACGACAAACTATTGTTGATTGGTGCTGATGATCAATTGGCCGCTGTTAAGGCACTTTTAGAAGTTGATGCTCCGGAAACAGCCGAAGAAAATAATTTCCCGAATAAAGAAATGACCTTGCAAAAGGTTATTGTTCATGCCGAATCGCCTGTTTATGGCATGAGTATCAGAAATGCAGGGATCCGCGAAAAAGCACAGGCACTAATTGTGGGTATTGAACGTGGTGCTGATCGGATATTGAATCCTTCATCCGACTTTGTGTTCGACAACGGCGATGTAATTTGGATTGTTGGGAACAATAAAAAAATCAAAGAGGTTATATAGATTAGTCCGAAGTCAGAAGTCTATATGTATAGATAATATGTTTTTTCACTTTAGGAACTTGGACTTCTGACTTCCGGTCAAAAAACATATCTTCGTGTATAACCTAACCTATGAAAGTTGACAGAGAAAAGAGTGAGTTTCTAGATGACATGATTGAGCAATGGCAAAATGATGGCTTAATTAATGATGAAACAGGCGATAAACTCCGTAAAAGTTATGAAGCCAAAAACTTCGATTGGTTACGTCTGGCACAATATGCTTTTTGGGTAGCCTTAGCTTGTGGTTTTATTGCTCTTGGATCGCTCCTTATTGATAATTCAATCTTAGACTATTTAAAACGGGTTTACAATACGCCTAATATCGTTATTGCTATCATTTCTGGCGGATTGGCGGGATGGCTTTATATCCTGGGTTTCAGGCGGAAGAAGAAGCTGGCACATTTAAAGTTTAGCAATGAAGCCATTGTGTTTTCTGCTATTTTGCTCACGGCAAATGCAATTGCTTATTTCGGAAAAGTGCTGGATAATGGATCTGGCAATTTTTCCATCCTGATTTTAATATCTGTTTTCATTTATGGTGCTTTAGGTTATCTCTTCAATTCACGTTTAATATGGATTTTTGCCTTGATATCATTAGGTGCCTGGTTTGGCACAGAAACAGGCTATTTAAGCCGATGGAATTATTATTTCCTTGGCATGAATTATCCCTTGCGCTTTGTCGTTTTCGGCGCAGTATTAACTGCGGCATCTTTCATTATGAAAGCTTTTCCTAAAACGCAAAATTTCTTTCAGGTTACTTATATTGCCGGAATGGTGTACCTTTTTGTATCGCTTTGGGCCCTATCTGTATTCGGCAATTTTGCCAGTTTAGAAGAATGGTACAAGGTTAGGCAACTGAGCTTGTTTTATTGGGCGCTGATTTCAGGAGCTATTTGTGTAGCAAGCACTTTATTTGGCTTAAAATACCGTGATGATATTGCCCGCGAATTCGGCATTACCTTTCTCTTTATTAACCTCTATACGCGCTATTTTGAATATTTTTGGGACAGTTGGCATAAAGCCTTATTCTTCTCTGTATTAGCGACCTCTTTTTGGTTGATTGGCAGAAAAGCAGAAAAAATATGGAATGTGGAGTTTTTGAAATAATCATCAATACCAGTTTTAAAGTGAAAAAACATTCTTTCAATATATAAGATAAATATAAAAATGCAAATTGAAAAGCAAAACTTATATACAAAGGTTATTAAATTGCTTAACCAAGCGAGGCAAAATGTAGTACAAACCATTAATAATACAATGGCTACTGCTTACTTCGAAATTGGCAGAATGATTGTTGAAGAAGAGCAACAGGGGAAAGAAAGAGCAGAATACGGTAAACAGATTTTAAATGAACTTTCTGAAAAATTAGTTGCTGAACTTGGCAAAGGTTTTTCAAAAAGAAATTTAGAACAAATGCGCCAGTTTTATTTAACTTATTCAATTGCGCAGACAGTGTCTGCGCAATTGGAAAAAAATCAGACAGCCACTGATAAATTCAAAAATGAAGAAATTGCCAACATTGTATTTCGTAAATCTAAAATTCAGCAGACACTGTCTGCTGAATTCAAACTTACATGGTCTCACTACCTCAAGTTAATGAGAATAACAAATGTAAACGAACGTAATTTTTACGAAATAGAATCAATCAAAAACAATTGGAGTTTACGCGAGTTGCAGCGCCAATATGATTCAGCATTATATACACGTTTGGCAATAAGCAAAAACAAGGAAGAGATAAGATCACTTGGCCAAAAAGGACAAATAATTGAAAAAAACAAGGATTTAATAAAAGACCCTTATGTACTGGAATTCCTAGGACTACCAGAGCAAAGTTTTTATTCAGAAAGTGACTTAGAGCAAAAATTAATTGATAAACTTGAACATTTCTTATTAGAACTCGGTAATGGTTTCACCTTTGTAGCCCGTCAAAAAAGAATAACTTTTGAAGAAAGACATTTCAAAATAGACTTAGTTTTCTACAACCGTATTTTAAAATGTTTTGTACTTATCGATTTAAAAATAGGAGAACTCAAACATCAGGATATTGGTCAGATGCAGATGTATGTGAACTATTTTGACAGAGAAGTAAAACTTGAGGATGAAAATAAAACCATCGGTATTATTCTTTGCCAGGATAAAAGTGAATCGGTAGTAAGATATACACTTCCTGAAAACAATGAACAAATTTTCGCAAGTAAGTATTTAACTGTCTTACCTAGTGAAAAGGATTTCATCAAAATCATCGAGAATTAATTCAAATGAAAATATATCAACAAGCCTTAGCACTCAGAGAACGTAGAAGGGGATTCCATATTATTACCGATGAGATTGAGGATGCCTTGCCTCAAATTGACGAGATTAACATTGGTATTTGTCAGGTTTTTATACAGCATACCTCTGCTTCTCTTACGATTAACGAAAATGCTGATCCTACGGTCAGAATGGATTTTGAAATGTTCTTTAATAAAACCGTTAAGGAAAACGATCCTGATTATGAGCATGACTACGAGGGATCGGACGATATGCCAGCCCATTTAAAATCGGCACTTTTGGGTAGTTCCGTAATTATCCCGATAAGAAATGGCAGATTAGCACTTGGTACCTGGCAGGGAATTTACCTTTGCGAGCACCGCAACCATGGTGGACAAAGAAGATTGATCATTACGGCCTGGGGAGAATAATTTATGCTTTTTTAACCTCTTCTTTGATTTCAGGGTGATTATCCTGAATAGATTTACCCTCTGTTTCTACTTCAATTTCTTTCGTGGTGACCGCATAATGCGAAGGATAAATCTCCGACCCAAAAGCAACCGCATAAGCCTTGGTAAATTCGGCACCGAAATATAAAATGATAGAAGAATAGTACGTCCACAAAAGCACCACTACTAATGAACCCGTTGCCCCATAAGTACTCCCAACATTGCTTTGCCCAATATAAATTGAAATGGCAAATTTACCAATCATAAAAAGCACTGCCGTTACAATTGCTCCGGCAATTACATCACGCCATTTTATAATTGCATCAGGTAATACTTTAAATATTACTCCAAATATTAAAGAGATGACAGCAAGGGTAACCACTTGATTAATGATATAAAATACAATGACCGATACTTCGGCAAACCTGGCCTGTAAACGGCTGCTAAAAGCATCTAAGACTGAGGTTACAGCAAGTGAAACTAATAGCACAAAGCCCAAACTGATAATTACTGAGAAAGACAAAAACCTGTTCTGTAACATCTTTACCCAACCCCTTTTAGGTTTTGGTTTTAAGCCCCAAATGGTATTAATTGAATCCTGGATATCCCCAAAAACGGTAGTTGCCCCAAGCAATAGTGTAAAAATACCAATGATTAAGGCGATAGTGCTTTTTCCATCCAAATAAGCATTTTTAATCAGCTGTTGCAGGGAAGTAGCCGATTCTCTACCTAAAAATCCTTCAAGCTGGGCATAAACCTGCCCTTCGGCTATTTCTCTGCCTAAAAATATACCGCACAAAGAAATAATAACCACAAGCAATGGCGCCATAGAAAACACCGTATAATAGGCTAATGAGCCACTAAGTTTCGTTACCTTATGATTATTAAATCCGGTAAACGATGCTTTTAAAATGCCCCATATTCCTTTTAAAGTGATTTTCCGCTTTTCCATAAACAAACTATTTAAGATGAGATGTCATAAACTTAAACCGCTTATTTTTTGAATTGTTTGTGATTAATGAACAAAGACATGATGTAAAGAAACTTAATTCACAAAAAAAGCTCCTGAAATTTGATCGGAGCTTTATTCTTTTTTGATAAGTGATTTATACTATTTGGCTTTAATCCATAAGGCAATATCGTTAACCAAAGTTTCGGATACACTTACCGCTGCCTGGTATTGTGCCATTGTTCCCTTTTCGGTTTGAGAACTTAGCAGGTGATTTAAATCCGGGTAAAATTTAAGAACCACATTTTTCTTTTTACTCAAAGCAGCATTCCATAAATCAAAATCTACTTTACCTACCTGAAAATCATTACCACCTTGCAATACGTAGATTTTAGGTTTCGAAAGAGTTTTAGCTACAGCAACCTGATTGTAGGCATTTAAATCTGCCCAATATTTGGCAGGCAATCCTAAAATTACAGAATCAGGTTTTATGGTTGTTCCCAACTGCGAAATTCTACTTTTATCAATTTCCGCATCAGCATCTGCCAATTGTTTTTTAAAGGCAGCTGTAGTATCATTAGCCTGATCGAACATATATTTATTCTGATCTACAATAATATCTGTTAATTTTCTCGCTGGTGTTGCCGCCAAAATAATCCCCGCTAAATCAGGTGTAAGTGTTGCTATTTTAGGTGCTAACATTCCACCTAAACTATGACCGAATACATAAACCGCTTTGGGATTGGCCCCAACAACCGTTTTTGCAAGTGCAATAGCTGCAGTTGCATCATCCAGCACCTCTTCTTTTACAGTAAAAGCTTTATTAAATTCGTTCGGATAAATTAAAGTTCGTTTTACGTATCGAACAGAAGCAATTCCTTTAGAGGCTAAACCGCCAGCCAAATCTTTAAAGGGTTTATTTGCACCAACTGTTTCATCCATATCGGCAGGTCCGGAGCCGTGTACAAAAACCACCACAGGGAAATTTTTGGCATTTTTTGGAGTTGTGATAATGGCAGCCAATTGTTTTCCTGCCGGACCAATATATAACGACTTTTCCCGGTATAAACTGGTATCTACATAGGTTGGTTTTAAATAAGTGGACGATTTGCGGGAAGGTGCCAGAAAGATTCCGACAATTTTCTGTTGTTTATTAAAACCTAAAATAAAGTTCTGATTACCGTTAGCAAATTTACCTTCAACCGTTACAGCGAAAAACTCGCCCTGAGCTTTACTTTGAATGGCATCTAAAGACTCTGCCTTTCCATATTTTGTTCCTATATCTCCCCAAAGTTTCTTTAAATTTTCTTCTGTTAATTTCGTTTTCAAAGTATCATCAAAGAAAGCGTGCGCATCTTTAAATTTCTCTTCCTGTAACAGTTTAAAAAAATCGTTTGCGCCATTGAAAAGCTGGATCACATTTTGAGAAAATGCCGAAGTAGTAAATAGTAAAGCGATTATGAATAAAAGGCTCTTTTTCATTCGTATAATATTGTTTTTAGGGTAATTAAACCATTATGATTCCACATTAAACCCGAAATCATGATCGTTTTTTATTGTGTTTGGTTGTTTACAATACCCAAAGTTAACAATATTTGGTTCTCAAAAGCTTTTAATCAAACTAATTATTTAGTTTTAACTATTTTTAACATTTGCTTTACTTTTTTCCATAAAATATAAGGAATAAACATCATAACCAAAGCAACAAGTGGAGGGATCAACAACGATACACCATCTCCAACAAATGCTCTGGAAGCAAAAGCGCCAATAAAATTGATGGCAAAACCTGCATAAGCCCATTCTTTAATAGTTGTATATTTATTCTGTAAAATTGATAATGACCCAAGCAATTTTGCAATGCCTACAATGATGAGCATATACATCGGATAACCGAGGTGTTTAAGTACTTCTTTCCCTGCTTCCTGCTGTGTTACTCCACCAAAGCCATCCATAATCATCATTAAAGCGAAAGTGATGGTTGCAATCCAATACCAGGTTGTCAACTTTTTCATGTTTATCTATTTTTATCGTAATTAATTAACCAGTTGTTCCCAAAACGGTCTGTTAAATCGCCAAAAAGTGCTCCCCAAAAGGTTTCCTGTAAAGGGTGTGAGGCTCTGCCGCCAACGGAAAGTTTATGGTAAAAAGCTTTTGCCTCTTCTTCGGAATTGCAGTTGAGCATCATAGATACGGAGTTTCCTTTTACAAGCCCCTTTTCTTCAACCATATCAGTACCCATAATTACCATTTCATCTTTAGCTAAAATGGCATGCATCACGCTCCTTCGTATGACATTGGGCATTTTTCCTGCAAAATCCGATTCTCCAATGGTTTCGAGCGTTAGTTCTCCACCCAGGCAATCCTGGTAAAAAGTCATTGCTTCCCGGCAATTTCCGTTAAAAGTAAGATATGAATTTATGCTAGCCATTTGTTCCTATTTATTTGATGCCATTTAGCAATCGGTTCTTCCATCATACATTTTGGCATAAACCCTTAACTATATACAAACATACAGGATGATTACAGCAAGCGGAACCCGTAGAAACGACAATTGCGGGGGTTGTTTACGACAAATAGCCTTGCTATATTTGAGATATGAAACACGTATCTATCTTAATACCAGAGACTGCCGTGATCGAGGCCATTGCAGATCCACGCTATTTATTTACCGCTGTTAACGAATTTTTACAGGCATCAGGTAAATTACCGCTTTTTAAAGTAGAGCTGGTAGCCATGACAAAAGAGGTAAAGCTGAACAATAGTCTTTTCTCAGTACATGCCGATAAATTATTGCATGAAGTGGAACATACCGATCTCATCTTTGTTCCGGCAATAAGCGGTAATGTAGGTTATGCCATGGAGGCAAATCAGGATCTGGTACCGTGGATTGTAAAACAGCATGCAAAAGGGGCCGAAATAGCCTCACTTTGTTTAGGCGCATTTATATTGGCCTCCACAGGTTTGTTAAACGGCCGGAAATGTTCTACACACTGGTTGTTTGCCAATCAGTTCAGGGAAATGTTTCCTGATGTAGAATTGGTTGATGGCAGCATCATTACCGATGCGCAGGGATTATATTCGAGCGGTGGCGCAAATTCGTACTGGAACCTGCTTTTATACCTGGTAGAGAAATATACGGATCGGGATACCGCCATTTTAGCCGCTAAATATTTCGCTATTGATATCGATCGCGAAAGTCAGCTGGCTTTTATGATGTTCCAGGGGCAAAAAGGACATGAGGATGCAAAAATTAAAAAGGCCCAGGAATTTATTGATGGAAATTACCAGGAACGGATTACGGTAGACCAACTGGCTGATATGCTGGCGCTGGGCAGAAGGAGCTTTGAGCGGAGGTTTAAAAGTGCTACCAAAAATACCGTAATCGAGTATATTCAAAGGGTTAAAATTGAAGCCGCAAAACGGAGTTTCGAATCGAGCAGAAAAAATATTACCGAAGTGATGTTTGATGTAGGGTATACCGATACTAAATCATTCAGGGATGTTTTCAAAAAAATAACAGGCTTAACCCCTATTGAATACCGCAATAAATATCATAAAGCGGTGCCGGTTTTACAGGTTTAGCAAAAAAATGAAAAAAAATTAAACTCAACACAATATATTCCAATTACAGCGTTTATGTATGTGAGAGCGTTAATTTAGATGACGGGGATACTGCCTAAGGGTGGAATCCCCGTTTCTTTTTGGCTAAGCGCGGAGCGCTTGGGGCAGCAATTAAACGTATTCAGAGCTCCATGCTCAATACCCTCTGCTATTAAGCATAAAAAGGGGACATTGTCAAAAAATGTCCCCTTTTAAAATATATGATAGAGTTAAGAATTTTAGCTTTCTTTATCAGTAAAATCAACTGGTTTTTTTTCAAAATACTGATCGAAGTTTTGTACTTTTCTAGGCTTTAAGATTACATATAAACCTAAGCCGATCAATACCATTGGCATACTAATTCTAAACAGATCAAAATCAAATATGTTTATCGCTTTAAAAGTGAATAAGCCTCCAATAATGGTCAATGCCAACCAGCCACTTCCCTGAAAGTCTTTACGGTAGCCCATCCATAAACCGATACCTAACATAATGGTGTGCCATTTCAATATCCAATGTGGCACATCTATTCCCGAGTTTCTTAATAAGAATACCGAACCGATGGCGATGATTAAAATGCCTAGACCAAATTGTTTATCTGTGTGATTTTTTTTGATTAAATTTTCCATGACCGTTTTGTTTTATGATTCAAATGTATCACGAATACCAATGCCGGAGAATGGCTTTTCCCCTAATTGTGATGTTTTATCGGTGAGTGAAATAAAACTGTCGGTAAAAATTTACGGTGATTTAAGAAAAGAAGAAATTATCGGTGAAATTATCAGTTTTGCCACGGAAACACCGAGAACACGGAATTAAAACTTAATTTCCTTAACTCCTTTACTAAAAATTAGATCACCATTTAGAAAATTAAGATCATTAAGAAAAATTTTCTTTTAGCGCAATAAAGGGAAATGAACCAATGATTAATTAACCAGTGAACTAATAGCTATTCAAAAATAATAATATCTGCCCCTTCGCTCATGATTACTTTCGAAGTGATGTTAATGAATAAACCATGGGCCAATAATCCGTTAATCTGATTAAGATCAGAAGCTAATTTTGCAGGATCATCAATAAGACCAAAATCTGCATCAATAATCAGGTTACCATTGTCAGTAATAAATGTTCGGTCTTCTACAGTTCTCAATATACCCTTTCCACCAAGTTTATTAATTTGATCGAATACGTATTGATAGGCCAATGGAACTACCTCAACAGGAACAGTAAAAGCACCTAATTTTTTAACTTTTTTTGAAGCGTCGGCAATAATGATGGCATCTTTACTAAGTGAAGCAATTATCTTCTCTCTAAACAGTGCCCCGCCTCCGCCTTTAATCAGATCGAGTGATTCTGTAAATTCATCAGCCCCATCAATACTGATATCAATTTTGCTTAAACGCCCAAGGTCAAGAATTTCTATGCCCAGAGATTTCGCGAGTTCTTCTGTTCGGATGGAACTTGCAGCAGCCTTTATCTTAAGCCCTTCTTTTACTCGTTTACCTAATTCTTTAATGGCAAAAGTTGTGGTAGATCCCGTACCCAAGCCTACTATATCGCCATCTTTAACAAATTTTACTGCAGCCTGGGCGGCCGCCAATTTTTCTGCATCTTGTTGGGTTTTATCTATAGTAGCCATAAAGTAAAAATAGGTTTAAATGATAAACATTGCAAAAACGAAAAATAAATTACTGCTGATGCAATAAATCGTTTTAATAGCGTTTATGTATATGAGAGCGTTAATTTAGATGATGGGGATTCTGCAATAGTGGAATCCCCATTTCTTTTAGATGATATTATAGAAAGATCGTAAAGGTCGTTAATGGCAATCCCGATGCGATGCAACAAAGAGGAATAATTTAAAAAACAAAAGATTTTTTGTTTACCTATTCTTTACCCTTTATTTACCCTTTCTAGGCACCAGGTTAACCCCACGGTTACCCCTGGCTTACCTATCCGTTACCTTTTGGTTACCTAAAAGGTAAAGCCAACGTCTTTTTTGGGGCTTTCTGCGGTAAGCCAGGGCCCATGCTACCTGCCAGCAGGTACCCAGGATACTATACCGTTATCTGTAGTAGCATAAAGTAAGAATAGGCTTTATGAAAACCATCCCAAAAACGAAAAATTTTTTTTTACTAATGCAATAAATCGTTTTTACAGCGTTTATGTATATGAGAGCGTTAATTTAGATGATGGGGATTCTGCAATAGTGGAATCCCCATTTCTTTTCTAAGCATTTTGTCATCCTTGAGCATAGTCGAAGGATCTTTTCATTTAATAGACCCTGAAATAAATTCAGGGTGACGCTTCAATTAAAAATTTCTGTTCATCTAACCCCCCACACCAACACACTTCATTTTCTTATAAAACAAAAAACGGCTGGTATTTCTACCAACCGTTTCCTAACAATCAACTTATTTATTTAAAGAGTTTATCCAGGCTGCAATTTTTAACGCTTCAGCTTTGGTTACTTGCGGCATCGGAGGCATTTCTGTTGAATAACCCGGCCAGTTTTGCGGTTGCGGATTATGGATCAACTGAAATATTTTCTCTGGTGAATATTTACGTTTTGCAATTTCTACGAATGGTGGGCCAATTTGTCTTTTGGTTTGATTATGGCAAGCCAGACAAGTATTTTTAGTTAACAAACCCTCAACTTCTTTAAAGGTAGGTGCCTTGGCTATAGCAGCTGGTTTAGCAGGAGTTGCCGTTCCCTTTGCTTCAGGCGCTTTTCCAGTTACTGCCTTTGGTGCAACTGTTTTCTTAGCAGGAGCGTTTACAGGTGTTGCTGAGTTTTTAGTACTCACTTCGCTCGCAGAAAGTTTATTGCCATCAGGAATCTGATTCAAGGTATAATAAGCTACCGGGTGAACTAAAGAGTAAAAGCCATCTTGAGATCTTAAACCATCTAATGTTAAAGTATGGATATAATATTGACGAAGATTTTGTACAATGATTCTTGCTTTTAAACCGTCTGCCGAAACTTTAACCCCGGAGATTTTTAATTTCTCTGTGTTTACAGGAGGTGAACCATATACAGGGTGATATTTGTAAATAAAGCTTTCTGCATTGTAAGAAGCCAGGTCTTCTGCCGACTTACGGTCAACAGGCATAGTAAACTCCACTTCAAAACCATCAGGCATTGCCCTAACGGCTTTCATTTCGAAAGGCGTTTTATTATTGTATACCAATCTTTCCAAACCCTCGTTGGCATCACCTGCCGATCCCCAGCCACGGTTGGTTTCGCCCACAAATAATGATCCATCAGTACCCCACTCTAACCTTAACACACCCGAACGGAAACCTTTACGGAAAAGGAAGGCAGCCCCCTGTTCTTCACCTTTTACAGTTTCCATGAAAATCCTGGAAATGATGCTCATCCCCTGATCACCAACCAGAATCTGGCCTGCAAATGGCCCAAAAGTATTGGCTGGAATTTTAACAGGTTCTGCAGATGAGATACCCAAAATACCATAAGGCAACCAAACTGATGGTAAACGCAGCTCTGGAAATACCTTTTTCATTTCAAACAAAGTTTTGAAAGTTTCGTTTACCCTGTTTTCCGGTTTAATATATCTGCCCTGTTCGTTTTTAATACGGCGTTCATCCATTTGAGAATAGAAGAAATCGGACTGTAGTTTAACCGGAGAATTTGGCAGGTTAGTCCACCTTAAACTGGCCGGATGCCCCATAAAATCACCTTTATTTACTTTCCATAAACCACCTGAACCTACCCAGTCGCCCTGGTTTTCGGTATAATAAAACTGACCATCAATACTGCCAATACCCGCTGGTGAACGGAAACCAGCAGCATAAGGGCTCATTTTACCATCTTCGGTAATGTTCATGGCCCAACCACGCATGGGTACACGACTTTCTGCACGCCACCATTCTTCATCGCCAAAGGCTACGTTTCCGGTAACCATAAAAGTACCATCAGGCATTAATTTCGGACCAAAACTATATTCATGGTAGTGACCGCTTAAAGGCCATGCATAAATGGTTTCGTACACATCGGCTTTGCCATCCTGATCTTTATCGGTCAATTTGGTTAATTCGCCGCGTTGCGCTACGTAGATTGCACCATTTTTATAGGCAATGCCCAAAATTTCGTGCAAACCATAGGCAAATCTGCGCCAGTAGGGTTTAGCACTTGTGGGGTTTTCTACGATGTACACTTCTCCTCTACGGGTAGATACGCCTAAATCGCCATTTGGTAAAGTAACCAGACCGCCAACTTCTAAAATCGGGCCTTCGGGTACGCGTACTTTATTTATCCTGAAAAAATCTTCTTCTTTCGGTGTTTCTTGTGCAAAAACTGTAGTAAAGCTAAAACTTAATGCCAGTATTGCTAATTTTTTAAATGTATTTCTCATTACTATCACAATTAAAACAAAATGGTATAATTCAACTTACTTCCAATGGCTGCAATTATTTCCCATTTGCCATCAATATTTCTAATAACCGGTTTTGCGGTGCCTTCACCAAGCTGTATGTAATACGCTTTATCATCAATTAAATACAAACCTTTGCCAGCTTCTTCAATGTTTGAAGCAGTAGCCAAAAGGAAATACAAATCTTTTGATGGTTTATCAACAGTAATCTCTCGGGTTAAGCCTTGTCCATTCTCCATTACTTTTATCGCATCGGTAACATTTGTTCCGTTAATGATGTACTTAAACTCCGGACGGTCTTGTTTATCCATTACATAACCCTTGGTTTTAAAACCAGTGCCAACCGTGTCTGCAATCCAATTAGCCTGATCGTTTGCTAACTTTGATATAGCCAGAACAGGTTTTTTAGTGAAACGGGTAACACTGCCCAAAGCACGTGAGGTACCGTTTCCGCGGCCATCCCACATTGGTGTAGCATCAATAAAATCACCATGCCATCCCTGTAATAATGTACCATTATCTAAATCGTAGCTATAAGCAACCTTTTCCGGTCCACCTACCGAAATAGCGTGTACCGAACGTACTCGTGGTGCAATATCTACAAAACTTCTGATCATATTGTTGCTTGCTGCTTCAATATATATAGGATCTGCACCGTCATTTTGGTTTGGTTTTGGAATTTCGGATAGTTCAGTGATTTGGATATTTCTGAACGCTACCGAACCATGATCGCCTTGCAAACGTAAAGGTCCTTTTGCTTTTTCAGCTCCTGCAGCGCCTCTGGTTGCACCAAATAATTCAACATTTTCATGAATCAGCACACCATTTAGTTCTGCACTGACGATTTTAGCATTTTGTGTTTTTTTTCCTGAGGCATCAAATTTTGGTGCCTGGAAGATAATTTTAATGTGCTGCCATAAACCTGGTGCCTTGCTTGCGTTCTGACGGGGAGCAACACCACCAAATCCTTTATCGGCTTCGGGTTTGCTATCATCCCAGCGTTGGTAAATACCGCCATTGTTTGATGATGTGGCATTTTTCAATCCCCATGCATCGTCAATCTGGATCTCGTAATTACCTTGAAGATAAATACCGGAATTTGTTCCTTTTGCAGTTAAATAATCTAATTCTACAGCTACATCACCATATTCATTTATGGTGTATAAATCAGATCCGGCTTTTTTTGCTGTAGATTGGTTAACCAAAATCCCTTCGCCTTTTGTTGTTTTTAAAACATTTTCGGTGTTTAGGTCGGCCACTACATTTTGTGCCAATGACCATGAATTTGATGGGTTTTTAAAGGCTGAAAGATCTTTTAGATCGATACGCTGGCCAAATGCCAACAGGGTTCCGCAAAACCAGAAAATGGCTGTAAAACCCGTCTTTGAGATGTTCATATATTTGATTTATTAGTTTAAGGCATATTGAGGCCAATTATTACTTTAAAAATGAGACTGTATCATAAAGTGTAAACCTAAATCTGTCCTTAGGCAGGCTCAGGATGACAATTATATTTTATGATGCAGTCTTTATCTTCTCTATTTTTCTGTTGATAATGAATAAGGGAAATCAGCTGGATTTGAACCTCTGGTTTTATTCGGCGTTGCGGTCATATTAAAATTTAACACTGCACCTTTTTGCAGACCACTATGGCTGATCCAGTTTTTAGAATATGGTTTACCATTCATCTGTAGCGACTGAACATAACGGTTGTTATCGCTATTGGCTGCTGCATTAATTACAACCGTTTTACCATTTTCTAAAGTAATGGTTACCTTTTTAAACAAAGGAGCGCCTAAAACATACTGATCAACTGCTGGTGTTACCGGGTAAAATCCCATTGCCGAAAAAACATACCAGGCAGAAGTTTGCCCGTTATCTTCATCACCACAATATCCATCCGGAGTAGCTTTGTACATCCTGTTCATGGTTTCTCTTACCCAATATTGTGTCTTATATGGCGCACCACCATAGTTATACAGGTAAATCATGTGTTGAATCGGTTGGTTACCATGTGCGTACTGGCCCATGTTTGCAATCTGCATTTCGCGGATCTCGTGGATTACTCCACCATAAGCGCTCTCATCAAATACCGGAGGCATAGAGAAAACCGAATCTAATTTGGTTACAAACGAATTATGTCCACCCATTAATCTGGCCAAACCATCAATATCCTGAAAAACAGACCAAGTATAGTGCCAGCTATTGCCTTCGGTAAACGCACCACCCCATTTAAACGGACTGAATGGACTTTGGAAAGTTCCATCCTGATTTTTACCACGCATTAAACCAGAAGCAGGATCGAAAAGATTTTTATAGTTCATGGCTCTCTTCTTATAAATATCGATTTCCGAAGCCGGTTTACCTAAAGCTCTTCCCAATTGGTAAATGGTAAAGTCATCATAAGCATATTCTAATGTTTTAGCTGCATTTTCATTCTTTTTTACATCGAAAGGTACGTAACCCAATTCGTTGTAATATTTAACACCATCGCGGCCAACGGCTTCCATCGGCCCCTCGTTATTTGCCCCGTGTTTTAAAGCCTGCCACAATGTTTCGATGTCGTAGCCACGCATACCTTTAATGTAAGCATCAGAAACTACCGAAGCAGAGTTGTTACCCACCATAATGTTGGCATAACCCGGGCTGCTCCACTCAGGCAACCAGCCACCTTCTTTAAAATCGTTGATTAAGCCTTGTTGCATTTCCTTATTGATGGAAGGATAAACCAGGTTTAGGAAAGGATATAATGCCCTAAACGTGTCCCAGAAACCTGTACCGGCGAACATATAACCTGGTAAAACCTGCCCGTTATAAGGGCTCCAGTGTACGATCTGGTTTTGTGCATCAATTTCATATAATTTATTTGGAAAGAACAAAGTGCGGTACATGGCCGAATAAAAAGTACGGGCCTGATCAATGGTACCACCTTCAACCGAAATTTTGCTCAAAGTTTTGTTCCAGGTTGCCCTGCCTTTTGCTTTTGTTGCATCGAAACCATCGCTGGCCACTTCTCTTTTTAAGTTAAGATCAGCCTGTTCGAAGCTAATGAAAGAAGAAGCAACTTTAGCAGTTACCTGCTCGCCTTTTTGTGTAGCAAAACCAATAACGGCTCCGGCATGATCTACCGTTAACTCTAAATCTTTGTCGTTCAGTTTTTTATCATCCCAGGTTTTAGCCAACTTGAAATCTTTATTGAAATAGATTACAAAGTAGTTTTTGAAATTTTTAGGCAATGGACCACGTGCATATTTGGTGGTATAACCGATAATTTTTCTTTCTGCAGGAATAATTTTGATATAAGAACCTTTATTCTGTGCATCTACAACTACATAAGCACTATCCGTTTTAGGGAAAGTAAACCTGAACTGTGCGGCTCTTTCTGTTGGGGTAATTTCGGTGGTTACATTAGCATCTGCCAAATAAACACTGTAATAATATGGCTTTGCAACCTCTGCTTTATGGCTGAACCAACTTGCACGGTCATCATCAGTAAATCTTAATTTGCCAGTAACGGGCATAATAGAAAAAGCGCCGTAATCGTTCATCCAGGGCGAAGGCTGATGCGTTTGTTTAAAGCCACGGATTTTGTCGGCATCATAAACATAGGCCCATCCATCTCCGTTTTTACCGGTTTGTGGCGACCACATGTTCATTCCCCATGGCAATCCGATTGCCGGGTAGGTATTTCCATTTGATAGATCTGGTTTCGAAGCTGTTCCCATCAATGGGTTAATCCAATCTACCGGATCTGTGATTTTACCAATTGTTTGCGCGAAACTGGTTGATGCCGCGACACTCAATAAGGCGATAAATAATCTTTTCATTTGTTGTGTTTGTGTTTTTTATATGCTTGTATTTATTTTTTAAACTTCAGAATTTTTAACATAATCTTCCCAAAGCGCATCCAAATCTTTACCGGTTAATTTTGTCCAGATATCTTTAGTATAAGTATGATCTCTTAAAGAAGCATCAACGGTTTTAATAATCCCAGGTTTTATACTTTTTTCCATCCAGGCAAAAAATGCAGCAGTAATACGGTAGCTATTTTTATAACTATGATCTGGTTTTAAAGCAGGTAAAGACCATTTAGCGCCTGCATTATCTACACCGAATTTATAACGGGCATAATCCGCAATACCTTCTGTTAACCAACCTGGCCCAACGCTCCGACCATAATCCTGCACAATGTGCATTACTTCGTGGGTAACCACATCAATATCTTCGGGATGTTTAATCATCCAGATAGAACTGAAGGTTACTTTTCCATCAGCAGTCGCGGCAACGCCATCATAAGCTGTATCAACAAAAAACTTTACCACTTTAATGGTTGATGGATTGTATTCTTTTGCCAGTTTTGGATAAACATCAAAAAAGGTCTTAATTAAGCGCTTTTTCAATTGTGGATCCAGCGCCGCAAAATTGCTTTCGAAAGATAAAGTGTAACCGCTCTTTTTGGTAATTTCCTGTGCTTTTGATTGCAATGAAAACGTGGAAACAAACATTACGAAAATTGAAAGAATAGCTGTTTTTTTCATTTATCTGTGTTATTATTATTTTGGTTAGCCATGTTTAGTTCTGCAAAATAAATATAATATGTAAAACGTTTTAGTAAATGATCAAAAATTTTACTTTAGTGATGGTTATTTTTACATAACAGCGGTTGTCGTTTCGGCCGGAGTGCAACGGAATCGAAAACCCGAAAGCTCTGCGAAGCTAAATCTGTTTTGATAGATCTCTCCACTTCGCGTTGCTCCGATCGAGATGACTACCTTTTTTTTAGAGTATGTCAATGGTAGAAGTTAGGATTTTTCAATACATCGGAGTGTTGATGACAGATATACAAGGGACGTCATTTTTACCGCAGTGCAGAAATCTTTTAACATAGTTCAAAGATTTCTCCATTTCGCTGCGCTTCAGTCGAAATGACGTCGATTTTTTAAATCTGTCATTGATAGCGGAGTCGAAGGATTTCCATTCCACTGCGGTTCATCTGATAGGCTATCGGATCGTTCTGTGTAGATAAATTTCTTATTCTTTACTGCTATAAGTAAGGTTTACTTTTTGTGGTTCCTTACCATAATCAGCCCAAAGCTGATCTAAGGTCTTTCCGGTTAGGTCTGTCCATGATTCTTGTGTGTATTGATGCGCTCTTAGTTGCTTATCTAACGCAGCAATTAAACCAGGTTTTACATTCTGTTCTAACCAGGCAAAAAATCGCGCAGTGATCCTGTAACTATTGGTGTAACTCTGTTTCTCATTGTAGGCTGGCAAACTCCATTTTGATCCTACATTATCAACCCCATATTTATAGCGCACATAATCCGCAATGCCTTCAGTTAGCCAAACCGGGCCGGCACTATAGCCATAACCCTGCACAATATGCATGGTTTCGTGTGTTACCACATCAATATCGGTTGGGTGTGCTTTCATGTAACCAGCACTAAATAAAATTCTGTTTCCGCTTGCTTCTGCAACTGCTTTATAAGCTGTATCTACCACAAAAAGCACATCGTGTGTAGATTTCTCGTTAAATGTTTTAACTAAAGTTGGATAGATTTCGAAATAAGTGGCAATTAACTTCTTCCTTACCATTGGATCTAAATCCGGGTCTTTACTGATAAATGTTAATTCATAACCTTTATGTTTTTCTTTACTGTAAGAAACCCAGTTTTTTGAAAGTGCGGTAAATAGTTCCTTTTGGATTCTCTTTTGCGATTTATTTTTAACCCATTGACTGTTTACTTTAATTTCTCCGGCTTTAGCTTGTATTGTTGGTGTTTCTTCCGTTACTAAATCTAACACTACATTTCTTTTGGTACGGTATCCATCTGCCTGGGCAAATTTTGGGTAAACCTGAAAAAAAGCGGCCTTAAGTTTAGCATTAATCAAGGCATTTGTTATACTGTCTTTGTTATTGATGGTAATTTTATATTCTCTTTCTCTGTTTTGAGCAACAGTAGTACCTGCTAAGAATGATGCCAATGCGAGGACTAAAATTTTCTTAATCATTTGGTTTTATATATGTGTTTTTGATAAAAAGTAAAGATCCAGGGCTGTTATCCTGAATCTTTCATCGTAATTAAATCTTAATAGTTTATGTTAGGAAAATCGGTTTTAGCCTTCGCCAGCATTGGGGCCCAGTCTGCTCCTTTTTCGTCCTTTGGTCCAAAAGCCGTTAATGCCAGCGGTGCCAGATCTGATTTTGCTGCACCGCTCCAAAAATGAATAAATTCACCAAAATTCATTTTCCGGGTATATTGTTGATAGCTTTTACCTTGTACAATGAGTTGTTGTTTAGGAAATTGTTGAGACAATAAGGTAAAGAAACCATTTAAAACCTTTGCTTTACCATAGTTATCATAAATTGGAAGAAACCAATTTTTGAACCATTGTGTTCCTGCTTTAGGGTAACTGTCAGTAACAGTCATCATTTTATTGTACCAACGTTGCGCATCGTCGGTTCTGTTTAAGCCTAAATACACATCGTATTGATAAATCTCCATCCACTTACTATCATGCCAGATATCGAAAGCCGGCGATTCTTTTACTCCTTTTGATGCTCCTTCTACAATGTGACCGATTTCGTGGGTAGACAAATCAATATCATTATCAATGCCGGTAGTCCAGGCATCGAGACTGCTGGCACCGCAATCGGTTACGTTTCTATAATCATGCCCTGCATCCAGATAAGTACCCGGATGACCTCCGCTATATTTACCTGCATGATAAATTACAAATAAGCGGCTATCCTCTCCAAACTTGCCGTAAGTTTTTTTGGTATAGTTCCAGGCTTCTGCCATGTATGTTTTTGGCCAGGCAATAATTGGTTTAACATCGCCATCGTAGTAAACCACTACACTGGTATCATAATAAACCCGGTTCAGCAATTGCACATGCTCAAACCAATGCTCTTTCCATGTTTTAGGTGGCGCATCTGGTGTATCTACACTTTCTACCAACGGCGGCGCGGGCTTTACGGTTTCTACTGGTGCTTTTTTACTGTTGCAAGCTAATACAGCAAATAGTACAATTGCGGATAACGATAAAATATTTTTCATAGCGCTAGTATTAATGTTAAAAAAAAGCACCGGGTGAAACACCCGGTGCCATAAGTATTTACCAGCCTGTATTTTGTACAATTACAGGAACTTTTTGAATTTCGCCATTTGGTATAGGCCATAAATAATGTTTCTTTTGGAAAACCCTGTTTTCGGTAACCACAGGTGTAAAAAATCCTGGTGCATTTTGGGTAATGTTTAAACCCTTGATCTGCGTATCGGTCGTTTCTGCAATTTTCCACTCCCTGGTATAGAAATAGCGGTCTAGTTCAAAAGCCAGTTCAACACGTCTTTCTCTGCGGATAGCATCTCTCATATCGGTTGGTACAGGTAATGCGCCAGCGCCACTTCCGTAAGGTGCTATACCCGCTCTAACACGGATCTTGTTCAAATAAATCAAGATATCAGGATCTGAAGGACTCGACTCCTGCAGAGCTTCAATATAATCCAAATAGATCTCAGCTAATCTGATCATGGTAAAAATAGGTCTACCTTCTGTCCAACCCGCAACAGTTAAATGCTTTCTTGAAGTATAACCTGTTTTAGTATAATCGTTATTGGCAATAGCATTTTTGCCGGCATTACCATTAAATTCAAAACTGGTGATAATATTTGATGATGGATTGATCCACTTACGCCCGCTATACGTAATATTTGCATAAAAACGAGGCTCGCGATTAACATACATATTGCTAATTGTCCTTGGTCCATCCTGATCGTTCGGATCTGGCGCCTGATAAGCCGAGGTACCACTTGCAGTATAAGTCGGATCATTTTCAATTGGTAATCCATTTGCTGTAAAATAAGCATCTACCAGTTGTTGCGAAGGAGACAAGAAAGACCCGCCTTTGTCGCCACCGGAAGCTCCGTTGTGATTTGGTGCCAATGAATATTGATAAAGCGTAACATCACCTCCCCTGCCAAAAATAATTTCTGAGTTCCAACCGTTCAAAAACACATCTCTTGTAGCAATGAAAGCCCTGTTAAAAACATTATCCGGCAAACCAGCAGGGGTAGCAGTAACATTATAAAGTGCATAATTTGCATAACGGGAGTTGGTTAAAAATGCTTTTGCAGCAGTTGCCACTTTTGTCCATTTTGCAACATCAGCAGTTTGGCTGATTAATTGTTTACCATCCTGGTTTTTAAGACTGGCATAATCGGTGTTTCCATTAAATAATGGACGTGCAGCGGTTAATAATGCTTTTATTTTGTAGGCATCAGCAACTGAAGCAGTGATATGTCCGTAATCCTGGCTCGCTTGTGGCGTTGCGGGTAAACGCGAGCTTGCTGCCTCTAATTCACTTACGATATAATCGATACATTCATCCATTGAATTACGCGGCTTACTGATTTCCGGTAGTGGGGCGTCAGATGCGATTGGATCATTGCCCAATAAAATTACAGGGCCATACTGCCTCACTAAATAATAGTAATAAATGGCTCTTAAAGCCCTGGCTTCGCTATAGTAACGGTTAACAATATCAATTCCGCCAATGTTACAATCGGTACACCTGTTAATATTTGCCATAAAAGAACTGGCAGATTGTATTCCCTGATAAAACCTTTGCCAATGGTAGTTTACCGCGCCACTGGTTGCATCCCATGCACCCGAATTTACGTTTTCGCTAAAGTTTGGCAAGGTGTAATCCGCCTCATCAGAAGCAGCTGTCCACGGACCAATGTTTCCACCTGCTGATGGTGAGCGGTCCTGATCCTGATCAGGAAGTGTAGAATAAACGTTTGCCAATGCCTGATCAACAGTAGACTTTTTTTCATACATCTGATCGAAGGTTAGCCTATCATCAGGTACTTGATTTAAAAATTTCTTACAGCCATAATTACCAACGATCAGTAATGCGCCAACTGTATATATCAATATTTTTTTCATTCTTTTTATTTTAAAAATTAGCGGTAAGACCTAAAGAATAATTAGAGGTTAGTGGGTACCGTGTACCGTTATTAGTACCAAGTTCAGGATCCCAAAGCTTAAACTTGCTAATGGTAAACACATTATAACCTGTTGCATAGACCCTTAAGCGTTTAACGCCAATAGATTTTATACCTTCCTTAAGTGTGTAACCCAAATCTGCGTTTTTTAACCTCAGGAAGCTGATGTCGCGTTTCCACCAGGTACTCGATTGATAGTTGTTGTTATTCGTGCCACCATAAGATAAACGAGGATAAACTGCATCCTGACGAGGATTTGTTGGTGTCCAGCGATCTGCAGCTACGGCGAGCATATTACCCAAACCACCCGAGTTGGCGAATGAAGGAATATTTAAAATAACATCAGCATTGTCCTGTCCCTGGAAGAACAAACCAAAATCGAAGTTTTTGTAAGTTAACGAGAAACCGAAACCATAGGTTGTGCTAGGAATATCACCCCTACCGATTATCGTCTGATCAAATGAATCGATTTTACCATCACCATTTAAATCTTTATACTTGATATCTCCTGGCATTAGCGTACCAAATTGTGTTGGACTTGCATTGATCTCTGCCTGGCTATCGAATAACTTTTCGGCAATATAACCAACACGTGTGGCAGCTAAAACATTATAACCGCGTTGCTCCATCCAGGGATAAGGTTTCGGCGCCTGATCATTCTCGATTACTTTATCTTTATTGTAAGTAAAGTTAGCTCTTAAATTAAGCGACCAATCTTTACCGAATTGTGTATCATATTGGATGGTACCATCTATACCTTTGTTATCAACAATACCTAGGTTACCAATTGGTGTATTGGCCAAACCGATATAATTCGGTACTGTACCCCTACTGATAAATTGGTTTTTTCTTCTTTCTTTATAAAAATCGACGATTAACGATAAGTTGTTATTCAACGTTTTTAATTCAAAACCCAAATCCTGTTTACGTGTTTCCGCCCAGGTTACATCTACACCATAAGCCGTTACACCTAAACCGTTCGTTCCAAGATTTCCATTTTGGCCAAAAGTATAATCACCCGCATCCCCAACTTTAGTCAAATAATAGAATCGTTGCCCTTCGTTATCTGCATAACTATTGCCACTGCCTCCACTACCCACAATACCGTCAGAATAACGGAATTTGACCATCTGGATAGCATTTTTAAGCGGTTCGAAAAATTTCTCACTCGAAAGCAACCATCCCAGTCCAACAGCCGGGAAAAATCCATAACGTTTATTTGGAGCAAAGTTTTCTGAACCATTATAACCCATGTTAAATTCAAAGAAATACTTATTATCGTAAGCATAAGTAGCACGACTTACTAAACCTTGTAAGCGGTAAGGAAGTGATAGTGTTAGGTTAGGTGCAGAAGCTTTAGTATTATCATTTTGATTATACAACAATAAGCCGCTTACAGCATGTTTGCCAAAGGTACGGTTATAGTTAACAGCTCCTTCAAAGTACATTTTCTTGTCACCACCATTATCATAGTTGTAGTTTAAAAAGTCTTGTCCCTGTAAAACTAAACCATATTTATAACCTGAATTTGGATCTCCCGGAGTGATGTAAGGATCGCTGGGGTTAATCCTGTACAAGCTCTCTCTTTTCGTCCTGTTAATTCCGTTGGTATTATTCACATCAAAAGAAAACATGGTGGTAACCGACAAACCAGGTGTTACTTCTTTTAAATCCTGTGTTAAACGGATATTTGAATACAACTGGTTAGTGTAACTGGTTCTATATCCATTTCTCGTAACATCACCATAAGGGTTACGCTGATCGGCTTGCGGGCTGATGCCGGGTAAACTGCCATTTGGATAAAGCACTGGAAAAGAGGTAGGGTTAATTAAAAAGGCCTGACTGAAAATATCCTGTGCAAGCAAGTTACTTGGATAATTATTTTGCCCCAAAATACCCTTGATCCCTAAATCTAACTTGGTGGTACCGGTAATATCCCAGTTTAAGTTTGCACTAACATTATAGCGGCCATAGTTTTGTTTAACAGCAGAATTTACAGCTTCATCGGTTTTAAATAAACCATCTTCACCATAATAACCTAATGATACATAATATTTTGCATTGCTTACACCACCCGACAGGTTGGCCGTTGCTGATCTGTTTCTACCAAAATCGTTATAAATGGCATCAAACCAGTTTACATTCGGGTAAAGAATCGGATCGGTACCGGCAGCAGTTTTTTGAACCGCATCTATCGAGTATGCTGGTGTGAATGCACCTGCAGCTCCTCCTCTCAAATAATCAGAGTATTTGGCCTCATTAGCTAAGTTCATGTAATTAACACCGTCAATCAATTGTGGTCTTTTGGTGAAACGGCTTATCCCTTCGTAATATTCTACGTTAATTCTCGGTGAACCGGTTTTTCCTTGTTTCGTATTGATCAAGATTACACCGTTTGCACCACGGATACCATATACCGCTGTGGCAGCTGCATCTTTCAGTACAGTGAAGTTTTCTACATCGTAAACACTGATATCATTTAAGTTACGGTTAGGAACACCATCAATAATCACAAGCGGGCTTCTATCGCCAGATGACAATGAAGATATACCGCGGATGAAGATATCTGATCCGGTTGCACCTGGCTCGCCATTCCTTGATACATTAATTACACCAGGGATACGACCTGCCAATAATTGACTCATACTGGAAACCGGTTGTTTCAAATCTGCAACGTTTACCGATGACTGTGCACCTACTAAACTTTCCTTTTTCTGCACACCGAAACCTACAATGGCAACTTCCTGTAAATCAGAACCTGTTGTTTCCTTTAAACGGATATCCAATGTGGTTTGGGTACCAACTGTAATTTCTTTGGTATCATAACCAACATAAGTTATAATCAAAACTGTATTTTGATCAGGAACGGTAATGGTAAAAGCTCCGTTTACATCTGCAGCTGCACTGGTAGAACTACCTTTCACCTTAACACCTGCTCCAGGTAGTGGCAAACCTGCCTCATCTTTAATGATACCACGTATCACAATATCGGCCTTGGCTTTATTAACAGAAACCGAACTGTTTATATTAATCGCTGAAGCATTAGCTGTTGCGTAAAAACTACTGCTTAAAGCTAAAGTAAAAGCGATAGCCTTAAAAGCACAATCTTTAAGCCTGAGCCTGCCTCCAGTTAAATTTGTATTTTTTTTCATCATAAAATTCATTTGTTGTTAACAGATTACTGTTATAGGTCTATTGATCAATTGAAATAGATTTATTGCCTAACCTATTGAACCGGCTGAATAAATCTTTGTGTATCTTATTTACAGAAGTTGGATTGAAAGCTACTGTTGCTCCTCTGGCACTTCGATTACACGCCATTCTGACAACTGAAACAATGAACCGCTACCAATTGCTGTAATGCTTAACCTGTAATGCTTATACAAAACTTTGTTTTTGAAGCTATAGGTTTTCAGCATGTTACGACCTGAAAATGTTTCGCCATTTCTGGTATCCAGATCTACCCAATTGGTGCCATCCAAAGAACCGCTTAATTTCCAGTTTTTCGGATCTCTGCCCGGAGCATCATTACCCGATGTTAACGTGTAAGAGGCTACTTGTTGGGGAGCCGCAAAAGATAACTGCAAATAAAAGTTGCTTTGATAAGGGTTGATCAGGAATTTTGTGGCTGGATCGTTATCAACCACCTTTGCAGATCCCTCTGCACCTGCTGATCCTCCGGAACTCTCAATGTTAACAGAAAGTGCGGCTTTTGCCGTTACATCTACTTTGGCTTTCCAGGTAAAAAGATCCACTGTAGGATATTCTTCTTTACCGCATCCAAAAAGTAAAACCAGGGCAACACAGAGTCCGAAAGTGCTCCTGGTAATTTTTAAAAGATTCATAATTGATTAATTTATAGTTTGGTGGTTATTAAAATGTGCAATAGTTAATCGCAGATCAATGAATGATCAGGAGTTTAAATTGATTTTAAGGAGGGGTTAGCTTATACACCTACCTTATGTGCTGGCTTCTTAAGGCGAGAAAAAACATTGGTATTGCCAAAGACATGGCCAATTCTGGTCGGATGTTTTTTTGTTCATAAATGGGTTTTAGTTTGGTTTGGTTTCCGTTGGAGGCGGAAGAGGACATGTTAAAATGTAAATTTTACTTCATTGGATTCTCCTTTTTATTTGTACATGAATAGATAGTTAGTTTAATACACTAAAACGTTTTAGTAATGTCAGATAAAAAAAAGCCCTGATCTGGTGATCAACACTTGTTGTAATAAACTAAAATGTTTAATTAATTGAATACTAAAACGTTTTATTAAACAATAATAAGCATATTATTAATAAATCAAAAATTATTTTATTTTTTTATCAAAGTTAATCTCCGGAAATTACGGACAGTAGCCTATATGGATTAAATTATAGTAATAAAAATCTTGTGAAAAGCACTATTTTTTAAGAAAAAAGAAAAAGTGGAGATATACCGCAGAATTACATTATGAAAATTGCAATTCTGCGATTATTTTAGAATAAGTTTAAAATATTGTGAGCTATTATGGCAAATACGTTAAGTTAAACTCATATCGCAGCAACTCGCAGCACCAATTAACGCTGCATGTTCTTTAAGTTCTGAAATTTTGATTTCAGTATCTATTCCATTTCCTTTAAGTGTTGCAATTAATTCTGGGGCAAATGCGTTAAAAGATTGCGCAATATTACCACCAACTATTACAGTGTCTATTTTGTGCTCCTTAATAATAGGGATCAGGAACTGAGCCAGGTTATAGCCAAATTCCATAAAAACCATGGTCGCGAAATGATCTGTTTCTATTAATTCCACCAGTTCTTTCACCCCGTCTACCGTTTTGCCGCTAAGTTGGTTAAAACGTTTTACGAACCAGCGCGTAGAAAGGTAATCTTCCGCAATTCCGTCTAAAAATTCGGAGTTCCAGAGGTCAGCATCAAAAGCTTTATGATTGAGACAAAGCGATGAACCCAGTCCGGTACCAAGCGTTAAGCCCAATATACTCCCATTTCCTTTGGCAGCGCCGGCAAAAACCTCACCTTGTAAAAAACCTGCCGCATCGTTTATAAAGTGAATATGCTCTGCAGGGATATCCAATCTTTCAGACAATTCTTCTTTTACATTGATCTGGTAAAGTGATTTAAACTTATCCTGATCTTTAATTAATGAAATGCCTTCACTATAATTAAACGGACCTGGCATGGCAATTCCAACATTCCGGGCACCGTTTTTAATATTTTTAAAAGCCTTATTGATGATATCGCACCATGCCGATAAAATCACTTCTTTACTCTCCTGCGAATTCACAGGGCTACGTTTGATAGAATTCTTCACTAAAGTTCTTGTTTCCAAATCCACCAATGCGGCCGTTATATGCGAGCCGCCAATATCTACACCTAATGCAACAGGCTTTTCCATTCTATATATATTTCTGTTATCTATTCTTTATTAATCTGAATTAATTCGCCAAAAGTAGCAATTCCATATCTATTTACTGATTGAAAATGGCTTATCTTCTTCTGATAGCCCTCTATTTAACGAAGGTTTAACATTCATCTCTAATTTTAACACCCCTCCTTTTAACAAATCGCTATGATTTATAAAATTTTTGGTATAATTTTTACCATTTAAGCTTGCTGATTTTATATAAACATGATGAATATCATTTGCAGGTGCTTCAATGATGAATTTTTTGCCATTTTCTAAGTTTATGGTTGTTTTTTTGAATACCGGACTTCCTAAAACATACTCGCCAGAACCAGGGGTTACGCTATAAAACCCTAAAGCGCTTAATACATACCAGGAAGAAGTTTGCCCTTGATCTTCATCTCCAGGATAACCATTTTCTGTTGCATCATACAGCTTATGCATCACCTCACGGGCATAAAATTGTGCCTTCCAGGGTTGGTTGGCATAGTTGTATAAATAAACCATGTGCTGTATGGGTTGATTGCCATGTGCATACTGCCCCATATTGGCCATTACCATTTCGGTCATTTCATGAATCATCCCCCCGTACGAACCCACATTTACTTTATTGGGTTCGCTAAAAACAGAATCTAACTTGGAGATAAAATTGCTGTTTCCTCCCATCAAATTAATTAAACCTTTGGTATCCTGAAAAACCGACCATTGCCAATGCCACGCATTTCCTTCAGTAAACGGACCTCCCCATTCGGTTGGATCGAAATTTGGCGACCATTTGCCTTCCGCATTCCTTCCCCTCATAAAACGTGTAGCCGGATCGTAAACATTTTTATAATTGAACATCGGCTTCTCAAAAACCTCCATATAATGTTTATCGCCAATCATTTTGGCTAAAGTGTAAGCACAATAATCATCGTAAGCATATTCTAATGTTTTTGCAGTGGCTTCTCTATATTTTGGATAAGGAACATAACCCAACTGGTTATACTCGATTACGCCATCCCTGCCATTTGCCGGTCCCCATGGCCCTTTGTTCATCGCTTCGTGATAATAGGCATCTAAAGCTTTTTTCGGATCAAATGTTCTGATTCCTTTTGCCCAGGCATCTGCTAACAAAGAAATAGCATGGTTACCGATCATACTTCCGGCTTCGCTGGGGAAAGACCATGAGGGTAACCAACCGCATTGCGCGTAGGCATCGAGCATGGCTTGCATATAACGACCATGCATTTCTGGCTGTATCAGTGTATTTAGCGGAAACTGGGCCCGGAAAGTATCCCAAAACCCTGTATCGGTAAACATATAGCCATCATGTACTTTACCATCATACGGACTAAAGTAATATGGTTTTCCAGCTTCGTTAATTTCGTAAAACTTCCTGGAGAACAAACTTGCCCTGAAAAAGCAAGAATAAAACGTTTCCATATCTGCTTTCGATCCACCTTCCACTTCTATCTTTCCGAGCGATTTATTCCATACCGCAGCAGCATTGGCTTTTGTATCTTCCAAAGTTTTATCGTTGCCCAGTTCTCGTTTTAAATTAAGTTCGGCCTGTTGTAGACTGATATAAGATGATGCTGTCTTTACCTGCACTTTTGCGCCCGATTCGAACTGTACAAATGCACCCTTACCTAATCCTTCAGCAGAAATGGAATCTTTTGCAACGGTATTATGTTTGTTTTCCCATGTACCGTAAGATTTAATTGGCTGATCGAACCGGATTACATAATAACTTTTCCACCCCCTTTTAAAACCTTCGCCATTGTTTACCCAACCAGTTATTTTATTTTCTTTAGGATAGATTTGAACACCGCTCAATCTGGTATAACCATCTAAAATTAAAAAGCTTCTTTTGCCTTTTGGATAGCTGAACCTGAGGTGTGCACCACGTTCAGATGGTGAAATTTCGGTGGTGATATCGTTTTCGAATGTTACTTTATAATAGTTTGGTTTAGCAATCTCAGCCTGGTGGCTAAATTTAGTTTCGCGTTTATCTTCATTTACAATCAGCTCATCAACCACTGGCATTAAAGAAAATACGGCATAATCTCTCGTCCACGAACTGCATTGGTGCGCTTGCTGAAAGCCCCTAATTTTGTCTTTAAAGTATTGGTATTTCCATCCGTCGCCATTCCGACCGGTTTGAGGCGTCCAGGTATGCATACCAAAAGGCAAGGCAGTAGTAGGATAGGTATTCCCCCGCGTGAGTTCATGTTTAGAATTGGTCCCCTGCAGTGTGTTCACATAATGGACAAAATCCTTCTGTTGCGCCAATAACCCCTTGGCTGCAATGCAGCATAAAATTGATGTGATTAATTTGAGTTTCATTTGTGTGTGTTGGTTCTTTTCAGTCAATATAAATCAACTGTATTTTTAAAAATCAGCTTTTGCCTGCGGAGGTAAATGCTTGCAGGCAAAGCGGCTTAATATTTTATTTAATATTCCATTTATCAGCTAACATTTTGATGAAATAACCTCCCACAACACTCCTGGCCTGGAAGCCGGTCATTTTACCATTGGTGGTTTCATGCCAATCGCTCAATGGCACCTTGCTTTCTGTTTTGGTAACATAACGGTATATCGGACTTATAAATTTTTGGAAATCGGCTTCATTATCAGCCAAAGTCGCAGTCCACATAATCCAATCCGATTTAGTGTAGGTCCTGCGGCTATCCAACGGCAATCCAAAATCCTTTTGCTTGGTTAAATAAAAGTTAATCTCCTTTTTGTATACTTCTCCAGGAAAAAGATTAAGTTTTAACAATTTGTCCCAAACGAGGTTGTATTTCTGGCTCCAGGTATTTTTATCATTAAAGGTTAAAGCATAATGATCGCCATCATCGGCCATTTTCATCCAGTTCTGCGCCATTTGCAAAGCAGCCGTTCTGTATTTTGCAGCTACATCAGCTTTGCCTAATAATTGCGCCATTTGTGCATAAGCACCTAAAGCCACAATGGCCTTTACCGATAAATTCGAATTTCTGGCCAAATGACCTGCGAAATCATCGGTACAAAGCTGGTTTGCAGGATCGAATCCTTCTCTTAGTAAATAATTGGCCCATACTGACATTACCTCCCAATGTTTCCCTGCATATTTTGCATTTCCTTCTGCCCTGGTAATAGCAGCAGTTAAGATGATCATATTTCCAGCCTCTTCTACCGGCATATCTTCACCGTAGGTTTGGCCGTTTGCCAAAGGATAAGTACCTAAATCGTGTGCGGCAAAAGGTTTCTTCCATTTTCCACTTTCTGAATAATAGAAAATACCATTCAGCATGCCTTTTAACAATTCAGGATTGTACACCAAAAATTGCGGTGCTGAAGGGTAAGTAACATCTACCGTATTGATGGAGCCATTACTGAAATTTTCTTTGGATAAAAAAAGGATATCGCCATTTGGGGAATACACGATTTTGTGCGCAGCAATAGCCTGTCTATAAGCTAGCTTACACAGTTCGGCATATTCTTTTCCCCCAGCTTTTTCTGCATCAGCATATAGTTGGGCATCAAAAATGGCACACTTGTTTTTTAAATCAGGATATTGGGCACTGGCCTCAGCCAACTGATCTTCGAATTGCTTTGAACCAGATTGTCGCCAAACAGGCTGTAGTTTTTCACCAAAGTATTCAACTGATTTCAGGTCATCATATCCCAACATCATATATTTATCTACGGGTGTGGAAGAAACCGAACCGAAAGGAATAACACTACTTAAACTTAAGTTCCTGGAATTTAAAACCTGGTTTTGAGTTGGATATTTTGCCTCCATAAAAGCTTTTAAGCTTTCGTTCTGCGGAGCTATAAATTGCCTGGCATTAAATCTGCCCGGAACGGCCAGGTACAAATAGCCCCAATCAATGCGCAGGTCGTCTCCCCGTTTCTTTAACACCGGCTGCTCTACGGTTCCTGTTTTTAATATAGAGAGATTGTTTTTTGAACTCTTCCAAGCCGATACGCTTTGATTTGGTGTATTCACGGCCAGGTTTGATGATGCCCCAAAGAAAATAGCTACGCTGTGCTGCCTGGCATCAGTAGATTTAACGGCATAATTAATATAACTGATTGGCCTTGCGGTTAATTTAATATCATTCAGTAATAATGGGGAGGTAAAAGCTACCTGTAGTTCTACCGGGCCACAGCTAAAAGTGTATTTGGTTGTGGTTGACTGAATGGATACATTGGTTTGAGTGGCTGGAGCAATGTTTAGATGATCTGCCTCTTCTTCAACTATCCCGGCATCCAGGTGCCTGCCACCAGCGGTATTTTTACAATGGATAGCCAGTACATTTTTTCCTGTTTTTAAAATACCATCTTCAATTGGCAAATAGCTATAATCAGAAACCCATCCGTTCTTTTTGTAAATTATTTTACCATTTAAATAAACAATTACATTATCATCGTGATTGAGTTTCAGGTATTTTTTTGCAGCCGATACTTTGGCCACATCGAAGGTTCTTCTGAAGTAAAGATCATCACTATTCCATTTTGTTTTGGCAGAATTATCGTCTCCAAAAGGAGCTTCGGCTTTTTTCCAGTCCTTATCATTGTATGTAATGCTTTCCCAACCTGCTTCAGGTTTATCGAAGCGATAACCAGCCTGATATTTTAATGCATCAGCTGCTGGAAGTATGTCTTTAAAAGTTTTACTTTTTTCGCCCAGAAACCGGTAATATTTGCCATCAACCTTTATTACACCTAATAAAGATTGCTCCTTCCCGGTCCAATGTTTGGTAACAGATTGGTTAAGCCCATCGCCGAAAGACCAAATACTGAAATAGGCATCATGTGTAATTAACGGATAAGCAGGTGCCTTATCTTGTGCTTTAGTAATTAAATTAAAAAAAAGACAAAGTGCTACTAAGGAAAGTTTTCTCATAAATTAATATTTGGTCAATTAATAAATCGTTTTACTTAATGACCTTAATTGATTTCTTAATTCTGCAACAGAATAAAATGTCAAATCAACACTAAATTAAATGGGAATATTGTTGTTTGGTGTTCAATTAAAGTAAAACGTTTTACTAATTCAATATTAGAGAAATAAATATCATATTAAAATAGTTTAATGTAATATTTAAGTTACTGAATTTAATCCCTTATGATTAATTTAGCTGGAATAATGATCTCCTGGTTTTCGGGTTTGGCTTTGGTCGACAATTGTTTAAGAATCAGCTTAATTACATTCTCTGCAATTTCCTCAAGTGGTTGTTGAATTGCTGAAATACCAGGTGTGTGCAGTTCGAAAGCTTCATGATCATCGTATGCAATAACAGCAAAATCCCCGCCTATTTTCTTATTGATCTTTTTCAATACTTTTAATCCGCTGATTGCTAAATAATTGGTTGCAAATAATACTGCCTCAATTTTTTTATTATCGAAAAGTTCTTTAACCTGAGCAATGGTTTCGCTTTCTTCCTGGTTAAAATGGATCTTTAAAACCAGGTTGTCGTCATACTTGATTCCATGATCTTCTAATGCTTTTTTATAACCATCATAACGCGCTGTTATCTGCTCTACGTTGATATCAGTAGTAACCAGGGCAATGTTCTTTTTACCTTGACCGATAAAATGCTGTATTGATTGGTATGAAGCATTAAAATGATCGGCTCCAACGTAGCTGGTATTGATATCGGGCAGGTTTCTATCAAAAAAGATTACCGGATTACCATCTTCCAACAGCATTTTTACATCTTCTTCTATCCCTTTTATAGGAGAGATGATATAGGCATCAACTTTTCGCGTTTTGAACATGTTGATCAGTT
The DNA here is from genome assembly GCF_005938645.2 of Pedobacter sp. KBS0701. Lineage (NCBI taxonomy): Bacteria > Pseudomonadati > Bacteroidota > Sphingobacteriia > Sphingobacteriales > Sphingobacteriaceae > Pedobacter > Pedobacter sp. KBS0701. The sequence goes on from NZ_CP042171.1 coordinate 4,239,191, forward strand.
CCTTCGCCTTGTCGATACTGTTTTCTGTACTGGAATAAATAATTTTATATCCTCTTTTATAAGCTTTGTCTTCGATTAACCTGGCAATCCTGGAGAAGAATGAGTTGGAAATATCTTCGATAATCAGGCCGATGATATTGGAGTTACCGGTTCTTAAACTTCTTGCAATCTGATTAGGTTTATAACCACTTTCTTCGATAATTTTTTCTACTTTCTCTATTACTGCTTCGCTTATCGATTTTTCTTTTGCTTTACCGTTAATAATGAACGAAACTGTGGTAATGGATACATTGGCTTTTACGGCTATATCTTTGATAGAAAGCGATTTCATTTGGCTGGAATTCTTTTAAGTTACTCGATTCAAAGCTAAATAAAAATTATAGCTTTTAATTTTTTGCCCGTTATAAAAACGCAATTTAACATTTTTTATGATAATCGTTTTAGAAACAGTTATTAAAGCTTAACAAAATATATGTAAAGCTTAAAACCACAAAAGGCGCATTTAAGCGCCTTTTGTGGTTTTTTATCAGTAACCTGGGTTTTGAGTCAGTTTAACATTCAAATCTCTTTGCCTTTGTGGAATAGGATATAATGTTTTAAATGATGAGGATGGACTATGATCCCACCAACTTCCGGTTGCAAATTTTCCGAATCTAATCAAATCGTCCCTTCTAAAACCTTCAAATATAAATTCCCTGCCGCGTTCTGCCAAAAGCTCATCAAGCGTTAAGGTAGCCACGGTATAAGCTTTGCTAGCCCAAACTGCCGGCGTATAAGCTCTCGATTTACAATCATTAATGAGCTTAACTGCATCTGCATTGGCAACACCTCCATTTTTACGCATAATGGCTTCAGCTTTTGCGAAATAGATCCATGTTAACCGGTAAACATTCCAGTCTGTATTGTTGTAATTTGGATTAGGTTCTACTCTCACCCCATTTACAATTCCTGGAATAGAATTGCCCAGTTTATATTTATTAAAACGAACTCCACTATTTTCTTCGCCCTCACTCATATTGCTAACGGTAGAATTTTTCGAATTTCTTTGAATGTTATCAACAAATACAAGTGGCTTGCCTGCATACTCTACTGTACCTTGAACATCAGATCCATCAGCGAACTTTTTCTGAGGACCAAACAGTAACCAGCCAGTTTTACGCAAATCATCAGCTTCAAATTTTTCATAAACACCTGGAATTAAAACGATGCCATCGTTACCATTCCTGCCGCCGCCATAAATATCACGTTGTGCAAAATGATAAAACTCACCCGTCCACGATGGTTCAAATTTAGCTCTGGTAAAATCATAAGCAATGGAGAAAATAACTTCTTTTGATTGATCATTTGTATTTTTAAATTGATCGGTAATGTTTGGATCAAGCGCCATATTACCATTTTGACCACCTGCCTCATTATTAATTAATTTATCAGCTGCCGCGATGCAATCATCCCACCGTGGTGTACCAGTCCATACTTCTGCATTTAAATATAACTCCACCAGCATGGCATAACCACTTGCCTGGCTCATTCTTCCAAGTTGCGATTTTGCCAGCTTAGGCACGTTATTGATATTATCTTTAATTTCCTTTTCAATAAAGGTAAAAACATCTTTCCTTGCAGTAGTATTTGGCAATACAGGATTTGATGGATCAACCAGATCTGTTGCAATTGGAATATTACCGAACAAATCCATCAACTTTAAATAGTGAAATGCCCTAAGTAATTTTAGTTCTGCAACATAGCCATTTTTTTCCTCTTGGGTAATTCCCATCTGCGCAATATCTCTCTTCTCGATGTTTCCAATGGCATCATTACAAAAACCAACCCCTCCGTACATTAGGGACCATGCATTATTGATACCTCCTTCATCAACCGTCCAGGTATGGTAATGTAATCTTTTCCACTTGCCTCCGTCTTCACCATGTGGTCCCTTTGTTGGCCATGCCAACTGATCAGCTGAAAGTTCGGCCAATCGCCACCATCCATCTTGTCCAGATGGCGTAACCCAGGCATTTGCATGAGTATACGGCCTTAAAACAGCAGAAATAACTTCGTTTTTATTAGAGTAGAATTTTTCAGCCGGGATAACATCGTATGCATTTTCATCTAGTTTAGTACAGGCTGTGCCCATACTTACCACTAATGCAAGGGCTGTATATATGATTGATTTATTTTTCATTTTATTATATTTTAGAAGCCTACGTTAACACCAAAAAGGAATGATCTTGTACTTGGATAAGCACCACGGCTATCAATACCCGGACCTAAGCCAGTATCTTGTACAAAATCAGGATCATTACCTGAGTAACCGGTTATTGTAGCTAAATTTTGGCCTGTAGCGTATACCCGCAGATTACGGATGAACTTCGTTTTTAACTTAAAGTTATAACCTAAAGTCACCTCATCAATTTTAACATTGGTTCCGTTTTCCAGGTAATAGTCTGAATACATAAAAGTATCGTTGATTTCACTATACTTCCCAAAAGCATCTCTTAAATAGTTAGAGCCCGTAACAAAAGGGTTTCCGTATGTTAATGCGGTAGTATTTAAAATTTTATAGTCAAACTTACCTCTGAGGAAAACCCTAAAATCAAAGTTTTTATAAGTAAAATTCGCTGTATATGAAGCGTAATATTTAGGTATTGCATTTCCCAGGGGAGCAAGATCTGTTAGGTTTTTATCTTTAGAGTTGTTGATCTGATCATTACGTACGGCTTGTCCGTTTCTATTATAGAAAAGCCATTTTCCATTAGCATCAAAACCGGCGAAACGCTTCCCATAAAATATACCTACCTCTTCTCCTTCGTAGGTGGTAATGGCATCACCTAAATCTCCTGCACCACCAATACCACCAAATGTTTTAAACTTCACAGCAAAAACATCATTCGAGTAAGAATTCAAAGTGTTTTTAATGGTACTTCCTGTAAAATCCATACTAAAAGTAAAATCCTTGGTTTTAATTGCCTGATAACTTAAAGCAAGTTCAATACCTCTTGAAGAAATATTACCTACGTTTGCATAGATCTGGTTTTGAATATATGGCGGTTGAGGCGTAGTGTAAAGATCTAACAAATCCTTAGTTGTTCTATCAAACAAATCCAATGAACCTGTTAACTTGCTATTGAACAATGTAAAATCGGCACCGATGTTGGTTTCACGTTTCGATTCCCATTTCAAAAATGGATTTGGGTTACGTGTTGGCCCATAAGTTTCGCGGTAACTGCCATCAGGATATAAATATTTTCCACCCGGACCGAGTGTTACCCTTGATGCGTTATTTGCAAAACCAGAGTTACCCGTTACACCGTAACCTGCTCTTAATTTCAAATAATTAACCCACTTTACGTTTTCCATGAATTTTTCTTCGGTAACATTCCAACCTAATGATACTGCTGGGAAATTTCCCCATTTGTTATTATCACCGAAACGGGAAGAACCTTCACGCCTTAAAATTAATTGCACCAAATACTTATTATCAAATGCATAGTTAACCCTTCCGAAAAATGCAATTAGCGTGTTATCGTTTTTATAACTGCCCATTGATGCTTTTCCGTCGGCTAATGCCTGTCCAACTTCCATGTTATCTTCATTGAACTGATCGTTCAGAAAACCACGGGTACTCATTCTGGCACCCTCCTCTATATTGTAACGATAGCTGTAACCTGCCAATGCAGTAAAAGAATGTTTATCTGCGACAACCGTATTGTATTGTAAAGTAGGTTCAAAGGCATAGGCCTGAGAAAGGAAATTATTTTTGAAAGCATAACCGCCGCTAGGGTAATCACTATTCTCAAAAGAATCTTCACTTGCCAAGGTTGCATATCCACCATCTAAATAACTGTTACGCTGCATAGATCCGAAAACACTTGCTTTTAATCCTTTGGTAATGTCAAAATCAGCTTTTAAATCTGCCGATGTTGTTTGCTGCTTGCGGTAACTGGTATTATTAAATAATCTGGCATATTGGTTTGTACTTTGATTATCGTAATAATATGAACCATCTGGATTATAAATTGGCTTAGTCGGATTTTTACCCAACTCTTCTTCCCAACCACTTCTGTTTAACTCATTATTGAAAAAATCTGATGTTACTCCATTAGATAGCAGATTCGCATTATTAATATTTGTAGCTAAATTTAGTTGAATGTTCAATTTATCATCAAAGCCTTTTTGATTGATATTCAATCTACCTGTATATTCTTTCCTTCCGTTTTCTAAAGCAATACCCTGTAAATCGCGGTAGTTTAAACTTGCACGATAGCTCGTTTTATCGGTACCACCTGATAATGCAAGATTATGATTTTGCGACAAATTACCCTTGTTAATCAATGCACCATATAAATCTTCACTTGCACCGTAATCACGGGCATTAATCTCTCCCGAATTGATTTTTGCCCTAAATTCTTCCGCTGATAAAAAATCTAATCTGTTTTGAACAAATTCTTTACGAATGTAACTCGAGTAATTAAAGGTTGGCGGCCCGGGTTTGCCTTTTTTTGTGGTGATCAAAATTACACCCGCGTTTGCGCTTGTACCATAAATGGCTGCTCCAGATCCATCTTTTAATACATCAACCGATAAAATATCATCCTGTTGAAGCAAATCCGGGTTCCCACCCGGAATCCCGTCAATTACATAAAGCGGACTGGCACTACCTGCAACCGAAACCACACCACGCAGCTGCACACTTGGACTTGAGTTTGGGTTCGAACTCCCCGCCCGGGTGATGTTCAAACCTGCCACTTTACCTTGTATCAAATCAAGCGGGCTCCGGGCACCACTCTGCCTAAACTGGGCAGTATCTACGTGGGCTACTGCCGAAGTAACTTCTTTAGATTTCATCGTACCATAGCCAACCACAACAACATCACTTAAATTCTGAGCACCAGATGGTGTAAGATTGATGGTTAATGGGGCGTCGCCATTCCCTGCCGGAACAGATTTAGATTGATAGCCGATATAGCTGAAAACAAGTACATCAGTTGGCGCTGTAACAGTTATACTGAATTTACCGTTTTCCTGCGTAACGGCACCTCCGGTTTTACCTTGGATTTTAATTCCAACGCCAGGTAAACCGATTTTCTGCTCGTCTACAACGATACCGGTAATTGTTTTTTGACCTGCTGATGTTGCTGGGGCGGTGCTTGCTGGTGTGGCAGGCGCTGTTGTTGTTGGGGCTGGTGCCGGGGAAGTAACAGGGCGCGAGCCACCCAGCGGGTTTGGCGGTACTTTTACCGAATCAGCAGGTTTGGCCACCGGGACTTTTTTTGTTGTGTCTTGTTTTTTAGTTGTATCCTGCTGAAAATAGTAGCGGTTAAAATTCTTGTTTTCGCTATTAATTTTCGCAAACAACTGGGGGCTTGAAAGTAGGACAAGGCATAGGAATCCTGTCGTCCTGAGTAAAATGTTTCTCATTGGCACTCACTAGTTTAGTTTATAATTAGTTACGCAATGCGGCCAAATTTCACCAAATTAATAAGAGCTATGAAATTAATTAGTTACGATTAGGTTTTCCGCAAAACGATTTAGTAACGCCTTAAACACGGTTTTGTTTTAAAAAAAATGAAAACACCTTAAAATGTTACATTATAAGTAAAACAAAACTTTACTAATAAAACAAGTGCAGGAATTTATAAATAATAAAAAACAGGGTTAAAAATAACAAAATGAAAAAGCCTGATTATTTAAGGTCATCAGTATGTTTTGGATAGGTAAATAATCCAAAACTAAGACCAGCTTTTGCAAACCAGGCTGATCGCTGAAAATAGGCATTGTATGTATCTTGTCCATAATAACCACCCTCTACAAACAATCCTGCAGCACTAAAGCCACGTATCCTGTAGTGCAGAGTAGAATGAAAATTTATTCGATCCCGGAAAGTTGCTTTAGATAAATTATAAATGGGTCCAACATTCATCGAGTTCGTGATGAAACTTGCAAAAAATTCTATCCTTAATTTTTCAACAGGATAATTTTCATCAGTTACATTATAAACATTTCGATTTTCATGATCAACTATATTGCGCCCATATTTTGTGGACCATTTATAGGTATAAAATAAATTAAGCCTATTGGTACCATAAATATTATACTTTTTCATTCCTGGTGCCAATCCTGATGATTGGCCATAACCAAATTTTAAATACTGATTGAGGGTGTTACTGGCATTTTTCAGAAACATAATCCCATTAAATTCGACTACAAAATCATCACTGAAATTACCGTTGTAGGTATTAAAATATCCCTTTTTACCCCAAGCCTTATCGGTACTGTTAAACTCTTCCCCATCCTGGCCGTTAGAATGATGATAACCCTTAACAGAGAAACCAAAGTTATGACTCCTATCTTTTTTATAGAGCGCGCTATGAGTGATAAATAATTCACCTCCGGGCCGTGATGAAGCCGTACGCACCGGTAGCGAACTATCTCCAACCGATTTGTCGTTATTAAAAATCCGCACTTCAAATTCAGGATTGAAATAAAGAGCAAACATAAGATAGCTTTCTTTTTCTTTATTTAAGTTTATTGTCCAGTTAAAAGGTGAAATATTAATGTAAGGGCTGATCTTAGCATCTAAAATCAAGCTTTTCCGGTCGGAAAAATCACTTTTGGTCATCCATCGCTTATTCGCAGCAAACGAAGCTTTTGATAAAAAAACAGAAGAGGAAATATCTTCATTGAAACTAAAATTATTTCGGTTTCTATCTACAAAATATTTAATTTGCTTAGGAAGTTCTGCATAAGGGACAGAATTTACCATTATGGTATCGTATCCAGACGGGTTCTGCGCAATTGATTTATTGGAAATAAAAAAAACGGCAATTAAGAGGGCAGTCGTTAAGGCTTTAATCATGAGGTTAATTTTTTATTTAAAAATAACTCACGTTTTAAAATACCATCAATACCCAACACCGGGTATATTGTTGTTGATACTTACTCGACTAAAATTTTATCCTTTTAGCTTTTCTACAATCAATCTGGCTGTTTTTGCCGAAGCGCCTGGTTTGCCCATAAGTAATAGCAGTTCGTCGTAATGTTTTAACATCTCGTTCCTGCCCTCGCCTGTTAAGATAATTTTGAGTTCTTCGTTTACCTTTTGGGGGTTACAATCTTCCTGGATAAGTTCGGTTACAATCTTTTTGTTCACGATCAGGTTAACTAACGAGATGAACTTAATTTTCACCAACATCCGTGCGATGGCAATTGAAATTGTGCCTCCTTTATAAATCACTACCTGTGGTACTTTAAACAAAGCAGTTTCTAATGTAGCTGTTCCTGAAGCTACAATTGCAGCATGGGCATGGTACAATAAATTATAGGTATTGTTAAAAAGAAGATGAACTTTTTTGTCTCCCGTAAACTGGCGATAATAACTTTCGGTAAAGGTTGGTGCAGCAGCAATGGCAAAAATATAATCGGGATGATTTTCGGTAATGCTTAACATCACCGGGAGTAAACGTTCTATTTCCTGCTTACGGCTACCTGGTAACAAGGCAATAATTTTTTCATTTCCTAATTGATGGCTTCTGCGGAAATTTAAGTCTGGTGTAAACTGCGCAATCTCATCTAATAATGGATTGCCCACATAATCTACCTGCATGCCCCATTCTTTATAGAAATCTACCTCGAAAGGCAGGATGCAGAACATATCATCCACAACCTTTTTGATTTTCAGCACCCGTTTCTGGTTCCAGGCCCAAACTTTGGGTGAGATATAATAACACACTTTTATGCCATTGGCCTTTGCAAATTCAGCAATTTTTAAGTTAAAACCAGGAAAATCGATCAAAATCAAAACATCAGGCTTCCATTTTATAATATCTTCTTTACATGCTTTGAGGTTTCTGAAGATGGTGCGTAAGTTTAAAATTACCTCGGTAAAACCCATAAATGCCATATCAGCATAGTGTTTAACCAACTCGCCACCTTCGGCCTGCATTTTATCCCCCCCGAAATACCTGAATACCGCTCCGCCATCTTCGGCTTTTAAGGCTTTCATTAAGTTGGCGCCATGTAAATCGCCTGAGGCTTCTCCGGCTACGAGGTAGTATTTCATAATTTGTTATGTATGATGTAAGATGGACAATGGAAGATGTAAGGTAAAATCCCCATCATCAGCATTACACATTCCATTTTCCACCCTTAAAAAACTTTATATGCAAAGAATATAAAAGCACACAAAAACGTTGCCGCTAAAATACCTCTACCAATATTTTCTTTGTTGTATTTAAAAAAGTATTGCATGGTATAAGCATTTATGGCAATGCCACCAATATATAACAGATCAGCTTTAGCAAGGGAAGCCACATGGTGAATAATGTACCAGGCAATTGAACAAAATATTGATGGTACAAGCAAACCAATGCCCAAACCTATCCACACCGAATTATTTAATCTTTTTAACTGATCAATCATAATGGCAAGCGCTTAACCTAAATTAATGCCATCGGGCGCTGAAACTTTGGTACCCGCAGCTTTTGAATCGCTATTACCTATGAAATCCCAGCTGTTAAGGGCTTGTATAGCATGATGCGCCGTTAAATCAAACTGAACAGGAACAATAGAAACATAGTTGTGCTCCAATGCCCAAACGTCTGTGTCTTCTCCTTTATCGAAATTTTCAAAAACACCCGTAAGCCAATAATATGGGCGTTTGTAAGGATCTGTCCGCTCATCAAATTCTTCCATCCACTTGGCATTGGCCTGGCGGCAAATCTTAACCCCTTTTAGCTTGTCACCTTTCGGGAAATTCACATTTAAAAGCGTGCCTTCGGGTAAACCATTCGCTAAAACCTGCTCACAGATATTTTTAATGTATTTTTTAGTACAACTGAAATCGGCATCGGCAGCAAAATCATCGAGAGAGAAACCAATAGATGGAATTCTTTCTATCGCACCTTCTACTGCAGCAGACATGGTGCCCGAGTACAGCACATTAATCGAATTATTTAGTCCATGGTTAATTCCTGATACACATAAATCAGGTTTTTTACCTTTAAAAATCTTATTTACCGCTATTTTAACGCAATCAACCGGCGTACCGCTGCATTTATACATTTCTACGCCTGCATAAAGATCAACCTTATCAAAACGGATCGGTTTGCCAATGGTAATGGCATGGCCCATTCCACTTTGAGGTCTATCTGGTGCCACTACCACCACGTTGCCCAGCTCCTGCATTACCTCCATTAAATTCTTTATACCTGTAGCGGTAATCCCATCATCATTTACCACTAAAATATTTGGTTTTGTGCCCTGCTTTGTCATGCCTGTAAAAATACAGATTATAAATTCAAGGCACAATAAACCATGGCTTATATACTAAAACCATTTATTCCTGGATTTTTAGTTTAGAAGTCAAAATTATTTCGTTCACTGCCAGAAAGCATCTATATTTGAACAAATAACTTATTAAAAATGAATACTGTACTGGAGATCACACTTAAATCAACCGGTACACATTCATGATCATAAACCAAACAATTCAATGAAATTTAAACTATTTACTTTGGCTTGTTTTCTAATTACAGGTTCTTTAGCGAAGGCGCAAACAACCTACCAATGGAAAACAGGAACTTCTGGTGGCTATACCTACAAGTACGTGACCAACGATCCAACCAAAACACGTTTTTATACGTTAAAAAACGGTTTGACTGTAATTTTATCTCAAAACAACAAAGAGCCCAATATTACTTACAAAATGGCAGTAAGAGCGGGCAGTAATACCGATCCTCGTACCAATACCGGTTTGGCGCATTATTTAGAACACCTTTTATTTAAAGGAACAGATAAATTCGGAACACTAAATTATGCTAAAGAGAAACCACTTTTAGACAAGATCGAAGCACTTTACGAAACGTACATCAAAACTACCGATCCGGCTAAACGTAAGGAGATTTATAAAGAAATAGACAAAACATCGGGCGAAGCTTCTAATTATTCTATCGCAAACGAATACGATAAAATGATGAAATCAATCGGAAGTAACTCTACCAATGCGCATACCGCGGTAGAAGAAACCGTTTACGAAGAAGACCTTCCATCAAATGCTATTGATAAATTCCTGGCTGTGCAGGCTGAGCGTTTCCGCGCTCCTGTTTTCCGCATCTTCCATACAGAATTAGAAGCTGTTTACGAAGAAAAAAACATCGGCATGGATAACGATGGTCGTAAAATGTATGAGAAAATGCTGTATGCATTGTTTCCAACACATAACTACGGACAGCAGACCACCATTGGTACAATTGAACATTTAAAAAATCCATCATTAGTCGAAATCAGAAAATATTACAACAAATATTATGTGCCTAACAATATGGCCTTAATTATGAGTGGTGATATTAATTATGATGATTTAATTAAAAAAATCGACAAAGATTTTGCTTATATGGTTCCTAAACCATTTGCACTTTACAATCCTGCGCCAGAAAAGCCATTAACCCAGGTTCAAACGGTTGATATTTACGGTCCAAGTGCCGAAAATTTATATATTGCTTACAGGGGCTTTGCCCAAAATACCCACCAAAGTTTACTTTTAGATTTAATCGGGAGCATTTTATCTAATGGCAAAGCAGGTTTAATGGACATCAACATTAACCAACAACAAAAGATGTTGCGTGCAGGTGCGGGTTATAACTCGATGAAAGATTACGGAATCTTCATTTTATCTGGTTCTCCGAAAGCCGGACAAAGTTTAGAAGAGGCCCAAAAATTATTATTAGAGCAGGTAGAATTGCTTAAAAAAGGCGAGTTCGACGAAAGCCTGATTAAAGCAACCGTGGCCAACATTAAATTGGCAGAACTGCAAAGTTTTGACAATAACGACGTTCGCGCAGATTTTGCCATGAATGCCTTTATCCAAAACCGCGGCACAGAATGGGATAAAACCCTGGCATCAACCGATGCAATGGCTAAAGTAACCAAAAAGGAAATTGTAGATTTTGCCAACAAGTTTTTCATTAATAACTATGCTGCTATCTTAAAACATAAGGGCGAAGACAAAGGCATTGCTAAAGTAGAAAAACCTATCATTACAGCGGTAAAAACCAATGCTAATGAAGTTTCGCCATTTACCAAAAACATTATTGATGCTCCTGTAAAACCTATCGCACCTAAGTTTTTAGATTATACCAAAGACCTTAATTTTGGTAAAGCAGGTATTGCCGATGTAATTGCGATACAAAATACCGAAAATGGCATTTTCCGCATGGGTTACCGTTTTGATATGGGTTCTTATAACTACAAATTGCTGCCTTATGCTACGCAATACCTATCTTTCCTAAGTACTGATAAATATTCTGCAGAAGATATTAATAAAGCATTTTATAATATTGCCTGTAGCTATAGCATCAATGTAGGTACTGATGTAACTACCGTTTCCATCACCGGTTTACAAGAGAATTTTGATAAGGCGGTGGCTTTACTTGAAGATGTTTTAGCACATTGCAAACCAAACGAAAAAGCTTTAGAAGATTTAAAAGGCCGGTTGTTAAAATCAAGAGATAATGCAAAATTAAATAAATCGTCAATTCTGAGTGGTTTAATGAGTTATGCACAGTATGGTGCAGATAATCCTTTTAATTACGGATTAACCAATGACGAGATCAAAAACATGAAATCGGCAGATTTGATCTACATTTTACATAACCTTACCAATTACAAACACACCATTACTTATTACGGACCTAAAACATTGGCTGCATTTTCTGCTGATATTGTAAAGGCACATCCACTGGCAAAAGAATTTACTGATGCTGCGCCGGTTAAGAAATTTGTATATACCAAAACCGATTCGAACAAAGTATACTTTGCCGATTATGATATGGTACAGGCCGAAATCCGTTGGGTACGCAATGGTGGATTGTACGATCCGGCTAATGCTGCAAAAATTGCTTTATTTAACAATTATTTTGGCGGTGGCATGGGCTCGGTTGTATTCCAAACCATCCGCGAATCTAAAGCCTTGGCTTATTCTACCTTTGCCGTATATTCTTCTCCAAATACTAAAGAGAAAGAGAATACAATTGTTGCTTATGTAGGTACACAGGCCGACAAAATGAACGAGGCAGTTGCCGGTATGAATGAGTTATTAACCACCTTGCCTGAGTCCGACAAATCATTCGCACTTTCTAAGTCCAACTCATTAAATGGTTTAGAAACCAGCCGCGTTACTAAAGACGGTATCATTTACAATTACCTTGCCGATAAAAAATTAGGTTTTGATCACGATTCAAGAATTGATGAATACGCAAACCTGAAACCACTTACTTTTGCTGATATAAAATCGTTCCATCAGAACAATCTTTCGGGCAAGCCATACAGCTATTGTATTGTTGCTTCAGAGAAAAAAATCAACATGACTGATTTAGCAAAATTTGGCCCGGTAACTAAATTAAGCCTGGAGCAGATTTTTGGATACTAACAAGGTTAAGGGTTTGAAGGCGGAGGGTTTAAGGTAAACCCTTTGCCATAAAACTAAAATTGCAAGCGATTCCCGTTTCCGGGAATCGCTTTTTTTTAGGTAAATAGTTAGTTTCTAGGCGGGTAATCGTTCAAATAAATTGAATGCCAAATACCAGCAGATGTTTCGTCATACGCTGAGCGATGAGTATTTACTCCTAATAAAGGGAAAGCAGAGTCCGTAGCTTTTATTGGCATTTCTTCCGGCTTTCCGGTCCGATCTTTTTTGCCCATACCTAAACGCCCCCGCAGCAAAAAAGGATCTCCCCTTCAATCCGGTTTAAAAACGAAATTTCTGTTACTATTTAGAGCTGTAGAGCGCATAAAAGCATCTCCCAACCTTAGTCATTTTATCACTTCAGAAGCACAAAAAGACGTTTTCTGTTATCACTTGAGATATATTTCACGCTCGTTAACGCTATTTATCATCGATTGATTAGTTCATTAGTTGTGTAGCGCAGAAAAAAGCAAATTGTGTTTTCACATTTAACGGTCAACAGTTAAAAATACATCAATGTACTTAAAATCGCCTTCACCGAAAATTTAGCCCCGCAAACAAATTCATCAGCGGCGCCATAGTAAATCGTTAATTCATCTCCGTTAACAATGTGGCCGTTTGTAAATACCACTTCACCAAAGAAACCATGCAGTTCGTAATCTGCTGTTGGCACCATAATCGGTTCTTCGGTTCTGGTCAGTACTTTCGATGGATCATTTAAATCCATGAGAAAGGCGCCTAAACAATATTGATGTTTTCCGTTTGCACCGTGATAGATTTCGAGCCAACCTGCTGCGGTTTTTATGGGTGCTGCACCGGCGCCCACACGGGCACTATCCCAGTAGTTAGGTCTCGTTTTAACAATACACTTGTGTTTGCCCCAATGGATTCCATCGGGAGATTCGGCCAGCCAGATATAATTACCACCCAGCGCCACACTACTAGGACGGTGCAAAGCATAAAATTTACCGTTAATGCATTCTTCAAATATGGCGCAGTCTTTATTATGGGGTGGGATAATCATTCCGTGTTTCTCAAAGATCTTCCAATCTTTTGTTGTTCTTAATCCAACCCCAACCCCATGGGCAGATACTGAAGTAAAGGTTAAATAGTAAGTTTTATCGATTAAGGATACACGGCAATCTTCAATGCCAAATGTTTCATCTTCTCCCTCACCCTGTAATAAAGGATAACCAGCTGGCTGATAAAATTTTATACCATCATCACTGCAAACCAATCTTAAATGAGACAAAGTGGTCAAATAATCAGCACCTTTATAATTGATCACCCTCGGATCGCCAGTATCCAAATCGGGATGATTTTCTGCTATGGCTATAATTTCAATTCCATTATCTTTCAATACAGGGAAAGAAATAATACCTCTGGTTTGCTCAGGTCTTTCGGCAACCCGTATAAGCAGCCATGTTTTACCACCGAATGTAAAAACCCCCGGATTTAAAAGACAAACGATTTCCAGTCCTGCCCTACTGGCACTTAGATCTTTTGGACATAAAATTGGGTTTTCGGGAAATCTTCTTGCGATATCGGGCATAAAAAATATTTTTAAAGCAAAACAGGCGACCAAATTGACCGCCTGTTTGTCTTATAGAATTGTGACTATAATGAGTTAATCCATTTCACGAGTTCATCTCTTCCTTTGCCAGTTTTTTGTTGCAATTTCCCCAGCAATTCATCATCCTGACCTTCCTCGTGCTTTAAATCATCGTCTGTTAAATCAGCATAAGCTTGTTTAACCTTTCCTTTTATTTCATTCCACTTTCCTTTTAATTCTAACTTATCCATGCTCGTATTTTTTTGTTGTGAATAATGTGTTTTATAAATTAAATAACAATCTTATGCACTTTTTGTTTAGTTTTTCACCTCTTTACTTCAGTAACTGAGTTATTTTACCTTATTCCCTCAGGTTTTATATGATTTTTTAATTATATTAAGGGTATCATTTCTGTCAACTATCAAACATTACTAACTAAACTAATAATTTGATGAAAAAACTACTCTTAAGTATGATTTTGTCTCTCGGTGCAATTTCGTTTGCTTTCGCACAAGGCAAAGTAATTACCGGGAAAGTTACGTCAGCCTCCGGACCAATTCCAGGCGTTAGCGTATTTGTAAAAGGCTCACCCGCTAACGGCACGCAAAGTGATGCCTCGGGAGCCTTTAAATTAACTGTAGCAGACAATGCTAAAACACTTGTTTTTAGCTTTATCGGTTACAAAACCAAAGAGGTGCCCATTACCGGGCAGACCGTTAATGTAAACCTCGATGAGGAAAACAATACGCTATCAGACGTAGTTGTGGTGGGATATGGCACGCAGAATAAACGGGATGTGACGGGATCAATAGCAAGAGTTACAGCAGCCGATTTGAAAGACAAACCCCTGACAACTATCGAAAGTGCTTTACAAGGCAAAGCACCTGGTGTATTTATCAACTCTGGTAGTGGTAAACTGGGCCAGGCGCTTCAAATCCGGGTAAGGGGTATTTCTTCTATTTCGGCAAGTAACCAGCCTTTATTTGTTATTGATGGCGTGCCAATTGTGAGTGAAGCATTGGGAACCTATACTGAAGCGGATAACCCGCTTGCGGCCATTAGCCCTGATGATATAGAATCGATGGAAGTTTTAAAAGACGCAGCATCTGCAGCCATATATGGCGCCAGGGGATCGAATGGGGTTGTGCTGATTACAACCAAAAAAGGCAAACAAGGAAGAACCAATATTGATTTTGGATATTATGCCGGCTTCAGCGATCCAACCAAAAAGGGCGAATTTTTAAATGCCGATCAATACCGTCAATTATTAGACGCATCTTTTAAATATAACAACTATGATGACGGAGACTATGCCAATGCCGCCGAAATGTGGAAAGATTATACGGGCACAGATGACTGGACGAGCAACAACAATACCAGTTGGGTAAACGAAGCTTTTAGAAAAGGACATACACAACAGTACAACTTAAATATTAATGGTGGTGATGCAAAAACCAGGTTTATGCTTTCCGGAAACTACAACAATAACGATGGAATTATAGTGAGCAACCGCTATGTACGTACTGGTGGCCGCTTAAGTTTAGACCATACTGTTTCGAAAATTTTAGATGTTGGAGGGTCAGTTAACATCTCTAAAGTAGATAATTACCGTATTCCTACTGATAATGCCTTCTCTAATCCATTACAATTAAATGCCTTGCCACCAATTCAGCCTGTACGTGATGCATCAGGTGAATTGAATGGTTCTACTGTTTATTATAACAGCTTAATCGATTATGAAAATGGCAAAAATCTATCAACTACGTACAGAACTTTTGCCAATGCTTATGCAAGCCTAAAAATCACACCCGATTTAGTTTTTAGAAGTGAGTACGGCTTTGATTTTAACAATTTGGAAGAAGAGCAGTTTTTAGGATCAAAAACACAGGATGGAGGTAGTACAGGAGGTTATTCTTCTGATTATATGGCCAAATCCATAAACTTTAATACCAATAATACCCTTAATTATACCAAAACATTTAATGAAAAACATAACCTGAACGTATTGGCTGGTTTTGCCTTTCAGGATACGAAATTCAGATACTCATCTGTAACGGGAACTACACTACCATCAGACAGTTTTACTAAGATTGCAAGTGCAGCAGTAATTTCTGCAGGTGAATCTTCAGAAACCAGACACACTTTTGTTTCATATTTGGCGAGGGTAAATTATAAGTATGAAGATAAGTACCTGTTAAGTGCATCAATAAGAACGGATGGTTCATCAAGGTTTGGTGTGAATAACAGGTATGGAACTTTCCCGGCAGTTTCTGCAGGCTGGATTGTCAACCAGGAAGAGTTTCTAAAATCGAGCAGCTGGGTAAGCCTGTTAAAACTTAGAGGCAGTTATGGTTTAACGGGTAATGCAGAAATTGGCGATTTTGCCTCAAGGAATCTATACCGTGGCGTTAATTATGCAGGTGTAGGCGGTACACGTCCGAGCCAGTTAGGCGATCCGAATTTAAGCTGGGAAAATACCACAAATTACAACATTGGTTTAGATTTTGGTCTATTCTCCGACCGCATTTCTGGTACTGTTGAATACTATAAAAAGAAAACAACCGATTTATTATTAAATGCACCAATTGCTGCTACAAATGGTTTTTCGTCTATTACACAGAACATTGGCGATATGCAAAACAAGGGATTTGAATTTTCCTTAAATACCAGAAATTTTGTCGGCGAATTTAAATGGTCTACCTCTTTCAACATCTCACTTAACAGGAACAAAGTTTTACGCTTGGTGGATGACCAACCGATTTATCCTGGCGGAAGATTTCTAGGCCGTGTGGCTGTTGGAGAACCATTAGGGTACTTTTACGGCAAAGCTTATGCAGGTGTAGATCCGGCCAATGGTGATGCCCTTTATTTTGTTGATGCATCAAGAACAGCAACGACCAATGATTATGCCCTTGCGCAAAACCAAAAGCTGGGCGATCCCAATCCTAAATTCTTTGGTGGCTTTGGCAATCATTTCTCTTTCAAAAACTTTGACCTGGATGTTCAGGCGCAGTTTGTTTCTGGTAATGATATTTATAACATGGCAGGCGTTTTCCAATCTGCTAATGGCGACTACTTTGATAACCAGACTATTGATCAGTTAAACTATTGGACACCAACAAACACCATTACGACTATCCCACAGCCAAGATTTGGTGAAGGAAACGGAACAAGCCCGTCATCCAGATGGATACAGGATGGTTCTTACCTTAGGATAAAAAGTGTGGTTTTCAGCTATAATGTACCTAAAGCGTTTGCCAATAAATATAAATTGCAAAATGTAAAAATATTTGCT
Organism: Pedobacter sp. KBS0701; assembly: GCF_005938645.2. Classification (NCBI taxonomy): domain Bacteria; kingdom Pseudomonadati; phylum Bacteroidota; class Sphingobacteriia; order Sphingobacteriales; family Sphingobacteriaceae; genus Pedobacter; species Pedobacter sp. KBS0701. The sequence continues at coordinate 4,256,495 of NZ_CP042171.1, forward strand.
TCAGCCCTTAATTTATTTACCATAACGGGTTATAAAGGCTACGATCCTGAAGTAAATACCCCTAGTGGCGGCAACCTCCAGTCTGATAACATTCAACTGGGTCACGATTTTTACACTCCTCCACAAGCAAGAACCATTACTTTCGGTTTAAACATTGGCTTATAAAAACATTAGAATATGAAAAATTATAAAAATATATTAGCTGCATTTCTTATTGTTTTAAGCATATCCAGCTGTAAAAAGCAATTAGAAATAGATCCTAAACAAAATATTGATGCCAATGTGGCACTCAATACAACTGCAGATGTTCAAAATGCATTAACGGGTGCCTATACCTTTATGGCTACCGGCGATCTATACGGGAATAACCTGGTATTTATACCAGATCTTTATGCCAGCGATAACTACTTAACCTGGCGTGGCACTTTTACTACCTACCGCAACATTTCGAGCAAGGCTATTGTAGCAGATAACGCTGATGTGAGGAGAACCTGGATAACCGCTTACAGTGCAATTAATACCGCAAATATTGTACTTTCTGCCTTAAATGTGGTAAGCGATGCCGATACCAAAAACATCATAGAAGGTAAAGCATTATTTATAAGGGGTATTATGCATTTTGAGCTGGTGAGGCTTTACGGTTTGCCTTATGATGCATCCGGCGCTAATACAAACTTAGGCGTTCCTATCATCACAAAAGCGGTAAAAACCATTGATAATGTAACCAATTCAGTTGCAAGAAATACGGTTGCCGAGGTTTATATTGCAGTAGAAAACGATTTAAAATCGGCCATAACGAAATTGGCCTCAGTTGATGATCAATATGCAGCCAAAGCTTTTCTGTCCAGGGTTTACCTACAGGAAGGCAAGTATGCTTTAGCAAGGGATGTGGCCGATGATATTATTACCAACAGTCCATATCACTTAATTACCAATTCTCTTGAAGCACCGTTCAGAACCAAAAATTCAAGTGAGGGTATTTTCGAAATCAAACAGAACGAACAAAGTAATGCCGGAACATCAAACGATGGATTAGCTACTTTTTATGCCAGTTACCAGAACAGTACGGGTGGGGATGTAGGAAGAGCTGATGCGCTGGTAAATAGCACATTTTACAACTCTTTTGAAACGGGTGATAAAAGACAGACCGAAATGATTTATGAAGGTACTGGTGCCAGGACAGGTCTTTTTACTAAAAAATGGTATAGCTTTTATGATAATATACCTGTTTGCAGGGTTACAGAACAGTACCTGATCCGTGCAGAATGTAATTTCAGATTAGGTACTAACATTGGAGCTACTCCAGCTGATGATATTAACACTTTGAGAACAAGAGCCGGACTGGGAGACGTAGTGCCAACTCTCGACATTATCTTAAACGAACGCGAAAAAGAATTGGATTATGAAGGTTTCAGGCTTCATGATTATAAACGTACCAAACGTTCTATAGGCAGTTTTGCTTATAATGACCCTAAATTGGTATTTCCAATTCCAGATCGTGAAATAAATGTGAACAAAGCTTTAAAGCAAAACCCAGGCTACTAATCATAATTGCTTATAAACGGGAAAGCCTCCCGATTGACATCTGGAGGCTTTCCCGTTAAATATGATAAGCTACTAAAGCTTCTTCGCTGCTTCAATAATTTCTTCTACCACACCCGGATCAAGCAAGGTAGAGGTATCACCTAAATTAGCTGTATCACCTTCGGCAATTTTACGCAAAATTCTACGCATAATTTTGCCTGAACGTGTTTTGGGTAAACCAGAAACAAACAATATTTTATCGGGCTTGGCAATCGCCCCAATTACGCGGGTAACCGTCTGTAATATATCTTTTTTAGATAATTCTGCTTCACTATGCATTTCAGGGTAAATTACAAAAGCATAAATCCCCTGCCCTTTCACATCGTGCGGATAACCTACAACCGCGCTTTCTACCACACCCGCATGCATGTTAATGGCATTTTCCACTTCAGCTGTACCAATCCGATGCCCCGAAACATTTAATACATCATCAACACGACCGGTAATCCGATAATAACCATCTTCATCACGCAAACAGCCATCACCAGTAAAATATAAATTCTCGTAAGTAGAGAAATAAGTCTGTTTGCAACGTTCATGGTCGCCGTAAGTAGTACGCAACATGCCCGGCCACGGGAATTTAATACAAAGATTTCCCATCACCCCATTTCCTTTGATTTCATTTCCATTTTCATCAACTAAAATTGGCTGAATTCCTGGTAAAGGTAATGTAGCAAAACTAGGTTTGGTTGGTGTTACCGTAGCGATGGGAGAAATCATGATGCCTCCCGTTTCCGTTTGCCACCAGGTATCAACAATAGGCGCTTTACCGTGCCCGATTTTTTCATCGAACCAATGCCATGCCTCTTCATTAATGGGCTCTCCTACCGAGCCTAAAACGCGGATTGTGCTTAGATCTTTGCCGTTTAATGGATCTTCACCAAAACTCATTAAAGAGCGGATCGCGGTAGGTGCGGTGTATAAGGTATTTACTTTGTGTTTTTCTACAATATCCCAAAAACGCGATGGACTTGGGTAGGTCGGAATCCCTTCGAAAAGCACTGAGGTTGCACCCTGCGAAAGCGGTCCGTAAACAATATAAGAGTGACCGGTGATCCAGCCAATATCGGCCGTACAGAAATAAACTTCTCCAGGTTGGTAATTAAACACATTTGAAAAGGTATAACCCGCATAAACCATATAACCACCACAGGTATGTACCACACCTTTAGGTTTACCGGTAGAGCCAGAAGTATACAGAATGAAGAGCATATCCTCTGCATCCATTTCTTCCGCTTCGCAAATATCATTTACGTGCTTAACTTCATCTTCCCACCACACATCTCTTCCTTTCAACATAGAAACAGGTGTGCGAACATGGGTTAATACAATACATTTCTCTACAGTTGGACAACCAATTAATGCATCATCTATTACATCTTTTAAGGGAATCTGCTTGTTTCCACGGTAAGAACCATCGGCCGTAATCACCACTTTACACTGCGAATCATTGATCCGGTCGGCGATAGATTTAGCAGAGAATCCACCAAAAATAACGGAGTGAACAGCGCCAATCCTGGCGCAAGCCAAAACAGCAATAGCCAGTTCGGGCACCATTGGCATGTAAATACAAATACGGTCGCCCTTTTTAGCACCATTACGTTTTAAAACATTGGCAAAACGGCAAACACGCTCATGCAACATTTTATAAGTATAAGTAACACTTTCTTCTTCCGGATTATTGGGTTCCCAAACAATGGCTGGTTTATCTCCATTGGTAGCTAAGTGCCGGTCTAAACAATTTTCGGTGATGTTAAGTTTAGCACCTTCAAACCACTTGATATTTGGTTCGTTAAAGTTCCAGGATAATACCTTAAACCAAGGTTTGCGCCATTGAAAGTCCTGTGCCACTTCGCCCCAAAACTGCTCAGGGTTTTCTACGCTTTTCTTATAATCTTCTTCGTATTGCTTAAAAGATGTAATTTGCATTGCTAGTTTTTATATTTTGGATTAGTGGCAGCTAATTTAAATAAATAATACCAAGGAAAAATAGTCTTATCGTATCAAAATGAATATCAAACGTTTGATAAAAAATATTTATTTTTAGAATGCGGAGATTTAAATATTCCGCATAACAATCATTGTAAAGGCACTTGCCGCCTGTAAATATTAATTGTAAAAAATAATTAGCTATGCTATTGCCGTTTACAATTATTTTTCAGATATTTGCACACTCTTAAAAAAATTAAGCGGACGATATTAACAACTATATTTACAAGTCATGTCAAGAGTTTGTGATTTAACAGGAAAAAAAGCAATGGTAGGTAACAACGTTTCTCACTCAAACGTTAAAACCAAACGCAAATTTTACCCAAACCTACAACTTCAGAAATTTTATATTCCTGAAGAAAACCGTTGGATTACGTTGAAAGTTTCTACTTCAGCGATCAAAACCATCAATAAAGTGGGTATTAGCGAAGCAATTAACCGTTTCGTAAAAAAAGGATTTTTGTAAAAAACATTAACTGTTGAGATTAACAGTTTTCAATTTATATTAAAATGGCAAAAAAAGGTAACAGAGTTCAGGTTATTTTAGAATGTACTGAACATAAAGAAAGTGGCATGCCAGGTATGTCTAGATATATTTCTACCAAGAACCGTAAAAACACTACTGAAAGATTAGAATTGAAAAAATTCAATCCAGTATTGAGAAAAGTAACCGTACATAAAGAGATAAAATAATTGAATGATAGATTGATTGGATGATTGAGTTAAAAAATTCTCTCATTCTAACATTCTCTAATTCGATCATTAAAATTATAAGAACATGGCAAAGAAAGTAGTTGCAACCCTTAAAACAGGTACAGGTAAAGAATATTCGAAAGTGATTACAATGGTAAAATCACCAAAAACTGGTGCTTACTCATTCAAAGAACTTATCGTACACAACGACCACGTAAAAGATGCTATCGCATCTAAATAAGGTTAATATTTTTTAAAATAAAATATTATAGGCCGTTCCGTTTTAACCGGAAGGGCTTTTTTTGTTAGTGAAATTTACCTTAGGAAATAATTGATTATCTTTGAAAAAAGCATAACCATGGAAGCGTATGAGTTTAAAGCAAAAGTTTCCGAAAACGGAACTATTGTTGTTCCTGACGGATTTGATATAAAAAAACAAAGAAGTTGAAGTAATTATTTTGGTTCAAACGGAACAAAGTATTGCTCAAGAAGGGTCTTCAGAAATTTCCCAATAAATTTACTGAAGATTTAATGGAAAATTAATCCAGCTGTAGCTTTCAAACACCTACCGATTTCCTAAAAAAACATACAAATAACTAATGGGTTTATTCGATTTTTTCAAAAAGAAAGAAACTGCACCTGAAGCTCAGGAAGCACTGGATAAAGGTTTAGAGAAAACTAAGGATGGTTTCTTTAACAAAATTACCAAGGCCGTAGCAGGAAAATCTTCTGTTGATGATGAAGTACTTGATAATCTGGAGGAGGTTTTGGTAACTTCTGATGTAGGCGTAAGTACCACCTTAAAAATCATCAGGCGCATCGAAGAGCGTGTTGCCAAAGATAAATATCTTAACACCTCTGAACTGAATTTTATTCTTCGTGATGAGATCCAACTGCTGTTATCGGAAAATAACAGTAACGATTTCCGTCAGTTCGAATATGGCGACCATAAACCTTATGTAATTATGGTGGTTGGCGTAAATGGTGTAGGTAAAACCACTACCATTGGGAAGCTGTCGCATAAACTTAAAGAATCAGGACTTAAGGTTGTTCTTGGTGCGGCCGATACCTTTAGGGCTGCGGCCGTTGACCAGATTAAACTTTGGGGCGAACGCGTTGGCGTGAGGGTGGTGGCACAGGCTATGGGTTCTGACCCTGCCTCAGTTGCTTTTGATACTTTACAGTCGGCCGTTGCAAATGGCGAAGATGTAGTGATTATCGATACCGCCGGCCGTTTGCACAACAAAATCGGCTTGATGAATGAGCTGGGCAAAATTAAACAGGTAATGCAAAAGGTAGTACCAGGTGCACCGCACGAAATTTTATTGGTATTGGATGCCTCGACCGGACAAAACGCCTTTGAACAATGCAAACAGTTTACCGAAGCTACTGATGTGAATGCATTGGCCATCACCAAATTAGATGGAACGGCAAAAGGTGGTGTAGTAATTGGCATTTCTGATCAATTCAGAATTCCTGTTAAATATATCGGTGTAGGAGAAAAAATAGGCGATTTACAGCTTTTTGACAAGAAAGAGTTTGTGAATAGTTTGTTTAAGTAAGCTAAATTTATAAATAAAATCGTTATCAATCGTCATGCTGAATTTATTTCAGCATCTGTCCTTGAGATCCTGAAATGAATTCAGGATGACGACTACTCCAACAAGACACAGATTACAAAATGTTGTGTTTATAGAAAGATTAAGTGAAAGATGAATACCAAAATAGTTAGAAGTAAAAGTGCAGTTAAACAGCCTAAAATCAATGTGATTACATTAGGTTGTTCAAAAAACATATACGATTCGGAAGTACTGATGGGACAGTTGCGTGGCAACAATTTAAACGTTGTGCACGAATCAGACAAAATGGGCAAAGATGATATCGTTGTAATCAATACCTGCGGTTTTATCGACAATGCTAAACAGGAATCAATTGATACCATCCTTCAGTTCAGCGAACTTAAAGAAGCTGGTAAAATTGGTAAGGTTGTAGTTACAGGCTGCCTTTCTGAGCGTTATAAACCAGAACTGGAATCGGAAATTACCAATGTGGATGCATTTTTTGGTACTAACGATTTACAAAATATTTTGCACGAACTAGGTGCGAACTACAAACACGAGCTGATTGGCGAACGTTTGCTCACTACCCCATCACACTTTGCTTATTTTAAAATTGCCGAAGGTTGCAACCGTCCTTGCTCTTTCTGTGCCATTCCTTTAATGCGTGGCAAGCACATAAGCAAGCCAATGGAAGAACTGGTTAACGAAGCTAAGATATTGGCCAAAAACGGCACCAAGGAACTGATTCTAATTGCTCAGGACCTTACTTATTATGGTTTGGATCTTTACGGCGTACGTAAATTAGACGAGTTGATGCGTCGCCTGTCGGATGTTCCCGGAATCGAATGGATCCGTTTACAATACGCCTACCCTTCTGGTTTCCCGATGGAAATTTTAGACGCCATGAATGAGCGCGACAACATCTGCAAATACCTGGATATGCCGCTACAACACATTACCGATAACATGCTAAAATCGATGCGTCGTGGCACAACTAAACAGAAAACCATCGATCTGGTTAACCAAATTAGAGATAAAGTGCCGAATATTGCCATGCGTACCACTTTAATATGCGGTTATCCTGGCGAAACAGAGCGCGATTTCGAAGAAATGAAGGAATGGGTTGCCGAAACCAAATTCGATCGTTTAGGCTGCTTTACCTACTCGCACGAGGAAAAAACACATGCCCATACTTTGGTTGATGATATCCCGGATGAAGTTAAACAACAACGCGTAGACGATATCATGGAAATACAACAAGGCATTTCATTTGATATCAACCAGGAAAAAGTAGGCAAAACCTTCAAAGTGCTGATTGATAAAAAAGAAGGTGATTTTTTTGTAGGCAGAACCGAATTTGATTCACCTGAGGTAGATAATGAAGTGTTAATCGACGCAACAACAGGCTATGCTGCTAATGGAAGTTTTGTTAATGTAAAGGTTGACAGAGCAGAAGATTTCGATTTATACGGAACAATTATTTAATAAAACATAATTAATTAAAAATCCCAAAAGCTAGTCTTTTGGGGATTTTTTTGTTTTAAGGCTATAATCAAACCTCTTAATAAAAAGAAGCTGTATCAGAAATATAGACTTGTAATCCTGAACCTGTCGAATCACCTTGCCATAATATTGTTTAAAGCGTTTAGATGCTTCCTCGATTCAAGCTCAATAACTTATTTTATGATACAGTACATTTTATACTTATTAGTTTTTTGATGCTGGTCTGGTTTTAATCTGACTAGGTTTTAACCAGATTTTAGCTCCTTTTGAGTTTACATAGTATTTTTCATTTTTGGCATTAATATAAACATCAGAACCATCTGGTGCCATTTTGCCTTTCCAGGTTTTATCAGCAACTTTCGAACTGCCTTTTACCGCTACCTCAGCAGTTTTATTCCCTACCGATTTAGCACCTTTACCAATTGCTTTTCCGGTATGATCTAATGCTTTACCTACCTCAGTTTTTTTCTTTTCTTGTGCGCTTACGCTAAGGGTTACACCGCCAATTAAGGCCATTGTTAATAAACCCATTACTAATTTCTTTTTCATGACAGCTATATTTTTATTTAACTGATAATGATAACAGTTCGCCACCTCTTTTGTTTGATAGCAAAGTATTTATTAATAAATGTTATTAGAGGATTTTTTTTGAGATTGAGAAACGTAATTTTCAGGATGCTTTTTTAGCGTGCAGGGTAATCAGTTTGGTTGTTCTTTACACTACCCTCTGTTAAATAAACCTTATTGCAGCGGTTATCCTTTTTGAAGCACAATCAAAAACATTTCCTCTAATGCTCACAAAAAGATAATAGCGGAAAGAAGGACTGCCCTAACCGAAAAGCAATGAGCCTGCTTTTCAACCTGAGTTCGATTAATGTTTAAAAATTAATGTACTTTATTAGGACGAATTGGCTAGCCGTTTCGTCATGCTGATCCAATAGCTATCGGATTTATTTCAGCATCTTTCCTGTTAAACAGCCTTGCTATAAAGACCCTGAAACAAGTTCAGGGTGACGACCGTTCATACAAGGCGCCAAATAACCCAAATTAAAGCACATTATTAATCGAACTCAGGTTTAAAAAATAAAGATTTGTTTTTGGAGCGCAAAGACAGTAATAATGATTAAAGTTTGTTCCCGTGCTACGCTGTATCCCTCCGCTGCGCTTCAGGGATGCCGCTGCGCCCGGGGCTAGAAACGTTGTTCCTGCCAAGAACAAAATACAAACATCTATGATAGGCAAAGCGTTAATTGTTCCTTACACCTGCCCTCCGTTAAATAAACCTTATTGCAGCGGTTATCCTTTTTGGTGCACAATCAAAAACATTTCCTCTAACGCTCACAAAAAGATAATAGTGGAAAGAAGGACTGCCCTAACCGACCGGTACAAAACCTGCTTTACAAAAACAATTATTGAATCAAATCACTATAATTATTAACCTACGCTGATTTTAGTTTAATTTTTCTGCCAGTAGCTTCATTTCTATCTGTGGCGATCGTTTCTCGTAAATGATGCTGTGAACAGCCTTACAGATGGGCATGTCTACATTATACTCCTGGTTTTTGATGTGCATGCATTTTGCGGCATAATAACCTTCGGCTACCATATTCATTTCTAACTGTGCCGATTTCACGGTATAACCCTTGCCTATCATATTACCAAAAGTACGGTTGCGGCTGAACTGTGAATATGCAGTTACGAGCAAATCGCCCAGATAGGCTGATTCTTTAATGTCGCGATCAATGGGATGAACCAAATCTACAAAGCGTTTGATTTCCCGTATGGCGTTGCTGATCAGCACGGCCTGAAAGTTATCGCCATAACCTATGCCATGGCAAATGCCACTGGCTACGGCATAAATATTTTTTAAAACTGCAGCGTATTCAGTACCGAAAATATCATCAGAAACATTGGTTTTAATGTAACGTGTATTTAAAATCGAGGCAAATGCAGCTGCCTTATCTACATCGGTGCAGGCAATGGTCAGGTAAGATAGTTTCTCAAAGGCTACTTCTTCCGCATGGCAGGGGCCGCTTACAACGAGAATATCGTGGTATGGGATGTTGTATTTTTCGTGCAAAAATTCGCCGATAATCAGGTTATCTTCAGGTACAATTCCCTTAATGGCAGATACTATTTTCTTGCCTTTTAAATCTTCAGGGGTTATGGCAGACAGTGTTTCCTTTAAAAAAGCTGCAGGAACGTTTAAAATAACAAAATCAGCTGATTTTATAATCGAACTGATATCAGACGAGATATTGTCCTGACCGAGCTTTAGCTCAACAGAACTGAGGTAATGAGGATTGTGTTTAAATTTTTTAATGTGCTCAATGGCTGTTTCATTACGCATCCACCAAAAAATCTCTTTCTCAGACAAATTATCTGCAAGCATTTTTACGATGGCAGTAGCCCAGCTCCCGCCCCCTATCATTGCTATTTTAGGTACCATGATTATAAAAAAGGTTTAAGGTAAAAGGTGTAAAACTCTTTTTCAAAAGGTATATGGCAAAAGGTGTAAGACTTAAGGTTTTAGGCAACTTGCCCTACCTTAAACCTTACACCCTAAACCTGAGGAATACACCTTAAACAACGCAAGTTACTATTTCTTGCTATTATTTATAAACTACTTCTTACCGTCTTTGCTAAACAATTGGTCTTTAGCTGTTTTTTCTACCACCATACCATCTTTCAATTTGTTCTGAATGGCAGAATAAGGACCAGTTACCACTTCATCGCCGGCTTTAACACCCGATTTTACAATGATAAACTGATCGTTCTGGATACCTGTAGTCACCTCTGTTTTTTTAACTTTTTTGCTTTTAGCATCGTAAGTGTAAACATACTGCTTCACCTTTTTGTCGGTAAGTTTCGATTTCTGTTTATCGGTATTTTCCTGGTTGCCCTGGTTATTGTTGCTACCGCCCGACTTTGCATTATCAGTAAACACTGCCTGGATTGGAATAGCCAATCCGGTTAACGATTCGCTTTCAATATCAACCGTTGCCGACATACCCGGACGGAAAATAGATTGTTGTTTGCCTTCCATTTCTTCGGTAATCCTGATTTTTACAGAAAAGTTCGTCACCTGATCAACAGAAGTAGATGTGGTAGTTCCAACTGCAGTTGATGAACTTGCAATTTCGGTAACCACACCTCTGAATTTTTTATCAGAAAATGCATCTACTTCGATAGAAGCCTTATCGCCAACTTTAACACGGGTAATGTCGTTCTCGTTTACATCAACATTAACTTCCATAGATGAAAGATTAGAAATACGCATAATCTCCGTACCTGCCATTTGCGAAGTTCCCAAAATACGGTCGCCAAGCTCAATTGATAATTTAGAAACGACACCATCAACCGGCGCGTAGATAGTGGTTTTAGCTAAGTTAGCACCCGCTTCTTTAACATTTGCACCAGTTTGCTCTAAAGTAAATTTGGCGCCGGTTACATTTTCTTTTGCGCTGGCTAAATTTGCTTTAGCAGTTAAAAATGCCGCTTTTGCTGCATCGAACTCTGAAGCTGAAATTACTTTTTTATTAAAAAGTTCAACATTACGTTTGTAGGTAGCTTCTGCATTCACAAAATTAGCCTGGTTTTGGGCAAGCTGCTGTTGCGCTGCAGCTACGCTGGCTTTTTGTGCATTAAAACTTGCCACGGTTCTTTCGTAACCCGATTGTAACACATCCGGACGTACTTTACAAAGCAACTGGCCTGCTTTAACAATATCACCCTCTTTTACTTTTAACTCTACCACCTCTCCAGATACCTCAGAACTTAACTTAACCTCAGTTTCTGGCTGGATTTTTCCACTTGCCGTAACTGTTTCCACAACAGTTTTATCTGATGCTTTTTCTGTAGTTACTTTTTCGGTTTTATTTCCACCTATCACTCCGGTCAGTTTGAGCACAACCAGAAGAACTACGATAGTAACTACGGTAATAATAATATGCTTCAGTTTCATAATTTGTATTGTATTTCGTTTATTTTAAGTTGTAATGTTTTAAGGTTAAAAAAACGTTGTAAGGTTGAAAGGTTTTGATGTTAAATTCAATTTGCTTCCAGCTTTAGTCTTTTTCTTAAAAAACAATCTGTTTGCCTAAATAGTAATCAATTACCTTGGCACGGAACAGTAAGTCGTATTTTGCTAAGATAAAATCTATTTCGGCTTTATTTTTATTGGTTTGTGCCGTACTGTAATCTAAAGAGTTTACTAAACCAACAGCATAACGTTGTTCGATAACATAAAAAGCATCCTTTTGAGCCTGAAAAGCATTTTGGGTAGAAGAATACCTGCTTTGTGCGGCGTTTAAATCGGCAACAGCCTGATTGATTACTTTGATCAGGTTGTTTTTAGAGATTTGCTCATCTGTTTTTCGCTGCTCGAATACTATTTTAGCCTTTCTTACGGTCGACCTGGTGGTAAAACCATTAAAAATAGGAATTGAAATACCCATATTAATTGATTTCCCGAAGTTGTCAGACAGTTGACTAAAAAATGGATTGTTTCCAGGGAAAGCAAACTGATATTGATAGAACGATCCTAAGCCTCCTCCAAATGTAACTTTAGGATAATAACTCCCTTTGGCAACATCAATTGCTTTTTCTGCTGCTTTTGTATTTAAACTTGCCAATTTGATATCGGGGAAGGTATTTAAAGCCTGGCTGTAAATATCACTTGGCACATAATTGTTCTGAATGTTATTCAATTCGTTAACCAATGGTGGCTGCACCTTAAATGTCATTGGTGGCTGAATTTCCATTAATTGTCCTAAAGTTAAATAGGATATTGTCAACTGATTCTGCGCATTGGTTAGATTAAGCTCAGCGGTTGCAGCCTGCGATTTTGCCTGGGAAATATCGGCTAAAGTTTTATTACCAACATCCAAAAGCGCTTGTTCTCTTTTTAAAGTAGAATTAGCAACGTCTAATTGTTGTTGTGTAGCTTTGACCTGATCCTGGCTATTTAAAACCTGCAGGTAAGCGGTTACGACCTGCAGAATAAGATCATTTTTTACCTTTTCTACATTGGTTTGATCTACAGCTAACAATAACTTATTCTGTCTGATCTGATTCAGTTGAGCACCACCTCCAAATACCTGCACATTCGCAGATACATTAGGGTTTAAGGTATAATTTTGTGTATTTAGAAACAACCCTGATGTTACCTGGCTCCTTCCCCATTGCATAGATTGGTTAACCGAACCATTTACAGTAGGCAATAAAGCATTTTTAGACTGGCGCACATTTTCTTCGCTAAGCGCGGCATTAAATGCAGCCTGTTTGATGTTTAGATTGTTTTTTAATGTGTTTTCGACTGCTTGTTGAATGCTGATCACTTCTTGAGCCTTAATTTGCTGACTAAAACTTAATGTCACTAATAACGCAGATCCGGTAATTAACTTATTCTTGGTAAACATCTTCATAATTTGTTTCAAATCTATATAAACAACTTTAATAATTTCAATCTGTTCAGGCATTTACTAACTTTGAACTTAAATGTACCTGATCAAATCACCGCTTCTGCTAAAATGGTATTATCCATCACTGTTATGGAATAAATCCCGCACCGAAAAAGTTATTTATCTGACCTTTGACGATGGACCCATACCCAATGTTACAGACTTTGTATTAAAAACTTTAAAAGTCTTCAATGCTAAAGCTACATTTTTTTGCATCGGCGATAATATCATTAAACACCCCGAAGTTTTTGAACGCGTAAAAACCGACGGACATGCCATTGGAAACCATACTTTCAACCATTTAAAAGGCTGGAAAACCGATGATAAAACCTATCTCGAAAACACGCTAAAATGCCAGCAACTTACCCAAACCGATCTTTTCCGCCCACCTTATGGGAGGATTAAGAAGAGCCAGATCCTGAGTCTGAAGTCCGAAGTCCGGAGTCCGGAGTCAATATCCCAAAATTCACAAACTGACTTACATCTCAAATCTCAAATCTCAAATCTCAAAATCGTAATGTGGGATGTGCTTAGCGGCGATTTCGACACTAAACTCTCACCCGAAAAATGTTATCAAAATGTGATTAAACATACCGAAAATGGTTCTATAATTGTATTCCACGATAGTTTAAAAGCATTCGACCGTTTATCTTACGCACTTCCCAAAGTATTGGCTTATTTTTCTGAAAAAGGTTTTACTTTTTCAACGCTTTAGCGTTAAGCTAATCTTATGCCAAGGCTCTAAACACATTTCAACAAGCTATATATCAATACATTAATATACTATTAAATAAACAACTGTTCAAAATCGCACAAATATGTCCGTTAATGAACGTTTATGGAATAATCAGTTCTTTTTCATCATCAGATGAAAACTGATATGCTAAACGGCCTCCTGAAGATAAAATATTATCTACTGATTTTTTCCCTGGTTCTGATAGCCTGCAATACTCGTATTGAACAAGGTTTTGAGATAATACCTCCCGGTTTAAATTCAACAGAGAACCTGATCAAGGGGATACGACCGAATAAAGATTATCAATACTGGGCCTGCATCCGGCAGGATTTTAGTGGCAAAATTCATCCAGAAACTGAGATTATAACAGGACATGGAAATCTTTCCTATTTAATGAACAATAGGTTTGATCAGCCAAAATCAGGTTTTTTATTCAAAATGTGGAAAGGTTATTTTTATATTGCTTACATTGAAAACGACCGGGTGAAATTGGTTACAAACAGAGCAGAGTTGATCAGATTTATTGGAAAAATTGATGGCTTGGAAGAAGCTTTATTACTTGCCGAACTCGATAACTTAAAGGCTGAGTACACCTGGGGTATTGGTGGATCTTACAGAAAAACCAAAAAAGGATTTGAGTTTTATCTTGCAAAGTTTCACAAATGCCCGGTAAAAACAGAACCATATCGGGTAAGCATTGATACTGCAGGGAATATAAAAACAAAAAGTTTAGGTTTTTATTATAACATTGATAACAATACCTGTTTAGATTAATGATTCAGCGCTCCGTGATAAACCTTTACTTTAATCGGAAATATCAGGCGATTAAAATCATCAATCCACATTCTGTTTTCATATTTTATATGCTTTTAAGGCCTATCATTTACACCTTTAGCGGTTGTTTAGAACAATTCCAAATTACTTAATCGCCTGTGCAAATTACATTTAAAAGTTGTTTTTTGCTATTTTTGGCTTCAGTCAAAAAATTGAGTTTTTTGGTCAAAAAACCACAAATTAATATATAAAAGCAGTATTCTTTTGATGAAAAGCGATTGTGTATTTTGTTGCGCAAGCCTATAGCAAAAAGAATAGATATCTAAGATGAGTATTTATAACGATTATATCCAGGAGATTGAAGACAGAAAAGCTCAAGGTCTTCATCCCAAACCTATTGATGGCGCTGAATTATTAAGTGAAATCATCGATCAAATCAAAAATGTAAATAATTTTAACAGGGCAGATGCTGTTAATTTTTTCATCTACAACACCTTGCCGGGCACTACCGCAGCAGCTGGTGTAAAAGCAGAGTTTTTAAAAGAAATTATTTTAGGCGGAACTATCGTTGCAGAAATCACACCTGATTTTGCCTTCGAATTGTTATCACACATGAAGGGTGGCTCTTCTATCAAAGTGCTGTTAGACATTGCTTTGGCCGACAATGGTGATAAAGCCCATAAAGCTGCAGATGTTCTTAAAACACAGGTTTACTTGTACGATGCCGATACAGATCGTTTAAAAGAAGCTTACAACAATGGCAATGCCATTGCTAAAGAAATATTAGAAAGTTATGCCAAGGCAGAATTTTTCACCAAACTTCCTGAAGTAGCAGAAGAGATTAAAGTGGTAACCTTTATTGCCGGGATTGGCGATATTTCTACAGATTTATTATCTCCGGGTAACCAGGCACACTCCCGTTCTGATCGTGAATTACACGGTAAATGCATGATTACGCCAGAGGCTCAGGAAGAAATTAAAGCATTGCAGGCGCAACACCCAGATAAAAGTGTAATGCTGGTAGCTGAAAAAGGCACCATGGGTGTAGGTTCCTCTCGTATGTCGGGCGTAAATAATGTGGCACTTTGGACAGGCAAAAGATCCAGCCCTTATATCCCATTTGTAAACATAGCGCCAATTGTAGGTGGTACCAATGGTATTTCTCCAATTTTTTTAACCACAGTTGATGTAACTGGTGGTATTGGTATCGACCTTAAAAACTGGGTAAAGAAAACCGATGAGAACGGAAATGTTATCCGTAACGAAAATGACGAGCCAATTTTAGAGCAAGTTTACTCCATAGAAACGGGTACGGTACTTACCATCAATACCAGAACTAAAAAATTATATAATGGAGACCAGGAGCTAATTGATATTTCGAAAGCATTGACTCCTCAAAAAATGGAATTTATCAAAGCAGGCGGTTCTTATGCCATTGTTTTCGGTAAAAAAATCCAAACTTTTGCAGCTAAAACTTTAGGCATCGAAGCTCCGGTAGTATTTGCTCCGGCTAAAGAGGTATCTGTAGAAGGGCAAGGTTTAACTGCTGTAGAGAAAATATTTAACAGAAATGCAGTAGGTTTAACACAAGGTAAAGTGTTACATGCTGGTTCTGATGTTCGTGTAGAAGTAAACATTGTGGGTTCGCAAGATACTACCGGCTTAATGACGGCTCAGGAATTAGAGGCAATGGCTGCTACAGTGATTTCTCCTATTGTAGATGGCGCTTACCAGTCAGGTTGCCATACAGCATCTGTTTGGGATAAAAAAGCACAGGCAAATATCCCTAAACTGATGAAGTTCATGAATGATTTTGGGGTAATTACTGCCCGCGACCCTAAAGGGGAATATCATTCGATGACCGACGTTATTCACAAAGTATTAAATGATATTACCATTGATGAGTGGGCAATCATCATCGGTGGCGATTCGCATACCCGTATGTCTAAAGGTGTGGCTTTCGGTGCCGATTCTGGTACAGTAGCATTGGCATTGGCAACAGGTGAGGCTTCTATGCCAATTCCGGAGTCAGTAAAAGTAACCTTCAAAGGGGCAATGAAACAACACATGGATTTCCGTGATGTGGTTCATGCTACGCAATTGCAAATGTTACAGCAGTTTGATGGCGAAAATGTATTCCAGGGTCGTATCATTGAGGTACATATAGGCACTTTATTAGCCGACCAGGCCTTTACCTTTACTGATTGGACTGCTGAAATGAAAGCAAAAGCTTCTATCTGTATTTCGCAAGACGATACTTTAATCCAATCATTGGAAATTGCTAAAAACCGTATTCAAATTATGATAGATAAAGGTATGGATAACCATAACCAGGTTCTACAAGGTTTGATTAATAAAGCAAACAAACGTATTGAAGAAATTAAAACCGGTATCAAACCAGCTTTAATGCCGGATAATAATGCTAAATATTATGCTGAAGTTGTAATCGATCTGGATCTAATTGAAGAACCAATGATTGCCGATCCGGATGTGAATAACGCTGATGTTTCTAAACGTTATACACACGATACCATCAGAGACTTAACTTATTACGGTGGCGATAAAAAAGTAGATCTGGGTTTCGTTGGCTCATGCATGGTGCATAAAGACGATTTGAAAATCGTTTCCCAAATGTTAAAAAATATAGAGACACAGACTGGTAAAGTAGCGTTCAAAGCGCCACTGGTAGTTGCAGCTCCTACCTACAACATCATCGATGAATTAAAAGCAGAAGGTGATTGGGAATATTTACAAAGATATTCTGGATTTGAGTTCAGCGATGCATTACCTAAAAGCACAGCACGTACAGAATATGAGAACATCATGTACTTAGAGCGCCCGGGCTGTAACTTGTGCATGGGTAACCAGGAAAAAGCGGCTAAAGGCGATACGGTAATGGCTACGTCGACCCGTTTATTTCAGGGCCGTGTGGTAGAAGATAAAGATGGTAAAAAAGGAGAGTCTTTACTGGCTTCAACCCCGGTAGTCGTTCTTTCAGCTATCTTGGGTCGTATTCCGAGCATTGAAGAATATAAAATGGCAGTAGAGGGCATTAACTTAACCAAGTTTACCCCTATTTCTACAAAACAATAAGAAACAAAAAAGTATATTATTTGTTAATTCCTAGAGAAGGCTGCCTGAGGAATCTGGTAGCCTTTTCTTTTACAGAAGAGTTGCATAGAATGGTTTTAAATAAGATATTATGACAAATCTCAAAAATAAATCTGTTTAAAATTGTTTACTTTAGAAAGTATCTTATTGACAATAATTATAAAAAAATTAAAGTATGGCTTTTGATATAGACATGATTAAAAAGGTGTATGCAAACTTTGGCAGCCGCGTAGAGGCTGCACGTAAAGTTGTTGGCAGGCCTTTAACATTATCTGAAAAAATATTGTATGCACACCTTTGGGATGGAGATCCTAAAAAGGCGTTTAAGCGTGGTTCTGATTACGTAGACTTTGCACCAGACCGCGTAGCGATGCAGGATGCTACGGCGCAGATGGCTTTATTGCAGTTTATGCAAGCGGGCCGTCCACAGGTTGCAGTTCCTTCAACAGTTCACTGCGATCACCTGATTACGGCTAAAGAAGGCGCTGCCATAGATTTACCTCATGCCAAAACAGAAAGTGCAGAAGTTTTTGATTTCTTATCTTCTGTATCCAATAAATACGGTATTGGTTTCTGGAAACCAGGGGCTGGTATTATCCACCAGGTAGTTTTAGAGAACTATGCTTTCCCGGGTGGAATGATGATCGGTACCGATTCGCACACAGTAAATGCAGGTGGTTTAGGCATGGTTGCGATTGGTGTTGGTGGTGCTGATGCCTGTGATGTAATGGCAGGTTTGCCCTGGGAGCTTAAATTCCCTAAGTTAATCGGTGTAAAACTAACCGGTAAATTAAATGGCTGGACTGCAGCCAAAGATGTAATCCTTAAAGTGGCAGGTATCCTTACTGTAAAAGGTGGTACCGGTGCTATTGTAGAATATTTTGGCGATGGTGCCACTTCAATGAGTTGTACCGGTAAAGGTACCATCTGTAATATGGGTGCCGAAATTGGTGCAACTACTTCTACTTTCGGTTATGATGAAAGCATGGAGCGTTACCTACGTGCTACCGGCAGAAATGAAGTTGCTGACGAAGCAAACAAAATTGCGGCTTACCTAACCGGTGATGCTGAAGTATATGCTGATCCTGAAAATTACTTCGATCAGGTTATTGAGATCGATTTAGATACTTTAGAACCTTACTTAAATGGTCCTTTTACACCAGATCTGGCCACTCCGGTTTCGCAGATGAAAGTGGAGGCAGAGAAAAATGGCTGGCCGTTAAAAGTAGAATGGGGCTTAATTGGTTCTTGTACCAACTCTTCATACGAAGATTTATCAAGAGCAGCTTCAATCGCCAACCAGGCTATTGCAAAAGGTTTGGTAACCAAATCGGCTTTCGGTATCAACCCGGGATCTGAGCAGGTACGTTACACGGCAGACCGCGATGGTTTCTTAAAAACTTTCGAAGATTTAGACGCAACGATCTTTACCAATGCCTGCGGACCATGTATCGGCATGTGGGATCGTACAGGTGCAGAGAAAGCAGAAAAAAACACCATTGTACACTCGTTTAACAGAAACTTTGCAAAACGCGCTGATGGTAATCCTAATACTTTCGCTTTCGTAGCTTCACCAGAAATGGTTGCTGCTATAGCCATTTCGGGTAATTTAGGATTTAACCCATTAACGGATACCTTAACTAACGATAAAGGCGAACAGGTTAAATTAGATCCACCTACTGGTTTTGAATTGCCAACAAAAGGTTTCGCTGTAGAAGATGCAGGTTTCCAGGCTCCGGCTGCTGATGGTTCATCAGTTCAGGTGCTGGTTTCTCCAACTTCACACCGTTTACAATTATTAGATCCATTTAGCCCTTGGGAAGGCACTGACTTAAAAGGTTTAAAACTTTTAATCAAAGCCAAAGGTAAATGTACAACAGATCATATCTCAATGGCTGGTCCATGGTTAAAATTCCGTGGTCACCTTGATAACATCTCTAACAACATGTTAATTGGTGCAGTTAATTACTTCAACGATAAAACAGATAACGTTAAAAACGAATTAACTGGCGAATATGGCCCTGTTCCTGCAACCCAGCGCGATTATAAAGCTGCTGGTTTGGGATCAATTGTAGTAGGCGACGAAAACTACGGCGAAGGTTCATCCCGTGAGCATGCAGCCATGGAGCCACGTCACCTGGGTGTTCGCGCGGTATTGGTAAAATCTTTTGCCCGTATCCACGAAACCAACCTTAAAAAACAAGGCATGCTGGCCTTAACTTTCACGGATAAAGACGATTACGATAAAATTCTGGAAGATGATACGATCGATATTTTAGGCTTAACTGAATTCACACCTGATCAACCATTAACATTGGTATTGCACCATGCTGATGGCGCTACCGAACAGTTTGCCGTTAACCACAGTTATAATGCACAACAAATCGATTGGTTTAAAGCTGGTGGTGCGTTAAATATTATCAGGGCTGAAGCAGCAGCTAAGGCAGCGCTTTAATAGTCCGAAGTCTAGAGTCAGAAGTCCGAGGTCTGGATGAAAAGAATATCAATCCCGTTTTGTTAATTCAAAGCGGGATTTTTTGTTCTTTTACCAGATACCGTTTAAAATGATATCTGTTTCTCCAATTTGTCACATTGAGCTTGTCGAAATGCCTTAAAATCATTACAAAAAGTCCTTCGACAGGCTCAGGATTGACAAATCTATCCTTTAGGATTAACCTTTTTATTTTCTTTGGAAAGCAATTGCAGTAGTTTCTAGGTTAGGGTTAGTCCCGCTAATGCTGCTGCTGGTTGAAGAAACCAGCATTCGCGTATATCGGGTTTAGATGGCAGAGACAGAGGTGCTTTTCACACAAATATTCCCTGGATCACCATGAGGAGAAATTTTACCTTGCTTGCAGTAAAAGAACCTTCTAGCCCCGGGCGCAGCGGCATCCCTGAAGCGCAGCGTAAGGATACAGCGGAGCACGGGAACAGGTCTTAATAGTTGCCTCTGACCTTGCGCTTCAAAAAATTGTACGTTTCTTTTGCAATGACGTAATTACATCGAAGAAATCAATCTACTCAAACTCATAACCACAATCGTAACAATGATGGCACTTATTGGCTTTAATTGGAGTTGTAAGCGTTAAAAAAGCAAGGATAGTTGCCCAAATACTATATTTTTTATCAGTAGCCATTCCATAGCCCACATTGGTAGATCCACATTTCTCACAAACTGTTTTACCTTCTTCTGATGCTTCTTCATCAATAATTTCATCTGGTGATTCAAAAGCCAAACTATTGTCTTCAGCCAGTAAAGCATTGATGGCTTCTATATCTCTTTCAAAAACAATGAGTTTAACACCGCCAATGGCCTGGTTATAAAGCGGATTTAGCGTTGCAACATTTTCATCGGCCAGGAAACAGGCAAATCCGCTATCCTCCAATTTAGCTTTAACAATATTGGCCTCCATTGGATTATAATAGGTGCTATATACTACTGTTTTATCATTCATATTCCAAACATAAGAATTTGTTTAATTATGAAAGTGAAAAGAGTAAACGATCAACTAGCTTTTCAGAAATTCTTTCCACCAGTAGCCCGAATCTTTAATAGTACGTTCCTGAGTTTTAAAATCGTTATAGACCAGTCCAAACCTTGCCGTAAAACCCTCGGCCCATTCAAAATTATCCATGAGTGTCCAGGCCATATAACCGGTAACATTTATCTCTTCATTTTTGAGTTTTAGCAGCGCGCCCAGGTAAAGTTTAAAATATTCGATCCGTTCCGGATCTTCTACCCTTTTATCAGTCAATTTATCGTGATAGGCTGCACCGTTTTCGGTGATGATAATATTTTTGATATTTGGATAGGCTGCAAACTGTTTTATAATATTATAAAAGCTATCGGCATTAATCTCCCAGCCCATGGCCGTGTGTGGCTTTTTCCTGCTTTTAGCCTTTACTTCCCAAGCCTGTATCACCGGGATAAAAGCATTGTATTTTACCACCAGGGGAAAGTAATTTTGAAGTCCGATAAAATCAAAATCAAATTTCATCCTTTCCTGCAGTCGCCAGGTACCATATTCGATCTGAAATTTCTCCAGTACATCCCAATCTGCAGTAGGAAAGCCCATGCCTAGTGTAGGTTCTACAAACAAACGGTTCATCAGGCAGTCTACGCGTTTAGCGGTGAGGATATCGCTATCACTTTGTGTATTAGGGATAATTTCTGAACAGGAGAAAGTAGTGCCAATATTGGCTCTGTTAATTTCTGCACGTAAAATTTTACCACCTTCTGCCTGTGCCAAAGCCGTATGTAATACCGCAGGGAAAAAATTGCTTAAACCTGTTTTACCGGGAGCATGAATACCAAGCATATACCCTAGTGATGTATAACCAAAAGGCTCGTTCAACACAATCCAATTTTTTACTTTGTCTCCATATTCTAATGCACAGATGCTCACATAGGCATTAAAGGCAGCATTGATGCTGAAGCTTGTCCAGCCGCCCTCATCTTCCAGCGCCTGCGGTAAATCCCAGTGATAAAGCGTAACGTATGGGGTAATTCCATGAGTTAAACATTCGTCAATAAGATTGTGGTAAAAACGGATACCTTCCTGATTTATTTCTCCCCTTCCGCCGGGCAAAATCCTGGACCAGGCAATAGAAAACCTAAAAACTTTAAAGCCTAGTAATTTTACTAAAGCTATATCTTCGGTATATCGGTGATAAAAATCGCAGGCGGGATCTAATTTGTGGCTTTTCTTTATTTTGCCGTTTTTCGCCGTAAAAGTATCCCAAATGGAAGGGCCTTTACCGTACTGGGTTGCTGTGCCTTCTATCTGCGCTGCAGCAGTAGCTACTCCCCACAAAAAATCCGAACCGAAATCGCTTGCCTTAACCATTGTTATCCATTATTTGCCATAAGTTGCGAGTTTAATATTAACAAATCATTAACAATTAAAATGATTCGAAATAAAAACAATTTTTGATATTTTTACCTATGCGCTACTCATTAATTTCTTTCCTATTGGCATTACTAAATCTCTCTGCCTTTGGAAAATTTACCCCACCCATTAATGATGAATTGATAAATGCCATTAATATTACCAATACCAGTGCATATTGTAGTGGCGATGCCGAATTTAATAATTTAGAAGCTACACCAAGCAGTTATAATAAAGCTTTAAACTGGCTGGCTGTTGGAAAAGATGTTTGGTATAAGTTTACTGCATCTAAGTTTGACGTAAACATTTCTGTTAGCGGAAATATTGATGCCAATAGTACAAATACCTTAATCGGTCCTTTACTTGCCCTATATTCGTATGATCCAGCTACTAATTCTATTGCCGAACAGCCTGGCACGCAGGCGACATCAAATAATGTTATTTCTTTGTACAAGGGTGCTTTAACGGTTGGGCAGGTTTACTATATCAGGGTGAGTGCAGCGAATGATGCTACCGGTACCTTTAAGCTTTGTATCGATAATTATTTCCCACCAATCCAACCTGGACAAGATTGTGGGACATTTTCAGTGTTGTGTACCAAAGAAACATTTACACAGTTAAATGTAACTGGTTCGGGGGCAAATAATCACGAATCGGCTGGAACCTGTTTAGGTACAGAATCTAACTCTGCCTGGTATATGTTTAAAGCTTCTGTACCCGGCGATTTTACTTTTGTAATCACCCCAACGGTAACTACAAACGATATTGACTGGGTTTTTTACGATTTAGGCCTGAACGGGGATTGCAGTAAAATAAATGCGGCAAATGCTATCCGGTGTGCATCAGGAAGTGGCGTAACCTGTAGCCCGTCCTATTATAAAACCGGCCTAAGTATGACTGAAACTGATTTGACTGAAGCGCTAGGTTGCCCTGCCGGCCAAAATGGGTTTGTAAAATATGTAGAACTGCAACAGGACCATGTTTATGCTATATTAATCGATAATTTTTCGGGGGGGAATAATGGTTTTACCTTAGAATTCGGCGGCACGGCAGATTTTGCGGGTCCAACTGCCGAAATTGATGTTAAAAAACTAAACCCATGTACCGATAGCCAGGCTTATACTTTCGAAAGTAAAGCATCGAACTTCGCCTCCTTAAAATGGTCTTTTGGTGAAGGAGCAAACCTGGCTTCGGCCACAACAGCCGGGCCATTTACCGTAACATACAATACACCAGGTGAGAAAATTGTAGTTCTGGAAGCCAAAGGCACAAACGGTTGCAATGTAGTTACTACGCAAACTTTTATTGTAGCAAACACACCCGAAAAACCTATCATAAGCGCTTCCAAGGTTAATTTGTGCCAGGGAGATGTATTAAAATTAAGCACTCCTTTTTTAAATTTAGCCAGCTACCACTGGTCAGGGCCAAACGGTTTTGTTTCAACAAACCAAAACCCCGAAATCCAGGTAAGCGGACCAGAAATAGTTGGAACATATAAACTTTATGTTCAGGTTGGAGATTGTGTGAGCGAAGTAAATTCAATCGATATTTTATCGGTCGATTTAAAGCCAGAAGCACTATTTTCGATTGAGGTTAATCATAAATGCGAATCAGACCAATCTTTTTCGTTTATCAATGCTTCTAAAAACTATACGAAACTCAGCTGGGATTTTGGTCCGGGCATAAAAAGCCAGGTAGCCATCAATAACGACAGTCAGATATTAACCTTTACAGATCCTGGACTTAAAACAATCACACTAACAGTTGAAAGCAATAATGGCTGTACTTCTACCTTTACAAAAGATATTTTGGTAGAGTTGAAGCCGGAAAAACCAGAAATAAATATTAATCAACCCTTCTTTTGTTTAAAAGACATCATAAAATTATCTGTACCGGCAAAGGAAGGTATCACTTATGCATGGAGCGGGCCAAACAATTATTCCGCCACCACAAATGCCGTTGAAATACCGGTAACAGATTTTAATGTGGCAGGACAATATCAGGTTATATTAACATCAGGCTCTTGTAACTCCGAACCCGCAACGATCATTGTTCCCGCAATTGCCAGAATTCCAGTGGCTAAATTTTATACCGAACCTACCTTCGACGTTAAGTTTTCTGCTCCAGTACCCATAACATTTACCAATACATCGCTTTACAGCGATTTTTATGAATGGAATTTTGGTGATGGAATTATTTCTTCAGAACAAAACCCTACCCACATTTATCAAACCGATGGATTATTCCAGATTACTTTAACCGCATTTTCTAAAAACGGCTGCTCAAATTCAATCACGCAAGGCGACCTCATTATCAAAAAAAATGCATCTACATTTGTTCCAAATGCATTCTCACCAAATGGCGATGGGATTAATGATGAACTGGTTGTTGGTGTAACAAACCTCAAAAAATATAGATTACAGATTTACAACCGTTTAGGCACTCAGGTTTTCTTTACTGAGAACATATTCGAAAACTGGAATGGTACTTTTAAGGGTAACGAACTCCCTGTTGGCGTGTATTATTATGTCATTACTGGCACTAACTTATCGAATAACAATATTAAATATACAGGTTCAATAACCTTAATCAGGTAACTGTTTCAGTGCATTCTGGTGTTACTACCTGACTGGTCCAAATATTTACGTGTTTGATGGAAACATCTGACATCACATATAAATGTTACTATTTAACATTATCCAGCTTTAAACCAATCTCTTTCAGCAAAATAGCTGCATTAAAAGTTTTGCACGGTCCGTATTTTAGCAGATAATCAAATCTCATTTCGCCTTCGGCAATCTGGATATCGAAATGAAAATTACGAACAGTTTCGGGGTAATCAATAATCAGATCTGCTAATTGTAAATCGTGGGTTGCAAAAAGTGCAGGAGTTTTTTCGGCAATCAGCTTTTGTATAAAAACCTTTGATCCTAAATATTTATCCCGGCTGTTTGTACCCCTCAGCATTTCGTCAATTAATACAAAAGTATCTTTATCCTTTATAACATTATCCAAAATCATCTTCAAACGGTTAAGCTCTGCCTTAAAAGTAGAGGTACTTTCGTTCAGCGAATCTTTAATCCGCATATAGGTGTTGATCGAAAAAACAGATAATTGCATTGTTTTGGCACAAACCGGCGCACCTGCGTAAGCCAATACCATATTGATACCCAGCGTACGTAAAAAAGTACTTTTACCTGCCATGTTAGAGCCCGTTACAATATCAACAGTTGGTTTTGCCTCCACACAAAAATCATTGCTCACCCGTAATTGCTTATTAATAAGCGGATGGCCAATATGAGTAGTGGCTAATGCAAAGTGATCGTTAATCACTGGAAATATCCAATCTGGTTGATTATAGGCCGTTGTTGCTAACGAAATCAGTTCTTCAAAATCGCCCAGATGATCAAGCGCAGCAATTACATCTTTTGATGATGATTTGTACCAGATATCTAAATTGATGCAGCATTTTAAATCCCAAAGTAAAAGGGCATTCAGTATTCCACCCACAACGATATTCAGTCTCGCATCAAAATTTTCGATAATCTTTGTAAGACCTTTAATTTCTTTACTAACCGGAATTTTTGAATCGAGTAAACTTAGCGTATAACTGCTTTTCCATTGTTGATTTTCTGTCCATAAAATAGCGCCTGCATATCCGTTCAGCAGGTTCGAACTCCCGCCAAAGCTATAAAACACTTTGTTGATTTTTGAGCCCAGTAATACATTCCACCCGATGTGGACCACAAGCAAAAGCGCCAATACCTTCCAGAAAAGACTACTGATTAAAACTGCTGCCAGAATTAGGCCGATAGTAATGTAGGGTACCAGTTTCACATAAAACCTCATAAAGGCTCCCTGAACAAAGCCCAATTGCGCACCCAATTGACTCTTTAACTGCGTTTTGATCTGTTCTATTTTATCAGGATCGTAACCATGGAGGTTAGCCCTAAAACTATAAGTTTCTGCTATCTTATCTATTATCTCTTTTATGGCTTCCTGACGGCGTAATATCCCAGCCCTGGTCGATTTTTCTGCGAAATTTTTAGCCAGCAGGTTATTTCCACTTTTGGTACTACAACGGTTAATCAGGGCAAATAGCGATGAGGCACCAAAAATATCAAGATCGGAAGTGTAAGGATGTTGTTCAGATTCGAAAGCTTTACCATGGTCATATCCGTTAGCGGCACCATTTAAAATATTCCATTCGTTCTGATAAACCCACAGAAGTTGTTTTTTATAGTCGATTTCACGATCAAGCTGGCTTTGTCTGCGCACAACATAGGCGAAAGCAATTACAGGCAGTAATAAACAAATTTGGATTAATGTACGTAAGCTGTCGTCTGCCGAGCGCAGCAGCAAAACGAAAAATAAAATTTCGGCCAAAAACAATCCTATGCGGAGGAAAGAAAGTTGATCGATCAGTTTTTTTGTTTGATCTATATCTGTCGTAACATCTTTTATTTTATCATGGTAACCGGCTATTATTTCTTGTTTTTGTTTCAGCATAATTTTTATTCAGTATATATTTCAGAAGTTATCAGATGGATAGATTGTCTTTTTTGTTACAATTTTCTCTAAGTTTGAATCTCGAAATTCTAAAGATAGGCAAAATATTAAATGAAGATTACCCTGATCGCCATTGGCAAAACAGAAGATAAATACCTAATAGAAGGAATTGATAAATACATCAACCGCCTGAAGCATTATGTTAATTTTATCTTTTTGGCCATACCTGATGTAAAAAATGTTAAAAACCTGAGTGAGGCGCAACAAAAAGCAAAGGAGGCAGAACTTCTCCACAAACAAATCAACAATGGCGATGTTGTTATTTTGCTGGATGAGAAAGGGAAAAAATATTCATCTGTAGAATTTTCAAACTACCTGAATAAACAGATGGTGGGCAGTGTACAACATTTAATTTTTATCATTGGGGGGCCATACGGATTTGATGAAACCATTTACAAAAGAGCAAATGGTTTAATTTCCTTATCTGATATGACCTTTTCTCATCAGATGATCAGATTGTTTTTTGTAGAGCAGCTTTACCGGGGTTTCAGCATTTTAAAAGGAGAACCTTATCATCATGCTTAGAGATGAAATTTTTGAGGTAAGAACTATGTGAATGAGATATGGAAAAGACGAATTAAAATCATCATTAAATAAAAGAAATTATGATATTAGATAAATATAAACGGGAATACAGATATAAAAGCGATCAAAACCGCAATAATAAATACTTATGGATCAGCATTATTGTCTCTTTAGTGATTGTAGCTTTGCTTTGGTATTTCTTAGATTAAACCCATAAAAAAACACCAGACAAATAGCCTGGTGTTCTCTATAATAATTAAATAAAGCTTAAACGCCTTTTTTACTGGTCATACTTGCTTTTTTAGCTGGAGCCGAAGTTTTAGTAGTTGCTTTAGCACTTGCCGAAGTTTTAGATCCTGTAGCTTTTTGTTTTTTATCAGAAGCTGCTTTTTCTTCTGATAACTTAACTTCTGCTGGTGTACCAGGAGTTTCCGGAGTTTCTTCAGTAAATAAAGGCAGATCTTTTAATAAGTTATACCAGGTAATGATTTTCTTCATATCAGAAGCATAAACTTTCTCCTGATCGTGACCTGGAGCTACTTCAAGAAAATATGCACGCAAATCGCCTTTCAAGTCAGGAGTAGATCCTTTAGCAGAAATTTTAGCAAAAATATCAGCCAGTTTAATTTCTTCCTCTTCACCATACACGGTAATATCTTCTAATGAAGCTAATTTTGTGTTGGTGATGTTGGCTACAACTTTAGTTTTTTGAGCATCTAAGCCCTCTAAAATGTAACCTACTTTATTTTGTCCAACCAGTTTAAATAAACCTGGTCTGCCGGATACGGCTACAATTCCTCTTAAATTCATATCATGTGTGTTTAGCGGTTAGCGGTTGGGGTATGGCGCAATAAATTGCCTACCGCCAAACGCATAACGTATTTCTATTGTTTTAAAATCTAAATGTGAGCAATTAGCGCCTCAAACGCTTATCGCCAAACGCATTGCGCACTAACCTTCTAAAACTTCAATATTTACAATCTTATCGCCCTGACGGATATCATCAACAAGATCTACATTTTCGATAACTTTACCAAAACAAGTATGGTTACGGTCTAAATGAGCAGTATTTGCTCTGCTATGGCAGATAAAAAATTGCGAACCACCAGTATTACGGCCAGCGTGGGCCATAGATAAAACACCACGATCGTGGTATTGATTTTCTCCGTCCAATTCGCAATCAATTTTATAACCTGGACCACCAGTACCTGCCAAATGTGCTTTAGCCGGGTCTTTTGAATTTGGACATCCGCCCTGAACCATAAAGTTAGGAATTACACGGTGAAAAGTTACACCATCATAAAAGCCTTCTTTAGCTAATTTTTTAAAGTTTGCAACGGCTTTTGGCGCATCATTTTCGTAGAATTCTACGGTCATATCGCCTTTTTCTGTTTTTATTATTGCTTTACTCATATCAATATCGGTACTAATTTTAATTTTTCTCCCCCTAAAAAACTTTCATATTTTTTTAGTAGAGGGCAAAAATAACAAAATTGTATAACTTATGACATCATTAAATTTTTCTATACAGTTTAAATGCGGTATTTTAGTGTTTTAAGCATACCGATTTGATAAAGAAATATTATATCCTACTCATTTGCCTGCTTTGCTCCCTTGGGCTTAGGGCTTCTTCCTTGTTAATTTATATGGATGAAGACCAAAAAAACCATCTTAAAGCTTATGGTATTGCCTATTGGACCATCAGCAAACAATTGGAGGTTGATTGGCTTTTAAACTATCGTGGCGGTAGTTTTTTAATCAAATATAATAAAGCGGTGGAGGATGAATTAAAAATCCGCGGGGTTTCTTATGAAGTTATGGCTGATGGAAAAGTAGTGAGTTTGCTAAATGAAATCAGCGACCCATCTGTAAACATGGAAATGGTTAAACTGGAGAAAACGCCAAAAATTGCAGTTTACTCTCCAAAAAGCAAATTGCCGTGGGATGATGCGGTTACACTCGTGTTAACCTACGCAGAAATTCCATACGATGTAATTTACGATGACGATATTCTTCAGGATAAATTGAGCAAATACGATTGGCTACACTTGCACCACGAAGATTTTACCGGGCAATATGGTCGTTTCTGGGCCAATTTCAGGTATGCAACCTGGTACCAGGAAGACGTCAAAAATCAGGAAACTTTAGCTAAACGTATGGGCTATAAAAAGGTTTCTGAAATGAAATTAGCCGTTGCCAAACATATTAAGGAGTACTGTGCCGGTGGAGGTTTCATGTTTGCCATGTGCTCTGGTACTGATAGTTTCGACATTGCCCTGGCTGCCGAAGGGGTAGACATTTGTGCACAGATGTTTGATGGTGATCCTGCCGACCCTAATGCGCAATCGAAACTTGATTTCAACAAAACGCTGGCCTTCCAGAATTTCAAGTTAGACAACAACCCGATGAACTATGAGTTTTCGGATATAGATGTTACTCAAACCCGTACACTGAACCAAACAAACGATTATTTTACTTTATTCGATTTTTCTGCCAAGTGGGATCTTGTTCCAACCATGCTTACCCAGGATCATGATAAGGTAATTAAAGGTTTTATGGGACAAACCACAGCATTTAAAAAAAGCTTAGTAAAAACAAATGTAACCGTTTTAGGTGAAAATAAAGGCGCAGCAGAGGTAAGATATCTACATGGCGAAATTGGCAAAGGCCAGTTTACTTTTTATGGCGGGCACGATCCGGAAGATTATCAGCACGCTGTTGGCGATCCACCAACAGATTTAAGTCTGCATCCCAATTCTCCGGGTTACCGTTTAATTTTAAACAATGTACTTTTCCCGGCGGCAAAAAAGAAACCTCAAAAAACATAAAACCAATCAGAATTTAACTCCTGACATTTTTCTTTTGAGTTTAAAAAATTGTTAATTCTCTGCTATATTCCTGTTATGTATACACTAAATGGCTGCTCATACCATTTCCGATCTGGATCATAACCACTCTTAATCTTTACAAGAATCATACTGGTAGCCAATATTTTAGCCACTAAAATGTAACACGTTTGATACTTTGGCACAGCTTTTGGATTAGCATGGACAATTAACAAACAGGATTAAACCTGAAAATTTAAACAAGATTTTTATAAAAGAAAAATATCATGAAAAAGTTACTATTAAGCGCATCAATCATTTTATTGGCAACAGGTGCTTTCGCACAAAATACCATGACGGGTAGTGATGCGAGATTTGGAATAAAAGCCGGAGTAAACTTGGCAAGATTTCACGCAAGCGGTACTGATGGCAGTACATCATTCAACGACAATGCCAAGGACAATGTTGGCTTTAATGTTACTGCATTTGCTGATTTCGGTGTAGGAAACAATTTCTTCATTCAACCTGGTGTATCCTTACAGAATAAAGGCAGCAAATTTGAGGAAACGAGAACAGTTGGTGGCATTACCAATACAACCACTAACAAAGTAAATTTGATGGCTATTGAAGTACCTGTAAATGCAGTTTTCAGAATTCCTACAGGTGATGCCGGTGCTGTACAAATTTCAGCAGGCCCTTATATTGGATTTAACATATCAGGAAAAAACAAATTCGAAACAGTTACAACTGGTGGCGCTGCTGCAGGAACAATATCTGATGAAAATGATTTAAAATTTGGTTCAACCACCGATAAAAACTATTCGTCTACAGAGTTTGGTGCCAACTTCGGTTTAGCATATCGTACCAACTCTGGATTTTTAGTGGGTGCTAATTATGGTTTAGGTTTATCAAACCTGGTACCTAAAGATTCTAGATCTGGAGATGGTAAATTAACTAACCGTGTATTAGGCTTCTCAGTTGGTTATTCATTTTAAGCAAAGCCTTAAACATAAAAAACCTTCCCGAATTTTATACCGGGAAGGTTTTTTTATGCTTTTTAAATTATTAATCGTAAAAGTTCCAGCTTACCCCAAATTTTAACAAGGCATCTTGCATAGGGTACCTGTTTACCGTGTAATAACCCGGTTGAAATAAACCCTGATTTACAAAATCATATTTAACAAAGATATTAGCTCTTTTTAAATTTGCCTTAAAAAAGACATCAATTACTGGTCTTGAGATCAGATTTGTCGGATTACGCTCATCAATATAAAATTGAGCCGTTGCTGGTGAATATAAGTAATTTGCATATTCTGAATTATACCTCACATCAAATCCCACATTAGCTTTTAATACTTTGAAAAACGTATTATCAAAATAAATACTGTTATAAGTATAAAGTTCGGGTGTTCTTAATACGGCATTTTTATCTGTTTTTTGATAAGCGATATAGTTTTCCATCACAAATCTACCAAACCTGGTTTTCTTTGATACATCCAACCTGATTAAGCTAATATCTGCAGTAGCTTGTTTTGGTAAAATAGCATTTGTGTTATTGGTCTGATCAGCTGCAAAATAAACATAGTTACTGGTTAAGTAATAATTGGCTCCCGCAGTAAAACCATACTTATCATTGATATAGTTGAATGATAAATTGGCGATTTTAGTATTCTTAAAATCACTGTTTGTCCATTGGTAATGATTGCCGTGATAGTAATTAAAAATAGCCGCCGGGGTTTGGTTTTGCGCGTATGCACCCAATTCTATTCTCCCAATGGTTTTACCTAAAAGAATTTTACTTTTTGCCTCGTATAAATAATCGCCGGCATTTTCACCTTGCAAAATTTGCTGTACATCTAAATTGAAATCGATATTGTTAGAGAACCGATAACCCGCTGCACCTAAAATGGTAATGTTCTGATAAGCAAATCTACTGTGTTCATAATTGGTTCCATCTTGTTTCATACCAAGATATTCATGTCTGTAATAATCGTGTCTTATGCCTGCATCAACCTTTAATTCATTTTTAATAACCGAACTGTTTTTGGGTCTTAAAAAGAAACTATAAATAAATTCATTTTTGATATGTTTTACGTGGGTCGAATCATTGGTAAATATTGTACTCGCAATGCCTGGAGGCAGCACATTATTAACATCAGTTCCATTTTTGTAAAAATCAAAACTGTCGTTATTATACTCAAATGTATACGAAACCTTATTGGTTGGTAAAACCGCATTGTTAACATTCGCAGAGGTATCTATCCTGCCAACATAATAGGTTTGCTTTAAGAAAACGGTGTTTTTACGGTACAAATTTCTTGAATCTGATAAATTTATGGGTTCCGCCTCTCTGTCAATTTTAGAATAGCCCGGATCGAATAAACCTGTAGCTACCGTAGAGCCATTCTCGTAAGCACGCATGGTATTAAAAATTGCCGATGCCCACATATTATAACGTTTGCTGGGCGATTGGTACCAGGAAAATACAGCGACATTCAGATTATCGCCCCGCTGCCTGGCATAAAAACCCTTAGAATCGCCCCGGTTAAAATTAACTCCAACGTTCCAGTTTTTTTTAATATTCTGCGTATGTATAGCCCTGAAAAGCTGTTCTTTTTGACCTGCACTCACAAAATATAAGCTGGTAAAGGGAGTTCTGGCCTGGTAGTAAATAATATCTTCTGGTGTTAAAGCATAATAATCAAGTGAATGAAATCCTGCATCAAAACCAATCCTTTTACTTGGCTCGTACAATAAAGGCCTCGCTGCCAGGCCCATATTACCATTGCTAATGGTTGGGTGCAAGGGTTGTAAAAGCGGACTATAATTTTGAATATTGGTTGTGGAAGTATCTAAGGGCAGCAGCACAATACTATCTTTAGCTAAGGATAACTTAGTAAACCGGATATATTTTGCGGTAAAAACAACGGAGTCCTTTCCCGAATCTAATTTTTTCCGAACAGAATCGAGTTCCTTATTGGTACCCACACTCGTTTTTAAATCTTGTGCAAATGCTTTGTTAATGCCTAGCAGCAGGAACAGAAAAAAACAGATTTTAACGGCTTTATGCATCTTATAGTTCAGAAATTAAGCGGGTTAAAATCTCAGTCATTTTAGGCTCGGCCTTAGCTGCTGCAGCTAAAATTTCATCTAAATTAAAGGGTTGCAGATCTTCTGGAAAACCTTCATCCGTTAATACGGAGATGGCAAAAACAGGTAAACCAGCGTGGTTGGCCACAATAACTTCGGGCACGGTACTCATGCCAACTGCATCAGCGCCAATTAAACGCAGGTATTTGTATTCGGCTTTGGTTTCTAAATTCGGACCAGAAACCGCAACGTATATCCCTTTATGGCACCTAATATCAACATCTTTAGCT
The DNA here is from genome assembly GCF_005938645.2 of Pedobacter sp. KBS0701. Taxonomy (NCBI): domain Bacteria; kingdom Pseudomonadati; phylum Bacteroidota; class Sphingobacteriia; order Sphingobacteriales; family Sphingobacteriaceae; genus Pedobacter; species Pedobacter sp. KBS0701. The sequence goes on from NZ_CP042171.1 coordinate 4,290,094, forward strand.
ATCTCCAGCGCTTTGGCTATGATATCGCGTTTATAAGGCTGGCTCATATCTGGAAAACGTGGACCTAATTCGCTCTCAATTAAACCGCGCAACGGGTTATCTGGCTGCAAATTAATATGATCATCGATAATCATTAAATCACCCTTTTTAAACTCAGGATTTAATGAGCCCGCAGCATTAGATACAATTAAGTTTTCGATACCCAAACCTTTCATCACCCTAACCGGGAAGGTGATCTGTTGCATGCTATAACCCTCGTAATAATGTAAGCGCCCCTGCATGGCAATAATCTTTTTCCCGTTCAATGTTCCAAAAATTAGTTTCCCGCTGTGGAACTCTAAAGTAGAAATTGGAAAATTTGGAATATTAGAATACATCAGTTGATGCTCTATTTCGATCTCTTTTACCAGGCCACCCAAGCCAGTACCTAAAATAATGCCTATTTCTGGCTTAAAGTTTTCTGTTTTACGTTTTATATATTCAACGGTTTCTTCTATTGCTCTTAACATATTTTAAAATGAGTTCGTCAAAGTTAATCTTATCTTCTTCAAATAATTCAACCTCAATGGGTAAATAATATACAGGTAAATCTACCAGTAAATCTTTAAATCCGGTAGCTCTTAAACGCTTGCTATCCTTTTCTGTTGTGATAATGATTTTATCTTTTTTAACACTGGCCATAAAAGCCGATTTAAACTTATCAATATCATCATTTTTAAAAGCATAATGATCAGGAAATTCTTTGTGTTTAATGGTTCCTGCATATTTTTCAAGCTCTTCTATTAACGGATTGGGATTTGCTATTCCGGTGAGCAGGAAAATTTCGAAACCTTTAACAGACTCCAGCGTTTGGCATTCGTTATGGTATAAATGGATAAGATCGCCATATTTTAGATAAGAATGTAATACAGGTTGATTTGCGTTTGGCTGTAACTCATTTATCGAGGCTTGCCGGGCAACATTTAACAGCGGAACAGGCGATTTCGTGACCAACAAAACATCTGCCCTTTTACGGGAAGAGAAAACATCTCTTAAATTACCGGCAGGTAATAAAAACTGTAAAGTACCCAGCTTTCTAAACTCGAAAAGCAAAATATTAAATCCTGCGTTTACAGCGCGGTGCTGAAAGGCATCATCAAGGATAATTAAATCATGATTGTCTTTTAATTGCTTAATCCCTTTCACGCGGTCTTCGCAAACCGCAACGGTAACAGCCGCAAATTTTTGGTAGTACTGTAAAGGTTCATCTCCTATCGTTTCGGCAGTTGCAGCACTATCTGCAAATATAAAACCTTTCGTTTTACGGCCATAACCCCTGCTTAAAATGGCGATCTTGTAATCGGCCAACAACCTTACCAAATATTCTGTTGTTGGTGTTTTACCCGATCCGCCAACAGCCAAATTGCCTACACAGATTACCGGCAGATCAAACTTTACAGATCGCATAAATCCCCAGTCGTAAAGTTTTTTACGGAGAATAATGACTATTCCGTAAATGATTGAAAAAGGAAGCAATAAAAGGCGTAGATAATTAAGTAGCATGTTCGTGGTTTCAAAAATACTGATTATTTAAAAAAGAAAGGCATAACCTGGTCTAATGCCCAATAAGGCAACCATTGAGTGAGGGAAATGGTTTGGAAAGATGTAAAATGGAAGATGGATGATGGAATGACCAATAATCAATTTCCAATGATCAATAATCGAAACTAGTTTGAGTGTTTGGAGCTGGGCGTTTAGAGTACAATTAACCGATTAACCCCAATGAACGAATGATCCGATGAATTTAAAATTGTTCCAAAATATCCTGATCCGATTTATAGGTTTCGACAATTACCTCCGGAATCGTTAAGTTATGTTTTTGATAAAGTACTACCCAAAACCCGGCATTGTTCTTTTTAGGATATTGATAAAAATCCTGTCTAAGTTTTAAGGTAGAATAGTTGTTGCTGTTTTTTAGTTCCGGATCGATATTTTCCAGAAAAATCAGTTCCATCTCTGCCGAAGGTTCTCCTTCCGAAAATAACCCGGCCACTACATTACACTTTAAATACGTAGAAGATAACTTCGACAAACCATTATCGATGGTATAGTTTTGCCTGTTTATCCAGATCATGCTTTTGTTTATTGTAGCAATATTGCTTTCCATTCCTTTAATCAGGTGTTTATCTACTGTGATAAAAATCCATCCATTCTTGCGTTTATACAATACATTTCTTACCCTTGTGAAAGAGATCTTATAACATTTTGACCCTTCATACTCAACCTGTCCTTCAATTTCGTAATCATTATCCTCGCTGAGCATATTATCGCTGAGATTACTTACAAAATAAGATTTGAGCTCAATTCTTAAATCAACAGCGTAGTTAATCTTCACACCTCCTGTTTTTTTGAGCTCCTTAAGCCTTCTTAATCCTTCAAGCTGTAACCTGATATCGTTTTTATATTCATCAGTATGGAGGTTAAATAATCCCTCGGCATAACTATAATACTTACCATCTTTTACCATATACTGCCTGCATAACAATTTTTCGCTCACCACCCCAGTATCGGCAAGGTGCGCGACTGCATTTTTAATTAAAGTAGAAGCAAAATTGGCTGCATAAATATGTACATCGTCCAGTTTAATGTATTTGTCTTTTAGCTTAACCATGAGGTCACTGGTACTGCTGCGCTCATCAACTTTAACGGAATGGCTTTCGTAACCCACCGAACTGAAGGAAAGCGACTGACCTTTATTTAAGGAATCTATTTTAAAGCTGAAGTTTCCTTCAGAATCGCTCAGGGCAATTAATTTCTGCTTATTATAAATGGATACGGATGCGATACCTTTATTAGTTTCATTAACTACTTGTCCCTTAATAAGCTGTTGCGCCCAGGCGCGGGGGAAGGTGAAAAAGCAGCCAATTATAATTGATAATATGATTTTTGAGCGATATGACATAGGTAGATTAAGGCTTTACCAGCTAATATTTGGTTATTTCAGGTGTAAAATAATTATTCTCTTTAAATAACAAAAATATACAGGGTTAAATCGGGCGTTCGCCGCAGGGCGTTTGTTGTCAGTTAACCATTAAACAGTGAACCATTGACCAGCTAACAAATTTATTCAACCATAATTTATCTTTTTTTATTATCATTGTTATCTACCAAAACATATTTTAATGTCACCAAACAAAAGATTAGTAGTGGGCCAGGGCCAGATTAGTGGATATATTTCTATTTTTTTAGCTGCATTAGCGCTTTTAGGCATCCTGTGTTTTCATTATCCGGAAAAGCTAACCACGCCCGAATTCCGTGAAATATATACAAAAAACAGCATGGAAATTCTAATGCTTGCTGGTGTTATAGGCTGTTTCTTTTTTTCATTATTAAGCTTAATCCTTAGCAAAAAACTAAAATGGGCCTGGCCGGGCTTTGTGCTTGGCGCCCTGGCAGTAATACTGGGTGCTTTAAGCGTAGAAGGCAGGGATGTTGCCAAATCGAACTGGCATTTTGGCTTGGATTGGATGATTTTAGATTTGCTTTTAATGGTGGCCATTTTTGTCCCCTTAGAATTATTCTTTCCAAAAAACAATGGGCAAACCAAATTCCACGAAGAATGGCGTACCGATTTGACCTATTTTGTTATCAGCCATTTGTTCATCCAGTTTTTCGGTATCATTACGCAAAAGCCTGCCGTATTATTTTTTGGTTGGATAGGATTAGATAAATTGCATAGCTGGGTGCAGGGCCTCCCCTTCATAGTTGCTTTATTTTTGGCTTTTTTCAGTACCGATTTGTTTCAGTATTGGGCACATCGTTTTTTCCACACCCGTGTAGCCCTTTGGCGCTTCCACTCCATACACCATTCTACACAAAATATGGATTGGCTGGCCGGAAGCCGTACCCATTTTATCGACATCTTTTTTACTAGGGCTATGACTTTCATACCACTTTATGTGCTAGGCTTTTCATCTACCGTTTTCAATGTGTACATTATATTTATTGCTATCCATGCCGTGCTGATCCATGCCAATACCAGGATTAACTTTGGCCCGCTAAAATACATATTTACTACCCCTCAATATCACCATTGGCACCATTGCGAAGATCCTGAATATTATGGGCATAATTTCGCTTCCATATTCCCTTTTATTGATATGATGTTCGGCACCTATTATTTACCAGGCAAAGAATGGCCAGCCGGAACAGGTGTGCATGAAGCCTCTTATCCGAAGGGTTTTGTTAAACAATCTATTTATCCCTTTACTAAAAGTCCGTTTGATACCGATTTGAATATGGAAGAACGGAGTGATAGATAAAAAAGGCACTAATACTCATTGCTATGGAGCTTTGGATAACCCATCGTTTTTAACGATGAAAATCGTTAAGCGATTCTTATATAAGTGATAAATACATCCTAATAATTAGGAAAGCAGGGCCAGCAAACATAATTAATGTTAGCCGGGCTTTCCGCTAAATCTTTTGTTATAGAAAAACAAAAGTATACCACTGCAATCCCGTTTAATCAGAACTTGCAGTGCTATTATTAAAGGTTTTGAACCCAGTTTCAAACTGATAACATTCCTATCAGATGATAATATCTACCAGCACGCTATCTACACGCCCAGCTCCGTGACCTCGGTGTCTTCTCCCGGCGACCTATGTGGTTAAAACTATGATGTAATCGTAAAACTATTTCTTTAATGCTTTAGTCTTAGTGAAAACATGATGTTCTGTATGGTTAAAAAATCTAAGGTGGAACAAACGCCTCATTAAAGTGTTATATTAGCGTTCCATCTCATTTTATGCAGGCCGAAACAGAAATTTTAATTATTGGTGGTGGATTGGCAGGTTTAACAGCAGCACTTCACCTGAATAAGGTGGGTTTAAAGGTTACATTGATCGAGAAAGATACTTATCCCCACCATAAAGTTTGCGGCGAATATATTTCAAACGAGGTAAACCCTTATTTTGAATGGCTAGGCCTGGATATCGAAAATCTTGCACCTGCACTCATCAGCGACCTGCTTTTCACCTCAAATCTTGGAAAAAGTATACAGACAAAATTGCCGCTGGGTGGTTTTGGTTTAAGCAGGTATACCATCGATCATTATTTGTATACCGAACTGATCAGGAGAAAGGTAAGCATCGTTCATGACCGTGTTGTAGAAATAAATTTTGCCAATAATCAATTTACAGTAGCAACTGCTAATAACGTTTTTATGGCAGCTTACGTTATTGGCGCGTATGGAAAAAGATCAGCCATTGATATTAAGTTAAACCGGAGTTTCATTAATAAACAATCGCCCTATCTGGCAATTAAAGCACATTACAAGGCCGATTTTCCGAATAACCTGGTTAGCCTGCATAATTTTCAAGGTGGCTATTGCGGCGTTTCAAGGGTTGAAAATGATCGGTTAAATATCTGTTATCTGACCAACTATGAAAGTTTCAAGAAGCACAAAAATCTACTTACCTTCCAGGAAAACGTACTTTACAAAAACAGGCATTTGAAGGCTATTTTTGAAAATGCAACCAGTTTATTTGATGCTCCGTTAACCATTAGTCAGATCTCTTTTGAGCGTAAAGCGCCCGTACATAACCATGTTTTAATGATTGGTGATACTGCGGGATTAATCCATCCGCTTTGCGGAAACGGTATGGCCATGGCTATTCACGCTGCCAAAATTGTTTCAGAACTTTTGCATCAAAGAATCGAAGGTTACATCAGTTCGCGTGAAGGACTGGAAGAAAGTTACGCCGCACATTGGAACAGGGAATTTAATAGCCGCTTGAAAATGGGGAGAATCTTATCTTCTTTGCTGAGAAATACTAAATTCGAAAGTTTAGCCATCAATGCATTGATTAAAATGCCCTTTCTGCTCCATAAAATAATTAAACAAACACATGGCAAGCCCATCACAATTTAATCATAAATGCCAGTAGATACCACATTTAGAAGCACAGCACCAGAGATTATGGATGATTTCGCTATGGAAGGTGAAATATTACGCGATGCACTTGACAAAATAGCCAGTATTAACCAACTCCTTGGTGGTAATAAAGTTACGCTAAATGGGGTTAAAACCTTAATTAACAACAAACCATTTGATCAGGTTATACGTATTACCGATATAGGCTGTGGAAATGGAGATATGTTACGCACTTTGGCCGATTATGCAAAAAACCAAGGTTTACATTTTATTTTAAAAGGGATAGATGCCAATAAATTCACCATAAATCACGCACAAAGTTTGTCTGCAAACTACCCGAACATCACATATGCCTGCAGCGACATTTTTGAGGATTTAAATAAAGATGAACCCTGCGACATTATGCTCTGTACGTTAACGCTACATCATTTTAAAGATGAAGAAATTATTAATCTGCTAAACAATTTTAAAAGATCGGCAACAATGGGTATTGTGATAAATGACCTGCAAAGAAGTGCAGTAGCATATTACCTTTTTAAAGCTTTGTGTTATGTTTTCCGTTTAAATAATATGTCGAGAGAGGACGGTTTAGTCTCCATTCTACGTGGATTTAAAAGAGCAGATTTAATTAAATACAGCAAACAATTAAACTTAAAATTGAGTTCCATAAAATGGAAATGGGCTTTCCGCTACCAATGGATAATTAAAACAACATGAGCGTAACCGTAAAAGCAGTAAGTAAAGCATTGCCCGAATTTTGGCGGTCAACCGCGGAGATTTTACCATTTCTGGATATTTGGCTAAAAGGTCAGGATGATCGCTTCATCAGAAAGGTAAAAAAGATTTTTGAAAGCGCAGCAGTAGATAAAAGGTACTCGATCATGTCGCCCGAAGAGGTTTTTAGCGATTTAAGTTTTGAAGAGCGAAACAACATTTACGTAAGAGAAGGGATAAAGCTGGGTGCTGAATGTTTAAAAACTGCACTCGAAAAAGCCAGTTGGCAGGCACAGGATTTAGACTATATCATTACGGTAAGCTGCACCGGAATCATGATTCCTTCTTTAGATGCTTATCTGATCAATCTGCTCAAACTGCGTCAGGACATTGTTCGCTTACCCGTAACTGAAATGGGTTGTGCAGCAGGTGTATCAGGTATGATTTACGCCAAGAATTTTCTGAAAGCTAATCCAGGCAAACGTGCAGCAGTTATTGCAGTAGAATCGCCAACGGCAACCTTTCAATTAAATGATTTTTCGATGGCCAACATTGTAAGTGCCGCAATATTTGGCGATGGTGCCGCCTGTGTACTGTTAAGTTCGAATGATGATGATAGCGGACCAGAGATTTTGGCTGAAGAAATGTACCATTTTTATGATGCTGAAGAGATGATGGGATTTAAACTCACCAATACCGGACTGCAAATGATACTGGATGTAGCCGTTCCTGAAACCATTGCCAATCATTTCCCCAATATCATCCATCCATTTTTGGTGAAAAACGGATTCGAAATTAATGATATAGAACATTTGATCTTTCATCCGGGCGGCAAAAAGATTATCCAGATTGTGGAAGAGTTATTCGGACAGCTTGGCAAAAATATAAACGAAACAAAAGAGGTATTAAGGCTTTATGGAAACATGAGTAGTGCAACAGTGTTGTATGTTTTGGAACGGATTATGGATAAAAAGCCAATGCCCGGAGAAAAAGGGCTGATGTTAAGCTTCGGACCGGGATTTTCAGCACAACGCATACTTCTACAATGGTAACCATTCAATAATTCACTCAATTAATTATTCAATAATTCAACTTATGAATCCACAAGAAATATTAGATAAACTGCCTTATGGTAAATCTTTTCTTTTTGTTGATGAGTTATTACATGTTGATGAAAATGGAGCAAAAGGCACTTATACTTATGCTAAAGATCTACCTTTTTATGAAGGTCATTTTAAAAACCGTCCCCTTACCCCCGCAGTAATCCTTACCGAAACCATGGCACAGATTGGTTTGGTTTGTTTGGGCATCTACCTGTTAAAAAGCATTGAAACTGATCAAAACATAGCCATTGCCATGACCTCAAGCGCGATCGATTTTTTAAAACCGGTTGCACCTGGTGAAAAAGTTACGGTAACGAGCGAGAAAGTATATTTCAGGTTCAATAAACTGAGTTGCAAGGTAAAAATGGAAAATGTAGCAGGCGAGATGGTTTGCAAAGGAAATATTTCCGGCATGTTAATTTCGAAAGAAAATGAATAACAGAGTTGTAATTACAGGCTTAGGCGTATGCGCACCCAATGGCACTACCCTGGCTGAATTTTCAGATGCCATAAAGAAAGGACTCTCCGGGATCTGTCATCAGCCAGATTTGGAAGCCTTAAATTTCTCTTGCCAGATAGCAGGCAAACCATCACTTAGCGAAGAGCGAATCAACCAATATTTTACACCGCTCGAATTACGAAACCTAAACAGCACAGGCATTATATATGGTGTTATTGCAGGTTTAGATGCCTGGAAGGATGCAGGCCTAACCATCGAAAATAATGACGAACCCGACTGGGATAGTGGCACCATTTTCGGAACCGGTACTTCTGGTATAGATAAATTTAGATGGGCAATTAATAAGATAGATGCGCTTGAAATTAAAAAACTAGGCAGTTCAGTCGTGATACAAACCATGGCCAGCGGCGTAAGCGCTTTTATCAGCGGGAAACTTGGCTTAGGAAACCAGGTAAGCACTAATTCATCTGCCTGCGCAACAGGAGTCGAAAGTATATTGCTGGCCTACGAAAGAATTAAAACCGGTCAGGCTAAAAGAATGTTAGCAGGAAGTACCAGCGACAGCGGGCCTTATATTTGGGGTGGTTTTGATGCCATGAAAGTTTGTACTTATAAGCATAATGATGCCCCTGAAAAAGGTAGCCGCCCAATGAGTTCAACAGCAAGTGGCTTTGTACCTGGAAGCGGAGCCGGTGCTTTGGTATTAGAATCGCTAGAAAGTGCAATGGCTAGAAAAGCCAGAATTTATGGCGAAGTGCTCGGTGGGCATATCAATTCTGGTGGTCAGCGGGGATTAGGCACCATGACAGCCCCTAACCCTATTGCAGTTCAGCATTGCATAAAGGCTGCTTTGCAAAATGCGGGTATAGAAGCATACGAAATAGATGTAATTAATGGTCACCTTACCGCGACTAATAAAGATGCGCTGGAAATAGAAAACTGGAAAGTAGCCCTACAATTACCCGCTGATGATTTTCCATATATCAATTCTTTGAAAAGTATGATTGGTCATTGTATTGCAGCATCAGGGAGTATAGAATGTGTTGCTTCGGTACTTGAGCTTACAGAGGGTTTTATATTTCCCAATATTAATTGCGAAGATTTAAACCCTGAGATTAAAGCCTTAATTGATGAGAAATGCATTCCGCAAGCCTTAATTCATCAACCATTTAATATCTTAGCCAAAGCAAGTTTTGGTTTTGGCGATATTAATGCCTGCATTATTTTTAAAAAGTATACCCATGAATAAAGAAGAAATCATCGAAACCTTAAAAACAATTATCGAACCTTACAGCGAAGAGTCAACAGCCTTGGCTCAGATTGACGAAAACACCGATTTTATTAATGATTTGAAAATAAATTCGGCTAACCTGGTTGATATTGTCCTGGATATTGAAGAGAAATTCAACATCGAAATAGACAATGATTCGATGGCTAAAATGCTTACAGTAAAAGCTACAACCGAAATTATAGCTCAAAAACTGGAAGCGCATGCTGGGTAACGACATCGTTGATTTGGATCTGGCTAAAATCCAGAGTAACTGGAGGCGCAAAAATTACCTCGATAAAATTTTCACAGCAGAAGAACAGTTATTGATTACATCAGCCAAAAATCCTGATGAAATGGTATGGCTGTTATGGAGCATGAAAGAATCGGCTTACAAAATTCATAACCGAAAAACAGGCATCCGGAATTTCGCTCCCAAAAGCTTATACTGTACGATTTATCCAACCGCAGATCAGGTAAACGGCACAGTAGGTATTGATAAAGACACTTACTTTACTAAAAGTAACATACAATCAAAATATATACATACCATTGCTACGCCTGCTTACAATAAGTTAGAAGAAATTAAAATAGCCATTTACGAGTTACCAAATCATCCGTATGATTATAAACGCACTGAACCGGGCAGTGCGAGTCATCATGGGCAGTATTTGGCTTTGGTGTATTAATTTCAGAGTTGACAACTTTTCTTATCAACTTGCTGGTAAAGTTGTCAACTCTTCCTGCAAAGCCTAAACTACCCGGATTTTAACCACAACTTCTTTAAAATTACCTGCTCATTTGATTCGGTCTTAAAACTTCTATCTACGGACTATTGCGGTCAAACCTTTGCCCTATTTTCTTTACAGAATAATAGAATTGCCTACCCCAAAAAGCATTATCTTTGCACAAATCATAAAAAATAAAATATGCTTAAAGGATTTTTTAACGTACCTACCCCGGTTAACGAGCCCATTAATAGCTATGCACCAGGCACAAAAGAACGTTCGCTTTTAAAAGAAGCTATTGCCGAGGCGCGTGCTAAACAATTGGATATTCCGATGTTTATTGGCGGACAAGAGGTACATACTAAAAATAAAAAGAAAGTTGTAGCTCCACATGATCATCAACATGTACTGGCTTCCTTTAGTTATGGCGATAAAAACCATGTAAAACAAGCCATAGATGCTGCTTTGACTGCCAAGGCAGATTGGGAAGCTTTAGCCTGGGAACATAGAGCTGCTATTTTTATGAAAGCTGCTGATTTGTTTGCTACAAAATACCGCTACCAAATTAATGCGGCAACCATGCTTGGGCAAAGTAAAAACGCCTATCAGGCTGAAATTGATGCCGCTTGCGAACTGGTGGATTTTTTGCGTTTTAACGTAAGTTATATGCAGGATATTTATGGCCAACAGCCACCGGTATCTCCAAATGGCATGTGGAACAGAACAGAACAACGTCCTTTAGAGGGATTTATATTTGCTTTAACACCTTTCAACTTTACTGCAATTGCTGGTAATTTACCTGCTTGTGTAGCCATGATGGGTAATGTGGTGGTGTGGAAACCTGCAGATACCCAGGTTTATGCGGCTAATGTAATTATGAATGTTTTTCGCGAAGCAGGCTTACCTGACGGCGTAATTAATCTTATTTTTGCAGATGGTCCTGAAGTTGGCGATGTGGTTTTTAATCATGCTGATTTTGCAGGCATTCACTTTACAGGCTCAACAAAAGTTTTTCAGGAAATTTGGAAAACAATTGGAACAAACATCCATAAATATAAATCATACCCTCGCATCGTTGGCGAAACTGGTGGTAAAGATTTTATCCTGGTTCATCCAAGTGCAGATGTTGCTGCTTCAGTTACTGCAATTGTTAGGGGCGCGTTCGAATATCAGGGACAAAAATGTTCTGCAGCCAGCCGTACTTATATTCCAAAAAGCCTGTGGCCTGAGATTAAAAAATTAATGATCAGAGATTTAGCTTCATTTAAAATGGGCGGAACAGAAGATTTCTGTAACTTTATTAATGCCGTTATTGATGAGCGTTCTTTTGATAAACTGGCTAAATATATCGATCAGGCTAAAAAAGATAAAGGTGTAGAAGTTATTGCCGGTGGAAACTATGACAAGAGCAAAGGTTATTTCATCGAACCTACTGTTTTAGTGGTTGATGATCCGAAATATACCACCATGTGTGAGGAACTTTTTGGTCCGGTATTATCTGTTTACGTATACGAAGATGAGGAATTTGACCAGATTTTAGAAATAATCGATACCACTTCACCCTATGCCTTAACAGGAGCTATTTTATCACAAGATAGATATGCTATAGAAAAAGCCAGTTATGCTTTACGCAACTCTGCTGGTAATTTTTACATTAACGATAAATGTACAGGTGCCGTAGTTGGGCAACAACCATTTGGCGGAGCAAGAGGATCAGGTACCAATGATAAAGCCGGGGCAATGATTAATTTATTGCGTTGGGTTTCTCCACGTACCATTAAAGAAACTTTTAATCCTCCAACTGATTACCGTTATCCCTTCTTAGCAGAAGATTAATATTAAATATAAGGCCAGACATTATTGTCTGGTCTTTTTTATTTGTGATACTCGTTTGCAAACCAGATTGAGGAGATAAGGGATTGTAACACATAAATTTATCAAACACACGATCTGCCTATTTAAAGATGTAAAACCAATCTTCTTTTTTACTGTTTTATATAAGCAGTTTAAGTAAGATTATGAAAAACACAAAAGATAATAACGAGAATTTATCTGATAAAAATGCAGATAACTCGGCAGATAAAACCAATATGCCCGATCAGTTGGTACCCCGCCACCGCAGCAACGATAACGAAAAGAAAAATACGGTAGAAAGCGATGCCGGTAATCTGGGTAGAAATTTTGGAAGAGGTGATTTTGGATCCGAAGAAGCCAGAGAAGATGCCGAAAAAGGCAATAAAGGCCATGCAGGCAACATGCCGAACAGTACAGAAAAATGAAAGCTCCCGATGTAAAACCGGAAGCTTTCCCTAACAACTAAAAAATAACACCTATGGGGTGTTTTATCCTACCTTAAATGCAGGGGCAACATCATCAAGACAAGTACAAGTTACTTTCAGGTCTTTGATGATTCCTGTTTTCAGGCTATAAACCCAGGCATGTACAGCTAATTCCTGTCCATTTGCCCAGGCACTTTGTACAATCGAAGTATTGGTCACATTTGCTGCACCCTCGATGGCGTTTAACTCCACTAAACGGTCAAAACGTTGCTCCGGATCTTTAATGGTAGCCATCTCACGTTCGTGTGTACGGTACACATCGCGGATATTTCTCAGCCAGTTGTCAATAATACCCACTTGTTTATTACCCAAAGCAGCTTTAACACCACCGCAACCATAATGGCCGCAAACAATAACATGTTTAACCTTTAATACATTAATAGAATAATCCAGTACTGAAAGCAGGTTCATATCGGTATGTACAACCACATTGGCTATATTTCTATGTACAAAAATGTCACCAGGTCTGGTATTCGTAATCTGGTTGGCCGGTACACGGCTATCTGAACAGCCAATCCATAAAACCGGTGGGCTCTGGCCTTCTGATAATTTATCAAAAAAGGCAGGATCGTTGTCTATTGTATCTTTAACCCAGTCTTTATTACCCTGTAATAAGTTCTCGTAAGTTATATCTTCTGTATCTATTGTTTTTGCGCACATAACTATAATTTATTAATATCTTCTTCTACTTTAATATTTAATTTTGGTACTGTATAATGTTTTTGGATGTTCTCCAAGGTAACGACAATGCCTTTTGTATAAGCATTATGTTTATAATTGTAAATGGTTTCCAATACATCAGGATCAATATACCTGGCATTCGAACCATCAATAATTACATTTGTTTCTTTAGGGATATTCGTTAAAACGACCTGTATCGCTGCTTTATTTAAAAAAGAAACCTCTTCTGCTAGTTTAATCCTGATATTCTTTTTGTCGCCTTCGTTCGTAATTCTGTAAAAAAAGGGGTTGCGCATATTGGTACGTAATAAATAAAAAACTGAGACCAACATACCCACAGCCACACCTTTTAACAGATCGGTAAATAATACAGCTAATACTGTAATCACAAATGGTACAAACTGATCCCAACCTTTGTGGTACATGTGTTTAAATAAACTGATCCGCGTTAACTTGTATCCCGTTACCAAAAGAATTGCGGCTAAACACGATAATGGAATCATGTTAATCAACCCTGGAATAAACAACAGCGACAATAACAACCAAATACCATGAAAAATAGCAGACATCTTGGTTCTGCCACCTGCCCCTACATTTGCCGAGCTCCGCACAATTACTGATGTCATAGGCAAACCACCCACCATACCGCTGGTAATATTCCCTATGCCCTGTGCAATCAACTCTTTGTTTGTTGGTGTTATACGTTTAATCGGATCGATTTTATCCACAGCCTCGATACTGAGTAAAGTTTCTAAACTCGCCACAACAGCAATGGTTATAGCCACTATATACACATTTTTATTGGCCAGCTGTGAAAAATCAGGGGTCGTAAATAGTCCTAAAAATTCGCCGAAACCATTTACCACCGGGATTTTCACCATTTGATCAGCACGTAAAGGATGATCTGTCCCGGCAAAAAGTATAGTTCCAAGAACTCCTAAAGTTACCACCAATAATGGAGCAGGTACAACCGCCAATTTTGGAAACTTAGGCCACAAAATCAATATAGCTATTGATAATAGACTGATAACTACTGCAGCCAAACTAAAATGGCTCATTGCCGCGCTAATCGCAGAAAAAGTGTTTTCGTGATCTTGTTGAAAGAAACCTTCATCGCCGGTAAAATCAGTATCTACACCCAGTGCATGTGGTAATTGTTTTAAGATTAAAATCAGTCCGATGGCAGCAAGCATTCCCTCAATTACACTCGAAGGAAAGTAATTACCAATGGTTCCGGCTTTAACCAGGCCTAAAATCATCTGAAATACCCCTGCCAATACTACAGCAAGTAAAAACGTAGGATAACTTCCTAATGAAGTTATTGCACCTAAAACAATAACCGTTAAACCTGCTGCAGGGCCACTAACACTTAATTGCGATCCGCTAAACGAGGCAACCACAATCCCCCCTATAATTCCGGTAATTAAACCGGCAAATAAAGGTGCGCCAGAAGCTAAGGCAATACCCAAACATAACGGTAAGGCCACTAAAAACACAACTATACTTGAAGGTAAATCTTTCTTTAAATTCTTTTTAAGAAAATATTTTTTCACATCCGAACCTGAAAAGGCCGGGTTAAACTTTTGCATAACGATATAATTATCTAGTAAATTTTAACGAATAAAATCGTAGGGGATAAAAAACAAGCTACAAAAAGAATTTACGTACTACATAAATTTAAACATAGCAATAACACTCAATACCATTGAGCAGGCAATTTATACCCCAAATAATAAAAACTAGATAAAGTTAGGCGGAGGTGTTGGTACCGTAGGGTGATATGGGTCTACATATCTTTTAAAATGTTCTATAAAACTGCTCTTCAAAAAGAAATGGCTTGAAGAGAACTCGTAAGAAAAGATAGGATGATTAAGTTCGATAAGTTTGAAATCAGTAAACTTTGCAGTGTCTTTGGCGGCATCCTTTCCGCCTTCATGCTCTAACTCAATTTGCATGATTACAGCATTCATAATTTCCTTATCAATACTCGTAAAAAATACCGGTGCACCGGATATACCCATCTTCGCCGTGAAGATGACCATAAAAGTGGCAACGATTAAATACTTGTATTTCCTTAAAAACATTTAAATTCTAATGCTGTTTTAATCCTTATGATTACAAATGTAAACGGATTATTGGTTTTTCAATACTATAAGCTGTAAAAAAAATGTAATTTAAGTAAAATGCAGGCATCATTCAGACGATGCAGGGGTTCGGTATACTTTTTGAAAACAGTAGGTTCCACTATTTCGGTCAGTTCAGTCCTGCCATCCGCTAAATCTTTTTGGGCAACATCTATTACAACATTAAAATTAACCGAAGCCAACAAGGATACCGCTGCTGTCAGGTTTATAAACAAGGAGAGTGGTTCTTTGGGTTAATAAATTCCCACCGACCTTTCATTACAAATAATAAATTCCTACCGCGTGGATAAATCTTTTTCAAGAATAGTTTCGGCATTTTGCCAACCAACTTCAATAAAGCAAGATTTTACCGAAGGACGATGTCAATTCCAAGTGGCAGAAGAATCATAAAAACAGTTGCAGAACAATACAAATGGCACCACCAAACCTGAAACGCAGTGGTTTTGTGAAAATACCCTTCAAACTTTCACTTAGCAGAAACGCGCAAAACAAAGTGTCGCTGTTTTTTTGATGAGCGTGGGGTGGTGGAGAGCCACATTACTGGATTGACAAAGCATTTTTGCATACTTTTGATGCTCAAAAAGTTTGATGCCCCGCGGCATAGAGCGGAAAGAAATCTTTATTGATTTATTTTCACATTATTAAAATCTATACTTTGGCACCCAGATAAATAACAACCTGCCCCATTGCATTACCGCTGGTAATTTTTAATTTTAAAATCTCATAGCTTCAGCAATGGATAAAAAAATAGCATTACTTAAAGATAAAATCAACCAGGCCAATCTTGGCGGCGGACAGACCCGTATCGACAGCCAGCATAAAAAAGGTAAACTCACCGCCCGCGAGCGTATTCATTTTTTAATGGATGAAGGCAGTTTCGAAGAAATTGGCATGATGGTTACGCACCGGAGCACCGACTTTGGTATGGAACGCGAAAAATACCTGGGCGATGGTGTGGTAACAGGTTATGGAACAATTAATGGCAGGTTAACCTATGTATTCTCTCAGGATTTTACCGTGTTTGGCGGTTCACTTTCTGAAACCCATGCCGAAAAAATCTGCAAACTAATGGATATGGCCATGAAAAACGGAGCTCCGTTAATTGGCTTAAATGATAGCGGCGGTGCGCGTATCCAGGAAGGTGTTGTTTCTTTGGGCGGCTATGCCGATATCTTTTATAAAAATGTACAAGCTTCGGGGGTAATTCCACAATTATCAGCCATCATGGGCCCATGCGCAGGCGGAGCTGTTTATTCGCCAGCCATTACCGATTTTATTTTGATGGTAGAAAATACATCCTATATGTTTGTTACCGGCCCCAATGTGGTTAAAACAGTAACACATGAAGAGGTAACTTCAGAAGAATTAGGTGGTGCCGGCACACATGCTACAAAATCAGGCGTTACCCATTTTGCCTGTGCCAATGAAATTGAGGCTATTCAACACGTGAAAAAACTATTGAGCTACATGCCACAAAATTGCGAGGAGATAGCCGATCATTTACCTTATGAAGCAGCTGATGAAAACCGACCTGAACTAAACACTTTTATGCCGGAAAATGCTTCACAGCCTTACGATATACGTGAAGTGATTGCTGCCGTGGCCGATACCGACAGCTTTTTAGAAGTACATGCCGCTTACGCAGAAAATATCGTGGTGGGTTTTGCCCGACTCGCAGGGAGAAGTATTGGTATCGTGGCCAATCAGCCCGCTTATTTGGCGGGTGTTTTAGATAGCAATTCTTCAACCAAAGCCGCACGTTTTGTCCGCTTTTGCGATTGCTTTAATATTCCGTTGTTGGTATTTGAAGATGTTCCGGGTTTTTTACCGGGTACAGACCAGGAGTGGAATGGTATTATCACCAATGGGGCAAAATTATTATACGCTTTTAGTGAAGCTACTGTACCACGCATTAGTGTAATTACCAGAAAAGCGTATGGGGGTGCTTATGATGTAATGAACAGCAAACATATTGGTGCAGATATGAACTACGCCTGGCCAAGTGCAGAAATTGCTGTAATGGGTGCAAAAGGCGCAGCAGAAATCATTTTTAAACGAGAAATTACTTCAGCAGAAAACCCGGAAGAAAAATGGCTCGAGAAAGAGAAATTGTATTCAGATATCTTTGCCAACCCTTATCGCGCTGCTGAACGTGGTTTTGTTGATGAAGTGATTGAACCAGCCCAAACCCGTACAAAGTTGATAAAAGCCTTTAAGATGTTAGAAAATAAGGTGGTGAATAATCCAAGGAAGAAACATGGAAATATACCTTTGTAGAAAATAGTCCATAGTCATTAGTCCATAGTCAGGTAGTAATCAACTTGCCTGTTAAGACTCATGACTGTGGACTTCCGACTCAAGACTCACATGCAGATTACTCAAAAACTATCCCGGACAGACATCTTGCTCATGGCTTTCTGCACAGGCCTGATTGTTGCAAATATTTATTACTGCCAACCTCTGGTAATTTTGATTGCTAAAGATTTTAATCTTACCGAACCCGATGCAGGAAAAATTACTTACCTCACACAGATCGGTTACGCTTTAGGCCTTTTCCTTTTAGTACCACTTGGTGATATGTTCGAGCGTAAAAAACAGATCCTCATCATTACCGGCCTGGCTATTTTTGCCTTGCTGGTGGCCGCGCTTTCACATACCTTTTTCATATTGGAAGTGGCTTCTATCCTGATCGGAACCTGTTCTATTGTACCACAATTAATTTTGCCGCTGGCAGCCAATTTAAGTACCGATGAAAACCGCGGAGCTAACATTGGCGTGATTATGAGTGGTTTACTGGTTGGAATTTTAGCCTCACGCGCCGTAAGTGGCAGTATTGGCTTTTGGCTAGGCTGGAGAGCCGTTTATTATATCGCTGCAGGAATTTGCGGCATGCTTATTCTTTTAATGGCCAAACGTTTTCCACAAAGTTATCCTGCTTTTAAAGGCTCCTATAAAGAACTCATGCGTTCGATGTTCAGTTACATTAAAACCCAACCCGCCTTAAGGGAGACTTCGATAATTAACTTCCTGGCATTCGCCATTATTAGTGCATTCTGGACAACCATGGTATTATTTCTAGCTAACCCACCTTTTAATTTCCAGACTTTACAGATTGGGTTATTTGGAATAGCCGGGGCGGCAGGCGCATTGGCTGCGCCATTAGTTGGAAAATTAAGCGATGGTAATAATCCGCGTAAAAATTTAATGATTGGTTTTATATTACAAATCGTTAGCATCGCCTTGTTTTATTTTACCGGCAGCCATTTATATCTGTTTGTAATTGGTATTATATTGATCGATATCGGTCAGCAAGCCATACATGTAACCAATCAGACCCGAATTTATACCTTAATACCAGAAGCCAGAAACCGACTGAATACCATTTTTATGTCGGTTAGTTTTATTGGTGCCAGCTGTGGATCAGCGCTAGGTTTGTGGCTTTGGGACCAGGGCGGATGGAACTTATTCTGCTATGGAATGACGGCTATAATTCTCCTTAATATTTTAACTTATCAGTTTTACGGAAGGAAAAAATCACAACTTAAATAACCCTTATAAATTTTATGAAATCTAAAAACGCAATCACACTTTCAGTATTATTAATCTTTCTGGTCATTTTCGGTAAAGCAAAAGCGCAGGACAGTACAAAAGTAGAACAGCCAACCGAAGTAAAGTCATTAAATAAAATCAGGTTGACCATATTGGGACTTGGTTACGAAAGAGAGCAAAAAGTGGGTAAAACAACTTCAGTTTATTTTGGTGCAGGGGCCCAAGGCGTTTTTATTTATCAAACGGAGATCTCAATTGATAACAATTATAATTTCAGTTTTAAAACAGACACAGATTTTAAAGTTTATCCTGCCCTTAATGCCGGATTTAGGCATTATTACAATTTTAACAGAAGGATTAAAAAAGGTAAAAGAACCTTAAATAACAGTGCTGGTTATTTAGGTCTTGATGTATTAGCCATTATCCCCACACAGAGCGATACCGTATATGGTTACCAGATCAATATTATGCCACAGTGGGGATTTCAAACCACTGTTGGCAGAAAAGTTAACTTCGAGTTGGCTTTAGGTCCTCTTGCTGCAATTAACAAAACCGATACCTATTACGGAATTGGCGGAAAAATCGGCTTTAGCTTTTTATTATAAATATGGTTCAAATTGAGCAAATATTCCCTTCTTTAACCTGGCGGATCAGGCATGAGGCTATGTATCCGGAATTACCTTTCGATCATGTAAAGTTACCCGATGATTTTGATGGCATCCATTTTGGATTATACCTTGATCATAAGTTAACAGGTGTAGTCTCTCTATTTCATGATGAAGATATTTATCAGTTCCGTAAACTGGCCATTCTGCCGGGTACTCAAAATGCAGGTTACGGCTCACAGCTAATGGCTTATATTCTTGATTTTTGTAAAATTCAAAAAGCGACAAAACTATGGTGTAATGCCCGTATAAATGCTAAGGAATTTTATTTTAAATTTGGCTTCCACGAAACAGATAAAACCTTTTTTAAAGATGGTTATGATTTTGTGGTAATGGAAAAAGAATTATCAAGTTAAATTTAAAATGAGTATGATGTCTCAAATCTGAATACTCAAATCTCATATCTATTAAAATGGCTAAAAAAAAAGACGACGAAAAGAAAAAACATGTTGCTGTGGTTACTAAAAAATCGCTGCAATTTCTTGAAGAATACATCAATAACCCTGCTCCTACCGGTTATGAATGGGAAGGACAAAAACTTTGGTTAAATTATTTAAAACCATATATCGATGAACATTTTATCGATAATTACGGCACCGCTGTAGGTGTTATTAACCCTAAAGCTGATTTTAAAGTAGTTATAGAAGCCCACGCCGATGAAATTTCATGGTATGTAAATTACATCACCAATGATGGTTTAATTTACGTGATCCGTAATGGCGGATCTGACCATCAGATTGCGCCTTCGAAACGCGTAAACATCCATACTGAGAATGGCTTGGTTAAAGCAGTATTCGGCTGGCCAGCTATCCATACACGCCATGGCGAGAAAGAACAGGCTCCGGAGTTAAAAAACATCTTTTTAGATTGCGGTTGCACATCAAAAGAAGAAGTGGAAAAATTAGGCATCCACGTAGGCTGCGTAATTACCTATGAAGATGAGTTTATGGTTTTGAACGACCGCTACTATGTGGGTCGTGCTTTAGATAACCGTGTGGGTGGCTTTATGATTGCCGAAGTTGCGCGTTTACTAAAAGAGAACAAGAAAAAACTTCCTTTCGGATTATACATTGTAAACTCTGTGCAAGAAGAAATTGGCTTACGCGGTGCCGAGATGATTGCCCAGCGCATTAAACCAAATGTGGCCATCATTACAGACGTAACGCACGATACCACTACCCCAATGATCAACAAAAATGTTCAGGGCGATTTATCTGCAGGTAAAGGTCCGGTGGTCTCTTATGCCCCTGCTGTACAAACCAATCTGAACAAATTATTGATTAAAACTGCTGAGAAAAACAATATTCCTTTCCAGCGCCAGGCTTCATCACGTTCTACCGGAACCGATACCGATGCTTTTGCCTACTCTAATGGTGGCGTACCATCTGCATTAATTTCGCTGCCACTACGCTACATGCATACAACTGTAGAAATGGTACACAAAGAAGATGTTGACAATGTGATCAGCCTAATTTATGAAAGCTTATTGAACATCACCAACGGTCAGGATTTCAGGGAATTTAAATAATGGAAAAAGTAAATCATCAAAAAATTATCATCAGTACTTTGCTGAAGTTTTTGCTGATGGTTTTTATCATTTTTACGATAAATTCCTGGCCCAGTATCAATCAAAGTTTTAGTGGCAATACCCCGCCTTTTGATTATTGGCTTGATCATAGTTTTAAGTTTAGCAACATCATCCTCATTTTGGGGTTCACGGCTTATTTTTATTATAAAGATTTAACGGATCAAAAACAACTGATTGAAAGGTCAAAAGACATCAATCAGCATTAAGTTTAATATTTAATAATACGGAAGAGGCTGTATCACAAAAAAATCTCTGAGGTTGTCCACGTTGAGCCCAATTTCATCAAGCTCAAGGATGACATTCTATTTTTTGATGATACAGCCTCTCTTTTTTCCTCTATACCTCCAATCATTTTAGCTTAAGCTAATTTTGTTCAGCATTGAGGTAACCTCCTGATTTTTAAGTTTATTTTTATTAAAATTCGAAATATCTTTACATTGTTTATGTAATTTACCCAAATAGTTTATCCTTTTATTTATGAACAAAAAAAATATTGACCTATCCATTATTTGCGATGGTCATTGGGATGTGGTATTCGACCACCTTGGCCTTGGTTTTTGGGAGCTGAGTATAGCAACAGGCATACTTCGTTCAACCCGGTCGTTTAAACAGAACTTTGGTTATCCGCCAGATGGTGTTTTAAGCTATGAAACCGTTCTGGGCTTAATCTTACCGGAAGATCTTGATCATGTTCAGGATGAAATAGAGCTTACCGTTACCAAAGAAAAAAACAGTTATGATGTTGTGTACCGTATTCGCCGCCCGGATGGGAAAATCCGATGGATTAAAGCCAATGGAATACTATCACAAGAGGACGGCGAAACGTTAAAATTAATTGGAACAACTTTAGATGTTACCGATTTAAAACAATTTTAATCTGAGTTACAAATCATTTAGTTCAATCCAAACAGGTCCGTGGTCGCTTGTTTTTTCCCACCCCCTAACATTCCTATCCACACCTGCTGATTTTAAGCGATCGCTCACCTGCGGACTTATTAAAAAATGATCAATTCTTAGTCCGGCATTTCTGCCATAGGCATTACGGAAGTAATCCCAAAAAGTATAGATGATTTCAGTAGGATATAATTTCCTGATAGCATCTGTCCAGCCCTGGGCAATTAAATTTTTAAATGCCAGACGTGTTTCCGGACGAAATAAAGCATCCTCGACCCATCTTTCAGGTTTATAGGCATCCAGTTCAGTTGGAATCACATTATAATCGCCTGCCAAAACCACAGGAATATTTTGCGCCAATAACGTAGCAGTATGTGCGGCAAAACGTTCAAACCATTGCAGTTTATAATCGAACTTAGGGCCAGGTGCCGGATTGCCATTTGGCAGGTATAAACAGCCAATTACTATACCGTTTACCATTGCCTCTATATACCTGCTCTGCAGATCTTCAGGATCTCCATCCAAACCACGCTTCAATTCTGTTATTTCTAAATTTCTGGCAAGTATAGCTACTCCATTCCAACTTTTCTGTCCATGCCAGATCGCATTATAACCTGCATCTTTAATCGCCTGTTCAGGGAATTTTTCATGGGGGGCCTTTAATTCCTGAAGGCATACTACATCTGGCTGGGTTTCTTCCAGCCAACGTAACAGCACAGGTAAGCGGCCATTTACACCGTTTACATTATAAGTAGCTATTTTCATTTTATAAATCTCAGCATTAAAAGCCAAAAACAGAAGACTGTTATATTTTTTGATTCTAAATATTAGGCCACTTTTGGTCAGATAATTCAGATAATTTAAAATTTGGTCTTATCTTGCATCTCATTTAGCATAAAACTTTCAAACAGCCTATGTTCAAAGCAGTTTCAAACAATCCTTCTGCAGAGCCAAAAGACATCCGTTGGTTTTATGATCAGTATGCGCCCATGCTGCTTGGTTATATTAACGGCATCGTCCAAAATCATCAAAAATCAGAAGAGCATCTGGTTGCTATTCTTACTTCATTTGTTAAGGACGTTGTTATTTTACAAGAAAAAAGCAGGTTAAATATCTGGCTGGAATTGCGTCAATATGCACAAAGTAAATTAACTTTGTTTACGGCAAAAGATCATCAGTTAAAACCGGCGCCACCATTAAACAAGGGAAGGCTGGATTTGTTAGATAATTTACAGAAACAGATATTCTGTGCAATATATTACCATGGAAAATCAATTTCATACCTGGCAGCAGCAATTGGCTGTGATGAAAGCGAAATCCGCAATCAGTTAAAATTATCAATCGATAAAATGAGGAGGAAAAGTGGAAATTAATAAAATTATTGAAAGCGGTTTAATGGAGACCTATGTAATGGGGATTGCCACCGAAGAAGAGGTACAGCAAGTTTTATCGCTGAAAAAAGAATCCCCTGCATTCAAGCAAGCTTTGGAACAGCTCGAATATGATATGGAAGTATTAGCACAAAGCATGAGTATCGAGCCGCCTGCAGGCACTTTGTCTAAAATTGAGCATGAGATTAATGAAATCCAACGCCGTAACCAAGCTGTCCAAACCACTTTTGAGCCCAAATACAGGCATGAAAAATCTGAACAGGAAAGCAGTCAGAAAAAGTATATACAGGTAGAATCAGAATCTAACCAGATGCGCGTAAATAAAGCCTGGAAATGGATATTTATTGCAGTATTTGTATTAGGAAAAATATTTTTAGCGGGTGCCATTTATTTTTACCTGGAGAACAGACAGGCAAAAGAACAGATCAAAGAATTAAAAATAGAACTAAAACAAAAAATCAGGTAAAAATTATGCAAAATGTAACAGATAAACCTGTTTTTTTAAAACCAATACTAAACTGAAATGTTTAGTTGTTAAGATTCATTCATGTTTGAGCGCATGTTTGAGTTTAGATATGGGATAGGCTTTTAGTCTATCCCTTTTTTATGTTCAAATAAGCTTTAAGGTCTATCCAGCAATGCCTTCACCTTCTGCTGGAGATTCACAATATCAAAAGGTTTTTCAATGGTATCATTTGGCGAACAATTTAGATCATCCATATTCAAAACTGAAAGCAATATAACCGGCAAGTATGCTGTTTTAGGATTATGCTTTAATTTATTACAAATATCCCGACCATCATACTTACCAATAAGTATGTCCAATAAAATAATATCTGGTAAAAAATCAGCGATTGTTTCTTCTAAATTACCAGGATTCAAAATACCTTTTATATGATAATGTTCTTCCTCGAAAATTAATTTTATAATATCGTGAATGTTCTCGTCATCATCAACTATAAGAATTTTCTTAACTAACACGTTGCTCATGTGCAACAAATCTAGTTTAAGTAGCTTAGTTCATATCACGTATTTATACCCGAATTTATCGAATAAATCAAAGATATCAGGCCGCCAAACCAGATTTATAATTTTTAAGCATTTTCTTCAGCAGACCTCTGGCCACGTGTATTTTGGTTTTTACGGTACCCAGTGGGATGTCAAGCTCTGCAGCAATTTCATGGTATTTATAACCTTCAAAGTAACGGCAAAAGCAAAAACGACAATCTTCAGGCAAGGCATTTAGCGATTTCTGGATATCCTCCATCATAAACTTTGCGGTGCCGGCATTCGAAGATGCACTTGGAACCAGTTGAACAGAAGTTAAATCCTCTTCCTGCTGGATCATTTCATTTTTACGCTTTACCTTATAATAATGATTTAAAAAGGTATTTTTCAGGATGGTAAAAAGCCAGGCCCGCACATTACTTCCCATTTCAAATTTAGCCGAAAACCTAAATGCTTTCATAAAGGTGTCTTGAACTAAATCAGCAGCATCATCTTCATCATGCGTATAGGCTAATGCGCGATCGAAAAGTGGTTGCCGGTATTGGTATATGTCACAATTGAAATTTAATGTCTCCATGATTGATTCGTTTTAGCTCTGATGTAAATATTCAACAAACAGTACCATACAATGTTATTTGTAGAAATACCCGATTTTTTACGGTTTATTTAAAACACTAAAAAAAATGCGCTAAAACGATAAAAAACACTAGGCTACATAACCATTTCGCATGGCAAAACGAATTAAAGAAGCGGAGTTTTTCGCCCCCGTTTTACTGATTAAGGCTTCCCTTTGGCTCTCTACCGTCCGCCTGCTTAAGTACAATTTATCAGCTATTTCCTGATTCGTCAGCCCATCGGCGATAAGTTTTAACACGTTAATTTCGCGTTCAGAAAAGTTGATTCCAGTATTCATTTTTTGCGAAAGGATATTTAACTGGGTATTAAAACGCTCTAAAATGGAGATGCATAAATTAGAAGAAAGATAGCGTTTTCCTTTCATTACATGCTTTAGGCAAAACAGCAGTTCGTCTTCTTCGATATCTTTTGACAGGTAAGCAAAAGCCCCTGATGTAAAGGCATTTGAGGCATATTTTTCATCATCTAAAATGGATAAAACAACAACCTTTGTGGTGTATCCGCGCTCTTTAATCGTATTGGCTAAAGCTATTCCATCTAGCCTTGGCATTACAATATCTGATAAAATAATATCAGCTTTTATTCCTTTTTCGAGAAGCTCCAAAACTGCTAAACCGTCTGACACTTCTGCAACAACATTGATGCCTTCGTGTTTTTCTATAAGTGCTTTAAGTGAGGTCCGGATGATATGGTGATCGTCCGCAAGAATAATGTTAATCATAATCCAAATATAACTTACGGTATTTTAAAATTAAAAACAGCTACTTTGGCAGCTCGATATAGAAGGTAGTTCCGACACCGGTTTTACTCTTAAACCAGATTTTCCCCTGATGTAAATCAACAATTGCTTTGATAATGCCCATGCCGAAACCGCCAGATTCTTCACCCTTTAAACCGGGTCTTAACGTTTCTGGTAAGTGATCAAAAAGTCCGGGCTGTAATTCCTCTGGGATTCCGATTCCATTGTCTGTTACTGTAATCAGCACCGTGTTTTCCAACTCTTCGGCATGTAAGGCAATGTAGCCATTATCATCAGTAAACTTTAGTGCGTTGGAAATTAAATTATTGATCACCTGAAGAAATTTCATACTATCTAAATAGAGGTAAATCTGCTCTGCAGAACTGGTAAACTTGATATTTTTAACTTTACCCAATTTAGACCGTTTGTAAAAACGAACCACATCTCTAAGCTCCCATACCAGGTCGGCCCTTTCTTTACCGATTTCTATAACCGATGACTTTAGAAACTCCCGGTTAATCATGCTTCGTACCAGCAGCAAATTACGTTCGCACATGTCTTTTATAAAGGAAAGCGAATTCATCATCTGCTCGTCACCCATTTGTGCAATACTATCTTCCATTGATGAAGCGGTTAATTTCATCATGCCCAGCGGTTCTTTTAAATCGTGTGCCAATACTTCCAGTGTGATATTTTTACGGGCATTGATCTGTTCGATATGGATTTTGTTATGCCGAGCCACCGTAGTATCTTCTACAGTACCGATTAAATGTTTATCTTTTCTATCCTGAACGGCAAAAACAATAATGCGCACATATTTCTCCCTACCAGTAAATAACAAACGGAATTCGTATTTTTTTTCTTTCCCATCCTCCATACACTCTTCATAACAGGATATTGCGTGTGCTAAATCTTCGGGGTGTACATGATTTAAAAGTATTTGCGGATGATCAAAAATCTGATCTGTTTCCAATTCCAAAATTCCGGCAAAGGACTTGTTGAGGTATAAAAATTTCTGCTGTTGGGGTTCAAAAATAAAATATCCGTCAGCAGACAAATCGCCTAGTGCACAAAAAAGCTCATTATTTAATTCCACCATGATTTTATATTTGATAATTTTCGATATGAAGGACTACCCAAACCCTATAGAACAACCAAATCACAAACATCAAATATTCAAAAAAGTTTTTTCTTTAAAAATTTAGTGGAAATACGCTGGGATTTACCCTTTTTAATCTCATTTGCCAAATTTTATGGAGATACTAACATTTTCCACACGATGTGTAAAATTATTTTGCGGAACAAAACCAACTATTGCCTAAATTGTTATGCATATAAGGAAAGATAAAAAAGTCCTGTGAGCGGGAGATCCGCGGAGGGCAGGCACACCATAAAGAAGCTACAATTCTTCTTACCAATAGCCATCGCACAGGTGGCTATTTTGTTTTACGTCAAGCTAATTAAAAGCATTTACGTGTTGAGCTGGTTTCTTCACATCCATTAAAATCACGGCAAATAAATTGATTCCATAGTAAATCACTATGTGGCACACGATAAGTAAGGAATGGAAGCATTATTAAATACTATCATCACGAAACTGAAATTATTTGGGTAAACTTCTATAAAATTCATGATATGGCACAGAATAAAACGACAGAAAACGATTTCAGCGTTCCAGATTTTTTAAATACCATTGCAGACGAAAATAAAAGAGCTGATTGTTTTAACCTTTTGGATATTATTGTTGAAACCACAGGCTTTAAAGCGAAAATGTGGGGAACGGCCATTGTTGGTTTTGGCAGTTACCATTACAAATACGAAAGCGGCAGAGCAGGCGACGCACCTCTTTTTGGATTTTCCCCTCGAAAAGATGCCATAGCCTTATATTTATCATCTGAGTTCAAAAACCGCGAAGAATTGCTGGCTAAATTCGGAAAACACAAAACTGCCAAGGCTTGTGTGTACGTTAAAAAAATGAGTGATATCAATGTGGAGGTATTAAAAGAAATGGTTACTAATTCTGTTGCGAGAATCAGGAGTATGTATCCGTAAGTCCGAAAAGTAAGGAGATCGGAGTCAGAGGCTTATAGTTCCAAAATGTAAAAAGGCTGTATCATAAATTGTAATTCATTTCGCATTTGTCACGTTGAACCTAGCTTGTACTGAGCCCGACGAAGTATCTAAACGCCTTGTAAGACATTTAATTGGTCCTTCGACAAGCTCAAGATGACAATCTATATTTATGAAACAGCTTCCAATATCTCTATTCTTTCTGTAGCAAAAAACGTAAAATTTTATACATGGCTTTCTGCCTGGTTTTTTGCAATAAATTACATCAAGCGGTTGGTCAGTCTTAGAGTCCTATCCACATTTCCATCCTAAAACCTTACATTTATACAATAAAAATGAACATTCCCTTTATTAATTTGTTAAGCCATTATGGACTACATAGACTATTATAAAATCCTCGATTTAAAGAAAGATGCAACCACTGAGGATATTAAAAAAGCTTATAGAAAATTAGCCCGAAAACATCATCCAGATCTCAATCCCAACAATGAAGAAGCCAATAAAAAATTTCAGCAAATTAACGAGGCTAACGAAGTTCTAAGCGATCCCGAAAAGAGAAAGAAATACGATAAATACGGCAAAGACTGGCAGCATGCCGATCAGTTAGATGCCCAGCAACAGCAGCAAAGGCAATACCAGTCGCAAGGTCAGGGTTATGGTGGTAATAGCTATTCTGGTGGTTTTGGCGGCGAAGATTTTTCTGATTTCTTTTCTTCCATGTTTGGCGGAGGCGGTGGTAGAAGCAGCAGAAACTCACCTTTTAAAGGCCAGGATTACAATGCCGATTTACAGTTAAACCTACTCGATGCCTATACCACGCACAAACAAACCCTAACGGTTAATGGCAGGCAGGTACGCATTACTATTCCGGCAGGTGTAGAAAACGGACAAAAGATCAAACTTCCAGGCTATGGTGCGCCGGGAGTTAATAATGGCCCTCCAGGCGATCTATTTATAAAATTCAGTATTACCGATGATCCTAAATTCAAACGGAAAGGGAACGATATTTATATCCGGGAGGAAATAGACCTCTATACCGCCATTTTAGGGGGCGAAAAAATTGTGGAAACCTTGAATGGCAAAGTTAAACTTAAAGTGCCGGAGGGAACACAGCCCGATGCCACTTTAAGATTAAAAGGCAAAGGCTTTCCGGTTTACAAAAAAGATAATCAATTTGGCGATCTGTATATTAAATGGCAGGTTAAAATACCCACCCATTTAAATGCTGAACAAAAAGAACTATTCGAAAAACTTTCCAAATTCTAACCATTATGGAAACCTATCTAATTCCTGTAGAAGAAATTTGCGCCTATCACCACGTAGAGATCAATTTTATCCATTCTCTCGAAGATTTTGGCCTCATCCGTACCACCATTAAAAAGCAATCTGTCTTTTTGCCAGTTGATGAATTATCAAAGCTGGAGCAGTACCTGCGTTTGGCAAACGATCTGCAGATTAATTTGGAAGGCATCCATGCTGTTTCTCATCTGCTCAATCAATTGCAAAATATGCAACAGGAAATAACAATACTTCAGAACGAACTAAATTATTATAAGCAACTTAATCAGCAATATTAAACAACCGTTTGTGCAGTATTTCAGATTAAAAGTGCTAACAAAAACATAACCTTTTTAAGATATGTTTCTTAAATTGGCCATCTAATTTTAAAAAATGAGCGATCTTTCTTCAAAATTCATCGAAAAAATAAAGGCATCCTATGCTCCTTCGGGTTCGTATATTTATTTAGGCGCCGGAATTTTAGACGGACAGGTTTACAGTGAAGCTGAAGTTAATTTATCATTAAAAATGATGAATAGACATGGTTTAATTGCCGGGGCAACCGGAACTGGTAAAACGCGCACATTACAATTGTTAGCAGAACAACTGTCGGATGCCGGAGTTCCCGTTTTTATGCTGGATGTTAAAGGCGATTTATCAGGATTGAACCAGCCCGGATCAGTTAACCCTAAAATTGAGGAAAGGGCGAACCAACTCAATAAAGCATTCTCGCCAACCGGTTTCCCTGTTGAGATTTATTCCCTCTCGGGCAAAACAGGTTCGCAGATGCGCGCAACAGTCCTTGAGTTTGGCCCTACACTTTTATCAAAAATCTTAGATTTAAACGATACACAGGCAGGTGTGATGGCGGTTATTTTTAAATATGCCGACGATAATAAAATGCCGGTTATTGATTTAAATGATTTAAAGAAACTGGTTTCTTATCTCTCGGAAGGTGCTGGTGCTGCCGAAATTAAAAGCAGTTATGGCAGTATTTCAACAGCTACATCGGGTACCATGCTTAGGAAAATCGTTGCCATTGAACAGCAGGGATTAGGCGGTATGTTTGGTGAAAAATCATTTGATATTGAAGATCTTTTCGAGCGGGTTGATGGCAAAGGCACCATCAGCCTACTAAACATTGCCGATGTTCAGAACCAGCCTGTATTATATTCAACATTTTTACTCAGCCTGTTGGCTGAGTTATTTAATACTATGCCAGAGGTTGGCGATTTAGATAAGCCAAAACTTGTATTCTTTTTTGATGAAGCACATTTACTGTTCAAAAACTCATCTCAAGCATTTTTAGAACAGATAGAAACCATTATCAGGTTAATCCGCTCGAAAGGAATTGGTGTTTTCTTTTGTACTCAGGCCCCTGGCGATGTTCCTGAAAGTGTTTTGGGCCAGTTGGGTAACCGTGTGCAGCATGCGTTAAGAGCATTTACACCTAACGATGTAGATGCATTAAAAAAGACGGTGAATACTTATCCAAAATCAGACTTTTACGAGATTGATAAAATATTGACCTCATTGGGAACCGGACAGGCTTTGGTTACTGTTTTAAATGAAAAAGGTATTCCAACTGAAGTTTCTGCAACCATGCTTACTCCGCCAAGGGCCGTTATGGGACCGTTAACTGCTGCAGATTTTGATCAGGTGGTTCACGCCAGTCCGATGTATACCAAATATAAAGACGCAATTGACCCGGAAAGTGCCTACGAAATTTTAACCAGACGCATTAACGACCAGACTGCTGCTGTAGAACAACAAAAAGAAGAAGCCGAAGCCCAAAAAAAGGCCGAGCAGGAAAGCAAACCTAAACCTGGCGAAAAAAGCCTGGTTGAACAGGTAATGGGCGCAACAATAACCCGCCAAATTGGTAAAGAAATTGTTCGCGGTATTTTTGGCATGCTTACCGGCAAGAAAACACGGTCAAAAACCGGTGGCGGACTTTTTGGATTCTAAACAAATTATTTAACCTTTAAAACGCTCAAATTATTAATTTCGCCATACGAACCAGAGAGGATTATTCCATTAATCATCAAAAAGTTCGGCACTAACAAAAATTAACCAGTAATAAATGAAACCCACCCTATTAATATTGGCAGCCGGTATGGCAAGCCGTTATGGAAGTATGAAACAGATTGATGGTTTTGGCCCAAATGGCGAAACGATTATCGATTATTCAATATATGATGCAATAAGAGCCGGTTTCGGTAAAGTTGTATTTATCATTAAAGAAGAGTTTGTAGATAACTTTAAAGTGATTTTTGAACCTAAACTTGCAGGAAGGATAGAAACAGACTATGTTTTCCAAAATTTCGATTTAAAACAGTTCGGAATAGAAGAAGAAATTTATAGAGAAAAACCTTGGGGTACTGCACACGCAATCCTATCGGGCAGAAACGTAGTTAAAGAACCGTTCTGTGTAATTAATGCTGATGATTATTATGGTTTCGATGCCTTTAAAAAAATGGTTGATTTCCTGACTACAGAAGTGACGGATAGCAATTATTCTATTATTGGTTACGAAATTGGTAAAACCTTATCAGAGTTCGGTGCAGTTTCGCGTGGTGTTTGTAAAGTAGATGCATCAGGTAACTTAGAAGAAATTGTAGAACGTACTAAAGTTTATCCTAAAGATGGCAGTATTTTTTACGAAGAAAATGGCGAAGAATTTCCTTTAGCTTATGAAACACCCGTTTCAATGAATTTCTGGGGTTTTACACCGGCTGTTTTTAAAATTACCGAAGAAATGTTCAGGGAATTTGCAGAAGCAAATAAAGATAAACCTAAAGCAGAATTCTTTATCCCGTTAATTGGCGAAAATCTGGTAAAAAACAATATTGCAACCTTTAAAGTGGTGCCAACACCTAATAAATGGTTCGGTGTAACTTACAAAGAAGACAAACCTTATGTTCAGGATAGTATTGACCAATTGGTTAAGAACGGAACATATCCGGAAAAACTATGGAATTAAATTTAGATTCCGAAGTTTTAGAAGCCTACGGATATACTAAAGAAAATACAAAAATCACGCAAATAGGTATGGGTTTAATTAACCGTACCTATTTGCTTTCTCTATCAACTGAAGGAAATAAATACATCCTTCAAAACATCAACACCTCGGTATTTAAATCACCCCAGGCCATTGCCAATAACCTTAAGGCAATTGGAGATTATCTCAACTTTAATTATCCTGAATATCTTTTTATAAAACCTGTTTCTACTACAAGGGGTGAAGAAATGGCGCACATCCGTCATGAATATTGGCGGATGTTGCCCTTTGTGCCCAATACCATCTCTTTGGATGTTTTGGCCGATCCTAAGCAGGCTTACGAGGCTGCAAGGCAATTTGGTAAACTGAGCAGGTTGTTGGATAAATTTGATGCCAGAATACTCCGGCCAACTATACCGGGTTTCCATGATTTAGGCTTAAGGTATGAGCAGTTTATGTTTGCCTTAAATCAGGCTGATGAAACATTAAAACAGGCTGCCAAAGCACAACTTTCAAATGCTTTAACACATAAGTATATTTTAGATTATTATAACTCATACGTCCATAGAGATGATTTTCCTGACCGTGTGATGCATCACGACACCAAAATCAGCAATGTGTTGCTGGATAGCAAAACAAACGAAGGGGTTTGCGTAATCGATCTGGATACCATTATGCCCGGAAAGTTTATCTCCGATCTGGGTGATATGATGCGTACCTATCTTTGTGCTTTTTCTGAAAATGAAACCGACCTGGATAAAATCAAAATACGTTTGCCTTATTTCGAAGCGATGATAAAAGGCTATTTATCGGAAATGAAAAGCATTTTAACTGAAACGGAAAAAGAGCTTATTTTATTCTCAGGTAAGTACATGACCTACATGCAGGCCCTGCGCTTTTTAACCGACTTTCTAAGTGGGAACAAGTACTATCCGACGACTTATCCTAACCAAAACTTAGACCGTGTCAAAAACCAGTTTAAACTGCTTTATGAATTATCGGTGAATGAAAAAGAATTGCAGGGTGTTATTGAAGAAAATTTAGTTTAAATCTGTTTAATAAACCTCGCAGGTTTTAAAAACCTGCGAGGTTTAACGTAAAAGATTACTTCGTCGGCTGGAAAAGCCTTCTCGCAATGACGATCTATTTAATAAAAAAAGCGCTCCTGAACTTAATCAGAAACGCTTTCTATATTCAAATCTTCGGACTTTACTGACCTCAGACTTTCCGACTATAAGACTATTTCTTATCGTCTTCTTTTACTTCTTCAAAATCAACATCAGTAACGTTATCTCCACCACCCTGAGGCTGACCATCAGCTTGTGGTTGTTCACCACCTTGAGGCTGACCGCCGTCTTTGTACATTTCCTCAGATGCTGCGTTCCATGCATTTTGCAATTCAGCTTGTGCTGCATCGATATCTGCAAAGTTACGTGATGAGTGAGCTGCTTTTAATTTCTCTAAACCAGCTTCAATTGGTGCTTTTTTATCAGCAGATAATTTATCACCAAACTCTTTTAATTGCTTCTCAGTTGAAAAAATTAAAGCATCAGCTCCGTTGATTTTATCAGCTTCTTCTTTTTGCTTAGCATCATCTGCTGCATTAGCTTCGGCTTCTTCTTTCATTTTTTTGATCTCAGCATCAGTTAAACCTGAAGATGCTTCGATACGGATTTTTTGCTCTTTACCAGTAGCTTTGTCCTTAGCACTTACGTGTAAAATACCGTTAGCATCAATATCGAATGATACTTCAACCTGAGGCACACCACGAGGTGCTGGTGGAATACCATCCAGAATAAAGCGGCCAATTGTACGGTTCTGGCCAGCCATTGGGCGCTCACCTTGTAAAATATGGATTTCTACTGAAGGCTGGTTATCAGCTGCAGTTGAGAAAGTTTCAGATTTTTTAGTTGGGATAGTCGTGTTAGACTCGATTAATTTAGTCATTACACCACCCATAGTTTCGATACCTAATGATAGAGGCGTAACGTCTAATAACAGTACATCTTTCACATCACCAGTTAACACACCACCTTGAATAGCAGCACCAATCGCCACAACCTCATCAGGGTTAACACCTTTACTTGGCTCTTTACCGAAGAAAGCTTTAACCGCTTCCTGAATAGCAGGGATACGGGTTGAACCACCTACCAGGATAATTTCGTCGATATCGCTTGTGCTTAAACCAGCATTTTTCAAAGCAGATTTACAAGGATCAATAGTACGTTTGATTAAGCTATCAGCCAATTGCTCAAATTTAGCACGAGATAATGTACGCACCAGGTGTTTAGGGCCGCTGGCATCAGCAGTAATGTATGGTAAGTTAATTTCAGTAGAAGTTGTGCTTGATAACTCAATTTTAGCTTTCTCAGCAGCTTCTTTTAAACGTTGTAACGCCATTGGATCTTTCGAAAGGTCCATGCTGTTTTCTGATTTAAACTCATCAGTTAACCAATCAATAATGATGTGGTCAAAGTCATCACCACCTAAGTGTGTATCACCATCTGTAGATTTTACTTCGAAAACGCCATCACCCAATTCTAAAACAGAAACGTCGTGCGTACCACCACCACAGTCAAACACAACAATTTTCATGTCTTTGTGTGCTTTATCTAAACCATAAGCTAAAGCAGCTGCAGTTGGCTCGTTAATGATACGTTTTACCGTTAAACCAGCAATTTCACCCGCTTCTTTGGTAGCCTGACGTTGTGCATCGTTAAAGTAAGCCGGTACAGTAATAACCGCTTCAGTAACTTCCTGACCCAGGAAATCTTCAGCAGTTTTTTTCATTTTCTGCAAAATCATTGCAGAAATCTCTTGTGGAGTATATTTTCTGTCGTCGATTTCAACACGTGGTGTGTTGTTATCACCTTTTACTACTTTATAAGGTACACGGCCAGCTTCTTTCGCACTTTCGTCGTAGCTGCTGCCCATAAAGCGCTTAATCGAATATATCGTTTTTGTTGGGTTGGTTATAGCCTGACGTTTAGCAGGCTCGCCAACTTTACGCTCACCGTTTTCTGCAAAAGCAACAATAGACGGTGTAGTACGTTTACCCTCACTGTTTGCGATAACTACAGGCTCATTGCCCTCCATTACGCTCACGCAAGAGTTTGTTGTTCCTAAGTCTATTCCAATAATTTTTCCCATTGTATTTTTAATTTCTCTTTTTAAAGTATTATAATTTCTACTGCTATTAAACAATGCTTGTGCCAATTGGTTTTTGGCAGAAAATATGGGTAAAAGACTGTTAAAATGTAAAAAAAGAAGCTATAGTTTACTGACAGCATGACAGAAAATGATGAAAGATACAGGATGGAAGATGGAAGTAAGGGAGGGTAAGACTAAAGACCAAAGGTGAAAGCAGAAAGACTAAAGCTTAAAGAGAAGTTCTTTAAGGTGATTTGAAAATGAGCGTTCTAATCTCGTCGGGAGCACCTGCCCCGCTAACCGCTTTACTTCGTTTCACTCGTGTTCGCTATTATCGGGTTTATTGAACAGCGTTTTTTGCGCTTCGGTGATAAAAACACAAGCAGGAATATTAAGTAGATCATCTAAATGCCTCAAAGTTTTATATCTTTAAATTACAATCAATCGTTTCAATCACTTAAATCTGTATAATCCATTATAAAATGCAAATAGCAGCACAAATCGTAACCGGCTTAGTCGCCTTGATCCACATCTACATCCTTTGGTTGGAAATGTTCGCCTGGACCACCAGAGCGCCAAAAGTTTTTAAAACCATCCCGAAAGATTTATTTGTGCCAACAAAAACCTTGGCTGCCAATCAGGGCTTGTACAATGGCTTTTTAGCCGCAGGTTTAATCTGGTCGTTATGTATCAGCGATCCTCATTGGCGCCTATATGTAGCCATATTCTTTTTAACCTGCGTAATCATTGCAGGTATTTATGGCGCTGCAACAGCCAGTAAAAAAATCCTTTATGTGCAATCTATCCCGGCATTAATCGCATTGATTTTATTACATCTGTAAGTTCCATTCTATTGGTTGGTGTCACACCGACCAAAATAGTGAATTATTCGATATGTCATTAATTGTATATGCAAAAGCTACACGCTCTCCTCATCTTATTTACGCTCTTTGGGTTTAAACCTGCTCCGAATAAAATAAGTTCAGATAGAATTAGCGAAGCCTTAGTCTTCTGCCAGAAAAACAACATGAACACTTCCGTCGCCATCACAGCTTTGCGTTTCTTTGCGAAAAACTTAGCGTTCTTTGCGGTTAAATTATAACTCCAGCAACCGTTCCAAATGATGATAACCAATTCCGAAATACGCCTTGCTGGCTTTAATTTTCATCAAAACTTCTGCTTTCCGCTCTGCGCTTAGCGCTTTGCCCTTCAGCCCCACTACAAGCACATTTTTTGGTGTGTGTGCATCAGAGATAAATTCGAAAACCTTTGTTTTATAACCGAAATACTCTAAAATCAAAGCCCTGATCCCATCTGTAACCATTTCGGCCTGACGTTCTAAAAAGATCCCATATTTGGTTAAAAAAGAAACATCATTTTTCACTTTGCTTTTCTCTATTTCCCTGCGGATCTGTTTATGACAACATGGTGCAACCACAATCAGTTCGGCATCCGCTTTAATCCCTTTATAAATGGCATCATCGGTTGCTGTATCGCAGGCATGTAATGCAATTAAAAGGTTTACATCCTCAGCTTGGTAATCTTCAATAGTTCCCTGTACAAAATTCAATCTATCGAAAGCAGATTTAACAGCAACCTGATTACACAAGTCAACCATATCCTGACGGTACTCTACTCCTATCACCTCGCTTTCCAACTTTAAAACCGAATGCAGGTAATCGTACATTGCAAAAGTTAGATAACCTTTACCCGAGCCCATATCAGCCACTTTTTTAATCGTCCCTTCTGGCAGTTCTTTTATTAAAGAACTTAAAATTTCAATGTAATGGTTAATCTGCCTGAATTTATCCTGCGCATTTTTAAAAACCCTACCATCTGTGTCGGTAATCTTTAATTCCGTTAAGTATGATTTCGAATCAGGTTTGATCAACCTGGTTTTTTCTTTGTCATGATAGACTGATGGCGCTACTACACTTGAGGCTTTACCTTTCCTCAATACAATTTTTCCATTGTTCAGTTCTTCCAATATCAGGTCATTTTCTGTGGTAAACAGCGTAGCTATTTTAAATCCATTCTCCAGATAACCCCCAATTAAATCGATTGCTTCATTTATAGCATAGTTTTTTAACACGTCGCGTGTTTTATAACGATAGGTAAAAGCCAGTTTATCTTCGCGTTTGATCACCACCTTACGGATCAGCAATTGCTTTAAGGCTTCCTCTGCTCCTTTGTAGTTCCCCAAAGAAATTTTCGCAAAAGTTTCAGCATTTAAACTTTCTCTTAAAGCTGTAATAAATTGGTTGATATATTCTGTCACTGACATTAATTTAAAATACAAAGATAATCAAGTTTATCTGGAGCGGCATATACTTATAATAATGTAACAATAGAGCGACCATAAAAAATGATGGAAGAGGTAAAATGTAATATGTACAGCCATTTTCAACCAGAAAAATCGTTGGTATTGATTTAAATGAATGACATAATACGATTTAGAAATACAAAAGGGCACCATTATCTATATTGATTCCAAAGTAGCGCAACGCTTTTTTTTCAGAAAATTAAATTCTAGATTAGGATATTTAAATAGCTAATCACAATACATGAGTGACTTTCAGATAAAAAAATCGCCTACTGTTTATGATGCCATTGTTGTTGGCTCAGGAGCTGGAGGCGGGATGGCAGCCTATGTCCTGGCGCATGCTGGTCAAAAGGTTTTATTGCTTGAGGCTGGTCAAAATTTCGATCCACGATTAGATTCACATCAATTAAAATGGCCATGGGAGTCGCCACGCCGTGGGGCAGGCACTGTTC
Source organism: Pedobacter sp. KBS0701 (assembly GCF_005938645.2). Lineage (NCBI taxonomy): Bacteria > Pseudomonadati > Bacteroidota > Sphingobacteriia > Sphingobacteriales > Sphingobacteriaceae > Pedobacter > Pedobacter sp. KBS0701. The sequence continues at coordinate 4,328,189 of NZ_CP042171.1, forward strand.
GTCCATTTGGTGATTTTGATGCTTCTTACGGAGGATGGGAATTAGAAGGCGAGCCTTATACCCAGAAAAACAAAAGCGAATTCGAATGGTTCCGTTCTCGCATGCTTGGTGGCCGTACCAATCACTGGGGAAGGATTTCTTTGCGGATGGGGCCTGACGATTTTAAACCTAAAGATGGTTTAACCGATGCATGGCCGATAACCTATGCTGACGTAAAACCATTTTACGATAAAGTTGACCGCATGATCGGTATTTACGGAACAGCTGAAGGTTTAGAAAATGAACCTGATGGCATCTTTATGAAACCACCTAAACCAAGGTTAAATGAGCTTTTCATTAAAAAAGGAGCAGAAAAAGCTGGGGTAAAGGTAATTACCGGTCGCGGCTCCGTATTAACCGAAGCTTTACCGAATAACAATGATCGCGCACCTTGTTTTTACTGTGGCCAATGCGGCAGAAGTTGTAAAGTTTATGGCGATTTTTCGTCCTCATCATGTCTGGTAAACCCGGCAGTAAAAACAGGGAACCTGACTGTGATTACCGATGCGATGGTACGCGAAGTGATTACGGATAAGGATGGTACGGCTAAAGGTGTTTCTTATGTGAACCGTAAAGATTTGCAAGAATACCAGGTAAACGGCAAACTGGTTATTTTAGGTGCCAGTGCCTGCGAATCTGCACGTATATTATTAAATTCAAAATCAACTTCACATCCAAATGGCCTGGCTAACAGCAGTGGCGTGGTTGGTAAGTACCTGCACGATTCTACCGGGGCAAGTGTTTCGGGATTCCTGCCACAATTGATGGATAGGAAACGTTATAATGAAGATGGTGTAGGCAGTGTGCACATTTATTCTCCGTGGTGGTTAGACAACAGGAAATTGAATTTCCCACGCGGTTACCATATCGAATATTGGGGCGGAATGGGTATGCCTGCTTACGGTTTTGGTGGTGGTGTGGCTCAAATGAACGGAATGGTGCCTGGCAGAGATGGTAAAATGAAAGAAGCGGGAGGTTATGGAAAATCATTAAAAGATGATTACCGCCGGTTTTATGGAACCGGTGTTGGCATGGCTGGCCGTGGTACTGCAATTGCCAGAGAAACTAACTATTGCGAAATCGACCCGAACACAGTAGATAAATATGGTATCCCTGTTTTAAGATTTAACTATAAATGGGACAAAGATGAAATTCTACAGGCTAAACACATGCAGGAAACCTTTCTTTCGATTATGAAAGAGATGGGGGCAGTAGTGACTTCCGAAATTCAAGGCGCAGATACCAATTATGGCTTACTCAACCCTGGAAAAATCATCCACGAAGTAGGTACCATCCGCATGGGTGATGATCCTAAAAAATCAGCGCTAAATAAATACTGCCAGGCACATGACTGTAAAAATCTATTTGTAGTAGATGCAGGACCGTTTGTGCAACAGGGTGACAAAAATGCCACCTGGACGATTTTAGCCCTTTCGATGCGTACTGCAGAATATATTTTAGCTCAAAAGAAAAAACAGAACATTTAAGAATTACCATAATGAACAGACGTGATTCACTAAAAGCACTAGGCTTAACAGCCATAAGCACAACCGTGTTGCTTGATGCCTGTAAGCAGCCCGAAACAAAAACCGAAGTTGCCGCACCAGAAGAAAGTGCAAAAGAAGCAGGGAGGGAGCAATGGGAACTAGACCGTGATAAAAACCTGAAATCAGAAACTTTTTTCACTAAACATGAAATGGCCACCATTACGGTTTTGGCCGATATCATTATTCCTAAGGACGAGGTTTCGGGCAGTGCATCCGATGCCAAAGTGCCAGAGTTTATCGAATTTATAGTAAAAGATATTCCTGAACATAAAGTACCTATGCGTGGCGGCCTGAAATGGCTGGACGTATACAGCTTTAATAAATTTCAAAAACCTTTTGTTGAAGCTTCGGCAGATCAGCAGATCTCGATCGTTGATGAAATTGCATACCCTAAAAAAGCCAGGCCAGAAATGCAGGCAGGCGTAACCTTTTTCAATAGAATGAGAAATTTAACGGCATCGGGTTTTTACACTACAGAAATGGGCGTAAAAGACATTGGTTATGTGGGTAATGCACCAAACCAATGGGCCGGTGTTCCTGCCGATGTACTGAAACAGTATGGTATGGAAAATGTGAAGATATAACAACGTTATTAAACGTAAAAGGTCAAGTTAAAAACTTGACCTTTTTTATTGATTCGTGTGGTTCGTGGGGGAAACAAAACCACGGCGCATGGAAAATGTGAAGATATAATTTCTAAAAAAATCGTCATCTCGACTGGAGCACAGCGGAATGGAGAGATCTACCTAGACAGATTTTTTGACTGCATTGCACTCCGCTCGAAATGACGGTAAAAATATTATCTTTAACAGAAATTACGTGGCTCGTGAAGACACAAACCTTGACAAATAAAATTACTCCACTATCAAAATCAAACCTTTTCCTTTTTCAACAGGAACCGATTCACCTTCAGGGTAACTTCCTGCAGTTTGAAATTTATCAATTGCAGGAGCAGTAATTTTTATTTTAGATGCATCTAAACCAAGCTTAGCCCAATCAATAGCTAAATTAACCTTAGTATCTCCTTCTGCCCAGCTAGCCAAAGCAATCATCGTTTTACCTTTTTGTTTGTAAACCGTTGCCAATACTTTTGGGTTATCAGTTTTAACCGGACAGTTTTCGCTCCAGTAACCAATCATTTCAGATCCTTTAATACCGAAGTTATCCCAGGCTTTCCACAGCGGTTTTGGATCGCTTTTCTCCGACCAGCCCAAACGGCTTGTCATGCCATAAATCATGCCGCGCCAAGGGTTTCCATCATCCTGCAACATCTCACCCATTAAACCGAACGGAATGCCGCTTACTTCTGTTAAAAAGAAATCGGGATTGTTTTTCTGGTAATCGAAATATTCGCCAAACCATAAACGGTTCAGGTAAGGGAAATGCTCCAGGTATAAAATGGCGCTATTGTTAAAACCATCACTTTTATTGTATTGATTTGCTGAATGCAGATCGATAATGCCCGGATGGTTATGCTGTGTCAGCACACGTTTAATCCGCTTCATGGTTACGCGATCGAAGGCCACATCGTCTAAATAAACCCCATCAATGCCAACATTATTTACCAGCCAGTTCATGCCCTCTACATAATAATTATGCCAACGGTTCATTCCACTGTTAATTACAGCAGCATCTTTAATTTCAGGCACAAACCAGGCTGCAATATAGTTCGAATCTAAATGTTCCTGTAACCAGCTAAAACCACCGCCATTACCTGGAGAATATACTTCGGCACCTAAACTCCGTAAAGCAGGCCACTCGTATGCATGATTAGATAATTCTCGAACAGTGTTATAAATTTTCACTTTTAATCCTTTTGAATGTGCATTATCAATATAACCTTTCATCTTTTTCCACTCAATAAATGGATAGTTGATCCAGGGATTAATCGGTGTAGCATGGTGAATGTTCACTACGGTTGCACCTGTCGATTTAATAGAATCTAAATCGCCATATTTATGATAAAAACGGTTGTCCCATTGAAAATCGGTGTTAAGTAAATGGAACGGTGTGATCAGTAAATTAAAATTGTAGTACAATACATCACCTTTTTTCATGCTTCTTGGCCCTGTAAAGTTATCGGCCAGCATCGAACTGCCTTTTACATTGATCTGGATCCCTCCTTTATACCCATTTCCCCACGATTTAGGCAACAATAAAGGCTTCTGAAGGTAGAAATTGGTGTTTAATGGCCTGATATAATTCTCATCTCTCAAGTTGTAATACAGGCCCGCATTCACGTTTCCGACCCATACTGCATCCTGGTTTTTATTGGCTACATCCCATTTCCATTTTACGGTATCTGGTCTAACACCACCTTTCTCTCCTAAACCCATCAAGTATTTAGTAGAACCCTTATCAAAAGGGATATGAAAATCAACATTGCTAAATTCAACATCTTTTAAGGCAGTAACCTTAACAACGTAATGCACATAACCATCAAACTCCAAAGCACCTTCTAAATCCATTTTCAAGTTTTCAGAGATGTTAGTCGCCGACCATTTTACTGTCCCAGCTTCTTTACTGGTAATCTGGAAATTACCTGGTGCAAATTTCTCCTGCGTTTTTGGTGTATTAAAAAAATGAAAGTGAATCGGCTCGGCCAGGATATTATTTGGTTTTTCTTTATAAGCGGTCATTTCAGCATTAAAGAAAGTCTGGATCTGCTTAGGAAAACCATCTGCATTGATTTCGAATTTTCTACCTAAAAGAGAAATTACATTACCTTCAACTGTTAAGGGCGTATAAGGAGCCACTACGGTATTAGCTTGCGCCATAGTAGAATTTAACCAGCTTAAACGGGTCTGTTTGTTTGGCATTCCTACCCCGGCATCAGCCAAAACTTCGTTACCAATAGTAATTCTGGCACCAATTACTTTAGCTTTTCCATTGGCTTTAACCGTGAATTTACCTGCATAAATACCAGGAGCTGTATTTTTAGGAATGTTAATTGTTATCCACATCGGTTGAATTTTACCGGAGGCCATATTTACCGTTTTAACCAATGGCTTGTTATCATAACTTATTCCATTCGTATTTAAACAGTTGATGTATTTCGAAGAGATTACTTTTCCGGTGGCAGTTTTTAGATCACCAAAGCTTACTGTCAGGTTATTTAGATCTTTCAAAGCAAATACGCCTAATTGTAGGGCATAATTTTCGCCTCTGCTTGCTGAACCTGTAAAAGTATTTGCAGCACCCTTTTGTATCCAACGATAAGGTAAATCATTCTGCATTTTAATTGGAAACATTCTGTCTTCGGGAAAAACGACAAAAGCTTCCGAAGCATGTTTGGCCTTTAATGCAGCTGTTTCTTTGCCTGTAGCAATTACTTCCATGGGATAAAAGGAGTTAAAAGCATCGATAGACTGGATCTCCTTCACAGCAGTGTTTACTTTAACTTTTTTCGCCCTATTTAACCAACTCTCATCAATTTGTTTAGGTTTAATATAAACGCCCTTTGGATAATTACTCCTCCCCTCATTTTTATAAGCGAGGTAATACACATAATATTTCCCAGCGCCAGAAGTTTCGAAATAAATATCCGCACTTTCTCTGGTTAGCTTATCCGTAACTACAAGCGAAACAGTTTTTCCATTGGCATCCTGAATGATGATCCCTTTTAATTCAGGATGTTCATCCCTCCTGCGCCAATCAATTTTTGCATGTGCGATTTTACCTGTGCCAGCAAATTGAACAACAGCCCTGTGATTACCCAAAGAATCAGGATTCCAGGCATTGTTACTATTGGTATATTTAAGTATTTGCGCATTAAGGGATAGTTGTCCGAATAAACAGAACAGTAGAACAAGCCTAAATTTCATGATCAATTTGTTTTAGGCTAATTTATGTATAGCAGAATGAAATAAGGCTATGTAATGAAAAAATGAGACAAACGTTTGATTGGTTTGGTTCATTGGTTCAATAGTTATTGGTTTTAAGGTATTGTCATTCTGAGCGCAGCGAAGAATCCCTTTGCTAATACCACAGAAAACTGGTATGTCTACAGATTTCAACTAGTCCAGGTTTTTTATCACCTTATTCAGGTCATCATTTCATGGCTTAAAGATTCTTCATTGCGTTCAGAATGACAGAAAACAAAAAAAGTCCTGCTCTTTCGAACAGGACTTTCGTATGCTTAAGGCGAATAAAATTATTCTCCTTTTGGTTCTTCAGTAGCAGGAGCTTCTTCAGCAGGAGCAACTTCTTCGGCAACTTCAGCTTTCGCTTCAGCAGCTTTAGGTGCAGCAGTAGCTTTACTTCTACCACGACGAGTTGTTTTCTTCTCTTCTTTAACTTCTACATCTTTACCGTAAACTGTATTGTAGTCTACCAATTCAATTAAAGCCATCTCAGCATTATCACCCTGACGATTGTTTAATTTAATGATACGAGTATAACCACCTGGACGGTTAGCAACTTTTTCAGCCACTTCACGGAACAAAATAGTGATTACTTCTTTATCCTGTAGGTAAGAGAAAACTGTACGACGTGAGTGAGTAGTGTCATTTTTCGCTTTAGTGATTAATGGCTCAACATAAGTACGTAAAGCTTTAGCTTTAGCTAAAGTTGTAGTAATTCTTTTTGCTTTAATAAGTGATGTAGCCATGTTAGCTAACATCGCTTTTCTGTGGCTGTCGGTTCTACCTAAGTGGTTTACTTTTTTACCGTGTCTCATTGTTTTTTGATTAAGTGTATACCGTCTCTGTCTCAGAGGGAATTATACACTGTGAACTAATAGTTTATTTCGCTTAGCGCGGAGCGCCATGCGCTTATTCTTCGTCTAACTTAAATTTAGACAGGTTCATACCAAATGATAAACCTTTTGATTTTACTAATTCCTGGATCTCTGTTAAAGATTTCTTACCGAAGTTTCTGAATTTTAACATATCAGCAACATCGTAAGAAACTAAATCAGCTAAAGTACGGATGTCAGCAGCTTTTAAGCAGTTTAATGCTCTAACTGAAAGATCCATATCTACCAATTCAGTTTTAAGGATTTTACGCATGTGTAAAATTTCCTCGTCAACTTCTTTAGTTTCTTCTTTAGCCTGAGATTCTAATACCAAATTCTCATCAGAGAATAACATAAAGTGCTGGATAAGGATCTTAGCCGCTTCTTTTAATGCTTCTTCCGGATGAATTGAACCGTCAGTAGAGATATCTAAAACCAATTTTTCATAATCCGTTTTTTGCTCAACACGAAAGTTTTCGATCGTGTATTTTACATTTTTCATTGGAGTATAAATCGAATCGATTGCGATTACACCTACAACAGCATCAGCAACTTTATTTTCTTCAGCAGGTACATAACCACGTCCTTTATTGATGGTTAATTCCACTTCCAAAGTAACAGATTTATCCATATTGCAAATTACATGCTCAGGGTTTAAAACTGTAAAGTTGTTAGAGAATTTAGTGATATCACCAGCTTTAAACTGATCTTGACCATTAACGATGATGAAAACTTTTTCAGAATCACCTGAATCACCTGTTTTCTTAAAACGAACTTGTTTTAAGTTTAAGATAATATCAGTTAAATCTTCTACAACACCTTTCATGGTAGAAAATTCGTGAGATACGCCTGAAAAACGAATAGTAGTAATAGCATAACCTTCTAACGAAGAAAGTAAAATTCTTCTTAAGGCATTACCAATTGTTACACCGAAACCGGGCTCTAAAGGACGAAATTCAAATGTGCCATCGAAATCGGTTGATTTCTGCATGATCACTTTGTCTGGTTTCTGAAATGCTAAAATTGCCATTTATATTTTTTTAAATTCGTTATTGAATATATAGTAATATGAAAAAAGTTAATTACCCTTTTGAGGTAATTAACCAGATCATTTATTACTTTGAGTACAACTCGATGATTAAGTTTTCCTTGATATTTTCAGGAATCTCATCACGTTGAGGGTAGGTTAAGAATTTACCGGTTAATTCACTGGCATTCCACTCTAACCAAGCAAACTTATTAATAGTTCTACCTGCAACTGAGTTACTAATTGATTCTAAAGATTTAGATTTTTCACGAACAGCAACCACATCACCAGCTTTTAACTGATATGAAGGGATATTTACAACTTCACCATTCACGGTAACGTGTTTATGGCTAACTAACTGGCGTGCACCAGAACGGGTTGTTGAAATACCTAAACGGTAAACTGTGTTATCTAAACGTGCCTCTAATAACTGAAGTAAGTTATCACCGGTGATACCAGCACGTGAAGATGCTTTTTTAAATAAGTTACTGAATTGTTTTTCCAATACACCATAAGTGTATTTTACTTTTTGTTTCTCCATTAACTGGATAGCATATTCAGATTGTTTTCCTCTTCTTTTAGATGAGCCATGTTGCCCAGGAGGATAATTTTTTCTGTCTAACACTTTATCAGGACCGAAGATTGGTTCTCTGAATTTACGTGCAATTTTTGATTTTGGGCCTGTATATCTTGCCATTTTTTTTCTGTTTTAAAGTATCATCCAACCTGAAGCTGGAGATTCTTAGCTTTAAAATTAATTAAACTCTTCTCTTTTTAGGAGGACGACATCCGTTGTGAGGAAGTGGAGTAATATCTTTAATAGATGTTACCTCGATACCTGCTACTTGCAAAGTTCTGATTGCAGATTCACGACCTGAACCCGGACCTTTTACAAATACTTCAACTTTACGTAAACCTAAATCAAACGCAACTTTACCACAATCTGAAGCTGCCTGACCAGCTGCATAAGGGGTGTTCTTTTTAGAACCTTTAAAGCCCATTTTACCAGCAGAAGACCATGAAATAGTTTGTCCGTTGTTGTTTGTTAAGGTAACGATGATGTTGTTGAAGGTAGCATTGATATGCGCCTGACCAACAGGCTCAATTACAACGATACGTTTTTTTGTTACTTTTTTACTCTTAGCCATTTTATCTTTTAGATTTTAGATATGAGACTTGAGATATGAGACTTTCTCTACCCCGATACTCAGTATCCTACTTTTTCTCTTTTATTCCAGATTTGAGCAGATTTTAAAGACATGGTGCTCATATCTAAAATCTCACTTCTCCTATCTATCTATTACTTAGTAGCTTTTTTCTTGTTAGCAACTGTTTTTCTCTTACCCTTACGAGTACGTGAGTTGTTTTTAGTACGCTGACCACGAGAAGGTAAACCTTTTCTGTGACGTAAACCACGGTAACAACCAATATCCATTAAACGTTTGATGTTTAACTGAACCTCTGAGCGTAAAGCACCTTCTACTTTAATCTCATCGTTAATCATTGTACGGATTGCTGATAACTCATCATCAGACCAGTCTTGTACTTTTTTGTTTAAATCGATACCTGCCGTAGTTAAAATACGTTGAGCAGTTGTTCTACCAATTCCGTAGATATAGGTTAAACCGATCTCTCCTCTTTTGTTTCTTGGTAAATCAATACCTGAAATCCTTGCCATATTTATTTATGTTTTAAGTAATTCCGAACGGCGGGCCACCGTTGTGCGGTTGATTACAATATTCTTAATTACCCTTGACGTTGCTTGTATTTAGGATTTTTCTTGTTGATTACGTAAAGTTTTCCTTTACGGCGAATAATCTTGCAATCAGCGCTACGCTTTTTAATTGATGATCTAACTTTCATTTTATTTGTATCTATAAGTAATGCGTCCTTTTGTTAAATCATAAGGAGACATTTCCAATTTAACTTTATCTCCAGGAAGAATTTTGATGTAGTGCATCCTCATCTTTCCTGAAATATGCGCAATAATCTCATGCCCGTTCTCGAGTTCTACCCGGAACATTGCATTGGATAATGCTTCTCTTATTACTCCGTCTTGTTCAATTGAGGCTTGTTTAGCCATATTTTATTGATTGTTACTTAATTAGCTGCTTCTAAACAGGGTTGCAAAATTAAATAAAAAATTTTAATTATTTATTTTTTTTGTTGTAAAACTTCTTCTATTATAGAAAACGTTGATAAAACATCTGCTTTGCCCTTTTTTACGGCTACTGTGTGTTCAAAATGTGCCGATGGCTTATTGTCTTTACTGGTTACCGTCCACCCATCGTTATGGAATTTAACACCGGCTATGCCTGCATTGATCATGGGTTCTATCGCAATTACCATCCCTTCTTCAAGTTTTGGTCCTGCACCACGTTTCCCATAATTCGGAACTTCTGGCTTCTCATGAAGTTTTACACCAACACCATGTCCTACAAGTTCTCTTACTACGCCAAATCCATTAGCTTCTGCATACTGCTGAACAGCGAAACCGATATCACCGATACGCATACCAACAACAGCTTTTTCTATACCCAATTCCAGGCAACGTTTAGTAACCTCAACCAACTTCTGTTTTTCTGCATCAATTTCCCCGATAGAGAAAGTGTAAGCAGAATCGCCAAAATAATTGTTTTTAATTACCCCACAATCAACCGAAATTAAGTCGCCCTCCTTGATTACGTATTCGCCTGGAAAACCATGAACAACTTGCTCATTTGGCGAAATACATAAAGAATTAGGGAAACCATTATAGTTTAAAAATGCCGGAATCGCTCCGTGGTCACTTATAAACTCATAGGCTAGTTTATCTAACTGGATAGTAGTCATGCCTGCTTTTATCACTTTCGCCACTTCGGCTAAAGTTTTAGAAACAAGCATGGAACTTTCTCTTATTAACTCGATCTCCTCAAGAGATTTGTAATAAATTTTAGACATCCGTTACACTACAACGCTGCGTTGCTACTTGCAGCAGGAACTCCTGTTCTGCCAGTAACTCTACCCGTTTTCATCAAACCATCATAATGGCGCATCAATAAATAACTTTCGATCTGCTGTAAAGTATCCAATACAACACCCACTAAAATCAATAAAGAAGTACCACCGAAGAAGTGCGCAAACTCTTGTTTAATACCAAACTTAACTGCTAAAGAAGGTAAAATAGCAATGATCGCTAAAAATACTGCACCTGGGAAAGTGATTTTAGAAATTACATCGTCAATAAAAGTTGATGTTGCAAAACCTGGCTTAATACCTGGGATAAAACCACCGTTTTTCTTCATATCATCACTCATCTGAGTTGGATTAACTGTAATGGCAGTATAGAAGAAAGTAAATGCGATAATTAAAAATGCGAACGTTAAGCTATAAGCCAACGAAGTTGTGTTACTGAACTGGATTAACCAAGAACCTTGTAATGAAGGAACAAACTGCATTAAAGCACCTGGAATGAACATTAACGCCTGAGCAAAAATGATCGGCATCACACCAGCAGCATTAACCTTTAAAGGAATGTACTGACGAACACCACCAAACTGGCGGTTACCAACAATTTTCTTAGCGTATTGTACAGGTACTTTACGTACACCTTGAACAATTAAAATGGTAAACATTACCACCGCAAATAAAGCAACGATCTCTAAAACCAATGCAACAGGGCCTCCACCTTCACTAGATGAGCCTACACGCGCACTAAATTCTTGAGAAATTGCAACAGGTAAACGGGCAATAATACCAACCATGATGATTAGTGATGTACCGTTACCAATACCTTTATCTGTAATTTTTTCACCTAACCACATTACAAATAATGTACCTGCTGTTAATACAAATGTAGATAACACTAAAAATAAAGTATTTGGCAACAAAATAGCTTCTGCAGGAACTTGCGTTTTAACGTAACCAACAGATTGAACGATTGTGATCGCTACCGTAAGGTAACGGGTAATCTGGTTCATTTTCTTTCTACCACTTTCGCCCTCTTTCTGCATTTTTTGGAAAGAAGGAACAGCAATACCCAATAGTTGCACCACGATGGATGCAGAGATATAAGGCATTACCCCCAATGCTAAAATAGACACACGAGAGAAAGAACCTCCGGCAAACATATCTAGTAAGCCTAAGATTCCTGATTTTTCGTTATTGCCTAAAGCAGTTGGATCTACACCTGGTAAAACCACGTGAGATACGAAACGGTATACCAAAAGAATTAAGAGCGTAAACAATATACGCTCTTTTAATTCCTGAATTTTCCAGATATTACTTAAAGTAGTAAATAGCTTCTTCATTTAATAATTACAATTTTACAATAGAACCACCTGCAGCTTCAATAGCTTTTTGTGCGGTTGCAGAGAACGCATGTGCTGTAATTTCCAGCTTTGCTTTAACTTCACCACGACCTAAAATTTTAACTAAGTCGTTTTTAGAAGCTAAACCATGTGCTTGTAAAGCAGCAAAATCGATAGTTGTTAAGCTGTGTTTTTCAGCTAAAGCTTGTAAAACATCTAAGTTTACACCAACATACTCAGTACGGTTGATTGGTTTGAAACCAACCTTAGGCACACGACGTTGTAAAGGCATTTGACCACCTTCAAAACCGATTTTGGTTTTGTGACCTGAACGAGAACCCGCACCTTTGTGACCACGGGTTGAAGTACCGCCACGACCAGAACCTGTACCACGACCAATTCTTTTGCTGTTTTTTGTAGAACCTACTGCAGGTTTTAAATTACTTAAATTCATCTTTTTGAATTTGTGTTGCCCTTCGCTTTCACTAAACAGGTACAACGATTAAACATATATAAAGGTAATACCGGTTTTAGCCAATATTACCTTTAAAACTTTATTAAATTGCTTCGATTGCTACCAAGTGGTTCACTTTGCGAACCATACCGATAATCTGTGGTGTAGCTTCAACCTCAACACTCTGGTTCATTTTAGATAAACCCAAAGCCTGAACGGTTCTTTTTTGGCGCTCGCTTCTGTCGATAACGCTTTTTACTTGTGTTATTTTGATCTTAGCCATGATATTATCCGTTAAATACTTTGTTTAAATCAATACCACGGGTTTGAGCTACTGTATAAGCATCGCGCATTTTAGTTAATGCATCAACAGTTGCTTTTACCACGTTGTGTGGGTTGGATGATCCTTTAGATTTTGCCAATACGTTGTGTACACCAGCACTCTCTAATACGGCACGCATCGCACCACCAGCAATTACTCCGGTACCTACTGCAGCTGGTTTGATTAAAACAAAACCACCTGAGAATTTACCGATTTGCTCGTGAGGAACAGTACCGTTTAAAATTGGAACTTTTACCAAATTCTTTTTAGCATCATCCACACCTTTAGCGATTGCTTCAGTTACCTCTTTCGCTTTACCTAAACCGAAACCAACAACACCGTTTTCATCACCTACAACAACAATTGCTGAGAAGCTGAAAGTACGGCCACCTTTGGTTACTTTGGCAACACGTTGTATACTAACCAAACGATCCTTTAATTCGATATCGGTGGTTTTTACTCTTTTTATATTAATAGTTGACATCTTACTTTTTCTTCAGATTAAAATACTAAACCAGCTTCGCGGGCACCCTCTGCCAACGATTTTACACGACCGTGGTATAAATAGCCATTTCTATCGAAAACAACTTCTTTAACACCTGCTGCAATTGCTTTTTCGGCAACTAATTTGCCTACTGCAACTGATTGGTCGCTCTTGTTTCCAGTACCAGTAAAATCTTTCGATAATGATGATGCTGATGCTATTGTTGTACCGGTTACATCGTTAATTACCTGCGCATAAATCCCTTTATTGCTTCTATATACAGATAACCTTGGACGTTCTTCTGAACCGGTAAGTCTTTTTCTGATCCCTTTTTTAATACGATCTCTTCTTGATAATTTTTTACCTGCCATGATTACTATTTTTTAGATGCTGATTTACCTGCTTTTCTTCTTAACACTTCACCTACAAACTTGATACCTTTACCTTTGTATGGCTCTGGTGCACGTAACGAACGGATTTTCGCTGCTACCTGACCGATCAATTGCTTGTCGGTACTCTCTAAAATGATTTTAGGAGTCTGACCTTTTTCTGATTGCGTAGTTACGGTAATTTCCGCTGGCAATTGGAATACATAATGGTGAGAATAACCTAAAACCAGATCTAATGTATTACCTGTGTTTGTAGCACGGTAACCAACACCTACTAATTCCTGAGTTAATTTATAACCTTCTGTAACACCAACAACCATGTTGTTAAGCAATGAGCGATATAAACCGTGTAATGCTTTGTGTTTCTTTTGATCTGATGGACGTTGAACTGTTAAAATTCCATCTTCCTGACTTACAGTGATATCTGAATCTACTGCTTGTGTTAATTCACCTTTTGGTCCTTTTACAGTTACTACGTTATCTTTTGATACGGTAATTGTAACACCTGCAGGGATTGTAATTGGGGCTTTTCCTATTCTTGACATTGTGCTGTTCTCCTAATATTAATAAACGTGACACAATACCTCACCACCAATGTTTAATTTGGCTGCTTCTTTATCGGTCATTACACCTTTAGAAGTAGATAAGATTGCGATACCTAAACCGTTTAATACTCTTGGCATATTTTCAACACCAGCATAGTTTCTCAAACCTGGTTTACTTACTCGCACTAATGTACGAATAGCAGGAACTTTAGTAATTGGATTGTATTTCAAAGCAATTTTAATAGTGCCTTGAACTGTAGTATCTTCAAACTTGTAGTTCGCGATGTAACCTTTGTCAAAAAGAACTTTAGTAATTTCTTTTTTAAGGTTTGATGCAGGAATTTCTACAACACGGTGGTTGGCCTTAATGGCATTCCTTACTCTTGTTAAATAATCTGCTATTGGATCTGTATTCATTTTTTATTGTTTTTGATAGTGGTTTCCTTCTGCTACCCAGCTGTGGGACCTGCTACCGGTTAAAATTCTTTTTTAGTAAGACATAAGTATCAAGTAATAAGATACAAGTATCAAGTCCAATATGGTCCTGATACTTGCTGCTCTATACTTGATACTGCAGTACTTGATACTATTCTATATTACCAGGATGCTTTTTTAACACCTGGTATTTTACCGTCTAGTGCCATCTGGCGGAATGTTACCCTTGAAATACCAAAGGTACGCATATATCCACGAGGACGACCAGTTAATTTACAACGGTTGTGTAAACGTACCGGAGATGAGTTTTTAGGTAATTTATCTAAACCCTCGAAATCTCCTGCAGCTTTTAATACTGCACGTTTTTCAGCGTATCTAGCTACCAATTTTTGGCGCTTAACTTCGCGTGCTTTTACACCTTCTTTTGCCATTATTCTGCTGTTTTTTGATTTTTAAATGGTAATCCGAATTGTTTCAATAACTCAAGAGCCTCAACGTCAGATTTTGCCGAAGTTACGAAAGTTATATCCATACCTAAAATTTTATTGATTTTATCGATATTAATCTCAGGAAAGATGATTTGTTCAGTAACACCTAATGTATAGTTACCTTTTCCATCAAATCCTTTATCATTAATACCTTTGAAATCACGGATACGAGGCAAAGCTACAGAGATCAAACGATCTAAGAACTCGTACATGTTGTTATCGCGTAAAGTAACACGTACACCTACCGGCATACCTTTACGTAATTTAAAGTTAGAGATATCTTTCTTTGAACTAGCCGGAACCGCTTGCTGACCAGTAATGGTAGTCAACTCAACGATAGTGGTATCCATAATTTTCTTATCTGTAACAGAAAAACGACCAACACCCTGATTGATACAGATTTTTTCCAATTTAGGAACCTGCATTACAGTTTTGTACTGAAATTTTTCTTTTAGTGCATTTACAACTTCTTCTTTGTATTTGCTTTTTAATCTTGGTGTAGCCATTATTTAATCTCCTCTCCTGAAATTTTAGCAACTCTAACTAACTTACCATCTGCGTTAAGTTTACGACCTACGCGGGTAGTTTTACCAGATTTTGGATCAACCAACATCAAGTTAGAAATGTGAAGAGCAGCTTCTTTTTTAATAATACCACCGTTTGGATTAGCAGCATTTGGTTTAGTATGCTTAGATACTAAGTTAATGCCTTCCACAATGGCTCTGTTTTTATCTATAAGTACTGAAAGTACTTTTCCTTGTTGACCTTTTGAATCGCCAGCAATGACTTTAACTAAATCTCCTGTGCGGATTTTAAGTTTTGATGGTGTATTTACTTTGTTTCCCATTTTATAATACCTCCGGTGCTAATGATACAATTTTCATGAATTGTTTTTCACGTAGTTCTCTCGCAACCGGGCCAAAGATACGTGTACCTCTTGGCTCATCCTGTGCGTTCAATAATACAGCAGCATTATCGTCAAAACGGATATAAGAACCATCTTTACGACGGATTTCTTTTTTAGTTCTTACAACAACTGCTTTAGAAACTGTACCTTTTTTAATGTTACCAGAAGGTAACGCGCTTTTTACGGTAACAACTACTTTATCACCAATTGAAGCATAACGTTTGCCGGTTCCACCTAGCACGCGAATTACTAATACTTCTTTTGCGCCACTGTTATCAGCAACGTTTAATCTTGATTCCTGTTGTACCATCTTATTTAGCTCTTTCTAAAATTTGTACCAATCTCCAGTTCTTGTTTTTACTCAAAGGACGAGTTTCCATAATCAATACAGTATCACCGATACCACATTCATTTTTCTCGTCGTGAGCCATAAATTTGGTAGTTTTCTTTACGAACTTACCATAAATCGGGTGTTTTACTTTACGTTCCACGCTCACTACAACAGATTTATCCATCTTGTTGCTTACCACTAACCCGGTTCTTGTTTTTCTTAATTGTCTTTCCATGTCGACTCTCAAATTATTTAGTTTCAGTAGCTGACTCAGTGTTTTTCACTTTAGTCAACTCAGTGTTTAAACGGGCTATGTCTTTCCTTACTTTTGCAATACGTGAAGGATTTTCGATAGCTGAAATAGTGTGAGCAAACTTCAATTTTGATAAGTTCTCTTTTTCTTCCGCAATCTTAGCTACTAATTCTTCTTTTGAAAGCCCTGTGATTTCTGAATTTTTCATTTTTCTTTTTCTTTTACGTTGAGTGTAGCGGTTATAATAAACAAGTATTTACAACATTCACCTCAACACTTTACTATGCTTCTACGTAATCTCTACGTACTACGAATTTGGTTTGGATCGGTAATTTCTGAGCGGCTAAACGCAATGCTTCTTTAGCAACTTCTAAAGGCACACCTTCAGCTTCGAAAATTACGCGTCCAGGTCTTACAACTGCTACCCAATACTCAGGAGCACCTTTACCTTTACCCATACGTACCTCAGCAGGTTTTTTAGTTACCGGTTTGTCCGGGAAGATCCTGATCCATACTTGGCCTTCACGTTTCATGAAACGAGTTACGGCAATACGGGCAGCCTCTATCTGACGACTTGTGATCCAAGTAGCTTCTAGAGATTTGATACCGAAAGATCCGAATGCTAACTCAGCTCCACGAGAAGCTAAACCCTTCATTCTGCCTTTTTGCATCTTCCTGAACTTCGTTCTTTTTGGCTGTAACATTTTATTTTGTTCTAATCGTTAAACGATGTTAATAAATCAATTATTTACGAGGACCTCTGTTAGCGCCTGCGCCACCACCTCTGTTTGCACCACCCTGGCCTGGACCACGACCACCGCCTTGGTTTCCACCACGTCTGTCGTTACCACCGCCACGGTTATCTCTTCCACCACCGCGGTTATCTCTTCCACCGAAAGCTGGCTTATCTGATGCGCCTTTTGGACCGTTGTTTGTTGCACCAATGTTTGGAGACAAATCACGTTTTCCATAAACCTCACCTTTACAGATCCAAACTTTAACACCTATTTTACCATAAGTAGTTAAGGCTTCAGCTAAAGCGTAGTCGATATCAGCACGGAATGTATGTAAAGGCACTCTTCCTTCTTTGTACTGCTCAGTACGTGCCATCTCAGCACCACCTAAACGACCAGAAGTCATGATTTTGATACCTTCAGCACCCATACGCATGGTTGATGCGATAGAAGATTTCATTGCTCTACGGAATGAGATCCTTGCTTCTAATTGTTTTGCAACACCTTCTGCAACTAATTGTGCATCAAGTTCCGGGCGTTTAATTTCAAAGATGTTAATTTGAATTTCCTTTTTAGTCAATTTCTTTAACTCTTCTTTGATTTTATCAACCTCAGCACCTGCTTTACCGATTACAATACCCGGACGAGCTGTGTGGATAGTAACTGTAATACGTTTTAACGTACGTTCGATTACCACTTTAGCAACACCGCCTTTTGCGATACGGGCAGAAAGGTATTTTCTTATTTTCTCATCTTCAACTAATTTATCGGAGTAGTTGTTGCCACCGAACCAGTTAGAATCCCATCCTTTGATAATTCCTAACCTGGCACCTATTGGATTTGCTTTTTGTCCCATTTCCTAATTAGTTTTGAGTTGTTTCTGTACTTTTACTATCTACAATCAGCGTTACGTGGTTAGAACGTTTACGAATTCTATATCCACGGCCCTGAGGAGCCGGACGTAAGCGTTTTAACTGACGGCCACCATCAACCATTACTGTTTTTACAAAAAGTTGGTTTTCTTCAGCAGTGGTACCTTCATTTTTAGCTTCCCAGTTTTTGATAGCAGATAATAATAATTTCTGAACTCTTATTGCTGCTTCTTTATTGGTAAACTTTAAAATGCTTAATGCTTTCTCAACACGTTCACCTCTGATAAGATCTACAACCAAACGCATCTTACGCGGTGAGGTTGGACAATTGTTTAATTTTGCTATTGCTTCCATTGTCTAATTATTTTTTCTTTTCAGCGTGTCCTCTGAATGTTCTGGTTGGAGCAAATTCTCCCAACTTGTGACCAACCATGTTTTCTGTAACGTACACAGGGATAAATTTATTTCCATTGTGTACAGCAAATGTATGATTCACGAAATCTGGTGATATCATTGATCTGCGAGACCAAGTTTTGATTACAGACTTTTTGCCTGAATCATTCATAGAGTTTACTTTTTTCTCTACGTTATGGTCAATATAAGGTCCTTTTTTTATCGAACGAGCCATTATTTCTTCCTTCTCTCTATGATGTAACGATTAGAATATTTTTTAAGTTCTCTGGTTTTGAAGCCTTTAGCTAAAACACCATTTCTTGAACGTGGGTGACCACCTGATGATCTACCTTCACCACCACCCATTGGGTGATCGACAGGGTTCATCGCTACCGGTCTAGTTCTCGGACGACGGCCCAACCAACGTTTACGACCTGCTTTACCTAATACTTCGTTTGCATGATCTGAGTTAGATACAGCACCGATAGTAGCAAGACAAGTAGTCAGGATTAAACGGGTTTCGCCTGAAGGCATTTTTAAAGTAGCATATTTACCATCGCGGGCAGCTAATTGTGCATAAGCACCTGCACTACGAGCCAATTGTGCTCCTTTTCCAGGGTGAATCTCCACATTGTGGATAATAGAACCTAATGGAATGTTCGATAATTTTAAAGTGTTACCTACTTCTGGTGATGCTGTGTCGCCCGACAATAATACCGAACCAACTTGCAATCCTTCAGGAGCGATGATATAACGCTTCTCGCCATCTGCATAGTATAATAATGCGATGCGGGCAGTACGGTTTGGATCGTATTCAACAGTAGCTACTGTTGCAGGAATATCGAATTTATCGCGTTTGAAGTCGATTAAACGATATGATTTTTTGTGACCACCGCCCATGTAGCGCATAGTCATTTTTCCTGTATTGTTACGTCCACCAGACTTTTTTGATGATACAACCAATGATTTTTCGGGCTTGGTTGCTGTAATCTCCGTAAAACTAGCACCAACTCTGAAGCGGGTACCTGGAGTAACTGGTTTAAATTTTCTTAAGCCCATAGTTATAATGAATTATTAAATTAAAGGGTTGCGTAATAATCTATTGTTTCGCCGTCTTTTAACGTTACGATTGCTTTTTTGTATTTCGGGCTACGGCCTGAAACAAAACCTGCTTTAGTGTAACGAGATTTAGCTTTTCCATCAACAACCATTGTGTTAACTGCAACGATAGTTACACCGTACAACTTTTCAATAGCAGCTTTGATTTGGATTTTGTTAGCCTTGTGGTTAACGCTAAATGTGAAACGGTTAGATTTCTCAGTTAAAGCTGAAGCTTTTTCGGTTAATATTGGTTTTTTTAAAATTTCCATATTATTTGGCAAACGCCTCCTCCAAAGTTTTAACAGAATCAGCAGTTAACACAAGTACACCAGCGTTTAATACATCATAAGTATTTAAATCTGCCGCCGAGATTACTTTAGTTTTCTGAATGTTTCTGCTTGATAAATAGATATTATTATTTTGCGCAGGTAAAACCAATAAAGTTTTCTGTGTACCCACGTTTAACGCAGTCAATAAACTGGTATAGTTTTTAGTTTTAGCTGTATCGAAGTTGAAATCTTCTACAATTACCACGTTGTTATCTTTGGCTTTATAAGCTAAAGCAGATTTACGTGCTAATGATTTTAATTTCTTGTTCAATTTAAAGCTATAATCACGTGGCTGAGGACCGAAAACACGACCACCACCGTTAAATAACGGAGATTTAATGCTACCTGCTCTTGCACCACCTGTACCTTTTTGTTTGTATAGTTTACGAGTTGAACCAGCAATCTCATTACGTTGTTTAGATTTGTGAGTACCTTGACGTTGATTAGCCAAATACTGTTTTACATCTAAATAAATCGCGTGGTCGTTAGGCTCGATACCAAATACCGATTCAGGAAGTTGCACCTTGGCACCTGTTTCTTTACCTGAAATGTTTAATACTTTAACTTCCATCTGATTACTTGTCTAAGATTACGTAAGAACCTTTAGCTCCTGGAATGGAACCACTAACTACTAATAAGTTTTGCTCAGCATAAACTTTCAAAACCTGTAGGTTCTGAATTTTTACCCTGTCTCCACCTGTTCTTCCTGCCATGCGCATTCCTTTGAATACACGTGATGGGAATGATGATGCTCCCAATGAACCTGGGGCACGTAAACGGTTATGCTGACCGTGAGTCTGCATACCAACACCGGCAAATCCGTGGCGTTTTACAACACCTTGAAAACCTTTACCTTTTGAGGTACCTACAACATCAACAAAATCGCCTTCTGCGAATGCGTCAACGGTTACTACATCACCTAAATTAAGTGAAGTTGTAAACGAATCGAATTCTACCAGCTTGCGTTTCGGAGTTGTGTTTGCTTTCGCGAAATGGCCTTTTAACGGTTGAGTTGTGTTTTTCTCTTTTTTCTCATCGTAACCCAGTTGGATTGATGAATACCCGTCTTTTTCTTCGGTCTTTACTTGTGTAACTACACAAGGCCCAGCCTCGATTACCGTACAAGGAATGTTTCTTCCTTCGGCATCAAAGATACTGGTCATTCCTACTTTTTTTCCAATAATTCCTGACATTTTATCTTTTCTTTTTAACACCCATCGAAGCAGTAGGGCTTCGTTCAAGGTGGTTGTACATCCCCCGAAAGGGACGGCAAAGATAGACAAGAATTATTAATTTTCAAATAGTTAGCTAAATATTTTTTCAAATAAATTGCTGATATGATGGGATTTAACCTGAAAAGGAAGGTTAATGGGCTGTTGGAGCATTTAAAGCAATAGCTATAAATTTGATTAAAAGCATTTTAGATCTTACTTAAGGTTTAAAAACACTTTAATTTGATCAATTTTTGCCTTTAGTATGGCTCTCCCAGTTTGGCTTTTATCCGCGGTAAAAGATCAAGTATTGCATTCTCACTACAAGCATATTTATAAATCTCGATAATCAGCGCATCGCTGCAGTTTATGGCATCAATTAAATTATCCTTAGCTAAAAAATATTGACATAATGCAGCATAAAAAAGCATAAACTCGCCTTCTGCAAATGCTGTTCGCTGTGGGAATGCTTCATCAAGGTTATGCTTTTTATTCAATAACTTTAAGCCCTTGTCCAATTCACCATCAACCATCGCGGCATGGGCCACATAAAGTCTTAAGTATAAGAAATCAGGAAAAAGCTGCATCCCCTTTTTAGCTATGGCATCAGCCTTTGTATGAAGTCCAAAAACTTTATATTGCAAAAATAATTCTGCGTAAAATAATGGCATATCGGGGTTTTTGATAAGAAAAGAATGAATCTGATTAAGACTTTCGACACTTTTGACATCAAAAATCGACCCATATTCTTTGGCACATTCAATAATACGATCATCCAGTTCATCATTGAGGCTGTAAAGTCCGGAATCCACCTTTTGGTCCCAAATTTCGGCAATATGATCTTTATTTAAGGTAGCGGCTTCGCTTTCCCCAAATTTATCACGGTAAGCGCCAGTGAAAGTGTAGTATATCAGCTTAAAACTTTGCTCTTTATCGTCTTCAATAATTTCATCATCCTCAAACTCATCTTCATAATAAAACAGATAATTACCCGCTCCAACATTTTTATCTAAGGTAGCCAGTATTTGCTTTATTTTGGCAGGATTATCATTTGGTCCAACAAAATATGCAGGTACGCCATCTTCTCCAAATTCGATATCAATTAACGGGATGTGATCATCGTCTTCTTCTAATATAAATTGTGTTATTGCCCAATCTTTATGTGGTTTAAAACCACAATCATTAGCAAAAGCTTCAGCACCATAGATGATATTATGTAATTTATCATATTCTATTTCATCGCCCTGTATGTAATCCACACAATCTTCCAGTTCTTCTTCTGATACATTAAACTTAAAAGTAGTATCCTTAACCCCTAAGCATTTCATATCTACAAGGTACATACCTAAGGTAAAATTCCCATTAGTATGCCTGCGGCTAACCATTGCATTTGCAAGACCCGCTTCTTCCCAATCGCGACTGATGTAACAGTTACCCAACTCCAGTTCTCTAGCACGGGTTTTGATAAAATTCTCTGGTTTTTGAAACAGTTGAACAACTTTTCCAGATTTTGCCATTAGATTTAATTTTAAGCCACAATTTTACGCGTTTAAATTAAAATCTTAATAGTTTTTTCAATAAAATAATTTTTAAACCAAGTTAATGTGCCAAACCACCATTTAAACTGATGGTTATGATGGTTAAAATGATGATCCCAATCAGTACATAAAGGTAATCGCGTTCTATTAAAAAGCTGAAGATAGCAAAAACAATGCGTGCAATCGGCGTAAAAATAAGCATCAGGATACCAAACTGCACAATGGCATCGCCCTGGAAAGTTAATACACCTTTAAAAATTGCAGCTATGGAAGAAAAATTGTTTAGTTCGGGTTTAAAAACTTTATAGTTGGTAAAAGCCCCTTTATTATGAATGAGGAAAATGGCGCCACCGATTAATACAATGCTCATTGAAATAATTACGCCCGCCCGCAGAAGTGTACCCAGAATTACCTGGATATCTTTATCGTTCAGATTTTCTTTTTTTGCTGTATCCATTATAATCCGCTTATTCCTTTATAAATCATCTGCAGGGCTAAAAAGGCCACTACTATTGCAAATACAATTTTCAGTTTATCGGTTTTGGTCCTTAATAAAACTTTAGATCCTAAAGAAGCACCTGTTAAAACCCCGATACATACCGGCATAGCAATACCTGGATCAATTTGCCCGCGGTGCAGGTACACCACCGCACTAGCTGCAGCGGTAACGCCCATCATAAAATTGCTTGTGGTGGTTGATACCTTAAAGGGTAAACGCATAATGTTATCCATCGCAATTACTTTTAGGGCTCCGCTCCCGATACCCAGCAAACCAGACAATGTTCCTGCAAAAAGCATCATCAGAAAACCGCCTGGTACATGTTTTACAGCATAAGGATGATCAATGCCTTTATCAGGAAACGAGCCGTTCAGTTTAAAAAATTTGGCCCATTTATCGGTATCATCCAAAGTGGTATGGTCTACCTTCTTCTTTAAAGTCATGATGGCAGAAAAGATGAGGATGCAGCCAAAAAGAATGGCAATGTAATTGGCATTTAGATAAACAGCCACTATTGCTCCGCAAACCGCCCCTATTGTGGTCGCGATTTCCAAAAACATCCCGATCCGGATATTCGTGATACCCTCTTTTACATAAGCTGCAGCCGACCCTGATGAGGTAGCAATTACCGAAACAATAGATGCGCCAATGGCATAATGAATATCAACACCCAGGGCCAAAGTAAGCAATGGAATAATAATTACACCACCGCCTAAACCGGTTAGCGAGCCTAATAATCCGGCTAAAAAGGCACCTAATAAAACGATAAGTGTAAACAGCAATACCGACATGCGGGCAAATATAATGTACTGTTTTTGCCTAAACGAAGGATTAAAGGAATAAAATAAAGTCTATATGTTATATGGATGATGTAAGATGGAGGTGGAAAATGGAAAGGCGTACAGGAGATGCCAATAATGCAAAGGAGATTTAATGGTATGGCGTAACTAGACTATACGGATTTGGTTAGCAGTAATTTTATATGATATACGGTAACAATATTTTTCGAAGGCCCGCCAACTGCCATCATTATTTATTTTATATTTATCCAAAGCATATTTCTCGGGATTTTCACTAAGCGCAATTACATTGCTTTAGACTCTTTAAAATATGCCATACTAGTGCGTGATGAACTTATTGATTTAACAATCAAAAACCTTTTTTAGTTCTAATCTTCCTCTATAATTCCAAACAACTACCATTTAATGGCTTCGGCTTTCAACTGATCAGCAGAAATAAAGTTTCCCTTTTCAATTTCAGAAGTCCCTTCTTCCAGATCGGCATTATACTGCTCCAGGGCTTGAGGCTTATCAACATTATAATTTAAGCCTAAAGCATCTAAAACAGACTTAACAGCTTTTCTGATTTCTTATTATCGATATTTAAAGTTAAAGTGATTATAAAAATAAAAGGCAGAATTGTTTGATTGTTGAGATTGTTTTATTGTCAATTTTTGTTGAGCTTAATTAAGATTTATAATAAAGCTTACTTTCTTTATTTACATCAACATCCCGGAAACTTTCCAACAGCTCAAAAGCAATTTGCCTAACTGTTTCGGCTATTGGAGAAATCGTTGATTTGTTGCCATTGGCATCTTTAACCGTCCAGCCTGAAGTATTTAGAGACAGTGGATTGGAACTGGCCAGCGATTTTATTATTTTAGCTCTGGTAAAAGGTAAACCATCAGAATCAATAATTACTTTTTTATTGTTCCACCAGTTTTCTTGTGTCACGGCTTTTAAAGCAGCATGGTCTAACCTGGCGACATAGCCCCAACCCTTTCCCGCACTGTGCTCCAGTTTTAATAAGCCAATAAAATTGGTGAGGCTTTTGGAGTTGTAAATCTCAGAACTGCAATACAGCTCAAGATGACTTAATTTAAGCTGACTCACCAATGCTTTTGAATGATCAGCGTTATGGAAAATCACGGCAATTTTTTCGGCAATTGATGGAATAACAATATCAGTTCCGTTATCGTACTCAACACAAAGTATTTCTATCGCTCTTAATTGTTGTTGCAACAGCGAAACCAATTCAGGTTTATTCGGAATGGTCTTCATCCTTAATAGCTACTTACCTAATCGCTTAATCATCTCTGCACTTAAATCCCTACCATCATTTAAACGGTTCGCGAAAAATGACTTGGCAGCTTCGAAATGTTCTTTGTAACCTTTTAAATCGCCATAACCAATAATCGATGCCCATTCGTGCACAGCAGTATGGAATTCCAAATCGTCGCCACGGATAGATTTATCATATAAAGCGGTATTAATCGACTCTTCCAGCATTTCTTTGTTCTTAAAAAGATATTCGGCAATACCCAATCTCAGTTTAAAAGGTGGTGTTTGGCAGATCAGGTTATCGTAAGGGTTTACGCCCATTTTATACCAGGCATATACCATACTCAGCAAACTTAAATGCGAATTAGGTTTTTGTTTATGGCTGGCATCCGATAGACTGAATTCTTTCATGATGTTATCGTCCAATAGTAGAAGCGACCTACTTTCATGAAAAACGAAATCGCGGGCCGCGTAAATTTTTTTCCTGAATTCGGTTTCATTTTCACAGATCATCAGTTTAAACAGTTCAGATTCTGCCTGGGCATAATATTTCACCTGTTTTTGTGCATAAGGGTTTAAAATGGCCAAACCTGCATAAATGTGAGATTTATAGCTGAAAATTCTGAGCGTGGTCAATATTTTCACGTTATCGATTCCACCTGCATAGGCAGGATTATCCCAGGGGAAGAAACCGGCATTTTTCCAGGCAGAGCCCATGCTCTCGAAGCCCATGTGCGTTACAGCCTGTGTATCGGCCACGATACGGTCGTGTTCCCTATAATCGTCCATTTCAATAATGTTCGATTTTAAAGATTTATAAACCTCAAGGGCCTGCGCATAAACTTCATCTGTAGCACGATGACGTACCACCACAAGCGTTTGCCCCTCAGGACTAAAAGCAGGACCATGTAAAGAATGGCAGGTTACAATCTGGGTATCGTTTGGAAGGTATTTTTCAAAAGCCGCAATTTCCGGATGCTTAACTGATGTCTGGCCAGAAACAATTGCACCATATTTAGTAGAACGTGCAAAAACGGCTACCACTTCATCAATTTTTTCGGCTTCAACGCAATAGATGATAAAGTCAGATTTACGTGCTACCTCATGGCCATCAATTAAAACTTCGATTCCTTTTGGCTCCAGCTCATTTTTTAAATCTGCAAAACGCAAAGGCATATCTGCCCCAAATACTTTATAACCTGCATTTATAAACGATACAGCGTACAATTTGCCCATATCGCCTAAACCAATAATTCCTATTTGCATAAAACAAATGTAACCTATCGCAAATAATTTTATAATAAAACTTAGATAAAATTGTTATTTAACATGTTAAACACAAATATTTTTGTTCTACCGTTCCTAAACTTAACTTAAAAATATTAAACGGGAAATAGATAAAAATGTAGTTTTACATTCAAACACCTATATTTAAACTATGCAGAAAATTAAACACATCCTATTTTTTTTAGGCGCTATGCTATTTTTAAACGTTGCGTTTGGGCAGGTTAAGCCAGACACGACGAAGAATACAGACCCTTCGTTAAACGGGCAGTATAACTTTATGTTATCGAAATCTAAAAGTTTGTATGGCGCAAGGCTGATTAATCCGAGCCGGTTATCTTCTTTATGGAAAAGTGTTAACGACACGCTGAAAAAGGAACGCAAGCAATTGCAGGAAGCCAGGCAGGAAATTAAAGCACAGGCCGGCAATATTTCGAGTTTAAAAGGTGAAGTAACCGGAAAAGAAAACTCGCTGGCCAACGCTACCGCTTCGGTTAACGAAATTAAGTTTTTAGGAATTGCCTTTGATAAAGGCACTTATAATACCATTGTGTGGACAATTATTATTGTGTTAGGCATAGGTTTAGCCTTTGTTATTTTCCAATCTGGCAAATTAAGGCACGAAGCAAAGTACAGAACAGCACTTTACCAGGAAGTAGCCGATGAATTTCAGGCGCATAAAGTAAAGGCAAAAGATAAAGAAATGAAACTTGCCCGTGAGCTTCAGGACGAACGGAATAAATGGGACGAAGGCAGGGGAAGATAAAAGATTAACCACAGATGCAAAGATCAACACGAAGAAATTTGCTTGCATCTGTAACAATCATTAGATTATTCGAATTAGTGTCAGATGGCAACATTCTGACACCACTGGTTGTATCAGAAACAAAGTTTGTCATCCTGAGGGTTAATTATTTCATAAAATCAATATAAAACACAGATCTTTTTGGCAAAATAGTAGGCAGCGTGAGATCGTCATTCCCAACTCGATTGGGAATCGTAGTGCAAGCGCTTTAAGATTCCCGCATGCGCGGGAATGACGACCATTCTGTTGGAGCCTGTCAATGATAGCTGCAGCGACATTTGGCAACCTGAACTCAATCAAAGCCAAATCCAGTTCCTTCAATTGATGAATTGCGAGTGGTTTATTTTACCTAAAAACTACAGCTTTAGGTTTCTGAAGGAAAGGATATTCCCTTAATATTCCGGTATAAATCTACAGCATATAGGTCTGTCATTCCAGAAACGAAGTCTAGTACACTCTGTATAATAGAATAAATATCGGTCAAATCGGTATGATATTGTTTAGGAATAAGTTTAACCAGTTTTTTGTAATAGTGTGTATTGTTATGAATAAGTGCAGGAACAAACTCTTCTAATAAACCAGCCATAATTTTATAACCTGCCACCTCTTTCTGTATAACCGACGAGAAATTATATATGCGTTCCACTGAGATTTTTTCTACAGCTTTCCAGGCCGAGATATAGGGTTCGGGCAGTAAATCGGTTAAACTATGGTTGAGTTCACCCTTTAGTAGTTTTTCTTGTTCTCTAAAAAATATGGCTGCACATTGGTTTGTTAAGGTATTAATCGCTTTAGCGCGGAGCAGGCCAATTTTGGCATCATCGTCTTCGTAATCGTTTTTTAAACGCTCTTCAATTGTGATTGAATTGGCAAAAGGCAACAGGTAGTTTTTTACCTCTTCGTACGACAGGATTTTTAAACGGTGTGCATCTTCCAGATCAATGATACTGTAACAGATATCATCGGCAGCTTCTACCAGGTAAACTAAAGGATGGCGTTTATAAATGAGGTATTCATTATCTTCCTGCTCCAGGTGAAGTTCGGCTGCAATCTTTTTGAAACTCTCTTCTTCTGACTGGAAGAAACCATATTTTTTACGGTGCAAAAGCCCCTTTTGTTTGCCTGCAATTGAGGCACATGGATATTTGGCAATAGAGGCTAAAGTAGAATAAGTAAGCGCATAAGCATCATTTCCTTTTCCCTTCAACGGATGAGTAAGAATGCGGATGGCATTGGCGTTTCCTTCGAAATTAATCAAGTCGTGCCATTGCGTTTCGCTCATTTCTTTCTGGTAAACCTTACCATCACCATCGGTAAAATAGCGCGAGATGGCTGCTTCTCCTGAATGTCCAAAAGCTGGATTACCCAAATCGTGCGCTAAAGCAGCCGCAGCCACAATATTACCTACTTCATTAATTAAAGGAACATCTTTAATGAGTTGCGGCTGATGTTCTTCTATGCTTTTTAAAAATATATTTGCCATTGAACGGGCCACACTTGCCACTTCTAAGCTGTGGGTTAACCGGTTGTGCACAAAAACACTTCCAGGTAATGGGAAAACCTGGGTTTTATTCTGCAATCTTCTAAACGGGGATGAAAAAATTAAACGGTCGTAATCGCGCTGAAAATCTGAACGCGCACGATCGGTACTGGCACCATATTGTTCCTGTCCGTACCGTTTATTCGAAAGTAAATATTTCCATTCCATGCGTTCAATTAATTTGGGGCGAAGTTAATGATTCAGGTGCTTTAATAAAAAGATTCGTTTTTAAAACCTCTGATTTTTTATGCCTGCCAAGTGTAATACATCGCATGGATAGTTTTAATTCTATAAAAGGGCAATCAAAGCAGTCCACCCCGTTTGATGGCTAGCCCCCAGGCCTTCTCCATTTTCACCGTTAAAGTATTCGTAATATAAAATGTAATCTTTAAAATGTTCGTCGTGGTTTAATTTGGGATAATCTCCAAATACCGCACGCTCGCCTTTTTCATTTTTAAGGAATAAATTCTTCATCCTTTTGCCCAATAAATCTGCGATTTCGTTTAATGAGAAATATTCGTTGGAGCCGGTGGGGTATTCTACCCTAAAATCGTCTGTATAATATTCGTGAAAGTGTTTTATGGATTCAACTAATAAATAGTTTAAAGGCATCCAAATTGGTCCACGCCAATTGCTATTGCCACCAAACATACCGGTATCACTTTCTGCAGGAATGTATTTTACAGAATAATCGCTTCCATTTAACCAGTAACTATAAGGATGTTCTTCATAAATTTTAGAAACTGATCGAATACCAAAATCAGAGAGAAACTCGGTAGTATCCAACATTCTGCGCAAAAGCATTTTCATCCTATGGCCACGCAAAAGCGAAAACAGGTGTTTATCATTTCCACTTTTATCTGCCCAATGGCTCACTAGCTGTACCAAATCAGGTCGTTGAAGCATAAAAGCTTCCAAATGAGACCTAAGTCTTGGCAAGTCTTTCCAATCTTTATCGCTAAAAACGATTACCGCGAACATGGGGATCAAACCGACAAGAGAGCGAAGTCGTAACCGATCCCAATCTCCATTAGGATTACGTAATAAATCGTAGTAAAAACCATCATGATCATCCCATAATCCAATGTGATGATCGCCCATATTATCAATTGATCCGGCAATGAATAAAAAATGTTGTGCAAATTTTATAGCCATGTCTTCATACAATCGATTTTGCAAGGCAAGTTCTATACTTATTTGGAGCATATTCAAAGCGTACATCGCCATCCAGCTGGTGCCATCAGCCTGCTCCAAAAACCCACCTCCGGGTACTGGCTCACTGCGGTTAAACACTCCAATATTATCAAGCCCCAGAAAGCCGCCTTCAAAAATATTATTACCCTCGCTATCTTTTTGGTTAACCCACCAGGTGAAGTTGAGAAGCAGGCGCTGAAATACCTCTTCTAAAAAC
This sequence comes from Pedobacter sp. KBS0701, assembly GCF_005938645.2. NCBI lineage: Bacteria > Pseudomonadati > Bacteroidota > Sphingobacteriia > Sphingobacteriales > Sphingobacteriaceae > Pedobacter > Pedobacter sp. KBS0701. The sequence goes on from NZ_CP042171.1 coordinate 4,358,211, forward strand.
TTTAAATCACCGGTTCCTTTTATTTTCTTATCTACCAGGTAAACCTTGTAAGAAGCTAATGCATGCACTGGCGGATTTGCATCTGTAAAATCCCATTCGTATGCGGGTAACTGTCCGTTTGGATGGATATAACTATTGTTTAATAACAATCGCAATTGCTGTTTGGCAAAATCGGGATCTACAGGCGCAAGCGCTATGCAATGAAAAGCAAGATCCCAGGCAGCAAACCAAGGGTATTCCCACTTATCAGGCATTAAAATAATATCATTGGCCATAAAATGGCTCCAGTGGTAATTTCTACCACAGGCTCTTTCATTTGCCGGTTTAGGTAAACCCACATCGCCCTTTAGCCAGGCATTTACATCATAATTATAATACTGTTTATTCCACAAAATACCGGCCCAAGCCTGTCGTTGCACCATTTTTTCTTCATCATTACCATCCACCGCGTATTTATCGGCATAAAACTCATTGGCTTCTTTTTTACGATCTTCAAAAATCTGATCATAATCTTCAAATGGTGCTTTTAACTGACTACGGCTTAATCTTAATTTTATGCTGATGCTTTGTTTTGCCGGAATAATTTTGGTATAATGAACTGCTACTTTGGTTCCTGTTTTGGCAGGATTTATCGCTTTCTTATTTCCGTGTATCAATAATCGTTTATACCATCCTTTACAAAATCTGATGCATTGGCCGATTGATACAAACGTTCATTGTTGGTTTCATTATCGGTAAATAAAAATTCAGGTTTGCCATCCGTATAACAATACAATTTACCATGCTTTTCTGAATGTAAAAGCAATTTATCTTGTCCGATGCTGCTAATTGCAGGTTTAGCGATTTCGCCATTCAAATTCCAGTTGTTACGGTACCATAATTGTGGTAAAATATGAAGCCCGGCATCTTCATTGCTTCTATTGAAAATGGTGTAATTAATGAGCAAATCATCTACATCATTTTTTGCATAACTGATAAAAACATCAAAATATTTATCTTCATCAAAGATGCCTGTATCCATCAATTCAAATTCAGGCTCCTGCCTTGATCGTTTGGCATTTTCTTCTACTAGCCTGGCATAAGGGAAAGCAGAATGTGGATATTTATACAACATCTGCATATAGGTATGCATGGGTGTATTATCCAGATAATAATAAAGTTCCTTTACATCTTCCCCATGATTCCCCTCTCCATTATTCAAACCAAAAAGCCGTTCCTTTAAAATAGCATCCTTGCCATTCCACAAAGCTAATCCTACACAAAGCACTTGCTGATCATCACTTATGCCCGCAATACCTTCCTCTCCCCACCTAAAAACTTTACTCCTCGCCGTATCATGCGTTGTATAATCCCAGGCATTTCCACCGGGGCTATAATCTTCCCTCACGGTTCCCCACTGTCGCTCGGTAAGGTATGGCCCCCACTTAAGCCATGCTTTTTGACCGGCATATTGTTGATTAACCCTATTTTGCTCTGCCTTGCTCATACTCAAATATTAATTCATCAGCTATTTGCTAAAATCACAGCAATTGCCCGGTAACTTTCAGCTTATTAATGTGAAGTTAAATATCCATGATTAAATTAAATATATCCTAAGTTTTATGTCACGAACTCAATAATAAAATACAAACCTTTTTGTTTCAGAAACGTTGTTTAAGTGACATTTAATTTATTTCTATGAAAACGAGCATATATAACAAAAAAGAGCATATTGAAGGTTATGTAGGATCAGGTGATGAGCAATCAGAAAAATCTGATGTCCAAAAAGCATTCGAAGAAAGCAACGATACTCATGTTGTAACCGCTTATGGAAAGGAACCAGATGAACTGATTAAAGGCAATCCTTTAGCAAAGGATGGTTTCGATAATTCTGGCACACAGGGTAAAGATTCGCTTAGCGATGATGCCTATAACAGTGCTGATAAAAACCCTGGCATAAAGAGTGCTGAAAGTCATACCGGAAGTTCATCTGATGATTTTAAAACGAATACAGGCATCAATGAAGATGATGAAAACCATGCATTAAATACGGGAATATAAAAGAGACGATTATGGGATTATTAAAATATGCAATTTTAGGCGCAACAGCCTTCTATGGCCTTAAATATGTCACAAAAAAGCGTACAACGGACGGAAAATCTTTAATTGATGATTTTAAGAAAAGAGTTCCTGAATATCTGGATGAGGTTAATAATTATGCAGAAAGAATAAGACGGGATTATCGGCAAACGAATGATTTATATTAATCATGTTATTAAATTAAGTAATGCGATGGCATTCTGCGTAGTCCAAGACTTCTTGATATTTGGTAAATTGCTAATAAATGTTCTTCAACTACGTTGAGGGTGACACCTCCTTGCAATTATCTCCACAATGAGACAGACCCTGAAATAAATTGTCTTCGTTAAGATTACTTAAGGCTCGGTTGAGTAACTATTTTTCCGATGGGCTATAGATCAGGGTGAAGACAGTAAGTTGAAAATATGTACAGAAAATCTTCAACGGCATTTTATTAACCAATTTCGGGTTAATAATTAATCGAACACAAAAAAACACATCATATTTGACATATATCAATGTATTAAAACCATATTACTTTGTGAATTGGCTATAAGTTACTGAAATTTGCTGCGCTGTAGGATTCGCGACAAAGATTAAAAAAAATCATTGACTAACTATTTGAGGGCATTCGCTACTTGATTAACGCATTACAGTTGTCGAATCCTAAATAATTTCCATCTACCGGAAAAGGCATAAATCTTGTAAAGGGATTATTCTATAAGAATAGTCTCTTTATAATTAAATCATAAATCTTTACCCCTTAACCCCTTCTCGTTATTCTTGTTTCTGTTTCCAATGTCTTCACCGCGACTTAAATTCGAGTTATTTAAATTTTCATTTACGGCATGCTTAGGATCATTTTCTGTTTTCAATAAATGAGAAGCCTCTGGTTCGTCTTTACGTTTAAAATCAGTGCGTTTATGGCCATAAGTAGCCTCTCCGTTATCCCACTCTATATACTCGTCATTGTGGTTAACATCCCCATTAGGATCAACATTTTTGTTTTCATTACTTTCCATAGCCATTTTCTTTGTAGTCAATCTCCTTTAACAACATTGGTACGATAAAAAAGTTTAATCAGATCCTATTATTATTGCCCAGTCTTTTCCTCTAGCGTTACCAGTCCTGCAATCAATTGCAGTTACTGCACACCTTCACTTTGATCAATCTCAGTACCACTATCCAAATCGTCTTTGGTTGACCCGTTTTCATCACGATGTTTAGGTGGATTTTCCATTCTGCTTTCTTCCAGTTCAGAAAAATCACCACCTTTTTGATTGGCCACCTCACCATGTGAGGATGGTTTATCTGTCAGTTCTTCTTTAGGATCAGCAAAATCCTGTCCCTCAACAGGTAACCCTTCTTGTTTCTTATCTTTACTCGTCATATCAGTAGAACCAGCCAGCTCAATTTTTGTTTTGGAGTTTGGGTATATAAAAAAAGGCCCCGATTTTCATCGAGACCTTTTCTGTTCTTTTAAAATCAATTAAACTTTGATTTCAACTTCAACACCGCTAGGTAATTCAAGTTTCATTAAAGCATCAACTGTTTTAGAGTTAGAGCTATAAATATCCAATAAACGTTTGTAGGCGCACAATTGGAATTGCTCTCTAGCTTTTTTGTTTACGTGTGGAGAACGTAAAACAGTAAAGATTTTTTTCTCTGTAGGAAGTGGAATCGGACCACTAACCACTGCACCCGTAGGTTTAACAGTTTTTACGATTTTCTCAGCAGATTTATCTACTAAGTTGTAATCGTAAGATTTTAATTTAATTCTGATTCTTTGGCTCATCTTATTTTTATTTATGGTTTCCTGTTAGAGCTATTAACAACAGAAACCGGATTTATCATTTGTAGTATCAAGATACAATTACCGAGTATCAAGATTGAACAATCCGTCTTGACACTTGATACTAAAATACTTGTTCTAACTAGTCTTCAGATTTAATTCTGCCTTTAGATTTAGCTACTACTTCGTCCTGAACGTTTTTAGGCGCTGGCTCATAGTGATCAAATTCCATGGTAGAAGTTGCACGGCCTGAAGTAATGGTACGTAACTGCGTTACATAACCAAACATTTCAGAAAGTGGAACCAATGCTTTAATTACCTGAGATCCATTACGGGTATCCATACCTTGTAACTGACCACGACGACGGTTCATATCACCGATAACATCACCCATGTTTTCTTCAGGGGTTAAGATTTCGATTTTCATGATTGGCTCCATCAAGGATGGTTTACATTTAGGTAAAGCCTCACGGTATGCCATACGGGCTGCAAGCTCGAATGATAAAGCATCTGAATCGACTGCGTGGAATGAACCATCAATCAAACGTACTTTCATATCAGGAAGCGGATAACCAGCTAACACACCATTTGACATTGCAGATGCAAATCCTTTTTCAACTGAAGGAATAAATTCACGAGGAATTGAACCACCTACAATTTCATTGACGAATTGTAAACCACCTTTTTCAAAGTCAGCATCAATTGGAGAGATTACAACTTTGATATCGGCGAATTTACCACGACCACCTGATTGTTTTTTGTAAACTTCGCGGTGTTCAGTAGTACCGAAGATTGCCTCTTTGTATGCTACCTGCGGCGCACCCTGGTTAACTTCTACTTTAAATTCGCGTTTTAAACGGTCAATTAAGATATCTAAGTGAAGCTCACCCATACCAGAAATTACAGTCTGACCAGTTTCCTGATCTGTTTGAACTCTGAATGTAGGATCTTCTTCAGCTAATTTAGATAAGCCCATACCTAATTTATCAACGTCAGCCTGAGTTTTAGGCTCAATAGCTAAACCGATAACTGGCTCAGGGAAGTTCATCGACTCAAGAATGATTGGGTTTTTCTCTTCACAAAGTGTATCACCAGTTTTGATATCTTTAAATCCTACTACAGCAGCAATATCACCAGCAGCCACATTAGGTACAGGATTTTGCTTGTTAGCATGCATTTGGAAGATACGTGAAATACGCTCTTTGCTTTCTGAACGTGTATTATAAACGTAAGAACCAGCTTCTAAATTACCCGAGTAAACACGGATAAAACATAAACGGCCTACAAATGGGTCAGTTGCAATTTTAAATGCTAAAGCTGCAAATGGCTCATTGATACTTGGTTTTAATAAAACTTCAGCACCTGTATCTGGGTTAGTACCTGTTACACCTTCTGAATCAAGAGGTGAAGGCAATAATTCCATCACGTAATCCAACATGGTTTGAACACCTTTGTTTTTGAAAGATGAACCACAAACCATCGGAACGATTTTAGCATCTAAAACAGCTGCACGTAAAGCGTCTAAAACTTCGCGCTCAGTGATGGTTTCAGGAGCATCGAAGAATTTCTCCATAAGAGACTCATCATAATCAGCAACTGATTCTAACAGTTTCTCTCTCCACTCCGCAACCTCATCAATCATATCATCAGGAATTGGCACTTCAGTAAAGGTCATACCTTTATCGTGTTCATTCCAAACGATACCACGGTTGTTGATCAAATCAACCACACCTTTGAAGTTATCTTCAGAACCGATAGGCAACTGCAAAGGAACTGCGTTACTACCCAGCATGTCTTTAACTTGCTTAACAACTTTTAAGAAGTCAGCACCAGAACGGTCCATTTTATTCACGAAACCGATACGGGCAACATTGTAGTTATTCGCTAAACGCCAGTTGGTTTCTGATTGAGGCTCAACACCATCAACAGCCGAAAACAAGAACACTAAACCATCTAATACACGTAACGAGCGGTTTACCTCTACGGTAAAATCCACGTGTCCGGGTGTATCGATAATATTCATGTGATAGTTCTGGTTTCTGTATTTCCAGTTAACTGTAGTTGCAGCAGAAGTAATGGTAATACCACGCTCTTGCTCTTGTGCCATCCAGTCCATTGTTGCAGCACCTTCGTGCACCTCACCAATTTTATGACTTACACCAGCATAATAAAGGATACGCTCAGTTGTTGTAGTTTTACCCGCATCAATGTGAGCCGCAATTCCAATATTTCTTGTAAATTTTAAATCTCTTGCCATGTTATGTTTTTGATTTATCTGATTTTAAATGATTACACCGATTATGTTAAAACAAATCGGTGTAATTTATCTAATCAGTATAATCTTCTAATTAAATCTGTGTAATCTTACTAATCTGTTAATCCTAAATTAGAATCTGAAGTGAGAGAACGCTTTGTTAGCCTCAGCCATTTTGTGCGTATCTTCTTTCTTCTTAACAGCAGCACCTTCACCTTTAGCAGCAGCTACGATTTCACCAGCTAATTTCTCTTTCATGGTTTTTTCACCACGACGACGAGCGTATAAAATTAACCATTTCATACCTAAAGCTGTTTTACGCTCTGGTCTAACCTCAGTTGGAACCTGGAAGTTAGCACCACCAACACGACGAGATTTAACCTCTACAGCTGGCATAATGTTAGTTAATGCGCGTTTGAATATCTCTAAACCGTTTTCACCTGCTTTTTTCTCAGCAATTTCAACAGCATCATAAAAAATTGAATAAGCGATAGATTTTTTTCCATCGTACATCATGTTGTTTACAAAACGAGTTACCTGAACATCATTAAATTTTGGATCAGGAAGAATAATTCTCTTTTTTGGTTTTGACTTTCTCATTTCTTATTTCCTCCCGATTATTTCTTTTTACCTTTTGTTGGCGCCGCAGCTACTTGTCCTGGCTTAGGACGTTTAGTACCATATTTAGAACGACGTTGGTTACGACCAGCCACACCTGATGTATCTAATGCACCACGGATGATGTGGTAACGTACACCTGGTAAATCTTTAACACGACCACCACGGATCAATACGATTGAGTGCTCCTGTAAGTTGTGACCTTCTCCAGGAATGTAAGCATTCACCTCTTTACCGTTCGTTAAACGAACACGGGCTACTTTACGCATTGCTGAGTTTGGTTTTTTAGGGGTAGTGGTGTACACACGTGTACATACACCTCTTCGCTGTGGACAGCTGTCCAACGCTGGAGACTTACTCTTGAACTCCAGTGCTACTCTACCTTTTCTAACTAATTGTTGAATGGTTGGCATTGTGCTTTTTTATGTTTTTTATTTAAAAAATTTACCGCTCCCCCGGCATCCTTACAGATAGCCCATAAAACGGACTGCAAAAGTAGAACAATTCTTTTTAAAAATCAAGGGGTTAGCGTAAAAAGTTTTCAGTTGGCAATTACCGGTTTTCAGTTCAGGATTAAGGAGTTGTAATTTTTCTTCCGGGTCATTGTCATTGCCGAACCGAAGCGGAGGAATTGTGATGGCATGAAGCAATCTATCTCAGCTTAAACATTGAATCAATTATAACATCATCTCATAGTTAACAACTGATATCTTGGAAAGCAACTGCAGCAATCCTTAGTCTGGGTTCCGTCCCGCTAATGTTTCTGCCGATGAAAAACCGGCATCCACGTATATCGGGTTTAGGTGGCACAGCAAATCACTGCTATTTACGTTTTCCCCTCAGGTTTAAAAAAATCAAGTTATCGTCATTGAAAAGGACGGATTCAAGTTAATGAGAGCCCGCGCGCTATTAATTGCAATCCTTAAAACTATCTTTAAGTACTTTTAACCGCGCAACTGCGGCCTCCAGTTCTTTTGGGGCTTTACCATACTCATAAGTTACTTTGTATTGCTTACCGTCGGCATTGATCGAGATCCACTCGGCTCCGCCATCAGCACAATCTGGGTAACCGATCACTTCTGGCAGGTTCGAAATCTTACTGATGTTCAACTCATTTTTAATGGCGGTAACATCCGCTTCCGAAATGGTCTTGCTACAGGTTTTGGTATCGGCAGACTGGCCATTCTTCGATTTGGAAAAGGTAAGCTTTAAATCGCTAATGAGTAAGTTGTTGGAACAATAGCCTGCGCACATGCCGAATGATGAGCCATAGGCAATGCTGTTCAGGTTTTTAATATTGCCTTTTTTGCAGCTAAAACCGGATGTAATTAAGGCTAACGTAAGAATGATTTGTAAAATTTTCTTCATAGATAAGGGACAAAATACACCCTCAAAGATATTGTTTATCCGTTACTAACCTATAATACAAAAGCGCCATAAACAAAGAAAGCGATCAAAATTAAGATCGCTTTCTTCGAATCACCACAATTTTAGAGTTTCACATATCCCTCAAAATTTGCCAGGCAAGGGTAACTGGTACCTTCTAGCAGCGTAATTTTCACATAACGGATCGGAGCTGTTGGCGAAACAGCAAATTTTTGCTCATTAACTGTAGTTGGATTGAAATTCCGGTCATCGCCCAATTGAGTAAAGGTAACGCCATCTACACTTCCCGAAATAGAAAATTTGCTAAAACCTTGTTTTGGATCGGTATGGGCATTAAGACCGATATAAGAAAGTAAACTTGCCTTTTTCATATCAACAATAATCCAATGTGGATATGGATGCAATATATCGTAATCGGCCTGCCAGAATGATGGAACAGTTGGCGCAGTTGGACTTTTGGCCGAAATTACATCTACCACATAAGCTGCTAAATTAGTTTCATCGCCAGGATAATTTACTTCACTCGAAGCTGTTGCCGTCCATCCTGTTTTGCTCAACGCAATATCGGTAAGCGGTTTTCTTTCCTGCAGGCCGGTCACGCTAAACTCTGCTAAAAAAGTAACATTGCTCGTTTGCGTTGCGGCTTTTTCTAAAGCGGTTAATTTAAGGTAACGCACATTCCTGGCGGGCGATAAGGCAAATGCCTGTTCGGTATAAGTGGCAGGATTAAAAGTAAGCTCGCCAATAGCTGTAAAACTGGATCCATCATTACTGCCTTCCAGCCTAAATTTGGTAAAACCTTTCGGATCGCCCTGTTTTGTAGTTAAACCGATTTTTGTTACTACCGTCTGTTTTTTCATATCGATTAATAACCAATGTGGAAATGCAGCAGTAGCATTCGAACTCCAAAAAGTATTCGTATTACCATCCAAAATGGTTACCGGCAGATTAGCTGTTTCTTGGCTTGAAGCTGTGGCACTCCAGCCCGAGCGGTCTAACACAACCTCTTCTAAATTGGACGTAAGTTCAGCACTTTTGTCCTTTTTACAACTTATTGCCAAACCTGCAAAAAGGAGGCAAATGGCATATATTTTTATATTTTTCATCTCTTAAATTTTGATTTCAATGGTGATAAAGCCCTCATTATTATCACGAATGAGCTAAGGATTCTGAGTTAGATTTTTGTTATTGTCTATCTCATACTGCGGAACGTAAAAAATAACACGGGCATCGGTAGGCAAAATGGTTTGCGTGATGTTTGTATTGGGCGTGTTATTTAAGGCGTGCGTACCCGGATAATTTCTTGTCATCGGTCTGTTATTCCTGAACAGATCGTACGCGCGCTGTCCTTCAAAAGCAAATTCAAGCCTGCGTTCTTCTAAAACAACATCCAAAGCCGTTTTATTTGCTGCAGCAATGCCTTCAAGTGTTAAAACCGGAATTCCGGCCCTGGTACGGATCAGGTTTACATCATCAAGTGCCAATTGTGCATTGCCGAGTTTGGCATTTGCTTCAGCTTTATTCAGATACATTTCTGCCAAACGCAGGTAAACCGGTGAGCTTAAATTTGCGATCCCTTCCTGTAAATTGTATTTGGTTACATAATACATCGGTACATTTGGGGCTATCTTAGTATTTACCTGCAACACACCGTTAATTTTATAAGGCGCAATAAAACTGTGTCTTAAATCTGCCGGATTTTTATCCAGCTCTGCCACATATTGCTGAGAAGCATAAATTTCGCCATAGCCGGTATTGCCCTGAGCACCCGGGGTAGATAATGCACCTGGTGTACCGCTGTAGTACATGGAGCCAATGGCACCAAAATCCTGATCTTCTGTTTTGGCATAACGGATGGCAAAAATAGTTTCCGGATTGGCTTCCGGAGTTTTAGTGAAGTAACTGGCATAATCTGCACCCTGAAGCAATTTATAACGACCAGAAGCAATTACCAGATCGGCATATTTTATGGCATTGGCATTATCGCCCATATTTAAGTAAATACGAGATAGCAAAGCATAAGCAACTTCCTTCGATGCAAAAATATCCGCTTTTGCTACAGTCATCAAATCGGCTGCTTTTAATAAATCTGCAATAGCTGCGGCATATACTTCTTTAACGGTATTTCTTGCTGGTGTACCTGCAGGCACACCCTCCTTTAAAACGGGAACTCCCGGATTTTCGCCGTTGCCCTGTGTATATGGCCTTCCAAATACCCGAACCAGGTTAAACTCCATCATTCCCTTTAGGTAAAGATTTTCGCCTTTAAGCTGTTTTAAATCTACACCCGAATTATCTGGAATAGCTGCTATAATCTTATTTGCAGCAACAATAACGTAATAGGCCTGTTTCCAAAAGTTAGCACCATGTGTCCCTGTGGGAATATGGGTATAGCGGTAGCACCTCGAAAGATCATCAGAAGATGGCTGTCCCTGAGCCACATTATCCCCCTGAAATTCTGTTAAAAAATGAGCACTTCTCACATAAGTAGCATTTCTCAGTACAGCATAAGTACCAATCGTTGCAGTCTCAATGTCACCAGGGTTCGTCAATGCAGATTCGTCATCAATGGCTGTTGATGGTTTTACTTCCTTTTTACAACTACTTACACTAAAAATAAGTGCAAGTGCAACTATATATATTTTAATTTGATTCGCTTTCATATTTTTCCTCTCCTATAAACTAATGTTTACACCAAACAATATTTTTTTGCTGATCGGGTATCTAAAACTTGAACTTCCCGGGACAACATTTGGATCATTATCATCTGGCGCCAGTACAACTTCAGGATCTATACCCGAAAATTTAGTCCCTGTCCATAAATTATCTCCACTAACAAAAATCCGGGCACTACTTATTTTAATTTTACTTAACCAGCTGGTTGGAATTTGATAGCCGAGTGTAACGTTGCGCAAACGGATATAACTTCCATCTTCCAGGTAACGTGATGATTGTTGATTAGAATCATGGTTACCACCTAAAACCGGTTTAGGGTGTGTAGCAACATCACCAACTTTTTCCCATCTGCTCCATCCCGACTTTAATACCATCGCATTATAACTTTCGTACAAACCATCATTATCAAAATAAGCACGGCTATTGTTATACACTTCGTTACCATAAACAAAATTGAAAAATGCGCTTAGTGAAACACCTTTATAGCTAAAGGTATTGGTAAAACCTCCAGTAAATTTCGGTGAAGCCGATGTACCGGTATACTGGCGGGTAGCCAGAGCGTAAGTATTGGTTACCGCAATATGGTTTACCCCATCTGCATCAGTAATTACTTTTTCCCAAAGCGGATCGCCATTGTTCGGATCTACTCCTGCCCAAATCGGCATTTTCCAATCATAAATATCGCGACCTATCGCCTTTGGCTGAGAACCACCTGGGTTAATAGCATCCTTTCCTTCAGTAAGGCCTAAGATGGTATTGCGGTTAAAGGCCATATTGAAATTGGTTTCCCATTGAAACTGGCCTGTAAAGTTTTTAGTATTGATGCTGAACTCAAGCCCTCTATTTTTTAAGGCACCAACGTTTTGGAAAATATATCCGTAACCATCAGTTGAAGGTAAAGGCACTTTAAACAATAGCGCATCAGAGCGTTTATCATATAAATCAACAGTTAAATCTATCCTATTCCAAAATCCGATATCTAAACCAATATTGGCTGTTTTTTGCTTTTCCCAGGTTAAGTCGGGATTGCCTTTTTGATCAGGCCTTGCACCGGGTAGACCGCCATAACTGGCCGACGCATCAATGGCATATAATCCTAATGAAGGATAATCACCAATTTCGGCATTACCCGTTGTACCATAACTTGCTCTTAATTTTAAGAAACTAATTGGTTTTACGCCTTTTAAAAATTGTTCATTGCTCAAAATCCATGACGCACCTAACTGATAAAAATCGCCGCCACTTTTATTTAAACCAAAACGCGAAGAATTTTCGTGCACAAAGGAGGCAATTGCAAAGTATTTACCTGCATAATTGTAATCAACCTGGCTTAAATATTTGCTAAAATTATACTCATTTGTCCCACCGGATGGATTGCTGATAATATCGGTTGCGGTAGACATTACCGGACGGCCGGCAGGTAAATTTTTCCCATTTGAGTAAGCATCATCATAGTACGATTTTTCCGTTTCGCCAACAGCCAGTACGGTTAAATGATTTTCGCCAAAACTATTCTCATATTTCAGTCTGTTTGAGCTTAATAACCTGTTTTTATATGTTGTGGAGTTATAAAGTGAGCCGTTGGTTGCACCCCCCTCTTTAGTTCTTTTATCATAATAATCTACTGCAAAGGTGTTATAAAAAGTGGTTCTGTTGTAGCTGGAAAAAGTTAAGTTCTTTACAATGTTATAATCTAAATTTACATCGGCACTTAAGTTTAAACTTCTTTGATAGGAAAGATTATATTGCGTAGAATGAAGAAAATTTTCTACATCGCGGCCTTTCCAGGTTGGTGTAATCCGTGGATCAACAGGTGTTCCATCTGCATTGTAAGCAGGGTCGAAAGGGAGGTTCAGGTATCCATCGCCTAAAGAATTACTGTTAGCATAGTTATTTCTGGTAAATACCCCGTTCAACAATAAACTCAATTTAAGTTTTTTGGTTAACTGGCTATTTAAATTCGCCCTTAAGTTATAGGCATTTTTATCGTTATTGATTACGGTACCCTGTTCTCTATAAAAGTTACCGGCAATGTAATACCTTGTTTTTTCTGTACCTCCTGATGCAGACAGGGTATAATTCTGCGTCATTCCGTTTTGGGTAGCCAAATCCCACCAATTGGTATCATTTTTTAAAACAGATGGATCGGGGTTGGAAAATGTTTTTTGATAATCATACAATTGCTGACTGTTCATCAATTTGAAATGACCGGTAGAAGGTGAGTTAAAACCTACTGTTGAACTGAATTCTATTTTTGCTTCTCCCGCTTTACCTGTTTTAGTAGTTACGATGATAACGCCACTACCTGCACGTGAGCCATACAATCCGGTAGCCGCAGCGTCTTTTAAGATAGTAACAGATTCCACATCATTTGGACTATAGGTAGCACCTTCGGTACCATAAGCACCAAGAATATTTCCATCTACCACTAACAACGGTGCTGTTCCGCCATTAATACTTCCAATACCTCTTATTGTCATTTTAGGTGCAGAAGTCGGGTCTCCTGAGCCAGAAGAAACCACTACACCCGGGGCTTTACCCTGAATCATAGAAATTACATCATTAGAGGCTACACCCTTTAATTTTTCTGCAGAAATAACTGAAACAGAACTCGACAATTCTCCCTGCTTTTTTGACGAATAACCAACCACTACTACATCGCTAAGGTTATTATTTTCTTCTTCAAGGCTAATGTTGATTGTAGTTTTGCCCTGCACAGGAATTTCCTGTGTTTTATAACCGACAGATTTAATAATTAAAATGCCATCAGCAGGCACAGTGATTGCAAAATTACCAGATCCATTAGTAGAGGTGCCGATACCCGGATTTGATTTTAAAGTGATGGTTGCTCCAGGAACCGGACCAGATTTATCGGTTATTTTCCCTTTAACGGTAATATCGGCGAAGTGGTTCGGCCCCATTGCCTCGTGATTAAGGTTTGTGTGATGGTTTAGATCGGCAAAAGCTTTACTTTCGTTAAGCCATAATAAGCCAACTGCACCAAAAATCAGTAAAGATTTAATCTTCATATTATTGTTGTTTTTAAGTTAGTTGATAGGTTGTTGCGAGATAATCCAGATTTGCTTTTTAAATCATAGGCTAACTATCTTTTTTAAATACATAAGAATTTCAGAATGTTATTTTTGCTCGCTCGTTGAAAAACAAATACTTGCAGAGGCTGGTTAAACTCCATATTTTCTATTTTCAAACCTAATTTAAACGATTTGAAGCATGCAAAATCTTCAAACACCACGCAAACGTTTGATTATAAATAAGGAAATTGGCCAATTTTATACCTCTTACCGGATAGCGATAGAAACTTATTAAGAGAACATCCTCTTAATATTATTGAAATTGTTTTTTAGAACCAATAATTAAAGAAATCTGTCTAAGAAAATAGATGTTCATCCAGGGATAAAACAACTAACAAACGTTTGCGTTAAGATTTTTAACCTAACACAGATAAAAAACTTTAAAAATTCACTTTAGGAATAAAAGTTATACTTCTTATAACGTTGACAGCCCGTTCGAACTTAACATAACACCGGTAAAGTTTTTAATCAGGTTTAGGCCGGCATTTCCAAATAAACCTTTTACATCTCTTTCCTGGTAAATGGTCAAGGAGCAGTCTAAAAAAACTTCAAAATACTGCTCATCGATAATTTCGGTGGCCAATGCCCGGTGTTTTTCTAAAGGCATATAAAAAAAGCAAATGGTAAATTTGCTTTTAAAACTTAATTATATAAAAACATAAAAAGCCCTCAACATTCTATTCTGATAGAAATGTTAAGGGCTTAAAATAAACTAATTCACCGTATTACGCGGATTACTTCTTTCGTTATTCGCCCCAACCTTGGTTAATTTATAATTTAACGACAGGTAAAAATAACGGGTGATATTGTTGTAACGAACATCTTCTATCCGGCTACTGTTTACAATCCTATCGATACTGGTATTCTGGTTTAAAATATCAAAACCCTTTAAGCTTAAGGTTACCCTTCGTTTCATCAAATATTTATTGATACCGGCATTAAGCAAAAAGTAATTATTGTTAAAGCCATCGGCACGGCCTGCAGAGCCAATGTGGTTTACATCTGCCTCTACCCTTAAATCTTTTATAAACTCGTAACTGAGGTTGAGGGTATTTTCGAGACTGAAATATTTATTGTTGATGGCTGATTCTGCCGTGTTATTTACCCTGGTATAGCCCAGATAAGCATAAATACCTGCATTAAATTTATCATCTATATCGTAACTCCAGTTAATATTCGGACCGATTTCAAACCTGTTTGTAATGTTTTTTGTGCCGCTGATAAAGTTTGTTCTATGCTCGGTAAAGAAATTTGCACCGTAATTCATCCTTAAACCTTTAAGTTTCGATGGCATACCAAAAAATGTCCCGGCGCGTAAATAATAATTACCGTCCACATTAACAGGCTTAACGGTTTGGATGCCGTTATTATAGGTAATATCATTTCCGGTATCATCAAATGATAGGTTGTAAAGAAAATAACCATTCCAATAGCGGTTATTATCCGGACTAAAAGTATTAAAGTTCACCGACAGGCGATGGTTTTTCCTGGCTTCGAGATCAGGGTTTCCTATTCTTTGATATAACAGATTGGTATTGTTCTGAACAGGTTGCAGATCGGTTACTGAGGGCAAATTAACGCTCGCCCGGTAATTGATGGCGATGGTTTGGTTGGCCTTGTTTTTAAAGTTGACCGTTAACCTTGGTAATAGATTGTAATATGATTTTTCAATATTGCCAATGTTGGCACCTATGTTATTAAATGCATTGGCATTCAATAAACTCTCCTGTGCATTTAACCCGAAATTATATGTCCAGTCTTTTCCGGTATAAATAAAACCCAATCCAGCTGTTTGCAAACTGTTATGGTTATCAAAAGTATTGGTTAAAGATGGAACAATGGTTTCGTAACGATCGGTAGTTGGATTATAATCAAAGGTGATCTGCTGCGCGTCAACAACGCTTCTTGTATAACTATATGCAAGGTTGGTACTCCATTTTTGGCTTAACTGCCTGGCATAATTGCCATTAATGGTATAGGTTTTTGAGGCATTTTCCTGATTGGCCTGCTGGTTGATATTGGTAACCGTAGTATCCCCATTTATATATTGGTTGAGCAAAGATTGATTTAACCAATCAGAATTAAAGGTATTCTGTGTACCGTTTAACCGGAGCGAGACCGAGCCTTTTTTATTCGCCAACCTCCTCAATACCGTAAACTCTCCAAATAAAGATGGAGTGAAATTATGCTGGTTATAATATTGACTTCCATCATTTGCTTTTCCTGCAGCATCAAAGTTAGCGTTGAAGGTGCGGTTATTGATATTGGTGGTACTGTTCAAAATTACATTAGGCCGGAATACCATGTCTGTTAACGAATCGGGATGATATTCTGCCTTAAAATTAAAGCGGTGTGCCTGGTTATTGCTATTGCGGTCGGTATTATCCAGCGTACGCAAAATATCGCCAGCACTCAAGTCCTGAATATTGGATAGTCTATTACCTAAACCAGAAGAAAAATAAGTGAAATAACTTCCGCTAATAGCCAGCTTGTTATTTTTGCCCCAGGAGTTGCTATAATTTACGCCCCCACTGTGGGTGGTATACAATCCGATGGCATTGTTATCAAAAACACCGCTGCCACCAATGGTAGTTTTACCGTTATTGTTGTTGATTGAGAAACTTCCCCCGGCCGGTGGCGCGAAAATATTGCCGATGTTGCCTCCACTGAAGCTACTGAGGTCGTCATAACCGAAACTGGCATCATTGGTATTGTTGCTCATACCCAAAACAGCAAACTGCAGGTTTTTATTAAAATGATTGGCGCTTAAATAACTTCCGTATTTATCAGTTGTTCCTCCTGCAAGGTTAGCGTTTCCGAACCATCCTTTTTTCTTATCTTCTTTAATGGTTAAGTTCAGCACTTTTTCACGCTGACCATCATCAATTCCGGTTGCCTTCGCTTCTTGTGTTTTACTATCAATCAGCTGAACTTTCGCAATGGCATCGGCAGGAAGGTTTTTGGTTGCCGTTTTAGGGTCAGTGCCGAAAAAATCTTTACCATCAACCGTTAAGCGCGTAACTTTTTGCCCCTGCACCAAAATACTTCCATCTTTATCAACGGTTACACCAGGCAGTTTTTTCAGCAAATCTTCTACAGCCGCATTTGGCCTGGTTTTATAAGCGTCGGCGTTAAATTCTACCGTATCCTTTTTTACCGTAGCCAAAGCATAACGGCCACTTACCGCCACATCTTTTAGGGCAATGGCATCTTCCAGCAATTTTAGAGTGCCAATGTGAACAGCCTTTCCGTTCACATTGATGTTTTTGGTGATGGGGTTGTAGCCCATTGCAGAAATCCTGATTTTATAGTCACCATTGGCAACCGCACTAAAAGAAAATTCTCCGGCTTTGTTGGTTACCATACCTACTTTTTTGGCCGAATCGGCTTTATTTGATAAGATAATCCCCACATATTCAATGGGCTGGTTCGTTTTCCCATCCACAATTTTTCCATTTATATTGCCCGGCTGTTGTGCGAAAGCCTTCGTAGATAATACACACAGCAACATCCATAAATAGGTTTTCATAGCTAAAATTCTGTTTTTTATTAATTTGTTTGATTAACCTTTTTCAGGGTTTCAACTATAAGACACGAAAAAGTGGAAAGTGTGACAGAAAAATATTTTTTTTCTTCCGGAGTTTAAAAGAGGCTGTGGGAAAGAGACAACTTCAGAGGTCTGGGGCAACAAACAAAAAAGTCTTCCAGTTTTACCTGAAAGACTTTCCTTTTTTAAGCTTTAGCTACTTTTTTTGTATGTTTTTTATGATGGTGTTTTTTATGACCTTTTTTGGTCTGTGTTTTTTCTGTTCCTGCTTTTGCCGGAGTGGTGGTTTGAGCGCTTACGGTATTAATGGTAAAAGCGGCTATTATGGCGATTACTAAAACTTTAATTGCTTTCATTTTTACATTGATTAATGATGAATAAACCTTGTTATTTTGTTTATTAAATCTCGAAAATCAATATGAAGATTTTATGAATAATTAATTATTAAATGACTGAATTAGAGAATGATTGGATGCAAGAATAATTGAGTAAAATTTAGCTTCTTAAGGTAAATCAAATGAGAAAGTATAATTGAGTCTTTTCCCACTCAAAACGTATTCAGAAACTACTTTACCATCCACCAGGATTTTGTATTCGCCCCTTGATTTTGATTTAGCGGTAGCTAAAGTTTTAAGCTGAACGTGTGTGCCCGATTTTAAAGTAACAGCCTTTTCCCAGGCCCCGTTTACTTCTTTTAATTCGGTCTGTTTTCCGCTTTCATTGGTATAGGCAACATCAGCACTTAATCGATCGCCAAAATTAGCCTGATAAACCACATTATAAGTTTCTTTCTGAGGAACATCTAATTTACCTCTCGACATGGAATAAAATGTTGTCGCGACTCCAAGGGCACAGCTGCTTAACATAAGCGTAAGCAAAAAACAGTAGAAAATATTTTTCATTTGATAAGGTTTAGATCAAGATGACGATGGCTTTAGAGAAAAGGTTGCAAGGGAAATAGAAATGATTGAATGAGAGAATGACTCAATGATTGGATGACAGAAGGATCGAATGAGAGAATATTGGATTAGACTCGCCCACTCACTCATTTTATCATTCTAAAAGCAATCATTCCATCATTTATTAAAAGTATCGAGGTATAAATCCTCTACCTTTTTTCTGGCCCAGGGCATTCTTCTTAAAAATTTTAAACTCGATTTGATGGTTTGATTATTATTGAAACAATCGATCCTGATTAATGATCCCAGTTTTTCCCAACCGTAATGCGTTTGCAGATCGGTTACTATTTTTTCTAAGGTGATACCGTGTAAGGGATTGTTTTTTTGCTGTTCGGCCATGGAGCAAAGTTAAAGCAAAATTATCAGGGTTTGTACTGAGCCATCCAAACATTTGCACCGCCGCAATCGGGATCGTTTATTTTGTGCCTGAGCACTTCAAATTGGTTTGCCTGAAGCAAGGTTTGATATTCAGCAGTAGCCAAAGAAGCATGAAAAAGATTTTCGCCACCATTCATGCCCCATACTTCTCCCCTTTCCGTTCCAGATGTAAACAGTAAAATACCGCTGGGTTTAAGGTGACGTTTAAAAATAGCAAACATATCCGGCTGGTCATCGGCAGGGAGATGAAAAAAACTATGCCAGGCAATTATCGCATCAAATTTTTCATCAAGATCCAGTTCACGCATATCTTTTAGCAGAAACCTGTTAGAAGGGAAATTGATTTTTGCCAGCCCAATCATTTGCTCGCTGGCATCAACTCCTAAAACATTTATCCCATGGTTGATAAAATATTCCAATATAGGTTTCCCATTACCGCAGCCCAGGTCCAAAACCTTTGCATTTTTTGGAAAGTATTGGAGGATATCATTTAAATAAGCTTTTTCTACCGAATCGGCATAACGGTTTTCGGCAAACCAGTAGCCTATCTTATTGTAAACTTGGTAAACATTTTTGCGTTCTCCTTTTTCCATCCGTATAAATTTTCGGTTATCAATGTTAATTTTTAATTCAAAGTTTTAAAATATCCGGAACATCACCTCATGCTTTAGTAACACCAAATTAATCATATTTTATTTTTTTTGGAAACAAACGTACAATGGTTCCTGGCAAATGCAGCCCTGCCATCCGCTTTATCCCGATTTTATCGGGATGCCCGCTCCTGTCAGGTTTAGGATGAACGGTCTGCTTCCAGCATGGCGCTAAAGGTATCGAACTGATGTTTTTAAACCTGATTGAAGTGGAAGCCCGCAGCGAAGCGAGGACTTTGAACGGAAAGCGGGACTGAAAACTCCAAGAGAAACAGAACCTTTCATTTCCCAAAAAATAATATCAGTTAACAATAATTGCAACCGGGTTTATAAATTAACCAACAGCGGTAGCATCAATTTCGATCATCATACCGTTTAAGGCCAGTCTTTGTACCGGGATAAGGGTATTTACCGGGAATTTCTGATCAGGCCATATTCTGTTCGATTCATCGATCAACACGTGATGCTTAGCCTCATCATAATCTACTACCAAAGTAGTCAGTTTTGCAATGTTGGCCATCGTTAATTTTTTGCTTTTTAAAGCTAAGGCAATATTTTCGAAAACGATGCTTACCTGCGTCCTAAAATCATCACTTAAAATACCATCTGTTCTGCTACCGCCCTGACCGGCAACAAATACCAGCTGACTATTTGCAGGAACGGAGGCAAGATGAGAATAACCATGTGGACGCGGATCGTATATGCCTTCTGGATTGGTGATTTCTAATGTAGGTTTTTCCATATCTGTAAAATTTATGATCGCTAAATTATCTGATAGTTTCTCGTAAACCGTCGGTAGTTTGCAATAAAAAACCTCCTGATCTTTTAAAATCAGGAGGTCTGGAATTATTTAAGGTAAGCTAGTTGCCCCAATGTCATTGATTAAAGGATAAATCTCTAAAAGATGTCATCCTGAGCGTATTCTAAGGGCATTTATTTGCGATTTATCAATCTCGAGAAGTCTTCGACTACGCTCAGACTGACAATCGCGGCGCTTAACTTAATGACATTAGCTTAGTTGCCCGTAGCGGTCCACGTATCGTTATCAGGGTTTGAATCTGGCAATACTTTATCCGGATCCAAAGTAACCGATTCAATTTCTTCTGTTGTTGGGAAACGAACCAACCAGCTCGCATTTTTCATCCAAACATCAACAGGAACTTTTACGGTTTCAGTTTTTCCGCTTTTGGTTTTGATCTGAAGAATGATCGGCATCGGCATTTTCTCTAAGTTCACCACTTTAATGTTATAGCCTACCAATTTATCATCTTTTTTAACGGCCTCAACACCAGCAATGCCCTGATCCATTTTCCAGCTATTTAACCACCAACTTCTCCAGAACCAGGCTAAATCTTCGCCCGCTCCATTTTCCATCGAACGGAAGAAATCAAATGGTGTTGGATGTTTAAATGCCCAGTTTTTAATGTACTGGCGGAAAGCATAATCAAAACGGTCTTCGCCTAAGATCTGGTTTCTCAAAATATCCAGGCCCCATCCTGGTTTGCTGTACAGGTTAACACCAATATTTCTTTCGGCCATACCATCAGGCATCTGCATGATGTTTTCGTAAATCGGGTTACCGATTACACTTTTACCAATTCTATGTAGATCAGCCGGAGGACCAGCGTATTCTCCATTATTAAAGTTTTTCTTAGAAATACCGTTGATGAAAGTATTAAATCCTTCGTCCATCCAACCGTATTTACGCTCGTTAGAACCCACGATCATAGGGAACCAGGTGTGCCCAAATTCGTGATCGATTACTCCCCATGCGCTGGCTTTTTTAGCAGTCCATCCACAGAAAACAATGCCAGGATATTCCATACCACCAATATTGGTCGCTACGTTAACAGCCATTGGATAAGGATATTCGAACCATTTTGATGAATAATGTTCGATTGTAGATTTTACATATTCTACCCCACGACCATAAGAATCAACACCGTTGCTCTCTACCGGTTGCGCAGAAACAGCCAAACCTGTTTTACCACTAGGCAGTTTATACCTTGCCGCATCTAAAACGAATGCTTTTGATGAAGCCCAGGCCGCATCGCGCGCATTGGTAATCTTAAACTTCCAGGTTAATTTATCTTTCGCCGGACGTGATTTCGGATCGGTTACCTCAGCTTCGCTACGGATGTGCACGGTAGCATCGCTCAGTTTAGCTGCATTCCACCTTTTTAATTGCTCCGGAGTGAAAACTTCAGCAGGGTTTAATAATTCGCCTGAACCCATCACAATATGACTTGCAGGTGCAGTAATAGCAAAGTTAATATCACCATATTCGCAATAAAACTCACCACCTCCCCAGTAAGGCAAAGTATTCCAACCGATTACGTCGTCATATACACACATACGTGGAAACCATTGTGCAATGGCAAAAATTTCTCCGTTTTTGGTGGTTAAATGCCCGGTCCTGTCCGATCCTTCTTTTGGTACAATGTATGAATAATCCATTTTGATGGTTACCAAATCGCCATTAGCGGCCAAAGGCTGATCTAAACGGATCTGCATACGGGTATCCTCAACAATAGATGTGAATTTTACAGCACCTGCTTTTTGTGCTACGCTGATGTTCTGGATTTTATAGCCACCATCAAATTTTTCACCCTGAGCACCGTAACGGCTGCGTGAAGGGGTAATGGCATAACCACGCGAAGTTTCTTTAAAGGTATTCTGATCTAATTGTAACCATAAATAAGGCAACTTATCAGGACTGTTGTTTTTGTAGGTAATGGTAACTGTTCCGCTCACCATATTCTTGATTTCATCAAGGTTGGCGGTAATGTTATAATCTACGTGGTTTTGCCAGTATTTTGGCCCTGGTGCACCAATTGCCGAGCGGAATTCATTTCCGTTTTGGGTATAAAATAGTGGTCCAAATGCTTCAGCAGGATTATAGTTGGTTGCTGGTACAGGGGGTGTAGCCTGTTGGGCCGATGCTGAAAAAGCAAAAACACAACAAACCAAACCAAAATTAATCAGTTTAGTCAATTTCATGATCATAATAAGGTTGTAATACTGCTGTAAATATAAAAAATAACCACATATAGATTTATATGTGGTTATAATGTTACCAATAATGGTTATAATGTAATTAACATCTGTAAAAAGACTTAATTAGCCTTTAATTTTGGCAGATCTTGCAATTTTCTTTCCTGCGGAGTTAATTTTTTCCACGCTACAAAGGCACGTGAAATGTAAAACGAATATTTAAACGGTCTTTCGGCCTTTACGGCTTCGATCGAAGGCCTGTAAATGATCATAAAGTTTTTAAGTTCTTCGCCTTCCAGCTTGGTAAGATCAGTGATGGCCTTTGGCGTAAAGTTTTCGTCGATTTCATCCTGGTACATTTCCTTTTCTTCTAAATCGGCTTCTTTACGCTGTTGTCTTTTATATTTACCATAACCTAAATTCAGGTTTAAACCTCCAACCTTATCTTTCATGCGCTTACGGTTTAGGTTGCCCCCGGTATTTAATAAAGTATATTTCTCTGCCAGTGGATCCTTTGCATCGGTTACCTGGCTGTTCATCCGCACTGCGGTAATATCAACATCTTTTAAACTATTTGATTTAACAGGCAGGTAGATGGTCCTGTTTAGGAGATTGGTTAAATAAAGCGTGTCGGTATGGTAACCTACGGCAGAAAATTCAATCAGATCACCAATGTTGGCTGCAATGGTATATTTACCCTCTTTGTTGGTACTGGTAGATTTTTTACTGTTCAGGTTTCTGATGGAAACGCCAGGCAGTGAGAGTGTTTTTTTCGAATAATCGAAAACTGTACCCGTAGTTACCGTTTGTGCAAAAACGCCCATAGGTAAGGCAAGTAATAGAAAAATGATCAGTTTGTACATACTCAAAAGTAACTTAGTTCGACATTTAAAATCTGCTTTTAACAAACTTTAACATTAGAACAAATGAATCAGGCTAGTGTTTTTAAATAATTGTCATCGTCAAATCCAATTAATATGGCTTTGCCATTCTGCTCAATAATCGGGCGTTTTATAGCGCTGGTATTTTCTTTTAAATAAGCGATTGCCAAATTCTGGTTATCAATTTTTGCCTGCTCCTCTTTGGTGAGTTTTTTCCAGGTTAAACCTTTACGGTTCAATACCGTTTCCCAGCCGAAAGTATTACACCATTCGTTTAATTTTTCTTCGGTAATGCCTTTTTTCTTAAAATCGTGAAATTCGAAATCTACCTGATGTGCTTTTAACCAATCGAGCGATTTTTTAACTGTATTGCAATTTGGAATTCCGTAAACGGTCATATATAATAATGTAAGATGGAAAATGTATAGTGGATGATAGGGAAGCCAATCCAGCAATCCGTTTCAAAGATAATAAAATTGTTTATCCGTGGTGTTCGATATTGCTATCCGACACAAAGTTGAACAATTGATTTTCGCGAACAATCAGATGGTAACATCTGACTGCACGATGAACGAAAAAACTCAATCTTAAAATCCCACAATCGTATAAATCCTGATCATTCGTCACATTTTTAGCCCCATCTATCACATTTTAAATATTGTAGCCGATTCTCTTTGTAAAATTGTACCATTAATTAAAACAAAAATGGAAATTCTTTCAGGTAATTCATCTGCTATCAAATCTAAAAACATCAACCAGCTTGAGTTTTGGATTTCTACAACATTATACATTCTTGCATTGATCAGTATTTGTACACAAATTACTTACGGATCTGGCGGATCGTACCGTTTTTCTGAAAATTCAGTTGAATACAGCATCATGGCAAATTTCTTTCTTCCCGAAATATTTAAGATCAGTATCATTTACTTCAGTTTTTTGCTTTTCAATTTTGTTTCAATGCCTCAACTGGCAAAGGGCCGTAACTTAACCATGAACCTGATCATGACCATTGCTGTTACAGCGTTTTCTATTATTGGATGGATGATAGCCAATACCTATTCGGAAGCTTACCGTCTGGTGGAATATGATGATATAGACCGCGGTTATGACATGTTTTTTGGAGAAGCTTTTACCTATATATTTTTTATTTACCTGCTTTTTAACGCTTACGCCTATTTTAACGAGCGTGGCATGGAGCTTTTTAATAGAATCCATTTTTTAAAAACTTATAATAAAAATATTGTTTCAGAGATATTCGTGAGTACAAAAATCTGGCTGATTACGCTCATGGTATTTGCGGCAGTACTCTCTTTAAAAATCGATTATGAATTGCTGATCGTTTGGTTACTTGTACCACCGGTAAATATTTTCTTTGCCTTTTGCGCTATTTATTATATCATTCCAAATCTTCGAAAAAACTTTAAGGGTTTTGGCCGGTATTTTTGGGGCAATGTAGGTTTAACTATTATCATTTCACTCCTATTGCTCATTATCCTTATTCCTTTTATGCGCAATGGCGTAGTTGTGCCAATTACCTTAAGTTTAAATGCAATATGTTTAATCTGCATTACCACACCATCTGCCTGGTATGTTTACAAGCATAAATTTGAAAAGCTGAGCGAAATACAAATGCTTAAAACAGAGCTGGGAAAATCGGACGCCAACCTGAATTTCTTAAAATCGCAGATCAATCCACACTTTTTGTTTAATGCGTTAAACACCCTTTTTGGCACGGCTTTACAGGAAAATGCGGAAAGAACGGGTGAGGGGATTCAAAAACTGGGTGATATGATGCGTTTTATGCTCCACGAAAATACCCAGGATAAGATTTCGCTAACCCGGGAGGTGGAATACCTGAACAATTATATCGATCTGCAAAAACTGCGTACCTCACGCTCGGCAGATATCAGGATTGACACCCATATTGAGGAACAATTGAACAATTTGCATATTACGCCAATGTTGTTAATTCCCTTTATCGAAAATGCATTTAAACATGGGATCAGTTTGCAACAGCCATCATATATTAAAATTACGCTCCAAACTAAAGAAAGTACCTTATATTTTGATGTGAGCAACAGCATTTACATCAAGGCAGATAACGATCCTGAAAAATTGAAAAGCGGTATCGGACTTGAAAATGTAAAACAGCGACTGTCGCTGCTTTATTATGGAAAACATGAACTGATTATCCGTGAAAGTGCTAATGAGTTTTTTGTCCATTTGACTTTGCAGTTGGATTAGGCTGATTGTCACACTGAGCGGATTCGAAGCGCCAATAGATTGTTTTTAAGCTGGTTGTTTACGCTTATCATGATTTTGCTATATTTAATTAGGCTTAAATTTCCTTCGACTCCGCTCAGGATGACATTATTAGTTTTGTCACGCCCAGCGAAGTCGAAGCGCCAATAGATCGTTTTTAAACTAGTTGTTTAAACTTATCATGATTTTGCTATATTATTAGGCTTAAATATCCTTCGACTCCGCTCAGGATGACCCAAATTGTTATACCGCTAGAAAAAGACCTTTAATCTTAGTATTTTGCGAGCACTTTGAAGACATTAACGAAGCAATAAGTTTAGAAAAACAAATTAAAGGTTGGACGAGAAAAAAGAAAGAGGCTATTATAAATGATAACTGGGATAGACTTAAAGAATTGGCTATTTGCAAAAACACGACTAGCCATACGAATCTTACCAAGTAATGAGCTTCGACTGCCTTCAGCCTGACATCCATAAGAATAAATAAAAAATGATTGCCATTGCTATAGATGATGAACCGATTGCACTTGATATTATAAAATCGCATGCCTCAAAAGTTCCGTTTGTAGAACTGCAGGAAACCTTTACTGATGCCTTTGCAGCCATTACTTATCTTCAGCACAATAAGATTGACCTGATTTTTCTGGATATTAAAATGCCAGATATTAGTGGCATTGACTTTTTAAAGAGTTTAAGTAAGCCGCCCATGGTTATTTTTACCACGGCTTATACCGAACATGCAGTACAAAGTTTTGAACTTGATGCTGTTGATTATTTGTTAAAACCTTTTTCACTTTCCCGTTTTTTAAAGGCCTGCAATAAGGCCCACGAACTCTTTAACCTGCGTAGCCAGAAACGGGAAGCTAAAACGGACTATATTTTTGTAAAAGATGGTTATGAACAAATTAAAGTGAATTTAGATGAAATCTGCTATGTGGAAGCCTCGGGAAATTACACGCAGATCCAGCTTAAAGATAAATTACTGAGCTCGCGTATTACCATTAACGAT
Organism: Pedobacter sp. KBS0701; assembly: GCF_005938645.2. NCBI lineage: Bacteria > Pseudomonadati > Bacteroidota > Sphingobacteriia > Sphingobacteriales > Sphingobacteriaceae > Pedobacter > Pedobacter sp. KBS0701. Next base: position 4,384,766 of record NZ_CP042171.1, read on the forward strand.
CTGGCTGATTTACTACCAAAAACAGATTTTATCCGCTGCCACCGGGCCTTTATTGTGGCCAAAAACAAAGTATCCAAATTTGACCGCAGCCAAATTTGGATGGGAGATAAAATTATACCCATTGGGGCCACTTACGGTGGGATACAACTTACTTAATGCAATTTAAGCCTCGCAGGTTTTCGAAATCTGCTGGGTCTGGAACAGCGATATGAAACGCAGAACCATTGTTAATAAACCCGATAGTAGCGTAAAACCCGAAGGTGAGGCACGAACCAAGGCTTTGAAGCGGATAGCGGGACTTTTATAACCCAAGTACGCCTAACCCTGCTTTCCAAAAAACATTGATCACTTAAGTCACCTGCATCTAAGTAATATGTAGGTTTAAACCTCACCGGTTTTAAAAACCTGCGAGGTTTGTACCCCATTTATTTTACACTTACTCTTATCCCTGCAGAATGTGTGGTAAACTCTGGCGCATACATACTTTGCAAACTGGTAATCCCATTCGAAAAATTACCGGCATGTGTAACCCTTAACGGATATTCGAATACATAAGTTCCTTTTGGCATGTAACTGATAAAGAAATTGGTTGAAGCGTCTTTTGTACTTTCATAATAACCCAAACCATCCTGGTATTTATATTGGGAGATCACATTTACGGGCTCGAAACCTGATGAACGCATATCTTTTAAATGGATATATTCCATATCCCTATCGCAGTTAATTTCTATACGCACCTTCAATAAATCGCCTGGTGCCAAAACATTGCTGGTAGTAAGCGGCGTTAACATATCGCCCTTATTGCTGGCTTTCTGAATAAATAATTGCTTTTTGATTTTAACCCCGGTATTGGCCGATGCGATTTTATCCAATTGCTCAAAATATTGCCAGTATAATGCACCCCAGGCTATGGTTTGATTATTGTTTTTAACCTCTACCCTGCCCATTTCAGGTTTAACATTTGCACCCGCAATGCTTACTTTCTGATAACCGGTTCCAGCCTCTTTTATAGCATTGGGTTGCTGCAGTTCCGTTAATTTCTGACCACCAAAGGTGATTTCTGGTTCATTATTTTCGGCTAGTAAATCAGTACCTTTCATTAATAAGGCATAACAGGCAGCTGCAGTAGCTTTTGTAGTTTGCCAATCGTTGGTTTGTTTATTTTTGAGCAACCAGATTTTCATTTCCTCTACCGCTTTGGTATCATTGGCCACTTCATCAAAAGCCTCAATCAACAAAGCCTGCGTTTCAACCGGACTTTGGTACCACCACCAGCCCGCTCTATTCGTAGCCCAGTACATACCCAGTTCGTCGTTTTGTTGTGCGGTTTGACTTAACAGGGTAATGATTTTTTTCGCTTCTACACTATTGCCGTTTCTGTTTAAAACCAAAGCTGCCTGTGCCAACTGGTAAGCATCAAAGGTTTTCCAGTCGGCCACTAATTTTTTGAGGTAAAAATCTTTAGCTTTTACAAAGGCTGCTGAAGTATTTTTTTGATTGGTGTAACTTCTGGCAAACAGGTAGTGTAAAGGCAAGTAACCAAAGCGTTTTTCCTTGACTTCTTTCTTATAATCCTTAACGAATTCCGCATCTAAATAAATAATAGCCCTATTTAGCATTGCATTAAAATTTGGATAAGATTTTTCGTCGATCAGTTTCAGTTTTTTTAACTGACCCATTCCCAAAACGATGTGCTGGGTAATGTAGCGATCTTCGCGCATGCCACTAAACCATGGGAAAGCACCGTTATTAAACTGCATTTTTTCTAATTTCTCAAAATTTGCTTTTAACTCATAGGTCATTCTGTTTAAGTCGAAAAGTGTAGCCAAACGTTTTTTACGTTCGCTTTCATTAGCTGCATTGCGCATCCAGGGAGTTTCTTCTAATAAAATCGATTTCAATTCCTGGTTTTTCTCCAGGTTCGATAACAATGCTTCGCCGTTATTGGTGTTTTTCCATTGTTCAAAAACCGTTTTAATTTTTGGCGATGAATTAATAATTCCAGTTGCGAAACTATTAGCATAAAAGCGGCTAAATGTTTGCTCGGCACACTCATACGGATATTCCATCAAGTAAGGTAAGGCCTGCACCGCATACCAAACCGGATTGGAGGTAAACTCGAAAGTTAAACTTTGGTTGCGTAAAGTTTTTGAGGCTCCTGATTTCTTCAGTTTCTCAAAATCGAAAGTTTTGGTGGTGTTGCCGCGTACATTTATCTGCATACTTTCGGTAACCAACATGGCATTTGCTAAAACCGGAATGGTATTTTCTTCACCATCGCTAAATTTGCCACTTTGGGCCAAAACTTTATAGGTAATGGCACTAATGCCTGACGGGATAATCAATGTCCATTTTAAAACAGTATTGCCCTCATCATCCACTTCAAAAGTTTTTTCCGATTTTTCATTTGCACCAAAAACCTGGACCGGTTTTCCTGTTAAAGCATCGGTGAGCGCTAAACTGGCATTACCTGTCAGTTTTTTACCGGCCAGGTTATTCAGTTTGGCGCTTAATAAAATGGTATCACCCTCACGAAAAAAACGTGGTGCATTAATGGCAATGGCCAATTGTTTTTGCGTAATCAACTCCTTTGTGATAGATGCCGTTCTTAAATCTTTGGTATGTGCAAAACCCATCATTTTATAACGTGTTAAACTTTGCGGGATGGTAAACTCGATCTTGATTTCGCCTCTAGCATCAGTTAACAACTGCGGATAAAAAAATGCAAGTTCGTTAAAGTTGGTGCGTGGGGTTACGTTGGCTTTTTTAAGAGGTTCAATTTCCTCCCGTAGTGTTGTTGACTTATCTTCAGCTGCCATTGGAAAGATAATCGCATCGGCAGATCTACTGCCATAAATTGCATTGGCCGCAACTGGAGCACTTTGTAAAGTGGCAACACCCCTAATCTGAACAACCGAACCAGTCATATTTTGCTTTTTTTGTGTAGCATATCCAGTAAACACCACTTCATTTAAAGCATTCCCATCTTCTTTCAGCGTTATATCAATCCGTTTTTTACTACCTATTTTTATAGAATAGCGTTTAAAGCCGATAAAAGAAAAATTAAGCGTCTCCCCTGCTTTGGCATTAATGGTGTAAATACCAAAAATATTGGTGGTAGTAACCATTTTACCTACGCTAACCTGTACGCCCGGCAGTATTTCGCCCTGATTATCAAACACCACCCCATAAATTAATTTACCATTTTCCAACTCCGCGAGTTTTTTTAACGCTTCCGGAGATAAACCTTTTCGTTTAGCCCTTTGTAAATTGCTGATGTAGTTCCTGTAACCAGAGTTGTATCCGCCATAATAGTTATACCCAAACAGATTAAGGTTTTCGTAGCCCCGGGTAATTACGCTATAATTTCTATCCTGTCTTAAAAACCATAGATAACCTGGGTTAGCAACATTGCTTACATTGAAATTCCAGTTATAAAAACCATAATTAAAACTGGTTTGCAGATTGGTATTCCAGTTCATCTTCCTCAGGTCGTCCAAACTTGCATCGTAAAGTGTAGCCACCATTTCGGCCATTTGTTTTTCTCCCTTGTTATTACTGATCTGCAGTTTCCAGCTTTCCTTTTCACCAGGTTGCAACTTATCGCGAAAGGTTAAAAAGCGGATGTCCAGTTCTTTTTGTGGGTCTGCAATTTGAACCTGTTGCATGGAGTTGTAAACAGTGCCTTGATGCACCATGGTAAATTGCACAGCAAAACCATCTTCGTAATTGGCTTTTGGTTGTATTTTAACAATGGTCTGTTTTGGCGATAAATTGATCCACACTTTTTCTGCTATGCTATCGCGATAATAAATTTCGTAATAAGCCTTGCTGTTTTCTGCCAAACCTGCCAAACGAAATACAGCGCTTTCGTTTGGTTTGATCACAGTAACTTCTGGTGCAATCCATTCGAGGTTTGATTGTATTACCGCAGGTGCTGCATGATAAATCACCACGTATTTATCTACTGTAACCGTATCATTTGCTCCATTTACTGCCATTAAGCTGATTTTATAATAACCTGGTTTCAGATCTTTCTGACTAAAGCTTAAATTTCCACGACCGTTTTTGGCGCTAAGGTTTTGCTTAAATTCTACTGATTTTACCGGCCATTTGGCTACTTCAAGTTCATTGTTATAGTCATCATCAGGAAAGTTTTTAATAAAATCTTCCTTGCTCATGGCATAATTTTCGGCATAAAAAGGGCTTTTGTTCATCAGCCTTGATGGCGCCTGCAGTAAACTCCATTCAGCTTTAACATCAGCCTTAATGGCTTCATTGTTTAAATTGGTAACCGAAAAGGAGATACTATCTGTTTTATTACTCAAATACTCAACTTGCGCTGCACTGATATTAAGTGTAATATCCTTCTTTCCAACATTTAGGCTGGTCGTTTTAGAACGGGTTTCGCCATTTAAATCAGTAATATCCGCCACAATTTCATAGCTATAATTTGCCCTGGTATCCGTAACGTTTGCAAAAAAAGTAATCTCGAATTTACCACCTGCTTTGGTGCTTGTTTTCCCGATGGCTACCTGCTTTCTTTCAGCGTACATCCTTGAGCCATAAATAACACTCCGCTGCTCATAGCTGAGCCTGTAATCATCCATCACGCTCCGGAAAACTTTATAATTTACCTTCGCGTTGCTCACCGAATAGCCAGAAAAAGAACTGGCTTTACCCTCTACTTTAATGCTATCATTCAGTTTATAGTGTTTGTTGGGTTTATCAAAAACCACTTCGAAAGTAGGCCGCTTATATTCTTCAACCTGTACAGCAATGTGGCCATATTCGGTTTCAATTTCCATCTGACCGTTCAATATGCCTATCGGGATGGTAAACGAACCTTGAAATGTGCCGTAATTGTTACTCATCAATTTCGTTTTGGTAATCTCTTTTCCATTGGCATCATTAAAAGAAATATCAACGGCCTTATTTACGGCAATTTTATTCTTCCCATTCAGAATATTCAAACACAATCCTTTATAATAAATGGTTTGTCCCGGGCGGTAGATAGGTCTGTCGGTAAATAGAATTACACGTTCCTCTTCTTCATCTTCATCATCCCGGTAGCCATTATAATTATTAATGTTGATCTGTAATTCATCCTTACCAAGCCTTAATAATGCGGCAATCATGCCAGATTGGGTTTCGGCAGTACTGGCATAACCATTCCCATCTGTAGTTAATAATTCACCATCAATATATTTACGGGTATTGTAATCATATCTCCGTTGCCTGATCGTAACATTTTTTAAAGGTTCACCATTATTCGACTGACGAACAAAATATTCATGTTTATCAATATTGCGCCTGTTAATAACCGCCATTGCCGTAACCTTAAAGTTGATGTTAATATAAACAGTATCGTTCTGTTTGCCATTAATGGTCCGGGCAATTAGAGTATAACTACCAAAAGGCAATGCCTCAATTTTATCAACTAAACTGTGGGTTTGATAATCGTTGGTTTTAGGCACAGCCACTGCCCACTGCTTAACTATTTTATTCTTCCTTAAAAAAGCTAAAAAATCGGCCTTATTGTTAAACTGTTCATAGTCATTTTTAAATTCGGGCGAATGGTACAACTTCAGCTGTACGGTATCTGTATTTTTGTAGGATAGATATAATTGGCTGGGCTGATCAGGCTGTACAAATTCTTTTACTTTAACCGATAAACTGCTGCTTTTAATCTCTTCAATTAAATTCCTGCCATTATCTGCTCCGATGCTTTTTGGAAAGGCATTTATCGCTTTTTCGGCGAAAGCAATTGCCGTAATCAGGTTTTGCTTATTGGTATCAACAGGTAATTGTGCATTTTTATGTATAACGGCCTGCTCATATAAAATATCAGCAAAAACTTCGCTTTGGGTGCTTTGCTCAGCCAAGTGACTTAAAGCGTTATAGTACAATTCCTGTTTGTCGCCGGTAAAATGCTGTTGTACAAATTTTAACCGTTTTAAATCCACATCTGCTAGTGCTGAAGAATTACTGCTGTTTTGATGAAATCTGATCAGATTTTTAAATAGCTGCAACGCCTGTGCTTTAAATGAAGAACTATCGGCCGGTATGGTAATGTTTAAAAATGTTTGCCTGTTACCAAACCAATCAGCATTGCTCATGTCAATCAATTCATCATCATATTGCGTAAGATTGAGTTGTGTATTACTAAAAACATCAATGGCACGGTGGGCCAGCAGGTCGTATAAAGTAGGTCTAAAGCTTCTGTATTTTTTATCACCCGCTAAAACTGCATCTAAAGTATCTACTTTCGTCTGTTGTAAAATCTGGCTTTCTTTTAACGATAACAGGTAATATTTAACCGTTTCATCATTCAGCTTTTTAATGCTCCAGGTTTTAAGGTCATCGCCAATATCACCCTGCACCTGCGTACGCTGGTTAATCTGCCAACGGTTCTGTTGCAGGTAGTTCCAATAGGTTTCAGCTAAAAGTGATTGTAAAATGCTTTTTTCAGGCTGTTTGGTGATATTGATATCTTTGCGCAAATTGATCAAAATCTTATCAAAGGCATTTTCTTCCAGGTAACTTTGAAACATCATCCGGTAAATAACCGATTTAACCAACAAAGGTGTATTATGTGTTTGGCGCGCCTGCTCATTAATTTTTTCAATCAAAGCAAGTGCATTTTTTGGTTTGGCCTGGCTGGCAATAGAATCTACCCTGTAAAAATCGTTGAGTGTATATTTCTGTTGTGCAGAAATACGTAAGGACAGCAAAATGAGGAGAAAAAATAGGGCGGGGAGGCGTAATGATATATTCATAGGTAGCGTGCGTTTTTAGTATAGATGGAATGAACGCCTAAATTCCATAAGCGGTAGATATTTATCTGATTCTTATACGAATCTAAGTATTAATGAACTAAATGTTACAAGCAGCAAACATTAAGGTTTTTAACATTCACGGCATAACATTATCTTTGCCCCATGTCAACACAATTAAAAAATCTTTCTGATTTCTCTCACACCACTGTTCCCAGTGGTGCAAACTATAAATTCGGAATTATTGTAGCCGAGTGGAATGCTGAAATTACCGGTGCTTTATACGATGGTGCATTAAAAACCTTATTAGCAAATGGCGTTGCCGAAGAAAATATTGTTTCTTTACCTGTACCAGGAAGTTTTGAATTAACCGGTGGTGCAGAAATTTTATTGAGCAAAAGAAGCGATATAGATGCCGTAATCTGTTTAGGTTGCGTAATCCAGGGTGATACCAAACATTTCGATTTTATTTGCGATGCAGTGGCGCAGGGCGTAACCAATGTTGGCATTAAATACAGTAAACCGGTTATTTTTGGGGTGTTAACCACTAATAATTTAGAGCAGGCCCAAGACCGTGCAGGTGGCAAGCATGGCAATAAAGGCGATGAAGCTGCAATTACCGCCATTAAAATGGTCGATTTTTCTGCACAGATTTAAACTTGCGTTTTAATAATTATTTGTAACTTAGAGGTTTAAATTTATCAGATCGATGAAAAAAGTAGCCATCTTATTATTGGCGGTGTTCTGCACCATTACCATTTTAGAATCTTGTTCTTCTAAACTTTGTCCTGCCTATGGATCATATCCAGAAGGTAGACGCAGAAGAAATTAAGCTTCGTATCTACAATCTTCATATTCAGGTCATCTGCAGAACTTTATTCAACTGCAATTGTTGTCCTGTAAATAATTTATCATATCATGACTTGGGTTAACTTAACTTCAATAGAACAGCTTGATGAAATCAAAAACGCAAGCGGTTTTAGCCTTATTTTTAAGCACAGCACACGATGCTCCATTAGTTTAATGGCTAAAAAGAATTTCGAATTTGATTGGGATGTAATTCCGGCAGATACAAAACTTTACTTTTTAGATCTGATCAGTTACCGCGACATTTCGAACAAAATTGCCGAGATATTTCAGGTAGCTCATCAATCGCCGCAGATTTTATTAATTAAAAACGGCGATTGCGTATTGGAAGCCTCACATAGCGATATTTCTGCTGATGAAGTTGCTGAAGTAATCGCAGCTTAACGATAAAAAGATTTAAGACAAAGGGTATTCAAGCATTGGATACCCTTTTTTGTGGTTGGTGTTTTTTTAGAAAAGCAATGTCCGGTGTGTTATCGGTTGCGGTAGTCCTGCTGTATACTATACCTTTTTGGCTACCCTTCGACTTCGCTCAGGGTGACAGCTAAAAAGCTGCCGTTCCCATCAGGTTTATTACCGTAAGGCCTGTGTAAGGAAAACATCAAAGGTTCCTATGGAACGAAAAACGCCTATTAGTTTATATTACCGATGAGGCTGTATCATAAATTGTATTCAATCGAATTTGTCACGTTGAGCTTAGCCTGTGCTGAGCTTAACGAAGCCCTGTAAAACATTTAAAATAGGTCCTTCGACAAGCTCAGGATGACAATTCTATATTTATTAGACTGTCTCATTAAGTTGAGGTTTTTACCACAAATGTACACGGATAACACAGATTTTATATCTGTGCGCATCCTTTTTATCTGTGGTTAAATTATTTCATTCTGCCAATGGCTTAACTTAGTGACATTGCTCAATTGGGCTATCCAATGCCGATGCATAATAATTCTATGCGCCGTCCCAGAGGGACGTACACTGGGCAGACAATAGGGTAACAAAAAAAGGTCCCGATTTACATCACGACCTTCTAAAATTTATAATTGTTATCGCTTAAACTACCACAGCATTTTCAATTTTTAACACTTTTGAGGTTTTATCTCTGGTTGCTTTGCACAATTCAGGATCCTGAGCAAGTGATTTTCCATAAGTAGGAATCATCTCTTTGATTTTTGCCTGCCATTCATCAGTAGCCAAATCATCAGCAAAACAACGGTTTAACAAGTCGAGCATAATAGAAACTGCTGTTGAAGCTCCGGGAGATGCACCAAGCAAAGCTGCAATAGAACCATCAGCAGCACTTACCACCTCGGTACCAAACTCTAAAATACCGCCTTGTTTTTCGTCTTTTTTAATTACCTGAACGCGCTGTCCGGCATATTCCAGTTCCCAATCTTTAAGTTGTGCAGTTGGTAAATATTCTTTCAATGCTTCCAACCTGTCTTCTGGCGATTGCCTCACCTGCTCAATTAAATATTTCGTTAAATCGAGGTTGTGCAATCCGGCAGAAATCATCGGACGGATATTATTGAATTTAATCGATTTTGGTAAATCCAGAAACGATCCATTTTTAAGGAATTTAGTAGAAAAACCAGCATAAGGACCAAACAACAAAGCCTGTTTCCCATTAATCATCCTGGTATCTAAATGCGGTACCGACATTGGTGGCGCACCAACCGCAGCTTTTCCGTAAACTTTTGCATGGTGTTTTTTAATGATTTCCTCATTGGTGCATTTCAGCCATTGCCCACTTACCGGGAAACCACCAAAACCTTTTCCTTCAGGAATATCTGATTTTTCTAACAATGGCAAAGAACCACCACCTGCGCCAATAAATACAAATTTAGCTACACGTTTACGTTTATCTCCGCTTTCCAAATCTTTAACCTTTACAATCCAGTTGCCATCTTTATTCTTTTTCAGGTCGCGGATTTCGTGGTTAAAATACATGCTCACATTGCTTTGCTCCTTTAAGTTGTTGAACATGTCTCGGGTTAAGGTACCGAAGTTAACATCGGTTCCAAGATCCATTTTGGTTGCGGCAACTTTTTCGTTTTTCTTGCGGCCATCCATAATCAATGGTGCCCAGTTTTTTACCTGTTCAGCATCCTCGGTATATTGCATGTCGCTAAACAGATCGCATTGAGTTAATGCGTCATAACGTTTTTTAAGGTATTCTACATTCTTTTTACCCCAAACAAAACTCATGTGAGGAATATTGCGGATAAAATTGCAGGGATCAGAAACCAATCCTTTATTGACCAGGTAAGACCAAAATTGCTTAGACACTTCAAAATGTTCAGCAATCTGAACCGCCTTTTTAATTTCAACCGTACCATCTTTTTTTTCAGGTGTATAGTTTAATTCGCAAAAAGCAGAGTGTCCCGTTCCGGCATTATTCCAGGCGTCAGAACTTTCTGCCGCCGCAATATCTAAACGTTCGTAAATTTCTATGCTTAAATTGGGCTCTAATTGTTTTAACAAAACACCCAGGGTTGCACTCATGATGCCAGCCCCTATTAAAATTACATCAGCGTCAGTTTTACCAACTGTCTTTTTCTTTTTTGTCATCTTAGCTTAAAGGAGTTACAAATTTAGAATGATTTTAAACATACCACGAATTTTAAAACATTAAATCTGAAAAAATTGCCAAAAAATTAGAAATACTTTCTATTTTTTTGACTACTTCTAATCAAATTTTAATCCAAAACTCAGTTAGAATACGAACAAGCAAAAAAAGATATTAGCCCCCTATTAAAAGCGGATTATTAATTTGCTAATTGCACTCCTCATTTCCCTAAAGTATTTGCCATTTTATTCATAAATGACCAAAATAAATTAAATTTCGAAAACAAGCCCAGCCATTTAACTGATGAAATGAAGAAGAAGCAACAATTCTTGTTTTTTTCTCTCCTAAAATATTAGTTTTATAAATCTATTTGCTTAAAACATACTCATGAAGAATTTAGTTTTATTTTGTACGATTTTATTTTTAGCTGCCTGTTCTGGCGAAAAAACTGATCAGCTTTTACTCGAACTTGATAAAAAGAAACTGGCCGAAAACATCAATTACGATAAAATCACATTTTATAAATTTGCTAAAATAGCTGTCCGTTCAACTGCTGTTCAGGATACTACCCAGCCCGAGTACCAAAAATTCAGCAAACAGGCACAAAGTGTTGTCAGAACCTTAAATAAGGTGAACGGACGCGGAAATGAAAATATTTCTGTGATTGACGCCTTAAGGGTGTATAAAGAATATCGATCGGTTAAACAATTTGTAAAAGAAACTGATGAAGATGTTTTTCCACTGCTCACCGCTGGTTTTATCGCGATGAAAACGGGTGCAAAAGCACCACAACCATTTTTCAAGGATGCAAACAAGGCCTATTATCAAAATATAGAACATGCCATTTTAAGCATGGCTGTACTGGCCACCAGAGATCTTGGGCAACCTTTTGCGTTATATGAATGTGCTAAAACTCAACCTGAACTGCTGGATGATTGCGAAATTAAAACACTTTTAGAATTTGTGCGCGGTTTTTTATTTTTTAGCAACAACCTGTTTTATCTATCTGAAGATGGCCTTTCGAGAAACATAAAATGGCTGGATAAAAACGAGAAAATCCCACTCCCCTACACCAAATCATTTTTTGGCTGGGGCCGTTTAAACGATGAGCAAACCCATGTTGCATTTCATAGCATGAACTATCTTTTTAGAGGCTTCGACCGGATGAGAATGGAGCGAAAAATTGACGAGGAAAGATCACTTCAAGATTTTGAGGCTTTTTTAAACGACATGAATAAACTGGGCATTCAAAATGAACTGGTTTGGGGAATAACCGCTTACCTGAACTTAAAAAAAGAAAGACCGGAACAGTCGCTTCCAGCGTTAGAAAAGTTAAGTAAAAGCCCATTATTTTCTAATAGTGAACGCGAAACACTACAACAAACTATGGTATATGTAAAAGGCCGCAAATCAGATCAGGCTTTAACAAATGTGTATGATAAAGCATTTATTGGTAAAATTGCTACCAAATACATGGTGGCGATACTCTCGAAAATAGACTGGGAAAAACTGATGAAACAGCAGGGTGTTCCATATACCGAAGAAGTATTTGCCGGCATAGGCAAGTTTAAAGCACTTTCCAATTCGGTGAGTGAATACACCCAACCCTCAACAATTGAAAAGGGCAAGAAAGAAATTGGCAAAAAAGGCAGCGAATTGCTCGAAAAAGCTAAAGGTTTATGGAATTAATTGCGACCGTTTTGATAAGTTAAGATGATTCGTCATTCCCAATCAGGTTGGGAATGACGAACACACTAGAAAGCTCATCTATTAATTTTTAAGCTTTGCTTTAAATATCTTTTCCAGCTTATCAATTTTTGGCTGGATGACTAACCTGCAATAAGGTTCGCTTCCATTTTTATTGAAATAGTTCTGGTGATAATTTTCAGCCACATAAAAGGGTTTGGCAGCTTCAATAGCGGTGACCACTTTTTTGCCATAAGCGTTAGTCTTGTTTAATTCTGCTTTATATTTTTCAGCCAGCAATTTTTGTTCAGGCGTGTGGTAAAAAACCACAGACCGGTATTGCGTGCCACTATCAGCTCCCTGACGGTTTAATGTAGTCGGATCGTGACTTTTCCAAAACACCTCCAGTAAATCATCATAAGAAATCACCATTGGGTTATAGGTAATTTCTAAAACCTCTGCATGTCCGGTGGCACCGGTACATACTTCTTCGTAAGTTGGATTGGCCAAAGTACCACCTTCATAACCTGATTTAACCGAAACTACCCCTTTTAAACGTTGAAATATGGCTTCTGTACACCAAAAACAACCCATCCCGAAAGTTGCTTTCTCTGTCTTTTTCCCTTGCGCATTGGCCTGGTTCAGCGCCAATACAGCCAGTAAGATTAAAATTATTTTTCTCATGTATGTGTGTGTTTTTATTTGTTAGTCGAAAATAATCCACAGACCTTACAGTTAAATTGAATTATTCACATCTAATTATACGCAAAAAAAGAGGCTGTAGTTTGCATTAAATCAATAATGGGTTTTGTATGACAATAAGAAAATTTGTTGATTTCGTTGCTTATGTTAATAACTTAAAATACTGACTAACAAATTATTAAACAGCTATCTCAATAGCCAAACGCACTTATTAACAATTCTTTTTTAAATTCGTATAACATTAAAATTTAAAATTATGTCTACACCGTATATTCCTTGCTTAGATTTAGGTTCCTACGTCAACGGTTCTGAAGAAGAGCGCAAAAAGTTTTCTGATGAACTGGGCAGGGCCTTTAACGATTCGGGGTTTGTCACCATCACTAACCATGGTTTAAGCCAGGAATTAATTGATAAGCTTTATGAAAATATTAAAGCTGCTTTTTCTTTACCAGTTGAGACCAAAAGAAAATATGAAAAGCCAGAATTAGCTGGTCAACGCGGTTATACCAGTGCGGGTAAAGAAACAGCAAAAGGTGCTAAAACCCCGGATTTGAAAGAGTTCTGGCAAATTGGTCAGGAAGTTACTGACGGAGATCCGGTTAAAAACGAATATCCTGACAACGAAATTTTAGAGGAACTGCCTGAATTTAACAAAGTAACGGGCGACATTTATAAAAAACTGGAAGAGAACGGAACGCATTTATTACGTGCCATTGCGACTTATTTAGAATTGCCGATCAATTATTTTGATAAACATGTTCACAACGGAAATTCTATTTTAAGGGGTATCCACTATTTCCCGATCGAAAATCCGGAAACCATTCCTGATGACGCAGTACGTGCTGGTGCGCACGAAGATATTAACCTGATTACCTTATTAATTGGTGCCAGTGCCGATGGACTGGAAGTATTAACCCGCAGCAATGAGTGGTTGCCAATTAAAGCACACCACACAGATATCGTAGTAAATGTTGGAGATATGCTACAGCGTTTAACCAACAATAAATTAAAATCGACAACACACAGAGTGGTTAACCCGCCGCGTGAGTTGATGAAAACTTCTCGTTTCTCTGTTCCATTCTTTCTACACCCGCGCAGTGATATGGATTTAACCAGTTTACCATCAACCATTGATGCGGAACATCCTAAAGCTTATAGCGATATGACTGCCGGAGAGTATTTAGATGAAAGATTAAGAGAAATTGGATTGAAGAAATAAAAAAAGATCGTCATTGCGAGGCACGATTCTTCATCGAGACGTGGCAATCTTATTCGAAAAAATATAAGCACTGGATAAAACCGGTGCTTTTTTGTTATTTTCAAAACATGCATTCAACAACTTTAGAAGTTTTCGCCGAGCTTGATGGGATTGGTTCTGCCTCAGGCTTGTTCCTTCATGAAGATTTACTGTATATCATTGGCGATAATAGTGGCTATTTGAATGAATATAACATCAAAACCAGGAAGCTACGGAAAATTAAGATCTTATTTGACAGATCACTTAATCAGTTAGAAAATATACCTAAATCCTTAAAACCCGATTTCGAAATCCTTTGTCATAAAGACAATAAGCTTTACATTTTAGGTTCAGGCTCAACACCCAAAAGAAATCTGATGATCGAATTCGATCTGAAAACACAAAATTTTGTTCAAAAAGACCTGACCAGTACCTACGCCAGAATTAAAGCTGTTACTAAAGTAGATGATCAGAACTTTAACCTCGAAGGAGCAATTTTTACGGGAACTGAGTGGTTGCTTTTTAACCGTGGTAACGGAACCGATACAAAGAATGGCATATTCAAAACCCATGGAGCAGATTTAGCTAAAATTCAACAAGCTCATTTTAACTATTTTAAGCTTCCAAATATTAACCACGTTGAATCGTCCTTTACCGATGCTGCATTGGTAAAAAATGAAATATTTTTCATTGCCACAGCAGAGGATACCAAATCTACTTATGCGGACGGAGAAATTTTGGGCAGTTTTATTGGCTGCATTAACCTGCAAAGCCTCAAACTAACTTTTAGCAATAAAATCTCAGGCAAGCATAAGTTCGAAGGCATTACTTTATTTAGTCAAACCGAGCATAATACAACTTTTTTATTGTGTGAAGATCGCGATACCGAAGAACTTAAAACGGTTATTTATAAATTGGCAATCAATTTTAGATAGAAGAGTTGTGAACTTTCTAGCAAGCAGGTCAGTAAAGTTGACAACTCTAAATTCTTTATTTGCAAACCGATGTTAACCTATTAATCCTATATTCGAATTGATCCCTATTGAATGATGGCGTCCCACCAATATATTAATTTATGCTAAAAGAGATTTATCCAGAAAGTTACCAAGGTTTATTTGCCGTTTTTAATGCCATTCATCCACTTAGTGAGGAATTAAAATCAGCTATTATTAGCAATAGTCATATTGCTCAAGTCAAAAGAAAAACCACGTTATTAAGCGCTGGTGAAAATAGTAATACCATATATTTCATTGTAGCAGGTGGAGCCAGGGTATATTATCTTGATAAAGATGGCAAACAAACCAATACCTGGTTTTTATTCGAAAATGAACTATTAATTTCTGTTTATGGCTTCTTCACGGGACAGCCCAGCTTCGAATACATTGAAACCTTAGAAGACACAACCTTAATAGTAGTAAAAAGAGAAAAACTCGATGAAATTTATCTCCAGTTTATGGAATTTAACTTTATTGGCCGGAAACTTACGGAGTATTATTATATCCGTAATGAAATACAGGCCAACGAACTGCGGATGTTAAGCGCCAAAGAGCGTTATGAAACGTTGTTGAAACGAAGCCCTCAGCTTTTTCAACGCGTTTCTTTAGGTCATATTGCTTCGTATTTAGGTATCTCGCAGGAAACATTGAGTAGAATTAGAAAGTAATTTGTTTTTTGACTTTTATCAAAAGTGAAATGATTTAATGGTTGTAGCTTTGTGTAAACTTAAGCCAATTATGAAATTAGAATTTAAATTACTCACTCTAGACAATTCAAAATACATACTCGTAGTGTTGTTACTTTGCTTTATATCTTACTCATGTAAAAAAGACAGCAATAGCCAGTCAAAATCAATTAACATTGATTTAATAGCGACCAAAGCTTGGGTAAAATCGAATTTTAAAACAACTGATAATAACCCATTTACAACTATGTTACCTAATTGGGATGATATTTATACAACAAATCAAGGCAATCAGACCATTATTGAAATAGGATTAAATAATCCTAATAGAATTTTTATTGGAGATAGCCCTAATGATGCTAATGAGCCGAAATTGGGTTTATCAAAAAGTAACATCAGATTAGTTTTATTCAAAAACATAAACAAGAATACAATCGTTACCGGTTGTTATATGGCTATTGTGAATAATGCACAACAAAAAAGAACAGAAATCCTGCATTATAAAAATGTAGGCAATTTAAGCGGTAAAGTCTATTATTTTAATACTGACGGTAGTTTTAGCAATGGTTCGCTTTATGCCGAAGGCCAAATTGCAAAGAGTACGGGCAACCTAAATTTATTAAATCAATCTTTAATAAATATAAAGCTACAACTCTCTGATGCAAAAAAATTAAACGGAAGCCTAAAGGATAAAACAGTTGCAGTAAAATCTCCATGCGCAGACGGAATAGAAATACCAATATGGGGCCAATCTTGTGTGGGGGCAGAGGGATATGAAGTGTGCTCACCCTATATATCTGGTTTTGCCCATTTACCTGGAAGTTGCGATGGTGATTATGGAGACAATGAAGGATATGCAGGCACACATGGCGGAGGCAGTAGTGGTAATACTGGAGGTACTGCAAGTGAATACAATCCTCAGAATTATAAAATTTTATCAGATCCGGCAGTTGATCTACAAAAACTTTTTAATTGCTTCAATACAGTTTCTGATAATGGGGCAACCTATTCAGTAACATTAAGCACAGATCTACCTGTAAATGATGATCCACTAAAATTAGTCAGTTATCAATCTATGCCTCCTAGTCCAGGTCATGCATTTATAACAATGACTAAAACAAATGGGAATAATTCAGTAAGTCAATCTTTTGGATTTTATCCTTCCCCTGACATTTTAAGTCTGACCACAGGGCCAGTTGGAAGTAAACTTAACGATAATGGTAACCACGATTATGACGCGAGCATGACTATGTCAAATATAACTCAAGAAGAATTTCAATTGGTTCAAACAAAAGCCTTGGCACAAAAAAATTCTAGCTATGATATAAACAATTATAATTGTACTAATTATGCATTAGATGTATTTAACATTATTAGAGATGCCAACCACCAAATTGAAATTAACGATTGGGTAGGGTCATCTGGTTTCAATTATGGAAAAACACCAAACGGACTATATAACAAGCTATTAACGATGAAAGAAAACGGTTATACAAACATATCTAAAGGAGAAAAAAAGTCTCCCGCAAAGAAAGGAGGATGTAATTAATATGAAAATCATTCAACACCCAAGAGTTCTTACTCTTTTCATTGTTCTATCTTTTCTAACAATTTTTTTTAGTGGGGAAAAAAATTCAATGTTCATGTTCATGTATATAACATTTCTTCCATTGTTGGTCATTGATGGTTCGGGAAATATATTTTCTTTAACCTTAAGCAAAGAAATCATTTACATCATTGATATAATATATGTTGCGGGAATTTTTTTTTCAATATTTTTTTTATTATTATCTTATTTCAGAAAAATACAAAACAACAATATACTTCACTTAATATGTATTGCGGTTCTTTCCATACCTGTTTGGCAAGCGCTTTCCAATCCAATTGAAAGCACATTTTCTATCGCTACGATTATAATGTTTTTACTTATATCTATAACGAGTGCAGCTTTAACAATTTGGCAAATTTTATTTAAAGCTAGTGAAGAGAAGGAAAAGGATGGCGCTATATAATTAGCAAATAGTTTTTAACCTAAACCAACTTCAAACTAAATTATTATTTTCAGAAAAATTAAAACACCTATGATCAAACACCTATTAGCACTCTTATTTCCACTAACGGTTGCACAAACCTGTTTTTCTCAAAGCAAAAGCATTAAAGATTTATATTGGGATTACGCTCAAATTAGAATGACCGACTCAGAAAGACAAAAAGTTATTCAAATAGCGGAAGAGCTCATTAAAAGATCGCCTGAGCTCACCAAAACCCAACTGGGCAATACTAGCTATCATTTAGGAAGGCTTTATGAAGAAACCGGAGAAATAGAAAAGGCAATCCCAAAGTATCAGGAAGCCATTAAAATTACACCAGCTTATTATGTTCCTTACAGGGCCTTAGGGTTTATTTTCGTTAAAAAATGTAATGCCATTGGCGCAAAGATGAACGAAGCGGGAAAAGCGAAAGATTTAAAAGCGCATGGCGAACTTTATGCCCAATATAAAGTCATCGCACTTAAAGCACTACCTTATTTAGAAAAATCACAGGCTTGTGATCCTGATGATGAAACCAGAACAGTCATTACTAATTTATACCGGAGCTTAAAGGATAATGCAGCTATTGCTTCGCTTGATGAAAGGCTAAAGAAAAACGCTGCTGATTGCGTGAGTATACTTGATGACGAATATTAAATATCCCAATGGAGAGTTGTCAACTTTCTAGCCAGGTGGCTATTAAAGTTGACAACTCTAAATTTTAATTCTTCAACAAACTCCTTACACTAACCTTTGGCGTTTCTCCAGCAGGCACAATAAAAATTGCATCGTTTTCGATTACCTGTCCTTCATCAAAGTAATATCCGGCTGTAACCGGAAGAATCGCCGTGATTGATTTTCCATCTTTGTCTTTTGTAGGATAGGTGACATTAATTAAATGGCTTTTCATGCTCACCTGAACCTTTTTTGAGGTTAACCTCGCGCCTGTGGCATTGATACAATCTAACTCTATAATTTTTGAATTGGAAATCCCAGTAAGATCCAATGAATTGGCCAAACGGATGTTAAAAGATTTGCCAGTATTGTTTTTGATCGAAACTAAAACTTTATAGCGGTCAAAATCCTGGTCTTTTATGGTCAACTTTTCTTTATTGGTAACAGAATAGGTTACGGCAATTCCGTTTACATCTACGGTTTCTCCATCTTTAATCTGCTGTGCATTTGCGATTGAAATCACTGCCAAAAAAGGCAGTAAAAAAGTTAATGTTTTAATTAATTTCATAGTATTAAGCTGTTTTTAGGTTTGTATTCTGAAATTACGAATAAAAATAAACTTGATCAATGATTACAGCTGATTCTATTTCTTTGATTCGTCAATTGCTTTGTTTACCACATCTTGTATCCTACCCCTGATTTTCAGGTTAGAAAGTTTATCGGTAACGGTAGGGTTAACACGGTTCGACAGAAACACATAAACCAAACCACGTGATGGATCTACCCAAACACATGTTCCGGTATAACCGGTATGTCCATAAGTTTGTGGTGAAGCTAAATTAGAGGGATAATGTTTGGTGCTGTCCGGATCCCAGCGATCGAAACCCAAACCCCTGCGACTTACATTCGATTGCTTAGACGTAAACATATCAACCGTCGAATTTTTGAAATACTCCACCCCGCCATAGGTGCCACGGTTCAATAGCATCTGGTAAATAATGGCCAGATCGTTGGCACTGGCAAATAAACCTGCATGGCCAGATACACCACCAGCCAAAGCTGCCCCCTGATCGTGAACATAGCCAACTAAAAGCGTTTTCCTGAAATAGGTATCCATTTCCGTTGGAATAATCTGCTCTGGTTTAAAACGGTTGCGCGGTAAGAAACCTGCAGTTTGCATGCCCAATGGTTTATAAAAATTTTCGTAAGTATATTGATTTAGCGGTTCTTCGCTGATGTGCTCTACAATATCTTTCATTACATACATACTGATATCGCTGTACACATATTTGCCACGTGTTTTAATGGGCGAATTAAGCATCTTAGGCCACATAAAATCTTTAAAAAAGCCTTTTTTGATATAATAGTTATCAGCCACCTTTGTTGGGAAAGCTGCAGATGAATCTCTGCTGTAATCACCTGTTTTAACATAATCATGAAAAGGAATGTATGGGATAAAACCAGCCTGGTGCAACATTACTTCCCGCACCTGGATATTGTTCATGGGTGTGGTACGCGCTTTCGGGATATAAGCGCCAATATTAGTGTCTAGCTTTAGTTTTCCTTCTTCAAACAAACGCATTACAGCAGGTGTGGTTGCCGTTACTTTGGTTACTGAAGCAAGATCAAAAATATCGGTTACTTTATCAGGCACAGTGGTATCGTAAGTATGGGTACCATAAGCTTTATTAAAGATTACTTTACCATCTTTCGCTACTAAAACCACCAGTCCTGGTGTAGCTTTCTGCGCTATCGCTTCGGCAGCAATGGCATCGATTTCTTTTAAGTTGTTCGAATTTAAGCCTGCATCTTCGGGTACAGTGTACTTTAAGCGCGTAGCTGTTGTAGTAAAACCAGAACCCGAAGTATAACGAGATGAATAAGCAGTAATTAACTTATTTGAAGCCGCAATGCCTCCAAAAATATATTGTGGCACAATGGCGGCAGCATCAATATTGTTCTGACCAGTCCATACAATTGGCGATTTTAACAGATCGAATGATTTTAAACCAGGTCCGTTACCAAAAAAAGAAATAATTACCTCTTTATTTTTACTGATACTGTTAATAAAGTTAATGTATCTGGCTTTACTTACATTTTGATCATCAATAGAAATTAAGATGGTGTTGAAATATTTAAGGTCATCTTCTAAATCGTTCAAATTCAAACTATCTTTATAAGAATCGGCAGAAAATGAGGTGATTTTATCATATTTATTGGCCAAACTATCGAAAACGGCACTGTAAGCAAAACTAAGGCTGACCGAAGCAATATTCTTCTTCTCTAATGATTTTAAAGGAATAATTCCATCCTGGTTGTTTAACAACACCGTTGCGTTAGAAATCGCATTGGCAACAGCCAGTTTTTTCTCATTTGCTGTATGATCCTGTGCACAAGCCATTAAGCATAAAACATTGCAGCAAAATGCTACAGCCAGGATACACAATCTATTTCGCTTCATATACTTTCTCTCCGTTCAAATAGGTTTTTAAGACTTTGGTTTTTAATATGTTCTGTAGTGTTGATTTTAAAATATCGTGATCGAGGATAACAAAATCAGCTAATTTACCTTTCTCCAAACTTCCTTTTTCTTCTTCCTCGAAATTGGCTTTGGCGGCCCATATCGTCATCCCGCGTAAGGCTTCTTCGGGTGTTAAGGCATTTTCAATCTGAAAGCCCCCTTTTGGAAAACCTTTTGCATCTGCTCTCACTGTTGCTGCATAAAACGTTAATAATGGATTAATGTTTTCTACCGGGAAATCGGTACCCAAAGGAATCCAACCATTTTGTTTTAACAATTGTTTGTAGGCGTAAGCACTTTTTAACCTTTCGGCACCTAAACGCTGCCCGGCCCAGTACATATCGGAAGTAGCATGTGTAGGTTGAACGGAGGGGATAATACTGGCTTTGCCGAACAGGTCAAAATCTTTAGTGTTAACTACCTGTGCATGTTCGATACGCCAGCGCTGATCGTTTTTACCTTTTAAAATTTTATTGTAAATATTCAGGATTACGCGGTTGGCCGAATCGCCAATGGCATGGGTACACATCTGAAAGTGGTTAGCAGCAATTTTTCTGGCTACTTCTTCAAAATGTTTCTGATCACTTAATAGAAAACCTGTTTTATTCGGCATGTCGCTGTATGGATGCAGCAGGCAAGCACCACGCGAACCTAAAGCACCATCGGCATAAACCTTAAAAGCCCGAACATTTAACCGATCGGTTTTAATTGGCCCGCGGTTAAAAAGATATTTATAATTATCAGGCTCATCCGAAAGCATTACATAGAGCCTCATTTTAAGTTTGTTTGATTGCTGCAGTTTTTCGATAAATTCTACAGCCAGGTAACTCAAGCCGCAATCATCAATGGTGGTTAAACCAGCAGCGAAACAGTTTTTCTCTGCATCGATAAATATCTTTTCAGCCAGTTTAGCATCTGGTGATGGGATTTTACGTTCTACCAGGCCTACAGCATTATCGATTAACACACCAGTGAGCTTTCCATTTTCGGTAAGCATATCGCCACCTGACAATTTCTGTTCACTTTTAATTCCGGCATTATCCAACGCTTTTTGATTAGCAATGGCTGCATGCCCATCAATCCGGTTTAAAAATACCGGGCGATCCGGAAAAAGAGCTGTTAACTTTTCATTTGTTGGGAAAGCTTTATTATCCCAATCGTTTTGGTCCCAGCCATTACCGATCAGCCAGCCATCGGGATGTGTTTTAGCAAAAGCAGTTAAACGGCTGAGCACTTCATCCCAGGATTTGGTTTCTCTTAAATCAGCTGTTTGCAAACTTTGTCCATAGCCATAAAAATGTGCATGTGCATCTATAAAACCTGGGTATACAGCTTTTCTATTGGCATTAACCTCTTCATTGGCAGTATATTTACCTTTTATCTCATCACTTTTACCCAGCGCGATGATTTTTCCATTTTTTACTGCGAAAGCTTCGACTGTATCAAACTTACTGTTAACGGTATATACTTTGGCGTTGTAAACAATTACATCAACTGCTTCTTTTTTGGTGCAGGAAGTGAACAATAAAGCCAGAAAAAGGCTGTATAGGATGGATTTCATACCGATAAAGATAGAAAATTGAAAGCATTTGGATTTGTAAATTCGGTTTTACAGAAAGGATTTGTGCTCTTGGTTTTAGCATTGTCGCTAAGACTAGCGTCAATTAGTTTTTTTGCCACAGATGCACACAGATAAACACCGATTTTTATCATACGCCGTAGTCTGTGTCCCTACAGGCACTTTCCTTTCTCTTAGCGTTGCCGCCAATATGGCTAGCAGCAATTATTTTTTGCTCACGGAGGCACAGAAAGCACGGAAAACATAGCTTGAGTAGATTAAAACAGCAGTAATCCAGCAGAAATTTCTTCACCAGGTTCAGAACGACAGGCCTATGTAAAATAAACCTGATGGGAACGGCATCCCGATTTTTTCTATCGGGATACAGTGTACAGCAGGACTACCGGAAACGATTGGTGCAGAACCCTGCTTTTCAAAAAAAACAAAACCCAGGCAGGAATAACAAATTGTTCCTTACAAAGATTCTTCACTACGTTCAGAATGACAGATCACAACTAATTCCTACGCCGTAGTCTGTGTCCCTACAGGCACTTTCCTTTCTCTTAGCGTTGCCGCAATATGACTTGCAGCAATTATTTTTTGCCACGGAAGCACGGAAAACATAGCTTGAGTAGATTAAAACAGCAGTAATCCAGCAGAAATTTCTTTACCAGGTTCAGAACGACAGGCCTATGTAAAATAAACCTGATGGGAACGGCATCCCGATTTTTTCTATCGGGATACAGTGTACAGCAGGACTACCGGAAACGATTGGTGCAGAACCCTGCTTTTCAAAAAAAACAAAACCCAGGCAGGAATAACAAATTGTTCCTTACAAAGATTCTTCACTACGTTCAGAATGACAGATCACAACTAATTCCTACGCCGTAGTCTGTGTCCCTACAGGCACTTTCCTTTCTCTTAGCGTTGCCGCAATATGACTTGCAGCAATTATTTTTTGCCACGGAAGCACAGAAAGCACGGAAAACATAGCTTGAGTAGATTAAAACAGCAGTAATCCAGCAGAAATTTCTTCACCAGGTTCAGAACGACAGGCCTATGTAAAATAAACCTGATGGGAACGGCATCCCGATTTTTTCTATCGGGATACAGTGTACAGCAGGACTACCGGAAACGATTGGTGCAGAACCCTGCTTTTCAAAAAAAAACAAAACCCAGGCAGGAATGACAAATTGATCCTTACAAAGATTCTTCACTAGGTTCAGAATGACAGATCGCAACTAATTCCTACGCCATAGTCTGTGTCCCAACAGGCACTTTCCTTTCTCTTAGCTTTGCCGCCAATATGGCTAGCAGCAATTATTTTTTGCCACGGAGGCACAGAAGCATGAAAAATATAGATTGATTGATCAAAACAGCAGTAATCCAACAGAAATTTCTTCACCAGGTTCAGAACGACAGACCTATGTAAAATAAACCTGATGGGAACGGCATCCCGATTTTTTCTATCGGGATACAGTGTACAGCAGGACTACCGGAAACGATTGGTGCAGAACCCTGCTTTTCAAAAAAAACAAAACCGAGGCAGGAATAACAAATTGATCCTTACAAAGATTCTTCACTACGTTCAAAATAACAGGTAACAATTAATTCTTGCGCCAGATCCTTCGACTCCGCTCAGGATGACAAGTGTATAATAAACCGATAGGAGCAATCAATCCTATTTAACTACAGTCATTTACATGTTGAGTTTTAAACAAATCGGGTTCTTTAAGCTTATTTTGCATAATTTAGCGAATTCACTTTGCCTTAATACATGACTGATATTATTCACTTATTGCCTGATGCTGTTGCCAATCAGATTGCTGCCGGAGAAGTTGTACAACGACCTGCTTCTGCGGTAAAAGAATTGCTCGAAAATTCGATAGATGCCGGCGCAGATAAAATTCAACTGGTAGTAAAAGATGCCGGTAAGGCACTGATTCAGATTATTGATAATGGCTGTGGAATGAGCGTTACGGATGCAAGAATGTGTTTTGAGCGTCATGCTACATCGAAGGTAAAAAAAGCAGAGGATTTATTCGCCATCCGCACCATGGGTTTCCGTGGCGAGGCCATGGCTTCTATTGCGGCCATTGCGCAGGTAGAAATGAAAACCCGCAGGCATGAAGATGAAATCGGCACCTGCATTTCTATCGAAGGTGCACAGGTAACCAATCAGGAACCTGTAGCTACCTCTCCCGGAACGCAGATTTCGATTAAAAACCTATTTTTCAACACGCCCGCCAGAAGGAACTTCCTTAAAAGTAATCCGGTAGAAATGCGTCATATTCTGGATGAATTTCAGCGTGTAGCATTGGCACATCCAGCTGTTTTTTTTACTCTGCACCAAGATGGAGTTGAAATTTTCAACCTTCCAAAAGGCAACTTAAAACAGCGGATTGTCCACCTTTTTGGTAACAACTATAACGAACGTTTGGTTCCAGTTGAAGAAGAAACGACTATTATAAACTTAAAAGGCTATATCGGAAAACCTGCTTTTGCAAAGAAAACCAGGGGTGAGCAGTTCTTTTTTGTGAATAACCGTTTCATTAAAGATCCTTATTTAAACCACGCAGTAAGCTCTGCTTTCGAAGAGTTATTGCCCGATGATAGTTATCCGCTATATGTTTTGTTTATTGAGATCGATCCGTCGAAAATCGACGTAAACGTGCATCCTACTAAAACAGAGATTAAATATCTCGACGAAAAGTCGATCTATGCGATCATGAAATCGGCGGTAAAACGTTCCATTGGCCGTTATAACATTTCGCCTACTTTAGATTTTGATCAGGAAACAGGTTTCAGCAATATGATTACGCATAAGGCAGTCGAAGATATTATACCACCAAGCATTAACTTCAATCCTGATTTTAATCCATTTGCGAGTGATAGCAGTTCTACATCGGGTTACGCCTCATCACCAAGAAATTATGACGCAAAACCAAGTGCAAAAAACTGGGGCTCGTTATATGATATAACCGAACAGCCTGTTGTAGAACAGACCTCTATTTACGAGGATGAAACAGTTTTGGAAACGAAGCAAAAGCAGTATATGCAATTGCATAATAGATATATTGTTTCACAGATCAAGTCGGGTTTAATGGTAATCGATCAACAAATGGCTCATGAGCGGATCCTTTACGAACGTTTTCTCGTACATCTTGATGATCGCAAAGGCGCATCGCAGCAGAGTTTATTTCCGCAAACCATTACACTGAATGCCCATGATTTTGAACTGGCCAAAAGTTTATTGGACGATATAAAAAGTTTAGGCTTCGATGTACGGGAATTTGGGAAAAATACGTTGGTAGTAGAAGGTGTCCCGGTTGATTTAGGGAGCAGCAATATTAACGAAACCCAGTTATTTGAACAATTGATTGAAGGTTTTAAAAACTCGCAGCAGGAACTAAAATTAAGCAAACGTGATAGCCTGGCCAGAAGTTTAGCTAAAAATAGTGCCATAAAAGCCGGAACAAGCCTTGGTCAGGAAGAAATGAATACCTTGATTGATGAGCTTTTTGCCTGTAAAACACCTAACTTTAGCGTGAGTGGCAAACCGATTATCCAGACCATTACTCTGGCAGAGCTGGATAAAAAGTTTGAGAAATAGACTAAAGACCAAAGCTAAAAGACTAAAGAGAAAAAGTTGGAGACCAGGTGCTGGAAGTCAGAAAATTGAACTACATAGCAAAACTTGAAGCCAAAGAGAAATACAAAACAGTTAACCGATTAACCAGTTTAAACCATTAACCAGTTAACCCTTTTTAAAATTAAATGAATAACATATATATTCCACCGGTAGTAAAAAACCTACTGATTATTAACATCCTATTTTTCGCGGCTAGTTACCTGCTCACAACGCTCCACCTTGATGACCGGTTAGCAGTATATTATTTCGATTCCCCGAAGTTTGAGATCTGGCAGCCTATCACCTATATGTTTATGCATGGTGGCATTGCGCATATTTTCTTTAACATGTTTGCATTGTACTCTTTTGGAAGTATTCTCGAATCAAGATGGGGAGGCAAAAAGTTTATTATCTTTTATTTTATTACCGGATTAGGCGCTCTGGCATTGCAGTGGGCCGTACAGGCTTACGAAGTACACCAGATTATCGGTAGTGCGACCAACAACGGGAAGATAAATCTTCCCGCACTATTTCAGGGCGAATTTAATACAGCACAACTCTCTATAACGCAAGCGGTTACACTTAGAAGCATCTATTTTGGTGGTATGGTTGGTGCCTCAGGTGCGATATTTGGCTTACTGGTTGCCTTTGGCATGCTTTATCCAAATGCCGAATTATTAATCATGTTTATTCCTGTTCCGGTAAAAGCCAAATATATTATACCAATTTATATTTTAGTAGAGTTATCTTTGGGTGTTGCCCAGTTTGAAGGCGATTCTATTGCCCATTATGCGCATCTTGGGGGCGCCTTAATTGGTTTTATACTCGTTAAAATATGGAAAGATAAGAACGATACATTTTATACACTCTATGAATAGTACTTTCAAAGATTTAAAATACAAGGTTTTTCAATCTGGCAACCCAATATTCTTTTACATTGGCATTAACGTGCTGTTGTTTCTGATTATCGCTGTTATTGGGGTATTTAGTTGGCTAAGTGGCAAAGGAGATTTGATCAGTCCGTTGGTTAGGGAGTATGTAGGTTTACCTGCAAGCATTTCTAAATTACCAGAACGTTTTTACACCGTATTCACCTACATGTTTATTCATGATGGGGTTCTTCACATCCTGTTTAATATGCTGGGCTTATTCTGGTTCGGCAATATATTCATGAATTTCTTAAAAAGCAGGCAATTTCATTTTGTTTACCTTGCGGGTGGTTTATTTGGCGGTTTGTTTGCGGTAGCCATATTAAATATATTCCCGGTATATGCAGCAGGATTAACCAATGTAACCATAGTAGGTGCCTCTGCGGCAGTAATGTCCATTATTTTTGCTGCGGCGACGCTAGTTCCCAACTATACCATTGTGCTTTTCATTTTTGGGGAGGTTAAAATCAAGTGGATTGCGATTGTATATTTTGTTCTCGATTTTATTGCTATCGGCTCAATAAATGCAGGTGGAAGTTTAGCACATATTGGTGGCGCACTTTTGGGTTTCACCTTTATTAAAAGTTTACAAAACGGAAGAGATTGGAGCAAGCTCTTTGAGCGTAAGCCAAAATTAAAAGTTGTTCGGAATGAAAAACCTGTTAAAAAACCCGAATTCAAAGGTGGCGTTTCTCAACAGGAAATAGATGCCATTTTAGACAAAATATCGACTTCAGGGTACGATAAATTAACAGCAGTAGAAAAAGAAAAACTATTTAAGGCAAGTAAAGATTAATGGCCACGAAAAAGAAGAAATATAGTTTCATGGATAAACTCCTCTTGCCTATTGCCTTTATGTTGGCAGTAGCTTTGCTTTTGGGAGTTCTGGCCGGAAATATGGATCCAAGAAAACATGCCATTATTGCTTTTTTCGGTCTCGCCTACCCCTTTATTCTATTCGCTAATATCATCTTTCTGGTTTGGTGGTTTATAGGCAAAAAATGGATTTTTGCAATCGCAACCATTCTGGTGATCGCACTTGGTGCTAAAACTTTAAAAGCAACCTTTGCCATTGGCGGCGATGAAGGTGGAGCTGAAAAAGCAGACAATAGCATCAGAATGATGACTTATAATGTGCACAGTTTTAAACTATATGGTGAAGACAATACCGAATCGGTAAAAGAAAAAATGCTTCAGGTGGTGAAAGACCAAAATCCCGATATTATCTGTTTCCAGGAATTTTTTACGCGTTACAAAGGCGCATTTGATACTGTTGATAGCTTGAAAGCATTATTGAACACAAAATACTATTACTTCGTACCCATCAATAAAAATGACTATGAGGCCGTTGGCTTGGCCATATTTTCCAAATATCCTATTAAAAATTCTGGCAAAATCCCTTTTGTTGAAGGTTTCTCCAATAACATGAGTATTTATGCCGATTTAAATATTAAGGGCAAAATCCTGAGGGTCTATAACGTACATTTTCAATCTATTTCTTTTGAAAAACAGGATTACGAATACCTGGATAAGGTAAAAGAAATGAATACCGAACTGCAACCATCCAAACGGATTTTAAGAATGCTGAAAAATGCCTTTTTGAAACGGAGCGGTCAGGTAGATATTATGAAAAAGGAAATGGCCACCTGTAAAACACCTTACCTTATTGCAGGCGATTTTAACGATACGCCAGCATCTTATGTGGTTACGCAAATTACCGCCGGTTTAAACAATAGTTTTATTAAAAAGGGTAATGGCTTTGGTAAAACCTATAATGGTAAATTTCCCAATTTTCAGATTGATTATATTGCTACTTCTAAAGAACTCGAGGTGTTAAACTACAAAATTACCCAAGCCAAATTATCTGATCACTTTCCGGTGCGCAGCGATTTGAGGTTTGTTCCCTAAAGCTTAATTACGATCTTATGGTGCGTGAGACACGAACCATGGCAATGGAAAAAATCACGCTTTCGATTGTAGTTTAATGATCTTTCTTTGGAGCGTTGCCTCTTCAAGACACCAAGTTTCTTCCCGTTTTCCGCTTTTACGCTTCGCTTCCTCGTACCTCGTTGCTGCCAGGGTAACACTTCAACCGGGGCTAGGTGGGAAAAACAGTATTTTATTTTTGCGGTTGCAGGATGCAGAACCCTTGTTCATAAACCCGATTGCCATGTAAAGCCCACAGCGCAGCGAGGACTTGAAATAAAAGCGGGACTGAAAACCGCCAAGAACCACAGGCCAACCATTTCCTAATTTTAATAAAACTCTTTCATAATTCGTCATTCTGAATTTATTCCATTTCGGTCGGTGAGACACCAACCGATAGGAAAAATAAAAAAACATTGTCATATGGAGCGCAATAACTGTACAAAACAGTTAGTTTCTTCCCGTTTTCCACTTTTAAGCTTCACTTTCTCGTGCCTCGTTGCTGCAGAGTAACACTTCAACCGGGGCCAGGTAGGCAAAAAAAGTTTTTCATTTTTGCGGTTGCAGTGCGCACAAGCCCCCTGTTCCTAAACCTGATTGGAGCGAACACGAAGTGCAACGGAGTAAAGCGCAAAGCAGGGCTGAAAACCGACAAGAACCATAATCCATTCATTTCCTAACCTCGTTGCTGCAGGGTAGCACTTCAACGGGGCCAGGTGGGCAAAACAGCATTTCATTTTTGCGGTTGCGGTGCGCACAAGCCCCCTGTTCCTAAACCTGATTGGAGCGAACACGAAGTGCAACGGAGTAAAGCGTAAAGCAGGGCTGAAAACCGCCAAGAACCACAAGCCATTCATTTCCTAATTCTATTTCGGTCGGTGAGACACCAACCGATAGGAAAAAATTGCATTTCATATTTGGAGCGCTTTGCCTCTACAAGACACCAAGTTTCTTCCCGTTTCCCACTTTTACGCTTCGCTTCCTCGTACCTCGTTACTACAGGGTAACACTTCAACCGGGGCCAGATGGGCAAAACAGCATTTCATTTTTGCGGTTGCAGTGCGCAAAGCCCCCTGTTCCTAAACCTGATTGGAGCGAACACGAAGTGCAACGGAGTAAAGCGCAAAGCAGGGCTGAAAACCGCCAAGAACCATAATCCATTCATTTCCTAATTCTATTTCGGTCGGTGAGATACCAACCGATAGGAAAAGTCAATGGCCAAGCCCCCTCTTTACCATTGACTTCAGCCAGCGGAGCCCAATAAAAAAAATTCTTACCATACATCAACACTAGCCTTAAAGCTTATCTGCATATTTGCTACATAAAATTTAAAAAAAATCTCCAAAAATATGAGCTTAATAGATGCCCTGAACTGGCGTTATGCCGTTAAGAAAATGAACGGTCAGCCTGTTGAACAAGAAAAGGTTGATAAAATTATTGCTGCAGCACATTTGGCACCAACATCATCAGGTTTACAGCCTTTTAAATTAATTGTGGTAACCAACCAGGAATTAAAAGAGAAAATTGCGCCGATTGCTTTTAACCAATCGCAAGTGATCGATTCTTCTCACCTGTTAATTTTCGCGGCAAACGAAAATTACACAGAAGAAGGCATTGATGCCGTTTTTAACAGAATGAATGCAGAGCGTGGCTTACCACTGGATACCACAGATGCCTATAAGGCACAACTTAAAGGCATGATCTTATCCAGAACTGCAGAAGAAAACTTCAACCATGCAGCCCGTCAGGCTTATATTGCTTTCGGTATTGCCATTGCAGAAGCTGCGGTACTAAAAGTAGACGCTACACCAATGGAAGGTTTTAACGGACCTGCATTAGATGAACTTTTAGGCTTAGATAAAAAAGGTTTAAAAAGTGTTACCCTATTGCCATTAGGAAACAGGGACGAGGCCGGCGATTGGTTGGTAAATCTTAAAAAAGTACGTTCACCTAAAGAAGAATTCTTGATCGAGTTTAAATAACAGGCAAACACCATTATATTTTAAAACAAGCCGCTTTTAGCGGCTTGTTTTGTTTTAGCAGAGTTAGTTTGGAGTCGATTAACCGATTTACAAGTTCCCAGTTTTCAGTTTACAGTTAACCGGGTTAAACAATTAAGTGGTTAACCTAAAAAGCACTTCATTCCGTAGATCCTGAAACAAGTTCAGGATGACGATGTTCTGAGAAAATTTTGTAAAAAAATGTTAAACCTCATCACATTTTATGCGCTCTCTTTATAATTGGATATATTTACGGGCTTAGCATTTAATATCCAATACATGAAGATTTTTAGATTATCGTTTATCATACTGTCACTTTTATCAACATTAAGTTTTTCTTCTTCGGCCCAAACCGATACCATTAGCATAAATACCATCATTACCAAAACCAACAAGGTATTGAGCGATTACCCTTCCGAAAAAATTTATCTTCATTTCGATAAGCCTTATTATGCTGTTGCCGATACGGTTTGGTTTAAAGCTTATGTTACCGAAAACCAGAATTTCTTATCCGGAATTAGTAAGATCATTTATGTGGATGTTATCAATCAGAAAGATTCCCTTATCCAAACCTTAAAATTACCCATTACCGGTGGTTTTGCTTATGGCAGTTTTCCCCTAGACCAGATCAACTATAAACAAGGTAATTACCACATCAGGGCTTATACGCTATGGATGCTCAACAGTGATGATCCCGCTTATTTTAACAAGACCTTTTATGTAGGCGAAGCGATTGACAAGGAGGTAAAAACCCATATCACTTATAAAAATACTTCTACAGATAAGTTAGAAAAAATTGATGCCCGTGTACAATTTAAAGATGCCAATAACAAACCCTACGCCAATAAAAATGTAAGCTGGCAGGTGGTTACCAGTTTTACGGTAATTGCCAAAGGCAGAGGTACAACAGATGCGAACGGTTATTTAACCATCGCGATGAGCAATGCACAGAAAGCGGAATATCAATTACAAAAAGGTGAATTGATTACCAGCATTAATACCACTGATAAAGATGTGGTGAGCAATAGCTTTCAACTTAAAAACGCTATTTTAAGCAAAGATTTTCAATTTTTCCCTGAAGGTGGGAGTTTAATTGCCGGCTTAACCAACAAGGTAGCCTTCAAAGCCATTAAAAGTGATGGTTTGGGCATTAACTCAAAAGGTACGGTAACCGATAATGATGGCAAAACTGTTGCTACTTTTGCGGCTCAGCATTTGGGGATGGGTAGTTTCAACTTATTGGCCGAGACTGGAAAAACGTACAAAGCAGCTGTTACCTATGCAGATGGAACCACTCAAAATTATAATTTGCCAGCTGTTGCCGCAAATGGCGTTTCTGTAATTATAGATAACAGCAGTGCAGATAATATAGCCATAAAAATTTCGGCTAACGATGCCTTCTTTGAACAGAACCAAGGCAAAAAGCTTTATTTAATCGCGCAAAGTAAAGGTGTTATCTGTTATGGTGCACAAACTGCATTATCAAATAAAGAATATAATACTACTGTGCTTAAATCAAAATTTCCTACCGGAATTGCCCAGTTTACGCTGTTTAACGAGTTTGGTAAACCCTTAAGCGAAAGATTGGTTTTTGTTCAGCACAAAAATACCATGGCGGTAACGCTAACCAGTGCTGCAACTACTTATGGAATCAAGAAAAAGGTTAAGATAAATGTTGCTGCTAAAAAAGATGGCGCCCCTGTAGAAGGTAGCTTCTCGGTAGCTGTTGTAGATGAAACCAAAGTTCCATCCAGCGAAGATGCAACCAGTACGATATTAACCGGCCTGTTATTAAGTAGCGATGTTAAAGGTTACATTGAAAAAGCAAATTATTACTTTAATGCACCTGACGCAAAGAAAAATTCAGATTTAGATGTATTGCTCCTTACCCAGGGATACCGCAGTTTTAAATATACCGATATCATTGCCAATAAATTGCCAAAAATTGATTTCTTACCGGAACAAGGAATCGAAATTTCTGGTATTTTAAGACAGAACAACGGCATACCGGTGAGGAAAGGTGCATTATTATTGAGTATTCCGGATAAACGTTTCAATTTGGAAGGCACTACCGACCCGGTTGGGAATTTTAAATTTTCGAACCTGGTATTTAACGACTCCTCTAAAGTAACCATTACCGCTAAGTATAATGTAAACTATAAAAACATGACCTTAAGCTTAAATGGTGCACCAGTACCGACATTAACCAGAAACTTTAGTGCAGCTGAAGAGGTTTTAAATATAGACAGTGCTTTAACCAGTTATTTAGATAACAGCAAAAGACAATATGCTTATTTGCATACACTAAAAGATGTAAATATTAAAGCCACAGTGGTTCCGAAAGTAAGTCATAAGGATTACCCCGCACTGAGCGGACTAAGCCAAATGGCCGACCATGAAGTTAGTGGCGATCGGTTTAAAGGCTGTGGTTTATTGATTAATTGTTTACAAGGTATGCTTGCGGGGGTTACCTTTGCCGATAATAACTTTTACGTAACCCGCGATTACAACCAGGGCAAAAAAATCCCGATGGGTATTTTCATCAATGGTATGAACGTGGATGTTAACCAAATCAATACATTAGATCCGAACCAGCTTGAATCGGTTGAGGTATTTTTAAGAGACGATTTAGGTTTGGTGAACCGTGCCAACAATGTAAACGGTGTAATTGTATTTAACCAGAAAAAAGCACCTAAAGGCACCAAGATTACGAAAGCTCAGTTAATGGATATGCTTCCTAAATACTATGAGCTTACTTTCTCGCCACAGGGTTATAACAAAGAAAAACAGTTCTACTCACCTAAATATGATGTTCCTGCCAGCATGAACCGGAACGATTTAAGAACCACCATTTATTGGAATCCTAAAGTAGTTACAGACGTAACGGGTAATACTTCTTTTGAATATTATAACGCTGATGGAAGAGGACAGTACAAAGTAATTATCGAAGGAATAGATGCCAATGGAAATTTGGGAAGAGCGATTTTTAAGTACACCGTAAAATAATTGATTGATGGAAAATGTAAGATGGATGATGGAATTGGCTTTTCGCCCCCTCATCCATCTTACATTTTCCATCTCACATCTCCCATCTTACATCACTTCAAACGGCAGCTTCTCCCCTTTTAGCCCTGCAACGATATTCTGAACGATAATTCTGGCCATTGCTGCTCTCGTTTCTTCGGTGGCTGAGCCAATATGTGGTAAAATGGCAACGTTTTCCATAGCCAACAAGGGATTATTTTTATCCATTGGTTCCGGGTTCGTTACATCCAAACCGGCTCCCCATATTATTTTCTCTTGTAAGGCTTTAATTAAATCCTTTTCGTTATGGATACCACCTCTGGCTGTATTAATAAAAATAGAATTGGGCTTCATCTTCTTAAAAACATCAAGTGTAAATTTATCTTTCGTTTCGGGCGTTAGCGCCGTATGGATAGAGAGTACATCACTTTGTGCCAAAAGTTTTTCGAAGGATACATATTTTGCGCCGATTTCTCTTTCAGCTTCTTCGTTACGCGATCGGTTGTGGTAAATCACCTCCATTTGGTAGGCTGCAGCACATTTTTTGGCCATTTCTAACCCAATTTTGCCCAGGCCAAAAACACCGAGGGTTTTCCCATTTACTTCAATTCCGAGTTCTGGCGAGGGCTCGTAGTTTTTCCACTCTCCCTGAATGATTTTTTTATGCGAGAAAAAAGCCTTTCGCGATACAGCCAGCATCAGTAAAAAAGCAGTATCAGCAGTTGCACCGCTCAAAACTCCGGGCGTATTACCAATAGGAATGTTTAATTTTTTAGCGGTAGTTACATCTACCTGGTCGAAACCTACTGAATGTAGCGCGATCACCTTTAAGTGGCTACAGGCATTTAAAAATGCTGCATTAAGCTTATTGGGGCCAACACTAATCAACGCATCCTGATGATGGCAGGCTTCAATCAGTTCTTCGGCAGTAATCTGCCTGTTTTCTTTCCATTGAGTAATGGTAATATTATTTTCTTCCAGTTCCTTTAAACCAACTGGAGCAAGATTGCCGCTTATAAATACTTTCATACTCATTTAACAGTAAATCTGAACAGGAGTTTTGCTTAATGTTTACTTTACAGTAGCCGTGAGTACCTGGTAGGTGTTTGCACTGAAATACCCCAATGCATTATTCGAAAGGTTTGATGTGGGGTTGGCCGGCGTGGTACCCTGATTAGGCCCGCGGTCTGCTTGCTCGCTTAGTGCATACCAATAATTAAAAATATTACTGTCAACACATTCCATTTCAACCCTAACCTTATCATTGGCATTCAGCTCATCGCTGTCGTGATCATTATTGGGTTTAAAAAAGAGCTGGATCCGCAGATCGTTACCATTGGTTAGCCTGTCGTTACTGGCATAATAGCGTCGCGACAACACATCATTTACATAGAGGTTAAAATGGTAGAAATTTACTTCATTAACCGGATCTTTAAAGAAGACTGCCGCTGTTTTGCGTTCACGACCAAAAAAAGTGTTATTAATGATCCCGATTGAATCCATCTTAACCACATTAGGCATTTTAGAACTGGCGGTATAGTTTTGTCCTTCGACAGTCGCATTTAAATTATAGGTAACACCAGGCTCACCCTTCATGCGATTAACATAAGTACCTGGCTTAGTTCCTTCTTTAAATACAAACGTATTTCCCTTGCTATCGGTTACGGTAACCATGGCACCCGAAATTTTCGGAAAAACATTTTCCTCGGTATACCCTATCGTTTTGCTGATTTTAATTTCCTGGTCCATCAACTGGTTATTAATGATCCCTTCAATCACTAACTGTGGGTCGGCATTCTCCGTATCGATAGAAATGATTTTCTTGCATGAAGCGAGGCACAAGGTAAATAAGGCAAAATATATGGTCAGTTTTTTCATGGCATTAAAATTTAAAATTCCAGGTAACAGATGGAATAAGTCCGAAAAGAGAGGTTTGCTGTGCAGCAGTTTTGTTCGGATTTTGCGGATCGGTAATGAACTCTATGGAATAAGGATTTTTTCTGGCCAGCACATTGTAAATACCAAAATTCCAGCTCGATTGGTATTTGCCTTTTTTCTTGCCATCTAATGTGGCACTTATATCTAAACGCATATTGTAAGGCATGCGGCCTGCATTGCGCTGGGTGTAATAGTAGGCCGGTTGCCCGCCAACGGTATATTTCCCTGCCGGATAGGTAACTGCATTACCGGTACTGTAAATAAAGCTTGACGAAAATGTCCACCTTGAGGTCATGTTGTAAATACCAACCAACGAAATATCGTGTGTACGGTCTTGCCTGGCCGGAAAATATTTGCCGTTATTCAGTTCTGTAAATTTGCGCTCAGTGCGGGATAAGGTATATCCTACCCAGCCATTCAGCTTGCCAAATTTCTTTTTAAAAAACAATTCCATCCCGTAAGCTCTACCTACGCCGTATATCAGTTCCGATTCTACATTCGAATTGGCCAGCAACTGGGCGGCATTCTTATAATCGATCTGGTTTTGCAACCATTTATAATAAATTTCGGCTGATAGCTCGTAAGTATTCTCCTTAATATTTTTAAAATAACCCAGCGCTACCTGATCGGCAACTTCTGGTTTGATATTATTGCTGCTCAACACATATTGATCGGTTGGTGAACTGGAAGTGGCATTGGTTAAAATGTGAACATTCTGCGTATTGCGGTTGTACGATGCCTTAATAGAATTTTCTTCGTTAAACAGGTAACTCACTGAAAAGCGGGGCTCGAGGTTGAGATAGTTTTTGTAAAACTTGCCTTTGCCCACATTTTCTGTTGAGGTGATTTCGCCTGCTGCATTGTAATTATTAAAATTTCCTGGCCCCATTAAAGAAAAAGCGGCCAGCCTTACACCATATAAAAAGTTAAGATGCTCGTTTACATTCCATTCATCAGAAATATAGGCAGCAGACTCTATCCCATACCTACGCTCTTGCGTAAGCGAATTTACCTGCGAGGATACATCGCTATCAATATCAATCGGCGATATGCGGTGCTGGGTAGCATTTAGCCCGAACCTGAGAATATGTTTGTTACTGAAATACTGAAAATCTTCTTTAAAATTAAAATCGCGTACCAGCGAAGTAGCCTTAAAATTAGTCGCATCATTTAACAAACGAACGGTATAATTGTAGTTGTTGTAAATTAACGAAGTATTAGAAAACAAGCGATCGTTAAAAATATGGTTTAAGCGGATGGTGGTGGTTACGTTTCCCCAGTTATTCTCAAACAAATCCTTCACACCAATATTATCCTTACCAAAATAGCCCGAAATATAAATGGTGTTTTTATCATTGATTTTATAATTCGCCTTTGCATTAATATCGTAAAAATTCAGCGTGCTTCCATTCACCGACGAATCTGGCGAAGCCCTTAAAAACAGATCTATATAGGTTCTGCGAAAACTCACCATGAATGAGCCTCTGTCTTTTACAATTGGTCCTTCAGCTTTTAAACGCGAGGCAATTAAACCAATACCGCCCTGAAACTTAAATTCTTTATTGTTTCCATCATCCATTTTAACATCTAAAACAGATGATAAACGGCCTCCATACTGTGCCGGCATGCCCCCCTTATATAAACTTACATCCTTAATCGCATCGGCATTAAAAGTAGAGAAAAAGCCCAGAAGATGCGAAGAGTTATACACCACAGCCTCATCTAAAATGATTAAATTCTGATCGGCAGCACCACCACGAACATAGAAACCCGTATTTCCTTCGCCACCAGATTTTACACCCGGCAACAATTGGATGGTTTTTAAAATATCTCTTTCTCCAAGCAATACGGGAATGGAATTGAGCGTTTTCATATCAATTCTTTCCAAACCCATTTGCGCACTTTTTACATTTTCGTTTTTACGGTTATTGGCACTGACATTTACTTCATCTAAATCGTTCGCACTTCTTAATTCCTCATTTAACTTGGTATCTTTTGTTAAATTGATGGTTTTAACGATGGATGTATAGCCGGTATAACTTACCGCCACCGTGTAGGTTCCTTGGGTCTGCGTTAAGGCAAAATATCCATAATTATTGGTTAAGGTTGCTGCGGTAGAAGCTCCGGAAATTCTTACCGTTGCGCCAATTAAGGTTTCGCCTGTGCCTGCATCGCGAATAGTGCCGCTAAGGGTAAATTTCTTTTGAGCAAAAATAGAGGTAGATAGAAAAAGGAAGGATAATAAAGCTAAGTAGTATTTTAGGGGCATATTGGCTACTATCTAATTTTTAAGGTGGAAACCAAATGTACGAAATCCAAGTCCTATTAAAAGATATTGGAGCATTTCTTAATAAAAGTTTGGTTTTTACTAATTGATAACGGGATAAATGGCAATATGGTGCGAGCGTAAACGGTACGGGCTGAGATGATCTTTACCTGCCTGTTGAAACGTGATTAATTTCGAAGATTCTTTAGGCATGTGGCAATCGATACAATTGGTACTGAGCGATCCTTTTGCCAAAATTGCCTGACTGTGCTTTGTATTTTGGTGACAGCCGATACAGCGTTGCGAGTAAATCGTTAAATTACCTTTAATATTTTCGTGTGTATTGTGGCACGATTGGCAAGTCATGTTTTTGCTTTTCCGATAACAATTGCTTCCCATTAACATGTTGGTCTGGTTGCCATGCACATCTGGATTGCCGCCACCAAAACCCACAAAATCCTGCGAGTAGTAATCATCTAAATGATCACCGGGTGTGAAACCAAAAACCGACTTCTGGGCAACCAGGGTATTTCCGGAATGGCAAACTCCGCAGGCATCCATCTTTTGTTTACGGCTTAATGTTTTATAAATGGTGATGAATTGGGCAGTTTTCTCTGCTGGATTTTCAAGATGAAAAACCGCATGTTGCCGGCCTGGTCCGTGGCAACGCTCACAATCAATACCATAAAGCAAGGCACCGCGCTCCATTTCTTCATCTGTAGTGATGCCCGAAGTTTGGATATTTTTTTTATCTACGTACGAAGCATGGCATTCTAAACAACGGCTACCAATGGGCCGGTCGTAATAAAAGGTTTCTTTTGTAAAACCCGGACTAATGGCCCAGTTACGGATCTCCGAAAAATAGGAAAGTGGTAGTTCATACAGTTTTTTGCTCTTCCAGTAAGCATAGGTATAGGCTTTTTCGCCCGAACCAAAAACCATATCGAACTTTTGGGCACGTACTTCTTTTCCATCTACATAAGCAACCTGAAAAATGCCGCCTGTCCTTTTCTCAATAATAACCTTTTGGTGGATATCGAAGTTAAAGGCATTAGAATCCGGGGCAAAAACCTTCAACAATTCCTGGTCGGCCACAGGTTTAGAGGTTAAACCATGTGCGTTATGTGCATAAGATTGCTTAATCTCCTGATGGCACTTTACGCAGGTGGCAGCGCCGGTGTAAGCTTCTCCCCTAATGTCTTTTGGTAACTCATCGGCCGCATTCATGCATCTTGAAAGAATACTGATGATTACTGCCATCGCTCCTAAAATAACCAGGATCCTTTTTATACCTTTCAAGATGATGTTTTACTTTTTATTTTATAAACTGAATATAACTAAAATTATAACCACCCGTAGCTGCCAATACCCTAATTTTTTGATTCCCGGCCTTTAAAGACACATTTTTGATTTCGAAAGTACTAAACTTTTTCTCATCACCAGTATTGGGAACGGCCACTTCTCTGGCAATGGTTTTACCATCAACTAAAATGGTGATCCGTCCGCCAGCATGATCTGCTGCTGTCTTAATTTTTAAAGTATAAATACCTTTTTGGGCAACATTAACCGAGTATTGCAACCACTCTCCTTTTTCGATATGGTTTACATAATACTTTTCGTACTGTAGTGAATCTTTTGCAATATCGACACCATCATTCCGGTAAATCCTGCCGCGGTTTCCTGCTGATCTTTTATTGGTTGAAGTATGGTAATCGG
The DNA here is from genome assembly GCF_005938645.2 of Pedobacter sp. KBS0701. Classification (NCBI taxonomy): domain Bacteria; kingdom Pseudomonadati; phylum Bacteroidota; class Sphingobacteriia; order Sphingobacteriales; family Sphingobacteriaceae; genus Pedobacter; species Pedobacter sp. KBS0701. The sequence goes on from NZ_CP042171.1 coordinate 4,424,495, forward strand.
CTGTATCATTATCGAAATAGGCAAACCCGTTTTTCCCCAGGTCGAAATCAACCGCATAAATAATACTCTTGTTTTTAATTAAATTGGCTTTAAAAGGTTTGGTTTCGTTGCTAAAGGGCTGACGAATCATTGCATCAATTACATCGCGGTGAATGATATTATTTTCTAACCTCGAATAAATGGCCAGTTCCATCAGGCCGCTGTACACATTGCTATCCTTAGGTTTGTTGCCGCCATTATTCAGGTATTTTACCAGTTCATCATAATTGGGATTCGATTTAATTTCAAGCGGATTATTAACGCCTATTTTCTTTAAAGGCCACCATGACCAGCCGATATTATTTTTTTCTAAAAGGTGGATGGCGTCGGTAAACCAAACATTAGAGTTTTCGCCTGTTTCGCCCAGCCAAACGGGTACATTTTGTTCATCGCGGGCTTTGATGATGTGCGCTATCGAAGCCTGATCGTTATAATTCCAGTATTTATGAAAACTTAAGGCCATGTTTTTATCCCACAGCGGGAAAATACCATTGTAGTTATTGCCCCAGCCGTTGCCTTCGATTATAATGAGGTGTTGCTCATCTACCTCGCGGATGGCTTTGGTAATCGCTACCATCAGTTTTCTTAAGGGAGCGTTCACTTTTTCCTGAGTACCATTTTTATCTTCTTCGGGATTGGTGAAACCATAGTTTGGTTCGTTTATAATATCGTAGGCACCAATGTAGGGCTCGTTTTTATACCTTTCGGCCAGCTTTCGCCAAAGGGCAACGGTTTTCTCCTGGTTGGCCTCACTATCCCACAGGTAGGGGTTAGACGGATCGCGGTCGGCAATATTTAAATCATTACCCTGTCCGCCCGGTGCTGCATGTAAATCTAAAATAAGGTACATGTTATTGGCCTTACACCAGTTGAGTAAACTATCGGTTAAGGCAAAACCTTTTTCAAGCCAGGTATTTTTTCCTGCTACAGGTTCCTGATCAACCGGTAAAGTATAGAGATTATAATGCATAGGCAGGCGAATGGAATTAAAACCCCAGCGTTTCATCGAATCGACATCTATTTTGCGCGTATGGTTAGTCAACCAGGCATCGTAAAATTCCTGGGTTTGCTTCGGGCCCATCAGCTCTGCTATCCTTTCGCGGATGCGATACTGCTGTGCCTCTTTATTAATTTTAAGCATGTAGCCCTCCTGCAACATCCAGCCACCCAGGCCAATGCCGCGTAACAACACATTCTGGCCTTGCCCATCAATAATTTTTATGCCTGATGCTTTTAAAAAACCCTGACCAAAACCGGTGAACGAAATGCTACTGAACAAAAAAACAGATAAGAGTGATTTTTTTAAAAACATAGTTGATTGATTGAAAATTACCAGATATAAGTAGCTACAGCACCCTTATCGAGCGCCGCAGCATAGGTTTTGCCCTTTAGGCTGATGTTAAATGCTGCAGTTGCTTTACCGGTATTGGCCAAAATAAGTACATATTTCCCCGCTGACGTTTTAAATGCAACATTGGCCAAACCATCTGGCTCGCTCGAAGCAATCCGTACAGCGCCAGGCCTTACAAACTTCGAAGCATGGGCAATGGAGAAATAGGCCAGGTTACGGCTATAATTGTCGCCATTAATGGTAACTGCACCCTGACACATGGAGCAACCACCCCTATCGGTATAAGGTTTATTTTCCGGATCTGCAGCAAGGTTCCACTCCAATACATTTTTAGCCCAGTTACGTGTGGCACCGATAATTAAGCGTGCTACCGGATTTACGATATCAATGGTCGTGGCATCAGGCGGTTCTACCACCATTTGCTCTGAGAAATAGATGTTTTTATCTGGATGGGCATTGTGCACATCAGTTAAGGCTTCAATCCTGCCGCCGTAAAGGTGGAAGGCAGATCCATCGATATATTTTCTGGCTTCCGCGTCATCTAAAATACTGATCGGATAATCGGGCCGATCGGCATTGTGATCGTAAATAATAATTTTGGTTTTAATATGGGCTTTTGCGAAAGCAGGTCCTAAGAATTTCTTTACAAAAAGTGCCTGATCCGGTGCCACCATAAGCAAGCTGGGATTATTGCCCGGGTGCAGCGGTTCATTTTGAACGGTAATGGCATCAATAGGAATACCTGCTTTTTGCATTTCCTGTACGTAATGCACAAAATATTTGGCATAAGCCGCATAATATTCAGGTTTAAGCATGCCTCCGCGGGCATCGTATGTTGTTTTCATCCATAAGGGAGGAGACCATGGCGAACCCATAATTTTAATTTTAGGGTTAATGGCGAGGATCTCCTTCATTACCGGAATAACATCTGCCTGATCAGGGCCTAAATCAAATTTAGCTTGTTCCAAATCGGTTTGTCCTTCTGGAAGGTCGTTGTAAGAAAATACTTTTTCATTTAAATCCGATGCACCAATACTCAGGCGGATATAACTAACACCGATATTATTGCCATCGGCTGCAAAAAGTTCTTTAAGCAAAGCCGCTCTTGCTGGCGCTGACATTTTGATAATGTGCTGGGCACTTCCACCTGTTAGGGCATAACCGAAGCCATCTATACTTTGGAAAGTTTTTTTATCGTTTATTGCAATTACAGGTTGTTTGTTTTTAGCTGTAGACAACCTTAAACCTGTAGCCTGACGGGTAAATAAGGCTGTACGATCGGCTTTGGTTAACCATACCTGTGGCTGGCTTTGCGCCATAACCGAAAAAGTAAAAGCACAACACATTAAGAGTCCAATGGACCTGGTAAATAGCATAAGAAAGATGATTTGATAAAAAACAGGAAGAAAGAACTCGCTCTCTCCCTGTAACAATTAAACTTTAAGGATATTATACTCGACTTTACTTAGTGCCACCCCATTCTTTACTTTGAAGAATTTTGGTGTTGTTTAACTCAGCCTGTGGGATAGGTAAGGTCTCATTTTTATTTGCCTGAAATCCTTTAAAGGCCAGTTTAGCAGGAGCAAGCCCCCATCTCACCAAATCAAACCATCTTTGTCCTTCAGCTACCAGTTCCAGACGCCTTTCTTTCATGATATTATCCATGGTTACGGCAACAGGATTTAAACCTACACGGGCTCTTACTGCATTGAGGAAAATATAAGCCCTGGTGCCTGCACCAACTGCAGCACCACTTCTCAACAATGCTTCAGCTTCCATTAAATAGGTATCAGCTAAACGTATTTCATACATATTCTGACCAAAGTTTAACTCCAACTGGCCAACAGCAGCTTTGGTAGAAACTCTTCCGGCGTATTTCTCAACAAAATATCCGGTGTTATCATTTGCATGTTTATAGGTTACAATGCCTGCCTTTTCCAAACTATCTAAATTGGCAACCGTAGGTTTGTTACGCGGATCGTAGTGAATCAGATCAAACAATTCTTTGGTTATTGGCATCACACTCCAACCCGAAACATAGTCTGGCGCTTGTGCAGCAATTACAGGAACATAGTTACGTGGCCCTACCAGAATGCCCATCACATTACCTTCACGGCTGCCAACGTTACTCCAACCCATGTTAGAGGTAGTATTGTAGCTGAGTTCTAAAATGGATTCAGAATTAAACTTGTTTTTAACATTCCATAAATCAGCAAAATTTGGAAGCAGCTTATAGCCATAAGTGCTTGCACCAGGAGCTGTACCATTTACAAGCGCAAACTCTGTAGCTGCCAGGGCCCATTTTTCCTGCCATAAATAAACCTTACCTAAAACGGCATGAGCTGCACCTTGATTCAAACGCCCGGCATCAGCAACAGGGATAGTTACAGGAAGAGCAGTTAATGCCTCTCCTAAATCTTTTTCTATCTGTTTATATACATCTGCAGGGGCAGCCTGTGTAACATCGAACATACCAGAAGGCTCTACCGGCGCTAAGATTAAAGGTATATTCTTGAAGATACGTACCAAATCAAAATAGAATATGGCCCGTAATGCTTTAGCTTCGGCAATATACCTTGCCTTGGTTGTAGCATCCATTGAAATGCCTTCTATTTTTTTTAATAGCACATTTGCACGGTAAACACCGGTAAAGCCCTTACTCCATAAATAACTTGGGGCTCCTGATAAGGAGTTTACTGTATAATTATTCATCGCCTGCATATCTCCTAAATCTGACGGAGAATCGGCACCAGCATAGTGATCATCCGATGCAGAGCTAAATAAATTAAGTTTGGTGAGGTAGCCACTAGATTGGTTACCCAATTGATCATAAACCGCCACCAAACCCGTAAATGCCTGCTGCTGATTTTGATAATAACTTGTCTCCAGGATACGTTCACGCGGATTTACATCAAGCTGTTTTTGACAAGAAACGATAAGCTGAGAAGCGGTTAAAAGGGCTGCAATAGCTAAAATATTCTTTTTCATTTTTAATTTTTTTTTAGAATCCAACATTTAAACCTACCATAAACGAACGTGCTTGCGGATAAACTCCACGATCTACGCCCAATACAGTTCCACCGATTTCAGGGTCGTAACCTGTATATTTTGTAATGGTCCACAGGTTTTCACTCATTAGATATACCCTAACTTTTTGTGCGCCAATTTTTTTAATCACATTAGCTGGAAGATTATAACCTACCTGAAGGGTTTTTAAACGGAAGTAATCTCCTTTTTCTAAATAATTTTTAGAGAACTTGGTATAGTTTCCATTCAGATCCTTGTCTGCAACACGAGGAATATCAGTTGAAGTGTTGGTTGGTGTCCACCTGTCCAGAATTGATTGTTGCCAGTTTCCGTAAGTTACATCTAAACGTCTTAATCCCTGGAAAATCATGTTTCCGCCAACACCATTTCCGAAGGCAACAAAATCAAAGTTTTTATAAGCCAGATTAATGGTAATACCGTAGGTATATTTTGGAAGCGGACTGCCTAAATAAGTACGATCGCTACCGTTTATGGTTTCATTGCCATCTAAGTTGGCAAATTTAATATCTCCGGGTTTTGCTGAAGGTTGCAACACGGTACCTCCTGGACCTTTATAAGCATTAACTTCTGCCTGCGACTGGAAAATACCAAGCACTTCGTATCCATAAAACTCATTGAATGCACGCCCAAGTCCGGTACGGGTAAAGTTGCCCATGCCCTGAAAACTCTGTGCATTATCCTCTATAAACTCTCTTCCTGGCAATAACTTGGTTACCTTATTTTTCAAGGTTGAGATATTGGCATTAATCCCCAGATTAAGCTCCCCGATTTTTTTTCTGTAGCCTAATTCGAATTCTATACCAGTATTCTGCATATCGCCAACATTTTCTGCGGCACCACCAGCTGCACCTAAATAAAGAGGAATAGATGGCGTTTGCAATACACCAATGGTTTTCTTTTTGAAATAAGAAGCGCTAAGGCTAAAATCATTAAACAAGGTTGCATCCAAACCAATATCTGTCTGATGGGTTTCCTCCCATTTCAAATCAGGATTGGATAAGGCAGCCGGACTCCATCCAATGGTACTTACATCAGTAGTTCCAAAAGTATAATTACGCCCGCTATTGACTAACGATACGTAACTGAAATCGCCAATGGCATCATTTCCTGTAATTCCGTAGCTACCACGTAATTTTAAGAAATTAACGACTTTATTTTCTTTCCAGAAAGCCTCTTTTGTAGGCACCCAGCCTATTGAAGCTGAAGGGAAGTAACCAAACCGGTTGTTGGTACCAAAGCGTGAAGAACCATCACGACGGATAATACCTGTAAATAGGTATTTTTCATCATAATCATAAGTTACACGGGTAAATAAAGAGTTAACAACATGCAAGGTAGCATCACTGCCATCACCCTGAATATCGGCAGTTGCCGGCTTATAGTTTAAATTGGCCTGATAAAAATCCTGAGCAATAATATTGTTAAATCTTACATTTAAACCACGGTTATTGTTGTCCATATAATAACCCTGACCAAAGATTGCATAAGCATGGTGTTTACCAAAACTTTTAGAATAGCTAATGGTATTCTCCCAGTTGTAATTTAGGGTCATGTTCATCTCACGATAGAAGTTAGTCTTCGAATTCGTATTTGCTGGACTCAACCAGTATAGTGGGGTATAAGATTCTGAACCATAAAAAGCAAGTTTAGTTCCCAGCGATGACCTGAATTTTAAATTTTCAATAGGCTCAATTTCTAAGAACGCATTACCAACAATGTTGTGATCCCAGCCATAGTTACCTAATCTGGTTTGATTATATGCTAAAGGATTGCTCATTTCCTGACCAACAGGGCCCGAGATACCATAAGGAAATCCTGTTGCCGGATCTCTTATAATATTGGCAATGGTATAAGGAGATTTGCTAATGATGTTTGGATCTGTTTGAATAACCGGAGTTATGGGATCTAAATGAATGGCCGAGCTTAGCGGACCACCAAATTCACTATTGGTGTTACCTAACGACTTATTAACTGAATGGCTGTAACCTAAATTCTCGCCAAAGCTTATCCACTTGGCAGGCTTAAATGTAGAATTAAGACGGATGTTTGCACGGTTAAAACTAGAAATAGGTGTAGATACAATACCATCCTGATCGATATAACCAAAGGAAGTATAAAAGGTAGATTTATTCGTTCCGCCTGAAACGCTAAACTCATGGGTCTGTCTGCGGGCATCGTCATTAAAAACAACCGATTGCCAATCAGTACCTTCTCCATAAGCAGATGGATTTGCATACGGAAGTGTAAAAGTACCGTCGGTGGCCGCATTATAACTGTTTGCATACGCTTCATTCCTGATTGTAGCATATTCTGTGGCATTTAACAGTTTTAACTTTTTAGCCGGTGCCTGTGTACCATAAAATCCATTGTAATTAATAGATAACCTTCCTTCTCTACCTTTTTTGGTAGAAACAATAATTACCCCATTTGCTGCTCTGGCGCCATAAATGGCTTGCGAAGCTGCATCCTTTAAAACCTCAATAGATTCAATGTCTGATTGATTTAGATAACCAATACCACCATTATCTACAATTACCCCATCAACAACCCAAAGCGGATCGTTATTACCTGAAGAGGCAAAAGAGGTAAAGCCCCTTACCCGTACTGTTGATGCGGAGCCCGGCTGTCCGTTACCACTTGCAATCGTTAAACCAGATGTTCTTCCTTGTAAGGCTTGCTCTACCCTGTTAATGGGCATCGATTCCAGATCTTTTGCCTTTACGCTGGAGATGGATCCGGTTACAAGGGCTTTTTTCTGAGTACCGTAACCCACAACTACCACCTCGGTTAAATCTTTCGAATTGGCAGATAGCGATACATTAATACGGCCATCAGCAGGAACAGTTATCGTCTGTGTGGTCATACCAATCAAACTGATGTTTAATTTTCCACCTAGGGGCGCCTGGATGTTGAAAACACCATTTGCATCAGTAGATGCAGCCTTGGTTGTGCCTTCCAGCCGAACGGTTACGCCTGGTAATGGACTACCATTTTGTTCTGTTACTTTTCCTGTAACGGGAATGTCTTGTGCCAATAAGGCCAGCGGCAATGCCATGATACAGTAAATGAAGAATACGAATGTAAATCTTCCTCTCATAGAAATTAGTTTTAAGTGATGATATTTGGTTAGTTCATGATACAGTCTTACTGGTTGCTGTTCATCAATCAAATCTATACACCTGTGTACGCAATAGCAGAATTTGCTACTACTACACCAACCATACATCACCCCTTAAAAAGGCAAAAAAACAAAAAAAACAGGCCTACATAAGCCCTACAGCATAAATGTAAATACCTGTATTACAGTAATTTAATTTTTTCATCAGAAAATAACATCATTTGTAACAAAAACAGGCGTTAGGCCATTTTTTGTCGCGCTATTTCGATCAAAAACTCGTATAAATTCGTTTCTGGCTTAAGCTGAAGTTTTTTTCTTAAGCGATAACGCCCCACTTCAATCGCCTTAATCGTCACATTCATGAGCTGTGCCATTTCTTTTGAAGAAAGATTCATAGACAGGTAGGCACAGAATTTCAGATCATTCTGGCTCAGGTCTGGATATAGATCTTTAAGCCGGGTAAAGAATTCAGTGTTTACATGATTAAAGTGCACACTCATGTGGTCTAGCTCCTGATCCTTCTTTTCTACATCTTTAATCAGCCTGATCAGGTGCCTGAAACTTGGGGAACTTTCATTGAGGTCGTGGTTTTTAATTACCGCCGATATCACCTCTTTAATCTTAGCCAATACCTTACCCCGTTGCACTAAATGCATGGTCATGGTAGAAAGCTCTTTGTTTTTATAATTTACATCCGCTTCGAGCTTTTCGTTCTGCAGCCGCACAATTTCCTTCTCATTCCTATCCAGTTCCAGCTGATGCAGGTAACTCATGCGCTCCTGCTCCTTGATGTGTTTCTTTTTCTGCCATCTGATAATCAATCTTAAAGCCAGCACAATTAAAATGAGGTAAAAAATCCGCATCCATATAGTATTGTACCAGGCTGGCAGCACTATAAAAGTATAACTTACCACTTCAGATTCGTTACTGATGCCGGTACTCGCCTTAACATTAAACGTATATTTTCCGGCTGGTAAATTGGTATAATCTTTTTCACTTTTCGTACCCCATGCAGACCATTCGCTATCAAAACCCGTAAGTTGATAACTGAATTTAATGTTCTTATCATGCTCAAAAAGCGTTGAAGCGTATTCAAAATGGATCGAATTTAAGCTGTACACGTATTCAGGAATCTCGTATAGGTCTTGCCTGGCTGTAATAGCGCCCTTATTTACAAAATATCCTCCAAAAACCACACTATCTTTATTTCCCATTAGCTTAACGGTGCCCAACACCACCTTTGGCCGGGTAATATTCTGAATGTATTTTTTATAATTGATATGATAGGCGCCTTTATTGGCCCCTATAAATATATTTTTGCTATCCGGCGTGTATATCGATTCGAAACCGCCAACCACTTTGCCGTTTAGCTCGGGCAGGTATAAAATGCTGAAGGCATCTTTTCCATTCGGCCTGTGGAAATCAATTACACCTACTTTTTTATTGGTTACAAACCAGATGTTACCATCGTTATCCTCTTTAAGATATTGAATAGGGATACCATTAAGTGCCGAGCCGAACAATTTAAAACGGGTAAACTTTTTACTCCCGGCATGATATTCAAAAACCCCGCTTGTAGTGGCAATTACTACCCTGTTTTTAATATGGAATACATAATTATACAGCTTAGTTGGTAAACCATCCCGATCAGAGAACAGCGTAGTGCGTAAGATGCTTTTATGATCGGGCTTGAGTTCTATTTTATACACGCCATGATAGGGGTGTGAGGCCCAGATTAGATCGGGGTTATTGTTATCGGTTACAATAAAGCGAAGGGTTTCATTAATGCCGGCAATTTTACCGCCGTTAACAAAGTGGCCACCGGCGTAGGTTATTTCCTGCAATCCGGTGTAAGTACCTGCAATTACCTCTTTGCTGGGATAAACATTATCCATGGTTTGATATGTCCAGGTGCCAATAAGGTTATATAGTGGCGTAGCCGTATTATCCTTCACCAGGAGGGTCCCATCCTCGTGAGCCATTAACAGCTGGTTGTTAATTTCATCCAGCCCCCATACCTGCCCTTTAGTATTTTTTACCTCTTCAAAATTGGCAGGCGAATAGCTTAAATCGGGCATTGCCGTATTAATTTTGGCCCGGTACAAACCATTAGAGGTGCCAATATAGATCGAATTACCATATTTGCGGAAAGCGTAACTGGTAATTTGCTTATTGCGGTCGGGCGAAATACTTTTCACCGCACTGTTTATGGCCACATAAGCAATTCCGTCATCGAGTGCCAGCCACATGTTCTTATCTTTATCAAGTAGTATGCCTCTTACATTATTGTTCTGCAGGCCTTCTTTATAGTTGTATTTCTGTACCAGGTCGCCGCGCTTGTTCATAATATACACCCCACCCGACGTGGTGGCCACGCCATATAAATCGGGACTGATTTGGGTGGCAAAATAAATCCTTTCGTTTAAAAAAACCTGATCTAAACTGGTCCTCAAAGGTTTTAGTTGATGGTTAATAACTAAAAAGAATCCTTTTTTTAACATCGAAACCAATAGCGTATCGCCACCATAAGGAAGCACAGCGGTAATGCCCGAACGGTTTAAAACACTATCCACGCAAAATGGCTTCCACATAGCGTGGTCGTAAATCATCAGGCCCGAATCAGATGACTGCGAAAAAACCTTATTCTTTACAGCCCCCATAAACAGCCAGTTCGTATTGGTTTTATAACTTTTAATTACCCCGTCTTTATAATGCAGAATAGCATGTATCGACCTAAAAAACACTTCATCCTGAACAACTGAAACGCCCCAGATATCGGCTAGTTTCCGCATATTTTCAGGCAATAGATTTAACAGCGAGGTATATTTTAAAATACCTTGCGCATTAGGGTAGAAATAACCAAACTCATCTTGCCCGCCTACGTAAATGCGGTTTTTAGAATCGATCCCTACCGAACGTACCGAGGTAAAGTTGGGCAACCTGAACAGGTTCCAATAGCGGCCGTTAAAAGTAAGCAGCCCCTCATTGTTACCAAAATATAGGATGCCATTTTTATCCTGCTCTACATCCCAATTTTGAATACCCCCACTATATTGCTCATTATTGTAGTTTACCACCTGAGGGATTCCTAAAAGCACCTGGGCTTGGGCACAATAAGCAGTCAAAAAAAATAATATAGCAGGTAGAAGTTTCTTCATTTGGTTAGGGAACGGTTAAAACGCAATAATAAATATATAATTTTAATTCCGGTTAGCCGCGCTTACAATTTCAGTGGCTTGCGTGTGTCCAATGTCATTAAGTTAAGTACTGCAGTCGTCAGTCTGAGCCGTTCAATCGGGGTTAGTTAACAAAAGACAGTACAATAAACCAAGGAATGCCTAAATATTTAGGTGCTAAGGTGCCTAAGGTGGTGAGAAAAAAAGGTTATTTTTTCAAAGCCATCTGCAAAAAAAAGTTTTTTAACCATATAAGAAATTTAAGGTCATGTAAGCTTATGTGTTCTTATGTGTCTTACATGGTATAATTGATAGAAATCTGTTAGTAGCGGTTCCAAAGGTGAAAATTTGACCTTATCTCTTTGAAGCGCAAAGCCTGTATTGCTTAGGCTTGGTCCAGTCCCGCTTTCACTGCAAGTCCTCGCTGTGCTCCGGGCTTTCCGTTCATCCGATAGCTATCGGATCGGGGCTAGTTTATTGGAGACCGTGCAAGAAAAGATACAATCGGGTGTCCTCAAGTGACTAAGGTGGTAAGAAAATAGACCAGGGTTTATTTGTACTGAACAATATCTCAAAAAATTCTTGACCATATAAGGAATTTAAGGTCATGCAAGCTTATGTGTTCTTATATATCTTATATGGTAAGCCTTAGTTATCAAGCTTGCGCGCGTTTCTAACGCGTGCAGAAATAGCTCAACGATTGCATCGTTACGCTATTCCAATACACTTTGATCGCCTATTGCAATGAATTTTAATCTCAATATCCTTACCATAGATTTCTCCACTTCGTTGCACTCCGGTCGAAATGACGAAATTTCCTATTGGTATTCAACTTTGGTCTTCGGACCTCTGACATCGGACTTATGACTAAAATCTACTTCAACAAATGCGGTTCTACAGCCTTGCGCCAGATAGCGTACCCCTTAGCATTCATGTGCAGCATATCGCTAACAAACAGCTCTGGGCGCAGCTTCCCGTCTTTAGTAAGCATCAAAGAATAAACATTAACGAATTTGGTGTTGACTTCGCCTGCTAAAAACTTTTGAATTAGCGCATTTGAGGCTACTGCTTTTTCTTTAAATTGATCGCGGCTTGGGCTCGGTTTAATCGAAATATACACAATAGGAACCGTTGGCAGTTTGGCCCTGATGGCCTGGTATAACTTAATGGTGCGGTTTAAAACGGTATCGGGTGTTACCATATCATTAGGCAGGTCGTTCTCACCCACATAAAGTACAATCTGTTTTGGTTGATAGGGGAAAACCACATCATTTAAATAATAGGTAATATCATTAATTACTGCACCACCAATACCGCGGTTCAAGGCATTGTATTTAGCAAAAATCTGTGTACAATCGTCCCATTTCCGGATGGATGAACTGCCTACGAACAGCACCGGATGAACGGGTGGTTTATACATTTGATCGTATTTTTTAATGGTCTGCACATCATCCCAAAAGTTTGGTTTCTTTTGGGCAAAAGCAGTTACAGTTAAAAAAGAAATTAAAAGGAAGCTTAAAAATGATCTTTTCATGCGAATAAGGATTTAAGGCTCACAATATACCAATATCCTGTTTTTTACAATCAATTCAATCAAATTTATTACGCCCGGTTATTAAAAGCCTAACAGATTCCAAAGGAAAAATCGTCATTGCGAGGAGGAACGACGAAGTACTCATGAATGCCCCTGAATAAAAAACACTTATGAATAATCGTAATGCAAGCGCTTTAAGATTCCCGCCCGCGCGGGAATGACGACCGTACTAATGGATTCTGTCTATGGTAGCGTAGTCGAAGGATCTTTTACGATAGGTTATACTTCAAAAATTAACGATTGGTAAGGTCTTCGACTCGGCTCAGACGGACAAATCAGGTTGTTTCCCCCCGCATTGTCATCCTGAGCCTAGTCGAAGGATCTTTTACGATAGATATACTTACAACAATTAACGATTGGCAGGGTCTTCGACTCCGCTCAGACTGACAACAAAAAAATTATCCCTTAAAACCAGCACTAAACCGCTCTGTCCATAGTTTAAACATAGCCTCTCTATGGATACAAGAATAAAATTGAGTTTATAAACTCAATTAAAACGAGTCACAGACACGAACAAATTGCATTGCTGCTGCCTGTGAAAAAAATTACGAAGCTCTTTTTTGCCTGCTTCACCATATTTTTTTATATTAGGTTAATCAAAAGGAATGATAACCCAAATCAACCCATCTGATTAAAAATCCCAAAAAAATATTCCAAGTCCACCTTTACGCCACATTTACCCCACGTTTTAGCTACCTTCTGGCCAGGTTTGCCTGACACCTGCCTGCACACTGCTTAACCCTTGCTTTGGTGGAGTGATGCCCCTGGTGGAGATCAGGTAGATCAAAGATTTGACTCGCTTTAGATCGGCAGGCTAACAATAGCTAAATAAAAGATAAAAGGAAAGTTACCTTAAGGTATTGTTGATGTATTACTGTGTCGGAGCAACCGGTTAAAGAAAACAATAAACCGCTGTCCGGATTTTTTTTATCCCGCGCTGTCCGTAGCGTTAAGCATAGCGGTGTTTCTATCAAGAATAAAATTGAATTTATACACTAAATTAAAACGAGTGACAGACTCTTTTCTATTATTAATCAGTAAAACCCTTTGGAACGATACGGACAGACACGGTCTTCGACTCCGCTCAGACGGACAACAAATTAAATTTATCGTCGAAAACCAGCTCTGAACGTTGTGAATAAACCTGATCCGATAGCCATCGGATGGAATGGAAAGCCCGCAGCGCAGCGAGGACTTGGAATGGAAAGCAGGACCACAGCCGCCAAGGCTCACCGCCCTTTCATTTCCAAAAAAAATTAGCACTATCGGATGACGACCATGCTAATGGATTCTGTCTATGGTATTGACAAGGTCTTCGACTCCTCTGAGACTGACAACAAATAAATTTATCCCTTAAAACCAGTACTAAACCTGATAAAATCGAACGATAAAGCTGCAATATGTGTTAGTTTCTGGTTAGTGGAATGGCCACCCTCATCAACCAGATAAATCTCATCAGCATGCCATTCGGTATTGCTTTGTACCTCCTCTCCGTCCATTAAATTACTTACGATCTGATCAACCAGCAAAGGATCAGCCTGCCCGGGTTTGTGGTTAACAGAAAGATAAATGGAAGTGATAATCGCATTGATCTGGTAAATGGTCGATTGGATACCATACAAATCATTAAAATCGATATGCTCCCGCATGGGTTCCTGGCTGGCGGAATCAATCGCTTCGCTTAAGCCAGATAAACTTAAATTGGCATTTTTTCGCGCCATACGGGATTGATTCTCATCCCTTTCTGTCTGATTTTGAATGGCCACCTCCAGGTAACGGATACTGGCCTTAGCCGCATCCGTAATTTTTGCCCTTAGTTGCTGGCTATCCCAAATCGGGAACAAATAGGTAGCAAAAATGGCAATAACACAGCCCAGTACGGTGAAGATAATCCGGTCGTGTACAATATGATCGAAATGGCCTTGGTAACTGCCCAGGGTTAAAATTACCGCAGGGGTAATACACAATACACTTATCGTATAGTTTAAACGGTTAAAGGCATAAAAACCAAGCAAGAAAATCACCGAAAATGACAGCAGTATGGCTGGACTCTTCACAAAATAGATGATGACCAGCCCGATGACAACGCCCCCCATACTGCCCTTTAAACGCTGTAAATTCCGTTTCCAGGTGATTGAAAATTTAGGCCGGGCTATAATAACCAGCGTAAGAAAAAGCCAGTAACTGTATTTGCTGGGTTCGAGCTGCCAGATGAGTAAAAAACCAAACAGGAAACAGATGGCCAACCGCAACGAAAACCTGAAAATGGGCGATTTTAGCGTCAGGTGTTCTTTAATAGAAAAACGATCGCCGGTAATAAACAGTGGGTAAGAAATCTTTCCGCTCAGTTCCTGCAAGTGTTTTTCGGATGTACGTTCATTGCCCCTGATCATTTCGATAATGCGCACAATATCGTTCATGTTCGAAAGCACTTTCAGCACAATTTTACGCTGGCTTTCGTTCAAACGCTCCATTTCCTGCAATAACAGGATGCGTTGCTGCTGATATTCGATGTTGGTGGCTACCTCACCTTTATAAGCCTTTGCCGAACGTACGTGCCTGCCCAACTGCTCCAGCTCTTTAGCCAGTAATCTAATCAAGGTCGCAATCAGTTTCAAGCTCGGACCAGTATCCAAAGTTTTTCGAACTAAAACATAATCGTAATGCACCGCATTCAACTGCTCATACAAATCGATCAGTAACCTGGCCCGCTCCAGCAACAACTGGCCTTTGGGGTTGTCGGGATTCATGGCGTATTTATCGGTAAGCAACAGGTTCCGGATCAACTCGTGTTTCTGGTTTACCTTAATGTGCAGTTTGATGGCTTCCTTCTGTTGCAGATCGAGCGGAACATCCACATCATAATTCTTTGCTTTGGCATTTAAAAATACCGCGCTGCTCATCAGGCATTCGAAAATGGCATGGTGAAGCGAGCGGTAAGGCCTCAACAAGGTCTGGATCAAACTAATCACGTAATACCAAACCCCACCCACAAAAATATAACTACTAAAATAAATTGGCCGCGCCGGGTGAAGGCCCATTACAAAAGTACATACAATCAGGGCCATTGTGCCGATCAGTGAGAGTTTCTGCCCATATACGGCAAGCATCGAAAAGCTAAAAGCAGCGATAATCACCACAACTGCGGTAAGGTAAACATGATCTAAAACTGATGAAACCACTAGCGTAGTAGCGAAAAAAACGATAATACTCCATAGTGCTGTTTTCAGTTTGTTCAGCCGGTTATCGGGCAGATCGGTCAGGCTGATCAATAAAGCACCAACCCCTATTCCTTTTGCTGCTTCAGTATTGCCCAGGTAAAAGAATAAAATAATGGGCAATACCACGGTAATGGTGGTGCGCAGGGCATCAGAAAAGTACTCACCTAAAAAGAAATACGAAATGGTAGAGCCGATGCTGTTTTTGCCCATGAATAATGATACGATGATGTTAAAAGCTGCAAAGATAACAGATTTATAATGCATGCATAGTAAATAGCTATAGAAAACCAGATACGGTTTCGTTCTTTGGACTTTAGAAAACCATACTGGCGCAGGTCTAAGTGCTTGAGGGCGGTGCAAAAGACTGACAATAATCTCTAAGGTAAAAATCTATCTATCCAAATTCTGGAAAGCACAAGTCAACCCAGCCCTACTATCCTACCCACTAAGACTTGTGCTAGAATCGGGTAAAGTCGTTCTGGTTTGCCTCCGTTTTTTACTTTCAACAAAGTAGCTCCTGACAAATGGAAGCTTATTGTGATATGTAACAGTTTAAACAGGATATTTTATACCATGCCATTTATTTAGAGCATGAGAATGACTATTTAGGATACCTTACCGATCTGGCAAAATTGAGCATTGCTAACCAAGGCGAATGCATAAACGAAAAAACGCCCGCTATACTGCGGGACGATATACTAAATGCTATAGGGCGAATTAAAAAACTTAAAGCACTTCTTACCGAATTAGCCCAAAACGGATATACAATTAGGGGCAGCAATCAATATCCCGATTACAATTTTTATAATGATTATTTTAAAAAGACGATTGCCAGAGCAAGGCTTGTTTTAAAAAAGCTCGACCCATATTTAACAAAACAAGGAAAGATTTCCGGCACATTTGCACTTGGCAAGCTAAGCCCAGGATACTGATTCTTAATTTATTATTATAAGTAACGCTTATGCCACAATCCAACAACCTTCGCAATATCAAAGAAATACGGATTTCTAACTGTGTATTTCAGTTTCAGTGAAATATACGTTCTATACAAGAATTACGCCTATCTGTTAAGAAAAACAGTGGTTCTGGATAAAATCTCACAAATCATGTTTTACCCCCTCCATTAATAATTACCCAAAATATTAGATTTGTAAGGGGACTAATAACTAATTCATATCAAAATTTTATGGAAATAAAAGCACATTGTAGCTTATTGACTATGGCTATAATGATCTTTACCTACGTCTGTAAGAACGAACTAAAAGATACTTATTAGTGATAATTTAATTATTTATAATAAATATATTTTAAATGCTTTTTAATTCTAAATTAACATGTCAAAAAAATTAACGTTAAAACTCTTTATAATCAGTTGCTTTATAAGTGGTGCATTGATTATTTTTAATTCCTGTAAAAAAAACCAAAAACCAGAAGATCCGATAGCGAGTGCCAAAGACTGGTACTTAAATGACAATGTAAATGGCAATACTATACTTCAATCAAGCAAGGGCAGTAAACAGCAGATTAAAGAGGAAGTAGACTGGTCTAACGCAAGAACATTTAAACTTGATAATGGTAACGATGTGGTAAGTGTTCCTGTAAAAATGATTTTAGGCGAAGGAGCACTTGGAGGCAGCTATATGCTTCTATTTGACAAACTAAAGAATAATTACAGGGTGCAAGTTGCCTATAGCCCTGAAAAAAATTATTTTAAAGATCATATTAGTGATAATGGGATGATAGCTGTTTATAAACAGACGACCAATAATAATCTTATGAATGTGCCCCGAATAAGTAATAAAAATAAATTGATGTCGATTACCTGCACCAGCTGGTATCTGACTACAACTTATTATGCTTATGATGGAACAGAACTTGGCAGCACATCAAGATACCTCTTTCAGTCATGTAGTGGTGATTTGGGAGACTATCCTGAACCAGACCACGGCGGGTCGATAGATTGTCAAGGGGTAGTAGCCGGAGGAGCTTATGCTACGGATTGTGGTTGTATTGGAGGGTCAACCGGGATAAGCGAGTGCCCGTTAAGGGAAGTTATAGATAGTGTTAAAAATCCTTGCATTAAAACTCAAGTTACTTGGGCAGGTACTGCTCAGACAACTATTAGAAATATGATGAGAGAAGTTTTTGGTGGACCGACTGAGGTTGAAAGTTTAAATTTAACCTTTAGAGATGTTACCAATTTACCTGATACTATTTCTGGGGATGCAAAAAGATGGAGTGCAACTAATAATGATTTTGAAATTCGATTGAACCAAAACACCCTAAAGGGTTACTCAAAGGAATATATTTTAAGCACAATTTACCATGAGATTTTGCATGCATATATGTTCAGTAAATTAACTCCGGGCCCAGATGGGAAATACAATATTACAACCCAGCATGAAGATATGGCTAATAAATACGTATTTTTAATGACGGGTGCTTTGAAAATTGCTTTTCCGGGCATCAGTGATCAAGATGCTTGGGGACTTAGCTGGGGAGGCTTAGAAGATACGAATCTTTACAAAACAAAATTAACCAAGGCACAAAGGGATACAATAGCTGACGTAAACAAAGGGCATACCAATAAATCAGCTACCAAACTAGGAACATATTGTAATTAATCATGAGATATCTAATAATTATTTTTTTTATGCTATTGAGTAGCATAACATTTGGACAAAAAACACCTAAGTTGTCCGTATTTGTAAGTAATTGTGTCGTTAAGGGTACAAAAGGAGAAGCTTATGAGCGTACAAAAAAGAATTTTGCACACTTTTTTGGATTAGCGCTTTCTTTTGATGCAGATGGAAAAATTGATACCCTGTACTATTCCAGTAAATTGAATCCCGAAACAAAAAGAATATATGCACTTGATAACTCTTTATTAAAAAGAATTAAATCTTACAACTTTAATTTCAAAGAATATTCATCTAAGCTAGTCCTTTATTCTTACTATTCTTATAATTCAACAGATGATTCTGTAAACTACGAAAATGGGTTTTTAGACAGCATAAAGAATTTAGTTCCTGATGCAGTTTCTGGAAAACCTATAATCATATTGGAGCCTATAGTTGATGCAAGTCTGCCATCTGCCCACGGAAAAATCAAGTAGCGTTTAAAAAAAAATGCATCTATATCTAAGTAGAAAATGAATGCTGGAAGCCATGTTGACTATTATGGGTGTATTTTACACCTACTCAATGATCTAAGTTATTAGTTATAGTTTGTATTTTTGCGTTTGAGAGCGTTAATATGCGGGGATTTACCATTCTTTGGGGATCTCCGCACTCTAGCGCAAGCCTTAGGGCCTTAACTCAAGTAATGGCCAGACTTGTGCTTTAAAAGTGCTTATCCACAAAAAGTAAACTACTGAGCTGTCTTTCAACAGCCCAGTAGTATTTTAATCCCTATACCCATCCCTGAAACTATAATGCGTTTGTGCATTACAGATTACATAATCGATAATTTCGATGTTTAGCTTTGCGCAGGTATTAAAACAGGTGCTTACAAAAAGTTCATCTAGGGGGTTAACCTTAATGCTTTTTACATCGCAATAGTTTAACACCAGTACACCATAAGCATTACAGGCAACGGCCAAGCCTGCCAGTTGCTGTATGCAGTTAATTGGTTTTGCCTGTTGCTTTAGCTTGTGCCAGCAAAAAACCTCGTGGTTTTGGTTTACAAACAGTACATACCAATCGCAGGCTTTACCAGATGATGGTTTGCCACGGAGCTGTTTTAAAAATTGAATTGAATTTTGGACCAGGTTTACGTTTACCTGTCTTTTGAGTGTGTGATAACTAAACTCCAGTTTAGCTAAAGTAATTTGATTTTTTGTTAGGTGCATTTTAAAAAAATTAAATACATGCCCAACTGTGTTCGCGATATAAATATAGCAAAATATGATCAGATGCAAAAATAAATTGAGGGTGATGAAAAAGATTTTAGTTTTGGTTTTGGTTTTGAAAAATGGACCCAGACTTCCGACCTCGGTCGCCCACCTCCCGACCAAAAAGATTGCTTCACACCATCGCAACGTTCCAACCCTTCAGTTCGCAATGACGAAGCGGAGCATTTAATTATCAATAACCAAATTTCAATGAACAGGTAGCGACCGTATATTGAACGATCACGGTAACGCACCAAACCTCGGTCCCCGGTCACCCAACTCCTGACTAATTTACCATTCCCAAAACAATTGCCTTTTAAAAAGAATTATATAAGTACACCTATAACCTTTTGATATGAAAACGAAAATAATAATCTTAGTGGCCGCCTTTGGCCTGGCATTGTCAGCCTGTAGTGGCAAAAAGGCTGATCAGGAAAATGCTGATAGCATGTACAAATACACCGACACCAACAAGGTGATTGATAGTACAAAGACCGATTCTACAGCAGATTCAACCACGAATGCCCCTGCTGATATAAAACATTAAAGAAAATGAACAAACAAAAGCGCTCATGCCGAAAAGTATGGGCGTTTTTTGTTAAGGCTAGTGACCCCTCAGGGGTTCGAACCCTGGGCACACAGATTAAGAGTCTGTTGCTCTACCAACTAAGCTAAGAAGTCTGGTGGATTAAATATAGGATAAAAAGGGAGGAAGTGCTTTTATTAATAGAGATCAATCCAAAGAAAAATCTTACTCAATTAATTATTGTAAGGGCACAAGTCATTCATACCACTGCCCTGCCTATTAAGACCTGCACCAGTAATGGATGGTCGAGTGAGAGTTGTATATATTCCTAGCTACGTAAAAAGGGAGCTTGCATTTCTAAGTAACTACTCAGATCAGGATACCAATATATTACAGGACTGAAAGAGCCACATAATGACAGCTATTTCAATAAGATTTTGGAAAGAAATGTTTGATTAAATATGATTGAAAAAGGTCAGGCACTTATTCATTTATACATACAGCAGCAATTAAAGTCTATAGGAAAAGCAAGGATTTAACATCATACAGCAACTCCTAGGTCATTCAGACATAATTGTAACCCTTAAATATTTAATAGGTCTTGGTGAGGCTACAAATGAGGATCTGAAATACCATATGCCCGACTTTGAACCTTATTAATCCAATACGTATCTGAAAATTAACTCACTTTTATTCTCCAAAACCATTTCTTGAAAAGTTACTGTAAGAATGGATATTGCTAGACAACTTGATTCGTATGCTTTTAACATGTATAGTTCTGCCTCATCATCATGAAGACCATAATTACTTGGAGGAATGTCTAGGTCACCATGAACTAACCTTGAACGGAAATCATACATTTGTTTGAGTTTTTTATTAAAGTTAACTATTGGTCCCAATAATACTTGAGTTTTGTTAAATATCTGACTAGAAATACCCTCTTTACTTGAAGCATATAATGCCTCTATTCCTAATAAGGCCCATAATAACTTAATCGTAATATTGCTTTATCATCTTCAAATAGATAAGTAAAAGCATTTAATGCTCTTTCTGTTTTCGTATTACTATGTCTATCAAAGGAGAAGTTATTACTACTAAACCACCCCAATACTTTAAGAATTGGAATTTTCTTATAATTAGGCCAAGCAATGGTTTTTGAGTACTCCAATGTTTCTCTTTGGATCCCATTAGTACTAATGAATCCCTTATATAGCTGACCATCAAAATAAACATCACCTCCAAGTAAAACTAACGAGCCTGGATGAGCAATCTGAGATAGTATTAATAAATTATGCAACTTGGATATAATATCATTAATGACCAAAGATTTAAAGAATTCAAAAGAATCAGCTTCTGAGAGATCTGATACCTCTCCCATCTTTATAAATTTTGGACTAATATCTTTATACTTGTTAGGTATTATAAATTTGAAAGCAAGTGCTTCATTTGGCTCATAAACTCTATGCTTTTGAAAAACGACTGAATGATCTTGCAAGAGAGATATCCCAACATTTATCTCACCTACATATTTTATTTTAAAGGTTAAAGAGTTATCCAACTCCAACAATTCTTCTATTATACCACCTAAAGAATCAGATTCTTCAATTGTTAATGGCATCAGGGAGGCTTCTATCTTTACTTCAAAGGAGTCTTTCATAAACTAATCAAAGGTAATAACTTACAATCAGAATAAAATATAATTAGTCTTCGAATGGTAAGACTACATATTTAACAAGAGGATGTCGGAATTATTCAGCACATAAAATCCCTTTCATTTTTCACATAAATTTGTAGCAGTTAAACTAGTGCAAATAACTAGTTTCTTCTTGGGCAATCTAACCCACATAATTAGATTTCTAACGGCTGTTATAAGGTAACAGTAAGTAAAAAGCAAGGCACCTATCTAGCGCAAGTCTTTACACCTTGGCCTAAACAAGGCCTAACTTGTGCTTTTATTAAATGTAGAACAACTTCAAGCCTTCGTCCCCCGCCCTTCAGTTCGCAATAGCGTACAGTTTCGCCTTATAAATCCAAACTTCGAACCTCCGCTCCTAATCTCTCACGACCCTCATCAAAATATACCCACTAAGCGGTATTGTCTGCCTCATATACGATTGTGAAATTTGCCAATAACAAACAAACAATAAGGCATGAAAATAAACAAACTACTATTAAAGGCAATGCTTGTGCAACTGGTTACTACATCCAGTTTAATTGCGCAAGTAAAAAAACCGGCGACCAAAACGGCTGCTCCGGTTAAAACCAAATACGGCGCTTTAGCTGTAGACCGATCAAATGGTTTTTATTATGGTTTTTCATTCGATCAGCCAAGCCTGGTGGCAGCAGAGAAGAAAGCGGTTGACGAATGCAACAAACGCGGTGGCGCCTGCAGTATTGTACTTACCTACTCAGGCACAGGTTGTGCCGCCTACCGCACCATAAACGGTAATGTGGGTACCGCATTTGGCTGGGGCATAGCCAAAACGAAAGAAGAAGCTGATGCAATAGCTACCAAAGAATGTTTAAAAAGAAGCGGCGGCATACAGCCTGCTAACTTTGTCTGGACTTGTAATGCAGCACAAGCGGCACAGTTAAAAGAAATATACAATGCCTCACCGGAAATTACAGGTCCGGTAAAAATTGGCAACCAGGTATGGACAAGCACCAATTTAAATGTGAACACTTATAGAAACGGCGAGCAGATTTATTACGCAGCCAACCAAAAAGAATGGGAAAAAGTAAGCAGGGATAAGATTCCGGCTTATTGTTACCTTAATTTCGATAGTAGCAATGAAAAGAAATACGGTAAGCTGTACAACTTTTATGCAGTTACCGATCGCCGTGGCTTAGCGCCTGCCGGTTGGCATGTACCCAGCAGCGGTGAGTTTTTAACCCTTATTGCGACTTTAGGTGGTGAAAAGGTAGCCGGTAAAAAAATGCGTGGTACTACGGGTTGGGACGTAAAAGATTCGTACAAATTTGCACATGGCAATGGCGATAACTCATCGGGCCTCAATTTATTGACCAATGGCAGTGCAGGTGGTGATGAGTATGGTGGCGGAAAATCTTTCCTTTATGGCGTATGGTTAAGTTATTGGTGGTCGGGTAGTACCAAATCAAGTGGCGACAGCTTTGCCTATTACCTTGACTTTAACAAATACAGTGAACCACGTGTAACCGATTACAGTAAAACCACAGGCTGTGCGGTAAGGCTAGTGAAAGATTAATTGCCCGTATCCTATAATGCTCATATTTTGGAACCTAAAGGTTTGAAATCACTTAATCAACCGGGAATAATCAGATTTCCGGTTGATTTTGTTTAAGGGAATAACAATCAAACCTTATATTTAGGCACCACAAACAATAAATGACAGACGAACAAGTTATCACGCTAATTGAAAAGGAATTTCAGGAAAAAACGTTTGGTGTAACCGAACAATATCTTGAAATCCATGCGCCAATCTACATCAATAATAAATTACAGATCGTGCGGATCGATCGCGACCGTGACAAGTTCATTATAGCTTACTTACCGGTTATTGATGAACGGTTTTACTTTGCGGTATATATTGATGAGGATTTAGATAAACTGATCAATATCGGTACCGAACCTGATCATCGGGTTTATTTTTTGGCCACTTCCGAAAATTTCTCAGAAACGGAGCTTAAAGCCATGTGTAGCTTATCGGTTGATGAGAGCTGGAACATTGGAGATTTAAAGAAAAACGGCAGATCGGCATATAACTTTAGTGCGCTTAAAATAATGCCCAATAGCGAACCGGATGAGTTTGAAGATAAACTTGATAAGTTATTAACCTATCTGGAAACAGACAAGAAAGGAGTTAGCGAACTTGTAGAAAAAGCTGAGGGCTACATTCAGGTGGCCATGGATATTCATAATGGCAATGGAATGATTGGTGGTCCGAGTATCAAAAGGGAAAGCATTGCCAGAATGCACAACCTTGGGCTTTCCATCGATTTCGATCTCTATGTTAGCGGCAATAGTTTCAGGTAGAAAACGATTGGCCTTAATCTGGTTCTGTTTAAGGTGTTGTGCTGAATTATCTACCTGATTACTAGTCGAAACTTCAAGCCTCTGACTAATTCACAAAATAGATTGCTTCACACCACCTCACAATCCCTAGCCTTCGGTTCGCAATGACGAATCAATGCACATTTAGACCTGAACCTCCGACTTCTGACCAGCCGATCAAAAGATTGCCCGTCATTTCCCGTGTTTTCGAGGTACGGCCATCGTTAAATAGCCCTGATGGAAGTGAAACGGACAGCAGGACCGAAGCCAACCTAAGGATCACAGCCGCTGCGCTCCAAAAAACCTTTCAACTCCAAACTGATCTTCTTCTAGTTTTCTCTTTAGAAATGCAGACTTCGGACCTTCGGCCCCTTACCTCCGACTCCAAACTACCCCTTACCCAGTTCGCCAACATACCGATAAGTGTTCACCTGCACTCCGGTAGGCGTAGTGCTTGTGCTTACAAAAGCCAGTACGCGGGCATCGGCAGTATCCGAAAAGAAACGTTTGCCTTTGCCCAGCAACACCGGATATACCATCAGTACAACCTCGTCAACCAGTCCCTGTTCCAATAGCACAGCAACCACCGTTGAACTTCCATATACGATCAGATCAGGGCCTTCGGTTGATTTGAGCTCACGGATACGCGTTACGATGTCTGTGCCTAAATCTTCAACCGGACGCCATTCGAGGCTCTCTGGTCTGTGGGTAGCCACGTATTTTTTACCATTATTCAAACTGTTCGCCATCGGATTATCACCTGCCTTTGGCCAGTACTGGGTCCAGCTATCGTAGGTTTTACGGCCAAGCAGCAGATCAATGTTAGTGCCTTGAGCTTCCAGTACTGCGGCTAGGCCTTCCGCACTCCGTAAGGTGTTGTCCACCCGCCATGTGTAAAATCCTCACTATTTTCGTGCTGCATCACGCCATCAAGCGAGATGTGTTCCATTATTTTGATCTTTCTCATGTTATTTTCTATTTTTTTAACGATGATAAAGTTACAACGGAAGGTTTATGCCCATGAGGGGTAATCATGACAATATAAAGGCGTTTTTATGACTATTTGAATTTAATTTATGGGTTAATGGTTTAACTGAAAAGGCCAGCTGGAAATAGTAGAGAATTTAGAAACGATGGGTGCTGTGCTTTTCGGGCAACGCAGCCCCGCCATTCGCTACTTCCGATGAAGAATCGGAATCGCTGCTGTCGGGTTTAGGAAGGAGGGCTTGTGGCTTTTGGCTGGGTTGAATAGCGACTGCGTTAGCTTATATGTTCCTTAAATTTCTTATGTGGTTAATTCTTGAGCCGATTGCCTAAAAAACCTACTAAATTCCTATCTTGTTGTATCTGAAATTAATACAGACCTTAACATTTTTCATCAAATATCTACTATTAGTAGGGACATTGTATATTTAGCTCCTGGTAATGCAAAGAAATAATATGATGACCGACTTTAAAATAAAAGATTTTATAACGATACATGATATACACCAAAAGTTCATCAAATCTTTCAGCTCATTATTGAATCAAAATACTTGCACAGATTTAGATATTAGCCACAAGAATATTTCAATAGAAACCGAAAATCTCGATTTCGAACTAGTTAATGGAGATGCGATTGCTTTCAAAAGCCAAATCGATCAAGACGGCAATAAAATTGGTTATTACAAATTGATTTTCGCCCTAAATGGAGCATTAATCGATGAGTTTTTTGTGATTTGCTGATATATTAAACACGCAGATTGCTCGGATTTACACTGATTAAATTAATATATAGCTTTCCATGTTATGAAACACCCAAAAATTGTTTTTATCTTTTTTATCCTTTGGCTATTACTTATTTTTATCTGGTATAAAACGGGTAGAAGCCAAAAAACTGAAGATGACAAGCTACTAAAGAACAACATTGAATTTACAGGCACCCTAAAATCTGTAAAGGTGTCCCAAAATCATTGTTTTGCAATAATCTCAATTGACAATGTAAAAAGTAATGTTGCATCTTTTAATCCTGACTTAAAAGACCGGTATTTCCCATATGCGATAAAGAATGGCCGGGCGGAAATTTATACTTTCCTATGTGAAGGAAAAATTAAAGAAATTGGGAGAGATGTAAAATTAAACTCCAATCAAAGAGAATTAATCCTTGAGATAGACCATAAACCTTACGAATTTGAAATTTGGATTACCTCAGAAAGACCAGATATCCAATTCATTAAGAAAAACACAACGCTTTGAATAGATTGTATATAAAGCACTTTTAGTTTTAGCTTCAATAAAAAATAAATATGGATATTCGATTACTGGTGCTACGAACTGGAGACACAAAACTTCTAGCCGATTTTTACAGTTTACTTGGAATTCAATTTGAATATCACAAACATAACAATTCACCGTATCATTATTCGGCTACAATCGGGGTAACTGTTCTTGAAATTTATCCATTGGCGAAAAACCAAATTGAAGCAGACAGGAACTTAAGGTTAGGTTTTGGTATAGAAAATTTTGATCAGGTGATGATAACGTTAAAAACATTACAAGTTGATTTTTCACAAGAACCAACCCAAACAGAATTTGGTTTTATGGCAATAATCATTGATCCCGATGGCCGGAAAATTGAATTGTATAAAAACAGTTAATCGCTCCCTTCTCTTCGTGTACTTTGTGGTTAAAAAAGCCACAGAAACACGGAAGCATTAAGATTAGCTTCGCTCAGCAATACGCGGTTCTCGTCCGCTTGGGGATAACCATCGCCTTCAATCTCTGCGCCCGTCATCTTAAATCTGCGGGAGAAAAACCATAAGTTCCCCGCAGATCACACAGATATTCGCAGATTTTCTTTATAAATCATTGCTCTAAACGAAGTCGAAGACTGCTAAACTTTGTGCCCTCTTCGCCTTTCTCTTTGTGTACTTTGCGGTTAAAACACGATTACTCTGTTAACTTCTTTTTAATCCCTTCAGTAAGCTTTTTCACTTTCATATAGCCTGCCAAAGAGCTATTCCTTTTATCGAAATCGATCACTAACCAACCCTTTTTCGCTTTAAGGTTAAACTTATCGCTGCCATTTAAGTTCACGAACAGATCAATATGCTGATCTAGTGGTAGTTCATTGTTTAAAGCACTGTCGAGGTATTTCTCCAATTTATCTGTTTTACTTTCGGCGTAATTTGCCTCAAATTTAAAGTCAGATTGGTTGTCTATCGTGCTTACCGATAAATGTCCTTCGCCACCATTGCAGCCAAAAATTAAAACGACAACTAAAATTGCGATGCTGTAAAAGATATTTTTCATATTGAAATGGTTAACTGGTTAATTGTTTAAATTGGTTAACTGGGGATTTACCTCCCAAACTTCTGACCTCTGACTTTCCGGACTCCGGACTAAAAACTCAAGACCCCGGACTTCAGACTCACGACTCCAAACGTCCAACTCCAAACTCCCTTACCCTCCCGCTCTGTTCTTAATATCATCGGCAGCTGTTTTCCGGTTTTGGTTCGACTTTAAATTCTGGTTACCAAAGCTATAACTGACATTGAACGAAGCCCTTCTACTAATGTAATTGTTCTGGACCCTTAAATTCACATTTTGATAATCCAATGTACCTTTCCAGTAATTGGTCTGAAAGATATCGTCAACATTTAACCTAAGTTTTAAAGCTTTGTTTAAGAAACTTTTCTGCACCCCCATGTTCAGGGCATTCTGATAAATAATGGTCCGTTCCAAACCACGTACCCGGGGAGAATTTAACCAGAAATTGGTTTCCAATGTCCAGTTATCCGGCAAAGTGATGGAGCTGCTGATATTAAAATTATACGATACTTTACTCAACATAAAAGGAGCACCTTCTAAATTATCATCATTAAATTTGTTGTAAAATAAACTAAAATTGTTCTGCAGGTTCCACCATTTGGTAATGGCCAAAGGAAAATATAATCCGGCTGTATAATATTGTCCGCTGCCTATATTACCCTGTCCAACCGTAACAATCCTGGTGCTATCGTTTTGTGCAGTTTTACTGTCCAAAATGAGATCTTTTGTTTTTGAATAACCCAAAGAAAATGATAATCCACTTTTATAATTATAACTCACTTCGAAATTGTTGGTAAACTGAGGCTTCAAATACGGATTGCCTTGTTGTATCGTGTAAGGATCCATGTAAAAATTAAATGGATTTAACTGCTGGTAATTGGGGCGATCTATCCGCCTGCCATACGAATAACGCAAATTACTGCTCTCCGAAATTTTCTGACTAACAAAAATCGTTGGGAACAACGATAAATAATGCTGTTTTGCCACAGTATTATTGGTTACCGATGTACCCGTAGATTGAGTGTACTCTGCCCGTAAACCTGCCTGAACTTGCCACTTGCCCAAATCCTTTGAAAAATTCGCATAAGCGGCGTTTACGTTTTCCTTATAAATAAAGTTATTGCTCTGCCCTACAATATTCTGCCATTCGTTATTGAGAAATGCCGACGACAGAAAATCGTTATTGGTTTTAACATAAGTACTTTTCAGGCCGGTTTCCAGCTTGGTAGTTTTTGATAATGGCCAGGTAAAATCGGTTTTTGCCGCATAAATATCAATCGCTGTTTTACTATCATTTTTAATGATGGTATTGTTGTAAACCACCCCTTTTTCGTCGAAAAAATTGGTGTTAAAATTTTCCAGTCCCGAATAATCAAAACCAGAGAAATCAGCATCGAAATTTAAACTCGCACCTTCCTTTTTAAAATCGTGTCTGATATTAAAATTTATGCTATAATTTTTGTTTGGCGTATTGGCATCAGAATACTGGATCAATGAATTGTTGCTTACTAAACCAGCCTGAGTTTCATTTATAAATGTTTGAGAGAAATTATCCAGTTTCCGCGTACTGCTGCTGCCATCCAGCATAATCCCGATCGTAGTTTTTTCACTGGCATAATAATCTGCACCCACTTTTGCAGCCAGGCGCGATCCGGTATATATTTTTTGAAAGTTTTGATTAAATGCACTTTGCAAACCATTGGAATTGGTATTCCTGTCTAAAAATAAATTAGAAAAATTGTTGTTTTTAGAGACATTTGCATTGGTGTAAAAATTCCACTTTTCTACGCGGTGATTTAAATTGAAGTTAAGCTCCGATCCGTAAATATTGGTAGGCAGATTAGCCCTTATTGCATTACGATAGGTTGATGAAATGCTTCCATTTGTACCAAATGCCTTATTTTTTTTCAGTTTAATATTAATAATACCCGAATTACCCGCCGCATCGTATTTGGCTGATGGATTGGTAATAATTTCAATGGTTGCAATCTGGCTACTGCTTAAGTTATTCAGATAAATAGTTAAATCAGCAGCTGATAAAAAATTGTTCTTTCCATCAATCATTACCGTTACACCTGATTTATTGTTCAATAAAACCCGTTCATTTTGCCTGTCAATCTGTACACCCGGCGCTTTTTCTAAAATTTCGAGTGCAGTACTGCCTGACGAAACAATACTGTTTTCCACATTCAGCACGGTTTTATCAATCTGGTGCTCAACAAAAGGTTTTCTACCTTGTACGCTCACTTCTTTCAATTGTTTGGTTAAGCTTTCGATGCTGATAACAGGTAATTTTAAATCTCCGTTAAGCGAAAAACGGTCGGTCTTTTTGCTTTTAAAACCGACGATCGAAACCGAAAGTATATAATCGCCACTTTTTAACTGGTCGATGTTAAACTCACCGTCTATATTGGTGGATACACTTTTGGCGACAGTGGTATCCGGATAATTCAGCACCCGGACAATGGCAAACGACACCGGGACAGTCTTTTCATCGACGATTTTCCCCGTCAGTTTATTTAATTTTTGGGCAAAAGAAGCCCCACACACCATCAGGCATGCAATTAGTGTAAATAATGTTTTCATGGTTTCTTCTTTTTAGGTAAGATCGTCATCTTGTCCGCGTCCGATCGTCATCTCGACTGGAACGTAGTGGAATGGAGAGATCTATCCCGATAGATTTCTCGACTCCGTTACACGCCGCTTGAAATAACGACCTATTTGACGTTTGAAAAGACAGGCTATTTTGAAATAATGCTGTTATTGTTCAGGTTCAATCCCCAATTCTTCTTTAACTTCCTTAATCCGGTTTGATACAGAATCCTGATAAATGGTATCCGTAAGTTTATTCTTTTGCAACAATTCTAAATCGTATAGTTCTTCTTTTAGCTTTTGTTTTTTTAAAGCTTCTTCTTTTAATTTGGCAACACATTTCAAACCATCATCGGTCATAATCCATGTACTGGAATCGTTATGATCATTTTCGCTGTCGTTACATTCCCACGTCCAGTAATTATTAACGTAACGGTAAGCATCCTGCTTTAAAATTAATCTGGTTCCCACCGGAATTTCAAGATTTAACCTTACTTCCTGGTTTCTCCAGATGGTACCCTTTCTCAATTGAAACCGCGGACTAAAAATCAGTTCAGAATCTTTCACTACATAATTGTAACTAATGTTCTGCGCATTTTGCAATGCACTTTGGAAGGTTTTGCCCTGCGATTCGTACTTCTGTGTTAAACGGCTAGTACCGGTTTCGCTTTTATTAATATCAATACGGATATGGTTCGGAGAAACAAATGGCCCGTCCTCAAAATCATCAACTACAATCTGGTGGCGGTTGTTCGCATCAATGTGGTAAGCCACACTATCTTCTTTACTGAAATATTTACTTTTATCGATATTGATGGTATAAACCGGATACGCTTTCAGGTCAGTGGTTTGTGTTAACTCTGCATGTTGTTTAAATTCTGATGAAATCTTGGCCGCCTGATAACCAGTTACCGCCACACCTGCCAGCCAGATAATCAACAGTGCGAAAGAAAATGTTTTATTGATGGCCTGTTTGTTAAAAGCAACCCTGATCGAGAATAACACCAAAGCTAAAACCGGCACAAAACATACAATAAATGCACCGAATACAATGATGCCCCTATTGCCTTCATTAACAATCGAGAAGGGAAAATATTCGTAAATACTGGCATCCCAAAATCCCTGGAAAGCGGCTATGCCGATAATCAAGGCCAGTAAAAAGAATATCCCGAGCACTACGATAAAACCTGCTATCACTTTAAAAATCACTTTTCCCGTGCCCGATATAAAACGCCCAAGCCACTCGAAAAATTCACCGATAAAAATGCCTATCCGTCCGAATATAGGCTGAGCATGTTTATTTACTTCATTTAAACGTTCCTTAACCGCCTGTAATTCTTCATCCAGATTTTTTTGGAAACCCTGAAGGTTTGCGGGTTCGCCTTTCATCTCCATTTTTTCTACCCTTGATTTTGCTTTCGGCATAATGATCCAAAGCAGGGCATATACCAATACGCCAAATCCACCAACAAAACTGATCAGCAATGTAGCCAACCTGATCCATTTTGGATCGGCATTTACATAATGCGCTATACCTGCACAAACACCTGCCACAACACGGTCATCCATATCCCGGTACAGTTTTTTCTCCGTATACTGGTATTGATAGGCATTGTTAATCACCGGTTGCTCTTCACTTTCTTCCGTCGTATCAAAATCCTGTACCCTGCCCATCTGTCCAATTACCGAATTTACATTGGCCGAATCTACCACCTGTTTTTTCTGCTCTTCCAATTGCTCGGTCAACAGTTCCGCAATCCGGTTTTCAATATCCGTTACAATTTCAAGGTCATCTGCATGATTGGCAAAATATTGTTTTACTTCATTCAGGTAGGCCTTTAAGCGTTCGTAGGCACTTTCCTCAATGTGAATAATTGTGTTTCCTATATTGATAATGATAGTCTTTTCCATTTCCTTTTTTACTAATTATGAATTGGCTCCTTTTTGTGAAATACCTACAGCATAAGCCAGCTCCTGCCAGGTTTGATCTAATTGTGATAAAATGCCCCGACCATCTTCGGTTAAGGTATAATATTTACGCGGTGGGCCCGAGGTAGATTCTACCCAGTTGTAGCTTAACAAACCATTGTTTTTAAGCCTGGTTAATAGTGGATATAATGTACCCTCAACCACCAACAGTTTTGCCGACCTCAATTCGGCAATAATATCCGAAGCATAAATTTCGCCCCGAGAGATGATTGATAAAACACAGTATTCCAGAATTCCTTTCCGCATTTGCGTTTGCGTATTTTCTGCTATCATATAACAAAGATATATGTTTTATATACTACCATGCAATACATAGTACTAAAATAAATCAAAGTAAATTATTAAATCATTGATTATCAATAATATAATTTTAAATTAAATTCTGTTTTTTAGAAATAATTCTTTAAAAGGTAAAAATTTTGATGTTTTTTTAGAAAAGCAAGGCCTTGTAATGCTTAGCTTCCTGCAGTCCTGCTATCACCTATAGTCCCGATTTAGATACCTTTTTAAATATAAAATATTCGGTAAAACCGGGAGCTATTTGGTTCTATCAGGTTTAGATTGGAGGGGGCTGGTATTACTATTTATGGTTTTGGAATAATTCCATAACGGTCCTTTGTAAATAAACCCGACAGAGCGGGTAGCCCACAGTGAAGCAAGGCGTAACGAGGACTACAAGCGATGGCGGGACTGCAGGCCCCTATGAAAAGCAGCACGCAAATTTTCAAAAATAATTAAACAGATTTCTCCAAAGCCCTTTAAACTTCCGAAGTCTGCTATCACAAAAGCCCATTGCAGACTGCGGAAGTTGGCCATAGGGATTAAACACATAAATACGATAGATTTAATATATTTTAATAATTTTGCAAAGTCTTAACTTATTTTCATGAAGAAATCTATTGCCAGCATTGTTGCCGAGGCAAACGAAAGCGGCGAAGGAACGCTTAAAAGAACCTTAGGCCCCATCAACCTGATTTTAATTGGTGTTGGCCTGACACTTGGCGCCGGTTTATTTTCCATTACGGGTTTGGCAGCAGCCAATCATTCCGGCCCTGCAGTAACCCTATCATTTGTAATTGCCGCTTTAGGGTGCGGTTTTGCGGCACTTTGTTATGCAGAATTTGCCTCCATGATTCCCGTTGCAGGCAGTGCCTATACCTATTCTTATGCCACTATGGGCGAGCTTTTCGCCTGGATTATCGGCTGGGATCTGGTATTGGAATACTCTGTAGGTTGCGCTACAGTAGCCATTAGCTGGTCGCAGTATTTAACCCGGTTTTTGGCCAGCCTACACATTTATCTTCCCCCGCAATTAACTCTATCCCCTTTCGAAACCGCGAAACTGGCAGATGGTTCTGCTGTTCACGGCATTATTAACATCCCCGCAGCATTGGTTGTGGTATTGATGACGGCTATACTCATCCGCGGCACAAAAGGCTCGGCCATTGTAAATGGAATTATTGTATTTCTTAAAGTGGGCGTAGTGTTGGTTTTTATTGCTTTAGGCTGGCAGTATATCGATCCGGCAAATTATCATCCTTATATCCCCGAAAATACAGGGACATTTGGTCAGTTTGGATGGAGTGGTGTATTGCGCGGCGCAGGACTGGTATTTTTTGTGTTTATCGGTTTTGATGCCGTTGCCGCCTCAGCACAGGAAACCAAAAACCCAGCGAGGGATTTACCGATCGGTATTATTGGTTCATTGGTGGTTTGTACGGTTTTATTTGGATTGTTCGGTCACGTAATGACAGGCCTGGCCAATTACAAAGAATTTGCCAATAGCGGTGCACCGGTAGCCATAGCCATAGAAAAAACACCCTACGCCTGGTTAAGTCAGGCCATTATTTTAGCTATCCTGATTGGCTATACTTCAGTGATCCTGATCGATTTAATGGCACAATCGCGGATGTTCTATTCCATCAGTAAAGATGGATTATTACCAAAAATGTTCTCTGATGTACATGCAAAATTTAAAACACCATATAAATCGAACATTATCCTTTGTTTATTTATCGGTTTATTCGCTGCATTTGTGCCCATGAATGTGGTAGGCGAAATGACCAGTATCGGCACCTTACTGGCCTTTTTAATGGTTTGTGTAGGTATCCTGATTTTAAGAAAAACAAACCCTGAAGCTAAACGCCCATTTAGGGTCCCTTTAGTGCCATTAATCCCGGTTTTAGGCATTTTAACCTGTATTGCGATGGTGGTATTTTTACCTTGGGAAACCTGGTTAAGGCTTGCGGTTTGGCTGGCGATCGGATTAGCCATTTACTTTGGCTATGGTAAAAAGAACAGTAAATTAAACACTGTAGAAAAACAGGCTGAAAAGCGATAATAAAACATTGCTATACACATTGGGCAATCGGGTTGTTGGATTTTCCATACAGCCCGATTGCCCTTTTTCAATCATACGCTGTATTTACAACCGCATAAATATCAATTAATTAAGAAAAAATATAAGTTATCCACAATTTAACATTTTTCTAAATTTTTGGCTTGGGATTTGCCTTAACAAAATCGACCCTATTTAAACACTATCCCATGATTATTAAATTAGACACATCAGTTTTCAGACTTTCGAGGCATAAAGCTGAAACAGTAAAAAAAGTGGCAGCACCACTTACAAGAGACCAGTGGATCACGGCTGACAGAATTGTAATGGCAGCAATGTTTATTCTCACTGTTATTGGTGCCATCTTATTTTAATTCCCGATGATTGATCAAAAATCTTCAGAAATTAACTCTTTATTGATCATCACTGCAGCCATGGTTCCAGCGGCTGTAACGATAGGCAATGACCTGAACAAGGTTGCGCAATCTCCTGCGGCATAAACGCCCATTGCAGTAGTTTGTTGCTGCTCATTTACTTTTATTGTTTTCAGATCTGTTAATTCGAATCCGAGCTGTTCACTAAAATTTACATGCTGCTCTATTTCAGGTTTAACGTAAATTGCTTTAAAGGCTATCTTTTCTCCGTTTTTAAAAACAATGTTTTCGAGCTGACCATTTTGGTGTTCCAGTTCAACAATCTCCTCTTCTAAAATGGCAATCGATTTAGATTTCAGCTTTTCGGCCTGTTCTACATTTAATTCTGATTTTCCATTGGTTAAAATGCTTAAATCTTTATTCCAAAGGTGGATGTTTTTGACCATATCGAAGGCATGATCACAGTTCATTAACAAAGCTATTTTTTCATTTTTCACTTCATATCCATGGCAGTAAGGGCAATGTATTGCAGAAATGGCCCAACATGCGGCCAATCCTTTAATACCGGGCAGCGTATCTTTTAAACCTGTGGCCAATAATAATTTGCGGGAAGTAAAATGCTGTCCATCTCCTATGCCAACACGAAATCCACCCGCTATTGGTTTGGCCGAATCGGCTTTTGCATTTAAAAATTTAACCGTTGAATATTTTAACACTTCAGCTTTTGCTGCCTTGGAAATTTCGGCTGGCCGGTCGCCATCATGCGTTAAAAAATTATGCGAATGAGGGGTTTGCCTGTTACAGGGTTTGCCGGCATCGATTATCAAAACATTCCGGGTTGAACGGCCTAAAGTTAATGCGGCAGATAAACCAGCATAGCTACCTCCAATTATAATTACATCAAAATCCATATCCTTATCATTTGATACAAAGATCTGAATTCAAATAACAAACGCAACATTGATGCATTAATTGAATGTCATTTTATTTTTTGAAAATTACCGCCTTAATGAAGTTTCCATAATACAAACGAAGTTCTAAAACCTGATAATCTGCATTCAGAAAGTAAGGATTCATGTCGATCAGGTGATTGGCCTCTACAATTCCCAGTAATTTAAAAAAGCTGTACATCGATTTGAGCAACAGCCATTTCCACCAGTTCCCATTATTTTTGTTTAGCGAAAAATCGACTAAAAACCATAGACCATCTTTTTTTAGTGATGCATTTAAAAGGTTAAATACTTTTGCGGCACGTTGCTCAGCAAAATTATCGAAAAGAAATGGTGTTAAAACCACATCAAATACGGTATCTGTGCTAAAATCCTCAATGCCCAGATTCACAAATTCGACCTGGTTATTTTTAAAGTCCCGTTTTTGAGAAAGTGCAATCATTTTAGCTGATATTTCTACATAAACAATTTTTAGTCCATTGGGATATATTTTGGTAATTTCTTCCAAAATCGATCCTGTGCCACCACCCACAATTAAAACGGAACTATCTTTTGGAATATACTGAAGTTGATTGACCTGTGCATTAACCTGCGATTTAAAAAATACCAATCGACTTAAGGTATCGTAATGATTGGCTATTTTATCGTAGTTATTGTTCATGGTATCAGGTGTTAAGTATTCAGTATCAGGTATTGAGTATTGAGTATCAAGTATAAAGACATACCTCTCAAGTGTAATATACACTTTGGTCTTTACTCTTTTGTCTTTTCAGCTTAATGCACAAACTGCATTCCTATCATCCCACATATTGCCTTAAACAAAATCAATCCATCAATTACCATCAGATAATAGAGGATATTTTTTCTCCTGTGCATAGAATAGGCCACGTAAATGGTTAATATAAACGGCAGAACATTAAATAAAACCTGCGGTATCCCGAAGCCTTTGTAACTGGCGAATATGCCCAGCGAAATTAAACCGATAATTAACAGCGGAATCAAAATATTAAAAATGGTTCTACGCAAACCATAACGCACCACAAAAGTGCGCAAGTGTTTATTCGCATCTGTAGGGTAATCTTTAATATCGAAAATGATTGCGTTTACAGTACAGAACATCCAGTTTTTAATAAACAGCCAGGTCCACAGCACGGAATCATGATAGCCTACCCCTGTTTCAATTTTAAGCATAATTAATGGCAGCACATTGGCACAACAGGCCCAAACAAAACCAATAACGAAGGCTTTAAACCACCCGGTATTGCGCAGATTGAATTTCAAGAAAGATTTAGGCAATAAACCGTAGTACAAACCTGCTGCAACAATGACAATTACTATAGCCACCCAATAACTGAGCGGAAGTGCCAGAATATGCTGAAAGTTTTGGTACAGCAGATTAATAGCCAACAGCATGCAAGAAATAAAAAGCACCGCCTGACTCCAGTTGATAAATTTCCTATGCTTGAAATACCATTGATTACGGAGATTGGTGGTGGATGGTGCAGTAGAAACTTTATTATAGGCGTAGGTATAATAAATGGTTGGTGCCACAAATAATAACAGGTAATAATTGAGGGAGTTAAAAGGCAGCCTTAATTGCAGGGTGGCTTCGAGGGTAAGGGCTACTGCCAAAATTCCTACAAAGTAGTTTCCAAAGAAAATAAACCTGATTATTTTACCGAGCATTTACCGCTGTTTTTCGTCAGGCAATTTCGGATATATAATTGAATAAGGTAAATAATTATGAAGATTAAAATAATTGCAAAGCAGTTATGCAATCTTAAAACCAAAAAGAAAACAATTTTAATAATCTATCACATTAGTTCTTAAATTTATAATTCAAAAAATGATTACAATGGAAGATTCAAAAAACTCAACTTCAGGTACCGATACCATACCAAAGGTGACAGGAATTGGTGGTATTTTCTTTTTCTCGGATCATCCGAAGGAAACTAAAGACTGGTATGCTAAAAATTTAGGAGTCGAAATCAATGCATGGGGTGCTGTAAGTTTTGATTCCCGGAATATCAACAATCCTGACGAGGTGGAATCACTTCAATGGAGTCCATTTAAAAAAGGGGATGAATACTTTTCGCCTTCAAAAAAGGAATTTATGATTAATTACCGCGTTCAAAACCTTGAAGCGCTATTAGAAAAACTAAAAGAAAATGGTGTAACGATACTCGATGAAATTGCCACTTATGACTATGGAAAGTTTGTTCATATTATGGATGCAGAAGGTAATAAGATTGAGTTATGGGAACCTAAATAATTACTCTACTATCTTTGTCATCCTGAGGGGTAATTTATGGTATAAAAATCAATATAAAAGACAGATCTTTTTGGCAAAATGGTAGGCTGCGCGAGATCGTCATTCCCAACTCGATTGGGAATCGTAATGCAAGCGCTTTGAGATTCCAGCCTGCGCGGGAATGACGGCCGTGTTAATGGATTCTGTCTATGGTAGCGCAGCGAAGGATCTTTACGAAATAAACTATCATAGTTTATGTTAATCTAATCCTTTGAGATATACTCCAAGTCAAGATAACTTTTAATTTAGATGAAAGATTCTTCACTGCGTTCAGAATGACAGCACAAAAAAGCCTTCCAGTTTCATGAAAGGCTTCGGTGGGAAATGATCCCGATTCCAATCGGGACGACCCTTTGCATAAAGGTGATCCCTAAACCAGATGAGTTAACTTCACTAATAGCAAAAAAGCCTCTCAATAAATTGAAAGGCTTTAAATGGTGGGAAATGATCCCGATTCCAATCGGGACGACCCTCGGCATAAAGGTGATCCCTAAACCAGATGAGTTAATTTCACTAATAGCAAAAAAGCCTCTCAATAAATTGAAAGGCTTTAAATGGTGGGAAATGATCCCGATTCCAATCGGGACGACCCTCGGCATAAAGGTGATCCCTAAACCAGATGAGTTAATTTCACTAATAGCAAAAAAGCCTCTCAATAAATTGAAAGGCTTTAAATGGTGGGAAATGATCCCGATTCCAATCGGGACGACCCTCGGCATAAAGGTGATCCCTAAACCAGATGAGTTAATTTCACTAATAGCAAAAAAGCCTCTCAATAAATTGAAAGGCTTTAAATGGTGGGAAATGATCCCGATTCCAATCGGGACGACCCTCGGCATAAAGGTGATCCCTAAACCAGATGAGTTAATTTCACTAATAGCAAAAAAGCCTCTCAATAAATTGAAAGGCTTTAAATGGTGGGAAATGATCCCGATTCCAATCGGGACGACCCTCGGCATAAAGGTGATCCCTAAACCAGATGAGTTAATTTCACTAATAGCAAAAAAGCCTCTCAATAAATTGAAAGGCTTTAAATGGTGGGAAATGATCCCGATTCCAATCGGGACGACCCTCGGCATAAAGGTGATCCCTAAACCAGATGAGTTAACTTCACTAATAGCAAAAAAGCCTCTCAATAAATTGAAAGGCTTTAAATGGTGGGAAATGATCCCGATTCCAATCGGGACGACCCTCGGCATAAAGGTGATCCCTAAACCAGATGAGTTAACTTCACTAATAGCAAAAAAGCCTCTCAATAAATTGAAAGGCTTTAAATGGTGGGAAATGATCCCGATTCCAATCGGGACGACCCTCGGCATAAAGGTGATCCCTAAACAGATGAGTTAATTTCACTAATAGCAAAAAAGCCTCTCAATAAATTGAAAGGCTTTAAATGGTGGGAAATGAGGGGTTCGAACCCCCGACCCCCTCGGTGTAAACGAGGTGCTCTGAACCAGCTGAGCTAATTTCCCTTTTCAGGTGCATGTCAAAGTTTGATAAAAAAGCCTTCCAGAATACTGAAAGGCTTAGTGGGAAATGAGGGGTTCGAACCCCCGACCCCCTCGGTGTAAACGAGGTGCTCTGAACCAGCTGAGCTAATTTCCCTTTGATAATTTTGTCAAACTTTAATGCCCCATCCTCCGTTTGGGAATGCAAATATAGCGCTATAAAACTGTTCTGCAAATCTTTTTTTCTTTTTTTTCAACTTAATAAAATTTCGAGGATTTTATGCGATTGCACCACCCCAAAAGAGGCTGTATGTAAGGTATAGAAAACCAATATCTTATCTAACAAAAAGCGCCGCTGGGTATTGCTTAACTTTATTTCAGAAATTTTTTCGAGCGGTGAATCAAATAACGAAATAAAACCTGTCGCATCATCTAATTGAAGATAATTGGAGTGAACCGGCAACCGTGAAGTAAATTCCCCTTCCTGGAGATCAAAGTAAATCTGATCGTTCCTTCTTTTTCCGTTAGGAGAAAAGCCTAAAAACCTCGTAAGTTTTAATAAAAAGGATAAATGAAAATTTGGGTTTATCTCTTCCACTTCGTCAAACCAGGCTATTGAATTGAAAATGTAATCGAATAAACTTTCATCAGCCGATTGCTGTCGGATACTTTTATACAGCACCTCATTTAAAAAAATAACGATGCTGGTTTTAATCATATCATAAGGGATACTTTTAAAAACAGGCGTTTGCCGAACTTCCGATATCCGTTGAATATTGGTATTTGTTTTATGATAAACCACCATATCCAACAAATGTAGCGACTGCAACATGTTCATTTTAATCCTGGCCTTTGGTTTTTTAACCCCATTGATCAGGTAAGATTGCATGCCGAATTTATCGGTAAGCACCTGTACTACCACACTGCTTTCGCTATAATTTGTAGTCTTTAAAACAATGCCTCTAACTTTGTGCAACATCCGGTTAAAACAATTTTTTCAAAAGTATGTTATTTGTGCAAATTTAATTGTGCGAAAAGTAATCAGGTTTTACAAATAAGATTAGTTTTGCCTTTAATATTATTAAAACTAAGCTGCACATGTGGGTTAAGCTATCGAGATTTATTCTTCAGAATCGTATCGCAATCATCGTATTTTTCGTGTTAGGAACAATTTTCATGGCTTATCAGGCCAAAAATGTAAAACTCTCCTATACCGGAAGCAAAATCCTGCCAGTTACCGATAGCGCATTTGTAAAATACAATGCTTTTAAAAAGACTTTTGGTGAAGATGGGAGTGTAATGGTGGTGGGGATACAATCGCCCGATATTTTTAAAAAAGAAGTATACAACCAATGGGTTCAGCTTTCTAATGATATTCAGAAATTAAAGGGTATTAAACAGGTCTTATCTTCAGGACGCATTTTTCAACTCGAAAAAGATACTGTAAATCAAAAATTTGTTTTAAAACCGCTTCCTGGCGGTTTGGTTAAAACTGACACCGAAATGGATTCGATCAGGAATACCATTTATAGCAACCCGTTTTTCGAAGGGCTGGTTTACAACCGTCAGAATGCTACTTTAATGGCCATTACTTTCGATACCAAAATCTTAAATACTGCCGAACGTAATCCTATTTTAAAAGAAATTGAGGCAAAGGCAAAAGCTTTCCAGGCTTCTACCAAAATTAAGGTGCATATTTCCGGTTTGCCATATATCCGTACGGCAGTAAGTAAATTGGTGAGTAACGAATTCGTATTGTTTCTGGGCTTATCGATCCTGGTTTCGGCCCTGATCTTATTGTTTTTCTTTAAAAAGTTCTATGCCGTATTCTTCCCTATTTTAGTGGTGGTAATGGGCGTAATCTGGAGCATCGGTACTTTGGTATTATTCGGATTCGAACTGACTATTTTAACAGGATTAATTCCACCACTGATTGTAATTATTGGTATTCCAAACAGTATTTTATTGCTGAACAAATACCAGAATGAACTTCGCAAACATGGTGACAAACAGAAAGCGCTAAGCATTACCATTGAAAGGATTGCCATTACCACTCTAATTGCAAACATTACCGCAGCCATTGGTTTTGGTGTGCTTTATTTTACCGGAAGTGAGCTATTGATGCAGTTTGGTAGTGTGGCCTCTATCAATGTGATGGTTACCTGGTTAATGTGTTTATGTTTAATCCCGATTATCTTCAGCTATTTACCCGCACCAAAACTTAAACCACAAACCCATATTGATGAAGGTTTTCTGCATAAATTATTGGTTAAAACCGATACCCTTGTTCAGCATAAAAGTGGCTTGATTTGTATCGGAACGATTATTATATCGATTATTGCTTTTATCGGAGTAATGAAAATCAACGTTAACGGATATGTGGTTGATGATCTTCCGAAAAACTCTGAAATTTTAACCGATCTTAAATTTTTTGAGAAAAATTTTGAGGGAATTTTACCTTTAGAGGTAAGTGTGGATACCAAGAAAAAGAACGGCGTTTTCAATTTAACCAACCTGAAAAGAATGGAAAAACTGGAAAAAATGATTTCGGCTTATCCTGAATTTTCTCGCTCCATTTCTGTAAATATGGGATTGAAATATGCTACTCAGGCTTTTTACAATAACGATTCAACTTTTTTCCGTTTACCGGATAACTTAGAAAAGAATTTTATTTTAGCGTACATCGCCAACGGCGGAAAAGGAAATGCAAGTCTGTTGACGAACTTTATCAGCAAAGGGAATCAAAGCACCAGGATCAGCTTCCAGATGGCTGATGTGGGCTCGAAACGGTTGGATGCGATTATGGCTGAGCTAAAACCGCGTATTGACAGCATTTTGCCTCCATCCAAATTTGATGTAGAATTGACCGGATCAAGTATCATATTTTCGAAAGGAACAGATTACATGTTAAGGCATTTGGTGGAGAGTATTGCACTTGCCATTGTATTAATATCGCTTTTAAGGTTGGCGCAGTTTAAGAGCTTGGGGATTATGTTTATTTCCCTGCTTCCGAACATTGTTCCTTTAATTATTACGGCAGGAATTATGGGCTATTTCGGCATTTCGTTAAAACCATCAACCATTTTAATTTTCACCATTGCCTTTGGTCTGGCATCCGATCAGACGATTTATTTCCTTACACGTTATCAGCAGGAATTAAATTTAACCAATTTCAGTGTACCCAAAGTAATTACGGATACCATTACTGAAACCGGTGTAAGTATGACGCACATCGCCCTAATTTTATTCTTTGGTTTTGGGATTTTCACAGCTTCTACCTTCGGAGGTACAGTAGTACTGGGTTTACTTTTATCAATAACTTTATTGGTGGCTTTAATTTTCAATTTAACGTTATTGCCTGCACTGGTTTTATGGTTAGACAAAAAGAAAGTAAGAAAAGTAGTTTCTGATGAGGAATCGGCGAAAAATGCTGGTGAGTTTGACCATTAAGATCAGTTAGGAGTTGGGCGTTTGGAGACTGGATTTTTGGGAGCCTAAATTAACACGATATTATTATGAGGCTGTCTCAAAAAATAAAAACAAGACAGCCTTCTCGGAATTTAATTTGGCAGAATACCAAAAATGGTCAGACTCGAATGTAAAAAGGGCAATTTTCAATTTAGAAAATTGCCCTTTTTGGTCTTATTAAAGATTTGAGACAAATTTTAATTTTGCACAAACTTTTGAAAAAGAGACTTTTGAGACAGCCTCATTTTATAAAATCACAATTCCAACATTCCAACCTATCCAACCAGTATATCTCGAATCCTTAAAGGTAAAATCCCGATGTTTTTCCTGTAAAAGGCCAAATTCTCCGATTTTAGTGTTTTGCCTGGTGTAATACACATTAACCGATGGACCACCCTGAATGGCCAGCCATTTATTTAACCTGATGTTTATCGGCAGTTCAAATTTATTTAATAGGTTCAGGTAATCCCAACTGCCCTGATATACATATTGACTGCTGATTTCAGGGTTTAATGAAACACTACGAAACAGTTTCATTTCCTTTCCAAAGCCTAGTCCGCCGGTATATATTTTATCTGCTGACTTTTTGTTTGTGCCGAACATCAGCATATTATATAAACGTTTACTTCCAGCTTTATAAGCCACATTATAATTAGTGCTTTCATTCGTAACAAAGCTAAATTTATGATAGCCTTTTAAAGCTACATTTATCAAACCGATGGAATAACCATCATTTTTATTCGAAACATTTAATACTCCTAATTGAACACCTTTCAAATTATTCGCATAATTAATTGACCCAACCTGCAGTCCACTGGCAGTTTTTGAAGTAAAATTGGCGAGTACAGCAAGATTTAATCCACTTGTTTCCTGGTCGATATTAGCAATTCCACCAATCTGTATTCCGCTGGTTCTGCCTTTTACGATGTTCCCACCAACTCCAATCTGAACTCCTTTAGTATCTTGACCAACCACATTAAATGCTCCTGTTTGCCAGCCTTTTAAGGTTCTGCCGATTGTATTAAGGCCAACAGAAAATTGTGCCCCCTTAAAATTGTTTTTAACGTTATTATATATACCTCCTATTTGTAAGCCTTCAAAATCCTTACTAACATCGTTGTGAGCTAACGCAATCTGCATGGCATTTACATTACCATTTACGTGATTAAAAAAACCTGCAATTTGAATTCCACGAACATTTCCTCCAACTAGATTAAAACCTCCTGCAAACTGAAAATACTGGACATCACT
Source organism: Pedobacter sp. KBS0701 (assembly GCF_005938645.2). Classification (NCBI taxonomy): domain Bacteria; kingdom Pseudomonadati; phylum Bacteroidota; class Sphingobacteriia; order Sphingobacteriales; family Sphingobacteriaceae; genus Pedobacter; species Pedobacter sp. KBS0701. The sequence continues at coordinate 4,468,523 of NZ_CP042171.1, forward strand.
TTTATCAATGTTGAAGCCAAAACCAATTTCCGCACCATCTACGCCCGCACTATAAGCGCCGATTACATTAAGTGAAAATTTGTTCACCACCTGTCCGCTTAGTGAGCCATGAGAGTTTAATTTTGGAATCAGTGAAAACTGGAAAGGCGCTTTAGAAATAAAACCACCGATATTAATCGACTGGATTTTTTGTTGCGCTGTAACCAAGGCATTGCCCAGCCAGGTATTTTCTACAATATCCAAATTTTCACTGATAAATCGCTCAGTCGGGCTTTCCTTTTTATTGGTTATGTTTACCTCGGCCAAAAAATGGGTAATGATAGATTTGTAATTTTCTTTGCTCACGGTGAGCGATATGGGTTGTGTAATGTTTTTCAAACGTATTGAGAAGTAACCATTCCCATCGGATATTTCGGAAACCAGCAAGGTTTTTTCATAAATACTGGCATCCTGGATCGGTTTATTGGTCTGTTTATCCACCACTTGTCCGGAAATGGTGTAAAGTTCTGGATTACCAATTGATTCGTTGACCAGTAGAACCAGTTCGAGCGGAGCATACCTGATGATCACAAAATTACCCGATTGGCGGTATTCGAACCGATGGCTTAGTAATTTATCCAGGGCCTCAGCAATGTTCAGGTTATTTTCGTGAATACTCACCAAACTATCAAGCGGCAATATATTGCTGTTATAAGAAAATCTGAAGCCACCTTTCTCTTCAATTGCAGCCAGAACCAAACTTAATTTCTGCCGTTCTATATTGAGAGAAATATTTCTGGATAAAGTAGATTGTGCTTTTACCAGAGAACAGGAAATGAGGAAAAAAATAGCGGTAATTTTGAGCGCACGCATAGGTATTATTTAAGTTTAATCACATTCTGCCCATACTCCACTTTTATTTTAAAAGTTTCGGCTATTACATTCAGGATTTCTTTAAGCGATTCGTTTTTAAAAGTAGTACTGATCGGGAGTGCCTTTAAAGATGGATCCACGATTACGATATTGCTTTTAAATTTTTCATTGAGTACAGCAACCAGGTCAGCCAGCGGTGTTCCATCGCAAACCAACTCATTTGTATAATAGTAATTGTACAATTTGCCCTGATTTTCACCTTTGGTAAAATGCACCTGACTTTGGTTAATTTCTACTTTTTCCCCGGCAGTTAAACGCACACTATCTTTTTGGTTATTCACCTTAACTATACCACTTTCTACAATTACGATGGTTCCTTTTTCATCGCCTTTTACATTAAATGCCGTTCCTACAACAGTTACCTGAACATCGTTAATGCTGATGATAAAAGGTTTCGATTTATCGGCACTCACTTTAAAAAATGCTTCCCCTTTTAATTTTACAGCCCGGGTTTTATTAAAAAAACCACCGATAAAGGATATAGAAGACTGTTTATTCAGTATCGCGGTAGAACCATCAGGCAAAAGCTGGGTTAGTGTATTTAAGCCACTGCTCACGCTTAATTTATTGCCGACTAAATTGTTGTAAAAGAATAAACCCGCACTAAAAATGATGGCAACAACCGCCACCCAACGTAAAACGAATGGATAATTAATTGATTTTTTCTCGCGCTGCAAACGGATGTTTAACCGCTCCAAAGCCTGGTGCTCGTCTATAGAGTGGTCGATCTGAAGTTTGCTTTTCTCCAGTATCGTCCTGAAATCCTCCAGCTGTTTATGGTGATCCGGATTGGATGATGCCCAGGCTTCAACCTGCTCGCATTCGGGCATATTAGCCTCTCCAAGCAGGTATTTTGCCAGCAAATCATCGTTAATATTTGTATAGTTTTTATCCATAAGCTTATTTCAATAATATAAAAACGAGGATCAGGAAATCGACCACCTTAAGGCGTAAAATTTTTAAAGCTTTCCCCATCTGGTTTTCTACCGTTTTGATCGAAATATTTAGTGCGTCGGCAATTTCCTGATATTTCATCTGGTCGAACCTGCTCAACTGAAATACATTCCGGCACTTCTCAGGTAGTTCGTTTATCGCCGAATGGATATTTTTTTCCAGTTCTGTTGCCATAATCTCTGTATTTAAGTTACCTGTATCGTTTTTCACCGTATCGGCATAATGGATGTTAAAATTTGACCTCACTTTTTGATGTTTGAGGTAGTTTAAACTTTCGTTATGTACTGATCGGTAAAGAAAAGATTTTAAAAAACCATCTTCTTTAAGCTGATCCCTTTTTGTCCAGATGCGCACAAAAACATTTTGAACAATCTCTTCAGCATCATCTTTTTCTCTGATTATGGTAAAAGCGTATGCATGCAGACTTTTGAAATGTTTTAAAAACACTTCGTCGAAAGCCTGTTTATTACCGCTTTTAATTAATCCGATAAGATGGGTATCGTTACTTTCCAAGCTTGTTATAATGTTTTCGTTTTTACCACAGATGCGCACAGATAAACAAAGATGCGGGTTGCCCCATTTAATAATTATTCAAACAGTCTTCGACTACGCGCTCAGACTGACCAATAGTTTACTTAAACCAACCAGTTTTAAACAAAAAATTTATCTGTGTTTATCCTTTTTATCCGTGGTTAATATTTTACGCTATGCTGCTAAAATCGATTTCAATTTACGCCTAATTATAATTTCTTTTAAAAAGCCTGGTATAATTTTATCCAGCAACACCAAAATGCGATTCGCAAAACCCGGTATAATTTCTTTTTTTCCTTTCAACATACCATCCATTGCTGTTTTGGCTACATAATCAGCTTCTAAAATAGTCGCTTTGGCAAAACCTTTAAGTTCATTGTTCATTACCAATAATTCTGGTTTGGTGTTAATGCCACCAGGACTGAGTAAACTAATATGCACATTTGTACCGCTTAACTCTAGCTGTAAACAACGGGTAAAATAACCTATAAACGACTTAGTTGCCCCATAAACCTGTTTTTTAGGAACGATAAAGTGACCACCTAAACTCCCCACGTTTAAAATATAACTTGCTGCGTTTTTATCGATATGGTTTAAAAACAAACGGGTAAGCAGCACGGTATTCGTAATGTTAAGATCAATCTGTGTCCGGTAAAAATCTACATTTTTATCTTCAAACCAACTCCAGTTTCCCAAACCTGCGTTATTAATCAAAACGTTGACCTCAATTTTCCGTTCCTTTAGTTTTTCAAATATTTCGATTGCTGCATCGTTTTTGGTCAAATCGAGCTCAATGCACAAAACTTTGCTGTTAAAATTTACACGAAGATAATTTGCCAAATGCTCTAAGCCACTGTTAGGTAGCGAAACCAATACCAGCCCTAGACTGCGTTTGGCCGATTCAATGGCGAAAGATTTGCCCAAACCCTCACTTGCCCCTGTAATTAGTGCTGTTAACTGTCTCATTTTATATCTTTTTAATATCGTCCTCGTTTGTAACGAGGACGGTTGAGGACTACATTTGCAATGTGGATTATAGAGTTATCAAAAGTCGATACAATCGACATTCTCCTGCATCCTCGTTGCAAACGAGAACAATAATCTTAATCTAATTAGATTTAAAGTGATTAATGGTTTTCCCCAAACCCACCGCAAAAGGCGTAATCCTGTAATTTAGTTCGGTAATGGCTTTGTTGCTTGAGTATTGCTGATTGCACCTTAACCTATCTGCAAATTCTGGCAGGAAAAACGGCGTAAGGTTAAACAGCCTTGTTTTGATCGACTCCAGCAAACTATAAGCTTTAATAATGTTAACCGGGATTTTATATAAAATCCGCTGTTTACCTGTTAGCTGCTTTAAAGTATTGAAAAAGCCGTTAAATGAGATATCAGTTCCACCTAAAATATACCGTTCGCCGTTTCTTCCATTTTGCATAGCGGCGATATGCCCATCTACCACATCATCAACAAAAGCATAATTGGCTATTGATTTTCCATCACCTGGAATAAAATGCCAGGTACCGTTAATGTAGCCTGTAACCATTTTACTCACCGTATTGCTATCGGTAATTGGTCCGTCACCGTATACCCTCGATGGATTTACAATCACCACTTCCAGTCCCTTTTTTACAAATTCTCTTACCTCCAGCTCGGCCAGGTATTTTGTGCGTTCGTAACTGATCGGGAAACCAACCGCCCGGGGGTCGTTCTCCGAAACCGGCAAATTTAAAGTTGGTCCCCATACCCCACAGGTTGAAGTATGCACTACCCGCCCGACTCCCAGTTTTAAAGCACAACTGAGTACATTTCTGGTTCCGATTACATTTACATCGTAAAAATCCTGCTCATTTTTACACCACATTTTGGCCATGGCAGCGGTATGGTAAACCTGGTAACAATCTTCCATTGCATGTTCTAAACTTACAAGGTCCAAAATATCACCTTTTACAAGCCGGATGTTTCTATGTTGAATCAAAAATGGATGTTTTATATTTCGGCAAAGTGCAATCACCTCGAAACCCATTTCTGCCAGGGCAAAACTTAATTTTCGACCGATAAAGCCCGACGCTCCGGTAACCAAAACCTTTAGGTATTTATTTGCTACTACTTCCATATTAAACCCTTTCCATCCGGATGGTGTACAATGAATGATTTACGACCACCAGTTTACAGATCCCGTTTTCGAAATGGTAATCGTTATAGTTACCGTCGGGAAGATTGATTCTATACTGATGTGCACCATTTTTTTGAATGGGAATAAAACATTGAAAGTTATCGGAATAAATTTCCGGGATATTTACAGGCTCTTTCGCATATAAAAGCATCATATTATAACTGATTGGCTGGTTGAGCGTACTGGTTTTATTGCCGGTTTTAATTTGATAGGCATTATTGATCAAGTTTGTTTTCTTAACTTCTTTGGCGCTGCCATTTACAACCCTGTTTACGTTTGAAGTAAGCAGTTTGCCATTTTTGAAATGGGCAACATCTTCCGTTTCAACATCTATTTTGAAAACAAAACGGGCTTGTACTTTCGAAGTTATTTTTAGATAAATATTATCGCCATCGTCTTTTTGCTGAAAATATAGCTGACCGATTACTTCGCCATTGCGCTTGATGTTAAATTTACTTTGCTGCGCAAAAGCCGATGAAAATGAACAGATAAGAAAGAGCACCGAAGCAACACTTTTTGGATTGATTGAGCTTTTAGACGAGAATGTTTTGTAGGTTTTTGGAGCAAGATATTTCTTACAGAGCCAAATAATTAATGCAGGAATCATAATATCTCTATTTGTTAATTTAGAGCTATTACAACTCACAAGAGATTTACCCCTATGTAGATTTTATTTTTTTTGAAAATATTTAATGCCTTTGAAAAAGAGTCATCTATTTCTTACACAGACCCAAGTTATCTAAACCTGATGGTAGCGATCCCGATTTTTCATCGGGACAAGCGTACAGCAGGACGAACATTAAAATGATGACAGGCCTTGCTTTCCAAAAACCTTTTTTAAAACCATATAAGACATTTAAGAACACGTAAGCTCAAAGAGGCCTAGCTAGCGATGTAAAGAAAGCCTCCCTAATTCTTACACAGACCCAAGTTATCTAAACCTTATGGTAGCGATCCCGATTTTTCATCGGGACAAGCGTACAGCAGGATGAACATTAAAATGATTACAGGCCTTGCTTTCCAAAACCTCTCCCTATGCAAGTTAGTGGTTAAACGCAGAAACTATGCATCCCTCTCCTCGAGGAGAGGGACCGAACAGACAGATGATAAAGCAAAAAGCGTAGATAGGGTGAGGTCTATTCAGTCGCTGGCTTTTTATCCTCTTCATCTACCGGAACTTCCACCGTTGGATCGGTAATGATTTCGGCATTGCCATCGTTATCTTTTTTAGCGAATAAAATTGGATATAACAACCACAATGCACCAATGATAATGAGTACGCCGGCCAGCATTTGGAAATAGATACTTCCTTTTACTTCGTAAGCATCTAAAATTTTATAGGCAATAAAAGAAAGTAGGCCAGCTACCAGTACGAAAACGGCTTTCTGCAATTTTAACAGCTTGATCATGGATTCTTTCTTTTTAGTGTTACAATATGGATTAAAACAATGATGAGCCCAATTAGTTCGAGCAGGCCGCAGAAATAAAATGCATAAAGCACAAAATCACGGTTAGATGGATTGATAACCGCAACAATTGGCAAAGCAATTACAGCTACAATCATCAGTGTAAGCCCGATATTAAATAATTTCACGTTAAAAGTATTTACATCAAAACTACCAAAATTCAGTCAATTCTGTTAACTTTGCAACCTTAATTTTTTGAGGTACTTGATTGATGTATAGCGAATTTAAACAACTGGAACTTGCCAAAATAGGGCAGGAAATATTAGATTTTTGGAAAAAAGAAAACATCTTTGAAAAAAGCATTTCTTCGCGTCCTAAATCTAATCCGTTTACTTTTTACGAAGGCCCACCGTCTGCCAATGGCATGCCGGGGATCCACCATGTAATGGCGCGTGCAATTAAAGATATTTTTTGCCGCTATAAAACAATTAAGGGTTATCAGGTTAAAAGAAAAGCTGGTTGGGATACGCATGGCCTGCCGGTTGAGCTTGGAACCGAAAAGGAACTAGGAATTACTAAAGAAGATATTGGTAAAACTATTTCTATTGAAGATTATAATGAAGCTTGCAAAAAAACAGTAATGCGCTACACTGATGTGTGGAACGACTTGACTGAAAAAATGGGCTATTGGGTAGATATGGATGATCCATACATTACCTATAAGTCGAAATACATGGAATCAGTGTGGTGGCTTTTAAAGCAGATTTATGATAAAGGATTAATCTACAAAGGTTATACTATCCAACCCTATTCGCCTAAAGCCGGAACAGGATTGAGTTCGCATGAGGTCAATCAGCCTGGCGCTTACCGGGATGTTACAGATACAACGATTGTTGCTCAATTTAAGGCGATAACAAATACGTTACCATCTTTTTTACAAGCATTTGGAGATATTTACCTGATGGCATGGACCACTACACCATGGACTTTACCATCAAACACTGCTTTAACGGTTGGGCCAAAAATCGACTATGTTTTAATCAAAACGTTTAACCAATATACATTCTTGCCGACAAATGTAATTCTGGCAAAAAACCTGGTTGGCAAGCAGTTTAGTAAAATTTTCTTTGAAAGCAATGAAGTTGAAGATTTTACAAATTTTAAAACTGGCGATAAAAAAATCCCCTATCAAATACTTGCGGAATGCAAAGGAAGTGAGTTGGTTGGCATTAGATATGAACAACTTTTAACTTACGCATTGCCATACCAAAATTCTGAAAATGCATTTAGGGTAATTTCAGGAGATTTTGTAACTACAGAAGATGGTACTGGTATTGTGCATACCGCCCCTACTTTTGGTGCAGATGATGCTAAAGTAGCTAAAGAAGCTACTCCTGAAGTACCGCCAATGCTGGTATTAGACGAAAATGATACCCCTGTTCCATTAGTAGATTTACAGGGTAAATTTACCAAACATGTTGGCCCTTTTGCAGGCAAATATGTAAAGAACGAATATTACAACGCTGGCGAAGCACCTGAAAAATCGGTTGATGTAGAAATCGCCATTTTATTAAAGGAAGAAAATAAAGCTTTTAAAGTAGAAAAATATGTTCACAGTTACCCACACAGCTGGAGAACTGATGAACCACTTTTGTATTATCCTTTAGATTCGTGGTTTATTAAAGTTACAGATGTTAAAGACAGAATGTTCGACCTTAATGAAACCATTAACTGGAAACCAAAATCGACTGGCGAAGGTCGTTTTGGAAACTGGCTAAAAAACGCTAACGACTGGAATTTATCACGTTCGAGATATTGGGGAATTCCTTTGCCAATCTGGAGAACTGAAGATAAAAAAGAAGAAGTGTTAATTGGCTCTGTCGAGGAACTTTATAATGCCATTGAAAAATCTATAGCAGCTGGTTTCCAGAAAGAAAATCCTTTTAAGGGATTCGAAATCGGGAACATGTCTGAAGAGAACTATGATTTGATCGATTTACATAAAAATGTGGTCGACAAAATTGTTTTAGTATCTCCATCAGGTAAACCGATGAGTCGCGAAAGTGATTTAATTGATGTTTGGTTTGACTCTGGTGCTATGCCTTATGCCCAGTGGCACTACCCTTTTGAAAACAAAGAAACAATCGATGGAAATGAAGATTTTCCAGCAGATTTTATTGCCGAAGGTGTAGACCAAACCCGTGGCTGGTTTTATACCCTACATGCAATCTCTACATTAGTTTTTGATAAAGTAGCGTACAAGAATGTAGTTTCAAATGGACTTGTACTAGACAAAAACGGACAAAAAATGTCTAAACGTTTAGGCAATGCTGCTGATCCATTCCAAACTATAAACGAATATGGTGCTGATGCAACGCGTTGGTACATGATTTCGAATGCAAATCCCTGGGATAATCTGAAATTTGACATTGATGGAATTGCTGAAGTTCGCCGTAAATTCTTCGGAACGCTTTACAATACCTATGCTTTCTTTGCCCTGTATGCCAATATCGATAAATTCGAGATCGATAAAAACAATTTAAGCAAAGTGGAAGACAGAACGGAATTAGACCGTTGGATTTTATCGTTGTTGCAAACCTTAATTAACGAAGTTGATGAAAGTTATAACACATACGAGCCAACGAAAGCAACCCGTGCTATTCAGGCTTTTGTTGATGAACATTTGAGTAACTGGTACATCAGGTTAAGTCGCCGTCGTTTCTGGAAAGGCGAAATGACCGATGATAAACGTGCAGCTTACGAAACATTATATACCTGTTTAGAAACCTTAGCACAGTTAATGAGTCCTGTTGCGCCTTTCTTCGCTGATTGGTTATATAGAAACTTAACTGTTACCGATGCATACGCAGAGCAGTCTGTTCACTTAACTTTATGGAAAGAGGCTGACCAGAGTTTGATTGATACCGATTTGAATGAGCGTATGGTTTACGCACAGGATATTTCATCAATGGTTTTATCATTACGTAAAAAATCGGGCATCAATGTGCGTCAACCACTTGAGAAAATCTTAATCCCATCGTTAAGTGGCGATTTCGAACAAAAAATATCAAAGGTTGCGGATTATATCCTTTCTGAAACGAATGTGAAACATATCGAGTTCATTACCGATACACATGGTATCGTAAAGAAAAAGCTTAAACCGAACTTCAAATCGTTGGGTAAAAAGGTTGGAAAAGACATGAGCCTCGTTAAACAGGCTTTAGAAAATTCAAATCAGGATGATATCCAGCGTTTAGAAAATGACGGTTTCATTATCGTAATTGGAAGCAACGGAGAAGAATTTACCATTAATTTAAATGACGATGTAGAAGTTTTTGCCGAAGATATTCCGGGATGGCAGGTAACCAATCTGGGCAGCCTAACGGTTGCTTTGGATGTGACCATTTCGGAAGAATTAAAGCAAGAAGGTATTTCGCGCGAACTGGTTAACCGCATCCAGAATTTACGAAAAGAATTAAACTTTGAAGTAACCGACAGGATTAAAGTTTCGTTACAAAATGATAATTTGGTAGCTCATGCAGTTGCTAAAAACAAGGACTATATTTGCGCGGAAATATTGGCCGATGAATTTGAATTAACAGATACTGTAAATAATGCAAACAAAATCGTTATCGACGATGTTGAGTTAAGCATTTCAGTAACTAAAATATAAATCCATATATTAGAAAACTAAATTAAAAACATGGAAAACAGCAACAAAACACGCTACTCAGACAGTGAATTACAGGAATTTAAAGAATTAATTCAAGATAAATTACGCATGGCGAAAGAGGAACTTAACTCTTTAACCACCTCTTTGAGTAACCCTAATGCAAATGGAACTGAAGATACTTCAGGTGCATACAAAACATTGGAAGATGGTTCGGCAACGATGGAAAAAGAGCAGATCAATCAATTGGCTGCCCGTCAGAAAAAATTTATCGATAACCTGGAGAACGCATTGGTGCGTATCGAGAACAAAACTTATGGTATTTGCCGCGAAACCGGAAAATTAATCCAAAAAGAGCGTTTACGTGCTGTTCCTCATGCTACCTTAAGCATGGAAGCTAAATTAAAGCAGAGTTAATGAAAGGCTATACAAAACCTTTAATTGTTATCTTTTTGGTTTTACTGGCCGACCAGCTGGTGAAAACCTGGGTTAAAACACACATGTACCTGGGCCAGGAGTTCCATATCATTGGTAAATGGTTTATTATCCATTTTACCGAAAATAATGGCATGGCTTTCGGTATGGAGTTTGGTGGCGAATTTGGAAAATTAGCCTTATCACTTTTCCGTATTGCTGCTGTAACTGGTATTGGTTATGGTTTACATTATCTGATTAAACATAAATATCACCGCGGTTTAATCCTAAACGTAGCACTGATTTTTTCTGGCGCATTAGGAAACATCATCGATTCGGTGTTTTATGGAAAGATTTATGGTTACGAAAGCTGGTTCCACGGCCGAGTGGCAGATATGTTCTACTTTCCGATTGCAGAAGGTCACTTCCCTACCTGGCTACCGATTTGGGGAGGTGAAGAGTTTGTTTTCTTCAGACCTGTTTTTAACCTTGCAGACGCAGCCATTTCGGTTGGCGTGATATTGATCCTCATCTTCCAAAAAAACTACTTTAAAGAAGATGTAAAGGATGATGTAAGTATCAACAGCGAAATTGTAGAAGATTAAATTACCAAATCGTCATGCTGGAACTTGTTTCAGCATCTTAACTTAAATAACTACCCATTTCATAACTGAGATGGGCTTTTTTTTATTAAGTCATCATTTTATAAATTCTATTGTTGGTGTCAACACCGACCAAAAAGAGAACATACCTTAAATTCATTTGGAAAGCAGGTACAGCAGCAAATATTTAAGTCTGTTCCCGCTATCCTTACTGCCAATGAAGTCCCGTGTTTAACTGCGTTTCATCAGAAAAATCAGAGTAGTACCAAAACGCATTGGCATTCATCCTATCGGACTTAGTAAATTGGGTAGTGCAGGAAAGAAAATTATCTATTGGTTGGTGTCACACCAACCAACAAGAGTTTATTAAGCAATAGGCTCACAGAAAAAATCCGAATCCAAAGGTCGGTGGCTCACCGGCCTAAAGCTAAATATAAAAGAATGATGATCAACTTCCTCGATATATCTTATCTCCAATTTGGCAACGAAAAACAGGTAAAAGCTTATCAGGTTTTAATGGATAATAAGATTTTAGAAAAACTTGCTTTCTATCATCCGATACTAGTGGGCACCATACCAATCAATATCGATATTGAAAACAGTGATCTGGATATCATCTGCGAAGTATATGATAACGATGAATTTATCGACCAAATAATGGCCATTTTTGGCCCCGAAAAAGATTTCTCGGTTACCGAAAGTATCAAATTCGATGCAATCAAAGCGACATTTAAAATTGAGAATTTTGAGATTGAAATATTCGGACAAAACAGGCCGACGATGCAACAGAATGCTTACCGCCACATGTTAATCGAATATAAATTACTTTTAGAAAAAGGAGAAGCATTCAGACAGGAAATTATCTCCTTAAAAAAGCAAGGTTATAAAACAGAACCAGCCTTTGCTAAACTGTTAGGGCTTGAGGGAAATCCATACGAAGAATTACTGAAATTGGAGTCTTAGTGAGGACGCTAAGACCAGATCTTGAAGTTGGAGCCTCACTGTCATTCTGAACGCAGTGAAGAATCTTAATCAAAGAAATGCAGAAGTGTACCACTCATAAAGATCCTTCATTTCATTCAGGATGACAACCATTTACACTATTTCCCTATACTTTATTCTGACCACTATTATTTCATCATTTTTTAAAATATATTTGGAATACAAAAACCAGATATCATGAAACGCTACTATGCCCTTTTATTGCTCATTACACTGAGCAGCTCAGCATTTGCTCAAAAAAGCCTTTTTAACGGAAAAAATTTAAACGGCTGGCACATAGATGTACCTGCAATGGACAAAAAGCCCGATACCATTAATCCGTTTATTGTACGCAATGGTATGCTGGTAAGTTTAGGAACGCCAGGCGGACATTTAATAACCGATAAAATTTATAAAAATTACCAGTTAACAGTAAAATACCGCTTTGCAGGCAAACCTGGCAACTGTGGCGTTTTGGTACATGCCTCAACCCCACGGGCACTGTACGGTATGTTTCCAAAATCGCTGGAAGTTCAGATGCAACATAAAGATGCCGGCGATTTTTGGTGTATTGAAGAAGACATTACCGTACCAGATATGGTAGCCAGACGCGGCCCGAAAGAAAACTGGGGTGTAAACGGCGATAAACTGCGCCGGATTAAAAATTTAACAGACGATAGTGAAAAACCTGTTGGCGAATGGAATACCATGATTATTCAGTGTTTAAACAAAGAAGTGAAGGTTTGGGTAAACGGCACATTAGTAAATTATGGTACAAACTGTACGGCAAGCAGCGGACAGATTGCTCTACAGGCAGAAGGTAGTGAAGTAGAGTTTAAACAACTGGATCTGAAACCGATTAAAGCACTTTCTAAATAAGAAAAGTATTATCTTAATCCTTAAAACACAAACAGATCAGGTATCCAACAAAATAAGCAAGCAGATCATAAACAGAAAAATAAGTTCCCAACACAACACTCCAGAACTTATTATCCTGCAGGCCCAACCAATTTACATAATGAATGGCCTGTAAAAATTCGATAACAAAAGAGAAAATCAATACACCTAAAGCAAGTCTTTTATTATTGGTAGTTAAGAATATTCTAAAGAAGGCATAAATTAATACAACCACTAAAACATCACCACCAAAAGGCCGGATAAATGCATCGTGAAGATATTTAGCGATTAAAATTTCGATAAGGAATATCGCTAAAAAAATGAAAAGAAATTTTAAGTTGAACGTTAATTTCATTTTTCGGGTATAAAAAAGAAGTCAAGTTTTTCCAGCACATTGGCCATTAAAACTTGACTTCTTTATCTTGACTTTCTATAAAAATTTAAGTTCCCTTTAGAGGATTTAGGGGTTAGATACCTAATAATAATCTAGCTGGATCTTCTAACAATTGTTTCACACGAACCAGGAAACCAACTGACTCACGTCCGTCGATAATTCTGTGATCGTAAGATAAAGCAACATACATCATCGGACGGATGACCACCTCACCTTTTTCAGCTACCGGACGCTCAACGATGTTGTGCATACCTAAAATAGCCGATTGTGGTGCGTTGATAATCGGAGTCGACATCATTGAACCAAAAACGCCACCGTTAGTAATGGTGAATGTTCCACCAGTCATTTCTTCAATGGTTAATTTACTATCACGTGCCTTTAAAGCCAATTCTAACACCGATTTTTCAATCTGAGCTAAAGTCATGCTTTCTGCATTACGGATCACCGGAACCACTAAACCTTTCGGCGCAGAAACAGCGATAGAAATATCGGCGAAATCATTGTATACCAATTCTTCACCTTCAATACGACCATTAACCGCCGGGAAATCTTTTAATGCTTCGGTAACTGCTTTTGTGAAAAAGCTCATAAAACCTAAACCAACACCAAATTTCTCTTTAAACTGATCTTTATATTTTCCGCGTAAATCCATAATTGGTTTCATGTTAACCTCGTTGAAAGTGGTTAACATTGCAGTTTCATTTTTAACGGCAACCAAACGTTTTGCAACCGTTCTACGCAGTGGCGACATTTTCTCACGACGCTCGCCACGACTACCTGCAGGAGCAGCAGTTACAACCGGAGCACTAGCTTTGGGTGCTTCTGGTTTTTTACCCACTTCCGCTTTCACCGCATCATCTTTGGTAATACGACCATCAACACCAGTACCTTTTACCGCAGCAGCATCAATTCCTTTTTCTGCAAGAATTTTACCAGCAGCAGGAGAAGGACTTCCTGTAGCATAACTTTCGCCTGCTTTTTCGGTAACTGGAGCCGCAATTTTATCTTCAGCAACAACAGCCTTTTCTTCAGCCTTTGGCGCATCAGCTTTCGCTGGGACTGCACCACCATCTTCAATTTTACAAACTACTGCACCAATGGCTAAAGTATCGCCTTCGGCTGCTATGGTTTTTAAAGTTCCAGCTTGTTCTGCAGTTAATTCGAATGTTGCTTTATCCGATTCTAATTCGGCAATAACTTCATCCATTTCAACAACATCGCCATCGTTTTTTATCCAACGTGATAAAACAACTTCGGTTATCGATTCACCAACAGGTGGAACTTTTATCTCTAAACTCATATTTTTAAAATTGTAATTTTTGTTGTTATTATGTTTTAAGATTTAAAGTTTAAAATTGTGGATTACTTAAATCCCATACCTTAAACCCTGGAACCTTCTACTTCTAATCCGCTTCTGCCATTTTTTTACTGGCCTTTTTGGTCGCTTCCTTTACTTCTTCCTGTTTAATAGGAAGTTCTAAAGCTTTTGCCAAAATATAAGCCTGTTGGTTAGCATGTTGTTTTGCAAAACCTGTAGCCGTACTGCTGCTCTCTCTTCTCGAAATTACATCAATACCTTTTAATGCGGTTTTGTATAACCTGCGGAACAAATATGGCCATGCGCCCATGTTCTCTGGTTCTTCCTGCACCCAGAAAATTTCTTTTGCATTTTTATATTTTGTCTGGACGGCCTCCATCTGATCAACCGGAGTCGGATACAACTGCTCTACACGAACCAGGGCTACATGTTTGATTTTATCAGCCTGTTGTTTCTCCAACAATTCATAGTAAATTTTACCGCTGCAGAAAACAATACGAGTTACATCTGCAACTTTAGCATTTACATCATCAATTACCTCTTTAAAACCACCTTCGGTAAATTCTTCTAATTTAGATACACAAGCCGGGTGGCGCAATAAACTTTTAGGTGTAAATACCACCAATGGTTTACGGAAATCGCGTTTAAACTGACGGCGCAATACGTGGAAGAAGTTTGCCGGAGTAGTACAATTGGTTACCTGCATGTTGTAATCGGCACAAAGCTCCATAAAACGCTCAATACGCGCTGATGAGTGCTCTGGTCCTTGCCCTTCGTAACCGTGAGGCAATAACATCACTAAACCGTTTTCGCGTTGCCATTTAGTTTCAGCACTTGCAATATACTGATCCACAACAATTTGTGCCCCATTAAAGAAATCTCCAAATTGAGCTTCCCAGATGGTTAATGCATTTGGATTTGCCATGGCATAACCATATTCGAAACCTAAAACACCATATTCTGATAAGTGTGAATTGTAAATATCAAATGGTGCCTGCTGATCAGAAATGTTTGCCAATGGTACATATTCTTCCTCGCTGTCTTCAAGCGTTAAAACGGCATGACGGTGAGAGAAAGTACCACGTTCCACATCCTGGCCACTTAAACGCACACGTTTACCTTCTGATAACAAAGTACCATAAGCCAGCTGCTCGCCCATTGCCCAATCGAAAACATTGGTTTCGTTAACCATTTTACTCCGTTCAACAAATAATTTTTCAATTTTTTTGAAGAACTTTTTATTTGATGGTAAAGCAGTAATGCGTTTACCAATTTCTAACAAAGTAGATTTTTTAACTGCAGTAACCGGAGAAGATTCGAAATCTTTCGGCGTTGCCATACGCAAATCTGCCCATGCACCACCAAATTTAACTTCAGCATTACCCGCAACAAACTCTTTAGCTTCGTTTAAACGTTCCTGCAAAATACCACGGAAATCTTTTTCCATTTCTTTTGCCAAACCAGCTTCCAACTTACCTTCTTTAGTTAACTGCTCGATATAAATTTCCCTTGGATTAGGGTGTTTTTCGATTGTTTTGTATAATAAAGGCTGGGTGAACTTAGGCTCATCAGACTCATTGTGACCGAAACGGCGGTAGCAAAGGATATCAATAAAAACATCGTTTTTATATTTCTGACGGTATTCCATTGCCAGGTTAATTGCATAAACCAAAGCCTCAGGATCATCACCATTGACATGGAAAACCGGAGACAAAGTAACTTTAGCAATGTCGGTACAATAAGTACTTGTACGGGCATCTTTATAATTGGTGGTAAAACCAATCTGGTTATTAATTACCAGGTGAATGGTTCCACCGGTTTTATAACCTTCAAGGCCTGCCATCTGAATTACTTCATACACAATACCCTGTCCGGCAACTGATGCATCACCGTGAATCAAAATTGGCGCTAACCGACTGTTATCGCCACCATATTTGAAATCGATTTTCGAGCGGCTCATGCCTTCTACCACACCATCAACCGTTTCTAAGTGCGATGGATTAGGGCATAAACTTAAGTGAACACTTTTACCCGAAACGGTAGTCACATCTGTAGAATAACCCAGGTGGTATTTTACGTCGCCACCAAAAGGGGTATCCGGGTTGTAGCTTTTACCTTCAAACTCAGCAAAAATATCTTTATATGTTTTTTGCATGATATTGGCCAACACATTTAAACGACCGCGGTGAGCCATACCAATTACAAATTCTTCAATACCCAGTTCAGCACCTTTTTCGATTACTGAATCTAAAGCCGGAATTAAAGCTTCTGCTCCTTCTAAAGAGAAACGTTTTTGCCCCAAGAATTTCGTACCTAAGAAATTTTCGAAACTTACCGCTTCGTTTAATTTCCGAAGAATGCGTTTTTTTTCTTCAATTGAGAAATTAGGCGTATTACGTGCACTTTCCATTTTTTGCTGAATCCAGTTCAACACTTCCGGTGTACGTAAAAATTTATATTCTGCACCGATAGAGTGTGCGTAGGTTTGTTTTAAAAAGGCTACAATATCTTTCAATTTTGCGGCACCAATACCAATCTCCACACCAGAGTTGAAAACGGTTTCTAAATCCGCATCCGACAAGCCAAAATTTGCCAGATCTAATGTTGGCAAATGTTTACGTCTTTCGCGAACCGGATTGGTATGCGTAAATAAGTGCCCACGGCTACGATAGCCATCAATCAGGTTTAAAACATTAACTTCTTTTAAAAATTGTTCAGGCGTTTCTGCCGTTACTGCAGGAGCCTCCGATCCTCTTCCAAAATCAAAACCTTCGAAAAATTTCTGCCAGCCAAATTCAACAGACCCGGGATCTTGTTGATATGATTGATATAAAGACTCTATATATTCGGCGTTTGCGCCATTAAGATAAGATAATTTATCCATTATTAACTGTTTACTATAAGCATTACAAAATTAGAATTTTACCTTATATAAATGGCAAAAATCTCGATTAAAATAAATGAGCGGGTTTTAAATTAATGAGCGAGCAAATGAACTAGCTTAACCTACAAAAAACGGGCAAAATTTGTTAAAATTCAATCACCCAAATGCGCTCATTCAACATTCAGTCATTTTATAATCCAATCCTCACAACTATGATGCCCAAGTTAAGGAGTAATTGCCTTTTGGATCGAGGTTTTTGATATTTTTATCAAGATCGAAAACACTTTTTGATTTCTGATCGTTACCTACACCGGCTACATTAGCCCAGTTCCCCCAATTACTTGCAGGATTATAATCAATCAATTTTTCTTCAAAATACGCTGCGCCAAAAACCCAGCTTACTTCTAAATTATTGATCAGATATAAGGCAGCGGTTTGTCTCGCAATATTCGAGATGAAACCGGTCTGATTTAGTTCCGTCATCACCGCATCTACCACAGCAAAACCCGTTTGTGCATTCTTCCACTTATTAAAGTTATCCTGCTCATTCGCAACATCAATTAGCCCCTGGCTGCCAAAACCATCCGGACTAAAAAACGTATTGCCGTATTTCTTAAACATGAAACGGAAATAATCTCTCCAAAGCAGGCCTAGTAAGATATGATTGAACATGGCTTTAGTGTTAGGCACACCTTCCATCTTTTTAATTTCCCAGTAAACTTTTCGCGGCGATAAACTACCCATGGCCAACCAGGCTGATAATTTTGAAGCCAAAATTAAGTTTTTAGAGGTTGCAGCTTGTTGCATGGCCACAATCACTTTTTGAAGATGGGCCAAACCTTCGGCTTCTCCACCTGCAAATTCAAAATCGGAACGTTGATCCTTTTGTTGAGGTAAAAGATTAAGATCTTCTAACGAAGATAATGTTCCCCAATCAATCACTTCGGCTACGTTAATCCGATCAGGTGCTGCAAAACATGGTTTAATAATCGAGTCGCGCTCAATTTTCTTTTTAAACTGATTAAAAGCATCAGGAATATCCTTGATCGGAAATGGTAGGTCCTCCTTATTATACAAGGTGTGACCGATAAAATGTTTAAGGTTGACACGTAATTTCCAAAGTGCATTTTCTACCAAAGTTGAAACATGTGTTTCTTCCCTTGCCACCTCACGGTGATGATAAACTTCTGTAATCTCATATTCCTGCACAAGCTGAGGAATAATATCTTCGGGATTACCTTCGGCAATGAGCAGGTTCCCTCCAATCTTTTTTAAAGAATTGCGTAAACCTAAAACACTTTCTAAAATAAACTGTGCCCTGATATTACCTGTTTTTAAGGTACCGTATTTTGTTTCGCCAAAAGAACGGCGATCGAGAATGTAAACAGGCAAAATCGAATCAGATTTAGCAATTGCCTCGACCAGCATTTCGTTATCATGCAGGCGAAGATCATTTCTAAACCAGACTAAAATTTTTTTGGACATCTTTTATCGAAAAGGGTGTAAGAACACGTTTACAAATTTATCTTATTTTTCTTCTTCATCAAACCCCTGAATAATTCTTTACAAATAGGTAACAAAAAAATACTCTTTTATGGAAACCTGGGTATTAACACATCTTTCAATCAAATATTGATCTAAACACACCTTAATAAAAAACTATGAAACGATTACTCATCAGCCTGTTATTCCCAATAAGCGTATTTGCGCAGCAACAGATAAAAAGTAAAGCCATACTGGAAAGCGTAACGGTTTATAACAACGGCGCACAACTTTTACATAAAGGAAAAGTAAACCTCCCAGCCGGAACATCAGAAATTGTAGTTAACAATATTTCCGGACGGGTAAATGAAAATTCGATACAGGTTAGTGTTTCGCCGGGAGTTACCATTTTATCCGTTCAATTCAATAAAGATTTCCTGAATACCGATGCGGCCAATCCTGAAATAAAAAAACTGAGTGATAGTGTTAAAATAATAAGCAACGAATTAATCAAAACAAAAAATGCAAAAACCATTGAAGAACAAACTTTGCTTTTACTCGATGAGAACAGAAAATCGGGTGGCACAAGCAATGGAACGAATGTGGCAGAACTGATTAAATTAGCCGAATACTACCGTACAAAAAATGCAGAAGTTAGGAATGCTATATCAGCACTCACACTGACAGAGGATAAACAAAACCAAAAACTAAACGCATTACAGCAGCAAATTTCAGAATTAAGGAACAATCCAAATCAGCAACTTGGACAATTGGTTCTTCAATTAACGGCAAATGAAAATATAGATGTCAGTTATCATGTTTCGTATGTTACACCAAATGCAAATTGGCTGGCCAGTTATGATATAAAAGCGGTGGGTACCTCCAATCCCTTAGGCATAGTGTATAAGGCTGCAATTACACAAAGTACAGGCCTCGATTGGAAAAAAGTTAAGCTTTCTTTATCTACCGGTAACCCAAATTATAACATTACTGCACCAAATTTAAACCCTTGGTTTGTATCCACCTATCCGCAACAACAACTACGGATCAGAGGAATGGCATCACCAATTGACGAAAAAAGTGAACTGAATGAAGTTGTAGTTGTGGGCTATGGTACTGAAAAAAAGAAAAATTTTACCGGTGCAGTTTCTACTGTGACCGATTATACTACTGTTAACGAGACCCAGTTGGGCGTAACATTTGATATTGACATCCCCTATGATGTGAATAGTGACAACAAACCTCATACCGTTGCATTTAAAGAATACGAAGTGCCTGCCAGATACAAATATTATGCTGCTCCAAAACTAAGTACCGATGCTTATTTACTGGCTAATGTAACCGACTGGGAAAAACTAAATCTCCAGGCTGGAAATGCGAATATCATTTTTGAAGGTACTTATACCGGAAAATCATATATCAACCCAGCGAACATTTTGGATACACTTAGTTTAAGCATGGGAAAAGACAAAAAGATTATTATCACAAAAGAAAAACAACAGGATTTTAGCAGCACAAAATTTATTGGTTCGAATAAAAAACAGGTTTTTACTTATCTGATCAAGATTAGAAACACCAAAAAAGAATCCATTGATTTATCACTAAAAGATCAATATCCATTATCAACAGAAAGTGATATTGAAACCGAATTGTTAGAAAACAGTGGTGCAGAGGTAAACAAAGAAAACGGCATGCTCTCCTGGCAGTTAAAAATTGCTCCAAACGAGACCAAAACCATCAAATTAAGCTATTCGGTTAAAGCCCCTAAAAATAAAATCATTGCAGGCCTTTAGTCTTTAGTCTTTAGTCTTTAGTCTTTAGTCTTTAAAAAAACCCTTTTGTATCTTTAGTGTTTAAAAAAGATGGGAAAGAAAATTCTGATTACCGGGGCTACAGGACTTGTGGGTACTGAACTGAAAAAGCACTTGCTAAGCAAGGGTTATGCGGTGAATACACTTTCACGAAAGAAAGATGACGATGCGAATAATTTTATGTGGGATGTGTACAAAGGAACTATTGATGCTGACTGTTTGAATGGTGTAGATGCCATTATCCATTTGGCGGGAGAGGCAGTTGCCAATAAAAAATGGACCGATGAACGCAAAAAACAGATCATCGATAGCCGTGTAAAGTCAACAGAATTACTCTTCAAAACCATTAAATCTAAACCTGATCATCAGCTAAAATCGTTCATTTCTGCTTCGGCAGTTGGTTTTTATGGCGATTGCGGCGATGAAATTTTAACAGAAGAAAGCCCGAATGGTTATGGCTTTTTGGCAGACTGCTGTAAACTTTGGGAAGATGCGGTAGATCAGGGCAAAAAATTAAGCCTCAGGGTTGTAAAACTCCGTACCGGCATTGTATTGAGCAACGATGGCGGTGCATTACCCCAATTGGATAAACCGGTAAAATTGTTCGTTGGGGCTGGCTTAGGCACAGGAAAACAATGGACACCCTGGTTGCACATTGACGACATGGTTGAAATGTATATCGAAGCCATCGAAAACCTCAAAATGGAAGGGTGCTACAATGCCTGTGCTCCCTTCCCGGTAACCAACACTGCTTTAACCAAAGCCATCGCCAACCATCTTCACCGACCTTTCTGGCCAATTAAAGTACCTAAAAAAGCATTGGAATTATTACTGGGAGAACGCGTAGATGCCGTTTTGATGAGCAATAATACTTCAGCACAAAAAATTCTGGATGCGGGATTCAAATTTAAATTCACGCATTTGGATGATGCTTTAAAAGATTTGTATAAATAATTTAACTGGTTAATTTTTCAAAGTGGTTAATTGTTCTATTGTTAACTGCCCATTGAGAACTGTATAAATGGCTAATCGGTTAATTGTTCAAATTAGTTAATTTACGCTACATGCTTAACGCGAAACCAGATTAATTGTTAACTGCAAACCGCTAACTGCCAATTATAAACCATCTCAAAAAAATTACAACTTTAAAATTACACATGACTTCAATATCCATTCTCTGGTTCCGTCGCGATTTACGTTTAGCAGATAATGCCGCTTTATATCATGCCCTTAGAGGCGATTATCCAGTTCTACCGCTTTTCATTTTTGACAAGAATATATTGGATAAACTGCCCAAAGATGATGCCCGTGTAACTTTCATTTATCAAACCATTGAAGAGCTAAAGAAAGAACTTCAGCAGCAAGGGTCAGATTTACTGGTAAAATATGGTGAACCTGAAAAAATATGGCCAGAAGTTTTAAAGGAGTACAACATTAAGGAAGTTTATACCAATCACGATTATGAGCCTTATGCCCGCGAACGTGATGATAACATGGCCGAGTTTTTAACCAGCGAAAAAATTGTGTTTAAAACGTATAAAGACCAGGTTATTTTTGAAAAGAACGAAATCTTAAAAGCAGACAAGACGCCTTACACCGTTTTTACCCCCTTCTACAAACAATGGCATGCTAAATTGAATGATTTTTATGTAAAAGCATATCCTACAAAAAAATACTTCAGAAATTTATTACAAACCAAACACCTGCCGCTCCCAACTTTAAAAGAAATCGACTTTGAAAAAAGTAAGCTGGATTTTCCTGAAATCAGTTATAAGAGCAAACTCGGTGATTATGCAAAAGAACGCGATTTCCCCGCGCTTGATGGCACTACGCATATTGGTCTGCATTTGCGTTTTGGCACCTTAAGCATCCGGAAAGCCGTTAAAGATGCTTTAGAAGCAAAATCAAATGTCTGGCTTTCTGAATTGGCCTGGCGGGAATTTTATATGACCATCCTTTGGCATTTCCCCTACTCGGCTTCAGATTCGTTTAAAAAACAATACGATAAAATTAAATGGCGTAACAACGAAGATGAGTTTAAGGCATGGCGTGAGGGCAATACGGGCTATCCTATTGTTGATGCCGGCATGCGCCAGCTTAACCAAACCGGATGGATGCACAACCGCGTACGCATGATTGTGGGCAGTTTTTTAACTAAACATTTACTGATCGATTGGCGCTGGGGAGAAACCTATTTTGCTGAAAAACTATTGGATTATGAAATGGCCAGTAATGTTGGCGGCTGGCAGTGGGCTGCAGGATCAGGAAACGATGCTGCCCCTTATTTTAGGGTTTTTAATCCGGAACTCCAGACTAAAAAATTTGACCCAAAATTTGAATACATTAAAAAATGGGTACCCGAATTCGGCACAAAAAAATATGCCCAACCAATAGTTGAGCATACTTTTGCAAGGGAAAGGGTTTTAAAAGTTTTTAAGGAAGCTTTATCTAATTCGTAACACTTACTATTTCGATATCAAAATCTAGTATGGCATTAGGAGGAATAGCATTACTTCCACTGGTTTTATAAGCCAAATCAGATGGAATAATCATTCTAAATTTTGCACCAGCAGTATATTTCCTAACAATATTTTTCCATCCTTGAACATAAATACTGGCAAAAGTTGCCGAAAAAGTACCATCTGTAGATGAATCAAAAACGGTACCGTCTAAAAATCTTCCAGTATATTTATAAACAACAGTGCTTTCATCGCTAATTGCATCAGTACCTGTACCAACAGTATTAGTAATATAATAAACACGAGAGGGATCTTTAGTTGCTGTTAAATTTTTAGCAGCTAAAAAGCTTTGGATCTTTGCATCATCAAATAACCACTGTTTATGGTATGGGTAAGTTTTAATTATAAAATCAAGATTTTCATTTGAAGGAATTGGTCCTACACCATTTCTACCAAAGGCTAAATATGAAGGCAACAAAATCCTGGCTGTACCTCCTGGTTTTAATTTAAGTACAGCTGTTCTTAATGCGGGTATGTTGTATGTACTTGTTGATAAAGAGCCCTGATAAAAGCTATTCAAATAGCCAACGTAAGTACCTAAATTACCATTTGAGGGTGACTGGAGATAAGTTGTTCCATTCGTCATAGATTTAACAGTCACATCATACAATACCGAATCTGTATTTAAGAATAGCTCACCATCAGTAGGGTTTGTAACCTGATAATAAAATCCTGTTTTAGCAGAATCAGGCACCATTTGTGTTAAACTATTCTTTGATATATATGCCTTTATAGCTGCATCATCTACAGTTTGTGCAGTATCATAGTCCTTTTTGCAAGAGCTGAAAACTACAGTAGCCAGTAAAAGTGTCAACAGGCCAAGTTTAGTAAATTTGTTCATTTATTATTGTACGTCTGTAAGTGTTATAGTAAAATCGAGTACCGAATTAGCAGGTACCAAGGATGATGGTGACTGTGTTCCGTAGGCGTAATAAGATGGGATAATTAACCTGATCTTTCCTCCTTTTTGTATTTTTTGAATCCCAAACTGCCATCCTAAAATTACATTTCCAAGTTTAAAAGAGGTTGGGGTTCCTTTGGTGCTATCGAAAATAGTACCATTTAATAATCTGCCATCATAATCTGCAGTAATCACCGTTGAGGGTAGATAACTTACGTTTCCTGTTCCAGGAGCTATAATCTGATAAAAAATACCACTCGCATCTTTTGTTGCCGGAATATTATTAGCCTTTACAAAAGCACTTATTGCAGCCGTATCAGCCTTAAACTGGGGAGTAGGATCGTAAGAATCATCAATAGATACATCTTTCTTACAAGCTGCAAAACATCCTGTGAGGCATATCAATAGAATAATATGTTTAAACTTAACCATCAATCGCAAAAATAAGCTTTTAATACGGATGCTACAATTTTTAACCTATTTTAACAAATAAGCCTATTGTTAACACTTAAGATAGGCCTACTGTGTGTTCGAAAGCTGGATTGTAAAATCCAATACTGAATTACCTGGAATAGAACCTACGGCTCCGCTTCCATAACCTAAACTTGGTGGAACAATTAATCTGATTTCACCGCCTTTTTGAATTTTAGGAATGCCTATTCTCCAGCCCTGTATTAATTCTGCCAGATTAAAAGTCTGCTCTTTACCGCCACCATTATCAAACACATTGCCATTTAACAACCTGCCCTCATATTTGATGGTGATTTTAGTATTGCTGGGATAAGTAAAAGAACCAGTACCTGGTTTAATGATTTGATAATATAGACCAGAGTTATCTCTAACGGCATTGATATTATTTTGTTTGATGAAATCGGTAATCTGTTTTTCAGGATCCTCATCTTTTTTACAAGATGAAACTGCAGCTACACATAAAAAGAGTATGGTGAGGAATCTAAATTTAATCATGTGCGAAAATAGGATTTTAATATCATAAAGGTAAGGACTTATTATTTTTTCAACTTCTGTCATGCTGAGGCACGAAGCATCTGCACCCGATGAAACAGATGCTTCGTGCCTCAGCATGACAGCATGTTATGAACTCCTGCCAGAAAAGAATAACGTTTTATTTAAGGTTGAAAATTAGTTAATAAAATTAAAAAGGGTTTAAGTTTTAGGTTATGCACCCAATCCTTAAACCCTGCGCCTTTCAGCCTTCTACCTTAAAAAATATACTTATTTGCCTCAATAAGCTGTTGTGCAACTCTTTGACGGGCCTCTTTAACATTAAACGGCTCCACTTTTGTAAAACGGCGCAAGCCAACCAACATCATGCGTTGCTCATCTCCTTCTGCGAAAGCCCAAAGTGCTTCTTTACCTGCTTTGGTTATGCCATCTACGGCTTCTACCAAATAAATCCGTAGTAAATCCAGCTGACCTGCAGACGCTGCTTCACCTCGTGTATTCACCAGTTTTTCTGTTCTCAGCAAAGCCGACTCAAGCACGTAAACATAACTGGCCATGTCGGCAATGTTCATTAAAATTTCCTGTTCTTTGCTTAAGGTCATCATCAATTTCTGAACCGCAGCGCCAGCCACCATTAAAGTTGCTTTTTTCAAATTAGAGAGTACCTTTTTCTCTGCAGCAAACAAGGTGGTATCTTCTTCACCAAAATCAGGAATGCTCATCAATTCAGCTGCAACCGCAGTAGCTGGCGTCATTAAATCCAATTCACCTTTCATGGCGCGCTTTAGCATCATATCAACGGTCAACAGTCGATTAATTTCGTTTGTACCTTCAAAAATCCGGTTGATACGGGCATCCCGGTAG
Organism: Pedobacter sp. KBS0701; assembly: GCF_005938645.2. Taxonomy (NCBI): domain Bacteria; kingdom Pseudomonadati; phylum Bacteroidota; class Sphingobacteriia; order Sphingobacteriales; family Sphingobacteriaceae; genus Pedobacter; species Pedobacter sp. KBS0701. The sequence continues at coordinate 4,494,199 of NZ_CP042171.1, forward strand.
GCCCTATCCATTGGTGCATCGGCACTAAAGCCCATACCCCCGTAAATCTGCACACCTTCATCTACCGTATAATCTAAAGCTTCAGAACCCCATACTTTTAAAATGGCACACTCTACCGCGAATTGCTCAACAGATTTCAGCCTGGCTTTACCAGATTCCATTCCACCTGCAACCAGTTGATCATAAGTATCATCAATATTCTGTCCGGCACGATAGTTTGCCGAATCAACAGCATAAAGTTTAGCAGCAATTTCTGCAATTTTGAAACGGATAGCACCGTATTTAGAAATTGGACGACCAAACTGGATCCGTTCGTTCGAATAATTAATCGCCGTATTTAAAGTTGCTTTTGAAGCACCGATAGCAGCCGCAGATAATTTGATACGGCCAATGTTTAAAATATTTACCGCGATTTTAAAACCATTTTCCCTATCGCTCAACATATTCTCAACTGGTACCGGACAGTCGTTAAAGAAAACCTGACGGGTTGAAGAACCTTTAATACCCATTTTATGCTCTTCAGGATTCATGGTAATACCACCGAAATCTTTCTCCACAATAAATGCGGTTAAGTTCTTATCATCGTCTATTTTGGCAAACACAATGAAAATATCAGCAAAACCACCGTTTGTGATCCACATTTTCTGACCATTGATGATATAATGTTTACCATCCTCGCTTAGTTTTGCCTTTGTTTTACCAGAGTTTGCATCTGAACCTGAATTTGGCTCCGTTAAACAGTAAGCGGCTTTCCATTCGCCCGAACCAAGTTTAGGGATATATTTTGCTTTCTGTTCTTCATTACCATAGTATAGAATCGGTAAAGTACCTATCCCTGTATGTGCGGAAAGTGCGACAGCAAAAGAGTGTCCGGCACCAACCACATCTGCAACCAACATGGAAGTATTGAAGTTTTTACCAAAACCTTCGTATTCTTCCGGTACTGAAACGCCGAGAATGCCCAGTTCGCCAGCTTTGGTTAAAAGTGTCGGCATTAACTCCGGGTCTTCCTGTTTATCTATTTTATCTAAATTGGGATAAACTTCAGCTGCCAGAAAATCGCGACAAGTCTGTGCGATCATCTGCTGCTCTTCATCAAATTCTTCAGGGATAAATACTTCCTGATAAGTGGTATCCTTAATTAAGAATTCACCGCCTTTAATTGTCTTTTTTTCAGTTGTTTCCATTGTTTTAGTATCTAGTAGTGAGTGTTAGGTATCAAGACAAATCTCTAGCTCCTGTACTCCCTATTGTTTCTTTGTTAGTATTAAGTTGTGAGTATCTAATATCAAAACATGACACCCTTATTGTTTCTTTGTTAGTATTAAGTACTAAGTATAAAGACTAAGTTCAAAAATTAAATATCCCCTTTGTTTCTGGCAATTCGATCTTGATACTCCTATCTTGATACCTCTCGATAGTCCTACTTAATAATTAATTTTCTTTCTAACGCATAAATCATTTTTTGAACTTCAGTAACTTTTTCAATTAATCCCGTTGAAAGAATGTCATCTAATAACCCAAGTTGATTTGATATAATTAGCTGTGTTTCCAACTCGAATGCTGAACCTTGACTAATCGTTAAAAAATATTTAAACTGGGGACCACTGCCTCTACCAGCCCCCTCAGCAATATTCGAGGCAATTGAAACTGAACATCTTTTCATTTGCGAAATCAGCCCAAACCTTTCATCACCAGGAAAAAATGATGTCGCATTATAAACTTCTACGGCTAGCTCAATAGATCTCTGCCAAACTTTTAACTCTTTAAAATTGTGCATATACTTTAGTATTAAATTATGAATACAAATACGTTTGGGGATGATTTTATAAACTGGTATACACCTATTATTCAATCTCGATACTTGATACTCCTATCTTGATACTATATTCTATAAAAGTTCAAAAATTCCTGCGGCACCCTGTCCTGTTCCTACGCACATGGTTACCATTCCATATTTCTTATTTTGTCTTTTTAATTCGTTCATGATCTGCACAGTCAATTTTGCTCCGGTACAGCCTAATGGATGGCCCAGTGCAATTGCACCTCCATTAACATTGATCACATCAGGGTTTAAATCCAATGTTCTGATTACGGCTAAAGATTGAGAAGCAAAAGCTTCATTCAACTCGATTAAATCGATATCTTCTTTTTTCAAACCAGCTTGTTTCAATGCTTTTGGAATCGCCTCAATTGGACCAATCCCCATGATGCGCGGCGGCACACCTGCAATACCGTAACTTACCAATCTGGCAATCGGTTCTGCATTTAATTCTTTCATTTTCTTTTCAGACACCACCAGAACAAAAGCAGCTCCATCTGATGTTTGCGATGAATTACCAGCAGTTACACTCCCAACAGCATCGAATACAGGTTTCAGTTTCGCCAGCTTATCTAATGTCGTATCTGCACGCGGACCTTCATCGGTATCAACCACGTAAGAACGTGTTTTCTTTTTAAGGTTTGCATCGAGGTAATTTTCATTTACGGTGATTGGCAGGATACCATCTTTTAAATGACCATTTTTAATAGCATGAATGGCTTTCTCGTGAGATTTTAACGAAAAGGCATCCTGATCTTCACGACTCACATTATATTCTTTGGCTACTGCTTCGGCGGTTAAGCCCATGCCCCAGTACCAATCCGGATTGTTTTTTGCGACCTCTGCGTTAGGCACGAGCTTCCATCCGCCAAAAGGCATTCCACTCATTACCTCTACCCCACCGGCAATGATACAATCGGCCATGCCAGCCTTAATTTTGGCAACCGCCGTAGCAATGGTATCTAAACCCGATGCACAGTAACGGTTTACGGTAACACCCGGAACTTTATCGGTATCCAGGCCCATCAGCGAAATCATACGGCCAATATTCAGCCCCTGTTCTGCTTCCGGAGTAGCGTTACCCACAATTACATCATCAATTTGTTCGTTATCTAAATTCGGAACCGACGCCACTAAAGCCCTGATTACTTCTGCGGCTAAATCATCAGCTCTTGTAAAACGGAATACGCCACGGGGTGCTTTACCCACTGCTGTACGATATCCGGCTATAATATATGCTTCCATTGTTTAGTATCTAGTAGCGAGAATTTTTAGTAACAGGTCTCAAGTATCGAGACTTAACCCTCGCAATATTTTATTTGTTAATTAATTTAAGTAAAATTCTATACGAAATTTTTGTATCCTGATACTTGATACTCATATCTCATATTTAACTCACTAATTTCTCAACGGCTTCCCTTTTGTAATAATACTTTGGATCCGCTCTAACGATTTCCGCTCTCCTGCGAGTGATAAAAATGCTTCTCTCTCCAGATCCAATAAATATTGCTCCGTTACTTCTGTTGGTGCAGATAAATCGCCGCCACACATTACATAACCTAATTTCTCGGATATTTTTTTATCATGTTCAGAAATGAAATGCCCGGCATACATGCTATTTGCACCAGCATACACAATTCCAAGGCCTTGCTTTCCTAATACTTTAATATCGTTTCGTTGAACGGGTTTGGTATATCCTGCATCGGCAAGTTCTATCGCTTTAGCTTTTGCATCGGCCAATAAACGGTTCCGGTTCATCGAGATCGAGAATTTATCTTTTTGCAGATAACCCAGTTCGTAAGCTTCGTAACCTGAAGTAGAAACTTTAGCCATACCAATAGTTAAGAAACGATCTTTCAGGGCATTCTGCACAATTTGATCATCTTTATATTCATCAGATGCACGCAAAGCAAACTCTTTTGTACCACCACCACCAGGGATAACGCCTACACCAAACTCTACCAAACCCATATAAGTTTCGGCAGATAGCTGCACGTGATCGGCATGTAAACTGAACTCGCAACCACCACCCAAAGTTAAATTATGAGGGGCTACCACGACCGGAATAGAAGAATAACGGATGCGCATCGAGGTATTCTGGAACATTCTGATCGCCATGTTCAATTCGTCCCACTCCTGTTCTACTGCCATCATAAAAATCATCCCTACGTTTGCACCCGCAGAGAAATTTGCACCATCGTTACCGATTACCAAACCACGGTAATCTTTCTCGGCCATATCGATGGCTTTGTTAATTCCGGAGATTACATCACCTCCAATGGTATTCATTTTAGTGTGGAATTCTACATTCAGAATGCCATCTCCCAAATCAATAATCGAAACACCCGAATTTTTCCAAAGCGTTTTATTTTCACGGAGATTATCTAAAATGATAAACTCATCAGTTCCAGGTAAAGCTTTATAACTTTTAGAGGGGATATCGTAATATTTTTTGACACCGTTTTCTACTTTATAAAACGAAGTATTTCCGGCATTTAGCATTTCGTGTACCCAAACTGCGGCTTTATTGCCATATTGTTCCATTCCTTCGATGGCTTCTTTTACGCCAACGGCATCCCAAAGCTCAAACGGACCTAATTCCCAGCCAAAACCGGCTCGCATGGCATCGTCAATACGATACAATTCATCAGAAATTTCAGGGATCCGATCAGATACATATTCAAATAAACCAAAGGAAGAATGGCGGAACAATTCGCCTGCCTTATCTTTTCCTTTGGCAAAAATTTTCATGCGCTCACGAAGGTTCTCCACCGGCTTGGTCATTTCTAAAGTCGCCGATTTTACTTTTTGCTGAGGCTTATATTCCAGGGTTTTTAAATCCAACGCCAGGATTTCGGTTTTACCCTCAGCAGATTTGGTTTTTTTATAGAAACCTTGTTTAGTTTTATCGCCAAGCCATTTGTTCTCTTCCATTTTTTGCACATAAGCAGGAAGTTTAAACAAATCGTGTGCTTTATCATCTGGACAGTTATCATAAAGCCCTTTAGCCACTTTAATCATGGTATCTAAACCTACCACATCCGACGTACGGAAAGTAGCAGATTTTGGTCTGCCCAATGCCGGCCCTGTAAATTTATCAACCTCCTCTACCGTTAAATCTAATTTTTCGACCAAATGCAAAAGTGCCATGATGGAATAAACCCCCACACGGTTGGCAATAAAGGCTGGCGTATCCTTACATAAAACAGTTGTTTTACCTAAAAACTTATCACCATAATGCATCAGGAAATCTACAATTTCCGGCTGCGTATGTGGCGTAGGAATAATTTCCAATAACTTTAAATAACGCGGTGGATTGAAAAAGTGTGTTCCACAGAAATGCGATTTAAAATCTTCACTTCTTTCCTCAGCCATCAAATGAATAGGGATACCAGAAGTATTTGAAGTGATTAAAGTACCTGGTTTACGGAATTGCTCTACCTGTTCGAAAACTTTTTTCTTGATATCAAGATTTTCGACAACGACTTCAATTACCCAATCGTAACCGGCAATTTTCGACATATCATCATCGAAATTCCCCGTTTTGATTTTATTTAACGCTTTTTTGGTATAAACTGGCGATGGATTTGTTTTTACAGCCGTTTGCAAAGCTGTATTTACAATCCGGTTTTTTACAGCTGGGCTATCCAGTGATAATCCTTTTGCCTGCTCTTCAGGACTCAAATCTTTAGGGGCAATATCCAGTAGCAAAACCTCAACACCAATATTGGCGAAGTGGCATGCAATACGGGAACCCATAATACCTGAACCTAGAACAGCAACTTTATTAATGCTTCGTTTCATCAGTATATATTTTTCTTTTTATGGTCTGATGTAACCTGTTATGTAAAAATTTACACAGCAGGTTTCATGATTATATTTATTAATCAACAGTATATGCTACTGTAATATCATTTAGTTTGATAAGCAGGTTAATAAAAGTCTCTTTTTCTTTTTTCGAGAAATGCTCATCAAGATATTCATTAAATTTTCGCACAACCCCTTTGGCTAATTGTTTTTTCTCTTTACCAAAATCGGTCAGAAAAACCTTTACCGAACGTTTATCACCTGCAGATGTTTCACGATAAATGAGGTTAGCCTCTTCCATGTTATTTAACATGCGGGACAAACTGGTTGCTTTAACCCCAAGCAAGCCGGCCAAATTCGATACCGCAGTTCCCTCAACATCATCTATATTAATAAGCATATAACCAATAGCCTGGGTAATCCCGAAACTGGATGCCATCTGATTGTATTTATTAAACATATTTTGCCAGGCAAACTTAACATGGTAATCTATGGTTTGTTGTTGTTTCATTTTCACTAATTTATTATGCTTGCATAACAAAGCTAATGAATGTATTTTGTTAATGCAATAGAAAAATTCAAAATATTTGTCAAATTTTTCTTATCATAGTCATACACAAAATGAAAACACGTTATATGTTAAAAGTGAAACAAATACTCTTGTTTAGTCCATTTATTTTATGGGCTACAATTTGCCAAAGCCAGGTATCTTATTTTGGAAAAGCCTTGTTAAACAGTCAAAAATTAGAGGTTTTTAAAAAAACAACTACCTTATTTACTTTGCAATACGTTGATTATGCTGAACTGGAAAAATTTGATCAGGCCATTAAAAAAAACTGGACAATTACACCATATAAAATTATTAAGCCCGAAGAGCTGGCCCGTTATGATACGCTTGCAAATTATTCTGTTTTTTATTTCGATGCTTATGGCGAGAAGTCAGACAGTACATACAACGTGAATATAATTTATGCACTGAAGTTATTAACGCCATCTAAAAAACCCAAGGTAAAAGAAGAAAGTATATTAGCAACAGTTACACTTTTTGCTGATCCTAACACAAATCTGCTGGTCAGAACGCAAGATCAGCAATATGGCACCAGAAGAAGTATAAAAAATAATATTCTATCCTATTTCTATAACAAAGCTAGTTTCTTCAACTGGTCGCCAGGCTTTTTAACGGGTTATTTAAAACAGATTAATGATGGATTGCTCGCAAATGAAAACTGTAACATAGATTACCAGTTTTATAATAAGGTACGCTTACCTGAACTGGCAAAGGAAACACTTTATATACCCGAATATATTAAGGAAGTATTTTCTTCAAGATTAACGCTTTTACCACCGTCAGGCATTATTGCTGAACCTTATAATTACAAACTTAAATTTATACCGTATAAAGAACTTGATAGTTTAATTCTGAATAAAACTGCCAACGTTAAATATGTGGTTTACACACAACGATCCAGCGATAAAATAATCAGTGTGTACGATAGTAAAGACGATAAAATTATTTATCAGCGCTTTTATCCGGAATCACCAAATTTTGAGATGAATGATTTAAGCGAGATTAAAAAGGTAATTGTTTCGCTTAAATAAGTGGAGTTCAAATAATATCTATTGTGCTGTCACGCTGAACACAGTGAAGAATCCCTAACAAAAGAGCCACTGGTTTTATAATTTCAAAAGACTGTTGCGCTAGAATTAGTTTAACAAAAGATCCTTCACTATATTACTTGTTGACAAACTTCAATAGAATGGTCGTCATCACGACCGCATCAACTCGAAATGGAGAGATTTATCAAAACAGATTTAGTTTCGCCGAGCACTCCGTAGTTCTCGATTAAATTACTGATGTAAACTCGGTAAAGGCAGCATTCCGCCCGAAATGACGGTAGACGAGAGAATCTTTAGATTAATCACCGTTATTTATATTGATTTTTATAAAAAAATTACCCCTCAAGATTGACAAATTCTCTTTATACTACTAACCAAAGCAGCTAGTTATTATAAACAAAACCTCTTAAATCAAAAAAAGTCCCGATAAAAATCGGGACTTTTTAATTGTTGTTAAAAACAGACTAGTAAAGTGTAAACTCTACGCGACGGTTTTGTTGACGACCAGCTGCAGTTTTATTAGTAGCAATTGGTTGACCCATACCGTAACCTGTAGCCTCAATACGTGATGCATTAGCGCCTTGAGAAACTAAATAAGCTTTTACAGATTCTGCTCTATCTTTCGATAAACGCAAGTTTAATTCTTTTGAACCTGTATTATCTGTATGACCAGCTAATTTTAAGCTAAAGTTTTTCTGAATCAATAATGCTGCAACTCTATTTAAGGATGCATAAGATTTAGAACGGATAGTTGCTTTACCTAAATCGAATTCCAGGTTTTTAATCGCTTCGTTAACTACCTTACGGTCTTCTTCAGTAACAATAACTTTTTCTACAACTTTTTCCGGCGTTTTTAACGGACAACCAGCTCCATCTACAACAGTACCTGCTGGTGTATCAGGGCATTTATCCAATTTGTCTGCAACACCATCACCATCAGTATCTTTCAAAATATCATTTAGTTCCGAACGTAATTTTGCATTATCAGCTTTTTGGGCATTCAACTCTGATTTTAAACCTTCTGCGGTTTGTTTCGCTTTTAAAGCTTCATCATAAGTTAAAGCAACCGGATTGTGGAAAGCCAATTGTTTTCCGCTACCTAAGGCAAACTCTAAACCGGCATAAGCATAGTTGTATTTATCATTTCCATTTTTGTAGTAACCATCTAAGTTATCGCCATCAACAAAGCTGATCGTCCAACCTAAATCGAAGTTAACTGCATCAGAAATTTTAAATTTTGCGCCTAAACCTACCGGGATGATTAATTCATTAATGTTTTTATCACCTGCATATAAAGATGTACCAGCTGCTGTGGTAATAGTAGGCTTATAACCTGCAATACCCGCACCTGCAGAAGCATAAAGTTGCAAAGCATTCTCTTTCTTAAACATATCTATATTGAACATGTTTACTACAGCACTTAAAGTTCCTGAATAAGACAACTGTGTGTCGAAAGCTTTTACAGGAGAGTTATTTACCGAACCACCTTCATAAGGCTCGGAATTATCGCCTTTTAATTTACCCCGAACTCCATCTAAACGAAGAGAGAAATAAGGTGTAAACTGTTTTTTGACGTAAAGGCCATAACCAAAGCTTGACTTGTTATTACTGAAATCATTTTTTCCACCCAATGGTGATAATGGCGTAAGTACACCGGCATTTACGCCGACAGACCAGGTCCTGAAGGTGGTTGATGAAGTTGCAGGACTTTCCTGAGCTGAAGCAGCCGACCCAATCAATAAACCAGCGAGTGCAACCGGTAGTGTTTTGAATAATTGTAGTTTCATAATTTTCTGTATAACGTTGAATAGCGTCTGATATCCTTTACAATAGCCATACCAAAAATACAGGCAGGTAAAAATACTTATCAACTTTTTAACACTAATTACCATGAAGCAACTTGTAGGAATAAAAAAATATTTAGTATATTAAGTACATCGCTATAAGCTACTCACTTAATGGATTTTATAAAAAACTTAAGTTTTAGACGTCAACATCTCTATTTTAGTTACCATTTTATAGATCAAAGGGTATACATCAGGTTTTAAAAGCATTCTGAAGTAGACAAATATTTACAAGTCTCACTTTTTGATCGATTATTACCTCATATTGTAAGCACATTTACCAATTTATTATACTAGCCAGTTTAAATATAAATGCCTTTTTGCTGTCACACTGAGGGATAATTTATGGTATAAAAATCAATATGAATGAACAGATAGATAAGGAAGGTGAATTGTCTCGAAGTATCGTTTCAAACGGAGTAGAGAACCCGAAGGCTCTGCAAAGCAAAATCTTTTAAATTTGATTTCAATAAATAGTATAAAGATCTCTCCGCTTCGCGTTGCTCCGGTCGAGATGACGGCCATTCTGTTGGAGTCTGTCAATGGTAGGATAGTCGATTACTTTATTAATGTGTTGAAATAGTCTTCGAATACACTCAGACTGACATACGAAATAAATTTTATTTAATTTTAAACATGCTGTATATTAATTGATATCGCCCGCAAATTTCCATCGCGTACTAAAATTTTCTGGTAATCGCTGGTTGGTTAATAAGGCCCTTACCATTTCTACCGGCATATTATTTTCATACAATATGCGATTATGAAACTCGATATTGGTCATTTTACCGCTTTGTACCAATTCGTTATGCAACGCCCTAAACTGTAATCCACCTAACATGTAGCCAATTTGATACAATGGCCCATACCCCCCGGTAAACGATCTGCGTACTTCTGCCTCTGCATTGGCACGTTCAAAACCTACACGATCTACCAAAAAGTCGATGCACTGCTGAGGTGTCCATTTACCTAAATGATAGTTCATCGAAAAAATAATACGTGCACAGCGGTGCATGCGCCAAAAAAGCATTCCAATTTTATCCTCCGGAGATGTTGCAAAATTCTGGTCCCAAAGCAACATCTCCCAGTACAGCGACCAGCCTTCCGTCCAGAAAGGGGTGCCAAATACCTTGCGATAAGGCTTGTAGCGGCTTTGCATAAAATATTGAAGGTTGTGTCCCGGAATAAGTTCATGAAAAACTACAGCTCTGGAAAAATGCCTGTTGTTACCGCGCAGGGTCATCATTTTGGCATCTTCGCTCATATCTTCTGTCGGATAAGCAATTAATACAGATTCGCCACCCAGAAAAAACGGTGCATATAATTGTTCCTGCGGACTTAACATGCGCATGCGCCAGCCTTCTTTGGCCAGGGGAGGAATGGCGATGAGGTTATTTTTCTCTACAAAATTTATGGCTTCATTGGCTAGTTCATAAACCAATTCGGGCTGTTTACCCAATTCAGGGTAATCAGTTTTTACCTTTTCCAATGCTTTTTTCCAATCGTTACCAAAGCCCATTAGTTGCGAGGCTTTAAGCATTTCTGCATCGCACCAGGCAAATTCCCTCATGGCAATAGCCTCAATCTGCTCAGGTGTATAGGCAATCATCTCATCGTTTAAGCTGCTTAATAAAGCTATTCTTCCTATCGGATTACCAATAATACCACTTCCATCGTCTTTGGCATTTGAGGTTTTAGCTATTTTACCCAGTACAGCAGCATATTCATTTACTGCACCTACTACATCCGGATAAACTGCTTTTGTGGCTTTGGTAAATTGCGGATCGTAACCATTATAAAATTTATAAGCTTCAGTAAATACAGCCAGGTATTGATTCACAGTTTGCTGTGCCCATGAAGCCTGTACTGGCGTCACAATTAAATCTTTGTTTTTTACTGCCTTTGTGGTTTTCTGAATGGCCTCTTTCAGTTGTTCGAACTGTTGTTGGATAATTTTGCCATCTTGTTGCGTACCAATCCTCCGTTTTGCCTCAAAATCTAATACTGTTTTGGCAAATGGCAAAGCAAAAATATTGCTTTTAAATTCGGTGTATTGCTGTTGCAAATTTGCCGAGTCTGATCGGATATCGCGTTTAAGCAAAATATAATCTACCCTTTCGTTTACAGTTAGCTTGTTAAAAGGCAATGCCCTTAACTGTTTTTGCCATTCAGCATAAAAGCCTTGCATCCGCTTAAAATATTCATCCGATCGCTTGAGCGTATATTTACGGTTAAGCATGGTCACATCTGATTGGTATTGATTAATCAGTGGACTTATCAGGCTGGCTTCATTAGTTTGAGCGTGTAATTGTACCGCAACTGTTAGAAATAAAAACAGGGAAAATAGTTTGCGCATAGCGATCCGTACATTTTGAATTAGTTGACGCAATATAACTAAACCGCTAAGCATTTGCTGCAGGGCGCCTATGTAACTTATTTAAAGCTATTTGATTAAAAGTAACTCAGGTCGATCATAATTTCTTGCCCTAAAAACAGTTACCAACCGATGGCTTTATCATCTCCCCTCGGGTCAGCACCACCCTGATAATTTCCCCATTTTGTCTTTAAAATAGCATCAACCCTACCAATCGGGCCTCTTTGTATGATTTTATAGCCTTTTGCTTTTAATTTCTCTACTGATAAACTATCGATGGCATCTTTTTCTACATACACCTCATCCGGTAACCATTGATGATGAAACTTTTTAGCCGCTACAGCGGATTGCATAGGCATATCGAAATCGATTACATTAATAATGGTTTGAAATACAGAAGTGATAATAGTTGATCCGCCTGGTGTACCTACCACCATAAATAATTTTCCATCTTTCTCTACAATGCTTGGCGTCATAGAACTTAACATTCGTTTATTCGGTGCAATGGCATTGGCTTCTCCACCTACTAAGCCATACATATTGGGTGCGCCAGGTTTAACAGAAAAATCGTCCATTTCGTTATTCAACAAAAAGCCAGCTCCTTTTACTGCAACCAGCGATCCATAAGAGCCATTTAAAGTAGTGGTAATGGAGACGGCATTTCCATCGCGGTCTACAATGGAGAAATGTGTGGTTTCTTCGTGTTCTGCACCTTTTATTTCGCCAGCCAAAACAGCACTGCTTGGCGTTGCTGCTGTCCAGCTAAAGTTTGCCATTCGACTTTTATTATAGGAGGCATTTAATAATTGTTGTTGTGGCACGGCGTAAAAATCAGGATCGCCTAAATATGTTGCGCGATCGGCATACACTCTCCTTTCGGCTTCTACAATCACCTGCACGGTTGAATCGGCATTGTGTCCCCATTTTTTTAAAGGATAAGGCTCTACAGACTGGAGCAATTGGATCAGTGCTATACCTCCACTAGAAGTAGGCGGCATAGTAATAATTTTGTAGCCCCTATAGTTACCGGTTATGGGTTTACGCCAGATAGCGTGGTAATTTTTTAAATCTTCTCTTGTTATAAGTCCTTTGCCGCGTTGCATTTCTGCCACAACCGAATCGGCTACAGCACCTTCATAAAAACCTGCCCTGCCTTTTTCCTGGATCTGTTTTATGGTATTACCAAGTTCTTTTTGGATCAAAAGATCATTTTCCTGCCAGGTTTTTTCCAAATTTACAAGGGCCGTTCCATTTGGATTAAAATCCATAAACTTTCTATGCAAAGCATTCAATTCACCAGCCTGCCTTTTAGTAATTTTAAAACCGTTTTGCGCTAAATTTATTGCCGGCTGCAATACTTGTGCCCAGGAAAGCCTTCCGTATTTTTTGTGTGCCTCTACCATACCATCTACAGATCCTGGTACGCCCGCAGCTAAATGGCCGTAAAGACTTTTATCAACAACCGGATTGCCAGCAGCATCCAGATACATATCTCTGCTGGCTGCCGCAGCGGCTTTTTCTCTAAAATCTAAAGCACTGATTTCGCCGTTTGCACCACGATATACCATAAAGCCACCCCCGCCAATATTCCCTGCGTTAGGATAAACTACTGCAAGCGCGAACTGAACTGCAACGGCTGCATCAACAGCATTCCCTCCTCTTTTTAAAATATCTATACCCACCTGCGACGCTTCCGGATGGGCAGAAACCACCATTCCATTTTTATATTCACCGCTGTTGTTTTTACCCAATTGTCCGGTTACACAGCCAGCGAATAACAACACAGTGCTTAGGTATATTAACGATATTTTTAGGTTATTGAGGGGCTTTATAGTTTTCCGCATCTTTATATATTTTTTCTATTACCTCATTGTTTTTTTCGGTAATTACCTTTCTTTTCAAACTTAATTTTGGGGTAAGCTCACCGCCATCTATGCTCCACTCTTTAGCTAACAATGCAAATCTTTTTACCTGCTCCCATTTACCAAACCCTACATTTGCGGCTTCGATAACCTCATTATATTTAGTAAGCACCTGTTCGTTTTTAATAATCTCTTCATTCGAGGTAAAAGTAATGCCTTTTCTACCTGCCCAGGTTTTTAAGGTTTCGAAATTAGGAACGATCAATGCAGAAGGGAATTTTCTATTTTCACCCAAAACCATAATCTGTTCGATAAAAATCGATTCTTTATATTTATTCTCCAGCATTTGTGGAGCAACATACTTACCGCCTGCTGTTTTAAACATTTCTTTTTTACGGTCGGTGATTCTTAAAAAGCGGCCATCAACCAGTTCTCCAATATCTCCGGTATGGAACCACCCCTCTTTATCTATCGCTTCATCAGTTAAGTCAGGTCGGTTATAGTAACCTTTCATTACCTGATGTCCCCGGGTTAAGACTTCTCCATCTGGTGCTATTTTAACTTCCACACCTTTAATTACTTCCCCTACCGTTCCGAACATGGTTCCTCCCAAATGGTTAACCGTAATTACCGGCGAGGTTTCAGTAAGTCCATATCCTTCAAAAACAGGCATACCAGCTGCCCAGAAAATTCTCGCCAGACGCGGATTTAGCGCTGCTCCGCCAGATACGATCACCACGATTTCGCCGCCTAAAGCTTCCTGCCATTTTTTGAAAACCAACTTACGGGCAATCCCCAATTTAAAGTTATACCAGGCACCTGCATCAATGGTATATTTTTCGGCTAAAGCTACAGACCAGAAGAAAATTCCTTTCTTAATTCCAGTTAATGCTTTACCCTTTTCCATTATCTTATCGTATACTTTTTCGAGAAGCCTTGGAACGGTAGAAAATACATTGGGTTTTACATGCTGAATATCGGCTACAATAGTTTCCATACTTTCTGCATAATAAATTCCGGTATAATTGAACAGATATAAATAAATGATCATCCGCTCGAAAATGTGTGATAAAGGCAGAAAACTTAAACCTTTTTTAACGCCTTCTGGTATAACTACGGCTGAGTTTACAAAATTTGCGACTAAGTTATTGTGTGTTAACATTACTCCCTTAGGTGTTCCTGTTGTACCTGAAGTATAAATTAAGGTTAAAACATCTTCAGGCTCCACTTTTGCGCGATATTCTTCCAAATCGATATCGTTACTCGCTTTGCCCAGTTCAATTAACGTATTCCAGTTTTCGACTTCCGTAATTTCGTTAAAGCTATAAATTTTAATATCCGGGTTTATGGCATCGGCACAAGGTTTAATTTTTTTATGCAAATCTTCATCAGCCACAAAAATAATGGCGATTTCTGCATCTTTTAAGATAAACTGAATATCGTGCTCGGCTAAAGTTGGATATAATGGAATCTGATAAGCCCCAATCTGGTTGGCCGCAAAATCGGCAATATTCCACTCTGGCCGGTTGTGCGACATTACAGCAACCCTGCCCCCTTTGCCTATGCCCTGTTTAATTAATCCACGGCTTAGGTTATCTACAGCGTTACAAAAATTGACTGTACTATAATTTATCCATTTTCCGTTAATTTTTCCGCTGATGAATTCCTGCTTAGGATTTTCGAGGCTGTATTTCAAAAGATCAAAAACCCGTTTAATTTCTGCCGCCATATCAATTGTATATTATTTGGTTAAATTATAAAAATCAAACATAAAGATTGCCACCTATTATGCCTTTTTAATTAAAATAATACCTCGCAGTTAGTAAAATGCTGCATTTATTTTACATTAAAAATATTTTAATAAACTTAGTAATTACAAAATTACTATGCAAGCATTGTTTTTTATCCTGATGGAATTTTTACCAAAAAAACAGAAACGGCATTAAAGTTGTTAGGGTGATAATTATTTACAAAACATTTAAATTATGAAAAAGTTATTTACAATTTTAGGATGCATTGCATTGTTTGCCCTTACTACAACAAACGTTAAAGCCCAAAACTACAAAACCGGATTAGGTTTAGGCATTGATTTTGGTGATGGCGCAACATTGGTTGGTCCATCAGTTAGGCATCACTTTAGCCCTAAAGCAGCCATTCAAGGTGATGTATTATTTGGTGGAAATTCTACTATTATACAGGCATTTCTTCAATACAATTCATCTATCCCTGGTGCAAAAGGTTTAGACTGGTATTTAGGTGGTGGTCCTTCGATTCAATTGTATGATGGTGGTTCTAGTTTTTACCTGGTTCCGATGGTTGGTTTAGATTATAAATTCTCTGGCGCACCTTTGGCATTGGCTTTAGACTGGAGACCTAGATTATATATCGGAAGTAATGATAGCGATTTTAACGCCGGAAGATTCGGTTTAGGCTTCAGATATACTTTTTAAGCGGAGAGCGTTTGGCGCTGAGTGCTGAAAGACTAAAGCAAAAGTATATGGTATAAAAAATCCCGTAGGAAATTAATCTTACGGGATTTTTTATGCCTTGAACTATAGACTCAAGACTGAGGACTTAAGACTACGGATTAAACACCCGTCCATTTTTTTAATACTGCTTTTTGTGCAGGAGTTGCATTTTCGTTAACAGTTACATTTAAGCGTACACTTGGATTCTCTTTCAGGGTTAAAGAAATTTCCTTCTCTAATCCATCACGTTTAACCATAACTTTCAATAAATCACCAATATTCTTTTTACCTACCAATGGGATTGCATCTAAAGAAATCATCGGGCTTTTTAACCTTACCGTTGATAGTGCATCACTTAGTGATGAATCATCTAAACTGAGTACCACATCATTTACGTTTAACCCGCTAATCCAGGCTGCAGAATTTCTTGTGGTAGAAGTAATCACCAAACCATCGTTGGTCAACTGGCCAGAAGCACCTGTAACCGGTTTGCCTGGTGTTGCATTTTCGGTCGATATATCTACACCCGCATAACCGAAGTATTTCACATAATCTACATCATCTACCCCGTTAACATATTTTGTCCAGAAATTGGTAAAGCTAATTCCAGCTATTTTCTCTACCATTGCTTTAAACTCTGCATCGGTGTAACCCCGTTTTAATGTTTTGCATTGCAGGTACATGGCTTTCATTACATCATCTAAGCTTTTAGCACCTTTGGTCGCGTTAATAATTTCGAGGTCCATCAAAATTCCAATCACTTCGCCTTTGTTATAATAAGATATTGAATTATTCTTTGAGTTCTCGTTCGGGCGATACCCTATAATCCATGCATCATAACTAGACGAAGCGGCCGACTGGTATTTGGCACCCGGGGTATTTAAAACTGTACCTACGCCACCTGCTAAATCTTTCAAAAATTCGCTCACGTCAGTAAAACCGGCACGGTGCAAATATTTGTTTTCGTAATAAGAGGTAAAACCTTCGGCAACCCAAAGATTGGTGGTGTAATTTTCGTTATCGTAATCGAATGGACCTAAAGCGATAGGGCGCAAACGTTTCACATTCCATAAGTGGTGATACTCGTGTGCAACCAAACCTAAAAAGCCTTTATATCCTTCAACAGTATTGTAAGCATTTCTTGTAGCACCTAAAGTGGTAGAGTTTAAGTGTTCTAAACCACCTCCACCTTTTAAGAAATTATGGACAATGAAAAGGTAATATTTATTAGGGTTTTCGCCATAAACTGCAGTTTCTTTTTCTACAATTTTGGCCATATCTACTTTTAGCTTTTCTTTATCATAATTACCCCCACCGTACATGGCCACTTCATGGCGCACACCTGCGGCTGTAAATTCGAAAATATCCTGGTTACCCACTTCAATAGGGCTATCGTAAAGAATATCAAAATCGGTTGCCTTATAAGTAAACTGCTCGCCAGCAACCGGGGTTAATCCGGTAGAAACTTTGCTCCAAGTATTAAAAGGAATAATTTTCACTGTACTTGGCGATTTAATCATGCCGTCAGGATGCATAAAAATCCCTGTTGGGGATAAGAAAGCGTGAGATTCGTCTATAAATGGTGTACGCACCGAAATTTCAAATGCATAAACACGGTAATTGATCTGGATTTTAGCCGCTTTGGCTGAAAAAATTCTCCAGGTGTTTTTCTTTACTTTTTCAACTTTTACGGTCTTACCTGCTGCAGTTGCCTTAAATTCTTCTACACTTTTTTCAAACTCGCGGATCAAATAAGAACCCGGGGTCCAAACCGGCATTTTTACATCTACATAATCTTTTATCAGTCCGGAAATATTCATCTGCACCTCTGCATAATGCGCTTGCGGCTCTTTAAAAGAAACCTCAAAGCCTATTTTTACCTGCGCCTTCGCTGCCATAATACACGTTAGTAGTAAAACTAAACTTAAAATTGATTTTTTATTAAACATATTCACTGTGTTTTGCTGCAAATTTAGATTTATTGATGGTGTTTTAATATAAAATAGCTAAATGTGTTGTAAAATAGTTGTTTCTGTTTGCCCCGCGTTTGGCGTTGGGGGATATGCGGAATGCGGATGGAACTTTAACAGCCCAAGTGGCACCAGGCATTAGTTTGTTCATTTTCGACGGATAATAATTGATCGCTACTTATTATTTTTCATCCAAACTATAAACTTTCCCGCTTCAGACTTCGAACTAAAATCGGTAACATCCTTAATACAACAAATTTAGGACTAAACTATTTGAATATTTTTACGCTCTAATTCTGGAACATTAATCTTATTTTAATGTTTGGAATACGCACGACACAAATATAAACATGAAGAAAAGGTATATTATCTATGCTGTTTTAGCTATAGGCCTGGCTTATTTAGTCTATTACAGAATTAACGCTAACAAGAAACTCGAAGGAAAAGGCGGGGCATCTGCGGGGGCAGGGAAAGGTAAAGACGGGGGTAAAGGAGGTTCTTCTGCGCCATTGGTAGTTGATGGAATTATAGTTAAGCCAGTATCGTTTGACAATGACCTGGAGATAACCGGTGCTATTGATGCAAACGAATCGGTTGTATTGAAAAGTGAAGTATCAGGATTGGTTACCGGAATTTATTTCCAGGAAGGTACAACGGTATCAAAAGGAAGTGTGCTGGTGAAAGTAAACGACAGAGATATACAGGCGCAATTGCAGGATGCGTTGACCAAACAAAAACTTTCGGGCACAAACGAGAACCGCGCAAAACAATTGCTGGCCAAAGGTGCCATCAGCCAAGAGGAGTACGATACTTCTTTAGCTGATTTAAAATCATTACAGGCACAAGCGCAATTAATCAGGGCGCAGCTGGCCAAAACTACTATCCGGGCACCTTTTACAGGCCGCGTGGGTTTACGCAGTATTTCTGCCGGCACTTATTTAACCCCGGCAACGGTAATTGCAAACCTGGTGAGTACCAATCCGGTTAAAGTTACTTTTTCTGTTCCGGAGAAATATGCAGGACAGATTAAAGTAAATTCTGAAATCATATTTACTACCGATGGTTCTTCCAAAGAAAATAAAGGAAAAGTTTATGCGATAGAGCCAGGGATTAATGCCACTACCAGAACATTACAAATCAGGGCTTTGGCACCAAATGCAGATAATGCGCTATTACCAGGGTCTTTCGCCAAAATTAAACTGGCCCTAAATACCCTTCAAAATGCCATTCTGATTCCAAACGAAGCAGTTGTCCCGGTTTTAAAAGGAAAAATCGTGTACATCCAAAAGAATGGCAAAGCAAAGGAAGTTAAGGTAGAAGCCGGCACCCGTACCGATGAAAACATTGTGATTACATCAGGATTAAAAGCTGGCGACACAGTACTGACTACCGGATCAATGGCCTTGAAGAAAGATGCTCCTGTAAAAGTTCATTTGGTAAAAGAATAATATGAGCATCTCAACCACGAGTATAAAAAGGCCCGTTCTGGCCATTGTGATGAACTTATTGATTGTCCTTTTCGGGATAATCGGCTATACCTTTCTCGGTGTACGGGAATATCCATCTATCGATCCAACGGTGGTTTCGGTAAGAACCTCTTATCCTGGGGCCAACTCTGATATTATCGAATCACAAATTACCGAGCCCTTAGAAAAATCGATCAATTCTATCGATGGGATCAGAAATATTTCTTCATCAAGTAACCAGGGAACGAGCAATATTACCATAGAGTTTAACCTCGATAAAAATATTGAGGAGGCCGCAAATGATGTGCGTGATAAAGTATCGCAAGCGGCCAGAACTTTACCTAAAGATATTGACGGTTTACCAGTTGTAAGTAAGGCCGATGCCAACTCTGATCCCATTTTATCGATGACGATACAGAGCGATAAACGCAATACATTAGAGCTAAGCGATTTCGCTGAAAACGTAATTGCCGACCGTATTCAAACCATTCCGGGGGTAAGTAGTGTACAAATCCAGGGGCAAAGAAAATATGCCATGCGTATCTGGATGGATCCGAATAAACTAAGTGCTTACGGCTTAACCTCGCAGGATATTGTTACCGCATTAGACAATGAAAATGTCGAGCTTCCATCAGGAAAAATTACCGGGGCAACTACTGAACTAACGGTTAAGACTTTAGGAAAACTAACAAACGAAAGTCAGTTTAACAACTTAATCTTAAAAGCCGATAGCAATCAGGTAGTTAAGCTAAAGGATGTGGGTTATGCAGTTTTAGGGCCAGAAAACGAAGAAACCATTCTGCGCGAGTCGGGCAGACCGATGGTGGCTATTGCCATTATCCCGCAGCCGGGAGCCAATTATCTCGATATCAGTAAAGAGTTTTACAAACGTTTTGATAAATTAAAAGCTGACATTCCACAGGACATTAAGCTTAAAGTAGCCTTAGATAATACCTTGTTTATTAAACGTTCTGTAACAGAGGTGGCCGAAACCATTGGTTTATCACTGGTATTGGTAATTTTGATCATTTACCTGTTCTTTAGAGATTGGGCCATTGCTTTCAGGCCATTGATTGATATTCCGGTATCCTTAGTTTTCACTTTCTTTATTATGTATGCTTTTGGCTTCTCGATAAACGTATTGAGTTTACTGGCCATTGTACTCGCTACAGGTTTAGTAGTGGATGATGGCATTGTGGTAACTGAAAATATCTTCAAAAAGGTGGAAGAAGGGATGTCGCCATTTGAGGCGGCCATTAAAGGATCAAACGAAATCTTTTTTGCCGTAATTTCCATTTCCATTACGCTTGCCGCAGTATTCCTGCCCGTAATTTTCTTACAGGGTTTTGTTGGCCGTTTATTCAGGGAATTTGGGGTGGTAATCGGCGCTGCCGTATTGGTATCCGCGTTTGTATCCCTTACTTTAACCCCGATGTTGAATGCCTACCTGATGAAAAAAGGTGGGCATAAACCTTCAAGGTTTTACAATTGGACAGAGCCTTATTTTGTAAAGCTGAACGATGCGTACGAATCGAATTTGAATAAGTTTCTAGATAAAAGGTGGCTTTCCATCCCGATTATTCTGGTATGTATGGGCCTAATTTTCTTATTCTGGAAGGTTTTACCAAAAGAAACCGCTCCTTACGATGATAGAAGTGCAATCAACATCAACGTAACCACTCCAGAAGGTGCATCTTTTACCTATACTGATAAGTTTATCATGAAACTGAACCAATTGGTGATCGATTCTGTTCCGGAAAAAAATGTGAACATTACCATCACCTCACCGGGTTTTGGTGGTTCGGGTTCGGTAAATTCTGGTTTTGTTAGGATGGGTTTAATCGATCCGGAAGAACGTGAACGTTCGCAAAAAGATATTGCTGATATGCTTACCAGGGTGACTAAAAAATATACCGAAGGTAAAACCATCGTTAACCAGCAGCCTACCATTTCCGTTGGGCGCCGTGGTGGATTACCCATTAGTTACATCATTCAGGCACAAAATTTTGAAAAGCTACGGGAGAAAATCCCATTGTTCATGGATGCAGTGGCCAAAGACCCTACATTTACCGTTTCGGATGTGAACCTGAAATTTAACAAACCCGAAATTAACCTAACCATAGACAGAGACAAAGCCAAGAATTTAGGAGTTTCGATCTCTGCCATCGCCCAAACCTTAAATCTTGGTTTAAGCGGGCAAAGGTTTTCGTACTTTTTTATGAACGGAAAACAATACCAGGTAATCGGTCAGTTTGACCGTGGCGACAGAAAAGATCCATTAGATCTGAGTTCGGTTTATGTTCGTAATGATAAAGGCGAACTGGTACAGCTCGACAACGTAGTTACTGCCAAAGAAGAAAGTAGTCCACCGCAACTGTACAGAAATAACCGTTTTATTGCGGCCACTGTTTCGGCAGGTTTAGCCCCTGGAAAAAGTATCGGCGAAGGTATAGATGCCATGGATGCCATTTCTAAAAAAGTATTGGACGAAACCTTTTCGACCGATTTAAGTGGAGAATCGCGGGATTTTAAGGAGAGTTCATCTAACACTTTCTTTGCCTTTGGTTTAGCCCTCCTATTGGTTTATTTAATCCTTTCGGCACAGTTTGAAAGTTTTAAAGACCCGATTATCATTATTTTAACGGTACCAATGGCCGTTGCGGGCGCATTTTTATCGTTGTGGCTCTGCGGACAGAGCTGGAATATTTTTAGTCAGATCGGAACCATTATGTTAATTGGTCTGGTAACCAAAAATGGTATTTTGATTGTCGAATTTGCCAACCAGTTAAAAGAAAAAGGTACTCCGATACCAGAAGCCATCCGTGAAGCTGCTGTTTCGCGTTTGCGCCCAATTTTAA
This sequence comes from Pedobacter sp. KBS0701, assembly GCF_005938645.2. Taxonomy (NCBI): domain Bacteria; kingdom Pseudomonadati; phylum Bacteroidota; class Sphingobacteriia; order Sphingobacteriales; family Sphingobacteriaceae; genus Pedobacter; species Pedobacter sp. KBS0701. Next base: position 4,516,287 of record NZ_CP042171.1, read on the forward strand.
TGACCAGTTTGGCCATTGCCATTGGTGCCTTACCTATTGCCTTAGCTTTAGGTGCCGCTGCAAAAAGCAGGATGAGTATGGGAACCGTAATTGTAGGTGGAACATTGTTCTCGCTGGTATTAACCTTATTTGTGATCCCGGCCATTTACTCTTATTGGGCAAAACCATATAAACCAAACAAAGAATTAAAAGAAGCCCATCGTTTTGAACAAGAAGCTTTACATACAGAAGAATAAGATGAGCAAGAAATTAAAAATATTGATTCTGTTATTAAGCCTATCGCTTTCGGCCTTTGCACAAGAGAAACTGAGCTTACAGGAGGCCATCACCATTGCTTTACAGAATAACTACGATATAAAAATCAGCAAAAACCAGATCGATATTGCAAAAAACAACGCCAATATCGGTAATGCGGGGATGTTGCCTAATTTAACCGGAAATTATACCAATGGTGGAAGTATCCAAAATACACGCCAAACGCCAGCAACAGGCCCAGATAGGGTAATTACGGGTGCAAAAAGTACCAATAACAGCTATGGTGCCGACTTAAACTGGACTATTTTTGACGGTTTTAGCATGTTTGCCAATTATGACCGCTTGAAAGAACTGCAAAAACAAGGCGAACTTAATTCGAGGTTAACCATCTTAACCACCGTTGCCGATGTAATTACAGCTTATTATGATGTGGTGAGGCAACAACAACTGGTTATAGCGGCAGATAGCGCCATGGATGTTTCAGTGTTGCGCACCAATATTGCTAATACCAAATTACAATTAGGCCGGGGTTCAAAGCTCGATGTATTAACCGCACAAGTTGATTACAATACCGACACTTCAAATTACCTGCAAAGCAAAAATGCTTTACAGGTAGCTAAAATTCGTTTAAACCAATTAATGGTTCGCGATATTGGCACAATGTTTTCTGTAGATAGTAATATTGATGTAGATAAAGGTATCTTATATAGTAAAATGGCCGAAATGGCCGAGCAGCAGAATCCCAATGTGCAAAATGCGTTTATTAATCAACGCATTGCTTCCTTAAATTTAAAATCTATCCGTGGGGCCCGCTATCCGTCAGTTAGCCTAAACTCTGGCTATAGCAGGGCAAATAGTACCAGCCCAACAGGTTTTAACCAAAAATTTGCCGCCAATGGATTTACCTATGGCGTTACGGCAAGTATCAACTTATTTAATGGTTTTTTACAAAGACAGAATGAGCGAAATGCCAGGATAGATATTGAAAACTCGACCTTAACCTTAAGCAAAACCAAACTCGATGTAAACTCGCAATTGCTCACGGCTTATCAAAATTACAGTACTTACCTTGATCTGATCAAATTAGAGCAACGCAATGTGGATATTGCAAAAGAAAACCTTGATATCACGCTGGCAAAATACCGGTTGGGAAGCATCGCTCCTTTAGAGCTAAGAGAAGCACAACGTAATGCCATCGACGCGCAAAACCGCTTTATTGAAATGCAGTATCAGGCAAAAATAGCCGAAACAAACTTAAAAGCAATTAGTGGAACTATAGATTTATCGAAATAGTGTGCCGATTTATATGTTCATTTGTTCAATAGTCATTAGCTCATTGGTACTTGTTCATTCCTTAGTCAATGGCTGACATGGTGCACAAATCAAATGGTTCGCGGTATTAAATTATTTTATTGTAAAATGACTCCGTGAATTTAGCATTAAACCCCAATTGGTTCATTGGTAATTGATTGATCATTTTTTACTGGTGAATGGTTATTTTATTTACTTAAATTAAACGGTTTAACAGAAGTAACGAAATTATTTCAAGTATAAAATTCTATAATTAATTTTTATATTTAGTGCCATGATACTTGTTGCAGATAGTGGCTCATCAAAAACTGATTGGATGGGCTATCACAATGGCGAAACCATTAAATTTAGCACTCCTGGAATAAACCCTTATTTCTTAAGTGAGCAAGAAATAACCAATCTGATTTCTAAAAATGAATCTTTATTACAATATGCCGATGAGGTAAAAGAAATCTACTTTTTTGGAGCTGGTTGTTCTTCTCCCGACAAACATGAAGTTGTCTCAAATGGTCTTTCAGCTGTTTTTGGTAATGCTTTTATTTCGGTAGATCACGACCTTCTGGGTTCGGTATATGCTACTTGCGGAAATGCAGAAGGTTTAAACTGTATTTTAGGTACAGGATCGAATATCTGTTATTTTGATGGAAAAAAAATCCATGACGGGCACCATGGCCTGGGCTACGTTCTAGGCGATGAAGGTTCTGGTACTTTCTTTGGTAAAAAAGTGCTTCTAAGTTATTTATACAATAAAATGCCACCATCTTTAGCGGCAGAATTTAAAAAGTCTTTCCCTGCAGAAAAAGAGCAGATTATTACTAACGTGTATCAAAAACCTTTCCCTAATATTTACTTAGCCGGTTTTAGCCGTTTTATGGCCAACCATAAAGACCATCCATTTATTCAGGACATTTTAAGAAGCGGTTTTCAGGAATTTGTAGATACGAATGTTAAAGACTACCCTAAACACAAAAATGTACCTTGCCACTTTGTAGGCTCTATTGCCTACTATTATCAGGATGCACTCATTTCGGTATTGGTAGAAAATGGCATCGAGCCAGGTAAAATTTTACAAAAACCGATAGATGAACTGTTTAATTTCATTTTACATAAAGAAGGCATTATACAACAGGCCAGCTAAATCAAAATCTACTTTGCCATAATAAATTGTTAAAATATGCTTAAGATTGTAAACATATCCACAAAAACTTTTGTTATACTTTCAACAGCATATAATTGCACACACATATATGAAAAGAATACTGGTAGTAGACGATGATATTGAGGTTTTAGAAACCATACAATTAATACTGGAAATCGGAGGGTTTAAAGTTTCGGCACTGAATGATGGTGAAGAGATTTTTAACAGAATTGAAAAATTTAATCCTGATTTAATTTTACTCGATATTTCTCTTGGGCATATTGATGGGCGTGTATTATGCGAACAGTTAAAATCAATTGAAAGCACTTCTAAAATTCCAATTTTGCTTATTTCTGGCTTATACGATCCAAAAGATTTTACAACCTTAAACTACGGCCAGGACGATTTCTTATCGAAACCATTCCAAATGGATGTGTTGCTTAAAAAAATCAGTAAAATCCTATCATTGGAAGAAGATAAACCAAGTTTTCATTTAAATTAAATCCCATTTGGATCAAAATATTAGCCAGAAAGACTTTAATCTTCCTGGCTTTTTTATTTTCATATATCTTAAAACGAAAAACTGAATATCATGAAACCAAGTGAAGAATGGTTGAAAACCTGGAATGAAAAGCGTAACCTGCTAGCTTGCCCAAACAACCTTAATGATTATTTCGAAGAAACAACTGTAGGAGGAAAAAAAATCGATCATCTTGAACTTGGTAGCGTTTCCATTCCAACAGGCGATATTTTGGTACGCGATCCATTGGTTTATATTCAAAAAGATGCAGAGCCCTATCTGATCAAAGTACCAACGGGCGAATTTCCCGTTACTGCCGCTGTAGTGGTACCTGATGATCATGATTGTGCCCGTTATGCCGCGGTTAAGGTACAGTTTACCGCTTATGATGCAATCAGGTTTGAAGAAGCATTAATCGGAACCGAAGACCTTGTTGATTTTAACGAAGGTGAATTTTTCGGGTTTAACGTGGATGCGGGTTTAGGTTGTGTTCTAGATAAAGAAACACTAAAACATTTCTGTGCCTTCCAGGATAAATTTCATAACGAAAATCCAGGTAAAAACTTATACGATGATCATTTCGCGGTACTTTTTGCCGCTAACTATGCAGAAAATCCTATTTATCAACGCGAAGCCGGCGACTGGATCAACTGGAAAATTCCTGGAACAGATTATCATATTCCATTTTTCCAGAGTGGTTTTGGCGATGGCACCTACCCTGTTTATTATGGTTTTGATGTTGAAGGTAATGTATGCTCGTTAATTATCCAGTTTATTGATATTGAATTGGCTTATCGTGATGAAGAGTAAATTACGATTACTAATGATGGCCTGTGCGGCAATATCATTAAGTTAAGCCTCGGGCAGGCAACAAGCAAAAATAATTTAACCACAGATAGGAAGGATGCACACAGATATGAAATCCGTGTGTATCTGTGGTTAAAAATCTTAACTTAAGGACCTTGGTCTGTGGAACATAGATCATGGATTTGGAATCGACTACTGAGAAAAAGGTCTTCGACTCCGCTCAGACTGACAACGACTGTGCTTAACTTAACAACATAGTGGAAATAAAGACTATTGAATAGGCGCTATGAGTGGAAACCCCTCCTACTGGCACAGCACTACCTGATCTAAACCCGATGGGACGAATGCCCGATCCTTCAGTCGGCAGAAGGTACAGCGGGGCTAACAATAATTGTGAATACAGGTTTTGCTTTTCAAATCATTATTTAAACTGTGTAATAATAAAAACAAACTAGTGGTCTGTGAGACACAGACCATGGAATCATAAAGCAAGTAACTTCCAACAACAAGAAAACCATTTACAAGTTAGATCGCCACAGCCAATAAAGAATTGGCTTCGCAATGACGATTCGTGCGGCTGTCATTTTGTCAAATAAATTCTTTTGGAACAACCCTTGTTATGCAGGATGTAGATTAAACAATTTATTTACATATGAGCATACAGGAAAAAGGAAATATTTCTATACATACCGAGAATATTTTCCCGATAATTAAGAAGTTTTTATACTCTGATAACGAAATTTTTCTTCGTGAGTTGGTTTCTAACGCAGTAGATGCTGTTCAGAAAATTAAAAGACTAGGTTCATTAGGCCAGTTTAATGGCGAAGTTGGTGCACCATTGGTACAAGTTGCTGTTGATAAGGATGCTAAAACCATTACCATTAGTGATAATGGTTTGGGTATGACTGCTGAAGAGATTAAAAAGTACATTAACCAGGTTGCATTTTCTGGCGCGAGTGAGTTTGTAGAGAAATTTAAAGATGCTAAAGATGCCAATGAAATTATTGGTAAATTCGGTTTAGGCTTCTATTCGGCCTTTATGGTTGCAGATTTGGTAGAAATTCAAACTTTATCATACCAGGATGGCGCCGAGCCTGCACGTTGGGTTTGTGATGGTAGTACAGAATTTGAAATTACTGAAGGTACTAAAACTACCCGCGGTACTGATATTATCCTCCATGTAAACAAAGATTCGGAAGAGTTTTTAGAAGAAAGCAAACTGCAGGAAATCCTTAATAAATATGCTAAATTTTTACCAGTTCCAATTAAGTTTGGTACTAAAACAGAATCTGTTGAAGATGGCGTAGATGAAGAAGGTAAAGCTAAATATAACGATGTTGAAGTTGATAACATTATCAATACCACTAACCCGATCTGGACAAAAGCTCCTGCAGATTTGTCAGATGAGGATTATTTAAACTTTTACCGCGAATTATATCCATTTAGTGAAGAACCATTATTCTGGATCCACTTAAATGTTGATTATCCTTTTAATTTAACGGGCGTACTGTATTTCCCTAAGTTGAAAAACGATTTTGAAATGCAACGCAACAAAATCAAATTGTACTCTCGCCAGGTATTTATTACTGATGAGGTTAAAGATATTGTTCCTGAATTTTTAATGTTATTGCACGGGGTAATTGACTCTCCGGATATTCCTTTAAATGTATCGCGTAGTTTCCTGCAGGCCGATAGCAATGTTAAAAAGATCAACAACTACATTACAAAAAAGGTTGCTGATAAATTAGGTGAGCTATTTGCTAAAGACCGTAAAGCTTATGAAGATAAATGGAAAGACATTGGTCTTTTTGTTAAATACGGTATGATTAGCGAAGAGAAATTTTACGACAAAGCCAAAGATTTTGCTTTAGTAGGCAACACGAAAAACGAGCTTTTCACACTTCCTGAATATAAAGAAAAAGTATCTCCTTTACAGACTGATAAAAACGGCACGGTAGTGTATTTATACACGAATGATGCTGCGAAACAAGATGCATTTATCCAATCAGCCAATAAAAAAGATTACGATGTTTTAGTGCTGGATTCGCCTATCGATAATCACTTTATTAATCAGTTAGAGCAAAAATTAGAAAAAACATCGATCAAACGTGTTGATTCGAGCGTCGCAGATAAATTAATTGAGAAAGACGAGCAAAATGAGCATGTTTTAACAGAAGATCAAGTAAAAGAAGTGACCACTATTTTTGAAAAAGCAATTACCAAACCAGGTATGCATGTAGAAATTGTGGCTTTACACCCTGAGGAACTGCCTGTAACGATCACCATGGACGAGTTTATGCGCCGTATGAAAGATATGGCTGCTATGGGCGGTGGAATGGGCTTTTATGGCCAGATGCCGGACAATTACAAGGTTGCCATTAATGGGAACCACAAGTTGATCAGCAAGATTTTAAACGCTGATGAAGCAGAACAAAGCACTTTGGCCAAACAAGCGGTAGATTTAGCGCTATTGGCACAGGGGATGTTAACCGGAGCAGAGTTAACCGCATTTGTAAGCAGAAGCGTAGCGTTAATTTAATCAGGAAATCCTGTCATTGTTTAAAGGGAGAAACTGAACCGGTTTCTCCCTTTTCTTTTGCAACAGGGCATAAAAAAAGTCCTGATCAGATCAAGACTTTTAGATGAAAATTTTTGGGAACTCTTAGATTAAATTAATATTGTTAGCTTGTAGCTGCTACATTAGTTTTTTGATCTACATTGAAATAATCTTTATGATCTTCGATCATTTTAGCAATAGTAGCTGCTTTGGTATCAGTTATTTTAAACTCGAATAATGGCTCTTGATTTTTCTTTGATCTCACCATTTTCTCTGTGTAAAAGCGGTAAACTAAACCGTTGGTTAATAAGCCATATTTCGCTTTTGTTTTACGGAAGTATTTAGACAGGCGTGAATCATGAATATCCAAATTATCGTTATGGTGTTTACATTCAACCAGAATTGTTGGTTCGCCATCTTTCATAATGGTGTAATCAACTTTTTTACTTTTTTTAACCCCGAAGTCTAGAACGGCTTCAGATTGAACCTCAGAAGGGTCAAACCCTAAGATCTGGATAAAAGGCATAACTAACGCATTCCTTGTTAAATCCTCAGATTGAACTTGTGGAAGCATTTTCTTAATTCTTACGGCAAACTGCCCGATTTCGTCTTTCAATTCCATTGTTATCTATTTTAGGTAGTTAATTTTTTAAATTATACTGGTTAAATACCGAATTTGCAGTGATAATAATTTGATCTAAACTTTGTTTATCAAAAAAGTTTCTGTTCAACATATCAACCATATAAGTTAATTTATTGATATCATTTGCCTGCATCGTAAACTGAAAGCTTTTCATGCCATCTTTTATAGCCTGTTGAACATAATTGCGTACAACCAAAAAAGATTTCCTGAAGGCATGTTCGCCATCTAACTGGCCCTTAACAGGCTTTCCATCAAGATTACGATATTCATTTTGCATCCTCTGGTACATATCTGAGTTGATTCCTTGATTTTTTAGAATCCCCTTGTAATAGATTTTATTCAGTAAATACTCGTATTCGTTGTTTTTCATGTGGATGCTCGGGTAGATGTAGGGAATATTTCTTTGCTTTTCGGTTTTCTTGTTTTTGGTAATCTAACCCAGTATTGTATGGCCTGTTTTCAATTTTATTATCCACAGGCTACACAAGATTGGGCAGGCAGATGTTTTTCACAATTAGTAGCTCTCACCGCTAATTATTTTGTTTTTGGCAAACAGTTTAAAGATTATAAAAAGAATGGGTGCGGATAATTTTTTTACATCAACCACCCAGAATATTACACGAAACCCTGGTTTTTTTTAGACAAAACCGGATATGAGTTTTTTTTAGATGCAATTGTTAATTCAATTCATTTTTATTTAACTTGCATTCAAATCAAATAAACCCACATCTTTATACTCATGAATCTAAAATGCGTTGTTATAGACGACGAGCAACATGCAATTGAGGTATTAACTGACCACATTGCAGAAATGCCTGGTTTAACAGTTTTTAAAACTTTTACCAGCCCTGTCCAAGCACTTACCGAGATAAGTATTGAGGACGAAATTGATTTATTATTTATGGATATTGATATGCCAGGAATCAATGGATTAGAACTGGCGAAAAATATCAGAGAAAAAGCAAAATATTTGATTTTCACAACTGCTCATCCCGATTATGCCTTGCAAGCATTTGATGTACAATCAGATCAGTACTTATTAAAACCTATTTCTTTTGCAAAATTTGCATTAGGTATTGATAGGATTTTAAAAAAGGAATCAAATAATAATAGCAAAGGCACTACGAAAGAAGCTGATCAGGTTGCGGCCCTTTACATCAAAGGCGACCATAAATATGCTTTTTCCAACATCGCTATTGATGAAATACTTTATATCAAAGCACTACAGAATTATATACAGATTATTACTAAGTCTGAAATCCACACTACCTATCTTACACTTAAGGAAATTGAAAAGGCCTTAGAGAACCACCCTTTTATCCGTGTTAATAAATCGAACATTGTGGCTAAATCGGCAATCAAAAAAGTAGATGGAAATATAATCCGTTTGGTAAATAACGAGATGATACAAATTGGCGAAGGTTATAAAGAAACTTTCTTCGCCTATGTACAGAGCAGTTTATTAAAGTCCAACCGGAATCAGTAGATATATTACAATATAATATTGCTAACTGTTCCAGTCATAATGATAGTTTGACTTTGATCACCAGTTGGCTGTGTTGTAAAATTGTTTTGATCTTTAATGTTTTTATAAACAAAAACAGTTCTTTTAGCAAGTTTAGTAATGTGTTGAGCTTTCATGATATAATATTTTATGTGTTTACTTGTTGTTGTTATTAATTTCTGTAAAGGTGCAACTCAAAACATAACGCAACCAGTTTTTTACACAAACCCCCATTTTTAACAGGCCAAAACCTTAATTTAATAGATAAAAAGCAATAAAATGATTTTTTTTAACCTCAAAAAATTCTTTCAGAATTATAAACTTCATTTCTTAATTTGGGGAATTTATATCATTTATGAGGTATTTATCCTAGGTCTATTTTCAAAATCTTTTAAGCAACCAGGAGTTTATATTATCATTTATGTTACTAATATTTCTGTTTTTTATGGTTATTCTTTTTTTCTAAATAAGATACTAAACAAAAGAAATGACATTTTTAAAGTGATAAGGATTTCGTTACTGATATTGTTAGCGAGTTTATTGTATACTTCAGTTACCTTTTTATTAAGTGCATTATTTAGAGCAGTTGGATTAATTATAGTCCCGACTCCAATTGCAATTGATATGGCATTCATTCTAAGCTGTATTTATCGTTCTTTATATTATATCGGCTTTGCAACGGGTTATGTTTATCTTATTAAATCATTTCAGGATCAGAAGAAAGTAGAAGCACTGGAACGGCAGAACCTGGTTACACAAATAGAAAAACAGGCTTTAGAGAATGATCTGGTTCAATCGCAAAACAATTATCTGCGCAGTCAAATCAATCCACACTTTCTATTTAACACATTAAACTTCATCTATAACGATGCCCGCAAAAAGGCACCTATGGCAGCAGATGCCATTATGAATCTGGCCGAAATGATGCGCTATGCCCTAAAACGTCCTGAAGCATCAGAGATGGTTCCGCTAAGTGAAGAAATTGAACAAATTGAACACCTGATCAATCTTCACAAACTCCGGACAGCTAATGCAATTAATCTGCAACTTGAAATAACGGGCGATATGTTTGGATTAAGATTTCCACCACTTATCTTACTAACTTTGGTTGAAAACATATTTAAGCACGGAAATATTTCGCACTCTACTCAACCAGCGATCATTAAAATCACTTACGAAAAAGATAAGCTGAATATCAGCACCATAAACATGATTAATGATAATAAAGGCAAACAAACGGAAAGCCATCATGTAGGAATTGATAATATTGGCAAGCGCCTGAGTAATTTTTATGGTAACGACTATGTATTCAGATATTACCAGGATCCACTTAACCGCTACATTACAGAAATAGATGTAACTGTAGTTAATCCATTGGCCAGGTTAAACCGCTAAATTTTTGTTGCATTCTGACGTTGAATGTCTTTTAGCAGAAAATAATACATAACCATTTCATGCGTCCGCTGATCTTTGTTGAAGAGTCTGTTTACGTGCATGTGTATTAAATCGGTGAATAGCTTTAATGCATTTTCAGGAGCACATTGTGTAAGAACTCTGATAAAAGAATCTGAAAACAAGCTAAAGCCCTGCTCCTGTTCTGCTGTTAATGCTGCCCATTCTGCTTTTCGAAACTCCTGATAATGAATATTTAATTGTTTAAAATCAGCGGCATCCAATCGATGCTCTTCATTAAAGTTATCAGACATTAATCTCACGACCTTATTGATGGCCGGCTTATCTATAATGCCGGCTCCGATAATCTTTGAAACCAAAAGATTACACAGTTTATATTTGTTAAAATCATCTATCTGTGTTTCTAAAAGCAATATTACAAATGCACTATCTATAGCAAAGTGCCGTTCAACATCTTCAATCATATTACTGCCGTAACGTTCTAACTCACGCTTATAGGTTTTAATCTGTACGTCAGATACCAAACCAGAGTATAAAAACAATTCCAGATCATCCATGAGCTTTGATATTAACAGCTGTCCATCCATTGGATTGTTTAGTTGAATCCTAAACCGGATGTGGTTTCCATTTTCATTGTAGCGGATAAAAAACCAAGATTTTACCTGATCTGTATGAGTGGTTAGGAAAGGCGCAATTACTTCCGTCAAAATCTGATCACTACGTTGCTGATGGCAATAAATTTCGAAATAAAGCCATTCTTTACCTGGCGGAAAAAGTCGGGTTACCCCGGCATTTGCTGATTGCTCAACCAAACCACGATAAATTTGTTCGCCGTGACTTATGCTTAAAACAAACTGTGCTAAATAGGGTTTAGCTGTTTCATCAACCACAATGCTATTTTGAGGCATTAACATTTCTTCAATATAAGTACTGCCTTGTTTTTGCATATATTGTAAGAAAGCATTGATATCGTCGTCATTTTGTAGGGCAAAGCACAAAGTTTGATCGGAAATACCGGCTTTGAAATATTCACTAACGCCTAAACTGTTTAGGAATGATCTACATCCGGCGATAGATAGCAACTTTTGATCAGGCCCTGAAAGGGCTTCTTTTTTAACTTTCCATTTGTTACCGCTTAAAACAATATTCTGATATTGTAACCTTGGGTAATAATCCAAATCAGGGAAAATAGTATCGAGCGGTAAGGAGAGATTTGTTTGTAAGCCTTGATGTTGCAAATCACACAATAACCTAAATACAGAAAGATCTGAACGGATGTAGTTGTAGGCAGAAGCCATTCTAGGCACCAGCCGTTTATTTAACTGCTTAGAGCGAAGGATAATCTCAGTGCCCCGAACTGAAATCTGTATATCATTTAAAGCAAGTGGAACTGCTGAAGTATCAAAATTTAATATTGACAATTGATACCCATAGATTAGCTTCCGCCGGTTTACGTTATCTACATTGGCCTCTACCATATAGGCCACATCGAAAAATAACACCTCCGGATTTGCCTGCTGTTCTGCCGATGCTATGTTTTTAGCGTACTTCGCCACCTCATCGGCCGCCATGGTAAACCTTCCACTTAGTGCATTTGAGGTTACTCCACCAATCTGTTCTATAAAAATCAAATCATCATGAACAGACATTACCATACTGAATGAATTGGGTAAAGATGCTAGTTTTTGATTAGGTGTCAAGACAAGTTTGTTCAGATAAACGGCTTTTCCTTTCTCAAATTTTTGCGCCGTCAGGTAGGTTTTTAATGCCGCTCTGATATTTTCTGTTTCTGCTTTTTTTGGCGGTTTAGTATTAAAGCGTGTGATAAATTCACTATTTTGACCGGATTGCTCCAACTCATCGTATCCTATACCCATTTCAGGATCTAGCGCCAGTAAAAGAGGTACTTCCTGATCTTCGAATTTTTTCTTAAACCTAACCTGGAACTGACTAAGGGCATCACGATCTTTAGCAGGCATTATAGTATGAAGCATACTGATCAAACCTGGAATAGCCTGAAGCCACCGTTCATTAATACCACCAGATAAAGCTGTGCGTTGCGCGATAAGATATTTTGGTAACTCATCCGTAGCGGTGAGGCCTAAACCTTCAAAATAATCATCTCCGATAATATTGGGATCATAGTTGGTAAAAACAAGCTGCAAATCGTGCATATCCTGCAGCAAAACAAATAGATCCCCGGTCTCAGTATCACTTAAATTTAATTGTTTTACCAGATCATTAAGCCTGATCGGCTTTAAACATGCAGTTAATATTTGTATTACAAAATCGTTTTGATCTAACTCGGCCAGTTCGAAAACACCGTCGGTACAGGCTATATAACGGATACTATTGGGCGTTAAATAATAACTGCTATTGCTAAATATGAGGCAGTTCTTTTGCAACAGATCTGCCAATGGGAATTGAATACTATTTTTATAAGGCCAATCAATCAGTTCGCGCACCTTTTGAGCTTCTTCAATTACTATTCTGCTTTCGGATGGCTTAATGGCATTATTTAACAAACTAAAACCAGCAAAAGTGCCATAAGGGGTCGCTCTGAATTTCGCACGGTTAAAATATTTCCAGATGGTAAAATAAACCTTAGGTGGAAGATCTTTGAGTTCGTTTGCCTTTACTTCTTTTATGGTTTCATAAAAGGCTGCGGAAGATATTGAAATGGCCAATTTTAATTCCTCCCAACAATCTACCAGTTCGGATTGATATGAAAATTTAGGTGTTCTAAAAATTACGGTTGGTTGGATATTCAGCTTCATTGCATTTAAATGATAGGGGAAAATTACAAAGATTAATTTAAAAACAGACGATCAGTTTTCAGTTGGCAGTTTTAGCTAACTGAAAATTGCCTATTGAAAACTGTTTATGTAGTTAGCCGGAATTTACAATCCCTCGTGAACAAAGGATCTTTTTCATTTAGCGGATTGAAAATCCACAGTAAAATAGGTCGGGATTACAAATCCCAATCAGCGCAACTAAAAAAGCCATCTTCCTAAAAAGAAGATGGCTCACCGGCAATATCATTAAGTTAAGTACTACAGTCGTCAGCGTTAGCATAGCCTTAATGAGACTGATAATTCTCAAATAAATGCTCTTCGATTATGTCAGGATGATATCTTTTTGCGATTTATTCTTAACTCAATTGACATTGCCCACAGAGATATTATGCATCTTATTTTTTAGTTACTTTAAACTCTGTTCTTCTGTTTTTCGCTCTTCCTTCAGGATTATCTTTTTTCTTGCGTTTTACAATAATTTCGTTTGGCGCAATCGGCATCGATTCTCCATATCCTTTAGAAGTCATTCTGGCAGCGGCAATTCCTTTACTTTCCAAATAATCTGTACAAGATTTTGCTCTTCTGTTCGACAGATCAAGGTTATATTCATCTGTACCAATATTATCGGTATGAGAACTTAGTTCGATTTCCATTTCAGGATTATCTTCCATAATAGGGATCAGGAAGTCTAATACTTTTTTAGAAGGCTCGGTAAGTTCGGCACTGTTAAATTCATAATAAACATTATCCAAAGTCATTGGGATACCCAATTTGAAAGGACTTAAGCAATAATCTTTATAAATCAAGGTATCTGCCTTTGCCAGTTCTTCATAAAGATAGTTTTTAGTAATTGCGAAATAATTATCTTTTGCAAAAAGCAATTTAACCGGTCTTTTCGAGTCTACTTTAAAACTGTAAATCCCATCGGTACCTGTAATTATTTTCTGTGACCCTTCGGCATTGGTTAAAGTTACATTAGCACCTGCTAAAGGCAATTTAGTTTTGCAATCAGTTAAAAGGCCGGTAATAGAAAGGTATTCTTTTTTCACTTCAAACACTTCCAAACAGCACGATGATTCGCGATCAGAACTAATGTATCCTTTTGTTCCAATATCATCAGTTGCGGTAAAGTAAAGATCATCTTTTGATGAGTTGAAAGGATAACCCAGATTTTTGGGGTTAGACCAATTTACCAGATCTCCCTCTGACTCAAAGAAATCAAGGCCGCCGAAACCAATACGCCCGTCGGTACTAAACAATAATTTTTTAGTTAAGGAATTGTAGTATGGCGCACGTTCGTCATCTCCGGTATTAATGGTTGGTCCAAAATTTACCGCCTGACCTAATGAACCATCTTCCCGAACGGCACAATACCAGAGGTCAAATTTACCATAACCACCACTTCTATCAGATGAGAAAAGGAGGAATTTACCATCACTGGTTACAAAAGGTTGTGAAGAATTAAAATCTTTACTATTTACCTGCAAACCAACAGATTGCGGATCTGTCCATTTATCACCTGTTTTTTTAGAAGAATAAATAGCATATTTTTCTTTCTCTTTCCAAGCAGTAAAGTACATCGTATTCCCATCAGGGGTAAAAGTAACTGCGGCAATTTCCATGTTTTTAGGAAAATTGATGTCGATTTTTCTCACTTCGATATCAGCCGAAGTTAATTCGCCTTTAACTGTATAAATGTTATTAATAAACGGGTTGGACTTAGTTGATACCTGAACCTCTCCGGCATCTGTTTTAACCATGTCTTTTTTACTCCCTACAGCAACCGGACGGGAAGAAGTAAAATACAATTCATTTTTGACTTTAACAGGAGCGTAGTTAGATCCCAGGCCATTTACATTACCTGGTACTTTTTTAACCTGTATTATACGCGGAAAGCGCATTTCTTCAATGGCAAACTTACACGACTCAATTTCCTTTTGAGCATCTTTAGCTAAAGCATCGCCGGGGTATTTCTGGATAAACTGTTGAAAAGCGTCAATAGCCGGATTAAATTTTTTATTTGCCCTTAAGCTTTCAGCATAATAATATAGTGCCTTTCTAAAACGTGTATTTGTAAAAGTTACCGCCATAGCATAATATTTTTCAGCCTCGTTAAATTCCCTATACAGTCTGCTAGATTCTGCAAGGTTATAAATCGATCCTTCATAATCTTCTATCACTTTATCATCAGTTGCTGATTTCCTTTCTTTACCATACGGTAAAATGGCCTGGGTACTATCGCCAGTAATTTTTAAGGCTTTTTTGTAAAAAGTTGATGCTGCATAGTAATCCTTATTTTCGAAATAAGTATCAGCAACCTTTTTATAATTTATCACATACTGTGCGTTTGCAAAACCGCCAAATGCCACTAACAAAAAGAGTAATATTTTTTTCATCTTTTAAACTTGTTTTCAATGGTGATGAAGCCATCATAATTTAATATCATGATGGTTTCATTTGATTAATTATAAACGTGGACAAAAGAAGTTTGGACCAATTATACCATTACGACCAATAAGTGATATTGAAAGCTCTAAACCACCGTTACTGTTTGATGCACGATTAAAGGAAGAGGTATTTACATCATAGCTTAATCCGAACACCATATTCTTTAATTGTAAACCAACAAAGGCAATTGCAGCATCTTTATTACGGTAATTACCACCAAATAAAATGTTAGCTGACGGGTTAACGTTAAGTTGTGCATAAGCGCCTAATGAAACTTCGTTTGTATTCCCCTGATACATGAACAAAGCGTTAGGTACAATATCCAATAGCTCTGAAGCTTTGATCCGCGCACCGCCATGTGCAGTGAAACGAACAGGGATACGTGAATTTGAACCAGAAAAACGATCCATAGGCCGGGTTAAATGCGCTGCACTTGCGCCAAAAAAAACGTTTACATTCTTATTCGGATTGCCGTCAAAAAACATGATGCCTGCATTTACATCGGGAACCAAAGATGACTGAGATGAAAGTGTTTCGCCGCTCATCATGCCACCATCATAACCTGAAATTGGATTAAACTGATTACCAAACCTGGCCTGAGAGAAATCGAAACTGCGGTTAATTATACCAGCCTGTAAACCAAAGCTCACCATCTGCAAGCCTTCGGCACCAAACCTTAAACGGTACGAGCCCGATACAGAGGCAGATAGGTAGTTAAAATCCAGCTCTCCAGCCCTTTGATTTAAAATGGTTGCACCAAATGCCAGGTTCTTTTTGGGGGCCATATCGAAAGATGCTCCACCCGTTAAAAAAGAACTGTTTAGCGCACTCCATTGTTGTTTAAAGTTTACAGTTGCACGGTAATCGCCATCTATTACCCCTGTTAAAGCCGGGTTAAGATATAACGGATTTGCATAATATTGTGAAAAATGCGGATCAGTTTGTGCAAAGGACTTAGCTGTACACAGCAGCAATCCTAGCACTGCAACATATATTTTTAAAGCCGATAGTATTTTCATGGTCTTTTATTTTATCTGTTTATTGTTAATCCTCTTCTTATCTAATCAGTGTTACTGTACCTTTTCTCAATGATGTTGTTCCATTATTGAAGGTAATATCAACCATGTACACATAAACCCCGATCGGCTGATTTACTCCTTTGAAAGTTCCATCCCATCCGTTTGCTACATTGTCTGATTGGAATATTAATTGACCCCATTGAGTGTAAATACTCATTTTCGCACTTGATATGGTATTACCGTAGACTAAGAATATATCGTTTTTACCGTCGTTATTTGGTGTAAATGCATTTGGTATATAAACCTGATCTCCAAAAGGATTAGCTGCTTTGCCTGTTGCTGAACCGTTTTGACTGGCTTGGCACTCGATCTGACCTTTAGCCCTTACCAGGATACTTACACTTTGATCTGGTTTCAGGCCTGATACTAAATAAGTTGTTCCGGTTGCCCCATTTGTTGGATTGATCCATGTTAAACCATTGTCTAATGAAACCTGGTATGCAGTAGCACCTGCAACCGCAGCCCATGCAAACGTTACACTATTTGATGTAGTAGTTTGTACAACTACAACTGGTTTATCTAATACCGGCAGTACATTTACTGTAACTCCTGTTCTTGTTGGACTTACACAGCCACCTGCTGCAACCGTTTCTACATAGTAAATTGTAGTAGCACTTAAGTTTGGTGAGGTAAAAGTTATACCTTCTGCCAATACCGCTCCGCCTGAGCTTGCAGCGTACCATCTGTAAACTAATCCAGTTACCGGATTATTTACGGTTAATATAGTTGAGCTTCCTGAGCAAAGTGTTCCATTTGTTGCTGTTACTGATGCTGGCGCAACTGGTACCGGTAACGCGGTTACATTAACTGCTGTTCTAGATGATGATATACAAGCTCCATTTGCTCCTTCAACATAGTAAGTGATGTTCGTATTAACCGAAGGTGTTGTAAAGTTTACACCTGTTCCGGCTAACGTTCCGCCTACTGATGCGGTGTACCAATCGTATGTTACACCTGCTTGAGGGTTGGTAACTGTTAATATAGCCGAGCTCCCTGCACAAACACTTACCGATGACGAAGCCACGGTTGGTACTGTTGGTTTAGCGTTAACAGTAACCGTTACTTTAACACGCCCACTATTGTTGTTACAACCGCCTGTACCGATTGCCAGTATATAGTAATCTGTTGTGGCGGCTAACGCATTAACATTGTAACTTGTACCGGTAAATAATAAGTTACCACCAACCGCTGCGTTGTACCATTCGTAAGTAACACCTGCCTGTGCATTGGTTACGGTTAAGGTTACACCATCACCTGCGCAGATACCTCCATTCGGAGCGGATACCACAGGATTGTTTGGCAATGCATTTACCGTAATGGCTACTGCCCTTGCTGTTGCTGCAGAACTTTCGCACCTGTTATCGCCTTTAATGGTTACATAATAGGTTGTATTTGCAGTTAATACCGGGGTAGTAAATACCGGACCAGTAAACACGACTGTACTTAAAGTAGCATCGCTGTACCAGGTAAATATTGGGTTGGTAACTGTTGTGCTGGTTGCAGCTAATGTTGCTGTTGCATTTGCACAAACCGATGTTGAACCGTTCACTGTAATATCTGTTGCAGTGGCAACCGGATTAACTTTGATGGTTACCGCTACTGCATTAGCAGCAGTATTTTCACATTTATTGGTTCCTTTAACAGTTACATAATAAGTAGTGGTAGTGCTTAATACCGGTGTAGTAAATATAGGTCCGGTAAAAGCCACACTGGTTAGCGAAGCATCGTTGTACCAGGTAAATACCGGATTAGTTACTGTTGTTGAACTGGCATTAATTACTGATGTACCCGATCCACATACGATTGCCAGAGTTGATAAGGTAATATCAGCAGCTGTTGCACCTGCATTTACCGTAACGGTAACCAATTTTGCATTTGCAGCAGAACTTTCACATCTGTTATCACCTTTTACAGTTAGGTAATACTTGGTAGTTGCCGTTAATGCTGGCGTATTGAAAGTAGCACCTGTAAATACCGGCGATGTTAAGGCCGCGTCGCTGTACCAGGTAAATACTGGATTGGTTACGGTTGTTGTGCTGGCTGCCAAACTTGCTGATGAGCCTGCGCAGATATTTGCGTCAGCCGCGGTAACATCCGTTGCCGAAGCTACCGGGTTAACCACAACATTTATAGATTTAGCCGTTGCTACACTGTTTTCGCACTTATTGTCCCCTTTAACCGTTACATAGTAAGTGGTATTGGCGGTTAATGTTGGTGTAGTAAAGACTGCACCAACAAAAGCTACATCAGTTAAGGTAGCGTTAGTGTACCAGGTAAATACCGGATTGGTTACTGTTGTGCTGCTAGCGGTCAATACTGCTGCAGATCCTCCGCAAATATTTGTTGAACCATTTACTATAATATCGGTTGCAACTGCTATCGGGTTAACCTTAATGGTAACAGTGGCTGCATTTGCGGCACTGTTTTCACATTTATTGTTTCCTTTAACCGTTACATAATAAGTAGTGGTAGTGGTTAATACCGGTGTAGTAAATATTGGTCCGGTAAAAGCCACACTGGTTAACGAAGCATCATTGTACCAGGTAAATACCGGGTTAGTTACAGTTGTTGAACTTGCATTGATTACTGCCGTGCCCGATCCACATACGAAGCTTGGTGTTGATAAGGTAATATCTGCAGCTGTTGCAGCCTGGTTCACGTTAACAGTAACTACTTTAGCTGTAATACCTGAGTTTTCACATTTATTATCGCCTTTAACCGTAACATAGTATTTAGTGGTTACAGTTAATGTTGGCGTTACAAAAGAGGCACCCACATAGGCTACCGAAGTTAAGGCAGCATCATTGTACCAGGTAAAGGTTGGGTTGGTTACTGTTGTGGTGCTTGCTACCAAATTAGTACCCGATCCTGAGCAGATGCTTGCATCAGCTGCGGTGATATCCGAAGCAGTTGCCACCGGACTAACAGTGATGGTAATTACTCTTGCAGTACCAGGTGCATTCTCACATTTATTATCACCTTTTACGGTTACATAATAAGTAGTGGTAGCATTTAATGGCGGTGTAGTAAATGTTGCACCAATGAAACTTACATTGGTTAAGGCGGCATCACTATACCAGGTAAATGCCGGATTGGTTACGGTTGTACTTGTTGCACTTAATACTGCCGATGAACCTGCGCAAGCTGTTGTGCTTCCGTTCAGAATAATATCGGTAGTAGTAGCCAATGGATTAACCGTTACGGTTACTGCTTTAGCATCAGCTGCAGCATTTTCGCATTTATTAGTTCCTTTAACACTTACATAATAAGTTGTAGTAGCGGTTAAGCCAGTTACGGTAAAGGTTGGGCCAGTAAATACCACGCTGGTTAAAGAAGCATCGCTGTACCAAGTAAATACCGGTTGAGTTACCGTAGTACTCGAAGCCATCAACATTACGGTAGAACCCGAACAGATTTGGGCATTGCTTACTGCAATATCAGTAGCGGTAGCAAAATCCTTAACGGTTACGGTAACTACCCTAGCGTTGGCTGGTGAATTTTCACATTTGTTATCCCCTTTAACAGTTACATAATAAGTAGTGTTTGCATTAAGTGCAGGTGTAGTAAAGCTAGCACCCACATAAGCTACTGTAGTTAAAGCAGCATTGCTGTACCAGGTAAATACAGGATTGATTACTGTTGTTGTTGAAGCTGACAGGGCAGCTGTAGCTCCTTTACAGATTGATGTAATTCCGTTAATGGCAAGGTCTGAATCAATGGCCGCAGGATTAACTGTAATGGTAATCGATTTTGCAGTAGCCGCTATATTCTCACATTTATTATCACCTTTAACCGTTACATAATAAGTGGTGTTTGCCGTAAGTACCGGAGTAGTGAAGTTAGCACCTGTAAATGCAACGGTGGTTAAAGCTGCATCACTGTACCAGGTAAATATCGGATTGATTACGGTTGTACTTGTTGCATTTAAAGTAACTGAAGCGCCACCGCAAACAGTATTTGTTCCGGCTAAATTGATATCAGATGGGCCTGCAACCGGATTTACCGTAATGGTAACCTCTTTTGCATTACCTGCTGTATTAGCACATTTATTTGTTCCGCTTACAGTAACATAGTATTTAGTTGTTGTGGTAATAGCCGGTGTAGTAAATACCGCACCAACGGAAGCCACCTGTGTTAAGGCCGCATCACTGTACCAGGTAAATACCGGGTTGATTACAGTTGTGCTGGCTGCGGTAAGTACTGTTGTGCCAGAAGCACATAATGAAGTTGTTCCGGTTACCGTTAAATCGGTAGGTAATGCCGATGGATTAACCGTTATTGAAATCCTGGTACGGGTCGAACTTGAACAAGCTGCTCCACTTACGGCCTCTACATAATAATTGTAGGTTCCTGCAGCAAGTATTGTTGGTGTGTTAAAGCTGCTGTTGTTGGTTACCAACATGTTTCCGCCTGTAGCCGCATCGTACCAGTTGTAAGTAATGCCTGCCACTGCCTGTACACTCAAAGTAGCAGATGTACCGATACAAGTTGTCACCGGATTGGTCGTTGACGGAACAGGTGCTACTGCCGGAGGCAATACAGTTACCGTTACTTTGGTACCTGGAGTCTCACAACCGTTCGCTGTTGCGGTTACCGAATAAGTATAAATACCCGCAGTTAAGGCCGGATCAGTTGTGAAAGTTGTTCCATCTTTTCCTGCCTGATAAGTTGTGCCTAAGTACCATTTGTACACTATACCTGCCTGTGGGTTCTGCACACTTAATGTTGCAGATGAACCTTGACAAGCAGTTGCTGTAGCAGAAGCAACTGTTGGTGTAGTAATTACCCTTTGTGCGTAATCTAAATTAACAGAAGTTAATGCACCAAGGAGTCCTGAGTTTAACCTCAATTCTACGCCATCAAATCTGCTGGTTGGTACGAAAGTTAATATGGCAGATGTTCCGCCTGATAATAATTGTAAGTTGATTAATGGGTTGGATACAGATACCGCATCATTATTGCTGGTTGTACCCTGGAAAGTAGTTACCGTTAAATTCGGTAATACTGCTGCTGAAAGTAATGTACCTGGAGTGGTAATTTTCACCCTTAAGGTATCGCCTATATATGATAAACCTGTAAAACCTACCTGGTGATAAACAGATGCACCTAATAAGCCAACAGGAATAACCAGGCTGGATCCTGTATTGATGTCGTTATCAACCGCAAATGTTGGATTATAAACGCCAGCCAATACTGCTACCCCTGTTACTCCGCTTGCCACTGTTGTAGTCGCTGCGCCGCAAGGTGTAACTACCGGATTACCATTAGGTACTACGGTGACAGTTACAGTAGCCCTGCTGGTTGCAGTACATCCACCAGGAATTGTCGCCTCAACATAATAAGTTGTTGTGGCGCTTAATTGAGGCGTTACATACGTTTCGCCAGTATATACCGGAACTGTTCCGTTTGCAGTAGTATACCAGTTAATAGTTGCTCCTGCTGTACCCGAAGTTGCTTTTAATACGGCAACAGCACCCTCACTAATGGTGATTGATGGCGGTGTGATTACCGGAACATCAATGGTTCCAAGCACAATTTTACCCTCCGTTCTTGCTGATGAAGTACCGCAGCTGTTTACTGCAGCTACAAAGTAACTTCTGTCTGCCGTAATTAATGGTGTGGTAAAGTTATCACCAGTAAATAAAACTGCTGTTGAGGTTGCAGTATCGTACCAGTTATAAGTTGTACCTGCAACAGGGTTTTTAACCTGAAAGGTAACAGATGTATTAGGGCAGGTATTAACCGAGGCCGAAAGTAGATCAGGTGTTACCGGAGCAGGATTCGTAGTAACGTTTACTACTGTTTTGTAACTTACACAGCCTGTTGCAGAAACTGCCGCTACGTAGAATTTAGTATCGCCAGTTAAAACAGGGGTAGTAAAGATAATACCGTCTTTACCGCTTAGGTAAGTACCGGTAGCATCGTACCACCTGTAGGTTAAACCCGCCGACGGATTATTCACCTGCAATTGAGCAGTTGAGCCCACACAAGCGGTTACATTAGCAGCCGTTACTGTTGGCGCAACCAAAATACGTTGTGCGTAATTTAAGTTGATCGAAGTTAATGCACCCAATACACCTGAGTTCAATCTTACTTCTACCCCATCAAAAACATTGGTTGGAACAAAAGTGATTAAGGCCTGTGTATTACCGCTTAACAACTGAACATCTAATAAATTATTGTTTAATAATTGCGAATCACCATTGCTGTTTGTTCCAACATAAGTGGTGATGGCCGCATTACCTAATAATGAAAGCGACAATAGTTTCCCTGGAGATGATACCAATACACGTACGGTATCACCTACAGTAGATAGTGACCCAAAACCAACTCTTTGATAAACTGATGCCCCAAGCGCTCCAACTGGCATGACCAATGAAGATGCAGTCTGGGTATCATTATCAATAGCTAAGGCTGGGTTAAACACACCTGATAACAAGGCTACACCAGTAACGCCGTTAACCTGTGTGATTGCTGCCTCGCAAGGGACAGGATTTGGCGATCCGTTACCATCAACAGTAATGGTCACCTGAACGCGGTTTGCCGAAGTACAACCATTGGTAGAGACTGATTCTACATAATAAGTTGTAGTAGCCAACAGCGGAGGTGTAACATAAGTAGCGCCAACATAAACCGGCGTAGTTGAAGTGTTAGAAGTATACCAGTTGAAAGTATTGGTTGGATCAGCAGAAGTTGCTGTTAAAATTGCTGTCTGACCTGCGCTCACAGTTGATGAGCTTGCAGTTACTACAGGTAAAGCCGGACGAGGATTAACCGATACCGCAGCTGCTGCACGTGCAGCACTTGTACAGTTTCCTTGTGATGCTTCTACATAATAGGTAGTTGCAGCTGCCAGTGCCGGAGTTTGGAATACTGAACCGGTAAACACCAAATTACCTGCTGTTGCAGCATCGTACCATTTGTAAGTTACTGCCGGATCAGGATTAGCAACAGATAAAGTTACTGAAGAGCCTTCACAAACATTAGCAATTGTTGCCAATACCGGAGTTGGTAATGCTGGTGTAACGGTTACAGTTACCGGAACTCTTGTTGTGTTTGGACAACCTGCTTTGCTAACCTGTATATAATAAGTTGTAGTAGCAGTTAATGCTGGTGTAGTAAATGTTTCGCCAGTGGCTAATTGTGTGCCACCGGTTGCTGCATCGTACCAGGCTAATGTTGTACCGCCGTTTGCAGTTGCGGTTAAAGTTGCAGTACTGCCGGCACATATTGTCTGCGCACCTGCTGTAACTGTTGGACCAGGATAAATTACAGTTGCACCATAAACATCTAAGCTGGTTAGAACGGTAGCTAATGCACCGAAACTAACCTGTACCCTATCGTAAGCACCACCAGCTGCTACTGTTGCAGCGAAACGGTTACCTGAAAGCAATTGAAGATTTAATAATGATGAGTTTAACTGAACTGTCCTAACAACCGTAGTACCGTTTAATACATTTACAGTAACATTACCCAATGCGGTTAAATCCAATAAGCCACCTGGTAAAGCTAAATCTAAACGGATACTATCGGTAGCTGATCCAACTGAAGGGAAAATCAATTGCTGGTAACCCGAAGCACCCACACCTACTGCAAGAGATATTCTGGTAAAATTAGCAGGATCAGCATCAGTAGAATTTCCTGCACCAGTTATACCGCATAATAAACAGATTCCGTTTATACCAGAATTTTGCGAATTTGCAGCGTTACAGGCAGTACCGCCATTGTTATTTAATACGGTTACAGTTACCGGTACACGGCTTGCACTTTTACAGCCATTTGCATTGGTTGTTTCTACATAATAAGTAGTGGTTGCAGTAAGTATCGGGGTAGTAAATGAAGTACCTGCACCTACCTGTGTACCAGCGGTTGCAGCATCGTACCATTGAATGGTGTTACCTGCATCTGCTGTAGCCAATAAAGTTGTAGACTGACCCGCGTTAATTACCTGGCTGTTTGTTGTAACAGTTGCTGGAGTTGCCGGAGGATTAACTGAAACATTTACAGCAGTTCTAGCACTCACTGCAGTTCCGGATACTGCTTCTACATAATAAACAGTTGGACCAGTTATCGCTGGTGTTACAAACACACCTGTATTATTGGTAACCAATGGTGTATTTCCGGTAGAAGCGTACCAGTTATAAGTTACACCTGCCTGCAGGTTGCTTACGCTTAAACTGGCAGGGCTACCGGCACATACTGTTGCTGCTGCAACCACCGGAGCATTAACAGTTACTGTTAAACTATAAGCTGTTGTTGCTTTATTTCCGTTTGCATCTGTTGCGGTTAACGAAATAGTGAAAGTTCCACCCAATAATGGCGTTCCTGTAATTTCTCTTGTTGTGGTATTAAAGTTTAATCCAGGAGGAAGACCACTTGCCAAATAAGTATATGGTGCTGTTCCGCCAGTTACCGCTGGCAAAGTTTGCGTTGGGTAAGATGCACCTACAATACCGTTTGGTAAAGTAGCACCTGGTAATGTTAATACACCTATTATTTTAATTGCATAAGTGTTACTTGCTGTTCTGCCCTCACTATCCGTAGCGGTAACACCAATCGAATAATTTCCGGCCTGTGTAGGCGTTCCAGAAACTTCTCTCGTTGCTGGATTAAACGTTAACCCTGCTGGAACATAGCTTGCTACATAAGTATATGGGCCAACGCCTCCGGTTGCCGATGGCAGGGTTTGCGTGGCATAAACTGTTCCTTCTGTTCCATCAGGCAAAGTAGCTGCTGGTAACAACAAAGGATTAACCACTGTAATAGTATAATTATTGGTTGCTGTTTTTCCATCAGCATCGGTAACCGTTACCGGCACCGTGAAAGTTCCTGACTGTGTAGGGGTTCCTTTAATTTCTCTTGTAGCCGGATCGAAGGTTAATCCCGGAGGAAGACCGGTTGCAGCATAAGTATAAGGAGTTGATCCGCCAGTGGCAGAAGGAATAGTTTGCGTAGGATAAACTGTTCCGGTTGTTCCATTAGCCAAAGTTGCTGCCGGTAAAACCAAAGGATCGGTTACTTTAAGCGTATAGTTAGCGGTAATGGTATTGCCATTGGCATCAGTTACCGTAACCGGTATAGTATAGGTCCCAATCTGCGTTGGTGTACCAGTAATTTCTCTTGTTGCCGGGTTAAAGGTTAATCCCGGAGGAAGACCAGTAGCCGAATAAGTGTAAGGGCCTGTTCCGCCTGTTGCAGCCGGAATTCCATTTGTAGTATAGGTTGTGCCTGTTACGCCGTTTGGTAATGCTCCAGGAGCCAAGGCCAATGCTGGTGTTACAGCTAAAGTAAATGTTGCTGTTGTACTACAACCTTTTGTATCAGTTGCTACTACATCGAATGTTGGATTACCAGTTGCAGTTGGTGTTCCACTAACCAGGCCACTTGATGATAAAGTTAAACCAGCTGGTAAGGTACTACCTGCAGCTAAGGTATAAGTATAACCTGGTGTTCCGCCAGAAGCTACAGGAAGTTGCTTACTGTATGGAGAGGCAATTGTTGCATTGTTTAAAGTTAATCCTGCAAATACAATTGCAGGATTAACGGTAATAACCACCGGAACCCTTGTTGTATTTGAACAAGTTCCTTTAGTTACCTGAACATAATAAGTAGTGTTTGTTGTTAATGCAGGAGTAGTAAAGTTTGCTCCGGTACCCACCTGGTTCCCACCTGTCGGCGCATCAAACCAGGCTAAAGTAGTACCACCATTCGCAGTTGCACTTAATGTTGCAGTGCTGCCTGAACAGATAGATTGCGTGCCGGCAATAAATGTTGGGTTAGGATAAACTACACTTGCTCCATAAATATCTAAGCTGGTTAAAGCGGAAACCAGTGCACCAAAGCTTACCTGAACCCTGTCATAAACGCCACCAGCTAAAACAGTTGCTGCAAAACGATTGCCTGATAAAAGTTGAAGACTTAATAATGCACCGTTTAATTGTACTGTTCTTACAACCGTATTACCATTTAATACCGTAACGGTTACATTATTTAAAAGACCAACATCGGCTAAACCAGTTGGTAAAGCCAGATCTAAACGGATGCTATCTGTAGCAACACCTGAAGATGGGAAAATTAATTGTTGATAACCTGTTGCTGTAACACCTACCGCAAGAGAAATTCTGGTGAAGTTGTTTGTATTAGCATCAGTGGAGTTACCTGCACCATTTATAGCGCATAATAAACAGATGCCATTAATACCAGTATTCTGACTATTTGCCGCGTTGCAAGCTGTTGCGCCTCCACCATTAATTACAGTTACAGTTACCGGAACGCGGCTTGCACTTTTACAGCCATTACTACTTGTGGTTTCTATATAATAAGTTTTGGTTGCAGTTAAAGCTGGTGTAGTGAACGAAGTTCCTGTTCCAACCTGTGTTCCTGCTGATGGAGCATCAAACCAGGCAATGGTATTTCCAGCATCAGCAATCG
This sequence comes from Pedobacter sp. KBS0701, assembly GCF_005938645.2. NCBI lineage: Bacteria > Pseudomonadati > Bacteroidota > Sphingobacteriia > Sphingobacteriales > Sphingobacteriaceae > Pedobacter > Pedobacter sp. KBS0701. Next base: position 4,543,188 of record NZ_CP042171.1, read on the forward strand.
CGGTTAAAGTTGTCGTTTGTCCGGAATTGATAACCTGGTTATTAGTGGTAACTGTGGCTAAAGTTGCCGGTGGGTTAACTGAAACCGTAACCGATGTCCTCGAACTGACTGCTGTTCCGGAAACGGCTTCTACATAGAATACAGTTGCCGAACTTACTGCAGGCGTTACAAAAGTACCGTTATTGCCAGTTACTAATGGGGTACTTCCAGTAGAGGCATACCAGTTATACGTTACGCCAGTTTGAAGATTGCTTACAGTTAAAGTAGCCGTGTTTCCAGCACAAACTGTTGCAGAAGCTACAACCGGATCATTTACTGTTACAGCTAATGCATAAGTAGTAGTAGCTTTATTATTGTTTGCATCGGTAGCCGTTACAGAAATAGTATAATTACCACCTTGAGTTGGTGTTCCGGTAATTTCTCTCGTAATTGGGTTAAACGATAATCCCGGAGGAAGACCAGTTGCCGCATAAGTATATGGACCAACACCGCCGGTTACCGCTGGTAAAGTTTGTGGCAGATAAGAATTACCCACAATACCATTGGGTAAAGTTTTTGTTGGTAAAGTTAAGGTACCATTTACTTTAATTGGGTAATTATTGCTGGCTGTTTTACCCTGGCTATCGGTTACAGTTAAACCAATTGTATAATTACCTGCCTGTGTTGGCGTACCAGTAATTTCTCTTGTAGCAGGATTAAATGATAATCCCGCAGGAACACCGGTAGCTACATAAGAATAAGGACCAACACCACCAGTTGCAGCTGGTAAAGTTTGTGTAGCATAAACTGTTCCTTCAGTTCCATCTGGCAAGGTTGCCGCAGATAAAACCAATGGGTTATTTATCGTAATGCTATAATTAGTGCTTACTGTTTTTCCATCAGCGTCTGTTACAGTAACTGGTATGGTATAAGTACCTATAGTTGTTGGTGTACCTGTAATGGCTCTGGTAGATGGATTAAAAGTTAAACCTGGAGGAAGACCTGTTGCCGAATAAGTATAAGGTGTAGTTCCTCCGGTTGCACCCGGAATAATCTGTGTAGTATAAACCGTTCCTGTAGTGCCATCAGCTAATGTTGCTGTAGGTAACAATAAAGGATCAGTAATTTTTACGGTATAGTTGGAAGTAATGGTATTACCGTTTGCATCAACAACCGTAACTGGTATCGTATATATTCCAGGTTGGGTTGGTGTGCCGGTAATTTCTCTTGTTGTTGGATTAAAAGTTAAGCCCGGAGGAACACCTGTTGCAGTATAGGTATACGGTCCTGTTCCACCAGTAGCAACTGGTATAGTCTGTGTTGGATAAACAGTTCCGGTTAAACCATCAGGCAATGCACCTGGTGTAAGTATCAATGCTGCAGTAACCGTTAAATTATAAGTTGCAGTTGCTTTACAGCCTTTTGCATCAGTTGCAACTACAGAAAAAGTGTAAGTATTAGCAACAGTAGGTGTTCCGGTAATTGCACCGGCTGATGATAAACTTAATCCTGCTGGCAATGTATTTCCTGCAGCCAAAGCATAAGTATATCCAGCTGTTCCGCCTGTAGCTATATCTAATTGTTTGGCGTAGGCAAAACCTGGCGTGGCATTTGGTAATGTCGCCCCATTAAAAACAATCTGTGGATTTACTGTAATTACAACAGGTATTCTTGCCGATTCGGCCGTACAGCCAACTCTTCTGGCAGCAACATAATAAGTTTTAGTAGCTGTTAATACTGGTGTAGTAAAGGTACCATTAAAAGCAACTGTTTGTAATGCTGTTCCTCCTTCTATTGCTTCATACCATCTTAATTCGTTGGTGTTTGGAGTAGTAGCGTTTAAAGCAACTGTAGAATTATAACATGCATCAATTGCTGTACTTGCTGGCGTAGGCCTGCCTGCAGAGCGAATTACGCCATAAACATTGATGGTTTGAGTAAGGTTTAGCGCAAGTACAGATCCCAGTGTAACCTTCACTCTGTCGTACACTACATTTGCACCTGGAGAAAAAGGTATCGATACTGGCTGTCCACTATTCAGTAAACCTAATAAGTCTAGATTTAATAAACTTGACGCTGAACCAGTGTAAACCTGGGTAGCACCATTATATGCAGTTATAGAAATGTTTTGTAAAAGCCCTGCCGTTAATAATGCAGGGGAAGCACTAAGTCGCAGGTTAATATCATCACCTGGATTTGATGCTGTTGCAAAATAGAAATTTTGGCTAATGGATGATCCCACACCAAGTACCCCTAAACTAAGTTGAGAAAAATTATTTGGATCTGAATCTATTGCCCTTTCACTATTTGTTACACCAGAACTGCCCAGCTGTAAAGCATCAAGTGTAATACCGGTTCCTTCATAACCTGTAGCAAATGCCTGTGCACAAGGATCAGTACCTGAAGTATAAAAAGAATAATAAACCTTTGTACTATTGGCTACTGAAACCAAAAGTGCATTGGTTACATCTTTTATAAATACCCTATCATAAGCCTGTGTAGGGGTTATTGCGATATAAAAGAAACCATTTGCATCTTTTACTAAACGCAGATTATCTGAAGAAAATCCATTAATACTGTTACCGCCGTTTGGGGGAACTGCAGAAGCACCGTTTCTGGCCCCCACCTGGAATGAATGGTTTCCAAGAACTACTGTTCCGCCTACATTAGCCAGTAAGGTACCCAAACTCCCCCCTAATAACCTGTTCAGTACATCGCCATCAAAATCTATTCTGATATAAGATGTTATTCCCGCAGCTACAGCAGCCGGATATTTTAATTCCAGCTCGCCACTATAAGCGCCAATACCAATAGCTATTCCGCCATAAGAATTAACTGAAGCAAACGTGTTGTCGTTTAAAGTTGCATTTAATGCATTATCCACTCTGCTCTGAGCAGATACAGTATTTGCAAAAATTTTAGTTTGTGCATACGATTTGGCAGAGAAGAGCGTTAATAGAACGATGACTGCAACACAAGTATTGCGGATTATCCCTATTCGGGATGAGAAAGTACGGGTTTTCATCATGTCAGGCGTTATTTTGGAAGACTTACTATGTACTAATACTACAGTTTGGTAATGTTTTTCAAGGGGCATTATATTACTATGACAAATCTAAATCTAGAATAGGTACCTATTCTATCCATTACTATTCATTTTTATCTTGTTGCATTTCATTCATTTTATTCATACAGGGCTTTCTTAACGAATAGATTTCTTCAATTGTGAAATTATGATGACATTAGCAATAAGTCATCCCATATAATTAATGAACGCTAACGACCTCCTTATCGAACTCCGGAAGTTTGTCCTTTTAAAATCTGGTTTGAGAAATATCGACCCAGCTCACTGTAAGATTATTTCTGAATACGTATATCAGGAAACCAAAAACTACGTAAGTGAAACGACGATCAAACGATTCTTTGGCTTTGCAAACACATTACATAAATTCTCCCTATTTACTTTAAATAGCCTTTCGCAATATATAGGCTATAACGATTGGGACTCATTTTGTACAGATAAGAAAAATCAAACTACCTCCGTTCAAAGTATCTGGCAGGATTTAAAGTTAAAAGCACATGCCATTACAGAAGTATCGTTAATCGCTAAAAAAAATAATTCAGGTGTTCCATTTAATGCTACTGCGAACAGAAGTTTTTTGTATCCTGACTTTGATTATTTCTTCAAAAACAATTACCAGTTTACAACCGTAAGTGCCCAACCAGGTCAGGGGAAATCGATACTGCTTGCACACATGGTAGAGTATTTTTTCTTTTCAGAAAATGCCCTTTATAAAAACGACATTGTTTTATTGGTTAACTCTACCAGTATCAATACTATTATCCAAAGTGGAGATACCTTACAGGAGTGGTTTTTAAAGGAATTTAAATTTGGAAGCCTTAGTGAGTTAATCAGTTTTTTCAAAAAAAATCCCGAAAAGAGAGATGGCCGTTTTATTATTATCGTTGATGGTATTGATGGACATTTAGCCAGAAGTCATTATTTTAAAACATTTATCGACTTCTTATACAGCATAGAAGAAAACAATTTTGTTAAACTCATATTTGGATTGCGAACTGACAGCTGGATTAATCTTCAGCCGGCCATTTATGGTTCTGCATCTTTAACTAAAGCCTGGTATATGGGCTTATTTTATGATGAGGAAACCCTAAGTAATGTACCATCGTTAAATGCTGAGGAGGTACTCTATACCTTAAGCCATATAGAAAATAGAATTATCAACAGGGCAGACGTAAGTTTGTCCCTGTTAACACAGTTTAAAACACCATTCTGGTTACAGGTTTATTTCAAGCTCAAAGATGAGCACCAGCACATTGAGCTGAATAACCCCTTGTTATGTTATGAATTAATTAGTTATTTTTTAGAGAGGCGCGTATTTATGGCCAAAAAAAGCACCGAAAAAATATTTCTTCTCAAAAAAATAAGCGATTCCATTTCAGAAGGAAATAAGAAATTAAGGGTTTCTAAAGAAAAAATTCTGAGTTACATCAATTGTTATCCCGATGCATACGAAGAACTTATAAATGCTGGGATTATCATCGAGGAAAAAAGGTTAAGTACCACCATTCCAACAGAAATTGTCCGCTTTTTAAACGATGATATTTATACCTATTTCCTATTTATACAGATTACCGATAAATTTGAATATAAACCAAGTAAACCATTTTTCGAGCACATCCTAAACAGTTTCCCTGGTCAAAACTCCCAGAGAGATCATATCCTTAACTGGTCGATCAGATTTTCTATTAACCGTAACGAAATTGCTGCTTTAAAAAATATTTTCAGGTTGCCATTTTCAAACTATGAAAAAAACAGTGCTCTTGATTTTATTTGTTATGTATCGAAATACGAACTTAGCAAACCCAATTCGAACTTCAACAAGCTGAGCATTGGTATCGATTTTATAGACATTATGGCTACAGGACGAACCATGAGCAACCTCTACAAAGAAACGATCAAAACCATATCGGAAAATGTACTGAATGAAGACATCCAGATTATGCTGCATGTAATAGAATGCAACGTTAATCTTATTGATGTAGATAAAATAGCTTTAGCCAATACCATGCAGCTGTTAAAGAGAAATTATAAGAGATTAAACGAATTGTTTCCAATTAACCCTTATGATTTAATCCTTTATTTTTATAATAACCTGATTAATAAACCTAACGAGAGCAAAAGCCTTGAAGAAAAAATTATAAAACTTTGCCAGGAGATAGATCAAAGTAAACCAATGAGAAACGAAGAGATTACCTCTGCCGAAATACTCACCTACCGACTGGTATTGATTGCCTTATTTTCTCAGAAAAATTATGCAGAATGCCACCGTTTTATTATGGCCATACTGAGTAAATATCCCAATATTTTTTACGTAAGGCATTCGGTATTTTCTCCTTTTTTATTGCTTCATTTAGGGCAAACCTACATCAAACTCAACTATTTTAAAAAAGCGCAGCGCATTATGCAATTCGTAGATAAAATCATCAGCAGCGATTATACCTATCATACAAATTTTATATTGGCCAGCTTTAATGTTTTTAAAGCCAACTTTTACAACGCCACGCATCATTACGAACAAGCACTTATAGAAACTAATATTGGTTTGGATATTACCAGAAAGAATAATTTTAAGATGTTAGAAATAACCTTACTATTAAGTAAGATCGATACCCTAAAACATACCGAAGAATCAGAAGAGGTATCAAGCGTTATTAAAGAACTGTTAAACTTTTTAACGGCTCATAAACTCTCTATGCCAGATTATTCTAACCTAAGCAGTCATGAGTTCGAACATACATTTAAGATTTTAAAATCTTATCGCAAGCACCAAAACCTATAAAGAGGCCTTCTTCTCCAAAAAACACAAGCCTCTCATTTCTTAATAAAAAAATTTTCGGGTTTGGAGCGCAAGCCTTGTACAAAACACTGAGTTTCTTCCCGTTTTTTGCGTTTACGCTTCGCTTCCCCTAACTCGTTGCTGCAAGATACAACCTGGGCTAAAGGCGCTAAAACAGTTTTTTCATTTTTGAGGCTTTAGGGTGTACAAACCCTTGTGCCTAAATCTGACAGCAGCGAAAATACTTTTTGTTGCAGCAACCCTTAATATGCTGTGGCACAAAAAAAATAGAAGTGAATAGCGGGACTGCAAAATGCCAGGAACTACTACACCTTCATTTCCTGATCATAAAAACATGGTTATTTAAAGAGGTTCTCATTTAATCAAATTGTAAAGTTCATCCAGTTTTGGAGAAAGCACGATCTCTATCCTTCTGTTTTTGCTTCTCCCATCTGCATTTGCGTTTGTACCCAAGGGCTGAAATTCACCTTTACCAGTAGCCGTCATCCTTACACTTTCTACCTTTTCGTTCTCTGTTAAATAGCGTACAACAGAAGTGGCCCTCAGCACACTTAAATCCCAGTTATCTTTAATCTGCCCCAGATTATTTATTTTCTGATTATCGGTATGGCCCTCCACTGCAATGTTAATTTCAGGCTGCTGTTTTAATACATTAGCCAATTGCGTTAAAGCCTGTTTACCTTTTTCATCAATGATGATACTTCCTGAGGGGAATAAGAGTTTATCGGTTAAAGAAACATACACCTTACCATTTTTAATTTCGACAGTTAAACCGCTTTTGGTAAAGCCCAATAGGGCCTGCTGTAGTTTTTCTTTGAGTGAGTTGGTGGCTTCATCACGTTTGCGCAACACCTCTTCCACTTCCTTTAAACGTTTCTCGCGGGCAGCTAAATCGCCCGATAGCTTGGTAATCTCACTTGAAGAATTGTTTTTAAGTTTCTTATAGTTTGCATCAATGGTATTGTAATTACTTTGCAAATCGCGAAGCTCTTCAGCCATTAAAGTCGTATCTTTTTTCAACTTTGCTACTTCTTTTTCAAGATTTTCTATTTTAATTAAACCTTCATTAAATGCGGTATAAAGTGAGTCTTTGGTTCCCAATAAAGCTTTATACTTTTTTGGAGATAATACCACACATGAAGTTAAGGAAGAAAAAAAGAGGAGAACAGCAAAGGCAACAAAGATATTTTTCATGTTTAAAGTTTCAAGAGTTTAGTATTAGGGTTGGAGTGTTCAATAGCAAGTATTTAGTAGCAAGTATCAAGAGGGTATTCTGTTTGAAAATTGATTATTGTTAATTGGTCATTGATTATTGTTCTATTGCGTTTCGTAAAAATGCAACTAATGGCTGTACTGTTTTAAAAGAACTTATCAACTTATTAACGAGGTTTGGCTGTAAAAATTCTTCATCATCAATTTTTGTGGTGGCCTCGAAGCTTTTAAGCTTTAAAAATTCGATGTTTGGATCTGCCGGATCATAACCTTTAGGTGCATTTTTTAGTGCATTATCAAAACCAAGTTTAAAGTTTTTCTTAAAATCCTTCCCGTTGATAATTTCTTTAAAATCGCCTATATTATAATCTATCTCCTGCCTGATCAGTTTTAAGTGCGGCGCATCAGGCATCCAGTATCCGCCGGCAATAAAGCTTTTCCCAGGCTGGATATGCAGATAATAACCCGGTTCGTTCCCTCCTTTGCTTTTGGCCGAAAACCAGATACCAAAGTTGTTTTTATAGGGATCTTTATTTTTACTGAAGCGAACATCACGGTAAATGCGCAAAAGACTCTTTTTAGGATCTGCCTCTGCCGAAAGTAATGGATCTGCCTTGGCCAGTTCGGGGATAAGTGCGGTTACCAACGCCAGTACATCTGCTTTTGCTGTTTCGTAAACACCTTTATTGGCAGCAAACCATTCGCGGTTGTTATTTTCCGCAACGTCTTTTATAAAGTTTAGGGTTTCTTTTTTTAACATTGCTAAAAATTGAAAGATTATATTTAAAATGGTTGATAGTTCATGGTCAACAGGTCAAATGCCCATCAAACTGTTTCAACAGTCAACCTATACCTCTTGACTTCAGACTCCCGACTTACTTATCGTAATATGGCTTATATTTAATGTTCGGCGATAAAACATGGAGCAGTATAATTCTCGAATAGCGATAGTTAAACGGATACAGGATAAAACAACCTGCAAAAATAACAATCAGATAAGGCCAGAATGTTTCATCTGTAAGTGGGCCGAAAATCAAATAGGTAATGAAACTAGCAAAGAGCATTTCGATTACATTCATCGCATAACTTACATACATCGCTGCATAAAAGTAACCCGGTTCAATCTCTATCCGTTGTGCACAATGCCCACAGATTTCTTTGGTATGCTGAATGTTCCAGCCATACATACTGCCTGTAAAAATATCTCCCCTGCGGCAATGCGGACACTTACAATGTACAATAGCGTAAAGTTTTGAAGTAGTTTGATCAGACATACTTTTAATTTAAATTAAAAGGTTCCTTTTTCATATTAAGGTGGATATTCCTTTTACGGTATTTTTTATACCAAACCACACCAACAATAACAGCCATTAAATAGGGAAGAGATAAAAGATACAACACACCTGTATTCAAGCCTGCAGTTTGTGTATTTCCGTTTTTAACACCTTGTTCAGCATTAATGGTACACATTGAACATTGTGCATTAACATTGGGGCTTACCACAAAGGTAAATACCAAAACAAACAGGATAAAAATTGCTTTCTTCTTCATCGTTTACAAATATAGGAATAAACGGATGTGGAGGTTTAAAAATTATGTCATAAAAAAACCTCACTTTTGAGGGTGAGGTTTTTATGAGAGGTTATAGCATTTTTTAACTTATTGGAACAAGTTTTATCGTTCCTGCGGCGTTTTCATAGTAACCATCAGGATAAGCAGCCGTTGCTGGCTTAAAGGTTAACAGTTTAAATTTAATACCATTCACTTCATATTCTTTATAAAAGTCGACACCTGTTTCAGTCACCCTTAACGAATAATTATCAGTAAGCGATTCCAAATTATTACCAGCTCCATAGGATAGCGGCACCTGGCCCGTTGCAGTTTCAAATCTAAATGAGTCAAAGCTATAATAATGATCAAGTGCATCCCTATAATTTGAGATCACTGTAGCCGGATTGGCCGGCATTGGCACCATGATAATATTATTACCTCTTTTTCTGCTTTTTAAAATTACAGAATCGGCTGTAGCTTTCATTACCAAAAACTCAATATCGCCACCATAGCCAACATCATAGTTAATAGCACCAGAAATTGCGCCAGGAGCCGCAAAAAAGGCGAAAATAGAATTGTAAGTATCAAACGTTAGTATTGGCCCGGCACCAGGATAAACTTTATAAGTACTGGTTTCATTTGTAGCTATATAATCTGCCTGAACATTTACATTGGCGTTTGATGTAAAATTCACAAAAAAGTTGAAACCACCATATTGAGCATCATCACCAGGGTAGTATTGCATAATCCAGCCATTAGGTTTACTTTTCAGAATGGTTTGTGCATTGGTAACGGCAGTGTTTAGTCGCTGTGTTGGACTTTCTTCAAATACCCGGTCTTTCTTCTTGTCGCAGGCGGCAAAGAGCAGGCATGATATTACTAATAATAAATAATAATTTCTTTTCATAATATAATAGATTATAATGATGTTTGATCAAAAGTGCCTAAGTTAGCTTTCCTGTTTACAATATTTGCTCTTAGTACATCCATATCAATGTTCCATACGCTTAACATATAATTTTTTACAACTACAAGTTTATTATTGATGATTGTTCTTCCTGCAGCTGTGCTTCCGTTAGAATTTAACAATGCATTAAATTGTGTAGCTGATAAAGTGATATAAAAAGAGTAAAGTTCAGCAAAATCCTCTTTATCAGAACTACTTGCGTAAGGAGAAATGAAACCAGCTGCTACTGCCGCACCTGTTGAAGTGTAGGTTGTATTCCAAACATCATCAACATATCCTGTTCCTGAAATTGTTCTGAAACTTGTAGGGAATTCTGTGGTTTGGTTTAGAATATGCTGAAACTCATGATGTATGGTATGAAAATAACTATCTGTTAAAAAGTCTGCATTAACACCCGTAGTTGCAGTTAACCTGTTTACTTCGTAAAGGGTTATTTTTCTGGCGCCTTCTGCGGTACCCAATACCCTTGTACCGTTGTTCCTATAAGCTGCTTCTCCTATAAAATTAATAAGTTTTGGAAAATACCTCTTAATAAAAGCTTTACTACCGGTTACATCATCGTAAGGTTCGAAGCCCAGATATTTGAACAATTTGGTTAAACGTATTGAACTGGTATAACTCGCAGGAATTAAATTATAGTTTAAATCAGACTCCTTATCCACATATTTATATAAAATGTCAACATTATAATTTAATATAAAATTAGAATAGATATAGTTATCTAATGGATTTTTCTCTATGGTTGAATCAACAAATACACTGTTTGAGTCCAACTTTTCTTTTTTACATGCACTCATCACTAAAGCGCTTGCAAATAGAACTAAATAAAATTTTGAAAATTTCATGTCTATCTTGGATTTGGGGTTAAACCAGAATTTATTACATCTTGTGGCAATTGTATTGCTCTTCTATTATCTCTAACGCTAAGGGTGTTTGTGCTTATAGTTCCAACTGCATTAGAAACTATTGTACGTCTGGTAATTTCAATTCCAAAACGCTTTACATCAAACCAGCGTAAACCGGTGTGTAAAGTTTCGACTCTTCTATAAAATAATACCGCATGAAGCATATTTTCCTGTGTACCGGCTTCAATAGGAAACTCTGCATTGAATTTCTTTTTGGCAGTAGATGCGGCAGGTGTAGAATATTCTCTTCCATTTGCCCAGGCATTAATTGAAGCCTCGGTTAAAACAGGATTCGTGTTGTAAGTATTGTTTACGAAAAGCTGCATATCTGCAATTGCCAATGCGTAGTTTTTTAAATGAATATTTGCTTCAGCCCGAGTAAGTATTGCTTCTTCTGCAGTAAATGATGTAAAAACACCGTGCGAATAACCAATTCCAGCAACAGGATCTGTATACTCAAATTGATAGGATGCATGCGGCAACAATACCTTATCTAAGTTTGCTCCCGAATAGCCATATGTTCTTATTCTATATCCAGCATTTGTAATTCCATGTGGAGTTGCAGACCTAATACTTTCTTTATCAGCTATGTATGCACCATGTGAATATCTACTTCCAGTATAATAGTTTCCAAAATTCAGTCCAATAGAAGAGGCGGGTGTGTTAATTAAAAAATTGGCTTTAATACCACTACCATTATATTCTCTGGTTATATTCGCAAAAGTTGCACTAAAAGTAGAAATATAAGCCCAATCTCTTAAATAAGCTGATGGGGCATTGTTGAAAGATGCAGTAGCATAACTTACTGCTTTTTTCCAATCTTCATCATCTTTTCCTCTGTAAAGGAATAACCTTGCAGCGAAAGCATTTGCAGCCGATTTGTTGAAATGGTATTTTGCAACATTAGCGTTGGCATAAGATGCGTCATTAATCAACGGCACACCTTCTTCTAAATCTTTAATCATAAAGTCATACACTTCAGCAACGGTATTTCTCTGATACTTAGGATTTAGTGTAGTCTCCGGCTTTGTCATATAAGTTACGCCCAAATCAGTAGTCGATTTTGTTGGAGAATAATGTTGAGCAAAAACATTTACTAATATAAAATGGCCATAGGCTCTGGCAACCAGTGCTTCACCTCTTTGCGCAGAAAGAGAAGCTGGATTACCTTGTGCTTCAATTGCAGCAAGTGCAGCATTGGCACTCGCAATGGCGCTGTAACAAGAACTCCATAATACATCTATTCCATCATTAGTAGTTTCGGTAACATCCTGCCAGTTAAATAACTGAGTTGTATATCTATCACTATAAGGATTTGAATCTCCGTAATCGTCAACGTTATCTGAAGAAAGTTCTGTTGCCATTACATAAGTACTCTGAGGGTAGGCGGAAACCAACATTTTAGCGATTTTATCGGTATTGTTTAGTTCTGCTCTATTATCTGGCAATTCATCCAAGAATTTCTTACACGAAGAAATACTTAAGATAGTAATCGCACCAATGGCTATAAATAAAAATTTATTTTTCATCTTAAATTTCATTAATTAAAATCCAACTCTTAAAGTTAAGGTGTATTGTTTTGGTAATGGTAAGGCTACCCCACCAGAATTTACAAATTCAGGATCTTGCCCATTTAGCTTTTTATCAGCATAAATAAACCATAAATTTGTAGCATTTAAACGTAGTCCTGCAGAAGCTAGTCCTATTTTAGCAAGCTTTTCTTTAGCAAAATCATAAGATAAAGAAATATCTTTTAATCTCACGAAATCACCTTTTGCAATATTTGCACTAGAATAATTATAAGAATTGTAGGCAATACGATAGTCAGCATCGTTTCTGATATACCTGGTATCCAATATTACAGGAATATTGGTTTTAAGTTCATCACCGGGAACTGTCCAGGCATCGAAAAACTCTCTTGTGTTTGCATCTAAATCTGTATAACCTGTTTTAAAGGCCGGATCTAAACGTACCACGTTACCAAATGAATAAGTAACAAAAACATTTAGTTTAAATGCTTTGTACGCAAAAATGTTTCCAAAACTTCCTAAATCTGTTGGCTCTAAAGTTCCTTCATATTTAAGGAAGCTAACATCATCTCTATTTTGAAGATATACCCCAGATACTGTTTCTGATCCATCATTATTAATAAATACAGGTAAACCGTCATTCTGTAATTTAACGAAAGGAATTGAAAATAATGATCGTGCAGCATAGTCAGGAAGACCATAACCTTTTCCAGTAATCAGATCTATTACCCTTGCGTTATTTTCCGATTTTGTAATCTTATTAGTAGTATGAGTATAAATTAGACTAGAATTCCATGAGAAATCTCCTTTTTTAAGGACTGTACCAGCAATACTTACTTCAAGCCCACTCGACTTCATCTCGGCAACATTACCATATTTGGTAATTTCGCCACCTAAGCCCTGTGTATTTACAATGCCGATTAAATCAAAATTATTTCTTTTGTACCAATCTACATCTACAGCTAGTCTGTTTTTAAATAACCCAAAACTTGTTCCTAAGTTTACCTCATGTTTTTTCTCATAGGTTAGTCCAGAATTCTCTAAAGTTCTAAGTTCCAATCCGGTCTCTCTGTCCCCGGTTGCTGGTCGCCATGGATTATAGCTACCATAAATAGCCTGTGAGTTAGTTACGTAATTTGGTCCTCTATTGGCTGATAACCCATAAGAGCCTTTGAAAGATAAGCTAGAAAACGGAGTGTTTAGATCTTGAAAAAACTTTTCCTCTGTTACATTCCATAAACCAGACACACTCCATGTTGGCATCCATCTTGCAGAAGTGGCTTTACCTAACCGGTTAGATCCTTCATACCTTCCTGTTGCTTTTATGGTATATCTGTTATCATAAGTATAAGCACCCTCACCAAAAAATGCAACCTCTCTGCTTCGGGTATTTTCTACAGAAAAGTAGTTTGAATTTTCTTCTGCACCTCTTTTAAAAATACGGTAATCAGTAAAAGGAATTTCACCCAAGCCGTACTGTAAACCCCAACCCCTATTCCAGTTATTGTTCCTATTAATAGAGCTCAGTGTTGATCCAGCAACAATATCAATAGTATGTTTTTCTGCAAAAGTCTCGTTATATTGAGTAATAAAGCGGAAATCATTACTCGTCATTTTGTAGTCGGTACGGTTATATATACCACCTGATGGCAGAATTGAAACTGGCACAGCATATAATATGCTTGGATCTGTATATAAATAAGGATTAGCATCCCTGATTATGGTTGTTCCCATAGCTCGGTATGCCATTGCCTGATTAGATTCATCTTTGATGTAATGCTGTTGCGATGTTTGTTGATACCTGGTTGAGGCAAGAAAACCAAAGTTTAATGTTTTTAAGGCTTTCCAGTTGATCTCACCCTGGAATTTAACATCTGCTACATTTACATCCATATAATTATTTTCCATTTCTTTTAGAATATTAAATGGGGCATAATTTCTGGTATAAGTCTCATTTGGATCTAATGTTCTTGATGAATTTAATGCATAAGAAAAAGGATTAATATCAAAATCACGTCCTACTGTACCAAAAACTACATCTGTAGATTGGCCTAAAGTACCTGGTGCTCTTTGGTCACGGTAAGATCCGTTTGAAAGCAGCGTCAATTTCAGGTTATCACGTAAATTATAATTAGCATTAAAATTAGCGGTGTATCTTTTAAACTTACTTTGTTTAGACCATCCAGGATCAGAAATTGCACTTAAAGAAGAATAATATTGCGCTTTTTCACTTCCTGAACTAATACTAATAGAGTGATTTTGTGCGATATTAGTGCTGAACAATTCTTTAAACCAATCTGTATTTCTATATTCTGCCTCTCTCAAATAAGCATTTTTAGCTTCCTGTGTGTTTAAGAGTTGACCAGAATTGATCAGTTGATACATTTTTCCATAAACACCACTATTTGAAGCATTTGATACACTAGAATTATTTAACCAGCCCCTTTGCTCTAACATTTGGTAAACACCCATTTGTTCCTGAGAGTTCATAATGTTAAAATTATTATAGGAAGGCGTTGCTCTGGTTGTAAATTCTGATACATAATTAAAAGAACTTACACCGTTTTTACCTCTTTTGGTGGTAATTACGATAACCCCACCCATTCCTTTAGCTCCATAAATTGAAGTCGCCGCACCATCTTTTAAAATCTGGAAAGACTCAATGTCATTTGAGTTTAAACCACCAACAGCTGAACTGATTAGCGTTAAGGCATCACCAGATGATAAAGCGTCAGAACTTACGTCAGCTACATCTTCTAAAATCACACCATCTACAACCCAAAGTGGTTTAGAACTACCATAAATAGAGGTTGCTCCACGCACCCTAATTTTAGGCGCTGTACCAAATGTACCCGTAGTATTTTGAACGACAACACCTGCTACCCTACCATCTAACATCCTACTGGGATCTGGCAAACCACCTATTTCAGCATCACTTACTTTTAAATTTGAAGTAGCTCCTGTAAAGGTTCTTTTATCTACTGTAGTTCCCATACCGGTTACTACTACTTCATTTAACTGCGCTGCATCTTCCTCTAAAGTAACATTGATATTTGTTCTGCCGTTTATTGCAACTTCAATGGTTTGGTAACCAATGTAGCTAAAAACCAAAGTTGCCCGGTCGTTTACAGTAATTGTATACTCGCCGGCCGAATTTGTTGAGACGCCATTAGTTGCACCTTTCTCTTTTACACTTACACCCGGTAGTTCATTGCCATTTTTATCTCTTACCTTACCGGTTACTTTTACAGCAGCAAAATAATCTACAACTCTATCGAAGAGTGATTTTGGTACAGGTGTAATTAAAACAGTTTTGTCTTCAATTGTATAAGTTAAGTCTTTACCAGAGATAATTTTTTCTACCACCTCTTCAATAGTAGCATTGCTGAAATTGGCATTAATTGTGGTCGTGCTTTTTATCTTATTGGTAGATAATAATACATCATAACCAGATTGCTGCCTGATTTCTCTGAACATTTTTTCTAATGTTACATTCTTTTCTTTCAATGTAACCAGCTGGCCAAATGAAGCTGCACTTACCTGCATTAAAGAGGCAAGCAATATGACCGTAACTAACTTCATAATTAATAGCAATTTAGGTATGTAGCGTCGATGCGTACATAAAATTCCAGTATAAATTTTGTACATTTATTAGTCTGTTTTTTTTTTTGCGAAGCGCAATGAAGTTTGGACGCCAAAAAGCGTTTCGCTGTTATCCAAGAAATAATTGATTTTTTAATCGATTCCGTTTTACGGAGTGGCTAAACAGATATAAAAGGGGTGTTTCAGGCACTCCTTTTTTATTAATTCAGCACTGAATAGTTAGGAGTGTTGTCGAAGTTTATTCATGATTTGTTAGGTTAAAGGTTGATTAATTAGTTGTTTATTTTTAGAGATAAAGGTTAGTTATGCCTTCATCTGTTATCATTTATTCTTTATGAACAATTAATTTATTGCCCTTAATATCAAAATATACTTCCCCGGTTTTTTCAAACTTTGTCAGCATTTTTGATATTTTTTCGAAACGGCTTACTGTTCCGTAGTACATTACATCTTTTGCAGCAGGATCAGCATATTCTATTTCTACATTGTACCAACGGGCAACTTTACGTAAAATGCTTTCCTGCCTTTCATTATTAAACATAAAATAGCCCTTTTTCCAGGCTATTGCTTCATCAACATCTACTTCTTTTATGGCAATACCGGAAACAGATACCAGTGATTGTTCTCCGGGTTTAAGTACTTCGCTCTCATTGGTATTTTTATGAGTAACACGCACACTTCCTTCCAACAAAGTGGTTTTAGTTACCTTTTCATCTTTATAGCTGTTAATGTTAAAGTGCGTACCCAATACCTCAACAGCTTGTTTATCTGTTTCTACAATAAAAGGATGTGATGCATTTTTAGCGACTTCAAAATAAGCTTCACCGTCTAACTTAACTACACGCTGTTTTGCAGTTCCAATGTTTAATGAGTATTGAACTGAAGATGCTGCATTTAGCCAAACCGTAGAACCATCAGGTAACTGGATTTGCCACTCGCCGCCATTTGGGGTTGAAATGGTATTTAATCTGGTATCATTTACATTTTCAGATCCGGCAACATTATACACCAACTGGCCATCGGCAGTTTTAGTGATAGAAAAACCAGCTTCTTTGGCTATATCGCCTTTCATAGCATCTGAAAGTGAAATTTTCCTTCCATCAGCCAGAGTAAGAATAGCTTTATTTTTTCCGGGCGCTACATCAGTAGCAAAAACGTGCTCTTTCTTTTTCTGTTGAGAAAGGTAGGCAGTTAAAGAAAATGCAATAAAAACAGCAGCAGCGGCAGCCCACTTTAAACTATTCATTAAAATTCGTTTAGGCGATCGGGTTGGCTTGTCTACCGCCAGAATTTTATGGAGAACAGGATTCCATTTTTCATCCACAACATTAACAGCATGCGCTTCTTCTTCGGTAATCATTTTCACGATTTCTTCAGAAAGCAGTGATGTGCTGTTTTCGGCCAATACTAAAAGTTCTTCCTTTTCGGACTGACTTAAGGTCTTAGCTGTAAATTGTTGCAACAGATAATGTATACGTTCCATAGAGATTCTGATACTAAGAAGCAGCAAAACAAAATCAGGACTACCGGGATATTAATTTTTTTCTATTTTATTTTCAAAAAGAAAAAAACAATTGGTAAAAAGAATACAATACCGTGTTGATCGAGGTGTATACGTATCGATTTTAAGGCAATTACAAGGGCATTTTTAACCGTATTTGGAGAAATATTAAGTATTTCTGCTATTTCAGGAATAGTTTTACCATCGCGTCTACTTAATTGGTATATATTTTTCCGCTGATCAGGTAATTTATCTACCGCAATAGCAATAATTTTTGTTACCTCATTTAAATTAATAGTTTCTACAGTGTTATTATGGCTATTTTGTTGTTTGGCAGTAAATGCATCAACAACTCTATCTTCTTTTAATTTTTTACGCAGGTAACTTAAACATTCGTTAGAAACATATTTATATAGATAGGCTTTCACATTATCTACTTCAGCCAATTTATCGCGATTTAGCCAGACTCTTAAAAATGCATCTTGAATAATTTCTTCGGCAGCATCATCCGACTTGGTGAACTTAGCAGCAAAAATGTGGAGTACTGGAAGATATTTGAAGAATAAAACAGAAAAGGCCTGCTCATCTCCCTCTACGATTTTTTCTATAAGCCTACGTTCATCTTCTATCCTTCCTAGCGCCATAAATTAGTCAATTGGTATATTTACATACAAATTTTATGAATC
Source organism: Pedobacter sp. KBS0701 (assembly GCF_005938645.2). Classification (NCBI taxonomy): domain Bacteria; kingdom Pseudomonadati; phylum Bacteroidota; class Sphingobacteriia; order Sphingobacteriales; family Sphingobacteriaceae; genus Pedobacter; species Pedobacter sp. KBS0701. Next base: position 4,561,000 of record NZ_CP042171.1, read on the forward strand.
CTTTTGTGTGATATAATATACATAAAAGTGAAAAAAAAAATGGGTTAAAGCAAATATCTTCTGTAGGCAAAATTCCTATAATCAAAAAAACCTTACATTTCTGAGTAAGGTTTTTCAAATTTTTTATCATTAATACATCTTTAGTACTGATAATATGGCGAAATCATCAAATAGACCACCACACCAGTTATAGCAACATATAGCCATAATGGAAATGTTATCCGTGCAATTTTTCTGTGACGATCAAAACGCTCGGCCAAAGCTCTCACATAAGTAACCAAAACCAAGGGAATAATTGCAATTGACAATAAGATATGTGTTAATAAAATAAAGAAATAAGCATATTTTATTACTCCATCCCCTCCAAACTTAGTAGAGGGCGTAGTCATATGGTATGCGATGTACATCACCAAAAACAATAAAGAGCAGCCTATTGCTGTTTTCATTAAATTTTGGTGCAATTGTATCTTTCCGTTTTTTATTGCCCAAACCGCAATTACCAATAGTGTGGCTGTAATCCCATTTATGGTAGCGTATATTGGTGGTAAAAAAGGCAGGGTTGGTGCATCAATGCCTAAATCTTTTAGCTTTACCACAAATAAAAAGGCTACAGCTACAGGTATAAGGATAGAAAGAATTATGATCCACTTATTATACTTTTTCTCAATCGGACTATTTTCCATGAATATTAAATCTTTTTATAATTATTATTTTGCTTCAAACCCGGACAAGAGACTTTGGACTTTTGACTAAAGACTGCAGACTAAACTACCTACCATCTTTAATATTCCTTAAATACTCCGCAATAAGTACTTTTATCTCATCTTCCAACTTAGCGTTCGCTCCTGCATCGTCGGCATCATAAATACCTCTTATGCGGTGTAAATTATCAACAAGCACTATTTTATTGCTAAATATGAAACTGCGCTTTCCATTGGCATCGTTTGCTACTATATCAAGCAGCAAGCCTTTTCTGATAAGCGGATAGGTTTGTGCAGTATCGCCAGCTAAAAAGTCCCATTTACCTTCTTTTGCTTTAAAATGAGCTGCAAAATCTTTGATCTGAACCGTATCACCAGGATCAACAGATAGGCTTAAAAATTTAACCAGGGGCTTTTGTTCATAGCCATCAGATAGTTGTTTGATATATTTATTTGCCTGTTGACTACCTGCACCTGAATAAAACAGGTTAAGCACCACAATTTTGTTCTCTAACGATTTCCAGCTAACGGTATCTTGATGTTGATTGATCAGTTTAAAATCTGGAACCTGGTGGTAAATGGTATCGGGTATCTTCTTGCCCTTTACACTATGGAAAGTTGTGGCAACAACCTTTTCACCAAAGATGGGCAAACTCTTATACCTGTTCTTTGCAAAGTGTGGCAATAAGTAAAAAAACAAAAATCCCGGTATAGCTAAAATGCTTACCAGGATTATTACCTTTTTTATAGGGTTTCTTTTCATTAATGGTTCATCATGTGGATGTTTAAAAACCCACCTTCTATCAGCATTAAAACAATAAAGTAAATAATGAAAATGAACGATACTGTTAAGGCTAACTGCAAGCCCAGTTTCTCATACTTTAAGTGCATGAAATAAGCTACAATATAAAATGCTTTTAATAGTGTTAAAACGATATAAACATAGTTACCAATGTGCTGGGTCATATATCCTTTAGGAATTAACACCAGTGCAATGATAAATTCAATTACCGTAATTAATAAAAGGATTCCAAAAACCTTCCAGATTTTACCCTTCGATAAACCTGCGTGGTCATCGTGTACGTGTTCTTCTGTTGTATGTGTGTGCTCTGACATAGAAATATTTTTATAATATGATAAATTAAACCAAATAGAAGAATGTAAATACGAACACCCAAACTAAATCTACGAAGTGCCAGTATAAACCAACTTTTTCAACCATTAAATAGTGGCCTCTTCTTTCGAAAGTTCCGTTTATCGTCATGATTAATATAATGATGTTAATTATAACACCGCTAAATACGTGGAAACCGTGAAAACCGGTGATGGTGAAAAATAAGTTTGCAAATTGTTGCGCGGCTATTAAGGAAACATCTTCAGGTTTAAGGAAAAAGTGCTTTAACTCCTCAGCAGAAGGAATGTGTCCCCACCAGAAACCATCATGGTGTAAGTGAGTCCACTCAATTGCCTGACAGCCTAAAAACATAAAACCACCAATAATGGTTGCAATCATCCAGCCGATAACTTCTTTTTTAGCACGTCTGTGACCTGCCTCTACCGCTAAAACCATGGTTACCGAACTCATAATTAAGATAAAAGTCATGATACCAACGAAAACCAATGGTGCACCGTGTTCGGCGATACCTGGAATTGATTGAAAAACTTTATCTGGAGCTGGCCATGTTAATTTAGAAAAACGCTGAGCGCCGTAGTAGATCAATAAAGATGAAAAGGTAAAAGCATCTGATAATAGGAAAAACCACATCATGATTTTACCATATTCTACCGACCACGGAGAACGACCACCATTCCATGGTCCGGTTTTAACTTGATCTAATTGTGATACTGCATTCATTTGGAAATAGTATAATAGTTTGTTAACAAATTTAACGGTTCAAAAGTAAAAAAACATACAGATATATCCATAATATATCTATAAAATGCCAAAAAATAGAAGCAATTTCCATCCTGTATTGGACTTTCGCAACTGGCAGGCTTTTGTAGCTACCAGCTAAAGCATTAATAATAAGGCCTACACCAGCAATAATGTGTAAAAGGTGCATACCAGATACCACATATATAAATGATATTGCGGCGTTATTTCCTACCAAAGTAGCTCCGGTTCTCACCATACTCCCCCAAGCGTTAAACTGCATTACACCAAAGGCAATAGCCAGTATTACGGTAATCCAGAGCATAATGCGCTGTAAGCTAAAATTAAGTTTTTTTAAAGCCCTCGAAGCCAACACTAAAGTGATGCTGCTCGCAATAATAACCAAACTAGAGTAAATAAAGGCATCGGGCAACACTAAACCGTGTCCCTTTCCTTTTGAGGCGGCGAATACCAGATAATAACTGGTAAAGCCTCCAAACATAATTGTTGACGATACGACAAATAACCAAACAATAAATTTTCTTGGTTTTGGGTCAAACGTATCCTGCATCTTTTCCATTGTTAGCACCATAAATTATTTTGCTATAAAATTTAATAATAAGCCCAGCTGTACAGCCGGGATGTAAAAAAACGAACAAAACATTACTTTCCTGGCATCGGCCAATTCTCTGCTCATTAAAAGTTTAAAAGCCAGCCAGCTAAAAATAATTCCCGCTATTAAAGATAAACCTGCAATGTAATAACCGCCAAATCCGTAAATGGTTGGCAATAAACTAACAGGTATTAAAATCAGCGTACTTAAAAAGGTAAGCAGCGCTGATGTTTTATCTCTTTTTTTGGTAGGTAATAACCTAAAACCAGCTTTTTTGTAATCATCATCCAAAACCCATGCAATCGCCCAAAAATGAGGAAACTGCCATACAAACTGGATTAAAAATAAGATTCCTGCAATATAATAATCAATTTCGTGGAACATTTCGGCTTTTAAACTACCAAATGCAGCAAGATAACCAATAAGCGGTGGTAAAGCTCCTGGAATAGCACCTACAAAAACAGCAATCGGTGATTTCCTTTTTAGCGGTGTGTAAGCAAAAGCATATAACAGTATTGAAAACACAGAAAGTAAACCTGTTTCAAGGTTTAACTTACCCAATAACCAGGTACCTAAAAAAGCCATAAAAACACCCAAAATCAATCCCTGCCCGGTTGTCATCCTACCTGCAGGCATCGGACGGTCTTTGGTTCTTGACATTAACTTATCCAAATCTTTCTCTATAATTTCGTTAAAACAGTTTGCAGCCGCAGTTACTAAAAAACCACCTGCAACCAAGATTAACCAATTTCCCCAATCAATGCTGGGAATATGGCCTCTACCTACCTGCATTTTCTGCCCGATCAAAAAGGAGATTGATGCCGAAAATACTACCGTAAACGATAGCCGGAATTTGATAAGCTTAGAAAAATCTGAAAGATATTGCTTCAATTTTCTTAAATATTATTGTTTATATGTACTTGTTCTGTAAACCAATAAGTACAGGTAAAACTGTAAACTAAACAACAGCGTAGAGAACAGAATATGTAATGCCTGCGCTGCAGGTGGAAAAGCAATATATGCTAAAGCTAAACCACTTAATAACTGAACTAAAAGCGTAATTAAAATAAACCTTGCTGTTAACAATGGAGCAGCTTTGCCACTAAAACGATCAATAACCATTTTATAAACCACACCATTGGTGATGATTACCAATATAGCCAAATCGCGGTGATAAGAAAAAACACTTCCTACCTTGGATATCCATAATGCTTTTCCACTATAGGCTAAAGACTTTGCAATTACATCAACAGCTTCCCTCACATCAGTACCCAAAACGATCTGGATAATACTAACTACTAGTGTAAAGAACAAAAACCCTTTCAGCCATAATATCCTGTACATAATTACCGAAGGTGCTTTATTTAGCTGTTTCGCATAATTGTAGGTATAGATCGATATCGCTAAAATAACCAGTGCCAAAAGCATGTGTACCGTTACTACCCATTGTGCCAGATTGGTTGATACCACTATGGAACCTAACCAGGCCTGATACCCTACTACAAAAATGTTGAGGATACTCAGCAAAATAATCCGTTTTGCTGTTTTACGGTAAGTAAAAGAATAAACAGCCGTCAAAAACAGGAATATTCCTGCTGCTACCCCAGCCAAGCGGTTTAAGTACTCCGTCCAGGTTTTAGCCGGATTAAACTCTTCGGGTATAGTAATGCTCTGATCGTGCCTGATACTATCAGCTAAGGCAACTTTACCCATGCTTTCCAGATATTTGGCAAATTTTTCATTCTTTTTCAATCTGCCTGCAACATATTTTTCTTTATAGTTAGCAGGAAGCTGTGATACATCGGTTGGTGGAATATAACGATCGAAGCATTTAGGCCAATCCGGACAACCCATGCCCGATCCGGTACTGCGCACAATACCACCGGCAAGTATAACCAATAGCGTAACTATGATGGTTATAAGATTAATTCTAATGAAACGCTGCTCTGATCTGCTGACCATATATCTATTAAGATGAAAAGGGTATCCGGATAAGCAGAAACTTAATCAGATACCCCTTTTAAAATTTTGTTTTAAGCTTAAACTAGCCCTTGTTTTCTGTTACAGGATTGGCTAGCTCCCAATCTTGCTGGATTTTTTCTGCTTCCTCATTTCCTTCAAAATCGTGAGGCAAGTTAGAGCTCATGGTTTGAGAGAAAGGAACGGTTTGAGGAATAAAATCTGCATCATGTCCTGGTTTGCTGTAATCGTATGGCCATCTGTAAACTGTTGGGATTTCTCCTGGCCAGTTACCGTGTAAATGTTCAACAGGTGCAGTCCATTCTAAAGTATTAGATTCCCATGGATTTTGAGGAGATACTTTTCCTTTAAAGATTGAATAAAAGAAGTTAAACAAGAAAGCTACCTGCGCAAGTGCTGCCATAATAGCTGCCCATGTTACAAATACGTTAACGGTTAACCATTTTTTCATGAATTCGAACTCGGTAAATGCATAGTAACGACGAGGTACACCATCTAAACCTAAGAAGTGAAGTGGGAAGAATACCAGGTAAGCTGCAATGAAAGTTAACCAGAAGTGTAAGTAACCTAATTTAGCATTCATCATTCTACCGAACATTTTAGGGAACCAATGATACACACCTGCAAGCATACCAAAGATTGCTGCAGATCCCATTACCAGATGGAAGTGGGCAACAACAAAGTAAGTATCGTGTAAGTTAATATCTAAAGATGCATTTCCTAAGAAGATACCGGTTAAACCACCAGAGATAAAAAATGAAACTAAACCAATAGCAAATAACATTGCCGGAGTGAAACGGATATTACCACGCCATAATGTAGCTAAATAGTTGAATGTTTTTACTGCTGATGGTACCGCGATGATTAACGTGGTAATCATAAATACACCACCTAACAATGGATTCATACCGGTTACAAACATGTGGTGACCCCAAACGATGAATGACAATACGGTAATACCAATTAAAGAGTAAACCATTGCATGGTAACCGAAGATCGGTTTACGTGAGTTTACAGAGATAACCTCAGACGAGATACCCAAAGCTGGCATAATTACAATGTATACCTCAGGGTGACCTAAGAACCAGAATAAGTGTTGCCATAAAATTGGAGAACCACCTTCATTTGGTAAAATATCAGTACCCATTACGATATCTGATAGGTAGAAACTTGTACCGAAGCTACGGTCGAATACCATTAACACTACCCCAGCTACAAGAACAGGGAAGGATAAGATACCTAAAATAGCGGTCAAAAAGAAAGCCCAAATGGTTAATGGCATTTTCCAAAGGTCCATACCTTTAGTACGCATGTTTAAAATTGTACTGACGTAGTTGATACCACCCATTAAAGATGATGCTACGAAAAGGACCATACTGATTAACCATAAAGTCATACCCATTCCTGAACCTGGCATTGCCTTGGCAACAACAGATAGTGGCGGATAAACTGTCCAACCACCCGATGCAGGGCCCGTCTGTATAAAGAATGATGACATCATTACCACACAAGCAGTAAAGAAGAACCAGTATGAAAGCATGTTTAAGAATGGCGAAGCCATATCTCTTGCCCCTATCTGAAGTGGAATAAGTAAATTACTAAATGTACCACTTAAACCAGCAGTTAGTACAAAGAATACCATGATGGTACCGTGAATGGTAACCAAAGCGAGGTAAAAATCGGGTTTGATACGGCCACCTTCTGCCCATTTACCTAAAAATGTTTCTAAGAATGGAAAGTTTTGATCTGGCCATGCCAATTGAATACGGAATAAAATTGATAAGCCCATTGCAATTACCGCCATAATAATACCGGTAATCAAAAATTGCTTGGCAATCATTTTATGATCCATACTAAAGATGTACTTTGAAATCAAAGTCTCTTTATGATGCCCATGATCAGCGTGATCGTGATTGTGTTCGTCGTGTAATGCTATTGTTGACATAATTCTTTCGCTCCTGCTTAATATTATTTATTTAAAGCCATTTGGTTAGTTTTCACAGCTGCTGAATCTTTAGCTGCTGAATCTGCTACTGATTTTACAGCTGCAGGTGCCACTGGCAAATTAAATTGTTTTCTTAAATCGTCGTTTAAGTATGTTTTCTGCTCTGCAATCCAAGTTTTATACTCGGCCTCAGAAACTACGCGTACCACTTTTTGCATATTGTAGTGACCGGCACCACAAATTTTAGCACATAAGAAAAGGTAGTTAAAGTTAGGATCGTTAGTCTCTTGCTGCATTTCTGCAGTAGTCTTTGTAGGCGTAAACTCAAATATCGTTCTCATACCTGGTACGGTATTTAACTGTACTCTGAAGTGCGGCATATAAAAACTGTGAATTACGTCTTTACTGGTCAAAATAAGTTTAACTGGTTTGCCCACAGGAAGCACCATCTCATCTGCCATTTCATCATCACGAGAGTTGATATCTTTAAAATCGATACCCAATGTGTTGGTAGCTGTAGTTAACTTGTAATTCTTATTACCAACAATTCCATCAGCACCAGGATAACGGATAGACCATTTAAACTGCTCAGAAGTAACCTCTATTTGCAATGGCTTATTGTTTGGATCTTCAACTTTAAAGAAAATAGATCTCCAGGTTAAGAAACCCATCAATACCAAAACGGTCAATACTAAAGCAGGAACGATTGTCCAGATTTTTTCGATCGTATTATTGTGTGGATAGTAGTAAGCTTTTCTTTTAGCAGAGTATTTATAGATATAAGAAAATCCGAATAATAAAATGTGTGTAACTACAAATACAATAGTAGTGATGATTAATGTTAAATTAAACATCTTATCAATTTTCTTTCCGTGCTCAGATGCTGCATCAGGAAGTAACATTGATCCATGCACTGTATATTCCCAATATACACCATATAAACCGATCACTAAAAACAGTGCAAATAAACTTGCGTGTACCCTGTTCCAGTTAATACCAACAGGCTTACCTTGTGCTTCGCGGCTTAACTCATACACTTTTATTGCTTTACCAATAATGGCAATGAATAAGCATACAGCAAGGAAAACCAGAATATAAAATATTACCGATTTATAAACCTCGCCCATATCAACCTTCGGTGCCGCGGCAGCACCTGCTGCTGCATCTTGCGCAAATACGCTAGTGTTTGCAAAAGCAGTAATCAATACTGCTAAAGCTGCGGTCGTTTTATTCGTTATAAACTTTCTTAAACTCATTTTCTTAAAAGTAGTACGCTGTACTGCTAATTATAATAATAATTAAATATTTGCTTTATCTTATCACCACTATAGTTGATGATGCAAACTTTCTTGTAATAATGGATGATTTTTTGCAATTAACGGCTTTTTGCTTAATGATGTTAAAACCGTAAAGGTAAACAATCCTACGAAACCTATTGCAGTACCAATTTCTACAATTCCAAAACCATTATGTCCTTCTTCTACGGCTCCTGGCATAATCATTTGGTAGTAATCTACCCAGTGACCTAATAATACGATGATAGAAACAAATAATAATTTTGCATCGGTCCTTTTGTTATCTCTATCCATTAATAATAATACCGGCGCTAAGAAATTCATGGCTAGGTTTAAGAAAAACCAGAATTTATAATATTCAAAACGTTTGTAGAAATATACAGTCTCTTCAGGCATGTTTGCATAGTAGATCAATAAGAATTGAGCAAACCATACATAAGTCCAGAAAATAGAGAAACCAAAAATAAACTGACCTAAGTTGTGCAAGTGGCTATTGTTAACCCACTGCATGTAACCTGCTCTTCTTAATAAAATAATGATAATGGCGATAGTTGCTAAACTGCTTACCCACATTGCTGCAAAGTTATACCAACCAAACATGGTTGAGAACCAGTGTGCTTCTAATGACATGATGGTATCGAAAGCAAAAATTGGTGTTGTAAAACCGTAAATTACCAGGAAGATACAAGCATTTTTAAAGCTCTTTCTGTAAGAATTTAACCCCCCAGTTAAATCTTCATTATATGAAAACTTAACAAACATCATTGCAAAAATACTGTAAACACCTAAAAACAATAATTGACGACCTAAAAAGAAAGGCTTATTTAAAAATACAGATTTACCGGCAATAATCGCATCATAATGTTCCGAACCTTTTTCTGCCAGGCCCTGAGTTGCCCAATGTTTATAAAGATAAGGTACACTAACACTTTGTCCATGTTCTACAATTGTATGCTCCATAAATAAACCTGCAGATACGATAGCAATAAGTATAACTGCAGCAATTGGCAATGTTTTGGCCATTGCCTGTGGTACACGTAAAATTGATGCAGACCAACCTGCCTGAGCAACAAATTGAACAGCTAAGAAAAACATTCCCGACATACAAACGCATGCGAAGTAATATCCCATAAGCAACAGGTTGGCAAAAGTACGCTCTTGAAGGCCACTTAAGAAACCAAAAGCAATAGCAGCCACACCTAAAGCGATACCAACTATACTTAATGTTTTTACTTTACCTGTAAACTCAAACTGTTCACTAAAATTAATATTGTGAGTTCCCATTTATATTTGCTTTACTATTGTCCTTTTTGTAATTGTTGAACATACATCACCACTTTCCAACGATCTGTTGGTGAGATTTGCGAAGCATGCGAGCCCATGTTATTTACACCGTACGTAATGGTGTGGTAAATTTTACCTGCGGTAAGATCAACCATGTTACCACCTCTAGATGATGAACCTGTTTGATAAGCAGGTACACCGCTAAATTTCTCAATTTTAACCAGGTGTCCTTGTCCATCCCCTTTTTCGCCATGGCAAGGGCTACAGAAAACGGTAAATAAGTGTTTACCCTGAGCCAAATTAACTGTATCTACCGGTAAAGGGTTAACCATACTCAAACCTGCTGCTTCATATCCTTCTTTTGTATTAGGATACTCATCATATTCTGTAAAACCTACCGGTTTAGTATGCGCAGGTGGCAACTGAGCTGTTTTACCATCTTTAAAATTTTTGTTCGGTTGATCCGGATTGTAAGCAATCGGATCATACATGTTTCTGGCGTATTCTAAACCAGTACTGCGTTTATCTTTACAAGCAGAAAAGGTAGCTGCAAAAGCGATAGCTAAAAACGCTGTGTAAACAAATTTATTCTTATTCATAGCTAATGTACTTCCTTTCATTATACTTTATTTCTAAAGCACCTGCATCTTTTAATAATCCATCAATTACAGTATGTTCTACATTGTCTTTTGCATCAACTGCAATAACAAAACGATCATCAGTAGCACGTAAATCCATCACTCTAGGTGCTCTTCCTGGAAATAAGTGAGTAGATGCATAATAAGTTAACACCATACCGAAAGCACAGAATAATACTGTAAGTTCGAACATTATCGGAATAAAATCCGGTAATGCAAATGATGGTTTACCACCTATATTTACTCTCCAATCGATTACTGCGCAGAAATAAATCAAAGCGAACGCACAGCAAGTACCGGTAATACCAAAGCAAAATGCTGCGATATCGATTCTAGATCTTTTAATTCCTAATTTGGCTTCTATTCCGTGTATAGGCATCGGTGTATATACATCATAAATGCTGATGTTATTTTCCTGAAGCTTTTCGATGCCGTGCATCATTTCGTCAGGATCGCCAAAGCTGCCTAAAATATATTTGATATCACTCATTGTTATATTTTTGCGTAATCTTCTTGTTTAACACTATCAAATTTTTCTAAAGATTCTATGTACTCTGCTACATATTCTTTATTCTCATGCCCTTCTTTAATCTGTTTCATTTTAGCTTGCTCACTTGCAGTTTTTAATAATAATTTAACCTCTGCTATAGCGATTGATGGCAATACTCTTAAGAATAATAAGAATAAAGTAAAGAACAAACCGATTGAACCTACGAATACACTGATATCAACCCAGGTTGGATAGAACATTGCCCAACTTGATGGAATATAATCGCGGTGTAATGAAGTAACGATAATTACGAAACGCTCGAACCACATACCTACGTTTACCACGATTGATAAAATCCAGGTAGCTTTAATGCTTAAACGGATCTTTTTAAACCATAACAATTGAGGAGAGATTACGTTACAAGTCATCATCATCCAGTAAGACCACCAGTAAGGACCTGTAGATCTGTTGATAAATGCATACTGTTCATACTCTGAACCTGAATACCAGGCAATAAAGAACTCAGTTAAATAAGCCACACCTACGATTGATCCGGTTAAGATGATGATTTTATTCATCGACTCAATGTGGAACATGGTGATGTAGTTTTCCAAGCCCAATACTTTACGTGCAACCAATAATAAGGTTAATACCATCGCAAAGCCTGAGAAAATCGCCCCTGCCACAAAGTATGGCGGGAAGATGGTGGTATGCCATCCCGGAATTACCGATGTTGCAAAGTCCATTGATACAATGGTGTGTACCGAAAGTACAAGTGGTGTAGAAATACCAGCTAAGATTAACGAAACTGCTTCGAAACGTTGCCAGGTTTTAACACTTCCACTCCATCCAAAAGAGAAGATAGAATAGATTTTTCTACGGGTGCCAACTGCACGATCGCGGATGGTAGCGATATCTGGTAATAAACCTGTGTACCAGAATAATAATGATACAGAGAAATAAGTAGAGATGGCAAACATATCCCACACCAATGGTGAGTTAAAGTTTACCCATAATGATCCGAACTGGTTTGGTAAAGGTAAAACCCAATATGCTAACCAAGGACGGCCCATGTGTGATACAACATACGTTGCGGCACAGATTACGGCGAAAATGGTCATCGCCTCTGCCGAACGGTTGATGGAGTTACGCCAGTTCTGACGGAAGAGTAATAGTACAGCCGAAATTAGTGTTCCAGCGTGACCGATACCTACCCACCATACGAAACCGGTGATATCCCAAGCCCAACCAACTGTTTTATTTAAGCCCCATGCACCGATACCGTTCCAGAAAGTGTAGCTTACTGCCACTACCCAAAGTAAAGCACCTAATGAGGCAACGATGAAACCAATCCACCAGGCCTTGTTCGGCTTGTTTTCTACCGGGCTTAAAATATCATCCGTAATTTTTGCATACGTGATGTTATCTCCGGTAATTAATGGTTCTCTAAGTATTGATTCGTTATGTCCTGACATAATTTGTATTTTCTTTATACTAAAGCTTACGCTTGTACTGTTGTATCTGTATTTCTAATTTTTGTCATGTAGCCGATACCCGGTTTCACATTGATCTCTTCTAATACGTAGTAGATACGCTCAGAACGTAATGCTTTTGAAACCTCTGAATTTGGATCGTTTGCATCACCAAATACAATCGCATTTGCTGAACAAGCTTCCTGACAGGCCATTTTAATATCGCCATCTTTTAATGGACGTTTCTCCAGTTTAGCTTGTAATTTGCCACCTTGTATACGTTGAATACACATAGAGCATTTTTCCATTACCCCTCTTGAACGTGTAGTTACATCAGGGTTTAAAACCAATTGGGTAAACTCGTTATTTAAATAGTTATCGAAACGTGAATCGTTCCAGTAGTTAAACCAGTTGAAACGACGTACTTTATACGGACAGTTATTTGCACAGTAACGTGTACCTACGCAACGGTTGTAAGCCATGTGATTTAAACCATCACTTGAGTGTACAGTTGCCAATACCGGACAAACTGTTTCGCAAGGTGCGTGATCACAGTGTTGGCACAACATAGGTTGGTGAACCACAGAAACGTGATCTAAGTCTTCTAACTTAGCAATCTCTTTCTCTTTGGTTACATCACCAGCTGCAGTTTCGTAGCTGTAATAACGGTCGATACGGATCCAGTGCATTTCACGACGACGGCGAACCTCATCACGGCCTACAACAGGAATGTTATTTTCTACGTTACAGGCAACAATACAAGAACCACAACCTGTACAAGCATTCAAATCAATTGCCATAACCCAGTTATTACCTGGTTTTTCGTATTGATCCCAAAGATCGTAATCTTTATGTTCGCCTTTTTCGTTACCAGCACCAGGATTTTTTAAGTACTCCTTAAAAGTAGCTTCTTTAATCACTGCACGGCCCTCGAAAGAGTGGTGAGTTTGTGTTTGAGCCAATTCATAATAACCGCCTGTTGGCGTAATGGTTACCGAAGTAGCATATTGGAATGTTCCATTTACAAAAGAAACAAAAGGAAAAGCATTTTTACCCACATCGTTACCAGCTTTACCAACTTTGGTACGGCCATAACCTAATGCGATAGATGCAGTTCCCTGTGCTTGTCCTGGCTGGATCAATACCGGAAGATCTACTGAATATCCGTTGCTACCTTTAACCGTTACAACATCAAATTCTTTAACTTTTAATTTCTCAGCAAATTTTGGCGCGAGAGCAACAAAGTTATCCCAGGTTACTTTCGAAACCGGATCAGGTAATTCTTGTAAGAATGCGTTGTTTGCATTTTTACCATCACGCATTGGGATGTTTTCGTAAACCTGTAACTGAACATCTTTATCTAAAGCTTTGCTGTTGTTTGCAATCGAAGTAGCAACTTGTGCTAAAGATTGCGTGAATGAATAAGCACCAGCAGCTTTAGCTGTTGAAGTAACTACACCTTTTTCTAAAACCTCTTCCCATTTTAAACCAACAGCTGGTAGCATTTTAGCTTCCCAGTTGCTGCGTACAAACTGATAGTAGTCTTTAACAGGAGCATCAGCCCAGGTTAATAAACTCTCTTCAGCCTGGCGGCTGTTGAAAACAGGGTTGATGGTTGGCTGAACGATTGAATAATATCCTTCGTAAGCATTTGCATCACCCCATGATTCTAAATAGTTATGGTTAATAGCAATAGCATCACAAGCGGTAGCAGTTTCGTCAGCACGATCAGAGAATGAAATTTTAGCAGGAACCTTAGCTAATGCATCAGTAAATGCTTTTGCATTTGCAGCATCGTAAACAGGGTTACTATTTAAGAATAAAACAGCACCAACTTCACCACGGTTCATTTCAGCAACTAAGCCATTAAATTCGGCATCGTTACCTGCATATAAATAACAAGGGTTATCTAAATCGATAGTAGTTCCATAACTTCCAATAGCGGCGTTAATGGCATTTACTAAAATTTGTGTAGAAACATCGTTCGAACCACAAACCACAAGTCCTTTACCTTTAGCTTGGACTAATTCTTTAGCTACCAGTTTAATTACTTTATCGGCAGTAGTGTTGTTACCCAACGTTCCACCAGGTAAAGCACTGCCGGTAATTGCATTATATAAAGCAATTAAAGCAGGTCCTTCTTCCGATAATTTAACCGGAACACGGGTATCTGCATTGGTACCTGTTAAACTCATTCCACTTTCGAACTGAATGTGGCGGCTCATTTTTTTATTTTCTAACGATTTGTAGTTACGGTTAGCTGTATATTGAGCAGTAAACTCTTCTCCGCTAATCCAGGTACCTAAGAAATCTGCACTGAAACTTACAATTAAATCAGCCTTATCAAAATTGTATTTAGGTAAAACTGCTTTACCGAAACTGTTTTGGTTGGCCTGGATAATACCAGTATAAGAAACCGCATCGTACTGAACCAATTTAGCAGCAGGATATTTTGCAATAAACTGTGCAATAACAGCATTAGTTGACGGGCTGTTTACAGTTGATGATACAATGCGGATTTTCTTTCCGCCTGCCTGTGCTTTTGCCAACTCGCCTTTAACAAAGTTGTCGATTTTTGCCCAAGTAGTTTCTTCAACTTTTCCATCTTTTACTAAAGCTGGTGCTTTTAGTTTAGATACATCATATAAATCTAAAACCGAAGCCTGCGCTCTCGCATCTGTACCACAGTTAAATTGACCCGCATTTGGATTTGGTTCAATTTTAATTGGGCGCCCCTCTCTGGTTTTAACTAAAATACTCTGGCCATTAAAGCTCGAAGTATAATAGTTAGGAATACCTGGAGTAACCTCTTCAGGTTTTACCAGGTAAGGAATAGATTTATGAACAGGGGCAGTTTGACATGCTGCTAAAGTTACTGCACCTAAACCAAAACCCAACGCCTTTAAAAAGTCGCGGCGTGGGGTAACGGTACTTAACCCTGCTTCATTTAAAACATCTTCTATTGGAAGTGGCTCGGCGAATTCGTTTTTGTTATTCTTAACAAAATCGGGTGTATTGTTATACTCCTCTAAGCCTTTCCAGTATTTTTTGTTGCTTTCCATTTAAGCTATATTACTGTTTATTCGAATGTTCTTACTAAACTCTATCTATTAATAGTGGCATTTACCACACTCTAAACCACCCAATAACGCTGGTGTAATTTTCTCGCCTTTTTTAATCTTTTCGTGCGCTTCGATAACCTTAGCGTAGAAAGCATTATTTTTCTGACCAGAAATATCTGTTTCTTTGTGGCAGTTAATACACCATTTCATGGTTAGTGGAGAATATTGATAAATTTCTTCCATGGTATTAACCGGGCCGTGACAAGCGAAACATACAGGTTCTGTTGGTTGTAATCCTTTTGCTTTACGGATGGCATCTTCTGCAACAACTACGTGCTGAGAGTGATTGAAGTAAGCAAAATCAGGAAGGTTGTGTACACGTACCCACTCCATTGGTTTAGCTTTACCTTCATCATATTTCTGTGTTTCCGGATCGTAACCTAAAGCATTATAGATTTTTTTGATCTCAGGAGAAATCTCTCCATCATATTTATCTCTTGCCTGAACAGCTTTATGGCAGTTCATACAAACGTTTAATGAAGGAATAGTTGCATTTTTTGATTTAAATGCGCCGTTGTGGCAATACTGACAATCGATCTGATTGATACCCGCGTGCAACTCGTGAGAGAATTTAATTGGCTGAACTGGCTGGTAACCGGTATGAACACCAGTATTCCACATGCCCATCCAACCGAATGAACCTAAACAGATGATTAAACACAAGATAAAGAACATCACAAATTTCTTGTTTTTGAACATCTTGCGCACACCAACTTTTAATGGCACATCTTCTTCAATCTCGATACCTTGTTTTTGTAAAATCAGGCGCTCTAACAATTTAGAAGCACGGCCTAAGATTACCAAAATAACAATCGCCAATACAACGATAGCTACAATACCTGCAATTGATAAACCTGAAGTACCACTTTCTGCAGTACCAGCTTTAGGTGCATTTGGATCAACAGGTGCTTTTGGCTCACCCTCTTTAATGTACGCTAAGATATCTTTTACTTTTGCTTCATCTAACTCAGGGAAAGTAGTCATTGGTACTTTGCCATTATCGTTAAATAATTTAACAGCTGCAGGATCTCCGGCAGCAATCATTGCTGCGTTGTTAGGGATCCATTTTAACAGGAACGCTTCAGGGTGACGATCGCTTACTCCTTCTAATGCCGGACCAACAACTTTGTGATCTAACGCATGGCACGAAGAACATTTTGCTTTGAAAAGCGTTCTTCCTTCTTTAGCATCCTGCGCATTTACGGTAGAAACCGCTATTACGGAAATTGCTGAAAATACGAATAACGACTTCCAAACGCTTTTTAAAATCATCGAGATATCTCTCATAATGAACACTTTATACTTATTTAATTTACTTTTTGTTGTGAAATTGATGCTGAACTAGGGGTAGCCCCACCAAAACTTGAACAAAAGTATAACTTATTAATAAATCCCATGACATAATAGTGACTTGAAATACAATTTATAATCATTCTAAACAAATGTCATTTCCAGCCATTCAGCCAATAAAAATGCCCATTTTTGACAGGTTATCTCCAATGGGCATACCATAAACCAATTTGGTTTATTTATTTTTTCTGATTATTGTTTTAATATCCAGGCAAACATTAACGGTGCTACAATTGTCGCATCACTTTCTACGATAAATTTTGGCGTGTGGATATCCAGTTTACCCCACGTGATCTTTTCGTTTGGTACGGCACCAGAATAAGAGCCATAAGAAGTGGTCGAATCCGAGATCTGGCAGAAATAACTCCAGAAAGGAATATTTTCCATTTCCATATCCTGGTAAAGCATTGGCACCACGCAGATCGGGAAATCGCCGGCAATACCACCACCTATCTGGAAGAAGCCGATTCCTTTACCACCGCTGTTTGCAATATACCAATCGGCCAGCCAACCCATATATTCAATACCGCCTTTTACTGTGGT
Source organism: Pedobacter sp. KBS0701 (assembly GCF_005938645.2). Taxonomy (NCBI): domain Bacteria; kingdom Pseudomonadati; phylum Bacteroidota; class Sphingobacteriia; order Sphingobacteriales; family Sphingobacteriaceae; genus Pedobacter; species Pedobacter sp. KBS0701. The sequence continues at coordinate 4,578,306 of NZ_CP042171.1, forward strand.
TGCAGTAAGTTCCTTTTTCATTACATAAGAGGCGAAGATGTTACCCATAGTAGAATCTTCCCATCCTGGTACCACAATTGGCAAATTCTTTTCTGCCGCAGCTAACATCCATGAATTTTTAGGATCAATTTCATAGTATTGCTCCAAATCGCCGCTCAAAAGCATTTTGTACATAAACTCATGCGGAAAATAACGCTCGCCTGCAGCTTCAGCATCCATCCAGATTTTATGGATGTGTTTTTGCAAACGACGGAAAGCTTCTTCTTCAGGGATACAGGTATCGGTAACGCGGTTGTAATGGTTCTCTAAAAGGTCCCATTCGTCTTGTGGACTTAAATCTCGATAGTTTGGTACGCGTTTATAATGGGAATGTGCTACCAGGTTCATAATATCTTCTTCAAGGTTTGCACCCGTACAAGAAATAATAGCCACTTTATCCTGGCGGATCATCTCTGCAAGTGAAATTCCCAATTCTGCAGTACTCATTGCACCAGCAAGTGTGATCATCATTTTACCACCTTCATCCAAATGCGTTTCGTATCCTTTAGCCGCATCCATCATTGCCGCAGCATTAAAATGGAGGTAATTACGCTCCATAAACTGAGATATTGGTCCTCTTGTATTGCTCATTTCGTTTTGTATTGTTTGCCGCAAAAATAGGTATTTAGGCCGAAAGGTGAAAACGTAAAAGCGTTTAGCATTTGGAGCAGGGCGTTTGGCGCATACCGTTGGTTAGTCCAGAGTCTTCAGTCTGTAGTCTAAGTCGATTAAATCATAAAAAGTGCTTTACCAGCGATTGTCATCCTAAGGGTAGTCGAAGGATCTTTTTTGGAAAGCAGTGTCAATAGTTCTTTTTAACGTTAGCCCGGCTTTCCTGTACAAGTCCTCGGTTCGTACCTCACCTGTGGGCTTTCCCCTGCAATCCGGTTTAGGTGGCGGCTGGGAGAGCTAATAATGCAGATTTCAATTTCCAATGATAAATTTCAATAAAAGCGTCGTCATGTCGACTGAACGCAGTGAAATGGAGAGATCTATCTAGCCAGATTTAGCTTCGCTGAGCACTTCGTGGTTCTCGGCTACGTTGCACTCCGCCCGAAATGACGGTTTGGGTGTTTGGAATTGAGATTGAGCAGTTGCCAGATACAGTTAACCAATTTAAACAATCAACCGGTTAACCAACTTCTTACTAAATTTCCTTTTCTTTGCAGTAATGAAACCATCATGAGCAAACCACTTACAATACGAGGATATGCTCATGATAGCTTCATCGCCTATAAAATCAAAAAAAACTTGATGAAAAAATATTATCTGATTATTTTACTGGCGCTCGTTTCAGGAAGTTCATTCGCACAAATGAAACTGATCAGGAAGATGCTCTCGAACGAAAAAGATACTACGCGTAAAGCCAGCTTTTTACCTTTGCCAGCCTTTGGCTATAGTCAGGAAACCGGATTTGAATTTGGTGTTGGTGCTATTTATTCTTTTTATGTAGACCGTAAAGATACACTGAACCGCAGTTCGAACTTCGCGTTGAACACCACCTACTCCACCAAAAAGACAGCTAATTTTATGCTTAAAGGCGATATGTGGACCAAAGGAAACAAATATCACTTTATTGGCGATATTCGTTTTAAAAACCAGCCGTTTAATTTTTATGGTATAGGCAACGTGGCTAAGAAAATAGATGAGGACAAACTAGACCAAAGGGTTTTTAAGACACTTTTTGATGCCGAAATGAATACTTTACCCAAAGCTTATACAGGTGTTTCATTAGGTTTTGAGAATTATCATTTTATAGATAAACAAGCTGGAGGCATTTATACCACTAACCCACAAATTTTAGATAAAGATGGTGGTTCGGTAGCCTGGATCGGTGCATCGCAAAGTTACGATACTCGCAACAGCAACAATTACCCCACCAAAGGTTTTTTCGGCAGGGCAACCTATCAATATGCACCGGATTTTTTTGGGGGAGAAAGTTTTAACGGCTCGCAGATTAAAGTAGACCTACGTGGTTTCTTTAGTTTGGCACCAAAAGTGGTTTTGGGCGTACAGGGAATTTATTATACCGTACAGAGTAAAAGTACACCATTTTATTTATTACAACAGCTGGGCAACGACCAGATGATGCGCGGTTACTATAGTGGCCGCTACCGCGATGAAAACCTGATGGCAGCACAAGCCGAAATCCGCTACCGTTTTATGAACCGTTTCGGCATCGTGGCTTTCGCTGGTACGGGTAAAGTATTTGCTAACGGCCAATTTAATGGCGATGGATTAAAACCAAATTTTGGTGTTGGTGGCCGCTACTTTTTCGACCCGGCTAAAGGTCTGAGCGTTCGCTTAGATTATGGTATAGGAGAAAAATTGCCAAATGAAAAACGCCAGGCAGGGTTTTATATCAGTTTAGCGGAAGCGTTTTAGGGGATGGATGACGTAAGAGGGATGATGGGCTTCATGCGATCATCCGCTCGTTTCGTCATCCTGAGGGGCTGCAAGAGATCGTCATTCCCAACTCGATTGGGAATCTTAAAGCGCTTTGTATTACGATTCCCACCTGCGCGGGAATGACGGCCGCTCTAGTGGATTCTATCAATGTTAGCGATGTCGAAGAATTAACCACAGATACACACAGGTCAACACGGAGAATTTCACTAATCATCATCTTGTTAAGATTGTCATCCTGAGCGTAGTCGAAGGATTTTAACCACAGATACATAAGGATCCCTTCCATCCACCCATCATCCATATTATATCTTCCATAATTAATTACTCCTCCTCCGCTCCTCTTCATTACCCAACTTCCTATCCTGCTGTTTAATTTTCTCATTACCGAAATTGTAACGGAAGGTAAGCCGTATCTGGCGGCTATCATAATAGTTATTGTATTCCTGCCTGATGTTGTTGATCAAACTGCTAAACCGGTATCGATTGGTTTTAAAAACATCACTAGCTGTAATAGCCAGTTGCATCTTTTTATCGAGCAATAAAGTTTTCACCCCCAAATCAAGGTTATATTGATTTTTATTTTTATTAAGTCCGTCAACAGTTGGGAATTGGTACCAGAAACTTACTTCGCCCAAAATGGTTTTCGAAGAATTAAAGACAAACTGGTTGAGTGTAGAATAATAAGCACCAAATCCTTTTAGTTTCCCCAGAGTTTGTGCAATACTGGAATTAGCTGCATTGTAAAAAACATCCAGCTGGTTGAAACTTTCCCAACCCTTCAGCGCATTAAAAGTAATGGCATTACTCAGTTGATAATGATAGCCTGTTATAAAATTAACCGGTTTGGAAGCCTGGATATTTGTCTCCGGATCAATAAAATTAACATCATTAAAACCATTAGTAGTTTTGCTGAAAGATAACGAAGTAGTAAATATATTATAGGTATGCGAAAATTCAATGTTATCATTATAAGACGGCTGCAAAAATGGATTTCCTTCGGCATAGGCATATTCATTGCTGTACCAACGGAAAGGGTTCAATTTGCGGTAAGCAGGGCGGTTAATCCGTCGGCCATAGTTGATCGAAAAATTATTTTTATCGTTTGCCCTGTAAATTATGTAAAGTGTTGGAAAAAGGCGGAAATATTCATTTTTATTTTGCTCATTAAGAGAAATCCCATCAATTTGTGTGTATTCCCCCCTTAATCCAGCCTGAAAATCCCATTTTTTAATTGTTTTATTAAAATTCGCATATAATGCCTGGGTATTTTCATTGTAATTGAACAAATTACTTTGTTGTAGATCTATTCTGTAACTCCCATTCTGAGATTGGTAAAAAGCAAGATCGCTTTGGTTTTTAATAAAACTCAGCTTTGTGCCGAAAGACAATTTAAAGGTTCTATAAGGAAGATCAACATCAGCTTTCAAGGTATATAAATCAATGTTTTGCTTACTGGTCGAAAGGTATTTGGCAAAGGAATTTGGAATTAACATTCCGTTTTGAAAATAACTGGTATTATTAAAAAACCTGTTTTTATCATCTCGATAGGTAAACCAATCGCCATTAAAGGTGATTTGCTTACCGGCCGAATCTAAAGCTTGTTTTAAATAAATATTCGCCGAATGGTAATGCGAATTGATTTTGGCATTTGCGTCCGAATTCAGCATAGAATCGATGCCTTTACCTTGGTTATAAACCCTTGTTTTAATATTTTCTTCCGAATGGAAATTGGTCAGTCCGCCATTATAAAATAAACCCAATACAGTTTTTGGAGAAGCCTGATAATCTATCCCGATCTGTCCGCTGGGCACCGTTCTGAAATTCCAGTCTTTATTTACAATATTCCAGGTTTGCACAGCATAAAACACATCACTTTGCTCATAAGGAACAATCGATCCTTTTCTAAAATTAAAGTTTGAAGAAAGTGTAATTTTGTTTTTCCGGTAATTCAAATTTGCGCCAGTAGATGCAGTAAAATAACTTGCTTTTGTCAAAGCCGCATTTACCGACCCTTTGAAACCCTCAGTGCTAACTTTCTTAAGCACAATATTGATCAGCCCATTATTTCCTTGAGCATCATATTTGGCTGGCGGGTTGGTGATGACTTCAATTTTAGCAATATTAGCTGAGGAGATGGATTTTAAATAACTCGACAGTTCATCTGCCGACAAAGGCACAAGTTTATCATTGATCATCACATTAACCTCACCTTTACCCACCAGCGAAACCTTGTCATTCAAAACGCGTACACCAGGAATTTTTGAAAGCAGTTCCAAGGCATCTGTTCCGATTGCCGAAATACTATTCTCTACATTAAAAACAGTCCTGTCGATCTTTTTTTCGATCAATACTTTTTTAGCATTAACCTGAACATCGGTCAGGGTATTTGGGATTAGCTGGAGTTGAACATTAATGATGGTATCGCCTGTTATTGTAACTAACCGGCTTACGTTTTTAAAATTGATCGCGGAAAAAACAACCGAGTATTTCCCTGTTTGTAATTTGAATTGGTATGTGCCTAAACTATCGGTTTGGGTATAAAATACGCTATTCTGAAGTCCGGAAATTTTAACCGTAACAAATGGCAAAGCCTTAAACTCCTGATTAGTTACCTTACCTGAGAGACTAAACTGTGCCTGTGAAGATAAGCCAGAAAAAATCGCAATAAGAAAGAAAATAAACCTGAACATCTAGCGGTTTAAATCGGCACCGTATAACTTGGCTTTTTTTGTTTTTATATCAAAAAATAAACTATCGGCTTTCACCTTATTATCACCTGAGGTCATGGTAGCATCGCTAACAAGTACTGTATTATCTTTTTTATTGTAAACAATTTTAGCTCCTGATAACCTTATCTCCTTATAGAACAACCTCGCATTTCCAAATAAAGATATGATAAATCTATCTTTACTCATTTTAACCGAATCGTTGGCAACATATTCTACTTTGTCATTCAACTTTGTTAAAAAATCCTTCTCAAGCACAGCATCATGTATATTCACTCCAAGTTTACCCTCCCCATTTTCAGCTCTATAGCTTCCGTCTTTCAAATTAAAAACAATAATTTTAGCAGTTGCAGATCCACCTTCTTTGGCTTTTAATACTGCATTTTTGGCGATCATTTTACCATTAAGTTGATCCAATTCTACGTATCCGGCCTCTAGTCTACAGTTCACAATATCGATAACTGCATTTTCCATGTAAGAAACTTTATGCTGTACATCACCTGTTATTTTAGAAAACGAGATGATTTTAGGCGTAACTGGTTTGGCAACTTCAGTTGGTTGATTTTTTATTGCAGCAGCTTTCTGTTTCCCATCATTAAAATAAAACCGGTTGTAAAGCACTTCATTTTTGATCAGGTATTTTTTAGGTTCAGAATACAATACAATCATTTTATCGGTACTATATATATTTTTTGCCACCAACTTTTCGCCGATAAATTTAACCAATACCTGATCGCCTGCTTTAAAGTTATCATCCTTTATATTTTGAGTTTGCAAGTTGAGGTTGATAGTAAAAAAGCCATCATTTAATACGATCTTTTCAATCTTACCATTAGCGTCTTTCTTTATCGTTTTAATTTTAGATGAGGCAGAACGCGCTTTATTCGCTTCGTACAAAAAAGCATGGTTTTCTATTTTTTGCTCATAAATTAAGCTCCCGGTTAAGGTGGTAACTTTTGTTGCGTTATAAATCGGTTCCTTGGTTTCTGCGATAACTTTGCCGTTTTTATCCGTTTTTTTGATATTAAAGCCTTTAGCCGATATATAAACAATCAGTTCATCGCCAACTTTAATTTTTTCTTTAAAAGTGGTGGCTTCAATCGGGTAAACGTTTCCCTCCGATAATAAATAGAATGTATAAAGCCCTATAGCTTCTTTTTTAATATCAAGGACTTTGCCTTTCAATGCTCCTTTATAAAAATCTTTCGAAAGTTTTTTATCCTCCTGTATGTTCTGAGCATACACTACCTGTACGGCAAACAACCAAAACAAGACCACGGCAACTGGCAATGCCAATAGGTACATTAATTTCTTCATATTTTTAGTTTTTGAGTGAAACAACATTTTAATACGGTCTTTAATGGGGCTTTTCACAAAATTGTGGATCAAGGGCATATCACTTTTGGCGATGGCCAGTTTCAATAATAGATTGGCATAAGCCTCACTCCCATAATCTGCTGAAGTAATTTCATCTGCCTCATATTCATGCACCTGCTCTAAAGCTTTATCATATAGGTAAACTATAGGGTTAAACCATAAAACGGATTTAAAAACCATTAAAATAATTTTATCTATTGAATGGTATTGCCTGGCGTGTACCTGCTCGTGTTTAAGCAGAACCGATAAATCCGTTGCACTTAAACCCGCAGCATTTATAAAAACATAGTTAAAAAAGGAGCAGTTGGTAAAACCTTTTGTTTTAGTAATCAGCTTTAAGCCATTGCTATTTTTGGTATAACTCCCTGTATGTTTAAGCAAAACAAATAAGCGCCACAGACAGATGAGCAATAAAAGCAAAGCGACGGCACCGTATGCATAAGGTATTAACCTCACCCAATCAATTTTAGATGTCACCTCTGGCTGGTATTCGACCATAATGGGGTGAATAAGTTGCACAGGCGCAGGTTGAATCGGTTTTAAATCAGGCATGCCCACAAGCTCAGTTTCTAACATGGGCATTTCACGTTTGACCTCAAATCGCAAAGCCGGAATAATAAAACTTAGTAACAAGGTAGCCAACAGGTAAAAGCGGTTGATTTTAAAAAAAGTCAGTTTTCCTAAAACCAACATATAAAACCCAAAGAAAAACACTGTGCAGGCCGTAACTTTAAGCAGATAGGTTAAGCATTCCATAGCAATAATTTATTAACAACCCCGTTTCGAAAAAGCTACAAATCCATCTAAAATCAAATTACTGATCCTTCGGATATTTTTCTCCTGATTGATGTAATCAAGAGTCTTACTATCTGATATATTTCCAAGCTCAATTAAAACTGCAGGTATTTTAGATTCGCGAAGTAACAAAAGGTTTGCGTTTTTTAATGAATCTCTTACTTCCATCCCTTTAAGCTGTTTCAGATTGCTTAAAATTCCGGCACCCAGATCTTCCGCAGTTTTGATATTGCTGTTCAGCTTCGAAACATAAACTTCAATACCATCGAAAGGTACAGCCGCATTTGCAAGTGTTGCATTATGATGAATGGAAATAAAAGCCGTGGCCTCCTGTTTTGGTAAACGATCGCGAAGTGAAATAAACTGGTCAGAGTTCCTGGTTAATATTACTTTTATCCCTCTTTTTTCGGCTTCTTCCTTCAGTATTTTTACCGCCCTTAAGTTCAGGTCTTTTTCTTTTTGTCCATCCAGGGCAGCTATTGCACCATCTTTTCCTCCGTGGCCGGCATCAATAACCAATGTAGGTTCTACTTCATTAAAAGCAGCATTTGGATTAACCTTAATATTGCTTTTTAAGTAGTTCATAGCATAAACATTCGGTTTTGCCGGTGCATCTGCAGACGCCCGATTCCCCGTCAATTTTTTCTCTATAATAATTTCCTTGCGGTTTATAAATGCCATACAGCAAATCACTAAAACCGGAATAATGGCTATATAGGCAAGCTTTTGCAGCTGTGCATTTGGTTCTTTGTACATCATCATGATTCTGTTTTTTAGTGGAAGTTTACTGAAACTATTAATGAGTATTTTTTTTTCCGGCATAGCCAGGTTTAAAAGTAAAAAAGCATAAACCTTCTTGTCTGCAACTTTAGAGGTTTCACGATCTGCCAGAAATTCGTGATTATGACCAATGGCATTTCGCCAGAAATAAATAATGGGGTTAAACCAAAGGATTGCCGCAACTAAATTGACTAGAAGTTTGTCTACAATATGCAACTGCTCCACATGGACAGATTCGTGTTTAATGACCAGATTCTTTTCTTCATGCTGCAAAGAGGAATCGATAATAATCTGGTTAAAAAAGGAACAGTTTTTTATGGTTGATTTCTCATCAACCAGGATAACAGTTCCACTCCTGTCAATCGCGTGTTTACGCAGCTGGATCTGAATACGTACCATCACAAACAGCATTCTGAAAACAAGAACGATTAAAATTGAGCTATAACCATACATCAGCAGTTGATCCCAGTTTAGGCTGTTATTGGCTGCGCTACCTTCATCTTCAAAATCCTGCTCAATAACACCATCGTTGCTATAGGCTATTTTGGACGGAATCTCCTGACTGGCTACGGTTACTTCCTGATGGTTTTCGATGGTAACTGCCGGAATACCAAAACTCAACACCAACATCAATAATAAATAAATGCGGTTCAGGTTAAAAAACGTGAGCCTGGCCAGCAATAACTGATAAGCGGCAAAAAACATTAGTGTACAGGCCGAAACCTTCAATAAGTAAATTAAAATCATGGCTTTGTATCCTGGTTAATGATTTTCTTAATTTCTTCTATATCTTTTTCACTTAGTTTTTCCTCTTTTACCATAAACGATAACAGGCTGGTTGGAGAATTATCAAAATAACCTGAAAACAATTTGGAGAAGGTAGTTTTGGCATATTCGTCCTTTGTAATGGCTGGAAAATATTCGTAGGTTTTACCGTAAGCCTTATAACCAACATAGCCTTTCTTCTCTAAAAGCCTGACAATTGAGGAAATGGTATTATAGGGCGGCTTAGGTTCCTCGTCAAGTTCATCTATAATATCTTTCACGAATGCCTTCTGCAATTTCCATAAAACCTGCATAATGCGTTCTTCTGCTTTGGTTAATTCTTCCATACCCAAATCTATAACTTACTTTTCAGTTTTACAACTAAAAAACAAGTTATATTACTGAAAAATCAGTTTAAAAAACATAAGTCAATGACTTACAGCTAAATAAAATTTTATATTTAAAAACGAAAGGTTTGTGGCTATTGGCTCTGGCAGCCCTGCCATCCGCTTTATCCCGATGAAAAAATCGGGATGCTCGCTACTGTCAGGTTTATGATCGAATGGCTTGTTCCTCACATAGCGCCAAAAGCATTTAACTCTCGTAACTAAACCCGATCAAAGTGGTTCCGGTTCTTCACCGGAAGTAACGGAGAGCGGGATTGAAGCCCGCCAAAAGAGCTGGACTGCTCATTTCCAAAACAATAACATTTTTTATTTGAAAATGAACGGCTTGTGGCTATTGGCTCTGGCAGCCCTGCCATCCGCTTTATCCCGATGAAAAAATCGGGATGCTCGCTACTGTCAGGTTTATGATCGAATGGCTTGTTCCTCACATAGCGCCAAAAGCATTTAACTCTCGTAACTAAACCCGATCAAAGTGGTTCCGGTTCTTCACCGGAAGTAACGGAGAGCGGGATTGAAGCCCGCCAAAAGAGCTGGACTGCTCATTTCCAAAACAATAACATTTTTTATTTGAAAATGAACGGCTTGTGGCTATTGGCTCTGGCAGCCCTGCCATCCGCTTTATCCCGATGAAAAAATCGGGATGCTCGCTACTGTCAGGTTTATGATCGAATGGCTTGTTCCTCACATAGCGCCAAAAGCATTTAACCCTCGTAACTAAACCCGATCAAAGTGGTTCCGGTTCTTCCCGGAAGTAACAGAGAGCGGGACTGAAGCCCGCCAAAAGAAATGGACTGCTCATTTCCAAAAAACTGCTCTAATTGGTTGGAATAAATCTTTTCACGACACCTCCTCCTGTTAAAAATGATGTATTTTAAAGATCTTTCGCTGCGTTTAGGATGACAAAAAAATGTGGGATGATAGATCTCTCCACTTCGCGATACTTCGGTCGAGACGACGATTCGTTATTTGCTTAACCCTGCCAATGCATTGATGGTTAATGCTACAATAACCGTATTGAAGATAAAAGCGATTAAACTATGTAAAAGAGAAAGTCTTCTGAGCTCTCTATTCGAAATTTCGACATCCGAGACCTGGAAAGTCATACCCAGAACGAAAGAAAAGTAGGCAAAGTCAATAAAATCAGGCTCATCATTGCCTGGAAACTCCAATCCCGAACCATCTTTTTCTGATTTTTCTTTCCGCTTGCCGCCATAATATAAATGGGCATAACGCATGGTAAAAGTGGTATGTACTAAAAACCACGATAAAAACATGCCAAGTATAGCAACGATTAAATCAAGTGGTTCAATATCCTTGTTAATCAGCAACAGAACTACCGCCAGTAAACCGGCAAAGGTAGAAACCAATACAATGGCAAAAATTTCGCCACGGGTTTCATCCTGCATTTTGGCTTTTAAGTGAGTTTCGGCAGCAGAGGTGTGAAAAAACATATACCAATGGAGGGTATTGAGTACCAGACAAAAAAAATCCCACCCTAACATAATATGCGTAAGGGTATCCATTTTACAAAGAAACGAAAGCAGGTAAGCTCCAATTCCCGAGAAAAAGCTGAGCAGCAAAACAAAGAGTGCTGATCGTTTTTGAATACCTGCTAATTTCGGTTCCTGCATGGGTTAAAACTTAAGTTTAAAATGTTCTTTAGCCTGACCCTTTTTAAAATAAACCAAACCAATCCAAAATAAATCGATGGTTATGGTAACATCAGGGTGGTTTTTAATTTCGGTCCAGGCTTCTTTCATACCTTCACTCCAATAAATATCGTCAAAGATGAGCAAAGAATTTTCGGTAACTTTTGGCAGGCACCATTTAAAATAATTCAAAGTAGCATCTTTCCGGTGGTTTCCGTCAATATATACAAAATCGAGGCTGGGCTGGTGAGCAATAACATCGGGTAAAATTAAATCAAAATTGCCTACATGGAGTTCGATATTCTCTAAATCCAGATCCTGGAAATTTTTCCTGGCCACATCTGCCGTTTGTGGACAACCTTCTATAGTAATAACCTCGGTTTGGGAATCTGTCTTTGCTAAATAAGCAGTTGTAATACCCAAACAGGTACCCAATTCAATTGCACTTTTGGCCTGGGTATTTTTGGCTAACCGATAAATAAGCTTGGCCAACCTTGGGCTTTTTAATGCATTTTTGGCAATCTGACTGACCTTCTTTGTCCGGTTTTTATTGAGGTGAGAGCCAGCGCCGAGGTCGGTAACGGTGATTATAGAATCGTCATTAAAAAGTTTTTTTCGTTGCTGCTCTATATCTTTGTATTCAGATTTGTCGTTAAAATCGTAAATTACCTCGTCAGCGAGCTTGTACACAAATGGCGAATGCGTTCCATGCCTGCTCTTAGCTGTTAAACGGTGTTTAAGGTAATCTTTAATAAATTGAAATAGCATAATATTGCAAAAGTAATTAAACACCGCAAACGTATGTATGTTTTATGGAAAATATCGCAGAGATAAGTGCTTTAGTAAAATTATTGGATGATCCGGACGAGGAAGTGTACCAACATGTGGAGAAAAAACTGCTTGAATATGGCGGTGAGGTAATTCACTATTTAGAAAATGCCTGGGAACAATCTTTCGATGGCTTGATGCAGGAACGCATTGAAAATATTGTCCATCAAATCCAGTTCAAAACCGTTAAAGAAGATCTAAACCTTTGGTATTTAAGTGGTGCTTTCGATTTATTGCAGGGTGCCTTGATTATAAACCGTTACCAATACCCTGATTTAGACGAGCAAAAAGTAATTAACCAAATTGAAGAGATAAAAAGGGATATCTGGCTGGGACTGCAGTACGAAATGAGTTCGGTTGAAAAAGTAAAATTAATTAACCATGTTTTATACCAGCAATATGGCTTTGGCGGTAACACTAAAAACCACCACGATCCGCAAAACTCTTACTTAAATCAGGTTTTAGAAAGCAAAAAAGGCAATCAGATTTCTCTGGCTATCATCTATTCTACCCTGGCCCAAAAGTTAGATCTGCCTGTGTACGGGATTAATTTGCCGCAGCATTTTATTTTAGGTTATATTGATGATAGTAAACAAGAGGGCACTGAGTATGGTGTACTATTTTATATCAATGCTTTTAACCGTGGTAATATTTTTGGCAAACATGATGTGGATCAGTTTTTGCGTCAGCTTAACTTAGAAGCTTTACCCGAATATTATAAACCCTGCAGTAATACCGATATTATCCGCCGCGTAATTAGAAACCTGATTTCTGCTTATGAAAATGCCGGAGCAACTGAAAAAGTAGCTGAATTAAACGAACTTCAAAACATTTTAGCAGAAAATAGCATTTAAATTCTCCAACCTGTGTACAAAAATATTGGTAATCTACCCAGAATTTGCCTGATGGCTTTAATGCTTTTCGCTGGCAGCCTAAAAGCGCAAAAAATAGTTAAACCAAACGTTATTGCTTACTACACTGGCCAGGGAGGATCGGTCATCGATAGTTTTCCAATTGAAAAGATCAGTCACCTGATTTACAGTTTCGGGCACTTAAAGGGTGATAGTTTAAACATCACTTCAGCTAAAGATTCGGCTTTGATTTCGAAAATGGTGGAGCTGAAAAAACGTAACCCCAATTTAAAAGTAATGATTGCTATGGGTGGATGGAGCGCCTGCGCTTCTTGTTCAGAAGTATTTAGCAGAAAGGAAGGAAGAAAAACATTTGCTAAAACAACCAAAGCGCTTTTAGATTTCTTTAAGGCCGATGGTATAGATATCGACTGGGAATACCCGGCTATTATGGGTTATCCCGGGCACCGGTATACGCCTGATGATAAGCAGAACTTTACTTTATTGATCAAAGAACTGAGAAACACACTCGGCAAAAAATCAGAGATTAGTTTCGCAGCTGGTGGCACCCAAAATTGCATCGATTCTTGCTTTGAATGGGAAAAGGTGATGCCACTGGTAAACCGGGTAAATGTAATGAGTTACGATCTGGTAAGTGGATACGCAACACAAAGTGGCCATCATTCACCTTTATATTCTACCCCACAACAAACTTTATCAGCCGATTATGCAGTAAAAGCTTTAATTACTTTAGGTGTACCTGCGCAAAAAATTGCTTTAGGAGCAGCATTCTACGCGCGTATTTTTGAAAACACTACCGATGCGAACCATGGATTATACCAGCCAACAAAATTTTTAAGCAGCGTTGCTTTTAAGGATTTCAACAAACAGTTCTCAACCGAAAATGGCTATACTTATTATTGGGATGAGACAGCTAAAGCTCCTTATTATTATAATCCGAAAACGCGGTATTTGGTTACTTTTGATGATCCAAAATCAATTTCATTAAAAACCAAATATGTAATTGATCAAAAATTAAATGGCATCATGTTCTGGGAATTAGCTAATGATCCGTATAGCCAGGGCTTACTGGACGTAATTGATAAAACGATAAAAGATTTATAAGGAACTACCAAAGGTTACTACCCAATAATTTTGTGCCATACCTGCACCAGCTTCTCTACTTTTAGCATCCATCATGGCTTTACAATGGCTTACACTATTTTTCCATGCGGTAATTACCTGATCTACTTCAGGATATCCCCTGGCTAAATTTTCTGCCCTAAAATCGCCTTTATAGCCTGCGCTTAATGCACGTTCGGCGGGAGTACCACCATCTGGAGATAAATGATCAAAATAGTTTTGTTCAGCCATATCTTTTGCATGCACTATGGCTGCATTTTGCAACTGGCTATTTAAAGATAAATCAGGTACCGGGGCCATGTATTCAGTTCCACAATTACATCCGCTCTGTCTTAGCAGATTAATCCTGTCAATCAATAAAGTAATTTTGTTTTCTGGCCTTGTTATTTTATCCTTTTTGCACTGCATCAGTAAAACACAGAGCAACATACCGCCAAGCGCGATTAAATATTTGTTCATATTTTATGTATGCTGCAAATGGAGGTAGCGTTGCAGCTACCCCCAAATTAATATTTATTTAATCAACTAGAAAGCTCTTTCTCTGCCCAGGTAAATATTTTTACCAGTATAAAAAGTATTACCAGACGGACCGGGAGAGCCACTATCACCTTCCATTTGCATGTTGATGATTAGCCACATCGGTTTATTTACCGAATTACTCATGGTATGCTTGGCTACCCAAACATTATCAATGTAATAATGGCAATCTACATCAGTTGCACTTGCTTTGTTGTACCAGCATTTATAATTGTGGTACGAACCTGCATTAGAAACTGCTGTAAGTTTATTTTCCCAACCACCATCATAGGTGTTTTGCCAATTGGTATTATTACCTTTAAATTCCATAATATCGCTTTCTGGTGGCCACGAATTAACACCCGTAATCCAGAATGCGGGCCAGGTGCCCTTACTTGTTGGCACAGCAAAATCTCCTGAAATGGTATAACTGGGAAACTGATCGTTGATTAGCACCTGTTGTTTAGCATAGCATGCGCCAGAGTTATACCAAATGGCTACATTGGTAAAGCCGTTAGCTGTACTGTTTCCAGGCGAGGTAGCTAAGCGGGTAGCTTTAATTGTTAATACACCTCCGCTTAACGAGATTTGATTATGGTTAGAAGAACTACCTACCATACGTGCAGAACCATTATGATCAGTACCCCAGGGATAATTATAATTCCATTGCGCCTCAAAATTAGCATAGCTGGCAAAAGAATTGCCATCAATTAATGTCTCCCAGGCTTTAACCTGGCCATTTTGTGATTTAACTTCAGCCTTATCTTTTTTGCAAGATAAAAGTCCGGTAAACAAGCATACCCATAGCAGGCACCGTTTCATTGTTTCTTTTCTCATTTTTTTTGAATTAGGTAAATATTTGGTTAATTGTAAACGCATTATACTTGATGTCTAACTTCATAAAAACTGAAATACAAGCATATTAAATTCAAAACTGTAAAGCTGCTTGTATAATTTTAAAGGCATTTGGTTAGATCATCTGCAGTGAACAGAGTCAAAAAAAACTACTTTTGCGTAAACAAATCTATACAAACAAATACTGAAAAATAAGGGGCTAAATCGTAAAAATAGAGTGGTAAAATGGGACTTTAGCCTGTTTCGCAGAAAAATAGAAAAACGATATGAAAGCAAAAGCCTGACCACAAATCATGATCAGGCTTTATTAAATGTTCAAATTGCTATTGAAGATATTAAAATTTCTCTTTTTTCATCCAGGCAGCCAATAAGCTAAACCAGTCTACATCTGAAGTTTTATTAATCAAACCAAAGCCATGACCACCGTTTTCGTATAAATAAATATCGGTATCTACCTTATTCTGCTTTAGTGCCTCATTCATTACAACACTATTTTCATAAGGAACGGTTTTATCATCTTTAGCATGCACAAAGAAAACAGGAGGCGTTTTTTTGCTTATATTTTTATTAGCTGAAAAATAATGTTTTAAACTGTTAGTAGGATTTGGTCCCAATAAATTCTTCATCGTACCTGTATGTACTGATTCTTCGAAACTGATAACCGGATAAATTAATGCCCCAAAATTTGGCTTTAAATTTATTTTTTCAGGATCAGCAATTTTTAAGTCGTTGTAATGTGCGATTAGGGTTGAAGCAAAATGTCCACCGGCAGAAAAGCCCATAATTCCAATCTTATTAGCCTTAATCCTATATTTTTTTGCATTTTTTCTAACCAGATAAACGGCTTGCTGTGCATCTTGCAGCGGTCCATAGGTCTTATCAAACATAATTTCATCGCTAGGCAAACGGTATTTCAATACAAAGGCGGTTACACCAATGGCATTAAAGCGTTTAGCTACATCTGTTCCTTCATGACTAAATGCGAGTGCACCATAGCCCCCACCCGGACAGATAATTACTGCTGTGCCAGTGGCAATGTTTTTAGGCGCTTCAAAAACCGTTATTGTAGGTATAGAGACTTTTGTAACACTTAATGTGCCATTTGAGCGGACTTCGGTATTTTCTATATAGGTTGCTGGTGTAGGTTTTGCACCTGGAATGTCGCCAGTGTACAATGGGATTACTTCTTGTGCTTTCACATCCATCACTAAAATGGCTAGAATTAACAGGGTTAAACAAAATTTCATATCTATTTTATTTCTTTTTTAGTAGATCTAAGATAAAACAATAGCGATTTAAATTCCTCATCAGTCATTAAATGGATTGGAATAAAAAATGACGTATGCATCATCACATTTGTTATGCTGATGTATTGATCATAAACTTTGAACGATGTAAGGATATTCCATTTTGCGAAAGATCGATAATTATCGGTAATACCTTCTATGCCTTCATCAGTAATTACCAACTTACGCGTGTTTGAAGGAAATGCCAGATTCGTAGTATTTTCAAACTTAGCCCAAAAACTACGTTTTGTTCTTAATAGCCTACCAAAAGCACTTAAAGCAACAACCCAACAGAAAATTAATACACTTAAATCCGTATCTTCATTCCTTACAATGTAGTGCAAATAGCCGTACATAACAATTCCTAACACGAAGAAGATTAATGAAACAATTTTAAGTCTCTTGCTAAACGTCTTCCAGATTATCTGGTTTGACTCTAATAAGCTTTTTTTCACATTAAAGTCTTCGATGATGATATCCATACCTAATTCCTTTGCTTATATCTGATCGAAATACATTTGCTAGAACTCCATTAAATAAGCCTTTAAAAAGTCGTTAATATCGCCGTTTAAAACAGCATCAGGATTGGAGGTCTGGTAATTGGTACGGTGGTCTTTCACGCGCCTGTCGTCTAAAACATAACTCCTGATCTGCGAACCCCACTCTATCTTTTTCTTCGATCCTTCTACCGCAGCAATGGCTTCATTACGTTTCCGTTCTTCGATCTCGTACAATTGAGATTTAAGCAACCGAATGGCATTCTCTTTATTCTGTAATTGCGATCTCGACTCCTGGTTTTTAATAATAATACCAGATGGTTTGTGATATAAACGCACAGCTGTCTCAACTTTATTTACATTTTGTCCGCCGGCACCGCCCGCCCTGAATGTTTCAAATTCAATATCAGCTGGGTTAATATCAATCTGTATGGTATCATCAACTAAAGGATAAACATATACCGAGGCAAAAGAAGTATGTCTACGGGCGTTCGAATCGAAAGGCGATATCCGTACCAAACGATGCACCCCATTTTCACCTTTTAGGTAGCCATAAGAGAAATCGCCATCAAATTGAAGCGTTACCGATTTTATCCCTGCAATCTCCCCTTCCTGACTGTCCTGTTCAGTAATTTTGTAGCCGTTTTTTTCACCCCACATCATATACATCCGCATCAGCATGTAAGCCCAGTCGCAACTCTCTGTACCGCCGGCACCAGCGGTAATCTGCATTACTGCAGAAAGCTGATCTTCTTTGCTGCGCAACATGTTTTTAAGCTCAAGGTCTTCAACAGCCTGTTTACCGGTTTCGAACTGGTCTTTCAATTCGGATTCCGAAGCATCTCCGGATTGAAAAAAATCAAACATCACCGCTGCATCCTCAACCGCAGTATGGGTTTGGTTAAAGCCATCAGTCCACTTTTTCTTTACACTAATTTCTGCCAGAATTTTTTCTGCTTTTTTTGGATCGTCCCAGAAATCGGGCGCAATGGTTAATTTTTCTTCTTCGCGAATGGCGTAAAGTAGCTCATCGACGTCAAAGATACCTCCTTAGAGACGTAACTCTGTCTCTTAAATCCTGAATCTGTTCTTTGGTCATGGAGCAAATATATAAAATCGCTTTGAGCATAGCGAATGGCGGAAAGCGATTTCAATTAAAACTGAATCTTTACTGTTTGTTAAACAATTTTATTTTCGCTATTAATTCATACGGCATCATGACTAATGCCCCCCTTATTTCTTAATCGACATATAATCCAGCGCTAGATTAGACAATAATTTAACACCTAAAGCAAAACCACTTTCATCAAGGTAAAAATCTGGTGTATGGTGCGATGCAGCTTTTAATGGATCTTTACCTTTTGGCATGCCTCCTAAAAACACAAACAAACCCGGTACTTTTTCCTGGAAGAAAGAGAAATCTTCTGCACCGGTAACAGGCGGTTTTAATTTCACATGATTTTTACCTGCTGTTGATTCCATGCTTGGCAACATCTTTTCTGTTAATGCAACGTTATTAAAGGTAACGGGATAGTGGTTACTGTAAGGAATTTTCACTTCGGCTGTTGCGCCACCTGCCTCAGCTGTTTTGGTGACAATAGTTTTTATCCGTTCGATAAACATCGCCTCATCTTCTTTACTAAAATTGCGAACAGTACCGAGCATCTCTACTTTTTCCGGTATAATATTCGATCTTACACCACCGTTAATGGCACCAATGGTAACCACGCCCGGATTCTCAGTAACATTTAAATTGCGGCTAACAATGGTTTGCAGATTATTGATAATCTGAGCCGAAATCACCACGGGATCAATACTGCTCCAAGGGTATGCCCCATGTGCCTGCCTACCAGTAACCGTAATTTTCATATCGTTTACGGCAGCCATAGTTCCACCCGGACGATAGGTTACATCGCCAACCTCCGTTTGAGAGTTAATGTGTAAACCGAAAATTACATCAACTTTAGGGTTTTCGAGTACACCTTCTTTAATCATTAATGCAGCTCCACCTTCATCTCCCGCAGGCACACCTTCTTCAGCAGGCTGAAATATGAATTTCACCGTACCTTGAATATCTTTTTGCATCGAAGCCAGTACTTCTGCTACGCCCATTAAAATAGCCACATGACTATCATGTCCGCAAGCATGCATTACGCCAACCTCCTGACCATTATATTGTGTTTTTACTTTGGAGGCAAACGGAATATCTACCCGCTCGGTAACTGGCAAACCATCCATATCAGCACGTAAAGCCACTACCGGCCCGGGTTTACCTCCTTTTAACACACCAACAACACCTGTTTTGGCAACGCCTGTTTTTACCTGTATCCCTAAGGATTCTAAATGTTTTGCAATAATACCAGCTGTTCTTACTTCAGCATTCCCCAGTTCAGGATGTTCGTGAAAATCACGCCTCCAGGTAATTACTTTTTGTTCAATGGCATCTGCTTTTCTCGAAACCAATGGCCTTAAATCTGATTTTTGGGCGAAAGAATTTAATGCCATCAATGAAAACCCGATCAGGAATATTTTCTTCATAAATGAACTATTTAGTTTAGGTTGCCCTAAGGTAATCAATTTTAAGAAGAGATGTAGCTGTGTAAAACAACAAAAGCCACTCTGCAATGCAATGCAGAGTGGCTTTAAATAAAAAAAATTAAATACTACCCCTTTTTAAATACGATTATCCTTCTGCCATAAACATCGCAGGCAAGGACATCTCCATTTGGCGCAACCGCTACGTCTACTAAGTTCAAAAATGAACCAGCACCTATTTTTTCTTGAATATCTCCATTTTCATCGGTCTTAATAATAACACTTTCACCAGAATTGGCGATATAAATATTATCGCCAAAAGCCCGTAGCCCAAAAAGGTAACCCTTTACAGCAAAAACTTTTAAGAATTTACCATTTTTGTCAAAAACTTCAATACGATTATTCCTAGTATCTGAAACATATATCTTGTTTTTGAAATAGCATATACCGAATGGGGCATCAAAGTCTCCTTCTGCTTTTCCCTGCTTACCAAATTTTAGCAATAAATTTCCATTTTGATCATATTTTTTAATACGGTGATTTACACCGTCAACAATCCAAATGTTTTGTTCATCATCAATTGTTAAACATTCAATATTCCCAAAATTGCTATCTCCTGTTCCATAAGTACCCCATTCCTTTATCAGTTGTTTGTTCGGATTAAATATTTGAACATAACTACTGCTTTGTGTACGGGTTGCGATATAATTTCCATTACTAAAAAATGCTACAGCTCTGGCAGCAGATCCACTATAAAATTGTTCAATAAAACTTCCAGTGGAACTGAATTTCAAAACCCTGTTTAACCCTTCATCACTAACATAAATATTTCCTGTTTTGTCAACTTCAATGTGCATATTAAAGTTAAACTGTGAAGCCCCTGATCCTTCAGAGCCAAAAGTAAGTGCCTTATAGTAGCTAGATGCAGAAGTATATCCAAAATCAGCGTCGCTAAACCTACTGAACGACGTTGCACTATTATAAGTTCTAACTTTGTAAAAGTTCTTGGTTAAAGATTTGCTAATTACCGAATCATCAAAAGTTGTATCGGTTAATTCTTTTAGCAAAACGTATTTCTGAGTAACATCATTAAACTTGAATAACTGATATTTCTGAGCCAAGGGCATTGGGGTCCATGACAATGTAATACGAGAACCATACACACCTTTTGTTGCTTTTAAATTTATTGGGCGATCGACATCAAGGGTGTCAATAATTCTTAAGGTATCTATTTTAGTTATTCCTTCCTTTTCGCATGAAGAAAAAAAGAAACAAGAAAAAAACAGGCAGCAGGCAGCCAACAGAGAGAGCGATCTAAACATATTTATATTTTTTTACAAATGTACTTAATTTCGAAGCATATTAGAAGTAGGTATCTGATATTTTTACCCGAACAACCTTCAACTTATCCATAATCACGCCTTCGCCAGCCTGATCCACCTTATTGCAATTACCAGCTATTGAACATCCCGATTACATCGCCTACATCAGATTTGCCATCATTGCAATCTAACATTGAATAAGCGATGAACTAACAGCACGTTCTATTAAAGTTAATGTGTATAATCAACATTAAAAATTCTTATTGATTTAGAACATTAAAAAGACGATTTTAAATTTTTGCTTTATTACTTTTACAAAAAAACAAAGATTATGTTACCTAAAGTAAATTTCACAGAAACTGAGGCCTATAAGTATTTAGCCGATCATTTTATAGATATTAATCAAAAAAGCATTGAAGATCTTTTTGCTGAGGATGCAGATCGTTTCAATAAGTTTTCTGTTTTTTTTGAGGATATCCTGCTTGATTACAGCAAGAACCGCATTAGCGATGAAACATTAGCGCTATTGATTCAACTGGCACGCGAGTGTAAATTAGATGAAGCGATAAAATCAATGTATAACGGTGATAAGATTAATGAAACCGAAGACCGTTCGGTACTCCACATCGCCTTACGTAATTTAAGCAATACGCCAATTTTAGTTGATGGTAAAGATGTAATGCCCGAAGTAAATGCAGTGCTTGCTAAAATGGAGAAATTTAGCAACAGCATCATCAGCGGTGAATGGAAAGGTTATACTGGCAAAACCATTACTGATGTGGTAAATATTGGTATCGGCGGATCGGACTTGGGGCCTGTAATGGTTACCGAAGCTTTAAAACACTATAAAAACCATTTAAATATTCACTTTGTTTCGAATATTGATGGTACACACATCGCCGAAACATTAGCAGATCTGAATGCAGAAACAACGTTATTCCTGGTAGCATCGAAAACTTTTACCACACAAGAAACCATGACGAATGCGCATTCTGCCCGTACCTGGTTTTTAGAAAAAGGCGGCAAAGAAATTGATATTGCTAAACATTTTGCAGCATTATCGACCAATGCCAAAGACGTTTCTGCTTTTGGTATCGATACCGAGAACATGTTTGAGTTTTGGGATTGGGTTGGCGGTCGTTACTCTTTATGGAGTGCTATCGGCTTATCCATCTCTTTAAGTATAGGCTTTGAAAATTTCAAACAATTGCTGGCTGGTGCCCATGCAACTGATAACCACTTTAAAACTGCCGAATTTGAAAGTAACCTACCCGTAATATTAGGTTTGTTAGGCGTTTGGTATATCAATTTCTACAATGCAGAAACGCAGGTTATCTTACCTTACGACCAATATATGCATCGTTTTGCTGCTTATTTCCAGCAGGGAGATATGGAGAGTAACGGTAAACATGTTGATAGAAACGGCAACGAGGTTGATTATGAAACCGGACCGATTATCTGGGGCGAACCAGGTACAAATGGTCAGCATGCCTTTTATCAGTTAATTCATCAGGGTACCCGGATTATTCCTGCTGATTTTATTGCTCCGGCGCAGAGCTTAAATCCACTGGGCGAGCATCATCCTATCTTATTATCGAATTTCTTTGCCCAAACTGAAGCTTTAATGAACGGTAAAACCGAAGAAGAAGTAACAGCAGAATTGAAGAAGGAAGGTAAATCTGATTCAGAAATTGAAAAAATTGCACCATTCAAAGTTTTTGAAGGCAATCGTCCAACAAACTCAATATTATTAAAAAAAGTAACTCCATATACTTTAGGTAGTTTAGTAGCCATTTACGAACATAAAATATTTGTTCAGGGAATTATCTGGAACATCTTTAGTTTTGATCAGTGGGGAGTAGAACTTGGCAAACAACTGGCCAAAAAAATTCTTCCGGAGCTCGCGGATAACGATAAAGTTTCGAGCCACGATAGCTCTACCAACGGCTTAATAAATCAATACAAGGCCTGGAGATAAAATAAATAAAAAAGCGAGTGTAAATACTCGCTTTTTTATTTAAATCCCATAATTTAGGCCCATATTTATATTGTTTCACGCTAGTGAAAAATCCAAATTAACTTATTAATGAAATAATTGCCCGCTTTTGATTATTTCTAATCATTAAAAACAAATTTTCTATGAAAAAAAGAATTCTTTTTGCTTTGGCCATTTCCGGTCTGAGCTTAAGTGCTTCTGCTCAAAAAGTACAGTTTACGGAATTCGACCTGGACAATGGCCTCCATGTCATTCTACATCAAGACAAAACTGCTCCCGTTGTTGCCGTTTCGGTAATGTATCATGTTGGTTCTAAAGATGAAGAAACCCAACGTACAGGCTTCGCCCACTTTTTCGAACATTTATTATTTGAAGGTTCCGATAATATTAAACGCGGTGAGTTTATGAAACTGGTAAGCAGTAATGGCGGACAGAACAATGCCAATACTTCTCAAGACCGTACTTTTTATTATGAACTTTTTCCATCAAACCAATTAGAACTCGGTTTATGGTTAGAAAGTGAAAGAATGCTGCACCCCGTAATTAACGAAGGTGGTGTAAAAACACAAAACGAGGTAGTAAAAGAAGAAAAACGTTTACGCATAGACAATGCTCCTTATGGAAAATTCACCGAGAAAATTTTCGGCCATTTGTTTGACGGACACCCTTACCGTTGGCAGCCAATTGGCTCAATGGAGCACTTAGATGCGGCAAAACTGAGCGAGTTTATTGCTTTCTTTAAAAAATACTACGTACCCAATAATGCCGTTTTAACCATTGCCGGCGATTTAGATGTAGACAAAACAAAAGCATTGGTAAAAGCTTACTTCGCTGAAGTACCTAAAGGTGAACCAGTAGTACGTAAAGATTATAAGCTACCGGATATTACCAAAGAGATTATCGATACCGCTTACGATGCCAATATTCAAATTCCAGCCATCTTTGCCGCTTACCGCGTACCAGGCATGAAGAGCAGGGAGAGCAAGGTGTTGGGCATGATCAGCGCTATTTTATCAGAAGGTGGAAGTTCGAGATTAAGCACTAAAATGGTCGATCAAAAGAAAACAGCTTTACAGGTTGCTGCTTTTAACTATTCGCTTGAGGATTATGGTGCTTATATCACCCTGGCATTACCCAACAATAATACGCCACTTAATGATTTATTAAAAGATATTGATGAAGAAGTTTTACGCCTTCAAACTGATTTAATCAGCGAAAGTGACTATAAAAAGCTGCAGAATAAATTCGAAAACAGCTATGTAAGTGCAAACAGTAAAATGTTAGGTGTTGCCGAAAACCTGGCCAATGGTTATACTTTCCATGATAAGGATACAAATGATATCAATAAGGAATTAGAGGTAATCAGGTCCATCACCCGTGAGGAGATCAGAGATGTTGCTAAAAAGTATCTGAACAAAAACCAAAGAGTTGTATTGTATTACTTACCTAAGAAATAAGCAAATTGCTTTTCATTTTAATTATTTAAAAACATGAAGAAATTATTCATTATAGCTGCAATTTCCTTATTGGCTCAAGGGATTTCAGCACAAACAATAGATCGAAGCCACAAACCAAAACCTGGTCCGGCACCCGTTATTACTGTTGGCGATCCTGTGATTTATAAATTGGCAAATGGAATCACCGTTCTAATTGTAGAAAACCATAAATTACCAAAAGTATCTGCAAGTTACAGTATAGATGCTGGCCCGATTAACGAAGGTGCAAAAGCTGGGGTAGTTGGTTTAATGGGCAGTATGCTTAATGAAGGTACAACCTCTAAAACAAAGGCTCAATTTGATGAGGCTGTTGATCAACTGGGGGCTGATGTAAGTACAGGTGCAAGTGGTGGCTCGGTATCGGCCTTAACCCGTTACTTTCCAGAGGCATTTAATTTAATGGCCGAGAGTATCCGTAAACCAGCCTTTCCTGCAGAATCTTTCGAAAAATTAAAGTCGCAGACTATTACAGGATTAAAATCCAACGAGAAAAGTGCAAAAGCCATTTCAGCCCGTGTGGTAAATGCTTTGGCTTATGGCAAAAGCCATCCTTATGGTGAGTTCGAAACCGAAGCTTCTCTAAAAGGAATTACTTTAGATGACGTTAAAATAGCCTATAAAAAATACATTACCCCTTCAAGAGGTTACTTAACCTTTGTTGGCGATATTAAACCCGAAGCGGCAAAAGCATTGGCAGAGAAAGCCTTTGGCGATTGGAAAGGCACTAGCTTAACTTTACCTGTTCTTACTAAAGTTGCTAATCCTGCCAAAACGGAAGTGGATATCATCAATGTAAGCAACGCTGTTCAATCTGAAATTACAGTGGTAAACTTAATCGACCTTCCAATGAGCAGTCCTGATTATTTCCCGGTTTTATTGGCGAACCAGATTTTAGGTGGCGGCTCTGAATCAAGATTATTTGGCAACCTCCGCGAGAAACATGGCTTTACTTATGGCGCATATTCAAGCACTGGCTCAGGCCGTTTCCAATCTAAATTTTCGGCTAATGCAGCGGTTAGAAACGAGAAGGTTGATAGTGCAGTAGTAGAATTTTTAAGAGAGATTAACAGTATCCGCACGACCAAGGTGACTGCTGATGAATTACAGAATGCGAAAAATCTTTTCAATGGATCGTTTGCACTGGGCTTAGAAAATCCGGCACGTACTGCAGGCTTTGCGAGTAATATCTTAATTAATAACTTACCTAAAGATTTTTATCGCACTTATTTACAAAAGATTAATGCAGTAACTACTGATGATATTTTAAGGGTCGCTAAAAAATATTACAGCCATGATAACACCCGTATTGTTATTGTGGGTAAAACTGATGCATTTGCAGCTGGCTTAAATAAAGCAGGCTTTAAAACACAGGTTTATGATAATTATGCAAATCCGGTGAAAGCAACCGAAACTGCTGCCGCACCAACAGTTGCACCTGCAGAAATTATCAAAAACTACATTAAAGCCATTGGTGGTGAAGAAGCTATTAAAAAAATCACTTCATTACAGCAAAACGGTGAAATGGAAATGCAGGGTCAAAAGCTTGCCGTTACCATTAAAAATATGGCACCTAACCTAAGCAGCATGGAAATTTCTATGGGTGGCCAAACTGCGATGAAACAGGTTTACAATGGTAAAACAGGATATGCAATGCAAATGGGCCAGAAAGCTGAATTAACCGGCGATGATCTGACTGAAAAGAAAGAGGATAAAGGTTATGGTAATCAAATTTATTATGCTACTGATGGAACTAAAATTGAATCTGCAGGTACGGCAAAAGTTGGTATTGCTGATGCGTTTAAGTTAAACATCACTTCTCCTTCCGGCAAAAAGAAAACTGAATATTACGACACCAAATCGGGTTTACTTTTAAAAGATGAGCGTACCATTACCAAAGGTGGCGCTGAAATTAGTCAGTCTACGGAATATTCAAACTACCAGAAAGTTGGCGATGTATTATTTCCGTTTACCCTAACTCAATCGGTGGCAAGCCCACAAGGTTCTCAGGAGTTTTCAGTTATAATTAAAGACATTAAAGTTAATCCGCCTTTAAAGGCCGAAGATTTTAACTAGGTTTTAGATAAAATTTATCCCGAAAGCCGTTCCGATGTAAAATCGGAACGGCTTTTTTTTGTCCCGCAGGCAACCAATCCTAAGAAAGCTACGTAACGATTAAGATTTAAGCAAAAATTATATGAAAAGCTATGCTTATTCAAAAACAGTTATGCTTTTTAAACAAACAGAACATAAATTTTAAAAAATCGGCTATCGCCCTAAAAACTTCAATTACACCGCAATCGAACATGAGGATATAGAAATGAATCTACCACCAATTTTAACCTTAACTAAATACCTATGAAAAAACAAAATTCAATCTTTTTATTAGCCGCAATTACGGCCTTACTTTTTGCCTGCTCTAAAAGACAGGCTGAAGAATTGAAACCAGCAACCCCTACAGGCCCGACAGCTGTAACCACAGCCAATGTAACCTACACCAATTTTGCAGGTGCACTTTTCCAAACCAAATGTAACAACTGCCATGGTCCAAACGGCGCACTTAAATCCATCTGGTTATTTAATGGCTTACCCTCTGTTAAAGATGACACCCGCGTAGCGAATGCTGTTCTGGTTACCAAAACAATGCCAAAAGGCGGTTCTTTGACCGCCAACGAAAGAGAATTATTACAGGCCTGGGTTGATAAAGGTATGCCAGAATAACCCTTCGAAATTAACGCCGGTTTTATTAATCACTTAAATACATTGCAGATGCAAAAATTATTTTTCACATTAACAGCCCTGTTTTTATGCACAGGCATAAAAGCCCAGATTTGGGTAAGTAAAAGCGTTAATTCTTCATTTTTTTCTTCAACACCTGTAGAAGATATCGATGCACAGAGTAAAACCGGTGCTTCGGCGCTTAATACTAAAACCAACGATATCATTTTCAAAATCAACAATACTTCTTTTCAGTTTAAGAAAAAACTGATGCAGGAACATTTTAACGAAAATTATATGGAGAGCGATAAGTTCCCAACTTCTGATTTTAAAGGAAAAATTGTAGAACAGATCGATTTTTCAAAACCTGGTACTTATCCCGTTACGGTTAAGGGTAACCTGCAGATTCATGGTGTAACCAAAGCATATACGACAAAAGGATCCTTAGTAATTACCGGCGATGAGGCAAGAGCCACTTCTACATTCAATGTAAAACTGGCCGATCATGATATCAAAATCCCAACGATCGTTTTTAAACAAATTGCAGAAACCATACAGGTAAAAATGACCGCTATTTATCAACCCAAAAAATAAAATTTATGAAATTACATCTAAAATCTCTTTTATACCTATCTGTAACCCTCCTGCCTACTTTGGCTTTTGCACAGGATTCGCTCGAAAAAGCATTGCAGATGCCTACTGAAAAAAAGAATGTACAGGCTACTTTTAAGGCAACCAAACTGATCAACATCCAAACCAATGAAACCATTTATAAAAATGAACTGGATTTCAGGGTAGATCACCGTTTTGGTGATATAGCGGGTAGTGCGGGGGGTACTAAAAACTTTTTTGGACTGGATCAATCAACAGATATCCGCATTGGTTTTGAATACGGGATCAGCGATAGGCTTTCCGTTGGTTTATCAAGGGCAAAAGGAGCTGGCGTGGTAACACAGCTCTACGAAGGGAACTTAAAATACCGTTTACTGGAGCAAACTGCTGATGATAAAGTACCTGTTGCAGTAACCTTATTCGGCAGTACTACCCTTTCAGCAGCGAAAGCTTCAACTGACCCCACCGCTGCAAATGCATTTGGCGAATTCCAGGATCGATTAACTTACGTGGTGCAAGCCGTAATTGCCCGTAAGTTTAACTCAAACTTTTCGATGCTGATAATGCCGTCGTATGTGCACCGAAATTTTACTGTTTTTGGCGACCAGAACGATATGCTTGCCCTATCTGTTGGTGGCCGTATCAAAATTACCAAACGCATGGCTTTTGTAGCCGATTATACCATTCCATTCAGGGATAAAAACAAAGAAGCTTATCTCGAAAGCACATTGGGAACACAATATTACAAAACGCTTGGTGCCGGATTGGAGTTTGAAACCGGAGGGCATATTTTTCACCTCAATTTCACCAATGCCACCGCAATACAGGAATCACAGTTTATTACCGACACGAATACTTCTTGGCTTAAAGGGCAATACCGTTGGGGCTTTAGTATAGCACGTAGGTTTTCTTTCGATAAGAAAAAAGCAAAGTAATTCAAAATCAACCAAAATAAACCAACAAAACAATTATGGAACGTAATGAATTTATCAAATCTTTAGGCCTGGGCGTAGCATTGGTATGCACAGGAACCTGCTTTTCAGCCTGTGGCAAAAAAAGCGATTCACCAGAGCCCAGTAAACCAAATGGTGGTGGTGTTCCTTCAGGCACTACCGCAAGTGTTGATCTGAGCACGCAATTACTAACAGTTGGCGCATCTGTCACCGTAAACAGCATATTATTTATCCGTACTGCCGGGGGAAATACCAACACCTCATTTGTAGCCACACAAGCCGTTTGCCCGCACCAGGGCGGAGCATTAACTTTTATTCAGACCAGTAATTACATTCAATGTGGCTTACATAGTTCGAGGTATACCACTTCGGGCAGCATTTTGGCCCAACCGAGCGACGGCGGAACCACGAGCGCACTAAAAGTTTATCCACTTACTGTTTCAGGGAACACGCTGACTGCAACAGCTTAACTTTTGCTTTTAAGGAGTAAAGCAGTATCGTATTGGTACTGCTTTTTTTATGGAAGGATTTTAGACCGTTATATTCTGACCCTTAACATCAAAGGCATCACGTAAGCCAATAGCAAGCACATTAAAGGCATAAACGGTAAACATAATGGCTAAACCTGGCAAAATGGCGAGGTAAGCGGCATCCATAATAATATAACCATAATGTTCTTTGATCATACTGCCCCAGCTTGGCATTGGGGGCTGAGCACCAAAACCCAAAAAGCTTAGCCCTGTTTCCAATAATATGGCCGAGGCAAAATTAGAAGAAGCAACCACCAATATCGGCCCTGCAATATTTGGGAGTATATGTTTAATAATGGTTCGGCTAGTGCTAAAACCTAAGGCTCTTGCGGCCTCTACAAATTCTACCTCTTTTAAAGCCATTACCTGCCCGCGGACCAATCTGGCCACATCTACCCAGGTTGATAAACCAACTGCAATAAATATCTGCCAGAAACCTTTCCCCAAAGCGAAAGATATAGCAATAACGAGCAGTAATGACGGTAGCGACCAAACCACATTCATAAACCAGCTGATTGTGGCATCTATCCTGCCACCAAAATAACCCGCAATGGCACCTAAACTCACCCCAATAAAAAGTGAAATGAGAACAGCCATTAAACCAACCGATAATGAAACGCGAATGCCTAAAATCAGGCGACTGCATAAATCCCGGCCATAAATATCAGTTCCAAGAATAAAGGTTTCTTTGTAAATGTTGTTTTTCTCAAAAAGAGTCTGTGGAGTGCCCGCTTTTGAAGGTAAAACACAACCGGTGCATAAATCTTTTAATCCGTATACTGTTTCTTTGGCTTTTTCGTCATCTCCGATATACTCCTGCACAAAAACAGCATTACCCTTTATCTTGTATGAAGTTATCGGGATGCTTTTAAAGGTAGGTGTTTGCCCATTAAGCATTCTCTCGAAAAGGTTAACTTTTTCTACTTTAGGATTTCTGCTGATGATTAAAAAAGTAAAGGTACTGCCGGGTTTCTTTTTGTTTAACTGGAGTGTTTGCACATTTGCATTTGGAGAATGATCGGGCATAATTAAATAGCCCAAAATACCCATCAGCATTAATAGCAGGATAAAAATCAGCCCGCCGAAGGCCAGCTTATTCCGTTTAAACTTTAACCATACTTTTTTTGATGGGCTATTATCCATTACCTAACCATTCTGCCTTTCCAATTGTATTTTCCGCTGTTTCCGGCAATGCCAATGTACACCATGTAAATTACATGAAGCACATTTAAAACAGGTATTAAAATGAGTAAACTGCGCCTTTTGGCAAAGCCGGTTACATCCCATAAAAATAGTGTTTCTAAAACCATTTTAACCAATAATTGATAAAATGTGACGGTTAAAAACCCCGGAATAAAAAGGCCTGTGATAAAATTTGCGAGTATAGATAGGTTAAAGATCCAAATCAATACCCCCAACACAATAATAGCCTTATTTTTATAACGGGTACTCTTTGAAGCCCAGCGTTTGCGTTGCTGAATAAATGCACCCAAAGTTTCTTTGGCATGGGTGTACACAATGGCTTCTCTATTTTTGAGGAAACCAATCTGATCTGGATATTTAGCTGCAATTTTATGCAACAATAGCTCATCGTCGCCCGATGCCAGATCATCAATTCCCTGAAAGCCCCCAACTTCATAAAAAGTTGTTTTTTCGTAGGCCAAATTTGCACCATTACAAGTAGATGGTTGCTTATTTCCAATGGTAGAAGCCCCTAAGCCGATAAGATAAAGGAATTCTAGGGATTGTAATCGCTCAAAAAAACTTTTCTCCTGAAAATAAGCTACGGGTGAAGAAATCATTTTATAGTTTTTCTGTTCGTATAGGTTTACAATGGTAACCAGCCAATCCTGCCCCATCCTGCAATCGGCATCAGTGGTAATGATCAGATCGCCGGAGCAGGTGCCGATAGCTGTTTGTATTGCTTTCTTCTTATACGAGTTTAATGCCCTATCCTCGTTTAACTTAATTAGTTTCACATTACTACCGGCATAGCTTAACACAATTTCTGCCGTTCTATCAGTAGAATGGTCATCAATAATAATAATTTCTGTTAAAGCTTTAGGATATTGCTGAGCAATCAGATCATTAATCGTTTTGGCAATATTCTCTTCCTCATCCCTTGCAGCAACTATAATAGAAACTTTGGTTCGGGGATCAGAATTTTGTGGCGTAAAATAGATCAGGTTATGCCATCCTCTGATAAAATTAAGCACCAAAAAACCATAAATTAAAGTTAAAGCAGCAGAAAATAGACTAGTTAGATTTAAGATTTCCAAAAAAATTGAGTTTAAAAACGAAATAAGTGCCTAAGATAGCAGGAATTATAATATTTATAAGCCAAATGCTGGCAGTACATGCGATAACCGCCACGTGCTGATCGGTTACATGTTTAAATAGCTCAACCGCAGTGACACTTCTAATGCCCACATCGAAAAGATCAAGTGAAGGCAGTGCCGACTGTACCAAAAATAGCAAACAGGTCATCATCACAATATCTGCATAATGTAATCCGGGCACCAGCCAAATAAAAAGAATGAAATATTGCGAACTGAATATCAGGTAACGGGCAAAACAATAAGTAATAATTTTGAATAGTTCCCTTTTTTTGTACCGAGCCAAAATGCTATAAAATTTCTTGTATCTTCTGGTGAATTTGAAGGATAATAAAATCCCGTTTAGCCAACGGATGTTAAAGTAAAAAATCAGAAAAAACAGGCAAAAAATTACCGCAAAAAAAACCAAAGCAATAAATAGTACCTTATCGATCGGGATAAAGCGGTACACGAAAAAGCAGGCTGCAATGGCCCCAAAAACATTGGTCAGCACCAATTGACCGATGCTGCCCACACTCATGGCCACTATTCCAACAATTCTTCTTCGGGGGGAGAGGAAAAATACACGACCTCCATATTCTCCTAGTCTGTTTGGCGTAAAAATAGCAAGCGTTAAACCACAGAAAACAGATTCGATAGCCCTGTAGAAACTGATGGGTTCGATATGGCTCATTAAGTATTTCCATTTACCTGACTCTAAAAACCAGTTTACAAACATCAGGAGTATCACTATCCCGATTACCATGATAATTTCTATCTGAGGGATATCTTTTAATAGTGTGCTGAAGTCGTGGAGATTTTTATTCGCAACCAGTTTATGGTAAATAAACCAAAAGGCAAATATTACAATTGCAACTTTGATAAAAAGCGATAATATTTTTTTTTGCCTGCCTGTCAAGATTCTCTTTTTATTTGCAAATATGCTTAATATTGCTGTAATGTTGAACGAAAAAAAGGAGCGGGTAATTATGGGCATCGATCCGGGCACTGCGGTGATGGGTTATGGTGTAATTTTGGAGAAGGGAAATAAAACGGAACTGATCAGTTTGGGAGTGGTTAAAATGACCCATTTAGACGATCCTTTTCTTAAACTTCAGCGGATATTTGAAAAAACGGTAGTGCTGATGGAGCAGTATAAACCCGATGTATTGGCCATAGAAGCCCCATTTTATGGTAAAAACATCCAGGTACTATTGAAACTTGGCCGTGCACAAGGCATTGCCATTGCAGCCGCACTATCCAGAAATGTGCCCGTAACCGAATATTCTCCACGCAAGATCAAACAATCCATTACAGGCAGCGGAAACGCCACTAAAGAACAGGTAGCAGCCATGTTGCAGCGCTTACTCAACTTTAAAGAAACACCCGAATTTTTAGATGCTACCGATGGTTTGGCTGTTGCCGTTTGCCATTCTTTTCAAAAAATTACCACTGGTGGTAAATCTAAAACCTATTCGGGCTGGGAATCTTTTGTAAGCGATAATAAAACCAAGGTTAAAGGTTTAGCAGCTAAGGCGAAAAAATAATTATCGGTTGGTGAATCACCAACCGATGGAGAGCGAATGACGATGATAGGTCACGAGGTATCGTCATTTCCAACTTGATTGAATCCTAATTTTATAAGTTTTAAGATTCCCGCCTGCGCGGGAATGACGGCCGATTATTTAAATCTGTCATTTGTAGAAGGAATAGATTCTTATTGCCTGGCCTGATCGATCATGTTTTTAGTCGCTTCATTCATTGCCATTTTATTCTTCCGGATAAAATGTTTTATCACAAAAAATATCACTACACCCACCAATATCAGCATCCAGAGGTTAGAAATAGCAATAATGATTTCTTTAAAAATCGTCCAGCCGTTTACAATACCCAACCATAACCTGTTTATAAATGCCGGACGGTAATCGTACAGGTTATCGTTAGCAACAATCATAGTTTTAACGGTATTTTCCTGATAAAAATTAAGGGTAATGGTGCTAAATTTTACGCGGTTATCGATCTGCATATTCTCGATTCTTTTATCCACATAATCATCTTTGATATAAAGTGATGATTCTACATTGGCGCTCTTTTTCGTCGCAACTTTATTGATTTTTTCAATAGCATCAATGCGGTTCTGCGCTTTTAATTTATTAGCTAAATAAGCAATGCTTTGATCGTCCATTTTCATTGACTGGTTATCTACAAAGACGGCCATTTTTGCGATGGTATTGGTAAATTCGTCCAATTTATCTGATGGTACTTTCGCTACCAGATAACCCTGAGTGCGGTAAGAAGTAATTTCTTTCAACGAATCTGTTGATTGTTTAACCTTGTCTGTCTCCTGGATGGTGCTTTCGATAGAGAACTCAGCAACAGTACCACCTTCTGCTTTAATGGTTTTACTCAGCTGTTCTTTGGTCTGCTGCACATCTTTAACCCTAAACCGCATATCGGCAGTTTTGATGATTTTCTCAGCGGCAGTACTATCTGCAGATTCTTTGCTCAAAGGCTCCAGCGCTACGGTATCAGCGCTTGCATATTTTTTATTTTCGTTTTGGCAGCCAAAAATTGTTAAAACTATGGCTATAGCAATAATATTCCTTTTCATGATTGTGCGGTTCTAAATAAATAATCATTTTAAATATTTGCTTCAAATGGCCATGAGAAGTGTAGCGTATCTGGTTAGTTTTTAACGCTGTATTTACCCTTAATACGAAAATTATATTTAGGTAACCCTATGTTGGGTTTAGTGACGTGAGAAGGGTGTTTTCGCAGTTTTTCAGCTAGTATTAAACCTCGCAGGTTTAAGTAGAAGTTTTTATGGCGTTTTTTTTGAAAAGCAGGTTACTGTGTTTATCGGTTCCGAAAGCCCTGCCATCCGCTTTACCTCACTACGTTCGGTGTCCGCTCCTGTCAGGTTTAGATTACATCGGCAGACCTTTCTATCATAAACCTGACAGGAGCGGCAGCCTCCGATTTTTCTATCGGAGCTAAAGCGGATGGCAGGACTACCTTAACCTAGTACCTACTGAATTTGCTTTTCAAAAAAGAAGTGTATATAAACAAAAAAGCCGGTCGTGAATGAACATGACCGGCTTTATATTTTGATAGTAGAATGCTTATGCGTCTAATATTTTGAATACACCTTTAATGGCAATAATTGCTCCAATGAACAAAACAATC
This sequence comes from Pedobacter sp. KBS0701, assembly GCF_005938645.2. NCBI lineage: Bacteria > Pseudomonadati > Bacteroidota > Sphingobacteriia > Sphingobacteriales > Sphingobacteriaceae > Pedobacter > Pedobacter sp. KBS0701. Next base: position 4,612,889 of record NZ_CP042171.1, read on the forward strand.
CAGGATGCTAATGATACCTGCCACGAATCGTAAGCGAAACGTGCGTAAGTACCCACCATGCAAACCAGTACACCAAAAATCATTAATTTATAAATTCCTGGCTGGTTAGCCGTTTTCATACTTTCTGTATTGTGCTTTAATTCGTTGTTCTCCATAATGTTTATTTTTATGATGCTGCAAAAGTAATACTTATTGCTGAATAATTATAAAACTTAGTAACTTTTTAATCGTTCCAACCTTTGTTTCGCTTTATCTTTATCACTAAGTTTTTCTCCCTGATACAAAGGCTTTTCCCAATCCCCGTACATTGGGTTTGGCAACACAATATACTTTGTTCCAAATAAGTTCTGATTTGTATTTACCTGCCCGAAGGTATTTTTATTTTCGCGATAAAAAATGTTGCTGAAATCGCTTAAATTATCGCCACATAACAACAGAATATTGTACATTTCGCTAATTTTTTGGCGCCGTGGCTCTTTATTTGAGGTTCCTTTTGAAACCACTAAATGCGCATCATCTGCATAAGGGAAACCAAAATGTTGCAGATTTTTTAACGTAGCCGCATAATCCTTTTCATCACGATTACTTACATAAAAAGTTTCGATATTTTTTGAAGCTGCAAATTTTAAAAATGCCAAAGCGCCGGGAACGGTATCTGCCTGAGCTAAACTGGTCCATTCTGTCCAATCGGCAGGCACATAACTTAGTCCTTTTTTAATTTCATGCCCCTGAAAAGCAGAATTATCCAGAACTGTTTCATCAATATCAACAATCACGCAATTTGGTTTTTTACTCGTATCAGCCCACAAAGCTTCTTTTAACGATAAACGTGCAAAATTGTAGGCTTGGAAACATAGCGCACGGTACTCACCCGAAGTTTGCTGCCAAAGTACTGCATTGGTATAATCCCGTGCAGGATTTTGGGCTGTGACAAAAAACGGAATGAGCGATAAGATGATGAGGATGTATTTTTTCATGTATTAATATTATACTGCAAAGATAAGTTTAACCGTTCAAAAAAGTTCCCCTATCAGCTTTTGATATCAATAATGTTTCTGCATCAGGATAAGCATGTGTAAAGGTAAGTGGAATTTTATTTTTCCCTCTTTCGCTCCATTTAAACTCGACAGCCAAAAATTTTTCTTTTGTTTTTTCTATATAATCAATTTCCTGTTGTTGCGTGGTACGCCAGAAAAAGCATTCTGCTTCTATCTGATTTTGGTGCAAAAACTTCATCCGTTCAGCAATCATATAATTTTCAAATAGTGCACCAACATCATTCCTGTTTGCTATCGGGTTAAAATTCCGCGTAATGGCATTCACAATACCCGTATCATAAAAATAGATTTTCTTATTTTTTTTAATTTCGTTACGCACATTACCTGCAAAGGCAGGTAAGCTAAAAACCACAAAAGATTTTTCGAGTAGACCGATGTACTTATCGACGGTTTTCTGATCGGCCTTTACCAGTTGTGCCAGTTCAGAAAAGTTAACTTCGCTCCCAACCTGTAAAGCCAGGGTCTTTACAATTTTTTCGAAGAGTAGCGGCTTTTTAACATCTTCCAAAGTAAAAAGATCCTTATATAGATAACTATCTGCTAGTAATTTTAAATGCTCTTCTGCATTCTGAGGATCGTTAATAATCTCGGGATAAGATCCATAAATTAACCGTTGTTCCAATGATCTTTCTTCGGTAATAAAATCAGTATCATTTACCAGCTCTGCGTATGAAAATGGCAAGAGCATCATTTCATATTTTCTACCGGTTAAGGGTTCGTTTATTTTACCTGATAACTCAAATGCAGATGACCCCGTTGCAATAACCTGAACAGGCTTAAAGCGATCTACAATAATTTTAATGAGCAAGCCTACATCATTGATTCGTTGGGCCTCATCTATAAAAAGTACTTCGTAGCCGGCGAGCATTTGTGCTATTTGTGCCGCATTGGGTTCAGCCAAAGCTTCGCGTATGTCAGCATCATCCCCGTTGAGGTACAGGGTCTTTTTATTAACCTTTGCCAATAACTGTTCAACAAAAGTAGTTTTACCAGTTTGACGTGGCCCAAAGATGATAAAGGCTTTGCCTTTAAAAAGCCTTGCAAGAGCGTAATCCAGCTGTTTACGAATAATCATAATATAAAAATTCCTCAACAAAAGTATAATAATTTTGGATTATAATCCATAAAAAACATAATAATTTTAAGATTAAGACTAGCAAAGTCAATAAAAAAGCCCATTTCAATGAAGAAATGGGCTTTATATTTTATGCAATTAGAACTGCAAACTATTATCCGTTCAATGCTGCTGCACCACTTACAATCTCAGTTAACTCAGTTGTAATTGCTGCCTGACGTGCCTGGTTGTATGAAAGTTTTAAGGCTTTCAATAACTCACCTGCATTTTCAGTTGCTTTATCCATCGATGTCATACGTGCGCCGTGCTCAGAAGCATGAGAATCTAACACTGCTTTATATAGCTGGATCTTAATTGATTTAGGAATTAATTGTTCTACAATCTCTTCTTGCGAAGGCTCTAAAATATAATCAACGTTTGTTGTTTTCTTATCCTTTTTAAGATCCGCTGGTGTTTCTTCTGCTTTAGGTAGAGGTAACAACTGCTCAGTAGTAATAAATTGTACTGCAGCGTTTCTAAAACGGTTATAAACTACTTCTACTTTATCAAACTCACCTTTAATAAAACCAGCCATAATCGCATCTGTAATTTTGGTTACATTTTCGAAAGTTAAGGCCGAATATACTTCATTATTGTTTCCAATAACATTGTATTTACGTTTTTCGTAAAAATCCTGAGTTTTCTTACCAATAGAAATAATGCTAACGTTACCGTTTTTCAACTGTTCGCTATATTTCTCAGCAATTAAATTGTTGGCCGCTTTAATTACGTTCATGTTAAAAGCACCAGCCAAACCACGGTTTGAAGATACAGTAACAATTAAAACCTTATTGGGCTCACGCTCCTGGATAAAAGGCGATGACGATCCCTCTAAACTTGCTGATAGATTACCTAAAATCTCTTTCAGTTTAGTTGCATAAGGACGTAAAGCGATAATTGCATTGGTAGCACGTTTCAACTTTGCTGCAGAAACCATTTTCATAGCTTTGGTAATCTGCTGTGTTGATTGTACCGATGCAATCCGGTTTCTTACTTCTTTTAAATTAGCCATATTTTAGTGTCTGGTACTTAGAGTATCGAGTATCAAGACAAGATTTTATCTTGATACCTGATACTTGATACTCCAATACTTCTATCTAGTATTTACTTGAAATCTCTTTTGCTACGGTATCTAAAACACCAGTGATAGTATCATCAAATTTACCAGCTTTTAATGCCGCTAAAGTTTCTGGATGACGTAATTCCAATTGAGTTAAGAATTCAGTTTCAAATTCTTTTACTTTATTAACCGGAACGCTACGCATTAAGTTTTTAGTACCAGCGTAAACAATTGCAACTTGTTTCTCAACAGTAAATGGAGAGAACTGTGCTTGTTTCAACATTTCTACGTTACGTGCACCTTTATCCAATACCGATTTAGTTGCAGCATCTAAATCAGAACCGAATTTAGAGAAAGCCTCTAACTCGCGGTATTGAGCCTGGTCTAACTTTAAAGTACCTGCTACTTTTTTCATTGATTTGATCTGCGCATTACCACCAACACGTGATACCGAGATACCTACGTTAATTGCCGGACGGATACCTGAGTTGAACAAGTTCGACTCTAAGAAGATCTGACCATCGGTAATTGAAATTACGTTGGTTGGGATATATGCAGAAACGTCACCCGCTTGTGTTTCGATAATTGGTAAAGCGGTTAATGAACCACCACCTTTAACGATGTGTTTAATCGACTCAGGTAAATCGTTCATTGCTTTAGCGATATCATCGTTAGCATTGATTTTCGCAGCTCTTTCTAACAAACGACTATGTAAGTAGAAAACGTCACCTGGATAAGCTTCACGGCCCGGTGGACGACGAAGTAATAAAGATACCTCACGGTAAGCTACAGCTTGTTTAGATAAATCATCATAAACAATTAAAGCTGGTTTACCTGTATCGCGAAAAAACTCACCAATTGCAGCACCAGCAAACGGAGCATAGAACTGCATTGGAGCAGGATCTGCGGCCGAAGCAGCAACAACAACTGTATATGGTAAAGCGCCGTTTTCCTCAAGTGTACGTACAATGTTAGCAACGGTAGAGTTTTTCTGACCGATAGCTACATAAATACAGAACACAGGCTGGCCTGCTTCATAAAATTCTTTTTGATTGATAATGGTATCGATACAAACGGCAGTTTTACCAATCTGACGATCGCCAATAACCAACTCACGCTGACCACGACCGATTGGAATCATCGCATCGATTGCTTTTATACCTGTTTGTAAAGGCTCATTTACCGGCTGACGGTAAATTACACCTGGTGCTTTACGCTCTAAAGGCATTTCGTAAGTTTCACCCAAGATCGGACCTTTACCATCTAAAGGCTCGCCTAAAGTGTTTACTACGCGGCCAAGCATACCTTCACCAACTTTAATAGAGGCAATTTTTTTGGTACGTTTAATCGTATCGCCTTCTTTGATCTCGTCTGAAGCACCTAAAAGTACCACACCAACGTTATCTTCTTCAAGGTTTAATACGATACCTTGCAGGCCGTTTGCAAATTCAACTAACTCTCCCGATTGAACTTTAGTTAAACCGTAAACACGGGCAATACCGTCGCCCACTTGCAACACGGTACCAACTTCTTCCAGTTCGGTTTCTGATTTGAAGCCCGCCAATTGCTGTCTGATAATTGCCGATACTTCGTCTGGTCTTACCTCTACCATAATTTTACTTTATATCTTTTTATAAATGTTTAGTGCTTAGCGCATGGCGTTTTCCGTGCCATACGCTTATCGCAATATTTTTTTGTTTGGCGTTTTACGCTATACGCTTATCGCCTCGCGCTTACTGCGCAAATTCTTTTTTAAGTTTACTTAAACCGCTGGCGATACTGGCATCAAATTGCTTATCGCCAACTTTTAATATAAAACCACCAATTAGCTTCTCGTTAATTTTTTCGTTAACAATAACCTGGTTGGCGCCTAATTCTTTTTTTACAATCGCTATAATCTGCTCTTTAGCCTCAGGGCTTAAAGTAGCTGCAGTAGTTACATCAGCAGTAACAATCCCCTTAATTAAATTATATTGTTGTATAAACTGTTTTGCTGTTGCAAATAAAATCGCAGAGCGACCTTTGCTTACCACAATCTTGAAAAACGAGATGGTTAATTTGCTTACCTTATCTGCAAAAATTCCGTTTAAAATACCAGTTTTCTTATCTAAAGGTACAATCGGGTTTTTTAATATTGCTTCTAGTTCAGGAGTTTCATCAACCACTTTTTCAAACAAAACCATATCACTATAAGCTGATTCTAACGCATTGTTTTCAACGGCTAGGTCTATTAATGATTTGGCATATCTGCCTGCAACTTTAATTTCTGACATATCTTTTGGGTTGGCGTTTAGCGTTTGGCGTTTGGCACGCTTACAGCTTTACGCAATACGCTTAGTTTAATTCAACGTCTTTTAACAAGTTAGCTACTAAAGCTTCCTGTTTGGTTTTATCATCTAACTGAGTACGCAATACACGTTCAGCAATTTCTAATGATAAAGAAGAAACCTGATCTTTAACTTCAGCTAAAGCTGCTTTCTTTTGGTTTTCGATCTCGATTTTAGCTTTCTCAATCAATTTAGCACCTTCAACCTGAGCTTGTTTTTTAGCTTCGTTCAGGATACCATCTTTCAAGGTTTTAGCTTCCTTTAAAATCTCATCACGTTCAGCACGCGCCTGCTGCATCAAATCCTGATTCTGGCTGGTTAAACGTGCCATTTCCTGCTTAGCTAATTCCGCTTTGTTAAGGGCCTCATCAATACTTTGCTCACGTTCGTGAATTGCACCTAAAATAGGTTTCCATGCAAATTTTCTAAGTAAGATCAATAAGCAGATGAATGCTAACGATGTCCAAAAAACCAATCCTATGCTTGGGGTTACTAATTCCATTTTTATCTAATTTTTAAAAACAATCTTTTTAATAGGGCCGGGTAAATAACCAATCGTTAAATACCCAGCCTAATTTCTTCAGTGATTATTAACCGTTTAAGCCTAATAATGCAACTACCACACCGAATAAAGCAGCACCCTCAATAAGGGCAGCAGCGATAATCATTGCAGTCTGAATTTTTGATGCAGCTTCTGGTTGACGAGCAATACCTTCCATTGCTTTACCACCTACTTGACCGATACCGATACCTGCACCGATTACTGCTAAACCGGCACCAATTGCCGCGATTGAACCTACCATAACTAATTTAATTTATATTAATTTGTAAAAAATAGTTTTCTATTAATGATGTTCTTCTACTGCCATACCAATAAACAAGGCAGTTAATAGTGTAAAAATAAAGGCCTGTAAAAATGCTACCAATAATTCTAACACATCCATAAACAATACAAATGCAACTGAAACCGGAGCAATAGCCAATGTTTCGAAAATAAAGATTAAGGAAATTAAACTTAATACGATAATGTGACCTGCTGTAATGTTTGCAAACAAACGCACCATTAAAGCGAACGGTTTTGATATGATACCGATTAATTCCACAGGAATCATAATCGGATATAACCAAAAAGGAACATCTGGTCTAAAAATGTGTTTCCAATAGTATTTGTTACCATTAATGTTAACAATAATCAAAGTACCTAAAGCCATTACAAAAGTTAAGGCAATATTACCGGTAACGTTAGCACCACCTGGAAAAATTGGAATTAAACCAAATAAGTTATTAAATAAGATAAAGAAAAACGTAGTCAACAAATAAGGCATAAATTTAGCATACTTATGCCCGATATTTGGTTTAGCAATATCATCTCTCACAAAAACGATAACAGGTTCGATAAAAGATTGCAAACCTTTTGGTGCTTTACCAACGCGTTTTTTATAAGCCCCGGCTACCGAAATGAATACGATTAAGATTACCAAAATCGCTACGAACATCGCAGCAACGTTTTTAGTGATCGAGAAATCTAAAATTGACTTACTTGCTTCTTCATCGATTTTTCCATCAGCACCAACCACTTTAACATGATCTTCTTCTAAACGGTAGTTGTTGTATTTACCATTATAATCATGCTCTCCATGATGAAAGTTACCAGAAGAAAAAACTTCCAAACCATTAGCCGTATATAAAATTACAGGAAGAGGCAATGAAGTATGACCCCAAAGATGCCACATGTGCGAATCAGCAATGTGTTCCATAATTACTTTGGTTGGCTCGAATTTTTCTTTGCCATGCTCGGCCGCTTCTCCTTGTTCTCCGGAAGCTGCGTGAGCAGATTCGGCAACAACACTATCAACAGGTACAACAGCGCTATCAACTTGAGCGAAAGTATCAATTTTGACAGATAAAAACGCGATTAAAAGCGTAAAAACAATAGTTAGCCTTTTAACTTTAGACACAAAAACTCGGTTACAATCCATTTATTGGCAGTTTTTTACTTTAAATTTTGGTGGCGCAAGTTACGTAACAAACAGTAAATTTCAAAGGCCGTAAACAATAAATATAAAGAAAAAAAATTAAGCAGAAATACAAGCCCGATTCCCTTTGCTTTTATACTGTAAATCAGCACAAAAGCCATACAAAAAATCATCTTCACCGCGATTGATCCCATAATAGCCATAATACCCACTTCAGGATCGCGTTTTACACCAATATCAACAAGCATGTAAGCGATGTAAGTGATACCGGCCAAAAAGCCAAACATCACCCAAAAGTTGTTTACAAAAAGTGGTGCATCGGGAAATAATAAAGGTAAAACAGCAACAACGCCTATTAATAAGCCTACGAAGATGAAATAGATACTGGTAAATTTGGCTAGAGTCAATGTATAATTTCTTAGCAGATAAAAACTTTTGCAAAGATAAGGTTTTTAGTATCAAGTAAGTATAAGCAAGAAAAATATTGTGAAGATGGTTAACCTGTTAACTTTAAAAGATTGTTTGATTGCTGGATTGTTAAATTGCCTGGTTGATTAACCAGAAACTGATAATTGAAAACTGCCCCCCCGAAAACTAATTTCTCGTAACCTGCCTGATAGCCTGATATAATGCAATCCCCACCCCTGCCAAAGCAAAAGCCGCTGTAATGAGATTGGTTTTGCTGTTTCTGTGTTCATCAATTTTATAACCAATAAAAGTAAGCAGGCCTATGGTGGCGATCATCTGGAAGCCGATAGCAGAATATTTAGCAGCTACGTTTACCTTTTTCTTTGTATTTTCTTCTTTCGGATTTTCCATTTTTTAATGCAATAATTAAATTAACTTTGAATAATTAAACATTTGTTGCCAAATAAAATATTTTTCTACATATATTGTTTATTGTATATCCACCTAAGAGATTTATCATACTTGAAAAATTACGCTAACAAAAACTTAAATCCTTTTTTCATCCTCATCAGTGTCTTTATTTATGGCTGTGTCGCAAATAAAGATACAGCGGTAGATCGTAGGTTTCAGAACTTAACAGCAAAATACAACTATATCTATAACTCCAATGTTTTACTAAGCGAGTACAATGAGAGTCTGTTACAAAGTTATGCAGATAATTACGAAAAAATCCTTCCTGTTTACCTCGATCCTGAGCCACAAATAAATCTGGTTTTAACGCCTGGTGTTGCCAATAAACAATTGGACGATGTGATCGCAAAAGGACAAACCATTATCAATGATAAAAGTTTTAGCAACTATATTGATGATGCCTATATGCTTTTGGGTAAGGCAAATTACCTGAAAGGCAATTATTTTATCGCTTCTGAATACTTCGATTATACGGCCAAAACCTATAACAGCGATTTAAAAACATTCATTATGGCAATGAACTGGAAAGCGCGTAGCCAAATGCAATTGAACAATATGGTGCTCGCCGATAAAATTATCGATACCATGTTGCGTGCTTCTGATGAATTAAAAAAGGACCTGGCAGAACCTTTGGCTACTGCCGCGCAGATGCGCATTTATCAGAAACGCAATAAAGAAGCCATCTTATTTTTAGAATCCGCCATTGCACTTCCGGCCGAAAAACAGCTTCGTATCCGTTGGCGTTTTATATTGGCGCAATTGCAGGAAAAAGAGAAAAACATCCAGGATGCCTATGCTAATTTCACTAAAGTTGAAAAAAGCAATGCACCCTTCGAGATGTATTTTCATGCAAATTTAAACCGCATTAAACTACGTGCCCTGTTAAGCGGCGTAAAATTGAACAAGGAAGAGCAGCTGCTGGCTTTGTTAAAAGATGATAAGAATTTTGATTATACCGATCAGATTTATTATCAGGTTGGAGAGCTTTTCTCTGCTGAAGGAAACTTTGTTAAGGCTGAAGAGAATTACCATAAGTCAGTTTTAAAAAGCACAAGAAACCAGACTCAAAAGGCGTTGTCTTACTTAAGAATTGCCGACTTAAACTTTAAAGAATTTAACAACTATATTAAAGCAAAACTGTACTACGATAGTACCGTGATGACTTTACCTAAAAACTTCCCTGATTATGACAACATTGTTAAAAAGGCAGATAACCTGCAATATCTAACCGACAGGTACACCATTATTGCAAAAGAAGATACTGCCCAGGCCATTGCCAAACTTCCGGCTGCTGAACGTGAGGCTAAAGTTAAAGCATATTTAACGCCAAAGGTCGTAGTAAGCAGTACAGGAGGCGTAATCAACAATCAATTTTTAAATGATCCGGATTTTCCGAACATCAGTTTAAATACACCCAACAATAATGCAGGAAACACCTTTTATTTTAATAATAATGCAGCGATAAGCAATGGCTTTGGTGACTTTAAAAAACGCTGGGGCACCAGACCGCTGGAAGATAACTGGCGCCAGAGTGTACGCTCATCCGCACAGGAAACCAACCAGGTTTTAGCCGGAGGAAAAGTAGCTACAGAAATTATACCTGCAAACGGGCAAACCAATGCGGCTGCCTCCGACCAAACTTCATTAGAAAAGCAGTTTTTGGATGCTTTACCTACTACACAGCCGCTATTGGCAATATCCGACCAAAAAATTATTGATGCTTATTTTGAAATCGCCAGTTTTTACCAACAAGAACTGAATGATAAGCCGGAAGCAAATAAAATATATCTTGAACTGATTAAAAGATATCCAGATAACAACCATCTGGTTGCTATTTATTACAGTTTATACCTGAATTATAAAGGTGTTGATGAAGTAAAATCTGATCAGTATAAACAATTGGTGCTCACCAAATTCCCCGAATCTAATTTTGCGAAGAATATTTTAGATCCATCGTACTCGGCCAAACAAACACAGATGGAAAACATTGCCATCAACAATTACAATGCAGCTTTTGATGCTTATGCAAGAAAAGATTATGCCAATGTAGTAAAGCAGGCTGATGATAATATTTCAGCTTTCCCAAATAACGATCTGGCACCGCAGTATGCTTATTTAAAGGCAATAGCAGTTGGCCGTACAGCAAAGGTTGATCCGCTGCTTAGCGAATTTAACCTGATTACCAATCGCTATCCTAATGATAAAATTATTACACCTTTGGTACGCAATCATTTAAGATATATTGAGGCCAACCTTGATGAATTTAAACAACGACCAGTTGCGCTGATTGATTTTGATGCAAGTGAACCTCGTTTTGTGGCCCAGGCTACTCCGGCTACCGTTGCGACAAAACCGCTGGTGGTTGAAAATCCTGTAGTAAAGACTGCAGAACCTAACCCAATAGCTAAACCTGCTGAGGTTAAACCGACAGATCCAAGCAAACCTACCAGTATTTTCAGTGCTGCAAAATCAGAAGAATATTATTATGTAATCGACGTGGCCGACGCCACTTTAACCTTAAGTTCATCTCGTTTCGGAATCGGTCAGTTTAACCGCGGAAATTATCCTGACAACGATTTGGAACATAAATTGGTAGAACTGGATAACGATCAGTTGATTTACATCACGAGTTTTATCGACCTTGAAGATGCCAAACTTTACGAATCGAGCATTACAGGACAGTTAAAGAACATTATGAAAGTTCCGGCTAACCTGTATAAAGGCTTTATCATCAGTAAAGAAAACTTTGGAAAACTGACAGACAGGACACGGATCAACGAATATCTGGAGTTTTTAAAAGACAATTATAAATAGTAGAGCAAAGCGGAAAGACTAAAAGGCTAAAAACCGAAGCAGAAAGACTGAAGTTAAAAGCTTTGATACCCTTATATATCTTAAATGGTAGAATGGCCAAAGTTCAAAGCTTAAAAGTTGATTCTATAAAAAATTAATAAATTTGCATCCGAAATCACCTATCCCGGTGTTTTTGGAAAATAACAACACAAAATGAACAAATCCCTTTCTGCACAAGAAACAAAAAGATACAGTTTAATCATCTGGAAAATACTGATTGGGGGAATTGCCCTATTCGCCATTTTCATTTCAATGATCGGATTAGGTCTGTTTGGTGCCTTGCCCTCTTTTAGAGACATAGAACACCCAAAAAGTAACCAGGCATCCGAAATTATTGCCGAAGATGGCCGTCCACTAGGTACTTATTTTGTTCAAAACAGATCGAATGTTACTTATAAAGATATTTCCGAAAATGTAATCAACGGATTAATTGCGACAGAAGATACCCGTTTTAAAGAACACTCCGGCATCGATTTTAAACGCACCTTCTCTATTATCGGTTATAATTTAATTGGCAAAAAGCAGGGCGCCAGTACCATTACACAGCAATTGGCTAAAAATCTTTTTCCACGCGAATCGAACCTTAATTTTTTCTCGCTGGTACTAACAAAATTTAAAGAGTGGATTGTTGCCGTTAAATTAGAACGCAACTATACCAAGGAAGAAATTATTACCATGTACTTAAATACGGTCGATTTTGGTAATCAGGCTTATGGTATTAAATCGGCAGCCAGGGTTTATTTCAATACCACTCCCGATAAGTTAACTTTAACACAGGCGGCAACCTTAGTGGGCATGCAAAAAGGGATTACCATGTATTCGCCAACCCGCCATCCTGAGCGTTCCAGAGACCGTAGAAATACCGTAATGGCTTTGATGGTTAAAGCTGAGCTCTTAACCCAGGCGGAATTTGATGAACAAAAAGAAAAACCGTTAAACCTGCATTTCAATGCCGCAACCGTTAATGATGGTATTGCGCCATATTTTCGTTCGGTATTGAAAAACGATATCAGAACCATTTTCCAGGAACAATCGATTACCAAGCCCGATGGAACGCCTTACGACTTAGACCGTGATGGATTGAAGATATATACCACATTAAATTATGATATGCAGGTATACGCCGAGGAAGCACAAAAGGAATACATGAAAGTGCTGCAGGCACAATTTATTGCCAGTTGGAAAGGCAGAAACCCTTTTAAAGATAAAACTTTACAGATTGAACAGGGAATTAAGCGATCTGACCGTTATAAATCGTTAAAACTGGAAGGTAAATCGGATGATGAAATTAAAGATGATTTCAATACCAAAACTGAAATGACCATTTTCACCTGGAAAGGTAATATTGATACCGTAATGAAACCGATCGATTCGGTACGTTATTACAAAATGCTTTTGCGGAATGCCATGATGACGATGGACCCTACCAATGGACACGTTAAAGCATGGGTTGGCGGAATCAATTACGAACATTTTAAATACGATCAGGTTAAAATGGGAACCCGTCAGGTAGGCTCAACAGCAAAACCATTTACCTATGCCGTAGCCATTGAAAATGGTTATTCTCCTTGTTATACCGTACCTAATGTTCCGGTAACGATTGATGGTTATGGAGAGCCATGGACACCAAGAAACTCAGGCAAACCATTACCAGGAAGTATTACTTTACAAAAAGCACTGGCCTACTCGCAGAACTTTGTTACGGCTTATTTAATGAAACAGGTTGGTCCTGTTGCCGTATCTACATTGGCCACAAAAATGGGTATTCCTAATGTTCCGGCATTCCCATCTATTTGTTTAGGTACTTTCGATTCTTCTGTTTATAATATGGTGGGTGCTTACGGAGCTTTTGCCAACAAAGGAACTTACACCAAGCCGATTTATTTATTGAGAATTGAAGATAAAAACGGGGTGGTACTATTTTCTCAAAAGGAAATACCAAAACCTGTAATGAGTGAAGAAGTTGCTTATGTAATGACCAGGATGTTGAAAGGTGTGGTTACCAACGGAACAGGATCGAGATTGAATTATAAATACAAAGTAAATGCACCGATCGGAGCAAAAACAGGTACTACCCAAAATAACTCCGATGGCTGGTTTATGGCAATTACTCCACAATTGGTAACCGGTATCTGGACAGGTTGCGAGGACAGGGCTTTCCACTTCATCAGCACCAGCCAGGGTGAGGGTGCCAATACGGCTTTACCAATTTTTGCAGGATTTATCAAAAGAGTTTACGCTAATCCAGCATTGAAGATCAGTCATGCTGATTTTGAAGCGCCAAAATCGGGTGTTTCGATTACTTTTGATTGCAATCAGTACCAGCAACAGGAAGAAGGCGCAACAGAATTGGATGAGAAGTTAGGTTTTTAATGTGTTGGCGGTTGCGTGAAGGATAGCAGTGGAAATCCTTTTGTTGTCGCCTTGAGCGCAGCCAAAAGGCAACAAAAGATTGTAACGGATAGCCTGACCCTTTGCGCAGCTTAGGGGCACGCCCAAATTATAAATATAGCAATCAGTTCATTTTAATCAAAACTATTACTCCCGAATCCTATTTTTGTAAATAATGAGCAGTTTCGACCATAAAACAGCATTAACCGCAATTCCGCATAAACCTGGTGTTTACCAATATTGGGATGCTGATGGAAAGCTTATGTATATTGGAAAGGCGAAAGACCTGCGTAACCGTGTGGGTTCTTATTTTAATAGCGATAAAAGCCAGTTTAATGGCAAAACAAGGGTACTGGTATCTAAGATCCGTAAAATCACCTTTACCATTGTAGATACGGAAATTGATGCCTGGCTATTGGAAAACAGCCTGATTAAAAAACACCAGCCGAAATTTAACATCAATTTAAAGGACGATAAAACTTATCCATGGATTATCGTTAAAAATGAGAATTTCCCCCGCATTTACTGGACAAGGAAAGTGATTAAAGATGGCTCTACCTATTTCGGCCCTTATGGCTCGATAGGCATGATGCATACCATTTTGGATCTGATTAAAGAAACCTATCCGTTACGTACCTGCAGCCTGCCCCTAACGGAGAAAAATATAGACGAAGGCAAATTTAAAGTATGCCTCGAATACCAGATCGGTAACTGTAAAGGGCCTTGCCAAAATTATCAGACCGAGGCCGATTATGATAAAAATATTGGCGAAATCAAAGAAATCCTGAACGGTAAAATCGGAAATGTTATCCGTGATGTCAAAGGGATCATTAAATCAGCATCAGAAAACCTCAATTTCGAACTTGCGCATCAATATGCAAGGAGATTAGAAGTACTGGAAAAATATCAGAGCAAATCTACCGTGGTAAACAGTGCCATTACGAATGTGGATGTGGTGAGTATTGCTTCAGATGAACGTTATGCCTTTGTGAACTACCTAAAGGTGATGAACGGAACCATTATCCAGACACAGACCATTGAGGTTAAGAAGCAACTAGATGAGAGTGATGATGAGATTTTAACTTTAGCCATGCTGGAGTTCAGAACAAAATTCAACAGTACCTCAAAAGAAATCATCGTCCCTTTTGAACCTTCATTGGAAGATGAAAGTTTAAAATTCACCGTTCCAAAACTGGGCGAAAAGAAAAAACTTTTAGAGCTTTCACAAAAGAATGTACTGTTCTTTAAAAAAGAAAAGCTTAACCAATACGAAAAGTTAAATCCAGATTTACGTACCGACCGGATTTTAACTACCATGCAAAAAGACCTGCGTTTAACGCAGCTTCCAAAACATATTGAATGTTTTGATAACTCCAACTTTCAGGGGAAGTATCCGGTTTCGGCAATTGTAGTATTTAAGGATGCCAAACCATCTAAAAAAGACTATCGCCATTTTAATGTGAAAACGGTTGAAGGTCCAAACGATTTTGCGACCATGGAAGAGGCTGTTTTCCGTCGTTACAGGCGAATGTTGGATGAAAACCAGACTTTGCCACAGCTCATCATTATTGATGGCGGTAAAGGCCAGCTTTCATCTGCTATGAAGAGTTTAAAATTACTGGGTATAGAAAACAGGGTAACTGTGATCGGTATTGCCAAACGTTTGGAAGAACTGTTCTATCCAGGTGATTCTTATCCTTTGTATTTAGATAAAAAATCGGAAACCTTAAAAGTGATCCAGCAGCTGCGTGATGAAGCCCACCGCTTCGGAATTACCTTTCACCGCAAGAAACGCGATCAGGGTACACTTAAAACCGAACTCGAACAAATTGAAGGTATTGGTAAAACAACAGCTGATAAACTGTTAACACATTTTAAATCGGTTAAAAAGATTAAAGAAGCTACAGAAAAAGAGCTGGCAGAGGTACTGAATAAAAAGCAGATGGTTACGCTGCAAGCATATTTTAATCAGGAATAACACTTTTAATTCTGATTCTCTTTTAAGAGGAATTAAGATTTTTCCAGCTAAGGTCGAAATAACGATTTATATCTGCAATTCTATGATCGATTTCCACCACACAAATCCGTCATCTCAACTAAAGCGCAGCGAAACGGAGAGATCTGTATGAGTAGGTTTTCTTAAAATTTAAAATCCTCCACTATATCGAAACCATTATAAAACAAAAAGGCTCCGATTTTCATCGAAGCCTTTTCTTATAAGATTAATATTCCCAAAGTCCTTGTTCGTAATCCAGAACAGATTTTTTAATCCTTTCTGATTCGTACAATCTTTCTCTAGGATTGGCAATAATATCTCTGATCTTGTTATCACCAGGATTTGATTCTTTAACAATATAACTGCTGAATAAGCGGCGAATAAAGAAATCATCGAAACTAAGTGACGATGCGTCGTTATTGGTATTAATCAAACGTTTCTTGGTTAAAATCTCTCTTGCCTCCGGATAGTACACCCAAAATACAGGCTGCCATTGTTTGGAAACTTCATTGTATTTTAATGGCGCAATACCTACAATACGCGGTTCAAAAATAGAACGTTTAGTATCAAAAATCCAATCTTCTTTAATTCTGAATTTTAAGAATAACTCCGGGTTAAAATCATTCACCACTGTGGTAACTGTTCCGGTTTTATTGTTCGAAACCTCTGCTGTTCCTAAAGCTGACTTGGCAGCAGAATCTGCAGACATTGGATTAAGGAATGCATCATCTTCGTTTAGGGCGCTATCAATTGGCGAGTATGCTGTTAGTTCATCTTTTTTAATTGACGCAATCAAAACATCAATTAATCTTGATTTAGGCGATTTTAAGACAGAGTTAACCGTATCACGTAAATCAATTTCTCTCCATATCCGTTTTGCATAAAAAACATCTTCCTCTCTCACATCAGCCAAAGGAACCATTTCAGTACTATCAATGTCCTTACGGGCATAGAAACCATCTTTAGGTGGTACCTTTAGTTTCTTTTTAGCTGTTTTAACAGGAGCTTTCACCGTATCTACTGCAGGAGCAGTAACTACCGGAGCAGCTTTCTTTGGTGCTAACTTGGTTGGCTTTTTTTGTGCAAAAGCAAACGCAGTTAGCAAAACCAGAATAGCAATACTTAAAATCCTTTTCATCTTCTTTTTATTTTACACTAAACGCTAATGAAGGTAAAATTCTTTGACGCCCATCTGGTCCTACAGAAACAATATCTTCAAAAAACACCCTTGTTCCAGGTGTAATTGAGTTCATGGCACCTTTAACCGCACCGGCGAAATTTCCACCACTACCAGCAATGGTAACGGCATCAGAACGTGGTTTAATAATCGTCAGTTTATAACGTTGTATTTTAAACTTAACATCGAAAGGAAAATCATCCAGATCTGCTTCAATCTCGGTTTCGCTTTTTAACTGTACAGAAGCGATATCGCCACCTGCGCGTCCACCAACTTTGGCAACCGGTGCCGGAATAGCTTTAACCCTGAATTTTTGTGAGCCTAAACTAACGGTTTTACCAGCGTTAGTTGCCGATACATTAATGGATACTTCCTGACCAACCATGCTTCCCGGAACATTAACATTGTAGTTTCCGTTACCGCCAGACATTGAACCTCCTGAAATGGAAGCACGGACACTTTCTAGTGGGAAACCTGCCGCCGATACTGTAAATGGATTGGCAATACCTGCATAAATTACATTTAGTTTTGTTGAAGAAACAGATGCAGATGGTTTCGCTACCTGATAAGTTTGTGGTTGGGTTTTATATTCCTTTACCTGACCATCGGTTTGGCGAACACGTATAGTACCAACCCAGGTAAACTGTCCAACGCTACCGGTACCACCGCTGTAAGTTCCTTTACCATCTTTAACGGATAATTTACTTCCGTTAACGGTAATATCAGGTGTTGATCTTGAATCGCTAGCGGTTAGAAATACTTCAGCGGTATATGGTTGTCCCTGGATTACGTAAGAAGTAGGTGCTACTGCGACTGCAGCAAACTGATCCAAATTAACCTGCGCTTTATCCATATTTCCAAACAATTTTTTCACAACTTCTGCTTCAGCATTTTTAGTGTCTGTTTGCAGTTTGGTTAAAATAGTCATCGCAGCGGTTAACGGGGTTCCCTCACCAAAATAAGTTTCCTGCCAATTGCCCTTTCTTTTTCTTACCGGATCTTTAGCTTCAAGAGAGAAAGAAACATTTGCTCTATCTGCAGGATCTAATAAAGAGATTAATTTCTCTCTAGTCGCATTAATTCTTTTCTTTAGTTCATCAGCTTTCTTTTGGTTAATCATGATATTCTGAGCAATATCCTGATTAGATCTATTTACCAGATCTTCAGTTTCAGGATCGATCCCGTCACCAGCCTGAGTAAATTCTTTCTTAATACTTTCAATATAATTATTTAGTTCATCAGCTGCTTTCTGAGCTTGTTTAGCCTTGTCATAAATAGGCTGAGCACGTGCTGGCTCTTCTTTCAACTTCGAATTTTCGAAGGCAGAAAACAACTGATTAATACTTGTATTTACATTGTTTTTAGAAGTATCCAAACTATCGTTGATATTTTTGAATGCATCTAAAATGGTATCTGATACGTTTAAGGCGAGCATAGCCAACAATACCAAATACATGATATTGATCATCCGCTGCCTTGTTGTTTCTTTTCCGCCTGCCATATTTGATGTAGCTTTTCTTTAAAAATTAAAAACTAAACAAATTATATACGTGGGCCGTTCATAGCCGATAACATATTGCCATAAATTGCATTAAGCGATGATAGGTTTTTAGCCAGCTTATTCACCTCTTCTTTAAACTGTTTCGAATCTTCCATCGATTCGTTAAAGTTCTGCATGGTTAATGATAAGTTTGAATAGAATTTATTCATCGATTTTAGATGTGCGCTTGAATCTTGCAATTCCAGTTCATAAACAGCATTTAAAGCAGATAAGTTCTTAGCCAAATTGTTAACCTGCTCGTGGTATGCCTGAGAATCTACATTGCTTTCGCCCATTGCTTTTAAATTAGCCGTAGCTTTCTCAAAAGATGCGCTCAAATTATCAAAACCAGCTGATGCCGTTTTAATCTTACCTGTAAATTCATTTGTTGCAGTAGATGCATCTGCAACATTAGAAATTGTTGCTACCTTATCACCAAACGTACGCAAACCAGCACCCAGGCTCTCAATTAATTCCGGGCCAATTTTAGCATCAGATAACATTTTATCTAAAGCTACTGTATTGGACGAGGCAACTGCTGCAACAGGCCTGGATGAAGCTGTTGGTAATTCGCCTTTAAAATCTGCTTTTAGTTCAGGATAAACTCTTTCCCATGCTGGTTCTGGTTCTGGTGGGAAAAATCCGGTTAAGAAGAATAGAAATGCTTCCACTCCTAGACCAAGCCCAATCATGTAGTTACCCATAATTCCACCAATATGTAGAATTTTAAATAACGCTCCGATAATTACAATACTTGCTCCCCATGAAATCGCTACGTGTAACCAGCCTGGTTGTTTCTTTGCTGCCATAAATTTTGATGTTTTTCTTAGTTTTTAGTTTGTTCGGTTTAACGTCTTAAATCGGTGCCAGGATAAGATGAAACGCATCTGAAACCAATATATGACCTTTGTGTATCCTGATATTCGTATGTCGCTACAGCATTTTGAAGAAAATAACCTGTATCTTTCCAAGAACCGCCTTTTACCACTTTACGTTTTTTGTATTTACTATCGTTTGCACCAGCATCATAAGTAAAGTTAGGGTTTAAGTCATGCAATAACGGGCTAGCGCCTTTATTATATGCTGTTAAAGTCCATTCTGAAACATTACCTGCCATGTTGTACAAGCCATAATCGTTAGGAAAATATGATCTGACACCTACTGTATAAATACCACCATCGCTCGAATAATCACCACGGCCTGGTTTAAAGTTAGCCTGTAAACATCCTTTTGTATTTCTAATGTAAGGACCTCCCCAAGGATATTTAGTCTTGGTATTACCGCCTCTTGCAGCATATTCAAATTCTGTTTCAGCCGGCAACCTATAATCCGATCTTGACCCTGCAGGAAGTTTCCTTGCCGTTGCAACACCATCGTATAATTTGGTTCTCCAGTGAGAGAAAGCTTTTGCCTGCTCCCAGCTTACGCCAACTACAGGATAATCATCATAGGAAGGGTGGTTGTAATAACCGCGCACCATTGGATCATTTTGTGAGTAAGAATAATCTGTTTTCCAAACCATTGTATCAGGATATATAGCAACCGTATAGCGATCGATATAATCCTGACGTTTGCTGTTTGGATCTTTATGCCCGATAGCAGCTTTCTCCATATTCAACTCTGCATAAGAATATTCGAATTTACGAACATCTAATTCTTTCTTGCCTGGAAGAGCATCCAAACCTGAGTAATACATGCCATCTAGCTGACTCACTTGGGCTGCTGCTGCACCCCTACCTCTATTACGCCAAATGTTGGCACCATTTGGACCAACTTTTTTCCAGTCAATATATTTCTCTCCGCCAAGAGCAGCTGCGGCATTTCCTCTTGGAGTAACCATAAATTGTTGTGGGTTGCCCATCATTACAATCGCAATAGAATCTCGTACCCAGTTGGTAAACTGGCGATATTCCGCATTGGAAATTTCGGTCTGATCCATGAAGAATGCGCTAATGGTAACCATTTTACTTGGCCCATTCTGAGAGAAAGTGATATCTTCATCCGAACCTCCCAGTGGGGTATGCCCTGGTGGTACATAAACCATTCCTAGTGGGATTCTATCGTTTTTAAATTTTCGGTTATAAGCGCCAACCAGCTCGCCTTGGCCGCCATGACCACAGCTTGCCAGCATTACAGTTACACCTACAATAGCTAGAAGGTAGATTTTCTTCATATTTTATATTGTGCACAGCACGATTAGGAGCAATTTTATCAAAAATCACTGAAATTATCTATAAAAGCAAATATTTTATATTAAATCATTACCCAAAGGCAATTAAAGTTAGATTAATAATTATCCAACAACTTTGTGTATCGTTCAACAATATGCGTAACTCTCTTATTAACAGTAAAGTTACGCATTTATTGTATCGACTGATAATAAATTATTTATCGTATTATTTATTAGATATTTTAATGTAATTTTCAATGGCCATCGTCATTGATGGAACGCCTGGGGTTGGCGCAGCAATATCCACTATCAAATCCATATCAGTACAAGCTTTACTGGTATTGGTTCCAAAAGCAGCAATCCGGGTGTTATTCTGTTTAAAATCGGGGAAATTTTTAAACAAAGACTGAATACTTGATGGGCTAAAAAACGCGATAACATCGTAGAATACTTCAGCTAAATCAGATAGATCACTTACTACGGTCCTAAATAAAACCGCAGGTGTAAAATTATACCCGCTTTTTTCCAAAAACTTCATTGTGTCTTCGGTAGCCATATCAGAGCAAGGGTATAAAAACTTTTCGTTTGCATGTTTCTTTAACACCTCTGCTAAGTCAGCTGCAGTTTGTTTACCGAAAAAGATCTTACGCTTTCTGTATTGGATATACTTCTGCAAATACAATGCAATGGTTTCAGAAAGACAGAAATATTTTAATTCTGCTGGCACCTCATAACGCATTTCTTCACAGATTCTAAAAAAATGATCTGCGGCATTACGGCTGGTAAAAATTACTGCCGTAAAATCGGCAAGGTTAATCTTATCCTTTCTAAAGTCTCTTGCGGGTACACCCTCAACATGAATAAAAGACCTGAAATCAACTTTTAAGTTGTGTTTTTTGGCCAAATCGTAGTAAGGAGATTTTTCTGTTTCAGGTTTTGGTAAAGTAACCAAAATACTTTTTACTTTGCGGATTCTAGAGTCGTTCTTTTCTTGCATTTTCCTTTTCCTGCTACAGTCCTATCGTTTTAATTAGTATTACGACGGGACATATTTCGAGGGCGCAAAAGTACAAAAATAAATGCATTTTAGAAAACTTATTATTAGAAAGTATCGTTATGCCTGCCCGCAAAAGCTGAAAAGTAAAAATGACACCTAACAACAAGAATGCCAACACGATATAAACTTCGCCATATTTAAGTGGTGATAGCGCAAAAGCAACCACTAAAGGAATAAATAGTAATGATGCATTGAAGTAGCTGAGGTATAAAATTGAGATGTATTCGCCCACCGGTTTCTGCACATTGAAGAGGTAGCCCAAAAAGCGTAAAAGAACCAGTTTTAACGCATAAAAAACAATTATAGTAATTGATATACTAAAGAAAAATTTAAACCCATCTTTCGCCTGATACATATCATTCCATTGGGCCACCAGAAAAAAGAACATCCCAAAAACAAAACCGAACTGCACAAAAAGTAACAAAAATGGCCATGAGCTAAAGAGGTTATCTTCTTTGTTAATATTATTCAAAATCCTGTTACTGAAAAATGATTGCACGATTGCAGATAGTTGTTTCGAAAAAGCATTTTTTAGAATCGCAAAAATGATAAGCATACCAAAAATAAATCCTAGCAAGCCTACGTTTCCCTTAGGGATTTTTGTACCCAACTGGTATGGATTAGCTTTTTTCTTTAAATGCTGGTATTTCTTGTGCCATGCCCATAAATCCAGCTTTGCAGAAAGATATTCCTTTTCAATAGTATCTAAAAGTGCACTTTTATTAATTAAACTATCAGGAAGTACCCAGGTATGGTGAATTAAAGAATCGGTATAAAATTTCTGCCTGGCCAACGTTGCCGAATCGGGGCGGTATCTTCGGTACCGGTATTGATTTACCACCGCGCTATCTGCCTGAAAGGGCAATTGATTTGCTGCCACAAAATCTGCAGACCATAAAAAGGCAAACAAAAAGAAAATAAATTTCGGCATGCTGTAAATCAAAACTTAAGGATGCAAAAGTAGTCGAATAATCATGGTTTACCTAAAGAAAATAAATGGATTGATGAAGAACTTATTTAGGAACAATGACTACACACCTAATAAGCATCTAAAAAGTAAAGCTATTACTTTACAAAAACAACAATAAAGTAAAGCTATTACTTTACTAAGAATTATTAATTTCATAGCTCCAATCGCCAACCATATATTTATGACAATAAAGAAAATTTAACTTCACTATCTTTGCATCAATGTCCGGTATCTATATCCATATTCCTTTCTGTAAAAAGGCTTGTCACTATTGCGATTTCCATTTCAGCACCTCATTAAAATATGCAGAAGAAATGGTGGAGGCCATCTGCAAGGAAATCAAAATAAAAAAAGACCGGATTAGCGGACAAGTCGGAAGTATTTATCTGGGTGGCGGCACCCCCTCTATTTTATCTCAGGCAGCTTTGCAAAAGATTTTCGATACCATTAACCATACTTTTTCGGTTGATGCAGATGCCGAAATCACCATTGAAACCAATCCCGATGATTTAACCGCGCAGAAGTTAAAAGAACTGAAACAATTGCCTGTTAACCGCTTTAGCGTGGGTATACAATCTTTTTATGATGAAGACCTGATCTGGATGAACAGGGCACACCAGGCCAGAGAAGCTGAAGATTGCATCAGGAGAAGTCAGGATGCCGGTTTTGAAAACTTAACACTTGATCTGATTTACGGATATCCTTTATTAACGGATCAAAAATGGCTGAACAATATCCAAAAGGCAATTGAGCTTGAGGTTCCTCATATTTCGGCTTACGCACTCACGGTAGAACCTCGGACAGCTTTAGCTCATGCCATAAAAAGCAAAAAACAAACACCCGTAAACGATAACCAAAGTGCTGCCCAATTTCTCATTTTAATGGAGCAACTGGTTGATGCCGGATTTGAACACTATGAAATTTCAAATTTTGCTAAACCAGGCCATTATGCCGTGCACAATACCAATTATTGGAAGGGTATAGATTACATTGGCATCGGTCCGTCGGCACATGGTTTTAATGGCCAAAACAGGTTCATGAACCCAGCGAATAATGCCTTGTACATGGAAACTTTAGGGCATAATAAGCTCCCGGAAATGGTTGAAGAACTGAGTTTGAACGATAGATTTAACGAATATGTAATGACCTCGTTAAGAACGATGTGGGGAACTGATTTACAGAAAATAAATACTGATTTTGGGAAAGATTTTTTAGAGGAAACAAAATACAACCTTAAAAATTTTGAGGATAAAGATTGGCTGATCATTGATGGCGACAAACTCAGGTTAAGCCAGAATGGAAAATTATTTGCCGATCATATTGCTTCGGAATTATTCATTGTAGGGAATGAATGAGTGAATTGAGAAGGATTGAATTAGAGAATGACGGATTTAGCGATCAAAACAACATTCACTCATTCAAAACTCAATCATTCAATAATTAATTAAAATATATATGTCAAAAATTGTATGGATTACAGGCGCATCGTCAGGTATTGGCGAGGCCCTGGTATATGAATATTTTAAAGGAGGTGAAAAGCTGATTATTTCGGGGAGAAACCGCGATGAATTGTTCCGCGTTAAAGGGAACTGCCAAAATTCTTTTAATGTGCATGTTTTACCATTCGATTTAAGCGAAACCGAAACACTGGAAAATAAAGCCGCTGATGCCATACGTATTTTTGGAAAAATAGACTTACTGATCAATAGTGGAGGTGTGAGCCAGCGGAGTTTAGCCTTAGAAACCAATCTGCAAACGGAACAACAGATTATGGACACCAATTTTTGGGGAACAGTGGTGTTGAGTAAAGCAGTTTTACCCTTGATGATCTCCAATGGTGGTGGGCAAATTGCCCTAATCAGCAGTTTGGTTGGAAAATTCGGCACGAAGTTCCGTTCTACTTATGCCGCTTCTAAACATGCACTACATGGTTATTTCGACTCCCTCCGATCAGAAGTTTATGACAAAAACATCGATATTACCATTATCTGTCCTGGATTCATTAAAACCAATGTAACTTATAATGCACTCACTGCAGACGGAAAGCCATTAAATATCATGGGCGAAGCACATGAAAATGCGATGACACCTGCCGATTGCGCCAAACAGATTGTACAAGCCATCCGTAATAAAAAAGAAGAAGTTTATATTGGTGGAAAGGAAACAAAAGCAGTACTATTGAAGCGTTTTTTCCCCAAGATTTTTTCTAAAAAGGTGAGGACAGCGAAGGTGAATTAGACTGTCGTTTTGCGGTTGGCGTTAAGCGTGACCAGCGATTTCACAGTGGCTTGTGGATCTGTCAAATCGTGAGTCCTGGCAAGAGCAGCCCCCTGTTAAACAAACCCGGATTGAAGCGGTTTCGATTCTTCATCGAAAGTAGTAAAAAGCGGGACTGTAATTTCCGAAGAACCACTACAGTACCTTTTCAAAATCAAAAAAAACAAAAATTAATCAACTAATAATCAATTCATTAAATAATAAATTTTATTTCTAAAAACCAAGTATCTGTAGGCCGTCGTAAATGGAATCAAATAACAGAAACTTAATAATTAGAAATAATGAAAAATTTAATCTTATCAGTATTTGCCGTAATTACAATGGCATTCACAACTCAAGTTTATGCTCAAAAAAACCCAATGGTTGGTGGGGCAGCAATGTATGCAACTAAAGATATTGTAGACAATGCAGTAAATTCAAAAGACCACACCACCTTGGTGGCAGCAGTTAAAGCAGCAGGTTTGGTAGAAACTTTAAAAGGCGCCGGACCTTTCACCGTTTTCGCTCCAACCAATGCAGCTTTTGACAAACTTCCTGCCGGAACTGTAGATAATTTGGTTAAACCAGAAAACAAAGCAACCCTTACCAAAATTTTAACTTACCATGTTGTTGCCGGTAAAATGGATAGCAAGGCAATCGCAAAAGCAATTAAAGCTGGTGGTGGCAAAGCAGAATTAACTACAGTAGAGGGTGGTAAACTTTGGGCCTGGATGGAAGGTAAAAAATTGGTTTTAAAAGATGAAAAAGGCGGAATGAGCACTGTAACTATAGCAGATGTTAATCAAAAAAATGGTGTAATCCATGTGGTTGATACCGTTTTAATGCCTAAATAAGCTATCATTATCCTTATGTCTAAACTAAACGTTCTGGCTTTTGCCGGAACGTTTTGGTTTTAACTAGTTTTTTTAACACTTCCCTTAATTCATACCATCTGACTTTTTTTGATGAATTGTCAGTTTTTTTTAAAGTTTTTCCATTTCTGATACTTCCTGTTTTTAACTATTTAATTTTGCTGCATTAATAGTTATTTAACATGAAATTCAATTTATCTCCGATAGATGTAGTTGAAAACATATCTAAATCAGATTTCGAGCTAAACTACCTCAAGCCACGCAGACCCTTGGTAATTAAAAATATGGCAAAGAAATGGCCGGCTTACCAAAAGTGGACAATGGATTACATGAAAGATATTGTTGGAGATAAAACTGTTCCTCTTTACGACAGTTCGAAGGCTGATCCTTCTAAACCGATCAATGCATCGGCAGCAGAAATGAAATTTGGTGATTATATTGATCTGATTAAGAAAACACCAACAGACCTGCGCATATTTTTGTTCGACCCGATAAAGTTTGCACCGAAATTACTGGAAGATTATATTGCCCCAAAAGAGTTGATGGGCGGCTTTTTAGATAGTTATCCGAATATGTTTTTTGGTGGAAAGGGCTCTGTTACCTTCTTGCATTACGATATCGACCTGGCACACATTTTCCATACTCACTTTAACGGGAGGAAACATGTCATCCTGTTTGATTATAAATGGAAAGAGCGGTTATACCAGATTCCTTATGCCACTTATGCGCTTGAAGATTATGATGTAGAAAACCCTGATTTCGAAAAATTTCCGGCATTAAAAGGCGTTAAGGGAGTAGAAGCTTTTCTAGAACATGGCGATACCTTATTTATGCCTACCGGTTACTGGCACTGGATGAAATACCTTGATGGCTCCTTCTCCATCAGCCTGAGGGCGTGGGATAAAAGCTGGGCAGTAAAAGCAAAAAGCTTGTATAACTTAACTTTACAGCGTAAATTTGACGACTTTATGAAGGCAAACTACCGTGAAAAATACATGCACTGGAAAGAAGAACTCGCCATTAAAAGGGCAAGTAAAGCGTTGGAAAAAAATTTACCGAGATAACAATGAGAGCATGAATAAGTGATTGAATGATAAAATGAGTAGTGCTAGCCTTATGCCCATTCACTAAATCAAAAGTCACCAATTTACTATTCAATCATTCTCTCATTCAACATTCAATCATTAAAATACATGCATCCTAACATTATAAAAATACAAGAAAGTATTACTTCCCTTAAACAGGAAATTATTAACCACAAGGTTTATTCGGCCATTAGCGAACTGGAAGATCTGCGCGTTTTTATGGAACACCATATTTTCGCGGTTTGGGATTTTATGTCGCTGCTTAAGGCTTTACAGATTAACCTGACTTGCACCAGTTTGCCCTGGTTCCCGGTTGGTGATCCGGTTACCAGGCAGCTGATCAACGAAATTGTTGCCGGAGAAGAATCGGATGTGGATGCTGATGGCGCGATTAAAAGCCATTTCGAACTGTATTTAGACGCGATGGATCAATGCGGAGCAAATACAAAACCCATTAATGATTTTTTAAACGCCTTAAAAAACGGTAAAAGTTTTAATGAAGCATTTGACATGGCAAATGTTCCTGCTGCCGCCAAAGATTTCGTGAATGCAACATTCGAAACCATCAACAGCGGTAAAACACACTTACAGGCAGCCAGTTTTACCTTCGGTCGGGAGGATCTGATCCCGAATATGTTTTACAGCATGGTAAATGATTTGAACAGTACCCAGGCCGATAAAGTATCGGTTTTTAAATATTACCTGGAGCGACACATCGAGGTAGATGGCGATCACCACAGCCATTTGGCACTTTCTATGACGGAAAAACTCTGCGAAAAAGAGGAAGCATTTTGGGCTGAGGCTGAAGAAACTACAAAACAGGCCTTACAAAAAAGGATCGACCTTTGGGATGCCGCTTATGCAGAAATTATTAAAAATAAAGTTGAAGCGCAATTATTAAATTGTTAAGTATTTGCTAATTTAGATTACGTGATTTTAGTCACATTTACCTGTTAACATCAATTTTGTAAAATAAAATTTACACATTTGTTGTTCGGCACAAATAACCGATTTAAGCGCATGAGTTTCATTTTAAAACCTGTTGATATTGTTGAGAATATCACTCCTGAAGATTTTAAGAAAAATTATTTGAAAACTAAACGTCCGTTAGTAATCAGGGGCCTGACCAAAGATTGGCCTGCAAGAGAAAAATGGACCACTGAATATTTAAAAGAAATTGGCGGCGAATTAGAGGTTCCACTTTACGATAACTCGAAAGCTGATCCGTCAAAACCCATCAATGCGGCCACTGCACACATGAAATTTGGCGATTACCTTGACCTGATCAAACGTGAGCCGACTGAATTGAGGATTTTCTTTTTCAACCTGTTTAAAAAAGTGCCTAGTTTAATCAATGATGTAAAAATCCCGAAAGATTTAATGGGCGGTTTTATTGAAAGTATGCCCGCCATGTTTTTTGGTGGTTCTAATTCGGTAACCTTTTTGCACTACGATATCGATTTGCCACACATTTTCCATACCCACTTTGGTGGCAGAAAACACATTGTTTTATTTGATAATAAATGGAAAGATAGATTGTACTGCCTGCCAAATGCAACTTATGCTTTGGAAGATTATGATGTTGCCAACCCTGATTTCGAAAAATTCCCTGCGTTAAACGGTGTTGAGGGTTATGAAGTTTTCTTAGAGCATGGCGATACCCTATTTATGCCTACAGGTATGTGGCACTGGATGAAATACCTGGATGGTTCATTCTCTTTAAGCCTAAGGGCATGGGACCAATCAATTACCCGAAAGGTAGCCAGTGTTTGGAGTTTATTTACCCATGGTGCCATTGATAGTTTGATTAAAATGACTTTCAAAGAAAAATATGCTAACTGGAGAGAGAAAAAAGCAGTAAAAATTGCTGAAAGAGCTTTAGCCAAAGGCAGACCATAAAACTTAAAAAAAATTAAACTACAACGGGGCATCGGTAACGATAGTCCCGTTTTTTGTTATTATTGTGAATACATTTAGTGCAGATTAAAAAATCAGATCATCAATGGATATCAATACTCTTACGGAAAAACAAAAAATGCTTGCTGGCAAAGCTTATCAGGCTGGAGGCGAAGAACTATCAAAGGAAAGATTAAAAGCCCGTGAAATCGTTTATGAGTTTAATAACCTGGCACCCAAATTTATCAAGCAGCGAAAAGAATTACTAAAAAGATTGTTCGGAAAAACAGAAAGAATGTTCTACGTTGAGCCTCCCTTTAGATGTGATTATGGCTATAACATCGAAATTGGAGATAATTTTTATGCGAACTTTAACCTCGTTATTTTAGACTGCGCAAAAGTAAGCATCGGAAATAGTGTTTTTATCGCACCGAATGTAGCCATTTATACTGCCGGACATCCAATGCATGCGCATTTAAGAGATCAGGAATACGAATGGGCGCAGGAAGTGACCATAGGCAATAGTGTATGGATCGGTGGAAATGTAGTGATTAACCCTGGCGTAAAAATCGGATCAAATGTGGTTATCGGATCTGGTAGCGTAGTTACGAGGGATATTCCGGATAACGTTTTTGCTGCAGGAAACCCATGCAGGGTAATCCGTGAGTTAACAGATGCGGATAAGGATTATTATTATAAGGATTTTAAGTTGGGCGAATAAATTCATCATCTCCTAACTTAAGAGACCTTAATAAAAAACGGCGTCATCTCGACTGGAACGCAGTGGAGTGGAGAGATCCATCTAAACAGATTTAGCTTCGCTGAGCCTTCCGGTTCTCGACTTCGTTACCGATGATGTAACCTGTTAAACAGGTAAGCATACTATAAGTAAAAAAGTAGATACTTAAATCGGTACATGATGCACTCCGCTTAAAATGAATTCATTTAAATAGCTGAAATTTTAGGTGTTTTTTACCATATAAGACATTTAAGGTCATATGAGATTACATGTTCTTATATGATCTTAAATGGTAAATTTTGCGCACAGCCCTGCAAAAGGAATTTAACAACTTAGATGTTCTCAGATGCCAGAGATGATTAATTAAATAAAGGAGCCTTTATTTTTATGACCACCTAAGCAACCTTAGTTCACCTGAGTCTTGCCATGTGCACAGTATAAATCTAATAGTATGCAGCAGGCACTAAACGTCACCCTCATTTTTCAGGTAAAGGCTCTGATTATTACTCCAATGATGACACGAGGGGAACTTCGTTACCGAGACAACTTTATCTCCCTCATCCATTTCCCATCCCACATCTTCCATTCCTAGCTGCTATGATCAACGATCACCTTCCATTCCCCCTTAATTTTTTTGATTAAAAGCGTAAAATACCCTTTTAACTCATCTTTTTCGCGTTTTACATTCCAACTGCCTAATACAAATGCCAGATCGGGTTTCAAAAATTCGACCTTTTTTATTCCAAACACCAAAAAGCCCATAGCAGATTTATCCGGGTAGCCTTTTTTATAATTATCCAACGTTTTTTGCCATCCGTAGGTTGGTCCGGTTTTACCCACAAAAAGTAAACTATCCGATTTTTCATATCCCTGCATAAAAGCTTCAACATCACCTTTGTTCCAGTCGGTACGTTGCTTCTCCAGCAAATTAAGTATGACCTGTTTATCTTTCTCATTTTGAGCAAAAGCGCTGAAGGAAGCTAAAAACAATGCAATTACAAGTATTTTTTTCATGGTTAATTGAGTTGAGGTAAAAATTAAAGATATGAAACAAATTATTTTGTTCAATGCGTAAAAATTCTTTATTTACGTATCTATAAATCTTCTATGCAAAATAAAGTAATCACGATTGGCGAAATACTCTGGGATGTTTTTCCAGAAGGCAAAAAAGCTGGCGGCTCGAGCATGAACGTTGCGCTTAATTTACACAAACAAGGGATAGAGAGCCGCTTTATTAGTGCCATAGGCAATGATGAAAACGGCAAAGAGCTATTCAATTTTCTAGCCAGCAATCATTTTGCAACAGATTTGATCCAAGTTAACGATGAATTACCAACCAGTACAGTTGTAGTACAACTGGATGAAAATCATCAGGCTACTTATACCATTAAACAACCCGTAGCATGGGATGAGATCAAAATCACCGAGGAAAACACATCAGCTGTAAAACAAGCAGATGCATTAGTATATTGTAGTTTAACCTGCAGGGATGAAAAATCTAAAAAAACCATTCTGGCACTTTTAGAAAATGCCAAAACTAAAATATTCGACATCAATCTCCGCGCTCCTTTTTATTCAAAGGAATTAATTAGAGAGCTTTTGACAAAAGCAGATATCCTTAAAATAAACGAAGATGAAATTCTTTGGGTAAAAGAATCATTTGGTTTAACGGGCAATACTGATGAACAGTTACTAAAACAGCTTTCGAGTCAGTTCAATATAGAAATCATTTGCCTGACATTAGGTGATAAGGGTGCCTGTGTTTTAAAAGAAGGCAAATTATTTAAACATACCGGTTACAAAGTTCAGGTTGCGGATACCGTTGGTGCGGGTGATGCTTTTTTAGCCACATTTATTGCCTGCTACCTGCAAGGTTACCCCATGGAAACCACTTTGGATAATGCCTGTAAGGTAGGTGCTTTTGTAGCCTCACAACCGGGTGCAAATCCTGATTATAATAAAAAGATTTACCATATAGCGCTGGGTTAAGCTTTTATAAGACCTTATAGGTTTTTGAAACCTATAAGGTCTGTTAGATTTATTTTTTAAACGGTGGGTTTTACGTTAGGGATTGTAAGGGTTCAGTGCCGGTTCTTCAGCGGTACCGAAGCGAAGCGTAGCCCTGAAAAGCCAGACCCTTGCGCAGCTTGGGGAACGCCCTAATCAGTTGGCTGTTTTCAGTTTTCAGTTTCCAATTTAACCATGCTTTGGTCTTTCCGTTTTTACGTTTCTTCTTCCCTCCAAATATGACACCGCGCTTAAATTTATGCAAAACGAAACTTTTATCTTCGATAAATCGTTAATACAAGCACATGAGAGGTTTTCGTTTTTCTGATTATAAGCCGGGCGATGCGCCAAAGGGTGGGTTTGATGAGTTGCTGAAATTATTTAGCGAACTGCTGAATTATACAGCCGGAGACGCGGCAGAAGCTTTAAGCTGGCTGAACGAGCTCGATAAACAATATAAATTAACCAATAATGATTATGGTATCGGTAATTTTATCGACGACCTGAAGGATAAGGGTTACCTTACTGAAGACAATCAATCGGGAGAGTTTAAGATTACGGCCAAAACGGAACAGACCATCCGCAAATCTGCATTGGATGAAATTTTCGGGAAACTGAAAAAATCTGGACGTGGTAACCACAACAGTAACCAATCGGGTATTGGCGAAGAGAAAAATGCCGACAGACGGGAATATAACTTCGGCGACAGTTTAGATCAGATCGACATGACTGCTTCTATCCAAAATGCACAGATTAATCACGGAATTGGCGATTTCACTTTAACAGACCGCGATTTGGAAGTAGAGGAAAAGGATTTTAAAACCTTAACATCTACGGTATTGATGATCGACATTTCGCATTCGATGATATTATATGGCGAAGACCGCATTACCCCGGCCAAAAAAGTTGCCATGGCACTTGCTGAACTGATTAAAACGAAGTATCCTAAAGATACTTTAGATATTGTTGTTTTTGGAAATGATGCCTGGCCCATCAGCGTGAAAGATTTGCCTTATTTACAGGTTGGCCCTTACCACACCAATACCTATGCAGGTTTGGAACTTGCTGCCGATTTGCTCCGCCGCAGGAAAACCCATAATAAACAGATTTTCATGATTACAGATGGGAAACCAACCTGCTTAAAGGAAAATGGCAAATACTATAAAAACAGTATGGGTTTGGATAGAAAGGTGATTAACAAAACCTTAAATATGGCGGCCCAATGTAAACGTTTAAAAATCCCAATTACCACCTTTATGATTGCGAAGGATCCCTATTTACAGCAATTTGTCCGTCAATTTACAGAAATTAATGGCGGCAGGGCTTTTTACAGCTCTTTAAACGGCTTAGGTGAATACATTTTTGAAGATTACATTAAGAATAGACGTAAGACAGTTAAATAAGGTAGAGGGTAAAAAGGTGGAAGGTTTAGGACCAAAGCCAAAAAGATCTACTAAACAAATCTTAGAAATATTTAAAACAGGCAAGGATTTAGCGATTGATGTTGCATACTGAAACCCCAAGACTTAAACCTCAAACCCATTTAAAAAAGATGCAAAATACTACATTAGGAGAGTTAAAAACCACAGGATATAAATCAAGATCGGTAAAAGAAGAACTCAGAGAAAATCTGATTAAAGTGCTGCGCGATAAAAAAACCGAATTTGAGGGCATTATCGGCTACGATGAAACGGTTATTCCAGAATTACAGACCGCAATTTTATCACGTCACAATATTTTACTTTTAGGTTTACGCGGACAGGCAAAAACACGTATTGCCCGTTTAATGGTCAATTTATTGGATGAATATGTGCCTTATGTTGCCGGAAGCGAGATTTTTGATGATCCGTTAAATCCAATTTCGTGGTACGCCAAAAATGAAATTGCCACCAAAGGTGATGATACCGAAATTGCCTGGCTGCACCGCAGTGAAAGGTATACCGAAAAACTGGCCACACCAGATGT
Organism: Pedobacter sp. KBS0701; assembly: GCF_005938645.2. NCBI lineage: Bacteria > Pseudomonadati > Bacteroidota > Sphingobacteriia > Sphingobacteriales > Sphingobacteriaceae > Pedobacter > Pedobacter sp. KBS0701. The sequence continues at coordinate 4,646,277 of NZ_CP042171.1, forward strand.
TACCGTTGCTGATTTAATTGGCGATGTTGACCCGATTAAGGCCGCTACTTTAAAGTTAACCTATAATGATGAACGTGTAATCCATTTTGGTTTAATTCCACGCGCGCACCGCAGCATTTTCGTCATTAACGAATTACCCGATTTACAGGCCCGTATCCAGGTCGCGCTGTTTAACATGTTGCAGGAAAAAGATATACAGATCCGTGGTTTCAAATTGCGTTTACCTTTAGATATCCAGTTTCTATTTACCGCAAACCCGGAAGATTACACCAACCGTGGAAGCATTGTTACGCCATTGAAAGATAGGATCGAAAGTCAGATCTTGACTCACTACCCAAAAAGCATCGAGATTTCGCGTAAAATTACTTTTCAGGAAGCTAAGCTTACAGCAGAACAAAAAGCCAATATTGAAGCTGATGGTTTGGTGAAAGACCTGGTTGAACAAATTGCTTTCGAGGCTCGCAAAAGTGAATATATCGACCAGAAATCGGGTGTATCAGCAAGATTAACCATTTCGGCATACGAGAATTTAATCAGCACAGCTGAACGCAGAATGTTAATATCTGGTGAAAAAAATACAGTTGTTCGTTTGGCAGATTTGGCAGGAATTATCCCAGCGATAACGGGTAAAATAGAATTGGTTTACGAAGGCGAATTGGAAGGACCTGCGCATGTGGCCACCACCTTAATTGGCAAGGCAGTTAAAACTTTGTTTGCACGCTATTTCCCTGACCCTGAAAAAGCAAAAAAAACCAAAACAGCCAATCCTTACACCGAAGTAACCGAATGGTTTACCGAAGGCCATAATGTTGATGTTACGGATACCTTGAGCAATACACAATACAAAAAAGCATTGATGTTGGTACCAGGCTTGTATGATCTGGTAAAGAAATTCCATCCTAAACTGAGCGAAAACCAAACCTTGCTCTTAATGGAATTTGTATTACATGGTTTAGCCGAATATTCACAACTGAGCAAAAACTTTTTAAATGGTGGCTTCGGCTTTTCTGATATGTTTGGCAGCTTATTTAATGCCGAATTTGACGAGGAAGAGGATGAAGACGATTTCAGGTAAAAGCAAATGAATAAGGGATTAAATTAAAATGGAGTTTAACGGATATCTTTTATCGTTAAGATTGAATCAGGAGAATCTTCCTGATAGATATCCGTTTAACATTCCTTGCTTAAAATCATTTCAGGAACTGGCCTTTCATCCAAACGTTACTTTTTTCACTGGCGAAAATGGCGTCGGAAAATCAACATTGATTGAAGCAATTGCGGTAAGCTTAGGTTTCAATGCCGAGGGTGGAGGTAAAAATTTCAATTTTGCAAGTAAAGCAACACACTCAGAATTGCATCATTATTTAACCATTAGCAAAAGTTTCAGGAAACCAAAAGATGGTTTTTTCTTACGAGGTGAAAGTTTTTATAATGTAGCAAGTGAGATTGATAAACTTGATGAAGAACCATCTTTTGGGCCAAAACTTATAAAATCCTACGGAGGTGTCTCTTTGCACGAACAATCTCACGGTCAATCATTCTGGTCGCTGTTTATGAACCGCTTTGGCGGCAGTGGTGTTTATATTCTGGATGAGCCTGAATCTGCTTTATCAGCTACAAAACAAATCGCAATGCTATCAAAACTTGACAATTTGATTGATAAAAATGCACAGTTCATTATTACAACCCATTCCCCTATTTTGCTTGCTTATCCAAATGCAACGATTTACGAAATGGCCAATGGTAAAATAACGAAAGTAAAATATGAGGAATCAGAGATATACAGGGTTTATAAATCCTTTTTAGACCATCCTAAGCGAATTTTAGATAATTTATTTAGTTCAAATACTTAATTTAGGCGGGTCAGAGAAACCTGCCTTATTTTTTAATTTAAATCGAATAACCCGAGTATATGGGAAGATTACCTTTCATCATTGCAGCCTGCATATTGATTACAGCCTTTGATATTTATTTTTTTAAAGCCATTGTTTCAGTTTTTAAGTGGAAACCCAGAACAAAAAAAATCTTCGGTATTTTGTACTGGAGTTATAGCATTCTGTTAATTATTGGCATTTTCGCAGGAATTTACCTTAACCTTTTCCTTACGCTTAGAGCCATCATTCTAGTCGCTTTCTTTTTAACAGTAGCCTGTAAAATGGCGATGCTGCCATTTCTAATTCTGGATGATTTGCGAAGATTATTCATCAAACTTTTCAGAAAAAAACAAATCATAAAAGACCAGCCAATTAGCAAGGCAGAACCCATATCACGTTCAGAATTTTTAGTAAAAGCAGGCTTAGTTGCCGCTGCCGTTCCTCTAACCTCTTTAAGCTGGGGCATTATTTCTGGTGCTTATGATTACCAGGTTAGAAGAGTTAACTTAATTCTTCCTAATCTGCCAAAGGCATTTGACGGCATTACTATGGGGCAAATTTCTGACATTCATTCGGGCAGTTTCTATAACAAAACCGCAGTAAAAGGCGGTGTGGAAATGTTATTGGGAGAAAAGCCTGATTTTATCTTTTTTACCGGCGATTTAGTAAACAACCTCACCAACGAAGTAAGGGATTACCAGGATATATTTTCGAAAGTTAAAGCACCACTTGGTGTATATTCATCTTTAGGAAACCACGACTATGGTGACTATTATTTCGGCAAGGAGTCATCGCCCGCCAAAGTAAAAAATCTGAAAGATATGGTTGAGGTTCACAAAATAATGGGTTACGATTTATTGATGAATGAAAACCGCAGACTGAAGGTTGACGGAGAAGAAATCGGCATTTTAGGTATTGAAAACTGGGGAATGGGCCGCTTTCCAAAATATGGAAAAATGGAACTTGCAGTTCAAAATACAGACGATTTACCTGTCAAACTTTTATTAAGTCACGACCCATCGCATTGGCGTGGAGAAGTTTTACAGAAGTACCCGCAAATCGACGCCATGTTCAGCGGACACACACACGGCATGCAATTTGGTGTTCGTTTAAAAGAATATCAATGGAGCCCCGTGCAATACATTTACAAAGAATGGGCAGGTTTATATCAGGAACAAAAACAACAACTTTACGTTAACGTTGGCTACGGTTTCCTGGGTTATCCAGGTAGAGTTGGAGTTTTACCAGAGATAACGATATTTACCTTGAAAAGAGCATAGATAATTTTGAATGAGAGAATGATGGAATGAGAGAATAGGGCGATCCGCCTAAAACATTCTCTCATTCAAAACTCAATCATTTTCTTATCCCGCGTTAAAGCGATAACCAACCCCTCTGACCGTTTGTAGCAACTGTGGATTGTCAGGATTTAATTCTATCTTTTTACGCAAGCGCACAATATGCATATCTAGTGTTCTGGTGTTCACATCAGAGTTGTAGCCCCACACCACCAACATCAGTTCATCACGGTTGATTACTTTGCCCGGATTGCGCAGAAAATAAAGCAGGATACGGTTTTCCAATATCGTTAGTTCGATCTTCTTTCCGTCTCTGAACAGCGTGTGGATATTTGGGTGATGTTCCATATTGCCAAAACGGTGAATCTCTGCAGAATCCTTATTGACGATAAATTTCACCTTGCTTTCTAACATGGCTACCAAAACGTCCATATTAAATGGCTTGGTAATGTAATCAGATGCACCAAAGTTATAAGCATCAATTTTATCTACATCCTGGGCTTTTGCGGTCATCATAATCACCAGGTTTTCGAAACCTTGCTTGCGCACATTCTCACAAACCTCGGCACCTTGTTTACCAGGCATCATCCAGTCCAACAAAACAATGTCCGGCTGATCGGCCAAAATCATTCTTTCTCCAGCTTCGCCATCATTTGCTTCAAGCACCGTATAACCCTCAGCTTTTAAACGGTGGGCTACCAGAAAGCGAAGATTTTCATCATCTTCTACGATTAATATTTTTACTTCTTTAGACATTTATGTGTGTTTTAATGCGGTTGTAAGGTTGAAAAGTTTTAATGTTTTAAGGTCAAGTTTACATTCCAACCTTTCAAGGTTTAATATTTCAACTATTAAAATTTAACTATTGTATGGCAGCACGATTTTAAATTCCGTACCGCTCCCTACTTTACTTTTTACAGAGATTTCCCCCTCCATAAAGTTAACCAGTTCTTTGCAGAATGCCAAACCCAGGCCTACGCTACCCATTTGGTTATATTCATTCTGAATCCTGAAAAACTTCTTAAATATATTGTTTAATTCTGACGATGCGATGCCTATCCCTTTATCGGCAAACCTGAAAACCAGTACCCCTTTAATCAGCTTTGCACTGATGTGTAATTTTTTCTGTTCTGGTTTTGAATATTTATAGGCATTCTCTGCCAGGTTATCGAACAAACTCCCTAGTAACACCGGGTCGGTGATAAAGGTTTTAAAGCCTACTACTTCATAAGTAATCTTAAAATCGGGATGTTTTAAAGTATGCGACTCGATCGTACTTTCAATAAAATCCACAACATTAACTTCTTCCTGATTTAATTTAATTGCCTTATTTTCAATTTGCGTAAAGGCCAGTAATTTATTCATTAAACCATTCAGTTTGTCGGCTTCTTCATCCAGTATCTTACCATAGAGCTGCTGCTCTTTTTGACTTAATGCAGTAGCACTTTTAATATTGTTTCCTGCAATCTTGATTACGCTAACGGGCGTTTTAAACTCATGTGTAAGGTTATTCACGAAATCGTACTGCAGCTTAAACATTTTACTATTGATGTTCAGATTACGGTAAATCAAAAAAGCAACCAATAAAAGTACCCCATACACCAGCAATAACACCAAGGCAATTGGCATGAAGTAAATAAAAATTTCTTTCTTGATATAAGATTTTGATGAAATGAGGTATAGCTTGAAATCAGAAAATGCACCCGGCAGCGCTATTTCGGTATTAATATTTTCTTCTGAGGTATCAATCGGATCATAAGTTAGCGGTTCAATCCTGATCGTTTGGTATAACAATGGCCTGGTATTGATGATTTTGATTTTATGTGCGTCAAGATTAAAAACAAGTACATCCTGTTGATAAACAGGTGCCGGATTTAACTTCCGCCTGATCATATCTTTATAAACTCTTAAATCTTCCCTTCGGGGAATATTTAAATAAGTGATTTTATTTTCGTTAGAATTAACAATAGAAAAGTTGGTAAACAATTCTTCTTGTGAGGGTACTGATGCGGTATCAAGATCTTCAACAAAAGTGGCAAGTTTAATTGCGATTGCATTAAAATCACTTCCTACATTAAAAGATCTCGTATCATCTTCTGAATACAACTTCACCGAATCGGGCTTTACCCCTTTCCCAAACTGGAAAATAGATTTTGGACCAATACCAAGGTGGTTTGCATTGATCCCATCTTTAACAGGAACATTCTTCACCTCTGTATCGTAAAAAGTAACCTTAGAGATAAAGGGATATTTTAACATCACGGTATCTACAAACTTTGCTGCAGTAGAAGAATCCAAATAGCCATTGTAATAAGAAATCTCAGGCATTTTGTTCTGAAAAAAATCATTGTAAGGCTTAATACTCTGTTCCAGCACATTTACCTTTTCGGAAACAAAATCATTCTCTATCGATTTTTTGCTATAGTTGAACGCTAGGAAAAGCGATAGGATAAAAAGAATGGAAATGAGTACAATGAAGGTTACACCTAAAGAGAAATTTTTACGGTAACTGCTTTTTTTATCTAAGGCCATACCTATTTCTTACCTAGATTTTCTTTTAAAAACTCTTCCAGGGCTTTATACAGAGCCGTTCTGCTCTGTTGGCGTACTACCGGATCCGGACCTTCTTCTTTTTCGATATAAGTAACCTGGACATTCCTTTTTTTAAGTTCTTTGATAAACTGTACACCTTCTGCTACGTTAACACTTGGGTCTTTTGGGTTTTGGGCAATAAAAACAGGAGACTTAAACCGGTCTGCATGAAACACAGGCGAAGCAAAACGCATATAATCGGTCTCGGTTACCGGATTACCTACAATTTCATAATACATCTTTAATTTGGCCTTTAAAAATGGAGGAAAAGTTTTCAGGTAACTAAACAGGTTAATCACACCCGAATTTGATCCGCCGCATTTATAAAGATCGGGATTTTTATACAAACAATTTAAAGCAATATAGCCCCCAAAACCATTACCGTAAATGGCAATTTTTTTAGGATTGGCAATCTTTTCTGCAATAAGCCATTTTACACCATCATTTACATCTTCCTGTATTTTATCGCTCCACTGTTTAAAACCCGCAGCATAAAATGATTTTCCATAACCGGTAGAGCCACGATAATTTACCTGCAATATGGCATAACCACGGTTGGCTAAAAATTGCACTTCAGCATTGTATCCCCAACTATTTCTCGATTTAGGACCATTATGTGGTAGCACAACAACAGGTAAGTTAACCGCCTTTTTATTTTTAGGCAGCGTTAAATAACCATTAATGGTTAAACCATCGCGACTTTTGAAACTGATCGGCTTCATGGCATTCATATCTTCCGGTTTAATGGAAGGACTCACATCGGTAAGTTTTTTAAGCCTTTTGTCAACAGCCGTATACAGATAATAAGATCCTGGATTTTTATCAGTAAAAGTACGTATCACAAACACTTTGTCCGTTTTATCCCTATCCATAATTACCCATTCGGTACCGGGCAAAAGTTTATCAATCCTCGAGTACGCAATCTTTGTACTGTCATCAAGGTAAAACTTCTCCCTTTTCCAGGTTTCGCAGGTTGCAAAAAGCATTTTTTTCCGGAAACGGGAGTAGGTTGCATCTACTACGTTTAAGGTATCGTTTGCAAAAAGAACCTGTTTTTCTTTACCGTTTTTTAAATCAAGCGCTACCAGTGCATTTTTATCACGGTTAACACTTGAGATCGCATAAAGTACATTGGGTTGGTCTTCCGAAAATGCAATTGGCTGAAAAGTAGTTTCAAAATTATTGGTAATTACCGGCGTAAAAGCCTGATTTTCCTTTTCGCGGTACATCAAGGTTTCGTTCACTCCATCGCTGGCAACTGCAATTTTAAGAACACCTTTACTATCTGTCATCCATTTAGTAATATTACCAGGATTTTTTGCAGCAATATCCATTTTCCCGTTGCGCACGTTTAAGCGATACACATCAAAAACGGTCGAATCGCGTTTATTGGAAGCTACAATGATATATTTATCATCAATCAGCTGATCTTCTATCACCCTCAACCTGTTTTTTTCATTGGCACTTAGCTGCACCTGTTTGCTTCCGTCTTTATTGATCACAAAAATATCAGACCGGCGTTCTTTAGATCCATCCTCGGTATAATAAATCAGTTCATTGTTGCTGGTCCAGAAATGGAAACTGATATTCTTCCCATTCAGATGGGTTAACTGAATGCTATTTCCGGTGGCGAGATCTTCAGCAAAAAGATCAAGTTTTTTATCATGAAGTTTTAAATAAGATAAACTTTTCCCATCCGGAGAAATGCGATAGTAAGCTTTATCCTGCGTTTTAAAAAAATCGTCTACAGGAATAGTATCATGGTTTGTGCCTTTACAAGCCCAAATCAATGTAACCATTAACAATAGAAAAATCCTTTTTAGCATAAATAAATTCTTTATGGGATGACAAAAATAAGCATCGCAACTACTTAACCCCAATTTACACCAACAATGTTACCTTATGCAGTCAATAATAAGTCGTGGTTCAATTTAGTATTTATAAAATATCTACAAAATAAAATGCAGGTAACATTTAAAATACGTTTAATATCAATTGGCGGTTTAGCCAAAGAAGTATTAAAATGTTACATTTAAAACTTATAATTTAGGGTTTATGAACCGCTTGTTTTTCATCATCTTCTTATTTCTATCGCTTGGGGTCAATGCGCAGATCTTTCGTCCCAATCAGCAGATTGCGCCTGATGAAAGTAGTCTGGCTATTCAATATTATCAGGATGGAGAGTATGAAAAAGCAGTAGTGCTGCTCGAAAAACTTTATGCTATCCCTAATAATGATGCTTATTTCGACATTTACTTTAATGCATTGCTAAAATTGAAACGTTATGATGTTGCAGAGAAAGTGGTTAAAAGGGAAATCAAAAAAAATCCACAGAATGAAACTTATCCCATTGCATTGGGCAAACTTTACCAGGAAAAAGGCGATGTACAGGCGGCCAACAAAATTTTTAATGAGGTAATTGCAAAACTGCCAAAAGAAGAATTTAGGATCAGAAACCTGGCAAACAGCTTTTATCGTTTCGAAAATTATGATTTTGCGGTTCAAACTTTTAAACAAGGTCGAAAATTGCTGGGTAACGATCAGGCTTTCACTTTCGAACTGTTGAACATCTATCGTTTTAAAAAGGATAAACCCATGCTGATGCAGGAATACCTGGATGCGATGGCCACCATACCACAGCTTTTGCCACAGGCCGAAGCAGTATTATCATCTATTTTTGAAGATAAAAATGACTACCAGACATTTCAGGCGGCTATTTTAAAGAAAATACAGAAAGAACCCGATGCCAGGATTTATATTCAGTTGCTTACCTGGAATTACATTCAGCAACAGGAATTTGACATGGCCCTGCGCCAGCTTATCGCTTACGATAAACGCACCAAAGCTGATGGGGCTACCCTGTTTAATGCCATTTATACCTTTGTTGATAATGGCGCTTACGAAACAGCGATTAAAGCATACGATTATCTACTAACCAAAGGAAAGGATAACCAGTATTATCTTCCTTCAAAAATAGAAATGCTGAACACCAGGTACAACCTACGTACCAGCGGAAAATATACAGTTGCAGACCTTGATCTGCTGGCGAAAGATTATCAGGCATTGTTAAGCGAAAACGGCAAGAACAGGAACACACTTTTTGCCATAAAAAAACTGGCAAACTTGCAGGCCTATTATTTAAATCAACCCGGTAGTGCAGAAAAAGAACTGGAAGAAGCGATAAAGATGCCCGGCATTAACGATCAGGACTTGGGTCAGCTAAAACTCGATTTAGGCGACATTTACATTTTAACCAACCAACCCTGGGAAGCTTTTTTAGTGTACGAGCAGGTGAGCAAACAGTTTGAAGGACAGCCCGTTGGAAATGAGGCACGCTTCAGGAGTGCTAAACTTTCCTTTTACCAAGGCAATTTCGAATACAGCAATGGTCAATGTTTGGTTTTAAAGGCCGCTACCTCACAACTGATCGCCAATGATGCATTAAATCTTAGTTTATTGATTAGCGATAATATCCAAACACCAGCTGATAGCAACGCCTTAAAAATGTATGCTGATGCAGAGATGCTTTTATTTAGAAACCTACCCGAAAAAGCGGTAAAAAAAATGGATAGCATTGCAATTACTTATCCTCAGAACAGTTTGGCAGATGCCATCATGATGAGTAAAGCGCGTATTTTTATTAAAGCGAACGATTTTCAAAAAGCAGCAGATATCCTTAAAAAAGTAACAGAAGAATTTAAAGACGGGATCTGGACAGATGATGCCCTTTTTACATTAGGAGACCTTTATGAAAAGAAACTGAATGATATTGCACTGGCTAAAATTTATTTCCAGAAACTGATTACAGATTATCCAGGCAGCATGTTCAGCGCTGAAGCAAGAAAAAGATTCAGGAATTTAAGGGGAGACGGGGTTTAGTTGTTTTTTTTGGTCAATGGTTCATTAGCCATTGGTTCATTGGGAACTGCATCGTTGGTTAATTGGTTGACTGTATTGCCCTGGCAAAGTTCCAACAGCCAAACTACTTAAAATTTTTCAATCGTTCATTGATCAATAATTTGATTCGTAGCCAGATTGTAAAAATCTTAATTTTCTTAACTTCTTAATGGCCAATAAAAGATTGATTAACGCCAAACGCCTAGCCCCAAATGCCAAACTAGATTAAGTATACTTCATAAATTGGTACACTGCAGAGAGTATCAATCCTAAGGTACCTAAGATCAAAATCCTTTCGCCATGCGCCCTGTCTGAAGCGGCGTAACCAAAAACCCGTTCTCCGTTAGGCAATAGTTTTTTATGGGTGCGTAGATAAGCCCCAATAACAATGGCTATTAATCCGCCCACAACGGCTAGCATATAACCCGCTACAATCAGCACTTTCGGACTTTCTTCAGGTTTAGCCAACGCTGCTAACCTTTTTTCTTTAAATGTTTGGATCTGACTAAGGTTTACCTCTACACCGCGTTCTTTTAATATTTTTTTGGCTAGTAAAAAGTCTAAACTGCTCCACTCATCCTGTTTTTCAATAATTTCCTTTAGTTCATCATTATTGAAATCAAAAATATAGTAACCCGGATCGATATCTGCTAAATCTTTCTCTGCCAGTTGCAGCAGCAAAGTGTCGGCCCGTTCAAAATCGGCAGGCTTTAACTTTATTCTAAAGTCTTTATTGATTTCATTATTGGCAAACGAAACATCAAAGTTTTCAGAAACATCTTCCACCCCACACTCAATCCCATTTTCTCTAAATGTTTCTGCTATTCCTAAAGCTGCTGCTTTATCATTAAATCTTTGGAAGGTTACAAAATCAGTGGTCATCATTGTTTGAATAAAGCTTTAGGATGAAGATACTAATTAAAATCATCCCAATCCCAAACTACCACATTCCATTCTACACCGCTACTGTCGGTATAATTATGTATTACTTCGAAGCCGATACGATTATGTGCATTCATAGATCGCAGGTTAATACTCGCAATCTCAGTGATGGCGAAGGCATACCTACTTTTAAAATAATCTTTATAGGCATTGTAGCATTCATCAAATAAACCTTTGCCCCTATAATCGTTTCCTACACAAACCTGCCCAACTACAATATAATGATAATCAGACACAGGTTTTCCCCGGTATAAAATGTCATCGAAGCTTTCGTACATTTCAACCAGCCTTGGAATATCGTTTTTTGATTGCTTGGTCATTCCCAGCACGTAAGCTGCTACGGTATCTCCGTCCTTCGCAATAATATTAGGCTCGTATCGATGCATCTTTTCCAGGTCATCTAGCGAATGCGAAACCGTAACAAAGCCTTGTGCTTTAATTTGTTCGGGTGTTAAATCCTGTTTTAGGTTTTGCTTTTGAAGTTCAAGAATTCCTTCAAGTTCTTTTATAGTGGAAGATGTGGTAATGGTAATCATTTTGATATTGCAGCTAACTTATGCATCTAATGTAATAATAGTTAAGGTTAACAACAAAATGAAGCAAATCCAGGCTAAAATTAAAATTCTTGCCCCCCGTGCTGTCGATTAATTAAGTTATAAGAAAATACCTTTTCCAGGTACGCAATGTCTTTTTTCTCCATGATCCCCCCTACCGATTACAAAGCACAAAACACAATCAAAAATTGCGGTTAGGTCACCCATATAGATGTAATTGCTCATTGAGTTATCGATTTTTTGAGTGGTATTATTTCATATCATGCTATATGAATTATACCAAAAATTTAATTGAACAATAGCTTTAAAAGAATAAAAACAGTTATCCATGCATTTTTTCCCATTTATATATTATTTACCTTTGCAATATGCTTTTATATAATGTTACGCTCATCCTCGAAGATGCAGCAGCCGAAGAATGGTTACAATGGATGCAGGATGTTCACATCCCTGAAGTGATGGCAACAGGTCTGTTTGTTTCTAACCGCTTATTAAAGGTTGTAGATTCGCCAAATGAGGGCATAACTTATTGCACGCAGTATGTAGCAGAAACACTCGACCAATACAATAAATACCAGGAAGAATTTGCACCAGCTTTACAGGCTGAATTAAACGAAAGGTTTAAGAACCGTTTTGTTGCCTATAGAAGTTTGATGGAATTTATTCCCCCAACCCCCTAAAGGGGGCTTGACCCAAGCAAAATATAATTCCCCTTTAGGGGATTAGGGGTTAAGCTTCTCGTTATTCTTATGCCTGTCTGCATCACGGATACTCTTTTTCTCCAGGTTCTTTTCCAAGGCTTCTGTCAGATTGATACCGGTTTGATTGGCCAAGCAGATCAGCACAAACATTACATCGGCCATTTCATCGGCAAGGTTTACCTCTTCGTCGCTTTTTTTGAAAGACTGCTCGCCATATTTACGGGCCATAATCCGTGCAACCTCCCCAACTTCTTCCATTAAAATGGCCGTGTTGGTTAATTCATTAAAATAACGGATTCCTGTAGTTTTAATCCAACGGTCTACCGTTTCCTGTGCTTCGTTAATGGTCATTTTTTTCTTCTTCTATTTCTGATTTTATGATACCGGTAACTTCTTTTTTTGCGCCTTCCAGTAAAAAAACTGCCGCACCTTTTTCTCTGGCATAAGGATTTTTCAATTCGCCAATTTTAGTAATTTTATCAAATAATGGTTGCTCTCTCTTCCTTTGAGGATCTTCATCACCAGACCATTCAATTAAAATTAAATCTTTTATTGGTTTATCCATTTTAAACCAATACAGGTAATCGGCATTGTACGATACTGCATTGATGTTTTTATATTTCGAATAATAGTTAATTGCGCCCGCCTGTCCGTAATCATCGGCACGTATCAATACGGTAGATTTATCTTTAACCTTATCGTAAGCAATATCAACAAGTGCTGCCAGTTCTTTCCAGCCTTGCATATCCGCATAATCCTGAGGCAACTCATGGTTCTTGCCATCTTCCCAGCGTAATGCGCCTACCCGCTCGAACCTTTTATGGTGGGCAATAATTTGTGCAGGACTATAAACCGGCATCAAAAGTGGCAAAAGGTAAATAAATGTGCCTATATTAAAAGCGAACAGCAAGCCCGATAGTATATATTTCTTCGCTAAAACCCGACTTAAATAAACCGCACCAAAAGCCAGTAAAACCGGATATAAACCTAAGGCATAATAATCTTTTGCTTTAAAATAGCTAAATACGATTAGGGTAATAATGTAGGTCAAAATAATCCAGCTGTATTTCCTGAAATCTTTATAAAAAATCAAACTGCCGATCCCCGCTAAAAGGATAAAAATTGAACTGATAAAAAAGAGAACCTGCCCGATGAAAAAATCGATCCGGTTTACATGCACCAATTGTGTTGCCCGCAAAAGTTTCATGTGTTTAAGCACTGGGAAATGATTGTCAATTTGCCAGATTACATTAGGCGAAATGATTAAAACGACCAGTAATATAGATAGATAAAGGTGTTTATCGGTGAATATTTTTCTATTTGGGGTAAGAATTATGGCTGGCAACAAACCAATGATCAGAAACAGAACATTGTATTTGTTTAAAAAGCCTAAAGCCACAAAAATGGCAAAAGCATATAGATATTTAGCCTCTTTTTGATCAAAATATCTCAGTAAATAATAAAATATGGCTGTCCAGGCTAAAACATCGAAGGAGTTGGGCTGATAAAGGGTATTTAGCCTCAGCAAAGAAGAACATATACAGGCTACGGCAACCAAACATTTGGCCAATAAGTTCCCTTTCAAAAAATCGACGATTTTCCAGCAATACAGTATGGTTATGGCTCCCAATAATGCAGGTATAATCCTTACCATAAAAATACCATTTCCAAAAGCTTTAATCAGCCACGAAAATAGCGAGGTTAAAGGTGGAACTGAAGTAAAACCTGCAGCCAGGTGATTGGCCTGGTCTAAATGGAGAAACTCGTCGCGTTGTAATTCATAAACCGAATTAACCAATACAAAAGATAAAATTAGTTTTAGCCCTAAAAAAAATACCAAAAAACCATATTCAGTTAAACGGTTCGGATTTTTATCTTTCATATAAGCTTAGGTTAAAAGTTTGGGATAAATTAATATTGTTTTCTGACCATTCAAGACTTAATAAGTTACGCCACTACTGTTCAAATTTTAATTATTCCTTATCTTTTGTATCAATTAGAATCGTAACAGGTCCATCGTTTAAAAGTGCTATTTTCATATCAGCCCCAAAAATTCCCGTTTTTACTTGTCTGCCCAATAAAGCAGACAGCTTTTCTATCATTTTCTCGTAAAGTGGAATCGCCACATCTGGTCGTGCCGCCCTCTTAAAACCCGGACGGTTTCCTTTTTTAGTAGATGCAAATAAAGTAAACTGGCTAATCAGCAAAATATCTCCACCTACATCAGCAAGTGCCTTATTCATCATTCCATTTTCATCGCCAAAAACACGCATCCCGATAATTTTCTGTGCCAACCAGTCCAGGTCCTCTACCTGATCAGCGTCTTCAATACCTAGTAACACCAAAAATCCGCCTTCAATAACTCCTGTTACTTCACCATCAACAGTGCAACTCGCCTGTGTAACTCTTTGTAAAACTGCCCGCATTTTATACTACTTTTGCCCAATAAAATTATTATGCGCAAGATAAGTATTTTAGTGATTTTTGTATTTCTCTTCCTTGGTTGTAAGCAAAAATCAATCGTGCATCCTACTTTTTATTATTGGAAGACGGATTACCAGAATAAAAAAGAAGAAACCGCTTATCTGGATCAGTTTAAATCCAACTCTTTGTATGTGCGGATCATGGATGTAGATTTTAATCCCGATCTGCAACTGCCCGTACCTGTTTCGCCAATTAAATTCTCGGATTCAATCCCCAAACACACCAATATTATACCTGTAGTGTTTATTGTTAACCAGGTTTTTAACAAAATTGACACCATGCAGACTGTGGTGATGGCCGATCGCATTGCCAAATTTGTAGAGGCTAAAGTAAAACAGGCCGGAAAACAAAATTACCACGAACTTCAGATCGATTGCGATTGGACTAAAGGCACCAGGAACAGGTATTTTAAATTCCTCGAACAGTTAAAGGCAAGACCGCTTTTAAAGGGAAAAACCATTTCGGTAACCTTGCGCCTTCATCAGGTTAAAAACATTGTATCAAGTGGTGTACCGCCAGTAGAAAAGGCTATTTTAATGTGCTACAACATGGGCAACCTGCGTAAATATGGCGAGCAAAACTCCATATTGGACCAACACGAAATGGATCTTTACCTAAAAGATTATTTATCACAATATCCATTGCCGCTTGATGTAGCTCTGCCTATTTTCGAATGGGCGGTGGTATTCAGGAACGGGCAATATGCGGGTATTTCTAAACGGATCAGTAAAATTCAGATCGACGACAAAAAACTTTTTAAGCGAAAGGAAAATTCCATCCTTTACGATCTTTTGGTTGATTACCCTGCCGCTGGATTAAAAAAAGACGATATAGTAAGATGGGAGCAAATTTCTCCTGAAGATTTACTTGTTACCTCTAAATTTTTATCCCGATCTTTAGCCCCAAGAGAGCGGAATCTCGTTTTCTACCATTTAGACACCGACCTATTAAAACATTTTACCAATGAAAACCTTCAAAAAGTTATCGCTAATTTTTAGTGTATTTCTGATTACTTTTTTCGGCGAAATTGCCGTGAATCTTGCCTGTGGAGGTGAGATAGATCCCTACGATTACATTTCCTATTTCCATAACAATATAGAAGGAGATGAATATTCGCCATTTGCTTATAATCAAATGGTTTACCTCAACAGTGAAACCGATATTGAAAGTGAGCCTGACATTAACAGCCGCGAATGGGCGAAATACCTCAATGTTAAAAAGGAGGATGTGCTAAAAGTAATGTACAAAACCGATAGCGCTACCGGTGTAAAACTGGTTAATTTTGATGGCAACCTTTCGCAATTGCCAGACAGTTTACAGCAGAACAGCTTTATGCAGGCTTTAAGCAAACGTAAAGAATCTTTAAAATATTACCTGTTTGCTAAGAGCTGCGAACCCCTGGCCAATGTAGATTTTAGTCTTTGGGATCCAAAACCACGCGATACTACAGCAATGGGCTCAAAAGCTAAAGAAGCATTACAATTAACAGAAGCTGAAAAGAATGATTTTCTGAAATTACGTTATGCTTATCAGGCTGAGCGGATGTTCCACTTTGCCGGTTACCATGCCGAAAGTAAATCAACTTACGATAAATACATTAGAAACAGCAAGGTAAATAGTGCGGCCAAAGGCTGGGCATTGGCATTATATGCCGGATCTACCCGCAGGTTGGGAAATCCCGAAGAATCTGCCTTTTTATTTTCAAAAGTTTTTGCAAGCAATCCGGAACGGAGGGTGCAAGCTTATAAAAACTATTACTACAACAGCACTCCTGTTAACGGGGCCTTAAAATATGCTAAAACCAATAATGAAAAAGCGAATATCTGGGCAATAAATGGTTTCGGAAATTCCGATTCGGGTATGGAAAGTTTAAATAAAGTTTATCAGTATGAACCTAAAAGTCAGCTGAACGGAACATTACTGGTGCGCGAAGTAAATAAATTGGAACAAGACCTTATCGAAGCGAACGACATCGCCAAAATTGGTTACAATTATTACTTTTCTGATAACGGCAATCCTAAGTATAAGGACAGTTTAAAAACAGTTAATCTAAAACACCTGAATGAAATCAGGAATTTTGCCGTAAAACTGGCCACGGAGAAGAAATATCCACAGCCAGAATTGGGTACATTAACAGCTGCCTACTTATCGTGGATGGAGAATAAAGATTTCATGGCTTCAAATTACCTTGCGCTATTAAAACCTGATAAATTACCAGAAAGATTGCGCGACCAATATCGCATTACCGATTTATTAATTAAGGCTAAAAACATCAAAAAAGGCAATCCTTTTAACGAAAATGACCTATTGCCTACTTTAAAATGGCTGGACGAAAAACGTTTCGCAGAAAATAAAAATCAGTCAAACGGACAGTATTACGATAGCGATCAGGCTGAAAAGCGCTTTAGCAGAACCACCAGGAATTTCTACCAACAAATATTGGCACCAGCTTATTTGAACATGGGCGATACGGCAAAAGCAGCACTAGCAATGGTTAAAGGTGATCTAACATTTAAAACCATGAAAGAGAACTCTCTTTTCCAGAATATGAGCTACCAGAGTATCGCTTTTTGGCAGAAAAATTTAAGTCCGAAAAGTATGCAGGGTTTAGCCGTTTATAAGACAAAGGCATCAGGCAATGATGTTACCGGTTTATTGGCTTCGGCTTTAAATCAACTTAAAAACGATGATTTTTATGAGCTTTATGGCACTACTTATCTGCGTACGCATCAATATGATAAAGCTGTACAAATGTTTGCAAAAGTTTCAGCAGGCTACAAATATTTTAATCCAGATAATTGGTATGCAGATGAAGCCAATGCTAAATTATATGCCAATCCTTTTATTGAGACCATTAACGATTTCCCTAAAAAATATGTAACAGCCAAAGCGTCTATTACCAAAAAGGCTTTTGCTGCAGAAATGCTCCGCTTGCAGAAGTTAACGGTGAGCGATAAAAAGAATGCTGCGCTTTATTATTACAAAATGGCCAATGCCGTTTATCAGACAGGTTATTTTGGCAACAGCTGGTTCCTGATCAGTTACGATTGGTCATCTTACGATAACAGCAACCCAGCGAAATATGTGTACGATGGGGATTACAAAAAAGCACAAACCGCAAAAGCATGGTATTTAAAAGCCAGGGCCTTAAGCACTGATGCCGATTTTAAGGCAAAATGTACTTTTATGCTGGCTAAATGTTTGCAAAAGCAGATTATTATGAATGCGAATCCATTATCGTTTTATTATTACGATAAAACCGATGTAAAATGGAAAAACTTTATCAAGGCCAATTATAATAACCCTTATCTCAAAGAATTAAGACTTAACTACAACAAAACGCCTTTTTACGCTATTGCAGCAGGAGAATGCAGTTATTTAGGAGATTTTATTAAGCCTAAAGCACAATAGATTGTTTTTATTATTAAGAAGTTAAGAAAATGTGATAAAACCTTAATGTTCTTAACTTCTTAGTGGTAAATAAAGTGTTTAGGTCATATCAAAGGCCATATTTCTCGACTTCGTTGCTCTTTGCTTGAAATGACGAACCTATGAGTTACCACCTAATCAGCGCACTAGCCCAGGTAAAGCCCGATCCGAATGCAGCGAGGCATACCAAATCTCCATCTTTAATTTTACCAGCTTCCCAGGCTTCGCATAAAGCAATAGGCACGGAAGCTGCCGTAGTATTGCCATATTTTTGGATATTATTAAAAACCTGATCATCGTTTAAACCCAATAACTGTTGCACGTATTGACTGATACGTAAGTTTGCCTGGTGTGGCACCAGCATATCAATATCTTTTTCAGTTAAATGATTAGCAGCCAAAGCCTCTTTAATTACCTCGGGAAATTTCACTACCGCTTTTTTGAAAACTGCCGGACCATCCATATAAGGTAACGCGGCACCACTTTCTAAAATTTCCTGCGTCATAAATAACCCACCCAATTCCTGCTCTGGGTAAGCAGGTTTATCTTTTAACCATTTATTGGCATGAGAACCTGGATAATACATGGCCAAAATTTCGGCATCGGCACCATCGCTATGTAAATGTGTACTTAAAATCCCTTTTCCCGGCTCATCTGTAGGCTGTAACACTACTGCACCAGCACCATCGCCAAAAATTACTGATACATTACGGCTCCGGGTTTCGAAATCCATCGCAAATGAGTGTTTCTCGCTTCCCACTACCAAAACATTTTTATACATGCCAGTTTTTACAAACTGATCGGCCACCGAAAGGGCATATACAAAGCCAGAACATTGATTTCGGATATCTAAAGCACCGATCTCACCCATGCCCATTTCGCGTTGCAACAATACGCCACAACCTGGGAAATAGTAATCTGGACTAAGGGTAGCAAAAACGATAAAATCGACATCTTTAGCGGTAATCCCAGCCCTTTCGATTGCAATTTTGGCGGCTTCAATGCCCATTGTAGTGGTGGTTTCCTCATTGCGATCGGCAAAACGGCGCTCTTTAATTCCCGTACGCTCCTGGATCCACGCATCATTGGTATCCATAAAACGGCTTAAATCATCGTTGGTATATACATTTTTAGGAACGTAGTAACCTATTCCCGCAATTTTAGACTGGTGCATGCTCGTGTTTTTTATAAATTTGGTTAACAAATGTATTAAAAGAGATGGAAGATATGTAAAATGTACGATGTAAGATGTTGTATAGACTTATGTTACTGCACCTCATCTATTTTACCTATTCCATCTTACATTAAAACTATTATATCTTACATAAAAATAGTTATTTTTGCACCATGTCTACAGAAACCAAAGAAGAGACCTTTACGCTCGAAGAAATTTTAACTTCCCTAAAAACCGTACACCGCCTTATTTTGTGGAATGATGATATCAATACCTTTGATCATGTGATTTACTGCATGATGAAATACCTGGATTATAACGAATCGCAGGCCGAAAAAATTGCATGGAAAGTGCATAATGAAGGTAAATGCCCTGTTTTAGAAGGATCATTTACAGAGATGGAAGTATACCGTAAAATTTTACAACAAGAAGGATTAACTGTTTCTGTTGATTAAAAGATTACTCCCGAGAATTATTCTCGCAATATTGTCATTTCGAGCGGAGTGCTACCTGTACCGATTTTACATCGGTAACGCAGTCGAGAACCACGGAGTGCTCAGCGAAGCTAAATCTATCTAGGCAGATCTCTCCATTTCACTGCGTTTCAGTCGAGATGAAGACTATTCCACAAAATTAACTCTCCAATCCTTTTAAAAGCTCATTTAACCCAGCCTGTGTGGTTTGCGTTTTATCTTTAGCGTACCAGCCATGAAGTTTTTCTGCTAAAACTGGCATTTCAGTACTTTCTTTTCTCCATTCTTTTAAAAGTTCCTGTAAAATTTGTGGTCTTGGCCCCCAGGTTGCTAAAACTTGATCTGCTGATTCATTCAATACAATTAAAACCGGGATAGCCCTTCCACCATTGGTTAAATGTGCATCGATTAAAGGCAGATTTTTATCTCTAAGCACAAATTTCAAATCTATTTTACCCAACGATGCAGTTGCGATTTTATTAAACACCGGAACAATTTGTGCAGCATCGCCACACCAGCCTTCGGTAATCACCAGAAATTTATAATTTTCTTGAAGATGTTCAATAGTTGATACCAACTCATCATTTAAGCTGATCGTTTTATCCACCCGGCTCATGCGCTGCACATTCATTTTAGTGTAGTGCAAATCGTAAGTTACGTCGCCAGTTGCCTTTCCCTCTAACAGAAGTTGATCAATCAGTTCACGGTAGGTTTGATAATCCATTCCTTGCTCGCTGAAAATTTCGCTGTAATTAACCATGATGTTTAAAATTATGTCGCAAAGGAAAGGAGAAATTCAATGAAAATAATCACGGATTTGCAAGAATCGTTTTGTGAATGATTGCAAAGATTTTAGGATTACAGTGATATTTTTTCACTCCTGTCATGCTGAGGCACGAAGCATCTGCATCCGATGAAACAGATGCTTCGTGCCTCAGCATGACAAAAAAATCGCTAAGCCTCCATCAACTTACTCAGATGTTGTGTTAGTGCCACAAAATCTGCAACAGTTAGCTGCTCGGCACGTTTCTCGAAGTAGATATGATCGTCCATTTTATCCTTTGGCATCACTGCTGAAACCGCATTACGCAAGGTTTTTCTCCGTTGGTTGAAACCTGCCTTAACCACCCGCCAGAATAATTTTTCATCGCAATCTAAAGTTTCCACGTCATTTCTGGTTAAACGGATCACAGCCGAATGCACTTTTGGTGGCGGATTAAATGTACCCGGCTTAACCGTAAACAGGTATTCAATTTTATAATAGGCTTGAAGAAGCACACTCAAAATTCCATAGTCTTTGGTTCCTGCAGGCGAGGCACAACGCTGCGCAACTTCTTTTTGAAACATCCCAACCATTTCTACAACCTTGTGGCGGTTATCTAATATTTTAAATAAAATCTGTGATGAGATATTATATGGAAAGTTACCGATAATGGCGAACTGGCCAGGAAAAATAGCATCGAAATCAAGTTTCAGAAAATCGCCATTAATCAACCTATCGCCAAGCTGGGGGTATTTTTCATTTAAAAAATGGAAAGATTCTGTATCTATATCGATAAGATAGGTTTCCAGGTCTGTACGCTGCAGCAAAAAATCAGATAAGATTCCCATTCCCGGCCCAACCTCTAAAACCTGATTATATTTATTGGTATTTACCAAAGCCTCTACAATGCGGTTGGCAATGCCTTTATCGGTTAAAAAATGTTGTCCTAAATGTTTTTTCGCTTTTACTAAACTCATACCTTAAAATTAATCGAATATTTTAACCGCAAAGGGGTGCTAAGATTCGGCGCTATGAACGCAAAGATAGACTTATTATTTCTTTGCGAATCAATCTCTGTTCTCTGAGGTTTCATTTTTTTTAAAGTCTTTAAACGAAAATCAGTAATTTGCGCTAAAATTTTCCAGTAATTATGAGCGATAAACTTAAAATTGGTATCAGTATAGGCGACGTAAACGGCATAGGTTTAGAGGTAATCATTAAAACATTATCCAATCCTGCTATTTTAAATTATTGCACTCCAATCGTTTATGGCCATACCAAGGTTTCATCTTTTCACAGAAAAGCGAATAATTTGGGTGATTTCAGTTTTAATGTAGTTAACCATGCCAACCAGGCACTGCCAAAAAAGGCGAACATGATCAATTGCTGGGAAGAAGATGTAAAAATCGAATTGGGTCAGGTTACGGCAACGGGTGGAAAATATGCCTTGGTATCACTAGAGCGTGCAACAGCCGATCTGGTAAACGGTGATATTGATGCTTTAGTTACTGCTCCAATTAACAAACATAATATTCAATCAGATACTTTTGCTTTTCCCGGCCATACCGAATATCTACAGGAAAAAAGCGGAAGTAAAGATGTGCTGATGTTTTTGATCAGCGAAAATCTACGGGTAGGTGTTGTAACAGGTCATATTCCGGTGAAAGATGTTCCGGCGGCAATTACGAAAGATAAAATCGTAAATAAGTTAAAACTGATTAACGAAAGTTTAAAAAAAGACTTCTGGATCGAAAAACCGAAAATTGCTGTTTTGGGCTTAAATCCACATGCCAGCGATAATGGTTTATTGGGTACCGAAGAGGCTGAAATTATTACGCCAGCCATCCAGGAAGCTTACGACAAAGGCATTGTATGTTTTGGTCCATACCCTGCTGATGGCTTTTTCGGTAATGGTAGCTACAAACAGTTTGATGCTGTTTTGGCTATGTACCACGATCAGGGTTTAATTCCTTTTAAAACATTAGCTTTCCATAATGGCGTAAATTATACCGCTGGTTTAAACTTCGTCCGCACCTCTCCCGATCATGGAACAGGTTATGATATTGCAGGAAAAAATTTAGCTGATTCGACTTCCTTTACCGAAGCTTTATTTTCAGCCATTCACATTGTAAAAAACCGCCGCGAGCAAGAGGAAATGCTGGGCAACCAACTACGCACAGGTGGAAAAGTGGTTGAAACTCAATTTGACATTAAGGATGATGCATCTTAAGGTAGAAGGCAGAAAGACTAAGGCTGAAAGACCAAAGATGCATTAAACTCAGATGTACTAAGGTGGCTTAGGTGGTCAACATTTTTTTTTCAAAGCAAGGCCTTGTGTTCCATCGGTTCTGAAAGCCCTGCTATCCGTTCCAATCTTTTTGTGATTGTCATGCTGAGCTTGTCGAAGCACAGCAACAAAAAAGATTTCCACTTCTATCAGGTTTATTTTAGTCAAAATTGTGCTGTAAACTAAAAAATGAAAAGCGTAAAAGCAAGCAATCATATTCTCCCAACAATCGTTATTGCGCAGTTTCTCTGCACTTCTTTATGGTTTGCAGGCAATGCTGTAGTACCCGATATCGTTAAAAACTTCCCTACCGAAGCGAACCTTTTGGCTAACCTCACCAGCATGGTGCAGTTCGGTTTTATCAGCGGCACTTTAGTCTTCGCATTTTTTGCCATTTCAGATGTCTTTTCACCCTCAAAAGTTTTCTTTATCTGTGGAATTGCAGCCGCATTGTTTAATCTGGCCATCTGTCTTGAATTATCTAATGTCCATTTATTATTGCTTTTTCGTTTTTTAACTGGCTTTATGTTAGCTGGGATTTATCCTGTCGGCATGAAAATAGCATCCGATTACTTTAAAGACGGCCTCGGCAAATCGCTGGGCTTTTTAGTAGGTGCGTTGGTTTTAGGCACAGCCTTTCCACATCTCCTAAAGACATTCACAGGAAATTTTAAATGGCAATATGTAATCTTCGCTACTTCGGGTTTATCTCTAATTGGTGCGCTTTGCATTTTATGGCTGGTACCAAACGGTCCATTTAGAACTGCCGGACAAAAATTCAATTTCCGCTCTTGTTTCGATGGCTTTAAAAATCCAGGTTTTCGGTCCGCCGCTTTCGGCTATTTCGGACACATGTGGGAACTTTATACCTTTTGGGCTTTTTTACCCGGCATGCTACTGCTTTACAACACTAAACATGTACATACAACTTTAAATATACCGCTGTTTTCGTTCCTAATTATCGCATCAGGAGGTTTATCTTGCATGATTGGCGGTTTGCTTTCACAAAAATTTGGCGCAAAACGGATTGCCACTATCGCCTTAACAATATCGGGCTTATGTTGCTTGCTCTCTCCTGTTTTTCTATTTAGCTGCTCAGTCTATTCTTTTTTGATATTCTTATTCTGCTGGGGTTTATCCGGCACGGCCGATTCGCCACTATTTTCTTCCTTAATTGCCAAACACGCACCCGAAAGTTTGAGAGGGACTTCATTAACTTTGGTTAATTGCATCGGCTTTGCCATCACGATCATTAGTATCCAGTCACTTAATCTACTATCAAAACAGATTAATATTCAATATCTTTATATGGTGCTTGCAATTGGACCAGTTTTCGGGCTATGGGCTTTGCTAAAAAAACAATCTAAATGCGACTAACAGGAATTATATTAATTATTGTAAGTGTGTTAATGGGGATTTTCTGTGCAGTACTTTTTTCGTACCGAGGCGACATAGCCTTTATAACAGCAAAGATTGGATATTATTCTTTCATACTATGGCTTCCAACATTAATTGCTGGAATTATAATAACATCAGTTAACCCAAAAAAACAAATATGAGTACAAAATTATCCCCAATTATAAAACCCGAAGAATTAACCTGGTTAAACCAGGATGATGAAATCGTAATCATTGATGCCAGCGCCGGATCAAAAGCAAGGTATGATGAGCAACATTTGGCTGGAGCGCTTTTTGCCGATGTAAATGAAGATTTAGCCAGCATTGGCGATTTTGCAATTGGCGGACGTCATCCATTACCAACTTCTGAACAGTTTTCCAATGTGCTACAAAAACTCGGGATCACTGAACATAGCCATGTTATTATATACGATGACAAAAATGCTGGTAATGCAGCTGCGCGGCTCTGGTGGATGTTGAAAGCAATCGGTCATGAAAAAGTACAGGTTATTGATGGCGGCTTTCAGGCGGCTGTTAAAGCAGGTTTTCCGACTACCGATAAAGTGGAGATCCCAAAATCGGTTGAACCATACCAAGTAAAAGAATGGGCATTGCCTTTATCCAACATCAATGAAGTAGAAAGAGTAGCTAAAACTGATAACTACATTGTGATCGACGTACGCGATGCCAATCGTTTTGCAGGCTTAACTGAACCTATTGATTTAATTGCAGGCCATATCCCTGGAGCGGCCAATATTCCTTATACCGAAAACTTAGATGCAAACGGTGCTTTCCTTGCTCCTGAAATATTAAAAGAAAAATACGAAGAAGCCCTGGCACATGTAAAGCCCGAAAATGTAATTGTACACTGTGGTTCGGGTATTACGGCATGTCATACCCTTTTGGCTATGGATTATGCAGGCCTGCCCATTCCTAAACTCTATGTAGGCTCGTGGAGCGAATGGAGCAGGAATAATAAAGAAATGGTACTGGCCAGCTAATCATTCTGCAGACCTTATAGCCTTGAGAAACCTATAAGCTCTAAAAATCAAGAGTTAACGCCAACAATTTTTAAAAAACATTTTTAATCTAATTATTTTATCCCTACATTTGCAGGCTAAAATTTTACAGTACTTTGAACCCACTAAAACAATTTTCATTACCGTTTACCGGATTAAAATTGGGATCTCATCAGTTTGATTATGAGCTTGATGACACCTTTTTTAATGCATTTGAGTACTCGCTAATCAAAAGTGGAAATTTAAAGGTAGACCTGGAACTTGAGAAACAAGAGACCATGTTGATCCTAAAATTCAAAGTTATTGGTACCGTAAATTTAGATTGCGATAAATGTTTATCAGAATTTGCTTACCCGGTAAACCTTTACGAAAGGCAGATTGTAAAGTTTGCTGAAGATGAACTGGAAAGTGATGATGAAGAAATTATCTCATTAAGCCGAAAAGACACCGAGATTGATATATCGGGGCCTTTATACGAGATGATTAACGTAGCGGTACCTTATATCAAAAACTGCGAGCAGGCAGGTAAAGATTGCGATCAGGAAATGATTGACCGCTTAAATCAGTTATCTATCCAAAAGCAGGCTGAAGAAAATGAACAAACAAGCGACCCACGTTGGGAAGCCCTTAATAAGTTAAAAAAATAATTAGATTATACAGCAATGGCACATCCAAAACGGAAGATCTCGAAACAGAGAAAAAATAAAAGAAGAACGCACTATAAAGCTGTTACTCCTTCTTTAGCAACATGCTCGGCAACAGGTGCTATCCACGTACCTCACCGTGCTTACAACGTTGATGGTAACTTATACTACAACGGCAAACTGGTTATCGAAAATACTCAGATAGGGTAATTTTCTTAAAAAATTGTTTGTGTTTTCAGCGGCTTTAGTCATACCTTAGTCAACTGAAAAATTCAGGATTACACCTGACTTAACACAAACAGATTTTTTCTATGAAAATAGGCCTCGACATAATGGGCGGAGACTATGCTCCCAAAGCAATTGTTTTGGGAGCAATAGCTGCTCATCAATCGCTTAACGCTGGAGAGCATTTAGTTCTTATTGGCGATACCGAACAGATTAAACCCATCCTTGCAGAAGAAGGTTTTAATCCAGATCATTTTGAATACGTTCATACTGATGAAGTAATTGGTATGGGCGAACATCCCACCAAAGCAATCGTTCAGAAACCGAATTCGAGCATAGCAGTTGGTTTTAACCTTTTAAAAGAAGGTAAAATCGATTCTTTTGCAAGTGCAGGTAACTCTGGAGCCATGTTGGTTGGCGCTGTATTTAGCGTTAAAACCATCCCGGGCATCATCCGCCCTTGTTTATGTACAATTCTTCCAAAAATTAAAGGCGGCACAGGCTTACTCTTAGATGTAGGTGCAAATGCCGACTGTAAACCCGATATTTTATTACAATTTGGCGTTCTGGGCAGTTTATATGCAGAAAATCTTTTGCAGATTAACGATCCTAAGGTTGCCTTAATGAACATTGGTGAAGAAGATGAAAAAGGAAACATGCTTAGCATGGCTACTTTTCCGTTAATGAAAGAAAGCAACCTGTTCAACTTTGTGGGTAATGTGGAAGGAAGGGATTTATTTAATGAAAAAGCGGATGTAATTGTTTGCGATGGCTTTACCGGAAATGTAATGCTTAAATTAGCAGAATCGTTTTACGTACTTACCATCAAAAAAGGACTTAAAGATGAATTCTTCGATCGTTTTAATTATGAACAGTACGGTGGAAGTCCGGTTTTAGGGGTTAACGCTCCAGTTGTTATCGGACACGGAATTTCCAGTCCGCTAGCTGTTAAAAATATGGTTCTCCAATCCAGGGAAATGATTACTACCGGGTTGGTAGAAAAAATTAGAATGGCATTTAAATAATTTATTAAAATTCTTAAAATGAGTAAAATTCACGCTGCTATTACAGCAGTAAATGGTTACGTCCCCGACTATGTGCTTACAAACGCAGAGTTAGAAACCATTGTTGACACTTCGGATGAATGGATTACCAGCAGAACGGGAATTAAAGAACGTAGAATTTTAAAGGGAGAAGGTTTAGGTACTTCCGATATGGCGGTTCATGCTGTAAACGGTTTACTTAAAAAGAGAGGAATTGATGCAAGTGAAATTGAACTGATTATCTTTTGCACTACTACTCCAGATTTTACTTTCCCTGCTACAGCAAACGTTTTAGCAGATAAAATCGGAGCTAAAAATGCATGGGGTTACGATTTACAAGCCGCTTGTTCTGGCTTTATTTTCGGACTTTCTACAGGTGCATCATTTATCGAATCAGGAAGACACAAAAAAGTTTTAGTAGTTGGCGGTGATAAAATGTCGTCAATCATTAACTATGAAGACCGTACAACCTGCATCATTTTTGGCGATGGTTGTGGCTGTGCCTTACTAGAACCAAATGAAGAAGGATTTGGCATCCAGGATTCTATTTTAAGAACAGATGGTTCCGGAAGAGATTTCTTAGGCATGAAGGCTGGTGGTTCAGTTAAACCTGCAACCCACGAAACTATTGATGCCAGGGAGCATTTCGCACACCAGGAAGGCCCAACAGTATTTAAATTTGCCGTAACCAATATGGCTGATGTTGCTGCCGAAATTATGGAACGCAACAGCTTAACTGCTGATGATGTTGCCTGGTTAGTGCCTCACCAAGCCAATAAACGCATTATCGATGCTACTGCAAACCGTATGGGGGTTACTACCGATAAGGTAATGATCAACATCGAACGTTATGGCAATACAACCAACGGAACCATTCCGTTATGCTTATGGGAATGGGAAAGCAGATTGAAAAAAGGTGACAACATCGTTTTAGCTGCATTCGGTGGTGGCTTTACCTGGGGTTCGGTATACCTTAAATGGGCGTACGACACAAAATAGTCAGAAGTCTTTAGTCGGGAGTCAGAAGTAAGGTACTGCCCGGATAAAAATATAAAACAAAAAAAGTATAACTTAGTTAATTCAATAAACACTATTTTTTACATAACTAGCCTAAAAAATGGATATCAAACAAATACAGGAACTGATTAAATTTGTTTCTCGTTCTGGAGTAAATGAAGTTGCTATTGAGCAAGAAAACTTCAAAATCACGATCAAAACAAACCAAGCACCAACAGTTGTGCATGCTACCGTGCCACAGGCTCCGCTTGTACAGGCTGCTGCCCCTGTTGCCACAGCTCCTACTGCACCAAATGCAGCAACACCTGCTGTACCAGTTGCAGATGACACTTCAAAATACATTACTATTAAATCGCCAATGATCGGTACCTTCTATCGTTCAGCTAGTCCGGAAAAACCGATGTTTGTTAACGTTGGCGATGAGGTTAGCACAGGTAAAGTAGTTTGTATTATAGAGGCAATGAAACTATTTAACGAGATTGAAAGTGAAGTTTCAGGCCGTATAGTTAAAATATTAGTTGATAATGCATCACCTGTAGAATATGATCAACCGTTATTTTTAGTAGAACCTATTTAGAAGCTGATTTCACAGATTAATTTGATTTCGCAGATTTTTGATCATACCGTTAAACCGGTGTAATCGTTTAAATCTGTGTAATCCTAAATTAAAAATTATGTTTAAAAAAATACTAATTGCCAACAGGGGTGAAATCGCTTTGCGAATTATCCGTACCTGTAAGGAAATGGGCATCAAAACGGTTGCTGTTTACTCTACTGCAGATCGCGAGAGTTTACACGTACGTTTTGCTGATGAGGCTGTTTGTATTGGGCCCCCACCCAGTAAAGATTCTTATTTAAATATCCCAAATATTATCTCGGCTGCAGAATTAACTAATGCCGATGCCATACACCCAGGTTACGGTTTCTTATCTGAAAACGCTAAGTTTTCTAATATATGCCGCGAATACAACATCAAATTTATTGGTGCTACCCCAGAGCAGATCAATGGCATGGGCGATAAAGCCTCAGCAAAAGAAACCATGAAAATCGCGGGTGTTCCAACTATTCCAGGATCGGAAGGTTTGCTTACCAGCGTTAAAGAAGGTATTGCAATTGCCAATGAAATGGGCTACCCTGTAATTCTAAAAGCAACTGCCGGTGGTGGTGGACGCGGTATGCGTGTAGTCTGGAAAGATGAAGATTTCGAAAATGCCTGGGACAGTGCGCGTCAGGAATCTGGTGCGGCATTTGGTAACGATGGCTTATATTTAGAAAAATACATTGAAGATCCACGTCACATTGAAATCCAGATCATCGGAGATCAGTTTGGTAAAGCATGTCACTTATCAGAACGCGATTGTTCCATTCAACGCCGTCACCAGAAATTGGTAGAAGAATCTCCATCTCCGTTTATGACCGAAGAACTTCGTGAAAGAATGGGTGAAGCTGCGATTAAAGGTGCAATGGCCGTAAACTACGAAGGTGCAGGTACAATCGAATTCCTGGTTGATAAACACCGCAACTTCTATTTTATGGAAATGAACACCCGTATCCAGGTAGAGCACCCGGTTACCGAAGAGGTGATCAACTTCGATCTAATTAAAGAACAGATTAAAGTAGCTGCCGGAATTCCGATTTCGGGCAAAAACTATACGCCGGAGATGCATGCCATTGAATGTCGTATCAATGCAGAAGATCCTGCGAATAACTTCCGTCCTTCACCTGGTAGAATCACTAATTTCCATTCTCCGGGCGGGCATGGTGTTCGTGTAGATACCCACGTGTATGCAGGTTATTCAATTCCTTCCAACTACGATTCGATGATTGCAAAATTAATCTGCGTAGCGCAAACACGTGAAGAAGCCATCTGTACCATGGAGCGTGCTTTGAGCGAATTCGTAATTGAAGGTATTAAAACTACCATTCCTTTCCACTTACAATTGATGAAAGATCCTAACTTCAGGGCAGGAAACTTCACCACTAAGTTTATGGAAACGTTTGAATTTACGGAATAATATAAACGATTATAAAAATTTAAATCCCATTTTGGTAAAACAGAATGGGATTTTTCTTTATTAAAAATTTAAGAATTATTTCAGTAAATTTGAATTATGGAAACATTAATTGTACATCCGGAAAACAAGGCTCAATTAAATGCCGTAAAGCAGGTTTTAAAAGCCATGAAGATTTCTTTTGAAAAAGAGGATAAGCCTTACAATCCCGAATTTGTTGCTAAAATAAAAAAATCAGAGCAAAACTTTAAAGAGGGAAAATTTACTAAGATAGCTATAGATGATTTATGGAAATAGCTTTTGATGAGATAGCCAAAGAAGACCTAAGTTACTGGAAAAAAAGTGGCAATATCGCTATTCAAAAGAAAATAGAATCTCTTCTTATTGCCATACTAGAATCCCCGTTTAAGGGTATCGGAAAACCTGAACAACTTAAATATGATTTTTCAGGGATGTGGTCGAGGAGGATAAATTCAGAGCACAGAATTATCTATCAGGTTATGGAAGTTGAGCAAGTTATTAAAATTCACTCCCTAAGAGGACATTATAAATAATTAACATATTGATCTACATAATATATTAAAGCATTTCTCATAATAATATAAACTATTTCTATATTTAACACGTAAATACCATTCTATTCAAATAGAATGGTATTTTTGTTTTCAACATGAGCGACACTAAAAAAAATCTACTTACAAAAGCTATCGGACAAAAGAGCACCACATTAGAGGCAGAGATGTCTTTTTTTGATCACCTGGATGTTCTCCGTAAACATTTAATCAGAGCCGTAATTGCCATTGCCGTTTTTACCGGTATCGCTTTTTATTTCAACGAGGAAATCCTTGATAAAATTATTTTCGGGCCTAAAAAACCAGATTTTTGGACCTATCGCATGATGTGTAAACTGGTAGAGCACTTTCCTTCCTTAGGCAAGGATATGTGTATCACCAAAATTAATGGTGAAATCATCAATACAGAAATGGCAGGTCAGTTTAACCTGCAGTTAAATGTTTGTGTAATGTGTGGTATTGTTGTTGGTTTCCCGTATTTATTATGGGAAATATGGCGTTTTATCAAACCAGCACTGCATGAGAACGAACGTAAATCTGCAAGTGGCTTTGTATTCTTTGCATCGGTACTTTTCATTATCGGTATCTTTTTCGGGTACTTTGTAGTATGCCCATTATCGGTTAACTTTTTAACAGGATATACTGTGAGTGCCGAAATTAAAAACACATTTACCGTCGATTCGTATCTATCATCTGTGGCAACTTTAACTTTAGGCACCGGAATTATCTTCGAACTTCCGGTTATTATTTTCATCCTGTCGAAACTTGGGTTGATGACACCGAAACTAATGAGATCGAGCAGAAGGTATGCCGCAGTTATTATCTTAATCATTGCCGCTATTGTTACGCCAACACCTGATATTATGACGATGCTGATTGTAGCTACGCCATTGTTCTTACTTTATGAGCTGAGTATTTTTGTATCGGCCTACATCGAAAAAAAGAAGAAAAAGGCTGATGCTGCTTTCTACGCTAACTAACAAAAACATTACGAACAGAATTCATAATTCTCTATAAATTTGACAATGTCTGGTACAAAAATAAAAATTGCCATTGGCGCGGATCATGCCGGATTCGAATACAAAGAAATATTAAAAGATTTTTTACAGGATTACGAGGTAAAAGATTTTGGCACCTATTCTGAAAGTTCAGTTGATTATCCAGATTTTGCTCATCCTGTTGCCGAAGCGGTAGAAAATGGTGATTTTACATACGGTATCTTGCTTTGTGGATCGGCAAATGGAGTAGCCATCACGGCCAATAAACACCAGCACGTCAGGGCTGGTTTATGCTGGGAAAATGAGGTAGCTTCTTTGGTCCGCAAGCACAATAACGCAAACGTTTTATGTATCCCTGCCAGATTTGTTTCGGAAGAACTGGCAAAAGAAATAACGACAACTTTTTTAGCTACTGAATTTGAAGGTGGTCGCCACCAGAACAGGGTTGAAAAAATTTCGTGTTAACAACAAACTCAACTAACTATTATCATAATGAACAAAAAGTTTTTAACCCTTAGTTTGGTATCACTTGTTTCCGCAAGTTGCTTTAGCCAGATAAAGCCCCTTATACCGAATAAGGATGCGATAAAATTCAGCAAGGCGATTAGTCCGGAAAATGCTTACAAGCACCTTTCAGTTTTGGCTTCTGATGAATATGAAGGCCGCGAAACAGGTACTAAAGGTGCCTGGATGGCAGCAGATTATATCCGCGACTATTTCAAATCTTTAGGTCTAAAAGCACCTGTAAATGGCAGCTATTTCCAAAAGATCGATCTGGTTAATGTTACACTAAAAGAGAGCCATGTAACTGTTAACGGTCAGCCGAAAGAATACCAGAAAGATTATATCGTTTCACCGAGCTTAATCAGCGATAACGGTTTCACTTTTTCTACCGATCAGATTGTATTTATTGGTTATGGAATCAAAAAAGACAATTACAACGATTTTGCCGGAACTGATATTAAAGGCAAAGTGGTGATGATGTTTAACGGCGGCGATCCGACCATTAAACCAGGTACCAGAATTGACAGGGCATCTTACCGTGCTATGTTGGAAGGAAGAGCAAAATATTTTGCAGAGAATAATGTTAAAGCCATCATTCTGATCGATCCAAGTGTAGACAGAATTACCGAAAATAGCAAACAAGCTCAAAATAATGGTCGTGTAATGGTAAAAACCAACGCAGCTATTGAGGCTCAGAAGCAAAACGAAATTCCACGCATTTCAATCTCAGTAGCATTAGCAAACGATCTGTTAAAATCAGCCAATACTACGGTAGCAGATTTACAAAAGAAAATTACCGAAAGCCTTACTCCTGCTTCACAAATCGTAGGTGTTCCTTTTTCAGCAAGTGCTGCTAAAAATGAGGCATCAGTTAGGTGCGAAAATGTTTTAGGTTATTTAGAGGGGTCTGATCCGGTTCTAAAAAAGGAAGTATTAATTTTAACCGGTCACTACGATCATATTGGTTTAGAAACTGATCCAAACGCAAAAGACAAAGTAAACAATGGAGCAGATGATGATGGATCGGGTACTACTGGTGTATTATTAATGGCAAAAGCCTTTACCGATGCCAAAAAAGCAGGTAAGGGTGCTAAACGCAGTATCTTATTTATGACTGTAGTTGGAGAAGAAAAAGGCCTTTGGGGTTCTGAGTGGTACTCTGAGCATCCTGTTTTTCCGGTAGCCAATACCATTGCTGATTTAAATACTGATATGATTGGCCGTACTGGCGAAGAGTATTTGGGCAAACCAGATTCAGCAAACTACATTTACTCAGTAGGCTCTAGAATGTTAAGTAGCGACCTTGCTAACTTAAGCGAGCAGGTTAATGCAACCTATACCAAAATGAAACTGGATTATAAGTATGATGATCCAAAAGATCCTGAGCAAATTTATTACCGTTCAGATCATTATAACTTCGCAAAATTGGGTATTCCGATTATCTTCTATTATGACGGCATGTTACAACAAGACTACCACAAACCTGGCGATGAAGTAAGCAAAATTAACTTCCCCCTATTGGCAAAAAGAGCAAAATTAACCTACTTTACCGCATGGGAACTGGCAAACAGACCTAAACGCCCGGCAGTAGATATGGACGGAAAAGGAAATCCAAAGAAATAATATTCAAAATACTAAGCCTCAACGAAATGTTGGGGCTTTTTTATGCTTAACTGTCGCTATATATTTCAAAATTAAAAACCTGATTAGATTATTAATATACCTTTAAAATCTGCATTAGAAATTTTTGGCGCACTCGTCACCCTGAATTTATTTCAGGGTCTATCTAATAGGAAAGATGCTGAAATAAATTCAGCATGACGATCTCGCTAGTTTCACAGACTCAAAATTAGTCAGTATGAATAGTATTAATCGAATTGAGATCTATTTAAGATGAAATGAGTGATGATTTTAATCCTCCACTAGATGATTTCAAGGATTATATACAATAAAAATAATTGCTTGATAGTCAAGTTTCAATTTTCTAAAAATAAACTCAACAGGGTTTCCTATCTTTGGTTTTTAACAGAGTAGCCTGAAACTAAAAACAGCTATTCTTCGTTACCCCTATAATGAAATTGCCATTGATGAAAACTGCCGAGGAATTTTTAGAGAAGTCTGATGAGAAAGCTTTCGATTTACCGCACCGTAAAACCATAAATTATAATATTGGCAAATACAATGCGGCAGTTGAACGCGGTTTATCAAAATTCGAAAACCTCGAAGCCTCGAAAAAAAAGGCGCATGTAATTAAATGGCGTGTGATGGAAAACCTCGACAAGTTTTTACCCGAGTTCGAATCGAACTTTCAGCGTCGTGGCGGTAAGGTAATTTGGGCTAACGATGCTGAAGAAGCCCAGCAAGAAATCCTCAATATCATTAAAAGAAACAATGGTAAAACAGTCATCAAATCTAAATCGATGACAACAGAGGAAATACACCTGAACGACTTTCTGGAACAAAACAATATCGAATCGCTGGAGAGTGATTTAGGTGAATACATCGTTCAGTTATTGGGCCAGGCTCCCTACCATATTGTTACCCCAGCCATGCACTTAAGTGCTACAGATATTTCGCAGTTATTTCATGATAAATTTGGCACGCCTATAGATGCCACTCCTCCGCAGCTGGTACAAAAAGCGAGAGAATTACTTCGCGATAAATACCTGAATGCTGATATTGGTATTAGCGGCGGGAATTTTTTAATTGCCGATACGGGAAGTATTGCCCTCACTGAAAATGAAGGTAATGCACGTTTAAGCACCACTTTTCCTAAAATCCACATCGCTATTGTAGGTATCGAAAAGATAATTCCTTCTATGGCCGACCTGGATCTGTTCTGGCCTTTATTGGCTTCACATGGAACCGGGCAGAATTTAACGGTTTACAATACCATTTTAAGTGGCCCGCGCCAGCCAAATGAAACCGATGGCCCCGAAGAAATGTATGTTATCCTGCTGGATAATGGCCGTACCAACTTACTGGCTCAAAAAGATCAGCGACAAGGCTTGTATTGCATCCGTTGTGGCGCCTGCTTAAATGCCTGCCCCGTATATAAAAATATTGGTGGACATACCTATAACACCACATATAGCGGTCCAATCGGCTCTGTGATTACGCCGCATTTAAAGGGTATGGAAGAGTTTAAACACTTAAGCTATGCTTCCAGTCTCTGCGGAAAATGTTCAGAGGTTTGTCCGGTTAAAATCGATATCCACAAAATGTTGCTGTTAAACCGGCGAGACGCTGCAGCGGCTCATGATAATGGCAAAAAAGAAGAAATTGGCTGGAGCATGTTCAGCAAAATGATGCAAAAACGCAAATGGATGGATTTCTTCGGTGGAAAGTTTAAAAACTTTATGCTCAAAAGTTTTTTCAAAAAAAGCTGGGGCAAATACCGGGAGATGCCTAGAGTTGCCGATAAATCTTTTGCTAAACAGTGGGAAGAGCTGAAGAAGAATCGGGAGTCTTAAGCCGCCAAGTCTTTGGTCTTTAAATTAACTAATACCTGAAATGTAATTTTAATCGTCCTTGATATTTTGTATATTTGAGTATGGTACGAACAATAATAACACCGGATAAAGAAAACATCTCAATAGATGTTCCTAAGGCTTATATTGGGAAACAAATTGAGGTTTTGGTTTATGCTGTCGACGAACTTAACGAGATGGAGAAACCTAAAAGAAAGCATTCTGATTTTCGTGGTTCACTAAACCTTACTGACAAGCAATACGAAGAATTCCAGCAATATATTATCGATAGCAGGAACGAATGGGAAAGGGATATTTAGCAGATACCAATTCGGTAATTGAGTATCTTGAAAATAAATTACCTGAAAAAATACTCGTATTTATGGATAATCTCGAAATGCATTTATCTGTTATTTCAAGAATAGAACTTTTAGGCTGGTCTAAGATGACAGAACATCAATTTCAACAATTAAGCGGATTCATTTCAGCATCGCTTGTTTATGATCTATCAGAAGAAATTATCCAAAACACTATCAAAATAAGAAAATCGCATAGAATTAAACTTCCAGATGCAATAATAGCAGCCACAGCAATAACCAATAACCTTACCTTAATCACAAGAAATACTTCCGATTTTAAAAAAATTGTAAATCTCCAAGTCCTCAATCCATGGGATATTTCTTAAAGCAATAATCAAAAGCCTATTATGCATTTCAATCGAGGAGATAAAGACGACAAATTCTTATTGAATTTATACAAAAGATTGCTTTACCCCCGGATGGTTGAAGACAAGATGCTTAAACTTTTGCGTCAGGGCCGAATTGGCAAATGGTTTTCGGGTATTGGACAGGAAGCCATTGCAGTTGGCAGCACCTTAGCCATGCAAAACGATGAATATATTTTGCCCATGCACCGTAATTTGGGTGTTTTTACCTCACGCGATATTCCCTTAAAAAAATTAATGGCCCAATGGCAGGGCAAGATTACCGGCTTTACTAAAGGTCGCGACCGCTCCTTCCATTTCGGCACACAAGATTATAAAATCATCGGGATGATCTCCCACCTCGGACCGCAAATGGCTTTAGCAGATGGCATTGCATTGGCCAATGTTTTGGCCAAAAAGCAACATGCTACCTTAGTTTACACCGGTGAAGGCGCAACCAGCGAGGGCGATTTCCATGAAGCGGTAAATGTTGCAGCCGTTTGGGGCCTTCCGGTTATTTTTCTCATTGAGAATAACGGATATGGCCTTTCCACTCCAAAATCAGAACAGTTTAGATGTAAAAACCTGGTGGATAAAGCCATCGGTTATGGCGTAGAAGGTATTCAGATAGACGGAAACAATATTCTGGAGGTTTATAATACCATCAACCAGCTGGCTATGGAAATCCGGAAGGATCCAAGACCAGTTTTAGTGGAATGCCTTACTTTCCGGATGCGTGGACATGAAGAAGCATCAGGCACTAAATATGTTCCGCAAGAACTTTTTGATGAGTGGGAAAAGAAAGATCCGCTAAGTAATTACGAAACCTATTTAATTGAGCAGGGTATTTTAACCTCTGATACGGTTATCGATGTCAAAATCCAGATCAAAAGAGATATTGAACTGGAAATTGAAGAAGCTTTTAACGAAGATGAGCCCATTGCTAATGCCGATCAGGAAGAAGCAGACATGTATTTCCCTTATACGCAACAGGTTACTCAGGCCAATGAATCTTCAACCGAAAAACGATATTTAGATGCCATTAGCGATGCACTCGATTTAGCCATGCAAAAGTATCCTAACCTGGTTTTAATGGGGCAGGATATTGCCGATTATGGCGGGGCTTTTAAAATTACAGATGGCTTTACCGCTAAATATGGCAAAGGCAGAGTGCGTAATACGCCTATTTGCGAATCGGCCATTGTGGGTGCAGGCCTGGGCCTATCTATAAATGGTTATAAAGCTGTGGTAGAGATGCAATTTGCAGATTTTGTGACGGTAGGCTTTAATCAGATTGTAAACAACCTGGCCAAAACGCATTACCGTTGGGGCGAAAAGGCTGATGTAGTGGTGCGTATGCCTACAGGTGCAGGTACGGGTGCCGGGCCATTCCATTCGCAAAGTAATGAAGCCTGGTTTACCAAAACTCCCGGACTTAAAATTGTTTATCCGGCTTTCCCTGAAGATGCTAAAGGATTATTGTTAGCTGCGATCGAAGATCCAAATCCTGTATTATATTTTGAGCATAAATACCTCTACCGAAGTTTAACAGCTCCTGTTCCGGATGGCTATTACACCACAGAAATCGGCAAAGCAGTCAGGCTTGCCGAAGGAGGCAAGTTTGCAATCATTACTTACGGACTGGGTGTACATTGGGCATTAGAGTACCTGAATCAATATCCTGAAAGCGGCGCTACATTAATTGATCTGCGCACACTTCAGCCATGGGATAAAGAAGCCGTACAACAGGCTGTTAAAGAAACCGGAAAGATTTTAATTTTGCACGAAGATACCTTGACAAATGGCTTTGGAGCAGAAATATCAGCCTGGATTGGGGAACATTGTTTCGCTTATCTGGATGCACCGGTAATGCGTTGTGCAAGTTTAGATACCGCCATTCCAATGAATAAAATATTAGAAGAAGATTTTCTGGCTAAAGCAAGATTAGCGGAAACGATTGATAAGTTATTAAAATATTAAGAGTGGTTTAGTACACTATCGTCATACTGATCCGATAGCTATCGGATTTATTTCAGCAGCATTAAAGATCCTGAAATAAATTCAGGGTGACGACATCAAAAAACAGAAAAATGAGCAATTTCAAAGTCGAAGGAAATATCATTAACATCACAAAGCGAAATATTTTCTTTGGCGAAGTAGCCGTTGAGGATGGAAAAATAAAATCAATTTCCAAAATTTCCGATCAGCGGGAAGGCACTCATTTTATTTCTCCAGGCTTTATCGATAGCCATGTGCACATCGAAAGTAGTATGTTAATTCCAAGTGAATTTGCACGATTGGCAGTTGTTCATGGAACGGTTTCTACGATTAGCGATCCACACGAAATTGCCAACGTTTGTGGGATGGAAGGTGTAGAATTTATGATTGAAAATGGCAATACTGTGCCTTTTAAATTCAACTTCGGTGCACCAAGCTGTGTTCCTGCTACCATTTTTGAAACCGCAGGCGCAGAACTGAATCATGATGATGTAAAAGCATTATTAGAGCGTCCGGAAATAAAATATCTGAGCGAAATGATGAATTTCCCTGGTGTACTTTATAAAGATGAAGAAGTTTTAAAAAAGATTGCTGCGGCACACCACTTGGGTAAACCTGTTGATGGGCATGCTCCTGGTTTACGAGGCGATGACGTCCAGCAATATATAGATGCCGGAATTTCTACTGATCACGAATGTTTTACTGCCGAAGAAGCTTTAGACAAATTACAGCGCGGCATGAAAATCCTGATCCGTGAAGGAAGTGCAGCCAAAAATTTTGAGGCGCTGATCCATTTGCTGAACGATTGGCCGGAAATGATGATGTTTTGCAGTGATGATAAACATCCCGATAGTTTAGTCGAAAACCACATCAATCAGCTTTGTGCAAGAGCAGTAGAAAAGGGAATTGATATTTTCAATATTCTTCAGGCAGCCTGCATCAATCCTATTCTTCACTACAAATTAGATGTTGGAACATTACAACATAACGATCCGGCAGATTTTATTGTAATCGAGGATCTAAAAAACTTCAAAATTAAACAAACCTATATTGATGGATTGTTGCTTGCCGAAAATGGCAAAACAGTTGGAGATTGGGTAAAACATGTAGAAGATCAGGAATCGGTAAATCATTTCGATTGCAGTTTGAAAAAGGAAGAAGATTTTGTTTATCCCTTCACAGGACAAGAAGAAATCCCTGTAATAGAAGCTTTAGATGGACAATTGATTACCAATAGGTTAACCGCTAAACCAAAAGTTTTAAATAATAGCATTATCAGCGATCTGGAAAACGATGTATTGAAGATGGTGGTGGTAAACCGTTACCATGATGCTCCTGTGGCTGTATCTTTTGTAAAGAATTTTGGTTTAAAAAAAGGAGCCATTGCTTCAAGCGTTGCTCACGATAGTCATAATATTATTGCTGTTGGTGTAGACGACAAGAGTATCTGTGAAGCGGTAAATTGGGTAATTGCAGCAACTGGTGGTGTAGTGGCGCTGGGAAAAGGAAAAAAAGAAGTTATAGCTTTACCGGTAGCAGGCTTAATGAGTAACCAGAATGGTTATAAAGTTGCGGAAAGTTATACTTCTATAGATCAATTTGCGAAAGGTTTAGGTTCTACTTTACTTGCTCCATTTATGACACTTTCTTTTATGGCTTTATTGGTGATTCCACATTTAAAGCTCAGTGACAAAGGTTTATTTGATGGCGATGAGTTTAAGTTTATATAGCTTATTTTACGCCTTCAATCCGATCAGCGAAGACACTAATCAATTTAAAATCTTTATTAAGTTCAATCACTTGAGGCCATAGATTTTTAAGAACATCATAGAATTGATTCATTTTCATGTTTCCGAGCTTAATATGTATAACTTTTGGTGGAGGGTTATGAAGCAAAATACGGGAGGAGAAATCACTATCTTTAGTAATGATTGTCAAATTTTCCGACTCAGCATATTTCCAGATTTCGCTATCAGACCATTCATCACCTAATTCATATTGATGAATATACTCGTCAGAATTCCACAACGAAAAGAATCTTGGTAAATTTACATCAATGAGAAAAACCTTTTGCATTAAGCCACAGCTTGCTTAATTACAAAACTATGGTTCATTAATTCAGTTGCATAAAGCATGCAGGCAGTAATATCTGCCGCTTCTAAAGATGGATACTGCTTTAAAATTTCTTCTGAAGTCTCCCCTGCTGCTAAAAATTCCATTATGGTTTGCACAGTAATTCTTTTACCTCTTATGATGGGCTTACCACCACAAATATTTGCATCAATATAAATACGGTCAAAAATCTTTTCCATAACTTAAAGTTAATCAATTAGTTTAATTTTTGATAATCTTATTCTACCACAAAAACCTCTGCCAAAGGATTAAATAAATACAACCGTTTATCATCTAAACAAATACAACGGTACCGCTTTCTGATCCTTTCTCCTTTTGTGAAACGCCGGCCATCTTTAATTTTAAAAGTGGTATTGATGGGTAATTGCTCTAAATGTAAAGTTTCTGTTTTATTACTATCGTACTTTTTTAATGCACGCGATAAATGCAGATCAGAGCAGCTTGATGCCGCCGGATTAGACATATAATTATCAATTGCTTTATGAATATCATATGGAAAGATATTCAGCTCAAAAAAAGGAACCATCATCCTTTGGAAATTCTTTTTCCACTCTGAGCCATGTGGTTTTACTTTATTTTTAAAATCGTTCCACGTGAGTAAATGCGCAAATTCGTGTACCGTAGTAACCAAAAAAGCATAATGGTTGAGGTTGAAATTTACTGAAATCCTGTGGCCTTTGCCCTGATAAGGGTGACGGTAATCGCCCAGTTTTGTAGAACGGGTTTTAGAGATTTTAAATTCGCACTGAAAATAATCAATCCACTTGGCAATTAGCGGTGCCGCTGGTTCTGGCATATACTGCGCTAAAACTTTAACCTTTTCCATTTAACCGCAAAGTTCGCAAAGTTTTCCGCAAAGAAACAAAGAAAAGTTATAAGCCATTCACTACACGTTTTAATCCATCCTTTAACCTAATTACGTTAAAATTCATCAAAAGACCTAATTTGTAATTACCTAACTTCATATAAGTTAATGTTTGTGCCAAATGAATCTCATTAAAAGCTTCTATACTTTTCAATTCTAAAACCAATTTGCGCTCAACCAAAATATCAATTCGATATCCACAGTCTAGTTTTACCTCTTCGAAAATTAAAGGCATTATCTTTTCTTTTTCAACAAATAACCCTGCCTTGAGAATTTTATAATACAGACATTCTTTATAGGCGCTTTCCAACAGACCAAGACCTAAAGCACTATGAACTTCTATTGACAATCCGATTACAATTCTTGATAATTCATTCTCATCCATATCTTTGAATTTGCTTTTGCGCCCTTTGCGTTTTTGTCCTTAGCAATCTTTGCGGTTAGATTTCGATCTATTCCTCTGATGGAAACAATGATGCCAGCACGAGTTTAATCTCCCCAAATGAATAATCCTTTCCTAAAAACTCTCTTATCGTTGCCATTGATTTTGTTTTCTGGCTTTCTACTGCATCAGCAATATTTTTGATCTTGTTGGCCTTTACCAGTTTGGTTACATCCAATTGTTGTGTAGAAACATAATAGGCCAAATGTCCCTCAATGGTACCGGCAGAAAAACCACGATCTTTTGCAATTTCGTCGATGGTTTTCCCTTGCTCATACAGCTCGAAGCTTACCAGTTTGGTGTCGATTTTTGGTTCTTTTTTCTTTTTCTCGGCTGCAGATTTTACTTTCAGTGTTTCTCCTTTTAACTGGATCGCTTTTTGGAGTTGATGGTTTCTTTCGACCGTATTCAACAGCGCATCGGTATCTGCTTTGCTAAACTCCTTCCCAGCGATAAGTGCTTGCAACAATGCTTTACTTTTATGCATTTTTTTCAATTGCTCATACACTAAAATTTCGAGTTCGAGTAGCTCTGTAACATAAGTTTTAATCTGCTTTTCTTCTTTTATCACTTCTATTTGAGCTAGAAAACGGTCTGAGATCTCCTTAACCAGCGGATTAAAATATTTTAAGGCCGCCTCTACCCTTTTCGATACATTAAATAATGTATGCTCAGTTTGCTGTGCGAACAGGTTTTTGAGCTGATTAACAAACGTATCGGCTGTGGCTGTAATTTTTTGAAAGTCGGTATAAATAGTATCTGTCCAGTCTTCGTGCCTTTGCTTGGCCGATTTTTCACTTTTATCAAATGTTTGGCGGTGTTCTTTTAAGTAATAGCGGATTAGGTTCAAATCAAATGCGGCAAGCAAATAACTGCGGATAAAAGCATAACTCTCTATACTGATCTGCTCGTTCAGCACTTCCGAAGGTTGTTTTGTTTTAGAGAAATAATGCACATTCTGATCCTGCTGCAAACCACTATCGCGAAGATGAGAAGTTAAAACTAAACCCTTTAATGAGCGTAAACGCGATAAGGCCACATAAGCCTGACCAGGTGCAAAAGCATCACCTACATCAATAATAGCCTTATCAAAAGTTAAACCCTGACTTTTATGGACGGTGATGGCCCATGCCAGTTTAATGGGATATTGTATAAATGAACCGGCAACATTTTCTTTGATCTCGTTGGTTACTTCATCCAGTTTATATTTTACGTTCTCCCAGGTGTAGGGCGAAATCTGGATTACCACTTTATCTTCCGGTAGTTCAATTTCAATTACATCTTTTTCGATATGGTGTACCACGCCAATTTTACCATTGTAATAGCGCTTTTCGGCGGTCATATCATTTTTAATAAACATTACCTGCGCACCAACCTTTAGCTCTAAACTTTTATCATTTGGATAAGCATATTCATTAAACTCTCCCTGAACTTTTGCTTCGAAGAAATATGATTTTGTTTTCAGTTGGGTCAACCTTTCGCGGTTAATGCTATCAGCTTTATGATTATGGGTGGTTAAAGTGATATAATTTTCATCGGCAGCAGGTTTAAAATCCTGTTTGAAATGTTGCTTTAGCAAGGCAGTATCTTCAACGGTAATTTTATTGTTCCGCAGGTTGTTCAGCAGATCGATAAAAACAGCATCATCCTGACGATAAATTTTATCCAGTTCGATATAAACCGGTGGATTATCCTGCAGGGCCAGCGCATCGAAGAAATAAATGCTCTTATAAAATTTAGCCATAATGCGCCACTCGTCATTTTTTACCACTGGAGGTAACTGGTGTAGGTCGCCGATAAATAATAACTGTACTCCACCGAATGGAAGGTTTCTGTTACGGCGTACATACCGCAAAGCGAAATCTATAGCATCGAGCATATCTGCCCTCAACATACTCACCTCGTCAATTACCAACAGTTCCAGTTCCTGCAACATGCGGCGTTTATTGCCCTGCATGTTTAAGTGTTTTACTAAAGTTTTGGGTGTATTAAAGTTGAAATTAATATTTTCGTTGACCAGCGCTCCTGCAGCATCAGGAAAAAAAGCGCCAAAGGGCATTTGAAATAAGGAGTGAATGGTTACTCCTGCGGCATTAATGGCTGCAATACCCGTAGGCGCCACAATTAAAGCCTTTTTATGCGTAAGCTGGATCAGTTTCCGCAAAAAAGTTGTTTTACCTGTTCCGGCTTTTCCGGTCAAAAAAACATGTTTTGAGGTATAATTAACAAATTTAGCCGCAATTTCTGCGGGCATAGAAGTTTCTTCCAAAGTAGGCATCGGCAGTAAAATTTTAGTTAGCAATAAACGGAGGGACGAATAAAGCTAAACATTTTAGCACAAAACTAAAGAATGATTGATGAGAAATTTTAATTTTAAGTGGATATTTTTGGTCACCACTTTTATTTAATCAATAATTTCTTGATTAGCGGAATAAAAAACCTCAATAGAATTACTGCAGAAGCAACCTAAACCTGACAGAAACGACAGCCTCCGATTTAAGCACCGGTTTATGTTATATTTTGGTGTGCTTGCTTGTTTCACAGGTTTTCTATCGGAGCTATAGTGTATGGCAGGACTGCAATAACAAAAGAAGCACTGTCCTTACTTTTCCAAATCATTTTCTAAATCTATTCACCTCAACAATAAAACAATACAACAACCTAACAATTAAT
Organism: Pedobacter sp. KBS0701; assembly: GCF_005938645.2. Classification (NCBI taxonomy): domain Bacteria; kingdom Pseudomonadati; phylum Bacteroidota; class Sphingobacteriia; order Sphingobacteriales; family Sphingobacteriaceae; genus Pedobacter; species Pedobacter sp. KBS0701. Next base: position 4,690,460 of record NZ_CP042171.1, read on the forward strand.
GATAAAGCTTTTTCTTATCTTTGCGTCCTGATGAAACAACAATATTCAAATCTTATCGCTGTTAAATTCCTTTAACCAGGTTTCATCATCTTTTACACCCAAAATTTTATTATGCTTAACCCCGAAATAGAAAAACGTAAAACCTTTGCCATTATTAGTCACCCCGATGCAGGTAAAACCACGCTGACAGAAAAGTTTCTGCTTTTTGGTGGCGCCATCAATACCGCAGGTGCAGTAAAGCGGAACAAAGCGAACCAAAGTAATACCTCCGATTTTATGGAGATCGAAAAACAACGTGGTATCTCGGTGGCTACTTCGGTAATGGGTTTCGAATACAGTGGTAAACGTATCAATATTCTGGATACTCCTGGTCACAAGGATTTCGCAGAAGATACTTACAGGACTTTATCGGCTGTGGATAGTGTGATTTTGGTGGTAGACTGCGTGAAGGGTGTGGAGGAACAAACGGAAAAACTGATGTCGGTTTGCCGTATGCGTAACACGCCGGTAATTATTTTCATCAACAAAATGGACCGTGAAGGTAAAGAGGCTTACGATTTACTGGATGAAATTGAAGAAAAGTTAAACATCAGTCTTTGTCCACTTTCATGGCCTATAGGCCAGGGGCATACCTTTAAAGGTGTTTACAGCATTTATAACAAACATTTAAATTTATTTAATTCGGATAAAACCAAAGTAACCGATTCGGTGGTGGCGGCAAGTGATTTAAATGACCCTTCTTTATTAAATTACCTTAAAGAAAACGAAATCAATACGTTGAAAGATGATGTTGAATTGGTTGACGGTATCTACGGTAAGATAGATAAGGATTTATATACCGATGGCTTGGTTGCACCAGTGTTCTTTGGCAGTGCGATCAATAACTTCGGGATAAAAGAACTTTTAGATACATTCATCGATATTGCTCCAAGTCCGCGCCATAGAGAAGCGGAAGAGCGTGATGTACTGGTAGAGGAGAAAAATTTCAGCGGTTTCGTATTTAAAATCCACGCCAACTTAGATCCCAAACACCGGGACAGGATTGCCTTTTTAAGGATTTGTTCAGGTAAATTTGAACGCAATAAATTTTATTATCATACCCGTCAGGATAAGAAACTAAAATTCTCTAACCCGATGGACTTTATGGCTAACGAAAAAAGTATTGTTGAAGAAGCCTGGCCAGGCGACGTGGTGGGCTTATACGATAGCGGCAACTTTAAAATTGGTGATACCTTAACCGAAGGTGAAAAACTGCAGTTCAAAGGCATCCCTAGCTTCTCTCCATCTATCTTTAAAGAAGTAGAAAACATGGACCCTATGCGTACCAAACAATTGGAAAAGGGTATTGAACAGCTAACCGATGAAGGAGTTGCACAGTTATTTGTGATGCAACCCGGAAACAGGAAAGTAATCGGTGCAGTTGGTGAACTTCAGTTTGAAGTAATCAATTTCAGGTTAGAGCATGAGTATGGTGCAAAATGTCGTTTTCGTACCTTGAGTTATACCCGTTCGAGCTGGGTAACTTCTACTGACAGAAAGAAACTGGATGAATTTGTGAAACGTAAACAACAGCACATTGGTTTTGATAAAGAAGCCAATCCGGTTTATCTGGCCGATAGTGAGTATATGATTAATTTAACAAAACAGGATTATCCTGATATCGAATTCCATAAAACGAGTGAGTTTAAGAGTTAACCCCAAAATCCTAAAGGGGATTTATAAATGAAATTAAACCTCGCAGGTCTTAAAGACCTGCGAGGTTTTTTATGCGCTTTATTATTATGATAAATAACACTTAAGTATAACTAAAAAATTAGTTTTTTGGCATAAATATTGTAACTTGCACATTCTAAATACACTATTTATACTATCTAATGAAAAACATTCTAAACCATTCTCTGGTTATTTTTGCCCTTTTATTTGCCGTTTCCTGTAAAAAAAACAATGGTCCGTTACCAGTTCCTGAGTCTGTTATCCCTACCGAAATAGATAAAACAGAGTTGCTAACCTGGAAATTCGATTCCTTTATTGTTGATGATGGTAACGTAACACAAGTTTTTCCAGGAGCAATCTTTACCATTACAGAGAATGGGAATGATCTTAAATTGGTTTCTTTAAAAGATAAGTATACCCCATTGCCCATTACCGCTTCAACTTCTCTTGTTGGTGAGGGCAATAAAATCTTTAATGATATTCCATCTTTCGAAAAAATTACCGCTTATACCAAAAAATTACAGACTAAAAATAATAATGAAAGTTCGGCTTATTCAGAAGATGAATTTAAGGATTACAACGTGCTAAAATATTATTTATCGAACAATGATGATGTAAAGTCAATATTTGAAAAAATTGGAATTAAAACATCTACAAGAATCACCAAAAAACATGCTGTATATTTTTTCTCTAATAATGTTAAGTTTTCGCTCGACATGAACCTACCTACTAAAAGCGAATTATTATCAATAGCGGATGTAGAGAAGATAAACACCACTAATAGTGCATACTATATCAATAGTGTTATGTATGGCAATAATACTTTAATTTTAGCAGAAGCTGATACCGATTATGCCTTATTAAAAACTGCACTAAAAGCCGTGCTTTTAAAACAGGAGTTAACATCCGCACAAATTCAATCTTTAAGCACAGCAAAAGTTACTTTTTATGCTAGGGGAGGAAGCGAAAAGTCTTTTATCAGGATTGCTAATACTTTAGACGAAATAAAAGCTGTAACAAAAGAATTTGAAATCTTTAATAATACAGCCATTTCTTATCCTGTTTCATACTCACTGCGCTCGGTAAAGAATTTCAGTTTGTTTGAACATGAAATAAAGGTTAATATGATTCATTAGTAATGCGTCAATTGGCCAGGCTTAGGAGCTAATTATTTAAGCGTCTGCATTTTTTCTATTTCATATTGCTTATAAGTTTGCGCCAATCTTCTTTTAATTTTCGAAATCAACAATCTTGGGGAAAGCACCTTAACACACTCACCAAAGCCTAGAATTTCACGCTCCAGTTCATAGTTCAAAACCACATCAATCCTAAACGTTGTTGTTTTGTCGTTTTTACTTAACACCACTTGCGAAGAATGTAAAGGTTTGGTAACTACATAAGGCGCATGGTCATTGGTAAATTCCAGAATGACCTTTTGAGCCCGGTCGCTTTCATTTTTGGTTACCCCGATTAAATCATCGTAATAGCGGTCGAAATCTACCCCCTGGTAAGCAATGAATTCTTCGTTGGGCAGTTCCTGAAATTCTATGATTCGATCTAAAGCTAAGTTTAAAATTCCTGATCTTTTTTTTGCTTTACAGATCAAAAACCATCTGTTTCTGTACTCTTTTAATAGATACGGAAAATAAATCCCCTGTTGCGATTGTTGCGCCTTGAACGATTTATATTCAATCAATAACGAACGCTTATTTAAAACCGCCTGGTATAGGGGTGGAATACATTCCAATCCTTTTACCAACTTATTACTTTCCAACTGGATGTTATTACCGCTTTGTTTGGTTGATTTGTAGAGGTTATTTTCCAAACGGGCAATCATATCGCTCATTTCGTCGAAATAATTAAAGGCATTAAATTGTTTCAGTACACCAACAATTTCTTTCATTTTATCTACATCAGCATTATTGATCGGCGCTTTAGTAATACTAAAACTAGCATCTTCGTATGCATAGAAGCGTTTATCCTTCACTACAATCGGCGCATTGTAGCCTAACTTATCGCTTCGCATCAGTTGAATATCCGCCTGGATGGTCCGCTTACTTACACCAGTGGTAATCCCCTCCAGTTCGTAAAGGGTTGCTGATACCTTTTCGATAAGATCTTCCAATGTCCATTTTCGGAAACGGTTTTTCAAACAATCGTCGATGGTTTTATACCTGATCAGTGCTAATTTATTTACTGCCATTTTGGAGTGTATTTAGATTTCTGCTAAAAATCCGTTGATTTTGTTAAGCTAAATATAAGAAAGGGTTTTACATCTACGCAATACAATTGCGCAGATTATCATAAAAAGAAACATTTCAAAAGAAAAATAAAATTTATTCACCTAATTGTCAGACACTTAAATAAAAATTTTAAAAATATTTTTATCTGCGCAAATCTAGCGCGCAGTGGTAGTGGCATCTTTGTCTTGTCGCCAGTCGATAATGAAGTTCTTTGAAAAAGATCAATAATAAATAACTGATTTACAATACAATTAAACTGTTTCAATAATACGCGCTCTCCGCCATGCTGATCAATTAGAACAGCAAAATATGAAGCCCCTGTTCCGGATATGCGGAACAGGGTTAATGGCAGCAATTAAACAGTTTGAGTAAATCAATATATATAAAGAAATTCCGATGAATAATCGGAATGGCAATACTAAATAAAACTTATCCATTGTTGTGGGTTTCAGAATAGCCCCAAAGTATTCGGGCAATTTGCGTAGAATATGCTGATAAGAATTATGATAGATTGTCTGAACACGTTGTGTGTCGTGGGTTCGAATCCCACTTCCGAGCAATCGGAATAGCTCAGGGGTTAGAGTAACAACACCAAAATGCAGGTTCGAATCCTGCTTCCAACCGTCACTTGGAATAGCAAAATGGTAATGCAATGGATTAGGGTTCCATCTAAAAAGAAGGGCAACTTTTCAAACCGCCCACCAGAATAAGCGTTGCGCAACAGCATTTGGCTTTAGGATTTTTCGAAATCCAAAAAGCAAATCTGCATTTGCTCAGTGAGAATCAGTGCAACAAGAAGAGATTTAAAAATCAAACGGGGTTAAATCGAGAAGGAAAAATGCTCCAAGGGAGTATAAAACCGGTAAGACAAGCCTCCTTTCATTTTTGAACAAAGCTTGATAAACTTTTAATTCCGCAAAAAACAGGTAAATGTTCTTGTGCAACGCTTTTAAAAGAATAAATAATCAACCATACTTATTTAAGTCCTCCCTTTTAGGAAAGGATTTAGGTAGGGCTAAAACCATAAAACATGAAAAGAGTAACCATTAACACCAATTATGTTGGATTGGTGTTTAAAAGAGGAAAATTAAAAAACGTTTTAACAGCAGGAACTTACTGGTTAGGTTTTGGCGAAAGTATGACATTATATGATATGGCTAAAGAGTACTATTACCCGGTTGCCGAATTGGATATTTTGCTGGAAAATGCAGATTTCGTGAATTTGATTCACCTGGTAAGCGTTGCCGACAACGAATTGGCCTTGGTTTATCAAAATAAAAACTTCAAATCTGTTTTAACTGCTGGCAGACATGCCATCTGGAAAGGTTTGTCAACATATGATTTTGTTAAGGTAGACATCAGTAACATTAATATTGACGAAACAATTGATAAAAACCTGTTGGAGAAAGCACCATTATTAAATTACATCAGGGCCTATAAGGTAGAATCTTTCGAAAAGGCCTTGTTATTTATTGATGGTAAATTTGAAAGGGTAATGGAAGCCGGAAACTATGTTTACTGGAAAAACAGTACCACCATTCAAGTTTTGAAAACCGATATGAGACAATTGAATATGGAGATTATCGGACAAGAAATCTTAACCAAAGATAAAGCACAATTGAGGGTAAACTTCAGCATTCAATATAAAGTTGATGACATCATCAAAGCCTTATTGGAAAACAAAGAATTTGAAAAACAATTGTACATCACCATGCAATTGGCATTAAGAGAATGTATTGGCTTAATGACTTTTGATGAATTGATGGAAAGCAAAGAAAAAATTGCTGAAATGGTAATGGCCATCACCTTTGATAAGGTTGATAACCTGGGTGTAAAATTGACCAACTGTGGTGTTAAAGACATTGTTTTACCAGGTGATGTTAAGGAGATTATGAACCAGGTTTTAGTTGCCGAAAAAAGGGCACAAGCTAATATCATTACCCGAAGAGAAGAAACGGCCTCGACCAGAAGTTTGTTGAATACCGCCAAATTAATGGAAGACAACAACATGTTATATAAGTTGAAAGAGATGGAATACGTAGAGAAAATCGCGGAGAAAATCAATAACATCAGTTTATCTGGCAGTGGACAAATTGTAGATCAATTGAAACAGATCTTCGTAAAATAAACTAAATTTAGAAACCTCTCGGTCAGGTGAATGTTGCCTGCCGGGGGATTAATTAAGAATGAAATGGAAAATTATAAAAATAACGAAAATGAAATATTAAAAGCATTTGAGATATACAAAAATATTGTTTTTGCAACTGGAGTGGATTTAAGCTTTTGGAAATCTTTTATGGAACTATCTATAAATGAATATAAAAAAGGGAATGCTCAATCCGCAGAATTATTTACAGCAGGTTTTTTTGTTTACAATCTTAGCCCAATAAATAATCAGGGATCCTTAAAATCACACGAAGCAATTCGCTCAATTGGATCAAATGAATTAGAAAAGTATAAGAGTGATTTCTTTTCATGGATATCAAATCTTGTAATTTTAAAAACATATAACGCTCTTGAGATATTCATTTTGCAAGCTATTCATATAAAATATTTTAGCTCCGATAAAGATTTGATCGGAAGTAAAAAGGTAGTCGATGATGTCAATAATGAAATCAAAACATATTTAAAAGAAATTGGGGCAAATTTAGACACTAAAAACAATCGCCATATTATTCAATTCTTAAAGGCAAAGTCAACGACAATTTCTTCATTTTTAGACATCCCTGTGAGAATTGACTTAAATACAAATTGGGAAAATTTATTTGAGTTAATTTCGATATTAAGAAATGTAATCGCACACCAAGGAACTGTAATTAGCTCGGACACTCATAATGAAATTAAATCAAAAGCGAAGGACATCTTTCAACACCATTTTACTCTAGTAAAAGATGAAAATGATTATATAAACCTTCATCCAAATAATGAACAATTTTCAAACTTCCTATCATTATTTAATGATCTTTCGCTAAACATCGTAAAATTCATGTTTGATAAAGAAGACTTAAAATTCATAGGAATGAATTAAAAAACAAAACAATGAACAACAACATAACAGGTAATAACCTGATCGAAATAGGTTATACCGAAGGAAAAATAGTAGGCCTGGCTTTAGCTATCGTGAAAGAAAATTTTGCGGATATTGAAGAAAAAGAATTATTGGCCTTATTTAAAAAAGTAAAAGATTATCCGGAAAGTTTTTTGGATGACGAAGTATTAAACACTTTGGCCACAGCACTGATTGAAGAAGCTAATGCACCAAAAGATGAAACTATCAAACTAGTAAACAATGTGAAACCCTACGCGGTATTTGGCCCTGATTACATTGAAGAAGGCGCCAGAAATCAAATGGATATCGCCATGAAATTACCGGTTTCGGTGGCTGGCGCACTAATGCCCGATGCCCACCAGGGTTATGGTTTGCCGATTGGCGGTGTTTTGGCGACCAGAAATGCAATTATCCCGTATGGCGTAGGTGTAGATATCGGTTGCAGAATGGCTTTGAGTATTTTCGATATCCCCGAAAAACATTATTTCGGGAAAGATGCGATGTACAAACGCGAATTGATTGCTTTTACGAAATTTGGTGCAGGTCAAAATTTTAAAGGCAGTGAAAAAGCAGATCATGAGGTTTTAGAGAATGAGGCTTTCAACAGCACTCCTTTCCTGAAAAATCTGCATGGAAAAGCCTGGGCTCAATTGGGAACCTCTGGTGGGGGTAACCACTTTGTGGAATGGGGGATTATTGATTTTGCCAAACGTGATGAAATTTTAAATATTGATAAAGGACGTTATGTGGCTTTATTAACCCACTCTGGTTCAAGAGGTTTTGGCGCTACCATTGCAGGTCATTATACCAAACTTGCTAAAGACATCTGTAAATTGCCTAAAGAGGCTGTAAATCTTGCTTACCTTGATTTAAACTCTTCTGAAGGGCAAGAATACTGGATTGCCATGAACTTAGCTGGTGATTATGCTTCTGCTTGTCATGAGGTGATCCATAAAAGGTTGACTAAAGCCATTGGTGCCAAAGTTTTGGCCAAAGTAGAAAACCATCATAATTTTGCCTGGAAAGAAATGTTTAATGGCCAAGAAGTGATTGTTCACCGAAAAGGAGCAACACCGGCTGGCAAAGGCGTAATGGGGATTATCCCCGGTAGTATGACGGCCCCGGGATTTCTGGTTAGGGGAAAAGGCGAAATGAATGCAATTAATTCAGCATCACATGGCGCAGGTAGACAAATGAGCCGAACAAAAGCGATTCAATCGATTACGAAATCGGATATGAAAGCTATTTTAAAGGATCACAATGTTACTTTAATTGGAGCCGGCTTAGATGAGGCGCCAATGGCTTATAAAGACATTAACAAGGTAATGGCAGCACAAACTGAACTGGTTGATATAGTGGCTAAATTTGAGCCTAAAATGGTGAGAATGGCTGATGATGGAAGCAGGGAGGATTAGTCCTTAGTCCTTAGTCCTTAGTCCTTAGTCAAAATTCTAAATTAACCTCGTTGGTTTTAAAACCTGCGAGGTTTTTTATGTTTATTTCGAATAAAAAAATTAGAAAATATTGGTTCTTGCCTATTGTGCCAAAAGAAAAGAACTTCAATCCTATCGGTTTTAACCTCATAAAATACAGAAGAAAGCTTTTTAATTAATCCTAGTCGGATATTAGGATCAAATTCAGCCTTTTATAGATGAATTGCCAATTAACTCCAATGTTTTAATAGTATTCTTTTTAAAATCACTTAAGTCATTTTTATAAAAAAGCCTGAAAATTTAATTCTGTTTGAGAATTATGGTTTTGACGAGATAGCCTCGTTTAAATATTCGCATTCTGAAGCGGATAATATTTAATTACACTTTTCACTTTTTTATCTTTTGGTTTACCGGTTAGGTTGGTCACATTAATTATGTTGATATACTTTGTCGGATCTCCTGTTGATTCGAAAATAATTACTTCGGCATAATTCGTTTCGCTATGCAAAGAAGGATGATCATTCAAGACCGTAAAATCTCTTTTACCAAGCTCATTTAAAATCTCTTCTTTATTTACAACTACAGGAATACGATTATGGATTTTACGTCTTTTCATCCACTGGTCATTTATTTCTGAGTATGGCATGCTTGCCTGGCCATTCAGAACTGCAAAAATGGCGCCCCCAAGAATAACGACAAACTCTCCAGCCCAAATAACCCATAACAATACGCCACTAATGGTACCTGTACTTTCGATGCGAAATGTACCTATTTTATTCAGATTAATAATTTCCTGAATCAAAATATTAGGATGGGTAAAAAGGAAAAAGAAATCAGAAGCCAGAACCTTTAAATCTGCACTATCCAGATTAAAAGTAAAACCCTTATTACTGTAGGCTAAAGTATCGAAGAATACCCATTGAATATAAAAGGCGAATAGTCCACAGAAGATTGCAATGATGGTAACGATCTTTTTATTCCTGAGTTTTCCGATTCTGACACCAATATCAATGCTAAAACCTAATCCAATTCCCAAAAGCAAAGCGATAATAGCGATGAACCAAATATTGGGGATCAGCCTGCCAAGAATAATATAAAAAAGAGGCAGAATAAAAGATGCCAAAATACCGATGGCAAGTGAAGTAAGAATAGCTGATGGCGAAGCGTATCCTTGAGGCGTGTATTTGGGTTCCATAAAGCGTAAAATGAGATTTTTATTTGAACACCCATCTCCCGTAATTGTTTGAATGGGTGTCCAATTTTATCTATTTTAACTTGCTTAATGCTTTTTTAATCCTTGGCAACATGTCTTTAATATCTTGTAAAGTACAAGCCCCTACTGATGCCCTGAACCAAGGCATACTGTCTTCATTTCCAAATGCAGAGAATGGAACTAAAGCTGCACCAGCTTCTTTAATCAGATAGAAATTTACATCTGCACTGTCTTTTAAAACTTGACCATCTTCAGTTGTTTTTCCAATATAATCGATTTTGATGGTCAAATAAATGGCACCCATCGGCTCCACCGCATCGACATTAAAACCCTCTGCTTTTAGTTCGTTAAAACCATTATAAAGTGCATTTAAGCTATCCTGGATCTTTGCTTTAAAGCTGGTTAAAAAAGTATCAACCTGTGACTTGTCGTTAAAATAGTTAGACATGGCAACCTGCTCAGCTTTTGGTGCCCAGGCACCCATGTGGCCAACCAATGCTTTCATCCTGTTGATAATATCTTCAGGACCAAAACCCCATCCTACACGCACGCCTGTTGCAGCCAGACATTTCGAACTGCCATCTACAAAAATGGTAAATGGTCTCATTTCCGGCCTTAAAGAAACTGGATTTACATGCTCCTTACCAAAAGTTAAAAGCGAATAAATCTGATCATACATCATGTACAATGGTTTTTCATCTGCGCCACGCGAAGCATTTTCTTCTAAAACCGCATCACAGATTTCAGCCAGCGAATCTGCATCAAACATGGTTCCGGTTGGATTTAATGGCGAACATAAAGCCAATAAAGTTGCTCCTTTTAAATGCGGTTTCAATTGCGCAGCTGTTGGCATAAAATTATGCGCAGCATCTGTTTCTACAGCAATGGTTTTAGCCGAAGTTAAGTGAGAATAGTGATTATTGTTCCAGGATGGTGCAGGGAAAACCACGGTATCGCCCGGATCGATCAAAGCCAGGTAAGTAGCATAAATCAATGGACGAGAACCTCCAGAAACCAAAATACTGTTGGTATTATATTCTAACCCGAACCTATCCTTCAATAATTCTGAAACCGTTTCGCGTAATGGCAAAACTCCGTCAGCTGGTGGATAATTGGTTTGGTTGGCATGGTAAGCATCAACGATTCCAGCCTTTAATTCGGTTGGAATCGGATAAATATTTGCATCAAAATCACCTATGGTTAAATTAGCGATTGAAGCGCCTTTGCGTTTCATTTCATTAACCTCGTTTCCAATTTTTATAATTTCTGAACCAATTAATGAACTGGCCAATACTGAAACTTTCATCTGTTTATATTTTATTTGTAGGGTGATGAAGCTATCATGACTTATTAATTATTCCTGATGGAAAATCATGATGGTTTCATAAATATATATTAAAACTGCTATTAGGAGATTTATAATGCTTTAATTATTTTCTGAAGTTCTTGTACTTTCTTCTGATTTATCATATAGGGTAAGCATATTGATAATGACGCCATCTGGCATATTTGAAACTAGATAAGTTATTATTCTAAATCCACCACTTTTGCCTTTACCCTTACTTTTTATGGCTAGCCTGATTTTGTACAGCCCTGCGCCCAGATCATTTCCCTGTTCAGGATTTTCCAAAAGTTTTTCTTCTAGTTCGTAGAGATCGTCTACTAAAGAAAAATGTTTCTTTTTGTAAATTTTGGCTTTTTTGATAAAAACGGCGGAATAGATAACCTCGTTAGCCATCAAATATCCTTTAAACCTAAATGCTTCCGTTTTCCTTGCTGCATATCCTTAATTTCTTTTAAAGCCTGAGCAATTTCAGAAGTAATCTGACTTGTTGGTTCCGATTTAACTTTAGCACCAATTTTGCTGAGGAACTCTTTTACGAAACCTTCGTCTTTATCCTTAATTTCTATTGTTAAAGTTGTCATAATTACAAAATTAGCAAAATTTATTTAACCAAATCTTCAATTGCTTTGTTCACTTTTTCGAAACCAAATTGCGATAAAACGTCGTGCATTGCTGCAGTAATCTGCTCGTTACAAAGGTTGCCAATGCTTCCTTCGTGTGTATGATGTATCTGGCCAGATGGAGCAAAAGTACCATTTTCTATCTGTTCACCAACAATTTTATAGGCTTCTCTAAATGGAACCCCCTGCAGCGCCAGGTCGTTCACTACTTCAACGCTAAACAGGTAATCATATTTTTTATCTTTCAAAATATCATCCTTAATGGTGATGTTCTGGAACATAAAAGTGGCGATTTCCAAACATTCGTTTAATGAAGTAATCGCCGGAAACAAATTTTCTTTTAACAGTTGTAAATCGCGGTGATAACCTGATGGTAAATTGGTAATCATCATCGCTATTTCATTTGGCAAAGCCTGAATTTTATTACAACGCGAACGGATCAGTTCGAAAACATCCGGATTTTTCTTATGCGGCATAATGCTCGAACCTGTAGTCAGTTCTGCCGGGAAACTGATGAATCCGAAATTCTGATTGATGAATAAACAAACATCCATCGCCATTTTAGCTAGCGTTGCGGCTACAGCACTCATGGCTTGCGCTAAAATCCTTTCGGTTTTTCCGCGGCCCATCTGTGCATAAACCACATTGTAGTTTAAACTTTCAAAGCCCAATAATTCGGTTGTTAAAGTTCTGTTTAAAGGAAATGATGAGCCATAACCTGCTGCTGAACCCAATGGGTTTTTATTGGTGATTTTCCAGGCGGCAAGCATCAGCTCCATATCATCGGCAAGGCTTTCGGCATAAGCACCAAACCACAAACCGAAAGATGATGGCATGGCAATCTGCAAATGTGTATAACCCGGTACCAATTTGCCTTTATGTGTATTGCTCAGTTCGATCAATTGGTTAAACAAAGTTGAAGTTTGATTAACCATATCTTCAATACAAGCCCTGAAGAACAATTTTAAATCAACCAAAACCTGATCATTACGCGAACGGCCACTGTGAATTTTTTTGCCCGCTTCGCCAATGCGTTGGGTAAGCAGCCATTCTACCTGCGAGTGTACATCTTCTACACTGTCTTCAATGGTAAAATTTCCGGCTTCAATTTCAGCGTAAATATTTTTCAGCTCTTGTTGAACGGTTTTCAATTCCTCAGCAGTTAGCAAATTAATGGTTTCGAGCATTTGGGTATGTGCCAAAGAGCCCAAAACATCAAATTTTGCCATTTGCAGATCCATTTCGCGGTCTTTTCCTACCGTAAAGCTTTCTACAAACTGATTAACATCTATATTTTTTTGCCAAATCTTCATTATAATCTATTTAACCGCGAAGGGCGCTAAGTTTTTCGCAAAGTGCGCCAAGCATTTATTGTAATTCCAAACAAGAAAATTCATCCTGCTTTATAAAATCACTTATTAATTCTCTTTTTTCTATTAAAGTCTCTGCAATCCCACTCGTTGTATTGTTTCCGGAACGAAGCCAAATAATTTTAGGTGGATGACCATACAGATTTAAAAACTCATAGAAATCTGCGTCGAAAGTTACAATTACATAACCACTTTGACCAGCAAAAGTCAAGATTTCCTTGTATGATTTGTTTTCCAACTTTAACCGCTGTATTTGGTCGCAAGCTGGAAAATCGGCTTCTAAAAGTTTTGTGATCCTGTGAGAGATGTTTTGATCGAACAATAGTTTCACTAGGCAACTCTTATATTATGTTCCCTATCTGCAGAGTAGGCAAGACAGGCCAATACTTCCTCTTCTTTAATTTCTGGAAAATCATCTAAAATATTCTGAATGGTCATTCCGTTTGATAACCAACTTAAAACATCATAAACAGCAATCCTGGTTCCCTTAATGCACGGCCTACCAAAGCGTTTATTCGAATCAATTTCTATGAAATTAGAATAAGTTTTCATCATGTAAAGATAAACAATATTATAAGAATTTTCATTCAACCGCAAAGGGCACTAAGTTTTTTCGCAAAGCACACAAAGCTATTTTATAATTTTACCACAGCATTTACGGAGTTTTTAACTGAGATACAAGGCTATTTTTACCACAAAGACACCAAGTACAAAGGTTTTCGAATCTTTTAAAAGATAAAGGGGCATTTAAGTTTCACATCTGAACCTTACGCCTCAACCTTAAAACCTTCAACCTTCAATAACCGGTTTTAGCATATTTACATATCCTTCAACGCCTTCTGCAACCTCGCGAACATATAAAAATTCATCAGCCATGTGCGAGCGGCCAGAAAAACCTGGTCCACATTTTACTGAAGGGATATCCAGTAAAGCCTGATCGGATGTAGTTGGCGAACCGTAAGTAGTTTTTCCAAGTGCTACTCCGGCTTGAACAACCGGATGGTTTTTATCAATCGATGATGGTTTTAAACGGATGGAACGCGGGGTAACATCACAATCTACATTTGCCCTGATGATTTCTAACACTTCTTCATTGGTATAAGCATCGGTTACACGTACATCAACTGTGAAAGTACAGTTTGCAGGAACAACATTATGCTGCGAACCTGCATTAATAATCGTTACCGTCATTTTCAAAGGACCAAAAACCTCAGACACTTTAGGAAAGTGATAATTTCTGAACCATTCAATATCTTTTAATGCTTTGTAAATTGCATTTTCTCCTTCTTCACGGGCAGCATGCCCGGCTTTACCATGCGAAACGCAATCCAATACCAGCAAACCCCGTTCGGCAATAGCCAAATTCATTTCTGTTGGTTCACCAACGATACCAAACTCAAGCTCACCTAAATCAGGCAACACCAGTTCCAAACCATTATTACCCGAAATTTCTTCTTCAGCAGTGGCTGCCAAACAGATATTATATTTTAAATTTTCCTGTTCGTAATAATATAAAAACGTACCGATTAACGAAACCAGACAACCGCCGGCATCATTACTGCCCAAGCCAAACAATTTGTCCCCTTCAATTGCAGCATCATAAGGATCGCGGGTATAACCTGAATTAGGCTTAACCGTATCATGGTGCGAGTTTAACAACAAAGTTGGCTTATTGGCATCAAAATGTTTGTTGTAGGCCCAAACGTTATTCATTTTGCGTTGAGTCTTAACCCCTCTCTCCTCCAAAAACTGGGCGATTAAATTCGCTGTTCTATCTTCTTCTTTGCTAAAAGACTGGATACGGATCAACTGCCGCAATAAGTCGAGACTTTCTTTTTGTATATTTTCTAGTAACATAGTATCAAGTAATTGGTAGAAAGCATCAGGAATAAACCCGAATTTAAACTTTTACCTTTTATTTTGCTTTTGGCTTTTAGCTTTCTTTGGTGTACAAGTTTCCTGCTTTTAAAGCCGAAAGTTTAATCCCTTTTATCAATGAAGAACTAAAACCGTTATGCTCCATTTCGTT
Source organism: Pedobacter sp. KBS0701 (assembly GCF_005938645.2). NCBI lineage: Bacteria > Pseudomonadati > Bacteroidota > Sphingobacteriia > Sphingobacteriales > Sphingobacteriaceae > Pedobacter > Pedobacter sp. KBS0701. The sequence goes on from NZ_CP042171.1 coordinate 4,705,475, forward strand.
CAAACCGGCAATAGTACAACCTTTCGGCGAAGTTACTTTATCTATTTCTGATTCCGGGTGTGTTCCATGTAATAAAAGCAAATCTGCCGCACCTTTTGCCGTTTGAACAGCCATTTTTAGCGCTTCATCAGCATGGAAACCAATTTCTACCCCACCCTGCGATGCAGCCCGGATGGCCCTTAAAAAGAACGCAATACCACAGGCACAAAGCGCTGTTGCCGAAGTCATTAAATCTTCGTTAATTTTCACCACTGAACCAACTGTTTCGAACATTTTGGTCACACTTGCGATATTTTCTGCTGAGGCATTATCGCTGGCCATACAGGTCATGGATTGCCCGATGGCAATTGCCGTATTTGGCATCACACGGATCACTTCAACATCTTCTCCCAGTTTTTCTCTAACTGCAGCGCAACTCACGCCCGAAATAACCGAAATAACCAGGTGTTTAACCGGAACAATCGAAGTCTGAATTTCATCCAAAACCGTATTTAATTGTTGTGGCAGAACGGCTAAAATCACAACATCAGCCTCTACAACGGCTTGTTTATTGTTATTACTTACCCTAAAACCTGATTCGGCATACGATTTTAAATGATCAATATTTCTGCGGGTTAACGTAATGTCGGCAGCTTGAGCAAAATCAGCTTTCACTAAACCTTTTGCTAAAGATAAACCGATATTTCCGCTTCCAATAATGGCTATTTTTTTTGACATGATTACTAATTTTCCTGCGGGTTGATCACAGATTATTTTGATTACAGATTTATATTTTTTTTCCTACAGTTTTTGAAAAGCAATTTCAGTGATTCTATTGATGCCTCAGTCCTGTTATCCACTTCAATCTTTTTAACTTCTGCCATTTCATCTATTCATCGTCATTGCAAGGAGGAACGATGTGGCAATCTTTTTCGTGTTTAACACAAAAAGTATTTCCGTTTCTATCAGGTTTAGTTTGCAAAAGCAGTAGTTAGTCGGTTTCTTTTCCCCTCGAAATGCCTATATAGCTACTACCACCAGAAAGCGAAACCTCAAAGAATTATAAATCAACTTAGTGCTTTTGTGTCCTGGTGGTTAAAATCTTTTAGCGATGAGTTTATGCCCCTCGCCAAAAACCTTACACCCTCAACCTCCCTGCCGTCTACCTCATTTCAGCATTTTGGTTCCAAAAGTACCATCAGCAAGCTCGGCCAGCTCGTCTGCTTTACCGATATATACAGCCGAAACTCCTTTTTTAATCGCTTCAAAAGCATTGTGCAGTTTAGGGATCATTCCGCCTTGTACCGTTCCGTCAGCTTTCAAACCTTCAAACTCATCAGCCTTGATTTCTCTTACCACAGTAGCATCATCATTAACATCCTTTAACACACCCTTTTTCTCAAAGCAATATACCAAACGGGTTTCATATAAGTTTGACATTGCTATCGCAACAGATGAAGCAATAGTGTCAGCGTTGGTATTTAAGAGTTGCGTATCACCATCATGTGTTATAGCACATAAAACAGGAACCAATCCGGCCTTCAGCAAGTTATCTAAAGTTGTTGAAGAAACAGAATTTTCATCCAAATCGCCCACAAAACCATAATCAATTACTGCACCGGCCATAGGTCCTGCATCTGCACCATAAGTTTTGGTACTAACCGGCCGTTTTTTTGCTTTGATCACATTACCGTCGGCTCCACTTAAGCCAATGGCATTGCTACCTTTAGCCTGTAGTTGCGCAACCATATTTTTATTGATCAAACCTGCGTAAACCATGGTTACAATCCGCAGGGTTTCAATATCGGTGATTCTTCTTCCCTCAACCATTTTGGCTTCAATTCCCAATGATTCACCCAGTTCAGTTGCAATTTTACCACCACCATGAACCAAAATTTTATCTCCTGGCAATGCCGTAAAATCCAGCAAAAACTGATGCAGGTTTTCTGAATTATCGATTACGTTTCCACCGATTTTTATGATTGTGAGTTGTTTATTCTTCATTTTTATAGAAAATTTCTGAAAGCTGATGTAGTTTTTCTACGAGTAACTTTTTATCAATGAGTTTAGTTTCATAATCTGCAATTAAAGCAGGTGACAAATTTCTAGCTAGCGCGTATTCCACAACTTCAACATCTTTACCTTTGCACAATAAGACACCAATACTTGGATTTTCATGCGGCCGTTTAACATCCCTATCCAAGGCTTCGAGATAGAAATTCAATTTTCCCAAAAATTCCGGTTGAAATTCTTCTATCTTCAATTCAAATAAAACCATACACTGCAAATCGCGGTGATAAAATAATAAATCTGTATAGTAATCTTTATTTCCTACCTGCAGTCTGTATTTACTCCCCATATACGTAAAACCCTTTCCCATCTCTAATATAAAATTTTGTAGGTTTTTAATTAATGCGTTCTGCAGGTCATCTTCAGAATGGATCTCGGGTAAAGCCAAAAACTCAAAAATGTAAGGGTCTTTAAAAATTCCACGAGGCAATTGTTTAGCTATTGCGTGTCCAAATTTATCACTAAGCATAGTCCGTTCAAAAGTGGCTGAATTTAACTGGCGCTCGAGTTCTCTTACCGATAGTTTCTCTTTAATAGAAGTATGGATATAAAATAGCTTTTCCTCTATAGTTTTGGTTTTGTTTAAAATGTGTAAATGAGAAGACCACGGTATTTGTGTCAACACTGTTGTCACAAATTTATCAAACTCATTATCAGCATCTTGAAATTGTGTCAGCAGTGTTGTCACGATTTCCTTCTCACTATAAACTTCATAAAATTGTTTCATTCTATAAAGTCCACGACGGTTAAATCCCTTTAACAGAGGTTGTTTCTCTGCAATATAGTCTGCTAAATCATTAACAGTTCCATCGCCCCATTTGCCATTGGCAACTTTTTCGGAAACAATTTGTCCAACACTAAAATATAACATTACGAGTTCTGCATTTGCTTTACTGTAGACCCTATTCCGGGCTTCAGTAATAAGCAAAATGACCTGCTCAAAATCTGATGTTATACTTTTTATTGGCTTATTCATTTAGCTAGTAATAGTTACAACTCTTCCAACATCGCTTTAATCACTGCTTGTGCAGCCCACAAACGATTGCCAGCCTCGTGGATAACCAATGAGTTTGGTCCATCTAAAATTTCAGATGATAATTCAAGATCACGACGAACCGGCAAACAGTGCATTACTTTGGCATCGTTGGTAAATTTCAACTTTTGGTTATTCATCATCCAACCATCCGGGTAAGTTAATACTTTACCGTACTCTGTATAACTGCTCCAGTTTTTCACATACACGTAATCCGCTCCGGCCAAAGCCTCCTCTAAATTATATTGAATATCTGCATTTGGTGTAAAATCCTCCGAAAGTTCGTAACCCTCAGGTTGGGCAATGGTAAAATCGATCATTCCTTCTGCCTGCGCTTTACACATCCACTCCGCAAAAGAATTTGGTACGGCTTGTGGCAAAGCCTTAACATGGGGCGCCCAGGCCAAAACTACTTTTGGTTTGCGGCCATCGGTTTTTTTCGTCCAGGTTTCGTGGATGGTAATAATATCGGCGAAGCTTTGCAAAGGGTGACGCGTTGCACTCTCCAAACTTACTACAGGTACAGCACAGTATTTCACAAATTTATTGAAGAAATCTTCGCTATAATCCTCTTCGCGATTGTTCAATTTTGGAAAGGAGCGTAAACCCAGGATATCGCAATATTGTCCCATTACGGCTGCCGCTTCACGGATATGCTCAACGGTTGAACCATTCATCACCACGCCATCCTGTGTTTCTAAAGCCCAGCCTTCTTTATCCATGTTCATCACCATTACGTTCATACCTAAATTTAAGGCAGCTTTCTGCGTACTTAACCGGGTACGTAAACTTGGATTCATAAAAACCAGACCCAAGGTTTTGTTTTTACCTAAATCCTGATGTGCATAAGGATCTGCCTTTAACGCAAGCGCATCATTTACAAATTGTTTGATGCTTGGAACATCGTGTACGGAAGTGAAAAGTTTCATTTTTTAAAGCTTAAAGGGTGCTTCGACAGGCTCAGCATGACAATATCTATTTTACTAATTTTCTAAAAGCAGCTAAAAATTCATCAGCATGTGCCTTAGTCAAATTTAAAGCCGGCAATAAACGGATTACATTAGGTTTTGCCTCGCCGGTAAAAATATGGTGTGTAAACAATAATTCTTTTTTAACATGTGCCAGTTCGGCTGGCAGTTCGATACCGATCATTAGCCCACGGCCACGAATTTCTACTACCTGCTCAAATTTCTTTAATTCAGTAATGAGATAGTTCCCAACTTCTTCAGCATTTTTGATCAGGTTATCTTTTTCCATCACTTCCAAAACCGCTAGAGCCGCAGCGCAAGCTAAATGGTTACCACCGAAAGTTGTACCCAACTCTCCATGCCAAGGTTTAAATTTAGGCGCAATAGAAATCCCGGCTACCGGAAATCCATTTCCCATTCCTTTTGCCATCGTATACACATCTGCTTCAACACCCGAATAATCGTGCGAGTAAAACGAGCCGGTACGTCCATAACCACATTGTACGCTATCGGCAATGTAAACGGCATTATATTCATCACAAAGTAAACGGATTTTTTGCAGAAAACTTTTTGAAGCTTCTTTAATCCCTCCAACACCTTGGATACCTTCGATAATTACCGCTGAAATATCATTGCCTTGTGCTTTGAAAGTTTCTTCTAAAGCAATTTCATTATTAAAAGGCAAAAAGATTACATTTTCAGTTTGATTAACAGGTGCTACAATTTTAGGATTATCGGTTACGGCAACTGCTAAAGAGGTACGTCCGTGGAAAGCGCCTGTAAAAGCAATTACCTTTTTTCTTCCGTTGTAAAATGAAGCCAGTTTTAAAGCATTTTCATTTGCTTCGGCTCCAGAATTGCATAAAAAGAGCTGAAAATCTTTTTTACCAGAAACTTCGCCCAACTTTTCAGCAAGCTGAACCTGTAAAGGAATTTTAACGGAATTCGAATAAAAGCCAACTTTGTTCAACTGGTCAGTTAAACGGCTTACGTAATCTGGATGCGTGTGGCCTATCGAAATCACGGCATGACCGCCATATAAATCTAAATATTGTTGTTCGTTAGCGTCCCAAACATTGCTGCCTGCTGCTTTGGTTATTTCTATATCGTTAAGTGGATAAACGTCGAATAGTTGCATATCTTAATAAGGTTTGAAGGTTGAGGGCTGGAAGGCAGAAGGTTTGTATGCCTAAGCTTTTCCACCGCCTCTCAAAAATTTAATAAATGCGATTAACATCGCCTTAATTTCATTAACACTTTTATTCACAGCCTCGTAAACGGCTAAACTGATGTAAGCTAAATCACGGATGAGAATAAAAGCATATTCTATTTCTTTTGTAGAGCCAAGTGCATTATCAAGATAATGAACAAAATCCTTATCTGTGTTTTTACCGCTTCCTTCTACAATATTTAAAGGAATAGAATAGGTGGCCCGCCGAATTTGTTGGGTTAAAGCAAATTTTTCTTCAATAGGCATTATAGGTAGGATTTCCTTATAAACCTGTAAAGTAAATAAGTGAGCCTTTTTCCAAACATCAAGTTTTTGATAATCTCTCATACATTTAAATTTTAGATCTGAATCCAGACCTTTCTGCCTTCTGCCTTCCCGCCCTCTGTCTAGAAATTGGCTGCCTTTAACTTAAGTCCTGCTGCTTCATCCAATCCAAACATTAAATTCATATTCTGAACCGCTTGTCCGCTGGCACCTTTTAACAGGTTATCGATAATGCTGATGATAAATAATTTACCGCCATGTTTTTCTACATGCACCAGCGCTTTATTGGTATTTACGACCTGTTTTAAATCGATATTTTTCCGGCTTACATGCGTAAAAGGATGTGTACTATAATATTCTTCGTAAAGGTTCTGTGCCTCTTCCAAACTAAGATCGCTTTCGAGGTAAATGGCAGCCAAAATGCCCCTGGTAAATGCTCCACGCTGTGGAATAAAGTTTAAAACCTCCGAAAGTGATGGCTGCAACTGCAACAAACTTTCGCTGATCTCGTTCAGATGCTGATGCTCAAATGCCTTATAAATAGAAAGGTTATTGTTTCTCCAGCTAAAATGCGAAGTGGCAGCTAAACTCTGCCCGGCACCGGTTGAACCGGTAGTTGCATTGATGTGAACTTCTTTTTTGATCAAACCTTTAGCAGCCAAGGGCAATAAACCTAACTGTATACAGGTTGCAAAACAACCCGGATTGGCAATATTTTTAGCTGCTTTAATTTTATCGCGGTTAAGTTCTGGCAATCCGTAAATAAATTCGCGGTTTTCGAATGTCGATTTTTCATGTAACCTGAAATCCTGCGATAAATCGATTATTTTAATGTTTTCATTGATGGGGTTAGCGGCTAAAAACTTTTTCGCATCGCCATGACCAACACAAAGAAAAAGTACATCAATATCCTGTGGAATATCACTTACAAATTTTAAATCCGTGTCTCCGATCAGATCAGTATGTACATCAGAAATCAGGTTTCCGGCGTTACTGGTACTATTTACGAAAGCAATTTCAACATTTGGATGATTAACCAAAATGCGCAGCATTTCGCCTCCTGTGTAACCTGCACCACCGATTATTCCTGCTTTAATTTTATTCATCTCTATGAGTTTAATGCCATTTTATAAAGAAAAAATTCTTCGTCATTACCTTGTTTTTCAAAGCCTATGTTTTCGTATAACTGCTGTGCAGTGTAATTATCTACAGCAGTTTCCAGTTGTATAAATGTAGCACCAGTGGTTTTGGAAAACTCCATGGCGGTTTTAATCAATTTTTCACCGATTCCCTGCTTACGGTAAACCTCATCAACATACAGATCGTTCAGAATCCAGTTTTTACTTAATTTTGCCGACGAGAATTTCGGGTATAACTGCGTGAAACCCACCGGTTTTTCAGTATCCTCGTCTATCGCTAAAAAAATGATCGATTCGTTATGTTGCAAACGCTCATCAATAAAAGCTTTGGCCATGCCAATATCCGAAAACTGGTTATAAAATATGCGATATTGGTTAAACAGGCCAACTACGAGGTGGGATTCTGTTAATCCTATTTGCTTTATCTTTATATTATTCACAATCAGTTCTGTCGTTTTGGGTTGATGGATAGGAGAAAAGAATAAATTCTAAATCATCAACACCATTGTTCATAATTTTATGTTTATCGCCAGCTTTAATCTGTAAACCTTTGTTGGCATCAACTGCAAATGATTCAGCTTCAATTAAAAATGTTGCCTGCCCTTTCAATATGAAGAAAAACTGTTCTGCATAAGTATGAAAATGTAATTTCTCAGCAGTTTGAGGCGGCATTAATTCTTGTTTAATTACTGCCTCAGGTTTGCTTACAAAATTCCATCCATCACAATTATTGCCCCATTTATAGTGATTTAAACCATTCTCTTTTGAAAGGATTTCGCTCATTTTAAGTATCAAGTATTTGGGGTCAAGTATCAAGAGAGGATATAAACTTACATTTCACCTCTTCCATTTTACAGCTTTCATAAACTAGGCTTCTTCACTATTCACCTTATGCCAGATCATTACCTGGTTACCGAATATTTTAGAGAAACCTTTAACATCTTCTCCGCTCCAGGCGTTGTTCATTTCGCCGTAGCTACCAAATTTATTACTCATTAAATCATGGTTTGATTCAATTCCGATAATCTGGAAACGGTACGGCAACAATTCAACAAACACTTTACCGCTCACAAATTTCTGGGTGTCAGCTAAAAAAGCCTCAATATTCCGCATAATCGGATCGTGGAACTGACCTTCGTGTAACCAGTTACCATAGAAAGATGATAGTTGCTCTTTCCAGCTTAACTGCCATTTGGTTAACGTATGTTTTTCCAAAGTATGGTGTGCTTTGATAATGATGATGGGGCCAGCAGCCTCAAAACCTACGCGACCTTTAATACCAATGATGGTATCACCCACGTGGATATCGCGACCAATACCAAAAGGTTGAGCAATGGCCTGTAATTTTTGAATTGCCCTCACAGGCGCCAATTTTTCGCCATCAATAGCAACCAATTCTCCTTTTTCGAAAGTTAATTCTACTTTTCGCGATTCGGTTTCGGTAACCTGGGTTGGCCAGGCGCTTTCAGGCAAGGTTTCGTGAGAAGTTAAAGTTTCTTTTCCTCCTACCGAAGTTCCCCATAAACCTTTATTGATTGAATACCTGGCTTTTTCAACACTATATTCAACTCCATGTTGCGCCAAATATTCTATTTCTGCTTCTCGTGATAACTTTAAATCCCTGATCGGGGTAATGATTTCTACTCCTGGAATCAGGATATTGAAAATCATATCAAAACGTACCTGATCGTTACCTGCTCCGGTGCTACCATGCGCTACATAATCAGCTCCGATTTTTTTTACATAGTTGGCAATAGCAGTCGCCTGACTTACACGTTCTGCACTAACCGATAATGGGTAAGTAGCATTTTTTAATACGTTGCCAAAAATCAGGTATTTGATACAATCATCATAGTAACCCTCTGTTTCATCTACCACAGCATGCGATTTTACGCCCAAAGCATAAGCTCTTTTCTCAATCTCCTGTAACTCTTCGTCAGAGAAACCACCAGTATTTACTATTACCGAGTGAACTTCCAATCCGCGATCCTGTGCCAGGTAAATACAACAAAATGAGGTATCTAATCCTCCGCTAAATGCTAAAACAACTTTTTTCATGCTATTTATTAAATAAAAACGTAAATAAAAATAAAAGGGCTTTTAAGCCTGTTTTGGGCTTAGGTTTAACAACTAAACGTTGTTTAATGCGCATAAAACGCTCGTATAATTTGGGTTTTTTCTGCAGTTCTTCGGCAAATTGCTTGGCTACTTCGTGTTTTTTTTCAGCCGGATCGTAAAGCATGGCAGTGCACATGCAGTTTTTGCGCTCCTTCATTTTTAAAATCTCAAAGTTTACGCAACTCTGGCAGCCTTTCCAAAATTCTTCATCCTGGGTAAGCTCGCTGTAAGTTACTGGTTCGTAACCCAGGTCTGAGTTTATTTTCATTACCGCTAAACCAGTTGTTAAACCAAAGATTTTTGCCTTGGGATACAACTTTCTCGATAAACCGAAAATTTCATTTTTAATGGCTTTTGCTAATCCGGCTTTACGGTATTTAGGACTTACTACCAAACCACTATTGGCGACAAACTGGCCATGGCTCCAGGTTTCGATATAGCAAAACCCTGCCCAGGAACCATCTTTGTGGAAAGCAATAACCGATTTACCCTCGTGCATTTTATTGGAAATGTATTCTGGCGAACGCCTGGCAATGCCTGTTCCACGAGCTTTTGCCGATTCAGCCATCTCGGTTACTATTTCTTCTGCAAATACACGATGTTCAGGAAGTGCAACCTGCACTATAAATTCGTTAATATCCATTCGTTTTCTAACGAAAAATTATAAGTATTCTTGTTAATTGGGTTTTTAGAGAGGATCAATTCCTCGTTACGTTTAGTGTAGGTACTAAATACGTGGAGTGAAATTTTGCCGGCTTGTGGGACAATAAAATACAGGTTGAAAATGATTAATAAACAAACCCTTCCCAGACACCATTTGTGTTGAGGAAACTGAAAGTTTATGTAAAATTTGCTTAATCATTTCTTGCGTATTAAAACGGCTTTAATTCTATTGAGGTGCAAAGGTTTAAATAAAAATCGAGTTACACAATAATATCGTGATTTTTTTATGTTAAGCTTTTGGTTTTATTGAACTAATCTGACTTAAACGGCCCGTAATTGTACTTCAAGGCATCCAGAACTTTTATCTTAAATTTATCTTTCAAACCTATCCAAGTGCCAATTTCAACATTGTTAAAAACTGGAGATAAAATTTAACATCTGCTTAACAACATTTAACATCCTACTATGCTGCTTAAATCCAATATTTACATGCCTGTAGCGAATGCGATCTGGCTATCGTTTTATAGGTACTCCTTAAATATTAAATAAAATTTTAACCGTATGAAGAATTTTACGCCATTTCATTTTAAATCAATCATTTTATTTGTTTTAATTACTTTTACAGCAATAACTTCATGTAAAAAAGCTGAAACTACCGATCTTACCATATCTTATTTAAGGGTAATCAATGCATCACCATCTTTGGCTACCTACAATGCTTACTTTAACGGTAATATGGTTAACTCAGCAGCTTTGCCATTTGGAGGCGCTGTTAATTATCTTTCATACGCCGCTGGTGCTTACAGTTTAAAATTTACAACGGCCAGCAGTGCGGAGAGTTTATTAACCAAAACCATTACTTTGAATGCAAGCACCTATTACTCGTCTTATTTGATTAATAAACCTGCTGCATTAGATGTTTATACCATTGGTGATGATCTTTCCACCCCATCAACTGATAAAGCCTACATCCGTTTTATTAACTTATCGCCTGATGCCCCTGCACTAGACCTGACAAAAACCAGCGCAACCACCTCGTTGGTTACCAATAAAGCCTTTAAAAGTGCAAGCGCCTTCATCGCAGTAGATGCCGGAACTTATACATTAGATGCGAAAGAAACTTCATCAGGCACAGTTAAAGCTACATCTGCGAGTACCAGTTTTACAGCAGGTTATCATTATGATATTATTTGTGGTGGTTTGGTAACACCTGCAAATGATACGGAACGACCATTGAGTTTACAGGTTATCACGATCAAGTAAGAAGGATTTTATTTTTCGACTTTCATAAAAAAGGGCAATTTTCAATAGGAAAATTGCCCCTTTTAGATTTGTAATTCAACAACGGGCCGTTAAGACACAGGCCAAATTAATTATTTTCTAGTTACATCAGTAAATTTTACCTGGATGACATAAGTACCTTCCAATTTGAGTCTCCAGGACCACCTTGGGTTTACTGAGAAACCTGGCGATGATGGAAAGCCATCTATTGATTTTATATAGGTACTCGGTATTCTATAATACATTAAGAAACCCCAATCGGTAGTTGGCGTAACATATTTTGTTAAAGGAAACGGTGCTACCTCAAAATCGCAGATCATAGCAGTATCAGTCTGAATAACCGGGTTGAATTTCGCATAGTTTTCAAAAATTGGCCTATCTCCCCTTGCTATAATTTCCTTTGCTTTAGGATTAAAAACATTTCCATTTTTATCCACCATTTTCAGTATAGCTCTTGCACCTAAAGATGAAATTTTTGTACAGGTAATAATTGGGTTTTTCATTGGCGTTGCCACACCTGTAACATCATTAAAGCCGTTAGCTACATTATCAGTAATCTCAAACAGGTCATCTATAGTGGGATCCACCACATTAATTGTTGCTAATTTAGGAAATAGCTTGGTACCAGTACCATTAGTCATTTCTACATCATACACATATCTTCCTAAGGGTAAGAAACCAGATGCTTGGTTAAAGGTAAGCTGTCCGCTCAATTCATTAAACTCCATTGGTTTCTTTTTAACCACTTCCCTTTTCTTATTCAAAAGCTCGAGGGTTACATCTGTTTCTGGATCAAAATTGGCACCTGTCTTAAAAACAGTAATTTCATATTCCTTCGAAAACTCTGCAGGCGCAGGAGAACCATCTTCTTTTCTTAAATTGAGCAATTTATAGGTAAAAGGTGGTGTAGAACCATCTGCATTGATTCGATCTGATTGAAAAAGAGTTAAGCCTCTTTTTGCATAAATATTATTGTCTTTATATCGAATGGAATCACTTAGAAAACCATTCTGTATTTTTTTACAGGCCACTACACTTAACAAGAGTAATAAACCTAAAATGTATTTCATTTTCATATTTGTGATTAAATTAATTGCCCAAAGACTGTGCATTAAAAAATAACCTGTGGTATCCATTTAATACATGAACTATACCATTGGTTGTGACGATTCCTGATGTTTGACAATCCACAGCCTTATCTTTTTGTGAATCGGGAATAGTACTTTGATCCGCCTCCTGATCATCACGGGTTCCGATTACTTTAGTATAAGTTACATAATCTACATAATTAACATACTGTGTATATTCATAAGAACGTCTCAATTTGATCAGGTATTGAACATTTGGAATAGCTCCGAGTAAACTATTATAAAGCTTACCGCTAACGGTCATCTGGTCTCTGTTGATCTTGCCAGCAAATAAATAGGTCTTTAATGAATCATTTAATTCCTGTGCCGGAATATCTTTGATACCGAAGTCAAAGTTTTCTGTTCCAAGCTGGAGAGATTTCTGATATTTTTTGGCCTTTACATACTCCGCTATTCCATAATTTGTAGTTGCAAAAAAGGTTACATTGCCATTTACAGCATCCTTTAAACCTGCCCTGTCTATCACTTTCACCAAGGAATCGAAGTTGCGGTTAGACTTTAAGTAATCGTAAGTACTTAAATTTACATTGGGATCACTTGGGCCGCCATCCCTTTTATAATCATTTTTTTTACAAGCCGTTAGCGCCAGTAATATTAATGAAAGATATACTAATATATTATTTTTCATATTTTTTAATCTCTTAATAAAAACAACTTATACTTTACCCAACCAATATGGTGTTTGTTTCAATAACGGATTGTTTCTAAACAATGCAGGGTCTACAGGCCAATAAAAACCTTCTCTTCTAAACCTGCTTTCTGTAAGCCAATCTACGATAAGACCGTATCTTCTGGTCCTAAGCAAATCATAGAATAAATGTCCTTCCAGGTACATTTCTTTACCACGCTCATAAGCATATTCATCCATTACCTGATCTACGGAGCTTCCAGCAGGAATTAATACCGGATCTGGATCATTTCTTTTTCTGAAATCATTGATAATACCGATAGCTGTTGCTGCATCCTTTTTGTAAAGTGCAATCTCCGCCTTAAGTAGTTTCATATCACCCAGTCTGAAAATGATAATGTTATTGCTTAGATAAGGGTCTAATTTTTGCCCAGGATTTCTGTAAGTTACATTACTGTACTTTACACTCATTGGTTTATCTGGGTTAGCAAGGTCAAAGCCCTTTTTATAACGGATATCAGTGGTGGTTTCGAAATGATTATTAAGATACAGAGGCGTGGTATAAAAACGTGGGTTGTTTCCATAACCTTTAATATAATTTTCATTTAAAAAATACGAACCTATGGAACTATTAGAACCTTCCAATGTATTCTCACTAATGTTAATTTCAAATATTCCTTCAGAAGAACGACCGATAAAAGTATTTTTATAATTAGCGGTATCTGTTAAAACATAACCTCCTTTACTAATTAATGTATTTATAGTTGTATCAGCATTGTTTACATCAGTCAAATTAGGTGCATCAACGGAAACATCTGACATGGTAGCTCTCCAAAGATACAGATGAGCTAAAAGGGCATATGCTGAGCCCTTATTTGCAGTGACCTTTGCGTCTCCGGTATTGGCATAATTCCAGCTTAATAGATTAATGGCTTTGTGGCAATCATTTTCAACTAATTTCATGATCTCCGATTTCGGACTTCTTGGCAATTGAGGCGCATTGATCGGGTCTTCATAAGACTCTGTAACTAGTGGTACATCGCCCCAGACCCTTACCGCCATAAAGTAACTTAATGCACGAAGGAAATACGCCTGACCAATCACTGAATTCCGGAATTGAGCAGGATCATCTTCGGTTGACAACTGCGCATCGCTCATGGCATTAACTTTTTTCAAAATCAGATTAGACATGGCAATACTTTTATAATATAAAGTATAATTTGCCAGCGTATTAATATTGTATTGAAAGGTAAAATCTCCACCCTGAATCCCTTCTAAACCATCCCCGCCATACTGTATCGTAAAATAATTTTTGGCGATAGCATCACCGTACATGTAATAACGATTGTTTTTACTGGTAATCGCACTACGCATCATGGCATAATTACCAGCGATGGCACTTCTTACGTCTCTTGATGATTGCCAGAATGTTTGTTCGTAAGGTGCATCCTTAGGTTCCTCATATAATAGTTTTTTACAGGAACTTACGGTAACCGCTGTAGCCATTGCGATAAGTACACCGGTTTTTGTGATTATATTTTTCATTTATTGACGATATTAAAATTGAACTTGTACACCTAATGTATATTTTCTTGGAATAGGATATCCGGTTCCATTATACTCTCCATATCCGCTAACAGCTTCTGCATCCGGTAATTTTTTTGATTGCTGGAACATATATACGTTATCAGCAATAGCGTATAATTTCAACTGACTTAAGCCTAATTTTCTTACGATTTTAGAGCTGAAATCATAACCAAGATTGATACTTCTGATCCTTGCATAACCACCCTTTTCGAGGAAAAAGGATTGTGCAGCCGTATAATAATATCGATAGGATCCCAAATCGAGTTTTGCATACTCAGCCTGATCTCCAGGGTTTCTCCAGATGTTCAGGCGACTGAGATCCGGTGAAGAGACACTGGCAAAATTATATACTGCATTAGCATCAGTTGAGTTCGTAAAACGATCTGAATCAAATAGATTGAGTACGTCACGTTTAAGAGTGAATGTTACAAAAATTCCCAAAGAGAAATTTTTGTAAGAAAAGTTATTGGTCCAACCACCGGTAAAACGTGGGTTAGGATCACCAATTGGAGCCTTATCCGGATTGATACCATCATTAAAAACATCTATAAAATAATCTCCATCCAAATCTGCCAGATAAAAATCACCTGCACTAAATGTTCCATTACTGTTTCGATATCTTTCTCCGGTATAAGGATTCTGGGGAATATCTGCTGAAGTAGAAAATACACCTTTTGTACGGTATAAATAGAAAGCATTTAATGGACTACCTACAGAAAGCACATGGTTTTTATCAAAACGATCTCCACTCAAAATAATATCACGGCCACCATTCGGCAAACTCATGATCTGATTTTTATTATAAGAGATATTGAAAGAGCTATTCCACTTAAATTCCTTGCGGAAAGGATTTGCAGTTAAAGTCAACTCCATACCGGCATTACGAACGGCAAATGCATTGGTGAAGGCATTGTCATAGCCTGATGTAACTGGTAAATCAACATTAAAAAGTTTTTGCTTTACTTCTTTGTTATACACATCAAATGAAATGGCATATCTACCGTTATCAATTTCCATATCGGTACCAATATTCCATTGTGTCGATTTCTCCCAACTAATATCCTTTTGGGCCACACCATTTATAAAATTAGGGGTAATAGCCGTAACACCATTATAAGAAGTAGCACCTTGAATACCAAATGCCACCCCGTTAGCTGCACCATTTCCCGCAAATCCACCATTATTAACTAGGTATTTATTGTATTGCACGTAAGCATTTCTTTTATCTTCGTTACCTGTCACCCCATAACTTCCTCTAATTTTAATTAGCGTAAAAGGGTTGTTGGATAGGTTTTTCATGAAGTTTTCCTCGGAAAGAAGCCACCCTGCAGAAATGGAAGGGAATACTCCATATTTATTATTTTCCCCAAAACCAGACGAACCATCCGTTCTCATCGTTCCTGATAAAAGGTACTTGCCATCGTAATCATAATTAAAACGGCCATAATAAGCTACCAATCCATGTGCGAGGTAGTTTGAATAAGCATAAATATTCTGTTGCTTAAAACCAGTAACTGTCTGAATATTATCCGATGCACCACCATAACCCGATGCCTGGGTAGATTGAAACAAACTATACTCTATATCCTGACCCGCTACTGCACTAAAAGAATGTTTTTTAATAGAACCGTTATAAGCTAGATAATTCGATGTTCTTAAGCCCATATCAGTTGAGGAGAAACTGGAAGAGCTGTTACCAAAACCATTGTTTAACAAATTGCTCATACTTACATCCCTACGATTATTGTTACTAGTATAGGAAGATTGTGAATTTAAGGTAAAGTGTTTATTAAATTCATAGGCCAGGTTCAGGTTAGCTCCAAATTGGTTCGACACATTTTTGTTTAAGTTTTCACCATCTTTACTTACAAAATAATCCAATTTTTCTGGAGATATATTTAATAATGAGGAAGGTAAATTCCCAGAACCAACTTTTGTAGGCTTAGATGGATCATTTGGATCTTCATTGCCTCTACCCCTGCTGGCACTTGAATAAGAAAATATGGGGTTGATCATTAATTTTTTATTCATTGCTCTCGAGGTAAGATTTAAGCGCGTACTATAACGTTTGAAGCCTGTTCCTTTTATAATACCATCCTCATCATAATATCCTCCGCTGAAACGATAAGTTGTTCCATTATCAGTACCGCCGCTTATACTCAGGTTATTATCATTGATTTTACCCGTCTGATAAAATAAATCCTGCCAATCGGTATGGCCGTTAAAGGCTGGATTTAAACTGTCTGTAAGGATGTAAGGCAATTGTACACGCTGATCGTAACTTAGCTGTCTTTGAAGTACCTCCATTTTTTGTCTGCGCTCTGTAGTACCCATGGTAGCCTGCCTTAAGTTAGGGCGTTGCACCATTCCATAATAAGAGTTAAAGCTTACTCTCGTATCGCCACCTACACCTTTTTTGGTTGTAATTAAAATTACACCATTCGCTGCCCTTGAACCATAAATAGCTGCTGCCGAAGCATCTTTTAACACATCAATAGATTCGATATCATTCGGATTAAGGCCGGCCATGTAGTTGGTTCCTGTACCTGTTCCTGGTGGCACAAGATCATCAGATGATTGAGGAACACCATCTACTACATAAAGTGGCGATCTGATTACATTAAACTGATCATAACCTGTGCTACCTGTTGAGTTACCCCTTACCGATACTGTTGGTGCCACACCTGGCTGACCGGTAAAGTTTTGAACGTTTACACCTGATAAACGTCCTTGCAACAACTGATCAAAACTTGCAGCAGGTAAGTTGGCCAGTTCTTTACCAGAAATACTGGAAATTGCTGCCGTAGTTTTCTTTCTGGTAATTTTCTGATAACCGATAGTAACCACTTCACTAAGTGTATTATTATCCTCTTCCAAAGAAAAGTTTAATGTACCGCTTGCTGATACTGGTTTTTCCAGTGAACGATAACCTACAATCCTGGCCGTAATAATCGCATTATCTTTTTGCACCGTTAGGCTGAACTTTCCATCAGCATTAGTAGCAGTACCGTTCTTGGTACCTTTTTCAATAATAGAAACTCCTGGTATGGGTTTGTTGGTTTGATCTACAACCGTTCCCTTAATGGTTTTCTGGGCGAAGGCCAGCCAGGGGATGAGTAGATAAAATAATGTTGCCGTTAAAAATTTCACATAGCAATGTTTTGTAGAATTTTTTTCCATTGATGGTTAGTTAGTTAATTAGTTAAGTTTGACTATGACCTAAAGTATCAACATTTTTACTAGGCATTTAACTACTTTTTAGCTAAATAAAACCATATTTTAACTTAAAAATTTAACATTAATTAACATTTAACTCTTCAACACCTGACTTTTGCAATTTAAAACATACCTCTATTGCACCAAATAGCACTTTTTAAGCAAATAAGTCATATTTTCAATCATTTTTGGAATACATTACACTAATTAATTAGCAGATAAATTTTGATAAGAAATTTCAAGAAAAATCTGCAGAAAGCAGCAGCTAAAACGTTAAACTAATCTTTTAGTACAGGATTAATTCCAAAATTAAAGTTACCTATAATCACCTGCCACATTACTCTATTTAGAATAATTCAAAATAATTTGGATTATAAGATTTTCTAACGTTATTTTGCGCTGTTTAGAATTAATCCAAATAAATATTGATATGTTTAAAATCAAACTTTCCAGTTTAACGTTTCTATTATCCTTTGCCAGCATAATTTCCTTCGCCCAGCAGTTTTCGACCATTAGCGGTACGATAACCACTTCTAATGGAAAACCAGCGCCCTTTATTTCCATTGGATTAAAGGGCAAGGGTCAGGGTACTACATCAGATGCTAATGGTTTATATACCATAAACCGTATTAAAGCCGGCACTTATACGATTAAAGCTTCTGCAGTTGGTATTGAAGCCTCAGAAAAAAACGTCACAATTGCTGCAGGGGAGAATAAAATTATCGATTTCGTGTTGAAAGAAAATGATCAGGCGCTGGAGGAAATTACGATAGCAGGTATTAATCAAAAATACAAAGTAAGCTTACCTTCTGCTACACTTAGGTTAAACGAACCATTACTAGAAGCGCCACAAAACATTCAAATCGTAAGTAACCAAATCCTTAAAGACCAGCAGATCATTAGCATGAGTGATGGGTTGATTAGAAATGTAAGTGGTGCAGTTCGTCTTGAACATTGGGGAGATATGTACACCAATATTTTAATGCGTGGATCGCAAATTCAGGCCATGCGTAATGGTTTTAATGTCGTTTCTTCTTACTGGGGACCATTAACCGAAGACATGAGTTTTGTCGACCATATTGAGTTTGTTAAAGGTCCTGCCGGATTTATGCTGGGCAATGGTGATCCAAGCGGAATGTATAATGTGGTAACCAAAAAGCCTACTGGCTTAAACCAGGGAGAGGTTTCGTTTACTGCCGGTAGCTTTGATTTATACCGGACAACAATCGATCTTGACCATAAGCTAACAGCAGATGGTAAATTCTTATTCCGGTTAAATGCTGCGGCACAAAACAAAGCTTCATTCAGACCATACGAAAAAAATGACCGTTACAGTTTTGCACCTGTACTGAGCTATCAGATTACGCCAGGCACTAAGCTGACAGCAGAGTATACTTTGCAAAATGCAAAAATGACCGAAGTGGGTTCTTATTACATTTTTAATACCGCTGGGTATGCCAGCTTACCTAGAGAATTTACCTTAACACAACCCGGGGTACAACCTACGCGAATCAACGATCATAGTTTAACATTGAACCTAACACAACAACTAGGTCAAAACTGGAAATTAACTGCTCAGGCAGCCTATTACAAATATTTACAAAATGGTTCAAGCTCATGGCCATCTGCGATATATCCAAATGGCACCATCATTCGAAATGTTGGTATATGGGATGCCGAAAGCAGTATGAAATTAGCTCAGTTATTTGTGAATGGAACGGTTAAAACCGGCGGTATTGTACACCGGATTTTAGCTGGTTTTGATGGGGGTAAGAAAAATTATATAGCCGATTGGGGTCAATCTCATGATTTAGACCTGGCCAGTTCTCCATTTAATTTATACAACCCTAATTATGGCTTCCCGTCAAACGGTTATCCAAACTTTGACCGTTCTACTCCATTAGAACAAAGGGCTATTGCAGCAGGAGGTTTAATGGATCAAAAATACCTGAGCGGTTATGTGCAGGATGAATTAGGCTTTTTTAACAACATTGTCCGCCTAACCCTTGCTGGCCGTTATACTTATGTTAACCAGTCGGCCTACGGCAGCCCGGCAGACAAAGCAAAACACGTTACCCCCAGGGTTGGTTTAAGTGTATCAGCGGATAAAAACACCTCTGTTTACGCGGTTTACGATGAAGCTTTTACTCCACAAACCGGCTTTTTCCGGGATGGTGGTACCGCAAAACCCATTACCGGTAACAATAAAGAATTTGGCATCAAAAAAGACTGGTTTGATGGCCGCTGGAATACCACCCTATCCCTTTACAGGATTACCAAACAAAACGAGATTACAGGGGATCCTAACAATAAGGCAGGAGAAACTTTTAGCATCGTAATTGGTGAAAAAAGAGCCCAGGGCGTTGAGTTTGATATTCGTGGCGAACTGGCCAAAGGATTAAACTTAATTGCAAACTATGCCTATACCGATGCAAAGGTAACAAAGGTAGCAGATGGCGTTGAAGGCGTTTATGTTGGTCAGGTAGTACCGGGTTTTTCAAAACATACCACTAACGCATGGTTAACCTACTCATTACAAAATGGTCCGTTTAAAGGTGCAGGAATTTCCGGAGGGTTTACCTATTTAGCCGACAGGGCCGTAGGTACCTACAGTGGTGAAAATGCAAACGAGAATCTCCCCGATTATTTCAAACTGGATGGAGGCTTATTCTGGGGAAATAAAAAAATAAAAATCACGGCCAATGTATTTAACATTTTGGACAAGTATTTATACAGCGGAGCGTATTATACCAACTATTGGAATGCCCCAACTTACAACCAACCGGCTTACTCATGGCAAGCCGAAGCACCAAGAAATTACAGAGTAAGTGTAGCCTATAAATTTTAATAACCCCCATCAGGAGCAACTGGATCAGATCAGCTGCTCCTGATTAAAAACCGAAAACATGAAAACTAAAATCTCATTATTAGCATTATTCCTTGCCTTTAGCATTTCGAACGTATTTGCACATGCGTTATGGATAGAAACAGCCTCAACAGGCAAAAAAGGACAGCCGCAGGATGTAAAAGTTTTTTTTGGAGAATATGAAAGCAACGAGCCTGATACCGCAGCAAAATGGTTCAGCAACCTGAAAGATTTCAAATTGGTTTTAACGGCACCTAATGGTACCACAAAGGTGTTAACAACTTCGCCGGATGTACTTTTTTACAAAGCTAGTTTTATACCAGATCAGGACGGAACTTATAAAGTTTCTGTGGTACACGAGGTGGCTGCAGTTTACGAGAAAGCAAAAATTGAATATTATGCTTTTGCCGATGTTGCTGTTGGTAACTTAAAAATAAACAAGGCATTTCCTGCCGATGCGGCTTTAACCATCAGGCCCGATAAACACAGTTTAAAAGTTGGTGAAACGGCAGTTCATGAGGTTATTTATAACAAAATACCTTTCGCAAACCAAAAATTAACCGTTGTTGGTCCTGATAAAAAAGGCCAGACTACCGAAACTGATGCACAGGGTAAATTTACCTTCAAACCGGTTGAAAAAGGGAATTACTTTCTTGAAGCTTTTACCGAAGATAAAACACCGGGCAAACTGAACGGACAGGATTACGAAAAAACCTGGCATTTGGTAACCTACACTACCGAAGTTAAATAACCGGTTAACTCCAAACTTTTCAACCCATTGGCAGACAGAAAACTGTCAATGGGTTCTTTTATTAAATAAAGCTTAATGTCGCCAACAAAACCTGTACAGAAAAAAACGAATAAATCGCAGATAAGAAGAATCAGCGATTGGCTGCACTTGTGGTTGGGTATCGCATCTGGCCTGATCGTATTGATGTTAGGCGTTACCGGATGTATGTATGTTTTTCAAAAGGAAATTACTGAGCTGATCCATCGCAAGGCATATTTTGTTGATGTTCCATCAAATCCTAAAACCTTGCCACTAAGTTTACTGCAAACTAATGCCGAAAAAGCTTTGGGAAATAAAAAGAAAATTGGCTTTATTTCTACTTATAGGATGCCTGAAAGGGCATGGGAATTTAGTACCTATAAAGCAGGTAATCCTAAAGCTTTCTGGTACTTCGATTCAGTTGATTATTATGACCTGGTACTGGTAAACCCATATACCGGAAAAGTAACCCTGGTAGCAGATTATAAATATGAGTTTTTTTCGGTGGTTAAAATGATCCATTGGAGTTTACTGATCAATCATCCCATTGCTCAACAGCTTATTGGTTGGTCTACTTTTATTTTTGTATTCCTGCTCATTTCAGGCATGGTGATGTGGTGGCCGAAAAATCTCAAAAAATCGAACTTCGATAAGAGTTTTAAAGTTAAGTGGAAGGCAAAATTTAAACGCATCAACTATGATATGCACAATGTATTAGGTTTTTATGTGATGATCATTTGCCTGATGCTGGCCCTAACTGGCCTAGTCTGGGCCTTTCAATGGTTCCAGCAAACAGTGTATGTAGTGGCAGCAGGAACCACTGCCCCACCAAAAGTGGTAGAAATAAAATCCGACTCAACAAAAACCATTAAAGCTGTTCCATTCGATATTGCTTTTGATCAGGCTAAAAATATTTTTAAAAACGAAGACCGTATTGGTGTGTCGCCAGCGGGAGGCGGTACAGCAACCATTAATGCCACAGGTTACCGTGGTGAAGAAACTTACTGGGATTATGATATTTTACAGTTCGATCAGTACTCGGGCAAGTTATTACATAGAACAAACCAATCAGAAAAAAACGGAGGTGAAACTTTAATTGGCATGAACTACGATATACACGTAGGCGCTATTTTAGGTCTTCCCGGAAAAATCATGGCATTTTTTGCAAGCCTTATTGCAGCAAGTTTGCCCATCACCGGCTTTATTATCTGGTTGGGAAAAGGAAAAAAGAAAAAAAATCCCGCAAAGGCGGAAAAATAAGCACACCCTAATTCATAATAAACATGAAATTTTTAAACCTAATTTTAGTATTAACCGGTTTAATTACCCTTAATACAAGCGCACAAACAAAAGTAGATTCGCCGGAAGAAAAATTGGAAAAAGACAGAAAGGCCATTAAATCTTTAGCCGGTTTTTATGAAGTGAATTTTAACTATGGTGAGGTTACCGCACCAGACCCTAATTACAAATTCAGCAAACCTTACGAAAGCCATGGCAATGAATGGGCCGAAATTATTGTAGATGAGCCTAAAAGAATTGTGATACAACACATGTTGGCCATTAACGATACTACGGTTATTAAACACTGGCGCCAGGACTGGACTTATGAAGATACCGACATTATGCTTTATACCGAAGGTAATGCATGGAAAAAAGGTAATTTAACCCCGGCTGATGTAAAAGGTAAATGGACCCAAAAAGTGTATCAGGTTGATGATAGTCCACGTTATCAGGGTTACGGAACCTGGAGCCATGTTGGCGGTCACGATTCATGGCAAAGCGAAACCGATTCTCCACTTCCAAGAAGAGAATCGACCGTTCGTAAAGATTACAATGTATTAAACCGCGGCAGCAGAATAACCATTACCAAAGATGGCTGGATGTTTGAGCAGGACAATAAAAAGATTGTACGCTCTGCCAGTGGCGATAAACTTTTAGCTATTGAGAAAGGTTATGAGGAATTTACCAAAATAGATCCTAAAACTTTTGCCAATGCTCAAAAATGGTGGGCAAGCCAAAAATCTTACTGGGCTGATGTTCGTGGCGTTTGGGCCGATATTATCGGATCGCAAAACACCTTCAAAGTACAAACCATGGCAAATGGCAAATTGCTTTACGAAACACTTTTTAGCTTGGGCGATCAATCTATTAAAGAAAAATGGTCAGCAAGCCAGAACAAAGAAAAAATTAAAACCGCTTTACAGCCTTATCTGGTAAAATAAAAAAGATTAATTTTATAAGTAATGGTTGGTGATTAATGGCAGGAGCTGTTAAACATCGACCATTTTTTTATGCCTAAACATCTCAGGTTTTAAAAAACATGAAAGGTTTGAAAGACTTGAGAGGTTAGTCTAGATTTTGCCAACAGGTTTTACCTATAAAGACTGAAGGCTTGTGAAAATCTCAATTATGCGCTATATTAGCAAATATCTAATGTTAATCTCATGAACTTTTTTAAAAACTATTTTCTGGCCGCTGGCATTGTCTGGACATTATGTGCATTGTCAATTCTATTTTTAAATTTTAACTTTCAGGCAAAGGAAATTACCATAACACTTATTATTCCGCTTTCGTATGCTATTTTCAGGTTATTTGATCAACCAAAACAATTACCCAAAACAGAGTAATACCTCAATACGATTCAATATTTTGATATGAGATTTTTTTTCTTAATTGCATTTTTTCTCTTTTCAAAGTACGTTTTTGCACAGGATTCTACCTACACCAGAAATATAATCAACACCCTTACTTCAAAAGAATTTTGGGGCAGGGGTTATACCAGGAACGGGATGAAAAAATCTGCAGATTATCTCGTAGCGGCTTATCAAAAAATTGGGCTGTTACCAATGGGTACAGCATATAAACAGCCTTTTAATTTTCCTGTAAATACATTCCCGGGAAAAATGATGGTGGCCATCAACGGACAGAAACTTATTCCTGGCAAAGATTTCATTGTAAACAATGAGAGTCCGGGCATTAAACAAAAAGCCAATTTAACACAAATTGATAGCCTTAACTATCAAGCTACACCTTCATTAATTATTTCACTAAAAGATAAACTTACCTGGTCCGTAGCTACAGAAGTTGGAGAAGTAACTACCATTCAGCTCAATAAAAACAACTTTACTACAATACCAAAAGAAATCAATGTTGACATTGAAAACAAATTCATTCCAAAATTTGAGGCCGCTAACGTTTGCGGTTTAGTTAAGGGCACTAAGTATCCAGACTCACTTTTAATCATTACCGCACATTACGATCATTTGGGTGGTATGGGGGCTGATACCTTTTTCCCTGGAGCAAATGATAACGCGGCTGGTGTGGCTACCCTATTAAGTTTAGCCAAATATTATGCCGCCAATCCCCAACCCTTTTCTATTGGTTTTATCTGTTTTGCCGGCGAAGAAGCTGGATTGTTGGGGTCAGGATATTTTGTAGAAAATCCTTTGGTTCCCTTAAGTAATATAAAATTCCTCCTCAACCTCGATCTGGTTGGAACAGGTGAAGTCGGAATGACCGTGGTTAATGCATCTGTCTACCCCAAAGCATTTGCTATGCTCAACGCCATTAACAATAAAAATCAATATATCTCTAAAATAAACTCAAGAGGTAAAGCAGCCAATAGCGATCATTATTTCTTTACCGAAAAGGGTGTACCTGCATTTTTTATCTACACCCAGGGTGGCCCATCAGCCTATCATGACATATTCGACAAACCCGAAACCTTGCCCCTTACGGAGTACAAAGATCTATTTAAATTGATCGTTGGCTTTAATCAAAAACTGATGGAATAGCTTCTTTTTTAGGACGAAAGCTGTAAATCTCTATTCAAACACTTAATTCTGAATGCTCAATACTCAAATTCCCTTTTTCTGCAATTGGGATAATATTATAAACCCTTGGGATAATTAAATTTAGCAGTAATGCTTGTATACTCATCTTTGAATCAACAAAAACGAAACA
The DNA here is from genome assembly GCF_005938645.2 of Pedobacter sp. KBS0701. Classification (NCBI taxonomy): domain Bacteria; kingdom Pseudomonadati; phylum Bacteroidota; class Sphingobacteriia; order Sphingobacteriales; family Sphingobacteriaceae; genus Pedobacter; species Pedobacter sp. KBS0701. The sequence goes on from NZ_CP042171.1 coordinate 4,730,398, forward strand.
AAAATTATGAGAACTATACAAAAACTTAGTCTTGCATTATTACTGCTAATGGCATTTACAATTAAATTGAATGCTCAAAATCAAATCGAAATTGTTATAGTTGGCTCTGCCCATGACAATTCAAAATCGACAATAAATTTTCAGGCAATAATTGATAAACTTAAAAACTTTAAGCCCGATATGGTTTTTGGTGAGTACCTGCCCCAAGGTGATTATGCCAAACTGGAAGAAAGTAACTGGGCAAAAGAATTGTTTAAAAAAGAATATGATTATCTGGAAAAATTAAACCCGGAATCTCCGAAAAATATTGAAGTACAAATTAAAAAAGACCAAAAAGCACTCGCCAAATTCGCCTACTACCATAAAACAAGAATGAATTTAGCCGTTAATTATGCTAAAAACTGGGACCGGGGCAATACCGATTATCAAATTTTTGTACTCGAAAATTACATGAAAAAAAGCTTCGGCAAAGAAGAACAATTAACCTACACAAAGATGTTTGGTGGTATAGATTCGTTAAAAAAGATAGGTTTATACAGACCAGGAAGCGAATACAGCAAAATCTATTTCCCCCTCATTTATCAATTAAAACAAGATCGGATTTACAATATGGATTGCCAAACCTATGATAAACCATGGAGTGAAGCCTGGGGCAAAACGGATTCTTTATATAAAATTTTAACAAGCAAAGCGAAAGCCGATAACACTTCACAGGAAGCCGCTACCATTAAAGCCATAGAAAAATATTGGTCTTACAATGAAGATGAAGCGAAAATTTTCAACGCTGATCCGTATGCCGGTATGAACACCGCAAAATATGGTGTTTTAGATGAAGCCTGGAATTTTTATGGTGGCCGTCATTTTTATGGCTATGCTGGTTTTCCTACTGAAACAGTAAAAGAAATGATCGCACAATGGACTTTAAGAAACGAAGGCATGTGTAAAAACATCGTCGAACAGGCAAAGGCGAAAAAAGCAAATAGGGTTGTAGTAGGTGTTGGTGCTTCGCACCGGAAATGGATGGAAGAAATTTTAGCCAAAAATCCATCTGTTAAAATAGTCAGCTATAACGATCTTCATTAATACATTACGTGCTCTAAATTAAGCCTCATTGCATTGCAGTGGGGCTTATTAAGCTAACTCACCTAGTCTCACTTTGCATTGCTCATATTTGTATCTAACGAACTTATGGGCCTGCTCATTTAAAACACGATTTCGAAAAGCTTTACGACTTTTAAATTATTGCGCTAAAGTCAATTTGACCAAATACTGATCTTCTCCATCATCAAAAATTAGTTCAGCATCCCATCCTGTTTCCTTTGCAGTATGTTTGATAGTTTCTTCATCTATATAAATCCAGTTGAACCAGTTGCCTTTTTCACCTTTATATTCATACTGGTAAGATACCTCGCCATAATATTGGTTTTGCGGTTTCGGCATATCTTCATATAAATAAGTGATATCCGACGAATCGAAAATTACCTGTCCCTTTGGATTGATGAGGTCCTTTAATTTGATCAGGAAATTTTTAAACCCAGCTAAAGTTCCGGTAAGGCCGATACCGTTCATGAGCATGATGATGGTATCGAATTTCTCCTGATAGGTAAAAATATCCTGCACAAATGCTTTTTTTACACCGCGATCTTTCATAATATTTACCGCTGCTTCAGAAATATCAATCGCGGTAACATCCATATTAAATGCCTGTAGAAGTAAAGCATGACTGCCTACACCGGCACCAATATCTAACACCTTACCACTACATAAATGCAAAGCATGGAGTTCTAAAACAGGCATTTCTTCTTCATCTCGAAAGAAGAATTCTAAAGGCATTTCTTCTGGCTCACCATACGAATTGTGTAGCCAAAGCGTATCAGCTTCGCCTGTTCTGTAAATATCTGTTAACGCTTTACCAAAAACATCCATGAGGCAAAGATAGGGAAAATGGAAAGATGTATGAGGGAAGATGGGAAATGGAATGACATGATAATCATCCTGAGGCAAAAATTAAGTTGTCATGCTGAGGTACGAAGCATCTGCAACCGATGAAACAGATGCTTCGTACTTCTGCATGAGAAATGATTACTCCAACTCAAACACCTGATGGTATTCTGGTATGGCTACATGTTTAAAACCGTTATCTTTTAATCTAGTGGCAAAATGCTGTTGTACCTCGTACTCTCCATGAACCAGAAACAATTGTTTTACTTTCGCCGGATCCTGGCAAGATAAAAAGTGCAGTAAATCTTCATAATCGCCATGTGCACTCATCGATTTAATCGATTGTACTTCGGCTTTCACTTCATATTCATCACGAAAAATTTCAACTACTTTTTGTCCGGCAATTAACCTGCCACCAAGTGAATTTGGCTCACAATACCCCACCATTAAAATGGTATTTTTCTGGTTACTGATATTATTACGGATATGGTGTTTTACGCGACCAGCCTCAGCCATACCGGATGCCGAAATAATCACACATGGCCTTGGATCTTCATTTAAAGCTTTCGATTCTTCTACACTCTCAATAAAACGCAGCCCCTTAAATCCGAACACATCATGATCTATCTTTAAGGTTTCTTTAACTCCATTATTATACACTTCTGGGTGATTCTTAAGGATTTCGGTCGCTTTTGACGATAACGGACTATCTATATAATAAGGCACATCAGGTAATTTTCCTTTTAACTCCAATCCATTTAAGGCATAAAGCAGTTCCTGTGTACGGCCTACGGCGAATGCCGGAATAATTACTTTACCTTTTTTTACTTTGCAGGTATTGTTAATGATCTCCAACAGCATGTTTTCGATCGGATCAAGGTCTTTGTGCAGTGAATCGCCGTAAGTAGATTCCATTAGAATATAATCGGCCTGATCAAACTGCTGGGGATTTTTTAAAAGCAGATCACCATAGCGGCCAACATCGCCAGAAAAGGTAATCCGTGTTGGTTTGCCATCTTCGGTAATCGTAAGGTGGGTGGCAGCACTGCCCAAAATATGACCGGCATCGGTAAATTTCAAGCGTATTCCCGGTTCAATTTCAAAATCTTCTTCATACTCCACGACCTTCATCAGACTAAGTGTTTTGATAACATCTTCTTCTGTATAAAGCGCTTCTTCCATTTCTTCGCCGTGACTAATGTGCCGGTTTGCATATTCAGCGTCCTGCATCTGGATTTTGGCAGAATCCATCATCAGTATGCGGGCAAGGTCCATAGTGGCCGAGGTACAGAAAATTTTGCCTTCAAAACCTTCCGCAACCAGTTTGGGCAATAAACCGCAATGATCAATATGGGCGTGTGATAGAACGAGGTAGGAAACTTTTTTAGCGTCGAAACCAAAGTAATCGTTTAATTTATCAGTAACATGTCCCATTCCCTGGAATAAGCCACAATCTAATAATATCTGGGTACCGTTTTTTAATGTAATAAGGTGCTTACTCCCCGTAACCGTACGGGCAGCACCATGAAAAGCAATATTCATCAAGATGTTGGTTAGAAAATATATAGAATAAAAATGCCGGATTTATCCGGCACTTCCAATTCTTTAAGCATTTATTTCTGCTACTTTATCTTTAACCTTGTCTGCAACACTTGTGGCTTTATCTGCCAGGTTTGCTAATTTATCTTTCGAAGCATCTAAAAGATCAGCAAAGAAATCTGATACTTTATTTTTCAGATCGCTGGTAGAATCTGATGATAATGCCAATGCGATGGTTGCACCAAGTGCTGCTCCGGCTAATACGCCTACTATAATTTTTGTCTCTTTTTTCATGATCTTAGTGATTTACTTATTAAACATATTTAACCCACAGGTGTTTTTATTTTTTTCATCTTGCAAAAACCAATCCACAATGAAGCGCATATTTTTTATAGACCTGGACAATACCATTTATTTTACCAAACCGAACGAGGAACAGTTGATGGGCGAATTATACCGTTTTTTAGAAAGCATGGATTTAGGGATCAGCAAAGAAAATTTTCAACTTGCCAAGCAGGAAATGTTAAAAACGCCTTTTATAAAAGTGGCTAAAAAATATGGTTTTAAGGAAGAAGTAATGCCCGAAGTGATTTCATATCTCCAAAACAGAGAAGTAACCAGGCCTTTAAAACCGAGCGACGATTATCATCATATCAAAAGCCTGACCGGCCGGAAATTTATTGTAACTGCAGGTTTTCCAAAACAACAGCAATCAAAAGTAAAAATGTTGGGCATTGCCGACGATTTTGAAGAAGTACATGTCGTGGATGTTTCAGTTAACAACAAGAAGGACGTTTTTGAACAGCTGATCAATCAGCATGATTTAAACAGAGATGATATTTTAATTATAGGCGATGATGCCGAATCGGAAATTAAATTCGGATTGGAACTGGGGATCAGCACTTTTTTACTTGATCCTGAAAACCTGCATCCAAATGCCGAAAGCACTTTTAGAGGGAATAATTTGAGTAATTTGCATGCAGCAGCGGGACAAGCTTAGTTACGTCATTTCGTGCGAAGTGCAGCGTAGCCGAGAACCCGAAGCCTCTGTGAAGCAAAATCTAAATATCGAAACTAAACTTATATAGATCCCTCTATTCCGCCTTACTCTAAGGATGATGATCGCAATTAAAACTTAAAGTTCTAAGTTGACTCAGGTAGTCAACATAAAATAAGATGGTTAAAAACCAGATGTTACTAAAAAAGTTTCTAATTGTCATACCACCTAATTCACCTAAGCACACCTTAGAAAAGCTCATCAATAAAAAAGTTCCGACTTTCATCGGAACTTTTCATTTTATCCTCTGCCACCTCTTGATGGTCTTCCACTTTCACCGCCACCTCTTTGTTGTTGAGGCGGAGCTTCTCTTCTTTGTTCCTGTCTCTGTTGCTGCTGTTGAGCTCTTTGTTGTTGAGCCTGAGCATCACGTTGTGCACGCTCTTGTTGCTGTTGTTGCGCTTGCTGGGCACGTTGCTGTTGTGCCTGTTCATTACGTTGTTGTTGAGCCTGTGCATCGCGTTGGGCTCTTTCTTGTTGTTGCTGCTGGGCTTGTTGCGCACGCTGTTGTTGCATTTGCTCATTGCGTTGTTGCTGAACTTGAGCATCACGTTGAGTCCTTTCCTGCTGTTGCTGCTGTACTTGTTGTGCACGTTGCTGTTGCATCTGTTCGTTACGTTGTGCCCTTTGTTGCTCCATTTGAACACGTCGCTGATCATCCTGACCGCGTTGCTGTGGCTGCATATCACGTTGTGTACGTTGTTGATCTGCACTCAGACGGCCCTGATCACGTTGCTGTCTCATCTGCTCTAAACGTTGCTGATCCTGACCACGGTTTGCATTATGCTGTCTGTTTCCATTATCGATACCGTTGCTACCTCCACGGCTAACACGTCCGTTTGCATCCCTGTTATAAGCCTCGCCCCTGTTACTAGGCTGATTATTATCTCTGCCTACAGTACTATTATTTCTATCTGGTTGTGTAGAAGTGCGGTTATCTCTTGATCCAAAACGGTTATCGTTATTACCTGGATTTCCACCTCTTTGATCGCGGTTGGTATACCCTTCGTTTCTTCCGCCTCTGCTAATACCAGCATTACCTTGTTCAAATCTTCTTGGTGCAGCATTACGATTATCTACTGCATTACGTTCAGGTCTTGGTCTGTAAATAGAAACCTCTCTACCACCAACCCTGCTTGCACCAGGTCTTGAACTTTGTGCATAACGATAAACCGTTACGTCTCTATTGGTTGCACGCCTGATATCTTCAATCCTTGGTCCGCCATAATAAGTTCTTCTGTTATATACATAAGTATTATTGATGATGGTGGTGTTGCGGATGTAAACATTATTGCGACCGTAGTCATATCTTGGGAAAGTATTGATATAAATATTGCGCTGTGGAATAAAGTTCCAACAGAATTCTGGTACTGCATAACGGCGGCCAAAGCTTAAATTAATACTGATGCTTGGTGCCATAGGTGCCCATCCGTAATAACCGTCGCCACTTCTCCAATCTACCCAGGCTGGTCCCCAATTGGTATCTGGTAACCAGATCCACTGCCTGTAACTGTTAATTACCCAACGGCCATAGTGGAAAGGTGCCCAGCCCCAATCGTAATTAGAAACCCAGGTATTACCGTATTCGGTCATCGCCCAACGCCCGTTTGTATAATACGGACGGAAATCACTTTGATCTACATCCGGACGCCAGACATATCCATACTGGGGATCCTGTATCCAGGTACCATAAGGCGAAAGTTCATCGTAAAAAGTCTGTAAAGAGATATTGCCAGTACTGTAACCATCATTCTGGTAATCGTTTTGATAGTCTTGTGCCCTGACAAGGGTGGTGGTTCCGGCAAGGAGCGCAAAGAGCCCCAGCACAAGTGCCGTAGATTTCAGTGTTTTCATTTGTGTGTTTATTTTAATAACCTAATGTGTGTGTATCAATTAGAGAACCAAAATTACAGAAGGTTTAATATGCATGCATAGTTTTAGCGTTTTCCTTCAAATATTGTATTTCAGGGCATATTTAACTAATATTTAACGTTTTAAGTGAAGTTTAATTGTGCAGAAAATTAGTCAGTTAGAAATAAAATTTGCTACACCTTTCCTTATAAAAGAGATTATATTGTGAGTACTGCAAACTTTAGAACTTAAATTCTATTTATTGTAAGTATTTTTGTACCATGCAAAAAGGCACTTTATACCTTATTCCCGTACCATTGGCAGAAGAGGTAGCACACAAAACGTTTACTCCTTATTTGGTTGATACCATTAACCAGATTGATACTTACATTGTAGAAAACAGTAAAACAGCCCGTCGCTTTTTAAAAGAGGCAGGTTTAAAAACCCCTCAGAAAGATTTGATCGTACACGATTATGGCAAACATAACCGCACCGATTTAGGTCAGTTTTTTGTGGAGCTTAATGCTGGTAAAGATGTAGGCTTGATGAGCGAAGCAGGTTGCCCTGGTATCGCCGATCCTGGAGCAGATATTGTGGCCGAAGCGCATAAACGTGGTATTAAAGTGGTTCCATTGGTAGGGCCAAGCTCAATTTTACTGGCCTTAATGGCATCGGGTTTTAACGGCCAAAGTTTCGCCTTTTGGGGATATTTACCTATCGACAAGGAGCAGCGAACCAAAAGAATTAAAGATTTAGATTTATCGGCCAGCCGCTACAAACAAACACAGATATTCATCGAAACACCTTTTCGCAATAACCAGCTTTTTGAAGAAGTGCTGAAAAGCTGTAAGCCTAATACACAGGTTTGTGTAGCCAGCAACCTTACCGCAGCAGATGAATTTATTAAAACCCAAAGTGTTTACAATTGGCGAAAAGAGGAAATAGACCTGCATAAACAGCCAACTATATTTTTGTTGTACTAAATTGTTCATTGGTTCAGTATCCATTCGTTCATTGGTGATTGACATTGGCCAAATATGCCTTTCAAATTGTCGTCATCTCGACTGAAGCGTAGCGAAATGGAGAGATCTATTCTTCTTAGATTTCTTGGCAGCAATGTATTCTGTTCGAAATGACAACTAATCGAAGTCCAATAACTCAAAAAAATCAAAACATATCCAGTCCCACATTGGTTGTTAATGTAGCGCTCTGCAATATTATTCACTAAATTTTACAGTTATGAAAAATACGGGCACACCAAAAAACAACCCCACAGTTCAAGGCAGTTCAATCGCCGATCGGGCAAATCATGATGTTAAAACGGATAAAAAAATCCAGGGCATTACCAATGGCGGCGGACAACGATCTGATCAGACTTCGAACAAGGACAATCAAAGGAAGTACGACAATAAGAAATAATAAAAAAGGTGATGGTCTTGCAAGATCATCACCTTTTTATTAATTATAAATTCCTAATCCATGGGATGTCCAGGATAATAGCCCTCTGTAGCAATGATATATATTGCATCTTCTGCTGACGGAAGTTTAGGCATGGCAAACTCCATATGCCATCGCTGCTTATACCTTGTTTTGAGTATAGGAAACTTTATATTTTTACTGATCGATAACAGGAGCCATCGCAAATCCTATCGGCGCATAATTGCCGGCAAAAAGGGTTATAGTCCCCGGCATTAAATCCATAGTGTTTTTATTTATGTTTAATATTCCTAAATAAAACAAAATGATCTTATTTCGCCATTATGTTATAGAAATTATAATCCGTCATTGGTGCACCGGTAATTCCTAAATTATGGCATATTGTAATGATCTGACCACGGTGGTAGGTACTGTGGTTGAAAACATGCAGTACATATTCAAAATTCTGAAAATCGGAGGTAAACCATGGACTTTGAATTTCTGTTTTTTCATTAAATTTATGTTCGCTTATCGCAGTAACATAAACAGCAAGGTTTTCTGACTGTTTTAATAATGAACTAAAAATCTCTGCCAAACTTTTGTATTCCCTAAATTCAAATTCAGTTTTGGCGAGGATGGAATACCAGTATTCTTGTGTTTGTAAAATATGAGCAAGGGTTAATTTTACACTTTTAAAACTTGATAGCACTTCTTGCTCCAATAAATTTTCCGGATGTTTTTTCAACCAGTTTATCAGGGTTAAGTTTGCCCAGAAATTATAGTTTGCATAATTTTTCATTAAATACACAAGGGAAGTTTCTTCCATTGTTTCTGCGAATAATTGTTCCTGTACCATGTTCTTCTTTGTTTTATTTATACAAAGAAAATACAGCCCACTGACAACCCTATGGCAGTTTAAAAACTCATCCGAAAATATTTTTTACCGGCTAAATTTCCTGCAATAAAGGATATATGCTTTAAAAGAATACGCTAACCGACTACACGCAATACCAATCTTATCTAATCACCCTGTCAGGAGAAAAGGCAATAAAATATTCAGATCCGGTTTCGATACTAACATTAAGATTGGGTACATTAACTTTGGGCTGCTCTTTAAGCTGCGATAATACACTAGCAGTAAAATCGTGTATCTTTTTGGGATCTACATGAAAAGAAACTGTAGGAAAGAAATCGTGCTCTATCGCGGCCTTTCCCTGCTTACTTACCTGGCTAAACGTCCACGATTCTGTGGCCCGAAAACCATTTTCGTTGTTAGCATTATTTAAATGGTATAAAAATACTTTCGCCTGTAAGGCTATACTCTCATTTTGCATACTATAAAATTTGGGCCTTTTTGGCGATAATTTGGTAAGGTAAGAAGAATTAACTGGTAGTACCCTTTTTTTAATTGATAAACAATATGGATTAACCCTGTTTTTATTTAAAAGCAATTATTTAGCATAGATATTATCGGAAAAACAGATTTGCGTAAATTTTAAAATACAAATTAGGCTTTTAAACACTACAAAGCACGTTAACTAAGTTTTCGTGTAAAATTTTCCTACAGCCAAAAAATAATGTAACACGTTCTGTTACATTTGCTAATCAGCTCTTAACGGACTAACTAAACTTAAACCCTATGAAAAAAAATCTAAAACAAATCGCCATCGTTGCATTGGTTGTATTGGTAATTGCAGCCTGTAAAAAAAATCAAGAATCATCAACCATCGAACCACAAGAAACGGTAAAAAATGCAGACAAAGTTTTGCAGTATATTAAAGACCTGGGCTTCCCTTCAACAAGTATTGTTGATAATGGAAATGAATTTATCGTTGAAGAAGATATTACCTTCCCTAAAAACATGGAAATTCCGGCTTATGGTGCTGGCGTTAAAACTGAGCAGTATTATACCGGAAGCATTGTAAACAGCACTAAAAAGCTAAACATTAGAATTTTTGTAGATCCGTCTATGACTTCTATGAGCAGCGAGATCAATAGTGCAATTGCGCAATGGAATGGTGTGCCAAATTCAACTTTACGCTTCAGCGTTGTAACTACTGCCCCTTACGACATCCTGATCAAAAATGAGAATTTAGGAAATGGTGTTTGTGGCCAGGGGCAATTCCCTTCGGGAGGAAGCGCAGGCGCTTTGGTTAAAATCAATAAAAATTACATTGCAGGTAACTCTTTTGCACAACGCGCCAGGACTATTTGCCATGAGTTTGGACATTGTATTTCTTTCAGACATACCAACTGGGCTGCTCAAGGCGAATCTACTGCTACAAATGTTCCTGGCGTTACCGGAACAGATGCCCTATCACTTATGAATGGTGGCCAATGCGGATCAGGCGCCACAGTATTATCACAAAAAGATAAAGATGCGACTGCTGTACTATATTAAAATTTGCTAAAAAACTAAACAAACCTAAACTAGTTTTAAAGAGCTGATCATTAAGAAGCCCGGGAGCTCATTGTAGCACCCGGGCTTTATTCTTTTGATAAGGCAATAATGTCTCTTCCCTCCAAAATCCGTCTTTCGTCATTATGGCTCAAGGTATTGATCATTGCCTGTCCCAGTTCAGCCATGGTACAGAAACCACTTGCGTAAACCGCCCTACCAATCGGAAATAACCAGTTGATGTATTGATAGAATTGATGTGCATATTTTTGCCCTGGCAAAGGCTTGATAAAACCCGGACGGAAATTAAAAACCTGTTCGAAAGGTAATTTTGTTAAATCGCTTTCCGTTTTGCCTTTTACCTGTGCCCATTTCAAACGGCTATGCTCATTAGTTCCCCCACCAGAAACATAACAAAAAGTCATATCATTATTGAGTTTGCTCAATGTCTGTGCAACATGCATAGTGAGTGTGTAGGTCATTTTATAATAGGTTTCCTGATCAGCACCTACTGAAGTAATGCCTAAACAAAAGAAACAGGCATTATAGCCCGATAACTCACTTTCAATCGCTGAGAAATCAAAAAAATCAGCATGAATAATCTCTTTCAGCTTTGGATGGCTATAACCACAAGGTTTGCGGTTAATCACTAAAACGCTATTAATTTCGGGACTGTTTAAACATTGCATCAATACGCCTTCGCCAACCATTCCCGTAGCACCTGTTATAATAACGTTATTTTGATCTCTGGTTTTTCCCATGATTAATGATTTACAAATTAAACCGCTAAAAAGTGGCATTGTTTAGCATAATATACAAAAAGAGCAAACTGTTAATTTGCTCTTATCATACTATCTTGCTGTTGGGGCTTTCATCTGGTAATCTTTAGGCGGTTCTGCCCCCAAAAGATTTTGTACAAAGTAATCCCAACGGCGGCGCATCATATAAGGTGAATAAGCACCATAACCATGCGCACTGTTTGGAAAAATTACAAGGTCGAAAGATTTATTTGCTTTTTCCAGTGCCTCTACTACCAGTAGCGTATTGTATGGCGGTACGTTATCATCCATCATACCATGTACCAACATCAATTTTCCCTTCAGGTTTTTAGCATAGTTCTGGTTGGCTTGCGCTTCATAATCCGAATTTTCGACCAAACCATTGTAACGCTCGCCCCAATCATCTTCGTAGTTTCTATTGTCATGGTTACCTGATTCGGAAATTCCTACTTTAAAGAAATCCGGGTAACGAAACATCGCAGTAGCAGTGGCAAAACCTCCGCCCGAATGGCCCCAGATACCTACTTTTGTTGTATCGATGGGATATTTTGCAGAAAGCTGTCTGATGGCTGCAATCTGATCAGGTAAGGTGTTCTCTGCCATGTTACCGTAGCTCATGTCGTGGAAACTTTTAGAACGATCTGGGTTACTGGTACCTTCTATTACCACAACGATAAAACCCAGCTCGGCCAGGGCCTGGTTATCGCCACGCGAAGCTGCAAATGCCCAGCTGCCTACACTACCACCCTGTGGGCCTGGATAAATATAATCGATAACGGGATATTTTTGGTTAGCATCCATTTTTGTTGGTGTAAAAACCAGACCATAGATATCAGTTTTACCATCTTTAGCTTTCACTGAAACAGAAGTAGGTGCTTTCCAACCTGTAGCGGTTAATCTCGAAACATCAGTTTTTTCTAAAGTGTTGATCAGTTTTCCGTCAATGCTTCTTAGCACTGTTATTGCGGGTATATCAGGTTGCGAATAACTATCTACAAAATAGTTGAAAGATGGAGAAAATACTATCTGGTGATTACCAGCTTCTGGCGTTAAAAGGGTTAAATTTTTTCCGTCGAAACCAATTTTATACAGGTAACTGAAATAAGGATTACCTTTTTCGCGTCCATTGGCAAAGAAATATAATGTTCTTGTTTTTTCATCAACTTTAACCAAACGCGAAACCACAAAATCACCTTTGGTGATCTGTTTTTTCAATTTCCCATTACCGGAATCGTATAAATACAAATGTCCCCAGTTATCTCTTTCCGAATACCAGATAATTTCTTTTGAGGCAGGAAGATAGCGCCAGTTAATGGCACCCTGGCCAGATTCGTACTGTGTTTTTACCGTTTCTTCGAAAACTTCCCTCACCGCACCGGTTGTTGCATTGGCAATACGGAATTTTTCGTTTTTATGATCGCGTGAGGTAGATACAAAGGCTACTTCCGAGCCATCAGCTTTCCAATCGATATCATCAAAAGTACCGCTGCTTGATATATCATCACTCAAAGTTGCACGATGCGGATCGGCAGGAATGTTAAGCGAAATTACTTTTGGATTTTCTACATCAATGATCACCCTTCTGATGGTCGCGATCTCTTTATCACCAGGCAAAGGATATTTCCATGCTTTTAATACCGGCGCACCCACATTAGTGGTTACGAGGTACATATCTTTTGAATTTCTTTGGTCTTGTTGAAAAGTGGCTATCTTTTTAGAATCAGGCGACCATCTCAAAATTGGCGCATCGCTATGTTTCCATCCCGCATTATCAGTGGCATAACCATAATCTTTAATGCCATCAGTGGTGAGCTGTGTTAATTTGCCAGAGGCCACATCTTTCACAAAAAGATTATAATCTTTAATTAAAATGGCTTTTTTTCCATCAGGTGATACTACCTCGTTGCGGCCACCAATGCCTCGCGATGACATTTCGCCACCTTTATAATCAGTAGTAGGTATTTTTGTTCTCTTTGCAGGATCTACCAGAAAAGTCTGTTCAGAACCATTGGTTTTTATGCTGTACCAAAATTTATCTTCTTTTAGCCAGTTCGGCTGCACGTTGGCATGGTCGATATACTTTGCGGTGTTGTAACTCATAAAACTTTCCGCTCTTTCGTAGTCGCTAACGGTTAAAGCTTTTTGCTGAGCATTTGCTGTTATGGCTAAAGTACAAGCCGTTACAGTAAGCCAATATTTATTCATCATGTTAGTTAATCTTGCGATAAAAATAATACTGTTTTGGCAAATGATTGGTATTAATCGTGATACAAAATGATTGGCTTATTTTTAACCATAAGAGCGCAGAGAGAAGGCGAAAGGCACGCAAAGCCAGTCATCTATCTTCACGCATTAACTTTCGACATCGAACTTCGGACTAAATCTTATCGTTTACCAACTTTCCAGTATCTCTACATAACCATCTGTTCCATTCACTCTGATACGTTGTCCGTCTTTGATCAGTTTAGTCGCGTTTTCCACCCCCACTACTGCTGGCAAGCCATATTCTCTTGCAATTACAGCCCCATGCGTCATTAATCCACCAACCTCGGTAATCAGGCCCTTTATAGAAACGAACAATGGCGTCCAACTAGGATCGGTAAATGGGGTAACGAGTATATCTCCGTCCTCCAGATTCGCATCTTTCATGTTTAAGATGACCCGAGCCCGCCCTTCAATCACGCCGGAGGAAACAGCTAAACCTATAATGGCTTCGTCAGGAAGGTTTTCGCGTTTGTATTTACCCCTTATAATTTCTCCATTGGATGTAATTACCCTGGGTGGAATTAATTTTTCGTCCCGTTTAAATACTTCTTTTCTTTTATTTACAAGTTGAATATCTAATTTATTGGCGCTTACCGCTTCATGTAATTCATGAAAGGTGAGATAATAAATATCTTCTCTCTCATTAATTACTTCGGCTTTTAAGAGCTGTTCGCCTTCTTTCATTAAGGCCTGTTTATAAATGAAGAAACGGTTAACGATTCCGTATTTTGGATACTCGCGATAACCAGCAAAATTCCGGAGCAGGCTAATCATTTGTTTTGTTTCCCTTACTTTTTGTTCGCCCTCCCGCAATAACGCCAATTTATCCAATAATTCATTCTCCTTTTTTAAAGCTTCCTGTTGCCCCTGCTCAAATTTCCGTTTGCTGGCATTGGGCTCAAAATTTTTGATATTACTAAGGATCAAGGGAATGAGTATTAATGGTTTTTCGCTCCAACGTGTATTTGTAATATCAATCTCTCCGGCGCACCGCATTCCATATTTTCCGAGATAAGCATAAATAGCTTCCTGAGCTTCCTCTCCGCCATCGAACTGAATCAGTTTATCTAAAAAATCATCCTCCTTTGCCTCTTGTAAGTAATCAATTACCTCGGGATAAGGGCGAATTATATCTGCAACATCCAATAGTGCCAGGCCCATTTCTGAAGTGATATTGTTTGGTGCCGACTGAGACAGTATGTCTGCGGGATTTTTTTCACCCAGCCATTCTTCCATCTTTTCATTGAGCCATGATGAAGCATTCATCGCGGCTATAATCACCCCCATATGTTGCGAATCAAATATCATCTTCTTTGACTGCTCAATATCTTCCAGAATAAAATCAAATAACGCTGGTCCTGATTTCGTTTGGATATTTCGCTTTAGTGTCTCTACTGATGTCTGATTATGTTTAATCAGGTCAGCAACAATAGTGGGGTCGTTTCCTATTTGTGCCAAAATAGCTGCAGCCGACAAGCCCTTAGTGCTTTTAACCAGCACCGGGCCGTTTCCATCATCTGGTAACGGTTTTATGAAATCACCCCGTTCTGTAATGTTGATCAATGCATCTTTTATGAGCGGATCATGTTGGCTCATCGCATCTAATAAACTTTCTCTACCAACTGGTGTAGCCAAATTATCCGTTACATCAACAAACAACCTTCCGCCAGCACCAAACATAGGTCTGGCCGCTCTTAATTGCCATAATGATAGTCCTAATGGTTTCATGGCATCTGTCATCATTTGCTGATGCCCCACAGATATAAACACACGATTTTCAGCATCATTTGTTTCAGGGATGGGATATAATGTGGTAATTGGCCTGCTCTGTACCATATAAAATGTATCGTTGAACAAACACCATTCGATATCCTGTGGCTGGCCGAAATGTTCTTCGATTTTTCGGCCCAATTGCTCCAGCTGTAAAATCTGTTCGTCTGTTAGCACTTGCTTATTTTGCACTTCTGCCGAAAGCGCCTGAGATTCAGTACCTCCATCTTTTAAAGCATAAATGGCCAGTTTCTTGGCTGATATTTTTTTATGGATAATCCTGCCATTGCAAACCTGATAATGATCAGCATTAACCAGGCCTGAAACCAGTGTCTCACCCAGCCCAAAACTGGCATCAATAGATAATATTTTCCGATTTCCAGAAACAGGATCTGCTGTAAATAAAATTCCTGCTGCCTGCGGAAAAACCATTTTCTGCACAACGACAGACAATTGAACTTTTCGGTGATCAAACCCATTCTGAATGCGGTAAATTACAGCTCTATCCGTAAATAACGATGCCCAGCATTTGCTGATATGCTTAAGGACGTTTGTTTTACCGATGATATTCAAATAAGTATCCAGTTGCCCTGCAGAAGATGCCATTGGTAAGTCTTCTGCGGTCGAACTCGATCTGATAGCAAAAGCCTCCTGTTCGTTAAAATTAATAAGATAACTTTCAATCTCTTCCGTTACATCATCAGGAATGCATACATTTTCGATAAGTTTACGTATTTCTGCACTCGTTATACCAACCGACTCCAGATCTACTGTTTTAAACTGACTCAATTCATCCAATAAATCAGTAAGCTGCTCATTGTTTGCTGTTATTTTTTTATAAGCTTTGGTTGTTATACAAAAGCCATCGGGTACTTGTATCCCTTCAATTCTTGATAGTTCGCCAAGATTTGCACCCTTACTCCCTACGCCTGAAATATCAGACCTGTCGATTTCCTGAAAACCAATCGCGTATGTACTCATTTATTTTATTGTTCTTATCTGGTAGAGTTTTGTTCTTCCTTCGTATTTAAAAAACAATTAAACCTTGTTTATCAATACTTTAAACTCAATTTAAAAGGAAGTAAAAAGCCAAAAATATAAGCTATAAAATGCGGAAACAACCTTTTTAACCTATATTTTTCAAAACGCAATAATGCTTGCGGGATCTGCGTTATCCTTACAACGAATGGGTTACAAAAAGTCGTTTTAGAGTAGTGTTTTGACCAAAAAAGACTCAACTTATTTGTAGTGCCTCTTTCATTTAAGACAGTGCCTTAGTGAAAAATCCGGAAAACAAAAAACCCGACTATCATCGGGCTTTGTTTTTGCTGTCGGGCTGAACGGGCTACAATCGAACCCCTAGTGCCTCTTTTATTATTATTAAACGATCAAAATATAAAAAAAGTAATTGAAAATGAGGTAATTAAAAAAGAGACTCAATTTGCTATGCAAAAAAACCTAAAGAATCCACCTTTAAAAAAAAGGAAAAATAGAGGTCCGAAAATTTAATTTTTTCTACGAAAAAATAGTGAGCGGGATTCTATCGAACTCTTAGCTTACTATAAATCTATTTAATCTGTGATAACATGATAAATTATGACGTCGAATTGGTTTGGCAACTGTAAGTATCCCACCACTGCTTCCATTGTTCATTTGGCAGGACATTTCCATTTAGTCTGTAAACTCGATTCAGCTCCCGGCAAATACACCGCATTAATGCGTTCGTAGCGCGATCAATTTCCTGCTGCGAAAAGGCTTTTTCAGATGCGAGAGCCTCATTATAGTCGCTCCAGCAAGTCCTCAGACGATTACTAAAAAGAGTTATTGTGTCAGCAGGAATTATATCTAAAAGGTCAGTAACCTCTTCTTGCAGTTCTTTATTGTTAAATATAACGAGAATAAAGGTTGGCAGAAGACGCCATTTGGCACTTATTATAAAATCGAACCGGCAACCAATCTTCATATAGAAGTAATGACATTTAGAAAATTGCTTGATTTTTCTATAAATCGTCATAATCCATTTTTTGATAAGTTGTTTACTAAAATCGGTTGACAAAAAAAGCATAATGCTTTTGATGGATGCATAAGTATCCTGAAAGCTTCTATAATTTTACTTTCTGATTTAGACTAATTTATCAGAATAGTTTTTAAATGAACTTATCAAGATTGAATTGCTGAGAAGTAATTTTAAAAATCGGTTTGGCGACTTAATTTACTTTTGAATATTTGGTCGCTCTTCTTTTATCAAAAGAGAACTGCAGTCCAAACCGAAGCGTATTTGCAAGGGGATTGCTATTTATAGAACCGGCAAGATAGGAGAAATCAATAGATAGGACATTATACTTCAAGCCTGCCCCAAGGGTAAGGTAATTGTTGTTCCCTTTATTTGGATTCTGATAATTATAGCCTGCTCGTACAGCAAACCTTTCCTTGAACGAGAACTCTAGTCCTGTGGAAATCCCCACCTCTTGCAACTCTTCTCTCAGTCCTCCTGGAGCGTCAGCAAAAGAGCCGAAGATACCAGACGGTACCGATCGGTCAGGATAGCTCCCATTTACAATGTTACCATCCGCATCATAAACAGGTTGGGTGGGAACAAGCAATTTATTCAGGTCCAGCGCTATGATCAATTTGCTTTCCTCTCCCACCAACGTAGCGGCTGTCCCAATTTTTAAATTAGCTGGGAGAAAATATGGATTGTCCCCAATGTTATACGAAATTTTGGTGCCGATATTCGATATATTCAAGCCGGCAGACCAGATTACAGGACCACCCAGAAAATAACCATCTTTTTTGTAAAGCCCGGAAACGTCTACCGCGACGGCTTTCCCAGTTCCGCTCTGACCTTCGGAATTAAATTGCGCACTATAGAGATTGCTATAGATAAACCGCAAACTTCCTCCAAGCGAAAAATCTGGTCCGAAACTCCGTGCGTAGCTTAAATCAGCAGCAAATTCATTTGGATTAAATATCCCCAGATCCTGTTGGTTATTGTCAATAAATTTTACGTCGCCGATAGAAAAGTATCTCAGTGAAGCCGCTATCGTATTTCTTTCATCGATTCTGTAATAACCACTCAAATAGGAAAGGCTCATCCCTTGTGTCAGGTTTTTTAGCCATGGGCTATAGGTAACAGAAAATCCGTAGCTGCCGTCTTTTAGGTACGCCATTGATGCCATATTTAAGGAAGGAGCATTTGCGTCTGCTTCGACGGCGACTCCCGCATTGCCCATGCCGCCGCTTCTTGCCTGCGGAGTGATCAATAGGAATGGCACAGAGGTTAGAATATTGCTGGCGCGGCTACCGTCTATCGTAATCTTCTCCACAGACTGGGCACAAACAGTATTCCAGTCCATAAGGACAAGCAAAAAAAAACATAAAAAAATATTTCTCCCATTTTTCATAAAGATCAGAAAAGTAAAAACAAGTCTATTCATGGCAACTTAAAACATAAATACCGTATCCATTCCTATAATTTTACAGCTGGGATAAATTCCGGGTTAATCCACTACACTATTCTTATTTAGAAAATCAATGCACCTGAGCCTTTCTGAAATTTAGAAAAAGCTTCCTTCGCTGCTTTAAAATTATTGTTCCGATTCAAAACTCAAACAACAGTCGCTTTAAAGCTTATGATTGTTTTGTGCATCAGCCGTACTCATTGGATCACAATTAGTGACTATAATATCTGATTCACCTTTTTTATTTTTTATTACCTTAAGCTGGAAATTGTCCGGCGGCATTACTGACTGCCTGCTGTCAACAAATACGTTTCCTTTCATATCGCCGATCCCAATCTCATTGAATGAATGGTCATCGGAGGAAGTCGTCATGGACTCATTCTCAGTGAACATTTAATTACCAATCAGGCTTATATATTAAAAACTTACGGGGTAGATTACGGATTTTATAACGTATTAAGAGGCTCCCAGAAGTCATATAGAAATCATCGTTAACGGTTTTTTTGTACACACCCTTAACCCAGCCACCTCCTTGAGGATGTTTAAAAAAGAATCTTACTTTTAAATTTTGATCTTTATACTCGTAAAATCCCATATCTGCTTTCCTTGGATTAAGAGAAGAGACATCATTAGGGTCGTAATTGGAGAATGTGGCTATTTTCCCATTACTATAAAATTTGACAAATTCTTGCTTAACGTTCTGTAATGTTTCGTTATGGGCAGTATCAATCGCGCCAACCTGCTCATATATCTTTGCGGTATCTATAATGCTAAAGACCTTTGTATCCACTTCCCCTCCCTTCGGTGCATTTGTATTTCTTATCTTGCCATATTCTGTTCGAACCTGGCATCCTGATAAAAGGACTGCCACGGCCATAGCCACAATTTTTCTTACCATGATGTAAAGCTATTACGTGTCTTATATTGAGAAAAGCCATTCCAGTTCCATGACTGGTTAGTAAATTCAGTATCGTGAATAAATCGGTGGATGACACTATTTTGGATTGCATGACGTACGTGTTCGCTATCTACACCGGCCCTATAATTTCCGTATGAAACAGTTAAAGCGCCGAGCCTGTAACGGGTGCCCGTCTCGTTTACGTATGTATTTCTGTGGTATACACCAAATTGATCTTCTGATGCTCTTTCAGCAAATTTCTCAGTTCTTTGGTTTTCCAAACTTCTATTACCTGTAAAAAGACTAAAAGCTACACCGATTTTTTTGTAAGACAAGCTTAATGCCGCTGTTCTATAACTATCATTTCTGTCACCTAAACGCATCTGAGCAATCGGTTTTCCGCCGTCATTTTCATAGGACACCTTGAAATCTCCAAAATGAAAATCGATCAAGCCGGTCCTTTGTTTAAATTCGCTCATTTCGCCCGTTCCCCACCATTGATTAGTGCCTAAGTTAAATCCATTTGTTCCGTTATCATAACCACCCATAAGAGAAGCGCGGATTTCAGCACCTCCTTTCCCAAAGCCTTGATAGTTACTATAAGCCATGAACCCGAATCCGGCGGCAAAATTCCATTTCCCTGTTGAGTATCCGACGCTTAAATTTGCACCCATACCGAACGACTTGCCAAAAACTATTGATGGAGAAATACTGAAATTAAAATCTCCGAGCGAAAAGTTTGCAGATGGCATAAAACCGCCAACGAAGGCTGTCGCAAAAGTTGTCGTTAATGAATTACTTATTAATGCGGAGGGATTGACCCCTCCCGTAATTCCCCCGATAACGGCCCCCGACAACATAGACATTCCTAGCGAGCCCCAGTTCCAGCTGTCTGTCCTTATTGCCGACGCCACATAACTTATTCCACCGGTTAATGCTCCTATGAGAGCCCCAACCGCAACAAATGCCCAGATAAACTCCCCACTTGGGTCGGTAAACATTAGTGGGTTGTTCATTGCGTAACCATACCTGTTATAATTTTGAGTATTGTAAAGATCTTGTACAAAATTATCAGGAGATAAGAAACGGTGTAGTCTAGGGTCATACAAACGTCCATTCATATGGATCAACCCTACCCCTAATAAGTGTTCGTGGCCGGTATAGCCCCTGTCCAATACTAGAAATGCAGCAAGATCATTCCCAAGCCCGTCCTGTATTTTCACAATATTGCCCCACGCATCAAATTGACGCTTCTCGACCACTGCTCCCTGGTCGTTAGTGATCATTACAATGCTTCCCAAATGGTCACGGTGCAGGTAATATAAGTTAGCAGTCTGCACGCTTCCCGACGAGTATTCTTCTTTCCAAATAGCCGGGGCATTGTATGCATCGCCACCCAGATAAAAAACAAAACTGGTTTTTCCCGACTGTATATCGTTAGTAATTTCCATGACACCATCTTCGCTATAATGCCGCCTGTACCTACGCAACATTTTATCGACCTGTTCATCGCCATAATACATGTGCGCCCGGCCAAGTAACGCATTATACTGAAAGCTGACACGCTCCTTACCTTGCTCTATAATCTCCACGGGACTTTTAAAAGCATTATAGCTGATCTGTTGAAGTGGATGGTCAGTTTGATAATAAGGATTGGCACCAGTATTTAGTATAAGCTCACTTTGGCGGTAAGTATTGCCATCATAAGTGTAAGTTCCTAACTGGCTATTGTCGGTTATCCTTCCGCGATTGTCGTATACTTGGCTGTTATTGCCCACGTTATCATTAAATGCAGTGAGCCGATCCTGGTTATCATAGCTGAAGCTTTCGCTCCAGTTAAAGGCGCTGTTGCTCCTACTGTTTAATAAACCCCGCTGCGCATCATAACTATAACCGAGGCTCATCAGGGTTACGGGTGTACCAGACACGTTTTCTAACAGGTTCTGCTGTGGCAATCCATAGGCATCGTACTGAATGGTTTTTTTTAATGCCGTCCCTTGCATAGCTTGTGTTAAATTCCCCCTGCCATCTAGCAGATCCACCTTCCAAAGTATCTGCCCGGTGCCCTGTAAAGTTGTTTGCACAAGCCAGCCGTTCTGGTATTGCAATTCTATACTTTTGGCGGCTACGATATTATTGGCTTTGTTTTTTGCCTCGTAACTTTCCGTGCTAATCCGGCCAAAGCTGTCATAAGTATATCCTTTGACGAAGCGGGCGTGCAGATTATCTTCAACTGTGCTACTTATCCTTTTGTCTCCGTCATAATTGTAGGTATAAGTCGCATTATTGCCATCGGCATTGGTCAGCGCCATAGCTCTCAGCAACTTGGTTGTACCATCATATGTATAGTCTTGTTGGATATTGGTTTCATCACCAGTGATTTTTTTCTGCGTCAGATTACCCGCACCATCATAGGTCATTTCTGTGGTCCCTTTGGGTGTTATTTCTTTGATCACCTGCCCCCACTCATCATACTGGTATTCGTATACCCCGGCAGATGGATCAGTGAGCCTGGTTTTTCGTCCCCAGCCATCCTGTTCCATGGTCTGTACAATCCCGCTATAATCGGCGGTTTTCAAATTGCCATTGGCAAAATAAGTATAGTTGATTGTCCCTCCAGGATCTTGTAAGCTCACCACCTGGCCCATTGCGTTTTTGGTAGAGGTTATGCTTTTGATTCCATCGTTCATTGTAGTGCTTAATCCACCATAACTGATATTGGTCACTTTGCCAGTAAAACTGGTAGTTTGTTTTACCCTTCCATATTCATCATATGCGGTGTCGTTCCACTGGCTAGCCGAACCTTGTGCAGCTTGTTCGCTCTGACGGGCAAGACGACCATAAACATCATATTCCGTTTCGGATGCCAGGTTGTCTCCCAGTACGGTTTTAGTATAGCTGCTTATTTTTTGCTCGAACGCGTTTAAGGCAGTGCCAGCAACGCCGCCCTCATCATTGATCTGCGTAATTGTAATACCCCCGTTCGGCGCGGTTGCATACGTTGTGGCTGTCACCTTGCCGAGATAGTCGGTGATTGAAATTACCCTGCCCCAGGTATCATAATCATTGGTTGTCGTCTGCCCAAAAGGATTGGTTGCAGTAAGCAGATTTCCAGTACTACTATTATAAGTACAAGTAGTGGTCATCCCATTAATATCTGTTGAACTGACCATAAACCTTCCTGATCCGTCATACTGCATTGAAATAGTCCGCTGGGCACCACCGGGTGCCGTCGTCGTTTTTTGGGTCACATTACCAAAACTGTCATAGGTCATATCCTCTATAACCCAGCCTGTGTTGTTTCCTTTCTTTTTTACCCGGCTTGGCAAAAAACCACTATAAGTATATTCGTCTTCCGTTGTAAAAATCTCTGCCCCATTAGTTAGGGTAGCCTTGCTGGACAATATCCTTCCGATGTAATTACCGGCCGGATTGTTATCATAAGTAATGTCTGCTGTTTTTGATCCCTCACCGTTAAAATTGCCTATGCTTTTAGTAACATTATAGAAATTATCATATTCCATAGTTTGAGTACTGAAAGTTCCACCAAGCATATCTTTACTAATTGTTCCCACAGCTAGGTTTACGAGGACTTTATTCGGCAAAAGCTGTGTGCTGTAAACCTGGTCTGTCCTGCTGATATAGTCGTTCAGCGATGCCCCGTCTGCAGTGTTTGTTGGTGTCAGGGCCATATCTTTTATCGACGAATTGATGTAGGTTGATTTTGCACTGAAACTTCTGACTGCTGCACCCCGTAGAAGCGGATCAGAAATACTGATATTAAACATCCTGTTATTGTCACTACTGTTTACATGCCAATTACTACGTGTGAGTTCGCCAAAGCCCATAAACCCCAGTCCGCCAATGTGGCTTACGGCTTTACCATAACCAAATACTTGCTGAATTTGCTCCCCGTTATAATTCCTTGCCAGCTTACTGACCACGCTCACTCCAGGTAGCGTATACGAGTCAGCATAGGGATAAGTTTGGCTGTTTCCCGCTTGGTAGAGTTCAATATCAGTTGTACTC
Organism: Pedobacter sp. KBS0701; assembly: GCF_005938645.2. Taxonomy (NCBI): domain Bacteria; kingdom Pseudomonadati; phylum Bacteroidota; class Sphingobacteriia; order Sphingobacteriales; family Sphingobacteriaceae; genus Pedobacter; species Pedobacter sp. KBS0701. The sequence goes on from NZ_CP042171.1 coordinate 4,753,802, forward strand.
TGTTCACCGCTAAGTTCGTTATAGGTGATCGAGTGCGTTACTCCATCCTGATAAATACCTGTGATCTGCACCTCATCCCTAAAATCTTTCTGAAATTTAAATAGCGAAATAGTGGCATCACTTATAAATCCAAATTCGGGCCTGAAGTTCTTTCGGTTTGGATTTAGGAATATCGGGATTGGGTTATGCTTGAGATTTGTAAACTGGCTCATAGAATAGGATGAGCTAAAGGTTGGTGTATGATCTGAGGAAGATGGGCCTAGGTTATAATAAATATTGAGGTTTATTGTCCCGCCGTTCACTCCATTTTGCGAAACGGTCTCTCCTCTGATAATATCTGTTTTTCCATCGCCGTCCACGTCATTGGAAACAAGATAGTATTGACGTAATACTTCATAGCCAGACCCTGGTCCCGGTGACCAATAAGCCGCAGTGTTCGAAAAAGGTTGGTTTTGGGTATATTTTAAAAACGAATAACCTGTGGATATAAACGTTGAAAACTGTGAATTATATCCTGTCGAAAACATGATGTCCATTTTCCCGTCCCCATTGTAGTCTCCAATTAAGGGAATATCAGTACTGCTCGTAGGCGCACCAGGAGTTTGCCACAAAAGTTCTAGTGTTCCTGCGTCATTCATTGAGTAGACCACTAAATAACCATCCGAGAGCTGAAGGATATCTGTTTTTCCATCGCCATTAAAGTCTGCGGTTAAGAGAGGTTGGCCTGTACGATAGGAGACAGCGAGTGCTCCTATATTTGTCACATAACCGGAAGTTAGTCTCCGGTCCATATTAATCAGGTAAGCAGAGGAGCCAACATCTCCGAATAAATAGTCACAGAAATTAACCCCCGTTACGGGGTCTGCACCGTAAAATTTATTTAGAAGCGCATAGGAATTGTTTATCCCGATAACATCAGTGAGCCCATCTCCATTGAAATCCCCCGAAACAAACTTAATATCAAGCGGAGTGCCCTGATAGGTGATCCCATCACATTCTGCATAGAATGTCGGACTGTATGGGGCCGTATCCCATACCCTGTCATATTGATAATAAACAGTAGATGTAATGCCTGCGGAAAGCATCTCAAATTTGTAAGCGCCCGGTCCGTTGTCCTTAACTACGATCAAGCCCTGTTGTGGCAATAATTTATTATTATGACTTAGCCAGGTAGCCGGAATCAGTTCTTTGAAAGCACCGGTATTGACAGGCATGCCCCACTGAAGATTTGAACCACTTGGAACCATATCATAAAAAGCATAGAATTTGGTTTTATCGGCTTTATTGTACCACAGAAAATCCATTGTACCGTTACCGGTAAAATCGGCTGTTACAATTTCCGAGTTGTTGAAATCAATTCCAGATATGCCAAAATTTGAAATGGTACTGGAAGGGATAATATTTCCGGTAGCCCCATAGGTAAAAGAAACCGGTGCAAGGGGTGTTGTCCCGTCCCCATTCTTTTCCTGTACTGCCGTTATCCGCTGATAGTTGAGGTCAGATACCGTACCGTAGTCTAACTGGTAATTTCGGAAGCCACTGCCATTGGCAATAACAGAAATATTACTAAGCAAGTTGGAACTGTAGGATTCAGCACCCCCGGCATATGCTTGTTCACCCCTAGTTGCCGACATGTAATTGAAAACAATTTGGTTTAGACTAGCAGAGTTACCCAAACTGCCATATTCTATCCGCGCAATAGATAGATTATTGTTACTATTGTTATAATAGTAGCTAATCCGCGCACCAAGTGGGTTTTCAGAATAAGTAATGGCATAGGTCAAGGATGTTTCAGAAGCAACACCAACTCCATAGTAAACTTTTGAGCCATCAGGGTGGATTACTTCAAAATAATCTGGCCCAATTCCTGATTCCCCTCTGGAGAATATCCTGATATTAGAATAATTTTCGGTCTGGTATTCCGAACCATCCGCGCCATAAACCCCGCTCTTAAGCATTAACCTTTGCCCATCCAGGGCAAAGCGGTCTTTTGAATCCCAGTATGTATTTCCTATAAATCCGTCGTGGAACATTGTAGCAGGTATACGTGTAATAGTAGATAAACCTGATAGGCTCCAACCCAAGCCAAGGCTCCCATTGCCTCCCTGACTATTATAGACCAATGCAAGCTTAGGCACAGCATTGCCTAGTCCTGGCGGCAGGGTCAGGGGAATAGAATAAGTTGCGCCACCTGTAGCGGATACATCTACGCTTCCTGCAATCCTACCTGCTGTAGAAAATATAACAGGACCAACAGGGTCTCCCGGATCTCTTGGGTCTATTGGATCAGTAGGGTCTCCCGGATCGCCGGGGTGACCGGGGTCGCCCGGAGGATAATAGACATTTTTTGTAGCATTGGCACCTTTCCCAGCTGATGCGTCGGTCTTGAATACAGGGATACTGCCTTTAATAAACTTTAATTCCTGTCCGGGAATGATAATACGTTTAGTTGTGTCGTTAGTTTTTTTCGGTAAGTTGGTCTTAACCTGTGCTCGGCTGATCTGAAAGCTGAGGGCAAAAACTATTAGCAAGAGTATAGAAATATTTTTCATTGGAGCGATGTTTTTGAAAAATGAGAGGTTAGTGTTTAATCAACTTTATCGTTTCTGTTTTCAAATCGGAATACTGCCCGACCAATAGATAAGTACCGGGTGGTAATTGTTGAAAAGGAATAACAGTTTGGCGTTCATCAGGCTTATATGACATTCTAAAAACCTTGTTGCCGCCGACACTATATACATCCAGGCTTTTGAGAAAGATTTTATCTGGGGCACCCCAGGAAACGTTAAGCGTTTCCTTAAGTGGGTTTGGGTAGGCCTTTATACCCCGTTCAGTAATTAGCCCCTCGCTTCCCAGTTCGCTTCCGGGAGTAATAAGGTTTTTATTCGCTGTTGCCATCTGTCTCGCGGATGGACAGTTTATACATACCCAGCGCCGCTCGGTCTGATTCCCAGATGCGTCATAGCTGAAGGCCAGTTTCTGCGCGATCGAATTTTTTAAAAAGGCTAATGTAAATACGAAGAAGAATAGAGCGCACTTTTCCATTGTAGAGAGGTTTCGTTAAAATCTGATGATCGATTTTACCTAAAATTTTAGTCGAAATAATTTTTTTTACATCAACCGCCTGTTTTTCAGGATGTCAACCAATCAGTTTTTTACACGAACCAATTTTCCAACCGAAACCATTGCGTAGCGCAATCAATAATGGAATAGCTTTTTCGGAATTCTTTTGCGATCCTCTTAATGGAGAGCTGGTTCAATTTCTATCTGGTTAAATTTATTACCTACTACCAAAGTATCATAATTGTAAATCATCCATATCCAATTTTGCCACCGTACCCGATGGTCCGATAACCGCCCCTTAAACGAGGAGGCCAGAATGAAAGGACAGAGAAAATTCAGGCATGGAAGTTTATTCAGTGGAATAGGCGGCTTTGACCTGGCAGCAGGATGGATGGGATGGGACAATGTGTTTCACTGTGAACTCAGTGCATTCTGTAAACAAGTGTTGAGTTATTATTACCCAAAAGCAAAGAGCTATGGCAACATTAAAGAAACAGACTTCAGACCGCACAGGAGTAGCATTGACATCCTCACCGGGGGATTTCCCTGCCAGCCGTTCAGCGTCGCCGGGAAACGGCAAGGAACCGCCGATGAGCGCCACTTGTGGCCCGACATGCTTAGAGCAATACGGGAGATCAGACCACAATGGATCGTGGGCGAAAATGTTCGCGGAATTATTAGTTGGAATGGCGGAGTGGTCTTCGAGCAGGTACAGGCTGAGCTGGAGACTGAAGGATACCAGGTTCAACCGTATGTACTTCCTGCTGCAGGTCTCGGCGCTCCGCACCGTAGGGAGCGGGTTTGGTTTATTGCCTACTCCGGTCGCAATGGATACGGGGGCAATGGATATCCAGAAGATAGACGAGAGAAGGGAAAGGCTAAAAGCAATGAAGATGAACGGCAACGGTTTCGGCATGAGCCTGGCAGAGATGGTGCAACGCATGCTTCTTCCCACACCAATAGTGTCCGACGCGACAGTGGGAGCTATAATTGGCAAGACGACCGATTCAAACCAACCAAAGGTCTTCCAAGAAAGATCAATCAGAATGGCAAGTCGGGAAGTGTGGGGCTGGCGCGGTTGATGCAACTTCTTCCAACGCCACTAGCTTCGGACTGGAAAGGGATGCATCCGAGGGATTACCGAAAGGACACAGAGGGCAACCTGGTCCTGAAACCGTCGAGCCTGCCGGGAACTATAGAATTCCGGGATGGGAAAACTTCCCACAAACTGAACCCACTATTTGTAGAGGAAATGATGGGATTCCCGGAAAATTGGATTACAAATCAGATTTCACAAGAGACATACGATAGATGGCACTCCTCAATAAATAATAATAAGCGGATAATTGAAGGAATGATAGGTAGGTTGAGTGGAGACTATAATGCTACTCATAAGATTCTGATGACTAATGTGGAAAAACTTACAGACTTGGAATTTATCTATAAAAATGCGTCGCCATTGGATAAACAGGAGCTCTTAAGGGTGGTGTTCGAGCGAAATCTCTACTATCAAAACGGTATGTATCGAACACCTACAATGATAGATTTATCATCACATAACTCACAGATAATGAGCGAGAAAGGGCTGCTTATATATGAAAAAAAGCGGGAGAATTTTTCAATTCCCCTGCTCAGCGGAGAGGGCGGGATTCGAACCCGCGGTACCTTGCAGTACACACGCTTTCCAAGCGTGCTCGATCGACCACTCTGACACCTCTCCGTATCGGATTGCAAAAGTAATTTTTTTATTTATATCTCCACAAAAAATTAATGACAATAAATTCAGTCTGATGAATTTATTCTTTTGTTAAGTTATATCCCTTTTAATCGCTTGTTTTTTGTAGAGCTGAAATCGTATAAAACACATTCCAAAGATTTCTCCACTGCGGTCGAAAGGATGGTTCGCAAAGCAGACAGTTTTACTCTTTTGACGGACTTTCGGCGGACTTAAGTCGGGGTTTCGTCGGACTTATGACAATCATATCCGACTAAAGTACGACTTAATTCCCTCTTATATCTGTAGATAAGGATAAGCACTTAGCCGGGTATGTAAAGGAGCGGGCATAAAAAAAGGCGCTTCATTTAAAATGAAGCGCCTTGCAATAAATTTTATATAATTAATCTATAACTGTAATTTTTAACATATTGGTTTTTCCTTTTGCTTCCATCGGGATAGCGGCGGTATTAATTACGATATCGCCTTGTTTAACCAATTTTTTGCTTTTTAAGAATTCATTTACCTCAATGATGGTATTATCGGTGCTTTCCCACTTATCGTAGTAGAAACCTCTAACGCCCCAAAGCAAACTTACTGCATTTAATAATGCCCTGTTGCTGGTAAAAATAAAGGTTAAAGCCTCCGGACGGTGACTCGAAATTTCGAAAGCAGTATAACCGCTTAAAGTCATCGATACAATACCCACTGCATTGGTCTGTTTCGCTAAGAAACAAGCCGAATCGCAAATCGCATCGCTTAAGAAAGATGGAGATTTTGGTTTTAAAAATTTATCAGGATTGAAAGGATAGTTGTTTTGCTCAATGTTCTGAATAATTTTTTGCATGGTTTCGATCACGATCAGCGGGAATTCTCCAACTGAAGTTTCGCCGCTTAGCATCACTGCGTCAGCACCATCCAGAACAGAATTTGCTACATCATTCACCTCTGCGCGTGTTGGGCGAGGTGTAGTGATCATACTCTCTAACATCTGGGTAGCCACAATTACTGGTTTAGAAGCTGCCCTACATTTAGCAACAATCATTTTTTGTAACAATGGAACTTCTTCCATCGGACATTCAACACCCAAATCGCCACGGGCCACCATAATACCATCTGTAACGGCAATAATCTCGTCTATGTTGGCAATAGCCTCTGGTTTTTCTATTTTGGCGATTACACGGGCAGTTTTGCCACGTTCAGCAATAATTTTTTTAAGTTCGATAATATCTTCTGCCTTACGCACGAAAGATAAACCGATCCATTCTACATCGTTCTCTAAAACAAATTCTAAGTTTTCGCGATCTTCTGGTGTTAATGAAGGAATAGAAACTTTGGTATTTGGCAGGTTAACACCTTTTCTTGAGGTTAAAATTCCACCGTGAACGATTTCACAAACTACTTCATCTTTTAAATTCGTAGAAATCACTTTCATCTGCAGCTTTCCATCATCTAAAAGGATGATTTCTCCAGCCTGAACATCCTGAGGAAAGTTTTGGTAAGTGATGTAAATACGTTCTTCATTACCAATACATTCGTTAGTTGTAATTACAGTAGTTTTTCCGTTAATCAGGTTAATACCACCTTCTTTTACTAAACCAATACGGATTTTAGGGCCTTGTAAATCGGCAAGGATACCTACATTATATTCGTATTTTTTGTTTAAATCGCGGATGGTATCCAAAACAGCCTGATGATCGGCTTGTGATCCGTGTGAAAAATTTAGACGGCAAACATCTAAACCTGCGTTAAACATACTATATAATACATCTGGTTTTGCTGATGCAGGCCCAAGCGTGGCGACAATTTTAGTTCTCGAATGAAAAGGTTTCATTTATTAATTGATTTTAGCAATGCAGTTTAAGAAAGCACTAATTATTATCTAAAATAATCAAACTGCATTAAATTTTATATATTTTGTTTTTTTGTTCTTTGTTTGTAACCGTCAAATATAGTGTATTTAATACACCATGTATATAATTTTTATATTACCAAATTCTCACGACTCTTTAATTTTGTTGGATCTATCTTTGCAGCCACCTGTATATCAGGCAGTTTATTCAATCCGTTAATTAAATAATCCAAATCTTCCTTATCAATAAATTCTTTAATAATAATAAAAAAATCGACTTTGCTCATCTCCGGAATTAGAAAACCATCACTACTTTTATTGCAAATTAAGTAGTATTCTACCTCACCTTGCTCTACAAAAAAGTAATATTTAGAGAAAGACCAGGCTGGTTCGTCGATATTAAAAAATATTTCGTGGTCTTCTATTTTTTCAAATTGTGTATTTAACCGGGTATTAATTTTGTGGCAAAGCACATAGTCTTTTAGGGGTGCTGTGATCGCAATTAGTATAAAATCAAGGTCTAAGGTAAGTTTTAGGTAAGTCTTATTCAAAGCGAAATAAATTATTTACAGAACGAAATTAAAAAACTAATTCTATATTCGCTGTGTTATTGAGGTACCAAAATTACGTATCGAAATAAAAACATTTGAAAATTGTAAGAATTTATTTTTCTTTGCACAGAATTATTTAACCATTAAATTATAAAATTATGTCTGATATTGCTTCAAGAGTTAAGGCTATTATCGTAGAAAAACTAGGTGTTGACGAAAGCGAAGTTACGCCAGAGGCTTCATTCACCAACGATTTAGGTGCAGATTCTTTAGATACCGTAGAATTGATTATGGAATTTGAAAAAGAATTCAATGTAGCTATTCCTGATGATCAGGCTGAAACCATCGGTACAGTTGGCCAGGCGATTGCTTATTTGGAAAAAAACGTTAAATAGAATTACGCTTTTTCAGTATAAATGGAATTAAAAAGAGTAGTAGTAACAGGGTTGGGTGCGCTCACTCCTATAGGCAATAATGTTCCTGATTTTTGGGAAGGATTGACTAACGGGGTGAGTGGCGCTGCTCCTATTAAGGGTTTTAACACTGAAAAGTTTAAAACTAAATTCGCTTGCGAGGTAAAAAACTTTAATCCAGAAGACTTTTTGGATAAAAAAGAAGCCCGTAAATTAGATCCGTTTGTACAATATGCTCTTGTATCAACAGAGGAAGCGGTTAAGGACGGTGGTTTTGATTTTGAAAAATTAGATACTAACCGGATCGGTGTAATCTGGGGTGCGGGCATAGGTGGATTAAAAACTTTCCTTGATGAAATTTCAAATTTCGCCAAAGGAGACGGTACGCCAAGGTACAATCCATTTTTTATTCCTAAAATGATTGTAGATATTGCTCCAGGGCATATCTCGATCAAATACGGCTTACGTGGGCCGAATTTTGCAACTGTTTCGGCATGTGCTTCTTCTACCAACGCCATGATTGATGCATTTAACTATATCCGTTTGGGTATGGCCGATGTCATCATCAGCGGAGGTTCTGAAGCCATCATTAACGAAGCGGGTATGGGTGGCTTTAACGCCATGCATGCATTATCAACACGTAATGATGATCCGGCAACGGCCTCGCGTCCTTTTGATAAAGACCGTGATGGATTTGTGGCCGGTGAAGGTGCAGGAACCATTATTTTAGAAGAACTTGAACATGCTAAGGCAAGGGGTGCAAAAATTTATGCAGAACTTGTGGGCGGTGGAATGAGTGCTGATGCAAATCACATCACGGCACCACATCCTGAAGGTTTGGGCGCTAGAATGGTAATGACTAATGCACTAAAAGATGCTGGTTTAACAACTGCTGATATAGATTATATCAATGTTCATGGTACTTCTACCCCACTGGGTGATATTAGTGAAACCAAGGCCATTGGTACATTGTTTGGTGAGGATGCTTATCGTTTAAACATCAGTTCAACCAAATCAATGACTGGTCACCTGTTGGGTGCAGCCGGAGCTATTGAGGCTATTGCAGCAATTCTTTCTGTTAAAAATGATATTGTTCCTCCAACAATCAATCATTTTACTGATGATCCTGCATTTGACCCTAAATTGAATTTTACTTTTAACAAAGCGCAAAAACGTACTGTTAGAGCTGCTTTAAGTAATACATTCGGTTTTGGTGGCCATAACGCTTCTGTTATTTTCAAGAAATACGAAGATTAATTTAGAACAGTACCGCTATATAATTTTGTATGCTAATTAAAAATAGATAACTTAGTTAAATATGCTGATTAGCCGTTAATTGTGTTATTTATTTAATGCCGATATTAAAATTATATAAACTCTATCTCTCTCCTGAAAAGGAGTTTGTTAAAAAGCTGAAAAACATTTTAGGCTTTGTTCCAGGCAATGTTACGCTCTATAAAATGGCGTTCAGACATCGTTCTGCTGCAAAAATTCTAAAAAATGGAAGCAGGAGTAGCAACGAGCGCCTGGAATTTTTAGGCGACGCTGTTCTGGGTTCGGTAATAGCAGAGCTCCTTTTTAAACACTATCCCTATAAAGAAGAAGGGTTTTTAACCGAAATGCGTTCTAAGATTGTAAACCGGGCTAATTTAAACCAGTTGGCAAAAAAAATTGGTTTTGATAAGCTTATTCAGTTTGATCAACGATCAGTAAGCATACAAACCAAACACAATTCGATGCTGGGTGATGCTTTTGAAGCCATTATTGGTGCCATCTACATGGATAAAGGATACAATTTTACCAAAGAATTTTTATTGCGCAGAATTGTAAAACCTCATATCGATATCCACACCTTAGAGCTCACAGAAACGAATTTCAAAAGCAAACTTATTGAATGGTGCCAACGCCATGGTAAGGATGTAATGTTCGAACTGGCGGAAAATGGTGAAGGGGAAAGTGCCAAACTATTTACCATTAGCGCGATTGTTGAAGGTGAAAAATATGGTACAGGAAGAGATTACAATAAGAAAAACGCAGAGAAATTAGCAGCTGAAAAAGCTTGTGAAGCGTTGAGTATATAGGTTCATTGGTTGAATTACCATTGGGTTAGCTGTTTACAGTATTAAACTTAATTGCTTTATTGATGGGATTGCAGATTGTTGGGAATAGTCGGTTAATTGTCGATATAAGTTAAAACTTCAGACCTCCAACACCTGACTTCGGAATTTATTTTATACACCCAAAACTCAGCACCCCAAACTTCTAACGCCAAACTGACTCAGGATGGCTTAAAGACTCTCTACTACTTGCCTTTCCCCAAAGTATCGGTAAACTTCTTAGAAGATTCTTTAATGTATTTAATGTAATCATAACTATTCCAGTACTGCGCTTTATCAAATTCAGGACGGCAGTTTAACATGTATTTCTCTAAGGTATCACCTCTTAGTTCGGTGTTGTTTTTAATCATACTCTGATTGAAGTATACGTCAATTTGCGATTGTTTGATTTCATTATCGGCATACCTGCCAAACCTCCTTGCATTTTTAGGATCAGTACCAAATAGGTTATATAGCGCATTCAATGGACTAAATATAGCTGACAAAACCGTTGTTTTACCGCCGTTGTACACCCCCTTGTTTTTAAACTCACGCTTAATATCGTCTAAATCCTGTTTTTTGGTATTTCCCCTAATGGTTACATCATCAAGCGTGGTACTTCCTCTAATCAGGTAAATAACCAAATCTTTTTCGCTGTTCACCACAACACGCTGATCGATCAGATCGCGCTTAATAACCAACAGTGTATCACCAATTTTAGCTTTAAGCTGGAACATCCCGATATCATTACTGCCCACCCCTATTCCGGTACGCAGGTTGGTAATTTCTGATAAGGCAATCCTGATATTTGAACCTTTTTCGATAACCACACCTCTGATAATAAATTCTTGTGCCTTTGCGACAAAGCCAATTGAAGTAAGAACGAAAAGTATGATGACAAATTTTAAATTTTTCATTGTGTAGCGAATTTGTGCTTCAGGGTATCGGTATATTGTTTGGCCGATTCCCTGATGTATTTAACAGCATCGTAATTGTTCCAGTTACTCACCATGCCGCGAGTTGGGTAATAATCAAGCAGAAATTTGTCGAGATCTTTCCCTGTTAATGTGGTATTATTTGAAACCAGGCTTTTATTGAAGAATTTATCCACTTCCATTAGGCCTAATTCCTTTTTGTAATAACGGTTAAAGTTACGTGCCCTGGTCGGTGTTTTCCCAAATAATTCGTATAAAAACGTTAACGGACTACCACCGAAGGGATTTAGTAAACTTAATGGAGGTTTACCTTCAAAAAATGACCCGTTTCTTTTAAAGTCGCGCTTAACACTTTCCATCTCCTGCTTTTTAGCCTGGCCTTTAACCGTCACCTCTTCAAGCACAGTACTCCCCCTCAGTAAATATACCACCAGATCCTCATCGGTATTTAGCACTAATTTTTGATCGGTTAAATTTTTCTTCGTAATCAACAAAGTATCACCAATCTTAGCCTTTAGCTGAAACATTCCGATATCGTTACTGCTAGCGCCCATTTTACTACGCAAATTGGTTATTCCGGCTAAAGCAACACGCACATTGGAACCCTTTTCAATCACCACCCCTTTCAATACAAAATCCTGGGCTTTAATTTTTAAGCCTTGCATTAAGATGATGATTAAAAGAGTAGCTTTTAAAGGTTTCATTTTATTATAATGAGGTATTTAAAGTATCCAAATACTGTTTTGCAGATTTTTTAATGTAATCAGCGGCATCATAAGTATTCCAGTTTTTAATCTGTTTATGTTTCGGCCTATAATCCAGCATAAACTTATTCAGTTGCTTTCCTGTTAAACTGGTGTTATTTTTAACCAGGCTTACATTAAAAAACCGGTCTATTTCCAACTCTTTTGCCTCGTTATCATAATAGCGGTCAAAGCGTTTTGCATTTTTTCGTTCTGCGCTAAAAAGCTCCATTATTGCGGCCAACGGGTAACGCACATAATAAAGCGGGTTTCTCTTTTTACCATAAAAATAAGTTTTCTTACGGTGTTCTAACCTAACAGCTGATAGGTTTTGTTGTTTGTTTTCTGCCTTAATTGTTACATCATCAAGCAGCATATCTGTCCTAACCAGGTTAATAATCAAGTCCTGATTGTTCGGTACAACCACATAAACATTATCGAAATGCCTTTTGGTAATCAATAGAGTATCGCCGGATTTGGCTTTCACCTCAAAGAAACCCATATCGTTACTTCCTACCGCTTGTTTATTATTAATATTGGTTACCACAGCTAATGCAATACGGATCTGAGTTCCTTTTTCTAAAATAACTCCTTTTGCTGATGTAATTTGGGCGAGCGTTTTTTTAGGCAAAATGAACAATAGCAATGAAAGTGATAACATGATCAAAAATGCTTTCATATCTATAAGATATTTTTGTAAAATTAACATTTGTTAACCTTGTAAACTGTTAAAGAAACGTTAATAATCATGAGAAAGTAACGGGTAGATTTGTTTATTTTGTGTATTATATTCTTTGTATTCATGCTTACAGTTGCCACATTTATGTTTATGGATAGAGGAGCTGCATCATGTAGGCAACAGGCCTGCTAAAAGCCTCCCACTTTGTAAATAAACCTGATTGAAATGAAAAGCCCACAGCGCAGCGAGGACTTGCAATAAAAAGCAGAGCTGCAATCCCCGAAGAAATACTGAACGCTGGTTTTCTAATGATAAAGCTATTTTATCCGGCAAGCTATATTTCCTGGCTCCTTGACCATTATTATTTCTCCTTTCAGCTTAAAACCCTATCTTTGCGCATGATAAAATCCATGACAGGATACGGCTTAGCAACAGCCGATTATGCAAACGCAAAGTATAGTGTCGAAATCAAATCGCTCAACAGTAAATTTCTGGAGCTGAATTTAAAATATCCTAAAGCTTTTTCTGATAAAGAGTTGATTCTGCGCAACATCTGCAGTAAAGACATCGAAAGAGGAAAGGTAAGTTTAAGCATCAATGTAGAACGCACCAATGGCGAAGTTACAGGTGCAACCATTAATACCGCATTATTAAGTCACTATTACAAGCAGCTTGTTGACGTTAACAATGAACTAGGTGCTGACAGCAGTAACTTATTGCAAACAGCATTAACCTTTCCTGACGTAATTAGTTATAAGGAAGAAAGTGTGAGTGAGGATGAGTGGAACCATTTATTCCAGATTTTCAACTCGGCTTTAACCAATTTCAATAAATTCAGAGAAGATGAAGGCGCTGTTTTAAAGGCTGATTTAGAGCTGAGAATTAAAAACATTCTTTCTTATTTCAAATCTGTTGAGGAACTGGAGCCTAAGAGAATTTCGGCTATCCGCGATAAATTTACCCAGTTTTTGGATGATGCAGTAGGCAAAGTAAATATCGATCAGAACCGTTTCGAACAGGAATTGATTTATTACATCGATAAAATTGATATTACTGAAGAAAAAACCCGTTTAAAAAGCCATTGCGATTATTTCTTGCAAACTTTAGCAAGCAAAGAAGCAAACGGAAAAAAAATGGGATTCATTTCTCAGGAAATTGGACGTGAAATTAATACTATGGGTGCAAAAGCAAATGATGCCCGGATGCAACAGTTTGTTGTAGGTATGAAAGAAGAATTAGAAAAGATAAAAGAACAGTTACTGAATGTGTTGTAGCGTTAGGCGTAAAGCGACAAGCGCTTAACGCCTAACGCCTAACGCCAATCGCAAAACTTTTAAAAATGCAAGGCAAATTAATCATATTTTCGGCACCATCAGGAGCAGGTAAAACCACCATAGTTCATCATTTATTAAAAAAGTTTCCTGAACTGAGCTTTTCTATTTCTGCCACAACACGCGAGTCGAGAGGTAATGAACAACATGAAAACGATTACTATTTTATCAGTAAAGAAGAGTTTTTACACAAAGTTGCCCATCAGGAATTTGTAGAGTTTGAAGAGGTTTACAATGGAACCTTTTATGGCACTTTACGTTCAGAAATTGAGCGTATCTGGAACGATGGCAAACATGTAATTTTCGATATTGATGTAGAAGGCGGTATCCGTTTGAAAAGGAAATATGAAGAAGATGCGCTGGCTATTTTTGTTCAGCCGCCATCTTTAGATGTTTTAAAGGAACGATTAAGCGGTCGCGGAACAGATAGTCCGGAAAAATTACAGGAACGTTTTATTAAAGCGGAGAAAGAATTGCTTTATGCAGATAAGTTTGATGTAATTTTAAAAAATTACGATCTGGCTACGGCTTGTGCTGAAGCAGAGCAGTTGGTAGGTGATTTCCTGAAGAAATAGTTTTCTTAAGAGCACAGAAATCTTTATATTTGATTGATGACTGATATTCAATTATATAGCCAAATATCTTCATTGCCTTCAGACCTGAAGAAGCAAGTGTCTGATTTTGTCTCATCCCTAAAGAAAAAATCGAAAGCCAGTAAAAAACTGAAAGAAAGACAATTTGGCTATGCCAAAGATTTCTTTAAAATGTTTGCCGATTTTGATGAACCATTAGAAGACTTTAAAGATTATATGTAATGCAATTTCTGTTAGATACGCATACATTTATTTGGTTTATAAATGGAGATTCATCTTTGCCAAATAAAATAATTGATGAAATCAAAAATCTAAAAAATCAATGTTTTATTAGCATTGCCAGTATTTGGGAGATTGCGATAAAATGCAAACTAAATAAGCTGTCTTTAAATGCAGACTTCGATAGGATTTTAGACTTTCTGGATCAGAATCAAATAGAAATATTGCCAATTTCATTCGATCATATTGTTAAGCTGAACGAATTAGATTTTCATCATCGTGATCCATTTGATCGGATTTTGAGTGCTCAAGGCATCTCAGAAAATTTAACCATTTTAACAAAAGACCAAAACTTTAGCTTTTATAAGACTAAAACACTTTGGTAAACTAATAATATAAATAAATCCGTCATTGCGAAATGAAGTGACGGGAAAAGCGCACAATAATGAAGCAATCTTTTTCGCAAAATAGATTGCTTTGGCTCCCTCAATCCAGCCTCTCAATGACGATCACAGATACTGAAAACCGCAAATATGAAAACTGGTCTTTTCTTCGGTTCATATAACCCAATCCACACCGGCCATTTAATTATTGCCAATTATATGGCCAACCACACAGCGCTTGATGAAGTTTGGCTGGTAGTTTCTCCACATAATCCACTAAAAGATAAAAGTGGTTTAACCAATATGTACGACCGCCTGGAAATGGCGAAACTGGCTACCGAAAATGCAGATCATATCCGCGTAAGTGATATTGAATTTGCATTGCCGCAGCCTTCATATACCATAGATACTTTAACTTATCTCCACGAAAAATATCCGGAAAAGGAATTTGTATTGATCATGGGTGCTGACAACCTCGTTTCATTTAAAAAATGGAAAAACTATGAGGTATTGCTAAAAAATTACCAGATTTATGTATACCCCCGCCCTGGGGCAGATGTTAGCGATTGGGAAAACCATCCGGCTATTACTTTTACTAATACCCCTTTAATGGAAATATCCTCCACTTTTATTCGCAAGGCGATAAAGGAGAAAAAAAACGTTCAGTTTTTCCTTCCGGATAAAGTAATCGATTTTATAGATGGCAAAGGGATGTACAGATAGCATCAATCTTTTCTTCCATAAATCAACAGGCTTACAACAAATTGTATTAAATCAATTACTTGGATTGGTTTTTGTTTAATTAGCCCTTAGATGATTAATTTAGCAGCTGATACAACAAAACACGTGAGAAGAAATTTATTTATACTTATTGCCCTCTGCGGTACTGCATTTTCTGTAAGTGCACAACAAAAAACCTATTTAGAATTACTGGCCAACCAACCGAAATGGGTGGATTCGGTTTTTAACAAACTTAACCGCCGAGAGCGTATTGCACAGCTATTTTTTGTGCGGGCGCATACCAATCTGGGAAAAAAATATACCGATTCCGTTGGTCAGGTGATTAAAAAAGAGCAATTGGGGGGAGTGATCTTTTTTCAGGGGGGGCCTGGTCGACAGGTTTTAGCCACCAATGCTTATCAAAAACTAAGCAGGGTGCCACTTATTATAGCAAACGATGGCGAATGGGGTTTGGGTATGCGGTTGGATAGTACCATTTCTTATCCTTATCAAATGACTTTAGGGGCCATTCAAAACAAAGAATTATTGTATAAAATGGGTCTTGAAGTGGCCAAAGATTACAAGCGCATGGGGATGCAGATGAATTTAGCTCCTGATGCGGATATCAATAACAACCCCAAAAACCCCGTAATCAATTACCGTTCTTTCGGCGAAAATAAATATAACGTAGCCACTAAAGTTGCCGCTTATATGAAAGGCATGCAGGATGGTGGTTTATTAACCACGTTGAAACATTTTCCTGGTCATGGCGATACTGATGTAGATTCGCACTACGATTTACCGCAACTTACTTTTTCAGCGACTCGCCTGGATACTTTAGAAATGTATCCTTTTAAAGAGCTGATTAAACAAGGTGCCTCAGGCGTGATGATTGCCCACATGAACATTCCATCTTTAGATGCTACACCAAACCTTCCTTCTACCTTATCAAAACCGATTGTTACGGGTATTTTAAAGCAGAAATTAGGCTTTAAAGGTTTGATTATCTCTGATGCGATGGATATGAAAGGCGTTGTAAAATATTTCAAAGATGGTGAAGCCGATTTAATGGGCATCATCGCAGGAAACGATATTATTGAGTTATCTGAAAACAGCGATAGAGCCATTAAACTGGTGCGTAAAGCGGTAAGACAAGATCGTGTGAGCATGGCCGAAATTGACCAAAGCGTGCGTAAGATCTTGACTGCAAAATATTGGGCAGGCTTAGCTAAACGCGATACGGTTGTAACCCAAGGTATTGTTGCAGGTGTAAACCGCAACTCGAGCAATGCATTGGTGCAGGAACTGGCCAATGCATCGGTAACGTTATTAAAAGGTAAAGATTATATCAAGCGACTCATCCCGATCAGAAGAACGGCCATTATCAGCATAGGCGTGCCATCGGTTACCACTTTTCAAAAAGAGGTTTCGAAAGGATATTATAACTCTGTTTATTATGTATTAGATAAGGACGCGACTGCCACACAGATTTCGAACATCGCCCGCGAAATCGGTGCATTTGATCAGGTGATTGTAGGTATTCATGATAGCAGATCACGTCCTGCAAATGGTATTCTCTTAAATTCAGGTGTAAAAAACTTTATTAAAGAGTTATCAGCCAAGAATGCAGTTTTTGCTTTATTTGCCAATCCTTATAACCTGGCTGGCTTATCGGGTTTAGAAAACAGCAAAGGCTTGATAGTAGCTTATCAAAAAGAAGATTTCATGCAGATTTCTGCGGCAGCTGTGATCAATAACAGGTTGGTACCAACAGGTAAATTACCGGTGAGCGTAGCACCATTTTATAAATTTGGTGAGGGGTTATAAAAGACCACAAAGGTACTAAGGCACAAGAATTAGTATTTTGTCATTCTGAGGGGTAATTATGTTATAAAAATCAATATTAGTGACGTATAATTGATTTCTTTTGCCATACAACACGGTCTGGCCTCGGCTCGCCGCCGTCGAAGGGCTCTTTCTTTTTGGCATCAAAAAGACCAGCGGAGCTAGCTTGAATGCCATTAAAAATATAAAACACATGAAAAAACAAAAAATGCCGGCTGAAAATTTTTCTTTTGAAGCCAGTTGTGCGGCCAGAACAGTGCAGCCCGAAAAATTTGTTAGGCCGGATTTAAGTAGAACGGGGATACTGTGCTACGGCCTAGCTGGATGAAAACACGAAAGCATCTAAAGTTTTAACTAATAGTGTTTTATAAAATAACGTCAATGGTAGTACAGCGAAAAATCTTTTGCCACGGAGAACTGTGTATCTGGACATAAGTCTTTTAGCTTTAGTATTTGGACTTTTACCTTTCAGCTTTTCCCAAAACAATTTCGTCTTCAAAACGATTATCTAATGATAAAATCTCAATATTATGATAGATCCAGAAAACGACAATTATTCAAACGATCCGAACGATGCTTTGCGCAGAGAAGACGATGTAGAAAATATCAACGAAATTAGTGGCGATGACACCAGCATTGAGCATAATAAAGATCTGCTGGAACAAGCCGATGAAGCTTCAAGGGCCTCTTATGAGCTAAACCTCGATGATGAGGTAAGCGAAGATGAACTAGATGATTAGTAAGAAAGCCGTCCTGATTTAAAAATCGGGACCGCTTTCTTAATTTTAGGTTTCGGTTTTACCGTTCAGCCTTATACCTTATACCCTCTACCTTAAACCTCTACTTAGCTTTCGCTTTATAGGTTTCAGGATTTACCGCTGTGGTGGTCCAGCCTTTTAAAAACGAGGTGATCTTTTTAACGTCATGTCCAACTTTCTTTTTACCATTGGCAGCAACTTCATCCGTTTCCAAATAAGATGAATTTTCAATGTGCAATACTTTTCCTTTGCCGTCTAAAATCAAAAATACCGGGAAACCAAAACGTTGAGGATATCCTAAGCTAGCTAAAACGGTTTCGTTTTTATTCTCAGGACTGTAATTCACTAAAACGGTTTCAAAATTATCGTTGATGTATTTTTTCAGTGTAGCGGTACTATCAACTAAGTTATGGAACGCGATACACCAGGTGCACCAATTTCCTCCAACCTGTAATAAAACATGTTTATTTTCTTTAGCCGCTTTTGCGACAGCAGCAGCAATTTCTGCTTTGGCATCGGCCTGCGGGTTATAAATATGAACGCCCTCCTTTTTCGCCTGACTAAAAGCTGCAGTCGAAATCAATACAGCAGTTAATAAAATGATTAATTTTTTCATGATTTTAGATGAATAATAATAGCAAATGTAATAAAGTCTACTAATGTTATAGATGATTAGTAAATTCTTTACAGAGCGGAAACATTGGTCATTTTCTGTGCTGTCAGATGTTACCATCTGACAGACTACTAAATTAACAGTAAAAGGTAGCAACTCCATTGATTCAAAATTATTTTTTAAAGTGTCAGATAGAAATATCTGACACCACGACTAAACCTCCGTCCCCACCAAAACATTATCTTTGCTAACCAATGGATTTCCTAGACATACATACCCATAAAGTTGCCACCCAGCCTGGAGTAATCAGCATTCAAAGTTTGTCGTTAACCAACGATATCTTTTTAGCAATGCCCAAAACCAAGCCAATCTCTGTTGGGCTACATCCCTGGTTTGCTAAAATTGATCAGCTCGAAATGCAGATGAAATACCTAAGTGTTGTAGCCAATCAAGCCAATGTAAAACTGATTGGTGAGTGTGGTTTAGATCGGCTAAGAGGCGAAAGTATGGAAAACCAACTTTTTATTCTGGCAAAACAGATCGAACTGGCAGAAAAAATTAATAAACCGTTGATTTTACATTGTGTTAAATGCTTTTCAGAGTTAATTGCCATTAAAGAACGATTAAAAGTTAAAGTACCGATGATTATCCATGGTTTTAACAAAAATGAGCAACTTGGCCAACAACTACTGGATAAGGGTTTCTTTCTTTCCTTTGGAATAACTGTTTTAAAAGAAAATTCAGGCGCAGCTAAACTGATTCAAAGTACCGATCATTTTTTCCTGGAAACTGATGATTCAGATATTTCGATTGAAGAAATTTACCAGGCCGCAGCCATTTTAAAAAAATGTACAGTTGATGAACTTAAAGCTCGTATTTTTGCTGACTGGAATAAATTGAATTTAAAAAACTAGCCACGGAAAAAGTTTACTTCGTAGCTAAAATATAGTTAAAAAAAACCATCGAGTTGCAAGATAAACTAAATCTGTGTTCATCCTTTTTCATCTGTGGTTAAATATAAAATGATATGTCTGATGTTAGCTGGCTTTCGCGCTCTGCCCTCCTTGTTGGGAATGATGGAATAGATAAACTTCAATCGAAACACATTTTGGTGATCGGTTTGGGTGGCGTAGGCTCATTTGCTGCCGAATTTATCTGCCGTTCGGGTATTGGCGAAATGACTATTGTTGATGGTGACGTGGTAGATCCAACCAACCGGAACAGGCAACTGCCCGCTTTAGCCACCAACCATGGCGTAAGTAAAGCTGCAATCATGCAGGAACGTTTGTTGGCTATTAATCCTGATTTAAAGCTCCATGTGGTAAATACCTTTCTTACTCCTGAAAAATGCAGGGAAATTTTAGAATCGAAATTCGACTACATTATGGATTGCATTGATAGTGTGATGCCTAAAATTACTTTGTTGGGAACTGCTTTAGAAAAAAACATCCCAATCGTGAGTTCGATGGGGGCCGGTGGTAAAATGGATCCAACACGTTTAAGGATTACGCTTCTTCCTGATACTTATCAATGTGTATTTGCCAGTTATGTGCGCAAAAGGTTGAATAAACTCCCTAATGCAGCAAAAATAAAAGCAGTTTTTTCTACAGAAGAAATGGATAAAAACTCCATGATCATGACCGATGGAAGTAATTTCAAACGTTCTGCTTATGGTACAGTCTCTTACCTGCCCGCAGCTTTTGGCGGTGCATGTGCATCGGTGGTCATCCGCGATTTGCTTGGCCTACCCATCGAAATGGCCGAACGTCCTGCAAGGATCAGTCATAAAACACTTAATAAGAGGAAAAGTAAAAAATAGAAGTTGAATTGTTGATATCCTGATTTCGTGAAGATTTTAAATTGTTGTAAGTTAGGGTAGGTGAATACCAGGTGTAACTATAACTGCCCTGCGGGCACCTCCCAATTTTATATCGGGGGAATAAAACCAAAAAATGCAAAAGAAAACTAACACCCATGCCAATTTAGGCATCCGGCATTTCCCTCTCCCAGAGGGGTGTCCGCAGGACGGGGTGTTAAAAAAGAATTTGCAAAATGAGATTATAGTAGATGGCACGATTATAACCACAGTGCCCATTACTGATTTACCTTATCAACCTCGATTAAAAGAAAGAGCAAAAGCACTTCGGCAAGCCGGAAATTTACCAGAAGTCTTATTTTTGATGCAGGTAACCAAAAAGCGATTTCATAAAATAGATTTTGACAGGCAGCGTATAATCGGAAATTACATTGTTGATTTTTATATCAAGCGGCTTGGCTTAATAATAGAAATTGAAGGCAGTAGTCATGATGATAAACAAATTTACGATGAACTAAGAGAAGAGAATTTAATTTCATTAGGATTAAAAATATATCGGATTACGGTTGATGATGTCATGAAACAAATGGATTTTGTAATCATAGCCTTGGAAGAGTATATTATTAAAGAATATGGGATTATTCCTCCTTAATAAATCATCTAAAAGTTTTGATAAAACAATTCAATATTATAAACTAAAGCCACCCCGCCCTACTGGCACCCCTCCAAAGGAGGGGGAATTAATAAAACGATATGTCCCAACCCCTCAAAATTCTTCAAGCCTCCGCAGGTTCAGGTAAAACGTTCAGTTTAACTGCACATTACCTCACTTTGCTATTTAGTGGCGACAATAAATACCGCGAAATTTTAGCTGTAACCTTTACCAATAAGGCCACTGAAGAAATGAAAAACCGGATTCTGGAGGTATTGTTAGGGTTGGCAAAAGGCAATCCATCAAAAAAAATCGATGATTATCGGAAACTCATTTTAATCGCCTATCCGATATTAAGCCCGCAGGAACTGCAGTTCAAAGCAGATAAAATTTACCGCAAAATTTTGCACGACTACAGCCGTTTTTCGGTGAGCACCATTGATGGTTTCGTGCAAAAAGTAATCCGTGGCTTTGCATTCGAACTGGGCCTTAATGCCGATTATAATTTAGAAATGAATTATGATAAGGTGAAAGATGATCTCGTAAATAAACTGGATGAAGCTTTAGATCATAACAAACAGCTTTTGCAATGGATTATCGATTTGGCCATCGAACGCATCAGCGACAATAAAAGCTGGAATTATAAGTTCGAACTCTATAACCTGATCGGGGAAATATTTTCTGAACGTTTCCAGATTTTTGAAGATGCGGTTAATGCTATAGGTTTAGAAAACATCGACGAATTATTTAAAAAATATATTAGTGTTACCAAGGCAGAAATTAAAAAATTTGAGGAGGAACTGGTTTCGCTGGCAACCGAAGCCAACGAAGCTTTAAATGTGATTGGCGTAGAAACGGAACACCTGAAAGGGAAATCAAGAAGTCCGCTGGCTAAAATTATCTTGGTCGCCAGGGGCGATTTTTCGAAGATTGAACCGCTTTTCAATTTAATCGATGAGCCAGATGAGTGGTTTCAGAAGAATGCAAACTTCCCTGAAGCCTATGATACGGTAAATCCAATTCTTCAAAAGTTAAAAACGTATTATTTAACGCATTTACCGAATTATAGTCTGGCCATTGCCTTTAATAAAAATCTCTATTATTTAAGGTTGATGCAGGAAATTGCAGTGTTGTTGAAAGAATACAGGGCAGAAAATGATAACCTGCTAATCAGCGATGCCCAAAAACTGATTTCGGGAATTACTGAAGATGCAGGTGATAATCCTTCTTTCATCTGGGAAAAAGTCGGCAACCGTTACCGCAATTTTTTGTTTGATGAATTTCAGGATACTTCTACCAGTCAGTGGGGAAGTTTCAAATCATTGTTGACAAATGCCATGGCCACGCCAAGTCAGGATCTGATCGATCACCTGATTGTTGGCGATACTAAACAATCCATTTACCGCTGGCGTAATGGCGACTGGAACATCCTGCATAAACATGCCAAGTTAGATGTTGGTGCTGAAAATGTATTGGAAGAAAGTTTAGAAGAGAACTACCGGAGCGCGGAAAACATCATCACTTTTAATAATTTCCTCTACAAAGCCATTCCGCTTACCTTACAGAATGAGTTGAATGAAAATCTGGCTACCAAACCCGAAAGTATTTCCGAATGGTGGCAAGAGCAGCATTATCAGCAGATTATTACCGATATTTATAGCGGATCAACCCAAAATTTCGCTACTAATACGCTAAAAGGTGGAACTATAAAAATCAAAAAGTTTGGTAAAGATCATGCCCCAAATGAAGCACGCTTTACTGAAACTGTTTTTAGGGATATTGCTCTGGATGATATTGTTGAAGAAATAAACCACCTCAAAAATGAGCAGCTATATGCATTAAAAGACATTGCCATTTTGGTACGTTCAAACAGCGAAGCTTTATTAACTGTTAAAAAATTAATGGAGCACAAATTGCCTGTTTTATCGGGCGATGCCTTACTGATTTCGAATAACTCGGCCATACAACTCATCGTTAACACCTTAAAAGTACTGATTGGTTTAGAAACTCAAACGGCTCTTTACAAAGCCAATTGTATAGCACTTTATCATTCTTTGCACGAAAAAGATATTGATGCCAATTATTACCTTAACCTCACCAATAGACCACTCCATACACTTACAGCAGTTTTGCCCGTTGCTTTATGCGAAAACTGGCAAAGTTGGTTACAGCTTCCCTTACCTGAACTGGTTGAAATTTTGATTGAAAGTTATGGCTTAAAAAACCTAACGGCCAACCTACCCTATCTGTTAGCATTTAGAGACCTCACAGCTTCTGCCGGAAAATTGGGCGAAAAAGGTATAATTTCGTTTCTAACCTGGTGGGAAGAAGACGGCGTTAAAAAATCATTGCCATCGCCTGAAGGTGCTGATGCGATACAGATTATTACTATTCACAAATCGAAAGGTTTAGCTTTTAGGGCTGTTTTTGTTCCCTTTTGTAATTGGGAGATCAAAGGCAAACCCAATGCCACTTTCTGGGTTTCATCGGAAGAAACGGTGTATAAAGAATTGAAAGGCATTCCTTTAAAATATAATGAAGCATTGGCCGATTCGGCAATTGCTAAGGCCTATTACGAAGAGCTTCTTTATAACAATATGGATGCGCTCAACATGCTTTATGTGGCAACCACACGATCCAAAGATTACCTCTACATTGCTACAATGACTAAAAAGGAATTGAAACTATCTAACATGGGTGATGTAATTAATTTCACTTTTGATGAGCAGTTTGATGAAAACGGTGTGTACGAAATTATAGAACCTGTAATTGTCGAAAGTAAATCTGAAGAATCGAATTTTATTAATTTAAATAGTTATCCAACCACAACCCGTTTGTCGGAACTCTATGTTCCTTCAGCGGAAAAACATCTAAAACACCTGGTCAATATTGAAAAATCAGGGAGAAAAGGTTCCTTACTACACGATATCCTGGCCAGTGCAAGTAATACAAAAGAAGTAGAAGATTATGCGATAAACCTGGTTTTGCAGGGCATTATCAAAGAAGAAGAAAAACAGCAATTAATTAATTCAGCACTTGAAGTGTTGAACAACCCAGAGCTCAAAGAAATTTTAGACAAAGCAAGTGAAAGTATTGTAGAAAAAAACATCATTGATGCCAATGGGAAACTGCACCGTCCTGATCGGGTATTGATCAACACCTATGAAGTAATTATCCTCGATTATAAATTTACGTTGGAAGAAAGCGATAAACACATCGAACAGGTAAATAATTACAAAATCTTACTTACTGAAATGGGTTATCAAAATATCAAAACCTATCTTTTTTACGCAGTTAAAGGGAAATTGAAATTAGTATAATATGCAGATAAAACCATTTTTACAGGAAGTTGCTGAAGATTTAGTTGCCCGGTTTGGAAATCAGCTGGAAAACTGTGCCATCGTTTTTAATAACAAACGTCCATCTGCATATTTGCAGAAACACTTTGCCGATATTATTGGGAAACCATTTTTCAGTCCTTCATTTTTTACCATACAGGAATTCTTTGCAAGTTCTACCAGTTATAAAATAGCCGATTTTTACCTGCAGTTTTTCACCCTTCATAGAATTTATAACCAACTGCTCGCAGAAGAGAAGCTGGAAAATATATCAAGTCACAAGTTTTTCCCTTTAGCAAAGATCATCTTAAGTGATTTCAACCAGATTGATGCCGATCTGGTACATGCTGAAAAACTATACCGCGACTTGGAAGATATATCGGTCATTAATAAAGATTTTGATTATTTAAGCCCGGAGCAATATGAGTTTCTTGCACAGTTCTGGACTTCCTATTCAGAAGGAAAACATAAAAAACAGCAGGAACTGTTCATCAAGATGTGGCGCAGGATGCCCAAGCTTTACCATAAATATCACGTTACGCTTAAAGAGCAAGGTTATTTAACTAATGGTTCGGTTTACCGTTACCTGGCGGATGATATTACTAATCACCAGGAGTTTATTTCCAATTTTGATAAAGGGAAGATTATTTTCGTAGGTTTTAATGCTTTGAGTAGTGCCGAGGCTAAAATATTCACCCAACTACAGGAGGCAGGAAAAGCATTGTTCTATTTTGATGCCGACACCTATTATTTAGATGACGTTTCGCAGGAAGCAGGTTTGTTTTTGCGTAAAAACATCAACCAGCTTGGATTGAAAAATGAATTTGCAGGGCAGGAAAGTTTAATGAAATCAGCCTCGCACAATGTAAATGTTTTTAAGGTCCAGGGGCAATCGGCACAGGCCAAAATCCTGAACAACATTTTAGCAGATGATTATACAGCAGCCGAAACTGTTGGAAAAACAGTAGTGGTTTTGGCTGATGAAAGCCTGTTGATCCCTACGCTGCAAACGATTCCAACTCACCTGAATGGAAAAGAAATCGACCTCAACGTAACTATGGGTTTCGCTTTATCAACCTCGAGTATTTTTGGCCTGGTTGATTTATGGCTGGGGAGCCAGTTGGAGATTTTACAGCGGGATAAAGTAAGCTACAAAAATGTAGAGGCTTTTTTAACCCATCCTTTAACAGGCCTTACCCAAAAAATGCGGGATAAAATTTTAACCGCTTTGTTGGAAGAAAACCAGGTAGAGATCGACCATAAACGTCTGTTACGCCAAAGTGGATTGTTTGAAACTTTTTATAAAAAAATCGATGATCCGCAGCATGTGGTCACCAATTTACTGGATGTGCTGGATTATGTGTTAACCCGTTTATCCAACGCAAAAACGCTTAAAAAAATCGATGCAGAACTTTTTGTAAAAACCATACAGGAGTTAAACCGTTTGCATGATACCTTTAGCAACCATATTGGTAAAGAAGAAATCCCTTTTGTAATTTACCTCGTTCAAAAATCGCTACAGGCCATTGCAGTACCGCTTTCAGGAGATCCGCTGAATGGGATACAAGTAATGGGGTTGCTTGAAACCAGGAACTTGAACTTCGATAAAGTGGTCATTTTAGGTTTTAACGAAGGCATTATTCCAAAATCATCCATTGGCAATAGTTTCATTCCAGACTCTATACGTCGCGTTTATGGCCTCCCAGTTCTCGAAAATCTGGATGCCATTTCCTCTTACATGGTATACCGTCTATTACAGAAAGCTAAGAATATCAATTTTGTCTATAATAGCTTAACTGACGAATCTACTTCGGGCGAAGCCAGCAGGATCTTAAAACAACTTGAGTACGAAAGCGGTTTCGATTTTGAATATAACGAACTTAATCTCGAGGTAAAAACTGAACCTTTTAAAGAAGTAAAGATCGAAAAGACCAATAATGCCCTTATCCAGGAAACACTTCAAAAATACCTCGATAAAAAGAAAGTGCTTTCGCCATCGGCACTTACCCAATACATTTCCAACCCGATAGATTTCTTTTTCAATTACATTGCAGGTATTAAAGAGCCTAAAGAGATCAGTGCAGTGGTAGAAGCCAACGAAATTGGTTCAATTCTACACAAAGTGATGGAGTATTTTTATGAGGATTTAAGGTCTGCTGAAATTACAGCAGAGCGGATTAAAGAGAAAAGGAAACAAATTCCTGCTTTTATACAAAAAGCCTTTAATGCCGTGATGTTTAAAAATCCAGATACGGTGATGGAATATAAGGGCATGCAAAAGGTAATTTTATCAATTGTAGATGCTTATGTAAACATCATTTTAAACCAGGATGAAGCTCAAACGCCATTCAACATCATTAGTCTGGAGCAAAAAGTAGAGGCCGAAATAAGTTTCCCGCTTAAAGGAAAAGAAGCCAGCGTAAAGATATTTGGTTTTATTGATCGTGTTGATGTAAAGGATGGGGTAACTAAAATTATTGATTACAAAACCGGAAGTGATAAGTTAACCTTTAAGGATGTACCTGAACTTTTCAACTCAGACGGAAAGCATATTAACAAAGCCTTGGTTCAAACCCTATTGTACACATACGCTTATGAACAGTTCTCTGGCAAAAGCTTCGTCGAACCTAATTTATATGTAGTAAAAACAATGAGCGCAGATGGCGTTTGGTTTAAATCGGGCAGGCAAAATCTGTCCGGCGCCTATCTGGAAGAAATTAAACCCGAATTTCTTGCCGAACTAAGAAAAAAACTGACCGAACTTTTCGAAGCACCTTATTTCGTAGCCAGTGCTGTTGAGGATAATTACAAATATTCTATTTATAAAACTTTATTTGGGAAATAATTAAAAGCAAAAAAATGTCTAAATAGAACTTTTTTCAACATCTTACTGGCAGGAACGTAAGTAGTCTATTTAAATAAGGGTATATTTTTAAATGGCATGCTGGTTTATAAAAATTCCCAGTAATTATCCCTATTGATAACATGTGCTGCCTCAGGAACATATTTTTCCATAAAAGCATTAGGAAACTTTACTTTTACTTTAGGATTCCATTTTAGCTCAAAAACTGTTATTTTGTTATCCTGTTCCTCAATATAATCTATTTCTGTTTTACTTACGGTTCGCCAAAAATAAGTATTACCATAAAAGCCACTATAGGCCAGGTTTTTTTTCCGTTCACTTATAATAAAGTTTTCCCACAAGGCACCGATATCATTACGTTGAGCAATCGGCGAAAAATTATTAATGATGCTGTTTCTGATCCCATTATCATAAAAATAGATTTTCCGGGAAGAGCTAATCTCATTTCTTAAATTTCGGGCCAAAGGATTTAAGCGAAAGACCACAAATGATTTTTCAAGCAGATCTATGTAATTGTTAACCGTTGCCTTGTCAATACCTACAGTTTGGGCAAGCTCATTATAAGAAACCTCATTTCCCACCTGCCAGGCAAGGGCCTGCAAAAGTTTTAAAAGCGCATCCGGTCGACGAATACCACCCGCTTCTAAAATATCCTTATATAGATAACTTCCAGCAAGATTATTTAATATTTCTATCGCATTTTCGCTATGATTAATTACGTCAGGATACATGCCAGTTATCAAAAATTCCTCTAAACGTGGGTGAATTTTGGCAAAGGAATATTGATCCTTCAATTCCCTCCAAGACAAAGGATATAATCTGTACTCCCACTTACGACCTGTAAGAGGTTCATTAATCTGACTTGCAATTTCCAACGCTGAAGAACCAGATATAAAGAACTGAACATCTTTGTTAGCGTCAATGATCATCTTTGCAGTTAAGCCTATATTTTCAAGTCGCTGTGCCTCATCAAATACAACAACCTTAACCTCGCCGATAAAAGTATTAATAAAGGCTTGTGTTGGATTGTTCCATAATAGTCTTACGCCAGGGTCATCTCCATTGATGTAGAGATAATCACTAGTTAAAGAGCCAGCGATTTTATTAATCAGCGTAGTTTTACCTACCTGTCTTGGACCAAGTACAACTATTGCTTTTTTGAAATCAACTTTACTCTCTAAAGTTTGTTGCAGTGCTCTTCTAATCATAAATCCTATCAATTCCCCAAATATAGTTGTTTTTGGAGAATATAATCCCCAAATATAGCTATATTTAGGGATTAGTAGATTAAAAGAGATTTAGGAATTACCTTATACCTTGAGAAATCTGGGGATAATTGTTTTTTTATTCTCGTTTTTTTGCTTAAAGCTTATCTTTAAAAATGCTAACCTTAAATTTCACAAATTTTCCCATACTCGAAACCGAGCGCTTAATCCTCCGCGAACACGATCTGGCCGATGCTGAAGCACTTTTTGCCATGCGCACTAACGAAACGGTAATGAAATATATTGACAGGGAAAGGCCAAAAGATATTTTTGAAGTCAAAGATTTTATTTCCCGTTTCAGAAATGGTTATGAAAATGGCGACAACCTGGCCTGGGTAATTGCTTTAAAAGAAAACCCCAAACAGATGATTGGCTCTGTGGGTTATTGGCGAACCGATTTTGCCAACCACCGCGCAGAAATAGGTTATATGCTCCACCCTGATTATTGGAGAAAGGGAATTATCTCTGAAGCACTAAAAAAATCAATTGATTTTGGCTTTAATGAGGTTAATTTGCATACCATTAGTGCAAACATCAATGTAGGAAACAATGCCTCAAGACAGATGCTGCTTAAACATGGCTTTGTAAAAGAAGCACATTTTAAACAGGATTATTACTTCAGGGGGCAGTTTTTGGATAGTGAGATTTACGGGTTGTTAAATCCAAATCATTAAATCAACGAAGTTAAAAATATTAAACTGAAGCGGGTCAGCTTTCCTTTTCAATCAACTACAACCATATTATTCCTTTTGGAGAAGATATTTCGAAAAAAGAATAGGCTTTGATATAAAAAGCTTAACAAAAACGCAATTGCCCAATATTATTTCTTCTTTAATGGAATTAGCAACAAATGAAACTTAAAAAACTTCAAATAATCGATCAAAACACTTATAATTATTACAAAACATAGGCATTTTAGCCTTTGGTTTCAAAGCGATTAATAATTATATTTGCCCCCGTTATAAAAATTTACAATGAGAGAAATCCAATTTAGAGAAGCACTACGCGAAGCCATGAGCGAAGAAATGCGCAAAGATGACCGCGTTTTTTTATTAGGTGAAGAAGTAGCAGAATATAACGGTGCGTACAAAGTAAGTCAGGGTATGCTTGATGAATTTGGTGCAAAACGAATTATCGATACCCCGATTGCAGAATTAGGTTTTGCAGGTATTGCAACTGGTGCCGCAACAGCTGGCCTTGTTCCAATTGTGGAGTTCATGACATTTAACTTCTCTTTAGTTGCGATCGATCAGATTATCAACGGAGCAGCTAAAATCTTATCAATGAGTGGCGGTCAGTTCTCATGTCCAATGGTTTTCCGTGGTCCAACAGGTAACGCAGGCCAATTAGGTGCGCAACACTCTCAAAACTTCGAAAACTGGTTTGCAAATACTCCAGGGTTAAAAGTTGTTGTTCCGGCTACTCCTTATGATGCAAAAGGTTTATTAAAACAATCAATTATAGATCCGGATCCGGTTATTTTCATGGAATCGGAAGTAATGTACGGCGATAAGGGTGATGTTCCTGCAGAAGAATACTATATCGAACTTGGTAAAGCTAAAGTAACTAAAGAAGGTACAGATGTAACCATCGTAACTTTTGGTAAAATGTTAACACGCGTTGTAAACCCTGCGGTAGAAGAATTAGCAAAAGAGGGGATCAACGTAGAAGTTATTGATTTACGTACTGTACGTCCTATCGATTACGATACCATTATTACATCCGTTAAGAAAACAAACCGTTTGGTTGTGGTAGAAGAGGCTTGGCCATTGGCATCTCTTTCTGGCGAGATCGCTTTCATGGTACAGAAACATGCATTCGATTATTTAGATGCACCAGTTTTACGTATTACCTGTGCAGATGTTCCACTTCCATATTCACCAACTTTAATTGCAGCAAGCTTACCAAATGCTGAACGTGTAGTTAAAGCGGTAAAAGAAGTGATGTACGTTAAAAAATAATTATCAGTCTAAGCATGTCAAAGACCAAAACATATAAAATCCTCCAAAGCAATTTGGGGGATTTTTTTATTCCCCTCTATCAGAGGGCTGCCCAACGGGCGGGGGAGTCCCTTATATCCTAAATAAAATTTAGATCTTTATGAAAAGCAAAGCCTGTAATTCTTCGGCAATATCAGCCCCGCTATTCGCTTCAAAGCCTTGGTTCGTTCCTCACCTCCGGGTTTTACGCTACTATCGGGTTCATTGACAAGGGCATTTAATCTTGAGATAAAAACCTGCGAGGTTTCCAAACTAATATTTTTATCTTAGCTATACCCATTAAATTTTTCTCATGCCCGAATACATAGCCGATCAAACATTCGAAAAAGCCAATTTTACTATACGTCCACTTCCAAAAGCAGAATACGAAAACTGTAAATTCATCAATTGCGATTTTTCCAGTTCAGATTTAAGCGGTGTAAAATTTTTAGATTGCCAATTCATTTCCTGCAATTTAAGTTTGGCGGATTTAACCAAAACATCGTTGATCGATGCTGATTTCCAGAATTGCAAAATGCTTGGTTTAAGGTTAGATAACTGTAACGATTTCGGCCTCGCGTTTAGTTTTACCAACTGCAAATTAGATCATTCCTCGTTCTATAAATTAAAATTAAAAAAAACCAATTTCAAAAACTCACAATTACATGAAGTTGATTTCTCTGAATGCGACTTAACCAGCGCAGTACTCAACAATTGCGATTTATTAAAAGCTACTTTTGATAGAACAATACTCGAAAAGGCAGATTTTAGAACGGCTTACAATTATTCCATAGACCCGGATAACAACAGGATCAAAAAAGCAAGATTTTCAAAATCCGGTCTTGCAGGCTTATTGTACAGATACGATATCCAGATCAGCGAATAACTTTTAATAATTTTCTGTAAATTCAGTTTATGAAACCGACTGATATAGGGTGACAAAAACCCGAGAACATCGATCAATATATCGCTACTTTCCCTGTTGAAACACAAAAACTATTGCAAAAAGTCCGCGAAACTATCCATAAAGCGGTACCTGCCGCAAAAGAAGTGATCAGCTACGGTATGCCTGCTTTTAAACAGCATGCAGTTTTGGTGTATTTTGCAGGTTATGACAAACATATTGGCTTTTATCCAACCGGATCGGGCATCGAAGCTTTTAATAATGAATTTATCGATTATAAATGGAGCAAAGGTGCTGTTCAGTTTCCTTTGGATAAGCCCCTGCCCCTGGATTTGATTACAAGAATTACTAAGTTTAAAGCGGAGCGGGATTTTGAAAAAGCTAAGAAATAAGAAAGCGTAACATCTTACTGTTAATATTTTCCTCTGATAAAATTTATTTTTTTCTACTCTTTTTCCCGGCAGTCTTTTCGGTATGCTCAGTCTCTAAATAATTTTTTCCATTTTCCGACTTTATCCAGGCATATCTAGCGGTCACACAATGAGGACAAAAATATTTTCTAATGGGAAGAAAAAAAAGCACATTTTTGATCAGCCAAGGTCTGGGGATTTGATAGTGGTACTGCGTGTTGCATTTCCAACATCGGGGATATGAATTAGACATTAGTTTATTATTAATTTATTTGGTTAGCCCAATCAATAAAATACAAATATTGTGCCAATAGTAAATCATTTAAGTTGTGTTTACGTCTAATAAATAAGTCAAAAACTTCTGATTAGGTAAATTTTGAAATCTTTCAACGGTTTGCAGTGGAAAAATTGATCTTAAAAATCCCGCAAATCCTGATTAGCTTTGCTTCTTTAATTTTTACCCTTAGGATATGTTGACCCACCATAAAATAATTGCAGCCGAATTAAAAGTTGCAGAAAAACAAGTAACCGCAACCGTAAACCTGTTAGATGAAGGTGCAACTGTACCGTTTATCTCGCGTTACCGTAAAGAGGCTACAGGTAGTTTAGATGAAGTTGAAGTAGCCGCTATTCGTGACCGGGTTTTGCAACTACGCGATTTAGACAAGCGCCGGGAAGCGATTTTAAAATCAATGACCGAGCTTGGTAAGTTAACGCCAGAACTGGAAAAAAAGATCAACGATGCAGAAACTATTTCACTTTTAGAGGACATTTATCTGCCGTTTAAACCTAAGCGTAAAACACGTGCATCTGTTGCAAAAGAAAAAGGATTAGAGCCTTTGGCCTTGCAGATATTTGAGCAGAATGCTTTTAACTTAAACGCTGAAGCAGGTAAATTTATCGATGCCAAGAAGGGAGTAAACTCACTTGATGACGCTTTAGCTGGCGCAAGGGATATTATTGCCGAAATGATTTCTGAAAATGCCGAGGCCCGCACCAAAATGCGCACTTATTTTCAGGAAAAAGCTGTTTTTAAATCAGAAGTGATCAAAGGGAAAGAAGAAGAGGGTATTAAATATAAAGATTACTTCGAATGGAGCGAGCCGGTTAAAACAGCTGCATCACACCGTGTTCTGGCCATGCGCCGTGGCGAAAAGGAACTTATTTTAAGATTAGATGCACTTCCACCAGCAGAAGATGCCATTGCTATTTTAGAGAACCAATTTGTTTTAGGCAATAATGCGGCTTCAAAGCAGGTTCAGCAAGCTTTAGAAGATGGTTATAAACGCTTGTTGGAACCAGCAATGGAAACCGAGCTTCGGGTTTTCACCAAACAAAAAGCAGATGAGGAAGCCATCCGGGTTTTTGCCGAAAATGCACGTCAATTATTATTGGCAGCTCCAATGGGACAAAAAAATGTACTGGCTATCGATCCGGGGTTCCGTACTGGCTGTAAAGTCGTTTGTTTAGATAAACAAGGTCAATTGTTAGAGAATACAGCAATTTATCCGCATACCGGACAGGGAAATGTGAAAAACGCTGCATTCACGATCCAACAACTTTGCGAAAAACATAATGTTGAAGCTATAGCCATTGGCAACGGTACTGCAGGAAGAGAAACTGAAGTTTTTGTCCGAGCATTGAATTTACCGCACATCACTATAGTAATGGTTAACGAAAGTGGCGCTTCGATTTATTCAGCATCGGAAGTAGCCAGAGAAGAATTTCCTACACAAGATATTACTGTGCGTGGAGCAGTTTCAATCGGGCGACGTCTAATGGATCCATTGGCCGAATTGGTAAAAATTGACCCAAAATCTATCGGCGTTGGTCAATACCAGCACGATGTTGATCAAAATAAATTACAGGCAAGTTTAGATGATACTGTAATCAGTGCTGTAAATGCTGTTGGAGTGGAATTAAATACGGCATCGAAACAAATTTTAGCTTATGTCTCTGGCCTCGGACCAACACTGGCGCAGAATATTGTAGAGTATAGAAACACCAACGGCGCTTTTAAAAATCGGGCAAGTTTGAAAAAAGTTCCCCGCCTGGGTGATAAAGCTTATGAGCAGGCAGCGGGTTTCTTACGTATTCGCAATGCCGAAAATGTTTTAGATACCAGTGGTGTTCACCCTGAGCGTTATGCCGTTGTAGATCAAATGGCGAAAGATTTAGGCACAACAGTTTCGGCATTAATGAAAGATACGCAATTGCAAAAGCAAATTAAGCCACAACAATACGTTACGGATGAAATCGGTTTACCAACTCTGAATGATATCTTAAAGGAATTGGCTAAACCAGGCCGCGATCCACGTGAGCAATTTGAGGCTTTTAGTTTTACTGATGGTGTAAATGAAATTGCCGATTTAAGAGTAGGCATGAAGTTACCGGGAATTGTAACCAACATCACCAATTTTGGCGCCTTTGTAGATATTGGTGTCCATCAAGATGGTTTGGTGCATACCAGTCAACTGGCAAATCGTTTTGTAGCGAATCCAAACGACATAGTTAAAGTACATCAAAAAGTCGAAGTTACGGTTATGGAAGTTGATGCAGCCCGTAAAAGGATTTCGTTATCTATGAAAGCTGAAGTTAGTCCGAAGCCGGAAGTCCGGAGCCGGGAGCCCAAGGAGCAGAAATCTAAACAGGACTTCAAACCGAATAGCAATAAACAAAACTTCAAGCCGCGTAACGAGCCAAAGGATGCTGATGGGGATTTACAGGAAAAATTGGCAAAGCTAAAAGGGATGTTTAAATAATAATATGCCTTTTATCATTTCGACTGTAGAACTGGATATTAACTTAACCGAATGACAGTTCAAAAGGATTAACTATCATCGGTACTGAGCGGCACAAAACTTGGCCTGTGCCGCTTCAGCGAGGAAATTTAACAATGAGCGATTAATAGTCGAATTGGTGAGTATAATCTTTATTAACATCGACTGTAACACCATCATCATTAGTGATCACTTTGCCATTTATCTCCGCTTTATAGCTGATCTGATAACTGGCATTAAAGTTAATGCACTGCACGCCGGCAGTAATTACATCAACTGGCAATACAGTCTCAATTACATAGGTTTTGGTGCTTCCTGTGAAATCGTCTTTCCCTAAAGAAATAGCAGCTTCATTATTTCTGGTCACTCCATTTACCTTCCAGATGGTTTTAGTGCCTTTAGTATCACCGCCTACAATCACGAACGAAACGTAGTCATCAGACGAGTTCACTCCGTTTGCAGTGATGGTAAACTTTGCGGTTTTACCATTTGCTGCAGGAGTAGTTTCCGAATCTTTTTTACAAGAAAATAATAACGCCAGAACAAGCACAATAGATAATAATTTTGAATTTTTTTTCATAGATTTTTAGTTGTTTTCTTATTACAGGTGCCAAAAAAATGCCAAAACCTATTGCTATAATCAAAACACTAAATTTCAGGTAAATAAAACTACCTACTTTTAGGTAGTTTTAAAATGTTTTGATAACTGCCTGTGCTAAAAATTATCCTGATTATTCTTTCAAATCACGGATTTTAAAAATCAGATAGCGTAAACTTAGCGGGTTTTAAGATGCCTATCTTTACGGCACAAATTCCCTAATCGCAACATCCGGGTGATCAGTTTTCAGAAGTTCTTAAACCAGCTGCTTTTACACAGAAAAAATGACTTACTTGTTTTACATTGTAAAAACTACAAACCAGCAAATTTATCCCGATGTTCTAATCTTGTTTTAGGTAAACTATCAGGATAGTTATTCTGGATGAAAGTGATCATGGCTTCTCTTACATGGCAACGTAAATCAAAAGCCCTGGAGGAATTTGAAGCACTCATCAAAAACCTGATTTCAATCGAACCATCTTTATTGGTGTCAGTCACTTGTACAACATTTACTCTTTTATCCCACAGGGGATTATTATTTAAGAGCCTGGTAAGTTCTTTCCGAAGTGGTTCAATTGGGATGGTATAATCCATATATAAAAAAACCGTTCCAAGCAAATCGGCCGAAACACGCGTCCAATTTTGAAATGGTTTTTCGATAAAATAGGTTATCGGCAAAATTAACCTGCGTTGATCCCATATATTGATAACCACATAAGTTAGGGTTATTTCCTCTACCTTACCCCATTCACCTTCTACAATTAAAACATCATCAATCCTGATCGGCTGCGTAAAGGCAATCTGAAAGCCTGCCAATAAATTCCCAAGCGATTTTTGCGCGGCAAAACCAATGATAATTCCCCCTATCCCAACCCCAGTAAGCAAACCCGCTCCAATTTTGCGCATACTATCAAAACTCAATAAAATAATGGCTGCTGTAATTAAAATGATGAGCGAAACGATAAATTTCCTTACAAACTGCAACTGTGTCCTTATTTTCCGCTCTTTAAGGTTGTTTTCTTTATTCAGATCGTATTTAAGGTAAAAATAATCCTCCAGTACATTTATTAAACGCACCAATATTAATGCGAAAGTAATGGTTAAAGCAATTTCCAATGCTTTAGTAATCGGCAACCTAAATGTGGGCGACATCTCCATCAATGTAAGTGAGAAATTAAGCAATAACAATGGGATAAAAACCGCAACCGGCCTTCTTAAATGTTTAATTGTAGATTTT
The DNA here is from genome assembly GCF_005938645.2 of Pedobacter sp. KBS0701. Classification (NCBI taxonomy): domain Bacteria; kingdom Pseudomonadati; phylum Bacteroidota; class Sphingobacteriia; order Sphingobacteriales; family Sphingobacteriaceae; genus Pedobacter; species Pedobacter sp. KBS0701. The sequence continues at coordinate 4,790,152 of NZ_CP042171.1, forward strand.
ATAATGATGAAATCCCACCAACGCGAAAGCAGGATAAAAGTTTTGTGGATGATAAATTTGATGATTATACCGAGCAAAACTGCTGCTAAACCAATAATCAGGTTCTTGAAAAATAAAGGAATGGGATAACCGAAAATCTGGTCGATATACTGCATACACGAAATTTGCTGGTTAATAAATACGGCGATAAGCCAATAGATACTCTTATAACAGCTATATTTTGGGATTGTTTGCCAATAGAAAAGCAAGAGCCGCAAATAAATTATTTACATTAGCATCTTGTAGATTTTTTAAAAGAGAAAGATGGATTTTTTCGATGCCCACAGTATTTTTTTCACAGTTCTTGGCTATAAAATGAGCTATTTAGAATTCTTTGCTGTAATTACCGGGATTATTTCCGTTATACTTTCAGCAAAAGCCAGCGTTTGGAGCTGGCCCATGGGTATCGTCAATGTATTCTTATCAGCCTTTCTATATTACCAAAGCCAGCTTTACCCCGATATGTTTTTAATGGTTTTCTTTTTTGTAACCAACATTATGGGTTGGTGGCGATGGACAAATCCAAAACCCGGAGAAGAAGATAAAAATAATGAACTCAAAATCAGTTTTATGCCCCTAAGTCAATTTTTGATCTTATTGGCAATTGGCATTATTGGTACTTTACTGATGGGTACCCTGGCCAGCCAGCTACACAACTGGCTGCCTCTATTATTTAACTTACCCAGCGCATACCCTTTTATTGATTCATTTATTTTTGTAATGAGTGTGATCACCACTTTTCTGATGATTCAGAAAAGAGTGGAATGCTGGATTATCTGGCTGATTATCGATATTGTAGCCACTTATCTTTATTTTCTAAAAGGAATTAAATTTATGGGGGTCGAATATTTCATTTTTACCATTATTGCTGCTTTTGCCTTGCGGCATTGGGTTAAAGAATATAGAAGTTATGCTAAAACTCCATAAAAGGAATTTTAGCATATTGCATATTGATATAAATAATCTATTTTTTTGTATCTTCAATTTAAATCCAAAAATGATATGACAGCTAAATAAGTGCTTCCTATCATCCCTGACAATATTGTAGTTAATAAAATTTACGAGTTAAGAGGTCTAAAAGTGATGCTAGACAGCGATCTGGCAGAGCTTTACGGTGTAGAGACTAAACGCCTTAATGAGCAAGTTGGTAGAAATTCAGATCGATTCCCTGAAGACTTCATGTTTCAACTCACTGATGAAGAGTGGTTAAACTTGAAGTCGCAATTTGCGACTTCAAGTTGGGGAGGAAGAAGAAAACTTCCCTTTGTTTTTACCGAACATGGCATCCTCATGCTTTCAAGTGTATTAAACAGCAAACAAGCCATTCAGGTAAATATTCAGATTGTTAGAATTTTCTCCCGAACACCAATTCATTATTGACAGCGGTGAGCTTAAACTTGAAATCGAAGAAATCAAACAAAAAGTGAGTAATCAGGATAAAAACATCGAATTGGTTTTTACCTATCTGGATAAACTCATTGATAAGAAAATTGGACCAAGAAAAAGGATTGGCTATATGCCTGATGATTTGTAAGAGATAGCATTAATATCTATGCACTTACCCCCTAACCTTTAATAATTGTACTAGCTCTGATTCTTAAACGGGATTGCAGCGATATCCTTTTTTGTTTTTTGCCTTGACAAATTAATAGCACTGGCAAGAAATTTGTCAAAGCTTAAAAAAACAAAAAAGATTTAGCGTAAAGCCCGACTGGAACCACCCCAAGAACTACAGGTTACGCTTTACAAAAAGCAACAATTAGATTGCCACATTGTTGCGCGCTGCGCAATGACGATAATTTAATATCAAAATTTTTCTCTTCAACTATTTGATAATAAAAGTATTCTATCTATCTTTGCAGTCCCAAATTTAATGGGAATAATAAATTGTTTAATAAATTAAATACAAGCAAGTGAATACGTTAAGTTACAAAACTGTCTCGGCCAATGCGAAAACTGTTAACAAACAGTGGATTGTTGTTGATGCGCAAGGCGAGATTTTGGGGCGCTTGTCATCGAAGATCGCTATGATCATCCGTGGTAAAAACAAGCCTGAGTACACCCCACACGTAGATTGCGGCGATAACGTAATTGTTATCAATGCAGACAAGGTTAAATTGACAGGAAACAAATTCAGCGAAAAGCAATATGTTTCTTATACTGGTTATCCAGGTGGTCAACGTTTTATTTCTCCTAAGGAGTTAATGGCGAAACACCCTCAACGTGTAATTGAGAAAGCGGTACGTGGTATGTTACCGAAAACTAAATTGGGTAAAAAATTATACACCAATCTTTTTGTGTATGCTGGTGAAACTCATCCTCATGCAGCTCAATCTCCAAAAACCATTAAACTTTAAGAAATGTCAGTTACTAACACTTCAGGAAGAAGAAAAACAGCTGTTGCACGTATCTACTTAAAAGATGGTGCTGGCGCAATTACCGTTAACGGTAAAGATCACAAAGTATATTTCCCAACTTTACCTTTGCAATATATCGTAAACCAAAGTTTAGAAGTTTCTGAGCTTACTGGTCGTTATGATATCACTGTAAATGTACAAGGTGGTGGAGTAAAAGGACAAGCAGAAGCTGTTCGTTTAGCTATTGCTAAAGCGATTGTTGAACTAGATGCGGAGAAAAAACCTGCATTACGTGCTAAAGGCCTGATGACGCGTGATATGCGTATGGTTGAGCGTAAAAAACCAGGACGTGCTAAAGCCCGTAAGAAATTCCAATTCAGTAAACGTTAATCACAGGAGGCAAGAACAATGGCAAGAACAACTTATCAAGACTTATTGGATGCAGGTGTACACTTTGGTCACCTTACCCGTAAATGGAATCCAAAAATGGCTCCTTACATTTTCATGGAGCGTAATGGAATTCACATTATAGATTTAAATAAAACTTTAACTAAAACTGAAGAAGCTGCGGCTGCGATTAAACAAATCGTAAAATCAGGTCGTAAAGTATTATTTGTTTCAACAAAAAAACAAGCAAAAGGAATCGTAGCTGAACAAGCGAAAAAAGTAAACATGCCTTTCGTAACCGAGCGTTGGTTAGGTGGTATGTTAACTAACTTTGCTACTGTTCGCAAGTCAATCAAAAAGATGTCTAACATCGATAAAATGACTAAAGACGGTACTTATTCAATCTTATCTAAAAAAGAGCGTTTAATGATTCAACGTGAGCGTATTAAATTAGAATCACTTTTAGGTGGTATTGCTGATTTAAACCGTTTACCTGCAGCATTATTCTTAATTGATGTTAAGAAAGAACACATTGCAGTTACTGAAGCGTTAAAATTAAACATCCCTACTTTTGCGATGGTTGATACTAACTCTGATCCTTCTAACATCGACTTCCCTATCCCAGCGAATGATGATGCTACAAAATCAATCTCTTTAATTACTGATGTAATTATCAAAGCTATTGAAGAAGGTTTAGACGAGCGTAAACGCGAAAAAGATGATGAGGCTGAAAAAGAAGCGGTAGCTGCTAAAGCTGCGGCTGATGCTCCGGAAGCAAAAGAGCCAAGACGTAAAAAAGCTGCTGAAGCAGAAGTTGAAGCGTCAGCATCAGAAGAAACTAAAACAGAAGAATAGTAATATTTTTTAATTGCAGGTTACTGGTTTCAGGTTTTAAGTTGGCTTAACATGAGTTTAACTTGGCGCTTGTAACTTGTAACCTGTAATTGTTATAACAAGATTGTAAATTTAAAAAAGGAAATAAAATGTCTACAGTACAAATTACTGCCGCTGATGTAAATAAACTACGCCAACAAACTGGTGCTGGTATGATGGATTGCAAAAAAGCATTATTAGAAGCTAATGGCGATTTCGAAGCTGCTGTTGATTTATTGCGCAAAAAAGGTCAAAAAGTATCTGCCGCTCGTTCTGGTAATGCTACTTCAGAAGGCTTAGTATCAATTGCTGTTTCAGCGGATGGTACAAATGGTAAATTAGTTGCTTTGGCTTGTGAAACTGAACCAGTTTCTAAAGTTGAAGATTTCCGTAACCTGGCTCAGGCTGTTTTAGCTGCAGCAGTTGCCAACAATCCTGCTACCACTGAAGAGTTATCAGCGATCACTTTGGAAGATGGACGTACAGTTGCCGAAACCATAACTGAACTAACCGGAAAAATCGGAGAGAAAATCGTTATTCAGGAATACGCAAATATATCTGGTGAAAAAATCGTTTCTTACATCCACTCTAATGGTAAAATGGGTGTTTTAGTGGTATTTGAAGGCGCTAATGGCGTAGATATTACTGAAGCTGGTAAAGATGTTGCTATGCAGATTGCTGCAATGAACCCAGTTGCTGTTGATAAAGACGGAGTTGATCCGGCTACTATTCAACGTGAAATTGAAATTGCGAAAGACGTTATTCGTCAAGAAGGCAAACCAGAAGAAATGGTTGAGAAAATTGCTGCTGGTAAATTGAACAAATTCTACAAAGACAGTACTTTATTAAATCAGGAGTTTGTAAAAGATAGTTCTGTAGATGTTCGTAAATTCTTAGATAATACTGCTAAAGGATTAACTGTATCTGCTTTCAAACGCGTACAATTAGGTGCATAAGCAAAAGAAAACATATTAAAAAGGCTCCAAGAAATTGGAGCCTTTTTTTTTGCCCAATAATTCTAAAGCATGGCCCTCATCTCTGCTACTACCATTCTGCCCTTCAATAAAAGATGTTTTCATCTCGACTGAAACACAGTAAAAAGGAGAGATCTATGAAGACAAATTTAACCTGGCTGAGCCTGCAACTTCTTCTATTGGGCTGATTTCATTTATTTGGTTATTTCATCTTATTATCCAAATATATAGTCACAATATTTAACTTTAGCCGTATAAGATTAAATTCACTCAAAAGTTTGATATGCCTAAAGTAATTTCCAACACCTCCTATTTTAAGGGCAACGATTTAAAAAAGAATCAAGACATCATCATCGATGGTGATATCATTTCAGCTGTTAAAGGAAGTAGCAATACTGAAAATGGGCGCTTACTTGTTGTACCAGGCTTTATAGATTTACAGATTTATGGAGCAGGCGACAGATTATTTTCTGCCGATCCAACTGTAGAATCATTAATCATAATGGAAGATGACCTGCTTAAAAAAGGAACAACAGGCTTTTTAGCTTGTATGGCAACAAATTCTCCGGAAGTTTTTAATGAGTGTATCAAAGCAGCCAAAGCACATCGATCATCTGCAAAAAATTGCCTTGGGCTACACTTAGAAGGTCCATTTTTGAATCCAAAACGTTTGGGTGCCCATGTGCCTGAATTTGTAAGGAAAGCTTCACTCGATGAAATTAAGAGTCTAATTGATTTTGGTGATGGTGTTATTAAAATGATGACGATAGCCCCAGAAATTCAAGATGATGAAGTTATCCAATATCTATTGGATAACGGCGTGATTGTTTCGCTTGGGCATAGCAACGCAACTTTCGAAGAAGCTACAGCAGCTTATAACAAAGGGATTCAGACTACCACACATCTTTTTAATGCCATGAGTCCGATACACCACCGCGAACCTGGCATACCAACTGCTCTTTTCAGTCATGATAAGGCTATGACCAGTATTATCGTTGACGGGCAACATGTAGATTTTGAAGTGGTTAAATTTGCGCAGAAAATATTGAAAGAGCGTTTATTCCTGATCACTGATGCCGTTACAGCCTGTTCAACCGGTCCTTATCAGCATAGTGAAAAAGGAAACAAATTTGCGATGCCCGATGGTACACTTTCAGGCTCATCGCTAACGATGTTAGAAGCCGTTAAAAACTGTGTATTACACTGTGGCATCAGTTTAAATGATGCAGTTAAAATGGGAACAAGTTATCCTGCAAAATTAATCGGAATCGAAAGCTTAACGGCAAATATCGCAGCTGGCGAGCAGGCAAATTTAGTAGTGCTTGATGATGCACTAAACTTAAAAGAGGTTATTTTTAAAGGTAAAACGGTATAATCAAACCAACATGTTCAAAAGAATTCTTCCAGCGATTATCTTTCTATCCATTTATGCAAGTAATTTGTGGGCGCAGGGAACCGGTTCTGCGTTTACCATCATTCCGCTTGGTGTAAAAGGTGGGGATGATGAGAGCAATTTATCATCGTATATGATAACGCCAAAAGGAAGTGACCAATATGTTTGCCTTGATGCGGGAACCATAAACGCAGGCATCCAAAAAGCAATTGATTTTAAATCTTTAAAAGGCAATAGCGAAGAAATCCAGCGCAAGCAGATTAAAGGTTATCTCATCTCCCATGGTCACCTGGACCATTTAGCTGGCCTGATTATCAATTCGCCGGCAGATACGGCCAAAAACATTTATGGCTTACCCTCTGTCCTCAATATTTTAAGGGATAAATATTTTACATGGGATGCATGGGCCAATTTTGCTAACGAAGGCGAAAAACCACAGCTAAAAAAGTATACCTATTTCCCACTGATTGAAGGCAATACTTATCCGTTAGCGGGCACAGAAATGAAAGTAAAAGCTTTTGAACTGAGCCATGGTAATCCTTATAAAAGTACTGCTTTTCTAATCAGCCATGATGATAGTTATGTACTTTATCTGGGAGATACCGGCGCCGATGAAATTGAAAAATCAGATAAACTGGCCAGCTTATGGCAAAATATAGTACCGCTGATTAATGCGGGCCAGCTAAAAGCTATCTTTATAGAGGTTTCTTTCCCTAACGAACAGCCCGATAAACAATTGTTCGGGCACCTCACACCAAAACTTTTCTTTAGCGAGCTGTCGAAACTTGAAGCTTTAATTAATGAGAAAGCATTTAGGAAAGTTTCTTTTATTGTAACCCATACCAAACCCCCATTTCAGTCTGCAGAAAAAGTAAAACAACAATTGATTTCGGGAAATATAAAAGGTTTAAAATTAATCTTCCCGGAACAAGGTAGGCGCTTAACAATTAATTAATATAAACAGAACATAAGCAGCAGTAAGTCAGTGTATTTTTGTCAAAAAAAAAGACTGATGAAAAGACTTATATTATTAATAACTTTTGTGTTTGCCTTAACCATCTACGGTTTTGCACAAGGGGTAACTACGGCATCATTTATTGGTACGGTTAAAGATCAAAAAGGGGTAATACCCGGTGCAACAGTTACCGCCATACATATTCCTTCGGGCACAAAATACTCAACGCTAACCAGGGCGGACGGAAGGTATAACCTGCCCAATGTACGTGTTGGCGGGCCATATACGATTAAAATTAGTTACGTCGGCTACAACGAACTGGTTAAAGAAAACCTGAACACAACCATTGGGGAAGATTTAAGAGTTGACGCATCGCTTACCGAAACCTCGCAAAACCTGGCCGATGTTGTAGTAAAAGGAACTCAGGACAAGGTCATTAACTCCTCACGTACCGGCGCAAGGGAAACCATTACAAGACAGCAGATTGATAATTTACCAACCATCAGCCGTTCATTATCTGATTTCACCAAATTAACCCCGTCTGCAAACTCTACAACAGTTGGGGGCTTAAGTTTCGGTGGCAGAAGTGGTTCTTACAATAACTTAACGGTTGATGGAGCCTTATTCAACAACTCGTTCGGATTGTCGGGCAGTTTGGGTGGACAGGCGAATTCGCAACCGATTTCGTTAGATGCGATTGAGCAGATCCAGGTAGATATTGCGCCTTATGATGTCCGCCAGGGATCTTTTACTGGCGCGGGTATTAATACCATTGTAAAATCAGGAACAAATAATTTTAAGGGTTCGGCGTATTACTATACCAGGGGAACTGATTTAACCGGATACTCTGCCGGGGTAACCAAAATACCTGTTGTTGATTTTAGCTACAATCAACGTGGTTTAAATATCGGTGGACCGATTATTAAAGACAAATTATTCTTCTTTGTTTCCGGTGAACAGGAAAGGATCAGTACACCTGCAACTTCGTTCGTCGCATCAAGATCAGGTTTATCGGGTGCAAATGTTTCAACAGCAGATGCCGCTACATTAGATCGTTTATCGAACTATTTAATGAGTAAATACAACTATGCAACCGGTCCTTACGAAAATTATCCTTACAAAACACAGAGTGATAAAATCACGGCAAAAATAGATTGGAACATCAATGCAAACAATACCTTAAGTGCAAAATATTTCTACCTGAAATCGAACAGACAGGTTGTTGCCAGTGGCTCGGGTATTCCCGCAGGCTTAAACGGTAGCCGCTCACCTTCTTCAACTTCTATGCCTTATTTTGGTTCTAGTTATACGATCAACAATAACTTTAATATTGGCATTGTGGAGTTAAACACCAGGATTGGCAATAATATGTCAAACAAATTAACATTGGGTTATTCAGCCTTGAGAGATTTCCGCGCTTCAAACGGTGCTGAACTGCCAATGGTTGATATCGGTAATGGAAACGGTGGTATTTTAACCAGTTTTGGTTATGAAGTTTTTACCGCAAACAACCTGTTAAACTCCGACATTTATCAGTTCTCTGATGATTTCTCGATCTATGCCGGTAAACACGAAATCACCATCGGTACCAGCAACCAGTTAAACAAATTCTTGAATGGTTTTGCCCCAAATTATAACGGCTTGTATTATTTTAGAACAGCTGATGATTTTATCAATAACCAGCCCGCGGTAAGTTATTCATACCGCAACTCGGCATTGGCCGATGGATCATTTCCATTCGCAAAAATGTCTTCTTACAACTTAAGCCTATATGCACAGGATAAATATCAGGTGAGTGATAATTTTAAATTAACCTATGGTATCCGTGCCGATTATACTTATTTCCCTACCAAACTGGATCCAAACCCAAATTTGGCTGCTTTAACCTTCCAGAATGGATTGCAGGTAGACATTTCTAAATTCCCGAACAAGAAATTATTGTTCTCGCCACGTGTAGGCTTTAATTATGATGTTTTTGGCGATAAAACTACACAGCTACGTGGTGGAACCGGAATTTTTACTGGTCAGGTGCCTTATGTTTGGATCTCTAACCAGGCCTCTAATACCGGAACATTATTTAGCTCAAGTACCGTTTCTACCACTGGCGATCCACGTTTGATTTTTAATCCGAATGTGAATGCCAACCGTCCTGTACCTGGTACCGCATCAGCCAATACTTCTTATGAGGTAGATGCAGCTTCGAAAGATTTTAAATACCCACAGATCTGGAGAACAAACGTAGCAGTTGACCAAAAATTACCAATGGGCATTATTGCCACTTTAGAAGCATCCTATACTAAAGATATCAATGCCGTAAACTTTTCTAACGCGGCATTACCAAACAATTCAACCGGCTTAAATACTCTTCCTGGTATTGAAGGTCAGCAGCGTTATACCGTAAAATCTACACATACAGGTACTACAGCAGCAAATCCATCGATTTCACCATTTATTTATATGCAGAATACCAAAAAAGGCTATTCTTACTTCATTACAGGTCAGTTGCAAAAATCTTTTTTAAGTGGATTTAATGCAAGTGTAGCTTATACTTACAGTCAATCGAAATCTGTAAACGACGGTGGTTCTACTGCAAGTTCAATCTGGTCGCAAAGGGCAATTGCCGGCGATGCAAATTCGGATGTTTTAGCCAATACCAATTTTATTCAGCCGAACAGGGTTATTGCTTCCTTAAGCTATAAAAAAGAGTATTTTAAACATGCGGCTACCACTATAGGTTTAATCTTCGAATCGGCCAATAACGGCGCATTCAGTTATGTTTCATCTGGCGATATCAATAACGATGGTGGCGCGAACGATTTAGTTTACATTCCACAAAACAAAGGCGATATTACTTTGGTTCCTGATTTTGCT